>NZ_JBMHMA010000008.1:0-9745 GCF_049179175.1 Solwaraspora sp. WMMA2101 | reverse complement strand
CGACTGCGGCCCTGCGACAACACCGAGTGTCGCCTGTTCCACCTGGACCGCAGCCGCGCCAACACCGCCCGCTGGTGCTCGATGAAGACCTGCGGCAACCGGCTGAAGGCGCGCCGACACCAACAACGCGCCCGCCGGGAGCCGGCGCCCTGAACAGGGCAGCCCAACCCACGGCACGGACTCAGGTTCCAGGATGTTCGCCCAGCGTTTCCAGCCTGGGGGCGCACCTGATCTGGCGGCTCGTCGTCGATGCCGCCGCGACGACGGCCAGCCACGCCGCCAGGGTGGCGAAGGTCGGCACCGCACCCAGGGTCTCCAGCGCTATGCCGCCGAGGAGGGCGCCCACGGGGCGGGCACCCCAGCCGATCATCCGGGAGGCGCCGTTGACCCGGCCCTGGAGCCGGTCGGGGGTCAGGGCGTACCGGTAGGCGGTGGTGGTGTTGAAGATCGGGCCCATCAGTGCGCCGACCGTGTAGACCGCCCCCAGCGTGAACACGGTCGGGGCCAGGGCCAACGCCGCCATCTGCGCGACCCAGCACCAGAGTGCGCCGATCATGACCACGTTCGGGGCGACGAGGCGTTGCACCGGTGGGGCCACCAGGGCGCCGGCGATCGCGCCCACGCCGAAGAGGCCGAGGAGGACACCAACGCCGGTCGGGGACGCGCCGAGGTCGGTGGCGCGCACGATGACGGCCAGGCTGAGGGCGCTGAAGGCCAGGTTGCCGGCCGACGCGATCGCCACGAGGGTGCGCAGTAGGTGCTGGCGCCACAGCCAGCGGACGCCTTCGGAGATTTCTGCCAGCAGGTGGCGGTGCTGTGCTACCCGTTGCCCTGCTGTTGGAGGTAGGCGGCCACCTCGTCGGGGACGCTGATACTCAGCTTGACGGTCATACTTTCGACCCACTCATCCGTCGGCCTATATTGCGGGCAGCGCGCACAGAGTAGAGCGGACATCGATGGCCTACGTTCTCGACACCACGGACCTGCCGCAACCGGACCGCGTCGACGCCGTCTATCTGGCGATGATGTACGCCTCGGCCCCGTGTCACGTCATCCACGAGGACCCCGACGGGGACATCCACTGCCGGATGGAGCTGTGGGATCTCGGCAACGCCAACATCTTCATCAGCCGTTCCTCCGGTATCCGGCTGCTGCGTACCGCCAAACAGGCCAAGCAGGACGCGATGCCGGTCGTCGCCCTGTCGGTCCAGCGGCGGGCCCACGGACACCTGGAGCAGTACCGGCACCTGCAGGTCGTCCCACCGGGCGGGCTGCTCGCCGTCGACCTGTCCGGGCCGTACGACTACTCGTGGTCCGGCGACGGGGCGGCCGGCTGCATCCAGGTCCCCAGCGACCAGCTCGGCCTGCCGGTCGACGTCATCCGCCAGGCCGTCCACCGGCTGCGGTCAAGCCCGCTGTACGGCATGGTCACCGCCCACATCGCGAACCTCACCCGGGACCCGGCGCGGATCACCGCCGACCCCGCCGCCGGGTCCGTCGCCACCGCCAGCATCGAGCTGGTCCGGGCGCTGCTGGCCTCGGCCGCGCACACCGACCGGCTGACCAGCCAGGTGCTCGCCGAAACGCTGCTCACCCGGGTCCGCACGTACGTCCGGCAGCACCTGGCGGACCCGGACCTCACCCCCCGGCGCATCGCGGCCGCGCACAGCGTCTCGCTGCGGCACCTGTACAAGGTGTGCGCGCAGGCCGACATCAGCCTCGAACAGTGGATCATCAGTGAACGGCTGCACCACGCCTGGCACGACCTGCGGCGGCCGGAGAACCGGCACCGGCCGGTCGCGGTGATCGCCCACCGCTGGGGATTCCGCGACCCGACGCACTTCACCCGGCGTTTCAAGGCCCGCTACGGCATCTCGCCGGGGGAGTTGCGGCGGTCGTCGTAGGAGGCACCCGACGCCTGACCATGCACTGTGGGCAACACCGGTGCACGCAGGGCCCCTCAGCGACATCGAGCTCCGGCGCTACCTTCACACCGTCAGCGCCAGATAGGGGCAATCATGCTCGTTCTCGACACCCAGTCGCTGCCGGTCACCGACCGCGCCGAGGCGTTCCAGGCCACGGTCAGCGCGAACTGCTCCTCCAGCATGGCGACCTTCGAGGACCCGGCCGCGATCCAGGCACGGATGACGGTCTCCGACTTCGGCACCGCGAAGGTCTTCAACATCGACGCCTCCGGCACCACGCTGCGCCGTACGCCGTACATGTCCCGGTCGATTCCGGAGACGTCGATCGTGCTGGCCCTGCCGATGCGCACCGACAACCACCTGAGCTGGGCCCGCGAGGAACGGCTGTACGGTCCGCGCGACCTGATGCTGGTCGACCTGTCGCTGCCGTACGTCTACGGCTGGCAGGGCGGTGGCGCCTCGTACGCCCTGCATGTCGACGTCGACCAGCTCGGCCTGCCCCGCGACCTGATCCACGCTGCGGCCCGGGAACCGCGCCGCAGCCCGCTCTACGACCTGGTGCGTGACCACGTCGCCCGGGTGACCGCGCAGGCCGAGCAGCTGGCCGACGGCCCGGGCGCGGCCGAACTCGGGGCCGCGTCCGCCGAGCTGATGCGGGCCCTGGTGGTCTCCGCCGCCGGCGACGGCCGGCGGCTCAACGACGCCATGCACTCGTCGATGCAGGCCCGGGTCCAGGCGTACGTCCGCAACAACCTGCGCGACCCCGACCTGACGCCGGCCCGGATCGCCGCCGCGAACGCCATCTCGCTGCGCGCCCTCTACAAGCTGTACGAGACGATGGGGCAGAGCCTGGAACAGTCCATCATCGAGCAGCGGCTGCAGGGTGCGCGGACCGACCTGACCGCCTCGCACCGCCGGTACACCTCGATCGCCGCCGTCGCCCGCGCCTGGGGTTTCGCCAATCCGAGCTTCTTCGCCACCAAGTTCCGGCAGACGTTCGGCGTCACTCCCCGGCAACTGGTGGCGGCCAGTGACGCATCCCGCGGCCGTGACCTCGCCAGGGGCCGTGACCTCGCCGCATCGGCAGCCGACGGCGGCTCTGGCTGACGCCGACCGGTGCACCGACAGCAAAGTGTGCAACGAGACGAAAATGCTGTGCGTCGTCAGAAAACTCCGAGCGTCGCCACGGTGCGACATTTTCTCGCAACGCCGGCCCGAACGCGGCCGGCACCGTGAGGAGTTCCGATGTTCCGATCCCTACGGAGTTGGCGGTTGCCACGCCTGGCGCTGGCGGTCGCCGTACTGCTCGGGGTGAGCGCCACGGCGGCGGTGGCCGCTGGCCCGCACGGCCCCAAGCCGACCGTCGTGCTCGTGCACGGCGCGTTCGCCGACGCGTCCGGCTGGACCGACGTGACCCGTAACCTGCTGCGCAAGGGCTACCCGGTGATCGCCCCGGCCAACCCGCTGCGCGGCGTCGACTCCGACGCCGCGTACCTGCGCAGTGTGCTGGACACCATCGACGGCCCCATCGTGCTGGTCGGCCACTCGTACGGCGGTTTCGTCATGACCACCGCCGCGACCGGCGACCCGGACGTGACAGCGTTGGTCTACATCGCGGCGTTCGCCCCGACTGCCGGTGACACCGTCGGCGGCCTGGCCAGCCAGTTCCCCGGCAGCCGGCTCGACCCGACCGCGCTGGACATCCGCCCCTACCCGGGCGGCAACGACGGCTACATCAAGACGTCGGTGTTCCGGTCGGTGTTCGCCGCCGACGTGCCGGCCGGCACCGCCGCGATCATGGCCGCCACCCAGCGCCCGGCCGAACTCGCCACCCTCGGCCAGCCCGCCGGCGAACCAGCCTGGGCGACGATCCCGACGTGGACGCTGGTCGCCACCGACGACCAGGTCATCCCGGCCGCCGCCCAGCGGTTCATGGCCCGGCGGGCGGGCGCCCGCGTCACCGAGGTCAAGGCGTCGCACGCGGTCATGGTTTCCAGGCCCGGCCCGACCACCGACGTCATCCTCGCCGCGATCAAGGGAGTGTCCTGATGCCGTACGTGACCACCGCCGACGGTGCCGAGATCTTCTACAAGGACTGGGGGCCCGGCACGGGCCGCCCGGTGGTGCTCAGCCACGGCTGGCCGCTGAACTCCGACAGCTGGCAGATTCAGGCACTGTTCCTGGCGGAGCACGGGTTCCGGGTGATCGCCCATGACCGGCGCGGCCACGGCAGGTCGACCCAGACGTGGGACGGCAACGAGATGAACACCTACGCCGACGATCTGGCCACCCTGATCGACACCCTGGATCTGCGCGACGTCACGCTGATCGGCTTCTCCACCGGCGGCGGCGAGGCGGCCCGGTACGTGGGTCGGCACGGCACCGGCCGGGTCGCCCAAGTCGTCCTGGTCTCGGCGGTGCCGCCGATGATGCTGCACACCCCGGACAACCCGGGCGGCGTACCGGTCGAGGTCTTCGACGGCATCCGGGCGGGGTCGTTGGCCGACCGGTCCCAGACCTACCGGGATCTGGCTGACGGGCCGTTCTTCGGCAACAACCGGCCCGGGGAGACCGTGTCACAGGGCATCCGGGATGCGTTCTGGCTGCAGAGCATGGCCTCCGGGCACCGCAACGCCTACGAGTGCATCGCCGCGTTCTCGGCCACCGACTTCCGGCCCGACCTGGACGCGATCGACGTACCGACGTTGGTCATCCACGGCGACGACGACCAGGTCGTGCCGTTCGCGGTGGGCGGCCAGGCATCGGCGGCGCGGATCAAGAACGCCCGGCTGCTCGTTTACCCCGGTGCGCCGCACGGCATCACCGACACCCATCCCGAGCAGCTCGGCCGGGACCTGCTCGACTTCCTGACCTCGACCTCCTGACCTCGACCTCCTGACCATGACCGGAGAGGACGCCTGACATGGCACCCGACACCATCGTGCTGATCCACGGATTCTGGGTCACCCCGCGCAGCTGGGAACACTGGATCAGCCATTACGAGGCCAAGGGCTTCCGGGTCCTGGCACCCGCCTACCCCGGGTACGAGGTGGAGGTGGAGGCGCTCAACGCCGACCCGACGCCGATCCTGCAGTCCACCGTGCCGCAGATCATCGCCCACTACGAAACCATCATCGGCGAGCTGGCGAACCCGCCGATCCTCATCGGCCACTCGGCCGGTGGTGCGTTCACCCAGGTCCTGCTCGACCACGGCTTCGGCGCGGTGGGGGTGGCGATGAACTCCGCCCCGACCGAGGGCGTCCGGGTGGTGCCGTTGTCGCAGGTGAAGTCGACGTTCCCGGTGCTGAAGAGTCCGGCGAACCGGCACAAGGCGGTGCCGTTGACCTTCGAGCAGTGGCAGTACGCCTTCACCAACACGTTCACTGAGGAGGAGGGCCGGGCACTGTGGCAGCGGTACGCCATCCCGGCCAGCGGCGGCATCCTGTGGGGCAGCGTGCTGGCGAACTTCCAGCCCGGCCACCAGGACATCTGGGTCGACTACCACAACGACGACCGGGCGCCGCTGCTGTTCGTCTCCGGCAGTGAGGACCACATCATGCCGCCGGCGATTCAGGCGTCCAACGCCAAGCATTACAAGTCGAACACCATCACCGAACGGATCGAGTACGAGGGCTACGCCCACCTGCTGCCGGCGCAGAAGGGCTGGGAGGCCATCGCCGACGAGGTCCTCGACTGGGCGCTGCGGCACGCCCGGTGAGCGACGTGCGGATCACCCACATCGGCGGTCCCACCACGCTGATCGAGGTGGCCGGCTGGCGGGTGCTGACCGATCCGACGTTCGACGACCCTGGCCGGACCTACCGGTTCGGCTGGGGCACGGCGTCACGCAAACTGGCCGGCCCGGCGGTGCCGGTGGAGGCGCTGGGCCACATCGACGTGGTCCTGCTGACCCACGACCACCACGCCGACAACCTCGACGACGCCGGTCGGGCGCTGCTGCCGTACGTCGACCGGATCGTCACCACGGTGGCCGGCAGCCGCCGCCTCGGCGCTGCCGGGTCCGGCTCCGCGTCGGCGGTCGGCTCCGCGTCGGTGGTCGGGCTCGCGCCGTGGGTTGGCACCGAGTTGGCCGCGCCGGGCCGTCCGACGATCGAGGTGACCGCGACTCCGGGTCGGCACGGGCCGCCGCTGAGCCGCCCGGTCGCGGGCGAGGTGACCGGGTTCGCGCTGCACTGGCCAGGTCAGCGGTACGGCGTACTGTGGATCACCGGAGACACGGTCCTCTACCCCGGGGTACGGCAGGTGGCGCAGCGGCTCACCGTCGGCACGATGGTGCTGCATCTGGGGGCGGTGCGGTTCGGCCTGACCGGCCCGCTGCGGTACACGATGAGTGCGGCCGACGGTGTGGAGCTGTGCACCCTGGTCCAGGCCAACACGGTGGTGCCGGTGCACTACGAGGGCTGGGGCCACTTCACCGAGGGCCGCGCGGCGGTCGAGGCCGCGTTCACCGATGCCCCGGATCCGGTACGGCACAGCCTGCACTGGCTGACCCCCGGCGTGGCCACACCCCTACCGGTCTGACCCGGGCTTCTGGTGCTGGCGGCAGTGCCGGTGCCGGCCGGTCGCCAAGATCAGTTGATGTGAATGCGGGCGTTCATCGGCGTGTCGCCCGTATCTACGTCAACTGATCTTGCGGCCGCGGTCCGTCGGTCAGCTCCCCGGTGATGAGTTTTCGCACCCGTACCCGTCACACCTACGACAGGACACGGCGGGGCGGAAGGATGACGTGATGAGTTCGGAGATGGGGCTGGCGGAGCTGGCCGGGAGCGGGCTGAGCGAGGCCGACGAGTCGGCGTTCGCGAAGCTGACGCAGCGCCACCGGCGGGAGCTGCACGTGCACTGCTACCGGATGCTCGGGTCGTTCGAGGACGCCGAGGACACGGTGCAGGAGACGTTCCTGCGGGCCTGGCGGCGACGGGAGACCTTCGAGGGGCGGTCGACGATCCGGGCCTGGCTGTACCGGATCGCCACCAACGCCTGCCTGGACCTGCTGGCCACCCGCCGCCCGGAGCCCGCAACCGGTGGTGAGGTGCCGTGGCTGCAGCCGTACCCGGACCGGCTGCTCGACGAACTGCCCGCAGGCGACGCCGACGAGCCGGAGGCGGTCGCCGTCGCGCGGGAGACGATCGAGCTGGCGTACCTGATTGCCGTCCAGCACCTCGCGCCCCGCCCACGGGCCGTGCTGATCCTGCGCGACGTGCTCGGCTGGCCGGCGAAGGACGTCGCGGAGCTCCTCGGGGACTCGGTCAACTCCGTGAACAGCGCGCTGCAGCGGGCCCGCGCCGGCCTGCGGGGCCACCTGCCCCCCGAGCGGCAGGACTGGACCGGCGGCGCGCAGGACGCCGGCACGCGCGAACTGGTGCGCCGCTACACCGACGCCAGCGTGGCAACGGACATCCCCGCGCTCACTTCGCTGCTGCGTGACGACGTCCGCTGCTCGATGCCGCCCACGCCGGGTCTGGCGGTCGGCCGCGACGCGGTCGTGACCAGCTGGATCGAGGACGGCTTCGCGGACCTGGGGCGGCTGCGCACCGTCGCGACATCCGTGAACCGGCAGCCCGCCATCGGGTTCTACCTCCAGCGGGAAGAAGGCGGCGCGTACCTGCCGCTGACGATCGACGTCCTGCGGGTCACCGGTGGGGTGATCACCGAGATCGTCACCTTCCACGCCGACCAGTTCGCGCGGCTCGGGCTGCCGGAGCGCCTGCCGGCGGACGGTACGCAGTAGCCCCGGAGCCGACCGCCGGGAGTGTCAGACGCCCCAGTCCCGTCGGGGGACCGCCGCCTTCGTGATCGTGAAGTGTCCCGACCCGGTCGACGCCGCGTCGCCTCGGGTCTCGGTACGGTCCATCACCACGTGCCGTCCGAAGTTCGGCACGAGTGGGCGGCCGGTCTCCCGCTTGAGCCACAGCCGGAGCAGGTGGCGTTGCCGTCCCGGCTCGGGGTGGTCGACGAACTCGGTCCGTGAGTGCAGTGCGGCATAGTTCAGCAGCCACTGGATGTCACCGGGCTGGAAGTCCATGTCCAGGGCCACGCCGGGCTCCTGGCTGATGTCGTCGAGCAGGGTCAGCACCTCGAGCTGTTCCGGGGTCAACGGCGGTACGTCCGGGTAGTCCTGGGCGGCCTTGATCATGCCGCTGCCCGCGTACATGCTGAACACGCCCTCGGTCCAGCTGACGATGGGCGAGGTGTACCAGTCGGCCGGCGCGTCGGGGTCCTGCCGACGCCAGTCGAAGTACCACGGCTCCAGCAGCAGTGGTGCCAGGGTGGGGCGTCGCCGCAGCACCTCGTTGAACAGGGTGGCCCCGCTGACCAGGCTGCTCGCGCCGCCTTCCTTCGCGGGCCGCAGACACATGAGGGCGACCACGTCGGAGCTGTCGGAGTGGAAGGGCAGCCGGTCCCGTACGCGCGACGGTAGGGCGGTGCGGTCCTGCAGGGTCTTGTCGGACGTGGCGATCACGTGATCGACGAGGTCGCCGAGTTCGTTCTGCCGCATCGGCACGCCGAGGTGCAGGCCCATCAGGTAGAAGATGGCTGCGGCGAGCGTGTCGTCGTAGTCGTCCATCCGCAGGCCTCGCACCAGGGCTCTCCGCTTCGCCCACCTCGCTGTTCCTCAGTGCACAATTCCGCACCGACGTGCTGCCCAGCCTGGCGCGACTCGGCCTCGGCTACGGCACGGCCGCCACCGTCGGCATCTGCGCCGGCATCCTGATCGGCGTATGGCGGCCCGCCGGCGCGTTCTTCAACCCACTGATCCGGCTCGGCATGTCGGTGCCGGTGACCGCGCTGCTGCCCATCGCGATCGTCGTCTTCGGCATCACCAGCGGCATGAACGTCTTCCTGATCGCGCTCGGCTGCCTGTGGCCGATCCTCATCAACACCTACGACGGGGTACGGGGCCTGGACCGCACCGCGGTCACCGCCGCGAAGAGCCTGCGGTTGACCCGGCGTCGCTACTTCCTCCAGGTACTGCTGCCCGGCGCCAGCCCGGCGATCTTCGCCGGCCTGCGGATCAGCATCGGCATCGCCCTGGTCCTCATGGTGATCTCCGAGCTCTACGCCGCGACCGCCGGGCTCGGCTTCTACATCGTCAACCAGCAGCGGCTGTTCCGGTTCCCGGAACTGTGGTCGGCGATCGTGCTTCTGGCGCTGTTGGGAATCCTCTTCAACGCCGTCTTCGCCCTGGTCGAACGCCTGCTGCTCGGCTGGCACCGCAACGTGCGGCCGGACGGCGCGGAACGCCACTGACCCGTCGGCCGACCACACCAGGCCCAACGCAAGAGGAGGACCGGATGGAACCGGTGACGATCCCGCACCACCAGCAGGACCCGGGCGTCGCGGCGCCCGTGCTCGACGTCCGCAAGGCGGGCAAGTCCTACCCTTCACGCAAGGGGGACGTGCTCGCCGTACGCAGTATCGAGTTCGCCGTGCACGCCGGCCAGTTCGTCTCGGTCGTCGGCCCCTCCGGCTGCGGCAAGACGACCCTCATGATGTGCATCGCCGGCCTGCTGCCCATCTCCACCGGGGAGGTGGTCTTCCGGGGGGGGGGGGGGGGGGGGGGGGGGGAGAGAGAGAGACCATGTCCGGCCCCCGTGACGGCGTCGCGGTCGTCTTCCAGGACTACAGCCGGTCGCTGTTCCCCTGGCTGACGGTCGAGAAGAACGTCGTCCTGCCGCTGCGGGACCGACGCCTGCCGCGCGCCGAGATCCGCGACCGGGTGCGGCAGTCGCTGGAGATGGTCGGTCTGGCCCACGCCGCCGGCCTGTACCCGTGGCAGCTCTCCGGCGGCATGCAGCAGC
>NZ_JBMHMA010000007.1:0-17325 GCF_049179175.1 Solwaraspora sp. WMMA2101 | reverse complement strand
CCAAGCAGGACGCGATGCCGGTCGTCGCCCTGTCGGTCCAGCGGCGGGCCCACGGACACCTGGAGCAGTACCGGCACCTGCAGGTCGTCCCACCGGGCGGGCTGCTCGCCGTCGACCTGTCCGGGCCGTACGACTACTCGTGGTCCGGCGACGGGGCGGCCGGCTGCATCCAGGTCCCCAGCGACCAGCTCGGCCTGCCGGTCGACGTCATCCGCCAGGCCGTCCACCGGCTGCGGTCAAGCCCGCTGTACGGCATGGTCACCGCCCACATCGCGAACCTCACCCGGGACCCGGCGCGGATCACCGCCGACCCCGCCGCCGGGTCCGTCGCCACCGCCAGCATCGAGCTGGTCCGGGCGCTGCTGGCCTCGGCCGCGCACACCGACCGGCTGACCAGCCAGGTGCTCGCCGAAACGCTGCTCACCCGGGTCCGCACGTACGTCCGGCAGCACCTGGCGGACCCGGACCTCACCCCCCGGCGCATCGCGGCCGCGCACAGCGTCTCGCTGCGGCACCTGTACAAGGTGTGCGCGCAGGCCGACATCAGCCTCGAACAGTGGATCATCAGTGAACGGCTGCACCACGCCTGGCACGACCTGCGGCGGCCGGAGAACCGGCACCGGCCGGTCGCGGTGATCGCCCACCGCTGGGGATTCCGCGACCCGACGCACTTCACCCGGCGTTTCAAGGCCCGCTACGGCATCTCGCCGGGGGAGTTGCGGCGGTCGTCGTAGGAGGCACCCGACGCCTGACCATGCACTGTGGGCAACACCGGTGCACGCAGGGCCCCTCAGCGACATCGAGCTCCGGCGCTACCTTCACACCGTCAGCGCCAGATAGGGGCAATCATGCTCGTTCTCGACACCCAGTCGCTGCCGGTCACCGACCGCGCCGAGGCGTTCCAGGCCACGGTCAGCGCGAACTGCTCCTCCAGCATGGCGACCTTCGAGGACCCGGCCGCGATCCAGGCACGGATGACGGTCTCCGACTTCGGCACCGCGAAGGTCTTCAACATCGACGCCTCCGGCACCACGCTGCGCCGTACGCCGTACATGTCCCGGTCGATTCCGGAGACGTCGATCGTGCTGGCCCTGCCGATGCGCACCGACAACCACCTGAGCTGGGCCCGCGAGGAACGGCTGTACGGTCCGCGCGACCTGATGCTGGTCGACCTGTCGCTGCCGTACGTCTACGGCTGGCAGGGCGGTGGCGCCTCGTACGCCCTGCATGTCGACGTCGACCAGCTCGGCCTGCCCCGCGACCTGATCCACGCTGCGGCCCGGGAACCGCGCCGCAGCCCGCTCTACGACCTGGTGCGTGACCACGTCGCCCGGGTGACCGCGCAGGCCGAGCAGCTGGCCGACGGCCCGGGCGCGGCCGAACTCGGGGCCGCGTCCGCCGAGCTGATGCGGGCCCTGGTGGTCTCCGCCGCCGGCGACGGCCGGCGGCTCAACGACGCCATGCACTCGTCGATGCAGGCCCGGGTCCAGGCGTACGTCCGCAACAACCTGCGCGACCCCGACCTGACGCCGGCCCGGATCGCCGCCGCGAACGCCATCTCGCTGCGCGCCCTCTACAAGCTGTACGAGACGATGGGGCAGAGCCTGGAACAGTCCATCATCGAGCAGCGGCTGCAGGGTGCGCGGACCGACCTGACCGCCTCGCACCGCCGGTACACCTCGATCGCCGCCGTCGCCCGCGCCTGGGGTTTCGCCAATCCGAGCTTCTTCGCCACCAAGTTCCGGCAGACGTTCGGCGTCACTCCCCGGCAACTGGTGGCGGCCAGTGACGCATCCCGCGGCCGTGACCTCGCCAGGGGCCGTGACCTCGCCGCATCGGCAGCCGACGGCGGCTCTGGCTGACGCCGACCGGTGCACCGACAGCAAAGTGTGCAACGAGACGAAAATGCTGTGCGTCGTCAGAAAACTCCGAGCGTCGCCACGGTGCGACATTTTCTCGCAACGCCGGCCCGAACGCGGCCGGCACCGTGAGGAGTTCCGATGTTCCGATCCCTACGGAGTTGGCGGTTGCCACGCCTGGCGCTGGCGGTCGCCGTACTGCTCGGGGTGAGCGCCACGGCGGCGGTGGCCGCTGGCCCGCACGGCCCCAAGCCGACCGTCGTGCTCGTGCACGGCGCGTTCGCCGACGCGTCCGGCTGGACCGACGTGACCCGTAACCTGCTGCGCAAGGGCTACCCGGTGATCGCCCCGGCCAACCCGCTGCGCGGCGTCGACTCCGACGCCGCGTACCTGCGCAGTGTGCTGGACACCATCGACGGCCCCATCGTGCTGGTCGGCCACTCGTACGGCGGTTTCGTCATGACCACCGCCGCGACCGGCGACCCGGACGTGACAGCGTTGGTCTACATCGCGGCGTTCGCCCCGACTGCCGGTGACACCGTCGGCGGCCTGGCCAGCCAGTTCCCCGGCAGCCGGCTCGACCCGACCGCGCTGGACATCCGCCCCTACCCGGGCGGCAACGACGGCTACATCAAGACGTCGGTGTTCCGGTCGGTGTTCGCCGCCGACGTGCCGGCCGGCACCGCCGCGATCATGGCCGCCACCCAGCGCCCGGCCGAACTCGCCACCCTCGGCCAGCCCGCCGGCGAACCAGCCTGGGCGACGATCCCGACGTGGACGCTGGTCGCCACCGACGACCAGGTCATCCCGGCCGCCGCCCAGCGGTTCATGGCCCGGCGGGCGGGCGCCCGCGTCACCGAGGTCAAGGCGTCGCACGCGGTCATGGTTTCCAGGCCCGGCCCGACCACCGACGTCATCCTCGCCGCGATCAAGGGAGTGTCCTGATGCCGTACGTGACCACCGCCGACGGTGCCGAGATCTTCTACAAGGACTGGGGGCCCGGCACGGGCCGCCCGGTGGTGCTCAGCCACGGCTGGCCGCTGAACTCCGACAGCTGGCAGATTCAGGCACTGTTCCTGGCGGAGCACGGGTTCCGGGTGATCGCCCATGACCGGCGCGGCCACGGCAGGTCGACCCAGACGTGGGACGGCAACGAGATGAACACCTACGCCGACGATCTGGCCACCCTGATCGACACCCTGGATCTGCGCGACGTCACGCTGATCGGCTTCTCCACCGGCGGCGGCGAGGCGGCCCGGTACGTGGGTCGGCACGGCACCGGCCGGGTCGCCCAAGTCGTCCTGGTCTCGGCGGTGCCGCCGATGATGCTGCACACCCCGGACAACCCGGGCGGCGTACCGGTCGAGGTCTTCGACGGCATCCGGGCGGGGTCGTTGGCCGACCGGTCCCAGACCTACCGGGATCTGGCTGACGGGCCGTTCTTCGGCAACAACCGGCCCGGGGAGACCGTGTCACAGGGCATCCGGGATGCGTTCTGGCTGCAGAGCATGGCCTCCGGGCACCGCAACGCCTACGAGTGCATCGCCGCGTTCTCGGCCACCGACTTCCGGCCCGACCTGGACGCGATCGACGTACCGACGTTGGTCATCCACGGCGACGACGACCAGGTCGTGCCGTTCGCGGTGGGCGGCCAGGCATCGGCGGCGCGGATCAAGAACGCCCGGCTGCTCGTTTACCCCGGTGCGCCGCACGGCATCACCGACACCCATCCCGAGCAGCTCGGCCGGGACCTGCTCGACTTCCTGACCTCGACCTCCTGACCTCGACCTCCTGACCATGACCGGAGAGGACGCCTGACATGGCACCCGACACCATCGTGCTGATCCACGGATTCTGGGTCACCCCGCGCAGCTGGGAACACTGGATCAGCCATTACGAGGCCAAGGGCTTCCGGGTCCTGGCACCCGCCTACCCCGGGTACGAGGTGGAGGTGGAGGCGCTCAACGCCGACCCGACGCCGATCCTGCAGTCCACCGTGCCGCAGATCATCGCCCACTACGAAACCATCATCGGCGAGCTGGCGAACCCGCCGATCCTCATCGGCCACTCGGCCGGTGGTGCGTTCACCCAGGTCCTGCTCGACCACGGCTTCGGCGCGGTGGGGGTGGCGATGAACTCCGCCCCGACCGAGGGCGTCCGGGTGGTGCCGTTGTCGCAGGTGAAGTCGACGTTCCCGGTGCTGAAGAGTCCGGCGAACCGGCACAAGGCGGTGCCGTTGACCTTCGAGCAGTGGCAGTACGCCTTCACCAACACGTTCACTGAGGAGGAGGGCCGGGCACTGTGGCAGCGGTACGCCATCCCGGCCAGCGGCGGCATCCTGTGGGGCAGCGTGCTGGCGAACTTCCAGCCCGGCCACCAGGACATCTGGGTCGACTACCACAACGACGACCGGGCGCCGCTGCTGTTCGTCTCCGGCAGTGAGGACCACATCATGCCGCCGGCGATTCAGGCGTCCAACGCCAAGCATTACAAGTCGAACACCATCACCGAACGGATCGAGTACGAGGGCTACGCCCACCTGCTGCCGGCGCAGAAGGGCTGGGAGGCCATCGCCGACGAGGTCCTCGACTGGGCGCTGCGGCACGCCCGGTGAGCGACGTGCGGATCACCCACATCGGCGGTCCCACCACGCTGATCGAGGTGGCCGGCTGGCGGGTGCTGACCGATCCGACGTTCGACGACCCTGGCCGGACCTACCGGTTCGGCTGGGGCACGGCGTCACGCAAACTGGCCGGCCCGGCGGTGCCGGTGGAGGCGCTGGGCCACATCGACGTGGTCCTGCTGACCCACGACCACCACGCCGACAACCTCGACGACGCCGGTCGGGCGCTGCTGCCGTACGTCGACCGGATCGTCACCACGGTGGCCGGCAGCCGCCGCCTCGGCGCTGCCGGGTCCGGCTCCGCGTCGGCGGTCGGCTCCGCGTCGGTGGTCGGGCTCGCGCCGTGGGTTGGCACCGAGTTGGCCGCGCCGGGCCGTCCGACGATCGAGGTGACCGCGACTCCGGGTCGGCACGGGCCGCCGCTGAGCCGCCCGGTCGCGGGCGAGGTGACCGGGTTCGCGCTGCACTGGCCAGGTCAGCGGTACGGCGTACTGTGGATCACCGGAGACACGGTCCTCTACCCCGGGGTACGGCAGGTGGCGCAGCGGCTCACCGTCGGCACGATGGTGCTGCATCTGGGGGCGGTGCGGTTCGGCCTGACCGGCCCGCTGCGGTACACGATGAGTGCGGCCGACGGTGTGGAGCTGTGCACCCTGGTCCAGGCCAACACGGTGGTGCCGGTGCACTACGAGGGCTGGGGCCACTTCACCGAGGGCCGCGCGGCGGTCGAGGCCGCGTTCACCGATGCCCCGGATCCGGTACGGCACAGCCTGCACTGGCTGACCCCCGGCGTGGCCACACCCCTACCGGTCTGACCCGGGCTTCTGGTGCTGGCGGCAGTGCCGGTGCCGGCCGGTCGCCAAGATCAGTTGATGTGAATGCGGGCGTTCATCGGCGTGTCGCCCGTATCTACGTCAACTGATCTTGCGGCCGCGGTCCGTCGGTCAGCTCCCCGGTGATGAGTTTTCGCACCCGTACCCGTCACACCTACGACAGGACACGGCGGGGCGGAAGGATGACGTGATGAGTTCGGAGATGGGGCTGGCGGAGCTGGCCGGGAGCGGGCTGAGCGAGGCCGACGAGTCGGCGTTCGCGAAGCTGACGCAGCGCCACCGGCGGGAGCTGCACGTGCACTGCTACCGGATGCTCGGGTCGTTCGAGGACGCCGAGGACACGGTGCAGGAGACGTTCCTGCGGGCCTGGCGGCGACGGGAGACCTTCGAGGGGCGGTCGACGATCCGGGCCTGGCTGTACCGGATCGCCACCAACGCCTGCCTGGACCTGCTGGCCACCCGCCGCCCGGAGCCCGCAACCGGTGGTGAGGTGCCGTGGCTGCAGCCGTACCCGGACCGGCTGCTCGACGAACTGCCCGCAGGCGACGCCGACGAGCCGGAGGCGGTCGCCGTCGCGCGGGAGACGATCGAGCTGGCGTACCTGATTGCCGTCCAGCACCTCGCGCCCCGCCCACGGGCCGTGCTGATCCTGCGCGACGTGCTCGGCTGGCCGGCGAAGGACGTCGCGGAGCTCCTCGGGGACTCGGTCAACTCCGTGAACAGCGCGCTGCAGCGGGCCCGCGCCGGCCTGCGGGGCCACCTGCCCCCCGAGCGGCAGGACTGGACCGGCGGCGCGCAGGACGCCGGCACGCGCGAACTGGTGCGCCGCTACACCGACGCCAGCGTGGCAACGGACATCCCCGCGCTCACTTCGCTGCTGCGTGACGACGTCCGCTGCTCGATGCCGCCCACGCCGGGTCTGGCGGTCGGCCGCGACGCGGTCGTGACCAGCTGGATCGAGGACGGCTTCGCGGACCTGGGGCGGCTGCGCACCGTCGCGACATCCGTGAACCGGCAGCCCGCCATCGGGTTCTACCTCCAGCGGGAAGAAGGCGGCGCGTACCTGCCGCTGACGATCGACGTCCTGCGGGTCACCGGTGGGGTGATCACCGAGATCGTCACCTTCCACGCCGACCAGTTCGCGCGGCTCGGGCTGCCGGAGCGCCTGCCGGCGGACGGTACGCAGTAGCCCCGGAGCCGACCGCCGGGAGTGTCAGACGCCCCAGTCCCGTCGGGGGACCGCCGCCTTCGTGATCGTGAAGTGTCCCGACCCGGTCGACGCCGCGTCGCCTCGGGTCTCGGTACGGTCCATCACCACGTGCCGTCCGAAGTTCGGCACGAGTGGGCGGCCGGTCTCCCGCTTGAGCCACAGCCGGAGCAGGTGGCGTTGCCGTCCCGGCTCGGGGTGGTCGACGAACTCGGTCCGTGAGTGCAGTGCGGCATAGTTCAGCAGCCACTGGATGTCACCGGGCTGGAAGTCCATGTCCAGGGCCACGCCGGGCTCCTGGCTGATGTCGTCGAGCAGGGTCAGCACCTCGAGCTGTTCCGGGGTCAACGGCGGTACGTCCGGGTAGTCCTGGGCGGCCTTGATCATGCCGCTGCCCGCGTACATGCTGAACACGCCCTCGGTCCAGCTGACGATGGGCGAGGTGTACCAGTCGGCCGGCGCGTCGGGGTCCTGCCGACGCCAGTCGAAGTACCACGGCTCCAGCAGCAGTGGTGCCAGGGTGGGGCGTCGCCGCAGCACCTCGTTGAACAGGGTGGCCCCGCTGACCAGGCTGCTCGCGCCGCCTTCCTTCGCGGGCCGCAGACACATGAGGGCGACCACGTCGGAGCTGTCGGAGTGGAAGGGCAGCCGGTCCCGTACGCGCGACGGTAGGGCGGTGCGGTCCTGCAGGGTCTTGTCGGACGTGGCGATCACGTGATCGACGAGGTCGCCGAGTTCGTTCTGCCGCATCGGCACGCCGAGGTGCAGGCCCATCAGGTAGAAGATGGCTGCGGCGAGCGTGTCGTCGTAGTCGTCCATCCGCAGGCCTCGCACCAGGGCTCTCCGCTTCGCCCACCTCGCTGTTCCTCAGTGCACAATTCCGCACCGACGTGCTGCCCAGCCTGGCGCGACTCGGCCTCGGCTACGGCACGGCCGCCACCGTCGGCATCTGCGCCGGCATCCTGATCGGCGTATGGCGGCCCGCCGGCGCGTTCTTCAACCCACTGATCCGGCTCGGCATGTCGGTGCCGGTGACCGCGCTGCTGCCCATCGCGATCGTCGTCTTCGGCATCACCAGCGGCATGAACGTCTTCCTGATCGCGCTCGGCTGCCTGTGGCCGATCCTCATCAACACCTACGACGGGGTACGGGGCCTGGACCGCACCGCGGTCACCGCCGCGAAGAGCCTGCGGTTGACCCGGCGTCGCTACTTCCTCCAGGTACTGCTGCCCGGCGCCAGCCCGGCGATCTTCGCCGGCCTGCGGATCAGCATCGGCATCGCCCTGGTCCTCATGGTGATCTCCGAGCTCTACGCCGCGACCGCCGGGCTCGGCTTCTACATCGTCAACCAGCAGCGGCTGTTCCGGTTCCCGGAACTGTGGTCGGCGATCGTGCTTCTGGCGCTGTTGGGAATCCTCTTCAACGCCGTCTTCGCCCTGGTCGAACGCCTGCTGCTCGGCTGGCACCGCAACGTGCGGCCGGACGGCGCGGAACGCCACTGACCCGTCGGCCGACCACACCAGGCCCAACGCAAGAGGAGGACCGGATGGAACCGGTGACGATCCCGCACCACCAGCAGGACCCGGGCGTCGCGGCGCCCGTGCTCGACGTCCGCAAGGCGGGCAAGTCCTACCCTTCACGCAAGGGGGACGTGCTCGCCGTACGCAGTATCGAGTTCGCCGTGCACGCCGGCCAGTTCGTCTCGGTCGTCGGCCCCTCCGGCTGCGGCAAGACGACCCTCATGATGTGCATCGCCGGCCTGCTGCCCATCTCCACCGGGGAGGTGGTCTTCCGGGGGGGGGGGGGGGGGGGGGGGGGGGAGAGAGAGAGACCATGTCCGGCCCCCGTGACGGCGTCGCGGTCGTCTTCCAGGACTACAGCCGGTCGCTGTTCCCCTGGCTGACGGTCGAGAAGAACGTCGTCCTGCCGCTGCGGGACCGACGCCTGCCGCGCGCCGAGATCCGCGACCGGGTGCGGCAGTCGCTGGAGATGGTCGGTCTGGCCCACGCCGCCGGCCTGTACCCGTGGCAGCTCTCCGGCGGCATGCAGCAGCGGGTGGCGATCGCGCGCGGACTCGCCGTACGGCCGGAGATGCTGATCATGGACGAGCCGTTCGCCTCGGTGGACGCCCAGACCCGGGCGAGCCTGGAGGATCTGCTGCTCAAGATCTGGGCGGAGACCGGGACGACGGTGCTGTTCGTGACCCACGACATCGACGAGGCCGTGTACCTGTCCGACCGGGTGATCGTCCTGTCCCAGGGCCCGTCCACCGTCGTCGCCGACCTGCCGGTCCCACTCGAGAGGCCCCGGGACCAGATCGCGACCAAACAGACGGCGACCTTCGGCGAGCTACGGGAAGAGGTCTACTCGCTCGTCATGGCCTCCCAGCAGCGCACCTCCCTGTCAGCCGAACCGGCCTGACCTGTCAGCCGAACCGACCTGACCACCTGCGGCTGCGGTCGGTCAGGCCGGGTCGTCGGCAAGGCGCGGTGCCTTCCGGGTACGGATGCCGGCCGTCGCCGCCGCGGCCGTGAGCAGCAGGCAGGTGACGCCGATGCCGAGCAGCGGCAGCCACGGGATCGTGATGGGCGCGTCGATGCCGGCGGCCAGGTCGGCCGTGGTGGCGCGGCGGACGAGCCAGCCCATCAGCGCCATGGTGGCACCGCCCAGCAGCAGACCGGTGCCGCAGGCCGGGTAGGTCGGGGAGGACGGCGACGACCCGCAACAGGACCCGTTCGCCGTCGATCCAGACCGGGACGGTGCCGCCCAGGTCGACGCCGGCGTCGGTGACCCAGGTGGCGGTGACCGCGACCGCGCGTCCGTGGAAGTCGTCGAGGGTGCCGCGCGTGGCGGCCAGCCCCCGGGCGACCGACGCGGTGACGAGGTCGACGACCTCGACCCGGTCGGGTTCGCCGGGGCTGCCGTCGTCGTCGTGCACAAGCATCGCCAGCCGGCGTACGTCGGCAGTCGCGACGGTCCGATCGGCCGCAACCGACGCGGCGGCGGCCGGGCTGCCCACCTCGACGACCAGCGGCGCGTACAGCCGGGCCCGGTTCTGCACGGTCGCCCAGTCGGCGGTCAAACTGAGGGTCAGCAGCAGCGACCCCGCGATAGCGGAATTGGCCAGCACCGGGGCGGCGACCGCAGCAGTGGTGCGGGCGGCGGCACGTACCTCGTCGTGGGCCATCCGGGCCGTCACGTCCCGACCGACGAACGGGCCGGCGAGCAGGGCGGCGAGCCGTGGGATGACCGCGGGCCCGATGCACATCAGGCCGATCACGACCACCTCGGGCAGCAGAATGGAGGCGAGCATCGACAACAGCGGCGGCTCGTCGGCGGCGGCCACCACGGTGCCACCAGACCACCGAAGCAGAGCGTCGCGACGACGAACTGGACGACGCTGGGCCGGGTCTGCTCGACCGCAGCCTCCCGCAGCGCGGCACTGGGACTGATCCGGGCGGCCCGGCGCGAGGACCGCCAGGCCCCGAGGAGCGCGACCACCGCACCGGTGGGTGCGGCGACCACCCAGGCGATCCACGGGCTCGGAGCCTGCAGATCGAGGGTGGTGATCCCGACCGCCCGGACCAGCCGGAGAACGGCCGGAGCCGACACCGTACCGAGTAGACAGCCCACCGTGGTGGCCGCAGCCGCGACGACGACGGACTCGCCCAGCAGGAGCCGGCGTACCTGTCGTGGTGTCGCACCGACCAGCCGCAGCAGGCCGAGCTCCCGACGGCGGCCGGCCACGACGAAGCCGAACGTGCTGCCGACCACGAAAACCGCCATGAACACGGAGATCGTCGCGATCATCCCGAACATCGCGGCCAGGCCGTCGAGTTGGGCACGCTCGTCGGCGCTCGTGCCGGGCCGGCCGTCGGTGGCGTCGATGCTCCCGATGAGCGTCACGGTGACGGAGATCAGCACGACCCCGAACAGCAGAGCGACGAACGCCCCCAGGTAGCCGCGCCAGGAGTGGTGGACGGTCTGCCGGGCCAGGGCCAGCATCGTCGGGCCGCGCATCATCGCCGCTCCAGGTCGTTCATGGTCTCGGCGATCTGGCCGGCGTCAGCTCGGGCGAGGTGACCGACGATCTGCCCGTCGGCGAGGAACAACACCCCGTCCGCGTACGAGGCGGCCAGCGGATCGTGGGTCACCATGACGACGCTCTGGCCGCCGTCGGCCAGCGACCGCAGCAGCCCGAGCACGTCGCGTCCGGTGCCGCGATCCAATGCGCCGGTGGGCTCGTCGGCGAACAGCACCTCGGGCCGGCCGTGCAGCGCCCGGGCGATCGCGACCCGCTGCTGCTGGCCGCCGGACAGCTCCGACGGCTGGCGCCGGGCATACTCGGCGAGGCCGACGTGGGCCAGCGCCGTCCGTACCGTGGTCGGATCGGCCCGCCGCTCGGCCAGGCGGGCCGGAAGCGCGACGTTGTCGAACGCGGTGAGCGCGTCGAGGAGGTTGTACGACTGGAAGACGAACGCCATCGCCGTACGCCGGAAACGGGTCAACTGGGTCTCGTTCAACGTGTCGAGCCGGGTGCCGCCGACGGTCACCCGCCCACCGGTCGGCCGGTCGAGACCGGCGGCGAGCTGGAGCAGAGTGGACTTGCCGGAGCCGGACGGCCCCATGATCGCGGTGAACGTGCCGCGCTGGAACACGTGGGTCACGCCGCGCAGCGCATGCACCGAGCCGGCGCGGGCGCGGTAGGTACGGCTGAGACCGTCGAGCGTGACGGCCGCCGGAGTTGCCTGGGTCATGCCCTCAGTGGACCCGACGGGCCCGGCCCGGCACCCGGGCTCGGACGCGACTTCCGGGGTAGCGTGCGCGCTACCCCGCGCGGCCGACGCGATCCGTAGGGTTTGACCCGTGAACGACGCCTGGACCGCCGTACGCGGACACCCCGTACGGTTCCTGGCGTCGGCGTGGCCGTGGCGCTCCCTGGCGTACCTGGCCACCACCGTACCGGTCGGCCTGGCCTGGCTGACCGTCCTGGCCGTGGTGGTCGCGGTGGGTGCGGCCACGGTCGTGCTGATCGCGGGACTTCTGGTGCTGGCCGGGATTCCGGTGCTGGTCCGCCTGGCCGCCGCCGATGAGCGGCGTCGGATCCGGCTGATCTACCCCGGGCGGCCGGCGCGGCAGTCACCAGCGCTACGCGACCCGCAGCGTGGCGGCCGGGCGTCCTGGCCGCGTCGCCGTGCGTCCTTGCCGCATCGCTAAGCGTCGTGGCCGGAGGCGGGCGTCACGGTCCTGCTCACGACGGTGTTCTGGATCGCCGACGCCGTGCTGCTGATGCTACTGACGGTTCCGGTGCTGCTGCTCGTCGCCCCGCTGCTGGTCCGTTCCGGCACCATCGACATCGCCGGGTGGCGGGTCGACACCGCCGGTGAGGCATGGGCCGTGGCACCCGCCGGCCTCGTCGCCCTGGTCCTGCTGATGTACGCGGCGACTGCGCTGGCCTGCGGCCAGGCGGCACTGGTCCGGCACCTGCTGGCCCCGCCCGAGGCCCAGCTGGCCGAAGCGGTCCAGCAGCTGCGCAGGTCCCGGACCGGGCTGGTCGACGCGTTCGAAACCGAACGCCGCCGCATCGAGCGCGATCTCCACGACGGTGTCCAGCAGCGCCTCGTCGCCCTGACCATGACGCTGGGCAGCGCCGAACTGGACCTGCCCGCCGGCCCCGGCCTCGACCTCGTCCGTGAAGCGCACCAGCAGGCCGAGCAGGCCCTCGCCGACCTGCGCACCACGATCCGGGGCATCCATCCCCGGGTACTGACCGACCACGGCCTCGCCGCCGCCGTGCACGAGATCGCCGGCCGGTCACCCGTCCCGGTCGACCTCCAACTCGCCGTCGACGGCCGGCTCCCGCCCACGGTCGAGGCCGCGGCCTACTTCTTCGTCAGCGAGAACCTGACCAACGTCGCCCGCCACGCCCACGCCCGATCGGCACAGGTGCACGCGTGGATCGAGGACCACACCCTGATCGTCTCGGTCGTCGACGACGGCGTCGGCGGCGCCGACCCACGGGCCGGCACCGGTCTCGCCGGACTGCACGCCCGGCTCGACGCCCTCGACGGCGAACTCGACATCACCAGCCCCACCGGGGGCCCGACCCAGGTCAGGATGACGTGCCCGATCCACTGACACCGCCACAGAACGCGCTGCGGATCGTGGTCGCCGAGGACGCGGCCCTGCTCCGGGAAGGGCTGGTGCGGATCCTCGAACGCGCCGGCCACGAAATCGTCGCGGCCGTCGGCGACGCGCACGCCCTGCTCACGTACGCCGGAAACTGCCGCCCAGACCTCGTCGTCACCGACATCCGCATGCCACTCACCCACACCGACGAGGGACTGAGCGCGGCGGCGATGATCCGGGCCACTCAGCCCGGCATCGCGATCATGCTGCTGTCGGCCTACGTCGCCGACGCCTACGTCGGTGAGCTGCTCGACTCGACCCCCGGCGGGGGCATCGGCTACCTGCTCAAGGACCGGGTCGGCCACGTACGCGACTTCCTGGACAGCATCGACCGAGTCGCCGCCGGCGGCACGGTCATCGACGCCGAGGTGGTGCGCCAACTCGTCGGTCTCCGGCGGACCGACGGCCCACTCACCGGCCTCACTGAACGCGAACGCGAAGTGCTCGCGCTCATGGCCGAAGGCCACACCAACCACGGGATCGCCGGCAAACTGTTCGTGAGCGAGGCAGCGGTACGCAAGCACATCGGCAACATCTTCGCGAAGCTTCCGCTCGACCCGCACTCGGATCGCCGGGTCTCCGCCGTCCTCACTTACCTGCGCGGCTCACCGAGCGCATGAGACCCCTGACTATCGATGCCTCACAAGATTTCGATCGTAGCGGCCCACGGGCAATTGGAGCAGCCCCGGCATCTGCAGGTCGTCCTGCCCGAGTGGGCGCTCGTACTGCGGGTTCTTGCTCACCCCCGCCGCTTGGCCGACGTCGTGGATCGTCAGGCGATCGGGGTGAACGCGACTCCGTATCGGAGCAGGTTGCCGCAAAGCCGTCCGGTCGTGGAAGAGGTGACGCGGACTGCTGTGGGTCACAGATCGACAGGCTTAGGACGCAACACCGACAGCCAGGCGAGGTTGCCGCCGGCGCCGTGCAGCAGGATCAACGGTGGGTGGTCGCCGCCGGTGTCCCGTACGGCGATCGTGGTGTGTCCGGTGTCGACGGTGTGGTCGATGGTGGTCGGTGCGGGTGGCATGTCAGCTCCGGGTGGCGGGTGGGGCCAGCTGTGCGCGGAGCCGGTCGCGGATCGAGGCGGAGGTGACGCCACCGTCCGGGTGGCGGTCGAGCTTGCCGCGTCGGACCAGGTCGTGTACGCCCTGGCGGCTGATGCCGAGCATCGCCCCGGCGACCGGAAGTGAGACGCCGGCCGCCGTCGGGTGGCCGAACCGGGCGGCGACGACCTGGCCGAGCGGGGTGCGCCACCAGTCGACGGGCGGGTCGAACGGTCCGTCGCCGGGGTGCAGGCTGCTGTAGAGCTGGATCGCGGTGTGCAGTGCGGCGGTGTCGTCGCCGTCGAGCAGCGCGGTGGCGAGGGTGTCCGCGCGGCGGTTGACGCGGCCGCGCAGGTCGTCGAGCGGGTCGTCGAGCAGGATCTCCAGCGGGTCGACCAGCCTGATGTCGATCTGTCGCACCAGGTGGTCGGCGAGTTCGGTGTGGGTCGGTACGGCCACGACGGCACCTTATTGACGACCATCGTCAAGTACTTGACGGTAGCTGTCAAGTGAGCACGACGAGTCGCCCGGTGGCCCGGGTCATCGCCACGTACCGGTCGACCGCGCCGGTGACCCCGTCGCCGAACGACGCCGGATCGACCACCACCACCAGGTCGAACTCCAGCCCCTTGGCCAGCTCCGGAGTCGACGACCGGACCCGGGGCGTCGCCGGCAGGGCGTCGGCGTCGACCGGCGGCACGCCGATCACGCAGGCCGTGCCGTCGGCGTGCTCAGCCAGCCAGGTTTCCAGCATCGGCCGTAGGTCGGCGACGGGCCGATGCGCGACCGGGATGCCACTGTGCCGGATCGAGGTCGGCACGTTGGCGTCCGGCAGCGCCGCGCGGATCACCGGCTCGGCGTACGCCATGATCTCGGCCGGCGTCCGGTAGTTGACCGTCAACGTGGCGACCTCGACCCGGTCCAGACCGACCCGGGCGAGCCGGTCCGGCCACGACTCGGTGAACCCGTGCCGGGCCTGGGCGCGGTCACCGACAATGGTGAAACTGCGCGACGGGCAGCGGCGCAGCAGCATCTGCCACTGCGCGTCGGTCAACTCCTGCGCCTCGTCGACCACGACGTGCGCGAACGGGCCGGCCAGCGCGTCCGGGTCGGCGTCCGGCCCGCCCGTCTCGTCGATCAGGGTCTCCCGCAGGTCCTGGTGGTACAGCATCGCCAGGACCCCTTCGCCGTCGTCGAAACTGTGCGCATCGAGGAGATCGTCGATCACCCGGGCCCGGTGGACCCGTTCGACGGCCACCTCGGCCCGGTGCCGCCGCTCGCGCTCGGACGCCCGCGCGTCGCCGAGGCGCAGCCGGGCCGCGTCCAGCAGCGGCAGGTCTGCGACGGTCCAGGCCCGTGCGTCGGTGCGCTGCAACAAACGGATCTCGACCGGGTCGAGCCACGGCGCGCACCGACGCAGATAGGCCGGGACCGACCACAGGTCGGCGACGATATCGGCCGCATCCAGCAGCGGCCAGGCCCGGTGCAACGCCGTACGCAGCGCCTGGTTCTGCTCCAGCGCGGCCCGGACCCGGTCGTCCGGCTCGTCGCCCTCGTAGCGGCCGACCAGAATAGTGAGCAGTTCCGCCATGATCTGTTCACGGGCCTCGTTGTGCGGCACACCCGGTCCGGGTGCGGCGAACGCGTCCGCCCAGTCGTCGGGGGTGAGGGTGAGTTCGGTCCAACCGGTCGCCACCGTCGTCGCGGTGGGCGGCGGCTCCTCGTAGAACCGGATCGCCGCCTCGACCGCCGCCTCCCACCGCGCCGACGATTTGATCCGGGCCACCTCAGGGTCGGGTTCGACGGTCGCGGTGGCACCCTCGGCGACCAGATCAGCCAGGGTGCAGGTCTGCACGTCGTCCTCACCGAGGTGCGGCAGCACGTCGGCGACGTACGCCAGATAGGGCCGGTGCGGGCCGACGAACAGCACCCCGCCGCGACGCTGGCCGAGCCGGGGGTCGTGGTAGCGCAGGTACGCGGTGCGGTGCAGGGCGACGACGGTCTTGCCGGTGCCGGGGCCGCCGTCGACGACGAGCGCACCAGCCGAGCCGGCGCGGATGATGGCGTCCTGGTCGGCGGCGATGGTGGCCAGCACGTCACGCATCCGGTCCGACCGGTGCCCGCCGAGGCTGGCGATGAAGGCCGACTGGTCGTCGAGGGCGGCGTGCCCGTCGAGCGCGTCGGCGGCGAACACCTCGTCCCAGTAGTCGCTGATCCGCCCCATCGTCCAGCGGTACCGCCGGCGGCTGGCCAGGCCCATCGGGTTGCCGTGGGTGGCGCCGAAGAACGGTGCGGCGGCGGGGGAGCGCCAGTCGAGCAGCAGTTGCCGGCCGGTGTCGTCGGTCAGGCCCTGCCGCCCGACGTACACCGGTCCGACGTCGTCGCCAGCGCTATCGCCGCCGGCACCGGCACGGTCGGCGGCGCTGGGGTCGGGGACCATCCGGCCGAGACACAGGTCGAGGCCGAAGCGGCGCAGCGCCCGCAGCCGTACGGTGAGCCGGCGGACCTCCTGGTCGCGGTCCACCGCCCGCCGGCCCTTCCCGGCCGGTGCCTTCCGCGCCGCGTCGAGCCGCTGCGCCAGGTCGGCGGAAAGTTGCTCCAGGCGGTGCGCGATCGCCGCGAAATGCCGTTCGTCGTCGGCGATCAGTTTCGGGTCGGCCTTGGTGTGCAGCCGGTCGGGGAGATCGAAAGCGCTGGTGGTCAGCGGGCGCACCTCGATCAGCTCCATTCTCGGGTCGGCAGTACGAGCGCAGCGTCCAGCGAATGGCAAATGCCGGAGAACTGCCGTAGGAACGCGATTGTGCGCTACGACCCGGGTCTTGCCGCAAGACCCCCTATGCGTTATACGTTAATAGTGGCGGGAGACGATAGCCATTACGGGCGGCGGGCGACGATCAGGTCGCGGACGATCGCCTGATCGACCCGGTGGGCGAAATCGCCGTACCCCGGACCGTCGGCCACCTCAAGACCGACCTTGACCAGCAGCGCGGCCAGGTCGTCGCGGGCGGCGACCAGGGTGTTCCAGGAGATCCCCAGCGCCCCGCCGGGGCGTAGCAGCGCCACCCACACCGGCAGCGCCTCGGCCAGCAGACCCAGCGGGTCGCGGGTCAACCGGTCCGCCTGGCTGCGGGTGCCGTGCGCCACCCCGTACGGGGCGTCGGTGACGATCGCGTCGAAGCTGCCGGCCCGGAAGAAGTCCCGACCCCGACGGGTGTCGGCGTGCACCATCGTCAGATCCAGGGTGCGCCCTGCCTTGTGGTCCTCCCGGCTGGCGGCCAGGGTGATCGCCAGCCGCCGGCCCAACTGGGTCCGGTTGCGGCGCACCTGGGCGATGTCGGACGAGTGCTTGAGTCGCTTGTGCTTCAACCAGGTACGGATGAAGTTGGCGTACACCTCGAAGTCCTTGCCGTCGATCTCCACCCCGGCGGCGTGCCAGCCGTACATCATCGCCTGATTGAGGGTGGTGCCCCGGCCGCACATCGGATCGAGGACCCGCAGCGGCGGGGCGTCCGGGGAGAGCGGGTCGGCCGCCGCACCCGACCGGTCGGTCGACGCCAGCGCGGTCACGTTC
>NZ_JBMHMA010000006.1:4800000-6893752 GCF_049179175.1 Solwaraspora sp. WMMA2101 | reverse complement strand
CCGGGAACCACGCGGCGGCCGCGAACCGGGGCGCGTGCGCCTGCAGCTGGGCCCGGTTGTCGGCCAGGATCGTGCGCCAACCCGGGTAAGCGTCGGTCTTCGTCAACGCGAACACCACCACGTTGACCCGCTTGCTCGCCTCGATCAGGAAATCCAGCTCGGGCCGGGTGAACGGGGTCGAGGCGTCCACCACGAACAGCAGCGCCGCCGCCCGCGACACCGCGTCCAACGCGATCTCGGTGTGCGCCGGGTCCAGCCCACCCGCGCCCGGGGTGTCCACCAGCGACACGTACCGCAGCAGCGGCGCCGGGCAGGTCACCGCGATCCGCCTCGGCGGACGCGCCCCCTGCGGCAGCACCCCCGACACCGTGGCCCAGTCCCGCAGCCGGTCCACCGGCACGTCCACCGCCTCGGCCTCACCCGGCACGAACGCCCGCGCCGCCGTCACCGGCCCGTGGTCGAACTCCAGGTACGCCGACGTCGCCACCGCCGCGTCCACCGGCGACAACCCGGTCACCCCGATCAACGCGTTCACCAGGGAACTCTTGCCACGTTTCGTTTCCCCGACGACCACCACCGACGGCCGGGTCACCTCCCGGCGCCGCTGGGCGTCGATCTCCGCCGCCGCGTCCGGGTCCAGGCCACGCACGAACCCCAGGCACGTGTCGACCGCCCCGGTCAGCAACGTGCCCAACGCCGCCGACCCGGCCCCGCCGCTCACCGGCGCACCGCCCGTACCTGCTGCGACAGCAGATGGAACCCCCGGTGGGCCACCAACGCCACCCGTGACTGCGCCGGTGACGCCCCGGCGACGGCGAACACCCGCCACCGGGTGGCCGCCTCCACCGCCGCCGCCGCCAACTGCTCCACCGACGCCGCCGGCAGTTCCAGCACCCAGCGCGGATCCGCCGACAACGCCAACCGGGTCAACTCCTGCTCCATCGCCTCCGGCAGCTCCACACTGCCCGTGGTCACCTGCTGCGCCACCTCCAGCAGCCGCAGCCGGTGGTACTCCGGCTGGTGCAGCAGCCGCTCGATCGCGTCGCGCAGCGTCTCCCGGTCACCGGGATGCGCCGTGTGGCTGGCCACCTTCTCCAGCGTCGACAACGCCCACCCGGCCTTGATCGCGTCGGTGCGCCACCGGAACGCCTCGTCCACGGTGTGCCGCAGCCGCGGAAACCCCGACGCCGCGTACAACGCCCGCACCAGGTCCCCGGACGCCAACTGCGGCGCCGCCCGCAGCTGCGCCACCGCGAACCCGATCCCGTACAGGTCCAGCAGCGCCAGCAGCCGTTCCCGCTGCGCCCGCGGCACCGGGCAGTCCCGGGACACGAACAGGTCCACCGACGCGGTCAGCACCGTCCACTGCGCCGCCGGCACCTGCGCCAACGTCCGCAACGCCTCACAGTCGGCCGCCGTCAACCGGCCCGCCTCGGTCGTCTCCGCCAGCAACCCGACCGCCGGCACCACGTCCGACACGATCCGACGCAGCACCCGCGTCTGGTCGGCGGCCAGCGGCGCCGCCACCGGCCACGGATCGGCACCACCGGCCACCAACTTGTCGACCTTGTTGAACAACCCGACCGAGTTGATCGGGCTGCTCGACAACCGCGCCGACACCGCCCGGAACGCCTCCAACGCCCGTACGTCGTCGTCACGCACCGACTGGGTGAACACGTACACGATCGCCTCGGCGCCGGAGACCGCCCCGACGGAGTCGTCGTCGATCCCGGCGTCGAACGGCGCCGTCGCCTCACCTGCGTCTGGGGAGTCCGCGCCGGCACCGGCGAACAGGTACCGGCGCGCCGCGTCACTGACCCCGGTGCTGGCCGACGACAGCCCCGGCGTGTCGATCACCGTCAACTCCCGCAGATGGTCACTGGTCAAGGTGACGTCGACGAACGCGATCCGCGCCGTCGGCACCCCCAGCCGCTGCGGGATCATCCCCGTCGGATCCAACGGCAGACTGACCCGTACGCCGTCGCGGCGCACCACGTCCACCCGGTCGGCGGTGCCGTACCGGAACTGGGTGACCACCCGGGTGCACTCACCAACCTCCGTCGGCGCCACCCGCCGCCCGATCAACGCGTTGACCAGCGTCGACTTGCCCGCCTTGAGCCGCCCGGCGATCGCCACCCGCAGCGGCTCGTCCAACCGCCGCCGGACCCGCGCCACCTCACCACCGGTCGGCGCACCCACCCGGGGACCCACCTCGTCACACAACGCCGCGACCCGGCTGCTCAACGGCCCCGCACCCACGGATTGGTCACCGCCCCACAGGGTCGGCGACAATGACGCCACGCCCAACGGTGGTACCCGCTCATCTCGCTGGTCGTCCTCCCGACAGCACGGCACGCGGTGGTGCGCCCACCACCGACATCCACAGTACGAATATCCTCTCCGGCGCAGGATCCCATGTTCGTGCCACCTTCGCCCGGGGAGGGCCACGAGCCGGAAAAGCGGGGGAGGACGGGTGCGGCAACCAGCCGACGGCGCTCACGCCACCGACGTGGCGGCGGCCGCCGCCGCCCGGCTCACCCGCCCCGGCCTCGTCGTCATCACCGGCGTGCCCGGCAGCGGCCGCACCACCACGCTGCGCCGCGTCGCCACGGCGTCGCCCGGCCCGGTCCACCCCGGCGGCGCTCTCACCGCCCTGCGCCACGTCCCCGCGTTCCCCCTCAGCCACGCCCTGCGGGTCCGGCTACCCACCCACGACGTGGCGCTGCTCGCCGAGGCGGTCCGCTCCCGGGTACGCCACGGCCTGCTCGTCCTCGACGACCTGCAGTGGGCCGACCCGGTCACCGTCGCCGCCCTGCCCGCCGTGGCCCGCCACTGCCGGGTCGTCGTCGCCCTGCGCACCCCGCACCCGCTGCCCGCCGCCGCCATCGACCCGCTGCGCGACGGCGACGCCCTGTGGCTGGCGCTCCCGGCGCTGGACCCGACGGCCACCGCCGACCTGATCCGCCGTACCGCCCCCGGCCTGGACCCGGCGACCGTCACCGACCTGGCCCGACGCGCCGGCGGCAACCCGCTGGCCGCCACCGCCCTGGCCCGCCACCGCACCGCCCGCACCTCGCCGCCGCCACCCGACACCACCGACCTCGACCAGGTCGCCTACGCCGTCGCCGCCGCCCTGGCCGACCTCACCCGGCCGGCCCGCACCGCCCTGGCCGCCCTCGGCCTGCTCGGCCGGCCGGCACCCGCCGCCGCTCTCGGCGACGGCGTCGCCGAACTCACCGACGCCGGCCTGGTCACCGCCGCCACCGGCCTGATCACCCCGGTGTCGCCGTACCAGGCCGACGTGGCCGCCGGCCTGCTCGACGCCGCCAGCCGCCGAGCCCTGCACCGACGCCTCGCCGACCTGGTCACCGACCCTCTGGAAGCCGCCCGGCACCTCGCCGCCGCCGGCGACACCGACGCCGCCTACCAGCGGGCCGTGACCGCTGCCGCCGACGCCACCACCGGCGGCGCCCGCGCCGAGGCGCTGCTGTTCGCCTGCGACCAGCCCGCCGCCACCGCCACCGTGCGGCTCGACGCGGCCCGGGCCGCCCTGACCACCGGCCGGCCCCGCCACGCCCTGACCCTGCTCGACGCCGCCGACTCCGACGTCAGCGACGAGGTCGCCGCCCTGCGCGCCGAAGCGCTGCTGCAGGCCGGGGAGCTCGCCGCCGCCCGCGCCACCGCCGCCGCCCTGGCCGCCCGCGTCACCGACCACCCGGCCGCCACGTCGCCGCCCGCCGCGACCGCCGACCGGGTGCTGCTGCTGGCCGACCTCGCCGTCGACCCGACGGCGGCGGCCCGCCGTGCCGCCGCCGTCACCGCCCGCCACGGCGCCACGCCGACCCACGTCGGCCTGCGCGCGGCGCTGGCCGCCGTCGCCGCCGCCGACCGCACCCCCGGCTGGGAACACCGGCTCGCCGGCACCGCCGCCGCGGCGGCCGCCGACGGCGACCTGCTGACCGCCCGGTGGAGCGCCTGGCAGCTGGTCGAGACCCTCACCGGCGACGGCCGGCTCGCCGAGGCCGCGCACGCCGCCACCGCCGCCGCGGCCGCCTGCGCCGCCGACCTGGCCTACAGCTGGCAGACCCGTTTCCTCGCCGCCCGCCTGTGGTGCCTGGCACTGCGCGGTGAACCGTCGGCAGGGGACCAGCCCGGCCCGGTCGGCGACGACCCGCCCGCACCCACCGACACACTGCCCACCGCCACCGACGCGCTGCTGCGCGCCGCCGCCGACCTCACCGACCGCACCCTGCCCGCCACCGCCCACCGCTACGCCACCGCCACGGCGGGCCTGCTCGAAGCCGACGGCGGACTGCTCGCGGCCGCCCGGGCCCGGCTCGCCGCCGCCACCACCGCGACCGCGCCGCCGCCGGGCCTGCTGGACTGGGTCGCCCGGGAAGCGGCCTGGCTCGACGGTCAACCCGACAGAGCCGCCGCGCCTGCCGGCACCGACCCGACCACCGGTGCCGCCGCTGCGCCGAGCGCGTCACCGCTGGTCGACGGACTGCGGCGGATCACCGCCCACTGGGCCGCCCACGACACCCCCACGGTGACACCGCCGCCGGCCGCCGGGACACCACCGACGCTGCCGGCACCGGTAGCGGCGACGCTGGCCGCCTGGTCGACGGCCGACCCGCGCCGGTTCGGCGCCGCCGCCGCCACCTGGCCCGACGTCAGCGTTCGCGAACAGGTCCGCTGCCTGCTCGCCCAGGGCCTGCACGAAGCCGACCCGCACCGCGCGGTGCCCGCCCTGCTCGCCGCGGAACGCATCGCCGCGCGCGCCGGCCTGGTCGTACTGCTGGGCCGCTGCCGACGTGCGCTGCGCCGGCACGCGGTACGCCGCGACGACCGGGGCACCCGCGACGGTGAGCTGCTCACCGGCCGGGAACGTGACGTGCTGCGGCTGGTCGCCCAGGGCGAGCCGACCCGCCGCATCGCCGGCCAACTCGGCATCTCCACCGAAACCGTGGAAACCCACGTCCGGGCCGGGATGCGTAAACTCGGTGCCCGCACCCGCACCGAAGCAGCCGCCCTGGCCATGGAGACCGACCGATGAGCGCACCGCCGCGCTACGTCCTGTCCAGCTCCACCGAGGCGAACGCCGTTCTGCGGCGGCTCGCCCGCGACGGCTGGACCGTCCGGGAAGGCTTCGCGTTGACCGAGGCCGCCTGGGACCTGACCGCCGCCCGACTGGCCCTGCACGGCCGGGTCACCGACGCCGACACCGTGGCCCTGGTGGCGCTGGCCGCCGCCCGGGGTGCCGCCGTCGTCGCGGTGGTCGACCCGGGCGGCGACGTCGGTCGGGCCCTGGTCGACGACCTCGGCCGGCTCGGCCCGGTGCTGCGCCACGGTGACGTCGGCCCGCCGGCGTCACCGGTCGACTCCGTCCTGGTGCCGGAGCAGCGGGCCCTGCTCGACCGGCTCGCCAACGGCGAGACGATCGCCGCGGCCGCCGCCGCCGAGTTCCTGTCGTTGCGGACCGCGAACCGCCGCATCGCGCAGGCCCGCGCGGCGTTCGGGGTCCGCACCACCCGCGAGGCCGTCCTGGCCTACCTGCGGCAACGCTCCCGCTGAACCGGCACCGGGTACGGCGCCGTCAGCCGCCGTCCGGTGCCTGGCCGGCGGCCGGGGCGTCGTCCGCCGCGTCGACCCGGCCCCGGCGGTGTCGCCGACTCACGTCGACCGGTCGGGTCACGTCGACGTGCCGGGGTGCCTGCGGCTCGTCCGGGCGCAACGCCGCCAACTCGTCGGTGAGGGCGTCGATGATCCGTTGGGTCGCGCGTTGCGCGGCGCCCGGCCGCGCCGGGTCGACCCCGGACAGGTCCACCGGGGCGCCGAAGTGGACCCGGACCACCGGGCGGCGCAGCACCGCCCGTAGCACCGCGCGGCCCAGGCCGCGGGGTGCCGCCCACGGCAGCACCTCGTGGGCCCCCCACTGGGCCACCGGCACCACCACCGCGCCGCTGGCCAGCGCGAGCCGCGCGGTACCCGTGCGGCCGCGTTCGGGCCACATCCACGGGTCGAGACCGATGCGCCCTTCCGGGTAGACCAGGACCACCGCGCCGCCAGCGACGGCCGCCACGGCGGCGTCGAGCGCCTGGGCGACGGTGTCGGTGCGCCGGTCGACCCGGATGTGCCCGGCGCGGCGCATCACCGGGCCGACCACCGGGGCCCGGAACAGCCCGCCGGTGGCGAGCACCCGGGGGGCGACCCGCCGCACGCGGCAGGCGGCGGCGAGCGCGACCGGGTCGAACGGGCTGATGTGGTTGGCGGCCAGGATCAGCGGTCCGTGCCGCAGCGCGTCCGGTACGTCGCCGGTGACCCGCAGCCGGGCGAGCAGCCCGACGACGATCCGGGCGGCGACCTGCAGCAGCCGCCACAGCGGCGGCGGCCGCCAGGGCGTCGGGGCAGGGGGAGTGGGGGTGTCCATCAGCGGTCGATCGTCGCACAGTCCGGCCCGCCACGGGCGCCCCGTGCCGACCGTCCCGCGAGGGTCGGGACCGACGGCCCTCTCCCGTCGGGACCACCGCCCCTGGCCCGTTCCACGACAGGCCGTAGTATGTACTACGCCTTGTAGTAACTAGATGGGGGAGCCGTGGACGCGCTCGACATAGCCCGCTGGCAGTTCGGTGTCACCACCGTCTACCACTTCCTGTTCGTCCCACTCACCATCGGCCTCAGCCTGCTCGTCGCCATCCTGCAGACCGCCTGGCACCGCACCGGCGACGACCGCTACCTCAAACTCACCAAGTTCTACGGAAAACTGTTCCTCATCAACTTCGCCATGGGCATCGTCACCGGCATCGTCCAGGAATTCCAGTTCGGCATGAACTGGAGCGACTACTCCCGGTTCGTCGGCGACATCTTCGGCGTACCCCTGGCCATCGAAGCCCTGCTCGCCTTCTTCCTCGAATCCACCTTCCTCGGACTGTGGATCTTCGGCTGGAACCGGCTCCCCAAAGCCCTGCACCTGGCCACCATCTGGCTCGCCTCGTTCGGCAGCATCATCAGCGCCTGGTTCATCCTCGCCGCCAACTCCTGGATGCAGAACCCCGTCGGCTACCGCATCAACCCGGACACCGGCCGCGCCGAACTCACCGACTTCATCGCCGTACTCACCAACAAGGTCACCCTCATCACCTTCCCGCACACCCTCGCCGGCTGCTTCATGGTCGCCGGCGCCCTCGTCCTGGCCGTCGCCCTCTGGCACCTCATCCGCCACCCCGACGGCCCCGACACCCCCGCCTTCCGCACCGCCACCAAGATCGGCGCCTGGACCACCCTGGCCGCCACCGCTGCCGTCATCATCACCGGCGACATCCAAGGCAAGATCATGACCCAGGTCCAGCCCATGAAGATGGCCGCCGCCGAAGGCCTCTACACCACCGAAAGCCCCGCCTCCTTCTCCGTCGTCACCGTCGGCACCCTCGACGGCAGCCGCGAAATCTGGGCCCTCAAGATCCCGTACCTGCTGTCCTGGCTGTCCACCGGCGACCCCACCGGCCAGGTCCAGGGCATCAACGACCTGCAGGCCCAGTACGCCGCCCAGTACGGCCCCGGCAACTACACCCCGATCATCCCCGTCACCTACTGGAGCTTCCGCTTCATGATCGGATTCGGCCTCGCCACCGCCGCCATCGCCCTCTGGGCCCTGTGGACCACCCGCCGCGGCCGCACCCCCACCGGACGCTGGCTGCTGCGCGCCGGCCTCACCCTGCCCGTCCTACCACTACTGGCCAACACCTTCGGCTGGATCTTCACCGAAATGGGCCGCCAACCCTGGATCGTCTTCGGCGAAATGCTCACCCGCGACGGCGTCAGCCGCAGCGTCTCCCTCACCGAAGTCCTCACCTCTTTCACCGCCTTCACCCTCATCTACGCCACCCTCGCCGTCATCGAGGTCAAGCTCCTCATCCGCTACGCCCGAAACGGACTGCCCGACCTCACCGACCCACCCCCACCGGACGACACCGACGACGACACCACCCTCGACCGGCCCCTCGCCGCCACCCACTGACCACCCCGGAGACCCCTCGTGGAACTCACCACCGTCTGGTTTGGGCTCATCGCCGTACTCTTCACCGGATACTTCATCCTCGAAGGCTTCGACTTCGGCGTCGGCATCCTCGCCCGCCTCATCGGCCGCACCGAACCCGAACGACGCGCCGCCATCACCACCATCGGCCCCGTCTGGGACGGCAACGAGGTCTGGCTCATCACCGCCGGCGGCGCCATGTTCGCCGCCTTCCCCGAGTGGTACGCCACCCTGTTCTCCGGCTTCTACCTACCGCTACTGCTCATCCTCATCGCCCTCATCCTGCGCGGCGTCGCCTTCGAATACCGCGACAAACGAGACGAACCCCACTGGCGCCGCCGCTGGGACAACGCCATCTTCATCGGCTCACTGCTACCCGCCGCACTCTGGGGCGTCGCCTTCGCCAACATCGTGCGCGGCGTACCCCTGGACGCCGACCACGAATACACCGGCACCCTGCTCACCCTGCTCAACCCCTACGCCCTGCTCGGCGGCGCCACCACCACCGCCCTGTTCGTCACCCACGGCGCCGTCTTCCTCGCCCTCAAGACCACCGGCGACCTGCGCCACCGCGCCCGCCGCGTCGCCACCTGGACCGGCCTGACCGCTGCCGCGCTCGCCGTCGGATTCCTCACCTGGACCCTCACCATCCGCGCCAACCCCACCGCCGTCGTCCTCGCCGTCACCGCCGCCCTCGCCCTCGTCGCCGGCCTGGCCGCCAACCAGGTACGCCGCGAAGGCTGGGCCTTCACCGGCACCGCCACCGCCATCGGCCTCGCCGTCGCCGCCCTGTTCACCGCCCTGTTCCCGACCGTCCTACCCTCCACCGGCGACCCCGCCGGCACCCTGACCACCACCAACGCCGCCTCCACCACCTACACCCTGACGATCATGACCTGGGTCGCCGCCGCACTCACCCCCGTCGTCCTGCTCTACCAGGGCTGGACCTACTGGGTGTTCCGCCACCGCGTCCACGTCACCGACCAACCCAGCCACTGACTCCACCAGCCACCGACCCGCACACGACGGTGCCCCCGGCGCGACCAACCACCGGGGGCACCACCCACAGGCCCGACGTCAACCCACCTCCGGCAACTCCGCCAACCGCGCCTCCACCTCCGCCAACTCCGCCCGCAACTTCTCCGCCTGCCGCTGCGCCTCGGCCCGCTCCGACGCCAGGATCTGCTCCACCGCCTCATGCACCCCCGGCACATCCACCAACGCCACCATCTTCAACGCCTCCGCCGGCCGGATCACGTACGGCTTCGCCAACGCCTTCGCGCCCTGCGCCGCCGCCACCGTCCACTCACCGTCGGCATACGCCAACGTCACCGTCAACCCGGCCGGCGCCTTCGGCTTCACCGCCTTCGCCGCCCGACGCGCCGGGCGCTGCGCACCCTCGTCCACCGTCGACTCCTCCACCTGCTCCCGCCGCGCCGGCACCACCACCGGCGGCTCACCCAACTTGAACTCCGGCTCCGGCACCACCGGCACCGGGTCGACCACCGGCTCCGCCGCCGGCCGCCGCGCACCCGCACCCCGCGGCGCCACCACCAGATCACCGGGGGAGAACGGCAACTCGTCACGACCGAACCGCACCACCACCCACTCGTCGGACACCGCCGGATCCGCCAGGCCCACCACCTGACCCACCTGCCCGGCGATCTGCCCCGCCGACTCGGTGAACATCACCTTCGGCTTACGCCCAGCAGCCACCGCCTCCCGGATCACCCCCAACTCCTCGTCCGACAACCCACCCGCACCAGCGCCCGCGGCAACCATCAGCACCCTTTCCGTCCGTACACCTGTTTGAGTGCTGCCTTCCTACCAGCCGCCGCCGACACCGCCGACCGCACCCCACCACCCCCGCTCACCCCGACGCGGCACCACCCGACCACACCCGACCCACCTGGCCGGCCGCCGCCGACCCCTGCCGCCACCCCGCCCGCGCCGCACCCGGCCGCCGCGCCGGATCCAGCAACCGCCGCCCGATCACCCGCCTCGCCGCCCGGTCCGGCGACACCACCACCACCTGCCCCGACAACCCCGCCACCTGCCGCGCCACCGGCGCCAACCAGCCCAACCCCCACGTGATCGGCGCCAACACCACCACCGACGCGTACCCCGCCGCCAGATCCGCGTTCGCCGCCGACCGCATCCCACCGTCGATCAACCGCCGCCCACCGACCACCACCGGCGGCCACACCCCCGGCACCGCGCAACTCGCCGACACCGCGTCGACCAGGTCCACCCCCGGCCGTGACCCGTCGAACACCACCAGCTCACCCGTCTCGGCGTCCACCGCCGTCACCCACAACGGCCGCTCCGGCCACGACCACACCGGCAACGCCTCCTCGAACACCGGCCGCCGCGACACCGCCGACCCCGCCGCGAAGGCCGCCGCGTACCGGCCGATCCGCGCCCGCGCCCGCCGCCCGTCCCCGCTGCACACCGCCGCCCACAGCAGACACGACACCGCACCCGGACCCATCCGGTCCGTCGACGGCTCACCGGCCACCAGCTGCCCCGCGTACAGCTGATCCAGATCCGCCCCCGAGCGCAGCTGCGCACCCACCACCGCGCCCGCCGAGGTACCGACCACCAGATCCGCCACGCCCAACTCCACCCCGGCCCGCGCCAACCCGGCCAACACCCCGATCTGCCAGGCCACCCCGGTCACCCCGCCGCTGCCCAGCACCACCGCACGCCTACCCGCCATACCTGTCCTATTGCCCCGCGACGTCGGCGGTAACGTCACCGCCGACGACACACCGCAGGGGAGAGGGGACACCATGGCACCGGTCACCGTGGTCACCGGCGGCAGCCGGGGGATCGGCGCGGCCACCGTACGCCGCCTCGCCGCCGCCGGACACGACCTCGTCATCGGCTACCGGCGCGACGCCGCCGCCGCCCACGCGGTCCGCGACGACGTGCAGGCGGCGGGCCGCCGGGCGGTCACGGTCGCCGTCGACACCACCGATCCGGCGGGGGTCGCCGCGCTGTTCGACGCCGCCGCCGACCTCGGCGCGCTCACCGGCCTGGTCAACAACGCCGGCGTCACCAGCCGGATCGGACCCTTCGTCGACCTCACCGTCGACGACCTGCGCCGGGTCGTGGACGTCAACCTCATCGGGTACGTCCTCTGCGCCCAGCAGGCCGCCCGCCGGATGGGCGCCGGCGGCGCCATCGTCAACGTCTCGTCCGCCGCCGCCACCCTCGGCAGCCCCGGCGAGTACGTCCACTACGCCGCCGTCAAGGCCGCCACCGACGCCCTCACCGTCGGTCTGGCCAAGGAGCTCGGCCCCCGGGGCATCCGGGTCAACGGCGTCGCTCCCGGCACCGTGCACACCGACATCCACACCCTGTCCGGTGAGCCGAACCGACCGGACCGGGTCGCGCCGATGGTGCCGCTGCGCCGGGCCGGGCAGCCGCAGGAGATCGCCGGTGCCGTCGCCTGGCTGCTGGGCGACGAGGCGTCCTACACCACGGGGACGGTGATCCGGGTCGCCGGCGGCCTGTGACCCGGCCGGCGGACCGCCCAGCGGCCAGCGGCAGGCCCTGGCTCACGGCCGATCCGCGAACCGGGCGAGCTGCGTCAGGGACACCGGCACCGGATTGCCCGGCAGCGGCGTCGGTTCCCCGGAAGGATCGATCCGGTACCAGCCCTGGTCCGGGTTGAGCAGCGACGTCGGCACGTCGTCGTACACCTCGAGGAACAGCAGCGCCGGCTGACCGTCGACCAGCCCGGAGTCGGCGGACCGGGCCTCGTCGAGCGTCTGTTTGACCAGGACCGTGGTGCCCGTCGCGGCGTCGCCTTTGAACACCTGGGAGACGGTGACGCTGAAGACCTGGTGCGCCATGGTGTCGCCGTCACTGGAGATCGTGACGTCGCGGCGTTCGCCGCCGTCGGGGGTGCCGACGACGATCAGGTCGGCGGCGGCGTAGAGCGCCTCGGCGTCGGTGTACCACGGGTAGTCGGCGGTCTGTCCGTACGGGGCGCAGCCGGCGAGCAGCGCGCTGTGGACGAGGGCCGACAGCAGGGTCCGGCGACGGGTGCGCACCCGTCGATGGTACGGCTCGACGACGATCCCCGTACTGGTTCGATAATGTACATTATGTCAACTAGCGAGTGGTGGAGTCCTGCGTTCGGGGCCCGGGTCGGAACGCAGGCCGATGGCAGCTGGCCGGTTCATCGAGACTTGCGCCGCCGTCGCTGATGCGGCAGCTCCGGCGGCTGGCAGCCGTCCGCCGTCGCCGCGTCGCGGCGTGACCGGTCGTCGCCCGTGACGGGCCGCCCGGCGACCTTCCCTGCGGCGGCCCGTCACGGGCGCATCCGACGGCGCGTCAGCACCTTCCCTGGCCGTGGGCGTGGGTTGCCGCACTCGCCCCGCCGCTCTGGCCGCACCGCGAGAAGTGATGCATAATATCCGTTATGCACGATTTGTCGGATTATCTGATGGGTCAGGCGGTCGAGGACTTCCTCACCGACCGGGCCTCCCGTAAGCCCTCCCCCCACACCCTGCAGGCCTACCGCCGCGACCTGACCGCCGTACTGCGACTGATCGTCGACGACTCCCCCGCCGACGCGACCACCCCGACCGCCGCGCAGCTGCCGCTGAGTGCCGTCGGGCAGCGACAGCTGCGGGCGGCGTTCGCCCGGTTCGCCGCTCCCCGCTCCCCCGCCTCGGTGCACCGCGCCTGGTCGACCTGGAACTCGTTCTTCACTTTCCTGGTCGCCGAAGGCGCCGTGGCGGGCAATCCGATGCCCGCCGTCGGGCGGCCCCGCGCTCCGCTGCCGGTGCCGAAACCGCTGCGCGGCGAGGAGACCCCGGAAACGCTGCTGGCAGCCGCCGCCCGCGGCGACGAGCGCCAACGCGATCCCTGGCCGGAACGGGACCTTGCCGTCGTCGCGTTGGCGCTCTGCGCCGGCCTGCGTCTCGGTGAGCTGCTGGCGCTGCGGGTGGGGTCGATGACCGGCCGTGACGGCGAACGACGTCTCGAGGTGGCCGGCAAGGGCGGACGGTTCCGGACCGTGCCGGTGGAGCCCGCTCTGGACGCCGCGATCGCCGGCTACCTCGCCAGTCGGCGACGACGCTTCGGACCCCGGTCGGTACGCCCCGACGGTGCCCTGCTGGTCGACCGGGCCGGGGATGCCCTGCGCCGGGGCGGGCTGCAGTATCTGGTGCGGTCGTGCTTCCGGCGGGCCGGGATCGTCGAGCGGGTACCCCGTGGCGCGGCGCTGCACGCGCTGCGGCACACGTTCGCCACCCGGTTGGCCGAGGACGGCGCCAACGCCGCCGAGATCATGCGGCTACTCGGCCACGCGAGCCTGACGGCGAGTCAGCACTACATCGACGTCACGGCCGACCAGCAGCGGGCGGCGGTGCGGGCCAACCGGTCGAACCGGTCGCTGCAGCGGCTGGTGACGGATGCGTCACCGGTCACCGACCGGTGACGGTGACGACGAGCGGCCGGTGGTCGGAGACGTCGAGCGCGGGGGTGGCGACGTGGGTGACGGTGGTCAGGGCCGGTGGCGCGCCGTGTGGGTCGAGCAGGATGTGGTCGAGTTGGACGCGGGGTCGCGGTGTGGGGTAGGTGGGCCGGCGGGCCAGTGGCTGCCAGCCGGTGACGGCGGCGGCCAGCCCGGCCGGAAGGTTGAGGTCGCCGAGCAGCAGCCGTGGTGGTGGCAGCGCCCGCAGGGAACGGGTGACGGCCCGTAGTTGGCGCACGTTCCAGCCGGGAACGAAGGACAGATGGGTGGCGGCGACGGTGACGGGCCCGTGCGGGGTGTCCAGGACGGCGGTGAGCAGGACGCGGGGTTCGTCGCGTAACAGCAGCAGCCGGGGTGTCGGGTCGGCGACGAGGACGGGTGAGCGCACCGGGGCGGGGTCGAGCCGGGTGATCTGCCAGTGCCGGGCCGGGTAGCGGCTGATCAGGCTGACGCCGTAGCAGGGTTCGTCGTGGCCGTCGTGGTCGTGGTGGGGGGCACGGAAGGTGTCGCCGGGGGTGCCGACGATGGCGGCGGCGAAGCGGTGGGTGGCTGCGGCCAGGGCGGCGGCGGCGAGCGCGGTCAGGTCGTGGTGGGCGCTGCGGGGTTGGCCGCGGTCGACTTCCTGCAGGGCGAGGATGTCGGCGTCGAGGTTGGTGATGGCGGTGGTGATCCGGTGGGGGTCGACCTGGCCGTCGTGGGGTGAACGTCCGTGCAGCAGGTTGAAGGTGGCCATGCGCACGTGAGCACCCTACGGGGTGCGGGTTGTGGGAGGGTGTCGGGATGGTGGTGAAGGCGTTGTGCTGCTCGTCGTTGCTGTTCGTGGCGGTGGGCTGGTGGGGGGTGTGGGTGCGGCGGCGGCGGGGCCGGTGAGGGTGGGCGCAGGTGTTCCTGGCGTGGCGGGTGGCGTCGTGGGAATGGGGGGTGCGGTGTCGGGTGAGCGGTGTCCGGATGTGACGGCGACGGTGTCGGCGTTGCGGGGGTGCCGGCCGGAGCTGGTGTCGGCGGTGGAGGCTGCGGTGCCGGGGGCGCGGGCGGCGGTGCTGGCCCGGCTGTGGGGTGCGGTGGGGCGGGAACCGGTGACGGAGGTGGCTGGTCGGCGGGTGGGCGACGGCCGGTTGACGGTGACGCTGGCTGATGGGCGTGCGGTGGTGGGTCCGGCGGCGGCGGCGGAGTTGTTCGCCGCGGCCGGTCCGGGGTTGGCGGTGACGGTGGGGTCGGAGGTGGTGACTGATCCGGGGCGGCTGTTGACGGTGCTGGGGCTGGCGGGTGCCGGGCCGGTGGCGGCGGAGTTGGACAACAGTGTGGCGAACATGGCGTTGGCGCGGGGTGCGCGGGCGGTGGCGGTACGGCGTACGGGTGGTGCGGGTGTGGGGTTGACGCGGTCGCCGGTGGGGTGGGAGCAGGTGGTGGTCGACGGGCATCCGGTGCATCCGGGGTGTCGGGCCCGGGTGGGGATGTCGACGTCGGAGGTGTTGCGGTACGCGCCGGAGCATCGGCCGGTGGTGCCGGTGGAGTTGGTGGCGGTGCCGCCGGGGCGGTGGTTGACGACCGGGTCGGGGTTGGCGCCGTTGTTGCCGGTGCATCCGTGGCAGCGGGAGCATGTGCTGGGCGCGTATCCGTGGTTGCGTCCGACGGGTCGGGTGGTGCCGGTGCGGCCGTTGATGTCGTTGCGGACGGTGGTGCCGGTGTCGGGTGGGTCGTGGCAGTGGAAGACGGCGGTGGATGTGCAGATGACGTCGGCGGTGCGCACGGTGTCGGAGGCGGCGGTGCGTAACGGTCCGGTGTTGACGGCGGTGTTGTCGCGGTTGGCGCGGCGGGTGCCGGGTTTCGCGGTGTTGCCGGAGGTGGCGGCGGGTGCCGTGCTGGTGGACGGGGTGGCGTGTCGGTCGTTGGCGGTGGTGCGGCGGCGGGTGCCGCGGGTGGCGCCGGGGGTGCAGGTGATGCCGGTGGCGGCGTTGGCGGCGCCGGTGGGTGCTCCGGGTGGCGGGTCGGTGGTGGCGGGGTTGGTGCGGGCCGGGTACGGCGGAGATCCGGTGGGGTTCGTGGCGGATCTGGCGCGGGTGGTGGTGGCGCCGGTGGTGGCGATGCTGGGTTGGGGTGTGGGGTTGGAGGCGCATGGGCAGAACGTGGTGCTGGTGTGGCGGTCGGGGCGGCTGGTGGCTGCCTGGTATCGGGACGTGGGGGGTGTGCGGGTGGATTCGGTGGGGTTGGCGGCGGCGGGCGTGGGTGTGCCGTCGTTGGCTGGTGATGTGGTGGCGGAGGATTCGGCGGAGGTGGTGGTGACGGCGTTGGCGGCGGTGGGGGTGGCGGTGGGTGAGCCGGTGGCGGTGCTGGCGCGGGAGTTCGGGGTGGCGCCGGGGCGGTTGTGGCAGCGGGTGGGTGTGGTGGTGCGGGAGGCGGTGGCGGGGTTGCCGGCGGGGGCGCGGGGTCGGGTGGCGGGGGCGGTGTTCGGTGAGCGGTGGCCGGTGAAGGCGACGTTGTCGATGCGGTTGGCGTCGGATCCGTTGGCGGTGCGGTGGGCGTGGGTGGCGGGTCCGTTGGCGCCGTGGCGGTGAGCGGTCCGGTGGGGGCGGGTGACTGGGCGGGGGTGGGCCGGTCGTGTGGGTGTGTGCGGGGGTCGGTGGGGTTGGCGGCGGCGGTGGAGTCGGCGCAGGAGCAGTTGCGGGTGGTGGCGCCGGGGTGGGTGGTGGGGTTCCGGGCGGCGGTGCCGTGGGCGGCGCGGGTGGTGGCGGCGCGGTTGGTCGACGCGTTGTGTCGGGAGGATGTGGGGGCGGCGCGGGCGGTGTGGGGTGGGCGGGGTCGGTGGTACGGGTTCGACCGGTTCGTGGTGGATGAGCGGTGGGTGGCGGATCCGTGGGCGGTGTTGCCGGTGGAGTTGCTGGCCGCGCGGCGGGGGTGGGCGTTGGCGGCGGAGTTGACTGACGCGGTGGTGCATCTGGCGGTGGCGGCGGCGCGTCCGCCGGTGGCGGATGAGCCGGAGGGAGTGGGCGGGCCGGACGGGTGGGCGGTGTGGGCGGAGCGGCAGGCGGTGACGGGTCACAATCTGCATCCGTGTGGCCGTACCCGGTTGGGGTGGTCGGTGGCGGACGCGGTGGCGCATGACGTGGGGTCGGCGGCGACGCGGGTGGGGTTCGTGGCGGTGCGGCGGGATCTGCATGTGGGTGACGATGTGGGGGCGTGGTTGCGGCAGTGGTATCCGCAGGTGCCGGCGGCGCCGCCGGGGTGGGTGGTGCAGCCGGTGCATGTGTGGCAGGGGTCGCGGGTGGTGGCGCGCCGGTACGCCGATCTGGTGGCGGCGGGGGTGGTGCGGTTGTTGCCGCAGGTGGTGTCGGCGGTGCCGACGGCGGCGGTGCGCACGGTGCTGTTGCCGGCGGGTGTCGACGGTCGGCGGCGGTATCTGAAGGTGTCGTTGGACATTCAGGTGACGTCGACGCGGCGGACGATTTCGGTGGCGAGTACCCGTAACGGGCCGGTGTTGTCGTCGGTGTTGTCGTCGTTGGTGGCCGACGACGAGGTGGCGTCGGCGCGGTTGGTGTTGTTGCCGGAGGCGGTGGGGGCGGCGGTGACCGTGGGGTCGGGCCGGGATGTGTCGGCTATCGGGCGGGAGGGGTTGGTGGGCCGGCTGGTGCCGGGTGAGGTGGCGGTGCCGGGGGTGGCGTTGGTGACGGGTCGGGAGTTGGCGGCGCGGGTCGCGGCGTTCGGCCGGGTGCGGGGGTTGGTGGGGGCGGCGGCGGCGTTGGGGTTCGTGGCGGCGTACGTCGGGGTGGTGGTGCCGCCGGTGCTGCGGTTGGCGACCCGGTTCGGGGTGGCGTTGGAGGCGCATCTGCAGAACTGTCTTCCGACGTTTCGCGGTGGGGTGCCGTTCCGGTTGGTGGTGCGGGATTTCGCGGGGTTGCGGTTGGCGGGGCCGCGGTTGGCGGCGGCGGGGGTGTCGGTGGGACTGGCGCCGGGGTCGGTGGTGGCCACCGACGATGTGGCGGTGATGCGGGCGAAGGTGGGGTACACGCTGTTGCAGGCGCATGTGGGTGAGCTGGTGCGGTCGGTGGTGGATGGCTTCGGGGTGGACGAGGTGGCGGCGTGGCGGGTGGTGCGGTCGGTGGTGGACGAGACGTACGAGGTGTTGCGGGGTGAGCGGGGGTGTGCGGGGTGGGCGGCGGAGGATCATGCGGCGTTCACGGCGTCGCTGGTGGCGCACAAGGCGTTGGTGCGGATGCGGTTGGCGGGGTCGGGTGACCTGTATGTGCCGGTGCGGAATCCGATTTCGGATGTGGGGTTCTCCGGTGGCGGGCCGGGGGTGGCGCGGTGACCGGGGGCGAGGTGGCGGGTGGTGGCCGGGTGGTGCGGCTGCCGGGTTCGGTGTCGGCGGTGGTGGCCGGGTTGGCGGCGGCGGAGGAGCCGGTGTGTGCGTACGTGTACGACCGGTCGGTGTTGCGGGGGGCGGCGCGGCGGTTGCGGGCGGTGCTGCCGGCGGGGGCGCAGGTGCTGTACGCGATGAAGGCGAACGGGCATCCGGCGGTGGTGGCGGAGTTGGCGCGGGAGTTGGACGGGGTGGAGGTGGCGTCGGGGGGTGAGTTGGCGGTGGCGGTGGCGGCGGGTGCGCGGCAGGTGGTGTTCGGTGGGCCGGGTAAGACCGATGGGCAGTTGGTGGCGGCGGTGGCGGCGGGTGCGTTGGTGAACGTGGAGAGTGTGTCGGAGTTGCGGCGGTTGGATGTGGTGGCGCGGGCGGCGGGTCGGCGGGTGTCGGTGGCGGTGCGGGTGAACCGGCCGGGTGGCGGGTTGTCGGGTAGTCACGCGATGGCGGGGGTGGCGACGCAGTTCGGGGTGGACGAGGCGCAGCTGGGTGAGGTGGTGGCGGCGGCGGCGGGGTTGTCGGGGGTGCGGCTGGTGGGGTTCAGCCTGCACGCGGTGTCGAACAACCTGGACGCGGTGGCGCACGCGCGGTTCGTGGTGGCGGCGGTGGCGTGGGCGGTGGCGGCGGGTCGCCGGTTGGGGGTGGCGGTGGAGTACGTGAACGTGGGTGGCGGGTTCGGGGTGGACTACGTCGGTGGTGGCCGGTTCGATCTGGCGGCGTTCGGTGCGGGGTTGGCGGGGTTGGTGCTGCCGGCGGGGCTGCGGCTGGTGTTCGAGCCGGGTCGGTGGTTGGCGGCGGACGCGGGCTGGTACGCGGCGCAGGTGGTGGATGTGAAGTGCACGCAGGGCCGGTGGTTCGCGGTGGTGCGGGGTGGGACGCATCATTTCCGGTTGCCGGCGGCGTGGGGTTACGACCATCCGTTCGCGGTGGTGCCGGTGCGGCGGTGGCCGTACCCGTTCGCGCGGGCGCAGGTGGCGGGGGCCGCGGTGGATGTGGCGGGTGAGTTGTGTACGCCGCGGGACGTGTTGTGCCGGGGGCAGGTGGTGGGGCGGCTGCGGATCGGTGACGTGGTGGTGTTCGACCGGGCGGGCGCCTACGGGTGGGACATCTCGCACCACGATTTCCTGCGGCATCCGTATCCGCGGGTGGTGGTGGTGTGAGGCGGGGTCAGTGGCGTGTCCAGTGGGCGGCGCGGATCTCGCGGAGGGCGCGTCGGCGGGTGTCGCCGCGCAGGGTGTCGACGTAGAGGCGGCCGTCGAGGTGGTCGGTTTCGTGTTGCAGTGCGCGGGCGAGGAAACCGGTGCCGGTGATGGTGACGGGTTCGCCGTGCTGGTCGACGCCGTCGACGCGGGCGTGGCGGGCGCGTGGGGTCGGGAAGTACAGGCCGGGGATGGACAGGCAGCCTTCGTCGTCGGTGTCGATGTCGGTGTCGTCGGCCGGGTGCAGGTGGGGGTTGACGACGTGGCCGCGGTGGCCGTCGGCGTCGTAGACGAACACGCGGGCGCCCACGCCGATCTGGGGTGCGGCGACGCCGGCGCGGCCGGGGGCGCCGAGCAGGGTGTCCATCAGGTCGGTGACGAGGTCGCGCAGGGACCGGTCGAAGGTGGTGACGGGTTCGGCGGGGCTTCGCAGCACGGCGTCGCCGATGATCCGGATCGGGCGCATCGTCATGGCTGTCAGGTTAGTGGCGGCCGGTCGGTCACCGGCGACGCGGGCGGGTGTGTGCAGGTTGGCGACGGGTCTTCATGGGAGCGCTTCCAGGCCGATCGGTTCGACCTGCCTCGGCCGAAGGGTGGATTCTTGCGTCGGCAGGCCGTCACTGGCCCGGAACGGTGTCGTTCGGCTTGGTAACGTTCATCACTGGTCATGTGAACCATGACACAGCGCCCCCACAGTCCGGAGATCCCGATGTGCCAGCACCAACCGACCTGTCCCTCGTCAGACGCCACCGACCGTGAAGCGGCCCGCGTGATCGCCTGCTTCCCCGAGCAGGGCTGGAGCCTGCTCTGCAACGGCGTCATCGTGTTCGAGGACACCGGCGAACTGCTCCCCGACGGCAGCAGCATCGCCCCACACCGCGGCCCCGCCCGGCACGCTCTCGCCGCCTGACCGCGCCGCCCCTCGAAGGCTCACCGTCGAGCCGATCCTCCCCTCAGGTGCCGCACCGGGCGGCGAACCCGCCGCCCGGTGACCGCGCCCACCCGCCGCGACACCGGCGTCAATCGCCGTACTCCTGCGGCGGCGGACACGCACACATCAGATTCCGGTCGCCATAGGCGCCGTCGACCCGCCGCACCGGCGGCCAGTACTTGCCACCGGCGGCCTGACCGGCCGGAAACGCCGCCACCGACCGCGGATACGGCAGCGACCAGTCATCGGCGACCACCATCGCCGCCGTGTGCGGCGCCTGCCGCAACGGACTGTCCGCCACCGGCCACACCCCCTGCGCCACCTGGTCGATCTCCGCCCGGATCGCGATCATCGCCGCGCAGAACCGGTCCAGCTCCGCCAGGTCCTCACTCTCGGTCGGCTCCACCATCAACGTGCCCGCCACCGGGAACGACATCGTCGGCGCGTGGAACCCGTAGTCGACCAGCCTTTTTGCGACGTCCTCCACCGTCACCCCGGTCGCCTTCGTCAACGGCCGCAGATCCAACACACACTCGTGCGCCACCAGACCCTTGTTACCGGCGTACAGCACCGGGAAATGTCCCCGCAGCCGCGCCGCCACGTAGTTCGCCGCCAACACCGCCGAACCGGTCGCCCGCACCAGCCCGTCGGCACCCATCAACCGCAGGTACGCCCACGGAATCGGCAGAATCCCCGCCGACCCGTACCGGGACCCCGAAATCACCGGCCCCGCACCCTCGACCAGCGGATCCGCCGGCAGGAACGGCGCCAGATGCGCCCGCACCGCCACCGGACCCACCCCCGGGCCGCCACCACCATGCGGAATGCAGAACGTCTTGTGCAGATTCAGATGCGACACGTCCGCGCCGAACCGGCCCGGCCGGGCGTACCCCAGCAACGCGTTCAGGTTCGCCCCGTCGACGTACACCTGGCCGCCGGCGTCGTGCACCCGGGCACACAGATCCGCGATGCCGTCCTCGTACACCCCGTGCGTCGACGGATACGTCACCATGATCGCCGCCAAGGTGTCCCGGTGCGCGTCGATGAGCCGCTGCGCGTCGGCCACGTCCACGTTGCCGTCGACATCGCAGCCCACCACCACGACCCGCATGCCCGCCATCACCGCGCTCGCCGCGTTCGTGCCGTGCGCCGACGACGGAATCAGACACACCGTCCGCTGCCCCTGCCCCCGCGACCGGTGGTACGCGCGGATCGCCAGCAACCCGGCCAACTCCCCCTGCGACCCCGCGTTCGGCTGCACACTGACCGCGTCGTAGCCCGTCACCTCCGCCAGCCAGCCCTCCAACTCGCCGATCAGCTGCCGGTACCCGGCCGTCTGCTCCGCCGGCGCCAACGGATGCACCTCGGCGAACCCCGGCCAACTGACCGGCTCCATCTGCACCGCCGCGTTCAGCTTCATCGTGCACGACCCCAGCGGGATCATGCCCCGGTCCAGGGCGTAGTCGACGTCCGCCAGCCGCCGCAGGTACCGCATCATCGCCGTCTCACTGCGGTAGGCGTGGAACACCTCGTGGGTGAGGAACTCGTCGGTACGCCGCCACTGCGGCGGAATCGCCGCCGCCACGTCACCGTCGTGGCCGGCCACCCCGAACGCCGCCCACACCACCGCCAGGTGCTGCGGCGTCGTCGTCTCGTCACACGACACCGCCACCGTGTCGGCGTCCACCAGCCGCAGGTTCACGCCCCGCTGCGCCGCCCGCGCCACCACCCGCGCCGCCTCGCCGGGCACCGTCGCGGTCACCGTGTCGAACAGCGGCCAGTCGCCCACCCGTACCCCACCGGCGGCCAACCCGGCGCGCAGCCGCACCGCCGACGCGTGCGTGCGCGCCGCGATCGCCCGCAGCCCCTGCGGCCCGTGGTACACGGCGTACATCGCCGCCAGCACCGCCAGCAGCACCTGCGCCGTACAGATGTTGCTCGTCGCCTTCTCCCGCCGGATGTGCTGCTCCCGGGTCTGCAACGCCAACCGGTACGCCCGGTCGCCGGCCGCGTCCCGCGACACCCCCACCAGCCGACCCGGCAGCATCCGTTCCAACCCGGCCCGCACCGCCAGATAGCCCGCATGCGGGCCACCGAACCCCATCGGCACCCCGAACCGCTGCGACGTGCCGACCGCCACATCGGCGCCGCACGCCCCCGGCGGACGCAGCAGCGTCAACGCCAACAGATCCGCCGCGACCGTCACCAGCGCACCCACCCGGTGCGCCGCCGCGATCACCGCCTCGTCGTCACGGACCCGGCCCGACGCCCCCGGCCACTGCAGATGCACACCGAAGAACTCCGCCGGCAGACCCGCCGCCACATCGCACACCCGCACGTCGATACCGAGCGGCTCCGCCCGGGTCCGCAGCACCGCGACCGTCTGCGGCAACGCGTCGGCGTCCACCACGTACACGTCGCTGGTGGACTTCGACGCCCGCCGCGCCACCGTCATCGCTTCCGCCGCCGCCGTCGCCTCGTCCAACATCGACGCGTTCGCCGTCGCCAGCCCGGTCAGCTCCGACACCATCGTCTGGAACGTCAGCAACGCCTCCAACCGGCCCTGGCTGATCTCCGGCTGGTACGGCGTGTACGCCGTGTACCAGGCCGGGTTCTCCAACACGTTGCGGCGGATCACCGCCGGCATGTGGGTGCCGTGACACCCCAGACCGATCATCGACACCGCCGGGGTGTTGGCCTGCGCCATCGCCCGCAGAGCCGCCGTCACCTGCGGCTCACTGAGCGGCTCCGGCAGGTCGAGGCGGTCCCGCCACCGGATCACCTCCGGGATCGCCGCGTCCATCAGATCGTCGACACTGGCGTACCCGACGACGTCGAGCATCCGACGCTGCGCCGCCGGATCCGGGCCGATGTGCCGATCGGCGAACGTCAACTCCCCCGCCGGCTCGGACACCGTCGCCGACAGGTCAGGGTACGGAAACGAAACAGACACCAGGCGGCTCCCGGGGCAGAGGTCGACACGCAACCTCCCCCTCTGTCAGCTACGCCGCCTTCAGAGTCGCCAACCCGCGTGGTCCTTCTGCCTGAGAGGTTCCGGGGAGGATTTGCCCCTTCGGCGCCGCCCGCCGAACCAGCGGACGATCTCTCCCACACGGGTGCACAGCGGCACCTACGCTACCGGCAACTTACCGACGCCGCTGCGGTGACCTCGATCACCACCACGAAAACAACCCCTGCGGGGCCACTCAGCCGGCCCGCCGGCGCGCCCGCCGCGCCGCCAACTCGTCACCGGCGGCCACCGGCGGCTCCTGCGCCGGCTCCGTCACCGCCGGCTCCGCCGGCAACTGCGACAACGACCCCTGGATCTCCTTGAACGCACCGCCGATCGCGATCCCGAACACGCCCTGGCCGCCCTGCAGCAGATCCACGACCTCCTCCGGGGACCGGCACTCGTACACCGTCGTCCCATCCGAGATCAACGTGATCCCGGCCAGATCCGCCACCCCCCGCGACCGCAACGTGTCGATCGCCTTCCGGATGTTCTGCAACGACACCCCGGCGTCCAACAGCCGCTTGACCACCTTCAACACCACAAGGTCGCGGAACGAGTACAGCCGCTGCGAACCCGACCCGGCCGCGTCACGCACACTCGGCACCACCAACGCCGTACGCGCCCAGTAGTCCAACTGCCGGTAACTGATGCCGACCGCGTGGCAGGCCGTCACGCCGCGGTAGCCGACCAGATCCTCATCCGGCCCGACACCGTCCACATGATCAGACGACCCCGGATCCGGCTCTCGCTGCGCGGGCATACCGAAACCTCCCCGTCAGTGCGGCCCACACCCGGGACGGAACATGAGCCCATCGACAAGGCCAGCCTAACGCCAGCTGGGAGCCGTACCAGGCAACTGACCACGCGACACGCCGCACACCCGCGGCCACGCCCCGCGCACCCGTACACCGGATCACCCGACCCGGTGCACGACCTCACCCCGCGAAATCCTCCGGACGCACCTGATCCAGGAACTCCCGGAACTTCTCGACCTCGTCCTCCTGCTCATCCGGAATGACGATGCCCGCCTCGGAGAGCACCTGCTCAGCACAACGAATCGGGGCACCCACCCGCAACGCCAACGCGATCGAATCGCTGGGCCGCGCCGACACCCGCACACTGTCACCGATCACCAGATCCGCGTAGAACACGTTGTCCTTCAACTCGGTGATCTCCACCGCCTGCAACGGCGCCCGCAACGCCGCCAGGATGTCCCGCAACAGATCATGCGTCAACGGCCGGGCCGGCTTCACCCCCTGCTGCTCGTAGGCAATCGCAGTGGCCTCCACCGCACCGATCCAGATCGGCAGATAGCGGTCCCCGTCGACCTCACGCAGCAGCACGATCGGCTGGTTGGTGGGCAACTCCACCCGCACCCCGACCACGCTCAGCTCACGCACCGCCGCCTCCGTGTCGTCGTCACCAAACCCGCTTCCGGCCCTCCCTGCACGGTACACGGACCACCGCGCAACCGTCCGGCCACGCCCGCCAGCTCACCGGCCCACCGTCGGGCGCAACCCCGAGCGCACCAACGCCGCATGCAGCCGCTGCGACAAACCGACCAGCTCAGTGGCCGTCTCCGCCGCCCGCGCCCGCGCCGCCGGATCGGTCTGCCGCGCCAACGGTGCCACCAACTGCGCGAACAGCCCGACCTCCCGGTCCGCCGCCGCCCGCACCGCCCGCAGGTGCCGCACCTCCAACCCGTGCCGCAACAACCCGGCCACCGCCGACGCGATCACCACCGCGTCCGCGTCGTACCAGCCGGGCGCATCCGCCACGACCAGACCGAGCCGCTCCACCTCAGCCAGCGTCGACGACTCCAGACCGCTACGTTCCAACAGCTCCGTGCGGCTCCACCGCGACTGCGCCGCCGGTGCCGGCTCCGGCGGCGGCCGACCCGGCACCTCACCGGACGGCCCCACCGCCACCAACGCCGGCCGGGTCCGACCCGCCGCCGGACCCGCCTCGGCATCCTGACGCGCCAACTGCTCCCGGATCACCCGCAACGGAAGATACTGGTCCCGCTGCGCCGTCAACACGAACCGCAGCCGGGCCACGTCCTCCCAGCTGTACTTGCGGTAACCCGACGGGGTACGCCGCGGCTCCACCAGCCCCTCAGCCTCGAGGAACCGCAACTTGGAGATCGTCGTGTCCGGAAAATCCGGACGCAACTCGGCCAGCACCTCACCGATACTCATCAACGGCGCCGAGGTCACACCATCCCGGGCCGCCGCCTGCTCACTCACCACGACACCCCCGGCTCACCACCGGCGTCAGCCACACCACGCACGGCACCACCTCCGCACGCACCCCGGCATCAGCCGCGGCCAGCCTCCTCGTCCGGCCGCGGACCAGCGATGAAGACCAGCCGGAACTTACCGATCTGGACCTCGTCACCATTGCTCAGGGTCGCCGCTTCCACCCGCTCACGATTGACATAGGTGCCATTCAGGCTACCCACATCGCGCACGGTGAAGGTACCGACGTCACGGTGAAACTCCGCGTGCCGCCGCGACACCGTCACATCGTCCAGGAAGATGTCACTGTCCGGATGCCGGCCGCTCGTCGTCACATCATGGTCCAACAGGAACCGGGCCCCCGCGTTCGGACCCCGCCGCACCACCAGCAACGCCATCCCCGGCGGCAGCGAACCCGACATCCGGCTCGGCACCACATCGGCGTCCGGCCCCTCCAACACTTCATCGAGCGAACCGAGATTCAACGTCGACGTGACGTCGAGCGGGGGGAACTCGTCGTCTGGGCGAGTCATGGACCACCTCACGGATCTGTTGTTCGGTTCGCGTCGGGTCTGTCGGGCAAGCCACCAACCCTTGATGGATCGCAAGGCGCAAGCTCCCCCATGCCGGTACGGCAATTACTCCGCAACGCTCGACTGTAGTTGGCTTCTCGGACGACTGGGCGAGCCTAGCCAGCGCCGAAAACTAGGGTCAACAAGACTCGCGGGCACACGATACAACGCCCCCCGGACACCCGTCAGCGCTCGGTGAGCTCCCGGTACGCCGCCGCGTCGAGCAACCCGCCCAACGCCTGCGGATCCGACGGCTCCACCCGCATCAGCCAACCCGCCCCGTACGGGTCCGAATTGACCGTCTCCGGCGCGTCCACCAGCGCCTCGTTGCACGCCACCACCGTGCCACTCACCGGCGCGTAGATCTCAGACACACTCTTGGTCGACTCGATCTCGCCACACGGCTCACCCGCCGAAACCTCGGAACCGACCGCCGGCAACTCGACGAACACGATGTCACCCAACGCGTCCTGCGCGAAATGAGTGACCCCCACCCGCACGGCGCCGGCGTCGTCGCCCGCCACCCACTCATGCTCCGCGGTATACCGCAGATCCTCTGGAATCACGGCCGGTCCCTCACCTCTGAGCAGCACACCACTGACAACCCCCACCGGAGCGGGGCACCCGCCCGGTCAGGAGACCGGACGCGCGTAACGCAACTGGATCGGGGCGCTCGTGGCCGACACATCGACCACATCGCGTTCCTCGACGATCACCGTACCGCCGTCACCCGACACCGACGCCACCACCCCACCCGGAATGTTCAACGCCGTGCGCATCGTCGACGGATCCCCGATCGCCACCACCTCGTACGGGCCGGTCAACCGCACCCCGTCGACCTCCACTCCACCATCGCCATCCAGGAAGTACGTACTCGCCACCACCCGCACCGACCGGCCGTCACCCCCACCGATCTGCATCGCCTCCGCACCCGCCCCACGCAACTCCTGCACCGCGTCCAACAACTCCGACGCCCGGATCGGCTCCCGACCCGCCACGAACCGCACCCGCAGACCCGGCCCCTGCGCCGGCAGACCACCGCCGAGCACACCCAACTCGTCCGCCCGCCGCGACGCCTCCGCCAATGCCGCCGCCCGACCCTGCGCACCCGAGGTCAACTGCCGCTGGCTCTCCTCCAGCTCCGCGATTTCCTGCCGCAGGCGCTCCTCACGCGCCTCCAGATCCGACAGGATCCGCACCAGGTCCTCCTGACGGGCGGCCGTCAACGTCGGATCCGTGGAATTACTCCGCACCTGCACCACCAGGGTGAACCCGAGCAGCACCAACAGCCCCACAATGATCAACCCCGCCGGTGAGGCCGCCATCCGCGACCACCGCGCCCGCACCGACCCACCGTTACCGCCATCACCACCGCCATCGGAAGGCACCGCCCCACCCGCTGCGACCGAACCCTCACCCGGCACAACCGGCGGCGCGGCAGTGGCGGCGGCCCCGGACACCGGAGCATCCTCCTGCGGCCAACCGGTCCCTGTCTGCCTACGTGGCGTCATCGCCCGCCTCACGCCCGGAACAGATGCCGACGGATCGCCGCGACATTGCCGAAGATCCGCACCCCGAGCACCACCACGACCCCGGTCGACAGCTGCCCACCCACGCCCAACTGGTCCCCCAGGTACACGATCAGCCCCGCCACCAGCACATTCGAGATGAACGAAATCACGAACTGCTTGTCGTCGAAGATCCCGTCCAACTTGGCCCGCACCCCACCGAACACGGCGTCCAACGCCGCCACCACTGCGATCGGCAGATACGGCTGCAACACCGCCGGCACCACCGGATCGAAATAGACACCCAGCAGCATCCCGGCGAGCAACGCCAACACGGCGGTCATCGAGGGCCTCCCGAAGTCGTCACGGACGGATCAGCGCCATCGGCGGCAGGCGGACCGGACGGTGCCGCCCGGGCGTACCGCAGCTGCGGCTCCCCCGCCGCCGGCAACACCAGATCCTCGGCAGAACGTACCTCGATCGACAAACCATGCTCCGCCGAGATCATCCTGAGCAACGCCGCCACCTGGCTGGACCGGAAATCGTCGGCCAGCTGCCCCGGCCCGATCGCCGACACCTCGTACGGCCCCGTCAACGGCCGGAAGTCCACCAGGATAGCGCTGCCCGCCGCCCGGATCGTCGACGTCGACGTCAACCGCTGGCCGTTGACCGACACCGCCTCCGCCCCAGCACCCCACAAGGCGTTCGCCACATCCTGCAGGTCCCGGTCGAGCACCCGGCCCAACTCGTTCACCTGCCCCTGACCGGTCACCGGATCCACCGTCTCCGGACCGTCCGCCAACCGCACCACCACCCCGTCGCCACGGACCCGGGCCAGCCCGGCCGCAGCCTCAAGGTCACGCAGGTCAGCCGCTTGTGAACCCTCCAACGCGGCGTCGCGCTGACGGGCCACCTCGTCGCGCAACGTGTCCGCCCGTGCCTGCAGCTCGTCGGTCTCCGCCTGCCGTTGGGTGACCTGAGCGACCAGGCCGGCGCGTGCCTGCGACCGGCTCGGCTCCTCCTCGACCGTCTTCTGGTACGCCAACACCAGAAGGAAGCCCACGGCGGCCATCGACACGGCGGTCAGTCCCCGGGCGGCCCTGCGCCGCCAGCCCCGTCGTGGACCCACCGCCGCCCGCCGCGCTGCGGCATCGGCGTAGCCGGGATCCAGCGGTGTCTGGAACAGCTCCGTCAGCAGGTCGGGCACGAAGCCCCGGCCCCGGCCACCATCGACGCCACTCATGCGCGCTCCGTCCCTGTCACCCGGATCGACCGCACCAACGCGGCGGTCTGCCACACGTACAGCAGGCCGGCCAGCCAGTACAGCACCAGACCCCACCAGGCCAGCCCCCAGCCGACCGCTGCCGCGACCGTCGCCAGGGTGGTGAAGCCGAGCACCGCCGACAGCAACAGGATCGGGAAGGCCGCCAACAACACGAAGGTCGCGGTCTTGCCGACGTAGTGCACCTGCGGAGGCCCGTAACCGAACCGGCGCAGCACCACAAGGCTCCCTGCCAAGAGCACCTCACGGCCCAGCAGCGCCACGGTGAACTGCCAGGGCATCACCTCACGGACGGTGAACGCCACCAACGTGGCCAGAATGTACAGCCGGTCAGCGAGCGGATCGAGCAGCTCCCCCAGACGGGACACCTGCCGCATCCGGCGCGCGACGAACCCGTCCACCCAGTCGGTGGTACCACCGACCGCGAGCACCACGACGGCCGCGACGTCCGCCCGCTGCACCAGGAACAGGTACAGGAACAGCGGAACACCAAGCAAGCGGACAAAACTGATGAAGTTGGGAACAGTCACCACGCGCGACGCCACATCGGCCCGCGTCGACGCGGACTGCGCGGACGGACGCGACACCGACACTTCCTCTCCCCCGCCCCGACCGGCCGTCCCCCCGGAGCGGACACACAGCGGCGGCGAGCGAGCCGACGGCCCCCATCGGGTGCTGTCACCTGGCGAGCGCCACTATAACGCGCCCCTCAACGCCCCCCTGGCGACTCACCGTCGCCGTCCGGGTCCCCGCCCACCCGGCGACGCATGAACGACTGCCAGTACCCGACCATCCGGTCGACCCCGTCCACCGCCCCCACCGCCTCGGCCAGCCACCGCACCTGCTCGGGATTCCACAACCCGTCGCTGATCACCCAGCCCGCACCGCCCAACTCGTTGAGCACCTCCAGCCGACGCCCCGCCAGCACCGCGCACCGGTGCCCCGCGCCGTCGGCCACCACCGTCACCGTCGGACCGGCGACCGGCGGCTGCGACCCCTGCGCTGGTGCGACCGTGTGGACGAAGTACAGGTAGCCGTACTCCCAGCGTTCCTCCGTCGGTGTGCCGACCCCCGCCGGCGGCGCCAACCGCTGTCGATCGTCGTCAGACACCCCACGGGGCTACCCGCCGGACCAGTCGGCAAACCGCCGCCGCCCCGGGCGGCGGAGCCAGGTCACCTGCGACCCCTTGCCACGGAACCTCAATCGATCATGCTTGGATGGTCGTCATGCCGCCTGACCTCGACTCAGACACCCCGGGTGGCGCGACGACGGCCGCCCGTCGGGGCAGGCGCACCCGTTGGTGCCCGGTCGCCGACCTCAGCCCGCTGGCCCGGGCGTTGCTCAGCGACGACCTCGGGGGGCGCGACGTCGTGCCCCAGCACGTCGCCGACCGGGTCAGCGCGCAGGCCGAGCAGTGGGCCGGTCACGGCTTCACCGAGCACACCGTACGGCCGTGGCGGGACCTGCCGCCCGCTGCCGCCGGGCACCTCGCCGACCGGCAGGTCGACCCCCGGGTGCTCGACCTGCCGGTCGAGGTCGTCGCAGGCGGACCACCCGTACCGTTGCGGGTCGCGATCGTCACCGGGCGGCTGCCTGCGGAACGCGCGTACCAGCTGCTGGTACTGACCGGTGAACACGTGCCGATGACGACGGCCCCGACCCGGGTCGACACGTCAGCTGCCGCCGTCCGTCCGGTAACTCCGGTGATCTTTTCGCACGCTCAGCCAGACGACGAGAGCTGAACCCTCTCTGTCGTTGATGGCGGTGGTGTCGGGTCGACCTTTCTTTCGGTGGTGCACACCCTGTAGCGCGTCCTAGGACGATAGGTTGTCGGCTGTCAGTTGGCGGCAAGCAACGACCGACTGAGTTCGAGCCGTTCCTGGTGTGTCGCCGCGATCTGCTGCGCCAGCCTCCGGACGGCGGGGGGGTCGCCGACCCGCTGGTACGCCGTCGCGAGGTCCACCGACCGCTGGTGGTGACTGATCAGCAGGTCGAGGAACAACCGGTCCAGCGCTGCTCCTCCGGCCCGCGCCAACGCCGACAACTGCGCCTGCGTCGCCACCCCCGGAGTCGGTACGGGCGGCCGCGTCGACCCGCTCACCGACGACGCCGGCGAAGCGGTGGCAGGCGTGCGGAGCAGGTGCGACGCCGATGCCGACGGCTCGGCGCTCGCGGCCGACTCCCACTCACGCAACCATCCGCGCATGATCCGGATCTGGTCCCGCTGGACGCGCCCCAGCTCGGCGGCGAGCGTCTTCACCTCGTACCGACTGCCCCGGACGTCGACCATCGCCGCCATGTCCACCGACAGCTGGTGATGGACGATCATCTCGTGGAGGAACCGGACGTCGGCCGGGCTCGGGCCGTGAGCCACCTGGTCCGCCGCAACGGACGGACCACCGACCGGTGCCGTGCCGAACCGGGTCGCGCCACCACACGCCGTACCTGCCGACAGCAGTGCCAGCACCGCCACGGCGGCGAACCACCGACCTACGACCGCCATCGACTCCCCCTCGACACACGAGCGGGGGGTGCCGCGTACGGATCGAGCGTAGCCGCGAAGCGGATTCTCCACACAGGAACACGAAGACACCTCAGTCGACCGGGTGACACCATGGCTGTAAATGATCGATGAATCTCACTACGATCGGCGATCGGTGGACGAGTACCCACAACGACACCGTCAGTGACCGACGCCCGCCGAGGAGGCGTACCGTGACCGACGCCCGATCCGAACCGCCCCGCGCCTACCCCTTCGCGCCACCCGACCGGCTCCGGCTCGACCCCAGCTACCAGCAGATACGTCAACGGCTCCCGCTCCTGCGGGTGCAGCTGCCCTTCGGGGAACCCGCCTGGCTGGCCACCCGCTACGCCGACGTCCGCTTCGTCCTGGGCGACCCCCGGTTCTCCCGCGCCGCCAGCGTCACCCGCGACGAGCCACGGATCATCCCTCGACGAATCGAAGGCGGGGTGCTGTCGATGGATCCCCCCGAACACACCCGGCTGCGGCGGCTGGTCGCCAAGGCGTTCACCGCCCGCCGGGTCGAGCAGCTGCGCCCGCAGGCGGTCCGCTTCGCCGACGAACTGCTCACCGACATGGTCGACAAGGGCCCACCCGCCGACCTGGTGGCCGAGTTCGCCACGGCACTGCCGATCCGGGTGATCTGTGAACTGCTCGGAGTGCCGTACGCCGACCGGGACCGGTTCCACGTCTGGTCCGAGGCGATCGTCTCGACCACCTCGCTGACCCCGCAACAGGTGCAGGACTACCTGGACAACCTCTACGGCTACATCGCCGGGCTCGTCGCCCAACGCCGCCGCCAGCCCACCGACGACCTGCTGGGGGCCATGGTCGCGGCCCGCGACGCCGACGCCGACCGGCTCACCGAGACCGAACTGGTCCAGCTCGCCGCCGGTCTGCTGGCCGCCGGGCACGAAACGACGGTCACCCAGATCCCCAACTTCGTCTATCTGCTGCTGACCAACCCGGAGCAGTTCGCGGCGCTGCGCGCCGACCCCGACCGGGTGCCGGCCGCCGTCGAGGAACTGATGCGCTACGTCCCACTCGGCGTCGCCGCGGCCTTCGCCCGGTACGCCACCGCCGACGTCGACGTCGGCGGGACCCTGGTGCGTGCCGGCGAACCCGTCATCTGCTCCCTGTCGGCGGCCAACCGCGACCCGGCGGTCTTTCCCGACCCCGACGCACTCGACCTGGCACGGGAACCCAACCCGCACATCGGCTTCGGCCACGGAGTCCACCACTGCCTGGGTGCCCAGCTGGCCCGGATGGAGTTGCAGGTGGCCGTCGAGGCCGTGCTGCGGCACCTGCCCGGGCTGCGTCTGGCCGTACCCGAGGAGCAGCTGGTCTGGAAGAGCGGCCTGATCGTGCGGGGGCTGCGCAGCATGCCGGTGAGCTGGGGATGAGCGCCGCCGAGACGACCTGGCTGGTGCACGTCGACCCGCGACGTTGTGTCGGCGCCGGCATCTGCGCCGGCCTCGCGCCGCAGCGGTTCGCCATGGTCGACGGCGTCTCCCGGGCCACGGCCACCGACGTCTCCCCCGACGACGCGGTGATCGACGCCGCCGAGTCGTGCCCCGTCGAAGCGATCACCGTCCGCGACCGCGACGGTACGACGGTGGCGCCGCTGGTCTGACGTCACGTCACCGCCACGACCCCGCCGTGTGCGTCTGCGGGCGGGGTGATGAACCATTCTCCCGTCCGCGACGAACTATCTGGGGTGGGAAGTGGGACGATGCGACGACGGGTCGACCGCTGGTGGCGCCACGGCGCCTCCGGCCTGGCAGTGCTGGTGGTCAGTGGGCTGCTGGTCCTCGCCGCACCGGCGGGTCCGGCCGCCGCGCACGCCGTCCTGGTGACGGCCGACCCGGTGCCGGGGTCGGTGCTGGGCAGCGCACCGCGCCAGATCGTCCTGACCTTCAGCGAACCGGTGCGGCCGGTGACCGACCGCCTTCAGGTGCTCGCGCCCGACGGCAAACGCATCACCGACGGCACGCCGAGGGCCGAGGGCAACACCGTCGTCATCCCCGTACGGGTCCCGGACCGGCCGCTCGGCACCTACCTGGTCAGCTACCGGATCATCTCCGCGGACAGCCATCCGGTGGGCAGCGGGTACACCTACTCGGTGGGTGCGCCGTCGGCGACCGTACCGGAGATCGACGCCGACGGGCAGCAGCCGGCGGTCACCGTGGCGGTCGCGGTCAGCAAGTACGTCGGCTACCTCGGCGTGGTGCTGGTCCTCGGCCCGACGCTGCTGCTCGCCGCGCTGTGGCCGCCGGGGGTGCGGCGGCGGCCGGCGGTGCTGATGGTCCGCGTCGGGCTGGGGCTGATCGCGGCGGCAGGCGTCGCCGGGCTGTGGGTCCAGGCGCCGTACGCCACCGCGAGCGCGCTGTGGCAGGTCACCGTCGGCGATCTGACGGCGGTGCTGACCAGCGGGTACGGGCTGGCGTTGCTGGCCCGGCTGGCGGTGACGGCGGTCGTCGCTCTCCTCATCGCGCCGGTGCTGGCCGGTGCCGGCGGTCGGCGGCGGCACGCAGCGGTGGGCGCGGTGGGCGCCGTCGGCCTGGTCACCTGGCCGCTGGCGGGACATGCCGTCGCCGCACCGGTGCCGGCGGTCAGCGTCGTCGCCGACACCGTGCACGTCGCCGCCGTCGGAATCTGGGTGGGTGGGCTGGCCGTGCTCGGCGCTGTCCTGCTGCGCCACGCCCATCCCCGGGTGCTCGGCCGGATCCTGCCGGTCTGGTCACGGTGGGCGACCGTCGCGGTCTGCTGGCTGGTGCTCGCCGGCGCGGTCCAGGGGCTGATGGAAACCGCGAGCCTGACCGCGCTGCGTGACACCACCTACGGCCGGCTGCTACTGGCGAAGGTCGCCCTGACGGTGGCGTTGCTGCTGACCGCCGGGTACGCACGTCGGCTGGTCAACCGGTGGCCGACGGCCCGGTCCGGCCGGCTGCGCGGGTTGGTCGGCATCGAGGTCGCCGTGGCCGTCGCCGCGCTCGGGGTCAGCGCCGTGCTGGTGCAGACCACCCCGGGCCGCACCGCCGCCGTCGAGGCGCAGGCCCTCGGGCAGGACAGCTTCGCCCAGACGTTGACCAGTTCGCTCTACACGCTGCAGTTCGACATCTACCCGGTGCAGCTCGGCGAGTACAACACCGTCCACGCCTACGTGTACACGGCCGAGGGTGCGCCGCTACCGGTCGAGGAGTGGTCGATGACCACGGCGTTGCCGGCGGTCGGGGTCGAACCGGTCACCACGCTGCTGCTGCCCATCGACGACAACCACGCCGCCGGGTCGGTCGCCTTCCCGGTGCCGGGTGACTGGGAGGTCCGGTTCACGATCCGGCTGTCCGACATCGACCAGGCGACGGTGACCACGACGGTGCCGGTGCGGTGAGCCGCCGGGGTCCGACAGGCGGTCAGTCGGTCAGCCGCCAGCCGCTGGCACCGGGCCCGACCAGCTGGTCGGCGTCGTCGCCGGAGCCCGCTGCGGTGGTCGACCGGCGGCCGCGCCACCAGACGCCGACGGCGCCGAGCAGGGTGCCGCCGGCGAGACCGGCAAGCATCAGGGCCCACCCGGTGCCGCCGCCCGACGGGTCCACCGGTGGTGCCGCCGCCGCGTCGGTGGTGCCGCCGGGCTGACCGCCGGAGTGTCCGCCGTGCCCGGCGGCGGCTGCCGGGTCGGCCGCGGTCAAGGTCAGGACCGGGCCGGGCCGTTGCCCGTCCGGACCGCCCCAACGCACCACGGTGCCGTCGGAGTACGTCTGGGTGAGCGTGAAGTCGACCCGGTCGGCGTCGGGTAGCGGCCCGATCGACACCGACAGGCGTACGGGGTCCGTCGCGACCGGTGCCGCGGCGACCCGCTGCCAGACGATGCTCTCGGTCACATCGGTCATCATCCCGCCGTGCAGGGCCGGCAGCGGTTCGGCGAGCGTCCGGTTGGTGATCCGTGGTGCCCAGTCGTCGACGGACATCGGGTACACCTCGGCGATCGGCAGATCCGCCGGCAGGTCCAGCTGGACCTGCGTCGTGTACGCCGCCGGCCGTTCCTGCGGCAGTGCGAAGGAGAGCATGATCCCGGCACCGCGGGGTGCCGAGGTCGGCTCCATCACGACGTCGGCCGCCACGGCGACGGTGCCGGTCAGGCTGACCAGGGCCGCCGTGGCGACCAGCGCGGCGCCGCCCCGTACGACACCCGCGCGTAGCGCCCCGACCGCGCGTCGACCACTCACCATCAGCCCTGCCTCCCGTACGACGGCGGCTGCTCCCGGCCGCCGAAACCTGATCCACCAGTAGGTGGTTCGCACACCCGGGCCGGATGGTTCAATCCGCGCCGAGAATTTCTGCACCCGACGGCCCGATCGGCGACGGCGACGGACGCCGCGTAGGCCATACGTACGGCACCGCCGGCAGGTCCCCGAAACGCGGCCGGTAGTGCTGCGGGTCCTTGTGCAGCAACGCGCTGCGGTGACTCAGGTGCAGGTCGGCCCGGCCGAGCCAGTCCGGCAGGTCGCCGTCGGCGGCGAGCCGGGCCTGGGGGCGGACGGTGACGACGCCCCGGGTAGCGGCCAACTCCCGGCGCAACGTGTCCGCCACCGTGTCGGAGTGCCCCTGGCGGGTCCACTCGTGGCAGATCGTCAACCCGTACCGCACCAGGGCCTCCTCGTGGCCACGCCACATCAGCACCACCGGATGGTGCCGCCAGCCGTAGCCGGGCACGGTCAGACCACGCAGGACCTGCAACGCCTCGACCCGCTGCTTGCCGAGGCGGCGACGGTCGAGTACAGCGGCCGTGGCGGCGAAGTCCGGATACGGCAGGAAGGTCTGCATACCTGGAGGGGCTACCCGCCGGGCGAGCGGGCATGCGCGTGTGTCCCCGACCCAGTACGGGCTAACCCCGGGCTGACCCGCCGAGCGGTGTGGCTCATCCGGGACGGCCCGGCGGGCGTCATCCGGGGCCCCGGGTGTGTCGTCGGGGCGGCCGGGTACCTCGGTGCCCCGACGAGCCCCTCAGCGAGGAGGAACATGATGAAGAGGTCCGTGCTCACCCGGGCAGGCCTGCTGGCGGGACTGACCGCCGTCGCACTGCTGCCGGCCACCGCCGGCGCGGCGGCCCCCTCCGAAGCCGACAGCGAGTACCTGCGCACCATTCACCAGGTCAACCTGACCGCCATCGAAGCCGGGCAGCTGGCTCAGGACGAGCAGGGCGCCGACCAGGGCGTGAAGGACATCGGCGGTGAGATGGTCACCGACCACACGCAGCTCGACGAGGAGGTCACCCGGGTCGCCGGTGAGGTCGACGTGACGCTGCCGGACACACCCACCCAGCAGCAGCAGGACCTCATCTCGCGGCTGCAGGGCCTGGACGCCAGCGAGTTCGACACGGCGTTCGTGGAGAGTCAACTGGTGGGCTACGCCGCCGCCGTCGACCTGACCAACGCCGAGATCGCCCAGGGCTCCGACGAGCGGGTGGTCAACCTGGCGCAGGAGGCGCTGCCGGTGCTCAACGAGCTGTACGCGGCGCTGCAGAACCTGGCCGCGCAGCTGGGGCTGCCGACGTCGCCGAGCCCCGGGGTGAGCCCGACCGTGAGCCCGACGGCGCCTGGAACGCCGTCGCCGCAGCCGACGGTCGAGCCGACGCTGCCGGCACCGACGGACAGTCCCGGTACGCCGGTCCCGGCGCAGAGCTGAACCGACCGGCCGGTCCGGGTGTGACAGGGCTGGTCCGGTCCGGGTGTGAGCGGTCATCGCCCGGGCGGTGGGGCGCGGACGTCCCCACCGCCCGGGCGTCAGACACCGACAAGGGGGGGCACGTAGATGAGCGACGCCGACGACGAGGGCGGCGGCGGGGACACCGTGGGTGGGCCCGACGACAACGTCACCTCGGGTGAGGACGACGCCGGGGCGGTCGAACCGGCCGACACCGGCGACGCGGCACCGGACGACGGCCTCGCCGACGAACCGGCCGAGCCGTGGTAGTCCGCGCCGTGGGGGTCCGTCGAGACGTGCGGCCGCGCCGGTCGACGGCGATGTCCGCACACTGCGCGACAGGGGTGGCACAACGAACGTACATACCGTAACGTGACGGCTCACACACCGCCCTGGGCGTCGGTCACCGATGTCCTCCGGTGTATCCCTCCCCGCACCCGTCGCCACCCGACCGGAGGCCCGACGTGGATTTCGTCATCACCAAGAGTTTTCAGGGGCCCACGGTACGACTCGCGTTGCACGGCGAGCTCGATCTCGCCACAGCGGGCGAGGTCCGTGACGCGGTCACCGCGATCCTGGCCCGGTCCACGCCGGCCCGGATCGTGCTCGACCTCAAACTGGTCAGCTTCATCGACTCGACCGGCATCGGCAGTCTGGTCGCCTGTCATCAGGCGGCCTCGGTCAGTGGCAGTCGGCTCGAGCTGGAGAACCTCAGTGGGTTCGCCCGTCGGCAGCTGTGGGCGACCGGTCTGCTCGGGCTGTTCGGGTTCCCCGCCGGGGCGTCGGTCACCGACCCGGCCGTTCCGAGGTGAGTCCCTCGGGCGCCGCCACGACGGCGCCCGAGGGTCAGAGCACCTGCCCGAGCTGGGTGTGCCGGTGTCGCAGCCGTTTGCGGGACCAGCGGGTCTCCACTACGAGCAGGTAGCCGGTGGTGATCAGGCCGGGGTGGTAGCCGGTGGTGGCGAAGCCCCACTGCGCCGCCAGGTTCTCCGCGCGCCGCAGCAGGTTGTCCACGTCGTGCAGGGTGAACTTCAACCGGCGTACGGCGGTGCCGACCACGGCGCGGCGGACCGGCACGGCGCGGCGCGCCTCGATGTCGCGGACGTCGACCGCCTCGCCGAACTCGTACCGGACGATGCGGTCGACCTCGTCGGCGGTGACCGGTTCGCGTCCGCCGGCGGTCAGCCGGGCCGCCGCGTCGGCGAAAAAGCGCAGCTCCGTGGGCTGGAAGCCGCTGCGGGTCAACTGGTCGATGACGGTCACGAACGCGCCTTCGACGACGCCGAACAGGGCGGTGGGGTCCGTTCCGGCACCCCGGCGTTCGAGCTGTGCGGTGAGCCAGGAGTGCCCGAGTACCGAGGCGCGCAGGTGGTAGCCCTCAAGCGTGGTCAGCAACTTCGTGCCCTCCCCGGACGACGCCCGCCGGAACCGGACGGAAAGCCCACGCCGGACAGCGGGGGCGGTATCCGCCGACCGTTCATCAAATCAGACCCGAACGGTACCGCGTACCGCATGTCCGGCGGAACGCCGGGATCGGTTCAGCAACCAACTGTTTGATTGATCCGTCACCCGAGGGCGGGTCCGCCGACAGCGTAGCGAGATCCACTGCGCGGGTCGGGGCGGGATCTCGCTGTACGGAACGACCGGGCTCCCCGGCGACCAACCGTGCCGGGTACCCGGTGCCGGCTCAACTGGGCGAGCCGTGGCTGATCTGGCAGGATGGGTTCGCATGTGCGGACTTGCGGGAGAGTTGCGCCGCGACGGGTCCCGTGCCGACATCGGCGCGGTGGAACGGATGGCGGCCACGATGAGTGACCGCGGACCCGACGAAGGCGGATCGTGGTCGAACGGCGGCGTGGCCTTCGGGCATCGAAGACTCAAGATCATTGACCTGTCGGCGGCCAGCAACCAGCCGATCGTCGACTCCGCCGCCGGGTTGACCGCGATTTTCAACGGCTGCATCTACAACTACCGTGAGCTACGGGAACAGCTGCAGGCGCGCGGTCACCGCTTCTTCTCCCAGGGCGACAGCGAGGTCGTCGTGAAGGCGTACGCCGAATGGGGCGTCGACTTCGTCGACCACCTGGTGGGGATGTTCGCCGTCGCGATCACCGAACGCGACACCGGCCGGCTGGTGCTGGCCCGGGACCGGCTGGGCATCAAACCGCTCTACGTCGACGAACGCCCCGGCCTGGTCCGCTTCGCCAGCACCCTGCCGGCGTTGCTGGCCGGCGGCGACGTCGACACCAGCATCGACCCGGTCGCGCTCGCCCACTATCTGAGCTTCCACAGCGTGGTACCGCCGCCGCGGACGATCCTCGCCGGCGTCCGCAAGCTACCGCCGGCGACGGTCCGGGTCTACCAGCCCGACGGCCGCGTCGACGAACGGGTCTACTGGGACCCGCCGTTCACCCGCGACCCGGCGCGCGCCGACTGGTCCGCGACGGACTGGCAGGACGCCCTGCTCGACTCGTTGACCACTGCGGTCCGGCGCCGGATGGTCGCCGACGTACCCGTCGGTGTGCTGCTCTCCGGTGGACTGGACTCCAGCCTGGTGGTGGCGCTCCTGGCCGAGCAGGGCCAACGCGGCCTGGCCACCTTCTCCATCGGCTTCGACGCCGTCGGCGGCCGCGAGGGCGACGAGTTCGTCTACTCCGACCTGGTCGCCCAGCGGTTCGACACCGACCACCACCAGATCCGGGTGGCCGCACGGGACCTGGTGCCGCCACTGGAGGCAGCGGTCGCGGCGATGAGCGAACCGATGGTCAGCCACGACTGCGTCGCCTTCTACCTGCTCAGCGAGGTGGTCGCCGAACACCTGAAGGTGGTGCAGTCGGGACAGGGTGCCGACGAGATCCTCGGCGGCTACCACTGGTACCCACCGTTGGCCGAGGTCGGCCGCGACAGCGCGCTCGACACGTACGCCCGGTCGTTCTTCGACCGCGACGCCGCCGGGCTCGCCCGGGTGCTCAACCCCGACCACCTCACCGGCGGCGACCCGGCCCGCGAGTTCGTCGCCGCCCACCTGGCCCGCCCGGGTGCGCAGCAGGCCGTCGACGCCGGACTGCGGATCGACACCACGGTGATGCTCGTCGACGACCCCGTCAAACGGGTCGACAACATGACCATGGCGCACGGCCTCGAGGCCCGGGTGCCGTTCCTCGACCACGAGTTCGTCGAGCTGGCCGCCACCTGCCCACCGGAGCTCAAACTCGCCCAGGGCGGCAAAGGTGTCCTCAAGGACATCGGACGTCGGGTGCTGCCGTGGGAGGTGATCGACCGGCCGAAGGGCTACTTCCCGGTGCCGGGCCTGACCCATCTGGAGGGCAAACTGCTCGACCGGGTCCGCGACGCGCTGCACGCCCCGGCGGCCCGCCACCGCGGCCTGTTCCGCGACGCCTACGTCGACGGGCTGCTGCGCGACCCCAACGCCGAACTGACCCCGCTGCGCGGCAACAAGCTGTGGCAACTCGGACTGCTGGAGATGTGGCTGCAGAGTCATGGCATCGACTGACGAGACGAACACCGCCCGACCCGACAGTGACCCGGCACCACCCCGACGGGAACGCATCGGCCCCGGCGGGGACCCGATCGTCGCGGGCGACCCACCGGCGCCCGACGGCACCGCAGCCGCGTCGACGCCCGCCGACGCCGACAGCGCCGACGTCATCCTCGAGTGCGGCTGGGGCCGGCTGGTGTTCGGCCAGACCTTCGACGACCCGGCCGAGGTCGCCGACGTGCTGCGCTCCGAGGCCGCCGGATCCCGTGACATCTGCATCTACCTGCCCGACCCACACGTACTGGTGTCGCGGCTGCCCGACGAGCTGTTCATCGACCCGTCGTTGACCTTCCGGCTGGACCTGACCGGCATCAGCGCGCCGACGGCACCGGAGCCGGGCCTACGGATCCGGCTGCTACGCGACGACGCCGACGCCGACGCCGTCAACCGGATCTACGCCCACAACGGGATGGTGACCGCCCCGGTCGACACCCTGGTGGACAACGCCGCCACCGACCGGTTCGTCCACCTGGTCGCCGAGTCGGTCACCGGCCAGCTCGTCGGCACCGTCACCGGCGTCGACCACGTCGCGGTCTTCGACGACCCGGACAACGGATCCAGCCTGTGGTGCCTGACCGTGGACCCACTGCACGCGCCGCCCGGGACCGGACAGGCGCTGCTGCTGGAGCTGGCCGGGCGGCTCGCCGACCGGGGCCGGCGCTACGTCGACCTGTCGGTGCTGGCTGACAACGACGGTGCGATCCGGCTGTACGAACGCCTCGGCTTCGAACGCACCCCCACGTTGTGCGTCAAACGCAAGAACCCGATCAACGAACGGCTGTTCCTGGCCAGCATGCCCGACGGCTACGACGACCTGAACCCGTACGCCCAGATCGTCGCCGACGAGGCGATGCGCCGCGGGATCCGGGTCGAGGTGATCGACGCCCCCTGGGGTGAGCTGCGACTGACCCACGGTGCCCGCACCGTGGTCACCCGCGAGTCACTGTCCGAGCTCACCTCGGCGGTGGCGATGAGCCGGTGCGACGACAAACGGGTGACCCGTCGGGTGCTCGTCGACGCCGGGCTGCGGGTACCGCGCGGTCGCACCGCCACCGCCGACGCCGCCGACGAGGCGTTCCTCACCGAGGTCGGCGAGGTCGTGGTCAAACCCGCCCGTGGCGAACAGGGCACCGGTATCACCGTCGGCGTGACCGACGCCGCCGCGCTACGCGACGCGGTCGCCCTGGCCCGCCGGCACTGCCCCGACGTGCTGATCGAGCAGCGGCACCGGGGCGAGGACCTGCGGGTGCTGGTGATCGACCACGAGGTGGTCGCGGCGGCGGTCCGGCGACCCGCCGCGGTCACCGGCGACGGCGTACACACCGTCGCCGAGCTCGTCCGACGGCAGAGCCGGCGGCGGGCGGCGGCCACCGGCGGCGAGTCGAAGATCCCACTGGACGATCTCACCCGGGAGGTGGTCGCCGAGGCCGGCTACGCCATGGACGACGTGCTACCAGCCGGTGAGGTGCTCACCGTACGGCGTACCGCGAACCTGCACACCGGTGGCACCATCCACGACGTCACCGACCGGCTGCACCCCGTCCTGGCGGAGGCGTGCGTCGCGGCGAGCCGGGCCCTGGCCATCCCGGTCACCGGAATGGACCTGCTGGTGTCCGCTCCCGATCAGCCCGATCACGTGTTCATCGAGGCCAACGAACGCCCCGGTCTGGCCAACCACGAGCCGCAACCGACCGCCGAACGCTTCATCGACCTGCTGTTCCCCGGCACCAGCGCACCGCAGCGCAGATGGTCGCCGGCCGGGCCCGGCGGGGCGGCGGCGACGCCGTGATCGGCGACGGTACGGTCTTGGCATGCCGGCCGACCCGAACGCCCCCGCCCCACTGAAACTCGACCTGGACTACCTGCAGCAGGTGCTGCTCGAGTTGCTGGACATCCCGAGCCCGTCCGGCCGCACCGATCATGTGCAGCAGTACGTCGGGGAGCGGCTGTCCGCGTTGGGTATCCCGTTCACCGTCACCCGGCGCGGCGCGCTCAGCGCCTCGCTGTGCGGTCCGCGCACCACCGGCGCGGACCGGGCCATCGTGGTGCACACCGACACCATCGGCGGAATGGTCAAACGGCTCAAGGAAAACGGCCGGCTCGAGCTCAAGCAGATCGGCACCCACAGCGCCCGCTTCGCCGAAGGCGCCCACGTGCGGATCTTCACCGACGAACTGGACCGGGTGATCACCGGTCAGGTGCTGCCGTTGAAGGCCAGTGGGCACCGCTACAACGAGGGTGTCGACCTGCAGGGCGTCGGCTGGGAGCAGGTCGAGGTCCGCATCGACGAACCGGTCGACGACATCGCCGGGCTGCGGGCCCTCGGCATCGACGTCGGCGACTTCGCCGCGATCCTGCCGGTGCCGACGATCACCCCGAGCGGGTACGTCAAGTCCCGGCACCTCGACGACAAGGCCGGCGTCGCGTCGGTACTGACGGCCGTGAAGGCGATGGTCGACGCCGGCCGGCAGCCACCGGTGACCGCACACCTGCTGATCACCTGCACCGAGGAGGTCGGCCACGGGGCCAGCCACGGTCTCGACCCCGACGTGGCTGAGATCGTCTCGGTCGACGCGGCGGTCGTCGCCCCGGGGCAGCAGTCCCGCGAGGACGCCGCGACCCTGGCGATGGGTGACGGCGTCGGCCCGTTCGACTACCACCTGACCCGCAAGCTGGCCGGGCTCGCCGCCGAACACGACGTCGACCTCGTTCGTGACGTGTTCGACTACTACCGCTCCGACGTGGCGGCGGCGGTGGAGGCCGGCGCGCACGCCCGTGTCGCGCTGCTGGGCTTCGGGGTGGACGCCACCCACGGTCACGAACGCACCCACCTGGACGGGCTGCGGCATCTCACCCAACTGCTCTGCCTGTACCTGCAGAGCGAGCTGGTGTTCCCCGAGTGGGACGCCGAGCCCGACGGCGATCTGGCGGACTTCCCCTCGCTGGCGGTACAGCCGGCCCAGGAGGCAGGGCCCCGGGAAGGGCCGATCGGCGTGGTGTGAGGCGGTCAGCGGCGGGGCGGTCGAGGCCGGCGAGGCGGCCGCCGCCCGCTCGTCGACCAGCGGACCCCCTGCCGCCAACGAACCGCCCGACCCGGTTCCGCACCGGCCCGGGCGGCGGTAGGTTCGACACCTGGGTTACGACGATGTTCCAGGAGGATTCCGATGGGCCAGCAGGTACGGGGGGTGATCTCCCGGAGCACCGGCATCCCGGTCGAGGTCGCCACGATCGTCGTTCCCGATCCCGGACCGGGTGAGGCGGTGGTACGGATCCAGGCGTGCGGGGTCTGCCACACGGACCTGCACTACCGCGAGGGCGGCATCAGCGACGACTACCCGTTCCTACTCGGCCACGAGGCGGCCGGCGTGATTGAACAGGTCGGCGACGGAGTCACCGACGTGGCCCCCGGCGACTTCGTGGTGCTCAACTGGCGGGCGGTCTGCGGCACCTGCCGGGCCTGCCTACGGGGCCGGCCCTGGTACTGCTTCGCCACCCACAACGCGACCCGGAAGATGACCCTCACCGACGGCACGGTCCTGTCCCCCGCGCTGGGCATCGGCGCGTTCGCCGAGAAGACGCTGGTCCACGCGGGCCAGTGCACCAAAGTCGACCCCGCAGCCCGGCCGGCCGCCGTCGGGCTGCTCGGCTGCGGGGTGATGGCCGGCCTCGGCGCGGCGATCAACACCGGCGGCGTCGACCGGGGCGACTCGGTCGCGGTGATCGGCTGCGGCGGGGTCGGCGACGGCGCCATCGCCGGTGCCGCGCTCGCCGGCGCGACGACGATCGTCGCCGTCGACACCGACCCCCGCAAACTGGACTGGGCGCGCGGCTTCGGCGCCACCCACACCGTCGACGCCCGCACCGAGGACGTGGTCGCCCGGATCCAGGCGCTGACCGGCGGACACGGTGCCGACGTCGTCATCGACGCCGTCGGGCGACCGGAAACCTGGAAACAGGCATTCTACGCCCGTGACCTGGCCGGGACCGTCGTCCTGGTGGGTGTGCCCACCCCGCAGATGCGCGTCGAGCTACCGCTGCTGGACGTGTTCGGTCGCGGCGGCGCGCTCAAGTCCAGCTGGTACGGCGACTGCCTGCCCTCGCGTGACTTCCCGATGCTCACCGAGCTGTACCGGCAGGGGCGGCTGGGCCTGGACGCCTTCGTCACCGAGGAGATCTCCCTCGACCAGGTGGAGGAGGCGTTCACCAAGATGCACCACGGTGACGTGCTGCGCTCGGTGGTGATCTTCTGATGCCGGCCCGGATCGACCACACCGTCACCTCGGGGACGTTCAGCCTCGACGGGCAGACCTTCGACGTCGACAACAACGTCTGGGTGATCGGCGACGACACCGAATGCGTCGTCCTGGACGCGCCACACGACGTCGACGCGATCCGTACCGTGATCGGCGACCGCACCGTCGCAGCGATCATCGCCACGCACGCCCACGACGACCACGTTCGGAAGGCGCCGGCGCTGGCCGACGTCACCGGCGCGCCGGTGCTGCTGCACCCCGCCGACCGGGTGCTGTGGGACCAGGTCCACCCGGGCCGCGCGCCGGACGGTGAACTGGCCGACGGTCAGCTCATCGCCGTCGCCGGCACCGTCCTGCAGGTGCTGCACACCCCGGGGCACAGTCCCGGGGCCTGCTGCCTGTACGCCGCCGACCTCGGCGTGGTCTTCACCGGGGACACCCTGTTCGCCGGCGGACCCGGTGCCACCGGCCGCTCCTACAGCGATTTCGGCACCATCGTCACGTCGATCCAGGATCGGCTGCTCGGGCTGCCCGCCGCAACGGTGGTGCACACCGGGCACGGCGACAGCACCACGATCGGGGCCGAGGCACCCCAGCTCGACGAATGGCTCGCCCGCGGGCACTGACCGGCACCACCGGCGACGCACCTGTGAGCGGTCAGCTGATCGCCCGTAGGTGCCGCCGGTCGCCGCGGCCCGGTGCGGCCATCGCCGCGACCAGGTCCTCCCGGGCCCGGGCGACCCGCGACCGAATGGTGCCGACCGGGCAGTCGCACACCTCGGCGGCCTCCGCGTAGCTCAGCCCGAGCACCTGGGTGGCCACGAACGCCTCCCGACGGTCCACCTCCAGGGTGGCGAGCAACTGCTCGAGAACGACGGCGTCCTCGAAGCGTGCGCCGCGCCCGGCAGTGGTGCTCTCCGCGACCGCCTGCCAGTCGTCGAGGTCGGCGACCCTCGGCCGGGCCATCGCCGACCGGACGTGGTCGACCGCGACCCGGCGGGCGATCGACAGCAGCCAGGTCCGCGCGGTCGACCGGGCGGCGAACCTCGGCAACGACCGCATCGCCCGCAGGTAGGTCTCCTGGGTGAGGTCCTCGGCGTCGCCGCTGCCGGCCAGGTGGGCGAGGAACCGCTGCACGTGCGGCTGGGTGGCACGGATGAACGCGGTGGCTGCGGCCTGGTCCCCGTCGCGGGCGGCAAGAGCCCACCTGGTCACCTGGTCGTCGTCCGATCCGGCGTGCGGCATGACCGCAAGGGTATCCGCACCGCACCGTCGGCGACAGACCGCCTCGCCGGGACCTGTCGGCGGGCGGAAACCTGACCCCGCCGGGAACCGTCCCGGCCGGTGGGCCGACTATTGACATGTGGGGTGCGCGGACTATCGAGAGTTGCTGTCGGCTGAACTCGACGGGGAGGCCGACCAGGCGGAGACGGCAGCGGCCCAGGGCCACCTGGCCGGCTGCCCGCAGTGCCGGACCTGGTACGCCGACGCCAGCGAGGTGACGGTCCTCGCCCGCCGTACCGGACCGCTGCCGCTCGGCGTGGTCGACGACGCAGTCCTGGCGGCGTTGCCGACGCCCCGGCGGCTGACCGCTGACCACCTCACCCTCGTCCTGCGGTACGCCCTGGGACTTCTCGGTGTCGCCCAGTTCCTGCTCGGCGCGGCCCAAATCGGTGGGGTCGCCGACGGCCACCTGCACGTACCAGACGCGGTCGGTGGGACCGCGCCGAACCACCTGTGGCACGAGTCGGCGGCCTGGAACGTCGCGCTGGGTGCCGGGTTCGCCTGGATCGCGCTGCGGCGGACCCGGCCGGCGGGGATCCTGCCCACCCTGACCGCGTTCGTCGCGGTGCTGGCACTGCTGTCGGTCAACGACGCGATCACCGGCCGGGTCGACTACCCCCGGCTGCTCAGCCACGGCCTGGTGGTCATGGGCTATCTGCTGCTGCTCACGCTCGGCCGGCTCGGACGCGACCCCGACACGCCGGTGCACGGTACGCCACGGGGGCGGTCCCGGTGGCGGGTGCACCTCGACGACGAGACGCCCGCAGCCAGCCAGCGGGTGCCGCTGCGGCTGGTCGGCGACGCCTCGCTGTCGGTCCGGCCGGACCGACAGCGCGACCGCGCCGCCTGATCCGGTCCGGTGCCGATCCCCACAACCCGGACAGCTGTCAGGCAACAGACAGAATCCGATAGATGACTTAGGGTAGCTTGCCGCGCGGGCGTCGCCAGCCGGCCCGCTCACCTCACGTCCCCTTGCGGAGTACATATGGCACTGCCAGCCCCCCGACGACTGACGGCGGGACTGCTGTCCAGCATCGTGTGCGTACTCGTGTCCGCCGCTCCTGCCGACGCCGCGCCCGGCGGCGGCATCCAGGCCGACGGACACTCCACACCGGCCGGAATCAGCGCGGACGGCCGCTACGCCCTGTTCACCTCCACCGCCGCGAACCTGGTCGCCAGCGACGGCACCGCCCAGTGGCACCTGTTCGTACGGGACCTGGACCAAGCGGTGACCAGCCTGGTCGACGTGACCGCCACCGGCGAGGTCCCGACGGCGGCGGTGACCGGCCCCGCGCAACTGAGCCTGTCCGGCCGCTACGCCGTCTTTGCCAGCGCCGCCGACGACCTCGCTGTCGGCGACGGTGCCGGCACCACCGACGTCTACCTGCGCGATCTGCACCTGCAGGCGACCGACCTGATCAGTGTCGCCGCCGACGGCACCGCCGCTGACGGGTGGTCGACCGCGGTCGGGGTGAGCGCCGACGGTCGGTACGTCGTCTTCCAGTCGACCGCCACCAACCTGGTGTCCGGCGGCACCGCCACCGGCGCACGTCACCTGTACGTCCGTGACCGGACCGAGGCCACCACCCGCATGATCACCGCGATTCCCGCCGACTCACTGGCTCCCGGCTGGACCCCGGTCGCCAGCCCGGACGGCCTGTTCGTCGGCTACGACCTGCGCACCGGTGACGGCAGGTGGATCACCTACCTGCACGACGTCGTCACCGGCGGGACCACCCCGGTGGGCACCAGCACCGTCGGCGACGCCGCCGACGCGACCACCTTCGCCCAGGCGATCAGCCGCGGTGGCCAGTTCGTGCTGTTCCAGTCGACCGCCGCCAACCTCGTCAGAGCGGACACCAACGACGCGGCGGACCTGTTCGTCCACAACCCTGCGGCCGGCCGCACCGTACGGGTGAGCCTGGCCGACGGCGGCGGCGAGGCCGACCGTGGCGCCGGCGCGGGCCACCTCAGTGCGACCGGGCGTTACGTCGCCTTCGAGTCGACGTCGACGAACCTGACCGGTGGACCCGGGCCCGACGACGTCATCGGACAGGTCTACCTGCGCGACCGCGAAGCCGGCCGGACCTGGCTGGTCAGCGCAGGGGCCGACGGGACCCCCGCCAACGGCGCCTCGCGTACCGCCCTGCTCAGCGGCAACGGCCGGTTCGTCCTGTTCGGCTCCGACGCCACCAACCTGGTCCCTGGTGACACCAACGCCGCCCGGGACGTCTTCCGGTACGACCACTCGACCGGCGCGACCAGCCGCGTCAGCGTCGGCTGACCTGCCGGCACCGGGCCGTTTGCCGTTGATCCGACAGCGCCGGCAGGTCAACCAGCTGGTCGGGGAGCGCGACACACCTGCAACCGGCGGCGACTCCCGTCGCCGTGACGCAGGGAGCAGCCATGCCGGCCAGCCCGCCAGCAGATCGTCCGAGCACCGATCAGATCGTCGCCCGGTATCTCGCCGGGGCACCGATCCGGCGGATCGCCGCGGACCTCGGCGTCTCCTACAGCTACGTACACCGCAGACTGCACTACTCCGGCGTGACGGTACGCCGACGCGGCGGCAACCACGTCACCCCAACCGCTGAGACGGCTGAGCGCCCGGACAGCGCCCCGAGGACACGACGCAGCACACTGGACTGATTAGCAGCACACCCGGAGAAGGTGGACGGACCGGGTCCTACACTGGCGGCGTACCTCCTCCGCCCCTCGACAGACCACCCATGGTCACCGGTCACATAGGTCAGAAGGTCAGATGGTCGACCGCCGGATCCGGCGACGCGTCACGCTGACCGCCCGTCGCGGAAGGGTGCCAAGCAAATGTCCGATCGTTCGACACCGTATCTGGGAGACAAGGTTGACTTCCCGCAGCCGCCGAGACCACATTCTCCACCGCGCCGGAGCGCTGTTCGCCAGCCGCGGAGTGGCCGGCACCACGGTCCGCGAAATCGCCGATGAGGTCGGGATCCTGTCCGGCAGCCTCTACCACCACTTCGAATCCAAGGAGGCGATGGTGGACGAAATCATCTCGTCCTATCTCGCCGACCTCCGCAGCCGGTACCAGCAGGTACTGAACGCCCCCACTCCCCCGGCCCAGCAACTGCGTGAGCTGATCAGATCATCCCTGGAGTGCGCGGCGGCCAACCCACACGCGACCGAGATCTACCAGAACGACGCGAACTATCTCCGGACCCTGTCCCGGTTCAGTTACCTCAAGGGAGTCTCCCGCGAGGTCGAGGACGTGTGGCTGACGGTGATCGAGGCCGGGCGCCGGGACGGCACACTGCGCTCCGACGTCGACGCCCGAACGTTCTACCGGCTCACCCGGGACGCCATCTGGCTCACCGTACGGTGGTTCAAGCCCGGCGGCCGATCCTCGGTGAACCGTCTGATCGACGACTGCACCAAGATCTTCCTCGACGGTATCGCCACTCGCGGCTGATCCGCGACCCCCGCCCGCCAGACAGCAGGCGCGGTTGACCGAGGCGGTTGACCGGCCCGGCTCCGACTGGTTGCGGCACCTTCTCTCGTTGTCTACATAAGACGGATTGCGATGATGGTAGTTCGTGGACGTACGAGCGGCGCTGTCACACTGTATAGCGCATCCTAGGAGGCTGGTTTGCTGGTCGCCCTCAGGGTGCTGCTGCCGCCGGGCGGCAGCAGCACCGGGGGCGTTTGAGGACCCCGGTGCCCCGGGTATCAGACGCCGTCCCCGAACCCCGGTGAGAAACGGAGCCCTCGATGCTCTTGCTCGGCCTGATTCTGCTGGTCCTCGGCCTGGTGCTGAACATTTCCATCCTCTACACGCTCGGCATCATCCTGCTGCTGGTCGGTGCGGTCCTCTACATCCTCGGTGCCGTCGGTCGGCCGGTCGGCGGGCGCAAACACTACTGGTGACGGCGTCCACCGCCATGTTTTCGGGGTACCGACGACGACCGTCGTCGGTACCCCGAAAACATGGCGGAACTGCCATTTCGAGCACTGGACAGCAGCGTCAGGTCCGCAATATCCGAATGAGCACCTGGCATCGACGGTCGCCGCCGTCGGCGCCGGACAAGTATCGTCGGCTGACGGCAGGCACCATCCACCCCCGACCAAAGGCAAATCACGAATAATGCGTACGGTCCGGCGGTGAGCGCCGATGGCAAGCAGCTCACGCTCGTTCGAGCAGACACGTACGGAGACCCCGCCCTACCAACCAGGCGATCAGATCTGGATCCACCGGTCCGGGGCCTGGCGCACCGGCGTGGTGCTGGCCCACTCCCCCACGGCCGTCACCATCCGGTACCGCGTCACCGGATCCGAAGGCACCGGGGTGGACACCGTACTCCTGGGTAGACCGGAACTTGCCCCGCGTGCCGGCGCGGCACCACCACCGGAGCCACCAACACCGCACCGGTCCGTCCGGGCACCGCGACCAGTTCCCCGCGCAGGACCACCCCCCGCACCGCCCCGACCGCAGCGACAACCGGCTGGCACCGGCACCACCGGGCCTGGGCCGCGGCCTCCAGCCGCGGCCCAGGCCAGAGGCACCGAGCACGTCGTGGAGCTACGGGTGTTCGTCCGAGGTGCCGGCGGACGCCCCCACGAACTACCGCTACGATGCGCCGTCGACCGGCGCCGGGGAATCGTCCGGTTACGACTGGGCGACGGGCCTACCAGCCAGTTTGACCTGCTACTCGCCCGTGCCGCCAGCATGTTGCTGCACGAAGCCGTCGTCACCTGTCTGGAGCCCCAGGATCTGCGACTGTGGATTCAACGCTGACCGACAACTTCGCACGGCCCGGCGTGGCCGACAGTACGGTCACCGACAGCGGACCCACCACGGCGGTCTGTCCGACCCCGACGCGGTACGGCGCACCGGCGTAGACCACCGTCACGGAGCCGTCCACCAGGTCGTCGAAGGTGAGCTGGTGGTCGAGAATCTCGACACTGGCCGTGGCGGTGGTCTTCACCGCCACCGTGCACCGGTCGTCGCGGCACCTCGCGCTCGTCGTGGCACAGGCGGTGAGGCCCAGCAGCGTCGACAGGACGAGGACGACCCGCAGGACCGTTCGTGGCTGGCGCATGTCGACGACGGTGACCGACCGCGCCGGATCGTGGACTCGGCGCGGGCCAAGCTGGCACTTTCCGGGGAGAGCCGTCCGGCTGATCGGCGCTGGCGCCGCAGCGGAGCCGTCCGGGTCAGCCGACGACGACCAACACGACGACGACGGCCACCGCGAGTGCGACGCCGGTCAGCCCGAGCACCGTCGCCGCCACCGCCTTGGCCCGCTGATCCGGCTGGTGCCGCCCGGATCGGGCGAGCAGTACCGCCACGGCGGCCGGCAGGGCACCCGCGCCGTAGCAGGCGGTGAGCGGCAACGCGGCGATGGCCGTCACCAGGGCGACCGTGGTACGGGTGGCGACGGCACGGTCCGCACCGGTCACCGCGGGTGTGCGGGGATCCCAGCGGAACTTCGGTGGAAGATCCGCGAGTTGGGCGGCGAGGTCGGCGGCGGTCCGGGCACCGGTCACCTCGACCAGCCGCCGTTCGTACTCGACCAGATCGAGGTAGCCTTCGCCGACCGCCTCGGTGAGCAGCCCGGTGACCTGGTTGCGGTGCGTGTCACCTACTCGTTGCGTCATGCTGCGCCTCCCCGAGCCCTTGCCGGCACCGTACCTCATGCACGTCAGTGCAGTTCAGACGCTTGCCGGGACTGGATCCACCAGACCGCGTACCTCATGATGTCTAACGGAGAGCATTCGTAAGACCACTTAGAGTAGTCCGCGAAGGGGTCTCGCATGGTACGTAGTGGCAGCGGACCGTGGCCGCTGGTGATCGTCGTGGCCGCCGTGGCCGCCGTGGGTGCCACCGTCGGTGCGGCCCAGGCGCTGGCGTACCGCCCGATCGCCTTGGCGTACCACACTGCCCGGGTCGGCCGGCGGCGGTCCCGGACTGTCTGACCCCGGCGACCCGCCCGGTCGGTCTGCTGATGATCGCTGCGGCGCTGGTGACCATGGGCCTCTGCCTCGGTGGCGCGCTGCTGGTCGCGCTCGCCGACGAACGGCGGATCGCCCGCTACCGGCCGGCACATCCGCTGGTCGAGGCCCGCTTCCGGGAGCTGTGCCGGCAGCACGGCGGCACCCGTACCCGGTGGGCGCGGCTGCGGGTCGGCGGACTCCGCGTGGCCGGTCACGGCGGGCCGGGCCGACCGGACACCGTGGTGTTGCCGGCGGTACTCGCCGCGACCCCGCTGTGCCCGGCCGAGTTCGACCCGGTGGTCCGCAGCGAACTCGACCGGATCGCCGACGGGCGCACCGCGCGGTCCTGCGCCCTGCGCGGCTGGCCATGGCTGGTCGCCGTGGCGGCCATCGGGTCGGCCGCCGGCGTCCCGGTCGCCGCCACGCTCGGGTCCGGTGCTGCGCTCGGGTCCGGTGCCGGACTCGGCGGGTCGTCGGCCGACCAGCTACGGCTGGTGGCCCTGGCACTCGTGGTCACCGTCGTCACCCGGGGACTCGGCGGGACCGTTCGGGGACACGCCGGTGTCACCGCGGCGGCCACCGGGGTGGTCGCCGTTGGCGGCGCCACGGTGCTGGCGACGATCGGCTGGCATCTGGTGCCGTCGGGCACACGTACGGTGCCGGCGACGCTGGCCGTGGTGGCTGCTGGCGCGGTACTGGCCGCGTTCGCGGCGACCCGTGACGCCGCCGGGCCGGCGCACCGACGACCGGTCCGCCGGCTCGGCCCCGCCGTCGGGCTGCTGGCCGGCCTCTCCGTCGGCGCGGTGGCGTTCCTCGTCGCCGCCCCGGTGATCGCGCCGGATCCGTCGGCGCCGGCGCTGGCACCGACGCCGGACGGCGCGGCGCAGCGGCCGGGTGCGGTCGCCGCCACGGCCCCGGGTGGGCGCAGCGCTCCACCTCAGGTGGGCGCCGTGCCGTCGGCGCGGGCCCCGCGACCCGGCCGGGTCGACGGCACGGTCGCACAGATCGACACCGACACGGCGAACCGGGCCGCCCGGGCGATCGAGGAGGTGCTCGACCCGGTGTGGCGGGCCGAGCCGCTACCGCCGGCGTCCGCCGGGCCGATCGCGGCCGGCCGCTGTCATCCCTCGGTCATCGACAGCTACCTGCGCCGGTTGGCCGCACACCGGACCGGTCATGCTGTCGCCCGGTACGCCGCACCCGGTACGCCGCACGCGGGCGGGCTCGGTCGGGTCACCCTGCAGATCGATGTGGTGTCCTACCGGCGGCCGGTCGACCTGGTGTTCGCCGCGGCGGACCGGGCCGGTGCGGCGTGCCGGGACTTCACCGACCACGGCGCGGGACTACGGGTCCAGGCGTTCACCCGGGCGGCTCCGATGGCCGGTGACCGCGCCTGGCGGTTGGACCTGGTCCAGACCCTCGGCCAGGGATCGGGACGGGTCACCGAGACGACGGCCCTGGGGGTGGCCCAGGTGGACAGGACCCTGGTGGTGGTGACGATGACGGCGTCGTTGACGGCGGTCGACGGCCCACTGGTCGACGAGGTGCTACGCCGTACCGCCGCCGACCTCGCCGGGCAGCGCGACGATCCGCCGCCAGGCGTCGATCACCTGGACCGGTCGCATCCCTTCGGCGAGGTACAGCCCGAGCGCCGGCCGGCGCGGATCGGTGTCGACGTGCAGGAAGGTGCCCCGCCGGCCGGCGTGGGCGTCGGCGGCGAGCGCCCGGCGCAGCAGCAGCCGACCGAGGCCGCGGCCCTGCCAGTGCGGATGCACGGCGAGCAGCCAGACGTAGCCGCTGCGCTCGTCGGCGACGAAGGCATGTGAGCGCAGCACCATCGCGACCGGGGTCGGGCCGAGGTAGGCGACCTCGCCGAGGCTCCAGTCGTGGCTGCTCTGCGACTCGAGATGGGCGGTCCAGTCGGTGTAGCTCTTGGCGGCGAAGCCGAAGTGGTCGGCGAACGCCGCCTGGTGCACTGTCCACGCGTCGCGGCGGGACCCGGGATCGGTCGCCATGTCGCGGATGCGTACCCCGTCGCCGGGCGGCGGCAGCGCAGGGACGTTCGTCGGGTCGTGGGCGATGAACAGCCGGTTGAACACCGTGGCGACGCCGAACCCGTAGCCGGCGAGCCGGGCGGCCGTCGCGGTGTCCTCGCGGTAGCACCCGACGTCGAGCACGGCGCGGCGGTGACCGCGCTCGGCGGCGATGGCGACGGCCCGGTGCTGCGCCCGGTGCCACAGCCACTGCCCCACCTGCGGCTCGTGCGGGACGTGGTAGGCGTCGATGTCGACCGTGTCGCTGTCGCCCTTGCGGCACGACCAGCCCCAGCCGACGAGGCGGCCCTGCTGGTCGTGGACCAGCCAGCCGTCGCGTGCCGGGTCGAAGTCGGGCTCGGCCAGCTCGTCTGCCACCTCGGCGAGAGTGTAGTCGGGCCGGCCGACGACCGCCGAGTTGCAGGCCGCGATCAGGGCGAATATCTCGGGGGCGTCGGCAGCCGTTGGCGGACGTGCTACGTAGCCCGCCGGCAGGGTCGGAGCGTCGGTGGTGGTGGACACCGACCGATTGTCGGGCGTGGCCGGTCACCGGTGCCACTGGATTCGGCCGCGTCGTCGACGGTGATCGGCAAACAGGCCTCCCCGTCTGAGATCGAGTGCTTAGATATCATTTGTCCAGTTATTGCACTATTGTGCGGGGGTACGAGGCCATGGAGAGCGCTCCGGTAGTCGTCGTCGGCCAGGGATACGTCGGTCTGCCCGTGGCCATGCGGGCCGTACAGGTCGGCCACCACGTCATCGGGGTGGACACCAACGTCGAGCGCGTCGCCATGCTGCGCTGCGGCACGTCGTACGTCGAGGACATCCCCGACGACCAGGTACGCGTGGCGTTGGCCACCGGCCGGTACACCGCCACCACCGACTACGCCGACACGGCCGGCTTCGGCACGGCGGTCATCACCGTCCCCACTCCGCTGCGCGACGGGGCACCCGACCTGCGCTACATCGAGGACGCCGCACGGTCACTCGCCACGCGTCTGACCCCCGGCGCGACGGTCGTACTGGAGTCGACCACCTACCCGGGAACCACCGACGAACTGCTGCGCCCGTTGCTGGAAAAAGGCAGCGGGCTGCAGGCCGGCCTCGACTTCCACCTGGGGTACAGCCCGGAACGCATCGACCCGGGCAACCGGGAGTGGACGTTCGTCAACACCCCCAAGGTCGTCTCCGGGATCACCACCGAGTCGCTGCGGGCCGTGCAGGCCTTCTACGACGGCCTGGTGGAACGCACCATCGCGGTCCGGGGCACCCGGGAGGCAGAGACCACCAAACTGCTGGAGAACACCTTCCGGCACGTCAACATCGCCCTGGTCAACGAACTGGCGATGTACGCGCACATGCTCGGCATCGACATCTGGGACGCGATCGACGCGGCCAGCACGAAACCGTTCGGGTTCATGCGGTTCACCCCCGGGCCGGGCGTCGGCGGACACTGCCTGCCGGTCGATCCGTCGTACCTGTCGTGGGAGGTCAAGCGCAGCCTCGGCCGCAGCTTCCGGTTCGTCGAACTGGCCAACGACGTCAACAACTACATGCCGACGTACGTCGTGGAACGGCTGACCAGCGCGATGAACCGGCGCAGCCGGGCGGTCCGGGGCGCCACCGTGCTGCTGATCGGGCTGGCGTACAAGCCCAACAGCGGCGACTGCCGGGAGTCACCAGCCGTACGGGTCGCCGAACTGCTGCACCTGGCCGGTGCGCGGGTCCGGGTGGTCGACCCGTACCTGCAGCCGGCGCAGCTGCCGCCGTTCGTCCACGCCGCGCCGCTCACCGCCGACGAGGTCGCCGCCGCTGACGCGGTGATCGTGCTGACCGACCACGACGGGATCGACTACGACCTGCTGGCCACCGCGCCGCTGGTGCTCGACACCCGGCGGCGGCTCACCGCCACCGCCGGCACCGAACTGCTCTGACTTCCGGGCCGGTCTGCTCTGACTTCCGGGCCGCGCGGGACGTGTCACGCCCCGCCCGGGTACCCGGGCCCGTAGATCAGCCACGTCAGGTCAGCCCACGCCGGTACGTGCCTCAGCGGGTGGCGGCAGGTTCCCGCGGGGTCACCGCTGGCGACACCGTGGCCGGTCGGCAGGCGACCCGGAACGTCCGGTAGAAGGCCGCCCGGCGCGGGGCCAACGCCTCGACGCGGTAGTCGCGCGCCCTGGCCAGGTTCCCCGACGCGACATCGGCCATCCGCTGCGGATCCGCCAGCAGCGCCGCGATCGCCTCCGCCAGGGCCGCCGGGTCGCCCGCCAGAGCCAGACAGTCGGGACCGATCAGCTCCGGGACGCCACCGACCGATGTCCCGATCACCGGCAGGCCACGCGCCATCGCCTCGATCATCGCGCGGGGCAACCCCTCGGTACGCGACGGCATGACGAACAGGTCGGCCCGGTCGAGCTGCTCGAACACCGCCGAAGCGGGCAGGGCACCGGTGAAGGTGACCTGGTCGGTCAGGTTGTGCTGCGCCGCGAGGCGTTCGAGGCGGGGGCGGAGCCGACCGTCACCCACGTGCACGAGACGGACCGCGACTCCGCGGCCGTTGAGCCGGCACATCGCCAACAGCAGGACGTCTACGCCCTTGTACATCTGCTCCAGCGCGCCGACCGAGATCAGGGTCACCGGTGCGGTACGGGGCGGTGGGGTCCGCGCCTGGTCGACGAACGCCGCGGCCGGCAGGTCGGCGCTGGAGTACCAGGTGGCGGTCGTGTTGGGTCCGGGCGGATAGCGGCGCTGCAGGTGGGTCTCGGTGACGTAGGCCGCGCCGACGGCCCGCCGGCACTGTTCGCGCAGCGCGCGAACCGCCCAGAAACGCATCAGCAGCCGGCCGGGATGGCGCACCACCCCGGCGGCGAACACGTCCTGTGGGTCACCCACGACCTCGAGTGCGTAGCCCCGGCGCTGCCGGCGCAGCACCGGCACCAGGAGGTTGGCCAGCGGCGACGGCACCCGCAGCAGAACACCCTCGACGTCACGGACCGCGTCGGACAGCGACCGGCGCAGGGCCCGACGGCGCAGCAGGTACCGGACCGGTCCGACGTAGTACGGCAACGGCCAGACCTCGACACCGGTCCCGTCCACCCTGGCCGCACCGGGTGGCGGCTGTGTCACCGAACAGGTCCGGGCGATCACCCGCACCCGTTCGAACGCGGACAGGTACCGGGTCCAGAACGAGTGGGCCGGTCCGGACACCGTCCAAACCGCGCCGTCGGGCGTGCGGAGCAACCGTGCTTCCGTACTGACCGCGATCGTGCCCGTAGCGGAGCCTGACCATCTGTCCACCGTGCCCCCATCTACCGTCGTCAACACCGTTGTCGGGAAAGGTCGCTGTCACTGAATGTCCCGGTACGCTGCCGGATGCTCAGCCGGTGGCCGAGCCCGCCAACCGCCGGTGCCGACGGGGCACCGGATGGAGCCCGCCGGTCACCTCGATCACGTCTGCGACGGCCCGCGCGCAGTCACCGCTGTCGAAGCGCTGTTCGACCAGTTCACGGGCTGCCAACCCGCGTCGCCGCAGCCCGCCGGAGCGGAACTCCGCGTACGCGGTGTGCAGCGCGGCGACGAGGCTGTCGACATCCCCGGCCGGGACGATCCAGCCGCTGTCGGGGACGACGGTCTCCGGCAGCCCACCGGCGTCGGAGACGATCGACGGTACGGCCACGGCGCCCGCTTCCAACGCCGCGCCGTGGTTCTCCGACAGCGACGGGCTCACACTGACGTTCGCGGCCGCGTAGTACCGGCTGACGTCGACGACACCGGCGTACCAGTCGATGCTCGGATCGCCCGCGATGTCGAACCGCCGGATCAGCGCCTGGCGGTGCTCCTCGCCGGCAGCGTCCCACCCCGCCCCCACCAGGATCAGCCGGGACTGCGGACGGTCCCGGTGGAACGTCCGCCAGGCATGCAGCAGTACGTCGTGGCCCTTGATGCCGGTGCCCCGGTGCACGAGGTTCTTGGGCGCGTAGACGTAGGCGACCATGATCGCCACGAAGACGTCGTCCGGCAGCTCGAGGCGGCGGCGGGCCGCCAGCCGGGTCGCGACGTCCGGCGGCCGGAACGTCCGGGTGTCAACGCCGTACGGCACGACCGGCAGGCTCCGGTCCGCGCGGCCGAGCGACCGGTACCGCGCGGCGGTGCAACCGCTGCCGGCGATCACCACGTCGTCGAGACGGACCAGGAACCGTTCACTCGCGCGGATCAGCCGGGACTCCAGGAACAGTGGGCCCGGCACCATGAACACCCGGGCGACGCCGAGACCCAGCGTGCTCAGCCGGGCCGCCAGCGCGGCGTGGTAGTGGTGGTACTGCAGTACGTCGGGGCGGAGCCGTCGGATCAACCGGCGCAGTCGCCACAGCTGCACGAGCGTCGCGATCCCCGGGCGGAAGCGGAACCGGAACGGTGAGTCCACCATCGACACCCCGCCGCGCCGCAAGAGGTCGCGCAGCCGGCCGGGCCCGGCCGGCAGCACCACCGTCACCTCGTGGCCGCGCCGGCGCAGCTCCTCGACCTGCGGCACGATCCACCGGCCGCCCTCCGTCGTCTTGAGCATCACCACGATCCGCACAGTCACTGACCCTTCCGTACTCGCTGACTGTCCACCCCGGGGTCCGTCATCGCGCGGGGACCCCTTTGACGACCGCGCCGGCCGGCACGTCGCGCACGACGCAGGCCCCGGCGCCGACGGTCGCGCCCGCGCCGACGCGCAGCCCTTGCAGCACCGCCGCCGTCGTCCCGATCAGGACCGCCTCGGCCACCTGGCAGTCACCGGAGACCGCCGCCAGCGGATTGACCGAACAGTGGTCACCCACCGTCGTGTCGTGGCCGACCACACTGTTCTGGTTCAGATGTACGTGCCGGCCGAGGGTGACGTTGGTGGTGACCCGGGAGCCGGCGAACAGCACGACGCCGGCACCGAGCGTGCTGTCCGGGCCGACGGTGGCGCCCGGGTGGATCAGGGTCGCGGCGCGCAGCCGCCGCGCCGTGGCGGCGGCGATCCGCCGATCGAGCGCCTGCCGGGACGTCGGCGCGCCGACGCCCAGGACGTACGCCGGTGGCGCGTCGTGGGCGGTGAGCCAGTTGAGGGCGCCCAGCAGTGGTACGCCGAGCCGATCCACCCGGGCCTTGTTCGTCGGCGACGGATCGTCGTCGACGAAACCGACGACGCGCCAGCGGGGTGTCGCGCCGGCGGCGTTGATCGCCGCGACGATGCCGAACACCTCCCGGCCGTGCCCACCACAGCCGACGATCACCAGGTCCCGGGCGCTCACCGGGGGCTCCGGTCGCCGTCGAGGAACGCGTCGATGGCAGCCAGCACGCGGTCGATCTGGCCGTCGCTGAGCGCCGAGCCACTCGGCAGTGCCAGTCCGGTGGCGAACAGCCGGTCGGCGGCCCCGGTGAGTACCCGCCGGGCGTCGGCGAAGACCGGCTGCTGATGCATCGGTTTCCACACCGGACGGGTCTCGATCCGGTGGTCGGCGAGGTAGCGACCGAGGTCGGCAGCCGCCCAGCCGGCCGTCGGCCGGTCCACCACGACAACGGTGAGCCAGGCGTTGCTGCCCTGGTCCGGCGCGTCCCCGGTGGCACCGAGCAGTCGCACTCCGGCGACGTCGGCGAAGGTCTTCGCGTACCGGGCCCGGGTCTCCCGGCGGCGGTCGATCATCGAGTCCAACCGACGCAGCTGGGCCCGGCCCAACGCGGCGAGCAGGTTGCTGAGCCGGTAGTTGTAGCCGACCTCGGTGTGTTCGTAGTGCGGCACCGGTTGGCGGGCCTGGCTGGCCAGGTACCGGCAGCGCCGGGCCAGCTCGACGTCGTCGGTGAGTACCATGCCACCGCCCGAGGTGGTCATTATCTTGTTGCCGTTGAAGGAGAAGACACCGACCCGGCCGAACCCGCCCGCCGGACGGCCCGCCAGGGTCGCCCCGACAGCCTCCGCCGCGTCCTCCACGACCGGAACCCCGTGGCGCGCGCACAACGGCAGCAGGGTGTCGTAGTCGGCGCAGCGACCGAACATGTCGACCGCGATCACCGCCCGGACCGGCGGCCGGTGCGGGGTTCGCCGGGCGAGCAGCTCGGCCAGCAGCGTGACGTCGATGTTGCCGGTCGACGGCTCGCAGTCGACGAAGACCGGCTCGGCCCCGGTGTAGGCGACCGCGTTCGCGGCGGCGGCGAACGTCATCGTCGGCACCACGACCGCGTGACCAGGGCCGACGCCGAGTGCCAGCAACGCCAGGTGCAGCCCGGACGTAGCGGCGTTGACGGCGACCGCGTCCCGCACCCCGACCCGCTGCGCCATTTCCCGCTCGAAGGCGTCGACGTCCGGGCCGGTCGGTGCCACCCAGCCGGACCGCACCGCCGCGACCAGGAACTCCTCCTCGAGTCCGGTGACGTCCGGCGCCGACAGATGGATCTGCCCGGTCATCGTGGTGCTCCACCGAACCGGGCCAATCGGACGCTAGGCTGACCGGGTCGCGGCCGGACGGACGGCGGCGGCCACCCGCCCGTCCGGGCGGTCGACGGCCGATCAGAATGGCTGGTTGCGAGAATGTCCACTAACCGGTTCACCACCCTGTTCGTGTGTCGGGCCAACATCTGCCGGTCGCCGATGGCCGAACGGCTGGCCCGGCACGAGTTCGCCACCCGGTTGGGGCCCGACGCGACGGTCTTCGTCACCCACAGCGCCGGCACCCATGCGTTGGTCGCCCACCCGATGCACCCACACACCGAGACCGTGCTACGGGAACGCCAGGCCGATCCGACCGGGTTCGTCAGTCGGCAGGTGGAGGCGGCCATGCTCGAGGACGCGGATCTGATCCTGACCGCGAGTCGACGGCACCGGGCGCACTGCGTGGCGTTGGCGCCACGTACCGTGGGTCGGACCTTCACCGTCCGCCAGTTCGGCCGGCTGGCCCGCGCGGTGCCCGCCGCGACCGGGCCGGCGCAGCCGGACCTGGTCGACCGGGCGCGCGCCCTGGTGCGGGACGCCGCCGCCGCACGTGGGCGGGTCCAGCCGGTCTCCGCGGAGGCCGACGACCTCGCCGACCCGGTGCGGCGACCGCTCGACGACTTCCGGGGCTGTGCCCGGCAGATCAGTCTGACGGTCGACACGATGTTGGACCTCATCATGAAGCCTTGACGGCGGCGCCACCGGTCGGCGTCGGCTGATCGGCGACCGGCACGGCGGTGTCGACGGCGGCCTGCCGCTGGCGGGCCGGAGCCGACGTACGGCTGCCGCGCCGGCCGCGGCCGCGGTCGTTGTAGTAGTAGTGGTGGGAGCCGCTGCGGTGCGGCGTCATGTTCAGTACGCAGCCGAGCAGCCGGGCATCCACCGCCCGCAACGCGGCCGTGGCGGCACGCAGGTGCGCCTCGGTGGTCTTGGCGCAGCGGCCCACCAGGATGGCACCGTCGACCTGCGCGGCGATCGGCGCCGCGTCGGTCACCGGCACCAGCGGCGCGGTGTCCACGATCACGATGTCGAACCGCGACCGGAGACTGGTCAGCAGGTCCGCCATCTGCTGGGAGCCGAGCAGTTCGCTCGGATTCGGCGGGATGAACCCACTGGGCAGCAGGGTCATCCCGCTGTCGCCCCAGGGCTGCAGCACGTCGTCGAGCTCGGCGTGCCCGGCGAGGACGTTCGTCAGACCGACGGCGCCCTCCATGTCCAGGTAGGAGGTGGCCTGCGGCCGGCGCAGGTCGGCTTCGACGAGCACCACCGAGCTGCCTGCCTCGGCGAAGGTCAGCGCCAGGTTGGTGGCGGTGGTGGTCTTGCCCTCCTCCGGCATCGCGCTGGTCACCAGGAGGCTGCGGATCGGCTTGTCGACGTCGGCGAACTGCAGGTTGGTCCGCAGCTGGCGGAACGACTCCGCGCGCGGGGAGTGGGTCTGCCGGCCGATGATGAGCGGTTCCCGACGGGCGGTGCTGTCCAGCGGGATGGTGCCCAGCAGCGGTGCGGCGGTCACCTCCTGGATCTGTTCGACGCTGCGTACGGTGTTGTCCAGCAGGCCGCGCAGCAGCGCGAGACCGACGCCGGCCAGCAGGCCCAGCAGCAGACCCAGTGCGACGTTGCGGACCGGTTGGGGCGAGACCGGGGTGGGATTGAGCAGCGGCCCGGAGACGACCTCGACCTTGACCGCCGGGCGGTCGGCGCCGGGTGAGGTCTCCAGCCGCTGGACCAGGTCGACGAACTCTCCGGCGATCGCCGTGGCGATGCGCTCCGACCGGTTCGGCGAACTGTCCGTGACGGTCGCCTGCAACAGGACGGTGTCGGGCACCGGGCGGGCGCTGATCCGGGCCTGCACCTCCCCGGCGGTCAGCCCGAGGCTGTGCCGGTTCACCACGGTGTCGGCGAGCCGGTCGCTGGCCAGTAGCCCGCTGTAGGACTTGACGCGCTGCTGGGAGAACAGTCCGCCCTGGTAGGCGTCGGTCACCCCCTGGGCGCTGGAGGTCGAGACGAAGAACGTCACGGAGGTGGCGTACTGCGGGGTCGCCCGCACGTTGACGACGACCGCGACGCCCACCGTGACGGTCATCGCCGCTATCACCCAGAGCCACCGTTTCCGCACCGCGTCGAAGTAGTCCCGCAGTTCCATCGGTACGGCCTCCCGAAATTCCGCTACGTCATAGTCAGCACCATCTTGTACCAATCTACGGCGTCAACAGGCTATTTCTGGTCAAATAGTGGCATTGCTGCTGCTGTCAGTAGTCAGTGGACGAGACCAGAGCACGCCGCCGGACGCCACGGGCGCTGCCGACTGAACGGGGCTGGAATGGAGCCATCGACCCGACTCACCGACGACGCCACGGCCCGGCGCCCTCGCGACCGCGCCGTCGCGCCACTATGGCTGGCCGACCTCGCCGCCTGGAGCATCGGGCTGGTCGTCGCCGTCTGGACCCGCTACGAGTTCGCCATCGCCGGTATCCACCTCAACGGACTCGTGCTGGCGATCCTCGCGGCGGTCGTGCTGCACACCGCCGCCTCGCACCTGAGCTACCTCTACCGCGACCGCTACCCGCTGGGCAGCTTCGACGAGGTCTGGGCCGTGTCGCGCTGCGTGCTGGCCACCATCGGGGTGCTGCTCCTGGCCGACCTGGCGGCACCGCAACGGCCGGTACCGGCCAGCGCGCCGCTGGTCGGCGGCTGCCTGGCCCTGACCCAGATGCTGGGCGTGCGGTACCTGCGGCGGCTGCGCCACGAACGCCGCCGGCGGCCCGTCGGGCGGCACACCCAGCGGGTGCTGCTGTTCGGTGCCGGTGCCGCCGGCGCCTCGCTGCTGCGGGCGATGCTCGACGAGCCGGGTGGGCGGTACCTGCCGGTCGGGCTGCTCGACGACGACCCGGCCAAACGGCAGCTGTGGCTGCACGGCGTACCGGTGCTCGGCGGCCGGCACGACATCCCGGCGGTCGCCGCCCGTACCGGTGCCACCACTGTCGTCTCCGCGGTCGCCAACGCCGACGCCGCTCTCATCCGCGAGATCCGCCAGCTCGCCCACCGGGCCGGTGCGCGGTTCAAGGTGGTCCCGTCGGTCAGCGAACTGCTGGAGAACGCGCCCGCCGTCACCGACCTACGCGATCCCGACCTGCGTGACCTGCTCGGCCGGCACCAGATCGAGACCGACCTGGACACCATCGCCGGCTACCTGACCGGCAAACGGGTGCTGGTCACCGGGGCCGGTGGGTCCATCGGTTCCGAGCTGTGCCGGCAGATCATGCGGTTCCAGCCGGGCGAGCTGATGATGCTCGACCGCGACGAGTCCGCCTTGCACGCCGTACAGCTGTCGCTGCGCGGCCGGGCCCTGCTGGACAGCCCCGACCTGATCCTGGCCGACCTGCGCGACAGCGACACCGTCCGGCAGATCATGCGGAGCCGGCGCCCGGAGGTGGTCTTCCACGCCGCCGCGCTCAAACACCTCACCCTGTTGGAGCGTCATCCGGGCGAAGCGGTGAAGACCAACGTCTGGGGCACCCAGACGTTGCTGGAGGCGTGCCGTTCGGTGGAGCGGTTCGTCAACATCTCCACCGACAAGGCCGCCGACCCGACCAGTGTCCTCGGCTACTCCAAGCGGATCACCGAACGGCTGACCGCGTTCGCCGCCGGCGCCAACGAGGGGACCTTCCTCAGCGTCAGGTTCGGCAACGTGCTCGGTAGCCGAGGGTCGGTCCTGCACGCCTTCATGGCCCAGGCCGCCGCCGGCAAGCCGATCACGGTCACCGACCCCGAGGTCACCCGGTACTTCATGACCATCCAGGAGGCCGTGCAACTGGTCATCCAGGCAGCGGCGATCGGCCGGGGCGGTGAGGCCCTGGTGCTGGACATGGGCGAGCCGGTCCGCATCGCCGACGTCGCCCGGACCATCGCCGAGCAGTACGACAACCCGGTGAAGATCATTTACACCGGACTGCGCCCCGGCGAGAAGCTGCACGAGGACCTGCTCGGTGCCGGCGAGCAGGACACCCGACCTCTGCACCCGCTGATCTCCCAGGTGGCCGTGCCCGCCCTCGACCCGGTCCACGTGCACCTGCTCGACCCGTACGGGCGCAGCGACGACCTGGTCGACGACCTCGCGGCGCTCTGCGCACCCGCGCCGGTGCCCACCGGCGCGGGTCGGTCCGTCCACCGGGCCGGCACCGGCGCCGGACCGGCCGGTGGACCGGCCATCGACGCGGACCCGGGCGCGTCGGTGAGCACGAACAGCGGGGTCGGTGCCGCCGGGTAGCCGACCCGGCGGCACCGACGCCTACGCCGGCAGTGGGCCGGATCACGCCGCGCGGGCCACCCGGAAGCCGACGTCGTCGATGGCGTACGCGGGGTGGCTGCGCCGGCGGACCGAGGCCCGGCAACTCCAGTGTGGGTCGGCCCAGCCGCCACCGCGCAGCACCCGGTAGTCGCCGTACACCTGAGGGTCGTAGTGGTCCCAGCACCAGTCCCAGACGTTGCCGATCATGTCGTACAGACCCCACGGGTTGGGCCGCCGACCACCGACCGGACGGCGACGGTCCCCGGAGTTGTCCCGGTACCAGGCGATCTCGTCGATCGGCCCGTACCGGGGGCCGCTGGTGCCGGCCCGGCAGGCGTACTCCCACTCGGCCTCGGTCGGCAGCCGGTAGCCGGCGGCACCGGTGTCCCACTCGATCCGCCCGGCGGCGACGTCGACCCGGTAGGTCGGCGGCAGGCCGGCGCGCTCCGACAGCGCGTTGCAGAACCGCACCGCGTCCCACCAGGAGACCTCGACCATCGGCAACCGGCTGTCGGCGTCGCTCGACCCGCCGCCACCGACGGTGCCGACCGGACCGGTGCCGACGACGGCGCGGTACTGGCCTTCGGTCACCGCTGCCTCGCCGAGGTGAAAGTCGGCGACCTCGACGGTCCATTGGGACCGGGTGCGACGGTCCGACAGGGCGACCCGGCCGGCCGGGACCCGCACCAGGGTGGCCGCCACGGGATCGTCCATCCGACAACGTTGGCACCGGCGCACGCACGCCGGCGCACAGGGTCAGCCGGTCACCGCGACGCCCCCGGCCCGATCGTCGGCCAGACGGCCGCCACCTCGCCGCCACGCAGCGCCGTCACCTCGCCCAACCCGGCGAAGACCATGCAGACATGGTTAGGGACGACCTGCACCCGCTGACCGACCGCCAGTGGGACCGGCTCGCCCGACCCGGCCCACCGCAGCCAACCGTGCTCCTCGGACAGTCGCACGATGCGCCAGCCCGGCAGGTCGGCCAGCAGCCCGTACCCCGGGTAGTCGGCGGCCCGCCCCGTCGCCGGCAGCCCGTCGAGGCCCAGCGACTTCGACCCCGCGTCGATGCAGGCCCGGTCAGGCGCGGGATGGCTGACCACGGTGGCCAGCACCCGCACCGCGCAGGTGGCGACCGTGGCGTTGCCGAGCGCGATCTGCCCGAGATCGTTGAAGGCGTAGACACCGGGCCGGACCTCGGTCACCCCCGGCTCCGCGACGACGGTACGGGCCGCCGCGGACGAACCGAGCGAGACCGTCGACAGGCTCAGCCCGGCGGCCCGGATCGCCTCGGCCGCCGCCAGCGTGGTGGCGGCCGCCGCGCGGGACCGGGCGACGAGGTCGGCCCGGTCGACCGCCCCGTACACCGACCCTTCGAAGGTCATCACCCCGGTCAGTCGTACGCCGGGAAGTTCGGCGACGTCCCAGGCCACGCGTGCCGCGTCGGCCGGAGCCACCCCGCAGCGACCGAAGCCGCTGTCGACCATCAGCAACACGTCCAACAGCCGGCCGGCGGCCACGAAGGCGTCACTGAGGGTACGCGCACCGGCCACGCTGTCGGTACCGACGGTCAGCTCGCACCGGCGGGCCAGCTGTACCGCACGCTGCGCCTTGTCCGTGCCGACCAGCGGGTACGCCACCGTCATCCGGGACACGCCGGCGGCGGCGAACGCCTCCGCCTCGCCGAGTTTGGCCACACAGATGCCGTCGGCACCATGGTCGAGCTGCAGCCGGGCCAACTGCGGCACCCGGTGCGTCTTGGCGTGCGGGCGCAGCGCGACCTGGTGCAGCCGGCAGTGCCCGGCCATCTCGTCGAGATTGCGTTCCAGCACGTCGAGGTCGAGCAGCAGGTTCGGGGTCTCCAGGCCGGCCGGTACGGCGAACCGGTCGGTCCCAGTGGCGTACGGGTGAACGTCGATGGTCACGGAATCTCCGGCAGTGGTCGTCGGTCCCGGGCGGCACCGCCCGGGACCATCCTGCCGCACCATGGCCATCCGTCGATGCCCGCCGCGCCTGCGGCCGGTGGCGGTCATGGCCGGCACGGCGGTCGTGGCCGGCGGGGCAACCCGGAGAAAACACCCGGGATCCACCTACCACCTGGAGCCCACCGTTTGGTAAGGCTACCCTTCATGCGAGCGTCGTCGACGGCACACGACCCGAGGAGCAGCGTTGACCAGCCTGGCCGAGCTACCGGTGAGCGTCCCTGCGGGCAGCAGGGCGGACGATCCACCCGGCGCGACCCGGCTGCGGGCGCGGTCCCTGCGTCTGGGCTACGGCGACCGGGTCGTCGTACCGCAGCTGGACCTCGACGTCGTCGACGGCGCGGTCACCGCGATCGTCGGCCCGAACGGCTGCGGCAAGTCGACGCTGCTGCGGGCGCTCGGCCGGCTGCTGCGCCCGACCGGCGGTGACGTCCTGCTCGACGGGGAACAGATCCAGCGGATGCCGACCCGGGAGGTCGCCCGCCGGCTGGGTATCCTGCCGCAGGCACCCAGCGCACCGGACGGACTCACCGTCGCCGACCTGGTCGTCCGGGGCCGTCAGCCGCATCAGAGCTGGCTGCGGCAATGGTCCCGGGCCGATGAGAAGATCGTCGCCCAGGCACTGGCCTGGACCGGGCTCAGCGACCTGGCCGAACGACCGGTCGACACCCTCTCCGGTGGGCAGCGGCAGCGGGCCTGGATCTCGATGGCCCTGGCGCAGGGCACCGACATCCTGCTGCTCGACGAGCCGACCACCTACCTCGACCTGGCCCACCAGATCGACGTACTCGACCTGGTCGACCGGCTGCACCGGGAACGGGGCCGCACGGTGGTCATGGTGCTGCACGATCTGAACCTCGCCGCCCGGTACGCCCGGCACCTGGTCGCGATGAAGGACGGCCGGGTGCTGGCGGCCGGAGCGCCCGCAGAGATGCTGACCGCCGAACTGGTCGAGGAGGTGTTCGGCCTGCGTGTCATGGTGATCGATGACCCGGCCAGCGGCACGCCGCTGGTCGTCCCACTCGCCGGCGGCGCCGCACGCGCGTCCACCATGGAGTAGAAATCTCCTCGGGTGGTCCGTGCCGTAACCACCCGGAAGGTCCGGTCGGGGGTACTGTTTGCGCGGGAACGGGCACCAACCGAAAGAGAGTTCCTTCATGGCATACCCCGTGGTCACCACTGGTGACGTCTCCCGGCTGCTGGACGACCTGGTGGAACGGGTGCCGCAGGCACAGCAGGCGGTGGCGCTCTCCCCCGACGGCATCCTCCTGGCCTGGTCCAAAGGGGTGGACCACGAGCTGGGCGAACAGCTGTCCGGTGTCGTGGCGGGACTACGCGCCCTGGCGGTCGCGGTGGGTCAGCACGCCGGCACCGGCCGGGTCCGGCAGATCGTGATCCAGATGGGGACGGCGTTTCTCTTCATCGCCGCCACGCCTGGTGGGGCCATCATCGCCGCGGTCTTCGACGCCGGATCCGACATGGACGCCGTCGCCTACGAGGTGGCGCTGTTCGCCGGGCGGGCCGACCGGCACCTGCCGGCCTTCCCGGCGCCGGAGGAGCCGGCCCAGCGGGGCGAACCGGCGGAGGCACTCGTCCAGGGCGCCCACGCCGGGTGACGGCTCCGTCGGCCCGTTACCGCCCGCTGGTGACGGTCAGTTCGGCGACGCCGGCCACCGCGTCGATGTCGTAACGGTCGGTCGACTGCTCCCACCCGGTCGTCGTCAGCGTCTCGCCGCCCGCGACGCCGTCGCGACGGGCACCGTCCAGGCTGACGCCACCCGCGCCGGAGCCCAGCCGCACCCGCACTCCGACGTCGGCCGGCACCGCCACTCGCCAGGTGCTGACACCACCGGACATCCGGACGGCGACCGTGCCGTCCGGGACCGGCAGCACAAGATCCATTGTGCTTGCTCCACCGGCGAGGTCCACTTCCGAGACACGCGCGGCACCGAGATCCACACGCTGACTGGTCGCACCGCCCGCGATCCGGATCGACCAGAGCACGTCGCGGTGCACCCGGATCTCCAGGACAGCGGCGCCACCGTCGCCACTGTCCACCAGCCCGATCCGGACCGCGCCGTCGGCCTCGGTCAGCTGCGGCAGCACCGCGCCGTCGGCCGGCGTCTCGGCCCGGACCAACTGGTCACCCAGGTCGTCGGCGACGATCCGCAGGTCGGTGGCGCCGTCGAGCACCTCCAGTCGCGCCTGGTCGCGGTCGCCCCGCTGCACCTGGACCACCCGGACGTCGTCACTGCCGGTACGCGAGCCCAGGCTCTCGACCACCACCGCCACGATCGTCGCCGACACCAACAGCGCCGCGACCACGGCGACGACGATCCAGAGCGTACGCCGCGACGGCCTGCGGCCCGGTCCGGAGACGGACTGCGACCCGGCCGGCTGGCTGGCGATGGATGACGACACCGACGAATACCTCGTTCCCGGTTGGCGGTCGACCAGCGCGGTCCGACACCAGCGCGTGGCACCGCGCGTACCGGTCCTACCCGGCGGCGCGACCGGGCAATCATAGGTGCCCGGGCCGGCCGGGGCACCTATTCCGGACCGTCACGAGCCGGACCGTCGCGGGTGGCGGCATCCGTCACAGGCCCAGCAACCGTCGCAGATAGTCGTTGAGGAATCGACCGTCCGGATCCAGCTGGTCACGCGCGGCCAGGAACCGGTCCGCCTGCGGGTACCGTGCCCGCAGCTCGGAGCCCTGCAGCTGGTGGATCTTCGCCCAGTGCGGCCGGCCGCCGTAGGCGAGAAAGATCGGTTCGATGTCGGCGAAGAACTCACGGTAGGGCACCGTCTCGTTCTGGTGCACCGAGATGGTGACGCAGTCGCGCCGGTACGCCGGGCTGAGGTACGCGTCGTCCGCCGCGACGTAGCGGTACAGCACCCGCCAGGCGGCGTGTTGGCGGTGCCGGGCACGAATCCGGTCGCGGACCTCCTGGAAACAGGACGGGCCCGCCTCCGCCGCGACGTAGTACTCCATCTCGTGGAACCGCAACGAGCGCCGTTTGATCAGCGCCGCGCCACTGGAACCGGTCCGGTCCTCACTGCATCCGCTGGGCGGCGGCGGGCTCGGCCCAGGGTCGTCGGCCACCGGGTTCACGGTACGCAGGTGCGCGTCGTCGCGGCGGGGATACCAGTAGAAGTCGACGTTGCGGTTGACCTTCAGCAGTTCGTCGAAGGTGGCCAGGCACTCCTCGACCGGCAGTCCCCACTCACGGCGCCGGGCGTGGAAGGCGGGCACCACCCTGGTGCGGACGGCGGTGAACACGCCGAGAGCGCCGAGCGAGACCTGCACGGCCCGCAGCAGGTGCGGATCGTTCGCGGCGTCGATCTGCCGCACCGCACCGTCGGCGCCCACCAGTCGTACCCCGGTGACCTGCGCCGACAGGCTCGGTAGCCCCAGACCACTGCCGTGGGTGGCGGTGCCGACCGCGCCGGCGATCGCCTGGGTGTCCACGTCACCCAGGTTCGGCACGGTCAGACCGTGCCGACGCAGTATCTCCTCCAGCTCGTGCAGCCGGGTACCGGCACCCACCCAGACCTGGCCGTCGACCGGCGGTGCCAGCACCCCCGTCGGCAGCCCGTCGACCCGGATCAGCACGTCGTCGGTGCGCACCAACGGGGCGGAGGAGTGCCCGGCCCCGACCGGCCGTACCGTCATGCCCCGGGCCGCCGCCGCACGCAGTGTCCGACTCACCGCGGCCACCGATTCCGGCCGGGCGACGGTGTCCGGTGTGAAGCACAGGCCCCCGGACCAGTTGCGCCAGGTCGCCCGGGTGGTCGTCGCACCGGCTGTCACAACGCCGCCCGCAGCGGATCACCGGGCCGGCGGCTGCGCCGGCGGGGGCGGCCCAGGTCGTGCCGGCCCCGGCCGAGCGCGTCCACCAGTCCCCACCGGCCCGGGATGTCGTGCAGTTCGATGTGCCCCATCTCCTCCGGCACGGCGGGGTCGACGATCAGGTCCCCCTCGTAGGGCTCCAGGCCGAGCAGGACCCGCAGGAACAGCAGCGTCGCGCCGGCCGACGTCGCGTGCGGGGTGCCGGCGGCCGAGTACGGTACGGGATACTTGGTCAGGGAACGGTCGTAGCCGGCGAAGGTCTCCGGCAGCCGCGCCTCGAAGTACCGGGCCGCCTCCAGCACCGCGCAGGCCACCCGGGCGGCTTCCGTACGGTAGCCGTAGCGGCGCAGGCCCCAGGCGATCAGGGAGTTGTCGAACGGCCACACCGTACCGGTGTGGTAGCCGACCGGGTTGAACCCCTGGGCAGTGGTGGCCAGGGTCCGCACCCCCCAGCCGGAGAACAGCTGCGGGCTCATCAGATGGCGCACCACGGATCGGGCCTTGGTCGGCTCGACGATGCCACTCCACAGCAGGTGGCCGATGTTCGAGGTGAGCGCGTCCACCTGGGCGCCGTCGGCCTGCAGGGCATGTGCGAAGTAGCCACGGTCGGCGATCCAGAAGTCCCGGTTGAACCGCTGCCGCAGCTGCGCCGCCTGACGTTCGAGCCGCTCGGCGAACTCCGGATCGCCCCAGCAGGTCCGGGCGAGTCGGGCACCGCGCAACCGGGCGTCGTAGACGTAGCCCTGGATCTCGCAGGTCGCCTGCGGGAACGTCGCCGCCCGCCCGTCCTGGAACGCGACCGATCCGGGTGAGCACTTCCAACTCTGGTTGAGCAACCCGGTGCGGGTCTCGCGGGGCCCGTACCAGACGTAGCCGGTGCCGACCAGGTCGGCGTGCCGGTCGATCCAGTCCAGCGCGGCCCGGGCCTCGAACTCCAGGCTACGCACCAGCGCGGTGTCACCGGTCCACCGTTCGTACTCGTCGAGCAGCACGACGAACAGCGGGGTGGTGTCGGCGGCGGAGAAGTCCGCGGCGTGGGACACCTCGTCGAACAGGGCGGACTCGCCGTAGCGGCTCTCCTGGGGGATCTTCCCCGGCTGCTCGGCACGGAACGGGTCGTCCCGGGTGCCCTGCGCCAGGGCGCAGATGCGCAGCGCGGGAACGGACGAGCTGGGAACGAACGGCAACGACTGCAGACAACTGATCAGGCTGTCGCGGCCGAAGAAGGTCATGAACCAGGGCATCCCGGCGGCCGGCAGCATCTCGCGGAAGTTCACTCCGGGATAACGCAGCGCACCGAGGTCGACCACACTGCGCCGGTACGCGTCGCGCAGCGGCGGGTAGTCGCAGGTGAGCGTCGGCGCGCTGGCTACCCACTCGTCGAGTTCCTGGTGCACCTGCGGCTTGGGCCGCTCGGCGTAGCTGCGCAGGCTTTCCCGCAGGTCGCGGTTGCCGGCCCCACGGATGAAGGTCTTCACCGTCAGGTCGGTGCACCAGGTGTCGTGGGCGTCGAGGGACAGCTCGAAGGTCATCCCACCCGGGTCGACCTGGGCGGCGACACTACTGGACAGGATCGTCTCGCGGAAGAACGTGTCCCGTTCGTAGCGGAACCGCAGCGCGTCCTGCTCGACCGTCACGACGATCTCCCGGTCGGTGTGGTAGCCGTCCTTGACCTCCAGCACCTCGGCGAAGTCGGCGGCGGCTTCGATCCGCAGCCGCAGCCGCACCGGCTCCTCCCGGTGGTTGAACACCGCGATCTGTTCGGTGAAGGCGTCGCCGACCCAGCGGTGGCGGAACACCGACAGGTCGGCGTCGACGTAGTGCGTCGGTTCGCCGGGCACCTGGAAGAACCGCGACTCGAAGTACTGCAGATCGTCGATGGAAAGGGTGTGCATCCGCTGCCCGTCGACGGTCAGCCGCCAGTGGGACAGGAACCGGGTGTCGTAGAAGAACAGGCCGAACGGCGCGTACGGCGTCGGCGCGATGTCGCCCCGTCGGTCGCTGATCATGAACAGGTTGCCGTAGAGAATGCTCACCGGCCGGTCGACCGCGGTGGCGGCCCGCTGGCCGGCCTCGATCGGCCTGGCCCGCGACGGCGCGCCGGCGGTGTCGGCGTGCGGCGGCAGCAGTCGCCGGAAGATCAGGAACAGCGGCAGGTGGCCACGGACCGACACCCCGTTGCGCAGCAACAGCGAGATGACGTTCTCGCGGCCCTCGATGAGTGCCTGGAAGGTCCGCTGCGGCGCGTCGATCGTGCAGTCGACCCGCTGCGGCGGCCGATGGTCGACCACCGCTCTGCCCTCGCGGTAGGTGACCGCCCAGGTACGTACCCGTTGCTCGTCGTCGACGAGGTTGAACTGGATGGTGCCGCTGGCCGGCGGCGGCACCCGCCGGTCGTCGCCGATCGCGTCGAAGAAGGTGTCGAGCGCGTCGGTCATGGCGACAGCATCACCGCCGCGACGGGCAGCGGTCATCACCCGGTCAGGGTGAACGTGCCCCGGCGGGGCGATCGGATGTCGCACCACCTGAACCCCGGATGCCCACCGTCACCAAATGCGGCACAATGACTACTGAAAGTCATCGAATCCTGGACGTCAACGCGAGGAGGACCACGTGACTCACGACCGTACCGCCGCCGGGATGCGCTACTGGCAGACCGGCCGGGGCCGTCAGGACGTCCTACTGGTGCACGGATGGTGCTGCAACCACCGGTTCATGAAGCCGATCGCAGCCCACCTGGCCAGTTGGCGACGCCGGGTGATCTCCGTCGACATGCGCGGCCACGGCGCGAGCCCGGCCGGTGACCGCGGCTTCACCGTCGCCGAGCTCGGGGCCGACCTGCGGCAACTGATGGTCGAACTGGACATGACAGACGTGGTACTGATCGGGCACAGCATGGGTGGGGTCTGGTCGCTGGCCGCCGCCGCCGAGGCGACCGACCGGGTCGCCGCGCTGCTGCTGCTCGACGCGTCGGTGGCGGTGCCGCCCGGCACCTCGGAACAGGTCGCGGCGCTGGCCGAGTCGATCCGCGGCGACGATCCCCGCCAGGCTCGCATCGACATCATCCGGTCGTTCTTCATCCCGGAGTCGGACCCGCGGCTGGTGGACTGGACGATCGACCAGATGCTGCGTCCCAGCGACACGGTGGCCGCCGCGACCCTCGACGGGCTCGCCGGCTTCGTGGAGGCAGGTGGTGACGCGGCGCTGACCGCATGGGGGCGGCGGCTGCTCTACATCGGCGGTCCGGCCCCGTTCGGCGACTACGGCCGGCTGCGGCAGTTGGTGCCCGACGCCGTGATCGGCCAGGTCGCCGGCTCCGGCCACTTCTTCCAGTTCGAAGTGCCCCGGCAGACCAACGCGATGATCAGCCGTTACCTGCGACTGTGGGGGCCGGCGTCCTGGTGATCGACCCAGAGTGCCTTCAACGAGTCCGCCAGGTCGTAGCTGGGTGACCAGCCGAGCACCTGCCGGATGCGGCTGGTGTCGGCGCACATCCACGGCACCGCCGCTGAGCGGCCCGCCGTCGCGGTGAACGCGCCGGGCCGCAGCTCACCGCTGTGGCCGGCGATACGGGCCAGGGCGACCACGGCGTCGCGGACGTCGACGGCGTGCCCGGAACCGACGTTGAACAGTCGCACCGGCAGCGCGCCGGCCAGTACGGCGGCCCGTACCGCGGACGCGATGTCGCGCAGGTCGACGAAGTCCCGCACGCTGTCGGTCAACCCGATCTCCAGCGGCGCGCCGTCGCCGACCCGCAGCAGGGCCGCGGCTCGGCCCAGGACGCTCTGCGGGGACAGCCCCGGCCCGACCGGGTTGAACACCCGCAGGGTCACCACCTCCACCCCGGCCTCGCGGCCGGCCAGCTCCCCCAGCTGGGTGGCGGTCAGGTGGCTGAGACCGTAGGCGCTGACCGGACGGGCCGGATGGTCCTCGGCCACCGGCGTCGCGGATGCGACGATGCCGTACTCGGCCGCCGAACCGAGCCGGATCAACCGCGCCCCGGGTACGGTCGTCGCCATCGCCTCGATCAGCCGGGCGAGCGCCAGAACGTGGATCCGCAGCAGGTCGGTGCCACCACCGTCGGTACGGCCGGCGCAGTTGACCACCACGTCGGGGCGGACCGTGGCCAGCAGGTCGGCCAGGGCCACCGGGTCGGCGGCGGCAAGGTCGCAGCCGGCCCGCGCCGGTGCGCACACCCACAGGTCGACACCGAGCGCGGCGTGCACCCTGCGGCCGAGCAGCCCGGAGGCACCGAACAGCAGGACCGTCGGCCCCGTCGTCAACTGCCGCACCCGCGGGCCGACGACGAACGCGCCAGCGACGGGCCGGCACCTCGGGCGTCGGTGGACGGGGTCGTGCACCCGGCGTCGGTCGGCCCACCGGCCGCGTCCGCCGGTGGGCCGGTGTACTCGTGCCAGGTCACCGTGCCCGGGGCGGCGATACCTTCGCGCCGCAGGACCACCCGTACGGTCTCGGCCAGGATCCGCAGGTCGAGCCGCAGGCTGCGGTTGTCCACGTACTCGATGTCGTAGGCGAACTTGTCCTCCCAGGCCAGGGCGTTGCGGCCGCGGACCTGGGCCAGCCCGGTGATGCCCGGCCGCACCTCGTGCCGGCGGGCCTGCCACGGCGTGTAGAGGTCGAGGTACTTGACCAGGTGGGGACGGGGCCCCACCAGGCTCATCTCGCCACGCAGCACGTTCCACAGTCCGGGGAGCTCGTCGAGGCTGGTCGCCCGCAGCCAGTGACCGAAGCTGGTCAGCCGGTCGGCGTCGTCGACCAGGCCACGGGCCGGGTCCACGGTACGCATCGTGCGGAACTTGATGATCTCGAACAGTTCACCGTCCCGGCCGGGACGGACCTGTCGGAAGAGGACCGGCCGCCCCAGCCGGATGAGGATCGCCACGGCGACCACCGCCATCACCGGGGCCGCGACGACCAGGGCGGTCACCGCGCCGAGTACGTCGATCACCCGCTTGACCCTGTCGTAGCGGCGCAGCCGGGCCGCCGCGGTGGGCAGAACCCGGTCGGCGGACCGCAGTGTTGGCGTGGCCATGGGACGCGCCCCTTCAGTGGAAGCTACTCAACCAATAAGGCTTTTTAACAGACAAAACATCTCCAAGTACGACCTTTGCCGCAACTACCGCAGTCAGCACTAATGCGGTCGAGTGCCGCCGAGCGGACCGGTCAGCGCAGCCGGCTCACCGGAGTGCCGAACCACCGACGGCGTCGTACGGTCCAGCCCTCGCCGCCCAGCCAGCCAGGCGACCACGACGGCATAACCGATCAGCAACGGAGCGTCGACCACGAGCATCTGCCACGGTGCGTCGGTCGCCGTCTCCTCGATGGTCAGTTGACCGAGCGCACCGGCGAGCAGCATCGCGACGAGGTTGTTCACCACGTGCAGCGCGACGGCGGCCTCCAGCCCACCGGTACGGACCGTCAGCCACCCGGTGACCACCGCGAACAGCAGCAGGTCCAGGAAGCCCCAGGTGGTGCCCCAACCGTGCGCGAGAGCGAACGGCACCGCCTGGATCACGATCGCCGGCCACGGGCCGCGCAGATACGCCCCGACCGCCTGCAGCAGCCAGCCCCGACAGAGGTACTCCTCGGCTGCGGCCTGCAGCGGCACCAGTGCCAGCAGCATCACCGCGCTGGTCACGAACATCGTGACACCGACCCAGTCGACGTCGTCGACGCCGGTGTCGGCGCCGGTCAACGCCATCAGTCCGTACGTGCCGGCCAGCAACCCGACGACCACGGGCAGGGCGATCAGCAGGCACCGCCCCAGCCAGGACCACCGGATCCGGCCGACGACCGAGGAGACGCTGCCCGGTGAGCGACGCTGGATCAGCCAGGCGGCCACCAGGACCAGCGGCAACCCGGCGGCGATCCCGAGCAAGGCGTACGCCGTCTCGGCGAGCGGCGGCAGGACCGGTAGCCCGTCGGCGTCGCGGGGCGCGTCGAGCACGAAGGCGACGATCATGAACACGATGATCAGCGCTACCTGCACCGCAAGGAAGGAGACCAGCACCGCGCCGGTGCCCAACAGCGGCCGCCACCAGCGATGGACATCGGTCGCGGCCAGCCGGTGGTACGGGGTGCCAGCGGGAGCCGCGATGCGCCAGGGTCGCGCCGGTGCCGCAGGGGGTGGGTAGGACATCGGGGTCATGTCGTCGAGCCTGCCGCCCCGGACCGGGGCGGGCATCGTCCGCCGGCACGAATCCCGCCTCTTCCCGTGGATAGGGACCGGCTACACCCGAAGTGGGCCGGGTGACCGGCGGACCTCTATTGTCGGCGCGACATGAACGGATGGCGACGCTGGTTGCTGCCGGCCGTACTGGCGGCCGGGCAGCTGGCCTACTGGCCGATCGGGCCGCTGGTCGGCGGCCGGCTCCGGTCGGCGTCGTGGTCGCCGTCGCGGCGACCACTGTGGTCGCGGTCGCGCTGGTCTGGCGGGTCCGGGCGCCGTACCCCTGCTGCGCGGCGGTGGCGGTCGCGCTCTGGGCCGGGACCGCCGGGACACCCCAGGACGCGCTGGCCGTGATCGGCGTCGCCGAACTGGTGGCCCTGTTCTCCGTCGCCGCACACCGGCCACTCGACCGCGCCCTGGCCGCCGCCGGTCTGTTCGGTATCGGCAGCGTCGTCGCCACGCTGCTCAGCTACGGCGCCACCGGCGACGCCGCTGGCGCCATCGGACTCACCACGGTGAGCTACCTGCTGATGGTCGGACTCGGTCACAGCCGGCAACGGTGGCGGCTCGGTCGACGACAGGCCGCCGCCGCGCTCGCCACGGCACGACTCGCCCAGCAGCAGGCCGCCGCCCGGGAGCGACACCGGCTGGCCTGCGAACTGCACGACGTCAGCGCCCACCACCTGACCGCCGTGGTGGTCACCGTCACCGCCGCCCGGCGGCTGACCGCCAGCCGGCCGGACCTGGCCGGGCAGGCCCTGCACCCGCCCCGCCGACGACGACGTCATCGGCTCGGGAAGCGGGCTGGCCGGCGTCCGGGAACGTGCGCGACCGCTCGGTGGTGACCTCACCGCCGGACCCACCGACGACGGCGGCTGGCAGGTCCGGCTGGACCTGCCGACGGCTGACTCGGCGATGGGTCGCCGCACCCGCGCCGGCGGCCCGGACCTGACCGACCTGGCGTTGACCATGTTGGCGATCGCGCTGCCGGTCGGTGTCGTCGCCCTCGACTGGCCGGTGCTGCAACGGGACGGGCCGGGACCGGTGCTGGTACTGCTCGCGCTGCTGGTGGCGCATGCCGCCGCGCTTCCGTGGCGGCGGCGGGCGCCGTGGCCGGTGCTGGCCGCCACCACCGGCACCACACTGGCGTGGCCGCTGGCGATCGGGGTCGGGCTCCTGCCCTCCGGTGACGTGGTGACGGTGTTGCTGGCCGGTTGCCTGGCCGAGGCCGTGGCGATCTGGACGGTGGCCACCCGCACGACGGCACGGGTCAGCTGGCTGGCGGTACCGGCGAGCGCTCTGGTGATCGGCCTCGCCGTCGCGATCGGCCTGGTCGACGACGTCGACCCGGGCGCGGACGTCGGCTTCGGAGCGGATGGTCAGCCCGTGCCGACGGCGGTCACCGTCGTGACGGCGGGCATCGCCACGATCGTCTTCGCGGTGCTGCTCGGCGCCGGGTTCGCCGTCGTCTGGGCGGCGGGTGTGGTGATGCGGCGCCGGCGCGGGCGGGTGCTGCACGGCGAACGGACGGCGATCCTGACGGCGAACGTCGCCGCCGACAGCGTCGCCTACGCCGCCCGGCGCCGGATCGCCGCGCAGCTCGACGAGCGGGTGCTGCCCCGCGCCGCCGAGGTCGCCGCCGTGGCGGGGCGCCCGCCGGCCGCCGATCCGGTGGCCCAACTGGACGAGGTCGCCGCCGTGGCCAGGTCCGCCCTGGCGGCGATGCGGGACCTGCTGGTCGGTCTGCGGGGTACCGCGACCGGCGACGACGGGGCACCGGTCGCCGACGCCGACGACCGGGCCCCGCAGCCGACGACAGTGGACCTGACCGCGCTCGCCGCCGCGTACCGCGCCGCCGGGCGGCCGGTCACCACGTACCTGCCCGACCGCGCGGACACCCTGCCGGTGGCGCTCGACGTCTGTGCGTACCGGCTGGCGGAGGCCGCGTTGGCCGCCGGCGACACCGGCCCCGCCCAGGTCCGGGTGGCGCTCGGCCCGGAGCCCTGTCTCTACCTAGAGGTCCGTGGCGTCGCGGCGGCGGTACGCGACCCCACCGTCGCGGCGCTGCGGGCCCGGGCCGAGGCGCTGGCCGGGGTCTGCCGCGTCGCACCGGGCGGCACACTACAGGTGTGGTTGCCGTACCAGCGGCCACCGGCGCACCAGGAGGTGACGACATCGGTATCCGGGTGATCGTCGACGACGACCAGCCGGTGGTGGCGGCGGGGTTCGTCGCCATCATCGACGCCGAACCCGACCTGACGGTCGTCGGCACCGCCGCCGACGGCGCGACGGCGGTCGACGCGGCTGAGCGGCTGCGCCCCGACGTGGTGGTGATGGACATCCGGATGCCCGGCATGGACGGGATCACCGCCACCCGGCTGCTGACCGCGCGAGGCGGCCCCCGGGTGCTCGTGCTGACCACGTTCGACCTGGACGTCTACGTGTTCGAGGCGTTGCGGGCCGGCGCGTCGGGCTTCCTGCTCAAGGACGCCGAACCCAACCAGCTGCTGACCGCGATCCGGATCGTCGCCGGTGGGGAGTCGCTGCTCGCGCCAGCGGTCACCAGCCGACTCATCGCGGCGTTCGTGGCGGGTCCGGCCGGGGCGGCCGCGCCGCCGCCTGCGGTGGCCGGCCTGACCCCGCGCGAACGCGAGGTGCTGCGGCTGGTCGCGCAGGGGCTGTCGAACGCGGAGGCAGCTGCCCGGCTCGGGGTCGGGGTGGGCACCGTCAAGTCCCACGTCAACGCGGTACTGGGCAAGCTCGGGGTCCGCGACCGGGTGCAGGCCACCATCGTCGCCTACGACGCCGGTCTGGTCAGCCCCCGGCGTTGAGCCGGTACCCCTAGCGCGGTGGGCGGTCGTCCGACCGCAGGTCAACCGAGCGGTCAAGATCGAACTTCTCCAGATTCAGCCCTTGACATCCCACACAAGCGGGCGTAAACAAACCTGAAGCAAAACGAAACGGCGGTGAAACCACATGTACGCCGAGGAGCGGCAACAGGAGATCGTCCGGCTCGCCCGTACCGAGGGCCGGGTCGACGTGACCGCGCTCGCCGAGTCACTGAACGTGACCGCCGAGACGATCCGGCGTGATCTCACCACCCTGGAGCGGGCCGGCGTCCTGCGGCGGGTGCACGGCGGCGCCATCCCGGTCGAGCGCATCGGCTTCGAACCTGCGCTGGCCACCCGCGACGCGGTCCTGACCACCGAGAAGGAGCGCATCGCCAAGGCCGCGCTCGCCGAACTCCCGGTGGAAGGCGCCATCATCCTCGACGCCGGCAGCACCACCGCACGGTTGGCGGCTATCCTGCCCACCGACCGGGAGCTGACCGTCGTGGTCAACTCACCGACGCTGGCCACCGCCCTCAGCGTCCGCAACAACCTGCAGGTGCTGCTCCTCGGCGGGCGGGTACGCAGCCGGACCATGGCCACGGTCGACGACTGGGCGCTACGGCCGCTGGCCGACATCTACGTCGACGTCGCCTTCATCGGCACCAACGGATGTTCGGTGGAACGCGGCCTGACCACCCCGGACCCGGCGGAAGCGGCGGTCAAGCGGGCGATGATCGGCGCCGCCCGGCGCTCGGTCCTGCTCGCCGACCACACGAAGATCGGCAACGACTACCTGGCCCGGTTCGGCCGGCTGGCCGACATCGATCTGCTGATCACCGACACCGGCCTCAACGAGGACCTCGTCGCCGAGGTCGAGACCGCCGGACCCCGGGTGGTGCGGGCGTGATCCTCACCCTCACCCTCAACCCGAGCCTGGACCGCGCCGTCGAGGTCGACGACCTCGTCCGAGGTGAGGTCATCCGGGCCACCGGCACCCGGCTCGACCCCGGCGGCAAGGGCGTCAACGTGTCCCGGGCGCTGCTGGCCAACGGCGTACCGACCGTCGCGGTCCTGCCGTGCGGCGGCGACGACGGCGAACAACTCGTCCGGCTCCTCGCGGTGGAGGGCGTCGAGGTCATCACCGTCGCGATCGCCGGACGCACCCGGTCCAACCTCACCCTGGCGGAACCGGACGGCACCGTCACCAAGGTCAACGAACCCGGTCCGACGCTGAGCGCGGCGGAGTTCGAGGCGGTGACGGCCCGGCTGCTGCACACCGCCGAGCGGGCCGACTGGGTGGTCGTCTGCGGCAGCCTGCCACCGGGGCTGGCGCTCGACGACTTCGGCCAGCTGTGCCGCCGGCTCGTCGACGCCGGACTGCGGCTGGCCGTGGACACCAGCGGCCCACCGCTGCGGACCGCCGCGCAGGCCGGCGCCGCGCTGGTCAAGCCGAACCGGGAGGAGCTGGCCGAGGTCGTCGGGCGGCCGCTGGACACCCTCGACGACGTGGTGGACGCCGCGCAGCAGGTGCGGGCCTGGGGCGCGGGCACCGTACTGGCCAGCCTCGGCGCGCAGGGTGCCGTGCTGATCGACGCCGACGGCGTACACACCGGCGACTCCCCGGTGGCGCAGCCCCGCAGCACGGTCGGTGCCGGCGACGCGATGCTGGCCGGTTTCCTCGCCGCCGGTGCCGCCGGCCCCGACGCACTCGCCGAAGGGCTCGCCTGGGGAGCGGCGGCGGTCAGCCTGCCCGGCAGCCGGATGCCCGGACCGGCCGACCTGCGCCGGGACACGGTACGCCTGCACCCGCCAGCCCGTCGGTCTCCGGCGCCTCGTGCTCCCGAGGTGTCCCGACACCTCGGGACCCACACACCTGTCACCTACCCCTAACCCCCACATAGAAGGAGCACCGCAACCATGGCCACCGACTACACACCCCAGGTGCAGGGCACCGGGTTCAAGGCCAGCGTGCAGAGAATCGGCGGCTACCTCGCCGGCATGGTGATGCCCAACATCGGCGCGTTCATCGCCTGGGGTCTGATCACCGCGTTGTTCATCCCCACCGGCTGGATCCCGAACGCGACCATGGCCGAACTGGTCGACCCGATGATCCTGACGCTGCTGCCGATCCTGATCGGCTACACCGGTGGCCGGCTGGTGCACGGCCAGCGCGGCGCGGTGGTCGGCGCGGTCGCCACGGTCGGCATCATCGTCGGCGCCGACATCCCGATGTTCCTCGGCGCGATGATCGTCGGCCCGCTGACCGCGTACCTGTTGAAGCTCTTCGACAACCTGATCGAGGAGAAGATCCCGGCCGGTTTCGAGATGCTGATCAACAACTTCTCCGCCGGCATCATCGGCGGCGGCATGGCGCTGATCGGCACCTGGGTAATCGGGCCGGTGGTGCAGAGAGTCACCGACGCCGCTGGCTCCGCCGTGGACTGGATGGTCGGTCACAGCCTGCTGCCGTTCGTGTCGATCCTGGTCGAGCCGGCAAAGGTGCTGTTCCTCAACAACGCGATCAACCACGGCGTGTTCGGTCCGCTGGGCGTCGCCGAGGCGGCCACCGACGGTGACTCGATCCTGTTCATGATCGAGTCGAACCCCGGCCCGGGCCTCGGTCTGCTGGTCGCGTTCCTGCTGTTCGGGCCCCGGCTGCTGCGGGCCAGCACCCCGGCGGCGATCATCATCCACTTCCTCGGCGGCATCCACGAGATCTACTTCCCGTACGTACTGATGAAGCCGCGACTGATCCTGGCCATGATCGCCGGCGGTGCCGCCGGGGTCTGGACCTTCATGGTCACCGGTGCCGGCCTGGTCGCCACCCCGTCTCCGGGCAGCATCTTCGCCTACTTCGCGGTCACCCCGCGCGGTGGCTGGTTCGGGGTCCTGCTCGGCGTGGTCATCTCGGCGGCGGTCACCTTCGCGGTCGCCTCGGTGCTGCTCGGCTTCGGCCGCGGCGAGGGCAAGGAGCCGGTCGAGGAGGACTCCGGGCCGCAGGCTGCCAGCCTCGACGCCCCGGCCGGCGACACCACCGCAGGTGCGCACGCCTACCGGTCCACCCCGACCACCTACTGACCCGGTCCACGACCGCAACCCACCCGCGACCACGGAGGGCACCAGGCCCATGGCATCGATCAACGCGCAGGACATCCGCAAGGTCGTCGTCGCCTGCGACGCCGGCATGGGCAGCAGCGTGATGCTCGCCAGCCAGCTACGCAAGCAGCTCAAGAAGCACCAGGTGACCGTCGAGCACACGCCGGTCAACGCGATCCCCGCCGACGCCGACGTCGTCGTCTGCCACCAGGGTCTGGTCGACCGGGCCCGGGGCAGCGCACCCGACAAGGTGATCGTCCCGGTGCAGATCTTCATCGGCGACCCCGCCGTGGCCCGGCTGGTGGCCACCGTGCAGCAGGGCGGCCAGCTCGATGGCTGACCGCCAACCGGACCCCGGCGCTCTGCTCGAGCGCCGGGCCGTCCGGCTCCAGGAGCAGGCCGGCGACCGGATCGCCGCGATCCGCCGGTGCGGCGAGGTCCTGGTCGAGATCGGCGCGGTGACCCCGGACTACGTCACCGCGATGCTGCAGCGCGAGCAGTCCGTCTCCACCTACGTCGGGGAGGGTGTGGCGATCCCGCACGGCACCCTGGCCAGCAAGGAGGCGGTACGCCGCGACGCCCTCGCCGTGCTGCGCTTCCCGGAACCGGTGGACTGGGACGGTTTCCCGGTGACGGTCTGCGTGGCCATCGCGGCCCGTGGCGACGGGCACGTCGAACTGCTCGCCGCGCTGGCACAGATCCTGCTCGAACCCGACTCCGCCCGCGCGCTGCGCGAGGCCACCGACATCGACGACGTGCTCCGGCTGCTGGCGCCGGTGCGAGAGGAGAGCTCCACATGAAGGTCGTCCGGTTCCACTCCCCCGGCGACGTCCGGATCGAGGAGGCACCGGAGCCGCAGCCCGGCCCCGCTGACGTGCTGATCCGCGTCCGGGCCTGCTCGACCTGCGGCACCGACGTCAAGATCCGTAACTTCGGTCACCACCACATCGCCCCACCCCGGGTGATGGGCCACGAGATCGCCGGCGAGATCGCCGCGGTCGGTGCCGAGGTCACCGGCTGGCAGGTCGGCGAGCGGGTCCAGGTGATCGCCGCGATCCCCTGCGGCACCTGCGGTGAGTGCCGACGCGGCCGGATGACGGTCTGCCCCAACCAGGAGTCGATGGGATACCACTACGACGGCGGGTTCGCCGAACACATGGTGGTACCGGCCAAGGTCCTCGCGGTCGACGGGCTCAACCGGATCCCGGACGGGGTCAGCTACGCCGAGGCGTCCGTCGCCGAGCCGCTGGCCTGCGTCCTCAACGGGCAGAACCTGGCCCGGGTCGGCGAAGGCGACGACGTGGTGATCATGGGCTCCGGCCCGATCGGCTGCCTGCACGTACGACTGGCCCGCTCACGCGGCGCCGCCCGGGTCTTCCTGGTCGACGTCAACCGTGAACGGCTCGACCTCGCCGCCGGGCTGGTCCACCCCGACGCCACCGTCTGCGGCGCCGAGACCGACGTGATCGACGAGATCAAGAAGTTGACCGACGGGCGCGGCGCGGACGTGGTGATCACCGCCACCGCCGCCGGTGTCGCCCAGGAGCAGGCGTTGCAGATGACCGCCCGGCAGGGCCGGATCAGCTTCTTCGGTGGTCTGCCGAAGGACAAGCCGATCATCGCCTGTGACTCCAACCTGGTGCACTACCGGGAGCTGACCATCGTCGGCGCCAACGGCTCCAGCCCGGCGCACAACGCCGAAGCGCTCGCGCTGATCGCCAGCGGCGCGGTGCCGGTCGCCGACCTGATCACCCACCGGCTGCCGCTGGACCGCGCGCTCGAAGCGTTCGACGTGGTCGCCCGCGGCGACGCCATCAAAGTCACCATCGAGCCCTGACCCCACCAGGGACCAAGGAGGCGCACCATGCCCACCCGTACCGTCACCGTCGGATCCGCCAGCGGCCTGCACGCCCGGCCGGCCGCGCTGTTCGTCGCCGCCGCCGCCACCGCCGCGGTGCCGGTGACGATCCGCACCGCCGACCGGCCGGCCGTTCCCGCCCGCAGCATGCTCAGCGTGCTCTCCCTCGGCGCGAAGCAGGGCACCGAAGTCACGTTGGAAGCCGACGGTGACGGTGCCGAGGCGGCCCTCGACGAGCTGGCGACGCTGCTCGCCCGCGACCTCGACGCCGACGACGCCGGTGACTCCGCTGCGACCGCCGCTGGGGACGCCGACGCGGCGGCCGGCCGTGCCTGACCTGCTGACCGGCCTCGGTGTGGGTACCGGGTGGGCGGCCGGCCCGGCGTACCGGGTCGCCGAGGCCCCCCGACTGCCCGCGCCGCGACCGGTGCCAGACCCGGCCGCCGAGGCGGACCGGGCGGTGTCCGCCCTGACCACGGTCGCCGCCGAACTCGGTCGGCGGGCCGGCACCGCGACCGATCCGACGGCGGCGGAGATCCTGCGGGCACAGGTGATGATGGCCGAGGACCCGGTGCTGCACGAGGCGGTACGGGCCCGCGTCGGCGAGGGCGCCGACGCCCCGCACGCCATCGACGGCGCGCTCGGCGAGCACCGGGCCGCGTTCGCCGCCGCCGGCGGCTACCTCGCCGAACGCGTTGCCGACCTCGACGACCTGCGGGACCGGGCAGTGGCGGTCTGTCTCGGCGAGCCGATGCCCGGCGTACCGGATCCGGGGGTGCCGTTCATCCTGGTCGCCCGGGACCTGGCCCCGGCGGACACCGCCGGGCTCGACCCGGCCCGGGTCCTCGCCCTGGTCACCGCCGCCGGCGGGCCGACCAGCCACACCACGATCGTGGCCCGGGCGCTCGGCCTGCCCGCGGTGGTGCGCTGCGCCGGCATCCTGGACGTCGCCGACGGGACCCTGGTCACCGTCGACGGCACCACCGGACAGGTCGCGGTCGGGGTGGACGCCGACACCGTCGCCGACACCACCCGGCGGGAGCAGCGCCGGCGGGCCGAACTCGCGGCGACCAGCGGGCCGGGGCGTACCGCCGACGGGCATCCGGTGGCGCTGCTGGCCAACATCGGTTCGGCGGCCGACCTGGTCGACGACGTCGAAGGTGTCGGCCTGTTCCGCACCGAACTGCTCTACCTGGACCGCACCGCCCCACCCGGGCACGACGAGCAGGTCGCCGCGTACGCGAAGGTCTTCGCCGCCGCCGACGGCCGCAAGGTGGTGCTACGGACCCTCGACGCCGGCGCGGACAAGCCGTTGCCGTTCCTGCACGCCGGGGAGGAGCCGAACCCGGCGCTGGGCGTACGGGGCCTGCGGACCGCCCGGCGGCGCCCCGAGGTGCTGCAGACCCAGCTCGCCGCGATCGCCCAGGCCGCCGCGGCCACCGGTGCCGACGTCTGGGTGATGGCACCGATGGTGACCACCCCGGCGGAGGCCGCCGACTTCGCCGACCTGGCCCGGGCCGTCGGGCTGCCCACCGTTGGCGCCATGGTGGAGGTGCCGGCCGCCGCGCTGCGCGCCGAGGCGCTGCTGGGCCACGTCGACTTCCTCAGCATCGGCACCAACGACCTGAGCCAGTACACGTTCGCCGCCGACCGGCTCTGCGGCGACCTGGCCGACCTGCTCGACCCGTGGCAACCGGCGCTGCTGGAGCTGATCGCCGGCTGCGCGCGGGCCGGTGCCGCCGCCGGCAAGCCGGTCGGGGTCTGCGGCGAGGCCGCCGCCGACCCGGCGCTGGCCGTGGTGCTGACCGGGCTCGGGGTGTCCAGCCTGTCGATGTCGGCCCGGTCGGTGCCGGCGGTACGGGCCGCGCTCGCCGCGCACACCCTCGACGACTGCCGGCGGCTGGCGCAGGCCGCGCTGGCCGCGCCGGACGCCACGGCCGCCCGCGCGGCGGCCACCGCCGGCCCGGCCGAGGGCTGAGCCGCGCCCGCAGGTGGCTCCGCCGTACGGCTGGCTCAGCCCCGGGTCGCCAACCCGCTCGGGAGCCGACCCAGGACCTCGGCCAGGGTCAGCGCGGCGGCGCTGGTCAGCATCAGGTCCGCCGCCGCCACCTGGGCCGGGTCGACGAAGGCGTTCGGGATCGCCACGGTCCACATCCCCGCGTCGGCAGCGGCCCGGACCCCGTGCCCGGTGTCCTCCACCGCGACCGCCCGGCGGCCGGTGACGCCGAGCCGGTCGAGCGCGAGCCGGAACACCGCCGGGTCCGGTTTCGGTGCCGCGACCTCGTCGCCGGTCGCGATGACGTCGAACCGGTCGACGGCACCGACCCGGCCCAGGTGCTCGCGTACCCAGGTCCGGGGCGAACTGCTGGCCACCGCGGTCCGCAGGCCGAGCCGGGCGGCCTCGTCCAGCCAGTCACGGATGCCCGGGCAGAAGTCCAGGCTCTCGTGCCGGGCCCGGCGGTACGCCTCGTACCGCGCCTGGCAGGCGCGCCGGTCGAAGGTGGGGCCGACCAGGGCGGCGAGCCGGTCGAGCCGGTGGTCGGTGCAGTTGCCACCGTTGCCGGGCCAGAACCAGCCGTCGAGCTCAAGGTCGAGGCCGTGCGCCGCCCAGACGTGCCGCCAGCCGTCGACCAGCGTCGTCTCGGTGTCCATCAGCAGCCCGTCGAAGTCGAAGACGATCGCCGCGACGTCCGTGTCCACCGTCCACTCCCCACATACCGTCGGTGGTGTCATCGTACGGGGGCGCGTGTCACCGGGTCGGCGGTGCCCTGCGGCACGTCGGGGCGGCAGCGGCGCAACCGGGCGGCGGCCAGCCGGCCGCCGACGCCGAGGCCGTGGGTGCGCACCGCCGCCAGCCCGTACGCGCTGCAGGTGGGAGTGAACCGGCAGCGGCCCGGCCAGTACGGCGACAGCCACCGCCGGTAGCCACGGATTGCTGCCTCCCCCGCCCGGTCCAGCCCGGGTGCCCGGGTCATGGTCGCCGCCAGCGCGCCAACGGTGAGCAGGGTCGAGAACAGCCCGAGGTCGCAGCAGTCGCAGCCGTCGCAGCAGCCGTCGAGATTGCGGGAACGGGACGCTTTGCGCTGCTGGCGACGGTTCTTCCGGGCGGTGGTCCAAGTGTTGCCGATCATGCGGTTGATGATCGACGACAGGCGCAACTCCACGGGCGGTCGTTGACGGGGGTGACCAGGGACCGCAGGATCCGTTGATGAGCCGGACGATCCTGGTCACCGGGGCGCGACGCGGCATCGGCGCGGCCCTCGCGGTCGGACTCGCCGCGCCCGGGGTGACCCTGGTGCTGCACCACCTGGCCGCCCCCGACGAGACGGAGGCTGTCGCCGGGCGGTGCCGGGTGGCCGGTGCGCACGCCCACCTCGTCGAGGCCGACCTGTCGGTCCCGGACCAGGTTCTGGCCCTCGCGGAGGCGGCCGGGCCGGTAGACGTCCTGGTCAACAACGCCGCCCGCGCCTCCAACGTGTGGATCGACGAGTTGCCGCTGACCGAATGGGAGGCGACGTTCGCGGTCAACGTCACCGCCCCGATGCTGCTCAGCCAGGCCCTCGCACCGGGGATGCGGGCCCGTGGCGGCGGCCGGATCATCAACGTCACCTCGGCCACGGTCCGCCTGGGTGGCCCGTCCGGGCCGTCGTACGTGTCGAGCAAGGCCGCGCTGGTCGGCCTCACCCGGTCGCTGGCCCGCGCACTGGGGCCGGACGGCACCACGGTCAACGCCATCTCGCCGGGCGCGATCCGCACCGAGGGCGAGGTGGAACTCGCCGGTGGCCGGCCGGTCGACGAGGCCGCGGTCCTGGCCCGTCAGGCGGTACAGCGCCGGCTCGACCCCGACGACATGGTCTCCACGGCCCGTTTCCTGGCCAGCCCCGGCTCCGGGGCCGTCACCGGTCAGGTGATCGAGGTCGGCGGCGGGCTGGTGCACCGCTGACCGCGCGGGCCCGGGCGTTCATCCGCTGGTCAGCGTCTTACGCCGACGCCGTTCACCTGCGACGGCGATGCTCCCGCTGGTTCGACACCGACAGCGTGGAGGCACCGTGTCCAGACCGATCCGGCAGTTCACCATCACCCTCACGATCCTGGCCCTGCTGATGGGCGCGATCACCCCGGCGGCGACCGCCGGCACCGACGCCGCCCCGGTCCTGCTCACCGACCCGTTCCTGCAGTCCCCGACGAAGAACTCGGTCCGGGTCGTCTGGCTGACCGAGTTCGCCGGTCGGCACCACGTGGTGGTCGTCGGCGAGCGCGCCGACGAGCTCAACCGGGCCGAGCTGCGGGCCGCCGCCACCGGCGGCAAGATCCGGGGGGTACGGGTGTTCCGCGCGGCCACCGGGGAGCTGTCCCGGGTGGCCGAGGACGCGGCCTCGCAGATCCCGAACCCGCCGGCGCAGATCACCCGCCGGCACATCTGGCGGCACGAGGCGACCGTGCGCGGACTCGGCGTCGGCAGCCGGACGCCGTACCGGGTGGTGTCGATCGACCGGGGCGCGCTGGTCGCCTCCGACACGTACACCCTGGCCCCGGCGGCGGCCAAGGGCCACGCGCAGAAGATCCTGCTGACCAGCGACCACCAGTCGATGCCGAACACCCCGGCGAACCTGCAGAAGGCGGTCGAGACCGTCGGGCGGATCGACGCGGTGTTCCTCGCCGGCGACCTGGTCAACGTCCCGGACCGGGCCTCGGAGTGGTTCGACGACCAGCGCGGCGGTGCGTTCTTCCCGGCGCTGCAGGGCCGGGCGTCCCGGACGGTCAACGGGGTCGCCTGGACCGGCGGCGAGATCCTGCAGCACGCGCCGCTCTTCCCGGCGATCGGCAACCACGAGGTGCAGGGCCGCAGCGGGCTGCCGACGCTCAACGAGTCGTTCAACGCCCCGGTGCCGCGTGAGGTGGCCGAGGCGGCCTACCGCAAGGTCGCCCGGCAGGTCAACCCGCGCAACGATCCGAAGATCAAGGAACGTTGGATCCTGGAGAACTCGTTCAACACCGAGACGTACGAGGAGATCTTCTCCCTGCCGACCAGCGGACCCGGCGGCGAACGCTGGTACGCGACCACCGTCGGTGACGTCCGGCTGATCTCGCTGTACGCCACCCGGATCTGGCGGGGTACCGGCATCGCCGCCGACCCGGCCAACTGGCAGCGGACCCGCTACACCGAGGCCCCGGCGACCCTGGGCGACCCGCTCGCCCAGGGCTGGGGTTCGCACATCTTCGAGCAGATCGGCGTCGGCGGCAGGCAGTACAAGTGGTTGCAGCGCGAGGTGGCCAGTAGGCAGTTCCGGGACGCGAAGTACACGGTGGTGATGCTGCACGAGGGCCCACACGGCCTGGGCGACAACGTCAGCCCGCCCTTCACCGATCCGGTACGCACCGAGGAGACCGACGCGGCCGGCAACACGCTGGTCCGGTACGACTATCCCCGTGCGGAGAACGTGCTGACCCGCGACGTCGCCCCGCTGCTGGAGTCCGCCGGGGTGAACCTGGTGCTCAACGGCCACTCGCACCTGTGGAACCGGTTCACCGCCGACTCCGGCACGCACTATCTGGAGACCTCCAACGTGGGCAACTCCTACGGGGCGTTCCATCCGCTGTCGGGCCGGTCCCGGCCCATCCCGCCGGCGCCGTGGGATCCGGACAACTACCTGGCCCAGGGCAACCCGGGCGGGTTGGCGCCGCAGCTGCCGACGGTCGCGCCCCTGACTGATCCGGCCGGTACGCCGTTGCCGTTCGTGCAGAGCAACGACTACTCGGTCTTCTCCGTCCTGGACACCGGCACCGGTGAGGTGACCAGCTACCGCTACGACATGCGGACCCCGGATGTCGCACCGGTGGTGCTGGACCGGTTCGCCCTCGGGGCCTGACAACCGTGGTCCCGCCACCGGTGCGTCGGTGGCGGGACCAGGTGTCGGTCAGTGAGGATTCGCACAGCACGGACCCCCGGTGACGAATGACGGCTTGAAGAAGTCTTCAATTGCACACATGCCAGTACCGCTGTACCAGAAGAAGGCCGAGTTCTTCCGGATGCTCGGCCACCCGGTGCGGATCCGGGTGCTCGAACTCCTCGGCGAACGCCCCCGCCAGGTGCGCGAACTGCTCGCCGAGATCGACGTCGAGGCGTCGAACCTGTCCCAACAGCTCGCGGTGCTGCGCCGGGCCGGGATCGTGGTCTCCAGCCGGGACGGCTCCGCCGTCACCTACGCCCTGGCCGGGCCGGACGTGGCGGATCTGATGCGCGCCGCCCGGCGAATCCTCACCGAGATGCTGGTCGACCAGACCGAACTGCTCGTCGCGCTGCGTCAGGCATCCCCCGACGCCACCTCGGGTCGCCGGTGAACACCACCGCCGTACGCCGTCTGTTGCCGCAGGCCGCCGACTGGCGGGCGGTCCGCCGACAGCCCGGCCGTGACCTGCTGGCCGGGCTCACCGTGGCGATCGTGGCCCTGCCGCTCGCCCTCGGCTTCGGCGTCGCCTCCGGACTCGGCGCTGCCGCCGGGCTGGTCACCGCCGTGGTCGCCGGCACCCTGGCGGCACTCTTCGGTGGATCGAACCTGCAGGTCAGCGGCCCGACCGGGGCGATGACCGTGGTGCTGGTGCCGATCGTGGCGGCGTACGGGCCCAGCGGGGTGCTCACCGTCGGCCTGCTGGCCGGGCTGATCCTGATCCTGCTGGCGCTGGTACGGGCCGGCCAGGTCGCCCGCTACATCCCGGCGCCGGTGATCGAGGGGTTCACCGCCGGCATCGCCGCGGTGATCCTGCTGCAGCAGATCCCGGCCGCCCTCGGCGTACAGGTCCACGGCGAACGGGTGCTGACGATGGCCGGACAGGCCGTCGCGGCCTTCGTCGCGGCGCCCCGGTGGCCGTCGCTGCTGATCGCCCTCGCCGTGGCCGCCGCGATGCTGGTCGGAGCACGGTGGCGACCGACCGTCCCGTTCTCCCTGCTGGCGGTCGCGGCGGTGACCGTGACGACGGTGGCGACCGGGCTGCCGACCGCGACCATCGGCGCCCTGCCCGCCAGCCTGCCCGCGCCGTCGCTTGCCTTCCTGGACCCGGCGGCGGTGCCCGCCCTGGCGACCGCCGCGATCGCGGTGGCCGCCCTGGCCGCCCTGGAGAGCCTGCTGTCGGCCACCGTCGCCGACGGCATGTCGGTCGGGCAGCGGCACGACCCGGACCGGGAACTGTTCGGCCAGGGCGTCGCCAACCTGGTGACCCCGCTGTTCGGTGGGGTGCCGGCGACCGCCGCGATCGCCCGGACCGCCGTCAACGTCCGGGCCGGCGCCACCTCGCGGCTGGCCGCGCTGTCCCACGCGGTGATCCTGGCGGTGATCCTCGTCGCGGCGGCCCCGCTGGTCGCCCGGATCCCGTTGGCCGCGCTGGCCGGGGTGCTGATCGCCACCGCCGTCCGGATGGTCGAGGTGAGCGCGCTCACCGCGCTGGCCCGCGCGTCGCGCTCGGACGGGGCCGTCATGGCGCTGACCGCCGCGACCACCGTCCTGCTGGACCTGGTCACCGCCGTGCTGGTCGGGCTGGTCGTCGCCGGCGGCCTGGCCCTTCGCAAGATCGCCCAGACGGTACGGCTGGACCGGGTGCCGCTGGACACCGGCGACCACCGTGCCGAGGAGCAGGCGCTGCTGGCCGAGCACATCGTGGCGTACCGGCTGGACGGGCCGTTGTTCTTCGCCGCCGCCCACCGGTTCCTGCTGGAGTTGTCCGAGGTCGCCGACGTACGGGTGGTGATCCTGCGGATGTCGCGGGTGTCGACCATCGACGCCTCCGGCGCGATGGTGCTGCGCGACGTCGTGCAGCGGCTGGAACGGCGCGGCATCGTCGTCCACCTGTCCGGGTTGCGGCCCGAGCACCGCAAGGCGCTCACCGCGTACGGGCTGCTGCCCCGGCTGGACGGACTCGGCCGGGTCTTCTCCGACACACCGGAGGCGATCGCCGCCGCCCGAACCGCCCTCGGCCAGGTGGACCGGGCCCGGGACGACGGCGTCACCCCTTGAGGCCGGTGTGCGCCAGGCCCTCGATGAACTGCCGCTGGGCGATGACGAAGACGATCAGCACCGGGATCGCGGTCAGCGACGCCGCCGACAGCTGCACGTTCCACATCGGCCCGCCGTACGCGTCGACGAACTGGGTCAACGCCTGCGGCAGGGTGAACTTCTCCGGGGTGGACAGGAACACGATCGGCTCCAGGTAGAGGTTCCAGCTGTGCAGGAAGGTGAAGATCGCCACCGCGCCCAACGCCGGACGGGCCAACGGCAGCGCGATCCGCCAGAAGGTGGCGAACCGGCCGAGCCCGTCGACCCGGGCCGCCTCCTCCAACTCCCCGGGCAGGGCCAGGAAGAACTGCCGCATGATGAAGGTGGCCAGCACGCTCGGCGCACCGAAGATCGGCACCAGGATCAGCGGCCAGTGGGTGTCGATCAGGCCCAGTTGGTTGAACATCTGGAACAGCGGGACGATCGTCACCTCGCTGGGGATCAGCAGGCCGACCAGGACCAGCAGGAACAGCGCCTGCTGGCCCCGGAACCGGATCCGGGCGAAGGCGTAGCCGGCCAGCGACGACACCGCCAGGGTGCCGGCGGTGACCACGGCGGCGATGTACGCACTGTTCCAGTACTGCCGGGCGAACGGCTGCAGGGTGAACACGTCGCGGTAGGCGGCGAGACTGGCGTCGGCCGGCCACAGCGTCGGCGGGAAGGCGAAGATCTGGCTCACCGGCTTCACCGACGAGGTGACCATCCACCAGGTGGGGAAGACGAACGGCACGGCGAGGACCAGCAGTACGCCGTACAGGGCGAGCTTCGCCCGTGGCGAGAGCGTGCTACTGCTCATGGAACACCCATCTCCGACGCATCTGCCACTGCACCACGGTCAACGCCAGCACGATGCCGAACAGCAGCACCGACAGGGTCGCCCCGTAGCCGAAGTGGTGGAACTGGAACGCCTGCTGGTAGAGGTAGTAGACGAGCACCGTGGTCGCGTTGCCCGGCCCGCCCTGGGTGAGCACCGCGATCTGCGCGAACACCTGCAGCGACCCGACCACGGTGATGATCGAGGTGAGCAGGATGGTCGGGCTGATCAGCGGTACGGTGATCCGCCGGAACTGGGTCCACCGGCTGGCCCCGTCGACCCGGGCGGCCTCGTACAGCTCCCCCGGCACACCCTGCAGCGCGGCCAGGAACAGCACCATGTTGAGGCCGACGTTCTTGACCACCTGCACGACGATCACCGCGACCATGGCGGTGGCCTCGCCGCGCAGCCAGTTCGGCCCGTCGACGCCGAGGGTGCCGAGCAGGCCGTTGACGCCACCGTCGGCCTGCAGCAGGAACCGCCAGACGATGGTCCAGGCGACCAGGGACACGACCACCGGTGAGAAGAACAGCGTCCGGAACACGACGGTGCCGCGCAGCTTCTGGTTGAGCAGCACCGCCAGCAGCAACGCCAGGGCAAGGTTGACCGTCACCAGGCCGATGGAGAACAGGGCGGTGGCCCGCAGCACGCCCGGCAGCGCGGGATCGTCGGCCAGCTGCCGGTAGTTGTCCGCGCCGGTGAACTCGAACGTGCCGGCCAGTACGTTCCACTCGTGCAGGCTGTACCAGCCGACCAGGCCCAGCGGCACCAGCACGAACACCGCCGTGCCGACGAGCTGCGGGGTGACGAACAGGTAGCCGGCGGCCTGGTCCCGGCGGTGGATGGTCCACCAGCCGGGCCGGGCTACCGCCACCGACCGGGCCGGCATCACCCGGCCAGCAGCGGCGCGATCGCCGTACAGACCCCGGTGAGTACGCCGGCCACGTCCGCGTCGGCCTGCCACATCGGGTCGAGGGCGGCCCGGACCGCCTGGTTGATCTCGGCGCTGTCGGTGTGGCTGGGCTTGACCACCCCGGCGGCGATGCCGTCGATGACGACCTGTTGCAGCTGCTCCGGCGTGAGCAGCGGGTTGGTCTGCGCCAGGGTGTCGGCGGTCAGCAGCGACTGCCGGGGCGGCGGGAAGAACCGCGCCAGCTTGGCGGAGTTCTCCGGGTTGGTGAGGTAGCCCAGGAAGTCTGCGGCGGCCTCGGCGTTCGGGCCGCGTTGCAGCACCGCGACACCGCCCTGACCGATCACCGCGTACTCGCCGGCCGGGCCGGCCGGCAGCGGCAGCAGGTCCCAGTCGAACGCGCCGTCCTCCAGCAGCGAGGCCCGGGAGATCTGGGTGATCGTCAGCGCGGCCTCGCCGGCGAAGAAGTCCGCGGTGGTGCCCGGGCCGGGCAGCGCGCCGGCGGTGAAGATCGCCTCGTGCAGGAAGGTCATCGCGTCGACCATCGCCGGCTCGGTGAAGCCGCACTCGCGCCCGTCGTCGCTCCAGGCTTGCGCACCCCAGCCGGTCCACGCGGTGGACAGGTAGTCCCAGCCCTGGTAGTCGAAGTCCCGGATGACCAGTCCCGCCCGGTCGGTGGCCGCGTTGACCGCAGCGGCGGTGTCGACCGCGTTGGCCCAGGTCCACTCCCCTGCCGCGAGCTGCGCGGCCGGGTCGGGCCGGCCGGCCTCGGCGATCAGGTCGCGGTTGACGAAGACGCCGAACGGCGAGGTCGAGAAGGGGTACGCGTAGAGGGTGTCGCCGTCGCGCCACAGCGCGGTGGCCGAGTCGACCAGGTCGTCGGCGTCGGTGACCACCTCGTCGAGCGGGGCGAGCGCGCCCGAGGTGACGAAGTCCGGTGCCGAGCTTTCGAAGATCCAGGCCAGGTCGGGCGGGTTGCCGCCGGCGATCTGCGTGGTCAGTGTGGTGGTGTAGTTCTCGAACGGCAACGGGTCGAAACTGATCGCGGCCACGTCCGGGTTGTCGGCGAGGTAGGCGTCGGCGATCTCGTCGAACAGCGCCAGGTGTGCCTCGTTGGCCGACCAGATGGTCATCCGCAACGAGACCGGGCCGTCGGTGCCGCCGTCGTCCCCGCCGCAGGCGGCGACGCCGAGCAGGCTGGCCGCCAGGGCCGCGGTCGCTATCCGGGTTCTCATGTCGTGGGGTCCTTCCTCAGGTGACGGGTGAGGTCAGTAGCCGGTCACGTCCGGCCAGCGTCGTTCGACACCGGCGGCGTCGAGCCCGGTGCAGTAGTCGGCGAACAGGTCGGTGTCGGCGCGTACCGCGTGGGGTTCGACCCGCCGGTCCAGGCAGTACGCGGCGAGGGTGCCGGCGGCCTCGCCGACGTTCCACTCGACCGGGTGCAGCCGGTACGCGCCGTTGGTGATGTGGGTGGTGCCGATGTTCTTGCCGGCGGGTAGCAGGTTGCGCATCCGCTGCGGCAGCAGCGCGCCGAGCGGGATCTCGAAGGGGCAGGCGGCGACGTCGACGTAGTTGTCGCCGCCGGTGGAGGGGTGCAGGTCGATGCGGTACATGCCGACGCCGACCGGGTCGGGGTAGCGCACCGCGCCCTTGTCGCCGCGTACCGCCAGCGACAGGTCCTGTTCGACGACGGTGTACTCGGCCCGGATCCGGCGCGACTCCCGGATGTACGGGGCCTGGGCGAGCCCGTCGGTGCCGCCGGTGACGTCGCCGCGCAGCCGCAGGCCGGGGAAGCCGGTGCCGCCGTCGGGGCGGGGTGCCTCGGTCTGCAGCCAGTAGAGCACGCTGCGGGACAGTTCCCGGGCGGCGGCGAGGTGGTGGGCCGGGTCGGGCACGTCGATCACCGGCGACTCGAAGTAGTCGATCATCGGCCAGTTGACCAGGCAGATGTCGCTGGCGTACGCCCCTGGACGGAACATCCGGCGCGCCGCGATCCGCCGGAACGTCCACAGGTTGCCGTCGCCGGGGCTGAGCCGCTGGTCGGCGACGACGGCGAGCGGGTCGTCGTCGGGGTTCGGGGTGAAGCTGCGCTGGCCGATCTGCAGGGTACGGGGGTTGGGTGAGCGGAACGACAGCATCCGGTCGCCCCAGAAGGGCGGCTGGTAGTCGCGCCAGAACCCGTACCGGGCCGGCCGGTCGATGGTGTGGTCACCGTCGACGTGGTCGATGGCGAAACAGACCGACACCGCCTGCATGTTGGTCGGGTCGGCCACGTCGGGGGCGCTCGGCTCGCCGGTGTCGGCCCGCGACTCGAAGCCGGTGACGTACTCGGTGCCGGTCAGCGGCAGCAGCTCACCGGTCTCGGTGGCGTCCAGCACGTACGGCGCGGTGATGGTGATCTCGCCGCCGCCGTCGCGGTGCGCGACGGTGACCGCGGTGACCCGGTCGCCGTCGGTGTCGGCGGCGACCGGCCGGTACGGCTGCAGCACCCGCAGCTGTCCGGATCCCCGGTACGGCGCCAGCATCGCCTCGATGACCGCGACGGCGACCCGGGGCTCGTGGCAGAGCCGGCTGACGTGCCCGCCGCCGGGGTTGAGTTCGCGCTGGGCGCGGGCCGCCTCGGTCAGCGGATAGTGCCGCCGGTAGTAGTCGCGGATGCCCTCACGCAGCGCGCGGTAGCTGGCGGTGACGCCGAACCGCTCCACCCAGGAGTGCTCGTCCGGCGGGACCGCCTGACTGGTCAGCTGCCCGCCGAGCCAGTCGTGTTCCTCGGTGAGCACCACCGTGCGCCCGGCGCGTAGCGCGCCGACCGCGGCGGCCACCCCGCCCAGTCCACCGCCGACGACCAGGATGTCGCAGCCGTACTCCGTCACTGTGCCGGGTTCCTTCCGGTTGGCGACGCCAGGGTGGCGCCGACGACTTCCTCGCAGGGCAGCAGCCGCTGCACGGGCGCGGCCGTGGTGCCCCGCAGCGCCGCCGTCAGGACCTCGACCGCCTGCCAGCCCATCTGCTGCCGGGGGATCCGGAAACCGGTGAGGTCCAGATCGGCGCGGGCCGGCCGGGTCGGGTCACCCAGGGCCACGATGGACAGGTCGGCCGGGACGTCCAGCCCCCGCTGGCGGGCCTGTACGGCGAGCGCGACGCCGTCGGCGTACTCCTCGGCGAACACGGCGGTGCAGGTGCCGGCCGTGATCGCGTCGAGCAGCTCGGCCGGGTCACGGCCGGCGGTCGGCTCGTGCCGCCACTCGACGCCGGCGGCCACGGCGGCGGTACGGAATCCGCGCATCCGGTCGGCGTGCGACTCCGGGCCGTCGCCCTGGCCCAGGTAGGTGAGCCGACGGTGGCCCAGTGCGACGGCGCGACCCACCAGCGCGGCGGTGGCGGCGGGGTAGTCGGCACCGACGTACGGCACCGGGCCACCGGCGTCGTCGCGCCGTCCGACGGAGACGAACGGCAGTCCGTCGGCGAGCAGCCGGGTCAGTTCGGCGGGATCGAGCTGACGGCCGAGCAGGACGCAGCCGTCGGCCAGCCGTAGCCGGTTGTCCTGGTGGAACAGTCGACGCCGCCCGTCGAGGACCGGGGCGCTGGTGAGCAGCAGCAGGTCGCAGCCGAGGTGCTCGGCGCACTGTTCGATGCCGAGCAGGAAGGGGTGGTAGAAGTCGCCGGTACCGCTGGGGAACACCGGTTCGGAGGTGAACACGCCGAGGATGCGGTTGTGGCGGTCGGCGAGCCGGCGGGCGACCGGGTCGGCGACGTAGCCGGTGGCGCGGATCGCGGCGAGCACCCGGTCGCGGGTCTCCGGCGCGATCCGTACGTCGGCGTCGGCACGGCCGTTGAGCACCAGGGAGACCGTCGCCTGGCTGACGCCGGTCATCCGGGCGATGTCCTGCTGGGTGACCCGTCGACGAGATCCGGTCACTGTCGGTGTCCGTCCGTTTCTCTGCTAATACGCATTAGTTTCCGTTGGGCTGAGATCCTGAACCCTGTCGGCGGTTCCCGTCAACCCCCTGCGAGGTCGCGTGTCACCGATCGAAGTTCCGGTGATAATTCGTATTAGCGCCTTGACGCGGCGATCCGACCGCGCGCAGACTCAGCCAACACGAGGGCTCGGCCGGCCGCTCCACCTCACCTGACTGCCAGTGACGACGCCGTGGACTCCCCCGGTCCACCGCCCACGTGTCGGAAAGGCCACCCCATGCGCCCGTTCCCCCGCTCCGCGCACTCCCCCGAAACCGAACCCGAAACCGGACCGGATCGCCGGCACCCGGCCGGCCTCGACCGTCGCCAGCTACTGCGTGGCACCGCCCTGCTCGGCGCCACCGCCGTGGCCGGCGGCCTCGGCGGGCTGTCCGTCGGCACCGGACCCGCCAGCGCCGCACCCGCCGGATTCCCGGCCTACGCCTACCTCGGGCAGCCGCTGGACCACGCCAACCTGCGCTACAACCCGACCGGCGAGCTGATCTTCCCCTGCGTCCGTGGGGTGTACGACCGGATCAGCGGCGGGCTGGCCCGCTATTACCTGTACTACGCCCCACACGACCGGCCCGGCGGGATCTGCCTGGCCTACGGCAACTCACTGGCCGGCCCGTTCACCGAGTACGCCGGCAACCCGATCGTCCGGCGCGACTGGTCACCGCACTACTCGGTCGAGCACGTCTCCTCGCCGCACGTGCTGTGGAACAGCGCGACCCGGCAGTTCTATCTGTACTTCCACGGCGACAACGACACCACCCGGTTGGCGATCTCGTCGGACGGCGTGCGGTTCACGTACCACGGGGTGGTGCTGTCGACGGCGATGGTCCCGAACCTCACCGAGGCGTCGTACGCGCGGGTCTTCGAGCACCGCATCCCCGCTCTGGGCAGCCGGTACGTGATGGTCTACATGGGATACCACACGGTCCGACCGGGCTTCCGGAAGATCTTCTGGGGCTGGTCGGCCGACGGCCGCAGCTGGCAGTTCGACCCGCAACCGTTGGTCAGCCCGTCCGGCGACGGGTTGAGCGATCTCAGCGGCGCGCATCTGCTGCACCGCAACGGCACCACCTACGTCGTCTACCACGGCGGATCGGGTCGGATGTACCTGACCGAGGTCGGCGACAACTTCGACCGGGAGGTCCACCTCGGCGTGTTCCACGCTCCGCTGACCGGCGCCCCGGACAACGGCCGGGTGGCGGCACCGGCGTTCGGCACCGACCGCGGCGTGCAGTACATGTTCTACGAGGCCGGCCAGCGCGGCCGCACCCGGATCGCGGTGGCCCGGGCGGTCCAGTGACCGTCGGCCGGTAGGTCGGCTCTCGGTGGCGGACGCCGGGTACCGCTGGCTGGTGGGGTGAGGGGCGCCCCCGTTCCGCGCCCCTCACCGCACCAGCGGCATCGAGGTCGCCCGCCGCACGGGTTGGTCAACCCCAGGTGGTGATCGTATACTGACTCCGCGTGCTGCCGTCAACCAATATTAACCGACAGCACGAATCTGACTAATACCAGCTGCACATCCGACGGAGGTAGCCGTGACGGGCGGCGGCCCCACCCCCCCTGCCGGATCGGGATCCACCCTGGCCGACAAACTCAACCTGCTCTTCGACACCGTCCGGCCGGCCGGCCGCGACCCCTACACCTCGCGGGAGGTCGCCGACGCCATCCGGGAGCGAGGTGGGTCGATCTCCGACGTGTACATCTGGCAACTGCGCACCGGCCGGCGAACCAACCCGACCAAGGAACATCTGGAGGCCCTCGCCGACTTCTTCGACGTCGACCCCGCCTTCTTCTTCGACCGACGCCGCTCCGGCGAGATCGAACGGGATCTGCACGCCCTGCAGGCGATGCGCAACCTGAAGGTCCGGGCCGTCGCGACCCGGCTGAGCGCGCTGCCCGAGGAGCAGTTGGACGCGGTCGGCGACATCCTCGACCGGGTCATGCAGGCGTTGCAGGCGCCCCGCACCGACGACGGCACCGCCACCGACGGACGCCCCACCTCGTGATCGTCATGCAGTGGCAACGGGTGGACGAAACTGAGGGAAGCACGGACATGAAGTCATCCGAGCTGCGACGGACCTGCCTGACCCGGCTGCGGCAGCTGCAGGACCGGGGCCTGCGGATGCCCCGGCCGTTCGACGCCGCACAGTTGTGTCGGCAGGTCGGGGCGGTTCTCGGCCAGCGCATCACCCTGGTCGGCGTACCGATGCCCGCCGGTGCGCCCTTCGGGTTGACCTTCTTCACCGACGCCGGCCACGTCATCGCCTTCGAGGAACGCACCAGCCAGGTGCACCGCGACCACATCGTCGCCCACGAACTCGGCCACATCCTGTTCGACCATCGCGCGCTCGCCCTCGACGACCAGCAGGCGAGCCAGTTGCTGATGCCGGCGCTGCGACCCACCCTGGTGCACCGGGTGCTCCACCGCACCGGTGTCTACAGTCGCGGCGAGGAGCAGGAGGCCGAGATGATGGCGACCGTCCTGCTGGAGCTGGCCGTGCGCGCCGACGGTGCGGCAGCGGCCGGTGCCGACCCGTCGGCGGAGAGCGCGCTGGCGGCACGGCTGCGGCACGGCCTCGAGCCGCCGCCCCGGTAGACAGGCGATGGCCACCGCCCTGTACGCCGTCTGCGCCGCCGCCGGCTGGTACGCCTTCGGCTACAAGCTGCGCGATCTGCGACGCGACCGGGACAACCGGGTGCTCCGCGCGATGGTGTACGCGTTCCTCGCCTATGCCGCCGGCGTCACCTTCGCGGTCGGCCCGGTCGCCGTCGCCGTCGACAGCACCACCGGGCTGCCGAACCTGGCGAAGCTGCTCGCCCACGCCGGGGTCATGGCGGTGGCTGCCAACTCGGAGATCCTCCTGCTGTTCCTCGCCCTGCCGCCCGCTGTCGCCGCCCGCCGGGCCCGACGCCGGGTGATCGCCTCGCTCGTCGCGTTCTGCCTGCTCACCCTGCTCTGGTCGGCCACGGTGTCGGCCGACCCGCCGGTCAGGTTGACCGTCGAGGACGCGGCGCATCCGGCGGTCGCCGCGTACCTGGTCGTCTACCTGTGCGCCTTCGTGGCGTACGCCGCCGACCTGGCTCGCCTCTGCTGGCGGTTCTCGCTGGTCACCCCACGCCGGTGGCTGCGGCGGGGACTGCGGATCACCGCGTTCGGGGCGACGACGGCGCTGGCCTACTGTGCGGTCAAGACCGGCTACCTGCTCGCCTACCGGCTCGGCCACCGCCCTGGCGGGGAGGCCGAGATCGCCGCCGTCCTGGTGACCATCGGCGCCCTGGCGATGCTCATCGGGCTCACCCTGCCGACCTGGGGTCCCGCCCTCGACGCCGGCCGGCGCTGGCTGCGGCGGCAACGCGCCTGGCACCGGTTGGGCCCGCTGTGGCACGCGGTCGCCGGGGCGCAACCGCACCTCGTGCTCGACGAGCGTGCCCACCGACGGTGGGTCGCGCTGCGCGACATCGACTACGCGCTGCACCGGCGGATCACCGAGATCCGCGACGGCCGGTTGGCGCTGCGCCCGTACATCGACGAGCGGGTGGCCGTCGCCGCCGACCGGCGCGCCACCCGGGCCGGCCTGGCCGCCGCCGACCGGGCGGCCGTGGTGGAGGCGGCGATGATCGCCGCCGGCACCCGTCAGGCCCGTGCCGGCACCTTGGCGGACCGCCCGGACTTCTCCGAACCGCACGACCCGCCGGACGGATACCTTGGCGAGGTTGCCTGGCTCGCCCGGGTCGCCCGGTGGTACACCAGATCCACGATGATCGACCAGGCGCTGAAGGACCTCTGATGCGGGACCGGTATGCCAACCTGCGGCGGATCCGCGCCCTCGACCCACGGCGGGACTATCTCGAGATCTACCAGACGATGGTGCGCCACGAGTTCCCCTGGGACAGCAAGCTCGGGCTCAACCTGGCGTTCAACCGGTCGTTCTCGCTGCCCCGGATCGCCGCCGTGCATGTGGGCACGGGTGAACTGCTGCGGCACACCCGCAAGCGGATCGACGACACCGGTCTGCTGATGTACGAGATGCTGCTGCACGGCTTCGACCATCCGCGCGGACGGGAGGCGGTGCGCCGGACCAACCGGATCCACCGTCACTACGACATCGCCGACGACGACTACCGCTACGTGCTCGGCTGCCTGGTGGTCGTCCCGATCCGCTGGCTGCAGCGGTACGGATGGCGCCAGCCGTGCTGTCACGAGCGGGCCGCCGCCTACCATTACTACCGTCAGTTGGGCGGGCTGATGGGCATCACCGACATTCCCGGCTCCTACCAGGAGTTCGCCGACTGGTTCGACGAGCACGACCGGCGGCACCTGCGGTACAGCGCCGACGCGGCGACGATCGAACGGGCGACGCGGGCGTTGCTGCGCGGTCGGGTGCCCCGGCCGCTCGCCCCGTTCGGCGACGCCCTGGTCGCGGCGATCTACGACGAACGGCTCCGGGCGGCGACGGACGTGGCGGCCCCGTCGGCGGCGGTCCGGACGGGAGTGCACCTGGTGCTGCGGCTGCGGGCCGGGCTGCTGCGTCGACTGGCCCGGCCCCGCCGGACGCCGATCTTCGCCGACGGGGTCATCCGTACCCCGACCTATCCCGACGGCTACGAGATCGCCGAACTCGGCCCAGCCGGTCACTGACAGCGGAGATCCCCAGGATCCGGGCACCGCAGACCCGACCGTCGATACATACCCGGTATGCTCGCTCGCCATGAAACCGAACACCCCTCAGGTCGCTGCCGTCGCCGTCGTCGGCGGATTCCTGCTCGGCTTCCTCGACTTCGTGTGGATCGCGTCCCTGCCGTACCCCTTCGCGGAGCTGGGCAACTCCAGCGCCGTCTGGGCGGTCGCCGCCTTCGGCTTCGGCTACTGGGTCCGTACCGGCTGGCTGCGCGCGGCGGTCGGCGGGGCCGGCGCCCTGGTCGTCGCCGTGCCGAGCTACTACCTGGCGGCGACCCTCATCCAGGGCGACGACCTGGCCATCATGTGGGCGCCGACCGCGCTGCTCTGGATGGCCTTCGGAGTGCTGGCCGGGGTGGTCTTCGGCATCGGCGGCACCTGGGCACGCGGGCACGGGTGGCGACAGGTCGTCGGGGTGGCCCTGCCCGGCGCGGTGCTGCTGGCCGAGGCCGCGCTGCACGCGCGCGACATCGGCGACCCACGGTACGGCCGGGACCCGCTCTGGCTCCTCATAATCAACATCGCCCTCGCGGTGGCCGTCGTACTCCTCGCCGGACGCCGCACCAGCGTCCGACTGCGCGGCCTTGCGGTGGCACTGCCACTGGCCGCTCTCGGCTTCGCCGCGTTCCGGCTCGGCGGCTTCGGCTGACCGCTCGACGGTCCTCCGAGGCACACCACGCGGTCGTCCACCGACCGGTGGAAGCCGTCACAGTGCGGCTCCGGCCCACGCCAGGCGCACCCACTGCCCTTAACATTCGTTCATGGCGGTGCCCACTGAGAGTCTGGACCTGGCCGCCGGCTTCCCGCCGGCCACCCCGCAGGACTGGCGGCGACTCGCGCTCGCCGTCCTGCGCCGCTCCGGGGCGGCCGGTCCGGACACCCCTGCGGACGCCGTCGACGACCTGCTGACCACCACCACGTACGACGACATCCCCCGCCGACCGCTGTACACCCGCCCGACGACCGCGCCGGCCGTCGGCGTACCCGGATCGGCGCCGTTCGTCCGGGGCGCGGCGGCCCGCCGCGACGGCGGAGGTGCCGGTGGCACCGACCCGGCCGAGACCGTCGCCGGTTGGGACGTCCGCCAGCGCTACACCGAACCGGATCCCGCCGCGGTCCGGCAGGCGGCCCTGGCCGACCTCGCCAACGGCACCACCTCGCTCTGGATCGACCTGGCCGCCAGCGGACTACGGCCGACCCAGCTCGCCGACGCGCTCGACGGCGTCCTGCTGGACCTGGCCCCGGTGATCCTCGACGCCGGTGCCGACGCCGTCGACGCCGCCCGGGCGTACCTGGCGCTCGCCACCGCGCAGGGCGTCGGGCCGCACGCGCTGGCCGGCAACCTCGGGGCGGACCCGATCGGCTGGCTGGCCCGCACCGGGCAGCCGGCCGACCTGTCCGTGGTACGGGAGCTCGCCGAATACGCGGCACCGGCGCAGCGGCTGCGCGGCGTCGTCGTGGACGCCACCGTCTACCACGACGCCGGCGGCAGCGACGCCCAGGAGATCGGTGCCGCGCTGGCCACCGGGCTGGCCTACCTGCGGGCGCTCACCGACGCCGGGCTGGGCCCACGCGACGCCTTCGACCAGCTGGAGTTCCGGTACGCGGCGAGCGCCGACCAGTTCGCCACCATCGCCAAGCTGCGGGCGGCCCGGCAGTGCTGGGCCCGGATCGCGCAGCTGTGCGGGGTGTCCGAGGTGGGCGGACAGCGCCAGCACGCGGTCACCTCGTCGACGATGATGACCGCCCGCGACCCCTGGGTGAACATGCTGCGGACCACGGTCGCCTGCTTCGCCGCCGGGGTCGGCGGCGCGGACGCCGTCACCGTGGCACCGTTCGACGCCCGCCTCGGGCTGCCCGACGGGTTCGCCCGCCGGATCGCCCGCAACACCCAGTCGGTGCTGCTCGCCGAGGCGCACCTCGGTCGGGTGCTCGACCCGGTCGGCGGCTCCTGGTACGTCGAGCGGCTCACCGCGGACCTCGCCAGCGCCGCCTGGGACTGGTTCACCGAGATCGAACGGGCCGGCGGCGCGGTGGCCGCCCTGACCAGTGGGCTCGTCGCCGACCGGATCGACGCGGTGTGGCAGCGCCGCGCCGAGGACATCGCCCACCGGCGTCGCCCGGTCACCGGGGTCAGCGAGTTCGCCGACCTCACCGAGCGGCGGCCCGCCCGGCCCCCGGCCGGGCCGGTGCCCGGCGGCGGGCTGCCCCGCCGCTATCTCGCCGAGGGTTTCGAGGCCCGCCGGGACCGCGCCGACGCGTATGCCGAGGCCACCGGCTCCCGCCCGACGGTCTTGCTCGCCACGCTCGGGCCGCTGGCCGCGCACGGTGCCCGCGCCGGGTTCGCGGCCAACCTGTTCGCCGCCGGCGGCGTCGCCACCAGACGGGTCGGTGACCCGGCCGACGACCCGGCGGTGCTCGCCGCCGCGCTCAGGACCGCACCCACCGCCGTGGTCTGCCTCGCCGGCACCGACGACGCCTACGCCACCGCCGCACGGCCGGTGGCCGACGCGCTGGTCGCCGCCGGCGCCCGCCGGGTCCTGCTGGCCGGTGCGCCGGACGCCGACGGCCGCTTCGACGGCTACCTGTACGCCGGCTGCGACGCCCTGGCGGTGCTCGACGCCACGCTCGACGCTCTGGGGGTGCCCCGGTGATCCCGGATTTCCGACAGGCCCCGCTGTACCCGACTGACGGGTCGACGGCCGACCCGACCGGCCGAGGGGCCGCAGACCCGCCGACGGCCGGGCTGCCGGGCTGGCACACGCCGGAGGGCATCACCGTCGCGCCGCTGTACACCGACGCCGACACCGCCGGGCTGGACTTCCTCGACACGGTCCCCGGGCAGGCGCCGTACCTGCGCGGACCGTACCCGACGATGTACACCACCCAGCCGTGGACCATCCGCCAGTACGCCGGCTTCTCCACCGCCGAGGAGTCCAACGCGTTCTACCGGCGCAACCTGGCCGCCGGGCAGAAGGGCCTGTCCATCGCGTTCGACCTGGCCACCCACCGGGGGTACGACTCCGATCACCCCCGGGTGGCCGGCGACGTCGGAATGGCCGGCGTGGCCGTGGACTCCATCTACGACATGCGCCAGCTCTTCGACGGCATCCCGCTGGAGAAGATGAGCGTGTCGATGACGATGAACGGCGCGGTGCTGCCGGTGCTGGCCCTCTACATCGTCGCCGCGCAGGAGCAGGGCGTCGAGCCGCACCAGCTGACCGGGACCATCCAGAACGACATTCTCAAGGAGTTCATGGTCCGCAACACCTACATCTACCCGCCCGGGCCGTCGATGCGGATCATCTCCGACATCTTCGCCTACACCTCGGCGCGGATGCCGAAGTTCAACTCCATCTCGATCTCCGGCTACCACATCCAGGAGGCCGGGGCGACGGCGGACCTCGAACTGGCGTACACCCTCGCCGACGGGGTGGAGTACCTGCGCGCCGGGCAGGCCGCCGGGCTCGACGTGGACACCTTCGCGCCCCGGCTGTCGTTCTTCTGGGCGATCGGGATGAACTTCTTCATGGAGGTCGCCAAGCTGCGCGCGGCCCGGCTGCTCTGGGCCCGGCTGGTCCGCGACGCCGGTGCCCGCAACCCGAAGTCGCTGTCGCTGCGCACCCACTGCCAGACCTCCGGCTGGTCGCTGACCGCCCAGGACGTCTACACCAACGTGATCCGCACCTGCGTGGAGGCGATGGCCGCCACCCAGGGCCACACCCAGTCGCTGCACACCAACGCGCTCGACGAGGCGCTCGCGTTGCCGACCGACTTCTCCGCCCGGATCGCCCGCAACACCCAACTGCTGCTCGCCCAGGAGTCGGGCACCACCGACGTGATCGACCCGTGGGGCGGCAGTCACTACGTCGAACGCCTCACCCACGACCTGGCCCACCGGGCCTGGACGCACATCCGGGAGGTGGAGTCCGCTGGCGGGATGGCCCGGGCGATCGACGACGGGCTGCCCAAGCTGCGCATCGAGGAGGCTGCCGCCCGGACCCAGGCGCGGATCGACTCCGGACGCCAGCCGGTCATCGGGGTCAACCGGTTCCGGCCCGACGCCGACGAACCGGTCGACGTGCTCAAGGTCGACAACACGGCGGTACGCGCGGCGCAGCTGGTGAAGCTGCGGCGGCTACGGTCCGAACGCGACGAGCCGGCCTGCGTCGCCGCGTTGGCGGCGCTGACCCGGGCGGCGGCGGCCGCCCCGACGGCCCGCCCGGACGACCTGTCGGGCAACCTGCTGGCGTTGGCGGTCGAGGCGGCGCGGGCGCGGGCCACCGTCGGGGAGATCTCGATGGCGTTGGAGGAGGTCTACGGTCGGCACGCCGCGCAGATCCGTACGATCAGCGGGGTGTACCGGCAGGAGGCGGGAGCGGTGGCGGGGATCGAGCGGGCCCGGGCCGCCGCCGACGCGTTCGCCGAGGCGGAGGGGCGCCGCCCCCGGATCCTGGTGGCCAAGATGGGCCAGGACGGGCACGACCGGGGGCAGAAGGTGGTGGCCACCGCCTTCGCCGACCTCGGATTCGACGTCGACGTGGGTCCGTTGTTCCAGACCCCGCCGGAGGTCGCCCGCCAGGCCGTCGAGGCCGACGTGCACCTGGTCGGGGTCAACTCGCTCGCCGCCGGGCACCTCACCCTGGTCCCGGCGTTACGCGACGAGCTCGCCGCCCTCGGCCGCGACGACATCATGATCATCGTGGGTGGGGTGGTCCCGCCACAGGACTTCGACGCGCTGCGGGCCGCCGGCGCCGCCGCGATCTTCCCACCGGGTACGGTGCTGGCCGAGGCCGCCGTCGATCTGCTCACCGACCTGTCCGCCCGGCTCGGCCACGGCGACGACGACGCCGGATGACCGCGGCCAACCCCGGCCCGAGACCGGCGACCGGCACCGGCAGACCACCTCGACGGCTGCCGCCGGTCGACGACTACGTCGCCGGGGTCCGCGCCGGCATCCCGGCCTGGCTGGCCCGGGCGATCACCCTGGTCGAGTCGACCCGCCCGGACCACCGCGAACACGCCCAGCGGATGCTGGTCGCGCTGTCCCCCTACGCCGGGCAGGCCCGCCGGGTCGGGGTGACCGGTGTCCCCGGCGTCGGCAAGTCGACCTTCATCGACGCGCTCGGCACCCAGCTCACCGACGACGGGCACCGGGTCGCGGTCCTGGCGGTCGACCCGTCGTCGGCCCGCAGCGGCGGCAGCATCCTCGGTGACAAGACCCGGATGGCCCGGCTGGCGGGCGATCCGGCGGCGTTCGTGCGCCCGTCGCCGACGGCCGGCACCCTCGGTGGGGTGGCCCGCGCCACCCGGGAGGCCATGGTGGTGGTCGAGGCCGGCGGGTACGACGTGGTGCTGGTCGAGACCGTCGGCGTCGGACAGTCCGAGACCACGGTGGCCGACATGGTCGACACGTTCCTGCTGCTCACCCTGGCCCGCACCGGCGACCAGCTGCAGGGCATCAAGAAGGGGGTGCTGGAGCTCGCCGACATCGTCGTGGTCAACAAGGCCGACGGCGCGCACGCCGTCGAGGCGCGGGCCGCCGCGCGGGAGCTGGCCGGGGCGCTACGGATGCTGCGTACCGACCAGGACGCCTGGACGGTGCCGGTGTCGACCGCCAGCGGCCGCGACGGCACCGGGCTGGCCGAGGTCTGGCAGCAGGTGCTCGCCCACCAGGACCGCCGCCGGGCCAGCGGCGACCTGGACCGCGACCGGCAGCGGCAGCAGCTACGGTGGGTCTGGGCGATGGTGCACGACGGGCTGCTCGACCGGCTCCACCGGCATCCGGCGGTGACCGCGCTGACCCCGGACGTCGAGGCCCGGGTGCTCGCCGGCGAGCTCACCCCCGCGCAGGCCGCCGCGCGGCTGCTGGCGGCGTTCGGTGCCGACCCGGCACCACCGACCTCCCGTCAGCCAGCACCACCGACCTGACCCGGCCGGTACGCCTCAGCGGGCCGGGTGCGGCAGGATGCGACGCAGCTGGGCCGGCGGGCCCGGACGCTGCCGCCACTCCCGGGGGTAGCCGACCGAGACCTCCTCGAAGCGCACCCCGTCGTACCAGGTGGTCCGTGGGATGTGCAGGTGGCCGTAGACCATCACCGACGCCCGGAACCGGACGTGCCAGTCGGCGGTCCGCTCGGTGCCGCACCACATCGCGAACTCCGGATAGCGCAGTACGTTCATCGGGTCGCGGACCAGCGGATAGTGGTTGACCAGCACCGTCGGCAGGTGCGGATCCACCTCGGACAGCCGTTGCGCGGTGTAGTCGAGCCGCTGCCAGCACCACTGCTCCCGGCTGGGGAACGGGTCCGGGTGCAGCATGGACTCGTCGGTGCAGACGATGCCGGTGCCGTAGGCGTACGCCAGCCCCTGCTCCTTGGTGCTGGTGCCGGCCGGTAGGAAGCTGTAGTCGTAGAGGGTGAACAGCGGCGCGACCACCGCCGGCCCGCCCGCTCCGGTCCACTGCAGGTACGGATCCTCCGGAGTGCGTACGTCCAACGCCCGGCACAGTTCGACCAGCTGTTGGTAGCGTTCCACGCCGCGTGGTCCGGACGGCTCCCGCGCGGTGGTCCACAGCTCGTGGTTGCCGGGCGACCAGATCACCTGGGCGAAACGCTGCCGCAGGGTGCCGAGCGCCCAGCCGGTGGCGACGATCGTCTCGGCGACGTCACCGGCGACGATCAGCCAGTCGTCGGGTGAGGGTGCCGCCAGGTCGGCGACGAGCTGCCGGTTCTCCTGGTAGGAGATGTGCAGGTCGCTGATCGCCCACAGGGTCGGTGCCGCCGCGCCGTCACCCGGCCCCGGTGGCGTCCGTACCGGCTGTGGCGCGCCACCGTCAGTTCCGCTCGCCCCCATCCGTCCGATCATGCGCTACCGTGCCCGCCAGCGGTAGGGCCGGGTACCAATCGTCCCGGATCCTGCGCAGCAACGCGTACGCGTCGGCGCGCTTGACGTCCCGGTCCCGGCCGGTGGGGAACTCGGCAAGCCGGGCCCGGTCGGCGGCGTCGAGGGTGGCGCCCACGGCCCGCAGGACGGAACGCACCGTACGGTGCGGGAAGTAGACCCGCCGCGCGGCGTCGAGAAAGACCTGCGCGTGCCCGGGATCGACCAGACCGGCTGCGGCCCCGTCTGCGAGCGCCAGCCGCATCCCGATCAGCGGCTCCGACAGCGGCCGGTCCCGGTCGTCGTAGACCATCGCCACCTCGTCGTCGGCGTCGACCACGCCGGTCCGGAACGCCTCGAAGACCCGGCCGACGCCGACCATCCCCCACGGGTGGCACTCGGCCGCCCGCAACGCCCCCATCCTGGACGCGCCGTAGAGCCGCACCCCGGCGTCCACGGCCCGCAGGAACGGTGTCGGCGTCAGCGACGCCGTCGTGGACACCACCGAGGTCGTCGAGCACGGACCGTACTTCGTGCCGGAGCCGGCCGAGTGCGCTGTCGTGAAGGTCGTCAGTCGCAGCGGCCATCGAACACGCTCCACCCTCGAGGGTCTTCCACCAGCCCGCTGCCGACGCGGTCCAGTGTCTGGTTGCGCCGGTCCAACGGCAGTACGCCGCAGCGGGCCCAGCAGGTGGTGATCAGGGACAGGCCGGTCGCGCCGACGATCAGCCGCCGGTCCAGCTCGGCCGCAGGGTCGCCGTTGCTGGCCGGCCCGGTGGTGACGGCGATGCTGATCAGGCTCCCGGGCGAGCACCGTACGGGTCTGGTGGTAGAGCCCGAGCGCGGCGGCGGTGTCACCCGCACCGACGAGACACCGGATCGCCACCGCGTACAGCCGTTCCCGGATCGGGAACTCGGCGGTCAGCCGACGCAGCACCGGCACGGCGTCACCGGGCCGGCCGTGGCGCAGCGCGGTCGCCGCGTACTCCTCGCTGACCTGGAGGTAGAGCTTTTCACAGCGGTGCAGCTCGCCGGCGACCAGCGACGAACGGCCGACCGCGACCGCCGAGAACGGTCTGCCCCGCCAGCGGCCACAGGCCCGCTGGAGCACCCCCAGCGGCGGGGTCCGCCCGGCGGCACCGTACGGTCCGGACACACCGCAGACCAGCGTCTGTATCTCCTGAATGTCGCACTCGGCGGGATCAAGCTCGAGACCGTATCCCCCGGACTGATACGACAGGCGTCCGCCGGCACCGGGACTCGCGGCATCGAGGGCCCGCCGGATACGACACACATATGTTTGAATATTAGGTATACATGACTTCGGCGGGCGATATCCCCCACAGCGCGTCGATCACCGTTTCGATACAGGTTTTCTGATTGGCCCGGCAGGCCGGCAGCGCCAGCAACAACCGCGGCTTCTCCCCGGTCTGTTCGATCTGGGCACCATCGTCCGACCGCACGGTGACCCAACCCGGTACGTCCACTCTCATCCGACCTCCCACTGCACCCTGGCGGACAAACGAGCAGTCTCCGACAAAGGACCATAAGTCCCACGACAACGCTCCCTGCGAACTCGATCTCCCTCTCCCGGCCCGCTCCACCGACCGGATGCCGCGACACGGCGGGCACGGTCCCGTTTCTACCGAGCCGGTAGTTGTCCCACACCGGTACTGCGGCAAGAATCAACGTGGACAATCAACCGAGCGCACAAGGAGTCCACGTTGGGGCGACCTGAACGGCGGATCGACGGCGAGGCGGGACCGGTGCAGGCCTTCGCCGCCGAACTGCGCGCGCTTCGCGAATCCGCTGGCCGGCCGAAGTACGCCGCACTCGCGCGGCGGACCGGCCGGTCCCAGACCGCGCTGTCCGAGGCCGCCGGCGGCCGTCGGTTCCCGACCTGGGAGACGGTGGCGGCCTTCGTCGCCGGTTGCGACGGTGACCTCGAGGTCTGGCGGGTCCGGTGGGAGCAGGTCGCCGCCGCCGTCGGCACCCCGGCATCGGCCACGGACTCCGACGGCACCGCCACCGTCATGGCTGCGGACACTCCCGATGGGGGCGTTCCCGCAGTGACAGCCGCCGGACCAGTGACAGCCGCCGGACCAGTGACAGCGGCCGGGCCGGTGCCGGCCGCCACGACGGTCGAGGGCCGGTGGCGGCGGCGGACAGTCACCTGGCTCGCGGCCACCACGGCCGCTACGGTGACCGCGCTCGCCGGGTTGATCCACGCGATCGCCGACGCTCGTCCCCCGACGTCACCGGACCCGGACCCCGCGACACCGCCGTCGCGCGTCGCGGTCGCCGACGGTGCCGACCCGATGGACAGCGGCTGCGCCGACGACCCCCAGGTGCTCTCGGTCGACACCGTCGAGGTCAACCTCGGTCGGCAGGCGCTCGGCGTCCTCGAACTGCGGTACGCGCCCCGGTGCGGGGTCAGCTGGCCCCGTTTCCTGCCGTACGCCGTCGAGCGGATCCCGTACGGCACCGCGATCCACGTCGACGTGCGGCGGCCGGCCGACGGTGCCACCGCCACCTTCACCGCCGACTACGCCGGGACCGGGGTCTTCGGCAACCTGCTGCACAGCGCCCGCGACTGTGTGCTGGCCGAGGTGCGTATCGAGATGCCGGAGGATCCGACCGGTGTGGCGACCGGTACGGCGTGTGTACGGGGCCGCACGGTGGAGAGCGGCCCGTGACGCCTGGTCAGTGGGTGGGGAAGTCGTCCGGGGTACGGATCCGGTCGCGGATCCACACGCCGGCCTCCTTGAGCACGGCGGTGCCGGTGTAGGAGTTGCCGCCGCAGACCCCGGTACGGAACACCGCGCCGGAGCGGAAGTCGTCGGAGTAGTTCCAGTTCACCCAGCTGATCTTGCGCGCCGCCAGCAGGTCGATCCACTGTTGCGCGCTGACCAGGTCGTTGGCGCCGTCGCCGGTGTAGGTCTGGGTGCCGAACTCGGTGACGAACATCGGCACCCGGTCGGCCGCCCGCGACAGCGCGGCGCGGTACGTGTCGAAGTGCGAGCCGGCGTAGAAGTGGAAGGTGTACATGACGTTGGCCGCGTTCACCGGGTTGTTGACCACCTCCGCCTCGTTGCCGCCCTCGGAGACGCCCAGCGACGACCAGCCACGGGTGCCGACCAGCACGATGCCGTCCGGGTCGGCCGCCCGGATCACCGGGATGACCTGCTCGGCGTAGCTCTTGATCGACGCCCAGCTGACCCCGTTGGGTTCGTTGGCGATCTCGTAGAGCACGTTGGGCCTGGCCGCGTGCCGACGGGCGATCTCGGCGAAGAAGGTCTTCGCCCGGTCGAGGTTGTAGTTCGGGTCACCGGGGGTGAGCATGTGCCAGTCGACGATGGCGTACATGCCTCGCGCGGAGGCCTTCTCGATCAGGTCGTGCACCCGGTCGGTGAAGCCGCGCGGGTCGGTCTCGTAGCCGTCCTCCTGGATGTACATCGAGATGCGCAGCACGTCAGCGCGCCAGTCGGTGGCCAGAGCGTCCAGTGACGCGTCGTTGACGCACTGGGCGTACCACTGCAGTCCGTGGGTGCTCATCCCGCGCAGTTGGATCGGGTGGCCGTACCGGTTGCACAGGTTGACGCCGCAGACCCGCAGCTGACCGTTGATGGCGACCGGCGTGGTCCCGGTCGGCGGGGCCGTGGTGGGCGGTGCGGTCGTCGGCGGGGCCGTGGTCGGCGGGGGCGCGGTGGTCGGGGGTGCCGTCGTCGGCGGTGGGGTCGTCGGGGTGGTGCCGCCGGCGCACGCGGCACCGTTGACGGTGCAGTTCGCCGGGGTGCCGCTACCGGCGACGATGAATCCGAAGCTGGTGCTCGCCCCGGCGGCGACCGTGCCGTTCCACCCGGCGTTGTCGAAGGTGTACCGGTTCCCGGCGGTGCTCAGCTGTGCGTTCCACGACGAGCTGATCCGGCTGCCGGCCGGCAGGTCGAAGCTGACCCGCCAGGAGGAGATCGTCGCGGAGGTGTCGTTGGTGACGGTGAACCGGCCCTCGTAGCCGCTGCCCCAGTCGTTGACCTTCACGAACGCCGCGGTCGCCGCGCTCGCCGACGGGGCGAGCACAGCGACCGCCCCGACGGCAACTGCCGCTGCGGCGGCCGCTGCCAACCCGATTCTCCAACGACGCACGGCGGTCTCCCTCGGCGAACGGGCAGAACATATCGACGTGTGACACTAAACAAGATTTGCAGTACGGTCAACCGGCGCCTGGTCCGCGCCGGTCCAGCTGTCCCACAGCCGGCGGTAGTTGCCGTCGACCGCGACCAGTTCGTCGTGGCTGCCGTCGGCCACCACCCGGCCGGCGTCGAGCACCACGATGCGGTCCGCGTGGCGGGCCTGGGTGAGCCGGTGCGCCACGATCAGGGTGGTCCGGCCCTCGGTCGCGGCGAACGCCGCCCGTTCCAGGTCCCGGGCGCCGGCGCTGCCGGCCTCGGCGGTCGCCTCGTCGAGGATCGCCACGTCCGGGTCGGCGAGCACCAGCCGGGCGAGCGCGAGCTGCTGGGCCTGGGCGGCGGTCGGCTGATGGCCGCCCTCGCCGACGACGCTGTCCGGCCCGTCCGGCAGCGCCCGCACCCAGCCCGACGCCCCGACCCGGTCCAACGCGGCGGTGATCTGCTCGGCGGTGGCGTCGGCACGGGCCAACCGCAGATCCTCGGTCAACGGACCGGCGAACACGTGCACGTCCTGACTGACCAGGGCGATCCGGCCGGCGAGGTCGGCTGCCCCGGCGTCGGCCAGGTCCACCCCACCGAACACGATGGTGCCGGCGCTGGGGCGCAGCTGACCGGCGACGATGGCGGCCAGGGTGGTCTTGCCTGCCCCGCTGGCACCGACCAGCGCCACCCGCTCGCCGGGTGCGATCCGCAGCGACACGTCGTGCAGCACCAGCGGACCGTCGTCGTAGCGGTAGCTGACCCCCGCCAGCTCGATCGAGGTGTCGGCCACGACGGCAGGCGCGGTCGGGCGCGACGGCGGCGGCAGGTCGGCCACCCCGGCGAGCCGGGCCAGGCTGGCCCCGGCCTGCTGCACCTGGTCGAACTCGGCGACCAGTGCCCCGAGCGGGTTGAACAGGCGGTGGAAGTACAGCGCCGCCGCGGTGGTCGCGCCGACCGTCACCAGGTCGGCTCGCACCAGGAGGAACCCGACCACGAGGACCGAGGTCAACCCGACCCACTCGGCCCGGTTGAGCCGGGACCCGAAACGGGTGAACATCCGCAGCACCGAAATCGACAGGTCCCGCGCGGCGGCCGACCGGTGCGCGATCGCCGCCGTGTGCACGGCCTCCAGCCGGTACGCACGCACGGTGGCCGCCCCGCGCAACGCCCCGATCATCGCCTGCGACCGTTCGCCGGTGACCACCCGTTCCCGGGCGTAGTAGGGCCCGGACCGGGGCAGGTACCAGCGCAGCGCCAGCAGGTACATCGGCAGGGCGGTCAGCCCGGCCAGCCCCAGGCGCCAGTCCAGGGCGAACAGGCCGGCGACGGTGAGCAGCACCGTCAGCAGCGCGGAGACCAGCACCGGTGCGGTGTCGGTGATGACCCGGGTGACCACGGACACGTCGTCGCCGACCCGGGCCAGCAGGTCGCCGGGGCCGATCCGGTCCAGGGTGCCGCCGGGCAGGTGCAGGGCCCGGTCGAGCACCCGTTCGCGCAGCCGGGCGAGCACCGTCTCGCCGGTCCGGGCCACCAGGGCCGCGCCGCACCCGGTCAGGACAGCGCCGACGGCGGCGGCGGACACGATCAGCACGACCGCCCGGATCACCGCCGATGTGCCGGCGGCGGACCGGATGTCGTCGACCATCGCGCCGAGCACCCAGGGGGCGACCAGGCCGCAGGCGCTGGCTGCCAGGACGGTCAGCAGCGCCGCGCCGGTCAGGGCGGGGCTGCGCCGCAGTTCGGTGCCGAGCACCGCCCAGGTCCGCCGTACGGTCGCGGTCGGCAGCGCCGACGGTGTCGTCGGCGACGCCTGCGGCGCACCGTCGGCGGTCTGCTCGGGGCTGGTCGCGCTCATCGCAGCACCGCCGCCCGGTAGGACTCGTCGGTGCGCGCCAGATCCTGGTGGCTGCCCGAGCCGACCACCTGGCCGGCGGCCAGGACGAGCACCCGGTCGGCCTGGGCGAGCAGCGTCGGGCTGCTGGTCACCACCAGCGTGGCGGGGGCGGCCGGGTCGTCGGGCCGGTCGGGGCCGTGGCGCGCCGCGCGCAGTCCGGCGGCCAGGCGCTGCTCGGTGGCCGCGTCGACCGCGGTGGTGGGGTCGTGCAGGACCAGGATCGGCGGGTCGGCGACCAGTGCCCGGGCCAGCCCGATCCGCTGGCGCTGGCCGCCGGAGAGGCTGGCACCGCGATCGGTGACCGGGTGGTCCAGCCCACCGGGGTGCAGCCCGACGATGTCGTCGGCGCAGGCGGCGGTGATCGCGGCGGCCAGCCTCGGGTCGGCGGCGTCGGCCGGCACGGCGGCGGGGCCCGGCCCGGCGGAGTGGACCAGCAGGTTGCTGCGCAGCGTTCCCTCGAACAGCGCCGTGTCGTGCGGCTCCACCAGGACCTGCGTGCGCAGGGCGTCGATGCTCAGGTCGGACACCGGCACCGCGTCGACGGTCACCGTTCCCCGGTGGTCGTCGGCGGGCACTCGGCCGCGCAGCAGGTCGAGTAGTGCTTCGGCGTCGCGTGGCTCGTGGGCCACGACAGCGAGCAGCTCGCCGGCGTGCAACCGCAGGTCCACGTCGCGCAGGCTGCGGTAGCTGACGCCGGCAAGGTCCAGCCGCACCCGCGCCGGGCGGGCGGGCGTCCGCTGTCCTGGCACGACGGCGGGCGACGCGGTCAGCACCCGGGCGACCCGCCCGGCGGAGGCCCACACGGCGGCGGCGAGCTGACCGCAGAAGCCGAGGGCGCGGACCGGTTCGGCGACGAACTGGGCCAGTCCGACCACGGTGATGAACTCTCCGATGCTGATCCGCCCGCGGATCGCCATCCACCCCGCCACGCCCGCGACAGCGGCGAGGAACAGCCCGCTGGCCCCGGCGGTGATGCCCTGGTAGACGCCGCTCATGGTGGTGGCCCGCAGGGTGACCGCGAGGGTGTGCCGGCTGGAGTCGCGGTAGCGGCGGGCGGCGTTGTCCACGGCGCCGAGCCCGCGCAGGGCGCGCAGCCCGGTGACCAGGTCGGTGGCGAGCGCGGTGGTGGCCCCGGCGGCGGCCTGCTGGTCGGCGGTGCGCCGGGTGACCACCGGGGCGAGTGCCTGCAACGCGGTGACCAGCGCCGGTACGCCGAGCAGGACGCCGAGACCGAGGGCGACGTCGATGGTGAGCAGTACCACCGAGGCCACGGCCAGGGCGGCGAGCGCGGCGACGGCGACGGTGCTGGCCCGGATGATCAGGGCTGTGCGTTCGGCGTCGGCGGCGGCGATGGCGAGCAGTTCACCGGAGCGCAGGCCGCTGCGGTGCCCACGCGGGTCGAGTGCCCGTGCGGCGACCTCCACCCGCAGCTGGTGGGTCTCGGAGTGGATCGCGGCCTCGGTCAGTCGGGCACCGAAGCGCCAGGCGAAGGTGAGGACGGTGAACAGGGCGGCCAGGCCGACCACCGACCAGACGAGTGCGCTCAGCTCGCCGGTGGCCACGGCCTGTTCGACGATCAGCCCGATGGCCAGCGGCACCGCCGCTTCGGCAGCCTGGTGCAGGCTGAGCAGGGCGACCCCACCGGCGAGCCGGCCACGGTGCCGACGCAGGGTCCGGCGCAGCAGCCGGGCCGTGGTCAGGGGGGCGGGTGGGCGTACGGGCACGGGCTCTCCCCCGACGGGACGTCGGCCGGTGCGGGTGGCACACGACTCCTGGCTTGTGTGAGCAGAGGCTAACCTAAGTCGACAGCCGAGCCCATCCACGATCCCTGTCGCCGGACATGACGAGCGCCACTGTCGGGATGACATCCGGAGCAGACTGCGGTAAGTTCTTCTCAGATCGAGTTTTACTCAGTCAGAGAAATACTAAGTTCGAGAACATCCAGCAACGAGAAGGACGACGATGTCGGAGACGGAGTTCCTCGCCAGCTACGACCCCCGGGCGTACGCACCGCTCGCGGTCACCGTCGACGTGGTGGCGCTGACCATCCGCGACGGACAGCTGCACGTCCTGCTCGTGGTGCGCGGCGCGCCACCGTACGAAGGGGCCTGGGCGCTGCCCGGCGGGTTCGTCCAGCCCGACGAGGACCTGCCCACCGCCGCCGCCCGCGAACTGGCCGAGGAGACCGGCCTGGACACCCGCGCCGCCGCCATGGACCGGGTGCACCTGGAGCAGCTGGCCAGCTACGGCACACCCGACCGGGACCCCCGGATGCGGATCGTCTCGGTGGCGTACCTCGCCTTCGCCCCCGAGCTGCCCGACCCGGCGGCCGGCAGCGACGCCGCCACCGCCGCCTGGGTGCCGGTGGCCGCTCTCGGCCTACCCGACGACGTCGAGCCGGGCCAACCGGTACGGCAACGACCCGGCACCACCCGACGACTCGCCTTCGACCACGCCCGGATCCTCGCCGACGGCCTCGACCGGGCCCGCGCCAAACTCGAGTACACCCCACTGGCGACCCGCTTCGTCGCCGACGAGTTCACCATCAGCGAGCTACGCGCCGTCTACCAGACCGTGTGGGGTGTCGAGCTGCACGCCGGCAACTTCCACCGCAAGGTCCTGTCGGTGCCCGGCTTCCTCGACGGCGTCGGTGCCACCACCGAGCGCGGCGGACCGCGCGGCGGACCCCGGGCCCGCCTCTACCGGGCCGGCGACGCCCGACTGCTGCACCCGGCGCTGCTGCGCCCCGCCCGGGAGGAGCAGATCAGATGACCGTCACCGAAGCGATCCACCTCGTCATGACCGCCCCCGGCCCGGCCGAGGTGTTCGGCACCGACGACGCGACCCGCCGCTACCACCAACTGGCCCGGCTGCTGCACCCCGACACCGCCGGTCCCGACGCCACCGACCCACGGGCGACCGACGCCTTCGTCCGGCTCGCCGAGCTGTGGCAACGGCACCGCGACGCGGGCCGCGACACCGTCACCATCGACACCGGCCGGCACCGGTACGTCGTCGACCGCGCCGCCACCTACGTCGGCGACCTGGCCGACCTGTACCGCCACGGCGACGACCAACTGGTGAAGGTCCCCCGCGACCCCGCCAACAACGACCTGATCGCCCGCGAACAGACCGCGCTGGCCCGGCTCGCCGACCGCGGCGACCCCCGCTACCTGCCGTACGTGCCCCGGCTGGTCGACGCCTTCCGGCACCGCGACACCGGCACCGGCGCGCTGCGTCAGGTGAGCGTGCTCGGCTCCCCGACCGGGCTGTACAGCCTCGCCGAGGTCCGCCGCGCCCACTCCGACGGGGTGGACGCCCGCGACGCCGCCTGGATGTTCCGCCGGCTGCTCGTCGGGCTCGGCTTCGCCCACCGCGCCGGCCTGGTGCACGGCGCGGTCCTGCCCGGACATGTCCTCATCGAACCGCAACAGCACGGCGTCGTCCTCGTCGACTGGTGCTACGCCAGCGTCGACGGCTCACCCGTACCGGCGCTGGTGCCGGCGTACGCCGACTGGTACCCCGACGAGATCCGCCGCCGCCGCACCCCCGGCCCCGGCACCGACCTGGCGATGGCCGCCCGGTGCCTGGCCTGGCTGACCGGCGAGCGCGCACCGGATCCGGTACGCCGATTCACCGACGGGTGCCAGTTGCCCGCACTGCGGCAACGGCCCGACGACGCGTGGCGGCTGCTGGCCGAGTTCGACGACCTGATCGAACGGCTCTGGGGCCCCCGCCGGTTCCGCCCGTTCACGATGCCCGACCCGAACCACCGTTAGAAAACACCCACCCCGAAGGAGGCCCGTCATGGGCAGTGGAGCCTGGTCGACCGACGTCTACCGCGCCGCGAGCGCCTACCGCAAGGCCAGCGGCAAGAGCGCCTTCGCGTACAGCGACAGTGGTGCCCGCACCGTCCACCCGACCCTCGACCCGCGCGGCGTCACCGCCCGGGAGAGCCGCGACTCGACCGAACACCCGCAGTCGCTGGCCATCGCCGTGCTGTTCGACGTCACCGGCTCGATGGGCGGCGTGCCCCGCACCCTGCAGCAGAAGCTGCCACAGCTGCTCGGCCTGCTGCTGCGCAAGGGCTACGTCACCGACCCACAGATCCTCTTCGGCGCCATCGGCGACGCCACCTGCGACCGGGTGCCCCTGCAGGTCAGCCAGTTCGAGTCGGACAACCGGATGGACGACCACCTGGGCAACATCGTGCTCGAAGGCGGTGGCGGCGGGCAGATGATGGAATCCTACGAACTGGCGATGTACTTCATGGCCCGGCACACCGCCATCGACTGCCACGAGCGGCGCGGCAAGCGCGGCTACCTGTTCATCATCGGCGACGAGATGGCCTACCCCAAGGTCAAGGCCCGCGAGGTCCGCACCGTCATCGGCGACCGCCTCGGCGAGGACGTCGGGCTGCGCGCCATCGTCGACGAGGTGCGCCGCAAGTGGGACACCTACTACCTGATGCCGGCCGGCAGCCACTACGCCGGCAACCGCCGCATCCTCGACTTCTGGCGCGACCTGCTCGGGCAGAACGCGCTCGAACTCGACGACCTCGACGCCGTCTGCGAGGCCATAGCCACCACCGTGGCGCTCGGCGAGGAGGCCTGCGACCTCGACACCGCCCTGGCCGACCTGCGCGACGTCGGCGCCGGCGACGCCGCCACCACCGTGTCGCGGGCGTTGGCCCGCATCGGCACCGACCGCACCCCGGCGGTACGCGGCACCCTGCCGGCCGCCTCGGGCCGCACCGACCAGGTGACCCGGCTGTGAACCCGGTGGCCAGCAGCCCTGGCGATGGCGGGGCGGACGCGACGGCCAGCCGGCACGTCGCCGTGGTCGACCTCGGCTACGGCGACGCCGGCAAGGGCACCGTCGTCGACTGGCTCTGCGCGACCCGACCGGTCGAAGCGGTGATCCGCTTCAACGGGGGCGGGCAGGCGGCGCACAACGTCGTCCTGCCCGACGGTCGGTCGCACACCTTCGCCCAGTTCGGCGCCGGCACCTTCCACGGCGTGCCGACCCACCTGTCCCGGTTCGTGGTCGTCGACCCGCTGGCGTTGGCCGGCGAGGCGACGCACCTGGCCGCGCTCGGCGTACCCGACGCCCTGGACCGGGTGACCGTCGACGGTGACGCGCTGCTGGCCACCCCGTACCACCGGGCCGCGAACCAGGCCCGGGAGATCGCCCGTGGGGCCGACCGGCACGGCTCCTGCGGGATGGGGGTGGGCGAGACCATGTCGTACGGTCTCGCCCACCCCGACACCGCCCCCCGGGTCGCCGACTGCCACGACCCGCGCCTGTTGCGGCACCGGCTGACGCTGCTGCGCGACCGGCTCACCGACGAGCTGGGTCCGTTGGACGCCCCACCGGTCGCGGACACCGTCACCGCGTTCACCGCGTTCGCGCAGCGGGTCGCGATCGTCGACGGCCCGTGGACGACCCGGCTGCTGCGCGCCGGCCCGGTCGTCTTCGAAGGTGCCCAAGGGGTGCTGCTCGACGAGTGGCACGGCTTCCACCCGTACACCACGTGGAGCACCACGACGTTCGGCAACGTGGACACACTGCTGGCCGAGGCCGGCATGCCCGGTACGGCGACCCGGCTCGGGGTGCTGCGGACCCTCACCCCCCGGCACGGGCCGGGCCCGCTGGTCACCGAGGACCCGACGCTGCGACCGCCGGAGCGGCACAACGGCACCAACGCCTGGCAGGGCCGGTTCCGGTTCGGCCACTTCGACGCCGTCGCCCACCGGTACGCCCTCGACGTCACCGGCGGCGTCGACGCCCTCGCGCTGACCCACCTGGACCTGGTCGGCGCGCACCGGCTGCGGCTGTGCGACAGCTACGACTGGACCGACCGGCTGCCGGTCGGCCCGCCCGGCGACCTGGACCGTCAGGCGGCGCTGACCGCGAAGCTGCTGGCCAGCCGACCCCGGTACGCCGCCGACCCGGAGCCCGACCCGGACTCCTGGGTGGCGGCGGTCGAGGCCGCGCTCGGCGTACCGGTGCGGTTGACCTCGCACGGCCCGACCGCCGCCGACAAGGTCGCCCGGCTCACTGCGGCGGCAGGAAGGTGACCTCGGTCGGCCCGCCGCCGGTGATCACTACCGGCGTCGCGCTGTCGAAGTCGGTGCCGCCATGCCAACTGGTGGTGCCGCCGCAGAGACACTGAATCTTGACCTGCTGCCCGAGGACGACCCGGATCCGCACCTTGGAGCCCGAGCCCAACGAGCCGACCCCCATGGATTCGCCGGTGGCCACGTTACGCAGCACCACCCGGTTGTCCGAGCCCGCCGGCGGGTCAGGAAAATTCACGATGGCGGACACACCGCGCTTGACAGTGAAGTCGATAGGCGAACCGCTTGGTACGGTGGCCTGGATCAGCTCAGCCCGCAGCCGGTTGCCGCCACCCCCGCTCCACTGGTCTGCATGTCCAGGGATCCGGAACAGCAGCGGCCACTCGTACGGGCCGAGCCAGTTGATATTGAAGCTGCCGTCGTAGTAGATCGGGCTGGACATGGGCGGCAGCCGATACTCGGGCTCCAGGGCGGCGATCCCGACAGTGCCACGCTGTCCCGGAGGCAGGGCCGGATCCGGAGCCGGGAGCTTCCCCCGAATCGATCCGCTTCGGTCGATGAAGATCGTCGGCGCCGTCTTGGTCTCACCCGGCACCGACACGGTGATCTGCCGAGCCGACTGTTGCGTCCCGGTGCCGCCGGACGGCCCCACCCACTGCGACCCGTATCCGCTGTAGCCAGGCGCACGTGCAAAAAGGTTGTACGAGCCCGGCACCGACACCTGTACCCTGACCAGCCCCAGCCCGGTCGACGAACTGCAGAGCTCCTGCAAGTTGAAGGTGCCGCGCGCGGGAACGGCGAAGAAGCAGACGCCCTTCATCGGCAGTCCGGTGTCGCGGGCGTACACCCAGGTCTTGATGTACGCATCCGTGGACTGCGCCGCGGCGGCACGCGCCGGTGGCCCGCCGACAATGGTGACGACGAGGGCGGCGATCACGACCGCCACACCTGCCATCCGGAACCAGGCTGTCACCTGACCGTGCCGGCCGTGCACCTGACCTGACGATCTCCTACTGCTGCCTGCCATGTCGACTCTCCCCTACCGCATGTCGATGTTGATGCCGGCGTAGTAGGCGGCAACGACCGGCGTGGCGTCGGCGAAGCTGGTACCACCGTACCAACGTGTCCCGTCAGGGCACTGACACTCGATCTTGACCTGCTGTCCACCGATGACGACCGCACGGACCGAGCTCTGCGACCCGTCGAACTCACCGACTCCCATGACGTCCCCGGTTGCGCTGTTGTAGAGGACCACCCGCCCCGGCAAGCCGGTCGGGAGGCTGGCCATCTGGACCCGAATTGCGGCTCCCCTGAACCGCAACGTGCGGAACGTGTACGGTTCGACCGAGCCGCCGACGACCGCCGGAACCACCTCGGCGATCAACCGGTTGCCAACCCGCCCGCTCCACTGTGCCGGGCCGTCCTGCGACCGGAACAGCACCGGCCACTCGTACGGACCGACCCAGTCGATGTCGAAGGTGCCGTCGGCACCGACCGGTACGGACCACTTCTCCTGGTGCAGGTCCAGCTCGGGTGCGGCGATGGAGACCAGCCCATCGTTGTCATTGTTCCGCATGTCGAGCACACCGCTGATCGTGGCGCGGGGATCCAGCAGGATCTGATTCACCCGCTTGGTCTCACCGGTGGCGAGGGTGACCCGACGTGCCTCTTGCTGGCGACCGGTGCCGCCGTCCGGGCCGACCCACTGGGCACCGTACGGGCTGTCCGGTTTGGGCAGCGCGAACAGGTTGTACTGGCCAGGCCCCGGCACCTCGACGGTCACCCGTCCGCCGCCGCCGCTGCGCGTCGCGCAGGCGTTCGGCAGGCGGAACGTGAGCACCGGCAGGGCCAGCACACACACGCCCTTGACCGGCTCGCCGGTGGCCCGGTCGAACACCCGGGTGGTGATGGCGGTGCCGCTGCCGGCGTCGGTGACCGGAGCAGCCGACGCACCACTGGTCGCCACCGCTGCCATCGCCACCCCGACCACGGCCGCAATCGACCACCGCATGCTGGCCGAGCGGGGGCCAGGACGGGCAGGCGAGCACCCCTGTCGACTGTTACTCATTGCATCCACCGATCCTCGGCATACATGGAGTCATCGACTTCCTACCATCTGTCAGCGCGCATGTCGGGGAGGCTGGAACAGCCCCGCACCGTGTCGTCGAGCGTCAATCCCTTACCTGGCGTGTGTCGTACACCGGCGGGTGGGGTAGGTCGGGAGAGGTCCGGCTCTTCGATGACGACTCAGGACTCCTCACCATGACGACCGCGTTCCGTCTGCGCCGACAGCCCGCCCCCGCCCCGACCGGGCGCAGCCAGTCCCGCTGGTACGGTCCAGGTCTGTTGTGGATGGTGTCGTCGGTGGGCTCCGGTTCGGTGCTGTTCACCCCACGGATCGGCGCGCGGTACGGCTACGAGCTGCTGTGGCTGGCGCTGCTCGTCACCGTACTCATGTGGATCATGATTCGCGAGGCCGGCCGGTACAGCGTGGCCACCGGCCGTACCCTGCTCGACGGCTTCCGCGACGTACCGGGACCGGCCAACTGGGCGATCTGGGTGATCTTCGTTCCACAGGTCGTCGCCGGGGTGGTCACCATAGCCGGCATCGCCGCTCTCGTCGGCAGCGCGCTCATGGTGGCGCTGCCCGGCGGCCAGGCGGTCTACGCCAGCGTCGTCATCCTCGGCTCCGGGGCGCTGGTGCTGGCCGGCCGCTACCGGGGCGTGGAACGGATCACCGCCGTGATGGCCCTGGTGCTGGTCGGCGCGGCCCTCACCGCAGCCGCCAGCACGGTCAGCGGCGACATCGCGACCGGCCTGGTACCGGGTGTGCCGGACGACCTCGACCTGTACTTCGTGCTGCCCTGGGTCGGATTCATCCTCGCCGGGGCCGTCGGCATCATGTGGTTCTCCTACTGGGTGGCGGCGCGTGGCTTCGGCGGACCGACCGGCCCGTCCTCCTCGACCGACCAGACCGACGATGCGTCTCCGGGCCGGCAGGTCGGCCGCGACGAACGGATCGACCGGGTGCGCGCCTGGACCCGGACGATGAGCCGGACCGCCGCGCTCGGCGTCGCCGGCGGTGGACTCGTCATCGTCTCGTTCCTGGTGCTGGGCGCCGAACTGCTCGCCCCGCAAGGGCAGGTTCCCGACGGGGTCGACGTCGCCCGCGACCTGACCGCGCTGCTCGGCGATCTGTGGGGCACCGTCGGTGAGGTGCTGCTGCTGACCTGTGTGGTAGTCGCGCTCTGGGGCACCATCTTCGCCAACCAGGACGGCTGGGCGCGCACCTACGCCGACGCCACCCGGCTGGTCGCCAACGGCCGGCACGACGGATCGCCCGCCCGCCGGCACGACGACGGGTCGCCGGGCGATCAGGAACCGACTGGCCGGCTGGGTCGGCTGCTACGCCGCCCACGGGCGGTCCACCTGACGTACGTCGCGGTCGCCATGACTCTCGCCCCGCTGGTGCTGTTCCTGCTGGTTCGCAACCCGGTCGAGATCCTGTCGGTCGGCGGCATCATCGCCGCCGCACACACCCCGGTCGTCGTCGGCCTCACCCTCTACGTCAACCGCCGGCTCCCGGCACCGGTACGGCCGTCACGGACCAGCCAGGCGGCGCTCGGCACCGCCGGGCTGTTCTTCGGTGCCTTCGCCGTCGTCTACCTGCTGAGCCTGGCCGGGGTCCGGATGGCATGACCCGGCCCTCCGACGGGGTTGGCTGATCGACACCACTGGCACCTACCCTGCCGCGAGCGACGGAACGCGCATCGACCGTGCGGACGGTCTCCGCCCAACAGGCCACCACACTGGCACCTTCAGTCTTCAAACCGTTACATTCGGCTCATTCTTCACGTAGGTACGCGGCGGCGAGTCCTGCCAGTGCGGCGACGATCCCGCCGATCGCGGTCACCGCAGCGGAGCGCCCTGAACCACCTGCCGCGAGCATGATCACAACGATCGCCGCGACACCAGACAGGCCCACGCCAAGTGTCCGATTGACGACAGCAACCCGGCGATGGTCGGACCGACATTGACGTAATTTGTCCACTGTCTCCGCTCCTCACCCGTCGTCGAGCGCCATCACCGCCGCCCTTCCAGGACACCAGAGACCAGGCCGCCCCGACACGCGTCGTTACCGGATACGCAAGCGCTTTGCGCGCGCTGGCACGCCCGTTGCACAGTGGAGGCAATACCGAGCGTGACCATGGGCGGGAGACTGCGATGAGCGGCGACCGCCGGTGGGCCGGCCTTCCCGAGACCCGTCGGGCGGCGGCAGCCGGCGACTACGGCAGCCTGATCCGACTGGCCCGCACAGCCGCCCGGCTGACCCTCGCGGAGGCCGGACGACGCTGCGGCTACTCGGCGGCGAGCCTGTCGCGGATCGAACGCGGCCGGCAGCGGTTGACCGACGTGACCGCCCTGCGCCGGCTCGCCGACGTGTTCGACATTCCGCCGGAGCTGTTCGGGTTGGCCAACTCTGGCACATCGGCCAGCCACCACGGGTCCACTTCGATCGTTAGGCTTCGCGGTAGCCGATCCTGGCCTGAGACGGGAGAGGACGTGATCCGACGGCGCGCGGTACTGGGCGGACTGGCAGGGCTCGCCGGTGCGGCCATCCCCCCGGACCCGGGCTCAGCCGGCCACGCCGCTGCCCACCCACCGCAGCTGGCGGCCGAGCTGTCCAGACTGCTCCTCGGTGCGGATCCGAGCACCACCCCACCTGTCGGTCCGGTCGAGCTGCGCGCCAAACTGGCCGCCGCGTCGGCGGACCTTCAGGCATGTCGGTACGCGCGACTCGCCACCCGCCTACCGCAGCTGGTCACCGGCGCGGCGACGGTCACCGCCAACGCCGCCGATGACCGACGATGTGCGGCCACCGCCCTGGCGACCCGGGCGTACCACCTCACCGCACAGGTGCTGATCAAGCTGCACGAGGACGGCATGTCCTGGTCGATCATGGACCGGGCTGGTCAGACGGCGCGGGCCTGCGGGAACCCGCTGCTGCAGGCCGAACATGCCCGGATCACCGCGATCGTGCTCCGCCGGACCCGGCACCGCGACACCGCGCAGGAGGTCGTGCTCACCGGAGCGGCGACGCTCGACACCACGACCGGGCTGCGGCAACGCGATGACGTCACCGCGTACGGACGACTGCTCGCCACCGCCGCCTACACGGCCGCACTCGGCGACCAGCGGGACACCGCTCTGGATCTACTCGCCGAGGCGGACGAGGCCACCCGGCGAGCGGACCTGAAGCCCGCCTTCGGCAGCGTCGATGTCGCGTTGTACCGGATCGGAGTCTGCCGAGCGCTGGGCGACTTCGGCGCGGCGGTCGAATGCGCTCGGGCCATCACCCCGCAGCAGTTGGGCACCGTGGAGCGTCGGGCCCGCTACTGGCAGGACACCGCGCTGGCGTTGCACGGCCGAGGCGCGAACGCCGAGGCGTACCGGGCGTTGCTCGCCGCCGAGCAGACCGCGCCGCAGGAGGTCCGCTACCGGCCGTGGGCCCAGCGGTTGACCGTCGACCTGCTGTCGAGCGACCGCCACCGGTCTCTTCCGGACCTGCGCGCCTTCGCCGCCCGCGTCGGCGTCGACACCTGATCCGACGCGACGGGCCGACCGATCCGCCGATGGCACGCCGCCGGCGCGACGGCACGATGGACGGATGCGTGTTGGTGACCCAGACTTCGACCGAGCCGCCGACCTCAGCATCGACGCGAACGAGGAGACCTTCTATGGCATAGCCGCCGGCTTGTGGGATCTACCCGGTGACGGCGGGTCGACGGTCGTGGCCTGCCTGACCAGCGAGAAGCTACGGCTGTTCTCGTTCAGCAGGTTGCATCGGACAACCGTGGAGTCCATGATGCCGACGGTCATCCCGATCGAGAAGATTGGTCAGTGCCAGGTTCTCAATAGAGATCGTGGCGAGATCGCGTTTCGGGTCAGCGACTACGACGGGCAGCGAAGCAAGCGGATCGTCATCAGCTTTGGCGGATGGAACCCTGCCGGAATCGCTCTCGCCGATCAGATCAACGAGGCGGTGCGGGCGAGCAGGTCGCGGGAGGAGACGACGCACGGACGTCAGGTGGGACTGATCAGCGATGACGAACGGCTGTTCTGGTCGTCCACCGAGGTCGTACTCGATGCCCAGTATCACATCGACTGCTACACGGAACGTTCCTGGGCAGCCACCGACAGGGGCCTGATCGCATTCACCCATGACCCGCCGAAGGTTGCGGTCAGGCTACTCGACGACGATCCGTCCTGGCGACTCGACTACGCCCACTACGGCCAGGCAAGGATCCTCAGGATCGGCGGCGCTGGAGCGGTGATCCCTTCGGTCTGTCTCTACACCAGCGACTGGATCGTGGCGGACGACCTGCGCCGCATCCACCACGAGAGGCACACCACGTCGCCGGAGCCAGAAGACCTGGTCGCCAGATTGGCGAGCAGCCAATCCTTCAAGTTGGACGACTTCCTCGGGGAGTAGGTCGCCGTTCCCTTTCCCGACGTGTGATCCAATGCGCCTCAGCAAATTGACCACCGGCGTGTCGAGTTGGTGAAGCGCAGTGGATCAACAACCGGAAGGCAATGGATCACCGTCGACGAGCAGGGTCACGCCGTTGTCCCGGCAGATGTCGCGCCACACCTCGTCGACCGGGGCCGAGGTCAGCAGGATCGGGGTGACCACCCGGCCGAGCAGGGCCAGCCGGTGCCGGTACTCGAGCACCTGCCCGAGACCGAGCCGCAACTGATCCTCCGGACCAGCACCGACGAGGCTCTTGACCTCGGCGATGTACTGCCGGCCGTCAGCGTCCTGCCAGGCCAGGTCCACCGGCACTCCGGCCAGCCCGGTGCCCACCGACGCACCGGTGGCGGCCAGAGTGTCGATCAGCCAGCGGCTGAGCCGGTCGTGCTCGTCGCACCCGGCCGCGTACGCGTGCTTGTCGAAGGCCCGGGTGCCGGTCAGCGCCGCCGGGTCCACGATCGGAGACCGGTACGGACGGTCGAACGCCGGCTCCGGCTCTGACCGCAGTGGCGGGGAGTCGAAGTGCGCCTGTGCGGCGGACCAGGCTCGGGCCAGCCGCTCCGGCCGGTGCAGTCGCTGGAACGAGAAGCCGCCGACGGCCAGACACTTGACGTTGAGCAGCCGCGCCGCAGCGAGGACCAGTGGCTGCCGCAGGGCCCACAGCGCGTCGTCGACGGTGTCGCACACACAGCCAATCTTCTCGCCCCGCAGGGTGTCGTACGGGTCGTCCTCACGCTCGGCGACCCGGGTGACCCAGGCGTCCTCGTCGATGACGCCCGCCTCGAAAGCCGCATCGACGGCGACCTTGTCCAAGTGGAAGTTGATCCCGTCGCCGTCCTCGTACAGCCACAGTGTTTCCAGCCGGCCGAGGGTCACCCGCAGCAGCGACCGCCCCCGTATCCGTCGCTGGTTCAGGAACCACAGCTTGCCGTCGGTCTCGGCCGGCTTCGGCACGGTCATCCGGATGTACCAGCCGGTGAGGGCCCACGCGGCGTGTGCCGACCGGTCAAGATCGACACCGAGTGGTTCCATGCTCGGTGCCGCCAACTCCCCGACGGCCGGCAGCGCCGGATCGGCGAAGACCCAGTGGGCCATCTCCGCCGGACTGGTGTAGCTCCACAGGCCGGATTTGGGATGCCGGGCCAGGTCCTTCTCCACGTTGGCGACGTCTTCCGCCGTCCACCATGCCCCAGTTGACACGAGATTCACCTTCTTCGCCACCAGTCGTCACCTAAAAACCACGTTAGGCGACATCTGGTGATGGCATGCGGCGACACGCGTACGGCGGCGGGCCTGGTCAGAGCAGCGCGACGCCGATGAGGGTCAGGTCGTCGAGGCCGTCCAACGGTTCGCCGGCCAGCGGCTCGACCCCGGCGCCAACGACGTCGCCGTTCTCGCCGTCGCGGCGCAACCAGAGTCGGCCGACCGCCGCCGCACCGGCCTGTCGGGCGAAGACGATCCGTCCCTCGTAGAGGTCGAGCTGGCCGGGTGTCACCGGTTCGAACACCTCACCGGGTACGTCGTCGATCAGGAACCTGCGGTCGGCGCCGACCGCGGCCGTGTGTTCGGCGAGGGTGACCCGCAGCGCCCCGACAGTGGTCTGATCGTCTCGGCCGAGCAGCCGACCCAGCACGTCGGCGGCGACACCGCGACGCAGGTGCTCGTGGTAGCGGTCGTTGCGGAACACCCGCAGACACCGGTAGCAGCTGGTTTCCACCCCGCATTCGCAGTCGCGGACCCGCCGCAGCGCCTCGTCGAGGACGTCACGTACCCGCGCCGCGATCCGTTGCACGTGCCCGGCACCGCCCGGCACGGTGTCGTACAGCATGATCACGCTGCGGTTGGCTTCGGTCCGGTACACCGTGGCGTCGATGTCGTCGCGGGAGATCTCCAGCGCCTGCACTGCCCCTTCAACGACCGCGTACGCGAGCGACCGCCAACCGTTGTCGTCGATACCGCCCAGCGCGCCGCTGTCGACACTGAGGTCGAGCACGTCGGTCTGGTACTTGTGGGCCAGCGACAGCAGTTCCAACCGGCCCGGGCAGTCCCGGCCGGTGAGCGGGCTGGAGTGCTGGCGCTGCTTTTTGCTGGTGTTGGACTGGGCGAATCCGCACCGGTCGCAGATGAGGTAACCGGCTCCGCCGGCACCGTCGCTGATGGCGATCAGTTCGCCACGGGAGCCGGCCCGGACCGTAACGGAGCCGCCCGGCAGGTCGACCTTGTCCTCGAAGATCTCGGCACCGGTGGAGACCACGTGGGTGGCGCCGTGCCAGGTTCGCCGGGGCGCGGTGCTGGGCCGGCGGCCCCCGGACCGGTCGGCGACGAACCCGAACACCGGCACCGCGTACTGCCGGGGGACGCCGGTGGCCGGCGCGCCGCAGGCCGGGCACTGCGGGTCGAGCCGCTCGATCGAGTCCCGGTAGTGGCCGCAGCCGGCGCAGACGGCGTAGTGGCGCCGTTCCAGGTCCCGGCCGGGCAGCCGGTACACCCCGGCCGACTGCCAGGTCTGTCCACCGGCGACCACCTCGGCACCGGGGGCGTACTCGTAGATCGCCGACGACAGGTCCCGGGACAGCTCCAGTTGGCGGGACATCTGGTCGTCGGCGAAGGTGAGCCGCAGTTCGACGGTGTCGACCGGGAAGCCGTACTTGGGCAGGACGTTGCGGTTGGCGAGCAGGCCGAGCAGTTCCCGGCCGGTGATGGTCTTCATGACCCGGCCGAACCGGGCGGCGCTGTCGTCCTTGCGGGCGGCGAACGCCTCGGCCCGTTTCTCCTCGTAGATGTCGACGTCGTTCTGCAGTTCGGCGCGGACCGACTCCAGCAGGCCGACCAGGTGGGTGACCCAGTCGCCGGAGGCGACGCCGATCTCGTCGCGGACTTCGGCCGGCAGGACCCGGTGCAGCGATTCGACGATCTCCGCCGGCACCGGGTCGAGGAAGCCGGCGACCAACGTCACCGGCGCGACGCCGTCGTCGTTGGCGAGCAGGAACTCCCCCGCCGTACGCCAGATGGTGCCGTAGGTGCGGAAGTGGTGCCGGAAGAACGCGGCCAGGGCCACCGAGTGGGCGTGCCGGCGGTCGATCCGGACGTTGGTCAGCGGCACGTACGGTGCCCGGACCTCACCGGCGATCATCCGGTCCGGTTCGGCAAACCGGGACAGGTCATGTGACCGGCGCTGCGCGTAGGTCAGCACCAGGGCCGCCGAGTCGGTGCGCCGACCGGCCCGTCCGGCCCGCTGCACGTAGTTGGCGGTGGTGGGTGGCATGTTGCGCAGCATGACGGCCTGCAGTTCGCCGACGTCGACACCGAGCTCGAACGTGGTGGAGCAGGACAACGCGTTGACCTCGCCCCGGACGAACTCCTGCTGGATGGACGCGGCCCGTTCGCTGGTCCACTGAGCGGTGTGCTCGAGCACCCGCATCGGCACCGGGTTCATCGCCCGGTACACCGACCGGTAGTGGTCGTGGTCGACGTCGGCCGGCGGCGGCACCCAGCGGGCCAGTTCACCGACGCACTTCATGGTCGGGCAGACCCCTCGTACCGTGTACGGGGTGATCCGCCGGCAGGTGCCGCACTGCCAGACCGGGTGGTCGTCGCCGGGGACCGTGCAGGTGACGAGTTCGTGGTCGAGCTGGTAGACCTGCCCGATGCCGGGTTCGAGGCTGGAGCGCAGCAGTTCGCTCATCGGCCCGACGGTCAGCAGCCGCCAGATGCCGTCGAGCAGCTGGTGCGGGTCGGCGGTGACACCGAGGCGGGCGAGGACCCGCCGCAGGTAGTCGACCCGCCGGTTGGTGCCTTTCGTCGGCAGCCAGCTCAGCACCTTGCGGCGGGAGTCGGAGCCGCTGCCCCGCAGGTAGATCGGCCCGACGCGGGGGGCGAACGCCTCGTCGCGCGGGTCGACGCCGTCGGGGGTGGCGACGGCTCCCTGCAGCCGTACGGAGCGCAGCAGTTCGTCGAGCAGCGCCCACACTTCCACCTCGGTCAGGCCGAGGCTGATCAGCGGTTGGGGTGCCCGCCAGGCGGGGTCGCGGGACATGCCCCAGGCGAGCAGGCCACGCCCTTCGAGTGAGTTGCGTTCGTCGACGCCGACAATCTCGGTCTGCGCCCAGAGGGCGACCTGCCGGCGGCGGGCCTGGGCGGAGTCGCGGCGTTGGAAGATGCCGTACTTGTCGGCGGCGCGGGCCGTGTCGTGGACGACGTCGTCGAGCCGGATCTCGGCGTCGCCACGGGCGGTGGCGGCGAGTGCGCCTTCGCGCAGCAGGCGGCGTCGCTGCACCCGCTGGTAGGAGTCTTCCAGGTACGGGGCGAAGTAGGCCGCCGACTGGCGGCTGTCGCTGAACAGCAGCACTTTGCGACCGCCACCGGGCAGGGCCTGCTGCGCCGCGTCGGTGGCCTGCGGCAGCCGCTGGTAGAGGGCGGTGGCGAGCACCGAGGCGGAGGCTTCGTTGCCGCTGGCGAACAACCGGATGAGTCCGTCGCCGCGTCCGCCACAGCCGACGCAGGAGGTGAGTGCTTCGGCGTTCTGCCGCACGAACCGCACCGCCCGCATCGGACTGTTGGGGCACTGTGGACAGTTGCCGGGCGGTCCGACCTGGAACACCCCGCAGCGGGCGCAGAGCGCACCGGTTTCGCTGGTCTTGGCGACGCTGTTGGTCTGCAGGGTCTCCTCATCCTCGTCGGTGGTCACCGCGTCGACGAGGGCCAGCCAGGTCTGTTGTTCGTCGCGGGAGCGGCGGGACCGGAAGACGGCGGTGCTGCCGACCCGTTCGACAGTGCCGGCCAGGTGTTCGGTGCCGCACCGACGGCAGGTGCCGATCTCGAAGGCGGCGTCGCCGCAGCTGGTGCAGCGTTCGTGCCGGGTGAGGCTCACGTGCGGGCCGTTCGCGCCGAGGCAGGCGAAGGCACCTTCGGTGGCGCGGGCGAACAGGTGGTAGCGGGCGGACAGCACCGGGGTGCCGGTGCTGTCGTGGATGGCGTTGGCGAGTGCGACGAGGTCGGTGACGGCCGTCTGGTCGGCGTCGTCGGGGAACAGCGCCCGGGCGACCTCACGCAGCGGCATCGGCCCGTGGGAGAGCAGCCGCTTGAGCCGGCGTACCCGCTGCTCCTGCTCCAGCACCGCAGCGGCGGCGTCCACGACAGCTGGCACGCCGTCGCGGCGGGCGCGCTCCAGCAGGGCCGCTGCCGGCGACGGGGCCTCGCGCAGCTGCCGGTACGCGGCGGCGGGAAGCGGACCCCATTCCGGCCCGGCCGGCACCTCGACCCGTTCGGCGGTGATGACGTCCTGCGACGCGGCGTCGGCCGGGTCATGCTGGAACGGAACCGGGAACAGGGAGCTGGCGAAGGCGGCGACCGCCGCCAGGTCGCCGCCGACGGTGGCGCTGGTGGCGATGCACTGCACCGACCGACCTCGGCCGACCCGGTCGACGAGCCGACGCAGCAGCATCGCCAGCTCGGCGCCGCGCGCCCCGTCGTAGACGTGGGCTTCGTCGACGACGATGAACTGCCAGTGGCCGGCGTGGTCGCCTTCGAACAGGTCCATGTCCAGTGGCCGCAGCAGCAGGTATTCCAGCATGGCGTAGTTGGTCAGCAGCAGATGCGGTGGCGTGGCCTGCATCTGTTCGCGGCTGAGCAGTTCGTTGGGTAGCCGCTGCTCGCCGGGGTGCTGTTGGGCGAAGACCTCGGCGGCCTCGCGCTGCGTGTGCCTGGTTTCGCCGGTGTAGCGGCCGAAGGTGATGTCGGGGGCTCCGGCGAGCAGGGTGCGCAGCCGCTTCATCTGGTCGTTGGCGAGGGCGTTCATCGGGTAGAGCAGCAGCGCCCGGACACCGGGGCCGAGGGTGCCGGCGGCCCGCTGCGCCATCAGCCGGTCCAGGATCGGCAGGAGGAAGCTTTCGGTCTTGCCCGACCCGGTGCCGGTAGCGACGACGACGTTGCGCCCGGCCCGCACCTTGCCGATCGCCCGTTCCTGGTGCCGGTACAGCGGCCGGTCCAGGGCCAGGCCGGCGCCGAGCGCGGCGATGCCCGGGTGCAGCGCCCCGGCGTCGATGAGCTGACGCGGGGTGCGTCCGGTGCGGTACGGCGGGGTGGCTTCCAGCAGCGGCCCTTTGGTGATCTCCCGGCTGATCGCGTCGGCGATCGCGGTGTCCAGTGCGGCGGCGAGCCGGGGATCTCTCGGCTCGACCAGGCTGCGTAGGTACCGCTGATAGGTGGCGACGATGTCGTCGCTGGTGGCCAGGGGATCCAGGATCATTCGGCGTCTCCGGTGAGGGTGAGTTCGGCGAGGAAGATGTCGATGGTGGTCAGGTCGGGGGCGTGCCGGGCCAGGGTCGCGTGGTGCGGGGTGGTCCGGGTCAGCAGGTTCGCCGGCAGCCGGTCGCGGGCGACCAGCCGGGCGGTGAAGGCGAACGCCAGCGACAGCGCCGGCAGGTCCGGCCAGCCGGGGCCGCGTTGTCGGGCTCCGACGGCCGCGTCGACGACCGGGCCGCCGGCGGCGGCCAGCGCGGGCCGCAGGGTGCGCAGCAGGTCGGGGCCGGCGGCGGCGACCCGGGCCACGCCGGGCCGGTCGCGCACGTCGAACAGTCGCCGGGCGGCGGCGACCCGTTCGTCGACATCGAGGAGTCCACCGGGGACGATGCGCATCGCCCGCCACAGCTCGTCGCGCTGCTCGGCCGGCAGCCGGGCGAGCATTTGCGCGGCCTGGTCGAACCGGCCGGCCGCCCGGTGCGGGTCGGGCTCGCCGGCCAGAAGCTTGTCGAGCACGTCGCCGCACGCCGTCGCCGCCCGTTCGTGCAGGTCGTCGCCGGCCGCGGTGACCCCGAGCCGGTACGTGGTGGCCAGCAGCGCCGCGAGTGGGCTGGTCTGCCACAGCCTCGCCTCGTCGGCGGTGCCGAGGTAGGCCAACGGCGGCAGCGCCACCAGTCCGGAGTGCACCAGCGGGGCCACCAGTTCGGCTGCGGGTGACCGGGTGCGGGTCAACGCGGTCAGGGCGGCGACCGGGTGTCGGCGCAGCACGGCGGCGGTGTCGCGGACGGCGACGGTGACGCCGTGGCGGCGCAGGTCCTCGGCGCGGCGGTACAGCGGGAGGATCAGCGGGGCGATGTCGGGGCGGTCCGGCAGGTCGGTCAGCCCGGCCAGGTGACGCGACAGCGCCGTGTCGGGGGTGTCGGGCAGCGGCGGGTCCCAGTCGCCGTCGACGGTGAAACTGTTGTCCTGTCCGGGCCAGTCCGGCCAGGGTTCGGGCAGCCACGGGTCGTCGACGCGCAGCAGCACCGCGAGCGGCCCGGCCCGGGTCAGGTCGGCGGGCAGCGGCTCGCTGGCCAGGTCTGCGCCGATCGGGGTGACGTGCGGTGGCCGCCACGGGGCCAGCACCTGGTAGACGCCGGCGGTCAGTCCGTTGACCGGGCTGGCGTCGTCGAGGGCCAGCTGGTCGTCTTTGAGGTGGACGGTGCCGGCGAGTTGTCGGGGCAGGCAGCGGGCGACCGGGAACTGTTGGCCGCCCAGGCGGACCGCGAGCTGGGCGGAGCCGCAGACCCGGACGGTGTCGGCGATCGCGGCGAGCGGGAACCGGGCGAGCGGCTGGCCGTAGGTGGCGCGGGAGGCGACGGTCTGCCGTTGCTGGCCGCCGCTGGTGACAACGAGGTCGGCGTCGACTGCCGCCGGCAGCCGGACCAGCAGTTCGCCGTCGCCGACGGTTTCGGTGTCCAGGCGCAGCGGCTGCAGCGTCCACGGGGTGGTGCGGCCGGCGCTGACCCACTGGACGGACATGTGCGGCGGGGTGACCCGTACCGTCGTGGTGTGTCCGGCGGCGGTGAGCTGCACGTCGGCGCTGGTCTGGGTCGGGTCGAGCCGGGTCAGCGGCGGGTCGACCCGCAGCGCCGACGCGGCCGCGCTGAGCCGTACCGTCGCCGGCGCGAGTCCGTCGGGCCGCAGCTCCCGCCACACCGGGTGGCCGGCGACGGTCAGCCCTTCGGCGAGGTCGATGGTGCGTGACAGGCCCCGGCCGAGGGGGCCCCGGACGGTGATCTCGTAGCTGCCGACGAGTGGCCGGGGCAGCTGCTGCCACGGGTCGGTGACGGTGTCGCCGGTGATCCGCACACTGGTGGCGGGGAGCAGTTCGGCGCCGCCGGGCCGGCGGACCCGGATCGACCATTCGGTGACCACGCCGGCCTCGGTCGGCAGGAACAATCGCGGCGCGGCACCGTACACGGGGGTGCCGGCGACGCTGGTCACGTCGGGCAGCGGCGGGCTGAGGCGCAGCTGGGCCCGCCGGGCGGTGCCGACCCGCCGGGCCGGTCCGTCGGCGAGCCGCAGCCCGGTGACCTGCGCCAGGTCGACTCGGCGCAGGGTCCAGCCGAACCAGCCGTACGGCACCGGCAGGTCGTCGTCGGCCGCCGGGCCGGCACCAGCTGCGCCAGTGGAAGCGGCGGCGGCCCGGTCGATGTGCAGCGTGACCGGCTGGTTGTTGCCGTCGTGCGCCGCGTGCAGGATCCAGACCGGCTCCGGCGGCAGGCTGGAGGTCAGCGGCACCCGTCGGCCTTCGTCGGTGAAGATCAGCATCGGTTCGCGGGGGTCGATCAGGTCGAGTTCGAACTCCCGCTCGATCGCGGCGAGTTCGACGGTTACCTGCCGCACCGGCCGGGAGATCGTCGCGACGGCCGGTGGCGCGGTGTCGACGTCACCGGGGATCCGGGATCGGCTGATAATCGTGTGGACGTCCTCGCCGGCCCGGACCCGCCATTCGACCCGGCCGCCGGGTGCGTCGGGCACCGCCGGCAGCCGCACCAGCAGGCCCCGGCCGTACGGCTCCAGCTCCACGTACGGTCGGGGGGTCGCCGCCGCCCCGCCGGTGCCCCCGGCGGCGGGGCCGGTGCGGGTCGCGGTGCCGGCCCAGTCGAGCTGCCCGTCGTCGACGCAGCGGCGGGCCTGGTCGATCAGGTGCGGCGGCAGGCCGAGCCCGTCGGCGGTGAACGACGGCGCACGGAACCGGTCCAGCAGGTCGATGCAGCGGTCGACGAGGTCTTCGGCGTATTCGCCGCCATGCTGCAGCAGCCGCCGCACCGGCATGTCGAGGGTGTTCAGTCGCGATTCCCGGCCGGGTGTCAACGCCCAGGCGAAAAAGTCGGCGACGGTGGTGCCGGGTTCGCGGGACTGTCGTTGCAGCAGCAGGTTCAGCAGGTCACCCAGGCAGTAGGCGGGAATCCCGCCGTGCATGAGGATTTCACCGACGTTGATCTGCGGCAGGCCGGGGAATCGGGCCAGGCCGAACTGGTCCAGGTTGGCCCGGAACGCCGCGCCCCAGGCGGTCTCGTCGACCTGGCGGCGGGTGTGGTCCCGCACGGCACCCCAGTAGTTGCCCTGCTCGTAGCGGGACGCACCGATCCCGCTGAGGCCGACCAGCAGGCAGGCCGGGTAGCGGTAGTACAGGTATTGACGCTGCTCATACTCGCTGCCGGCGCCGTACAGTTTTCCCAGCGCACTGACCGCTCGGCGGGCTTCAAGCTCGGGCACCGCGATCTCGGCGACCAGCGACACCGCGCGCAGCGCGGGCGCCCACTCACGCTCCCGATCGTGGAGATAGTCGGACGCCCGCACCACGGTCCCCCTGACGAATAGACGATCTGGGCCGTATCGCGACTATGCAGATGTATCGGCAGCAACTCAAGGAAACAGGTCCCTCCGGAACCTGACCGTGTCCGTTCGGTCAGCGCCGCCGGGCTGACAATCCCATCACACCTCGCACAGGTGGATCACGTCCGTGGTGGCCACGCACAGCAGCGCCGTCTCGCGATGGACCGCCCGTATCGCAACTTGACCGACCGGTCGACCCATCAGCCACCCGAACGCCCCTCAGTTATCGACGCTGTGGCCGTCATTGGCCGCCGCCGCCTCAACCTATGATCATCGAGCATCAGCCCATTTCGGATGAGAAGCGGTCACGTCCGGCCATTCTCACCCAGACCGTCGACCCGAAAGGCCCCCCGCATGTCCTACCGTCGCCTCATCGGCGCGATCGCCATCTCCATCACTGTCGGAGCCGCCGCAGCCTGCGGTCCGGCGACCGAAGTGGCGACAGTCGGCGAGCCCGCCGCCGCGGAAGCGCCGGAATCGAAGACCGAAAGCCAGCCGGAGGACACCGAGGAACTCCTGATGGCGGCGTTCGGTCAAGCCATCACCTGGTCAGACGGGGTCGAAGTCACCGTCGGCGTGCCAACACCAGTTAACCCTTCGGAGTACGCGTCAGGCCACATCTACGGCGAGGCGTACTCGCTGGAGGTCAGCATCGCGAACAACAGCGAAACTCCGGTCGACTCCTTCCTCATGATCACTGCGGCTTCTGGCAATCAGGAAGCCGAGCGGATCTTCGACGAAGAGTCGCAGTTCGGCACCAATGAACAGCCCGTCCTACCCGGTCGCAGCACCAAGTTCACCGTTGGCTTCTCCGCCGACGGCCCCCTGGACCTGGTCACCGTGCAGCCCGGTTTCAACCACAACCCTGGCCACTTCGAGCCCGCGAGCTGACACCGGACCCAGTTCAGTCCGCTGTCGCTCCAAGGCGACGCTGGCGCAAGTACGCGACAGGCGCGGCAGCCACCTTCGCTGGTAGCTGCCGCGCCGGCCCGCACGCTGCACCATTCACTGGTACGGGTCGGTGCCGTTGACGGCACGCGCCGATTCCCGCACCCCGGGCCGGGTCAGCGCCTGTTTGTAGATCGCGATCGCCACCATCCGGCCGTCGCGTCCACCGCCGACGATCGTGGCGATGATGCCGATCACCGGCGACTCGTCGCTGTCGTGGCCGTAGCGGATGTCGGAGACCCGTACCCGCATCGAACAGTCGCCGTACACCCAGTCGGCTTTGCCCAGGTGCAGTGTCTCACCGATCCGCAGCGGCTGATCAGACATCGTCGTCGTCCTCCCCGTGTGGGTGGCCGTCCGACATCAGCCCGGACAGCTGCAGCACCGCCCGCACCCGCTGAGCCTTGCCCGGGTCCCAGCGGTCGAGGATGACCAGCGACCGCAGCATCGGCCGGCACGGCGCGGCGACGTCACAGGTGCGGCATTCCCCGAACCGCGCCGACGGCAGGTGTTCGGCGATGTCGATCCGCGCCCGGCACACCGCCTGCGCCACCACGGTGTCGCCGGGGTCGAGCGCGGCGTCGATCGCGCCGGTCAGAGCGGGGTCGACCGCGCGGGCGGCGGTCAGCCGGAAACGGGGGTCACGGCCGATGTCCGTCTCCCCCGGCGTCCGTCGCGGCAGCGGCGGCCGGTTGGGGGTCGCATCGGTACGCCGTGGCGTCCCGATCGACGTGTAGCGGGCCAGCCGGGGCGTCCCGCCGATCCCGTCGTTCCTGTGCACCACCAAGATCCTCCTTGGATAGCCAATGAGTCGTGACATCCACCCTGGACTCGTAGTCGTGGTCGGCGAAACCGCATCGGCGAGCACGTGCACGCCGGGAGTCCGATGCCGGGAACACCAGCCACCGCGAGGGAAACTGAGGGATGCGAAAGACTTGCGATTAGTAGCGCCCATCTGATAGCAACACAAAGATCAATTATTGATTTGATCTTGAAGTTATCCACAGGGTCGCAATCCATGCTGGACACCCCGGCACTCGCGGAGGAACATGAATGGCGACCACACGTTATCGGGGGCACCTGCAGCGCCGCCTCTGCCACGTGTGCACGAGGAAACCGAGGGATGCGAGGGGTTGTGAGCGGCAGCGAGTATCTGATATCGGAGCTACGGCGGGTGCGCGAGTCGATGGGCCTCACCCAGGAGTCGTGGGGCGAGCGCGTCCACTTCTCCGCGAAGCACGTCGGCTCCATCGAGCGCGGCGAACGCCCCGCTCTGCCCAACTACCTGGGCATGGTCGACAAGGTGTTCGGCACCGCCTTCATGAAGTTCTACCGCGAGTTCGTCATCGGCGAACACGCCCCCGTCTGGTTACGGCCGTTCATCGAACACGAGCAGCAGGCCAGCTTGCTCCGTGTCTTCCAACCACTCGCAGTCCCCGGTCTACTGCAAACCGAGGCGTACGCGAAAACCATCATCACCGCCTACGGCGCAAGGGAGGAAGACCTGGAAGCCGCGCTCGGCACGCGACTCACCCGGCAGGAAATTCTGCACCGCAAACCTGACCCCTGCCAGCTCGTCGCAGTGATGGACGAGTGGATGCTCCATCGGGAGATCGGCGGGCCGGAGGTCATGCGGGAACAATTGCTCGCGATCCTCGCCGCAAGTGAGTCACCCAGCATCCGGGTGCACATCGTCCCGACGAGCGCGGGTGCCTATCTCGGACTCGATGGCCCCTTCACGCTCGCGACAGTCGACGGCAGATCAGTCGGCTACCTGGAAGGCCACCTCAAAGGTCGCGTCGTTGAAGGATCCGAAGACACCGCAGACCTCGAACGGACCTGGGAGGCTGTGCGGGAGTACGCTCTGCCAGGAAACCAGAGCCGCGACGTGATCATGAGGATGGCGGAGAAGTGGACATGACGGCTGCACGTTGGCACAAGAGCACGCACAGCGACACCAGCGGCTGTGTCGAGGTGGCCGAGAACGTTCCGGGTCGGGTGTTCGTCCGGGACACCAAGGACCGCGACGGAGGCACCCTCGCCTTCGCTCCGGCTGCCTGGCGGTCGTTCCTCGCCGAGATCACCGTCAACCGCTGAACCACCGGCCAGCCGGCAACTGACCGGCCCGGCCACCGGCGCCACCGTAGCCCCTTGTCCGGCCCACGACGCGGGCCGGACAGGGGCTGACGCCGTACCGCCGGCCAATCTCACACGTTCATCAGCAGCAGCATCGTCGCCATGCCGGCGCTCATGACGCCGTAGCTCAGCAGATGCAGTCGATGGTTGGACGTCGTCGCGGCACGGTACAGCCACCACAGCGCCCCGGCCGCACTCAGGACCACGAAGACGACGTTCGTCAGGTCCGCCCACGCCGGAGTCGGCGTGGGCGTCGCCCCAGCCGCGGCTACCCCGTGCACGTGCCCGGAGCCACCGCCGATCCCCATCTCCGACATCAGGGTCGGCATCGCCGCGAGCATCCAGATCATCACCACGTTCTGCGTGACGTGGCCCAGCACGTCGACCCGCTCCGAGGTGCCACGCGCCCGCAGGTACGCGGGCAGCAACGCGAAGGCGAGGATGCCGAAGACGGCGACCTGCGCCCAGGCGAACACGCCATCGACCATCAGCCAGGCCATCAGGATCATCGCGGCGCTCATCACGGCGTGGTTGATATCGATCAGTTCCGCGTCGGAAAACGCCTGCTCGCGCGACACACCACGGCGACGAACTGCCAGGTCACCGACGCAGACGAGCCCGGTCAGCAGAAAAACGATCGTCAGGACGGGAACCCAGGGCGTCTCCAGCACGACTCTAGCTAGTACCACAGGACGCGCCGCCGAACAACGCGCTGATCAGGGGAAGGGCCCACCGCGATGACCACCGTAGAAGCCGAGACACCGCCCTCCGGGGATACCCCGCCCGGGGAGGCACCCCCGTCCCCGGCCCGGCCACGGAAGACCAACTGGTTCGCCGCGTTCTGGCGCTGGCACTTCTACGGATCCGTACTCGTCATTCCCGTGCTGTTCTGCCTTGCCGTCAGCGGCATGACCTACATGTTCCGGGCCGAGGTCGACTCCCTGGCCCATCCCGGGGTGCTGCAGGTGCCGGTTGCTGACGGCGCGCAACGAGCGGCGCTGTCGGCCCAGGAGGCGGCCGTTCGCGAGGCGTTCCCGGACCGCCCCATTCTGTCCGTGCAGGACGGGATCGGCGACCGGGCGACCCTGTTCGTCGCGGAACTCGAAGGCGGCGGCAGCACCAACATCTACGTCGACCCGTACACCGCCACGGTCACCGGTGAGCTCAGCCAGGACCAGCTCATCTCCACCTGGGCCGAACGCATCCACGGCGACCTGCTGATCGGCGACGGCGGCATCGGTGACCGCATCGTCGAGCTCGGTGCCTCCTGGGCCATCGTGCTCACGATCACCGGTTTCATCATCTTTTTCCTCGGCCGCCGCTCCCGCAGCGGCGCACAGGCGAAGGGCAAGCGTGGTGCCCGGCTCCGCAGCTACCACGCCCTCGTCGGGCTTCCCGTCGGCCTCGGCATCCTGCTGCTCGTCGTCTCCGGCCTGCCCTGGACCGGCGTGTGGGGTGCCCAGGCGCAGCAGCTCGCGGTCAGCGGTGGCTCCGGGCTGTGGGGCGCGGACCCTGGTGCCGAGTCCACCATCCGGCAGCAGATCGAGGACGCCGACGGTCAGTCGGCCCCTGCCGGGTGGGCCTCCGGCAACGCCCCGCAAGGCAGCAGCACCGGCGGCGGCACCCCGATCCCGATCGACCGGGCCGTCGCCGCCGCACAGTCGCTGGGTGCCCCCGGGCCGTACCTCATCCTGTACCCGGAGGGCGAGACCGGGGTGTTCAGCGTGATGAGCAGCCAGTGGTACGACGTCGGCAACCCCGCCGAATCCGACGTGACCCAGGAGACGACCATCCACGTCGACCAGTACAGCGGCGACGTCGTCGGCCAGTACGGATACGACGACTACAGCGCGATGGCGAAGGTGGTTTCGCAGGGCATCGCCCTGCACGAAGGGCGCCGCCTCGGCACCGTCAACACGATCATGTCCACGCTCTTCTGCCTCGCGGTGATCTTCATGTGTGTCACCGGTCCAATGATGTGGTGGACCCGCCGGGGCACCGCCGCCGGCCTCGCCGCGCCGCGTGCCAAGCTCCCGGTCTGGGGCAACTGGACGCTGCTCGCCGCGATGGCCGTACTCGGCGTCTTTCTGCCCTTGTTCGGTCTTTCGCTACTGGTCATCCTGGCGCTGGACCAGTTCCTCATCCGCCGGGTGCCCGCGCTGAAGTCCTACTTCGGCACGGTCTGACCGAACAGAGGTGTTATTCATGGTTCGTCGTACTCCATGATCGGACGGATCTCGATGGTGCCGCGGCGGGCACCCGGGCAGCGGGTCGCCCAGCTGACCGCGGTGTCCAGGTCCGGCAGGTCGACCAGGTAGTAGCCGCCCAGGATCTCCCGGGTCTCGGCGAACGGACCATCGGTCACCAGCTGATCGCCGCCACGCAGCCGTACCGTCGTCGCGGTCTGCACCCCTTGCAGAGCCTCGCCGGAAATGAACGCGCCTGCGGCGGTGAGCGCCCGGTCGTACGCCCAGTACTCGTCGATCTCCGCCTTGATCTGCGCCTCGTCGGTCGGGTCACTGGCCGGGTCACCGTAGATCAGGAACATGTACCTCATCCGAACTCCTCGGTCGCGTGTCAGGTGCGGTACGGCGTACCGCCGCCCGGAACAACGACGAACGGCGACTCCCCGGATCGACCGGTTGCCCGGTCTCCCCCTCCGGCCGAACCGACGTGGGCCCCGGTGGCCGTGGCCCGGGTTACGGGTCACGGCCACCGGGGCCCGGGACGGTAAACGTCAGTCGGCGGCGGCCAGCCGGTAGGCGTGGATCACCGTCTGGGTGAACGTGTTGCCCTGGCGGTCCTCGGCACCGATCCGCAGCGACACGTACCCGTCACTGTCGGGGTGCTGCACCGTGGCCACCCAGTTGCGGCCGTCGGCCCGCACCGACGCCGGCAGCCAGGTGGTGCCGTCGTCGTAGGAGACCTCGACCGACAGCGCGTCCAGGTTGACCGTGACGCCGGTCTGCCGACGGATCGTCACCGGGATGTCGACCTGCGCACCGGCAGTGGCGTTGCCCGCTTCGTCGAGCGGCGGCGCGGGGCGGGCCACCATCACCGGCAGCTGGCGCCAATCGTCACCGTTGACCCGCCCGGACTGGAACGTCCAGGCCAGGTTCACCTCGGTGGCGAGGTCGCTGACGTCGCGGGTCGCGGAGGTCTCCAACCGGTACTCGGCCTGCCCGGGTGGCACGACGAAGTAGCCGAACCCGCCGACATCCCACTCGTCGACGAGCGCGCCGTCGCGGTAGAGGGCCGTGCGTTCGGTCACCGACGTCGAGATGCCGGCGTGTCCGGCGGCGTCACCGAACAGGGGCACCTCGGCGACGATCTCGTCGCCGAGCCGGCTGACCCAGCCGTACGGCGAGGTCGTCGCCGGCATGGCCGGACCGAACGGCGGCAGGTTCCAGGTGTCGGTGTGCCGGCCGCCTGCGGTGTACGCACGGGCCGGTTCGAACAGGAACGACACCAGATCCAACCAGCCGTCCTCGGCCGGGTTGGAGAAGTACAGGTCGGAGAACCAGCTGGCCTGCTCGGCGCTGTACCACTCGATCCGCTCACCCGGGACGGCGACCTCGGTCAGTGAGCCGAACGACGCCAGGGACGGGCTGTCGAACGTGGCGGAGATCAGCCGGTCGGTGACCTCCCCGGTCTTGACGCCCCCGAAGTCCTGGCGGACCCGGGCCAGCTCGGCGGCCTGATAGTCCTTCTGGTAGCCGGTCGGGAACGTGCCGCTGAACATCTCACCGAGGGCGTACGCGTACGGGCTGTCGGCGAAGCCGCCCTCGCCGTCCGGTTTGTACCAGTGGTGGGAGATGGCCGAGTTCAGCCAGGAGGCGGGCTCCGTACCGAGATTCTTGGTCGACACCCCGTCGAAGCTCGGGAACGACGCGCTGACGCTCAGCGCCCCGGCGTCCGCCTCGAAGGCCACCGAGACATCGACGGTGTCGGTACGGGCGTTGGCCTGCGGGACGGTTGCGCTGACCGGCTCGGACTGGCGCGCGTCCAGGGTGACCGTGGCCTCCTCGGTGAGGTTCACCTCGGGTTGCACGAGCACCGCGCTGGCGAGGGGGTCCCCGTCCTCGTCGAACTCGTCGATGCTGCTGAACAGACCGTAGCGGCCCTTGGGCACCCGTACGGTCGCGGTGCCGTCCGGGTCGTAGACGAGGTCGGCGTAGTCGGTGTCCAGTCCGATGAGGGCGGTGAAGTGCTCGGTCGCCGGCTCCCCGGACGAGTCGAGGTGGGCGACGGTGAGGTCGTAGCTCTCGACCTCGCGGTGCACCCCGACCGGGGTGACGACGCGCGCCGGCCCGGCGGTGGCGACCAGGTGGCCGCTGTAGAAGCCGTCGGCGGTCTCGACCCGGGTGTCGGCGGTGACGTCGACGCTGGCCGTACCGCCGGCCGGCACCTGCACCTGCGCGGCGCTGGTGGTGAACATGCCGGTCGGGACGCTCGCGCCGGACGGCCCGGTGATCTCCCAGGCCAGGTCGAGGGTGACCGGCGCGGTGCCGGTGTTGCGGTAGGTGACGGTCCGGGTGATCGGCTCGTCGTCGTGGTGCGGCCAGATCGCCCGGCCGAACGAGACACTGGCCGGCTCGGCGGTCACCGTCTGGGTGATGGCACGGGCCACGTCGACCAGGCCGGCACCTTGGCCGTACGCACCGGTTCCGGAGTGCGGTGCGGCGGAGCCCATCAGGGTGGACTTGAACTGCGGGGCGGTCCAGTCCGGCTGTTGCTGGGCGAGCAGCGCGACGGCGCCGGCGATGTGCGGCGCGGACATCGAGGTGCCCGGCGCGGAGACGTAGTGCTCGTCGATCGGGACGTTGAGGGTGGTGCCCTCGGCGCGGGCGGCGACGATGTCGACACCGGGCGCGGTGATGTCGGGTTTGACGGCGTCGTCGCCGACCCGGGGGCCACGGCTGGAGAAGTAGGCGAGTGAGCCGTCGCGGTCGACGGCGCCGACGGTGAGGGCCGCGTCGGCGCTGCCGGGTGAGCCGACGGTACGGTCGGCACCGGCGTTGCCGGCGGAGATGACGAACAGGGTGCCGGTCTGTGCGGTGAGGGTGTTGACCGCCTCCTCGAGGGGGTCGATCTCCGGTCCGTCGCCGCCGCCGATGCTGATGTTGACGACCGGGACCTGCTTCTCCACGGCGAGCCAGTGCATCGCGTCGATCATGGCGGAGTCGTCGCAGAACGAGCCGGGGCAGACCTTCGCGGAGATGATCTTCGCGCCCGGCGCGACGCCCCGGTACTTGCCGCCGGAGGCGGCACCGCTGCCGGCGATGATCGACGCGACGTGCGTACCGTGGCCGGCGGTGTCGCCGTCGGCCGGCGCGTCGGTGAAGTTGCGCGACTCGATGACGACGTCGGCCAGGTCGGGGTGCCCGGAGTCGACGCCACTGTCCATGACGCCGACGGTGACGCCGGCGCCGGTGAACCCGGCGTCGTAGGCGGCCGGCGCACCGATCTGGGCGACGCTGCGGTCGAGCAGCAACTCGCGCTTGCCGTCCAGCCAGATCCGATCGATCCCGGCGTCGGAGGCCCGGGCGGCACCGCCGCCGGCCACCGTGGACCACAGGTCGGCGATGGTCGCCTTGTCCGCGGTGACCGCGGTGCCGTCGATCGCCGGCAGGTCCCGTTGCACCTCGACGCCGTCCGGCTGGGCCGCGCCGCGTGCCGCAGCGCCGTCGGAACGGGTGAGGATCAGCGGCAGGTCGGCACGGGCCGCGTCGTGGTAGCCCCATTCGATCAGCTTGGTGACGTTGAACAGCCGCCGGTCCAGGGTGCCGCGCCCGACCAGGTCGACGGCGTCACGCGGGAGGACGTGCAGGTCCCCGTCGACGCGGTAGGTGCGGAACTGCATGCCGGCACGGCCCTGGCCTGCTCGCAGGGCGACCGCACCGGCTCCGGTGACGGTGACCTGGTCACCGGTGATCAGGGTGACGGTGGTGCGCTGGCCGGTCGGCGACTGTCCGGCGGAGGGCCGGCCAGCACCGTCACCACCGGTCGGCGCGGCCCAGCCGGGTTGCCCCGCCCCGAACACGAGTACGGCGGCCAGTCCGGCCGCCGCAAGTCTTCTCGATCGTGTCACCAGTACCTCCCCATTGGACGTCTATCAGGACGTCGGGTGGACGCGAAACCTAAGAGTTACACAGGCGACACTTGTAACGTAACCCCTGAATGAAACTTTCTATCACAAAACCCTGCTTTTAGGACTTTTCACAACCAAGTTGCCAGTGGACGGTTGCGCGACGGGCGAACGGACCACGACCGCTGTACGGAAACCCCCCAGAACAACGGCCGGGCGTGAACCGAACACCTCGCCCCGTCGTCCTCGCGGTGAGATCGCCACCGCGACGAGGAGCCCCCGTGAGACTGACGACCAATGCCCGCCGGGTCATCGCTGGGGCGGCGTTGTCCGCCGCAGCGCTGTGCACCATGGCAGCCTCGGTCCAGTTCGCCCCCGCCAACGCCGCCGGCATGCTGCGCGGCGCCGACATACCGACCGAGGACCAGCAGGCCATCGTCGCCGCCGCCGGGTCCTGCCCGACCCTGACCCCGGCCCGGCTGGCCGGCCAGCTGATGACGGCGTCGCAGTTCAGGTCCGAACCGGTGCAGGCCGTCAGCGCCAGCGGCGGCAAGGGCGTGGCCGGGCTGACCGACCCGGTGTGGCGACGCTGGGCACCCTGGCCACAGGCGGAACTCGCCGACCGCGACGCCAGCATCCACGCCCTCGCCCGGCACATGTGTCAGCTGGTCGGCCAGCTGCGGGTCGAGCAGGTGCCCGGTGACCCGTGGCAGCTGGCGCTCGCCGCGCACCAGCTCGGTGTGCCCGAGGTGCGCGCGGCCGCCGGAGTGCCGAGCGCCACCGGCGACTACATCGACACCGTCGAGCGCTACACCCAGTGGTACGCCCTCTACCCGGCCTTCGGCGGCACCGGCACTCCCGAGCCGACCCCGACCGCCGTACCGACCACCCCCACGACCCTGAGCCGGGCCGCCCCGGTCGCCGTACCCGACGAGTACCTCGCCGCCGTCCTGGCCGCCGGCAGCATCTGCCCGACGGTCACCCCGGCCCGGGTCGCCGCCCAGATCATGGCCCAGTCCGGCTTCGACCCGAACCTGCTCGGCCCCACCGGCGGCCAGGGCATCGCCCAGTTCCTGCCGCAGGTCTGGGTCCAGTACGTCCAGACCGCCGGCGACGCCACCCCGTGGGACGCCGAGGTCGCGATCCCGGCGCTGGGCAGCACCATGTGCCGGCTCGTCGACGAGATGGCGTCGCTGAGCGACGACCCCTACCCGTTGGCGCTGGCGGCGTACCACTGGGGAGCCGGCACCATCCAGGCCGCCGCCGACCTCGACGGCTCGTCGACCCTGGCCGCCTTCACCACGCTGGTACGCGAACACGAGACGTTCTACGCCGCCGACGCGCGGATCGGCGGTGCGACGCCGCCGGCCAGCCCCAGCCCGTCCGGTACGCCGCCGCCGGCCGCCGCGCCGGAAGCCACCGTGGCACCGGCCCCCGGCCCGACGCCCCCCTCGAAGGCACCAGCGGCGAACACTCCGGCGCCGAAAGCCACCACCCCGCCTGCGAAGACCCGGTGGCAGTTGGTCAGCCACGCCTCCGGCAAGTGCCTGACCCAGCATCACGGGCCCGACACCGAACGGTCCACCCCGTTGACGATCGCCACCTGCACCGGCGCCGACAACCAGCTGTGGGAGTTCCTGCCCGACGACACCATCCGGTCCCAGGGCATGTGCATGGACCTGACCAACGGTCGGACGAATGATCTCACCATCATCGGCAGCACCCGGTGCAACGGCTCCGCCGCGCAGCGCTTCCACCTCAACAGCACGGACGCCCTGACCTCGCTGAAGGCGTCCGACGAGCGCGGCAAAGGGATGTGCGCCGACGTCTACGACGGCCGCACCGCCGACGGCAGCCAGGTGCTCCTCTGGCCGTGCACCGGCCAGGCCAACGCGAGCTGGAGCCGCCGCTGACCGGCTGATCCACTCACCCGTACGGCGCGACGGCCGGGTTTCGGATACCCGAACCCCGGCCGTCGCCGTGCCCCCGCTGAGCCGGCCGTACCACCGGGCGGTCAGCCCGGCGGTGGCGGCACCCCGGGGGCGGGCCGGCCTGCGGACAGATCCAGCACCGTGGTCACCTGGGTCTTCGCCGACGTCGTCGGGGCCGTCGGACCGGCACCGTCGGGGTCGGCGGTCGAGCCGTCCGGTACCGCACCCGCCGGGCCGGCAACGGTCACCTCGTCGGTGCCGCCGGCGGCCGACCGCGCCGAACCGGCGGTGACCTTGTCGCCGGTGACAGCGCCGGCCTCCGCGTCGACGGTGCCGTCAGCGAGGTCGTCCGCCGGTGCGCCGAGTCGGCGCCGGGCCCAGAACAGGGCACCGAGGATGACCAGCACCACCGACGCCACCGCCAGCGGCCAACCGGAGGCACCACCGGTCCCGCCGTCGCCGGCACCACCGGCCCGGGCCTGGGTCGCCACACTGACCGCCGCGACCGGATCGACGCTGCCCCAGCCCAGCTGGTCGTCACGCTCGGCCGCGGACGCCAGCTCCGCGGTGTCGCTCAACCGCTGCACCACCTCGGCGGCGGTCAGCTCCGGCTGGGCGGCGCGCAGCAGCGCCGCGACACCGGCCACGTACGCCGCGGCGTACACCGTCGCCGCACGCGGTTCGACGCCGGTCACCGCCGGTGCCACCACATCGACCTCGCCGGCCGGATGCTCGGCCACCGGCGCACCCTGATCGTCGACGGCGGCGACCCGCAGCACCGCGTCCGGCGGGCCGGGGGCCGGTTCCAGGTCGGCACCGACCCTGGCCGGCACGACCACCACGCTGTCGTGCTCGGCGGCGGTGGCGATCGCGTCGGTGACCTGCGGGTCGGACAGGTCGACGTAGCCGCCGACCACCACCACCTCGGCGCCGGTGGACAGGGCGACCTCGATCGCCGTCACCTGGTCGGGAATCCGGGCCTGGCCGGCGGTGTCGACCAGCCGTACCGGTAGCACACCCGCCTCCGGTGCCACCCCGCTGCGGGATCCGGCACTGAGGTCGGCGGCGACGATCCCGGCCATGGCGGTCCCCGTACCGAGACAGTCGGTGCCGGCCCGCCCGGCGCCGGTCACGATGTCCGCCCCGGCGGTCACCCGACCGGTCAGCTCCGGCAGCGTCGCGTCCACCCCGGAGTCGACCACTGCGACGGTCACCCCGGCACCCCGACTGCGTGACCACACCTCGTCGAGCGCGGGCCACGGCTGCCCCCAGTCGATCAGGCTCGCCTGGCAGCCCGAGGTCAACCAGGGCAGCGCGCCGGCGGCCACCGTACCCGGCGGACGGCTCGCACCGGCCGACGGCGAGGCCGACGGGGTCGGAGTCGGGGTCGCGGTGGGCGACGGCGCGGCGGTGCCGGTCGGCTGGCCGGCACCCGGCTGGGCGCCACCCGGTTGGCCGCTGGCCCCGGGCTGCGGTGACGACGGGGCCGGACCGCCGCCGGTCGGGGTCGACGGACGCGGCGTCGGATTCGCCGGTGCGGTGACGGGGGTGAGATGGCCGTACCGCACGCCCTCGCCGACCGCGTCCCAGGGCAGGACCAGCTCCCAACCGGCCCGCAGCACACTCGGGTCCACCAGGGCACCGCCGGTCGGCTGCGGCCGGCCGGCGTTGAGGTCGAAGATGTCGGTGGCCCGGTCGGCGTCGCCCAGCAGCCGGCTGGCGATGAGCCACAGATTCTCCGGCCGCCCGTCGACACTCGCCGCCACCACGTAGTACAGCTGGTAGCTGCCGGTCGGGCCGGGTTCCGGGGCCGACCGGTGCACCGGTGCGGCGGCGACGGCACCACCTACGGCACCGGCCGGTCCGGCGACGCCGAGCGGGCCTGCGGCCATCACGGCCAGGATCAGGCCGAAGGCGACCGGTACGCGGACGCCGCGCATCCTCATCAGATCGTTCCCTCCCTTGTCGGTGCCGGGAATCCGGCGATCCGCTACGGCATGGACGACGGCGCGATGTCCTAGGTTCACCACCATTAGGGAAGTGCATCGTGAACCTTTGCACCCGCTGCTTCGTCCCAGCGTTGGCAGATCGTTCATGGCTGGCGGGTGCACCCGCCAGCGGCGGGGGTGGGCATGCGGCACCGGTCACAGGTCCGTCACGCGTTGTCGACGCTCGCGGTCCTGATCGTCGCCGTCGCGGCGGGCGTGGCGACGGCGACCGTACCGCTGGGGTGGGGCGAGGTCCGGCCGGCCGTCGCCGCGCCGGCGCCCGGCCCCGTCCCCACCCAGGACGCATCCGCCGGGCAGAACGTGCGCTACTACGTCGTCGATCAGCTCCCCGGTGGTGAACGGGAGTTCCTGTTCGCCATCGCCGCACGCACCCTGGGCGACGGCCGCCGCTACCCGGAGATCTTCGAGCTGAACGTCGGGCGGCCACAGCCCGGCGGTGCAGAGTTGACCGATCCGACGATCCTGGAGCCGGGTTGGGTGCTGGTGCTGCCCGACGACGCCCGGGGACCGGGGGTGCGGTACGGGCCGCTGCCGGTGGCCGACGGGTCGCCGGCCATCGTCTCGGGGCAGCCGCCCGCCGACGCCGTACGTCAGCCCGACCGCGAGTCGGAGCTGCTGCTGCGCGGCGGGGCGGCGATGATGGCGGTCGGGCTGTTCGCGCTCGCGATCCTGGTGCTGCGCCGAGGCGGCGGCAACCGCCGGCTCGCCCGGCAGGCTCGGCCGGCGCGGCCGGCGCGGCCGTCGACCGCGACGAGTCGGCAGGCGACCGCGACGACGCCGTCGGCAGCCCGGCCGCCGGCCGTACCCGCGCCATCGACGACCCGGCAACCCGACCGACCGCCGGCGAGGACGATCCAGCCGGTGGTCGCTGCGAGCGGTGACCCGCCGACCGTCGCGACGCCGGCGACCGTCGCCGACCCGGTACCCGCCGCCCCGGACGAGGTAGCCCCGGACGTCGTTGCCCCGGACGTGGTGACCGAGACTGCGGCCGTACCCGGGCTGGTGGTCACGACGACGGCGCCGACCGGCACGACAGCGACAGCGACGGACCCGGTCACACCGGCCGGCGACGAACGGCGGCTGCCGCACCTCGAGGTCGAGTTGCGCGTCGGCGACGATCCGGCCGTCCTGCGGCTCACCGGCATCCGTCGGCCGCGCGCCGGCACCCCGTACGGGTGGTGGCCGGCCGGGCAGAACCACGCCGCGCCGCCGGTCGCGACGGCGATCCCGGTAGGCGTCGGCCCGGACGGACAGTTCTGGATCGACCTGCGGCAGGCACCCGACGTGCTCGCCGTCACCGGCCCTACCGCCGCCCGCCACCGGGCGGCCCGGCTGCTCACCACCCGGCTGCTCGCCGCCGGAGCCGGGGTGACCGTCGTCGGTGACGGGGTCACCGCCCTGCCGCAGGGCTGTCGTCGTTACCCTGCCGACGTGACCGCGCTCGTCGACGACGTCTCCGCGTCGGAGGCGGTGACACTCGTCGCGGAACCCGCACCCGACCAGCTGGCGGCGATCCTCGCTTTGGCGCACCGCACGGATGCCGCCACCGTACCGGTCGTGGTCACCGCAGGGCCGCCGGCCCGGTGGACCCTGCAGATGGTCGATGGCTGACCGCGACGGGCGCCAGCCGCTCACGCAGCGCCTGCAGGGCGTAGAAGGTCCGGGACTTGACGGTGCCGACCGGCACACCGAGCAGCTGCGCGGTCTCCTCACCGGAGCGTTCCCGCAGGTAGACCTCGACCAGGACGGTTCGCAGCCGGTCCGGCAGGGAATCGAGCGCGGCGTGCACCACCCCGGCGTCGAGCAGGCGTTCCACCGGGTCGTCGGTGTCGGGGTGGTCGTCGAGCAGCTCACCGGCGAGTTCGACCGGCCGGGTGGTCCGCAGGTCGTCGATCGCCACGTTGCGGGCGACCGTGTAGAGCCAGGACCGGCGCCACTCGCCGGTGCCGGTCCGCGACTCCGGCCGGCGCCAGGCCCGCAGCAGGGTCTCCTGCAGCAGGTCCTCGGCCCGGTGCCGGTCACCGTTGGTGAGCCGGATCAGGTACCGCAGCAGCCCTGGCGCCTGGCTCTCGTACAACTCACGCAGCTGCGTGTCGGCGCCGGCAGTTGCCGACGCCGACTCCGTCGCGGCGCTGATGTGCACCGTCATCGTCGATGTCGTCCTCGCGCGGGTGGAAGCCCCCCGGTGACAGTATGGACGGATCAGGCGCACGGCAAGCTGGTGTGTCCGATTACCTCAGCCAACGCGGCAGCGGTCCCGTTTCGACACGAGTTGTTAACCGTCGACGGCCTGCCGGTCGGGACCCGCCGTGGTATGGATGGGCCCTGATGACTCCGGGACCGCGCACACCACCGCCGATCAGCGACACCGACCCGTACCGTGTCACGCTGACGACCACCACCGGGGGCGGGCTCGCCGACCCCGCCCGGCCGCAGACGGCGCTCAGTGCCGGGGAACTGGCCCGCACGATCCTGCGTCGCGGTGGCGGTCGGGACGTCCAGGTGCTGGTTCCCGACGGTGCGCAGCACGCCGCCCTGCTGCAGGCACTGGCCGACCGGCTCGGCCGCGACGTGCTGATGGTGCCGGCCGGCGCGACCACGACCGGAGCCGACACCGCGACGCCGGTGGACCGCACCACCGGCGCCGTCGTCGACTGGCTACTCGTCCAACCACCGTCATTGGCGACCAGCCTGCCGGGCTGGTACGACCTCGACGGTGGCCGGATCCGCCACCGCCGAGGCTGGGCGGCGCTGCCGCTCGCCCGGGGCCTCGCCTTCACCACCCGGGAGGCGTTCCCGCTCGCCCGGGCGGCTGCCGCGAGCGTCGGGGTCGGACATCCCGCGATGGCGACCGTCGCGTTCAGTGTCGACGACGCCGCGCCGCTGCTGTGCGGCTACGACGGTGTGCGCGTCGCCGCGTCCGGCACCGATCTGGCGGCCGCGCTGTCCGCCGTCGCCCTGTACGGCGGTGACCTGCGGGTGTGGCCGCAGGTGCCTACGCCGCCCCCTTCTCAGGCCGACACCGACGGCAACGGCGACGGCGACCCGGAAGGCGCCGACCCTCGCACCGGCCGTCTCCTGGGAATCCGGGTCGACCCGGCCGACCGGCTCCGGCACGTCGGCCTCGGCGCCGAGGTCACCGACGGCCTCGCGGTCCACCTGACGGAACTGGCCGCCCGGGTCGGGGCCACCGTGTGGGCACCCCCGACCGGCAGCCGGGTCGTCCTGCTGGAAGGGGTACGCGACCTCGCCGTCCGTGACCGGGACGGTCGCCTGCGTAGCTGGCAGGCGTACCGGCCGCCCGGACCGGACCGGCCCGACCGGTTCTGGTCCGATCGGGACGGACGGCTCGTCCCGGTCGGCGGCACCATGGACGCGGCGGTCGGCCCCACCGGCGAGGACCAGCCCGGGCCTACCGCCAGCGGCGTCGAACTCGTCAGCGTCGCCACCGATGCCCGTCCGGCGGCGTTACGCCGATGGGCCACGGTCCGGCGCCGCGACGGCCTTTTCCGGATGGAGCTGGCGGTGCTGGACGACGGACGGCTGGCGGCGCGCCACGGCGACGGCGGGCTGCTCGCCGTCGGACCCCGGGAGTTCCGGGCGCTGCTGCGCCGGGCCGGCTGGACGGGGCAGGACCTCGCCCTGTTGACCCCGGTGCCACCCGAGCGGTTCGCCCAGCTCCGCGCCCACGTCACCGCGCTCGCCGACCAGATCCCCGCCGATATCTGGGCACCGGAGCCGGGTGCCCGACTCGCCGTGGTCGAGGGTCAGCCCCGGTCGCTGCGGGCCGCCGGGGCACCGGCCCGGTGGTGCCGGCTCGCGCCGGCCGCACCCGGCGCGACCGACCTGGTCACCGTCTCGGCCCGCTGGCGCAGCCATGACGGATGGCTGGTACCGACTCCCCCGACGCCGGCCGCCGACGGGGCCAGCGGCGGCCGTGTCACGGCCGGCACCTCCGCCGACCCGGCGCTGGACGATCCGGCACCGGACGCGCAGGCATCCGCCGACCCGACACCGGTCGACCCGCCGCCGCCGGGTCGACGCCCGCCGATGGTCTCCGCCGCCAGGGGCAGCCGGGCGCACGGGGTGAACTGGTTGCCGGAGCGACCCGACGTCAACGCGGAGACCTTCGACCTGTACGTCCCGGTCGCGCTGCCCGCCGCCCGGGTCGCCGCCGACGGGCTGCCCACCGCTGAGCTGTTCGTCGTCGGTCAACTCGATGCCGACCGGCTCCGGATGGCCCACTTCGGCGCTTCGGTGCTACGGGTGTCGGTCGCCCCGGGCGGGGCGGTGGCCACGACCGGGTTCACCGACACCGCACCCCCCGACCTGCGTCACCTGCTGCGCGGAGTCGACAGTTACCTGCTACCGGCCGGCTGGCTGGACCGGGTCCAGGTGGCGCAGGGCTGGACCCCGGCCGGCCCCGGCGAATGGCAGGCTCAGCCCGACGCGCCGCCAGCGGCGCTGCTGCTGCGCTGCACCGGTGCCCGGCACGGGGTCGACGGCCTGCCCAACGACGTGGTCCGCTGGCCGGCGGGACGCCGCGCCGCGACCGGGTACGCCGTACTGCCGACTGTCGGGGGCCCCGACGACGACCACCTGGCGGTCACCGGCTCCCGGCCGGCCGCACCCGCCGGCGCGGCGCGGCTGGTACAGCTGCGGATCGAGCCGGGTCAGGCGATCGACGTCGCGGCCAGCGCCGGCCGGATCGCGCCGCTGACCGCCGTACGGTCCCGACTCGTGACGCTCAACGCCGCCGGCGTCGAGGTTCTGGTGCCGCCGCGCAGCTACGACCGGGTCACCGTGACCCGGGTGTACGGCGCGGAGGACGGCCGCTGGGTCCTGCGTGCCCGGCGGGTCGAGTTGCCGCTGGCCACCCTGTTCACGCAGACCGGCTGACCGGCCGGTGTCTTGACGGCGGGTCCGTTGCGGGGACTGCTGGTCGACGACGATGGTCCGCTCCCAGTGGGTCCTGCTACGCCGGCCAGTAGGCCGGGCTCTGCACGGTCGACGGAGCGGGCACCTGGTACCACTGTCGAGTGCCGGGATCGTTCGGGTCGGCCGGCCCCGGCAGGTACCAGGAACCGGCCTCATCGCGGTAGTACTGCACACCGCCGACGAGCACGAATCCGGAGGTGGTCACCGCCGGCGCGTCCACGACGATCTCGGTCGTCAGCCCTCCACCCGGGTACGGCTGGTAGAACCGCACCCAGGACGGCGCGGTCGGGTCGGTGACCGCGCCGGCCGGCGGGTTGAACAGGTGACTCGCCGGTACGTAGACGTCCCCGACCGTGGTCTGTGGTGTCCCCCGCAGCTGCGGCGGCGGCCGGTTCTCGGCGAAGCTGCGGACGTAGTCGTCGGTGAGCTTGCCGGTGCCGACCGGGACCAGGCGCAGCGGCGCGCGGTAGTCGACCGCGTCGCTGACCATGCCGGCGGCCTGCTGTGCCCCGACCCGCACCTGGTAGGGCTGGCCGGCCTGCAGGCCATCGAGCCGGACGGTACCGCCGTCGAGGCGGACCACCACCGGGACGCTGCCCGCCATGGCGCTCGGAACCGACCCGGGCGGCGGCAACCCGGCGGTGGGGGCACCGTCACTGATCAGGGCGTACCCGGTGCCGTCAGGAAGGGTCCGCAGCCGGGCGGGGACGCCACCGGCCTGCCAGTCACCGTCGACCTCGACACGCGACACGTCGTGCGCCGACGGTTCGGCCCCGCTGGCCGCCGGTGGGGAGTGGTCGAGCAGGTAACTGGCGGTGTCGACGTCGAGCTGCCCCAGCGGCCAGTTCACCGGGGCCGACAACTGCGCCAGGTACGGGAAACGCGTGGCGGGCGAACCGTCCGGCGGTGGCGCCCAGTCGTTGAGGAAGAACAGCGCCGCCGCCTGCAGCATGTCCTGCGGGCGGGAGAAAACGGTGCCGAGGAAGACCCACAGCGGGGCGAAGTCGGTGGCGTCGACGTCGTCATGGATCGACCATCCGCCGTACGTCGACGGCGTGGACCCGGAGCGGCGCAGGTTGCCGACGCCCGACGCGGCGACCGGCGGTGCCGCACCACTACGCGCCAGCTGCAGCGCGGCCAACTGCATGCCGACCGCGATCTTGACCTGGGTCTGGATCACCGCCGCCAGCAGCGATCCGCGGAACAGTCGCCACTCCGGATGGTCGTAGTCGGTGAGACTGACCTGGTTGAAGCTGAGGCCCAGCTTGCGGTCGCGGTGCGCGTCGATCGCCGCCTCGGCGTCCCCGGGGTACGGCATGGTCGGATCCCAGCCCGGTTTGCGCTCGGTGAACCCGTGCTCGACCTCGCTGCGGGGGTCGCCCGCCAGCCGGTAGAGCACCTCCTCGTGCTGGTGGTACAGGCTGGCCAACGCCGCATATCCGGGCGCGCCGGCGTGCCGGGCGAGGAAGCCGCCACCGACGTGGACGTGGCCGCCCGATTCCCGGATGATCGTGGCCCCGCCGGGATCCGGGCTCCGCGTGTCGGTCTCCTCGTCGAGCACCGTCACCACGTCCCGGACCCGCACCGTCGCACCGGCGGCGCGGAGAATCTGCTCAATGGTCAGCAGGGTCGACCAGGTCTGTGGCGACGAGGTCAGTACCGGCGAGATGATCTCGCCGTCGACGGTGTCGTCCAGCTGGAACGACCACTCACCGGGCCGCAGCGGGCTGTGCGGGTCCTCCGGCTCGTCGGACCGGATCAGTCCGGCCGCCTGCAGCTGCGCGCCGATCGCCACGAGGCGATCGTCGACGCTTCCGGACGCTCCCTCGTCGTCGCGGTCGTTCGCCGGCAGCACGAACTCGATCTCGACCCCCCAGCGGACCTTCGACGCTGCCGGGTCCATCGCGTCGTCGGTCAGGAACGGCACCGGGAACTTCCCCTGTGCGATCCGATCGCGGATCCACTGCGGGACGTCGGACATCGACGGTGGCATGTCCAGATCCCAGGCCGTGTCGATCGTCGAGCCGGCTGTCGGTTGCCCAGCGGACGCGACGCCGTATCCGCTCGATGGGCCGCCGGGGTCGATGCTCTGGCCCGGATAGCCGTACGACGCCGGACCCGAGCCCAGCACGATCCCGCTGTCGTCGTCGCCAGGCCCGTCGACCGCTCGGAAGCCGTCGAAGTCGACCCCGTCGTTGAGGGTGTCCCAGCCCTCGTCGCCAAGATCCTCCGGGGTGAACAGCCGCCAGGGCCGGCCACCTGCCGAATCCTCCGGTGACACCGGCACCTGCAGCGGCGCGTGCGGCGAGGTCTCCGATCCGATCCGCAGGGCGGCGACCGGTGCCAGGATGTCGGCGTTCAGGGCGGTCGCGTAGTCGGCCACGAACCCGCCGTCGGTGACACCGACGCCGCAGGTGATCAGCGCGACGGGGCCCGACCGGTTGCCCAGCGGTGCGGTCATCCTCGCCAACTGCCCCGGTGTCACCGGTACCTGCCGGGTCCGGCCGTCCGCACCCCGCACCGGGACCGTCGTGCGGGTTCCGTCCGCGTGCACGACCACCACCGGCATGTCGCCCGGCGGCAGGAAGTCCTCCGGCGAGAACTGGTCCAGGTCCGCGTCGTCCAGCAGCGCGATCCCCGTACGGTTGCCGTCGAGTCGAACGCCCAGCACCTCCTGGCCGTCCAGGTACCAGCGCCGGTCGGCCCCACGGGTCAGCTCGGCCGGTCCGGGGGTGCGCGGCGTGACGTCGCCCGGCGTGGCCGGTGCCGTGCCGACGGGTACCGACGACGGGGTCAGCGCCGCGAAGATCGGATCATGCTCCATCGCGGCCCCGGCTGCTTCGCGTCCGGCGCCTCGTGCGTCACCCGGTGCCGGGGCCCCGGCCGGCGTCGTCGGCGGTGCGGTCGAGGTCGCACCGGCGGGCGGTGTCCTACCGGCGGGCCCGCCCGACTGCACCTGAGGCTGCACGACAGCGATGACTGGGTCACCCTCCGACTCGTCGTCAGAGTCTGACTCGTCGTCAGGACCCGGCTCGCCCTCGTCGCCAGGACCCGACTCCTCGTCAGAGTCGGGATCGTCGTCGACTTCGGAGATGCTCGACTCATCGCCCGACTCCGGGTCCACCGTGACGTCGCTGCCCGGCGGCAGCGGAACGTCCGTGGGCAGTCGTGTGGGCGCACTCGCCGACCAGCCGAGGAGACCGCCCGGGACGTCGATGGCCAGCGTCCCGGCCGGGCCGGTCAGGTAGACCGTCACGTCGTACCGGTAAAGGTGGTAGTCCCGCGCAGCTTCCACGTTGCGCTCGGAGACGTCCGCGATGGACGTCTCCCCGCCGGTCTCATGGCCCATGCCACCGGTGAACGGCGCGTCGGTACCGAGCCGGACGCCCTCCGCGACGTTACTGCGCCCCGACGGACCGACCGTCACCGTGGTGCCGGAGCTACGGGAGTGCCCGACGCTCGGCGCGGTCTCGTTCTGCCCGTACCGGCGACCCTTTCCCCGCATGGTCAGCGGGTCACCGGTCGGCGACCGGTAGTACTGGACAGCCTTGACGTCCACGGTCACGGTGAGGTCGGTGCCCGGGATCCGGTATCCACCGCCGAACACCTCAGGCAAGCGGACCTGCATCGAGGAGTCGTCGGCGTGGTCGTCGAGCGACAACTGCACCTCGCTGTGCCACGGCAGCCCGGGGACCTTGCCGTCGTCGACCGCCGATGGCGGCAGTCGCGTCGACGCGTTGACCAGGCCAGCGTACGTCTGCACCACATTGGCGATCTTCGCGAAGCGGGGTTGCAGGGTCGGGTCGGCGAGCAGGTCCCGGTTGGCCCGTGGACGGGCCGCCGGCCGGGGGCTCCATCGCACCGGCGGTGCGGCGGGGAAACCGGCAGGCCGCCCAGTGGTCGTGAAAACCCAGGTCCCCCGCTGGTCTGCGGACTCGGTGAGCGCCATCGGTACCAGCAGTTTCATCGTACCGGTCAACGCTTCGGGGGTGCTGACCTCCCAGTCCCACTCGATGAACCGGTTGTCGAACCACACCTGTCGGGCCCACTGCTCACCACCGGCGTAGAGCGAGTTGGTGAGGAAGAAGGATTCCCGGATCGCCGAGGAGATCAACTGCATCCAGTACGGCTTGTGATTGGTCAGGCCGATCCACACCTCGAATTCCATCGGCTGCACGAACTGGGTCGACCCACCCTTGATCCCGATCCGGAAGATGTCCTTGCCGTCGCGGGACATGCCGACGTCCGACTCGTTCTCCTGGGAGTAGGCGACACCGCCGGACGCGCCCGCGTCGGTGGCGGACGTCGGTTTTCCATACCCTTTCACGTTGACGACGGTCCAGGACCACTCGTCGCCCTTGCTGTCGGAGCGGGACGAGCCGTCCAGCGCCTCGGCGCGCAGCAGCAGGTCGACGTCCTGGCGGTTGCCGCTCGACGTCGGCTCCCCGACGAAGCGTCCCTTGACCTTGATCTGCATCAGCCGCAGATTCCGGAACGGACCGGGAACGACGAACAGCCCTCGGACACCGGTGCGGCGCAGCGCGAACTCCTGACTCTCCAGTGACCTGGAGGAGAACTGGCTGCGGACGGCCCGGCGTAGTGTCGTGTGCCGGTCCCCGGCCGGGATCAGGCCCTGCTCCCGCATCGTCGTCTCGATGAAGGTCAGAACCCCGTCGGCCTGCAACCGTTCCGGGTGGCTCATCGCCTGGGCCAGGTCCGGGTCCACGTGCAGGGGCGCCACCGCCGGCAGCGGCGTCACCGGCGGCGCGGTCCCCGGCGGCGGAGCCGCCGTTGCGGCCGCCGGCGTGGGCAGCGGCAGACTCAGGTCGCGGGCGGTCTCGACCGGCATCATGAAATCGAGCCCGCTCGGCACCTTCAGGTACCCCGTCCGGGTGGTGCTCGCCGGGGCACCCGGCCGGTCCGGGGTGAAGAAGTCCTTCAGGTCGTTCCACTCGACGATCGACAACTCCAGCAGCACGTCACCCTGGTAGATCCCTTTGTCACCGCCGTACGTGGCGCGGCTGATGTCGGCACTTCCGACGCTGTCGGAATTCTCCTGGCCGATGGACCCCTTCTTGCTGGGACCGGCGAGTTCCACGTCGACCCGGCCGATCGCGGCCTCGTCGTCGCCGCTCGGGTCGGGGGCCAGGTAGGTGCCCGACGGGGCGAACCCGTACGTGACGTGGGAGCCCTTCTCAGACCCTCGTTCGCGCTTACCGGCGCGCTTGAGATAGTGCTCGATCTCCACGGATCCAGAGATACGGCCGGCGCCGGGCGGCACCACCCGGGCGCGGACGATCAGCACCATGTGCGAGGTGAGGCCCTCGTCCAGCGAGATGATCCAGCCACGACCGTCGGTGAGTTCACCGAAATGGGCGTTCAGGTGGTTGGGGATGCCGATCTGCCACAGCTCCCGCGGCCAGTTCAACGGATCGTCGAACCAAACCTGGGACTTTCCGGTGGTCTGCCGGTAGAGGTGCGCGGCAAAGACGACCGCCTCCGGAATGGCGACGAAGGCGGTCTCGACGGTGTTGACGCCGTACAGGTCGAACCGAACAAAGTCGACCGAGTCGACGTCCTCCCGGAGCGCCGACCACTGTGTTCCGACGGTGTCACCAGCGGTGACGGTGTTCGCCTGGTTCACCTGGTCGAGGGTGAGCGGGGTGGCCGGCAGATGCTCGACCGGCGTCACGATGCCGGCCGGCGCGCCAAAGGTCCAATTGTGGCGGAGGGCACCGGCCTTCGCTTCCCGAACGACCAGCAGGTACACCGCACGGTAGCCGTTGTCGATCACGTCACCGGTGGTCTCGGTCCGACGGTACGACTCGACCGCGACCGACCAGGTGTCGCTGTGTCCGCTGGACCAGCCCTGTTCCCGGCTGACCGGCAGGCCGGCCCGGCTGTTGCTGGTCATCGGAATCGCCAACCCGCCGGCGACGACGAAGCCCCAGCTCAGCTCGTTGCCCGTCGTGCTGGAGTGGCCGGACGAGGTGATCGTCCGGGTGTTGACGCTCATCGGATACCGGCTGCTGTCGAGGTGATCCTCCAGGTAGACCGTCAGCATGATGTCGTACTTCTTGCCATTGACCTTGACGGTGAACGGGTCACCGACCAGGTGCCGGTTGAGGTCGGCTTCCAGCGCGGGACGGCTCAGCCGGCTGATCGTCCGGTTGGTGTCACGGTCGAGCGTTTTCACGCCGCCGAGGAACTTCAGCGCATGCTCGATGGTGAGCACCACCACCTCGGAACCGGGCAGTGACACCGGCACCCCCCAGCCGGTGCCGCGGCGGGTCGCCAGCGCCAGCGACTCGTTCGCCGTCGGCGCGGTGATCCGGCGGCCGCGATGGTGCGGCATCGCCACCGGTGCCGTCGCAGCGGTGCGCCGCTGCGGAGTCCATCCGGCTCGCGGAGTCCCTGGCGGTACCGTCAGACCAAGCAGTTGATTCAGGAGCGTCCGCTGATTGCCCTGCGGCACGGGCAAGGCTGCCGGCGGCCTACGCGCCTGGTGCTGAATCCCGTCGGACAGCGCCCCACCGGTGAAGGCCCGCTCGAAGCGCCGTCGGTCCGGTACGGCGACGCCGAGCTCGGCGGGGATCCCGCTGCGGCCGACTGGCGGAATCGTGAAGTTGTCCAGCTCGGTCGTCAGGACGGCCCGGTACTGCACGTGGTACCGGGCCTGATCGGCACGGCGGACCAGCACCACATGGTTGGACACGTCGCTGCTCAGGTCGAGGGCCATGCTCTCGCCGCTGGAGATCTTGCCCTCGACACCGAGCGTCCCGGTCACCCGCTGGCCGGTATCGCCGACCGGCGACGTGGCCGGGTGCACCAGGCTGATCGCGTTGAACGACGGATCGAAGGCCAGCCCGCTGGAGGCGCTCACCCCCTCGCTCAGGCTGATCACCACGCTCATGTCGTCGCGCACCTCGACCTCGGGCGCCGACCCGATGTACTGCACCCAGAGCGGCTCGACGGTCAGCTTCAGACTGCCCGTGACCCCGTCGACCGCCAGCGCGTCGGTGCGCACCCCGCCGGACATCAGGTGCGTACTGCGGTTGATCAGGCTCCGCTCGTTGAGCAGTTGCGCGGTGCCGACAGTGGCGACGCCGACCCGCTGCTGCGGCGTCAACTTGCTGCCCGCCAGTTGTCGGTGCCACTGCAGGATCAGCGGGGTCAGACCGATGGCGTTGAGCACCGGCCGGGCCCGGGTCGGCCGGTGCTCCTCCTGCCGCTGCGGTGGCGACTTCTCGGTGTCGACCGGCCATCCGTTGTCCCGGCTGGTGTACTGCTGGGGAACGACGACCACGAGACCACTGCGCGACGGCGGCAGGTCGGCGGTGGTCCCGAAGCGCCGCCCGTCGGCGTACACCTCGAAGCGCAGTCCGGCGTCGAACATCGTCGTCTTCTTGACGAACATCTGCCGACCGGTGACCAGGGTCCGGTTCTGCGACTGAGGTGTCGCGTACGTCCCCTCCAGCTTGACCGGGAAGTTGAAGATCAACCGGCTGACCCGCTTGGCGAAGCCGGTGAGTCCGACCAGCATCAGCTCGATCGGCGCCGGAAGCCCCTGGTTGGATTCGCGGTCCTGGGAGGTGTTCGCCGACCCGGAGCCGAAAACGACCTTGTACGGGACAGGTCCGGTGCGGGTCCGCTGGTGCGGCCGTCCGTGGGTGACGACCGGCCGGATCCAGACCAGCCGGCCGGCGGCCTCGACGGTGATCCCCCGAACGAGGACCTGGTCCCATTTTTCGAGAAATTCGCTGTACTCGTCGTCGATGAACGGGTCCGGTGAGCCGTCCGTAGCCCCGCCCGCCGACGCTGGCGGGGTGTACAGGTCGGTCAGCGCCTCGCGGGCCGCACGCCGGACGGCGTCCCGCTCACCGGCAGTGAAGATTGCGGATGTCGAATCGGACACCAGGTCCTGCAGCAACTCACCGACAAGGTTCTCCACCGGCTGGCCGGCAGGCGGTCCCGCCTGGTAGGCGTACATCTGACCGAGCGCCCCGCCGTACTGCGGGCCGGTGTACCAGGGCAGGACCGGAGGTTCGGTGAACAGCTCGGCCAGATTCAGGTCGTCCGGAAAGTCGTACGGACCAGGATCTGGTTCGTCGAACAGCTCGGCCAGATTGAGGTCGTCCGAGAAGTCGTACGGACCAGGCGGTGGCTCAGCGAAGAGGTGGGCCAGCGGCAGGTCGTCCGGAAAGTCGTACGGTCCTTCGACGGCCGGTTCGGTCGAGCGCTCCGGTCCGCTGCGCTCGTCGTCACCAGCCACTGGTAGGTCACTCGACATCAGCGGTACCGGGAGCCTGACCGCGCGGTCCGCGTCGCCGTGGTCACTGGCCCGACCGGCGGCGTCGAGGTCGTCCCCTCCGAGGTCCGAAACGCTGTCAGACTCGGCGTCGCTGGTCGTCACAGGCCGCTGTGGCACGGTCGACACCTCTGGACCAGCATCCGTCGGCACCTCCGGACGCTGGCGGCCCGGCCCTGCCCGCCCGACGACCGGGGTGGTGTCGTTCGACGTCGTCGCCGGCCGGTGCGGGCCGGCCGACGTCTGGCCCGGTGCCCGGGGGGCGTGTTCGTTGGCGACCGGCCGGACCGGCCGGTCCACGCCGTGGTAGCCGCCGTCGGTGCCGACCGGGCCGATGAGCCGCTCGAGCAGGTCCAGGTGACGCTGTCGCAGCCCGCCGTCGCGCCAGAGGTGCCAGTTGTCGGCCGGGGTCGCCGTACCGTCCTCGGTGGGCTTGGGCGCGGTGAAGTCACCGAGCAGGCTGCCCGGGATCGAACCGGTGCCGGACCGGTCGTCGCGCAGGCCCAGTTGGTGCATGAGTTCGTGGGTGTAGTACTCCCCCTGCGCGTCGGCCCACCACGCGTACTGATGCATCTGTTGGTCCCGCTCGACCAGGTCGACGACCTGGTGCGCGCTCTGCGGCGAGTCGGCGCGCAGCACGGTGACGTGCACCTGGTCGCCGTTGCCGATCAGGTTGCCGGCGCTGTTGACGTACTCGTGCACCCCGGCCGCCAACCGCTGGTGGATCGCGTCGATACCAGCCGGCCCGACCCCGGTCGTGTCGTTGATCCACACCCGTACCTCGAGGTCGGTGAACCACTGACCCTCGTGGAACACCCGGCGGACGTCGAAGCCGGACCGCACGACGAGCCGTTGGTCGCCATCGGGTCCGAGCTGGTGCGCGGGATCACCCCAGAAGTGTTCGCGTACGCCGACGCTCGCCTCGGCACGGGCCGCCGCCCAGGCGGGGTCGTCGGCGGGCGTCGGCGGCGGCACGACCCGTGGCGGGGCGGGCGGCGCCGACGGTGGCGGTGGCGGTGGCGGCTCTGGCTGGACGGGTACGGGTGGGGCAGCGCTGTCACGCGGTTGCCGCGCGTCCGCCGTCTGCTCCGGCGGAGGGGCGATTTCCGCCGGTGCCGGCCCGACCGGGGTGGGTGGCGACACCGTCACGTCCGAGGTCACCGTGGTCGGCACGGTCGGCACCGGGCCGGCCGACGGCGGGGGGACCACCGCGCCGACCGACGGCGGGGAGATCACCGGAGCGAGGGGGTCGACGGCCGAGGCACTGACCACCGGCGGTCGGGGCACCGGACCGGAGGCGATCGGCTCCGGTCCGGGGCGGTCCAGCGGGCCGGGGCGGTCCAGCGGGCCGGGGCGGTCCAGCGGGCCGGGGCGGTCGGCCCGCTCCGGGGTCGGGGCGTCGACCGGCCGGGCCTCGGGCGGCGTACTCCCGTGCTTCTCGGTCGCCGGCTGGCCTTGGGCAGGCGGTGGCGAGGAGTTGGTCGGCGGCGCGGTACCGGGCGGCACACCACCGGGACCGGAGGTGACGACCGGCGGCGGTCCGAAGCTCAACCGGCCGAGCCAGTTGCCCAGCGGCTGGGCCAGCTTCAGCTCGGTGATGGTCTGGATCGCTGCGGCGCCGGCGGCGAGGCCGGGCATCTCGGGGTCGATGTCGACCCTGCCGTACACGGCGGCACCGGATATCACTTCGCCGATCGTCTCGCCGATGGCGGTGCCGATGGCGACAGAGGTGAGGACGATCGGCAGCCGGAGGTGGCGCGTCGGTGACGGGCCACCTGCGGTCCGCCCGTCCGGGCCGCCGGTACGGCCGGGGCCGGTGTCCGGGCCACCCTTTTCCCGCGAACCGTCACCGGCACCGCCGCGCCCCACCGGCGGCGGCGATTTTTCGGTGAAGACGCCTGCGCCCCGGCCGGGGCCGCCGCCAGGCGGGTCGAGGTCGAACCTGCCCGGTCCGTCGCGTCCCGGCCGGGGTGTCGGAAGGAGCTTGCGCAGCAGGTTGGCGGTGATGAAGTGCTGGAACATCTCCGAGAAGTAGCCACTGATGAACGACGACGACAGATGTTTGCCGTTGACGTCCTTCCGGTGGCCCTTCTTGATCTGGTAGTCCTGTACCCCGCCCGACATGCCGAGTTCGATGACGCCGCCGATCGGGCCGTGGATGAACACGCCCTGGGCAGCGGTCTTGAACCAGGGCGAATTGACGAACGACTTGAACCAGGGGGTGTTGACGACGGTCTTGAACAGCGGTGACGAGACGATCCGCATGATCAGGCGCTGCATCCCCAGCCGCACCAGCATCCGGGTGATGGCGAACTTGATCGGCAGCAGGGCCGTGGACAGGCCGAAGCTGACGTAGGACATCGCCACGGCGATCGCGATCTCGAAGAGCAGCACGATCAGCTCGGCGATGATCATGAGTTTCATGTACTCGGCTTCGGTGGCGACCTCGCCGGCGAACGCGGCGAGTGCCCGTGCCTGCTCGGCGGCTCCTTCCAGCACCGAGACGTCACCGGAGACGAACTGCTCCATGTGCATGGCGAAGGCTTCGGCTGCCTGACCGTCGAAGGACCTGCGGACGCCGACCACCAGGAACTCGACATGGGCCTGCAGCTCACCGAGGTCGAGAGACACCCCGAGATAGAGGTCCTGCACGGTACGCAGCATGTCCTCGTTGATGTCCGGCATGCGCGAGCCGGTGAGGACCATGAAGAGGTTGTTGATCTCCTCGGAGGGCTGGATCGCCACAGCTCACCCCGCTGCCGGCGGTGGACTCACCAGCGCCGGCCCTGGTTCCCTGCTTCCACTTCACCCTGGGCGAACGTTTCGCTGGCCTGCTGACCACCCTCGTCGGTCATCATCAGCACCCCACGGACCCGCGTGACGAGGACCTTCAGGTTGTCCGTCGGGCCATCCACCTTGGACCGATAGGTCTGCGCGATCTCGTCGGAGGTGCTGCCCGCACCCGCGAGATTGAGGTCGTGGATCTGCTCGATCGTCTCACCGAGTCGCCCCAACACCTGCTCGGCCTGGCCGAACCGGGCGAACCGCAACCGCAGATCGCTGGGTACTACAAGCTCGGACACGCGACTCCCCCCGGCAATCCCCGCGCCACCGCACGCCCACCCGGCAGCGCTAGGACAACTCTGCATGGTCAACCCTGCAGACCGCCGCCGGCTGTCGCCATGGACATTTCCCTAGACTTGGCCTGGCAGACCCCGTCGAGCAGGCCCTGCCCACGGAGTGATCCGCCCGCTGGTCAGCTCCGACAGGCGACGATGACTTCCGCGACCTGACGCAGCGCGACCGCATGCTCGGGATGGCGGGTCGCCAACCCGACCGATCAGCTCCACGCCCGACACCCGGTCCGATGGCGGCACCCGCAGGATGCGTGCCAGTGCCACCGCCTCCGGTAGCCGCCCATCCAGGACCAGGTCGACCGCCTGCCGGACGGCGGCCACGCCGGTGAGCTGGCCCGCCGCTGGTGGCTGCGCGCGCAGGTGCCGCCTCAGCGTCAACCTGGTCGCCGGGGTGGTCGACCCCGGCCGCGCCGGAGTGGACGATGGTGCGGTCAGGATGGCACCCAGCTCGCCGGCCCACTGACGCAACTGCCGCCAGGCGGCCTCGCGGGGATCGGCGGCCAGCTCCCGGCGAGCGTCGGCGAGCGCGGCACCGGCATCGGCATGCGCCCGGTGAGCGTCGATGGCCGGTTGTGCCGTCCGCAGCACAGCCCAGGCCTGCGCGACCAGGGGATCCGGTGCGGTGGACGAGGCCGACGCGTCGACCGGGCCGGCCGCCGGGGCCAGTACCCGTACCAGCAGATCCGCAGCGCCGCGCCAACGCTCGTCGGCCGCCGCGCGGTCCGCTGGTGCGGCCGCGATCGCCGCGTCACGGGCACGACGGGCGGCGACCACCGCGTCACGCAGCGGACCGGACGCCGGCGTCGCGTCCCGGGCGGCGGCGTCCCATGCGTGGTCGGCCGCGGCAGCGGTTCCACGTAGCGCATCAGGCCGGCGGCGTACTGCCCGGACCAGCCCTTCTGCTTGACCTTGACGCCGGTTCCGGAGGTGACGGACCGACTCGCTGTGTTCGGTCTGGGTCTCCTACAGCCCATCTTCCGACCTGTTCAGCCCGCTCGTGCACGCCGAGGGCGGCCGGCTGACCCAACTCGACGCCGACGGCCGGGTGGTCCACCTGTCACCGACGTTCGTGGGGCAGCTGCGCCGGAAGCCGACCGAGGTGCACGGCTGGCCCTTCGCCGATCTGCTGCACCCCCGCCACCGGGCCGAGTTCCGCAGCGTTTCGAGGCGTTGCGCTCCGGTACGCGCCCGTACTTCTCCCGCCCGGCGACGCTGGACCGGCCGGGCGGCGGGGCGATGGCCGGCCGACTCACCACGATCGCGCTGCTCCGTCGTAGCGGGGCCCGGGTGCTGGAGGGGGTGGCCGCCGGCGCGTCCACTGCCGAACTGGCGGCGGCGCTGCACCTGAGCCCGCAGGGCGTGGAGTACCACGTCGCCGCGCTGCTGCGTCGGCTGCATGCGGCCAACCGGCCGGCGCTGGTGGCCCGCGCCTATGCGCTCAGGGTGCTCGACGACGGACAGTGGCCGCCGCGGGTCGCGCCCGACGCGGTACGCGACAGTGGCCCCCGGCCCGGTGCCCGTGGCTGAACCCGGCTGACTCCGGTCAGTCGAGTTTGCCGATGTCCCGGGCGGCCTGACGGATCGGGCCGAGCAGATCTTCCAAAGGATTGTCGCCGACCATCGTGTCCCGGATGCCGGTGCCGCGTTCGACGAACGAACGCACCACCTGGTCGGTCTCGGCCGTCATCTTCGTCCGGGCCTGTTGGTAGGCCCCGAGGATCGCTCTGGCCAGATCGGATCCGGCCATCGACCGGTACGCGGCGCCGTGAAAGTCGATCTCCTTCAGCTCACCCTGCGCGCCGACGACCACTGTCAGCGCCCGGTCCGCAGTGGTCACCGAGGCGCTGCGCTCCTGCAGCGACCGCTGCATCTGCGCCAGCTCCTCCTGATAGCGGCGGACCTCCGCCATGCCCTGCTGGATCCGGGCGTCCCACGCGGAGGTCATCAGCCGCCCAGGATGTTGGTGCTGCGCCGGTCGGAGTCGATGTGGATGTTCTGCATCTCGCCCAGCGCCATCGCGCCCTTGCCGAACGAGTTCTGCATCTGCTCGTCAGCCTGCGCCACGGCCAGCTTGAACGCGTCCCACTGCGGACGGGAACCGTCGGCGTCGAAGGTCTGCTCGAACGGAACGAGGCCCTGCATGAGCTGCTGCATGGCGTTTCGCATCTGTCCCGTCGCCTGCACCATGTCGTCGATGGCCTGGCTCAGGCCCGGGTGGTTCAGGTGGATGTCGGCCACAGCCACTCCTTAGGACGAAACAGCATCGTACGGTCCCCGCACGCCGCACGGTACGGCCTGCCCCGCCGCCCAGGCCAGGGTGGCGCGGTCCCGTACCCCGATTACTAGTGACCACCCCAGCGTTGCCGACCACGCCGTCGGGCCCGCCGACACCCCTGGAGTATCCTGTGCGCGAAGTCAGGTTCGACAGATTCGGTCCGCGACGTCGGGGCCACCATATGGCGTCCGGTCCTCACAACTCGACGGGACGGCGATGCCCGCGTGACGCGCCAGGTGCTGACGGTCGACCCGTCCCGCCCCGGGGGCCATCGCACGATCTCCGATGCTCTGCGCGCGGCCCAACCCGGCGCGCTGATCACGGTCGCACCCGGTCAGTACGACGAACGCCTGACCGTGACCACGGTGGTCACCATCACCGCCACCGACGGCCGTGGTTCGGTGCGGATCACCACCCGTACCGGGCCCGTGATCCGGGTGCTGGGCGAGGCGGTCAAGCTGGCCGGTCTGGTCCTGCAGGGTCAGGACGCCGAGGCCGCGACCCTGGAGGTGCTGCGCGGGCAGGTGGAGGTCGACGACTGCGAGGTCGCCGGTGCCGGCTGGACGGCGGTCCTGGCCGCCAACCAGGGAGCGGTGGCGATGCGCGGCTGCCGGGTCGTCAATCCCGAAGGTGCCGGTGTCGTCGACACCTCCGGGGCCGGCAGCGTGCTGGAGGACAGCGTCGTCGAGCACGTCGGCACGTCCGCCCTGGTCATCGCCGAACGCGGCGACCCGGTGGTACGCCGGTGCGTGCTGCGCGACGCCCGGGGCAACGGCATCTGCGTCAACGGGCAGGGCCGGGGGCTGATCGAGGACTGCGAGGTGTCGGCGACCGACAAGCCGGCGATCGCCCTGGAGCAGCAGTGCACCACCCGCATCCGGCGGACCACCGTCCGGGACACCGACGTCGGCATCTACGTGACCAGCAAGTCCCGGGTGACACTGACCGACTGCCAGGTCAGCGACACCCGCAGCCACGGTGTGGTCGTCGGCGACGTCTCCGACCCGGTCGTCGACGGGCTGCGGGTGGACCGGCCAGGCGGGTACGGCATCTGTGTGGTGGAGCAGGCCCGGGGCACCTTCAGCCGGTGTGAGGTCACCGAGGCGCGCATGGACGGACTGTTCGTCAAGGGCGCGGCCGGACCGGTGCTGACCGACCTCACCGTACGGCGGGCCGGCGGCTGCGGCGTCGCGGTACTCGAACGGGCGAACCCGCAGCTGCACCGGTTGACCGTCGAGCGTGGCACCGGAGCCGCGGTGCGGGTCGACGATTCGGCCACTCCCCTGCTGCGGGACTGCCAGCTGACCGGCACCGACGGCCCGGGTCTGCTGATCGAGGGCGCCGGCCAGGGCCGGGTCGAGGGCGGCGAGATCACCGAGGTCGGGGCGGACGGGGTCCGGGTGGCCGGTACGGCGCATCCCCGGCTGACCGCCGTCACCATCCGCGACGCGGCGCAGCACGGCGTGTCGGTCGGTGGCCGGGCCCGGGTGACCGTCACCGACTGCGAGACGACCCGGTCGGGTGGTCACGGGCTGCTCGCCGAGGAGCAGGCCCAGCTGGTCGCGGACCGGTCCCGTAGCCTGCGTAACCGTCGGCACGGGGTGCAGGTCGGCGGGCAGGCGCGGGCGTCACTCACCGGCTGCACCGTCAGCGAGAACAGCGGGGACGGGGTCCGGGTCGACAGCGCCGAGCCGGTCACGTTGACCGACTGCCAGCTGACCGGTAACCGGGGCGCGGGGCTACGGGAGGCCGTCGGCGCGGCCCGGGTCAGTGCCGACAACGTCGTGGACCGCGACAACGACTCCGGCACGGTGGCCGGCGCGGACGGCGGAGGTGACCACGGCGACGTCGCTGACGGCAGCCCGCTGCGGCAGTTGCAGGCCATGGTGGGGCTGCCGACCGTGAAACGGCAGTTGACCAGCCTCGTGGACCTCAACCGGATGGCCCAGCGGCGGCGGGCCGCCGGTCTGCCGGTGCCGCCGACCAGCCGCCACGTCATCTTCGCCGGCCCGCCCGGGACCGGGAAGACCACGGTCGCGCGGCTGTACGGCGGCATCCTCGCCGAGCTGGGTGTGCTGCGCAGCGGACATCTCGTCGAAGTCGGCCGGGGCGATTTGGTCGCCCAGGTCATCGGCGGTACGGCGATCAAGACGACCGACGTGTTCACCACCGCGCTCGGCGGTGTGCTGTTCATCGACGAGGCGTACACCCTGACTGCCCAGGAGTCGGCCGGCGGGCACGATTTCGGCCGTGAGGCCGTCGACACCCTGGTGAAGTTGATGGAGGACCACCGCGACGACGTCGTGGTGATCGCCGCCGGCTACTCCGACGACATGCGGCGGTTCGCCGCGTCGAATCCCGGGTTGGCGTCACGGTTCAGCCGGACCATCGAGTTCGAGAACTACACCAGCGACGAGATGGTCACGATCGTCGGTCAGCTCGCCGCAGAGCATCGCTACCGGCTGGGGCCGGGCACCGCCGAGACGCTCGCGGCGCACTTCGACCGGATGCCGCGCGACCGCACCTTCGGCAACGGCCGGACCGCCCGACGGACCTTCGAGGAGATGGTGGACCGGCAGGCCGGCCGGCTCGCCGCGCAACCCGAGGTGGACGGCGACGAGCTGACCACCCTGCTGCCGCCGGACGTCGCCGACCACCACGGCGCGACGGGACAGCCGGACGCCGACGGGCCGGTCGAGCGGCTGCGCGGCATGATCGGTCTGCGTGGGGTGAAGGACGCCGTCGAGGACCTGGTCAACCTGCTCGCGGCGGCCCGGATGCGACGCGCGGCCGGGCTGCCCGCGATGTCGATCGACAACCACCTGGTGTTCGCCGGGCCGCCCGGAACCGGCAAGACGACCGTCGCCCGGCTCTACGGTGAGCTGCTGACCTCGCTGGGCCTGCTGCGGACCGGGCAGCTGGTCGAGGTGGCGCGGGCCGACATCGTCGGCCGCTACATCGGCCAGACGGCACAGCTGACCCAGGAGGCGTTCGACCGCGCCCGGGGCGGGGTGCTGTTCATCGACGAGGCGTACACGTTGACCTCCACCGGTGGCGCGGTCGCCGACTTCGGGCAGGAGGCGGTGGACACACTGCTGAAGCTGATGGAGGACCACCGCGACGACGTGGTGGTGATCGCCGCCGGCTACTCGGCGCAGATGCGCCAGTTCCTGTCGTCGAACCCGGGGCTGGCGTCACGGTTCAGCCGGACCATCACCTTCGACAGCTACTCCGACGACGAGTTGGTGACGATCGTGGCGCAGGCGGCCGGCGCGGACGGCTACGAGTGCGCCCCTGCGACGCTCGACGCGCTGCGGGCCCACTTCGCGGCGGTGCCCCGCACCGAGACCTTCGGCAACGCCCGGTACGCCAGGACGCTGCTGCAGGCCATGGTGACCCGGCAGGCCGGGCGGCTGCTGGCCCGGCCCGGGGCCAGCGTCGACGAGATGCGGCTGTTGCTCCCCGACGACCTGCCCGAACGCGTCGGCGTCGGCTGACCCGGTCAGGCGTGGTCGACCGGTCGCGGGGAGGCCGGCCCGGCGGCGGTCAGGACAGCAGGTTCGCCGGCGGGTCCGGCTCGACCAGGGCGGTCTGCACCTCGGTCAACCGACGACGGGTGATGTGCTGCGCCCGGCCGGTCGGCAGCACCCGGGGTCGTACGTTGTTGAACAGCACACCCTCCGCCGGCGGGCAGGACAGCAGCAGAGCGGGGCTGTTGACCTCCATCAGGGTCCGTAGCAGCGGATCCATCATGGCCCGGGACAGTCCGTTGGCGCTGCGTGCCACCACCAGGTGCAGGCCCAGTTCGGTGCCCTGGGCGAGGAACTCCAGCAGTGGACCGAACGGGTTGACCCCGGACGAACCCGACACCATGTCGTAGTCGTCGACCACCAGGTACAGCTCCGGGCCCTGCCACCAGTCCCGGCGGCGCAGCTGCGCCGGGGTGATGCTGGAGTCGGGCAGCCGCTGACGCATGGCGCGGGCCACCGACTCGACCATCTGTTTGATTCCGGCGGCCGACACCCCGTAGCCGAGCTGGTGCTCGGTGGGGATGGCATCGTAGAGGCCACGGCGGACGTCCACCGCCATCACCCGCGCCTCGTCCGGGCTGTAGCGGGCGACGACGGCGGCGACCACGAGCTTGAGCAGGTTGGTCTTGCCGGTCTCGGCGTCCCCGGCGACGACCAGGTGCGGGTTCTCCTCGAAGTCGTGCCACTGCACGCCCAGGGTCTGCCCTTCCCAGCCGAGGGGCACCCGCAGCGATCCGTCCGCCGCCGGAAGCTGGTCGGCTCCGAGTACCGCCGGCAGCATCCGTACCGCCGGCGCCCGTTCGCCCGGCCAGGCGGCGCGGATCGCGTCGACGGTGGCGGAAACCCCGTCGCCGGGGTCCCCGGTGTCACCCACCAGGTGCGACAGCCGGGGCAGCGCGGTCAGGAAGTGCAGCTTGGTCTCGGTGATGCCCCGGCCGGGGATCTTCGGCACGGTCTGCGCGACCCGCATGTTCACCATCGAGTCGACGGCGTCGCCGAGACGCAGCTCGAGCCGGGTGCCGAGGAGATCCCGCAGGTTCGTGGAGATCTCGCCCCAGCGGGCGGCCGCCACCACCAGGTGCACGCCGTAGCTGAGCCCACGGGACACGATGCTGGTGAATGCGGGGGTCAGGTCGATCAGGTCGTGACGGACCGTCGCCCACCCGTCGACGACGAGGAACACGTCGCCGTGGGTCTCCTCGGGGAACTCACCGGCGGCCCGCCGACGCCGGAAGTCGACCATGGAGTCCACCCCGGCGGTGGCGAACAGCCGTTCCCGGCGGCTCATCACCTCCAGTACCTCGGCGATGGTGCGGCTGATCCGTTCGCTGTCGAGCCGGCCTGCGACCCCGCCGACGTGCGGCAGGCGGGCGATGCCCGACAGCAGGCCGCCGCCGAAGTCCAGGCAGTAGATCTGCACCTCGGTTGGGGTGTGTGACAGTGCCAGGCTCATGATCAGCGTACGGAGCAGGGTGCTCTTTCCACTCTGCGGACCACCGGCGACGCCGACGTGCCCGCCGGCTCCGGCCAGATCGACGGTGAGCAGGTCCCGCCGCTGGTCGAAAGGCCGGTCCACGACGCCGACCGGGACGGACAGCTGCGCCGGGTCGGCCCGCCGTCGCCAGGTGAGTCCGCGCTGCGGATCGGTGCGCACCGGCGGCAGCAGTTCGTCGAGGGTCGGCGCGTCACCCAGAGGTGGCAGCCACACCTGGTGGGCCGGGGGGCCGCTGTCGCGCAGCCGGTCCAACGCGAGCTCCAGCAGCGACGGCGCGTCCTCATCGGTGGGGCCGGCCGGGTCGTCGCCGGGTGCCGGTTCGACCGGCGGCGGCTGGTCGTCGTCCGGACGCTCGACCCAGCCGCTGTGGTAGGGCACCACCCGGGTCGCGACACCGGTCTCCGGACCGGACCTACGGCTCGGCCGGTAACGGCCCGAGACGTACGCCGCCTTGAACCGCACCATCGTGGTCACGTCGGTCTTGAGGAACCCGTTGCCCGGCTGCGACGGCAGCTCGTAGGCGTCCGGTACGCCGAGGACCCCGCGGCTTTCCATCGCCGAGAAGGTACGCAGGCCGATCCGGTACGACAGGTGGGACTCGAGCTGGTGCACCCGGCCCTCGTCGAGCCGCTGCGACGCCAGCAGCAGGTGCACACCGAGGCTGCGCCCGAGGCGGCCGATCATGACGAAGAGGTCGATGAAGTCCCGGTGCGCGGCGAGCAGCTCGCTGAACTCGTCGACCACGACGAACAGGCTGGGCAGCGGCGTGAGGGTGGGGTCGGTGCGGGCGCGACGGGCCGCGTAGTCGGCGGCGGAGGTGACCCCGACCCGGCGCAGCACTTCCTGGCGGCGGACGATCTCGCCGTTGAGGGCATCCTCCATCCGGCCGACCAGTGCCTCCTCGTCAGCGAGGTTGGTGATCACCGCCGAGGTGTGCGGCAGCTGGTCCAGCCCGAGGAAGGTCGCCCCACCCTTGAAGTCGACCAGGATGAAGTTGAGCGTCTCCGACGAGTGGGTCAGCGCCAGCCCGAGCACCAGGGTCCGCAGCAGTTCCGACTTGCCGGATCCGGTGGCGCCGATGAGCAGCCCGTGCGGGCCCATGCCGCCGCGCGCGGACTCCTTGATGTCCAGTTCGACGCTGCGGCCGTCGGCGGACACCCCGATCGGCACCCGCAGACGGCGGTCGGCCGGCCAGCGCTGCCACAGCTGCGCCGGGTCGTGCCGGTTCAGGTCGGCGATGCCCAGCATGGTGGTCAGTTCGACGTCGGCGGTCAGGGCCTCCCCGCTGTCGGGTCCACCGCTGAGCCGCAGCGGGGCGAGCGCGGTCGCGAGCGCGGTCGCGGTCGCCGGCCCGAGTCCGACGGGGCGGCCCAGGACCGTCACCCGCTCGGACTGGTCGGCGGCGGCGGTGACGGACTCGACCTGCTGTGCCGAGATCCGCAGCCACAGCGTCTGCGCGCCGGTCCGCCACGGTAACGCGCCGGCCAGGTCGAGCACGGTGACGTTGCGGTACCCGTCGTAGCGGATCCGGTGGTTCTCCGGCACCTCGACCCCGTCGAGCAGCACGATGACGTACGGCTCGTCGACGCTGGCCGTGGCCTCGGCGGTGAACCCGCCCCGGGCGGCGAACTCCTCACCGAGCAGTCGTTCCAGGTCGGCCACCCGGTCGGTGAACAGCCGTACCGGTCCGGCCCCGTCGTCGTCGTCGGGGTGCAGCGCGTGCGGCAGCCACTTGACCCACTCCCACCGTTGCCGTACCCCACCGTCGGCGACGACGACGATCCGGACCTCCTCCGGCCCGTGGAACACCGCCGTCTCGGCGAGCAACGCGCGGACCAGCGCCACGGCGGTGGGACGGTCACCGTGCAGCAGTACCCGGGCGTAACGGCCGAGCGTCACGGTGATCGGCTGGTCCGGCACGGTGCGGTACGCCTCGACGAAGCGTCGCAGGGCGTGGGCGGACAACGGTTCGAGATTCTCCACCGGCTTGGTGTTCAGCGGGTGGAACCGCAGCCCGAGCGGCTGCACGCCGGTGGCGAGGCGAATCTCGGTGAAGTCGTCGTGGCTCGGTCGCCGTTCCCACATGCGGGAGGTGCCGACGAAGTTCGGCAAGGCCTGCGGATCAGGGTGACGCCACTGCTGGGCACGGTGGTGGCTGATCACGGCGGCACGGACCTGTCGGCGGATCCGGCTCAGGTAACTGAGGTAGTCCCGCCGTTCGCCGTGCAGCTGCCGTTTGCGGTCGCGTGCGGTCCGGAGCACCTGACTGAGCACCATGGCCAGGGCGGCGATGAGGATCAGTCCGACCGCGAAGATGGTCAGACCGGCGCCGCCGCCGCCGACCGGCCGCAGGAAGATGATCACCATGCCCAGCGAGGCGAGCGCCATCGGCAGGTAGCTCAGCATCTGCGACAGACCGCTGACCGGCTCGGGCAGCTCCGGTGGTTCCTGGAGCGTCATGTCGCCCTCGACGGCTTCCGGCCCTGGCGGCCGGGGCGGCCGTCGGATCAGCAGCGTGCTCACCGCGCCATCCTGCGCCGCGGCCCGGCGACAGGCCAGAAGGCGGCGATTGTCTGGGGATTCACCCAGTCTCCGATGGACGGATTGGACAACCCGCTGGTCATCGGACTATTCCAGTGTGATACCGGCACGGTTCATGGAAAGGCTACCTCTGGTGGCAGACGTCGACACCTTGTGCCGGCTGGTCGTCGTGACGCCCTCGGGGCGGGTCGAGTTGGCGTTGCCCACCGACGTGGTGATCGCCGAACTACTGCCGACCGTCGTGCGCCTCGGCGGCGAGGATCTCGCCGAGGCCGGCATCCCGCACGGCGGCTGGGTCCTGCAACGGCTCGACGGCAGCCGGCTCGACGGCGAACAGACCCTGCGGGCGGCGGGCCTGGTCGACGGCGAGCACCTGCACCTGCGGCCGTACTACGCCGAGATTCCGGCGGTGCACTTCGACGACATGGTCGACGGGGTGGTCACCGCGATGGCCGAACGGTCCGACACCTGGCGACCGGCCTGGACCAGGGCGCTGCTGCTGACCTGGGTCGCCGCCGCGCTCACCCTGCTGGGGCTCCTGCTGACCGGAGCCGGTCGACCGGGGACGTTCGCGGCGCTGGCCCTGGGCGTGGTGCTGCTCGGCGCGGCCGCCGCGGTGGCCCGGGCCCGGGTACATCCGGCGGCGGCCGGGGTGCTGGCCACCGGTGGTACGGCGTACCTGTCCCTCGGAGTCACCGTCTTCGCGCCGGACGCTGGTGCCGCGCTGCTGCTGGCCGGGCTGGCGGTGGTGGCGGCGGCGCTGGTGGCGGTACCGGCGGTCGGCGCCCGGATCGCGCCGGTGTTCACCGCGGCCTGTCTGATCGGCGGCCAGGCGGCACTGGCCGGGGTCGTTCTCCTGGTCGGCGCCACCGCAGCCGGCGCGGCGGCAATCGTCGCGGTCACCGCAGTGGTGGTCAACTCGCTGCTACCGGCCACCGCCTTCCGACTCGCCGGGCTACGGATGCCGATGCTGCCGGCCGACGCCGGCCAGTTGGCCGAGGAGGTCGAGCCGCTGCCGGACAGCGGCGTCCGGCGACGCACGGCCCGCGCCGACGTGTTCCTCAACTGGCTGTACCTGGCCAGCGGCGCCGTCGAGGCTGCCTGCCTGTTCGTACTGTCCAGTCAGGACGGTTGGTGGACGTTCGCCCTCACCTCGGTGCTCACGCTGCGGCTGCTGCTGCACGCCCTGGTGCTGCGGGCCCGCTGGCAGCGGCTGGCGGCGGCGCTGCCGGGCAGCGCGGGGGTGGTGCTGATCCTGCTGGACCTGGTGGCGCGGACCGGGCCGATCGGGTTCCTCGTCATCGCCGGTGCCCTGATCGCCGCCTCGGCCGGCCTCGTCGTTGCCAGCCACTACGTGCCCGGCCGACGGTTCGTACCGTACTGGGGGCGGGCCGCGGACCTGGCGCACACGGTGGCGGCGGCCGTGACGGTGCCCCTGATGCTCCAGGTGCTCGGCCTGTACGGCCTGATCCGCAGCGTGATGGGCTGAACTGGTGCAGTCCCGCCGCGATCAGGTCCAGGCGCACATGTTCATGATGAGCCGGTTGTCGGCGGCGCTGCTGCGCTCGGCCCCGGACCATCCGGACCAGCCCACCGGGCGGTCGCTGCGGGGCATCGCCGGCGGCCTTGCCATCGCGTTCATCGTGGCGGTGCTGGTCACCATCGTCACCGTCCTGTTCCCGCCGGCCCGCGAGGTCAACTGGCGGGTCAACGGCGCGGTCGTGGTCGACCTCGACACCGGGGCCCGCTACCTGTACGCCAACGGCGTGCTGCATCCGGTGGCGAACCTGACCAGCCTGCAGTTGCTGCTCGACAACAAGCCGTCGGTGGTGACCGTCCGCGGTGCCGCGTTGACGGGCACGCCACGCGGCGTACCGCTGGGGGTGGTCGGCGTGCCGGAACGGCTACCTGACACCGCCGGGCTCAGCGTGGCGCCCTGGCTGGCCTGCGCGGGACATGCCGGCACCGGTGACGACGCCGCGCCCCGGTTCACCCTGGAGGTCGCCGCCGCGCGCACAGTCGCCCCACTCGGCGGTGACGCGGCGCTGGTGGGTGCCCCGGACGGCAGCGTCCACCTGCTGGTCGGCGAGACCCGGCACCTGATCGACACCGACGGCGGGGCCCGGGAGGCGTTGGGGTACGGCGCCGCGACGGTCCGCCCAGTGCCCGCCGAGTTCCTGCGGTTGCTGCCGGCCGGGCCGGACCTGACGGCGCCGGAGGTGCCCGGGCGGGGCACCTCCGGCCCGACGCTGGCCGGTCGTCCCAGCCGGATCGGCCAGCTGTTCAGCGGGCCGGGCGGGTCGGCGTACCTGCTCACCGCCGACGGTCTGGCCCAGTTGACCCCGACGGTGCTGGCGCTGCTGATCGGCGACGCCCGCACCCAGCAGCAGGCGTACGACGGAGCCACCCCGCAGCTGGTGCCACTGGGCGCCAACGACATCGCCGAGCATCGCTCGGACACCCCGCTGGGCACCCGGATCGACGCGCTGCCAACGGCACCGCCGACACCGGTCGACCTGGCCGGCGTGGACCTGTGCGCCAGCGTGTCGGCCGACCAGCAACAGCCGACCCTGACGCTGGTCACCGCGCAGCCGCTGACACCCGTGCCGGGTGGCGTCACGACCGGTGGCACCCTGCCGGCCGGCGTGGTGCCGGGGTGCGGTCAGGTGGACCAGGTCGCGGTCCGCGGCGACACCGGCGTGCTGCTGCAGACCACTCCGACGGCGGCCTGGTACCTGGTGGCCGACAACGGCGTACGGTATCCGCTCGGTGCCGACGGACCGGCCGCCGGGCTCGGCTACCGGGGCGCGCCGGTGGGACGGCTGCCGGCGGCCCTGGTCGATCTGCTACCGACCGGTCCGTTACTGGATCCGCAGGCGTACCGCAGCGGCACGGCACCGGCGGGGCCGGCCCGGCCGGACTGCGACTGATACCCCGGCGGCGCAGACCCGGCGGCTGAGCGGCGTACGGCGACAGTCAGCGGGAGGTGTCGCCGCTGGCGGCAGAGTCGGCACCCCAGGTGTTCTCCTCGCCCCGGATGGTGTCCTCCATGGTAGGCACCCGTGTCGCGGCGAGCCCGGACTCCCGGGCGTCGCCGACCGGCAGGTCCTCGGCGGCGTCCTTGGCCGGCCGGTGGGTCGTTCCGGGCCGCTGCGGGTTGCCGGCCAGCACGTTCAGGATGTCGTCCGCGGTCGCGGGTGCGGGCGGCTCCGGGGTCGACTCGGTCGTCTCCCACGGCCAGCCGCGCGGCTCGTCGCTCTTGCGCCGGTTCGCCCTGCTGCGAGCCTGGTCGATCTCCTCCCGCAGGGGGTACGGCGTCCGGTTGCGGGGCTGGTCCTGGCTGCCGCCACCACCTCCGCCGCCGCCACCGGGCGGTGGCAGGTACGGCGGATAGTTCGACCCCGCCGTACCACTGGCACCCGCCGAGGGGCCGAGCCCGGCACCGTCGGACGTGCCCGCCGACGCCGGCGTCTGCCCCGCCGGCACCTGGCCTGGCGTGCCGCCGACTCCGCCGACCAGCGAGCCGGGGCCGGACACGCCCCCACCTGGGGTGCCGTCGCCGCCGACCAGGTCGGCGGCGGGCGGCACCAGGACACCGGGACCGGGTCGGGGAATGTCGAGGCCGAAGTCGTCCCGGCCGCCGACCAGATCGGGGCGGGGCGTCGGGCTCGGCACGACGACCTCCGGCGGGACGATCGTGCCAGGTGGGGGGACGGGGCTGCCCGGGCTGAGCCAGTCCACCGGGGTACGGGTGCCGCCGTCGGTGACCAGGTCGTAGCCACCCTTGCCGTCCGGCACCAGCTCCAGACCTTCGATGGTGCGTCGGGTACCGTCCGGGCTGACCAGGTCGACGCCGCCGTCGCCGTTGGGTAGCAGGCGCACCCCGTCGGTGTCGCCGGGAACGAGGTCGAACCCGCCGACCGGGGTGCGGGTGCCGCCGTCGGTGACGAGGTCGTAGCCGCCCTTGCCGTCCGGTACCAGCTCCAGACCGCCGATCGAGCGCTGAGTGCTGTCCGGCCCGACCAGGTTGAGGCCGCCGTCACCGCCCGGCACCAGCCACATCGGGTTGGGGTCGCGGGCGAGGTCCCAGGCGGTCTGCAAGTCCGGTGGTGGGCTGTCGAACCCGCCGGCGGGTGGTTCGAGTCGGCCGACCTGGGGGGCGGGGGCGCGGGGAACGTCGGTGACGATCGACGAACCGGGCGGCACCAGCACCGGTGCGCCATCGCCGTCGCGAACCGGTTGGCCGTCCGGGCCGGTCACGGTGCCGTCCGGGCCGATCCGGGATCCGGGCGGCAGCACCACCGGTGCACCGTCGGCGTCAAGGATCGGCCGGCCATCCGGTCCGAGCACAGTGCCTTCCGGGTACTGCAGTCGTGCCGGGTCGTTGCCACCAGAACCGGACTGCGGGGCCGTAGGCAGCAGGAGGGGTCCAGGGTTGACGGTGGCGAACTGGTTCGGCCCGCCCTCACCACGCAGGATACTGTCGAAGTCCTCCTTCTGGGCGGTCAGGTCGTTCTGCAGCCCGTCGATGACCCGCTCGTAGTCCTCCTTCATGCCGGCGATGTTGGTGCGCTGATCGTCGTTCAAGTCCTTGATGATCTCGTCGTACGACTCTTTCTGCGCACGCATGTCATCCTGAAGGTCGTCGATGACCCGCTCGTAGTCTTCCTCCATCTTGTTCATCGCTTCGCGGTTGTCGTCGTTGTTCTGCTTCAGGATCTCCTCGAACTCGTCCTTCTGGTTCCGCAGGTCGTCCTCGAGATCAGCGATGATCTTGTCGTACCTGTCGACCAGCTTGTCGATGGTCTTCTCGTAGTCGTCCTGGAGCTTCTCGATCTCACTGTTGCCGTTGCCGCCGCCGGAGCCGCTGGAGGTCGGCGGCACGAGCCGAGGGGCCGTATCGAACTTCGCGTTGGCGAAGACCTCGGCGGAGGTGCCGTACTGGGTACGGATCGAACTGATGACGGTCCGCCCGACAGGGTCGAGGATCTTCTCGACCTCGGCGAGCCAGCTGGCCTTCGCCGCCTTGTCGACGGCGTCGCGCATCACCTGGCTACGAGGGTCGTAGCTCTCGTTCAGGAAGACCGGCTTGTTGTCCTCCAGGCGCACCGCGTTCTGGACACCTTTGTAGTGGTCGTGCAGCGCGTTGAAGACGTGGTAGCGGGGGACCCAGGACTCCGGGTCGGAGTAGAAGGCCACGTGCCCGCGGTACAGGTCGTTCAGCGCCTTCTCCATCGCCAACACCCCGTCGCCGATGGCTCTCGGGACGCTGGTCGCCCCACCCGGATACACCTCCCGGTGCACTTCGCGCAGGCGTTTCTCGAATTCGCGCAGCAGCGCCGCGAACTGCCCGGCCGCTGAACCCTCCCACGCGCTGGCGTCGGTCTTGAGCTCGCTGGCGTAACGCTTGAACTCGTTGGCCCAGTGCTCCGCCCATTTGCCGACGCCAACCAGGACCGTCTCATTTGTCCAGAACGTGCGGCGGGACGCCACGTCGTTGGCGGCCGGGTTGTAATTGATCAGCGAGTTGAGGCTGAGCTGCAGATTCTCGAACCGTCGGATCGGGCTGTCCTTGGGCATCGACTCGAACTGGTCGTCGAGCTTGAGCCCGGCGACCACCCACTTGTCGACATCTATCTCGTCCTGCTGCCACTGCCAGACACCTTGCTGCGGGCCGGTCGTGTAGGGCGTGCCGAGGCCGGTGCCCTGGACGGCGAAGACGGCGAAGGCGTCGAAGTCCTTGTAGCGCAGGTTGGCCGAGGCGGTGGGCGGCGGATAGGAGAGCACGAGGGCGTCACCCTCGGTGACCCACTTGGGCGCGTCCGGGCCAGCGACGTGCTGGCGGTAGGCGACTTCCGCGTCCGAGGGCAGGAACAGCGCGTTGGCCAGCTCCCACTGCTGATCGCTGGCCGGTACGGTGTCGACCACTGTGCGTTGCCTTCAGGTCAGCCGACGACTACGGACGCAGGTTCGGGACGGGCTGCCACACGTCGCGCACCAGGTCGAGCATCTGAGATGCGGTAAGTGCGTCGTTGCTGCCGATGTCGAGCGTTTCCTTGGCCTCCAGGAAGTCGTCACGCAGCTGCTCGATGAGGTCGAACAGCGCGGCCACGTTGCCCTTGGCCCCGTCGGCCAGCGTGGCGAAGGCCGTCTCCACCTGACCGACCTCGGTCAGCACGTTCTCGTTGCCGGCGAGCAGGACGCTGAAGGGGGCGTCGTCGGCCGGCGCCGGCGGCTGACCGGTGTAGGCGAGCAGCCGCTTGACGTCCGGATCGTTCTTCGCCTCGGCAAGGAACGCCTCGAACCGCCGACGGACCGTACTGTTAAGATAGCTGTCCGTAACGGTGAATGTCTCCTCCGCCACCGGTCACCTCCGCTTCGACGTCGGGTCAGCGGCCGACCGGAGCGAGGATGTCGTAGATGCCGTCGTTGGTGTCCCAGCTGGCACCAGTCACGCCCGCGTTGTCCTCACCGGAGTCGATGATCTGGCCGACGAAGGTGGTCTTCTCGCCGAGATCCTGGAACTTGATCATCACGTTGTTGTACGCACTGATCCACTCGTCGATCTTGGCCTGGAACACCGAACTGGAGCCCGCCTGGTACGTCGCGCGGATCTCACCCTGGATCCGGTACGCGGTCTGCCCTGCGGTGATCATGCTGCTGACGTGGTCGTCCAACGCAGCGATCGCTGCGACGAACCCAGCGTCTTCCTTGTTGAAGTTGCCGTTCACCGTTCGCACCTTCCCGTCCGCACCCGATCTTCGTCGGGACCGACCCGACGAATCGACCCGGCGACACAGCACCGCCGCACGCCAGCGTCGTCGCATCAGACCACGGCGGCAATAGCGGATTCCCTAGACCTGCATCGAGGTCGCCGAGACTTGCGCAGGTCACCGGGCAGCGACGATGATCGGCGGGCCGATCCGACCCACCAGTGCCGGGTCGGGTTCGACACCTCACACACTGATTTGAGATCATCGATTCTCGTGGAGACCGTTCAAGACCGCCCGCCCGCCACCCGCCCGCTCCTGTGGCGGTTCCTGCGGCACGAATGGACCCTGGCCGTACTCGGCGGCCTCTTCGTCGCGGTGGTGCTGACCTGGCCCACCCTGCGTCACCCTGCCAGCACCATCCCGGGTGACATCGCCGACCCGACCCTGCAGGCGTGGCAGATCGCCTGGGGCGGGCACGTGCTGACGACCGACCCGGCACAACTGTGGCACTCGAACACCTTCTTCCCGGAGCGGTACACCTACGCGTACAGCGACACGCTGCTCGGCTACGCGCCCGCCGGGATGATCGGTTCCGGTTTCGAAGCGGCCCTGGTCCGCTACAACGTTCTGTACGTCCTGCTGCACGCGCTCGCCTTCGTCGGCGTGTACGCCCTGGTCCGCCAACTCGGCGCAGGCCGCATCGGCGGCGCGGTGGCCGGCGTCGCCTGGGCCTTCGCCCCGTGGCGACTCGCCCACTCCGGGCATCTGAACATCCTGTCGGCCGGTGGAATCGCGCTGAGCCTGGCGATGCTGGCCCGCGGCCACGGCTGGTCGCTGCGGCACGGGTACCGGCCGGAGCGTCGCCGGCCCGGCTGGGCCTTCGCCGGCTGGTTGGTCGCCGCCTGGCAGATCAGCCTCGGCTTCGGCATCGGCCTTCCGCTGGTCTACTTCCTGCTCGCCGCAGGGATCGTCGCCGCCGTCGGTTATGCCTGGTCCTGGTGGCGAAAACGGCAACGACCCGTGTTCGGTCGGCGGCTGCTCCTGGCCGACCTGGCCGGCGGAGTGCTATTCGGGGCGGTCACCCTGGGCATCGCCATGGCGTACTTCCGGGTCGTCGAGCTCAACCCGCAGGCGGAACGCGGGCTGGAATGGACCGAGTTGTTCTCGCCGCCGTGGATCGGCCTGGTCACCGCGCCTGGCGAGTCCTGGTTGTGGGGCGACCGGCACGCGGCGACCCGCGCCGAACTGGTCTGGCCCCCGGAGATGGCGCTGCTGCCCGGTGTCACCCTGATCGCGCTGGCCGCCGCCGGCCTGGTGGTCTCCTCGTTCCGGATCCGGCACCGGGTGGCGCTCGGAGCCGGCGTTCTCGCCACCACCCTGCTCGCTCTCGGCTCGACCCTCGGTGGCGACGGCGACCCCGGTTATCTGACGTTGTCCAAGCACCTGCCCGGCTGGGACGCGCTGCGCACCCCCGGGCGGATGATGCTCTGGACCAGCCTGCTGCTGGCGGTGCTGGCCGCCGGCACCCTGACGGCGGCGGCCGCCGCGCTGCGCCGGTTCACCCGCGAGTGGCCGGACACCCGACGACAGGCGGTACGCGCGGTACTGCTGATACCGCTGGCGCTGGTGCTGCTCGAAGGCGTCAACCGGGTCGCCCACCCGGTCGTCCCGCGACCGCCGGCCGCCTGGCAACAGATCACCGAGCCGGTCCTGGTGTTGCCGAGCGACGCCGGGGCGTTCGAGTTGAACGTGATGCTCTGGACCACCGAGGGAGACTTCCCCCGGGTAGCCAACGGACTGGCCGGTTTCGTGCCGGCCAGCCAGGAGCAGACCCGGGCGGTCACCGCTTTCTTCCCGGACCCGGCGAGCGTCGCCTACCTGCGTCAACTGGGTGTACGCACCGTCCTGGTGATGCCGGACCGGCTGCCCGGTACGCCGTGGGACGGGGTCGCCCAACGGCCGGTCGACGGGTTGGGCATCACCCGGGAGGAGGTCGACGGTGTCCTCGTCTACCGACTCGACTGACCCCGACGACAGACCGTTGCGGCTGTCCGTCGTGGTGCCCTGCTTCAACGAGGAAGCCTCCCTCGTACCGCTGCACACGGCCGTGTCGGCCGCGCTGGCCGCGCTGCCCGACATCGACGTCGAGTACGTCTACGTCGACGACGGCAGCACCGACGCGACCCTGGCACGACTGCGCGAGCTCGCCACGGGGGACCCTTCGGTCCGATATCTCGCGCTCAGCCGCAACTTCGGCAAGGAGTCGGCGATGCTCGCCGGGCTGGACCGGGCCGACGGCGACGCCGTCATCGTGATGGACGCCGACCTGCAGCACCCGCCGCGCCTACTGCCCGACATGGTGGCGTTGTACCGGCAAGGCTACGACCAGGTGATCGCCTGCCGGGATCGCCGTGGTGACCGGTTCGTCCGGACCGTAGCGTCCCGGGCGTTCTACCGTCTGATGAACCGTTGGGTGGACGTGCAACTGCTGGACGGGGCCGGCGACTTCCGGCTGCTGTCCCGGCGGGCCGTGCAGGCGCTGCGCACGATGCCCGAGTACAACCGCTTCTCCAAGGGCCTGTACTCGTGGATCGGTTTCAACACGGTCGTCTTCGCCTACCCGAACGAGGCCCGCGCCGGCGGCGGCGGCAGCCGGTGGAGTCTGCGTTCGCTGCTCAACTACGCGTTCGACGGGCTGCTGTCGTTCAACAACCGGCCGCTGCGTTCGGCGATCTACGCCGGTATGGGGCTGACCGTGATCGCTGTGGCGTACGCGGCCTGGGTGGTCGCCGCCGCGTTGATCCGGGGGATCGACGCCCCCGGCTACACCACGATCATCGTGAGCGTCATCGGCCTCGGCGGCATCCAGATGATGATCCTCGGTGTGATCGGCGAGTACATCGGCCGGATCTACTACGAGACGAAGCGCCGGCCGCACTACCTGGTGATGGAGTCGAACTCCGACGTCGGGGCGGCGTCCGCCGGGCCGGCGGTCTACCCGGCCCCGCGTCGTCCGGCGGCCGACCCGGCGGAGGCTCCCGCCAAAGTCCCCTCCGAGGCCCCCGCCGAGATGACCGCCCGGGTGGAATGATCCGCCTGGCCGGATCGTTGTGCATGGTCAGCAACGCTGAGTAATCAGCGTGCCTGCCGCCTCGGGTCGCACACCCGGCCCGCCCGCTCTCGGCAGGCCCGCCTGGCGTCCCGGCGGACCGGCCCCGACAGGCTGGCTTGCCCGTTGCGCCCGCGTGGGACGCTCTGGCGGACCGGTACTGCGGTAGAGCAGTATTCCTGTGAGGAATAATCATTCCTCTGAGGTATATCGTCCAGACCGGTATCCCTGTGTAGTGCCGTCACGGTCGGTGACGTGGCGGACCGCGAGGCCACTGCGGGGAATGACCGGCCGGCCCGCGTGGTTGTACATGGTCGCGACGCACGGAAGGCCAGCCCCGAGCGGGCGAGTAGCCGCCGCGGCGTCCCCGTACCACCCGGACGACCGTTTACCGCACACCCCACACGACCGCCCGCCCCGGCACGCTTGAGGGGCCCGAGCGGCGGGTGTGCCCCCTCGGAAAACGGAAGGTGGACCCCCCCTATGACCACGATCATCACCCGCACCCTGCGCACCACCGCCCTGGGCATCGCCGGCCTCACCCTCGCCGGCGGCGCGATCGCCGGCCCCGCCCTGGCCGCCGACCACGCCCCCACCGCCCTCGCCGCACCCGCCGCCGCAGCCGCGAGCGACAGCGGCGTCGACACCGCCAAGCTCATCCCGCACGGCGTGCAGGGCGAACAGTCCCGCATCGACCTGAGCAGCGAGCAGACCGACAACGTCAAGGGCATCATCGCCGCCACGAAGAAGGCGGGCATGGACGAGCGGGCCGCCGTGGTCGCGATCGCGACCGCGCTGCAGGAGTCGAAGCTGGAGAACCTCGGCCACCTGGGTGACCGTAACGACCACGACTCGCAGGGCCTGTTCCAGCAGCGGCCGTCGTCGGGTTGGGGCACCGTCGAGCAGATCACCGACGTCGAGTACTCGACCACCGCGTTCCTCAACGGGTTGAAGCAGGTTGACGGCTGGCAGGACATGCCGCTGACCGAGGCCGCGCAGACCGTGCAGGTGTCGGCGTACCCGGACCACTACGCCCAGTGGGAGACCCAGGCCGCCGAACTCGTCGCCCAGCACTGGAACAGCTGACCTCGACGTAGACGCAGACACCGTGCAAGGGCCGGACCCCGTACCCGGGGTCCGGCCCTCGCACGTGTTCGGGGACGGTCAGGTCTACCGAGTGGCGTGTCGATCCGCCAGGTATGCGGTGCCGGCCTCGGTCAGCCGCCCGAACAGTCGTAGCCGGGCCATCCCGCCGTCGGGAAAGATGTCCAGCCGCACGTGGGTCGCGGCACGGGGTGTGGGCAACCGGAACCGGTGCCGGGTGTCCGGCTGCAGCGGGGTGACCGGCAGCAGGTCGTACCAGCGATCCGGCGTGTCCGGGCCGGCACCGGGCGCGTCGGCGACGGCGGCTGAGGCGTCGCGGCCCCGCAGCCGGGCCGCCGCCGGCGCGTTGCCCTTGAAGTGGCTGGTGTCCAGTTCGACGAACTCGACGACGCCGGGCGCACCCAGCCGTACCTGCACCCAGTCGTTGCCGTCGTCTCGACGGCGCGCGGTCTCCCAGCCCTCCCCCATCGTGCGGGCCGGTCCGGGCAGCAACAGCTGCTGCGGCGAGCCGTAGAACCGGTCGCTGCAGGCCTCGACCCGGCCACCGTTCTCCACTGCGACGAGGTCCAGTACCTCGGTCAGCAGGTGCGGGTCGGGCACCGGCTCGCCGTGCACCCGCAGCCGGGCGACCCCGCCGTCGGGATGGATCGTCAACCGGACATGGGTCAGCCGCTGCGGTACGTCCACCGGGATCACCACCCGGTCGTTGCCAGCCAACGCGGTCCGCGCCACCAGCGGGGTCCACTGCGCCGCAGCAAGCTCCGCTGGCCCCGGATGACCGGCGAGGCAGCAGCCGTCGACCGTCGCGTACGGCGGGTAGTTGCCAGTGAAGAAGGCGGTGTCGATGACGATGGCCCGGGCGATGCCGGGTGCACCGAGCCGGACGATGGCATGGTCGGATCCGGGCTGGCGGCGACGTCGGGTCTCCCAGCCGTCGTACACCTGGCCCTTGGCACCGAAGGTGCTGGCAGCGAAGACCGGCGGACGCGGATCGACCAGATTGTCGGCGGCGGCGAAGAACTCATCGTTGGCGCTCACCACGCCCCCGCCCAACGCGCGGGAGGCCAGGTCGGGCAACCAGGTCAGGTCGAAGTCGCCCGGCAGGTCGGGCAGGGTGGAGGATACGCGGCTACCGGTCATCCGTCCCTCTCGTGATCAGGCGGCCGCGCGGCGCGTCCGGGTTGACCGGCGCGCCGCGCAGCCAGGTGGCGCGGACGATGCCGGTCAGGCGTCGTCCGTTGTACGGGGAGACCGGGTGCCGCTGGCGCAGCCGGCCCGGGTCGACGTGATAGCTCGGCGTCGGGTCGAAGGCGACCAGGTCGGCCTGGGCACCGACCACGATCCGCCCCTTGTCGGCCAGGCCGACGAGGTCCGCCGGACCTTCGGCCATCCAGCGGACCACGTCGCCGAGGCCGAATCCGCGCCGGCGCGCCTCGGTCCAGACCGCCGGCAGGCCCATCTGCACGGAGGCGATCCCGCCCCAGGCCGTGGAGAAGTCACCGGTGTCGGGGGTCTTCAGCGCCGGCAGGCAGGGCGAATGGTCGGAGACGACGCAGGAGATGGTGCCGTCGGCGAGCGCCGCCCACAGGGCGTCCTGGTTGGCGCGGTCGCGAATCGGCGGGCAGCACTTGAACTCGGTGGCGCCGTCCGGGATCTCCTCCGCCGACAGGGTCAGGTAGTGCGGGCAGGTTTCGGCGCTGACCGGCAGACCAGCCCGGCGGGCGGCGGCGAGCACCGGCAGCGCGCCGGCGGCGGACAGGTGCAGGATGTGGATCCGGGCGCCGCCGCGCCGGGCGACGTCGATGGCGGCGGTCACGGCGTCGACCTCGGCGGCGGGTGGTCGGCTGGCGAGGAAGTCCCGGTAGCGGGTGGAGGGGACGGCGGTGTGCAGCTGGTCGGGTTGCTCGGCGTGGATGACGAACAACGCGGGTACGGCGGCGAACGCGGCGGCGAGCTGCCCAGGGTCCAGTGGTGGGAACTCCGGCACCCCCGAGTCGGCCAGGAACGCCTTGAACCCGAAGACCCCGGCGGCGTACAGGTCGGGCAGCGCGGGCGCGTTGCCGGGCACGGCCCCGCCCCAGAACCCGACGTCGACGTGGCACTGACCGGCGGCGGCCTGCTGCTTGACCACCAACGCGGCGGTGTCGACGGTCGGCGGCAGGCTGTTCAGCGGCATGTCGACGATGGTGGTGACACCGCCGCCGGCGGCGGCGAGGGTGGCGGTGGCGAACCCTTCCCATTCGGTACGGCCAGGTTCGTTGACGTGCACGTGGCTGTCGACGAGTCCGGGCAGCAGGGCGACGTCGCCGAGGTCGGTGTCGACGGTCGCCGGCACCTGTTCCCGGTAGTCGGTGACGGCGACGATCCGACCGCCGCCGACCGCGACGGCCGCCGGCCGTTCACCGTCGGGCAGCACCGTGCGGCGGGACCGCAGCACCAGGTCGACGGTCATGCGGCGGCTCCCTGGGCCGGTTGCGCCACCGCGACCAGGTCGGTACGGGCGAACCCGACCTCGGCGGTGTCGACGGCGCCGCAGTCGAGTCCGCGCAGCAGGAACCCGGCCAGCGCCCGGGCCGTGGCCGGCTCGTCGAGGATGCCGCCGGCCCGGCGGTCCAGGTAGGCGCCGAGCCGGGCCACGGTCGACGCCCGCCCGTCGCGGTAGAAGGCGTAGGTGGCGGCGAACCGGGTCGGCAACTGCCCGGGATGCAGATCCCAGCCCTGGTAGAAGCCGCGTTCGAGGGAGCGACGCACCAGGTTGGCATGCTGCCGCCAGGCGGCGTGCACGGCGGTGGTGTCGCCGACCGGCAGGATGTTGGTGGAGCCGTCGCTGAGCCGTACGCCGGTGCCGGCGGCGGCGACCTGCATGACGGCCTTGGCATGGTCGGAGCTGGGGTGGTCCATACTCAGGTAATCGGCGGCGACCCCGCATCCGGTTCCGTAGTCGTAGGTGCCGAAGTGCAGTCCGGTGCAGCGGCCGGCCGACTCGCCGATCAGCGTGGCGACGGTGGCGCGGCCGTCGGCGCCGAGCACGGCCGCTGGCGTCTCGATCTGGATCTCGAACCGCAGCGTGTCGCGGGCCAGCCCGTACACCTGCTCCAACCGCTCGCACACCCCGACCATGGCGGCGACCTGGCCGGGGTGGCTCACCTTCGGCAGGGTGACCACGAATCCGGCGGGCGGCCCGCCGCAGGCGTCGAGGAACAGGTCGAGGCTGCGGACCGCGCGGCGGCGGGTCGCCGCTTCCAGCGATTTGATCCGTACGCCGACCCACGGTGGTGCCGTGCCGGTGGCCCGTGCCGTGGTGAGTGCGTGGGCTGCGGCCCGCAGGTCGGCGTCCTCGGTTGCGTCGTCGCGGCCGCCGTAGCCGTCCTCGACGTCGATGCGCAGGTCCTCCACCGGTTCGCGGGCGAGCTTGGCCCGTACCCGGTGGTCCAGCTCGGCCGGGTACGGCGCCGGCGGGTGCGCGTCCAACGTGGCCAGTGCCGCCGCGCCCCAGGTCGGCACCAGGTCTGCGGTGACCCGGTCGGCGGGGACGTAGACGGTGTGCACCGGCTGGCGTTGCGGCGTCTGGCCGGGGTAGCGCTGCCGCAGGGCGGCGTCGACCTCGGCGAGGCGGTCGTCGATGGCGGCGTAGTCCGCCGCGGTGAGCCGGGGCATCAGTCGATCAGCCGGTACGCCGGCAGGGTGAGGAAGTCGACGAAGTCGTCGGCGAGGGCGACCTCGACGAACAGGGCCCAGGCGTCCGGGAACCGGCGGGCCGTCCAGTCCTCGCTGGTCGTCTCGGCGCGGATCGCGGCGAGTTCGGTTTCGCCGACGGCGCGCACCAGGTCGGCGGTGACCGGGGTGCCGTCGGGCAGCCGTACCCCGTTGTGGATCCACTGCCAGATCTGCGAGCGGGAGATCTCGGCGGTGGCGGCGTCCTCCATCAGGTTGTTGATCGCGACGGCGCCGTTGCCACGCAGCCATGCCTCCAGGTAGCGCAGCGCGACCGCGACGTTGCCGCGCAGCCCGGCAGCGGTGACGGCCCCGCCGGTGGCGGCGACGTCGAGCAGCTGGTCGGCGGTGACGGTGACGTCGGGCCGTTGCCGGTCGAGCTGGTGGGGCCGGTCCCCGAGGACCTCGTCGAAGACTTCCCGGCAGACCGGCACCAGGTCGGGGTGGGCCACCCAGGAGCCGTCGAAACCGTCGCCGGCCTCGCGGAGCTTGTCGGCCCGGACCTGGTCGACGGCGCGGGCGGTCGCCTCGGTGTCGCGCCGGTTCGGGATGAACGCTGACATGCCGCCGATCGCCATCGCCCCCCGCCGGTGGCAGGTGGCGACGAGCAGTTCGGTGTAGGCCCGCATGAACGGTGCGGTCATCGTCACCGCCGACCGGTCGGGGAGCACGAACTTCTCCCCGGCGTCGCGGAAGTTCTTGATGATGCTGAACAGGTAGTCCCAGCGGCCGGCGTTGAGGCCGGTGGCGTACGGGCCGAGTGCCCAGAGGATCTCGTCCATCTCGAACGCCGCGGTAATCGTCTCGATCAGGACGGTGGCCCGGATGCAGCCGGTCGGCAGACCGAGGGTGGCCTCGGTGTGGGCGAACACGTCGTGCCAGAGGGCCGCTTCCTCGTGGCTTTCCAGTTTCGGCAGGTAGAGGTACGGTCCGCTGTCGCGGCGCAGCAGTTCGGCGGCGTTGTGGAACAGGTACAGGCCGGCGTCGACGAGGGCGCCGACGGCGGGGCCGCCGTCGATGTCGAGGTGGCGTTCGTCGAGGTGCCAGCCCCGGGGCCGGACCACGATCGTCGGGTACGGGCCGGGGCCGAGCCGGTAGGTCTTCGCCCCGGTCCGCAGGGTGATGGTGCGCCGCACGGCGTCGGCCAGGTTGCGCTGCCCGCCGATCACGTTGGCCCAGTGTGGGGTGTTGGCGTCCTCCAGGTCGGCCAGCCAGACGCGGGCACCGGAGTTCAACGCGTTGATCGTCATCTTCCGGTCGGTGGGTCCGGTGATCTCGACCCGCCGGTCGGTCAGGTCCGCTGGTGGCGGCGGTACGGTCCAGTCCCCGGCGCGCACGGCGGCGGTGTCCGGCCGCAGGTCCAGCCGGCCGGTGCGGGCGATCTCGGCGCGTCGGCGGCGGCGGGCCGCGAGCAGGTCGGCGCGGCGGCCGGCGAACCGCCGGTGCAGGTCGGTGAGGAAGGCGACGGCGTCGTCGGTGAGGACGTCCGCGACGTCACCCGACGGTGCGGCCGACTGCGCGGCCTGGGTGCGGGACATGGGCGTCACTCCTGTTCAGGGCGGGCCGAGGTGGTCAGTACGCGATGGGCGTGCGCGGCCCGGGCGGCCAGGTCGGCGGTGTCGGCGGTCCGCAGTTCGGCGCCCTCGACGACCGGGCGGCCGCCGACCAGCAGCAGTTGCACCGGGGCGGGTGGGCCGAGCACCAGGGCCGCGACCGGGTCGTCGATGCCGGCGTGGCCGAGCCCGTCGAGGCGCCACAGCGCCACGTCGGCGAGTTTGCCGACCTGCAGGGATCCGATGTCGGCGTCCCGGCCGAGGCAGCGGGCCCCGCCGATGGTTCCCAGGGCGAGGGCGTCGCGGGCGGTCATCGCGGCCGGGCCGCCGCGCAGCCGGGCCGCGTACAGGGCCTGGCGCAGTTCCTCGCCGAGGTGGCCGGCCTCCTGACTGGCGGCACCGTCGACGCCGAGCCCGACGGGGACGCCGGCGGCGAGCAGGTCGGTGACCCGGGCGGTGCCGGCCCCGAGGCGGGCGTTGGAGCTGGGGCAGTGCGCCACGCCGGTGCCGGTGGCGCCGAGGCGGGCCACGGCGGCGTCGTCGAGGTGGACCCCGTGCGCCAGCCACACGTCGTCGCCGAGCCAGCCGAGGTCGTCGGCGTACTGCACCGGCGTGCAGCCGTGGGTGGCCTGGCAGTACTGCTCCTCCTCGACGGTCTCGGCGAGGTGGGTGTGCAGCCGCACACCCCGGCGGCGGGCCAGCTCGGCTGACTCGCGCATCAGGCGCGGGGTGACCGAGAACGGCGAGCAGGGGGCGACGGCGACCCGCAGCATCGACTCCGGCGACGGGTCGTGCCACCGGTCGATGGCGGCCTCGGTGGCGGCCAACGCGGCGTCGGTGTCCTCGACGACGGAGTCCGGCGGCAGGCCGCCCGCGGAGCGGCCGAGGTCCATGGAGCCCCGGCACGGGTGGAACCGCAGGCCGATCCGGGCGGCGGCGGCGATCTCGGCGGCGAACAGGTCCCCGCCGTCGCGGGGGAACACGTAGTGGTGGTCGGTGCTGGTGGTGCAGCCGGACAACGCCAGCCAGCCGAGGTTCGCGGCGGCGGCGTCGTGCACCGTGTCGGTGTCGATGCGTGACCAGATCGGGTAGAGGGTGGTGAGCCAGCCGAACAGGTCGTCGGACTGGGCCAGGCCCCGGGTGGCCCACTGGTAGAGGTGGTGGTGGGTGTTGACCAGACCTGGGGTGGCCAGGCAGCCGGTGCCGTCGATGCGCCGTACCCGGCCGGGGTCGCCGCCGGTGAGCCGGGCCAGCAGGTCGTCGGGCAGGTCGCCGGGGCCGACGGCGGCGATCCGGCCGTCGTCGCCGACGACGAGATGCCCGGTGCGGTGTTCGGTGCCGGCGGCGTCGACGGTGGCGATCGCCGCGCCGGTGATGGCGAGCATCACCAGTCACCCAGCGCCGGCGGGGCGTCGTCGCGGGCCACGGTGCCCTCGATCAGGCCGTACGGGCGGTCGGTCGCGACGAACACGGTGCCGGGGTTGTCCAGCCCGAACGGGTCGAGGTCGACCGGCAGGTGGTGCTTGTTCGGCAGGGCCAGGCGCACCTGCACCACGTCCGGGCAGTCGGTGAGCACCCGCTCCCCCATCGCGTACAAGGTCTGCTGCAGCGACCGGCTGTAGGTGCCGACAAACGCGTCGATCAGGGCCCGCCGGACGTCGGCGTGGGCGGCGTCGAAGCCGCCGGCCGCCTCTGTCCCGGCGTAGCGCCACTGGGCGTCCACCGCGGTGGCCAGGATCCGGTCGTCGGTCTCGGGCAGCGTGGTGTACGGGTCGACGACGTAGCCGCGGAACTCCGAGTCGGTGGAGTTGAGCAGGACCAGACCGGTCAGCCCGGCGGTCACCTCGGCCCGTTGGCCGTCGTAACGCACCGTGACGGTACGGGTGTGTCCACCGTCGCGGGCGAACGAGTGCGGTCCGAGCCGGTGCCAGTCGTGCTGGGCGATGTCGACCCGGGCCCGGTCGATGCTGGCCTGGCTGTCCACGAAGTGCCGGGCCAGCAGCAGGCCGAACTCCTCGGCGCTGGCGATGCCGTGCTGGCGGGCGAACGCGTACACGGTGTTCTTCTGGGTGTCGGTCGGCAGCACCTGACGGTTGTCGCCGGTGAGGTGGGTGGCGGCGAGGTCGCCGGCGAGCGCCACGGAGACGGTGAGGTCGGTCAGGGTGTGCCGGTCGGCGTCGCGGTCGACCCGGACCACCCGGGTTTCCGCCTTGCCGTAGCGGTTCGGACCCAGGACGATCCCCATCAGTCAGCTCCCTCGATAGGTGGTGTAGCCGTACGGGCTGATCAGCAGCGGTACGTGGTGGTGGCGGGCGGCGTCGTGCACGACGAAGGCGACCGGGATCTCGGTGTAGAAGCCGGCGTCGCCGAGGTGCCCGGCCACGTCGAACACCAGCCGGTACCCGCCGGTGGTCCACGCCTGGCCCGGTGCCCAGTCCCGCAGCCGCCCGTCGGCGTCGGTCCGTCCGGTCGCGACGGTGCGCCAGCCACCGGCGACGTGCGGGTCGGCGACGTCGAGACGGACCGGCAGGCCGGGTACGGGGACGCCGGTGGCGGTGTCCAGCACGTGGGTGGAGATCGGTGCGGCGTTGCTGGCGGTGGTCGGCGCGAGGTCGTCGACGAGTCGGCCGACGCGCAGTGCCGCGATCTGCCCGAGCTCGACGCGGACCACCGCCTGTTCGGCGGTGTCGTCGTGGTGCAGCCGGCGGCGGGCGGCGGCGGCCAGCTCGGTGGCACCCCGGCCGTTGGCGAAGATCAGGAACCGGTAGCCGAACCGCTGCTCGTAGGCGTCGTTGAGGGTGACCAGCTCGGCGCGGGCGGCGTCGTCGCCGTGCTGGTCGCCGCCGGCCGACGCGGCCTGCTCCCGGCGGGACCAGCCGGCTTCCCGGCCCTCGCCCGACGGCGGTTGTCCGATGCGCGGGTGGGCGGCGACGGCGGCGAGCACCTGCGGCCACGGCAACCCGCTCAGCTGTTCACAGGCCGTGGCGGCCAGTGCCGCCCGGTCCCGGTACGGGCGGGCCGCCGCCACGGCGGCCGCCCAGTCCGGCGCGGCGCAGCAGCTCAGCAGCTGTGCGCGCACGTCGTCGGCGGGCAGCGTGTTGAACACGTCGAGTCCGCGATCCACTCCCGGCACCCCTTTCGCTGGTCAGCAGTCAAGCAGCCGGGGTCGGCGGGTCGGTAGCGGCGCGGGGACCAAAGACGAAACACCGTCGCCGTACGGTTTTGGAGGTTCATCCAATCACCGTGACCGGAGGCGACCCCCGTGCTGCTGGCCGACGTGCTCGACAAGGCCCACCTGAAGCTGCTCCCGCTCACCGGCGACGACGGACGGGACCGTACGGTGGGCCGGGTCAACGTCATCGACCTGCCCAACCCGGGCCGGTACGTGGCCGCCGCCGATCTGGTGCTGACCGGCCTGATGTGGCACCGGGGGCCAGCCGAGTCGGAGGTGTTCGTGTCGGCGCTGGCCGCCGCCGGGGTGACCGCGCTCGGGGCCGGCGGGGCGCTGCACGGCAGTGTCCCCCGGGATCTGGTCACGGCCTGCCGGCGGCACCGGATACCGCTGTTCGAGGTGCCGGCCGACGTGTCGTTCCGGGACATCATCGACGACGTGCACCCGACCCTGTGGGCGCAGCGGGCCAGTTCGTTGGCGACGGTGCTGGGGCGCCAGCGTGGGCTGGTCGCGGCGATGGCCGCTGGTGCACGGCTCGCCGACCTGCTGCCGACAGTGGCCGGGGCGATCGGCCGGGACTGCTGGACGTTGACCACCAGTGGGCGGGTGGTGGCCGGTACGGCGCAGCTGACCGACGCTGTCGCCGACGCGCTCAGTCGGGCCTTCCTGACAGCGCAGCGGCTGCCCACCACGGTGACGGTCGACGGCGAGCAGTACTCGGTGTTCGGGGTGCCGGGCCGGGCCGAGCATCGGCTCGCCGCGTGGCTGGTGGCCTGCCGGGGCGCGTTGGACGCGCTGCCGGGCACCGTGGACGAGTTGACCAGTGTGGTGGCGTTGGAGCGGGCCCATCTCGACGAGGTGGCCCGGGTGGAGGCCCGGCTGGCCGGGCAGTTGCGGGCAGCGCTGCGGGTGCCCGGGGACGTGGCCGGGTTGCGGGCGGCGCTGCTGGCCGCCCGCTTGGACCCGGACGCGACGTTCGTCGCGGTCGCGGCGACGTTGGACGGGATGCGCGCCCCCGGCACCTTGACGGTGGCGGTGGTCGACGAGTTCCTCAGTCGGGTGGTCCCGGACCGTGCGGTGGCGCTGCTCGAACCGGATCTCGAGTCGGGGGCCCTCGCCGTGCTGGCTCTGCCGCCACCGATGGCGACGTCGATCGGTACGGCGCTGGTCGCCGCCGCCGACCGGATGTCACCGGGCCTGCGCGGCGGCCGGCTCACCCTCGGGGTCAGCGCGCCCGGTGTCGGCGCGGCCGGTCTCGGTGGGGCGGTGGAGGAGGCGTTGCACGCCCACCGGTCCGCGGCCGGGTCCGCCTCGGGCCCGGTCAGCGTGGTCGCGGCCGGCGAACTCGCCTCGCACTCGCTGCTGCTGGCCGGGGTGCCGGTCGGCACCCGGCGCGGTTTCCGGGCCCGGTTGCTCGGGCCGCTGGAGGCCTACGACCGGGACCACCACGCCGACCTGGTCCGTACCCTCACCGTGTTCCTCGACAATGGTGGATCGTGGAGTCGCTGCGCCGAGCTGCTGCACGTGCACGTCAACACGTTGCGGTACCGGATTCACCGGATCGAGCGGTTGACCGGCCGGAACCTGAGCCGGTTCGAGGACCGGGTGGACTTCTTCCTGGCGCTGCGGCTCGCCGCCGGTTGACCGGTCGGCGCGGCGGGCCCGGCGCACCCGGCCCGCGTCGTCGGCCCGGCCCGCGTCGTCGGCCGGGTCGTGGATCGGTCCGGTGCCGGCGGTCAGCCACCCACCGGGACGGCCGCTGCCGGTCGCGACGATCTCGGCGGCGATGCTGACGGCGGTCTGCTCCGGGGTACGGGCACCCAGGTCCAACCCGATCGGTGCCCGCAGCCGCGCCAACGCCGCGTCCGGCACCCCGACGGCCAGCAGCCGCGCACGCCGGTCGGCGGTGCTGCGGCGCGACCCCATCGCACCGACGTAGGCCACCGGCAGGTCCAGCGCCACCCGCAGCAACGGCACGTCGAACTTGGGGTCGTGGGTGAGTACGCAGAGCACGGTCCGGTCGTCGACCCGGCCGGCGGCGGCCTCGGCGGACAGGTAGCGGTGCGGCCAGTCGACGACCACGTCGTCGGCGTCCGGAAACCGCTCGGCGGTGGTGAACACCGCACGGGCGTCGCACACCGTCACCCGGTAGCCGAGGAAGCGGCCCTGCCGGGCCACCGCCGCGGTGAAGTCCGACACCCCGAAGATGATCATGCGCGGCGGTGCGGTGAATCCGCGTACCAGCAGTGACACTTCGGGCGCCGGGCGGACCAGCCGGGTCCACCCGTCGGCGAGCGCGGCCCGGCCGGCCCGAGCGGCGACGGCGTCGAGCGCGGCGTCACCGAGGGTGCCATGGTCGGTGCCACCGTCGACCAGCAGCCACCGGCCCCGGCTGGCCGCAGGTCCGTCGACGCAGGTCACCGCCGCGACCGGCCGACCCTGCCGCAGCGCGGCGGCGAGCCGGTCGAGGTCCGGGGCGCCGGCACGGTCCAGGCGTTGCACGAACACCTCGACGGTGCCGCCGCAGGTCAGTCCGGGCGCGAACACGTCGTCGCCGCCGTCGCCGAAACGCGCGAACCGGGTCGCCCCGGTCCGCAGCACGTCGCGGCACAGGTCGAGCACGGCGGCGTCGACACACCCGGCGGAGACGCCGCCGGTGACGGAGCCGTCCGGTGCCAGCAGCATGGCGGTGCCGACCGGACGGGGGGCGCTGCCGGCGGTGGCGGTCACCGACGCCAGCGCGACCGACGCACCCGTGGACCACCAGCGCAGCACCGTGGCGAGCGGGTCGGGGCTGAACATCAGCCCACGATGGGTAACCGCTGATCGCCGGGTCAAGCCCGTCCGGGCCGCCTTGTAGGTTCGTCCAACCGCGCCCGCAATCGGCGGTGCCGGATTGTGGTCCGCCGTCATTGTCCCGCTCACCGGCCCGGCGCGACGATGCCCAGCGTGGATCTGCATACCGTCTCCGACGTGATCGCCGCCGACGACGGCGACTGGCGTCCGGGTGACCGCTGGCTCGCCGGCGGCAGCTATCTCTACTCGCAGCCGCAGCCCGACGTACGTCGGCTACGCGACCTGACCCTGTTGGGCTGGCCGTCGCTGCGGGTCGACGACGACGGGGTCGAGATCGCCGCCACCTGCACCATCGCCGAACTGGCCCGGTTCACGCCCCCGGCCGGCTGGACGGGCGTCGGTGAGCTGATCCGCCGCTGCTGCGACGCGCTGCTCGCCTCACACAAGGTGTGGAACGTGGCGACGGTGGGCGGCAACATCTGCGCGGCGCTGCCCGCCGGCCCGATGACGTCCCTGGCGGTGGCGACCGGCGCGTGGTGCGCCGTCGACGACCTGGCCGGTGGGCGCCGCCCGGTGCCAGCCGTCGACTTCGTCCGCGACGTCGAGTCCACAGTCCTGTCCGACGGCGAGTATCTGCGCAGCGTACGGCTGCCGGCGGAGGCCGGGCGAGCCCGCTACGCGATGCGCCGGGCGTCGCTGTTCACCCACGGACGCTCCGCCGCGCTGGTCGTCGGCCGCGCCGATCCCGACACCGACGGGTGGTCGCTGTCGGTGACCGCCGCCACCCGCCGACCGGTCTTGCTACGACTGGCGGCGGGACTCACCGAGGCGCGGCTACGGGAACAGGTGGACGACGCCTGCGCCGCCGCCGGCTGGATGGACGACGTCCACGGGCTGCCCGCCTGGCGGCGGCACCGCACCCTGCGGCTGGCAACCGAGATACGGGCCGAACTGACCGCCGCCGGGCCGACGGGTGGGCGTCGATGAGCATCGTGGTCAACGGGGTCACCGCCGACGGGCAACCCGCACCTGGTCAGTGCCTGCGCACGTTCCTGCGGGACCAGGGCTGGTACGGGGTGAAGAAGGGCTGCGACGCGGGCGACTGTGGCGCCTGCACCGTCCACGTCGACGGGCAGCCGGTGCACAGCTGCATCTACCCCGCTGTGCGGGCGGCCGGTCGGCGCGTCACCACGGTCGAAGGGCTCGCCGACGGCGACCAGCTGCACCCCGTACAGCAGCGGTTCCTCGACGCGCAGGGCTTCCAGTGCGGGTTCTGCACCGCCGGGTTCCTGATGACGGTCGCCGCGCTCGACGACGACCAGCGCGCCGACCTGCCCCGGGCGTTGAAGGGCAACCTGTGCCGGTGCACCGGCTACCGGGCGATCCGCGACGCCGTCGCCGGCGTGTGCCACGTGGCCTGCGACAGCGCGGCCGGACAGGCGGGCGCGGTCGGCGGCAACGTGCCGGCACCGGCCGGGCGGCAGATCGTCACCGGCACCGCCCGGTTCACCTTCGACGTGACGGTCCCCGGCCTGACGCACGCCGTCCTGGTCCGCGCGGACGTACCGCACGCCCGGATCACCGGGTTCGACCTCGACGCGGCGATGCGGGTGCCGGGAGTGCTCGCCGTCCTGACCCACCGCGACTGCCCGGACAAGCTGTACTCGACCGCCCAGCACGAACACCCGCACGAGGATCCGGCCGACACCCGGCTGCTCGACGACGTGGTCCGCTTCGTCGGTCAGCGGGTCGCGGTGGTGGTGGCCGAGACGGAGGCGGCCGCGCGGACCGCCGCCGCCCTGGTCCACGTGCGGTACGCACCGCTGCCGGCGGTGTTCGACCCGGTCGCGGCGATGGCACCGGACGCGCCGGTGCTGCACGACAAGGACGCCGCCGCCACCGGTATCGCCCGGCCGGCGGACAACGTCGCCGGTGAGGTGCACGGCGCGGTCGGCGACGTGGACCGGGCGATCGCCGAGGCGGACGCCGTCTACACCGCGACGTTCCGGACCCAGCGGGTACAGCACGCGCATCTGGAGACCCACGGCGCCATCGCCTGGCCGGAGCCCGACGGCGGGATCACCGTGCGGTCCAGCACCCAGACGCCGTACCTGACCCGGCGGGCGTTGGCCCGGCTGTTCGACCTGCCGACCGAACAGGTCCGGGTGGTCGCCGGTCGCGTCGGCGGCGGCTTCGGCGGCAAACAGGAGATGCTCGTCGAGGACGTGGTCGCCCTCGCGGCGCTGCGCACCGGGCGGCCGGTCAAACTGGAGTTCACCCGTACGGAGCAGTTCACCGCGGCCACCACCCGGCACCCGTTCGAGGTCCGGGTGAGTGTCGCCGGGCGGCGGGACGGCACGCTGACCGCGATCCGGTTGCGGGTGGTCGCCGACACCGGCGCGTACGGCAACCACGGCCCGGCCGTGCTGGCACACGGCTGCAGCGAGTCGGTGGCCGTGTACCGGTGCCCGAACAAGCAGGTCGACGGCTGGTCGGTCTACACCAACACGGTGCCGGCGGGCGCGTTTCGCGGCTACGGGCTCGGTCAGGTGTCGTTCGCGGTGGAGTCCGCCGTGGACGAACTCGCCCGCCGGCTCGGGCACGACCCGGTCGCGTTCCGGGCCGCCAACGTGATCGGGCCGCACGATCCGCTGGTCACCCCGGTCGGGCACGACGACACGGTGCAGGTGCACAGCTACGGCCTGGACCAGTGCCTGGAGCTGATCGACCGGGCCCGCCGCACCGACGCGGGCGCGGCGGCCGCCGAGGGGTGGCAGGTCGGCGAGGACCTGCCGGCCGGCGACGGGTGGCAGGTCGGCGAGGGCATGGCGGTCGCGATGATCGCCACCGGCCCGCCGGGCGGGCATCACGGCCGGGCCCGGATCACCGTCGGGGCCGACGGCGGATACCACCTGGACATCGGGATGGCGGAGTTCGGCAACGGCTCCACCACCGTGCACCGGCAGCTGGTCGCCGAGGCCCTGGCCACCACGGTGGACCGGATCCGGATACGGCAGTCGGACACCGCGCTGGTCGGCCACGACACCGGCGCGTTCGCCTCCACCGGCACCGTGGTGGCCGGCGCGGCCGCGCAGCGGGCCGCCCAGGCGTTGCGGCACCGGTTGATCGCCGCCGCCGCGCGGGCCACCGGCACCGATCCGGCCGACTGCCGGCTCGACGGGACCACCGTATGGTGCGCCGACCGACCGGTCGGCCTCGACGAACTGGCCCGCCGCGCGGCCGCCGACGGCGAACTGCTGGCCGCCGACGGACACACCGACGGGATGCGGCGGTCGGTGGCGTTCAACGTGCACTGGTTCCGGATCGCGGTGGACCCCGACAGCGGCGCGATCCGCATCCTGCGCAGCGTGCACAGCGCCGACGCCGGTACGGTGATCAACCCGATGCAGTGCCGGGGACAGATCGAAGGCGGGGTCGCCCAGGCGCTCGGTGCCGCCCTGGCCGAGGCGGTGACGATCGACGATGCCGGCCGTGTCGGCACCCCCGACCTGCGCAGCTACCACCTGCCGACGATGGCCGACGTGCCGCTGACCCAGGTGCACTTCGCCCGGACCAGCGACCCGCTCGGGCCGGCCGGCGCGAAGTCGATGAGTGAGAGCCCGTTCAACCCGGTGGCCGCCGCGCTGGCCAACGCGCTGCGCGACGCGACCGGGGTCCGTTTCACCGAGTTGCCGTTCACCCGTGACCGGGTATGGCACACGTTGCACCACGGCCACTCGGCCGACCAGTAGACAGTAAGGAAGAAAGAGCGACATGACGGTTGTTTCGTTGGCGGAGATCGTTCGGGCGCCGAAGGCGTTGTTGCATGATCATCTGGATGGGGGGTTGCGTCCGGAGTCGGTGGTGGAGTTGGCCGATGAGGTGGGTCATGTGTTGCCGGTGTCGGATCCGGTGGAGTTGGGTCGGTGGTTCGTGTCGGCGGCGGATTCGGGGTCGTTGGAGCGGTATCTGGAGACGTTCGCGCACACGGTGGCGGTGATGCAGACGGAGTCGGCGTTGTTCCGGGTGGCGTCGGAGTGTGCGGTGGATCTGGCGGCGGACGGGGTGGTGTACGCGGAGGTGCGGTTCGCGCCGGAGCAGCATCTGGAGCGGGGGTTGGGTTTGGGTCAGGTGGTGGAGGCGGTGGTGGCGGGGTTCGCGGACGGGTGTGCGCGGGGGGCGGCGGCGTCGGGTCGGGTGGTGCGGGTGGGGACGTTGTTGACGGCGATGCGGCATGCGGCGCGGTCGCAGGAGATCGCGGAGTTGGCGGTGCGGTACCGGGATGCGGGGGTGGTGGGGTTCGACATCGCGGGGGCGGAGGCGGGGTTTCCGCCGACGCGTCATCTGGATGCGTTCGAGTATCTGCAGCGGGAGAATTTTCATTTCACTATTCATGCGGGTGAGGCTTTTGGGTTGCCGTCGATCTGGCAGGCGATTCAGTGGTGTGGGGCGGATCGGTTGGGGCATGGGGTGCGGATTGTGGATGATGTGGAGGTGGGTGCTGGTGGTGCGGTGAGGTTGGGGCGGTTGGCGGCGTATGTGCGGGACAAGCGGATTCCGTTGGAGTTGTGTCCGTCGTCGAATGTGCAGACGGGGGCGGTGGGGTCGATTGGTGAGCATCCGATCGGGTTGTTGCGTGATCTGCGGTTCCGGGTGACGGTGAATACGGACAACCGGTTGATGAGTGGGACGTCGATGTCGCGGGAGATGTGGTTGTTGGTGGAGGCGTTCGGGTGGGGGTGGTCGGAGTTGCGGTGGTTGACGGTCAACGCGATGAAGAGTGCGTTCATCCCGTTCGACGAGCGGTTGGCGATCATCGACGATGTGATCAAACCGGCGTACGCGAAGCTGATCGCCGAGCCGCTGGCGGAGGCGGAGGCCCACCATGTCGGTTGAGGTACGTACCCGTGCATGCGCCGGGGCGGGGACGCCACGCTGGGGGGCGATCCCGCACCGGCGGCTGCTCGACGCGCTCGCCGCTGCCGTCCCCGCCGACCGGCTGCCCCGGGTGGAGGCGGCCACCGTCACCCATCTGCTGCGCCCGGTGCCGTGGCAACGCCGGACCGGGCTGGTGAGCCTGGTCAGCACCGGGTACCCGGCGCTGGCCCAACGCGTCGCCACGGTCATCGACGCCGAGTTCCCCGGCGTACGGCTCGCCACCACCGCGCCGCCACGCGGACGCGACGACCGGGAGCAGTTCGACGTCCTGGTCACCGCTGACCACGCCGCCGAGGTCACCGCCTGGCTGGACCGGCTGTGGCAGGCGGCGGTCTGGCAGGTCGGCCCGCAGGTGCGGACCGGCCAGCGCACCTCGACGGCGCGGACGATGTGGCGGGCCGCGCTGCTGGTCGCCAACGGCTCCCGGCGGCGCAGCCAGATCCGGGTACGGGTGCCGGATCCGGGCGCGCTGACCGCGCTCACCGACGCCGGCGACGCGCTCGGCCTCACCGTCCACCAGCACCTGCGCCGGGGCAACTCCTACTTCGTCACGGTCGACGATCCCACCCAGTCGATCCAGTTGCTGCGGCTGGTCGGTGCCGGGCCGCACGCCGAGGCGTGGGTGCGCGACGCCGCCTGAGGCATGCCGACGCCGCGCCCACTGAAGCCGGCGACGCGCAGCACCGCCCGACGGTGCCCCCACGGCTGGCGCCCATGGTCGACACTGGGTAGATGACCGGTGACTCCACAGCAGGCGACCGGGCCGGCGACCGCTTCGCCTCGCTCGGGATGGCCGAGCTGCTGGCCGTCGTCGGCAGGCTGCTGCGCCGCCCCCGCCGGCGTGAGCACGACCTGCCGATCGTCGTCACCGTCGGCACCACCGGCGCCGAGATCCGTGCCGGGCTGCTGCGGCGGCTGCGGCGGCCACAGCGGCGACGTGTCCCCCACGTCGTGATCGACGCCGCCCGGTTCCCCGACTCCGGTGGCATCCGGTCGCTGCTCGACGTGATGCACCACCAGTTGGCGTTGGACGCGTTCGGCGGCACCCCGTTCACCTTCCGGCACTACCCGCTGGCCCGGTGGCTGATGGATCAGCGGTTGGCCGACGTCGAGGTCACCGAACGGCGGGCCCGGATCACCCAGATGCTGCGGCAGTGGCGTCGGCGGCCGGCCACCGAGAACATGCAGGGTGCCTCGGAGCCGGAGACGCTGTTCGCCACCGCGTACCGGCTGGTCCTCTGGCTGGTCCTGCGGGCGGTGCCGGACGTGGTGTTCCGGGCCGCCCTGTCCGGTCGGCTTCCGGTGCTCGGTGGACGGTACCGCTGGTTCATGCGCCAGCAGTACCTCGCGCCCCGGCAGAGCGGCACCTTCATCGGCTTCGCGGAACGGCTGACCACCGACCGGCGCACCGGTGAACAACCCGAGCAGGTACGCAAGCTGCTGGTGCACGCCTTCCTGGAGGACCTGCGGGCCGGTTACGCCCGCCGGTTCTGGTCGCCGACCGGGTGGCACCGCACCGCGTACCCGGTGCTGCTGCTGTCCGATGTGGCACCCGGCAACGCCGGGTACGCGCTGCTGCGGCTGGTCAACGACGTCCGCAACGAGACCGGCCGGTGGGATCCGCTGCTGATCGTCGCCGACGCGGCCGACGGCGGGTCGGCCGCGGGTGGACCGGCCGCCGCTGGCTTCACGACGCCGCTGCACCTGGCCGAGGCGGGCATCGGTCTGGACGCATGGCGGGACGCCCTGCCGGAGCAGCGTCGGCTGCGCCGTACCGATGCCTGGTTCCTGGTGCTGGAGTCGGTGCCGGACCGTACCGACCGGCACGCCCACCCGGTGGTGCCGGACCTGGTGCCGCCGGCACCGCCCTGGTGGGCCCGGCGCACCGTGGCGGCGGCCGTGGTCCTGGCCCTGCTCGCCGCCGGTGGGACCTGGGCCGCCGGGCGTTGGGGGCCGGGTTGTCTGCCGCATCCCGGCCAGGGCCAGATCGCGTTGCGGCTGATCGACGGCGAGTGCGTCGGTTACAGCGACAGCCTGCGGTACGTGTTCAACCACGACCCCGGTCAGCAGGCGCTACGCGACATCCAGCAGCGGATCTTCCGGCAGAACGCGGAGGTCACCCAGATCTGGCAGGCCAGTCAGCGGCGCCGGCCGCTGATGACGCTGGTCTACCTGGGCATCATGACCGGCCAGCGGACCGGTCCCCGGGAGGTCTCCTACGTCTCCGAACGTGAGGAGCTGGAGGGGCTGGCGGTCGCGCAGTACGCGCTGATGAAGGGCTCGGCGAGCACCGACGGGCTGCCACTGCTGCGGATCGTGGTGGCCAACGGCGGCAAGCAGATGCGGCACGCCGAGCGGACCGTCGAACTCGTCGCCGGGCTGGCCGAGAGGGATCCGACGGTCGTCGGGGTGGTCGGCCTGGTCGAGAGCCGGTCCACCACGGCGGCGGCGCTGCGACGGCTGCACGAGGTCCGGCTGCCGGCGATCGCCCCGACGCTGTCCGCCGACGGGCTGCACCAGCACTCGAAGCTCTACCTGCAGATGGTGGCGCCCAACGTCGACCAGGTGACGCTGGTGTCGACGTACGCCACCGACGTGCTCGGCGTCACCGAGGCGCACGTCTACTACACCACCGGCGACGACAGCCCGCTCGCCGACGACCTCTACGTCAACACGTTGGTCTCCGGGATGCGGAGCCGGTTCGGCACCCGGGCGACGGTGGCCCCGTTCCGGGTCGGTGACTCGTTGCGGCACGAGTGCGGCTACCCCGGGCTGCTCTTCTTCGCCGGTCGCTACTCGGAGTTCGACGAGTTCCTGGAGGCGCTGCGGGACTGCCGCAACGATCCGCCCCGACACCTCGTCGCCGACGACTCGGTCAACCGTTATCTGGCCAACCATCAGCTACGCGCCAATGCGCCCGGCAACCTGCCGGTGACGTACGTGTCCAAGGCGGCGCTGGCGATGTGCAGCCGACTCGTCGCCGACTCCAGCGTCGACGAGAAGCGGCGGCGGTTCCTCGACCTGATCCGTCGCGACGATCTGCTCGGCCAGCGGCGCTGCACCGGCACCGCCGGGCCGCCGGTCGGCGAGCGGGTCGCGCTGGCCTACGACGCGGCGATGATGCTGATCGACGCGATGAAGGAGCTCGGCGCGCGGTTGACCGTCGGCTCCCAGCCATGGGATCCGGCGGCGGTGAGCGCGGTCGCGCTCTTCACCGAGGTACTGCGGCAGAACACCAGCGGTGCGTACGACGGGGTGACCGGACCGACGACGTTCAACGCCGGCACCGGCGAGCCGGTGGGGAAACGCCTGTCGTTGATGTACGTCGCCAGCGTGCCGCAGGTCGACCAGGAGCCGCAGGAGATCTTCTTCTGCGGCCGGGCGCACCCGGAGGATCCACCCGGCTGCCGGGCCGCCACCGCCGCCGGGCCGCCCCGACCCTGATTGGATCGCCGATCGCGGGAACCTGGCACCGCGCCGGGGAGTGGGACAAGGCATGCGAGACTCCCCGGCGCCCGCCGACGACATCGTCGGCGCGCTGTACGCCGGCTGCTACCGGCGGCTCGTCGTCCAGCTGTACGCGGTCACCGGTGACCTCGGCGAGGCGCAGGAGGTCGTGCAGGAGGCGTTCGTGCGGGCGCTGATGTTCCCGCAGCGGTTCACCACACTCGACAACCCGGAGGCGTGGCTGCGCCGGGTGGCGGTGAACCTCGCCCGCAGCCGGCACCGGCGGCGCCGCATCCTGGCCCGGCTGCTGCCCCGGCTCGCGGCACCGGTCGAGGCCGAACGGCTCATCGCCGACACCTCCACCGCGCACGTCGCCCTGATGCGGGCGCTGCGAGAGCTGCCGGACGGGCAGCGGCACGCGATCGCCCTGCACTACCTGGCCGACCTGCCGGTCGCCGAGGTGGCCGAAGCACTCGGGGTGACCGAGGGCACCGTGAAGTCCCGGTTGTCGCGGGGCCGGGTCGCCCTGGCGGCGCTGCTCGACGGGCCCCCAGCAGCGCCGCCGCCCCTGACACCGCGTCGTCCGGATCGGAGTAGCCATGCCTGAGACCTCGGTGACCGGCTTCGACGCCGACCGGATCGGCCGACGGGTCACCGCGCCACCGCTGCGGCGGCTGCGGACGCGGGCACGCCGTCGGCTGACGGCCCTGGTGGGGGTCGCGATCGGACTGCTCGTGGTGGCGGTCGTCGCCCCCGGGCTGGCCGCCACCGTCGGGCGGGACCTGGGCGCGGACGACCCGCCAACGGCCGGCCTGCGGCTGGTCGTCTTCGACGACCGCACCGTTGTCGGCTACGAGAGCAGTGAGCAGGACTGCCAGGTCCGGTTCACCCGCAGTGTGGACGGCGGAGCCAGCTGGCTGCCGCTGGTCGGACCGGACCCCGGGACGTCGTGTCTGCACGACACCGCCGGCCAACGGGTGTCGCGGGTCATCGCGTTCGCGCTCACCCCGGACGTCTACCTGGTCGGTGTCGGCGCCACCGACCATGTCTCGACCGACGCCGGCCGGACCTGGTCGGACGTGACGGGCACGGCGCTGACGGTCGCGGACTTCCCCCCGTGGGCGGTGCCGGTCAACTGTCTGACGCCCTGCCCGGACCTACGGCCGCCGGTGGCCGTCGACCCGCTGCACGGTCGGCTGTACCGGCTGGCCGACCCGCCGACCGACACGGGGCTGGTCTACGTCACCGCCGACGGGGCGATCTGGACGGCCGGGTACACCGTCGGTGGCACAGGCACTGCGGTGGCGGTCAGCACCGACCGGGGTGCCAGCTGGCGGGTGAGTGCCGGGCCGGCCGGGTCCACGGTCAGCGGGCTGGCGGCCCGGGACGCCGCGACGGCGTTCGCGCTGTTCGACAGCCGTGTCGGCAGCCGGCCGACGCTGTGGCGCACTGACGACGGCGGCCAACGGTGGCAGGAGGTGCCGACGACGTTGCCTGCCGTAACGACCCGGGTGGCGACCATCGGCGCCGACGGGCGGCTGCTGGTCGCCGGCACCGGCCAGGACCGGTGTCCGACGTGGATCAGCGACGACGACGGGGCGACCTTCACGGCCGGCACCGCCGGGCCGTACGGCGACCTCGACGCGCTGCCGGGACGGCTGTGGAGCTCCGGGCACCACCCGTGGTCGGTCAGCCAGGTCACCGTGGACGGCATCAGCTGGCAATCCGTACCAGGGCCGGCAGAATGACCCATCGATCGGCCCTGACCTGGGCATCTTCATGATCACGTGATGGTCGCGACACGTCGCCGACACGATCCGACCGCAGATTATGGGCCATCGCTTCACAGTCAGGAGGTTCCATGGCCCCGACCCCTCCGACCGACGATCAGCTGAACACTCTGATCATCGCCCGGCTCGCCTCACTCGGCATCGACCTCGACCAACTGCCCGCCGGCACCACCGCCGACCCGGTCACCGGCTCCCCCGGTCGTGACTCCGTACTCGCCTCGCTGCGGTCGTTCATGCGCAGCACCGTCCCGACGCTCGCCGCGTACCAGCTGCCCACCCCGGACGCCACCGACCCGGCGACGGCGATGGCGCTGTCCCAGCAGCCGGCACCGATGCTCTACCCGTCCATCAGCACCGAATGGCGCAAGCCCCGATGACAGAGGACGCCATGACAGACGTACAGCAGCCGCTGGACCGGTTGCTCGACCGCCGGGCGTTCCTGGCCCGTACGGCAGCACTGGCCGCCGCCACCACCGTCGGCACCGTGGCGTTTCCCGGCCTGGCAGGCATCGCCTCGGCCGCACCGAGCCCGGTCAGCGGCCCGGCGGTCAAGTTCAACCCCGAGCTGGACAAGGGTGCCGCGTACAACAAGCCGCGCGAGTCGGTCATGTCCGACCCGACCGAGTGGACGTTGTCCGAGGCCGCCTGGATGATCCGGCACAACAAGATCGTCCCGGTGGAGCTGGTGCAGGCGTACCTGGACCGGATCGCCGCGTACGAGTCGACGTACCTGGCGTTCAACCTGGTCAACGCCGACGCGGCGCTCAAGGCTGCCCGGCAGTGGGCCAACCGCCCGTACCGGGGCCCGCTGCACGGCATCCCGCTGGCCATCAAGGACAACTACTTCACCGAAGGTGTGCTGACGACCGCCAGCTCCTACCTGTTCCAGGACTTCGTGCCGCCGTACGACGCCACGTCGGTGGCGAAGCTCGTCGTGCAGGGCGGCATCGTGCTCGGCAAGACCCAGATGGGGCCGCTGGCCACCAGCCGGGCCACGCTGCCGAACGGCCAGATCACCACGGTCAACGCTTGGACGCCGACGAACCCGTCGACCAACCCGGGCGGCTCCTCGACCGGCACCGCGACCGCCGTCGCCGGCCGGATGGCCACCTCCGGCATCGGCACCCAGACCGGCGGTTCGATCACCGCGCCGTCCAACGCACAGAACCTCACCGGCATCAAACCCACGATGGGCCGGGTGTCGCTGGCCGGGATCATTCCGCTGACCTACAGCCGTGACCATCCCGGACCGCTGGCCCGCGACGCCAAGGACGCCGCCATCATGCTGATGGCGATGGCCGGACCCGATCCGGCCGACCCGCGCAGCCAGGGCCTGCCACCGGTGCCGAACCTGATCAACGCGGCCACCCCGCGCTACGACGGCGGCAACCTGCGGATGCGGTGGAAGACGCGGATCGGCGTACTGCCCGGCTACGCGGACGGCACGTCCGAGACCGCGCTCGCCCGCCGGGCGTTCCTCGCCGCCATGGCGGAGATCCCCGAGTGCGAGTTGGTCGAGGTGCCGTTCCCTGACGAGTGGGACCTGCTCACCGGCGGCGCGTTCAACAACGTCCGACTGCCCGAGCGTAGTGAGCCGTTCATGCCCTACCTACGCGACGATCTGCGCGGATTCGGCGTGTCGGTGACCAGTTGGCTGCAGGGCTGCCTGCTCGACGCCAACGGCTACGTCACCGGTCAGCGGGCCAAGCTGCTGCTGCTGGAGCGGATCCTGGACCAGATCTTCGGCACCTGCGACGTGGTGGTGCAGACCAGTCCGGTGCCGTTCGACATCGTCGGACTGCCGGAGATCGCGTTCCCGATCGGGTTCACCGGCGGCGGGGTGCCGATCGGCACCATCCTCGGTGGACTGCCCTACGCCGAGGACCGGCTGCTGTCGGTCGCCGCCGCGTACCAGGCGGTCACCGACTGGCACTGGCGGCGGCCGCCGGAGCCTCCGGCGAGCGCACCCGCCACGGCCGCCCGTTCGGCGGCGGCCACCGCCGCCCGGGGCCGGCTCACCGCCGAGGAGGTCGCCGACCTCACCCAGTGACCGACCAGTCAGGTCCGACCCGTGCCGGCCGTCCACCCGCAGGTGGACGGCCGCCGGCGTTGATCAGCCATGCCGCAGCGCCCGACCGGCCGCGCGGTAGCGGCGTCAGCAGTCGCAGCTGGTGGCGACCGCCGTCAGTTCGTCGACCCGGGCACGACGTGGCCCCGCGTCGCCGACCACCTCGAACCCCTCCCGGACCCAGTACTCGTATCCGCCGATCATCTCCTTGACCTGGTAGCCGAGCGTGGCGAACCGGTGGGCGGCCCGGGTGGCGCCGTTGCAACCCGGCCCCCAACAGTAGGTGACGACGACGGCACCGACGGGCACCACGTCGGCGGCCCGGGTGGCGATCTCCTGGTGCGGCAGGTGCAGCGCACCCGGCAGCCGGCCGTGCCGCCACGCGTCGATGCCCCGGGCATCGACGACGACCAGGTCGGACACGCCTGCGGCCAGGTCGGCGTGCACGTCGCTGACGTCGGTCTGGTAGGCCAGTTGGGCGGCGAAATGGGTGGCTGCGGCGGCCGGCGACGCCGGTGCCACGGCGAGAACCTTCGACATGGTCGGATCGTCACCGACCGGCATCCGTCGGGGACAGTGGCGGTGGTGCCAATCCTGCGGGACATCCCGCCAGCCGTGCCCGACCGGCCGTGCCCGGCCAGCAGCCGACGGGTGGCGGGTGGCGGCGCTTCCCGACGACTCCGGCATCAACTAAGGTTAGCCAAACCTGACCTAGCTGATCATCAGTGCCGGGGCGCGACCGTCGGGCGGCGCCAGCGGGGCTTCCGGAAGGAGAAACCCATGAGCTTCAAGGATGCCAAGAAGCACACCACGCTGTGTGTCGTCGACGTCGTCGGCACCAAACGGATCAGCCCGAACATCATCCGGGTGACCGTCGGCGGCGAACAACTGCAGCGACTACCGGACCACGGCTTCGACCACTGGTTCCGGCTGTTCCTGCCGCAGGAGAGCGGGGAGACCAACTTCGACGTACCGCACCGGGCCGACACGATCGGCTACCTGAAGTACCTGAGGATGCCGGCAGCGACCCGGCCACACCTGCGCAACTACACCGTACGGGCGTTCCGCCCCGCCGACCGCGAACTCGACATCGACTTCGTCGTGCACGGCGACGAGGGGGTGGCCACCCGCTGGGTGCAGCGGACCGCACCCGGCGACACCGTCGCCCTGCTCGACCAGGGCCGCGGCTACGACTACCCGGCGGACACCACGTACCACCTGCTGGCCGGCGACGAGACGGCGCTGCCGGCGATCGCCGGCATCCTGCGCGACCTGCCGCGCGACGCCGTGGGCCTGGCCGTGATCGAGATCCCCGACCCGGCCGACGCCCAACCGGTCGACGCCCCCACCGGCTTCGAGGTGCGCTGGCTGCACCGGGAACCCGGCACCCGCCCCGGCTCCGTCGCGCTCGCCGCCGTCACGGCCTGGACCACCGACACCCCGGCGACCGTCTCCGCCTACCTGGCCGGGGAGCAGGCTCTGCCGACCACCGGGCGGCGTCACCTCGTCGACATCGGAGTTCCGAAGCGACGGATCACCTTCACCGGCTACTGGCGGATCGGCACCGCCCACTGACCTCGGCGCCCGCCCGGGGGCCGACCGCGGCCCACCGGCCGGCCCGGCCAGCACCGCCCACAGCGGACTCCCGTCGGTAACGAAGCGGCTGTACATTACCCCAGGCGCCACTACCCGTAGTGGCGTCGATCCCGTGTGATACATGCACATTCTACGAAGGGGATGATGTGGTGAGCAGACGCTTCACCGCTGGCGCCGTCGCGACCGTGACGGCGCTGGCCCTGCTGGGCGCCGTACCGGCCGGACCGGCCGTGGCCGCACCGGACACGTCGCACGACACCGCCGCATACACAGTGGTCGCCGAGGCCGGCGCCAGCACCGCCGCCGCCGTCGCCGCCATCGAGGCTGCCGGTGGCACCGTCGTGGCCAGCACCGCCAGCGTCGGCATGTACGAGGTCGTCACCGAGGAGGCCGACTTCGCCGCCCGGGTCGCGGCCGCCCCGGCGCTGCTCGGCGCCGCCGAGAAGCGCGCCATCGGGTACGCCCCCCGGGCCCGCTTCGACGCCGTCGAGCAGGAGCACCGCGTCGTCGGCGGCCGGTCGGCCGGAGCCGCCGGCAAGCGCGGCACCCGGATGGATCCGCTCGACGAGAAGCTGTGGGGCCTGGCCATGATGCGGGCAGACAAGTCCCGCAAGGTCGAGCCGGGCAAGCGGGGCGTCACCGTCGGCATCCTGGACACCGGCATCGACGGCCAGCACCCGGACCTGCGGCCGAACTTCAGCTACTCCCTGTCGCGCAACTTCGCCCCGGACATCCCGGAGATCGACGGCCCGTGTGAGGTCGAGAGCTGCCTCGACCCGGTCGACCGCGACGACAGCGGCCACGGCACCCACGTAGCCGGCACCATCGGCGCGGCCGCGAACGGCTTCGGCCTGTCCGGCGTCGCCCCGAACGTCACCCTGGTGGCGCTCAAGGGTGGCCAGGACTCCGGCTACTTCTTCCTCGACTCGGTCGTCAACGCCCTGGTCTACGCCGGTGACGCCGGCATCGACGTGGTCAACATGTCGTTCTACATCGACCCGTGGCTGTACAACTGCCTGAACAACCCGGCCGACTCCGCCGAGGAGCAGGCGTCGCAGCGGGCCACCATCGAGGCGGTCAACCGGGCCCTGCGGTACGCGCACAAGCGTGGCGTCACCCTGGTCGGCTCGCTCGGCAACAACCACGAGGACCTGGGCAGCCCCCGCCCGGACTCGTCGAGCCCGAACTACGGCGGCACCCCCCGGCTGCGCACCATCGACAACTCGACCTGCTGGGATCTGCCGGTCGAAGGCGCACATGTGATCGGGGTGTCGGCGATCGGCCCGTCGAAGGCCAAGTCCGACTACTCCAACTACGGCACCGAGCAGATCTCGGTGGCCGCGCCGGGCGGCTGGTTCCGCGACGGGTACGGCACCCCGACCCACCGGACCTACGACAACACGATCCTGTCGTCGTACCCGCTGCACGTGCTGCAGGAGGAGGGCGCGGTCGACGCCGACGGCAACATCGTGCCCGGTGCCGAGGCGTACGTCGCCAAGGAGTGCACCGCCGCCGGGGTCTGCGCGTACTACACCTACCTGCAGGGCACCTCGATGGCGTCGCCGCACGTCTCCGGGGTGGCCGCGCTGATCGTCAGCAAGTACGGCAAGCGTGACGTGCGGCGCGGCGGGCTGACCCTCGACCCGGACAGGGTGGAGTCGCACCTGTACCGGACGGCGGCCAAGACGGCCTGCCCGGAGCCGCGTCTGGTGTCGTACGCCAACGAGGGCCGGTCCCCCGAGTGGGACGCCTACTGCGACGGCGGGAAGAACTTCAACGGGTTCTACGGTCACGGCATCGTCGACGCCTTCGCGGCGGTGACCAGGCCGCTGCACCACCGCTGAGGTAACAGCACCGTACGGCACCGCCGGCCGGGCCGGACGGGACGACCAGCGTCCCGTCCGGCCCGGCCGGTGACGTCTTGTGTGGAAGTACGTCGACCTCACCTCCGTAACCTCAAGTTCTCATTCGGCTCCATTGCGTGATCGCCCCGGTACGTGCCACGATCATGAGATCGATTCATCTCAACTGATCGAGGAGGTGGCCGAGATGCGCACGCTCCGGCACCTGGCGACCCGGCTCATCGGCCGGCGTCGCGTCAGCGGACGCTACATCTACTGGCCCTACCACTACGGCTGATCCGACGCCCCGCCGACCACGTCCCGCCGGACCCGTGGCGACCAACCGACCACCGGGTCCGCGCGGGCACTGGCTGACCGGCAACATCCGGCCGTACGAGGCCGACCGGATCGGCTTCCTCCGACGCTGCCACACCGAGTACGGCGACGTGTTCTCGTTCGACGAACGCACCGTCTGCGTCATCGACCCGGTCGTCGCCCACGACGTCCTCGCCCGCACCGGCGGCGACTTCGTCACCGAGCTCACGCCCTTCGACGGCCCGCCCGACCTGGAGTTCGCCGCCGCCTCCGGACGGGAGTGGACACCGGCCCGGCGGGCGGCGCGGGCCGGGCTGGTCGCACAGGCGACGACCACCATCGACATCCGTACCGCCCAGATCCTCGACCAGGTGCTGACCGCCACCGGCGGCCACGAGGTCGACGTACTCGACGTGATGCGCGCCTTCGCCGCCCGGTCGATCGCCGACCACTGCCTCGGCGCCGACGCCGGCGACGTACCCCGCACACTCGCCGACGCCATCGCCGCCACCGCACCGTTCGAGACCGCCTCGTACGCGGCGCCGCCCTGGCTGCCGACGGTGCGGCGGCGACGTTTCCGGTACGCCCACCGGCGGTTCACCGAGACGCTCAGCGACGTCGTCGCCCGACGACGGGCAGCCGGTGACCGTCGCCCCGGCAGCTCGGGAGCGGGTGACCCGACGCCCGCCGCCGACCTGCTCGACGTACTGCTCGCCGCCGACCCGACGCTGCCGGACCATCTGGTGGTGTCGACGCTGCGCACCGTCCTGATCGGTGGGTACGGCGTCCCCGCCGCGGCGTTGACGTCCATCGTCCGGGAACTGGCTCTGCGGCCACGGCTCGTCGCCAGGCTGCGCACGGACGCTGGCCAGGCAGGGGGCGGCCGCGCGGACGGCGGCCTGGCCGGGGCGGTGGTGGCCGAGGTGCTGCGCCTGCACCCACCGGCGTGGTTGCTGACCCGCACCGTACGCCGGGACACGACGGTCGGTCGATGGTCTGTGCGTGCCGGTGACGAGGTGCTGCTCAACGCGTTCCTGATCCACCGGGATCCACGGTGGTGGCCGCGGCCGGACGAGTTCGACCCGGACCGGTGGCTGGCCGGCGGGACCGCGCCCGGCATGGCCTACCTGCCGTTCGGTGCCGGGCCACGGGTGTGCCTCGGCACGATGCTGACCAGGCGTCAACTCGCGGTCGTCACCGCCCGGCTGGCCGGGCGGTTCACCATCTCGTCCCCGGACGCCGCGTCGGTCGGGCCGGCGTTCGCCGGCCGCCTCGCCCCGGCCGGCCTGCGCGCCCGGTTCACGGCCTGAGGGGTACGAGGGACGCGACCGTCCGACGATCGCAACTATTTGACGTCGCATAATAGGTCTGCCTATTATGCGACGCATGATAGCGGCCGGAACAGGCGACCCTCCAGACGGAGCGAACGACCCCCCCGACGGCGACCGACAGACCCAGCTACTGCGCGGCGCGCTCGACATGTGCCTGCTCGCCCTGCTGGCCAAGAAGTCGGCACACGGCTACGAACTCGTCCGCCGGATCGAAGCCGCCGGATTCACCGGCGTCGGCTACGGCACCATCTACCCGCTGATGACCCGGATGCGCCGCCTCGGCCTGGTCGCCAACGAGACCCAGCCCAGCCCCGCCGGCCCGGATCGCAAGGTCTACGCGCTCACCGCCGCCGGCCACGCCCGGCTACGCAGCTGGCGGCAGCAGTGGGCCACCTTCGTCGGCCTCGTCGACGCCACCCTCACCGACGCCGTCGGCGACAACCCGAGGAGCTGACCATGGACACCATCGACGACGCCGTCGCCACCGCCGAGAACGCCTGGCGGGCCTACGGCGTCACCCGCGCCGACCGTGCGGTCCTCGCCGCCGACCTGCGCAGCGAACTGGCGGCCGCAGTCGCCGACGGCATCACCCCGGCACAGCTGCTCGGCGACGACGTACCCGGACTCGCCCGCCGCCTGGCCGACGAAGCCGGCGTCGCCCGCGTCCCGGCCGAGTACGGCCGCGTCGTGCGGACCGCCCTCGCCGGCGCGGTGGCCGGCACCGTCCTCGGCTACCTGGCCATGATGGTGATCTACCCGGTGGTGGTGCACCTGGTGGACCTGCCCCGCAGCTACCGGGTGCCACTGCTGCTGGCGGTCGCGTCTACTACGGGATCCCGGCCGCGCTGCTGGTCGCCGGCGCGGTCGTCGCCGTGCGCACCCGGCTGCGCGACCTGCCCCGGATACGCGCCACCGCCACCAGGATGCTGCTGCTCATGCCGGCTGCCGGCATCGTCGTCACCCCGCTCACGATCGCCTACGCCTGGGCGACCGGCTTCAGCACCGTACCCACCGTCGTCGCCCTCGAGATCGCACTCGTCGTCGGTGCGATCATCGGTGCCACCATGCTCGCCCGCCGCTGGGCGGTCCGCGACCCGGCACCGGCCCCGCTGGTCACCGCCGGCTGAACTACCCCGCCACGACCACAGCGGCCACCAGGTATGCCGACCGTCACACCGGGTCACCGCTGAGCGGGTAGCGTCCCCGGCGGGGTGCCACCATGCCGGACGTACACCCAGGTCAGCCCACACCCAGGAGGAGCCATGCCGGCACGGGACAAAATCGAGGCGATCTACGGCTCGGTCGTGCGACGCAACCCGGGTGAAAGCGAGTTCCACCAGGCCGTCCGCGAAGTCCTGGACAGCATCGTGCCGGCGCTGGACCGGCACGCCGAGTACGCCGAGGCGAAAATCATCGAACGGATCTGCGAGCCCGAACGGCAGATCATCTTCCGGGTGCCGTGGGAGGACGACCACGGCGAGGTGCACATCAACCGGGGCTTCCGGGTCGAGTTCAACAGCGCGCTCGGCCCGTACAAGGGCGGGCTGCGCTTCCACCCGTCGGTGTACCTGGGGATCGTCAAGTTCCTCGGCTTCGAGCAGCTGTTCAAGAACGCGCTGACCGGCATGCCGATCGGCGGCGGCAAGGGCGGATCCGACTTCGACCCCCGGGGCCGCTCCGACCGCGAGGTGATGCGGTTCTGCCAGTCGTTCATGACCGAGCTGTACCGGCACATCGGCGAACACACCGACGTACCGGCCGGCGACACCGGCGTCGGCGCCCGCGAGATCGGCTACCTGTTCGGGCAGTACAAACGAATCACCAACCGGTACGAGTCCGGCGTACTGACCGGCAAGGGGCTCAGCTACGGCGGCGCCCAGGTCCGCCGCGAAGCCACCGGCTACGGCGTGGTCTTCTTCGCCGAGGAGATGCTGCGCACCACCGGCGACAGCCTCGACGGCAAACAGGTCGTCGTCTCCGGCTCCGGCAACGTCGCCGCGTACGCCATCGAGAAGGTGCACCAGCTCGGCGGGACCGTGGTCGCCTGCTCCGACTCCTCCGGCTACGTCCACGACGACAAGGGCATCGACGTGGAGCTGCTCAAGGAGATCAAGCAGGTCCGCCGGGAGCGGGTCAGCGCGTACGCCGACGCCCGCCCGCACGCCGCCTTCGTCGCCGACCGCGGCGTCTGGGAGGTGCCCTGCCAGGTCGCCTTCCCCTGCGCGACGCAGAACGAGATCAGCGCCGCCGACGCGGTCACCCTGGCCGCCGGCGGCACCAGCCTCGTCGTCGAAGGCGCCAACATGCCGACCACCCCGCAGGCGGTACGGGTCTTCGCCGAGGCCGGCGTCCGGTTCGCCCCCGGCAAGGCGGCCAACGCCGGCGGGGTGGCCGCCAGCGCCCTGGAGATGCAGCAGAACGCCAGCCGCGACTCGTGGACGTTCGCCCATTCGGAGGACCGGCTGCGGGAGATCATGCGGGACATCCACGACCGCTGCCACGCCACCGCCGAGGAGTACGGCATGCCGGGCGACTACATCACCGGCGCCAACATCGACGGGTTCCGCCGGGTGGCCGAGGCGATGCTCGCGCACGGCCTGATCTGACAGCGGCCGGCGGGGTAGGCCCAGCCTGACGCGGCCGCCGGCGGTCACGCCCTGCCTGACGCGGCCGCCGGGAACGGCAGGTGCACCCAGCCTGCCGTTCCCGGCGCGTCGCCGTCACGTCGTCGGGCCGGGTGGTCGACCGGCCCGACGACGGTGGTCGGTCAGGCGACGGTGCAGGATGCTCCATTGAGGGCGAACGCGGTCGGCCGGGCCGTGTTACCGGTGTGGGTGGCCTGGAAACCGATGTCCACCGATCCGTTGACCGGGATACTGGCGTTGTAGGACATGTTGCGGGCGGTGACCTGCCCGGAGGACGGTGAGTAGGTCGCGTTCCAGCCCGAGGTGATGGTCTGCCCACTCGGCAGGGTGAACACCAGCGACCAGCCGTTGACCGGCGACGTACCGCTGTTGGTGATCCGGTAGTTGGCGGTCAGGCCGGAGTTCCAGGCGTTCAGGGTGGCGGTGACCCGGCAGGCGCCGGACGGCGGCGGGGTCGTCGGAGGTGCGGTCGTCGGGGGTGCGGTCGTCGGCGGTGCCGTGGTGGGCGGGGCCGTGGTCGGGGGTGCGGTCGTGGGTGGTGCGGTGGTGGGCGGCGCCGTCGTCGGCGGGGCGGTCGTCGGCGACGGGTTGGTCAGGCCGAGGAAGGTGATCGCGGCGGCGGCCATCCCGGAGCTGGGCAGGCTGTGCCCGGCACCCTGGATGCTGTACGCCTCCACCTGGACGGTGCCGCTGCTGTCGGCGAAGCGGCGGCGGTTCCAGTTCGGCTGCGGGGTGTCCGACGACGTCGGGGTCTGGCTGAGCCCGAACACGTTGGTCCACTGCTCGACCGCCTCCTGCAGCAACGAGTACGGCACCAGGGTGTCGGCGGTGCCGTGCCACAGCTGCACCCGGGGCCGGGGGCCGGTGTAGCCCGGGTACGCCTGCTGGCGGACCGCGTCACCCCACTGCTGCGGGGTCCGGTTCATGTTGCCGCCGGTGCACTGGCTGCTCCACGGCGGATAGTCCGCCGCGTTGGCGAAACAGTTGTACGGCACGCCCATGAACGCCGCCCCGGCCTTGAACACGTCCGGGTAGACGGCGAGCATGTGGTTGGTCATCATGCCGCCGGACGAGCTGCCGGTGGCGTACACCCGGTTGGGGTCGCCCCGGTACTGCTGCTGCACGTAGTTGATCATCGACATGATCGACACCGGGTCGCTACCACCGCCACGCCGCTTGGCGGCGTCGGACCAGACGTCGAAGCAGTTGCCGAAGCCGGCCTGCTGCATCGCGCTCGGGTAGATCACGATGTAGCCGTACCGGTCGGCCAGCGAGGCGAACTCGCTGCCGGAGTAGAAGCCGGGACCGTTACCGCCGCAGCCGTGCATCGCCACGACGATCGCCGGGTTGGCCGGGCGGTTGTCCGGCACGTAGACGTGCATCCGCATGCCGCCCGGGTTGTTGCCGAAGTTCGTCACCTCGACCAGCGTGGCGGCGTGCGCCGGCGTCATCGCCGGCACGACCAGGCCGACGGCCACCACCGACGCGGCCAGGCCGAGCAGCAGTCTTCGAACGATTCTCATACACCCTCCTCGATAGGTACGGCGCGCCCTGCCCGACCCTGCACGGCAACATGTGGCACTTAGTGTTCTCCTCGGGCGCACAAGTGTCAATCGATGCGACTCGATGATAAGGGCCGTCTACAGTCGCGGTACGCCACCGCCGAGACGAGCCCCGGAGCGACCGTGAAGCGACCGTTCACCATCGAGGAGATCTACCCCGACGACCAGGACGACTCCGTACGGCTGCCCCGCCGCCAGGCCGGCAACTCCCCCCAGGGCCTCGCCGTCACCCTGCTCGCCGACTACACCCTGCGCACCCGCGCCGCACTGCCGTCCGCCGCGATCGTCGCCCTGCTCACCGAGAGCGGCGTCACCCCCACCGGCGCCCGGACCGCGATCAGCCGCCTCGCCCGACGCGGCATCCTCGACGGCAGCCGCCACGGCCGGCACAGCTCCTACCAGCTCAGCGAACGCGCCGCCACCAACCTCTCCGTCGGCGGCGCCTGGATCATCGCCACCACCACCAGCCCACCGGCGTGGGACGGACACTGGACACTGGTCGCCTTCTCCCTACCCCAGGAGCAGAGCACCCAGCGCCGCGCACTGCGCGGCCAACTCCGCTGGCTCGGCTACGCCCCGCTGTACGACGGACTGTGGATCTCCCCACGCCCGCCGACCCACCTGGTCAGCGCCCACCTGGCCCAACTCGACCCCGGCACTGTCACCGTCATCCGCGGCCGGGCCGTCGACCTCGACGCCGTCACCGGCCGCAAACCCATCGACGCCTGGGACATCGCCGAAATCCACCAGCAGTACGAGGCCTTCCTGCACCGCTGGCGACCGCTGCTGCCCCGGATCAGCGCCGGCCGCCTCGACGGCCCGCACGCCGTACAGGCCCGCACCGAAGTGATGGACACCTACCGCCGCTTCCCCACCCTCGACCCGCAGCTGCCGATCCAGCTGCTACCGGCGGGCTGGCTGCGCGACACCGCCCGGGAGGTCTTCACCGCCGTCTACGACGGCCTCGCCGACGTCGCCGAACACCACGTCCGCACCGTCGTCGCCGCCCACACCGGCGGCGCCGACCCCGACGTACGCGCACACACCACCGTCGACCTGCTCGCCGGAATCGGCCGGCCACCGACCAGCAGCCGACTCACACACTTTGCGTAACTCTGCTACAACAGACTGACGACCAACGGGGGGACCGGATGACCGACCCGACCCAGCCCGGCTGGCGGCCGGACTACACCGCCGACGACAGCCTCGGCGACGTCGGCTCCGGCCGCGAACTCGGTGCCCACCTGTACTACCTGTACCGGGCCGGCCGCAACGAACTGCCTGCGGTCGCCGCCGTCTACGCCCAGCTCACCAGCGGCATCCACGGCACCGCCGGCGCACTGGCCAGCCAGTTCGACCGGCCCGGGCTCGGCATGGAGCCGGCGCATCTGCGGCTGTTGGAGCTGCGCGACGAGACCCACGACGTACTCCGTCAGACCTGCCTGCGGATGCAACAGGTCGGCACGGCACTGGTCGAGATCGCCGATGCCTACGCCGGCACCGACCAGGAGGCCGCCAACGAGTTCAGCCGCCTGCTGGACAAGTACGCCGAGGACTTCCGGGATCCGCCGCCGGCTGTGCCGCCACCACCTGGCGTACACGACCCCGCGCCGACCCCGTTCGACGACCGCCGCATCGGCGGCATCTGACGACCGCCCATTCTGACGACGGCGCGTCCCGCCGCCCCGGCCCTGTCAGGAGGCACGATGGCCGAGCCGACCATCACGTACGACCGGCGCGAGCTGTACCGGAAACTGTCCGAGATCCAGGGATACCTCGCCGAGCTGCGCTACATCGACACGGCTCTCGCCTACCTGGAGGCGGAGAAGTCCAGCTGGTGGCACAAGACGCCGGTCGGCCCCGGCGTCGACTACATCGACGTCGAGTTCGGCACCACCTTCCCGTTCCGGAAGGTCTACACCGTGCCGCTGGACTACCTGCGCCTACCCTGGCAGGACGACGAGAAACGGGAGGAGGTCCAGGCTCACCTGCGCGGGCTGGCCGCAGCGGCGAACACCTGGGCGGCCACCGAGGTCGAGGCCGTCACCAGCCGGATCCAGCCGTACACCTGGCCGGTCGGGTCGACGTACGACAGCCAGTGCGTCCAACCGGTACTGGACGCCCACCTCACCCTCAACTACGAGATCGGGTACGACTTCGGCAAGCTCCGCCACAGCCTCGGCAACTGGCGAGGCGAGGCAGCTGACGCCTTCGCCAGCGAGTTCTACCACCCGTTCGAGCAGACCCTGCGCAGCCAGATGCAACTGCTCCTCGCACTGGCCGGTGGCATCGCCGCTGCCAAGGCGATCGCCGAGTCCACCCAGCACAGCCTGATGAACGTCGTCCACTACACCGGCGAAGCGCTGCGTGACCAGCTCAGGCTCTGCCAGAGCGAAGCCGAACTGGCGCGGCAGGAGGCGATCAGGAACATCGCGGTGATCGGTGGCGCCGCCGCCAGCGTCTTCGGTGGCTTCCTCGCCGGCGGCGGCCTGTGGGCGATGACCATGCCGACGGTCGCCGCCGGGGTCGGGGTCGCCGCGACCGCCATCCCCGACGGCGGCTGGGCGGCACTGGACATTCACGGATCCACCGCGCTGGACCTGCTCACCTCCATGTCGGACGCCGTCAGCCTGGTTATCGCCAACGATTCCGATCAGCACGCTGTCCTCAGCAGGGACGTCGAGGCAGCTCTCCGCCGGATCGATACGCTCCGCAGTACCAGCGACGGCGAGTACGGCAGGCTCATCCCAGCACAACCCGACGTAGTCGGCGGCGTGGACAGCAGCAACTTCCGCCTACCCTGAACCTGGCCTGCCTGGACCCGGAGGACGTCATGCACCCGCGCGCCACCCGACTCGGCGTCGTGCTCACGACTCTCGCCTTGGTCGTCGTCACCGGCGGGTGCGAGCGCAGTGATCCGACATCCCAGCCAGTTCCAGGGCCCCAGTACAAGACTTCACCAGAGGATATCTGCGAGAGTCTCCGCCTCGGGATCGTCCTCGAACAGTTTGACCTGAGCCTGCCGTCCGACTATCAACCTGACCCCGGCCCTCGGACGGAGCGCACCCACTGGCGTCAGCTCTGCACGTTCGCCGCCTATGGCGTTGACGAACGCTTCGCCACCCCGGTAGGCGGGTTTCGGCCGACCGGGAGTGTTCAGGTACGGGTCTACCAGAATGCCGCAGACGCAGCGGCGGCCTACGACGAGGATTCCTACAGCTACTTCGACCTGCGCGAAGAGACCGTACCCGGCACCACCACCGCGAATTTGACCGGCTGGTGGGGAGAAAATGGAAGATCACTACAAACGGCGCAGATACCGAACCCGGATCACCTTGTTTCGGACGCAGTGGTGAATGAGATACACGTGATACACCTCATCCGCCACGACAACCTTGTGCTGCTCGCGGACAACGAGGCGATAGCTCCACTACCTGACAGCGCAGAGGTGACCACACTGCTGCATGACCTCACTCGCGCGCTGATCGACGAGACCGTCACGCACCTCGACCGCCAGTAGCCAGTCAGCATTGCATCGCAGAAACGCGTCGACGGATCGGCGGATGCGCTGACCGGCCAGCAGGGCGGCGTACCGTGTCGCGAGGACCGCGGGGGAACGATCCGGTCCTGGCTGTACAAGATCGCGACGAACCGGTGCCTGACCCTCATCGACCGTCGTGGCAGGCGGGAACTCCCAACGGACCTGAGCCCGGGTCGAGACGGTGTGGCTGGGTCCGTACCCGGACCGGCTGATGAGATGGACGGAGCAGCTGAGCCCGGAGGCGCGGGTACCCGCGCGCGAGAGCGTGGAACTGGCGTTCGTCGCCGCCCTTCAGCATCTGTCGCCCGTACAGCGGGCGGTGCTGCTGCTCCGCGACGTGCTCGCCTATCCGGCGAGCGACGTCGCCGGCTTGCTGGACACGACGGTCGCTGCGGTCAACAGCGGCCTGCAACGCGCCCGCAAGTCCATCGCCGAGCGGCAGCCAGCTCCCGGCCGGCGACAGACTCTCGCCTCGCTCAGCGATCCGGCGACGCGGGAGTTGGGCCGGCGCTACCTGGCCGCGTGGGAGGCAAGTGACGTCGACACCATTGTGGCGATGCTGGCAGAGGACGCACGCTACTCGATGCCGCCGCTGTCGACCTGGTACGAGGGTCGTGCCGCGATCCGCCATTTCCTGGTCGACGGGGCGCTGCGGTACCGCTGGCGGTTCGTGCCGACCCAGGTGAACGGCCAGGTCGCCTTCGGCACCTACCGGTGGGACGACGGTCAGCGCGCGTACATCCCAGGCGGCTTGGACGTGCTCACGCTGCGCGGACGGCAGGTGGCCGAGGTGATCTCGTTTCTCGATGCCGACTTTCCGGCCTTCGACCTGCCGGCCCGGCTGACCGGTGGCGACCCGACGCGATGAGTTTGCGGCCCGGCCGGGGTTGTAGTCGTAACGGACACACCGACGGAGAGGGCGAGCGCAGACCATGGCTACCGACGAAGAGCAGATCCGTACGCTGATCGAACGTTGGGTCAGCGCGATCCAGCTCCGTGACCTGGCCGCCGTGCTGGCCGATCACGCCGACGACATCGTGATGTTCGACGTACCGCCCCCGCACCAGGGCGTGCGCGGCATCGATGCCTATCGGGAGAGCTGGCCGCCGTTCTTCCGGTGGCTGGCCACCGGCGCGTTCTTCGAGATCGAATCGCTGGAGGTCATCGCTGGCGACGATGTCGCTTTCGCGTACGCGCTGTTGCGTTGCGGCTCCGCGACGAGTTTCGCCGAGAACCCGGACACCCGGCTACGACTGACCCTCGGCCTGCGCAAGCAGGACGGCCGCTGGATCGTCACCCACGAGCATCACTCCTTCGCGCTGACCGAGACCACCTCGGAGGATCCCGCTCAGCGTTTGGACACTGCCACCGCCGAGCAGGAGATCCGCCGCCTCCACCAGGACTTGTTCGACGCCACTGCCGCAAAGGACCTCGACCGTCTGACGGCCCCGATAGCCGACGACATCGTCTCGTACGAACATCAGCAACCGTTGCAGTACGTCGGCCTCGACGCCGTACGCGAGGTGTGCAGGGCTGGTCTCGACGCGGCGGGCACCGGCACCGTCAACTGGGCCGTGCCGGACCTGAGGATCGTGGTCGACGGCGATCTCGCGGTCGCGTGGGGCCTCAACCACGTCCAGTTGAAACCGGCCGACGCAACGCCTTCCGACAGCTGGTCGCGCGGAACCCGGGTCTTTCAGCGTCAAGGCGGCGCATGGCGTATGGTCCACCAGCACCTCTCGTGGCCCTCCGGTCCGGCGACCGACGACACCGGAACCGACCCCGGCCGCGTCTGACGGCCCACCGCCTTGTTCCCACGGACAAGAAGGCGAGGGCGGGGCCGGGTCCGACACGACCAGCGGTATCCGGCTGTTGCCCGTAGCTCCTACAGTAGACGGTATGCACGCAGTCAGACCCTGGCACGTGGTCGTCCTGCTTCTCGTGAGCCTCCTGTGTATCGGCGGAACGGTTGCGGTGATCGCAGCCGCGCTGGCGCTGGTGCAGCGCGGAAAGCGCTGACTCCTGCACACCGCCTACCACAAATCGGACATCCCAGTGATCAGCGCAGCTGGACTTCGTCGGCAGCCAACCTCAGCGTGATCGCGGCTACGCGCTCCGCCGGGATGCCCCATGGCGGCACGGAGTTGCGATCCTCGCCGAGCCCGGAGGCCCGGCGCAGCGGCTCGCGAACTGCAAGTATTCGCCGATGGCGATCGAATCGCAGCGACTCACGAGCCGGGCATATACCAATCATGGTAGTTCATCGGTTCGGAACCCCCCGCGCGGAGCGTGACCGCCGGGGTTCCTAGATCAACTTCGCCCACAGCTCGGGGCGCTCGGGGTGGTGGCTGGCCGTGCCCGGCCAGCCACCACCCCGACCGTCAGCGGGCGTCGGACGTGGGCAGGGCGGTGGTGAAGGTGGCCCACTGGGCGGGGGCGAAGGCCAGGACCGGGCCGGTGGTGTCCTTGCTGTCCCGTACGGCGACGAGGTTGGGCAGGTTCGTCGCCACTTCGACGCAGTTGCCGGAATTACCACTTCGAGTACTCTTGCGCCAGTTAGCGCCGGTCAGGCTGTCCATTAGCGATCGCCTCCAATGCGTGACGGATACAGTCCCGCGACGCTGACTCGTCGAGGGCACGACTCTCAAGATCCTTCCAGACCAACTCGTACGCCCTGACCTCGTCTGCCTTGTTGAGGTACAGCGAACCAGTCAAGGTGTCGACGTAGATCAGGGGCGGTTCGACGGGGTCCGGGCTCAGTGGAGCGTTGGGGAACGTCAGAAAACTGAAGGCGGAGTTCATGCCTCCGTGAGCACCAACCGTGTAGGGCACGACCCGGATAGAGACGCTGTGCCGATCCGTGACGTCGATCAGGTGACGGAGCTGCTCCGTCATCACGTCAGTGCCCCCGACCACTCGGTACAGGACCGCCTCGTTCAGCATCACTCGCAGGTGGGGTGGCCTCGGTGAGGCCAGAAGCCCTTGCCGCTCCAGCCGGACTTTGACACGGCGTGCAACCTGTTCGTCAGTGAGGAGCCCTACCGGTAGTCGGGTCACTGCTTCGGCGTAGGAGCGCACTTGAAGCAGCCCTGGAACCGACTCGGGCTCGTACTGGCGGATGGTGTCGGCGCTGTCTTCGAGGGAGACGTAGAGGCCGAACCAGGCGGGCAGGGCGGACTCGGTGTAGTCGTGCCACCAGGCACGTTTCGGGGCGTCGCGGGTTGAGGTGTACCAAGGATCTTGGACATGTCCTCCGAGTTGAGAGGATGGATCCATGTCCGAGCAACGTCGTCGATACAGTCCGCAGTTCAAGGCCGAGGCTGTGCAGATGGTCGTCGAGACCGGTAGACCGATCGCCGCGGTGGCCCGTGATCTGGAGGTCCACGAAGCCACCCTGGGCAACTGGGTCAACACCTGGCGCCGTGAACACGCCACGCCCGTACCGCCGCACACCGACCGGACCGAGGACACCCGTGTGAAGGAGATGGAAGACGAGATCCGCCGCCTGCGGATGGAGAACGAGTTCCTGAAAAAAGCCGCGGCCTTCTTCGCCCGGACGCACCCGTAGCCCTGCGGTGCGCGGTGATCGACGCGGAGAAGGCCACCTACCCGATCGCCTGGATGTGCCGCCTGCTGGGCGTGCCCCGCTCCACCTACTACGCCTGGCGGGAACGCGCCGAGACGGTCACCGCCGCCCGACGTCGGACCCTCGCCGACCACGTGCGGCGGGTCTTCGACGCCTCCCGGGGCACCTACGGCTGCCGGCGGGTGACCGCCGCGCTCAACCGCAAGGGTGTCGCGTGCAGCGTCGGGCTCGTCGCCGACCTGATGCGCGAGCTCGGCCTGCGGGCCTGTCAACCCAGGGCGTACAAGCGGACCACGGTGCCCGGCCGGGACCCGGTCACCGCGAAGGATCTGATCGACAGGGACTTCACCGCCGACACCCCGGGCACCCGCCTGGTCGGCGACATCACCTACCTGAGGACGGGTGAGGGCTGGCTGTACCTGGCCACCGTCATCGACCTGGCCACCCGGATGGTCGTGGGCTGGCAGACCGCCGAGCACATGCGCACGAGCCTGGTGGTCGACGCCCTGGCCATGGCCATCCGACACGGCCACGTCCGCCCGGATGCGGTGTTCCATTCCGACCGGGGCGCGCAGTACACCTCGGCCAGGTTCGCCCGCCACTGCGCCGACAACCAGGTGCGGGTGAGCGTGGGACGTACCGGTGTCTGCTGGGACAACGCCGCCGCCGAATCGTTCTTCGCCACCATGAAGAACGAGATGTACCACCGGGAACGCTTCGACACCCGTGCCCGCGCCCGGTTCGCCGTCGCCGAGTACATCGAGGTGTTCTACAACAGACAACGGCTGCACTCCAGCCTTGACTACCGCACCCCGGCCGAAGCCCTCACCGGCTACCAGGCCCTGATAGCCGCCTGACCAGCAAACCTACGAAGACCTGTCCAAGATCCTTGACACAGCCCAGGTCTCCTTGGTGAGGACGAGCAGTCGGTCCCGGGTCTCCGGAGCGACCCGGTAGAGGGTGCACATCGCGTGGACGTCGACGTCGCGGAAGCGGATCCGCTCGTCGCCGGCCTCGATGCGCCAGATCGTGGAGGAGCCGCGTTGCAGCGCCCTGGCGGCGGCGTCCTGACTGATGCCGGCGGACTCCGTAAGACGGTGAACCAGCGGCCGATGTGTCGGCGGAGCAGGGTGGTGCCGATCGAGCCGGACAAGAGCTCGCCCCCTTCATCCTCTGTGGTGAGTCTAGTCATCACGTGGCTGACATTCAACTGACGAGCGCCTTCATAATCGTGAAGGCGCCCGGCACCGAATTGATTGCCTTCCACCAGACCACGCCCATGGCGATGACGGCGCAACACGCCTTGTCAATTGCATGTGGTCCACGTTAGATAACTCGTACCGGTGCTGTCCATAGTCACCCGCCGCAGTTGGGAGCCCCCCGTTACCAGCTGCGGCGGGCCCGGCACCGCGCGCTCCTGCCGCACGATTAATTGATCTTCGCTCGGGAGGAAATCGAATGTTGTCCGCTCTCGCGTTCATTCTGTCCGGTGTTCTGCTCGGCATTCCGCCGGGCCTGCTGCTGTGTCGGCTGCGGCGGCGCTGGTGCCCGGTGTGCGGGCACACGTTGCGCTGCCCGCAATGCGGTTCCGGTCAGTTCGTCACCCTCGACGTCGGCCGATGACCGTCGACCACGTCGGCGGCCGGGGCCGGGTGGCCGAGGTCGACCACGTGGCCGTACGGCCGTCGTGGCGGTGCCGGGTGTGCGGGCAGCCGTGGCCGTGCGATCCGGCGAAGGCGCAACTGATCGCCGCGTACGACCGGATCGGTCTGTGCATGTACGTGGCGGAGCGGTCCGTCGAGGCCGCGCACGATCTGCCGGGGCTGGCCCCGGCGGTGGCGTACGTCCGTTTCCTGGCCTGGGCGCGGACGGCGCGCACGCGCAGCGCCACCACCATGACCACCAAGCGTGAAGGAGAGTGACCGTGCAGTGCGAAACGGCCGTACGGCCGGCGGTGGCCGGCGACGTCGGCGAGTTGTCGGCGTTGCTGGCGGAGGCGTTCGTGTCGAACCCGGTGGCGTCGTGGCTGATCGGGGACGTGGCGGCCCGGTACACCACGTTCCTGCGGGTGTTCGAGGTGGAGCTGATGCAGGCGTTGTCGCACGGGATCGTCCGGGTGGCCGGTGACGGTGCCGGGGTGGCCGTCTGGCAGCCGTACCCGATGGTGTTGGAGACGGTGACCGGCCACGACCGGGCGCTGCTCGGTGCGGTCGGCATCTATCGGCGGCGGTTCGCGCACCTGCGGGCGGCGCGCGACGAGCATCGCAGCGCGGCGCTGCGGTTACCGGCGGGCCCGGACCGACCGGAGCGTCCGGACCAGCGCGCCGAGGCGGCCGTGGCGGCGGGCGGCGCGGGCGAGAGCGGCGAGGTGGTCGGGCACGAGCTGGTGTGGTGGGCGGCTGCGCCGTGGTTGCGGCGGCGGCGGATCGGCGCCGCGCTGCTCGCCGACCATCAGCGTCGGTTGGACGCCGCCGGGCTCGTCGGGCACACGGTCACCGACGAGCCGTACGTGCGGGACCTGCTGGCCCGTCACGGCTGGCGGACGCCCGGTCCCCGGCACCTGTCTCCCGCCGGGCCGCCGCTGTGGTCGATGCGCCGTCAGCCCGGTGCGGTCAGACGGGGGTACGGGCGATGAAGGTCGCCGTTGCCGCCGACGAGCCGTCGCCGATCGGTGAGATCCGCATCTGCTTGTGGGTGTCGTGGCGCAGGAAACGGTCCGGGTAGTTGTGCGACCGCAGTGAGGTGTGCTTGCCGCCGATGCCGGGGACCACGCAGAAGGTGGTGTCGGCGCGGAAGATGGCGCTGCCGTCGTTGCGGTGCAGGAAGATCCGGAACTCGTAGTGGCGCAGGTAGTGGCCGGGTGCGTTGACCGATTCGAAGGACAGGCAGTTGCGGTTGGCCAGCCCGGCGCGGACCACGAACGTGGCGTCGGCCTTGACGTCGGACCTGCTGGCGGTGCTCACCGGTTCGACGACGACGATGCCGTCGCGGTGGCGGATCCGGTGGCCGGGCAGGCCGGCGACTTCGAGGTTGACCCGGGTGTCGATGAGCAGCGGCACCTCGGCGGGGGCGGCCGGCGTGGTCGGTGGCGCGGGAGCGGGCGGGGTGGTCGCGGTGCCGCCGGCCGGGGCGGTGGTGCCGGTGCCGGGTGCCGCGCCGCCGGTGGCCTCGCCGGGGGTCGGGGTGGCCCCGGCGGCGGGGTCACCGACGGGTCCGTCCGCGCCGGGCAGGTCGGTGTCGGAGTCCGGGTCGGCGGTTGCCGGGTCGTCGGTGCCGGTCGACGTACCGGTGGAGGGGATCACGGCGGGGGCGTTGGCGGCGAACTCGCCCCGGATCGGTGCCTGTTCGGCGCTGTCCTGGGCGACGGCGATTCCGATCAGGACGGTGATGGTGACGAGGGCTGCGCCGCCGAGGACGAGCCGGCGTTGCGCGTTCGGCTGCTGGTCTGCGTGTCCGGCCTGGTAGGTGGCGCCGCGGCCGACGTCGCCGGTGTCGCCGAGGCCGCCGGTGGGCAGGTCGGCGGGGGCGACGCGGTTGGCGGCGGCGGCTGCGGCCGCTGCCTGCCGGGCGGCGTTGCGGGCGCCGGAGCGGGGCACGATGGCGGTCAGCGGCCGGTTCGGGGTGACCCGGCGTAGAAAGTTGGCGGCGCTGTGCCGGGCGACGGCACCGGGGGTCCTGGGCGCGTCGGGGGCGGGGGCGTCCGGTGGTGGCGGCGAGACCGACCCGGGTGCGCCGTCGTTCGGTAGCCATCCACCGATCCGCAGGCGCGTCTTCTCGTCGTCCTTTTCGGACATGTTGCCCTCCGATTCCGGTGCCGGCCGCCCGGACATGTCAGATAACCGCCGGATACGGTCTCATTTCCGCCCGCGTGACGCCAGCCCCGGCCGGCGAAATGTTGATCTCCATTCGGTTGCGGAGGCCGATTGCCGGCGTCGGATACCGTTGCAGGAGTGGCCGACCAGGGCGGACGCCGGGGGGCGTCGGCAGGTCGGCACCCGTCAGGTGAACGGGTGACCACGATCAGTAGAGTGGGGACGTGTCTCTATGGATCGCAGCGACGTGGGGACTGGTCGGCAGCATAGTGGCCGAGGCGTTGAATCTCTACGGCATGATGCGTCCGACGACCGAGTCGAAAGGTCGCTGGCAGTGGCCGTGGCGCAGCCGACGGGACCGGCCCATCATCGTTTTCGCGGTCACTTTGCGTGCCATCGCCGGCACCGGACTGGCTGCGGCGGCGGCCGCCGGTGGCGTGGCGACCACGGCGTTCGCGACCTTCGTTTTCGGGGTCGTCGCGCCGTTGTTCATCGCGAAGATGTTCGACCAGGTACGGGTCGTCGACCCCACGGCCCCGCCGGACACACTGACCGGTCGGGAGTCCGGCGATGAGCGCGGCTGACGGTTTCCTGTCCCGGCTGGTCGCCGCACTCGCCGCCCGGCCGGCCGCGACGACCACCTCGGTGCCGCTGCCGACCAGCACCCGACTGGCAGCGGCACTGGCCGCCCGGCCGGTGGTCGGCGGTCCCGGCGCGCGGGCCGGCCAAGTCACCGCCGCCGACGTACGGGCGGTCGCCGGCGACAAGCTGACCGGCCAGGTGAAACTGGTCGTGGCGAACTTCCTCGGCACCACCGTCGACCAGCTGCGGCTGGACTCCGACGGTGACATCGGCATCCGCGCCGGTTCGGCGATGATCCTGGTACGCGCCCAGGAGGAGCCGCCGCTGGTGGACGTCTTCTCCCCGCTGCTGACCGGGGTCGCACCGACGGAGACGCTGTACCGCCGGCTGTCCGAGCTGACGACGACGCTGCCGTTCGGGCGGATCTACTGCAGCGGCGACACGGTCTGGGCGTCGATCCCGGTGTTCGGTGTCGAGTTCCAGCCGACGCATCTGCTGGTGGCGATCCGGGCGATGCTGAAACTCGCCGACGACCTCGACGACCAGCTGCGGCAGGAGTTCGGCGGCAGTCGGGCGTTCGGGCCGGAGTCTCCCGGCATCGAAGCCGTCCCGGACCCGACCGGCTACCTGCGGGACCGGGCCGCAGCCGGTGAGTCACCGGCCGGGCGGATTTTGGTGGACCTGCTGGCCGACCGGGGCCACCTCGATCAGCTGCGGGTGCTGGCCGAGACCGGGGACTGGCATGCGGCGTCCCGGCTGGCGACGCTGCTGCACGAGCAGGGCGCCGTGGGTGAGGCGGAACGGTTCTGGCGGCTCGCCGCCGACCAGGGTGAACCGGCCGCCCGGACCGCGTTGGCGACGGTGCTGGCCGACCGGGGCGACGTCGACGAGGCCGTCAGGTTGCTGCAGGCCGGGGTCGCCGTCGACGACTGGCACGGGGTCGGTCTCCTGGTGACGTTGCTGGCCCGGCAGGGCCGCCTCGACGAGGCGGTGGAGCTGCTGCGCGACCGCGCCAGCTGAGCCTGACCGGGGTCAGTTGGTAGGGCGTCGCCGGCTCCGCCGACGCAGCAACCAGCCGGCGAGCACCAGCGCGAGTAGTCCACTGCCGGCGACCCCGGCCAGCATGGACCCACTGCCCCGGTCCTCCGATCCGGCGACCACCGGGTCGGTGCCTGCCGAGTCGGCGGCTGGGCCGGCGGCGACCGGTGCTGGCAGCACCGCGCGGGCGCAGTCGGCCGGGTCAGCGCTGTCGGTGCCGCCGTCGACGACCTCGAAGTAGAACGTGCCACTGATCGCGTGCCCGTCGGCCGACGTCGCCTGGTAAGCGAGTCTGTGCACGCCGGTGGTCAGCGGGTCGACGGTGGCGCACAGGGTCTTCGCGTTGACCACGACCGCCTCCCCCACCGCGACGGCGGTGTCGTCGGGGCCGGTGACGGTGATCCGGCGTTCGCCGGTGCCGGACAACGGACCGAAGGTCAACGCGATGGTCGCCACTCCGGGAGCGACCTCGTCGCCCGGCCCAGGGGCGGCGGAGACCAACTCAGTGTGTGCCCACGCGGGAGCGGCGAGTGCGATCGCCGCCGCTCCCGCGCAGGTCAGGGCCAAGGCGTGGCTCAGAAGTCGGCGCATGCCAGGCGGTTGTCCATTGCTTCCATCGGGTGGATGACCACCGACTTGGCGGCGTCGCCGACCTGCTGCTCGTTGGTGACGGTCGCGGTGCCGGTGCCGTCGATGGCGGCGGTGAAGCCGAGGTGGACCTCGTTGGGCGGCGTCTCCGGGCCGTTCGGGTCGAACTTGAAGTGCGGGCCGCCGTTGTCCGCAGCGCACTCCTGGGCGTGCAGGTGGCCCATGTACTGCGCGCCGGGCTCCAACCCGGTCATGGTGACGGTGACCGTCGTACCGTCGTCGGTCTGCGCCAGCCACGCGGTCCCGGCGGCGTCGTCGGTGCCCGGCGGCCGGGTGTCGAGCAGGGCGAACGTGGCCTGCACCGCGCCGTCGATCTGGTCGGCGGGGGTGGCGGACGGGTCGTTCATCATCCCGTCCATGCCATCCATGCCGTCGGAGTCCATGCCGTCGGCCATCGCGGAGGCCGACGCCGACGGTTCCGGGGTCGTGTCGGCGGCGTCGGTGGTGCCGGACGAGTCGTCGCCGCAGCCGGCGAGGACGACAACCGCCGTGAAGCCGACCGCTGCGACAGCGGTCCGCCAGCGGTCCGATCCGTTGATGTTCACGTGTCGTGTTCTCCCTGTTCGGGTGCAAGGGCAGGCCGGCCTCCGGGGACCACCCGGTTGCCGGCACATCTCTGACCGTTCGGGTCTTCCATCTGGTGGGTCGGGCGGCGCGGCACGGAAGTTCCCGTGGGATCGACTTCGTGTCGCGCCTCACGGATCGGCAGCGGGTGGGTCGGGTCGAGCGCAGCGCGGGTCAGCCCGGTGTTCAGGTCGGTACCTCCTACCGGTGGTCCGCAGACGAGTTCTGGTCGCCGACGCCGGGCGTGGTCTCGACCGCAGCGGGGTCGGACAGGTTGACCCGCTGCAGCGGGGCCGACGGGTGCGACGTACCGCTGTCGTGGCCGCCGACCTCGGCGCGGACCCGGGGCCGCGCCTGCGGGTGCTGTTCCTGTACCCAGGCGACGAGCTGTTCGCGGACCAGGCAGCGCAGGTCCCACAGGGCAGAGCTGTTCGCGGCGCTGACCAGGGCCCGGGTCCGGATGGTGCCGCCGGTGGCCTCGGTGACCTGCAGGCCACAGACCCGTCCGTCCCACAGCGGCGCGGCGGCCTCGGATTCGACGATGCGGCGCAGTTCGGCGCGCATCTGATCGACCGGCAGGCTCCAGTCGACGTCGATCTCAGCGGTGCCGAGCACCGAGGCGGCGGTGCGGGTCCAGTTCTGGAACGGCGTGGTGGTGAAGTACGACGACGGCAGGATGAGGCGGCGTTCGTCCCAGATCTTCACCACGACGTAGCCGAGGGTCATCTCCTCGATGCGGCCCCATTCGCCTTCGACGACGACCACGTCGTCGAGGCGCAACGCGTCGCCGAAGGCCAGTTGCAGGCCGGCGAACATGTTGCCGAGGGTGGACTGGGCGGCGAGGGCGGCGACGACGCCGACCAGGCCGGCGGAGGCCAGGACGCTGGCGCCGGCGGCGCGGGCACCGGGGAAGGTGATCAGCATGGCGCCGACGGTGACGACGCCGACGACGGCGAACGCGACGCGGCGGATGACGGTGATCTGGGTGTGGGCGCGGCGGGCGGCGAGGTTGTCGTTGACGTCGATACGGAACCGGCGCAGGGCGGTGTCGGCGGCGAGTCCGAGCAGGGTGGCGACCAGCCAGCCACCGGCGGCGATGCTGGCCAGCATGATGACGTGCAGGACGGGTCCGTGCCAGCCGTTGGTGGTGGCGACGGGAATGCTGAGCCGGGCGGCGAGCAACGCGGCGATGATGGTCGTGGGCCAGTAGGCGCGCCGGGATATGTCGGTGAGCAGTGTCGATCGACGTCCGGCGATCCGCAGAATCCGGTAGACGACGGTGACGGCGATGACCGCCGCTGCCACCGCTGCGGCGATGATCGCGATGCTGAGCAGGGCGTCGGACACGGCCGACATCTCCTTCCGGGTCTGCGGCAGGGCAGCGGCCAGCTAATCACATCGATCGACGTGGGCGGGCGGGGGTTCCGTCAGGTCAGTACGGCGTGTTACTGTATCGATCCAGAAGCTGGATCGATACAGAAGGGGTGGCCGGACGATGCCCGAACGACCCACCCTGCAGACCGTCGCCACGTACGTCGGCGTGTCCCGCAGCACCGTCTCCAACGCGTACGCCCGACCCGACCAGCTCTCCCCTGCGCTACGCGACCGGATCCTCGACGCCGCCCGCCAGCTCGGCTACCCCGGCCCGAATCCGACCGCCCGGTCGCTGCGTCGCGGCCGCGCCGGCGCCATCGGCGTGCTGTTCACCAGCAACCTCAGTTACGCAGTGACCGACCCGTTCGCGCTGCGGTTCCTCCGCGGCATGGCCGCCGCCACCGAGCAACGCGACACCAGTCTGCTGCTGATCCCACTGCCCGCCGACCGGGACGTCGCGGTACGCGCCCTGGACAACGCCGCCGTCGACGGCTTCTGCGTCTACTGCGGATCCGACACCCACTGGGCGCTGGCCGCGATCCGCGCCCGAGGGCTACCGATCGTCGCCACCAGCCCACTCGACGGCGCCGGACCGGCCGAACACCACGTCGGAATCGACGAGGCCGCCGCCACCACCCGGCTCGGCGAGCACCTCGCCGGCCACGGACACCGGCGGATCGGCGTCGTCGCCGACGGCGTTCACCCCACCGCGCGACCCACCGCACCGGTCGACCTCGCCGGGCCGCAGCAGGCGCACTACGCCTCGACCCGGGGTCGGCTCACCGGCATCCGGGACGCGTTCACCGCCGCCGGGGTGCCCTGGTCACACCTGGCGGTCGTGGCCGCCGCCGGCAACGACCGCCGCGACGGACAGCACGCCGCCACGCTGCTGCTCGACCGGCCACAACCGCCCACCGCGATCGTCGCCCTCACCGACGTGCTCGCCCTCGGTGTGCTCGACGCCCTCGCCGCACGCGGTCTGCGGGCCGGGGTCGACGTCTCGGTCACCGGATTCGACGACATCGACCAGGCCGCCGCAGCCGGACTGACCACGATCCGGCAACCCGCCGAGGACAAGGGGCGGATCGCCGCCGAACTGCTGCTCGACCCGCCGGCCGACGGCCGCCGCCGGCAGGTCGTGCTGCCCACCGAAATGATCGCCCGGCCGAGTACCGGCCCCGCACCGAGGAGTTGACCATGGAGATGCCCGCCGGCTACAGCACCGCCCTGTCCGCCATGGCCCACCATGTGAACTCGGCCCGCCCCGACGCCCCGGTGCGGCCCGACCCGCCGCGCCGCTCCCCCGCCGAGGTGACCACCCGGCTACGGGCGGGTGCCGCCGCCGGGCTGCACGCCATCGCGAACCGCCTCGAACCGCGCCGAGCCCCGGTGGACACCTGCGTCACCGGTTGACCACCCGGTCGGTGGCCGGCCGGGCGCCGACGGAGTGCGGTTTCACCCCGGGAGCCGACCAATTACGCAGGCCGTCCAGGAAGACCGTGGAGCGCGACAGCACGTCGGCGGCGAGGCGGTCGTCGTCGGACAACGGCTCGCCGAAACGCTCCCCCAGCGCTTCGGCGAGCCGGCAGTGCAGCTGCCCCAGCAGCCGGCCGACCTCGTCGTCGGTGTCGGTGTCGGTCGGGCCGGTATCGGGCAGCCGTCGGCTCAGATACCGGCGGGCGATCGTGTCCTGGGTGCGCAGGAGGGCGTACGCCAACTCCTCGGCGCGCTGACCCAGCCCCTGCCACGGTCCGCGTCGTGCCGCCAGCAACGCGGCGACCGTCGCCTCGGTGAGGTGTTCCAGGGCGGGTTCGATGTCGTAGTCCGGCCGGCGCGGCCGGTAGGTCAACGCCACCAGCGGATAGCGGCGGACCGTGTCGTCGAGCGCCCGTAGGCTCTCCGCCCACGCCGCGCACCGCTGCCGGGTCGCCTCGATCCCCTCCTCGGTCAGGCTGCGCGCGATCAACCCGGCGCCGTCGGTGCCCCGCACCTGGTCGTGTACGGCGAGCGCGAAGCCGTTGCGCACCGTCAGTCCGGTGATCAGCTCGATCAGGTAGGTCGCCAACGCCGCGAACAGGGCGAAGCCGAGCGCGCCGACGGCGACCGCGAGCAGCTTCTGAGCCGGGGTGTCCGGGGTGAGGTCACCGTAGCCGAGCACGGTCAGGGTGCCGGCGGCGAAGTACAGGGCGTCCACGAAGCCGGCCGGTCCGTAGCCGACCACCCGGTGGTAGCCGTCGAGGTAGGGCCAGACCAGCAGTGCGACGCCGAACACCAGCGGCCCGATCCAGGCCAGGAAGGTGCCGGTGACCAGCAGCGGGCCGGCCCACACCAACGGCGTACGGCGAGGGGTGTCACCGCGCCCGCCGACCAGCGACGACACCCGCCACACCAGCCGGCGGACCGCGCCGGCCAGCGGACCCTCGGCGTCCGGGTGCAGGATCGTCAACCACACGTCCACCAGCACGACGGTGATCAGGACGGTGCCGGTGAGGACGCTGAGCCAGGTCATGCTGCCCGGCATACCCGGTCGGCGAGCGGTTCAGACCCGGCTGTGACACCGGCGCGACGGAGGATCGGTCAGGCGCGGGAGACCGACTGGACCACCTCGAACTCCAGCAGGCTCGCGCCGGTCGCCACCGAGGGCCGGGGCTTGTCGCCGTCACCGCCGGCGTGCGCCTGCCGGGCCGGCCCGCTCGCCCACGCCTGGTACGCCTCTTCACTCTCCCACCGGGTGTAGACGAAGTACCGTCCCTCGCCGGCGACCGGGCGCAGCAACTCGAAGCCGAGGAAACCCGGGGAGTTCTCCACCGCACCCAGGCGGGCGGCGAACCGCCGCTCCAACTCCTCGCCGGCCCCGGCCGGCACCTCGATCGCGTTGATCTTCACGACTGCCATGCCGGTCAGCCTATCCGCCGGCGCCGGTGACCTCGATCCCGTCGCGGGATGCGCGGGATGCGCGGCCTTCGCCGGTGCGCCGTCGCCCGGCCGGGCACCGATCGGCGCGACGTGGTGGGTGGGGAGTTCGGCGTGACGTGGTACGGCGGGCAGGTCATCGCAGATCAGCCTGAGTGATCCGTTGCCAGGCAAGCACGACCGTCGCGACGAGTTCCACCACCGACAACGCGAGCAGCGGACCGTGGAGCGGCCGGTCGGCCCAGTAGATGGCCAGGGTGACAAGGGCGGGGAGGTTGAAAGTCGCCAGGTCGACGGCGAGCTGAAGGAGCTTTCGCGTCGTTCTGCCACGCCCCGTACGATGTTCGGCCTCCCAGGCGAACACCGGGGTGGCGTCCGGCCGCAACGATTCCAGCCTCGGTGCCAGATGAGACCTGACGTACCTGCCCAACGACGAGATCTTCTCGTCGTTGGCCAGGTGCGTCCAGCCCAGCAGCGTCGCGGCGAACGGTACGACGAGCAGCAGATGGGCCTGGCCCTTGACGGTCAGCGCCGCCGCCGCTATGGCGGCGTAAGCGGCGAGGGTCACGTAGATCAGGTTGTCCCGGAGGCCGATTCTCGCGCGCTGCTCGGCCTTGAGTTGCTCGTACTCGATCAGGAACAGGTCATTCGCCGGTTCGACGGACATTCGGTCCTCCTCGCGGGAGTCGGGTCCAACTTCGGTCGCACACCGATCCGCATGATCAGGTGTGCAGCTCGGCGCGCGTACGCAGGATCGGCAGCTGAATGAGCTGCGCAGGTCCGGGTCGGTAGAGTGCTGCCGGCCGGCCACCGTTGCGGAGGACCTTTTCACCAGTTGCCTCGACGAAGTCCGGCACGTTGAGAATCTTCCGTTGGAAGTTGCGGGGATCGAGCTTGCGTCCCCAGACGATCTCGTAAACCCGGCGCAGCTCGGAGATGGTGAAGTCCGGCCCGCAGAACGACGTGGCGACGGTGGTGTATTCGAGCTTGCTCCGGGCCCGCTCGACAGCGTCGGCCAGGATCGTGCCGTGGTCGAAGGCGAGGGTGTCCGCCGTGGCGAGGACCTCGTCCACCGGGTACCAGCCGGCCTTGCGCGCGTCGCCACCCGCCGCAGGTGACTGCGGACTCGGCACCAGAGCGAGATAGCAAACTGTCACCACCCGCTGACGGGGGTCCCGGTTGGGGCTGCCATAGGTCGCCAGCTGCTCCAGGTGCACTGTGGCGGGGTCCAGTCCGGTCTCCTCGGCGAGCTCTCTGCTGGCCGCGAGAGTCAGGTCCTCCTCCGTCGTGGACAGGAAGCCGCCGGGCAGCGCGAGGAGACCGACGTCCGGTTGGACGCCGCGCTCCACCAGAAGGACCACGAAGCGTTCCTCAAGGACAGTGAAGATCGCCAGGTCGACCGTCACGGCGACCAACGGGATGGTCCAGTCCTCAGCTTTATCCACAGCAGACATCTCCTTTTGGTCACCTTGACCATAGCACCTCGCGCAACCTACGCTGACACTCTGCAATGGTCACTCTGACGGTAAGTGGTCCAGCCCTGCCGAACCGGGCGGAACCAGTCCCACCTCGGCGCGCGGATCGACGTCATCAGCACACGACCCGACCAAGGACTCACGGACGAGGGCAGGTGAGGAACAGATGATCGTCGTCCTGGTGGCGCTCGAAGTGGAGCGTCAAGAGGTACGGAAGCGGCTGCGGAACCTCAAGACCGAACTCCATCCGGCCGGCACCCACTTCGAGGTGGGCACCGTCGGTGACGCGCCCGGACGATCCGCGCGGATCGCGCTGGCGCTCGCGGACCGGGGCAACCCGGCCGCCAGCCTGATCGCCGAACGGGCCATCAACCACTACAAGCCCGCTGCCGTCCTGTTCGTCGGGGTGGCGGGCGGCCTGCGCGACTGGCTCGCACTCGGCGACGTCGTGGTCGCCACCAAGGTGTACGGCTACCACGCTGGACGCAGCGAGGAGACGGGATTCCGCAGCTACCCCCAGGCCTGGCCCATCCCGCACGAGATCGACCAGGCCGCTCGACACCTCGCCAACGAAGGCCGGTGGAACACCGATCAGCAACACCGCGCCCGGGTCCACTTCGAACCCATCGCCGCCGGCGAGGTGGTGGTGAACGGCCAAGACGTGCCCGAGGCCGATCTTCTGCACCGGCACTACGCCGACGCGGTCGCGGTCGACATGGAGAGCGCGGGGGTAGCTCACGCCGGTCACGTGAACCGGGCGGTACCGACCGCGACCATTCGCGGCATCAGCGACCATGCAAGCGGCAAGGACCGAACGGACGCCGAAGGATGGCAACCAGTCGCGGCCGCGCACGCCGCGATGTTCGCTTTGACACTCGCCGCGAGATTGGACCCAGGTGATCGTGCGGCGGACGATCCGCCAGTCGCTTCAACCGCCGACGGTGGAGATCGACGAAACGTCGCGCGCACCACAGGGCGGAACTCTCCGGTCGTCGGGCAGGGCGGGACCATCCAAGGTGGCGTGACCTTCAGCTACGGAGCGGAGGAGTCGTGAGCGAGAACCATGCCAGCACCTCCGGCCCCAACTCCCCCATCGTCGGACAGAACGGCACCATCCTCGGTGACGTCAAGATCTACTACGCCGCCGAGGATGCGACACCCGAGAAGAAGTACGAGGTCGCGGTACGGCGGCTCGAAGGCGGAATGGCGCGGTTCGCCGAGGAGCTGCTGACCGAGGTGGTCAAGTCACCACTCGGCGAGCGTCCGGATGTTCTCTACCACTATCTCGTGGCCTCGCTCAGCGATCGGCTCCTCAGCGAGCTCAACGACCGGCACCGACAGGCGCTCGACACCTCCAGTCGGGTGATCACCCGCCCCGGAGCCGACGTCGACCCGGCCGACGTCGACAAACTACGCAACCTCCTGCTGCTGGTCTTCCTCGCCGACCAGCCGGAGGACGAACTCACGAACGACAACCTGACCGCCATGGCAACGGCGTACATGGCTCTACCACCGAAGCATCGGCGCCTCCTGGATGTGTTGCTGGCGGAGCCGATCAAGGATGCCGTCTTCGACCTGCACATCGAGACGACCAGGAACCGCCGAGTCGATGCGATCCCGGACCGCGAGCAGCGGGCATGGAGGTTCTTCGAACCGGATCCCGCCCCGCCTGCGGACCTGCGTCGCCCGCTGCCGAGGCTGTCGTGGTTCTCGCGGGTCCGTCTCCTCGCCGGCACGCTGGCGGTGCTGGCCGGCCTGGGCCACCTCGCGCGCACGATCGACACCAGTGGCGATCGTGACGTGCTGCTGGCGTTCCTCGGCTGTGCGGTCGCCGGCCTTCTGCTCGGTGTCGCCGCTGGGTGGCGACGCCACCGCGATGCGATGCTGCTGCGCTACTTCCGGCGACGCGCCGCACCGCCGTCGGAAGCGGTGTCCGCCGAAAGGCGGGAACAGGTACAGCAGATGGTCGACGAGATCTTCGGCGACGTCGCGCAGGATCCCGACCCGATCTGGGACCTGGTGACCGCCGACCTCCAGCGCAGCCTCGCCTGGAAGATCCTCGCAAAGGTCGACGCGATCCTCGCAAAGGTCGACGCGATCCTCGGCGGCGACCCGCCGACTCCCGACCCGATCTGGGACCTGGTGACCGCCGACCTCCGGCGCAGCCTCGCCTGGGAGATTCTCGCAGAGTACGACGAAGAAGACGTCAGGCTCGGACGGGTACGGTGGCTCATCCGATGGCATGCTCGGCGGACCCTCGAACTCTGGCGGAACTACCGGCTACGCGGGTACGAGAGGCGGTATCGCCGGCGCCCCTTCCTGAAGACGTCAGGACGAATCGGGATCCTCCTGCTCACCTGCGCCGGGATCGGGTTGATCATTGGATTCCTTCCGATCGAGTCCGCGTCCTCGCTGCTCCCGGCGGTGGTAGCCGCCGGCGGTCTCGCGACGCTCTGGCGTCCGGTCGTCATACGGTTGGCCGAGCGGTCGACTCACCGGGTGGTGACGCGGTGGCTGACAACTCGTCTCGCTAGCGAGCGCAAGGAGTGGGACCGCTGGTGCGCGGTGCTTGCGGACCGGCCGACCGACGAGGAGATGGCCTCCTGGCTGGCCGACGACATCGACACGTTCACCGCGGACATCATGGAAGATCATGATCTGAGGCCACACACGGTGATTCACGCTGTCGAGATGGCGACGAAAGGGGACGGGGCGCGGCGCGCTCGGACCCTGTACGGTCCCATCCGCTACGACCGATACCTACTGACGATCTTCCTGTTGACCCGCACTGGACTGCGACAGTTCCAGACGCTCCTCGACTTCACCACCGGGGATTTCCATGACGAATCTGAGCACGCCATGCCCTACGGGGCGGCGGTGGACATCAAGCTCACCAAGGTCAGTATCAAGACGACGGCGCCGCAAGTGGAGCCACACCCGGGTCACGAGAGCCAGGCCGGTACCGGTCACGCCGGACTCCTGACCGAGGTCGCGCTGCCGTCCACGCGCTCCGCGTCCTACATCCTCTACTGGAAGTTCGAAATCCACCTGCGCTCCGGAAGTCGGATAGAAATCGAGCTGGACAGCTTCGACGACCTGCAGGACGGGTCGGAGCCGAAACACATGGCCTCCCAGCGCGCGCTCGAGACCACCGGGGTCAAGCTCGCCGCGCACATTCTCACCTCCGTGGTCGTCGACGGCACCGAGTGGATCGCCAGACAGCGACTGCGTCGGAGGAAGCGGGTGTTCGGCACTGACGATGTGCCCTCCCCCTGGCCGCTGCCGCTCGACCGCGGAAACGAGGCGCCGGAGCTGCCGGCAGCGTCCGCTCAGGATCAGTCCGTGGTGGATACGCCCGCGCCGTGGCGGGAAGCGCCCGATGAGCAGGATCCACCAACCGCAGCGTGACTGACAGGGCTTGCCGGTCGACCGTGCAGCGGTCGACCGGCAAAGCGCTCATCAGCCCTGCTTGGCCCAGTCGCCCAGCGACCAGTCCCGCACCTCGGGCATGTCCTCCAGGTGCTCCACCACGTACGCCTCGTGCTCGGCGAGCTTCGCCTCGCACCAGGCCTTCAGGTCGGCGGCACCGCGCGGCAGCCGCCGGGCGTTGTTGATCGCGTCCATCACCAGGTGGTAACGCGACGCCCGGTTGCGCACCGTCATGTCGAACGGGGTGGTCGTGGTGCCCTGCTCGATGAAGCCGCGGACCCGGAACCGGTCAGCGTCCGGGCGGCCGTGCACCAGCTGGTGGATCGCGCCCGGGTAGCCGTGGAAGGCGAACACCACGTCGACCGAGTCGGTGAACAGCTCGGTGAACATCGTTTCGCTCATCCCGTGCGGGTGGTCCTTCGGCCGGGGCAGCGTCATCAGGTTGACGACGTTGACCACCCGTACCTTCAGGCCGGGCAGGCGTTCGCGCAGGATCTGCGCGGCGGCCACCGTCTCCATGGTGACCACGTCACCGGCGCAGGCGAGCACGATGTCGGGATCGGACGCGCCGTCGTCGGTGCCGGCCCACGACCAGATGTCGGCGCCCTTGGCGCAGTGCTCGATCGCCTGGTCCATCGTCAGCCACTGCAGCTGCGGCTGCTTGTCGATGACGATCAGGTTGACGTACGACTTCGACCGCAGGCAGTGGTCGGCGACCGACAGCAGGCAGTTGGCGTCCGGCGGCAGGTAGACCCGCGACACGGTGCCCCGCTGGTTGAGCACCACCTGGATCAGGCCGGGCCCCTGGTGGGAGAAGCCGTTGTGGTCGTTACGCCAGGCGGTCGAGGTCAGCAGGATGTTCAGGCTCGGCACCTTCGCCCGCCACGGCAAGTGCGCCGCCTCCTGCAGCCACTTGCCGTGCTGCACCGTCTGCGACGCGCTGACCATGGCGAACGCCTCGTAGGTGGCGAACATGCCGTACCGGCCGGTCAGGTTGTAGCCCTCCAGCCAGCCGTGGCAGTTGTGCTCGGAGAGCACCTCCATGACCCGACCGTTGCGGCTGATCGCGGTGTCCTCCGGGTAGACCTGCTCCATGAAGCACCGGTCGGAGACCTCGAAGACCGCGCCGAGCCGGTTGCTGTTGGTCTCGTCCGGGCAGAACAGCCGGAACCGGTCCGGGTTGCGGGTGTAGATGTCGCGCATCAGCTCGCCGAGTTTGCGGGTCGACTCGGCGCGTAGCTGCGCCGGCTGCGGCACGTCGACGGCGTACCCACGGAAGTCGGGCATGTCCAGGTCGCGGGTCAGCAGGCCGCCGTTGGCGTGCGGGCTGGCGCTCATCCGCAGGTCGCCGTCGGGGTTGACGCCGGTGACCACCGGCGTCGGCGCGCCGTCGGCGTCGAACAGCTCCTCCGGCCGGTACGAACGCAGCCACGTCTCCAGGATCGCCAGGTGGTCGGCGTTGTCGCGGACACCGGACAGCGGCACCTGGTGGGAGCGCCAGGTGCCGGTGACCGTGATGCCGTCGACCTGTTCCGGGCCGGTCCAGCCCTTCGGCGACCGCAGGATGATCAGCGGCCAGCGGGGGCGGGAGCCGTCCCAGTCGCCGGAACGGGCCGCCGACTGGATCGCCCGGATCTTGCCCCAGGCGTCAGCGAGGGCGGCTGCGAACCGGAAGTGCATCCCGGGCAGGTCGTCACCTTCGACCTCGATGACCTCGTACCCGTGGCCTTCCAGCAGCGAACGGACCTCGCCGCGCTCCTTGCGGGCCAGCACCGTCGGACCGGCGATCTTCGCGCCGTTGAGGTGCAGAATCGGCAGTACGGCGCCGTCGTGGGCGGGGTTGATGAACGACACGCCCTTCCAGGAGCCCTCCAGCGGCCCGGTCTCGGCCTCGCCGTCACCGACCACGGCGATCGCCAGCAGGTCGGGGTTGTCCATCACCGCACCGAAGGCGTGCACCAGCACGTAGCCGAGCTCGCCGCCCTCGTGGATCGAACCGGGCGTGGTCACGGAGACGTGGCTGGGGATGCCGCCCGGGCTGGAGAACTGCCGGAACAGCCGCAGCATGCCGGGCTCGTCCAGGGTGACGTCCGGGTAGATCTCGGAGTACGTGCCCTCGAGGTAGCCGGCGGCGACCAGCGCCGGGCCGCCGTGACCGGGGCCGGTGAGGTAGATCGTCTGCTGCCCGGTGTGCCGGATCAGCCGGGACACGTGGGCGTAGATCAGCGACAGGCCGGGGCTGGTGCCCCAGTGGCCCAGCAACCGCGGCTTGATGTGGTCGGCCGTCAGCGGCTCACGCAGCAGCGGGTTGCCGCGCAGGTAGATCTGCCCCACGGTCAGGTAGTTGTTGGCCCGCCACCACGCGTCCAGCTGCGCCAGCTCGACGTCGTCGGGCGCGGCGAGGACCCGCAGCAGTTCCTCGTCCGGTACGGCGTGCGTGCGCGGTTCGGTCAGGGCAGTCACGAGTGGATTCCTCCCTCGTCGGGTAACACCGTCGGATTCGATCGTAGTGGCGCGGAGCGTGATCTTTCGCGGCTCCAGTACCTGAAGAGTTGGGGAACTGCGCCCCTTGACAGGTGGTCGCCGTCGGTCCCTAGACAGCTGGTCGCGGTCGGCTCCGCCGGCACGGCCCGCAGTTCACGATATTGATCATCATTGTCCGGGTATTTCCCTGATGCTGGTCCGCGCTGACCCGGTGGACCATCGAAGGGTCCGCATGAGCGGGCACGGGGGCGACCCCGACTCGGCGTACAGATCGGGGGATGGACATGCGGCGGAGAGCACGGCGGGTGAGCGGGTTCGCACGGATCGCGGCGGTCGCTGTCGTCGCGGCCCTGGCGAGCGCCTGCGCGGGTACGGGCGGCACCGCCGACCGGGAACCGGCCGGGGCCGCGACGGCGGGCCAGGAGCAGGCACCCGACCATCGGCACTCCGGAGTCGCCGTACCGTCCCCGGCGCCGTTGCGCGACGGCGAACGGTTCGTCGAACTCGCCATGCCGCAGGCCTACACCCCGGCCGCCCCCGGCGGCGTCGGCACCGACGAGTACCGCTGCTTCCTCATCGACCCGCGGCTGACCGGAGACGTCGCGCTGACCGGCAGCCAGTTCCTGCCCGACAATCTCGACATCGTCCACCACGCGATCTTCTTCCGGGTGTCACCGGCAGAGGTCGGCTCGGCCCGCGCGGCGGACGACCGGTCGCCCGGAGCCGGCTGGACCTGCTTCGGCGACGCCGGCATCGGCGGCAACCCCGCCTGGGTCGCCTCCTGGGCGCCCGGCACCGACGAGACGTTGTTCGACGCCGACCTGGGCTACCTGATGCCGGCCGGCAGCCAGCTGGTCATGCAGATCCACTACAACCTGCTCGCCAGCGACGGACAGCCGCAGGCAGCGGACCAGTCGGGGATCCGGATGCGCATCGTCGACGACGTCGACGGCATCCGGCCGCTGGAGACGGAGCTGCTGCCGGCACCGGTAGAGCTGCCGTGCGCGCCGGGCGAGTCCGGCGCACTGTGCGACCGGGCCGCTGCGCTGGCGGACGTGAAGCGGCGGTTCGGACCCGAGGTCGGCGGGTTCGCCGAGCAGCTGGTCACGTGGTGCAACGCCGGCCAGGCACCGAGGGCGGGTGACACCGGCAGCTGCGACCATCAGGTACGTCATCCTGGCACGGTGTACGGCCTCGGCGGACACATGCACCTGCTGGGGCGGTCGATCACCGTCGAGCTGAACCCGGGCACCGACCGGGCCCGGACGCTGCTCGGCGTACCGAACTACGACTTCGACCACCAGGCGATCGTTCCGCTGGAGGAGCCGGTGACGGTCTCCCCCGGCGACACCTACCGGGTGACCTGCACCCACGACGCCACGCTGCGGGCCCGGCTGCCGCAACTGCGCGACCAGCCCGCCCGGTACGTGCTCTGGGGTGATGGGACCAGCGACGAGATGTGCCTCGGTCTGGTCATCTGGTCACCGGCCTGACAGGTGACGAATGCCGCACCCGGGGTGACCGGTGCGCGGTTATGCATGATCGAATCCGCTCGTGTACAGTCATGCCCCGTGCGGCCCTCTGCCGCCGGCCGATGGTGCTGACACCACAGCCGGAGCGGTAGAGTGGTGCGGACAGGTCCGGGTGGCGGAATGGCAGACGCGCTAGCTTGAGGTGCTAGTGCCCGTATAGGGCGTGGGGGTTCAAGTCCCCCCTCGGACACAAACTAGTACATGATCCATCAGGGTTGGCCTCCGCTTCGATGATGCGGAGGCCTGGTTTGTATGTGAGCTTGAGTCCGAGCTGCTGGTAGACCTGGGCCTTGTCGACGGGGTCGGCGGTGCGCAGGACGTTGGCGATGCCGGAGAGCGCCTCGACCACGGTCTGGATCTCGGCGTGTAGGGGCTCAATTCTCCGTACCTGCGGTGGCCTGCGGCTTCTTGAGGATCTACGCGGCTCGCTCGTACATGTCCATCGTGAAGTAGTCACCGACCCGGAGCGGCCGCGTCGACGTGCTCACCTCGGTCACTCCGACCAGCCCGTCCGACCCGTCGAACTCCCGGTGCCGTTCGGGGTCGGACACCAGCGTGTAGAGCTGCGCTGCCGGGGCGTCGATACGGCGTTCCACGGACTCGACCCAGCGGCTCACGCGGCCACCCTACCCTAGTAGATCTTGTCAGCTCGACGCAGTGTGACGACCATGGTCGATCATCGTTCAACCGTCAACTGGGGGCAAGTGTTGGATCTGGCTCAAACTCCGTGATCAAGGCTGACCGAGGTAACCGGCCGTCCAGTGCGGTGTCGCCGCTCGCGCGTTGGGCTGACCCGGCGGTACTGCTGCCGCGCCTGGCCGGCGTCGTGGTGGAACGGATCGAGCGCAGCACCGGCGGGTCGAGTGTCTAAGCGAGGTCCCGGGCACGCCGCGCGTCATGCGTGCGCCGCGGTGCCGGTTCGACCCGGGTCCACGGCCGGTACGACCGTCACCAGCCGCAGCAGCGGGTACGCCACCATCCTGGTCGACGTCGACACCGGCCGCCCGATCGACGTCCTACCCGACCGGCGGGCCGCGACCCTGGCCGCATGGCTGGCCGACCAACGCCAGGTACCGGTGGTGTGCCGGGACCGAGCCGGCGCCTGCTCGGAGTCGGTGGTGTCAGCCCTGCGTGGCGTGGGAGTCGTGCTCCCAGTCGGTCCAGGTCTGCAGGCGCTGCGCGTACAGGTGTTTGACCAGGCCCACCGGCTGGCTGCCGAACAGGACGCGCAACGGCGGGTTCTCCGCGTCGACGATCTGCAGCAGGGCCGGGCCCGCCGCAGCCGGATCGCCGTACTGCGCGCCGCTCACCCGGGACGCCATGGCGTCCTGTATGGGCTGGTACGCCGGGTGCGGCTCGACACGCACGGCCGAGGAACCGGCCCGCACCGCCGAGGTACGGCTGCCCGGCGGGACCGTGCAGACCGTACGCGCCGGCGTCTGGCGGTTCGTGGAGCGGCTCAGGGCAGCAGGATGACGTGCAGGGTGCGGGGGCCGTGTACGCCCTCGACCCGGTTGAGTTCGATGTCGCTGGTCGCGGAGGGTCCACTGATCCAGGTCAGCGGGCGGTGCGGGGTGAGTCGGGCGAGTGCCTGCGGCACCCCGGCCACCACCTGAGCAGCGCGGACGACGCAGATGTGCAGGTCCGGTAGGAGACTGAGCACGCGGCGTCCCTGGTCCGGCGTACCGTCGAGCACGACGGTGCCGGTGTCCGCGATGGCGACGGCGACGGCGGTGACGACGCCGTCGGCCGCGGCGATGGCGTCGTTGTCGAGGGCGTCGTCGCGCAGGGCCGTCACCGTCGGAGGCAGCCAGGCCGGCGGCAGCCCCGGTGGTACGACGATGGTCGCACGGGTAGGCAGGATTGCGGCGATGGTGTCGGCAACCGCCGTCTCGGGCACCTGGTGCACGCGGGCCCGGTAGTCGGTCAACCGTTCCACCAACCGGTGGAGGTCGGGCGTGCCCGCAGGCGGGTAGTCGCGCGGCACCTGCACCCGGGTCGGTTCGGTGGCGGCGAGGGCGGCGCGCAGCCGGCCGAGGATGACCTCTCGTCCGCTCACCGCTTGGCCCACCATTGCCGGAACGTCTGCGCGGGCGGGTCGGGCAGGTCACGGCTGGCGGCCCAGCCGGACAGCGGCGGCGGCAGGCCCCGGCCCCGCCGGCCGGCCAGCCGGCTGAGCCGCGTCGCGCGCTGTGCCGCCGCGTACAGGGCGGGGTGGTCCATGGTGTACGCGGCGGCGGCCATCGCGGCCGACTCCGCGCGCGGGTGCGGCGCCTGATCACGCAGATGCACCAGCAGCTCCGGAATGTTGATCTTCACGGGGCAGGCGTCGTAGCAGGCCCCGCAGAGCGAGGAGGCGTACGGCAGGGAGGCGTTGTCGGCCACCCCGGTCAGCTGCGGGGACAGCACGGCACCGATCGGGCCCGGGTAGACCGACCCGTAGGCGTGCCCGCCGGTGCGCTCGTAGACCGGGCAGACGTTCAGGCAGGCCGAGCAGCGGATGCAGTGCAGCGCCTGCCGGCCGACCTCGTCGGCGAGCACGGCGCTGCGGCCGTTGTCGAGGAGCACCAGATGGAACGCCTGTGGCCCGTCGCCCGGGGTGACTCCGGTCCACATCGAGGTGTACGGGTTCATCCGCTCCCCGGTCGAGGCCCGGGGCAGCAGTTGCAGGAACACCTCAAGGTCGCGCCAGGTCGGCACCACCTTCTCCACACCCATCACGGTGATCAGCGTCTGCGGCAGGGTCAGACACATCCGCCCGTTGCCCTCGGACTCCACCACCGCCAGGGTGCCGGTCTCCGCCACGGCGAAGTTCGCCCCGGACACCGCCACCGGCGTGGACAGGAAGGTCTGCCGCAGAAACCGACGAGCCGCCGCCGCCAGCGCCGCCGGCTCGTCGGTCAACGCCGGATCCACCCCCGGCATCGCCCGCAGGAAGATCTCCCGGATCTCGGTCCGGTTACGGTGAATCGCCGGCACCAGAATGTGGCTCGGCCGGTCCTCACCCAGCTGCACGATCAGCTCGGCCAGGTCCGTCTCCACCGGCGCGATCCCGGCTGCTTCGAGGGCGTCGTTCAGACCGATCTCCTGCGTCACCATCGACTTGACCTTGATCACCCGATCGCTGCCGGTGGCCCGGATCAGGTCGGTGATGATCCGATTGGCGTCGTTGGCGTCGGCGGCCCAGTGCACCACTGCCCCGGCCGCCGTCACCTTCGCCTCCAACTGCTCCAGCAGCTGCGGCAGTCGAGCCATGACGTCGGTCTTGATCGCCGACCCGGCCGCCCGCAACGCCTCCCAGTCCGGCACCTCGGCGATCACCGCACCCGACTTCGCCCGGATCGTCGCCGTAGCGTGCCCAAGATTGCGACGCAGCTGCGCATCGGCCAGAGCCCGCCGCGCGGCAGCCGGGAAGGTCTCTTCCCCGCGTAGCTGCCCAACGCCCTTCGGGGCGGTCGCCGGCATGCCGAGGAACGTGCGCGTCATGACCCCACCCCCGGCCCGCCCCGCTCGTCGGAGGCACCGCCCTGCTCGGTCGAGGCCAGGATCTCCGCAAGATGCACCGTCCGCACCCCCGTACGCAGCCGCGACAGTCCACCGCCGATATGCATCAGGCACGAGGAGTCCCCGGCCGCACAGACCTCCGCACCGGTCGCCAGCACATGACGCATCTTGTCCGCCAACATCGCCGTCGACGTGTCCGCGTTCTTCACCGCGAACGTCCCCCCGAACCCGCAACACTGCTCCGCCGCCGGCAACTCCACCAGGTCGAGGCCACGTACCTCGCGCAGCAGCCGCACCGGCCGATCCCCCACCCGCAGCATCCGCAGCGAGTGACAGGTCGGGTGATACGTCACCCGATGTGGGAAGAACGCGCCCACATCGGTCACCCCCAACACGTCGACCAGCAACTCGGACAGCTCGTACGTGCGCGCCGCCACCGACTCCGCCCGGGAGGCCAACCGGACGTCACCGGCCTGCCGGGCCACCATCGCGTGCTGGTGGCGCACCGACCCCACACACGATCCCGACGGCGCGACGACCACGTCGTACGGGTCGAAGACGCGCACGTGCCGGCGCACCAGCGGCACCGCCTGCGCCTGGTAGCCGGTGTTGACGTGCATCTGCCCGCAACACGTCTGTCCCGGCGGGAACACCACCTCGTGGCCCAGCCGCTCCAGCAACAGCACCGTCGCCTTCGCCGCCGCCGGGAACATGGTGTCCGCCAGGCACGTCACGAACAACGCGATCCGCACGTCAGACCTCCGCCCGCCGCTTGGCTGCCCGCGCCGCCACGGACCCGCGATCAGGCTCGTAACGCACGATCCGCTGAGTCTGCCGTATCAGCTGTCGTAGCGCAGCAAGGTCGCCGCCGACCACGCCGGCGGTCCGGGCCTGCACCAGCAGGTTGCCGATCGAGGTTGCCTCCACCGGCCCGGCCAGCACCGGCAGCTCGCAGGCGTCGGCGGTGAGCTGGCAGAGCAGGGCGTTGCGGGCGCCACCACCGACGATGTGCACGGAGTCGATGTGTCGGCCGGAGAGTTCCTGCACCTGGTGCACGGCCCGACGGTGCGCCAGCGCCAGGCTGTCGATGATGCAGCGGACGACGGCCGCCGGTGACTGCGGCACCGGCTGGTCAGCGAGCCGGCACGCCTCGATGATCCGGTTCGGCATGTCGCCCGGGGGCAGGAACGCTGGCGAGTCGATGTCGATCACGCTGCGGAAGCCCGCTTCGCCAGCGGCGGCGGCCAGCAGGTTCGGCAGATCCGGGTTCCCCCAGTTCCGCAGCGATTCCTGCAACGGCCACAGTCCCATGACATTGCGCAGGTAACGCACGGTGCCGTCGACGCCGCCCTCGTTGGTGAAGTTCGCGCGCCGGCTGGCCTCGGTGAGCACCGGCCGGTCCAGTTCGACGCCGACCAACGACCAGGTGCCGCAGGAGATGTATGCGAAGTGTTCACCGCTGGCGGGTACCGCGACCACTGCCGAGGCGGTGTCGTGGGAGCCGACCGCCACCACGTCCGGCGTACCGGGCAGATCCAGCTCCGGTAGCGTGCGCCCGGTCCGGGTGCCGGGCTTCCGCAGCGGAGGGAACAGGTGGGCGGGAATGCCGGCGTCGCCGATCAGGCCCGGTGCCCAGGCACGGGTGCGCAGGTCGTAGAGCTGGGTGGTGGAGGCGTTGGTGACCTCGGCGCCGATCAGCCCGGTGAGCCAGTAGGTGATCAGGTCCGGGATCATGAGTAGCCGGTGGGCGACGGCGAGTTGCGGTGTGGCGGCTGCGGCCACGAGCTGGTAGAGCGTGTTGAACGGCAGTTGCTGGAGCCCGGTGGTGGCGTAGAGGCGTTCGGCGCCGAGGCGTCGGGTCACCTGCTCCAGGACACCGTCGGTACGCGTGTCGCGGTAGTGCACCGGGTTGCCGAGCAGCGCGCCGGTGGAGTCGAGCAGGCCGTAGTCGACCGCCCAGGAGTCCACGCCCACGCTGGTGACCGGTCCGGCCGCCCGCAGCCCGGTCAGCACCTCGCGGAAGAGGCTCAGGATGTCCCAGTGCAGGGTCCCGCCGACGCGCACCGGCTCGTTGGCGAACCGGTGCGCCACCGTCAGCCGCAGGGCGTCGCGGCGGACCTGTCCGAGGACCACCCGGCCGCTGGAGGCGCCGAGGTCGACGGCGGCGACGCTGACCTCGCGGACGTGGACAGGTGGCGGCGCCGGACCGGACCGGACCGGACGTTGCGGGGTCATCGCAGGAAGGCCGCGGCGACGCCGGCGTCGACCGGAATGTGCAGGCCGGTGGTGTGTGACAGGTCGCCAGCGGTGAGCGCGAAGACCGCGTTGGCGATGTGTTCCGGCAGGACCTCCCGTTTGAGCAGGGTGCGCTGGGCGTAGAACTCGCCGAGTTTCTCCTCCGGCACCCCGTACACGGCGGCCCGGTCGGCACCCCAACCACCGGCGAAGATACCGGAGCCACGCACCACCCCGTCGGGGTTGACGCCGTTGACCCGGATGCCGTGCACACCCAACTCGGCGGCGAGCAGCCGGACCTGGTGGGCCTGGTCGGCCTTGGCAGCGCCGTACGCGACGTTGTTCGGGCCGGCGAAGACCGCGTTCTTGCTGGCGATGTAGACGATGTCGCCGCCCATGCCCTGCGCCACCAGCACCCGGGCGGTCTCCCGGGAGACCAGGAACGATCCCTTGGCCATCACGTCGTGCTGCAGCTCCCAGTCGCGGACGCTGGTGTCCAGCAGTGACTTCGACAGGGACAGCCCGGCGTTGTTGACCACCAGATCGACCCCGCCGAAGGCCAGGGCAGCGGCCCGCACGGCGGCGGCGACCTGTTCCTCGTCGGTGACGTCGAGCGGTACGGCGACGGCGACGTCCGTGCCGCCGACCTGCGCCGCGACGGTTTCGGCGGCGGCGAGGTCCCGGTCGCTGACCACGACGCAGGCGCCCTCGGCGGCGAGCCGGTGAGCGATCGCCCGGCCGATACCCGAGCCGGCGCCGGTGACCAGTGCGATCCGGGTTGCCAAGGGCTTCGGCTTCGGCATCCGCTGGAGTTTGGCCTCCTCCAGCGCCCAGTACTCGATGCGGAACTTCTCCGCCTCGTCGATCGGGGCGTACGTCGACACCGCCTCGGCGCCCCGCATGACGTTGATCGCGTTGACGTAGAACTCGCCAGCGACCCGGGCAGTCTGTTTGTTGGCACCGAAGCTGAACATGCCGACGCCCGGCACCAACACGACCGCCGGATCGGCACCGCGCATCGGCGGGCTGTCCGGCCCGGCGTGCCGCTCGTAGTACGCCCGGTAGTCCGCACGATAGGCGACGTGCAGTTCCTTGAGACGTGCGACCGTCTCCGCCAGCCCGGCATCCGGTGGCAGGTCGAGGACCATCGGCCGCACCTTGGTCCGCAGGAAGTGGTCCGGGCAGGAGGTGCCGAGCGCGGCCAGTTCCGGCATCCGTTCCCGGCCGACGAAGTCGAGCACGACGTCGCTGTCGGTGTAGTGGCCGACCTGGGCCCGGTCGGTCGAGGCCAGGCCACGTAGCACCGGGAAGAGTGCGGCGGCCCGGTCCCGGCGCTGCTGTTGCGGCAGGGCTGCGTGGGTCACGGCACCGAACGGCTCGGACCGGCCGTGCTCGGCGATGTACCGGGCCGCGGTCGCGATGATCTCCCGGGAGTTGGTCTCGCACTCGTCGCTGGTCGAGCCCCAGGCGGTGATCCCGTGCCCACCCAGGATGACCCCGATGGCCTGCGGGTTGGTCCGATACACGTCGGCGATGTCGACGCCGAGCTGGAAGCCGGGCCGCCGCCACGGTACCCAGAGCACCCGGTCGCCGAAGATCTTCGCGGTCAGCGCCGGCCCGTCGGCCGCGGTCGCGATCGCGATTGCCGAGTCCGGGTGCAGATGGTCGACGTGCGGGGCGTCGACCAGTCCGTGCATGGCGGTGTCGATGGACGGTGCCGCACCGCTCCGCCCGTGCAGGCAGTAGTCGAACGCGGCGACCATCTCGTCCTCGCGTTCCGCCCCCGGGTAGACGTCGACCAGCGACCGTAGCCGGTCCAGCCGGAGCACGGCCAGCCCGCCCTCGGCGAGCGTGCCGAGATCGCCGCCGGAACCCTTGACCCAGAGCAGGTCGGTGGGCTCGCCGGTCACCGGATCGGTCCCCACGCCCTTCGCGGAGGTGTTTCCCCCGGCGTAGTTGGTGTTCGCCGGGTCGGCCCCCAGCCGATTACTGCGGACCAGCAGGTCACGCACCATGGGATTCGTCATGACTTCCTTTGCAGTCTTCAAGCTGAAGCGGTCGTCGTCGCAGATCAGGCGCCCCAACCTGCCTGCTGCCCACCGATCCGCTCGGACCTGACCCGCTCCAGGTACCCGGAGCGCTTGTAGGCCGCGACCGGATCCGGGTCAAGACCCATTTCCTCGCGGAGGTCGCGCAGCAGCGGCCGCACATCGGTGTTGTACGCGTCCATCAACACGGCGTTGGCCTCCAGCACATCACCGCAGCGCTGCGCGGCGGTCAGCGCCGTGGTGTCCACCAGCAACGCCTTGGCGGTCGTCTCCTGGACGTTGAGCACCGAACGGATGACCGCCTGCACCTTCGGCTCGATGTTGTGGCACTGGTCCAACATGAACGCGATGCCGTAGGACGGGCGCAGCGCGTCGGCCTGGACGATCTCATGCATGATCCGGAACAGCTGGAACGGATCCGCCGAGCCCACCATCAGGTCGTCGTCGGCGTAGAACCGCGAGTTGAAGTCGAAGGCCCCCAGTTTCCCCGCACGTAGCAGGAAAGCCACGATGAACTCGATGTTCGTACCCGGCGCGTGGTGACCCGTATCGATGACCACCTGGGCCCGCCCGCCCAGCTCGACACAGTGCGCGTACGCGGTGCCCCAGTCGGGCACGTCGGTCAGGTAGAACGCCGGCTCGAACAGCTTGTACTCCAGCAGCAGGCGCTGGTCGCCGGCGAGCCGGTCGTACGTCTGTCGCAACGCCACCGCGAGCCGGTCCTGGCGCTCGCGGGCGCTGTCCTGGCCCGGGTAGTTGGTGCCGTCGGAGAACCACAGCTTGAGGTCCCGCGACCCGGTGGCGTCCATCACGTCGACGCACTCCAGCAGGTGCCCGATCGCCTTACGGCGCACCACCGGGTCGGGATTGGTGACCGAGCCCAGCTTGTAGTCGTCGTCCTGGAACACGTTCGCGTTGATCGTGCCGAGTTCGACGCCCTGCTCCCTGGCGTACCCGGCCAGCGCGGCGTAGTCGTCCACCCGGTCCCAGGGAATGTGCAGCGCCACGGTCGGTGCGACGCCGGTGAATCGGTGCACGGTAGCCGCGTCCGCGACCTTCTCGTACGGGTCGCGGGGCACACCCTCCTGCGCAAACACCTTGAACCGGGTACCCGAGTTGCCGTACGCCCAGGAGGCCGTCTCGATGCGCTGCTTCCGCAGGGCGTCGAGGACCCGTCTGCGCGTGGTCGGGTCGATCTCGGTCATTGCCACTCCCCCCAGTTGCTCTTCGGGACGGAAGATCTCAGCCGGGGCCTGGATCCCCGGCCAAGTCCCGCTCGGCACGCCGACGGAGAACGCAATCTCTGCGTCTGCCACCGGCGTCAGCCTCGGTCGTCGCCATCGCCGGCGGCTATGAAACGTTTCATGTCCATCCCGACGATAGGCGTGGCCTGAGGCGCAGGTCAAGAGTTTCGGCTGGCTGCCGCGTCGCCGCGCGGGAGCCGCGAGGCGTTCCCGCCGACTCACCGTCAGGCGACACTCCTGCCCGCCACGGCACCGTCAGGTGACCAGGTGAAACGTTTTACAAGCGATGGACCGCCCGGCCCGCCGGCAGGCCGTTCTCCATCCCCACTGTCTCCGCCCCGAGTCAGGACTGTCGGGTCCGGTCCCCGGTCCAGGCCGCTTCGAGGATCGCGGTCAGGCTCGCGGCGTCGGTCGGGCCCGGATGGTTCTGGATCAGACGGGTGACGCCACTGGCCATCTCCGCGAAACGCGGCAGATCCGCGCGGGCCACGCCGATGTCGGCCAAGGTCGACGGGATGGCGATGTCAGCGAGTAGCCGGTCGAGCCAGGTGAGAAACGCGGCTGCGGCCTCGGCCTCCGAAGCGTCGGACACGTCGAGCCCGCAAACCCCGGCGAGGATGGCCAGCCGGTCGCCGATGGCACCCTTGACGGCGTCCAGCACGTAGGGCAGTAGCAGCCCGACACCCAGGCCGTGCGGCGTGTGGGTGGCCGCGCCGATGGGGTACTGCAGGGCGTGCGGGGCCGCGTTGCCCGCGTGAGAGAAGGCGAGCCCGGCCAGCACAGACCCATAGGACATGTCCGCGCGCGCCTGCGTGTCGCCTCCGTCCCGGACAGCACGACGCAAGCTGCAGGCGATCCGTGCAGCGGCCAGGAGCGCGTAGTGGTCGGTGATCGGGTTGCGGCCGAGAAACACCTGCTCCACCAGGTCGCGTGGACCGTGTGCCCGGGGTCGCGCGGTGTAGCTCTCCACCGCGTGACAGAACGCGTCGATGCCCGAGTGGGCGGTGACGGTCGCCGGGCAGGTGTAGGTGAGTTCGGGGTCGACGATGGCGAAGTCGGGCACGATGTGGACGCTGGAAACGCCCACTTTCAGCTCGCGGTCCGGGTCGGTCAACACCGAGACGGGGGTAAGTTCGGAGCCGGTGCCTGACGTCGTCGGGACCGCGACGAGAGGAATCGTCGGCCCCGGCACCCTCGACTCGCCGTAGAAGTCGCGCGGGCTCCCACCGTGGCGACCCCGGCGAGACTCACCGCGAGCAACCCCACGACGAGGTCGATCCCGCGAGGCAGCGCCACCGCCACGGGAACGTCGCAGTCCACGCCGTGCTCACGAAGCAACCAGGCCAGCCGGTGTGCCCGCTCGGCGAGATCCTGGTAGGACAACTCGAGGTCGCCGTCGGTCAGCGCCGGTGCCTGCCCAGCATCGCTGACGACGGTGGTGAAGAGTTCCCCGATGGTGGCAGCCGGCAGCTGACCCGGATCGGACCGGCCACGCCGGGCTGAGATCCGTTGGGTCTCGTCCCCCAGCGCCACGGTGCCGATCAGCGCATGCGGCTGGCCGGCCATGGTCAGCAGGACGGTACGAAAGTGGGCCAGGATCCGCTCGGCGGCGGCGGTGAGCAGCCGGTTGCCGTCGTGGATGAGCAACAGCTGCATCCGGGGCTCGTCGAAGACGTAGAGGGTGACCGGATAGCTGGGCAGGCGTTCCAGCCGCATGCCCGCCGCCCGAAGCATCGGGTGCCGCTGCGCCAGCACCGAGTGGGCCAGCTGGCGTTCGAAGACCACCAGGCTGTCGATCAGCGGCACCTCTGGCCGGTGTCCGGCCCACTCGAGGATCGTGGTGAACGGGGCGTACTGGTGATCGCGGACCTGCCGGATCCGGTGATGGACGTCGCGGAGCAGCTCGGTGACGGTCAGTTCGGCCGGGACACGGAGGCGTACCGGGACGGTGTTGATCAGCAGCCCGATCATCTCCGCCGCGCCGGGTGCGGTGGCGCCACGGCACGATCTGGTCACCGCGAAGGCCGCCTCCGGCTGACCCGCGTAACGGGCCCGTACCAGCCCCCAGGCGGCGTTGACCAGGCTGTTCACCGTTACCCCGGCGGTGGTCGCGGCGGCCCTGACCAGCTCGGACTCGTCCCTGGTCAGCTCGACGGTCAGGGTGTTGGGGGCGCTGGGGCCACCGGGCGCCGAGCCGGACCCGGCGGGGCGGACTTCGCCGAGGTATCCGGCGAACGGCCGCGCAGGCTCGCAGCCGGCGAGGTACTCGGACCAGAACCGCCGCGCCGACGCCAGGTCGTGCCGCTGCCACCAGTCGATGAAGTTGCGAAACGGCGGCCGCGCCGGATGCTCGACCGGCTGCCCGGCCAGCCGGGCGAGGTACTCGGTGAGGACCTCGTCGAGCAGCAGGACCAGCGACCGGCCGTCCAGGATGGCGTGGTGGAAGGTGAGCACCACGGTGGGCTGCGCCGTCGGGGCGAGCACGGTGATCCGCAACAGCGGGGGCCGGTCAGGGTCGAACCCCTCCGTCCGGTCGGCACGCAGAAAACTGTCCAGGTCGTACGGGGACCGCCTGTCGTCATGCCACCGGATTCCGATCTTCGCCGTCGTCTCGACGGCCTGCATGAGCCCGTCCGAGGGGTGCCAGTGAAACCCGGTCCGCAGCACCTCGTGCCGCGACGTCGCAGTATGCCAACTGGCCTCGAAGGCAGCCCGGTCCAACGCCTGCGGCAAGGTCAGAAGCACCTGGATGACGTCGACCCCGGCATCCCGGTCGCGCAAGCTGTTCACGATCAGGCCACGTTGCAGCGGGGACGCCCCATATCGCACGACCGGCCTCCGACTTCCGTAGTCGCGTAACCACCTGGACCAGCGACGGGCCCGGCCAGCGCCAAGGGGCCGCCTGCTGAGATCCCGCGCGATGACACTTCTCGAGCCGCCGGCGGGCCGACGTCACCGTGGCGCAGCATCGCGCCGACATCTCTCCAGCCGCCAGAAAGCACTCCCAACGGAGCTTGACAGCTGATCGAGCGATCAGTTGATCAGCAAGTCAACCTCTGAGTCAAGTAGTTGACTAGAATCAGGAGCTCACCTCGCCAGAAAGCCAGTCCCGTAGGGATCGTGGGCGCATGTCCACCCAGATTTTCTCGATGTGCTCCAGGCACTCGGCCTTCGTGCCCACCATGCCCGTCTGGGACCATCCGGCTGGCACATCACGCTCGTGCGGCCAGATCGAGTACTGCTCCTCCTGATTCAGAACCACCGCGTACACGATCGTCTCGTCGTCGCCGAACATGCTGACACCCCTTGCAGCCGCCAATTACAAGACCCGATGCAGGAGGATGACACGACGCATAAAGAGGAGTCAACACCGTTGTCAAATTGTCGGCAACTTATTGCCATTCATCCTTACGGCATTTTAAACCAGAAATTGGTCAACGAAACGATCAATAGCCCCATATTAGGCCACGATGCAGGTCCAGAAATCCCAGCATGGACCAATAACTACCAATTCAGGCCGGGACCGGCCAAGCCGGACCGGACGCCAACGCCAGGAGCCACGACCACCGTCGGGCAGACCAGGCCTTGGGTCGGACCGAGTACCGCCTCCGCGATCCGGAACCGGGGTCGGCGTCGCAGGAACCCCGTAGAGCTGGGCCCCAGGAACCCGTAGAGCTGGGCCCTCAGCGCCCAGGCGCGCGGGCTGACCGCCACTGCTCGGCCGGGGTCAACGGGACGGGTGCAGGGCGTTCGACCGTCGTCGTCAGCTCGACCCGCCGACCCTGCGCGGCAGAGGAGAGCAGGGCGGTCATGATGTCGAGTACGTGCAGCGCCACATCGCCGCTGGCCCGTGGCGGACGCGCCGGGTCGGCCCGGACCAGGTCGATCAGGCCGACCCCCCGGGAGGCCGCGACGTAGCCGGCCCGTGGTTCGAGGGCACGCCACCCGGGGCTGTCGAGCGCGAGGTGACGGACCTCGCCGTCGAAGGTGTTCGGATCGGGCACGGCCAGGGTGCCGTCCTCCCCGTGCACCTCGATCGGCGCGGCCGTCGTCGCGACACCGTCGAAGCTCGTCGTGAGGGTGGTCAGGGCACCACCGGAGTGTTCCAGCACCCCGGTCACGTGGGTCGGCACCTCGACCGGGATGCGTTGCCCGAGGCGGGGTCCCGAGCCGATGACCCGGACGTCACGCAGCCGGCTGGCCGCGCCGGTCACCGCCCGGACCGGCCCCAGCAGGTGGACCAGCGCCGAAATGTAGTACGGCCCCATGTCCATCAGCGGGCCGCCGCCCGGGGCGTAGTAGAAGTCGGGCGCAGGGTGCCAGCGCTCGTGCCCCGGGGTGACCATGACAGCCGACGCGGAGATCGGGCGCCCGATCAGTCCACCGTCGATCGCCGCGCGGGCGGTCTGCGTACCCGTGCCCAGGACGGTGTCCGGCGCGCAACCGACGCGGACGCCGGCCGACGCCGCCCGGTCGATGATCGACCGGCCCTCGGGGAACGTGACGGTGAGCGGCTTCTCGACGTAGACGTTGCGGCCGGCGTCGATCGCCGCGCCCGAGATCTCGGCGTGCGCCGCCGGGATCGTGAGGTTGAGCACCGTCGCCACGTCGGGGTGGTGCAGCAGTCGCTCGACGCTCACCGCTTCGGCCCCGGGGATCGTGGCGGCGGCAGCGGCGGCCCGGGCGACGTCGAGGTCGGCCACCGCGACGACACGCACCGTGGGATGGTCGACGAGCGTGTCCAGGTACGCGCGGGAGATGACCCCGAGACCTACGACGCCGATGCCGTGCGGGTCGCCCACACCATCCCCCTTTCGATGACGGTGCGCACGCACGGGTGCTCCAGCACGTCGAGGCTGTGTCCGGGAGTCGTCACGACGATCCGCCCCGCGCCCCAACTGCGGGTCCAGATCGCCGGCGAGGTGACCGGCCGGTGCCACGGGTGCCACGCCCGCGTCGGGTGGGTGGTGGTGGCCAGCACCTCGATCAGGTCGTCGTGCAGCACCCAGTACTGCTCGGTGAGCAGGTCGAAATCGGCGATCCCGGCGGTGATCGGATGCTCCCGGCCGAGGTCGGTGATGGTCACCGAGTGGGGCAGGAAGTTGTCCTTCTCGCCGCCACTGCGTTCGCACGGTTCGACGCCCGGGTGGGTGGCGAACTGGCCGCCCACCAGGTGCAGGTAGTCCGAGCAGGCGCGGAACGAGTCGACGATGCCGCCGTGCCAGCCGGTGAAACCGGTCCCCGCCACGATCGCCGCCGCCAGCCCCGCCACCTGCTCCGCGGTGATCTGCGACATCGTCACGCACTGCACGATGAGGTCGGTGTCGGCCAACTCGGCGGCGTCGGCGTAGATCTCCGTCGACTCCTCCACCCGTACCGTGTATCCGCTGCGTTCGAGGAACGGGATGAACAGCTCCGTCGCCTCGACCGGCCGGTGTCCCTCCCAACCGCCCCGGACCACCAGTGCTCTGCGCCGATCCACACCCGCTCCCTCCCCCGGTCCGTCGCCCTGGGCAGCCGATGCCGCCGCGACGACGCCCGCAGCTTGCGACCATCGACAACCGTACCCGCCACCGCCCGGTCGACCCTCGCCCGGCACGAGCGGTCCCAGCTACGGGGTGGGCGACCCAACCAGAACGCCCGAGGAGAATTCGTCCTATTCGTCCGCCAACGGTAGGGTAAGCGCACTATGGAGCACTGGAAGCTAACCCAAGCGTACGAAAGCGACGCCGGACAGGTCCGGTGGGACCGGTTCGGTGATCCAGCGGCACCGCCCGTCGTACTGTTGCACGGCACCCCCTTCTCCTCCTACGTCTGGCGACGCGTCGTCCGGGCCCTGACCCCGCGTCACCAGGTCTACGTATGGGACATGCCCGGCTACGGCTCGTCGGAGATGGCCCCGGGCCAGGATGTCTCCCTCGCCTCCCAGGGCCGCACCTTCGCCGCGTTGCTGGCCCACTGGGAACTGGCCGAGCCGACGGTGGTCGCCCATGACGTCGGCGGCGCCACCGCGCTGCGGGCGATGCTGCTGCACGGCGCACGGTACCGACGGCTCGCCCTGGTGGACGCGGTCGCCCTCGGCGGTTGGGGCTCGCCGTTCTTCCGGCTCGTCCAGCAGCACGCCGAGGTGTTCAGCGCGCTGCCGTCCGCCCTGCACCGGGCGCTCGTACGGGAGTACATCAGCTCGGCCACCGCAGCCGGGCTACTACCGGACACGCTTGAACACCTCGTGCGGCCCTGGCTCGGCGACACCGGCCAAGCCGGCTTCTACCGCCAGATCGCACAGGCCGACCAGGCACACACCGCCGAGATCGAGCACCGCTTCGGCGAGGTCACCATCCCGGTACTCGTCTGCTGGGGAACCGAGGACCAGTGGATTCCCGCAGCCGAGGGCCGCCAGCTGGCACGGCGGTTCCCTGCGGCGTCCCTGCAGCTGATCCCGCAGGCCGGTCACCTGGTGCAGGAGGACGCACCGGCGGAACTCACCGCCGCCCTGCTCGACTTCGTCCGGGCGGGCTGACCATCGGCGGCGTCGGGAGTCGCCGCGGTACGACCGGCTCCCGACGCCCGGATTGCGCCTGCGGCGCCGACGGATAGACAGCGGATAGGTCATCGATACGCCCCGGGTCGGACTCTTGGTCACACCAGCGGACCGACCCGATTCGAGAGGGCGATTGCGATGAGAGTGCAGGACCTCGCCGTGGCCGAGCGCAGCTCGCCGGCGCCGGTGACCGCGCCGAACGACGCGCAACCGTGGGTCTCGGCGCCGCCGGAGCGCGGAGTCGATACCGGCAGCAGTGTGCTGGAGAAGCTTCAGTCCTGCCGTCCGGAGCTGGAGATCTGGTGGGACTCCTCGCCGCTCGACTTTCCCGCCGAGCGTAGGAGGATCCTGGCGCAGGCGTGCGACCCGTCGCAGCACACGCGCTGGGCCACGCAGCTGGACCGGTTCCTGCACTGGGGAGAAGCCCGTCCGCCGGCCCTGGTACGCGGCATCACCACGAATCCGTCGTTGATCACCAAGAGTGTGCTGGCGTCGGCCGACTTCTGGACGGCCGAGCTGCGGGAACAGGCACGGCGACAGTCGCTCACCGACGTGGGCAGCGCGTTCTGGCTGTTGTACCGGGAGGCGGTACGTCGGGCCGCGACCGCGATGCTGCCGATGTGGCAGGACAGCCACGGCCGGTACGGCTGGGTCTCCGGCCAGCTGGATCCCCGACTGATGTTCGACGCGGACGGGATGTACGAGCAGGCGCTGCAGCTGGCGCGGCTCAGCCCCAACCTGATGGTCAAGGTACCGGGCACCGAGCAGGGATACCGCGTGGTGCGCCGGCTGGCCGCCCGGGGTGTCAGCACCAACGGGACCCTCTCGTACACCATGCCGCAGTTCGCCGCCTACATCGAGGCGGTGGAGACAGGGTTGGCGCAAGGATCCGCCGCCGGTGTGAATCTGACATCCCATCGGGCGGTGGTCACCCACATGATCGGTCGGCTTGGTAGCCACGGCGACCTCCGGGACGAGGCGACGGCACGGGGAATTCCGCTCAGCCAGCAGGAGGTGCGGTGGGCCGAGGTGGCGGTGCTCAAGCGGGTCTACGCGACACTGACCGACAACCGGCACCCGGTGAAGCTGCTGCTGTCCAGTCTGGAGACCGATTCGCCGGCCCCGGACGGCGCGACGCTGAGCATGCACCTGGAGGAGAGTGCCGGCGCCGACATCGTCTACACCTGCAAGCCGCAGTTCCTCGCTGACCTGATGCGTCGCGAGGCGGAGCTCGACCGCTTCCGCCCGAACGCGATCGACACCGAACCGCCGGCGGCCGTGTACGACAAGCTGATGCGGTTGCCGTCGTTCCGCCGGGCGATCGACCCGGCCGGGATGCGCCCGGACGAGTTTCCGCACTACGGCCCGTTCGTCGCGAACTACGCGGAAGTGCTGCAGCAGACCCGGCGGTTGGTCGACTTCGTGGCGCGGCAGCTGACGACCGAACCCGTACCGACGCGCTGAGCGCCGGATCCCGCGACCCGATCCCGGGTCGTCGCCGGCCAGCGCGCCTGCCCAGGAGGCAACCATGCAGATCTCCGTGGCGCTCTGGAGCCACCCCCGATCGCTCTCCACGGCGTTCGAGCGCTCCTTCATCGAGCGTGGCGACTTCGCCGTTTTCCACGAGGCGTTCTCCTACGTCTACTACGTGCACGAGGAACGCACCGACATCCCTCACAAGCGGGTCGACCCGTCGCAGCCGCGGACGTACCCGGAAATCAAGCGGATGATGGAGACGGCCCGGCTCACCCGGCCGGTGTTTCACAAGGACTTTCCCTATCACGCCCTGGACCATCTGCTCGCGGATCCGGACTATCTGCGCGGACAGGTCAACACCTTCCTGATCCGGAATCCAGCGGCGGCGGTCCCGTCACACCTGGCCGTCCATCCGGACGTGACCCGCGAGGCGCTGGGCTACGCGCAACTCTGGGAGCTGTTCCAGCAGGTACGCGAGCTGACCGGCACGGTGCCGGTGGTGATCGACGCGGACCGGCTGCTCGCGGACCCGTATCGGGTGATGGCGCGCTACTGCGAGAGGGTCGGCATCACGTTCGTCCCCGACGCCCTGCGCTGGTCGCCCGGGCCACGGCCGGAGTGGACCAGCTGGGAAGGCTGGCACCGGGACGTGATGGCCAGTACCGGCCTCACCCGCCGCCGTGATCCGGGCCGCCCTCGCCAGGCCGCGCCCTCGCCGCCGCACACCCAGGACCTCATCGACTACTGCCGGCCCTACTACCAGGCCCTACTCGGCTTCGACAGCACCCATTTGGAGGAGGTCACCGCATGACCATCCACACCGTACTCGTCACCGGCGGTGCGAACGGGATCGGCCGCGCGCTGGTCCAGCACTGCCTCACGGCCGGAATGACGGTACTCGCGGCCGACATCGACGACCTGGCGCTCAAGCATCTGGCCGAGGAACACCACGGCCGGGCCCTGGAGGTGTACCACTGCGACGTCGGGTCGCGCGCGGACTGCGACCGGCTCATGGACCAGGTCTTCGCTCGCCACCCCAAGATCAACGGTTTGGTCAACAACGCCGGGATGTACCTGGGTCAGCCGGTCTGGGACTACGACGACACGACGATGGACAAGGTCATCGAGGTCAATCTCAAAGGGCCGATCTGGTTGTCCCGCCGGTTGGGTGAACGGCTGCTGGCGACCCGCCGGGACGGAGCGATCGTGAACCTCGCCTCCGTGGCGGGTGAGGTCGGCAGCTCCGACGCCCTGTACGGCACGGTAAAGGCAGGCGTGATCGGACTGACCAAGTCCAATGCGATGAACTTCGCCCCCCATGTCCGGGTGAATGCCGTGGCCCCCGGCCTGGTGGTCAACACCGCCATCGCCGACCGCATCCCGCAGTACCGGTACGACGAGTACAAGCGTCAGGAGCGGCTCACCGGCGACATCACCCCGGCGGACGTGGCCGACGTCTGCGCGTACCTGCTCAGCGACCGCGCCAGGACGCTCACCGGCGCGCTGATCCCGGCCGACAACGGCTGCTACCCGCGGTGACCATCGCCATCCCCGTACGCCGACATTCGAAGGAGAGTCGCATGTCCGCACCACCAGCGAGTCACGACCGCCGACCCTTGATCATGATCGTCGGGATGGGTGACCTGTCGACGCGGGTCGCCAAACTACTCGCGGCGAACCCCGCCACCAACCGGCTGGTGCTGGCCGGCCGGGATGTCGAAGGCAACCAGCGGCTCGGCAACCTGGTCCGGTTCGCGGCCGCCAACCTCGGCTCGTACCCGGACATCGCCAGCGTGTCGATGGACCTCGACGACATCGCAGCAACGGCGGAAACGCTCGCGCGGGTGCGTCCGGACGTTGTCTTCATGGGTGCCTCGCTGCAGGCCTGGCACGTCATCACCAGGCTGCCCAAGGACATCTTCGAGGCACTCGACGAGGCCCAGTTCGGCCCGTGGCTGCCGATGCACCTCACCCTGAACTACCAGCTCATGCAGGCGGTCCGGATGTCCGGCAGCCACGCCAGGGTGGTCAACGCCGCGTTCCCGGACGCCGTCGGCCCGGTGCTGCGCCAGGTGGGTCTGGCCCCCACGATCGGGATCGGCAACGTCGCGAACATCATTCCGGCGCTCACCTTCAGCGCGGCGGCGGAACTCGGCGAGCCGCCTGAGGATGTCCGGGTCCAACTGGTCACCCAGCACTACTTCAGCCACTACGTGCCGAGGTTCGGCACGGCCGGTGACGGCGCCTACGCTCTGGCGGTCTCCGTACGGGGCGTGGACCGCACCGATCAAGTTCGGCACGAGTCGCTGTTCGCCCGCCTGACCGGCGACCTGAAGCGGCAGGGCGGCATCGCGGGCCAGCACCTGACCGCCGCGTCGGCGGTCCGGGTCCTCACCGCGATGGCCACCGGCAGCGGCGCGTTCGCCCACGCTCCGGCGCCGGACGGCCTGCCCGGCGGCTACCCGGTCCGGGTCGACCGCGACGGAGGGACGATCGACCTGCCCGCCGGTCTGACCCTGGCCGAGGCCGTCGAGATCAACGAACGGTGCCAGCGGTCCGACGGTATCGAGGCCATTCACGCCGACGGCAGTGTGACGTTCACCGAGCCCGAGATGGCCATCATGCGCAAGTACCTCGGCTACGAGTGCCGGACGCTGTCCCTGCCCGAGACCGCCGTCGCCGCGGCTGAACTGCGGGACCGGTTCGCCGCCTTCGCCGCCACGTTCCGCTGAACGGTCACGTTTCCGCCGAGCTGATGGGAGTCCCCATGACCTACGCGACCACGACGAGCGGACCGCCGACGTCGGCAGCCCCCACCGAACTCGCCGATGACCACGCGGACCAGTACGTACGGCCGTTCGTCGACCGTTGGGACGAGCTGATCGACTGGGACCGGCGGGGCCAGAGCGAAGGACAGTTCTTCGTCGACATCCTTCGGGCTGCCGGTGCCCGGCAGGTGCTGGACGTCGCCACCGGCACCGGATACCACGCGGTCCGGTTGGCCGAGGCCGGGTTCCAGGTCACCGCCGCCGACGCCAGCGCGGAGATGCTCCGCCGGGCGGAGCACAACGCCCGCGCACGAGGGCAGGTGCTGCCCTTCGTCCCGGCCGACTGGCGGGACCTGCCCGCCACGGTGTCCGGGCGCTACGACGCGGTGCTCTGCCTGGGCAGCTCGTTTCCACATCTGTTCGAGCCGGCCGACCAGGTACGGGCGTTGGAGTCCTTTCACGCCATGCTCCGGCCCGGTGGCCTGCTGCTGCTGGACCATCGCAACTTCGACGCGATCCGCGCCGCGCGCTACCAGAGCTCCGGCCAGCACTACTACTGCGGCTCCGGGGTGCGGGTGAGCGTGGCCAGCGTCGACAAGCAGCGGTGCCGGTTCCGGTACGCGTTCGCTGACGGCCACACCTACCACCTCGAGGTGTACCCGATCCTCACCACGGAGCTGCTCGACCTGTTGGGCGGGCACGGTTTCGGCGGCGTCCGTACCTTCGGCGACTTCCAACCATACCGCCCCGACACGGACCCGGACTTCGTGATCCACGTCGCCCAGCGGCAGTAGCGACCACCGGCCCATGCGACCGCCTACAGCCACAGAGGAAGGACCATGAGCAGTTCAACGATCCAACCGGCGGCGCGGCGACCGCGTACCGCCGGACTCACCGCCGTCGTTCTCACCGTGCTGCTGACCAGCTTCGTCGCCGCGACCTACGGTTTCGGCTTCTACCTGTTCGCTCAGCTGGTGACGGACATGCGCGCGGATCTGGGCTTCGGATACACCGCGGTCGGGGTGATCACCGCAGGCGGGCAGTTCGGCTTCATGTTGTTCGCGCTGCTCGGCGCGTGGGCGGCGGCCCGCTTCGGCGGCGGACAGGTGATCATCGGCTCGGTGGCGCTCTGCGGCGCCGCTCTGGTGCTGCTCCCGCTGAGCGACCACATCGCGATCGTGGGAGTCCTGCTGGTCGTTCTCGGCGGTACCGCCGCCTCGGTGTACGTGCCGATGGTCGAGATCGTCGCCAGGGCGATCGGTTACCAGCACCGGGGGAAGGTGCTGGGTCTGATCTCCAGCGGCACCAGCTACGGCGTCTTCGTCAACAGCCTGCTGGTGCCGGTGTTCCTGCGGGCGGACAACTGGCGCGGTGTCTGGTGGACGGTCGGCTCCGGCACGCTCGTGGTGACGGTCGTCGCAGCGGTGGTCTTCTGGCGCCTCGGCCTGTTCCGTCACACGCGGCAACCCACGACGGGCACGGGGCGGACACCGCCCCGGACGGCGGCCCGGGCGATGGTCGTGCCCTGGATGCTGATCATCTGGTCGATCACGTTCCTCAACGGCTTCGCCACCATGCCGTTCCAGAACTACCTCTCGCCGTACCTGCGGGAAGGACTCGATTTCTCGGTGGAGTACAGCGCCACGGTCTGGGGAGTGATCGGGTTCGTCGGCATGTTCGCCGGGTTCCTCGTCGGCTGGTTCTCCGACCGGACCGGCGTCCGGTTGGCACTGCTGTTCTGCTACGGGTCCATCCTCGCCTCCGCCGCGCTTCTGATCGTCACCCCGACCGGGGTGTTCCCGGTCGTCGCCGGTGTGCTGTTCGCGGTCGCGTTCTATCCGATCTTTGGTCTGGTACCGGCGTACATCGCCAAGACCGCCAGCGGATCCGCGGCCACCACGGTGTTCGGCGTGGCGAACGTGACGTTGGGAGTGGGCGGCATGCTCGGCAACTACCTGGCCGGGGTTCTGCGCGAGGTCACCGAGAGCTTCCTGCCCATCTACGCGATGATCGCGGTCGCCCTGGTGGTGCTGGGCGCGTTGTCCCTGTTGCTGCCTCGGGAGGGCCTGCCGGAGCAGCCCGACGCCCGCCCGGCCGAAACCGACATCCAGCACGGCCCGGAGATCGGCCGGCCGGACACCACGCGTCCGCCCGCCGACGGTCGTCCCGACCGAACCGACGCACCCGGCGTCGCGGCGGCCGCGTTCCGTCGGTAGCACGCCCACCGCCAGATCCGATGCATTCGCTACGGGACAAGGAGATTTCGATGGTCTTGACATTGCCAGCAGCGGGGTCCGACTGGGACCAGCGACCAGCCAGGGCCGCGTTGCCGCACCTGGACGAGCTCGAAGCGGAGGCGGTGGCGATTCTGCGGGAGACCGCGGGTCAGTTCGAACGCCCGGCGATTCTCTTCTCCGGCGGCAAGGATTCGATGGCCGCGGTGCACCTCGCGGGCAAGGCCTTCTCCCCGACACGCATTCCGTTCGCGCTACTGCACGTGGACACCGGCCACAACTTTCCCGAGGTGATCGAGTTCCGCGACCGGGTGGTCGCCGACCTCGGGTTGGAACTGATCGTGGCCCGGGTGCAGGACTACCTCGATCGTGGCGAGGTCGCGGAGCGGCCGGACGGCAGCAGAAACAAGCTACAGACCGTCCCGCTGTTGGACAGTGTGGCGCGGCACCGCTTCGATGCGCTGATCGGCGGGGCCCGCCGCGACGAGGAGAAGGCGCGTGCCAAGGAGCGGGTCTTCTCCCTGCGTGACGAGTTCGGCGCCTGGGACCCCCGTCGGCAACGACCGGAGCTGTGGCAGCTCTACAACGGGCTGCACGTGTCCGGTGAGCACGTCCGGGTCTTTCCGTTGTCCGACTGGACCGAGCTGGATGTCTGGCAGTACATCGAGCGGGAGGGTATCGAGCTGCCGTCGATCTACTTCAGCCACCTTCGGCAGGTCTTCGCCCGCGACGGCTCCTGGCTGGCACCCGGCCGCTGGGGTGGCCCACGCGGGGACGAGCGGGTCGTCAACCGCCGGGTGCGTTACCGCACGGTGGGCGACATGTCCTGCACCGGGGCAGTGGAGTCGACGGCCGGCACGGTCCGCGACGTGATCACGGAGATCACCTCGTCCCGGGTGAGCGAGCGCGGAGCGAGCCGAATCGACGACCGGCTCTGCGAGTCTGCCATGGAGGACCGCAAGCGAGAGGGGTACTTCTGATGGCCGACTACCTGAAGGCATCCGGTGGCGACGCGGACCTGCTCCGGGTCGCCACGGCCGGTTCGGTCGACGACGGCAAGTCCACGCTGGTGGGACGTTTGCTCTACGACTCGAGGTCGGTGCTCAGCGACCAGCTCGCCGCGATCGGGGCCCGGTCGCCGGTCAACGGCCAGGACGGGCCGGACCTGGCTCTGCTGACCGACGGGCTGCGCGCCGAGCGCGAACAGGGAATCACCATCGACGTCGCGTACCGGTACTTCGCCACCGCCAGTCGACGGTTCGTCCTGGCCGACAACCCCGGGCACGTGCAGTACACCCGGAACATGGTGACCGGATCGTCGACCGCGCAGGTGACGGTGGTGCTGATCGATGCCCGCAAGGGCGTGGTGGAGCAGACCCGGCGCCACACCGCGGTTGCGGCCCTGCTACGGGTCCCCCGGGTGGTCGCGGCGGTGAACAAGATGGATCTGGTCGACTGGGACGAGCAGACCTTCGCCCGTACGGCCCAGGCCTTCGCCGAATGCGCCGACCGGCTCGGCGTCCCGGAGGTGGCCACCATCCCGGTGTCAGCGCTGCGCGGGGACAACGTCATCGCCCCATCGGCACACACCGACTGGTACGGCGGTCCCACCTTGCTCGAGTACCTCGAATCCGTACCCGTCGGCGATACCGATGTCGCACAGGCGGCGCGGCTTCCCGTGCAGTGCACACTCACCGCCGACGACGGACGGCAACTCCCGGCCGGGCAGCTCGTCGCCGGTACGCTGCGGGTGGGTGAGCCGGTCGCGGTCCTGCCCGCCGGCCGGACCTCCGTAATCGAGTCGATCGACGTCCTCGGCCGGCCGGCCACGGTGGCGACCGCCCCGCAGTCGGTGACGGTGCGGCTCGCCGACCCCGTCGACGTGCACCGGGGTGACCTGATCGCGCCGCTGGCCAGCAGCCCCCTGGTACGCCGCCACCTGACGCCGACCCTGTGTGTGCTCACCGGCGGTGGACTGCGGGCGGGCGACCGCTACCTGATCAGGCACGGAACCCAGATCGTCGACGCCACGGTGACCCGGCTCGTGGACCGTCTGGACCTGGCGACGCTGCGCCGGGTCACCGGGCCGGAGGTGCTCCAGGTCAACGACATCGGTCGGGTGGCGCTGGAGCTGGACCGGCCACTTCCACTGGACGACTATCCGCAGTACCGGCGAACCGGATCGTTCCTGGTGATCGACAAGAGCCGCGGCGACACGATCGCCGCCGGCATGACCGGCTGATCGACACTGCACCGACCAGACTGACGGCGAGAGGCGACCATGTCCGAACTGATCATTTTCGACTGTGACGGCGTACTTGTCGACAGCGAGATCCTGAGCGCCCAGGTCGCCCGGGAGATGGCTGCCGAGCGGGGTGTCGCGGTGAACACCGGGGAGGCGCTGGAACTCATTCATGGACGCAAGGTCGCCGAGTGGGTGGCCGAGCTGGAGACCATGGCCGGCGCGCGGCTGCGGGACTCGTTCGTCGCGGAGTTCCGGCAGCGGACGGCGCAGCGGTTCGCTCGGGAGCTGCGGCCGGTGCCGGGGGTGGCCCAGGTGCTCCGGGACCTCGACACCACCTTCTGCGTCGCGTCGAGCGCGCCGATGGAGAAGATCAGATACGTACTCACCCTGACCGGCCTGCTGAGGTACGTCGATGGCAGGATCTACAGTGCGTACGATCATCAGACCTGGAAGCCGGACCCGGACCTGTTCCTGCGCGCCGCCGACGACTTCGGTTGTCGGCCAGCCCGGTGCGCGGTGATCGAGGACAGCCTGGTGGGGGTCCGCGCCGGTGTCAGCGCCGCGATGACGGTCTTCGGGTACGCACCACCGGACACGGGTACCCCGGCCGGCCGGCTGGCCACGGTGCTGGCCGCCGCAGGTGCCACCACTTTCGCCACCATGACGGAGCTTCCCGGGCTCCTCGACCACTGGCGGAACCGGCAGCTGGAGTCTGCGGTCAGCCGGTGAACCTTCCGCCGATTCGACCCGGATCGCCGTGATCCTGACTCGATGCGGCGGCAGCCCGGGATCACCCCTCCCTCCGGAAGGCAACCGAGATGCGGTCGATCTCAGTCGAGGTGATGGACCAGACGTTCGGACGTCCCGCCGAGGGCGTCCCGGTGGCGTTGTCCTGTGAGGTCGACGCCGTGTGGCAGACCATGCTGAGCGCCCGCACCGACGCCACCGGCGGCGTCGTGGGCCAGCGGATCTCCAGAGCCTGCGGCCGGTACCGACTGGCGGTGGATCTCGATGGCTACTTCTCGGCCATGGGCCTGGAACCGCTGGTGTCGTCGCTGGACTTCTGTTTCCGCGTCACCCGCCCCTACGAGAACGTGCGGCTGCTGGTGGCGGTCACTCCGGCCGCCTTGTCGGTACGCCGTCTGACGACCGTCGACCGACCGAGCGGCTAGGTACGGCGGTCGCACCGTCTTCAGCTGACGGGTCGCACCTGGTCACCGTGTCGTTGGCAGCCGGTGCAACATGACGCACCTCCGCCGACGCCACTTCGGGCTGTCACCGTCGGGTAGCCTTGCGGGCAACACCTTGGTGGGCCGTAGCAGGCGCGGAGGGATGGGATCGATGGAGTCACCCATCGATAGAGGTGAGCCCGACCCGACGGAGCCACAGCACTACGACCGCGCCGTCCAGTTTCGGCTGCTCGGTCCGTTCGACATGCTCGTCGACGGCAGGCCCGAGAACATCCGGGGGACCCGGCAGCGGGTGATCCTGGCGACGCTGCTACTGGAGTTCGGCAAGGTGATACCCGCGGAGCGGCTCATCACCGCCGTCTGGGACGAACGGCCACCGTCCACCGCACAGGCCCAGATCTACATCGCCATCTCGAAGCTCCGCTCCCAGCTGGATCAACTCGGAATCCCCGACGTGATCGTCACGCACGGCAAAGGGTACTCCGTCCAGGTGGCCGGAGAGAGTGTGGATGCCCACCACTTCCGGCAGTTGGTGGCACTCGGGCGGGACGCGGCCCGCACCGGGCAGCACGCCACCGCGGTGCGGACTCTCCGCCGGGGGCTTGGTCTGTGGCGCGGAGAGGCTGTCTCGGACGTGCGGAGCCGACTCGTCCAGTCCGCAGCCGTACAGCTCAACGAGGACCGTCTGGCCGTCACCGAGGAGTGTCTCGGGCTGGAGTTGGAGCTCGGGCGCCACCACGAGCTCGTCGGCGAGCTACGGCAGTTCGTGGTGGCCCACCCGCTCCGAGAGAAGGGCCACGCCCAGCTGATGCTCGCCCTCTACCGGGACGGGAGGCAGGCCGAGGCACTGGAGGCCTTCCGGCAGGCCCGGACGATGCTGGTCGAGGAGCATGGGCTCGACCCGGGCGACGACCTCAGAGACATGGAACGGGCGATCCTGGAGGCGGACTCCACGGTGGCCTGGGTCGCATCCGCCCCGCCGGCGCCCACGGCACAGCCACCGGTGCCCCGACAACTTCCGGTGTCCCACCGAGGCTTCATTGGTCGCAGCAGCACCGTCGTGGAGATCCGCACCACCCTCACCGACGCCTCGGCCGACGAGACGCCACCGCTGATAGTGATCAGCGGAGCGGCGGGGGTAGGCAAGAGCGCACTGGCCCTGCACGCTGCGCGCGCGGTCATGAGCCAGTTTCCGGACGGGCAGTTGTACGCGCACCTGCGGGGGACGGAACTCCGCCCAGTCACGCCGGAACAGGTACACGAGCACTTTCTGCGCGCCATGGGCGTCGCGCCCTCGGTGATCCCCAGCCAGCCGGACGCGCTGGCCGGCCTGTACCGCAGCCGGCTGGCCGACGCCCGGATGTTGATCGTTCTCGACGACGCCGCCGGGCCGTGGCAGGTGGAGCCGTTGCTTCCCGGCGCACCGGGGGTCGCGGTCCTGGTGACGAGCCGGGGCCCGCTCGCGGCGCTCGGTCAGGCGTACCGACACGATCTTGATGTCCTGGACCCGGAAGCCAGCGTGGAGTTGCTCCGTCAGGTGATCGGGACCGACCGGGTGAAGGCCGAACCGCAGGAGGCGGCACGGGTCGCCGAACTGTGTGGTCACCTGCCGCTGGCGTTGCAGATCGCCGGCGGAAAGCTGTCGGTGCGGGGGCACTGGGACATCGCACGGATGGCCCGCCAGCTCGGCGACGAGAGCCGCCGTCTGGACGAGTTGTCCCTGGAGGGGACCGGGGTACGGGCGACCCTCGCGGTCTCCTTCGACACGCTGGGAAGCACGGCCCGCAGGCTGCTTCTTCTGCTCAGCGCACTCAACGTGAACGACTTCGCGACCTGGATGGCCGGCCCGCTCCTCGGCGTCGAGCTGTACGACGGCGCGGACGCGCTCGACGAGCTCGTGGACGCCCGGCTGGTCGAAGTCCATGCCGGTGCCGGGGTGCACGCCCGGTACCGGCTCCACGACCTGGTGCGGGTCTTCGCCCGGGAGTTGCTCAACTCGCACGTGCCGGCTGCGGAGCGAGCGGCCGCGATGGAGCGGTACCTGCGGTGCCTGCTGTTCCTGGCCCGGGCCGCCCACCGCCGGGAGTACGGCGGAGACTACACCGTCCTGTACTCCACAGTGGTTCTGTGGGAGCTTCCGCAACACCTGGTGGAGTCGCTGCTCGCCGACCCGATCGAGTGGCTCGCCTCGGAACATGCCGGCCTGGTCGCGAGCGTCCGGGTCGCCGCCGATCTTCGGTTCAGTGATCTCTGCTGGAATCTCGCCGTCGCCGCGGTGACGTTGTTCGAGGCGAAACTGCACCGCGAGGACTGGCTCCACACGCATGACGTCGCGCTGGAGACCACCATCCGGCACGGCGACGGGTACGGGGAGGCGGCGGTGCGCTGCTCCCGGGCAGGTCTGGCGCTGATTGAGCAACGGCTCCAGGACGCCGAAAGCGACCTGTCACGGGCGCTGTCCTGGTTCGAGGGCACCGACGATCGACGCGGCCGGGGGCTGGCCCTGCGGAGCCTGGCCTCGATCGACCGCCTGCGTGGACGGGAGGACCGGGCCGAGTCGCGGTATCTGCGCGCCCTGCCGGACCTGCGTACCGCTGGCGACCGGGTGGCCGAGGCACACGTGCTCATCAACCTCGCCCAACTGCGCACCGACCGTGCGGAACCGAAGGAGTGTGAGCGGCTGCTACGCGCTGCTCTGGCGATCTGCACCGATGTCGGGGCCCGTCGGGTCGGTGCCCAGGCACGGCACCGGCTGGGTCAGTTGTATCTCACCCAGGGCGAGTACGAGCAGGCGGAGGCGGAGTTCACCGAGGTACTGGAAACCACCACGACGACCGACGACCCGGTCGGCAAGATCTACGCCTGGCTGGGGATCGGCGCGGTACGGATCCAGCGGGGGCAACTCGACCAGGCCCGGGACGCGCTCACCGAGGTGCTCGGACAGACCCGTCGTACCGGGAATCGTCTGATCGAAGGGCGGGCGATCCTGATGCTGGCGGAGCTGGCGCTGCGGCACGGCGACCAGCCGACGGTGCGGCGCCGGCTGGTGGACGCCGAGGAGGCGTTCACCGAGATCGGCGCGCGGCGGTGGCTGGAGCGGGTGAACGACCTGCGACGACAGCTGACGGAGCCGGTCAGTCCCACGGCGTGTCACCCGACGTGAGCGACGCGGCAAGGTCGGCCGGGCTGGCGGTGACCTTCCCGGTGTCCGGCCCGGTCACGACGACGGTGAGCGCGAACATGGCCGCGGCCACAGCTGCCACCACCTTGTTGATCGTCATTGGAGGCTCCTTCCCTGTCGACGTCCGACCATCGGCGCCGCTGGTCATCAGGAAACAGGGGCAGGCATAAAGGGAACCTATCTTCCGGCTATCGAAGGAGCAGCCTCGGACTTCGGGCGGTTTCCGCCGTATCGCTCGACGAGCGCGGTGCCGATCGCGGCCAGGTGTTCCCGCACACCCGCCGGGCCGGTCACCTCGAGCCATTCGACCAGCCAGGCGAGCTCGCCGGCGAGCGAGTACTCGTCGTAGCCACGGATCACGACCTCGATACGGCCGTCGGCCGTCGGGCTGCCCACCTCGAGCCGATCGCCGAGCGCCATCCGCAGCGTGGCTATCCCGTCGGGCACGCAGACCGCCCGGACCTCGACGGGCATCCGCCTGCGGTCGACCTCGTCGGCGATCTCCCGCCAGCTGCCGGCAAGGTCGAAGTCGGCAGGCCGGTGCACCGGATCGTCGGTCGGGTCGACGGACGACACCCGGTCGACCCGGAAGGTCCGCCGGCCGGCCCCGGTGGTGGCGACGAGGTACCACGACGACCCCTTGGCCACGACGCCCAGCGGGTGGACGGTCCGCTCGGTCACGGTGCCGGTGCTGTCGACGTAGCCGAGCCGCACCTGGACGCCCCGGATCACCGCGTCCTGGAGTTCGTCGAGAAAGCGGGGGCGCGGGCGGTCGACCCGGCTCACCCCCCAGCGTTGCGGGTCGACGGCGATCGACGACGCCGCCGCCTCGGCCTGCGCCCGGAAGGGCTCCGGCAGCGCGCGGACGAGCTTGCGCAGCGCGGATCTCACCGCCGGCGTCGTGGCCGAGGCCGGGCCGGCGACCAGGAACAGCGCGCGGGCCTCACCCGCGGTCAACCCGGACAGGTCGGTACGGGCACCGCCGACGAGCCGCCAGCCACCGCCTCGGCCCTGCGTGGAGTAGACGGGTACCCCGGCCATGGCCAGGGCGTCGAGGTCGCGGCGGGCGGTGCGCTCGGAGACCTCCAGCTCCCGGGCGACCTCCGCCGCCGTCACCTGCTCGCGCTGCTGCAGCAGCAGGAGTACGGCCACCAGCCGGTCGGTGCGCATGCCGCCAAGATTGTCAGATTAACCGGTCATGAGGTGACCGGTTTCGGTCGGCAGGATGGCGGCATGAATTTCCCCGAACCCAGCCTTGTTCCCGTCAACGGTGTCAAACTCGAAGTCTTCGAAGCCGGCCGGCGGAACGCCGGACGGCCGATCGTGCTCTGTCACGGCTGGCCGGAGCACGCCTACTCCTGGCGTCACCAGATGCCCGCCCTGGCCAAGGCGGGCTACCACGTCATCGCCCCGAACCAGCGGGGATACGGCAACTCGTCGCGCCCGACCGAGGTCACCGACTACGACATCGCACACCTGTCGGGTGACCTCGTCGCACTTCTCGATCACTACGGATACGAGGACGCCACTTCGTCGGTCACGACTGGGGTGCGATGGTCGTCTGGGGGCTGACCCTGCTGCATCCGCGCCGGGTGAACAGGGTGATCAACCTGAGCCTGCCGTACCAGGAGCGCGGCGGGACGCCCTGGATCGAGCTGATGGAAGCCGTACTCGGCGGCGACTTCTACTTCGTCCACTTCAACCGACAGCCAGGCGTCGCGACCGCCGTCTTCGACGAGAACACGTACCGGTTCCTGCGCAACCTGTACCGCAAGAACGTCCCGCTCAGGGAACCTCAGCCGGGCATGGCGTTGATCGATCTCGCCCGGGCGCAAGCGCCGCTCGGTGAGCCCGTGATGAGCGACAGCGAACTGGCCGTCTTCGTCTCCGCCTTCGAGTCGACCGGCTTCACCGGCAGCGTCAACTGGTACCGCAACCTCGACCGCAACTGGCACCTGCTGGCGGACGTCGACCCGATCATCCACCAGCCCACCCTCATGATCTACGGCGATCGGGACACGATCACGAAGTCTGACCGACTCGCGGAGTTCGTGCCCAACGTGGACGTGGTCACCCTGGACTGCGGCCACTGGATCCAGCAGGAGAAGCCGGAAGATACGAACCAGGCGATCCTGAACTGGCTGGAGCGGCAGGACGCCAGGTAGCGCTCCCCCGCACCGCCTGCGCGAGCGGACGCAGGCGCAGGTCGCGGAGTCCTGCCCGACGTGGCTGCGGTGGTCCGCGCCGCTGGCCCCGCTCGTTCGCGGGGCCAGCGGCGGGTTGTCGACCACGCACGGCACCGCCGGCCCCACCGTCATCCACAGTAGTTCTTGATCAGATCGACGTCGTCCCATACCCTGACGGGCGGTAGTCATCACGTGACCACACGCCAACGGCGACCATCGTCCTTGGGGGCACAGCTTGCCGCACCCAGTCCGCTCCGCCGGCCAGCCTCCACGACCAGGGCCCGCGACCCCCGACGTACCCGCCGGCCGCCCGTGACGGTCACGGAGCACGGTCCGGGCCGAACGGATGCCGGGATGCGACACTTCCGGTTCCTGGTGGTCGGCAACGCGGTTTCGGCATACGGCTCCTACCTGGACATGATCGCGCTGAGCCTGTTCGCGTACTCGCTGACCGGCAGCGCGTTGCAGACCGGACTTTTCCTGGCGCTACGGCTGGGCACCAGCGTCCTCAGCGGATTCGGTGCCGGCACCCTGGCTTCCCGGTTCGACCGCAAACGGCTCATGGTGACGTCCGACGTCACCCAGGCTTTCGCCCTGATCGTCCTGGTCGTCGCGCCAGCCACCGCGCAGGTCGGCCTGCTGTACGCCGTAGCGGTCGTCACCGGTGCCGGCGCGACCGTCACCAGCGTCGCGCTGCGCAGCAGCATCCCCGAGATCGTCGGTGCGGACCAGCGGGTACGGGCAAACGCGCTGCTCGCCACCGGCCGGTCGCTGGCGATGGTAGCCGGCTTCGCCTCGGCCGGCGTACTGGTCTCCACGGTCGGCTACACCGGTGCGTTCCTCATCGACGCCGGGGCGTTCCTCTTCTCGGCCGCGGTCCTGGCGCGGCTGCCGATCACCACCCGCAGTGTGCGTCCGGCGGCGCCCACCGCTGGCGCGTCGCAGTCGTCCGTGCCGGTGTCCGGGCCGGCCGACGCGCCGCGGCGCGCCGGGTTTCTCGCGGAGCAGATGACGGCCCTGCGCTACCTGCGGCTGACTCCGATCCTGTTGGCGCTGGTCAGCCTGCGCGCCGTCGACGCGTTCGGCTCGGCCTCGCACAACGTCGGTCTGCCGGTGCTGTCCACTCTGCTCGATCCGGAGCATCCGGCCGCGTTCATGTCGCAGTTCTGGGCCACCTGGGCGATCGGCAACATCATCGCGCAGCGGGCGGTCGCCCGCTGGGCCGTACGGACCGGTCGGACCATCAACGAGCGCGCGTTCGCCGCCGGCGCGGCCGTCATGTCGGTGGCGTTCATCCTCGCCTTCACCGCGCCGCCGCTACCGCTGGCCGTCCTGGTCGCCCTGGCCGCCGGCATCGCCGACGGCTTCACCGAGATCGCCTACACCACTCGGCTCCAGGCCGCCCCGGACGATCAGCGCGGGTACGTCTTCGGGTTCTCCGCCACCGTGGAGAACCTCGGCTTCGGCTTCGGCATGGTCGCCTGCTCCTTCCTGTTGGAGCAGCTCAGCCCATTGACTGTTGTCACCGTGTTCCACGGAGTGGCGGTGCTGTTGGCGCTGGCCTTCCTCGCCGTGCTGTGGGCCCGTCGGCGGGCACCGACATGAGCGTGCCGACGCGCGGGGGCACCGACGACCGACGGATCGCCATCATCGGCATGGCGTTGCGGCTACCGGGTGCGGACACGCCGCAGGCGTACTGGCGCAACATCCGAGACGGCGTGACCAGCATACGGCGGTTCAGCTCCACCGAGCTGGCCGATGCCGGGGTGCCGGCCGGACTGCGTGAGTCACCGGACTTCGTCGCCGTCAGCGGCGTGCTCGACGACATCGACTCGTTCGACGCGGAGTTCTTCGGAATGAGCGCGCAGGAGGCGCGCACCGTCGACCCACAGCACCGGCTGTTCCTGCAGACCTGCTACCACGCGCTGGAGAACGGCGGGTACGCGGGCGCGCGACCCGACGCGAGGGTGGGCATCTTCGCCGGGGTCGGATACCACCTGTATCCGCTGAACACCTACCTGCGCAACAACCTGCCGGACGCCCGCTGGGACGGTGACTTCGGCCCGGCGTTCCAGGTGGCGCTGGGCAATTTCAACGACTTCGCCGCCACCCGGGTCGCGTACCGCCTCGGCCTGACCGGTCCGGCGGTCACCGTACAGAGTGGTTGCTCGACGGCGCTGGTGGCGGTGCACCTGGCCGGACAGGCGTTGCTCGCCGGCGACGCCGACCTGGCCCTGGCCGGCGCCTCGGCGGTACACACCCCGCAGATCCTGGGCTACCGCCACGTCAAGGGCACCATCCTGTCGCGGTCCGGCCGGTGCCGGGCGTTCGACGCGTCGTCCGACGGCACCGTCGGCGGCAACGGCGTCGCGGCGGTGCTGCTCAAGCGGTACGACCGGGCGGTCGCCGACGGCGACACCATCCACGCGGTGATCCTGGGCGGCGGGGTCAACAACGACGGCGCCACGAAGACCAGCTACGCCGCGCCCAGCGCCGCCGGACAACGCGACGCCATCCTACGCGCGTTCGACGTGGCCGGGGTCTCCCCCGACACGATCGGCTACCTGGAGGCCCACGGCACCGGCACCTACAAGGGTGACCCGATCGAGTTCGACGCCATGACCGCGGCCTACCGCCGGCACACCGACCGGGCCGGCTACTGCGCGATCGGCTCAGCCAAACCGGCGATCGGCCACCTCGACGCCTGCGCCGGCCTGGCCGGCCTGATCAAGGCGGTGCTGGTGCTGCGGCACGGGACGATTCCGCCGCTGGTCGGGTTCGAACGCCCGAACCCGGCGCTGGATCTGGCGGCCAGCCCCTTCGTCATCCCGACCGAGGGGCGTGACTGGCCCGACCTGCCGGGGCCGCGCCGGGCGGGGGTGACCGCACTGGCGGTCGGTGGCACCAACGTCCACCTGATCCTGGAGGCACCACCACCGGCGGTCAGGGCGCTGCCGCCGACGACCAGTCCTGACGACACGACGATTTCCGGCGGCACGGCACCGCCCGCCACGGCCGCACCGGTGGCGGTGCCGCTGTCGGCGCATCACCCGGACAGCCTGCGTACGCTCGCCCGCCGGATGCGCGAGCACCTGTCGGCCGACCCCGGACTCGAGTTGGCCGACCTGGCCGCCACCGTCGCGCTCGGCCGGCCGCACCTGCCGCACCGACTCGTCGTGACCGGCGCTACGACGTCGGCACTCGGGCAGGCGCTGGACGACTACCTCGCCGCGCCGCAGCGGCACCACCCGGCGCGGGTGGCGGCCGGGTCGGCACCCGGCCCGGTGGCCCCGGTACTGGTCTACGGCGGGCAGGGCACCTCGTACACCGGCATGGCAGGTCCGCTCTACCGGCGGTACCCGCAGGTGCGGGAGGTGCTCGACGCCTGCGAGGCGTACCAGCGCCGCACCGGTGGGCCGTCGGTGCTGACGCCACTGCTCGCCACCGCCACCGGCGTCGGCGACCGGATCTGGCCGGCCGACGTGGCGCAGCCGGCGCTGTTCGCGTACCAGGCCGCCCTGACCCGGCTCTGGCACACGCTCGGGGTGGTGCCACGGCTCGTCGCCGGCCACAGCATCGGCGAGTACGCCGCCCTGGCCGCGGCCGGTGCGCTGTCGGTCGAGGACGGTCTGCGGCTGACCGGGTTGCGCGGGCGGCTGATGCGCGAGCACACCGCGCCCGGCGGCATGGTCGCGGTCTTCGCCGGCCGCAGCGCGGTCGACGAACTGCTCGCCACCGACGGACGGCTCGACCTGGCCGCGACCAACGCGGCCGAGCAGCAGGTCGTCGCCGGGCCGGTCGCGGCGATCGACGCCGTGTGCACCCTGCTGGACCGCCTCGGGTGGCGCTGGCAGCGGCTCGCGGTCGACCGCGCCTTCCACTCGGCGCTGCTCGACCCGATCCTGCACCGGCTGGGTGAGGCGGTCGCGACGATCGGGTGGGCGCCCTTGCAGACACCGCTGGTCAGCAGCGTGGACGGCGCCGTCCTGCCGGTGGGGCACCGGCCGGATCCGGCGTACCTGGTGCGGCAGACCCGGCTGCCGGTCCGGTTCGACCTGGTCATGGCCGCGCTCGCCACCGCGACATCCGACGGGTCGGACCCTGGGTCACCGACCGGTGTGCCGGTACTGGAGGTCGGGCCGCATCCGAGTCTGGTCGGGTTGCTGCGCTGCGCCCTGCCCTGCTCGCCGGTACTCGCCGCGCAGCGCCGGGACGCGGAGCTCGATCAGCACCTCGACACCTGCGCCCGCCTGTACGCACACGGGGTCGACCTGGACTGGGAGACGCTGCTCGGCACCGGCCACCCACGCCGGATACCGCTGCCCGCCTATCCGTTCCAGCGACGAATCCACTGGACCGGACCGCCGCTGGCACGAACCGAACCTGGAGGGTCGATGGTCGACGACGACACCGCCCGCGACGCTGACACCACGATCACCGCCGAACCGACCGCGCCGGACCTCGATCCGGTGGTCGAGCGGGTACGCGAGATCAGCGCCCGGCACCTCGGCTGCGCGCCGGACGACATCGTCGTCGACCGCCCGTTCGTCGCGATGGGCGCCGACTCACTCGCCATGATCAACGCGCTGCGGGAGTTCGAGGGTGAGTTCGGTGTCCGGCTCGCCATGCGCGAGCTGTTCGAGGAGGCCGACACCGCCGCCAAGCTGTCCCGCCTGATCCTGTCCCGGCGGGCCCCGGTCGGGTCCGCACCGCCGGCGGCCGTACCGCCACCAGCAGCCGCACCGCCACTGCCGCCGGCAGCCGCACCGCCACCGGAACCGCCACCGGAACCGGAACCGGAACCGGCACCGGCACCGCGACCGGCATCGTCGCTGGCGGCGGCACCCGGCGTCGACGTGCACGGGCCCAGGGTGGTCGTGGCGCACGACGCCGGTCAGGCCGGGTCGGCTGTCGACGACCGCGCCCAGGCACACCTCGACGACCTGCGGCAACGGTTCGTGGCAAAGACCCGGCGCTCCAAGGAGATCGCCCAGCGCTACCGTGGTGTGCTGGCCGACAGCCGGGCGGTGGTCGGCTTCCGCAGCGCCACGAAGGAGATGCTGTACCCGATCGCCGGCCAGCGCGCCAAGGGCGCGTGGCTGGAGGACGTGGACGGCAACCGGTACGTCGACATCACCATGGGCTTTGGGGTCCTGCTGTTCGGCCACGAGCCGGACTTCGTCGCCGACGCGGTCCGGGAACACCTGTCCCGGGGGATCCAGCTCGGACCCCGCAGCGTCGACACAGGTGAGGCCGCGCGGCTGTTGAGCGAGCTGACCGGGATGCCGCGCGTGGCCTTCGCCAACTCCGGCACCGAGGCCAACTCGGCCGCGATCCGACTCGCCAGGGCCGCCACCGGACGCGACACGATCGTCACGTTCCACGGGTCGTACCACGGGCATGCCGACAACGTGCTCGGCCGCTCGGTCGGGACCGGAGCGGACCGGACCACTGTCCCGGTCAGCACCGGCATCCCGGCCAGCGCCGTCGCGGACCTGGTCGTGCTCGACTACGGCGTACCGGAGAGCCTGCAGGTGATCGAGGCGCTCGGCGAACGGCTGGCCGCTGTCGTGGTCGAGCCGGTGCAGAGCCGGCACCCGTCGCTGCAGCCGGCGGAGTTCCTGCACCAACTCCGCGACATCACCCGGCGGTACGGCATCGTGCTGATGTTCGACGAGATGCTGACCGGGTTCCGACCTCATCCGCGTGGCGCCCAGGGACTGTTCGGCGTGACGCCGGATCTCGCCACGTACGGCAAGCTGCTCGGTGGCGGCTTCCCGATCGGGGCGATCGCCGGACGCGCCGACATCATGGACGGCGTCGACGGCGGCTTCTGGCGCTACGGCGACGACAGCCGACCGCAGCGGGAGACCACCTTCTTCGGCGGCACCTACATCCAGCACCCGGTGTCCATGGCCGCCGCCCGCGCCGTGCTGACCAGGTTGACCGCGCACAGCCCACGACTGCAGCAGGAGCTCAACGCCCGGACGGACCGGCTCGTCGGCACCCTGAACTCCTTGTTCACCGAGGAGGAGTACCCGCTGCGGCTCGGCCACGTCGGCTCGCAGTTCCGCTTCGAACACCACGCCGACCTCGAGCTTCTCTACCACCACCTGCTACTCAAGGGCGTGTACGTCTGGGAGTGGCGCAACTTCTTCCTCTCCACCGCGCACACCGACGACGACGTCGACACGGTGATCGAGGCCGTGCGCGACTCGCTGCGTCAGATGCGCGCCGACGGGCTGCTCCCCCGCCCACCCGGTGCCGCCGTAACCGCGCCGAACTCCAACGGCACCCCCCGAAGCGAACCGGCGGTACGAACCGAGCCGACAGCGAGTGTCGCACCGGCGGGCGGCCCGGGACCGGCGAGCGGTGCGGCGCGCCGGGCACCGGACTTCAGCGTGTACTTCTTCGGGGACTATCCGCCGGGCTCGGGGCCCGCCGACCCGTACGAACTGATCGTCGACACGGCGCGCTTCGCCGACCAGCACGGATTCCACGCGCTGTGGATACCCGAGCGTCACTTCCACTCCTTCGGTGGGGTCTTCCCCAACCCGGTGGTGCTGGCCGCCGCGCTGGCCCGCGAGACGAGTCGGATCCGGTTGCACGCCGGATCGGTGGTCCTGCCGCTGCACGATCCGATCCGGGTCGCCGAGGAATGGTCCATGGTCGACCGGCTGTCCGGTGGCCGGGTCGGCATCGGCTGCGCGCCCGGCTGGCACGCCGGGGACTTCGTGCTCGCGCCCGAACACTTCGGCACCCACCGCGACGTGATGTACCGCCACCTCGACCAGGTACGCCGGCTGTGGCGCGGGGAGGCCGTCGAACGCCGCAGCGGCACCGGCGAACCGGTCGAGATCCGCACCCTGCCCCGCCCCGTACAGGCGACGCCGCCGATGTTCGTCGCCGTGGTCGGCAACCCGGAGTCGTACGAGCGGGCCGCCGAACACGACCTGGGCGTCGTCACCAACCTGATGAGCCAGTCGGTGGAGCAGTTGGCCGACAACGTCCGGCGCTACCGGCGGACCCGCGCCGCGCACGGGCTCGACCCGGACGGCGGGCGGGTGGTCGTCCTCGTGCACACCTACCTCGGTGCGGACTCGGCCGAGGCGCGGGCCGAGGCGTTCGCGCCGTTGCAGGCGTACCTGCGGTCGTCGTTGTCGCTGTTCGGGCAGCTGACCAACAGCCTCGGATTCCAGGTGGACCTCGACAACACCGACGCCGACGACCTGGACTACGTCTTCCGGCGCGCCTACGACCGGTACTGCGAGGCGCGGGCGCTGATCGGGTCGCCGGACGACGGTGCCCGGCTGATCGAGGCGCTGACCGCCGCCGGGGTCGACGAGGTGGCCGCGCTGGTCGACTTCGGGGCCTCCCCCGAACAGGTACGGGCGGGTCTGCCGTACCTGGACCGGCTCCGCGCCCGCTACCAGACCCCGGCCGGCCAGCCGGCGGCCGGTACCGTCGCGGCCGCTCCTGGTGTTCTCCCGGACCGGTCCGGGCCGGTGTCACGCGGGCAGGCACGGATGTGGTTCCTCGAACGGCTGCATCCCGGCCAGGGCACCTACAACGAGCCGATCGCCGTACGGCTCGACGGGCCGCTGGACGTGTCGGCGCTGCGGGTCGCGCTGGACCAGTTGGTGGCCCGGCATCCGGCGCTGCGTACCGTGTTCCCGGAACGCGACGGCGAACCGGTCCAGGTGGTGCGCGGCCGCAGCACGGTGGAACTCACCGTCGAGGAACGCACCGGCCACGACGAGGACGAGGCCGTGCGCCAGGTGCTGGCCGACGAGGTCCGCCGGGTGTTCGACCTCGCCCGTGGTCCGCTGCTGGTTACCCGGCTGCTGCGCTGGTCGCCCGAGCGGCACGTGCTCGTGCTGTCGCTGCACCACATCGTGATCGACGCGGCCTCGGTGGCAGTGCTGGCCCGGGACCTGTCCACCGTCTACCGGGCCGCGCTCGACGGCCGGCCCGCCGAACTGCCGGAGCTCACCGTCGACTGTCTGGGCCTGGCCCGTCGGGAAGCGGACGCCGACGGCGGTCAACGCGACGAGCAGGCCGGTCTGGACTACTGGCGGGAGCGGCTGGCCGGAGAGCTGCCGGTGCTGGACCTGCCGACCGACCGGCCGCGCCCGCCGGTACGGTCCGGCGCCGGCGCGTCGGTCCGCCGCCGGCTCGACCCGCAGCTGTCCGGGCTGTTGAGTCGGCTCAGTGGCGCGCGCCGGAGCACCCTGTTCATGACGATGCTCGCCGGGTACGCGGCCACCCTGCGCCGGTTCACCCGCGACGACCAGGTGGTCGTGGGGACACCGGTGTCGGTCCGGCCCGGCGGCGCCGAAGACGTGGTCGGGTTCTTCCTCAACACGGTCGCCCTGCGGCTCGACCTGTCCGGCGACCCGACCTTCACCGATCTGCTCACGCAGGTTCGCGACACCGCCCTGGACGCGTACGGCCACGCCCACGTACCGTTCGACGCCGTCGTCGGCGCGGTAGGCCCGGACCGTGACCCCAGCCGGACCCCGATCTTCCAGACCATCGTGGAGTTCGACAACGGCGGTGACCCGCTCCCGCTCGACCTGCCCCGGGTGACGGCCCGCACGCTGGCGCACCGGGCCGAACGGGCGGTCACCGACCTGGCCCTGTACGTCACCAGGCACCCCGACGGGATCGACTGCCGGCTGGAGTACAGCACCGACCTGTTCGTGGCGGACAGCGCCGAACGGCTGCTGTCGTACCTGGTCGCGATCCTGGCCGCCGCCGTCGATCGGCCCGATACGCCGATCTCGGCGCTGGTCGGTGTCCTCGACACCGACCGGTACACGCTGGCCCGTCGGGGTGCCGGACGGCAGCGTGAGCTGCCGCCCGGTGGTGTGCACGACGCGGTGCGGCAGTGGGCGGTCCACACCCCGCAGGCAGTCGCGGTGATCGGTGGCGGCACCGTGCTGACCTACCGGCAGCTCGACGAGCAGGCCACCGTGCTGGCGCACCGGCTGGCCCGGCACGGCACCGCCGTGGGCGACATCGTGGCGCTGTGGCTGCCCCGGTCGCCGGAGTTCATCGTGGCCGCTCTGGCGGTGCTGCGGACCGGTGCCGCGTACCTGCCGCTGGATCCGTCCCTCGACGGCCGGCAGGTGCGGTTCATGGTCTCGGACAGCGCGGCCCGGGTGGTGCTGGCCACCGGAGCTGACGCGGCACCGGACCTGCCCGAGGGGGTGCACCTGCTGCGGGTCGACGATCCCGGCGACGATCCCGGCGGCGGGTACGGCAGCGGGCACGGCGACCCTGGCCGCGCCGCGGACGATCCGGACCCGGCCTGCTACGTCATGTACACCTCCGGCTCGACCGGTCGGCCAAAGGGCGTGGTGATCACCCACCGCGGCGTGGCGAACCTGTGCCAGTGGTACCGGGACGAGCTGGCGCTGACCCCCGACGACCGTGGCGCCGTGGTGTGCGGGCAGAGCTTCGACGCCTCGATGCTGGAGATCTGGCCGATGCTGCAGGTCGGCGCGAGCCTGACCATCGCCGACGACGCCGTACGGCTGGACTCGATGGCGCTGGCACGCTGGCTGCGTACCGCCGGAGTGAGCGTCGCGATGCTGCCCACTCCGATCGGGGAAGGCCTGCTCTCGCTGCCCGTCGCGGCCCAGCCCCGGCTGCGCCACCTCACCGTCGGCGGCCAGCAGCTGCGGGTACGCCCACAGCCCGGGGTGCCGTACGTCGTGCGCAACGTGTACGGACCGACCGAGACGACCGTCATCGCCACCTCCGAGGTGGTGGCGGCGGCGTCGACCGGGTCCGACGGACCGATCCCGATCGGCCGGCCGCTGGACAACGTCCGCGTCGAGGTCCGCGACGAAGGGGGCGGCCTGGCCCCGGTCGGTGCCGTCGGGGAGCTGTTCATCGGCGGTGCCGGGGTGGGTCGCGGCTATCTGAACCGACCTGAGCTGACCGCGCAGCGGTTCGTCGACGACCCGGCCGGCGGACCCGGTTCCCGCTGCTACCGCACCGGGGACCTGGTGCGGTGGACCGCCGACGGCGCGCTGGTGTTCCTCGGACGTACCGACGACCAGGTCAAGATCCGGGGCAACCGGGTCGAACCGGGCGAGACGTCGGCGGTGCTGCGCGGGCTGGACCTGGTGGCCGACGGTGTCGTGGTGGCCCGGCGGGACCGGCGCGACGAGGCGTACCTGGCCGGATACGTCGTACCCGCGCCGGGCGTGGCCCACGACGGTCTGGCCGACCGGCTCGTCGCCGCACTGTCCCGTCACCTGCCCGACGTGCTGATTCCCCGGGTATGGGCGGTGCTGCCCGCGTTGCCGCAGACCGGCAACAACAAGGTCGACCACGCCGGGCTGCCGGAACCCACGATCCGCACCGGCATGCCCGCGCCGCTGGCACCACAGCCAGCACCACAGCCGGCACCACCGCCGGCGGCCCCGCCGGCCGGCGCGCTGGCCGGCGTGGACGAACCGACCGGTGCCGCGCTGGCCGACACGGTGCGGGCACTGTGGGCCGCCGAACTCGACCAGGATCCGCGCCGCATCGACCACGACGTGTCCTTCTTCGCCCTCGGCGGACATTCGATCAACGCGATGCGCCTGCTCAACCGGGTACGCGAGGCCACGGCGGTGGACTATCCGGCGTTGGAGTTCTTCCGCGCGCCGACCATCGCCGCGATGGTCGGCCGGCTGCGCGGCACCGTCACGGCCGCGCCGCCGGGCCCCGTACGAGCCGCCGTCGACGACGCACCCGGCCACCGGGTACGGGGGGCGCTGTGACCCTCGACGAGTTGCTGGAGCACCTCGCCGTGCACGACGTGCGGCTCACCGGCACCGGCGACGTCCTGCACTACGACGCCCCGGCCGCCGCGTCGGGTCCGGAGCTGGTCGCTGCGCTGCGGTCGTACAAAGGAGAACTGTTGCGCTGGCTGACCGCACCGGCCGACGAACGCGAGGTGACGCGGGCGCCGCTGTCGGCCCAGCAGGAGCGGGTGATGGAGGTCGCCGCGCGCAGCGCGCACCCCGCCAGCTGGAACGTCGGGCTGCGGATGGAACTGGTCGGTGAACTCGATGTCGCCGCACTCGACGCCGCACTCGACGGCCTCGTCGCCCGGCACCACGCTCTGCGCGCCCGGCTGGCCCGCGACGGCGGCGCCTGGACCCAACGGATCCTCGCCCACCGGTCGGTCCCGCTGCCCATCGTGGAGCTGACCGCGCTGGCGCCGGACGCGGCGCGGCGCCGGGCCGAGGTGGTCTGCCAGGAGCTGGTGGCGACGGCGTTCACGCCGGCGCACGATGCACCGGTACGGTACGCCCTGATCCGGCTCGCGCCGGGTGAGTCCTGGCTGGTCCTGGTCCTGCATCACGTCGCCTGCGACGGCCGGGCGGTCACCGTGCTGCTGCGTGAACTGGCCGTCGGGTACCGCACCGCCCGCGACCACGGCTCGCCGGATTTCGGCCCACCCGCCGCCACCCAGTGCACCGACTACGCGCGCTGGCAGCAGGGTCAGTGGGACGAGTCGACCCGGCGTCGACGGCTCGCCTACTGGGCGGAGCACCTCGGCGACGGACCACTGGCGCTGGAACTGCCGTTCGACCGTCCCGCACCGCGACAGCCGAGTGGGCAGGCCGCCACCTGCCGGTTCGAGATCCCCCGGCCGGTACGGTCCGCCGTCGAGGCGCTCGCCCGCGACCGGGGCGTCACGGTGACCGCGGTGACCGCTGCGGCGTTGGCGCTGCTGTTCGCCCGGCTCAGCGGGCAGCCCGACATCACCCTGTCGATGCCGTACGCCAACCGGTCGCCGCAGGCGTACGAGGACACCGTCACGGTGCTGGCGACGGCGTTGCCGGTGCGGATCCGTACGGGCGCCGCCGCGACGTTCGCGCAGCTGGTCGGTCAGGCCGCCGACGGCCTGTTCGCCGGCATCGACAACCTGCTGCCCACGGCCTGGATATACCAGCAGCTGGCCACGGCGGGCAGGGACGCGGCGGGCAGGGACGCGGCACCGGCCGGGATGACGGTGAGCTTCGCCTTCCAGAGTACGTTCGACACCCGGATCGACCTGCCGGACCTGACCGTCCAGGTGCACGAGGTACCGGCCGGGGTCGGCCGGACGGCGCTGATCATCGCCCTGGTGCCCGGCCCGGACGGGATCGACGGTTATCTGGAGTACCCGGTGGACCGGATCGCCGACGGCACCGCCCGCCGCTGGATGGCCGGGTACGTCGACCTGCTCGCCACGGCGTGCGGCGGCGCGCACCATCCGCTCGCCGACCTGAGGGGGTCGCTGGTGTGAAGATCATCGCCTTGTCCTGCACCCAGAAGCGGCTCCCGTCGCTGACCGACGCACTGCTCGAAGCCGCGGTCACCGGCGTCGCCCAGGAGGTGCGCGACGCACGGATCCAGCGCATCCGGTTGATCGACCACCGCATCGCCATGTGCGAGGGCGAGGACACCTGCCTGGATCCCGAGGTGGGTCGGTGCACTCTCGACGACGACTTCGAGCAGGTCGTCAAGCTCGCCGAGGGTGCGCAGGCGATGCTGCTCGCCATGCCGGTGTACGCGGGGAACGTGCCCGCGGTCCTGAAGATCTTCCAGGAGCGGTTGAAGAGCTTCATGAACGCCGGGCAGCGCCCGTTCGGCAACCTGCTGGTGGGGACGATCGTGCACTCGCGCACGATGCTGACCGAGCCGGCGCTGGGCTCGTTGTTCCCGTGGTATCTCCGGCTGCGCAACAGAAACGTGGCGTCGGCGTGCTTCACCCAGAACGAGCATCAGGATCTGGCCCGTACCGCGGCGGTCGACCTGTGTGTGGCGGTGGGTCGGCAGGTCGGCATGACGCTCGACGTCAGCAGGTCGCCGGCTGCCGACCGCACCGCACTGCCGGTGGTTCAGGCACCGGTCCGGCCCCGGTGCGGCGGCTCGGCGGGGTCGTCGGCGTGACCCGGGTGTACCGGCGACTCCGCCCGCCAGGTGCATCCGTCGCCTGCCTGTTCACACGACACCGTCACCTCCGGTTCCACGTAGCGGGCGGCGATCGCGGTGTTGAGCTGCTGGCAGTACGGGCACGGTGACGAGAACGTCAGGACGACGCCGGCACGGGCGGCCCGTTTGCGGTAGCGCAGAATCCCGCAGTCGGCGTTGCGCAGAACGGTGCCCGAGGGCGCGGGCTCAGTTACCACCGCCGAGTCGTACAGCAGCAACTGACGCTGCAGCCGGTCCATGAAGTGATCGGTGGTGGACACCCCGGCGGGCCGTTGCGCCCGCAGCAGGTCCGCGGTGATGCGGGAGTTCGCCTGAATCCAGGCGGCGAGCCCGTCGTCACCGTACGCCGCCAGGATGAACTCCTCAGCGGCGGCCTGGGCCTCGAAGAACCGCTGGCGCCACAGGTCGACCTTCTCCGCCGGGTCGAGAGGGGACGGTACACCGGTCATGGTCGGTCCTCCCCGTCGGTGGCACCGTCCAGCTCGGCGAAGACCTCCTGGGCGACGCGCAGACCGTTGTTCGCGACCGGCCAGCCACCGTAGTAGGCGAGCTGAATGATGACTTCGACGATCTTCTCCCGCGTCATCCCGAGGTGCAGCGCGGCGCCGATGTGGCCGCGCAGTTCCCAGTCGGTCCGGGCCAGGGTGACCGCGGTCAGCGCGACCAGCTCGCGTTCCTCGACGCTGAGGTGCGGACGGGTCCAGATCTCGCCGAACAGGTGGTCGACGGTGATCTGCAGAAACTCCGGGTAGGAGCCCGGGCGCGGTTCGCGGCCGAATACCTGATGGAACATGGCCTCGCCCCGCTCATGTCGGGCGGACGGCTGGTTCATCGATCAGCTCCTCGGTGTTGGCCCGGACGACGTCGGACCAGCTGCACCCAGCCGGCACCGGCGGTCGCCGCTGTCCGGTCACAGGATGATGCTGAGCTTGCCGTGGTCGTACAACGTTTCGTGGTCGAGCTCCACGACCCGTCGGCGGATCCGGAGGGACTCCCCCTCGACGACGAGTGCGGACCGGTACTTCCCGACGTAGGCGTCCGAGCGCCCGTGCCCGAACCGGTACACGACGAGGTTCGCCGTCACGTCGAGATGGCTGCCCCGGTCGGTCAGGATCTCCACGTTGCTGATCATCCGGTTCGTGCGGGACCGGGGATTCTCGCACCACACCTCACCGTTGAGGAGTTGTTCGATCCGCTGGCGCAGCCGGGCGGCGTCGTCGTCGACGAGCGCGAGCGCGTCGACCGGTCCACCCCGTACGTCGGTGGCCGGCACGCGGTAGCGGACGTCGTCGGTGAGCATCTCGTCGTACCACTCACGCAGGCGCCACTCGTCGAGCAGCCGCGCCTCGCGGAAGAGAAACTGGCTCACCCGGTGCCACAACCTCAGCTGGACCGTGTCGTCGACCGTCAGCTCGGTGGTCACTGTGGCCACTCCCCTTGCGTCTCGGCCGGGTGAGCGATCTCGAGGTGCCCGGCGTCGCCGTGCATCAGCCGGTCCCACTGCCGCCAGAACTCGCGGGCGGGTAACTCGTCGGTCGTCTCCGGGACCGCCTTGTTCATGCCCCGGGACAGGTCCGAGTAGCGGACCGTACGGTTGAGGTAGCCTCGCTGGCACGATTCGATGATCTCGATGTCGTCAGGGGTGGCGAAGCCGGCAGGGCCGAGGAACGTCAGGTAGTGGCTCTTGCGGAGCTCCCTGATCTCCGGATCCTCGTCCTTCGGGGCCAGGGCGACCGAGGTGATGGCCATTCGGCCGGCACCGACCGGGTCGATCTTGCGGATCGTGATGGCGATCGCGTCGATGATCATCAGGTTGGGAAAGATCAACACCGCCCGGTTGGTGCTGGTGATCCGTTCGGCGCGTTGGGCCCCGAACCGATCGACGAACCGGGCGGCCGTCGCCTCGATCCGTGGCCGGACCTCGGGACTGAACATCGGCGTCCAGTACGCGAGCGGGCGGGCCGCCGCCGGCGGCAGTTCGTTGGCGCCATGCCCCAGGCCGAGGGCTCGGCCGAAACCGCCTCGTCGTCGTGGTGGCACCGACCCCAGCGACTCCATGTAGCCGACGTACCGCTTGTGCAGGGCCCGGAAATGGTAGATGTCGACGCTGTTCTCCATCATGAGCTTCCAGTTGGCCCGCGCCCCGTGCAGCTGCGCGCCCTGAATCACCTCCATTCCGACCTCGGACTGGTCGTCAAGAAGATCGAGGTACTCGGCCGCACCCGCCAGATATTCGGTCAAGGTGAGCGGCTGCCGCTGATCGAAGGTGACGAACACGAAACCGCGGTAGCTGTCACTGCGATGCAGGGCCAGGCCGAAGTCCGCTTTGCGGAAACCCGGCCCGTACCCGTCCGGGATCGGGACCCCGACCAGGTCGCCCCGGTTGGAAAACGTCCAGTCGTGGTACGGACACCGGAACGATCTGGCCTGCCCGGACGGCTGCGAACAGATCAGCGCCCCCCGGTGGGGGCAGCTGTTGGCGAACACCCGGATCACTCCGTCGGAACCGCGCGCCATCACCACCGGACGCCCGCCGACGTCGCGGGCCACATAGCAACCCGGCGCGGGCACCTCTGATTCATGGCCGACATACAGCCAACAGCGGTCGAAGATCATGGCCGTTTCGCGCGCGGCCAGATCGTCATCGGTGTAGGCGCGGCGATCCACCCGGAACGACATGCGCTCGCGGTCGTCGACGACGATCGGGTCGATCACCGCCCGCTGCAGCTCGATCGTCACTGCTCCGCCCTCCGCCGTAGCGCCTCGACCGTGCCGGCCACCAGCTCCGCCGTGCGTACCGCGGAATCGCCACACTGCGGCTGCGCGGCGCGCAGCCGGGCCCGGTAGTGCCGGGCGGGATCGAGCAGATCGCCGACCGCGTCCGCGACCGCGCGGGCGGTGACGTCGGCCGGCCCCAGCGCCGTTCCGAAGCCCGCGCTGGTCACGAAGTGCGCCTGGATCGGCTGATCCACCGCCAGCGGGATCACCAGCATCGGTGTCGCCGCCCGGATCGACTCCGCCACGGAGTTGTACCCACCGTGGGTGATGAACACGTCGGCGCGCTCAAGCACCTCACGTTGCGGCAGGTACGGGGCGGTGAGCACGTCGTCGGGCAACGCGAGCTCCGCGGCCAGGTCCCCGACGGCGGCGATCACCTGCGCACCGGTCGCCGCCGCCCCGGTGATCACCGTGCGCAGCAGGTCCGGCCGCCGGTAGAAGATCGTGCCGAAGGAGACGTAGACCACCGGACGGTCCGGGTCGAGCCGGTCCAGCCCCGCGAGGGCGACCTCGTCGCCACGGATCCCCGCCGCCCCGGGCAGCCCGACCAGTTGCACCCCGTCGTCGGTGACCGCGTCGTCCCCGACGAGCGCGGGGATCGTCGGCATCAGGTTGAGAATCGGCGACCGCGCCGAATGGGTCCGGGTCGACCACGCCACCCCGTGCCGGGTCAGATAGTCGCCGACCTGCTCGTCGTACGGCCAGCGAGCTCGTCGGTGCTCGCGCGGGCACACCCCGCCCAGGTTTGCCCAGATCATCCCGTACGGCACGCCGGAGCGCTGCGCACCGACCATGGCCGAGGCGGTCACTGGCAGCGAATCGAGGAGTACGAAGTCCGGGTCGGTCGTCTTGATCGCGTCAGCCGTCTGATCGGCTACCGGCGACGCCTGCAGCATCGGACCGATCTTCGCCGGATCGCCGCTCCAGGGTGCCATCTCGACCTGCCCGATCAGGTGGGCCTGCGTCGTGCCGACAGCGCGGCGACGCTGCTGGTCGAGCTCGCCACCGTCTGCGGACAACAGCAGCAGCGTCACCTCACCGCCGGCAGCTCGTAGCGCATTGACCACCGGAACATAGGGGTTCAGGTGACCATGCTGAGTCGTGGTGACAAGGGCGACGCGCATCAAGTCTCCGATTCGACGGGGGCGACGAGGTGCTACATGATCAGCTTCACAGCAGCCTGCCGGGGCGGACAATCGATGTCAATGCCTGGGAAGAATCGACCACCACTACTTTGCCGCAGGCGGATTCCACCCTCCGGAAAGGTTGCCATTTGGCCGTTTCAGGCGAGTCGGAGTAGTTGGAGTGGCCGGTCTGGTTTTCCACTCAACTGGGGGCGTAACTGCGACTCGACCTCAATTCTGGCCGTCCGACAAGACCGGTTCCCGTGCCGCCGAGCCCGGCCGGGAAGGCTAGCCTGCTGGTCATGCGGACACCGGACGACCGGCTCGAACTGGCCGCCGACCCGGCCCGGCCCACCGGGCGTACGCTGCTCGCCGGCGGGGTCGACCAGTCCTACGTGGATGTCGCCGACCCCACGTACCTGCACTTCGAGTACGTCCGTCGGATGGCCGCCGTGGCCGACCTCGCCGCGCCCGCCGGCACCCGGCTGGACGTGCTGCACCTCGGCGGCGGCGCGCTGACGCTGCCCCGCTACCTCGCCGCGACCCGACCGGAATCGACGCAGGTCGTGGTGGAACGGGATCCGGCGGTGGTCGCGCTGGTGGACCGGAACCTGCCGCCCCGACCGGCCGGCGTCGAGGTCCACGTGGCCGACGCACGGGCGGCGGTCACCGCCGCGCCCGCCGACGCCTACGACCTGGTGCTCGCCGACATCTACCAGGCAGCGCGGATGCCACCGCACGTCGCCACGGTCGGCTTCGCCGCCGAGGTGGCCCGGGTGCTCCGACAGGACGGAATCTACCTGGTCAACGTCACCGACCTGCCGCCGCTGGTCGGCAGCCGGGTACAGGTGGCCACCCTGCGGACGGTCTTCGCCGACGTCTGCGTCGTCGCCGACCGGCGGATGCTGCGCGGTCGGCGGTACGGCAACGTGGTGCTCGCCGCGACGCGGCGCCCGGACCGGCTGCCGGTGGCGCTCCTGGCCGCCCGGACGTCACGGGACCCCGTACCGGGCCGTGTCCTGCACGGGCCGGCGCTGGACCGGTTCGTCGCCGGTGCCCGGCCCCGCGCCGACGACCCGCAGCGGTGAGCGTGGTCAGGACAGCAGCGCGGGGCCGTACTTCGACACCACGGCCAGGATCAGCACCAGCATCCAGATCGTCACCACGATGACGTCCAGGTCGGCGTCGACGAACTGCCGGGCCGAGCGGTGCGGGCGCGGCGGCAGGAAGAGATTGCCGTCGCGGATGTTGACGTGGGTCAGGGTGGCGAACACCAGGGTGGTGGAGACGGTCACCAGCAGGCACCATGGGCAGAGCGCGCCGATGACGAACATCGACTGGTAGAACAGCCAGTAGGCGAAGATCACTCCCAGGGTGTATACGACCTGCGCCGCGAACATGAACCACCGGGGGAACCGGACCCCACCCAGCGCGGCGACCGCGATGGTGATCACCACCGGCTCCGCGACCAGCCCGAGGAATGCGTTCGGGAAGCCGAACAGCTGCGCCTGCCAGGAGCCGCCCACCGTGCCGCAGCTCAACACCGCGTTGATGTTGCAGGTGAGGTTCGCGGCCGGGTCGGCGGCCAGGCGTACCGCGTCGACCGACAGCACGAACGAGGCGAGCAGGCTCAGGCACGCCGAGAACAGCATCGTGCCGTAGATCCAGCCGTTGGAGTGCCGTACCGCACGCAGCCGGGTCAGCGGCGCGGTCACTGCGGCCCCGCCGCGGCCGCGGTGAGCGCCCGGGTCAGCGTGCCGGCGGTGTACAGATCGCCGGTGAACGTCGTGCCGTCGATGCGCACGGTCGGGGTGCCGGAGATGCCGCTGGCGAACGCCTGTTCGGTGGCCGCGGCGGTCCAGGACACGAACCGTCGGTCGTCGAAGGTGGCCACGACCGCCGCCGGCACGCCGACGTCCCGGGCCAGTGCGGCGATGGCGTCGTCGGACAGTCCTTCGGTGCCCTCGGCGGGCTGCTGCTCGAACAGCGCCTGGTGGAACGCGAGCAGTTGCTCGGGTGCCCGGTCCGCGACGGTCGCCACCGCGTTCGCGGCCCGGGTGGAGTATTCGCTGCCGGCGGAGGCCTCGTCCAGAAACGACAGCGGGTAAAGCTGCAGGCGGACGGTGCCCTGAGCGACCAGCCGGGCGACGTCGTCGCCGTTGGCCCGTTCGAAACGACCGCAGAAGGGACACATGTAGTCGAGGAACACCTCGAGTTCCACCGGGGCCGCCGGGTCCCCGATGGTGAGCGAACCGGCTGCGGTGGCCGACGACGGCCGCTGCGCCGCATCCGCATCCGTCGCGACGCCGCCGGGCTTTCGGCCCATCGCGTCGACGACCGTCACCGCGATCGCCACGACCAGCGCGGCGATCACCACACCGCCGACCGCGTACGCCCACCGCCGCCTGCGACCGCGCTGCGCGGCGATAGCGGCCTGCGCCTCGCGCAGTGCGCGCGCCCTGTCCCGGCTCTGCTTGCCCACTGTCGTACTCCCGTGGTCGCCACCCGACGGCGCGCGGCGGCTCGGGGCCGAGGCCACCGTGCTGACCCTGTCGGGCCCACTCTCCGCCATCCCCACGCCGGCCGCCGCCGGCGAAGGTCACTACCCGGCCGGGCCATTGGTCCTACGACCGGGCTGCACCATGGGCGGCGCAGCCGTGACGGGCCGGTGCCCCCGGCACCGGCCCGACGCGACGGTGGGACAGCTCAGGTTGGCGGGAGGTCAGCTTCCGGTGCAGGTGGCGGTGGCGCCGCTACCGTTTCCGGCGCCCTGGAAGCCGAAACTGGTGCTCTGACCGGCGGCCAACCGACCGTTGTAGCTCTGGTTCGTGACAGTGACCGTGCCGCTGGTACCGCTGACGACGCCGTTCCACATCGAACTGACCGACGCGCCACCTGGCAGGTTGAGTGTGACCAGCCAACTGGTGAGCGGGGTGCTGGCAGCGGTCACGGTGACGGTCGCGACGAACCCGCTGTTCCACTGGTCCTGCACCGTGTAGGCGGCGGTGCAGGCCGGCGTCCCGCCGGGTGGCGGGGTCGTCGGCGGCGGAGTGGTCGGTGGTGGGGTCGTCGGCGGCGGAGTGGTCGGCGGTGGGGTGGTCGGCGGCGGGTCACCGTCGAGTGTCAGGTTCTTCTGCTGCACGCTCCACTGGCTGCGGCACAGCCCGCAGTCCGCGCCGACGAAGTTGGCACCGGCGGCGGTGTCGCCCTTCAACCGCCACTTGAGGTAGAGCACCGCCACCCGACCGAACTCGCCGCCATTGGGCTGGTCGTAGGTGCCACCGTGCCCCACGTTCAGGTTGCCCATGAAGGCGGGCAGCCCGGCCGGCAGTTTTCCCCAGTCGTCGACGGCGTTCGGGTACGCGATGTCGCTGGGACCGCCGATGAAATAGGCGATCGGCTTGGTCAGTCTCCTGAGCTGGTAGTCGTCGGCGTCGTTCAACAGTCCACTGCTGAAGATGCCGGTCGTGGTGACACGCGGGTCGTTCGAGACGGCGTAGGCCTCCAGCCCGCCGCAGGAGAAGCCGGCCACGGCGACCTTGGTCGTGTCGAGCCTGTCGTAGTACTTGCTGCCCGGTCGGGAGTTCTCCGCGACGGCCCAGTCGATGGACCGGGTGAGCATCTGCGACGTGGTGGAGCCGGATCCGTTCGGCGCGCCGTTGGCGATGGCGAGGAAGCCGTGGGAGGCGATTTCGCGGAGGAAGTTGCCCTGCGACAGGCCGTTGGCTGAGCAGCCGCCGTTGCCCCAGGCGAGGATCGGGAGGCGCTCGGCCGGCAGGGTCTGCGGTCGGAAGATGGTGTGGTTGGGCAGGCTGGCCGCGGTCTCGTAGTCGGCGGGATAGGGACCGGAGCCACCGATCGCGGCGCTTGCCGGTGGCGCGCCGAGCGCCACGATCACTGCGGTGGCCGGGACGAGGGCGGCGGCCAGGCCGGCACCGATCATCGATCTTCTTCGCATGTGCCTCTCCAGCGGGTGTCGCGACGGGCGCGTGGACCGCCCGGCCGCGGTCCCCACAGCGCTCCGAGGGGAGCTGTGCAGTTACTATCACCGTCGCAACGAAAAGTGTCAATGGATTGTCTGCCCTGACCGGCCACGGCCGCCGTCAACCTGGCGAAGGCGGGGCGGCCCGGGCGCCACCGGTCGGTTCGGGGTGTGCGGGATCATGCGACGCCGTGAAGTGGGTGATCCACGCGGCGGCGTCCGGCCAGTACGGTGTCGCCACCTCGACGAGGCGGGCCTGCGCGAGCGCACCGAGCGCACAGTGGATGTCCAGGAATATCTCCCTGGCCTGCTGCCGGGGCCAGGGCTGTGGTAGCAGGTGGGCCGGCAGATCCGGATCGGTGTCCGGGAACCACCGCCAGGAATCCATGGCCGAGGTCCGGGCCACCAGCGCTGCCGCGGCGTCCACCGCCCCGTTGCGCACCGCGGTCCGCAGCGGCGCGTACCGCGCGATGAAGCGTGAGTACGCGGCGGAGAGCCCGGCCAGGTCGTAGGCGCTGGCCGGGCCGTGCGGGCCGGCCTCCTCGTCGAACCGGACATGCATGACCGACCACCGGGCACCTGCCACGTGGTGCAGCAGTTCGTCCAGCACCTGCCGCACCGGCGCCGCGTCGGTTCCCGGCCGGATCCAGGCGCTGTCGTACAGACCCACGAAGCGCAGCGCGCCCAACGATCGGCGGACCGCGTGTCGCACGGCCTGCCCGGAACTCGGGATCGAGTACGACACCAGCAACCACTCACCGGTCCACCGCGGTGGCTGGGCACCGAAGTTCAGGAAGTGCCGCATCCGCTGTCGGTGCCGGGCGATCGCGACGGGCGTGAGGTGGTAGACCGGCGGCCGGCCGCGCCCTCGGGTCGCGATCAGACCGCGCTTGACCAGGCGGGACAGCGCCGCCCGGGCGCTTGGCTCGCTGACTGCGAACTCGCCCAGGATCGCAATGACCGCCGTCGACGGCAGGCCGGCGTCCGCCGAGTCGAGATACTCACCGAGCAGGGTCGCCAGTAGATGCTGTGGGCTGGAGCCGACCTGTGCACGGGGAATTCGAATGTCGTCGGTGGGTTCCTCGGCGTTCACCTCACCAGACTGCACCGGTCGGGCACCGCCCCGCCGGCCGCCGTGCTCGGTCAGGCCCGTCGTTCGTAGACGACGACCGGGACACCGCCCGGGTCGACGACCACCGACCGCCGCTCGTGCGGGCCCGGCACGGGCTCCCCGACCGACGCGCCGGATGCGGCCAGTTCGGCGACGCAGCGGTCGAGGTCGTCGACTTCGACGCTGAGCAGGGTGCGGCCGGCGACGGGCTGCTGTGATCCGTCGGCCAGGCCGATGGTCACCGTCCCGTCGGTGAGCGCGACGTACCGGTCGCCGTCGCGGAACCGCACCGTCAGTCCGAGCCGGGTGTAGAAGTCGACCTGGGCGGCCAGGTCTGCGGCCGGAACGATCACGTGGCCGATCCTCATCGCCGGAACCTCGGCATGACCTCGCGGGCGAACCGTTCGACGATCTCAACGGACCGCTCGATCGGCAGCCCGAGCCACTGGGCGCGGAAGACGAAGTGGTTGAAGCCGGCGGCGGCGAAGTCGGAGATCTTCGCGGCGATGTCGTCGGGCGAGCCGAAGAAGAGCGCCTTCTCCTTGATCGCCTCCCACTGGGACTCGAAGAAGTCCATGCCGTACTGGACGTACTCGCCGTAGGACCGGCGGACCGCGTCGCCGGCGATCGCGTGCGCGGCGTCGGCCGAGTCCGCGACGCACAGGTCCCGGTGGATCGGGAACACCGCGTCCTGCTCGCTGAAGCCGGCCGCCGTACGCAGCTGCCGGTATTCGGTCAGGTTTCCCACGGCCCAGTTGCGGCGCACGTTGGACGGGGCGAGCCACGGCAGGCCCTGACGGGCGATCCGGGCGATGCCGGTCGGTCCGTTGGCGCCGACCCAGACCGGCGGGTGCGGCCGCTGCCGCGGCAGTACGCTGCACCGCACCCCGTCCAGGGTGAAGTGCCGCCCCTCGTGGTGGACGGGCTCACCGGTCCACAACCGCTGCATCACCGCCAGCGCCTCGTTCATCCGCGACACCCGGGTACGCCGGTCGACGCCGAACGAGGCGAACTCGGCGTCGCGGTAGCCGGAGCCGATGCCCAGGACGAACCGGCCGCCGGACATCTGGTCGATCGTGGCGATCTCCTCGGCCCAGTGCACCGGATGCCCGAGCGGCAGGATGAGGATGCCGGTGCCGATCTGCATGTTGCCGGAGTGCTCGACGAGCCGGCTCAGCAGCGGCATCGGCTGCGGTGTGGCCAGTGACGACAGATAGTGGTGGATACCGAACACCGAGTCGTAGCCGAGGTCGCGGATGTGCTGGACGTACTCGACCGTCTCACCGGTCCGCCGCTGCAGGTCGTCGCCGAGCTCGTACTGGTGGTCGAGAAGGATGCCGAACTTCACGACCGCGCCCTACTTCTCGCGCGACCGGGTGTCGCTGAGCCGGAAGTACGGTGCGACCAGCCGGTCCCGGTCGGCCAGCGCCCGGCCGATGCCCTTCTCCCGGCGCTCCTTGAGGAAGTTCCAGTCCCCGTCGTCGAAACTGACGTTGGTCGCCCAGCCGTGCCCGACCCAGCCGGTCATCGCGCCGAGGCCCTTGCCCCGGGCCTCCATGACCAGTTGCATCATCGACTTGCCCATCATCAGCGAGTCCAGTGGCATGACAGCGATCGCGTCGGCGTAGTCGTCGACCCAGCGCTGTAGTTCGTCACGCTCGACCACCTTGGTGACCAGGCCCTTGCGCTCGCCCTCCTCGGCGCCGATGGCCCGCATGGTCAGCATGACGTCCTTCATCGTGGTCAGACCGACCTTCTCGATCCAGTGGTACATGTCCTGCGGGGCGGGACCGAGGTAGCGGAACGCCGGATGGGTGAACCGGGCGTCGGGGCTGGCGATGACGATGTCGGCCGACAGCGCGATCTGGAAGTGGCCGCCGTAGCAGTACCCCTGCACCTGGCAGATGGTCGCCTTGAGCGACTCGATGATCGGGCGGGTGAATCCGGAGCTGAGCACGTTGCGGTCGGGCAGGATGCGTTGCCGCTGCGCCGGCCGCCGCCGCGACGACTTGTCGGTGCCGGTCCGGTAGCCGATGTAGTGCCCGAGCTCGGCGGCGTCGGCGCCGGTGCCGAAGTGTTCGCCTTCGCCCTTGAACACGATGACCTTGACCCGGTCGTCGGTCTCGGCCTCGCGCACCAGGTCGCCGACGCGCTCGAAGGCGGCCACCGGAATGGCGTTGAGCCGCTCGGGACGGTCGAAGGTGATGGTCGCGACCGACCGCTGCTCGTCGACGTCGTACCGGACGTACTTCGCCAGGACCTCGGGATCGACCTCCATGTTCTCGACGTCCCACTGGTGTTCCAGAAGTTCAGCTTCGGTCTTCTTCACGACGGTTCCTCACGGTCGGCTGGTACGGAAGGCGGGCATCACCTCGGCGGCGAACAGCCGCAGCGAGGCACGCAGTTTCCCGGTCGGCATGCCGAGCCACCCGGGGCGGAAGATGACGTGGTCGAAGCCCAGGTCACGCAGGGCGGTGATCCGTTCGATGAGCAGCTCCGGCGAGCCCAGCAGCAGCGTGTTGCGGACCAGTTCGTCGAAGCGGTCCCGCTGCCAGCGCAGCGCCGGGTACTCGGCGTAGGTGGCGTACTCCCGCCGGGCGTGCGGCAGCGCCTCGGCGACAGCCTGCTCGGTGCTCGGCGCGCAGTACAGCTCGACCCCGACCGGGCGCTGCACCGTCGTCGGGTCCCGGCCGTACTCAGCCAGCGCCTCCTCGTAGACGGCCCGATGCTCGGGCAGGAAGCGCCGGCTCGGTGAGTTGCCCGGCGCGTACCAGGCGTCGCCGAGACGGGCGGCCCGGCGGACCGCTTTCCTGCCGCCGGCGCCGATCCAGATCGGCGGTCCGCCCGGCGTCAGCGGCCGGACACCGATGGTCGCGTCGGTCTGCGGGTAGAACTCGCCGTCCTGGGTGACCGGTCGTCCGGTCCACAGCGCGCGGATCAGCCGGATGCTCTCGTCGAAGCGCCGGAACCGGGTCTGCGGGTCGATTCCGAACGCGGCGAGCTCGTTCTCCCGGTAGCCGGCGCCGACGCCGAGGACCACCCGTCCGCCGGAGAGGTGGTCGAGGGTCGCGAACTCCTCCGCGACGTGTACGGGGTGGAACATCGGCAGCAGCAGGATGCCAGTGCCGAGCAGCATGTCGCCGGAGCGCGGAATGAGGCTGGCCAGCATGGAGATCGGCTGCGGGGTGGCCAGGTTCGACTGGAAGTGGTTGATCGTCCACACCGAGTCGTAGCCGAGTTCGGCGGCGAGTTCGACGGTGCCGAACAGGTCGGCGAGGTGCGCGCCGAGGTCGTCGCCGTGCGGATACTGGTGCGAGGCCATGATGCCGAACTTCATCCGGACGCACCCGCCCGCGTCGCGGCCGGTGTGGCCCGGCTGATCTTGCCGGTGGCGCTGCGTTCCAGGGCGGCGACGAACTCGATCCGCCGGGGTGTCTTGAAGTGGGCAAGCCGGTCCCGCGCGTACGCGACCAGACGCTGGGAGAGTTCGCTGTCGGTCACCGTGCGGTCCGGCCTGCGCACCACGAGGGCCACCGGAATCTCGCCGAGCCGGTCGTCCGGCCGGCCGAGCACCCGAACGTCGTCGACCAGCGGATGCCGGCGCAGCTCGTCCTCGATCTCCTCGGGCCAGACCTGGAAACCACCGCATTTGATCATGTCCCGCTTCCGGCCGACCAGGAACAGCACCCCGTCCTCGTCGACGTAGCCGATGTCGCCGGTGTGCACCCAGCCGTCCCGGACCAGCTCGCGGGAGGCGGCGGCGTCGTCGACGTAGCCCCTGGTCAACGCGGAGCGGACCACCACCTCCCCCGGTCGCCCGCCCGGCAGTGCGGCACCGGTCTCGTCCCGGATCTCCAGCTCCACCCCCGGGTAGACCCGCCCGGCGGAGCCGGGCTTCCAGCGGCCGGCCTTCATGTCCCGGCCGGTCCAGCCGGCGATGTGCCCGGCCTCGGTCGATCCGTAGTTGACCAGGATCGGCACCTGGTACCGCTCCTCGAAGGCGCGGCGTAGCGACCACGAGATGGCCTGACCGGCCACCAGGACGGACTTGACCCCGTCGAACGGCAGGTCCCGTTCGGCGTGCACGATGTCGTAGACCATGGTGGGCAGGAGGAAGAAGTTGTCGAACCGGTACCGGTCCATCAGGTCGGCGAGCCGGTCGACGCCGAACCTCTCCCAGACCACCGCCGGACGCCCGACGAAGAACGCGAACAGCAGCGAGTGCTGGCCGCCGCTGTGGAACAGCGGCAGGGCGATGAGGTTCGGCCTGGCGTCCCGCGCGGCGGTGCCTTCGGCGTCGGTACCGGTGGCGACGCGGGCCAGCCGCATGAGCGAGTCGCGGGTGCCGCCGTGGGTGACGCTGACCGCCTTTGGCCGGCCGGTCGTCCCGCCGGTGAACAGCACACAGGCTTCGGCCTGCGGGTCGACGTCGACCGCCGGCACCCGGGCCTGCCGACCCCACGGCAGCGGCTCGACGTCCGGCTCCGCGACGCCGTCGGGCGCGGCGGACGGCTCGCCGACGCGGCGGATCGGGACCCCGGTGCCGGTGCCGATGAGTTCGGTGACCACGTCCGGGCTGCGTCCGTCGACGAGCAGCAACCGGGGGCTGGTCTTGGCCAGCGACTCGGCGAGTTCGGTGGCGTTGTACAGGCTGCTGACGGTGACCGGGACCGCACCGATCTTCCAGCAGCCGAAGAGAAAGAAGACGATGTCCGGGCCGTTGGCCAGGTAGCCGGCGACCCGGTCGCCGGCGCCCACGCCCTCGTCCCGCAGGGCGACTGCCACCCCGCCGGCGAGCAGGTCGATCTCGTCGAACGTCCATGACCGACCGTCCTCGCCGTACAGGCCGACGACGTCGCCGCGGTCGGCACGGCGGCGTTGCAGAACGAGGGCCAGGTTGTCGGCGTCCGGCAGCGTGGTCCCCGGGTCGGTGCTCATCGGGCGACCTCCGGGGCGGATGGCGACGCGACCTCCGAGACGGATGGCGACGCCGGCGGCGACGCGGCGAGGCGGGGGACGACCTCCGCTCCGAAGCGGGCCAACTGCTCCATCGCCTCGGCCTGGCTGGCGCCGACGAACTGGTGCCGCAGCGAGACCTCGGTGATGCCGAGTTCAGCCTCCCAGCGTCGCAGCTTGTCGACGATCTCGTCCGCCGAGCCGACCAGGCAGTCCTGCGCCAGGTACCGGTCGATGTCCAGGGACTGGGCGTCGTCCCAGGATCGGTAACCGGCGTACTGACGCTGCAGGTGTGGTCGGACGGCCGTGACCGCGGCGGCGTAGCTGTCGCCGATGAACGCCTCCCGGCTCATCGGGTACTCACGGTCGAGGGTGAAACCGCGGTCGGCGAGCTCGCCCCGGTAGACGCCGAGCAGCCGGGCGAGCTCCGCGTCGGTGCCCTTGGGGCCGATGAGCCACGGCGCGTCCAGTCGGGCGGCGCGGCGGACCGCCGGCTCGGCGAACGCGCCGATCCACAGCGGCGGGCCGCCGGGCTGCACCGGGCGCAGCGCCAGCGACGCGCCGGGGACCTCGCCCCAGCTGCCGGAGATGTCGATCGTCTCGCCGTTCCACAGCGACCGCAGGATCGGGACGTACTCACGCAGTCGACGCAGCCGGTCGGTCCACTCGACGCCGAACGCGGCGGTCTCCCGCTTGCGGTAACCGGCGCCGATGCCCACGGTCAACCGTCCCCGGCAGAGCACGTCGAGCGAGGCGAGGTCCTCGGCGAGCGCGACCGGATTCAGCAGCGGTGCCAGCAGCACACCGAAGCCGATGCGTACCCGGGTGGTCGCCCGGGCGAGGTAGCCGGCCAGCGGCACGGGCTGGACGAACGCCGACCTGGCGAGGAAGTGGTGGCCGAGGTAGACGGCGTGGAAGCCGGCCGCCTCAGCGGCGGCGGCCTGCTCCAGCACCTGGTCGATGCCGTCTGAGGCGCTGGTCGACGGATCGAACTGGGCGCTGAGGAAACAGCTGACCTTCATCCGATGACCGCCTGGGGGGCGGTGGTCGTCAGCACGTCGTCGGCCCGGTCGTGGCCGTCGGCCGGGCGGGCCGCCTGGTCCGCCGCGCGGAAGTGCGGGATCACCTTGGTGGCGAACTCCTCCATGGACTTCAGTGCGCTCCGCCGGTCGAGCGACGGGATCCGCAGCCAGCCGATGTAGTGGTTGATGCCGAGCTGCTCGCGCAGCATCTCGATGGTCTCGATGACGCGCTGCGCCGAGCCGAAGTTGCCGCCGTGGGTCAGGGTCTGCTCCAGGGTCAGCAGTTCGATGTTCTTGGCGACCGCCGCGTAATAGGACCGCTCCTGCTCGATCGCCTCCTCCGAACCCGGGATCACCTTCCCGACGGATTTGTAGTAGTTCATCGCGGCCGAGGCGGCTTCACGCAGGCCGTCCTCGCCGTCGCCGCACCACACCTGTTGCATGAAGGGCAGTTCGTAGGTGGCGATGTCGAAGCCGTTGGCCTGCATGCTCTGCCGGTAGAGGCTGAAGTTGCGCTGCATGATGCCCAACGGTGTGAAGTTGGGTGAGGTGATGATCGGCTCGCCGATCGCGCCGCGCTCCCGGAAGCTGTCCGGGGAGACCGTGCCCTGCAGGATCGGCGGACCGCCGGGAGTGAACGGCCGGGGGTAGGTCGTGACGTCGTCGAAGTGGTAGATCTCGCCGTGGTAGGAGAACTTCTCCTGGGTCAGCGCCAACCGCAGTACGTCGAGGGTCTCCTGGTAGCGCTGCTTCGACTCGGCCAGGGCGATCCCGAAGCCGGCGAACTCGGCCGGCTGGTAGCCACGGCCGACCCCGATGGTCACCCGACCGCCGCTGAGCACGTCGAGCGCCGCGATGTCCTCGGCCAGCCGCAGCGGGTGGTGCAGTGGAAGCACCAGCACGGCGGTGCCGATCGTGATCCGCTTGGTCCGCTCGGCGACGGCCATGCCGAAGTTGACCGGGCTGCCGAGGATGCCGTACTTCGAGAAGTGGTGCTCGGCCAGCCAGATCGAGTCGAAGCCGAGTTCGTCGGCCAGCTGGATCTCGTCGAGAGTCTCTCGTAGCACCTGATGGTCCGATGCCCCGTCGGCGACCGGGAACAGGTTCATGATTCCGAACTTCACGACCACTCCTCGTTTATTCCGACCAGCCGGTATGTTACCGCTGCGTTGCTGGCACTGCAAGGTCTGCGCAGGTCAGCGCATTAGTACGTGGGTTGTCCCGGGCCCGTCCGGCGCGCTTCGATCCGAAGCGTGCCGGCCCGGTGACGGTGCCACCGGCCACGGCCGGCGCGGGCGTCGAGCACCAACGCCCGACGCAGGAACAGATGCGGATCCGCCTCCATGGTGATGCCCATCCCGCCGTACACCTGGATGGCCCGCTCAGCGGCGAAGACCGCGGCCTTTCCCGCCGCCGCCTTGGCGGCGTGCACCTGGCTCCCGGCGTCCGGTCGACGGTTGTCGACGGCCCAGGCCGCGTAGAGCGTCAGGTCCCACGCCGCCTTGCGCGCGGTGGCGGCCTCGGCCAGCTGGAACGCGACCCCCTGGAACGACCCGATCACCCGGCCGAACTGCACCCGGGTACGGGCCTGCTCGGCGGCCAACCCGATCGCGCCCTGCGCGACGCCGCACAATTCGGCGGCGACCACCAGCGTCGCCCGCCACAACCCGGTGCCGACCGGGTCGACCCGCTGCGGTGCGGACAGCGACACGTCCGACAGCGGCACCGACGGGTCGAACGACCGCCGTTCGGTGACCCGAGCCTGCTCGGCGAGCGCGGCAGCATCGGCGACCCAGGTCCCGTCGGGACCGGCGACGACGAACCCGTCCGCCTGGGCGGCGTACGGCACCAGGGTCCGCACCAGCGGATCCGGCACCGACCGGTCCGGCCAGCCGGCCGTGGACGGCACGTCGACCGCCGACGTGAGCACCCGGCGGCCGTCGAGGACCTCGTCGGGCAACGACGCGGTCCGCCCGTCTGCGCCGCAGAGCAGCTGTACGGCGCCCGCGTGGGCCGCGAACCGGCTCGGGACCAGGTACTCGCCGAGCACCTCCACGGCGACGAGCAGGTCGATCAGAGCCGACCCGACCCCGCCGACCGACTCGGGCACGCCGAGCAGCCCGAAGTCGCGCAGCAGCGGCCCGTCGGCGGCGCAGGGCCGCCAACCTGTCGACAGCGCGGCGCGCGCCGCGCCGGCCTGCGCCTTGGCGAGGGCCGCGACGGTTTCGCCGATCTCCTGCTGCTCCTGGGTGAATGTCGCGTGCACGCGGCCACTCCGTTCAACGTGAACGGGGCAGGTCAAGCACCCGCTCCGCGAGGATCGACTTCTGGACTTCCTCCGTGCCGCCCTCGATCGTGTGGGCGCGGGCACGCAGGTAGCGGTGCATCCGGGCGGCGGCCCCGGCGCCGTCGAGAAGCACCCCGCCGGCCTCGTCGAGCTGCACCGCGAGCCGGTTCGCGTTCTGGACCACGCCGGCCCACAGGCTCTTCAACGCCGATGTCTCCGGGCCGGGGACGCCGCCGGCGCGACTCTCCGCCAGCATCCGCATCGACCCGATCCGGACCGCCTCGGCATCGCACTGCAACGCGCCGACCGTGTCGACGAAGGCGCTGTCGTCGGCCAGGCCCCGCGCGATCGCCAGATCGACGACCCGGTCCACTGCCTGGCGGGCCCACACCCACAGGTTCAGCGCCATGCTGCCGCGTTCGAAGGCGAGCGTGGTGAGCGCGACCTTCCAGCCGTTGCCGAGCCCGCCGAGCACGTCGGAGTCGGGGACGAACACGTCGTCGAGGAACATCTCGTTGAACTCGGTGTCCCCATTGATCATCACCAGTGGTCGGACGGTGAACCGGTCCATCGGAGCCAGGAAGTAGGTGATGCCCCGGTGCCGGGTCTCCTCGGGGTCGGTCCGCGCCAGCAACAGACACCGGGAGGCGTTGTGCGCGTTGGAGGTCCAGATCTTGGTGCCGTTGATCAGCCAGCCGCCGTCGACCCGGGTCGCGGCCGTCCGCAGACTCGCCAGGTCGGAGCCGGAGCCGGGCTCGCTGAAGCCCTGGCACCAGTACTCCTCGCCGCGCAGGATGCCCGGCAGGTACCGGGCCTGCTGCTCGTCGCTGCCGTGCGCGATGATCGTCGGACCGGCCAGCATCATGCCGACCCCGTTGAGCGGGTACGGCGCGCCCCGGACCGCGGCCTCCTCGTTGAAGATCGCCTGCGCCAACGAGTCCATCCCGCGGCCGCCGTGCTCGACCGGCCAGGACAACCCGGCCCAGTTGCCGGCGCAGAGCCGCTCCTGCCACACCCGTGACCAGTGCTCACGCTCGGTCTGGGACAGCTCCTCCTGATCAGGCACGTCGCGCAGCGCCTGGTCGAGCCAGCTGCCGGCCGCACGCCGGAACGCGAGGTCGCTGTCGCTGTCATCGAAGTCCACGCCGGGCTCCCCTGTCTTCGGGCACCTCACGGGTCGCGGTCACGCCGACACCTCCGGGGCACGGGTGAGCCGCGCCTTGTAGAGCTTGCCGTTGGGGTCGCGGGGCAGCGCCTCGCGGACGACGTACGAATGCGGACGCTTCGGCTTCGCCAGCCGTCCGGCGAGATGGGTACGGATCTGCGCGAGCGCTGCTTCGGCGTCGGGCGCGGTCTCGGTCAGCACGACGTGGGCCTGCGGCACCTCGCCGAACTCCGGATCGGGTACGCCGACGACTCCGGCGTCGGCGATCCAGTCGTGGCCGAGCAACGCGGCCTCGATCTCGGCCGGGTAGACGTTGACCCCGCCGACCAGGATCAGTTCGGCGGCCCGGCCGGTGATGTACAGGAAGCCGTCGGCGTCGACGTGGCCGACGTCCCAGACGGTCATCAGGCCGTCGCGACGCGCGCCGTCGGTCTTGCCGGGGTCGTTGTGGTACTCGACCTGGTCGGAGCCCTGACGCATGTACACGATGCCGGTCTGGCCGACCGGCACCTCGTTGCCGGCCTCGTCGAGGATCCGCAGCGTCGAGATGGACGCGGGGCGACCGACCGTTCCCGGGTGGGCGAGCCACTCGTGCGGGCGGGCGATGGTGGTACCGACCTCGGTCGAGCCGTAGTACTCGTAGACCACCGGGCCGAACCAGTCGAGGATGCGCTGCTTGACCTCACGCGGGCACGGCGCGGCGCCGTGCAGGACGTAGCGCAGCGAGGAGACGTCGTAGCTGTCGCGAACCTGTTGGGGCAGTTGCAGCAGCCGGTAGAAGTGGGTCGGCACCATGCTGGTGCCGGTGACCCGCCGGTCGTGGACCCGACGCAGGAAACCCTCCGGCGTCCAGCCGTCCATCAGGACCATAGTTCCGCCGGCGTGCAGGGCACCCATCGCGGGGGTGATGTTCGCGGAGTGGTACAGCGGAGCCGAGACGAGCCAGGACCCGAAGGCGGGACGTTCCATCCCGAACTCCTGGAACAGCCACCGGTAGGTCGACGCGCCGGTGTCGGCGTCGACGCCGGCCAGCGGCCGCTTCACCCCTTTCGGGCGGCCGGTGGTGCCCGAGGTGTACATCATCAGCGAACCGGCCGGGGTCTGCTCCGGGCTCACCGTCGACATGCCGTCGGTGAGCCGCGACAACGGACGGACGCGACCGGTGGTCGGGACTCCGTCGACGTACACCTGGATCCCGGGTACGCCGGCGGCGGCCGCGGCGACGACCGGCTCCACCCGCGCGGAGCAGACGACGACCTTGGCACCGCTGTCGGCGAGGATGTAGGCGATCTCCGGCTCGGTCAGGTGGTAGTTGAGCGTCACCAGGTAGAGCCCCGACTGCATCGCCGCCAGGTAGAGCGCGACCATGCCGGCGCTGTTGGTCATCACCGCCGCGACCGTGTCGCCGGCACGCAGGCCCGCGCGGGTACGCAGGCCGTGCGAGATCCGGTTCACCTCGGCGTACAGCTCGCCGTAGGAGATCTGCCGATCGTCGGCAGTCACGATCGCGCACAGGTCCGGCTCGGCGGCCGCCCAGAGCCGGAAGCCGGTCCGCTCGTCGCTCATCGGACTCCTTGAGTTAAATTCCGACCATCCGGTATGTTGTTGTTTCCACAGTAAGGGAGGCGTCTGACGATGTCCAGACCTGTGAACGACGCGCACGCCGCCAGCTATCACGCCCGTCAGGTCCCGGACCCGACCGAGGTCACCGACGGGATCTGGGCGATCCCGGTCCCGCTGCGCGGCAGCGCACTGCGCTACGTCACCGTCTTCCTGGTCGACACCGGCGACGGCGCGGTCCTCATCGACGCCGGCTACGACCACCCGAGCTGCTGGGAGTCGTTCACCGGATCGGTCGCCGCGATCGGCCGCCGGGTCGAGACGATCTCCACCGTCCTGCTCACCCACAACCACCCGGACCACATCGGCTTCGCCGCCCGGGTCCGGGACCGGTCCGGTGCCCGGCTGGTCATGGGGCAGGCCGACGACTTCGCCACCATGCGCCGGAGCAGGGGTGGCTTCCTCACCCAGCTGCGCACCGCCCTCACGGCGACCGGTGCCCCGCCCGACGTCGTCGAGACGATGTACGCCGACGCGGTCGCGGTCACCGCGCACCACGAGGACCTGCGGATCGACCTGGCCGTGGCCGACGAGACCGAGTTGCGGTTCGGCGACGTGACCATCCGCGCCGTACCGGCCCCGGGCCACACCTACGGGCACACGGTCTACGTCGACACCCGCGGCCTGGTCTTCACCGGCGACACGATGATGCCCGAGGGCCCCACCCAGCTCGCGATCGTCAGCCGCGCCGACGACGACCCGGCGGCGGACCTGTTCCGGACGCTGGAAGGCATCCGCGACCTCGGCGCGACGATTGCCTGCCCGGCCCACCAGTTCCCGTACCGCGACGTCGCGGCCCGCGCCGACGAACTGGCCGCCTTCCACCGTGCCGAGGTCGCCACCGTCGACGCTCTGGCGACCGACGGGCGGGTCACCGCCTGGGACGTCGCCCGGCGGATGCAGTGGCGCAGACCCTGGGACGAACTCGGCCGCGGTACCCAACGGTTCTCCCTCGTCCATGCCCAGGCCCTGCTGCGGCACACGGCGGGCGTCCACCGGTAGTCGTCAGTCGCGTCGCAGCCGGTCATACGTCCAGTCCGGGCGCGCCGACGACCGCAGCTCCCGCAGGCTGCGCTTCAGCACCTTGCCGGACGGATTCGTCGGAAACTCGTCCACGACGTAGATCTCCTTCGGGACCTTGAAGCCGCCGAGTCGCTGCCGGGCATGTGCGATCAGCGACTCGGGCTCCAGGCCGGGCCGGCCGATCACGAACGCCACCGGGACCTCCAGCCACACCGGATGCGGTGCCGCCACCACCGACGCGGCCAGCACCAGCGGGTGGTCGGCCAGCACGTTCTCGATCTCGGCGCTGGACATGTTCTCCCCACCGCTGCGGATCATGTCCTTGAGCCGGTCCCGGATGTACAGGTAGCCGTCGGCGTCGAAGCGACCGATGTCGCCGGTGTGGAACCACCCGTCGCGCCAGGCCGCCCGGGTCGCCTGCGGATCGTCGAGGTAGCCGGGGCTCACCTTCGGGCCGCGTGCGATCACCTCCCCGTCGTCGCCGACCAGCACGTCGTTGCCGTCCGCGTCGACCACCCGTACCTGGACCCACGGCACGGGCAGGCCGACCGACCCCTGCTTGGACCGCATGTGCGCCTCGTCCAGGTACGTCAGGGCGCTGCACGTCTCGGTGAGACCGTAGCCCTCGATCAGCCGGGCGTCCGGGAAGAGCTCCCGCGCCACGGCGAACAACGCCGACGTGACCTGTGAATAGATGACCCACCGCACCGAGGTCAGATCGGCGGCGGCGACGTCGACCGCGCGGCGGACCATGTCGAGCATCGTCGCCGCCATCACCATGCCGGTGATCCGCTCGGTCTCGATCGTCCGCAGCACCGCCGCCGGTTCGAACCGCCGGTGCAGCACCATCGTGCCGCCGACATGCCAGATGCCGAAGCCCGGCAGGTCGGTGCCGCCGACGTGGTACAGCGGTGCGAAGTTGAGGATCCGGTCGCTCGGCCGCAGCCCGAGCTCGACGATCTGGGCGTGCATGTTCATGTTCACGTTGCCGTGGGTGAGCAGCACTCCCTTGGGCAGCCCGGTCGTACCGGAGGTGTAGACGATCCGGTGCAGGGCCGCCTCGTCGAGATCGGCGTCGGCGACCCGGGTACCCCGGTGAGCCTCGACAATCGCCCGCACGTCGAGCCAGCCGTCGTCGATCGGTTCCAGCGCGAACCGGCGTACGGGGGCCGCCGGGCGGGTGCCCACCTCCGTCAGCGCGGCCTGCGTCACGGCGGCGTCGGTCAACGCGGCGAACTCCGGGACCGTCGCGACCGCCTGGACCCGCGCGTGCCGCAGCAACTGGGCCAGCTCCCCCGCGGTGAGCCGGTAGTTCAGTGGCACGAAGACCGCACCGAGCTTCGACAACGCCAGCGACAACAGCAGGAACTCGGGCACGTTGTTCGAGATGATCGCCACCCGGGCGTCGCGGCGGATCCCCTCGGCCGTCAGACCTGCGGCCAGGGCCTCGACGTCGGCGGCGAGCTGGCGGTGGGTCCACCGCCGGCCCTCGAAGACCAGCGCGTCGGCGTCGGCGAAACGCCGGGCGTTGCCGGCCAGCATCGCGGCGACGTTCGCCGTACTCATCCGGTCACCGCCGCCTCGCGCAGCTGCTTCTTGAGCACCTTGCCGGAGTCGTTGCGCGGCAGCGACGTCACGATCTGGACATACTTCGGCACCTTGTACCGGGCCAGTTCGGCCCGGCAGTGTTCGCGGATCCCCTCCGCCGTGGTGGTCGCCTCGGCGCGCAGGATCACGTACGCCTTCGGGACCTCGTCCCAGGTCGGGTCCGGCACCCCGACGACGGCGACCTCGCTGACGTCGGGATGCCCGGCGATGACCCGTTCGACCTCGGCGCTGGCGATGTTTTCCCCACCGGACTTGATCAGGTCGGCGCGGCGGTCGACGAACCACAGGTAGCCGTCGGCGTCGATCCGCCCGACGTCGCCGGTCAGGAACCAACCGTCCCGGCGGGTACGCCGGTTCGCCTCGTCGTCGTTCCAGTAACCGGGCGAGATCTTCTCGCCCCGGACGATGATCTCCCCCTCCACACCGGGCGGCACCGGCTGGAAATGTTCGTCGACGATCCGGATGTGCACCCCGGGGAACGGCGCGCCGAGCGCGCCGACCTTGCTCTGTTCGTGGGCGGCGTCCAGGTAGCAGACGCCGTTGCACAGCTCGGTCATGCCGAAGGTGTCCACCAGCCGTACGTGCGGCAGCCGGCGTTTCACCTCACGCCGGACGCTGGGCGCGACCCCGGCGAAGAGCAGGTAACGCAACGACGCCAGGTCCGACTGGTCGTCGCGGTCGAGCAGCCCGAAGAGGATCTGCGCCGCCAGGACCATGCCGGTGATCCGCTCCCGGGCCACGGTCCGGGCGATGTCGGCGGCCTTGAACGTCGGGGTCAGCACCATCGTCGCGCCGGCCACGAACGTCGCCAGGCCCGGCGCCTCCAGGCCGCTGACATGGAACAACGGTGCCGAGACGAGGATCCGGTCGGCTGCGGTGAGCTCCAGTTCGAGCACCTGCGCCAGATGGTTCGCCGTCAGGTTGCCGCAGGTGTGGATGACGCCCTTCGGGCGTGCGGTGGTGCCGGAGGTGTAGAGCAGCCGGTGCACGTCGGCGGCGGTCTTCTCGGCGTCCGGCACCCGTACCCCGGGCGGCGCCGCAGCGAGCAGATCGGCCAGCCGACGGGCGTCAACGACGACCCGGGCCCCGTTGGCCACGACCGTCCGCAGCCCGGTCGTGGCCGCCAGGGTGGCGGCGACGTCGGCGAAGTCGTCGTCGTAGATCAGCCCGGTGACACCGGCCTGGTCGAGGACGTACGCCTGCTCGTGGGGGTGCAGCCGCCAGTTCAGCGGAACCGAGACCGCACCGAGGCGGCTCAGCGCCAGCAGCTCGATGACGTACGTGGCGCTGTTGCGGCCGAGCACCCCGACCAGGTCACCGTCGGCGATGCCGGCGTCGCGCAGTGCCGCCGCGTGCCGGTCGACGTCGGCGTCCAGTTCGGCGTACGTCCAGCGGGCGTCGGAGTCGACCAGCGCCTCCCGGTCGGCGCGACGCAGCGCCTGCCGGCGCAGCGTCTCGGCGAAGTTGCTGGTCGCCATCAGCTGCCGCCCTCCCGCCGCCGGGCCAGGATCTCCTCCCGCGACGGCAGCGCCACGAACTCCAGCAGGTTGCCGTCGAGGTCACGGGCCGCGAACGCGGTGATCGGCCCGTAGTTGTCGAGCAGGACCTGGTTCGGCGGGCTCAGGCACTGCGCACCCAGCTCGACCAGCCGGGCGTACAGCTCGTCCATCTCCGCCAGCGGCACCGCGAAACTGAGCAGGAAGGTGCCCAGTTCCAGATGCCCGCCGGTCGCCGTCCGGGTCGCGGTGCCGTTCCACTCGATGAGCTCGAGCTGGCCGATCTGGCTCGGTCCCTGCAGGTACTGGACCCGGCCGGTGGTGCCGGCGGGCAGGCCCAGCGACACCTCGATGCCGGGTCCGGCGACGTCGGCCCGCAGGGTCCGGCGGTAGCCCAGTGCCTTCTCGTAGAAGTCCGCGGCGCGGTCGACGTCGGAGACGGTCACGGCCACGTGGTGTACCTCGCTCACCGGCATGGTGGCTCCCTTCTTGACGCGGCTCAGGCGGTTGGACCGGCGGGTCCGGACAGGGCCCGCTGGATCAGCGCGACCTCGTCGGCGCCGCTGTCGGGGACGATGAAGTCGTCGAGCCGGCAGATCTCGTCGATCGACGCGCTGATGTCGTCCGGCGAGACCGGCTCGGCACCGCCGTACCAACCAGGGGTGACGCCGAGGAAGATCCGCCCGACCCGGCCGCCGCCGACGGTGAGGATGTGCCGGTTGAGCTGGCACTGCCCGGAGGCGAGGTAGGTCGCCACCGCGGCGACGTGCCGGGGGTCGAACCGGTCGGCCAGCTCACCGAGAAGGTTCTCGGTCATCCGGGTCGCGGCGGTCGGTGCGATCGCGTTGACCAGGATGCCCCGGCGGGCTCCTTCCAGCGCGAGCACGTTCATCAGCCCGATCAGGCCGGCCTTGGCGGCCCCGTAGTTGGCCTGGCCGAAGTTGCCGAACAGCCCGGACGACGAGCTGGTCAGCACGATCCGCCCGTACCCCCGCTCGGCCATCTGCCGCCACGCGGGCCGCAGCACGTGGAACGCCCCGGCGAGGTGCACGTCGAGGACGGCGCTGACGTCCTCCTCGCGCATCTTGGCCAGCGTGGCGTCCCGCAGGATGCCGGCGTTGTGGATCACCGCGTCGATCCGCCCGTACTCGTCGACGGCCCGTGCGACGAGGTCGGCGCCGCCGGCGGCGGTGGCGACCGAGTCGGTCGACGCGACCGCGACACCGCCGAGGGCGCGGATCTCGTCGACCACCCGCTGCGCCGCACCGGAGGAACCCGAGCCGTCCACCGTCCCGCCGAGGTCGTTGACGACGACGCGGGCACCGCGTTCGGCCAGCAGCAGGGCGTGTGCCCGGCCGATCCCGTTGCCGGCGCCGGTGACGACGACGACCTGCCTGTCGAGGCGGACCTCGGCGCTCACCGCTGGCTCCCCAGCACCGCGACGAACGCCACACAGGAACCGGGCTGCCCACCGAGGTTCTGCGCGAGGGCCAACCGGGCGTCGGGCACCTGGCGGGCGCCGGCCTCACCCCGCAGCTGGGTGAAACACTCGAACATCATCCGCAGCCCGGTGGCGCCGATCGGGTGGCCGAACGATTTGAGCCCGCCGTCGGTGTTGACCGGCAGCGCGCCGCCCAGGTCGTACCGGCCGTCGAGAATGTCCCGCCAGGCCTTGCCGCGTTCGGAGAAGCCCAGGTCCTCCATCAGCACCACCTCCGTCGGGGTGAAACAGTCGTGCACCTCGGCCAGCGAGATCTGCGTCGCCGGGTCGGTGACACCTGCCTGGTCGTAGGCCTGTCGCGCCGCCTGCACCACCTCAGGGAAGGTGGTGAAGTCGTAGCCGTCGGTGGCGAGCCCGGCCCCCGAGCCGGCGACGAACCCCATCCCCCGCAGGAACACCGGCTTGTCGGTGTACCGGTAGGCGTCCTCGGCGCGGACCAGGATCGCGGCGGCGGCCCCGTCGGAGACGCCCGAGCAGTCCAGGACGCCGAGCTGACCGGCGACACGTGGTGCGTTCTCGACGGCCTCGGCGGAGACCGCCTTACGGAACTGGGCGCGTTCGTTCAACACACCGTTCGCGTGGTTCTTCGTCGCGACCCTGGTGAGCGCGTCGCGCATGTCCCGCGCCCCGACGCCGTACGCCTGCTGGTAGGCGGGCGCGAGCAGGGAGAACCCGGCGGGCGCGGTCCAGTCGACGTCGGTGCCGTCGGCAGGTGGGTAGACGGCGGCCAGACCGGAGTACGACGAATCCTTCAGCTTCTCGACGCCGGTCGCCATCACCATGTCGTACGCCCCGGAGGCGACCGCGAACGCCGCGTTGCGCAGCGACTCCGAGCCGGTGGCGCAGTAGTTCTCCACCCGGGTGACCGGCTTGCCGACCAGCCGCAGCGGCCGGGCCAACGTCTGCCCGGACATGCCGGAACCCTGGGTGCCGACCCAGAACGCGTCGACGTCGTCGAGCGTGGCACCGGGCAGCGCGCCGACACATTCCTGCACCGCGTCGACCAGCAGGTCGTCGGCGGAACGGTGCCAGTGGTCGCGGAACGGGGTGCAGCCCATCGCGACGATCGCGACGTCGTGGGCCATACGTCTGCTGGCCATCAGTGCTGTCCTTCCACGGGCGGGTCCGGCACCGGAACCGGCCGGAGTTTCCAGAAGTAGTTGTGGATCGAGTCGGTGGTCCACAGTCGCCGGAAGGTGGGCGTCATCGGCATGCCCACCGTCACGTCGTCCGGCGCGACATCGGTCGCGTACGTGGTCAACCGGCCGCCGCCGTCGACGTCGGCGACGACGATCACGACCTCCGGCTCCGGCATGGTGGTCAGATGGTCCCTGGTGGCGGAGACGACCCGGGCGACCTTGTCCCGCAGCGAGACCTTCGCGGTGGGCTGCCCCGTCGACGCGGTTCCGCAGGACGCGCAGACCCGCCCCGGCGGGCTGGTGAGGTTCCCGCAGGCGTCACACCGACTGGCCTCGAGCCGGTACTTCCAGCCGGCGCGCCGGAACATCGCCGGGGAGGCCGGTGCCGGGGACGCGGGCCGCGCGGGGCCCTGCACGTCCAGCAGCCCGCGCCAGCGCAGGTAGCGGCCGTAGCCGACGGGCCGACGGGCGGCCAACTGGTCGCGGACGGAGCGCCCGGCCCGCGCCGACCGCACCCCCGCACCGGCCCGCCAGACGAACGCGTCCGCGCCTTCGGTGGCTGACAGCAGCAGAATCGTCCGGCCCGGCTGCGACTCGTCGAGCGCGGCGGCAAGCAGCAGGGCGGGATGGGCGGCACCGGTGAACCCGGTGGCCCGTTCGACCCGTACGTCGACCCCGGAACCGCGCAGTGCCCGCCGCAGCGCCGCGGCGGCCCGGGCGTTCGACGAGGAGACGACGACCTCGTCGACGGTGTCCAGGGACGCGGCGGCCATGGCCCGCCGGGCGGTGTCGAGGCCCGCGGTCACCAGGACGTCAGCGGTGAACCGTTCGTCCCAGACCCGGTCGTGACGTTCCCCGGGCAGTCGCCACCGTTCCAGGATCTCGGTGGTGTGTCCGGCGCGGGCGAGCAGCGCGGCGGCGCGGGTACCGCCGCCGACGAACGCCGCAGCGGCGTCGCCCTGGGCCAGCTCGTCGGGTGCCCCGGGCCGGGTGGTCCGCAGGTCGGCCAGCACCGCCGCCGCACCGGACCGGACGACGAGGTCGACAGCGGTCGCGCCGCAGCGGTGACCACGCAGGTCGACCGCGCCGACGGCCGGATCGAGCCCGAGCGCGGCATGCACCACCCCGGCCGAGGTCTTCGCCTCGTACGGTGCGCTGGTGGTCCCGAACAGCACCTGTTCGCGGACCGGATGGTCGACGGCGACGGAGCGCAACGCCTCGACGGCCATGGTGACGGCGTCCTCGTCGAAGGCGGCGACGCCGCGTACCGGGCCACCGGGTCGCGGCGGGTCGGCCGTGTCGAGTCTGTTGTCGTGCAGGGCGTACGCCGGCAGGTGTACCGCGTACCCGTCGACACCGGGCTGGTCAGGCATGTCGCGGTTCTCCTTCAGCTCCACGAGGGGATGGCGGCGAGCAGTCGCCGCGTGTAGTCCTGTTGCGGCTGCTCCAGCACCTGCAGGGCGGCACCCTGTTCGACGACCCGTCCGCCGCTCATCACCGCGATCCGGTCACAGATGTCGCTGGCGAGCATCAGGTCGTGGGTGACGAAGAGCAGGCCGATGCCGAGTTCGTCGACCAGGGTGCGGAACAGGCTGACCACCTTGGTCTGGGTCGTGACGTCGAGGGCGGTGGTGCATTCGTCGGCGATCACCAGCGAGGGACGGGTCACGACGGCCAGCCCGATGGCGACCCGTTGCCGCAGTCCACCGGAGAGCTGGTGCGGGTAGCTGTTCAGCACCCGGGCCGGGTCACTGATGCGCATCTGTCCCAGGACCTCCACCGAACGCCGCTCGACCTCCGCCCGGCTGATGCCCGTCACGTGCCGGCGCAGCACCTCCGCGAGCTGGGTGCGGACCTTCATCAGCGGGTTCAGCGAGCGTGACGCGTCCTGGAAGACCATGCCGACGGCACGGCCACGCACCCGGTCGGTCCGGTCGACCCCGGGTGCCACGACCACCTCGCCGGCGAGGGTGACAGCGCCGTCCTTCACCTGGACGTTGCGCTCGAGCAACCCGACGACGGTGCGGGCGAGGGTGGTCTTGCCGCTACCGGATTCGCCGACGACGCCGACGATCTGGCCACGCCCGACGTCGAGGTGCACGTCGTCGAGCAGCAGCAGGTCGTCGCCGGTCAGGCGGGCGGCGACGGTCAGGCCCGCGACGGTCAGCAGCGCGGTCATCGGTGCCTCTTCCGTGGGTCGTGGTGGGTGAGCAGCGCGTCGCCCAACAGGTTGACCAGCAGCACCAGCAGAGTGATGGCGAGGCCGGGGAACAGCGCGATCCACCAGGCCTGGCTGAGCTCATCCTGACCGGAGGCGAGCATCGAGCCCCAGCTGACACTCGGCGGTGGCACACCCAGGCCGAGAAAGCTCAACGCGCTCTCGACCAGGATCGCCGTACCGATCTGGAGGGTGCCGAGCGCGACGACCGTTCCGGCGAGGTTGGGCAGGACGTGCCGCGCGACGATCCGCGTCTCCGACGCTCCGGCCGCCCGCAGTCCGGTCACGAACTGCCGTTCCCGGATCGCCAGGGTCGCCGAGCGGGTGACCCGGGCGCAGACGGCCCAGCCGGTCAGCGCCAGCACCAGGAACAGCACCGGCAGGGAGCTGCCCCGGTTCGAGATGATCGCGAGCGCGACCAGGATGAACGGCAGCGCCAACTGGGCGTCGATGAGCACCGAGATGACCCGGTCGACCCAGCCACGGAAGTAGCCGGCCAGCATGCCGAGCAGGGTGCCGGGGCCGATCGCGACCAGGGCGCCGACCAGGCCGATCAGGATGGTCAGCCGGCCTGCGGAGACAAACTGGGTGAGTACGTCCTGGCCGAGCTTGTCGGTGCCCAGCGGGTGAGCCCAGGAGCCGCCGTCGAGGAAGGCGGGCGGCCGTCGGGTCGCGGCCAGATCCTGCCCGGTCTCCGGCAGCAGTCCGGTCAGTGGCAGCACCAGGACCAGGCCGGCGACCACCACCAGCGGCAGGGAGAGCCAGAACACCGAGGTCCGGGCACGCCGTACCGGGCGTCGGGGCGCTTGCGTCGTCGGCGCCGGGTGGAGATCTGATCTGCTCATGGCCGTCACCTCACCCTCGGGTCGACCGCGGAATGGATCACGTCGACGACCAGGTTCAGCAGGACGAACGTCAGGGCACCGAAGACGACGATCGCCTGGACGAGCGGAAAGTCACGGAACTGGATGGCCTGCAGCGCGAGCTGACCGAGACCTGGCCAGGAGTAGACGTACTCGATCGCGACCGCGCCGGAGAGCAGGATGCCGGTCTGCAGTACGACGATGGTCAGGATCGGCATCATCGCGTTCTTGAACGCGTGCCGCCAGACGACCTGTCGCCCGCGCAGTCCTCGGGCCCGGGCGGAGTCGATGTACGGCTCGGCCAGCGCCTCAGCCATCGACGCCCGGGTGAGCCGGGCGATCTGCGCCATCGGGTACACCGACATGGTGACGGCGGGCAGGATCAGATGTCGTGCGGTGCCGGACTGGCCGGCGGGCAACCAGCCAAGGTTGACGGCGAACAGCGCCACCAGCATCATGCCGAACCAGAAGACGGGCACCGACTGGCCGAGCAGGGCGAGGGTCGACGCGGCGCGGTCCCACCAGGTGCCCTCCCGGGTCGCGGCCAGCACTCCGAGCGGCACGCCGACGAGTACGGCGAGCGCCATCCCGGCGGCGACCAGTTGCAGGGTGAACGGCAACCGGTCGGCGATCAGCGTGGTGTTTGCCTGATAGAACTGCAGCGACTGACCGAGGTCACCGGTGAGGATGCCCTTGAGGTAGTCGAGGTACTGCACGGCCAGCGGCAGGTCGAGACCGAGTTCGTGGCGCAGTGCGTCACGCTGCTCCGGGGTGGCCATCGGGCCGAGAATGGCAACGGTCGGATCGCCGGAGAGCCGGCCGAGTGCGAAGGCCAGGCTGAGCGCGATGAGCAGCGAGGCGAGCAGTGACGCGAGCCGGCTGCCGACGCGCCGTACCGTGGTGGTCTTCATCGGCGGGACCTCCAGCGCGCGCCGGGCATCGCGGCGAGCAGTTCGCGCGTGTAGTCGTGCTCCGGGGTGACGAAGACCTTCTCGCAGGGCCCGGACTCGACGACACGGCCGTGGCACATGACGTGCACAAGATCGCAGACGGACCGGACGACGGCGAGATCGTGGCTGATCATCAACAGTGCCGCGCCGGTGCTGCGGCGGATCTCGGTCAGCAGCTCCAGCACGTCGGCCTGCACCGAGACGTCGAGACCGGAGGTCGGCTCGTCGGCGACGATCAGCCGTGGCCGCATGAGTAGCGCCCGTGCGATGCAGACCCGCTGGGCCTGGCCACCGGAGAGCTGGTGCGGGAAGCGGTCCAGGATCTGCGGCGCGAGCCGGACCCGGTCGAGCAGGTCGGTGTCGCTGATCCAGGAGGTGCGCGCCGGTTGCAGCCCGCGGAGTTCCCGTAGCCCGGAGCGCACCGACTGCCGGGGGTCGAGCGACCCGTGCGGATCCTGGAACACCACCTGTACCTCGGGTCGCAGCCGCCGCAGCTGCGCCCGACCGGTCGAGGAGAGTTCGTGCCCGAGGAGTCTGATGGTCCCGACGCCACGGGCGCCCAGCCCGGTCGCCGCCATCGCGAGGGTCGTCTTGCCGGATCCCGACTCGCCGACGACGGCGACGCTCTCGCCCGCGCCGATCCGCAACGACACACCGTCGACGGCGCGCAGGGCCGTCCCCGTGCGGCGGTCGCGGTGTTCGACCACCAGGTCGTCGACCACCAGTACGGCGGTGTCGGTGTCCGGGGTGCGGGAGTGCCGGTCACCCGGCACCCCCGCCTGCACTACCTCGGCCATCGTCAGCGGGTCGTCTTCGTGAAGTCCACGGTGTTCAGCGGACCGAACTCGACGCCGGTGACACCGGGACCGGTCGCGTAGTTGAAGATCTGCCGGTAGAGGGGGACATAGCAGTGCTTTTCGACCACTCCGATGGTGTTGAGCTGCTCGTAGATGGGAGCGGCCTGTTCGGCGCTGTCCTGTTCGAGGGCCTGCTGGGCGAGTTGGTCGATCTGTGGGTCGGGACAGTTGCCGGTCAGCGACGCGGTCTTCATGAATCCGCTGACGAAGTAGTCCGGCACCGCGACGTTGGGAACCCCGGCGAAGATGGCGATACCGGGAACCTGACGTCCGATGATCCGTTGGACCAACGTTCCGTAGTCCAGCGGCTCGTAGGAAACGGCGAAGCCGGCCTGTTCGAGGCTGCCGCCGACGGCCTGGGCGACCTCTTCGATGTTGGTGTACTGCGCCGCCGGGTAGGTGATCTGCACGGCCGGGGTCGCGTCCCCGACGAGTTGTTCGGCCCTCGCCGGATCGGCGGTGACACTGCCCTGCGGCTGCTGGCCGGGCCGGACGTTGAGCAGGCCCGCATCGGCGGCGGCCTGGCCGTCGAAGATGCCGCTGACGATCGCGTCGCGGTCGATGGCCAGGGCGGCGGCCTCGCGCAACTGCGGGTCGTCGAACGGTTCCTTGGTCGAGTCGAGGAAGGCGATGATCTTCATCGCGGTCTCGGTGCTGACCACCTCGACGCCGGCCGCCTCGGCTGTCTGCGCCTGAGCCGGTGGGAGGTCGAAGGCGATGTCGACGCTGTTGCTCTGGATCAACGCAAGACGTTGCGCGGCTTCGTTGGCCCAGGTGAAGGTGATGCCGCCGTTCGCCGGCGCCTCGCCCCAGTAGTCGGAGTTCGTGGTGACCGAGATGTCGCGACCCGCGTTGGCGCCGGCCCACACGTACGGCCCGGTGCCGACCGGCGCCGCGGCGAAGCCCTCGGATCCCTGCTCCTGGTAGTAGGCCGGCGGCACCAGGTAGACCGTGGTGAGCAGATCGGGAATGTTGTACTGCGGCGTCCCGGTGGTGAGCACGACGGTCGTGTCGTCGGTGGCCTCGATGGAGGTGACGTTGCTGAAGTAGGACTTCAGCGGCGACGCCTCGGTGTCACGGGTGAGGGTGATGGTGTTCGCGACCGCGGCGGCGTCGGCCTTTTCGCCGTTGCTGAAGCTGATGTCGGGGCGGACCGTGAACGTCCAGGTCGTCGCGTCGGTACGGGCCCAGTCGGTGATGAGGCCGGTGTCGGTCGGGGCGAGGGCGGAGTCGGTGTCGATCAACGGTTCGAGCATCGTGGCCCAGACGATCTGGGCGGAGCGTGCCCCGACGATCGGGTCGAGGGTGGCTGGCTGGGCCGCGAGCAGCGCGCGGATGACAGTCGGGCCGGATTGTCCGGTCTCGGTGGAATCAGTGCCACCGCAGGCGGTGAGGCTGACGCTTGCGACGGTGATGGTGGCGGCCGCCACGAGGGACCGCCGCAGGAGCGGGGATTTCATGATCATCGGGGTGTCCTTCACAGCGATGGACCCGTTCATGCCACCGCGTGACGCGCCGGTGACGTTGGCCACAAAGTACCGACCAGCCGGTATCAAGTCAACGGTTCCACCAGGTATCTCGACTATGACATTCGCATGACAAAGCCCAGCCGACCAGGGACGTTGTTTTCATACCGACCGGTATGTATGATCGGCCGGGTGGACCTCACCCTCACGCCACGACACAACGGACGCCTCATCCAGGTGCGTTACGACAACGCGGCCCGCGGCAACTGCCTCGACGACGCGACGCTGGGCGAACTCGTCCGCGCGCTGGAGGCCGCCGCGGCCGACGACGCCTGCACGGTCGTCCACCTCGAGATGGCCGGACGGCACTTCTGCGGCGGCTGGGACACCTCGGCGTTCGCCGGACTGGCCGACAGGTCGCCCGAGGCGGTCGCCGACGGCCTGCGCGCCAGTGACGCCGCGTTACGGCGGATCCGGCGGCTTCCGGTGCCGGTCGTCGCCCCGGTACGGGGACGCGTGATCGGCTTCGGCGCCGGCCTGCTCGACGCCGTGCACCTGCCGATCGCCGCCGCCAGCGCCAGCCTGTCGCTGCCCGAGGCCCGCTACGGTTTCGCCCCCGCTGGCGTCGGCCACACCATCGCCCAGGTGCTCCCTCGTTCACTGGCCTACCACCTGCTGACCGGAGTCGCCACGGCGACGGCCGACCAACTCCTCGCCTGGGGACTGGTCGCCGGAGTCGTCGCCGACGACGGCCTCGACCGTGCGGTCGAGGCCCTGGTCGAGTCGCTGCTCGCCGTACCCGGCCGCACGCTACGGGCGGTGGTCGAGGTCGTCGAGTCCAGTTTGGCCACCGGCGCTCCCGATCATGCCTACGACGTCTCGGCCCACAGCATCGTCGCCAGCGTCACCACCCGAGGAGCGTCCGGATGAACAGGCGATTCCGGCCCGGCGAGGCCGTCTGGGTGGAGTTGTCCACCCCCGATCCGGACAAGGTCGAACCCTTCTACCGCGCACTGCTGGGCTGGACGGTCCGCTCCGAACGGCTCGGGGCCACCACGTACCGGATGTGCGGCATCGACGGGCGCGACGTGGCCGGCATCTCGAACGCCGCCGCCCTGCACGGCGGTCGCCCCCGGGGCTGGATCGTCTACTTCGCGGTCGACGACGTCAGCCACTCCGCCGCCCGGGCGGTCGCGCTCGGCGGTGAGCTCGTCACCCGTCCGCGTTACCTGCCGGCCGCCGGTACGGGCGCCGTGGTCATCGATCCGTTCGGCGCCGCGTTCGGCCTCTACCAGGGCGAGTCACGCTCCGGCGTCCAGATGCTCAACTCGGTCGGCGCACTGTGCTGGAACGAGCTGGACACCGGGGAGCCCGCCGAGTCGGTGACCTACTACCGGTCCCTGTTCGGCTACGCCACCCGCCGCACCGGCGACACGCCGACCTCCCGGCCGTACACCCTGCTGATGCTCGACGACGTCGCGGTCGCCGGCGTCCTCGCCCTCGACAACGAATGGCCGAATCTGATCCCGGCAAAATGGATCACCTACTTCGCCGTGGCCTGCCTTCCCCAGGCGCTGACCCAGGTCTGCGCGCTCGGCGGGACGCCGACCGTCGGCCCGGTCGACAGCCCGTACGGACCGCTGCACCTGGTGAAGGATCCCGGTGGTCACACGCTCTGCCTCATCCAGCTCGACGGCGGACTTCGCCCCGGGCACGACTCCTCCCCCAGGCGGTGACCCGGTGACGGCCGAGCCCTTGTTCGACTCCACCCAGTTCCGCCAGGTGTGCGGGCACTTCCCCACCGGCGTCACCGCCGTCACCGCCGTTACCGCGCAGGGCAACGTGGCCGCGCTGACCGTCAACTCGTTCACCTCGGTATCGCTCCAGCCCGCGAAGGTGCTGTTCTGCGTCACCAGCTCCTCGTCCAGCTTCGCGACCCTCGTGGCCGCCGAACGGATCGCCATCCACATCCTCAGCCGTGACCAGGAGGACGTGGCGCGCCGGTTCGCCACCTCGGGACTCACCGGCACCGAGAAACTCGCCGGGGTCTCCTGGGCACCCGGTCCGGACGGTGTCCCGGTGCTGACCGGCACACCGGCGATCCTCGCCGGCCGCCGCGACCACGTGATCACCAGCGGCGATCACGTGATCATCCTGCTCGATGTCGACCACGTGCACCTGAAGCCGACGAACGTACCGGCGTTGTCGTTCTACCGGGGCCAGTTCGTCAACCCGTCGAGCGCCACGACCGAGTGAGCCGTCGACGCGGCTCAGGCGTAGTACCGGAACAGGATCTCCGCCACGCAGCAGGGTGTCGACCCGTCCGCGAACTCGACCGCCACCGACGCCTTGGCCTGCACGCCGGCACCGGCACCGGCACCGGGTACGGCGTCGATCGCCCGGGCGGACACCAGTGTCGCGACCCCTTGGACCGGTACGCCGGGTGGCAACGGTGTGACGAAACGGACGCGGTCGAGGCCGTAGTTGACCCCCATCGAGAAGGTCCGCACCTCGAGGATGTCCGCGAGCAGGCGTGGCACGAGCGCCAGCGTCAGGAAACCGTGCACGATCGTCGTCCCGAACGGCCCGGACCGCGCCCGCTCGACGTCGACATGGATCCACTGATGGTCCCCGGTGACCTCCGCGAACTGGTCGATCTGTGGTTGGGTCACCACCTGCGGTTCGCTGACCCCCAGTTCTCTACCGACGAGGTCAAGCAGATCGCTCGGGACACCTACGGTCGTACGCGACGCGGTTCGCACGGTCAGGTCACTCCTCAGATCGTCGGACGAGAGCCACGGACCCCCCCCGCCGACACACTGCACCTGCCGTGGGCGACCGGAGCCAGCACGAGGATACCAACATTCCGACCGGATGGTATTCTTGCTGCCACGATGCCGGACGAGGAGGTCGCAGGTGTTCGAGGCCTACCAGCTGCCCGAGGAGCACAAGACCGTACGGGACGCCGTACGCGCGGTGTGCGACGACAAGGTCGCCCCGCACGCAGCCGTCGCCGACGAGACGGCCGAGTTTCCCGGGGCCTCCTACGACGCGTTACGGGCGGCCGACTTCCACGCCCCGCACGTCCCGGTCCGGTACGGCGGGGCCGGTGCGGACGCCCTCGCCACCGCGATCGTCATCGAAGAGGTCGCCCGGGCGTGCGCCACCTCCTCGCTGATCCCGGCCGGCAACAAGCTCGGCACCATGCCGCTGCTGCTCGCCGCCGACGAGCACCTCAAACAGCGGTACCTTCCGCCGGTGGCCCGCGGCGAGGCGATGTTCTCCTACTGCCTGTCCGAGCCGGACGCCGGCAGCGACGCGGCCGGCATGCGGACCCGCGCCGAACGCGACGGCGACACCTGGGTGCTCAACGGAGTCAAGCGCTGGATCACCAACGCCGGGCTGAGCGAGTACTACACGGTCTTCGCCGTCACCGACCCGACGGCCCGCGCACGCGGGATCTCCGCGTTCGTGGTGGAGCGATCCGATCCGGGCGTCAGTTTCGGCGCACCGGAGAGGAAGCTCGGCATCAAGGGATCCCCGACCCGCGAGGTGTACCTCGACAACGTCCGCATCCCGGACCACCGGATCATCGGCGCACCGGGAACGGGCTTCGCGACGGCGATGCGGACCCTGGACCACACCCGCGTCACCATCGCCGCCCAGGCGCTGGGTATCGCCCAGGGCGCCCTCGACCATGCACTTGGATACGTCCGACAGCGCCAGCAGTTCGGCCGATCGATCGCCGACTTCCAGGGCGTCCAGTTCATCCTCGCCGACATGGGTATGACTCTGGAGGCCGCTCGACAGCTGACGTACGTGGCAGCCGGCAAGTCCGAACGCGACGAGCCGGATCTCACCTACTTCGGCGCGGCCGCGAAGTGCTTCGCCTCCGACGCAGCCATGAAGATCACCACCGACGCGGTCCAGCTGCTCGGTGGCTACGGCTACACCCGCGACTTCCCGGTGGAACGGATGATGCGCGACGCGAAGATCACCCAGATCTACGAGGGCACCAACCAGGTGCAACGCATCGTGATGGCCCGCACGCTGCTGGCCGGCTAACCGCCCCGGACCGACTCAGCAGAGACCGTCGAGCACCATCACGCTGAACTGGCGCGCGACTTCGTCGATGCTGAGCGGGCCGTCGACGTTGAGCCACTGGTACGCCCAGGCGCACATCCCCACGAGACCGAAGGTGACGATCCGCGCGTCCACGTCCGTACGGAAGACCCCACGGGCGATGCCGTCCTGGATCATCGCCGCGAAGGCTGCTTCCACCAGGTCACGCTTACGGCTGACCTCGGCGAACATGTCGCCGGCGAGATACCGTCGTTCCTGATAGAAGATCGTCACGTGGGCGCGGTACTCGGCCACGCTGGTCAGGCTGAACCGGATGAGCTCCGCCACCCGCGCCTTCGGGTCGTCGTTGTCCGACTCGATCTGCTGGATCGCGGACAGCTGCGCCTCCAGGTACTCCTCCTGGATGTGCCGCAGCAGGTCGTCCTTGCTCTCGAAGTGATGGTAGAAAGCACCTTTCGTAAGCCCGGCCTGGTCGGCGATCTCCTGCACCGACGTCCGGTCGAACCCACGACGCTCGAACAGCTCCAACGCGCTGGCGATCAACGACTTGCGGGTGTTCTCCGGGTCGTAGCCGTCCGCCCAGCGCTGCCGGCGTCGGGCCGCCCCCGGGCGGTTGGATATCGCACGAGCCATCTGTGGCCTCCGCTTCCGGCTTCTGCTCAGCGCCCACGAAATCCTACCGCCCAGTCGGAAGGTTAGTCGCGGGGACCCTACCTGATCGGACGTGCCGGGATCTCCGGACGTCAGAGTACGGCGCGCAACGGGGCCGGGCCAGTCACCTGACCTGTCACCGACGCCCCGTTCACCGGTAGCGTCGGTACCGTGGATCTGAACGAGATCGCCGATCGGCTCGGGGTGCCCGTCGCGGAGGTCGACCGCGTACACCGACTCGCCGGCGACTGGCCGGCGGCGCCACCGCCGGCCAGAGCCGACGCGGCCGCGGTCCTCGACCGGCTCACGGTACGGCCGGACGACGCCGCCGAGATCATGGCCGGCTGGCCCGATCTCGACTCTTCACTATGGACAGACGAGCTGCGCTGGCTGCTCGACCGGTCGACCGCCCTGGTCCGGGCCGACCTGGGCGGCTACGGTTGGCTACCGCCCGGGCCGGAGCTGCCGCGCGAGCGGGGACCCGCCTGGCGGCATCTCTACGTCTACGCGTACCTGGCGATGGTCGACGTGGTCCGGGCGTACCACCGCGACCACGGCATCGCCGATGACCTGTCCTGGGCAACCTTGGCGGACCTGGGTCGCAACCTCGCACTCGACCGGCGGATGCACGGCGAGGGCTGGCCGGTCATGCAGGCCTGGCTGACGTTGCACGCGCGAGGCGGCCTCTACGAGCTGGGCCGGCTGCAGCACCAGCGCGGGGACACCGCCATCGACCTGCACGTTCCCGACGCGGGGCCGTTGACTCCGGCGGCGGTCGACACGTCGCTCGACGCGGCGCGGGCGTTCTTCCCCCGCCACTTTCCCGACGAGCGGTACACCGCGTTCGCCTGCGGGTCGTGGCTGCTCGACCCGCAACTGCGGGAGTACCTGCCGGCGGACTCCAACATCGTCAGATTCCAGCGCCGGTTCGAGCTGGAGCCCTACGTGGAGTCCGACGGGCCGGACGCCGACGTCGAGATCCTGCGGTTCGTGTTCCGTACGCTGGCCACGCCGCTGGACGCGCTGCCGCGCCGCACGCTGCTGCAGCGCGCGGTCATCGACCATCTCACCGCCGGCCGGCACTGGCAGTGGCGTCGCGGTCAGTTCCCGATCTGACCGCTCCCGATCTGACCGCGACCGGTCTGCCGGGCAGCCGACGGCCAACGCCGCTGCTGGGCGGTCTCCGGCACGGGCACTCCCCGCGCGCGGGCAATGACGTTCCAGGCCTGTTCGGTGTCGATCCCGAGCCGGGTGAGCAGGGCGGCGGCGATCAGCGAGGACCGGCCGACGCCGGCGCGGCAGTGCACCGCGACGTGCCGGCCGGTGCGCAGTGCGGTGGCGAGCAGGTCGAGCAGCGGTCGGATGGCCTGATGGTCCGGCACGCCGAAGTCGGCGATCGCCCAGGCGTGGAACTCCAGCCCGGCCCGGGTCGCCGCCGCTGCCTCGTCGGTCAGGGCGAGCTCGTCGCGCTCGGCCAAGGTGAGCAGGCAGACCAGAATGTCGACGTCGGCGGCCCGGACGGCGCGCAACTCGTCGTCGAGCCCGTCGCCGCCGCGCGGTCGCGCCACGATGCTCAGCCGCGCCGGGGCCGGCGCCGGTATCGGGAACAAGGTCGGTGCCGGCAATGGATCATCCTTCCGCCGCAGCGAGCACAGCCGTCCGGTTCTGGCAGCAACGTGGCTGTCGGAACCGGACGGCTGTGGACGGCCGGTCCGCGCCGGTCGATCCGCGGCCCGGCGGGCCGCCGGCCTCAGCCCAGGTGGGCCTCGATGGTGGCGATGATGCGCGGACGCATCTCGGCGGCGCTGATCACGGCATCCACCGAGCCGACCTCGACGGCACGGGTGATGTTGTGGATCCGGTCGAACTCCGTCGCCACCTCGCCCAGCTTCTCCGCCCGTACCGACGAACGGAACTCGTCGAGCTCGGCGGTCAGTGTGGCGCGGTCGGTACCGGACGCGGCCGCCACCCGGGCCTCCAGGTCACGCACCCGGGGGTCTCTGGCGGTCCGGGCGTCCACCTCCCCGGAGAACACGACGGCGGCGGCGGGAGCACCCCCGAGGACCGAGGCGAACGAGCCTTCCAGCGCGAGCACGGTCATCTGGGGGTTCAACGCCTTCGAGAAGACCACGAACGCGCCACCGTGGTACCGGGAGATCACGCAGAACACGATCGGCCCCCGGAAGTTGACGATCGCCCGGCCGATCTCGGCGCCGTACTCGAGCTGTAGCTTGCGCATCGACTCGGGCGAGCCGTCGAAGCCGGACAGATTGGCCAGCACCACCAGCGGTCGGTTACCGCTGGCCGCGTTGATCGCCCGCGCGGCCTTCTTCGACGACTGCGGGAACAGCGTGCCGGCGGTGTAGGTGTCCGGGCCGTCGGTGGGCGGGAAACCGCGCCGGGGCACCGTCCGTGACTCGATGCCGAGCAGACACACCGGTACGCCGCCGAGATGGACGTCCTGCACCACGGCGGTGTCGGCGTCGGCCATCCCGGCCCAGCGCTCCAGCACCGGGTGGTCCTGGTCGGCCAACGCCCGCATGACGGTCCGGATGTCGAACGGCTTCTTGCGGTCGGGGTTGGCGGCGGCGGAGAAGATCTCGCCGACGGTGGTGAAGTCACTGCCGGCCACCGTGTGCGGGAACGAGGAGATGTCCCGGTCGACAGGGTCGGTGGTGGTCGTGCGCCGGGGCCGGGACTCACCCGGCACGACGTACGTGTGATCGTAGTGGGCCAGCAGCACGTCGCGCGCGGCGGTCAGGTTCGGCGCCCAGTACTGTGCCTGCCCGTTCGGACCCATCACCCGGTCGTAGCCGCCGATGCCGAAGTTGTCCTCGGCGGAGACGCCACCGGAGAAGTCCAGCGACTGCTTGCCGGTGAGCACCATCGCCGAGTCCGGCGTCATCACCAGGATGCCCTTGGTGTGCATGAGCATCGTCGCCTCGGCGTTCCAGTACGGCTGGGCCCCGACGTTGATCCCCGCGACCACGATGTTTATCTCGCCGCCGGCCTGGGTGAACTCGACGATCCGCTTGAGTGCGGCGGCGACCCAGTCCATGTTCTCGGTACCCGACTCCATCGAGATGCGGGCTCCGGCGGACAACGCGTACCACTCCAGCGGCACCTGCATCCGCTCGGCGAGGTCCAGGGCCGCGATGATCCGGCGGCATTCCGGCTCCGACAGGGCGCCGAGCGACTTGGTGGGGTCACCGAGCAGCACGACCCGGCTGATGCCCTGCGGGTGCCGGGGAGTCACCGTGGTGACCACCCCGGCGACGATCGCCGCGCGGTTGCGCCCCTTCGGCCGGTCGACCGGCACCAGCGCGTGGGCGTCGTCGAGGTCGTACTCGACGAAGTCGCCGAGACGGCCGGTCAGCTCGTACGGGTAGACCGTGTTGCGGCTGCTCGCCCGCAGCACCTTCAACCGGTAGTCGTCCAGCGGCTCGACCGGTTCGACCGGCGGCTCGCCGACGGTCAGTTCGGCACCGCCGCCGGTGGCGTCGAAGGAGATCCGCACGGCGATCTTCACCAACTCGCCGGTCGCCCGGTCACGCTGACGCCCGATGAACAGGATCTCCTCCAGCCCCGCTCCGGTGGTCGTCGGACGTACCCGCCCGGCGATCATCTCCATCTCCTCGCGGGTCAGGTCGTTGGGCGGCCAGACGTAGATGACGATCCGGTTGGTGCTGAAGCGGGTCTTCGACGGTCGCCGCGACTGGACCCGGCGGATCGAGTCGAGGCAGGCCGCGACGGTGTCCTCGGTGGTCGGCAGCGAGACCAGACGTCCATCGTGGTCACGCAGCTGGGTCAGGTCACGCACCTGGGCGAACGCCACGAGACGCTCGTCGGAGGAGTTCTCCCGGGCGACGCACCGGAAGAGGTAGACCTCCTCGTCCGACGACGGCAACCGGGTCAGGTCGAACTTGCGCAGCCGCTCCAGCTGCATCCGCTGGGCGATGTACGGGTGCAGACCACGGATCAGCCGTTCCTCGACCATGCCCTGGCTCGACGGACGGAACGTGAAGTGGTGGTGCATGACCGCGCCGGCGCGACCGGCGATGGTGGTGGTCACCCGACGGACCTGGGGCGGCAACGGATGTGCGGCGACGACCTCGAGCAGCGCCGCCGCCATGGCGTCGAAGTCCTCCGGCTGGTTCTCCCAGGCGAGATAGACGTCGGCGTCGATGGATTCGTGCCCGGTGGCCAACTGGGCGAGTCCACTGAGCGCGGCGCCGAGCGTGTCGATGTCCACGGCGGCGGTGACCACACTCGAGTCGGCCCGCTCGGCGACCACGAAGGTGCACCCGCCGACCTGGTGCGCGTGGATCGCGGCGATGCCCTTGTTGCCGTAGTAGCGCCGGGTCAGCACCTCCAGCATGACCGCGTTGTCGAGGTGGTCGCGGACGATCCGTTGACCGAGCAGCCGGACCAGCGGTTCGGTACTGCGTACCATCTCGGCGATGCGCTCGGCGCGGTCCGGGGCGTCCGGGTGGGCGTCCAGGTGCCGCAGGTGCGCGCGGACCTTGGCGTAGACGCGGGCCCGGTTGCGCCGCAGCAGGGGCTGAGCGAACCAGGCGAACACCACCCCACGGGCAAGGTCGGCGATGACCGGAAAGCGGACCTGGGTCGCGGCCACCAGCCGCTCCAACGCGAGACCGGCGGGCTCGTGCAGCAGTTGGCCGGGCGGTGGCTCCCGCAGCCACGCCCGCAGCAGGGTGGCGACGACACCGGCGTCGGCGGCGGCCCGCTGCAGGGCGAGGAAGATCCGGAAGACGGCAGCTTCGAGATCGGCGGAGCGCTCCAGATCGGTGACGCCGTAGTGGCCCAGGGCCTTGGCCAGCTTGGTCTGGAAGGCGTCCGGCAGACCGGCCCGTTCGACGTCGAGGCTCTGCAGGTAGGTGTGGAAGTACTCACGGTCGCTGTGCACGTGGCCGTCGGCGCCGTCACCGTCGGTCGGCCGGTTGCGGCTCAGCTCGGCGAGGTCGGCGAAGACCTCGATGAGGTCGATCTCGGCGGCCAGCGGCCGGTCGCCCTCGTCGGCGGCGACCTGGCGCGCGACGAGGTAGTCGTCGAGCACCCGGCGGTCGTCGTGCGGGTCGACGTCGAAGCCGAGCAGCAGACCGCGCAGGTCTTCCTGGCCGCGCCGGGCACGCTGCGGTGCCGGGGTCGCCCCGGTCGCGGCGGGCATGTCCAGTTCGACGGGCGCGGCGGCCGGCCCGGCCGCCGTGGCGTCGCCGTCGGCCACCGGTTCCAGGCGCAGCAGCGGCGCGCCGGCCTCGACCTGGTTGCCCACCGAAACGGCCAGTTCCTTCAGCACGGCCGTGAACGGTGCCCGCAGGACCGTCTCCATCTTCATGGCTTCCAGGACCAGCACCGGTGCCCCTGGCTCGACCTCGGCGCCGACCTGCGCCGGGGTGGCGACGACCAGCGCGGGCATCGGGGCTCGCATGACCCCACCCTCGTCGCGGCTGACCCGGTGGGTCACTCCGTCGACCTCGACCAGGTGAACGGGCCCGTGGGTGCCGGTGGCCAGGCGGTGGCGGCTGCCGTTGACGACGATCTGCCCGGTGTGCCGGTCGAAGCGGTCCAGCTCGACGTCGGCGCTGTGCACGGCGTCGCCCGCTTCGATACCGACGCGGAACCGGTACGCACCGGTCCGGGCCACCCGTACCCGGTAGCCGACACCCCGCAGTTTGAGGTCGACCGGTCGGCCGCTGGCGTGCTGCACCTGGGGGCGGCCGCCGGACGCGGTGGACAGCAGGCGTTGCCGCTCGACCTGCTCGTCGGCCTCGTAGCCCTCGATCGCGGCGGCGGCGAGCGCGACGGCGACGTGCCGGTGCGAGACGAGCCGACCCTCGCCGCGGACCCGGTCGATCCAGCCGGTGTCGGCGCTGGCGTCGATCACCTCGGGCTGGTCGAGCAGGTCGAGCACGAAGCTCTTGTTCGTCGCACCGCCTTCGATGATCACGGTGGTGTTCGCCATCGCCCGACGCAGCCGGCCGAGTGCCTCGTCGCGGTCCCGTCCGTACGCGATGATCTTTGCGATCATGGAGTCGAAGGCCGCAGGAATGGTGTCGCCCTCACTGACCCCGGTGTCCACCCGGATACCCGGCCCGGAGGGCAGGTCCAGCCGGGCGATCCGGCCGGGTGACGGCGCGAAGTCGCGGTCGGGGTCCTCGGCATTGAGCCGGGCCTCGACGGCGTGCCCGCGCTCGGGCGGCGGCCCACCCTCGAGGCGTCCACCCGAAGCCACGTGCAGCTGCGCCTTGACCAGGTCGAACCCGGTGGTCGCCTCGGTGATCGGATGCTCGACCTGCAGCCGGGTGTTGACCTCGAGGAACGCGAACATGCGGTCACCCGGGTGGTAGAGGAACTCCACGGTCGCCGCGCCCCGGTAGCCGACCGCGACGGCCAGCCGTTCGGCCGATGCCTTGAGGTCGGCGGCCTGCGCCGGGTCGAGCACCGGCGAGGCCGACTCCTCGATGACCTTCTGGTTGCGCCGCTGCACCGAGCAGTCGCGGACCCCGAGCGCCCAGGCGGTGCCCTGGCCGTCGGCGATCACCTGGACCTCCACGTGTCGGGCACCGGTGACCAGGCGTTCCAGGAAGACGACCCCGCTGCCGAACGCCCGGGCCGCCTCCTGGCTGGTGCGTTCGTACGCGTCGGCGAGTTCGGCTTCGTTGGTGACCACCCGGATGCCGCGACCGCCGCCGCCGGCGGTCGCCTTCAGCATCAGCGGGTAGCCGATGTCGCTCGCCGCCGTCAGCGCGGCGTCCAGGGTCTCGACCGCACCCCGGCTCCACGGCGCGACCGGCACGCCGACCTCCTCGGCGATCAGCTTCGCGCCGATCTTGTCGCCGAGTTGGCGCATGGCGTGGGCGCTCGGCCCGATGAAGGTGACACCGGTCTTCTCGCACAGTTCAGCGAACGCCGGGGACTCCGCGACGAACCCCCAGCCGACCCACGCCGCGTCGGCACCGGTCGCCACGAGGGCGCGCTCCAGGACTGCCAGGTCGAGGTACGGACGGGCGGACGCCGGCCCGAGATCGTAGGCGATGTCCGCTTCGCGGACGAACGTCGCGGTACGGTCGACATCGGTGTAGAGGGCGACGGTCTCGACTCTCGCCCCCGTCTCGGCGGCCAACTCCCGGACGGCATGGATGAGCCGCATCGCGGCTTCTCCACGGTTGACGATGGCAATACGGCTGAACACCCGATCGACCCTCCGGTAGGCCTACGATCCACGCGTCGCGGATGCGACTCCCGACAGGACCACCATCGCGCCTGCCGGCCGGAAACACCATAGGGGCAAGCGCGATGTCCTGGCCACGTCACTCTCCCTCGGGTGCGCCGTCGGCGGTCAACGCGCCCTGCCCCGGCGTCGACGGCAGGAAGACGTGCACGTGGCCGTTGCCGGCGTCGACGTTGAGTACGTCGAGCTGGGTGGCCGCACTCGACCAGGTGGCGACGGCGATGTCGCGTTGGCGGCCGGCGAGCTCCAGCAGTGTGCCCCGGGCGTCCGACGGCTGGGCCAGCGCCGCCGCGTAGGTGTCGACGGCGGCGTCGAGGGCGCGCACCGAGGCGGCCAGGCCGGAGCGGGCGATGTTGACCCCGGTGCCGCCGGACGGCGGGTTGGCGAACACGGCGACCGTGTCGCCGGTGACCACCTGCCACGATTCCACATCGGACTGGATGGCGGGCGGACCTGGAGGCGCTCCTGGAGGCACCGCCTCGGCCAACCCGTCGAGCACCGGAACGAGACTCCCCTGGATCTGCCGGGCCAGCGAGGTCAGCTCGACGATCTGCGCCGCGTTGCGTTCGGCCTCTTGCGCCCGCAGCACGGCGACCGGATCGTCTGCCGGCGGACCCTTGTCGGCGGTGACGGCGCCGATCGGACCGGCGAGCAGGGCACCGAGCGCGAACGCGATCGCCACGGGAGCGATACGCCGGACCGGCACGGCGAACCGGCCGGACCCCGATGCCGGGACCGGCCGGGACTTCGATGCGCCGGTGGGGCGGGACGCGGCGGCAGGGCGTCGGGGGCGGGTCCGATTGCTCATCGCGCGGCACCTCCCGGCAGATGACCGTCGGCACGGTCGCGGCGGTCGCGGAATCGGCGAGCTGCTGGCACGAAGGTGCTCCTTGGCTGGTGGTGACGGCATGCACCCGGCTCGCCGAGGACCGGAACGCAGCCGCAGGGGGTGGACACCGGCACCGGCCCGCCGAGGCCGACACCACGATCGCCGGTCAGTCTATCGAATCAGCCTGCCCGGTACGGATCCGTCTCGCGGCCGGCAGCACGTGATCCGTTGGGTGTCGTGCACCAGCCGGGCCCCGCATCAGAGGATCGGTCGACAGGTTCCTGCCGCGGACTCGCCGGTCCGGAGGCGTGCCGTGAAACGTTTCATCAGACCCCGCGTGGCTACGAGCGCGGTACCGGCACGGTCAAGGGGCCGGCACCGCCGGGGCGGCAGCAGGTACGGCCGGGGCCGGCACCGCCGCCAGGGCGCCCTCGCCGACCGGCGGACGGTAGGGGCGGCACGACGCGCGCACCACCAGCTCGGTGGGCAGCCGGATGTGGGTGTCGCGCTCCACCCCGGCGATCAGGTCCACCAGCAGCCGCAACGCTTCGGCACCCATCCGCTGCAGGGGCTGCGTGATCGTGGTCAGCGGCGGGTTGACCAGCGCGGACTCCGGGATGTTGTCGAACCCGATGACCGACAGGTCGTCGGGGACGCTCAGTCCCATCTCGCGGGCGACGTTCAGCGTCGAGATCGCGGACAGGTCGTTACCGGCGAAGATCGCCGTCGGTGGCTCCGGCAACGCGAGCAGTTCCGCGACGGTGCCGGCGGCGCTCTCGATCCGGAAGCCACCGACCCGCACGAGGGCGTCGTCGACCGGCACACCCGCGTCGGCCATGGCCTGGCGGAAGCCCGCCTCCCGCAGTCGCGCCGACTCCAGGTCCGCCCGACCGCTGATGTGCCCGATCCGACGGTGCCCGAGGGCCAGCAGGTAGTTCGTCGCGAGGATCGCCCCGGCGAAGTTATCCGAGTCGACGGTGGGCAGGCCGGACGGGCCCGTGTGCGGGTCCACCGCGACGACGTGGAAGCCCTGCTTGGTCTCCACCACGGTCGGGGTGACGACCACGGCGCCGTCGATGAGGGTGCCGGACAGCCGGGCCAGCGAGCGACGCTCCCAGCCGATGGCCGCGCCGTCGCCGTCGCCGCCGGAGTACGCCAGCAGCTGGTAGCCGGTGCCGGCGACCTCCTTGGAGGCCCCCTTCAGCAGCTCGGTGGAGAACGGTTCGAACTCGGCCACCAGGATGCCCAGCACGTTGGTCCGGTGGCTGCGCAGGCTCTGCGCCCCCAGGCTCGCCTCGTAGCCGAGCTGATGGATGACCCGCCGCACCCGCTCGACGGTCGCCTGCGCGACGCCGTACCGGCCGTTGACGACCTTCGACACGGTCGCCACCGAGACGCCGGCCGCCCGGGCTACGTCCGACATCTTCACACGCTGCGGGAACTCCACGTCGACGATGATAGGGGGCCGGCGGCGGCCCGTCACCGCCGAGCCGAAAACGTTATCGATATCGATTGACACCGCGTTACATCGCTGTAAAACTCCCCGTCAGGCCAAGCACCCGACTGACCAGTCGAGGAGACCCCCAATGGCGATAACGCGCCGCGCTGGCGCCGTCCTAGCGCTCTTTCTGACCAGCACCCTTCTAGCCACCGGCTGCAGCAGCGGCGACGACAGCAGCGAGGCTGCCGGTGAACTGTACGAAAACCCGGTCACCCTGACCTGGTGGCACAACGCCTCGCAGGACGGCGCCGGCAAGGAATACTGGGAGAAGGTCGCCAAGGACTTCTCCGCGCTGCACCCAACGGTCACGATCGAGATCGAGGGGATCGAGACCAACCAACTCCAGCGCACCCGGCTGCCCGCCGCGCTGCTGAGCAACGACCCGCCAGACATCTTCCAGGCCTGGGGCGGCGGTGAGCTGCGGGAACAGGCGGAAGCCGACTACCTGAAGGACATCACCGACCAGGTCCAGGACGAGGTCGCCCGGATCGGCTCGTCAGTGGAGATCTGGCAGGCCGACGGCCGGCAGTACGGTCTGCCGTACCGGATGGGCATCGAAGGCATGTGGTACAACAAGGACCTGTTCGCCCAGGCCGGCATCACCGCTCCCCCGACCACGTTGGACGAGCTCAACGACGCGGTCACCAAGCTGAAGGCGATCAACGTCGTCCCGATCGCCCTCGGCGCCGGCGACAAGTGGCCCGCCGCGCACTGGTGGTACAACTTCGCCCTGCGTGCCTGTTCCGTTGACACCCTGCGGACGGCCTCCACCGAGCTGAACTTCGACGACCCGTGCTTCGTCAAGGCCGGCGAGGACCTGCAGGCGTTCATCGAGACCGAGCCGTTCCAGGCCAACTTCATCGCCACGCCGGGCCAGAACGACCCGACCAGCGCCAACGGGCTGCTCGCCAACGGCCAGGCCGCCATGGAGCTGATGGGTGACTGGAACCTGGGCACGCTGGAGAACGTGGCCGCCGACACTGACGCCCTCAAGGAGTTCATCGGCTGGTTCCCCGTACCGGCGATCGCCGGCTCGGCCGGGGACCCGACCGCGGCGCTCGGCGGCGGCGACGGTTTCGCCTGTGCCAAGAACGCCCCGGCGGAGTGCGTGGAGTTCCTGAAGTACATCGTCAGCCCCGAGGTGCAGCAGGGGTACGCCGCGACCGGCACCGGCCTGCCGGTGGCGCCGGAGGCGGCCGAGTCCGTCACCGACCCCTCGCTGCAGTCGATCCTGACGGCGACCAGCGACGCGTCCTACGTCCAGCTCTGGCTGGACACGGCCTTCGGCAGCACGGTCGGCAACGCGATGAACGACGCGATCGTCGCGATCTTCGCCGGCAACGGCTCGCCCGAGGACGTCGTCACGGCAATGAAGTCGGCCGCAAGCAAGTGACCACGATCAGTCAGAACCAGAGCCCCGTCGGCGGTGTCACCACGCCGCCGGCGGGGGTCCGGCCCGCGCAGCGCCAGTCCTCCCGCGCGGCCGAGACCCGACGCAAGTGGTACGAGATCATCGGGCTCACCACCCCGGCGGTCGTCGTCTACGTGATGTTCGTGCTGGTCCCGATGGGCTTCGCGTTCTACTACAGCCTCTTCCGCTGGCGGGGAGTCGGGCCGCCCACGGACTTCGTGGGACTGAACAACTACATCCTCGCCTTCCAGGACCCGATCTTCATCGACGCGTTGCGCAACAACGCGTTCATCGTGGTCGGTTCGCTGCTCATCCAGGGCCCCATCGCCCTGGGCATCGCCCTACTGCTCAACCGGCCGTTCCGCGGCCGACGGATGTTCCGGCTGCTGGTCTTCGTCCCCTACGTGCTCGCCGAGGTCACCGCGGGCATCATGTGGAAGCTGCTGCTGACCGGCGGGGGTACGACGGACGCGCTGCTGCGGTCGATCGGACTGGGCGGCCTGGTGCGACCCTGGCTGGCCGACCTCGACATCGTCATCTGGACCCTGCTGTTCGTCCTCACCTGGAAGTACGTCGGCTTCGCGATCATCCTGCTGCTCGCCGGACTGTCCAACGTACCGCCGGAGCTGACCGAGGCGGCCGAGATCGACGGCGCCAGCTGGTGGCAGATCCAACGGCACATCACCCTGCCGCTACTCGGGCCGACGATCCGGATCTGGATGTTCCTGTCGATGATCGGCTCGTTGCAGGTCTTCGACGTCATCTGGGTGACCTCCGTGCCCGCCGTACGATCGCTGGGCGCCTCGGCCACGATGGCGACCTACATGGTGGACAACGGCTTCTTCGCGCGACTGTGGGGCTACGGCAACGCGATCGCCGTGATTCTGTTCGTGATCTCGTTCATCGCAGCGCTGCTGTTCCAACGGTTCCTCCTCCGCCGGGACATCGAGGGCGCAGTGACCGGAAGGAGGGGCTGACGTGACCGCGACCGCTGTCGCCGCGCCGCCCACCAGGCGCCGCCGGAACGTGCGCCGCCGGGACTCGTCGTGGGGCAGCCCGCTGACCTACGCACTGGCCCTCGTGGTCGTCGGTGCGTCGATCGCGCCGATGATCTACGTGATCATCGGAGGTTTCCGGACCACGCCGCAGATCGTAGCCGACCCGGCCGCGCTGCCCGATCCATGGGTCGGCGAGAACTACGCACGGGTGCTGACCCAGAGCGGCTTCTGGCAGCAGGCGTTCAACAGCGCGGTGGTCGCCTTCGGTACGACGCTCGGGGTCGTGACGCTCGGACTCTGTGCCGCGTTCGTGCTCGCCCGGTACACGTTCCGGGGCCGGGAGCTGCTCTACACCTTCTTCACCCTCGGCCTGCTGTTTCCCGCCGGGGCGGCGATCCTGCCGCTCTACCTGATGCTGCGGGACATGGCGCTGATCAACTCCTACTTCGCGGTCATCCTGCCGCAGATCGCCTTCGCGCTACCGCTGACGATCGTGATCCTGCGTCCCTTCCTGACCGCCGTACCCAAGGAGTTGGAGGACGCCGCGGCGATCGACGGCACCGGACGACTCGGCTTCCTCTGGCGGATCATGCTGCCGCTGTCCCGGCCCGCGCTCGTCACGGTCGGGATCCTCGCGTTCGTGACAAGTTGGAACGCGTTCCTTCTGCCGTTGCTCGTCCTCGGTGACGCCGACCTGCACACCCTTCCGCTGGGCGTGCAAAACTTCTCCAGCCAGTACACCTCCGACACCGCCGGAATCCTCGCCTTCACCTCGATGGCGATGCTGCCGGCGCTGGTCTTCTTCACGATCGCCGAGAAGCAGATCGTCGGTGGCCTGCAGGGTGCCGTCAAGGGCTGAGGCACCCGCGACCGCACAACGAACGGTGTGCGTGGCGAACCGTGGCCCGCGCACGACAAGGAAAGGCAGCCAATGACTGAGGTCCGCGCGACGGTGGACGGGGTCGCACCGGGACCGGCTGGGTCGTACCTCGACCTGCCGCAGGCACGTGACCGGCGGACGGCACCGGACGGCGAGACCCGCGTCCGCGAGCTGCTCGGCCGGATGACGCTCGACGAGAAGCTCGCCCAACTGGTCGGCTTCTGGGAGAAGGGGGACGGCGAGTCCGTCGCGCCGCTGCAGGGTGAGTTCGCCGACGCCGTACGCCTGGAGGACTTCTCCCGGCACGGCCTGGGGCACCTGACCCGGGCGTACGGCACCCGGCCCGTCGACCCGGCGGCACGCGCGGCCTGGCTGTGGAAGTTCCAGTCCGATCTGGTCACCGGGACCCGGCTGGGCATCCCGGCGATCGTCCACGAGGAGTGCCTGACCGGCCTGTCGGCCTGGAAGGCGGCCACCTTCCCGACGCCGCTGGCGTGGGGGGCCGCCTTCGACCCCGACCTGGTCGCGGAGATGGCCTCGGCGATCGGTACGTCGATGCGGGCCCTCGGCGTGCACCAGGGCCTCGCCCCGGTGCTCGACGTGATCCGCGACCCGCGGTGGGGGCGGGTCGAGGAGTGCATCGCCGAGGACCCGTACCTGGTCGGCACGATCGGCACCGCGTACGTGCGCGGTCTGCAGTCGCAGGGGGTACACGCCACGCTGAAGCACTTCGTCGGATACTCCGCCTCCCGCGCCGGCCGTAACTTCGCGCCGGTGCACGCCGGTCCACGGGAGGTCGCCGACGTCCTGCTGCCGCCGTTCGAGATGGCTGTGCTCGACGGCGACGTCCGCTCCGTCATGCACTCCTACGCGGAGATCGACGGGGTGCCCGTCGCCGCCGACCCGACCCTGCTCACCGGACTGCTCCGGGACCAGTGGGGCTTCGACGGCGTGCTCGTGGCCGACTACTTCGGAGTCGCCTTCCTCCACCTGCTGCACCACGTGGCGAGCGACCACACCGAGGCGGCGGTCCAGGCCCTTGCCGCCGGGGTCGACGTCGAACTACCCACCGGCGACGCCTACCTCCGGCTGCCGGAGGCGATCCGGGCGGGCAAGGTCGACGAGGCGCTGCTCGACCAGGCCGTACTGCGGGTCCTGCGGCAGAAGCACGAACTCGGACTGCTCGACGCCACCTTCACCGACGAGCCGCCCCGGGACATCGACCTCGACTCGGCCGCGCACCGGGCGATCGCCCGCCGGCTCGCCGAGCGGTCCATCGTGCTGGTCGGCAACCAGGGCACGCTCCCGCTGGCACCGGGACGGTCGATGGCCGTGATCGGACCGAACGCCGACCTGGCCAGCGCCATGTTCGGCTGCTACTCCTTCGTCAACCACGTCCTGCCTCAGCATCCTGGCGTGGACGCCGGCATCGAGGTGCCGACGGTCCTCGACGCGGTCCGGGCGGAGTTCGGTGCCGACCAGGTGAGCTGGGCCCACGGCTGCGGGGTCGACGACGACGACCGGTCCGGCATCGCGCAGGCCGTCGCCACGGCCGCCGCCGCCAGCGTCGCCGTACTCGTCGTCGGTGACCGCGCCGGCCTGTTCGGTCGCGGCACCGTCGGCGAAGGCTGCGACACCGACGACCTGGAACTGCCCGGGGTGCAGCGCGACCTCGTCGAGGCCGTGCTGGCCACCGGGACCCCGGTGGTCCTGGTGCTGCTCACCGGACGGCCGTACGCGATCGGCTGGGCGCTCGACCGCTGCGCCGCCGTGGTGCAGGCGTTCTTCCCTGGCGAGGAGGGTGCCGGCGCGATCGCCGGTGTGCTCTCCGGACGGGTGAACCCGTCCGGGCGGCTGCCGGTCAGCCTGCCCCGGTCGGCCGGGGCGCAGCCGTACTCCTATCTGCACCCGGCGCTCGGTGAGGGCCACGAGGTGACCAACCTGGCGGTGACCCCGCCGGCGCCGTTCGGCCACGGCCTGTCCTACACCACCTTCGGCTACTCCGAGCTGACCGTGCCGGCGACGGTGCCCAGCGACGGGGAGCTGGTGGTGCGGGTTCGGGTGACCAACACCGGAACGGTCGCCGGCGACGAGGTGGTCCAGCTCTACGGCCGTGACGTGGTCGCCTCGGTGACCCGGCCGGTGGCGCAGTTGCTCGGCTACCGCCGGATCCATCTCACACCGGGCCAGGCGGTCACCGTCGAGCTGACGGTGCCGACGACCCGGCTGGCCTTCACCGACCGTACGTCGACCCGGGTGGTCGAGCCCGGTGACGTCGAGATCTGGGTGGGCACCAGCGCGGACCGGGCGGTGCAGGGACGGACCACGGTGGTCGGTCCGACCGTGCCGGTCACCACGGCGTCGCGCCGGTGGACGACCAGCACGGTGGGCTGACGCGAGGCGGCAAGGTGAGCTTTCACTGAGTGAAAGTAGGGGTCCCGGGCGGTCGGGCCACCCGGGACCATACGACCACCCCCACCGCCCACACCATCGCCGCCAGGGAGGTCCGTCGCATGCCGTTCGCACGTAACCAGTGGTACGTGGCCGCGTACAGCAACGAGGTCGGCCGGGAACTGCTCGCCCGTACCGTGCTGGGTGAGCCGCTCGTGCTGTACCGCACCGAGGCCGGGACCGCCGTGGCGCTGGCCGACCGGTGCGTGCACCGGCGGTTCCCGCTGTCGCAGAGCCGGCTCGACGGCGACACGATCGTCTGCGGCTACCACGGCTTCACCTACGACGCCGCCGGCAGCTGCGTGTTCGTCCCGGGGCAGCAACGCATCCCGCGCACCGCGCGGGTCGCCGCGTATCCGGTGGTGGAGCAGGACACCCTGATCTGGGTCTGGATCGGCGAGGACGACCCCGACCCGGCCGCGATCCCCCGCGCGCCGTGGCTGGCCGATCCCGGCTACACGGTGGTCCGTGGCATGGCGCCGCTGAACGCGCGCTACAGCCTGCTGGTCGACAACCTGATGGACCTGTCCCACGAGACCTACCTGCACGGTGGCTACATCGGCACCCCCGAGGTGGCGAACACCCCGATCACCACCACCGTCGACGACGACGCCGGCATCGTCTACGTCAGCCGGCACATGGACGACGCCGAATGCCCGCCGTTCTATGCCCGATCCACCGGCATCGAAGGCCGGATCACCCGGTGGCAGGACATCGAGTACCACCCGCCGTGCCTGTACCTGCTGCACAGCCGGATCGCCCCGCAGGGCGTGTACCCACCGGCGGAGGGTCCGGACAGTGCGGCCTTCCACGCCGAGATCGTCTACGCCATCACTCCGTCGACCGAGCACACCACGTACGACTTCTGGGCGGTGGCGCGGGACTTCGCCCTCGACGACGAATCGGTCAGCGAATACCTGTACCAGAGCAACCACACGGTGGTCATGCAGGACGTCACCGCGCTGAACACCCTGGAGCAGGTGATTGCCGCCGAACCGGAGCGGTACCAGGAACTGAGCATCAACATCGACACCGGCGGGCTCGCCGCCCGACGCCTGATCGCACGGATGATCGGGTCGGGGTCGGTGGGAGCAGCGCGGTGACCCTTCCCGACGGGCTGCCCGCCGGCGACCGGCTCTACCGGATCCACTGGCTGCCGGGCACCGACACCCTGCGGGGCACCTGCCACTGCGGCGCCGAGCGGGTCGGCGACGATCCGGTCGAGCTGTGGCAGTGGCTGCTCGACCACCCGCGTGGCCATTGGCCGGCCCGGTCGGTGCCGACGGTGCACCGGGAACCGGCCGGTGCCGTCGACCGCGGTCTGGTGGTCGGATGAGCGCCGCCGGACAGCACGGTGGGCGCACGACCACGGCCGAGCTTGCCACGACGGAGCTGGTGGTCGCCCGCCGCGAGCAGGTGGCGACGGGGGTGGTGGTGCTGACCCTGTGCCGACCCGACGGTGGTGAGGTGCCCCGCTGGTCACCCGGCGCGCACGTCGACCTGATACCGGGTCCGGGTCTGGTCCGCCCGTACTCGCTCTGCGGCGACCCGGCCGACCGGACCGGTCTGCAGATCGCGGTGCAGCTCGAACCCACCGGCCGGGGCGGCTCCCGGCAGGTCCACGACCGGCTCGTCGACGGCGCGCGGATCACGGTGCGCGGGCCCCGGAACAACTTCCCGCTGGTCGCGGCACGCCGGTACCTGTTCATCGCCGGCGGCATCGGCATCACCCCGATCCGTCCGATGATCGCCGCCGCCGACGCCGCCGGAGCCGACTGGCGGCTGGTGTACGGCGGCCGCAGCCGGGCCACGATGGCGTTCGCCGGGCAGCTGCGGCAGCGCTACGGCGACCGGGTGCTGCTACGGCCGCAGGACGAGGTGGGCCTGCTCGACCTGACCGAACTGCTGGACCGGCGCAGTGGTGCCGTCGTCTACTGCTGCGGGCCGGAGTCACTGATCGGGGCGGTGCAGCAGCGCTGCCGGGCGTGGCCGGCGGGTGACCTGCACGTCGAACGGTTCGCGCCACGAGACGACGGCGGCGGGGGCGACGACGGGGGCAGCGATCGCGGCCGCGCCGGCGACGCGCCGGCCAGCGTCGAGGTCGAGCTGGCTCTGACCGGCCGTACGGTGACCGTGCCGCCCGGTACGTCGATCCTGGAAGCGGTGGAGCAGGCCGGCGTCGCGGTGCTCTCCTCGTGCCGTGAAGGCACCTGCGGCACCTGTGAGACGACGGTCCGCGCCGGGGTTCCCGACCACCGCGACAGTCTGCTCACCGAGGAGGAACGGGCCGCGGGTGACACGATGATGATCTGTGTCTCCCGGTCCCGTACGCCCCGACTCGTACTGGAGCTGTGACCGTCGGGTCGTGCCGGACACCGTCGGGCGGCGATGATGGCGGGATGGGTACGCCACCGGGCCGGTCGGTCACCAGCAAGGTGCTGGCGCTGCTCGACGCGTTCAGCCCGGCCGAGCCGGCGTTGACGCTCAGCGAGCTGGCCCGGCGCACCGGCCTGCCGTTGCCCACCGCGCACCGGCGGGTCGCCGAGCTGGTCGCCTGGGGCGCGCTGGAGCGCGGCGCGGACGGGCGTTTCCGGATCGGCCTGCGGCTGTGGGAGCTGGGTTCACTCGCGCCGCGTGGGCTGGGGCTGCGCGAGCTGGCGCTGCCGGTGCTGGAGGACCTGTACGAGGTGACGCACGAGAACGTACAGCTCGCGGTGCGCCAGGACCTGGAACTCGTCTTCATCGAACGGATCGCCGGACGGCACGCGGTGCCGGTGCTGACCCGGGTCGGTGGCCGGTTCGCGCTGCACGCCACCGGGGTGGGTCTGGTGCTGCTGGCCCATGCGCCGGACGAGGTCCGGGAACGGGTGCTGGCCGCGCCCCTGGAGCGCTACACCCGGCTGACCATCACCGATCCGACGCGGCTGCGCCGCCACCTCGCCGAGGCGCGGCGCGTCGGGTACGCGGTGAGCGACCGCCAGGTGACGATGGACGCGCTCTCGGTCGCCGCGCCGATCTGGGGTCCGACCGGTGTGACGGCGGCGGTCTCCCTGGTGGTCGCGTACGACCGGGCCGATCCGGTGGCTCTCGCCCCGCTGGTGCAGGCGGCCGGCCGGGCGATCTCCCGTGCGCTGGCCGGACCGCAGCGCTAGGGCATCCGGTGGTGCGCGACGGTAGGGCAGGCCGGGCGTCGGCTCAGCCCGGGAAGGCCAGTAGCCGCAGGAACTCAGCCAGCCGTTGGTGCTCCTGGGGGGTCACGGCTGCCAGCAGGCCGTGTTCCACGGCGCGGGCCGACTCCCGGGCGCGGGCGAACAGGGCCCGGCCGGCGTCGGTGGCGACCAGTACGTTGGCGCGCCGGTCGGCGGGGTCGGTGTGGCGGGCCACCAGGTGACGGCGCTCCAGGTCGTCGATCACGGCGACCACCTGACTGGGATCCAGCCGGAGAAATTCGGCCAGCTCCCGTTGGGTGGGGCGGGCATCGTCGGCAGCCAGCGCGAGCACCGAGTAGGACCGGGGCTTGAGCCCGTACTCGGCAAGCGCCGCGTTCGCCGCCGCGAGCGTGATCGCGTTGGCACGGGCGAGGAGAAACACCAGGTCAGCGCCGAGCGCGCTACCCCGAAGGCCGTCGGCGCCGGCGTGCCGGGGCTTCCCGCTCGCAGGCATGGCGACGATGGTAGCAAGCAACTCCAATAATTGACATTCTCAACGGTTCATGGTCCGATCGGCTTCGACGCGAAGGAGTTCCCGATGTCTCTGGACGGCAAAGTCGCCATCGTCACCGGCTCCGGACGGGGCCTCGGCCTGGCCTACGCCCGGCAGTTGGCCCGTCAGGGCGCCAGCGTCGTGGTCAACGACGTCGACGCCGGAGCCGCCGACGAGGCGGTCGCGGCGATCGAGTCGGCCGGCGGACGCGCCGTCGCGCTGGTCGCACCGGTCGGTCCCACCGAGACCGCGCAGGCCCTGGTCGCCAGCGCGGTCGACAGTTTCGGCCGGCTCGACATCGTGGTGACCAACGCCGGCGTGCTCCGGGACACGGTGCTCTGGAAGATGAGCGACGAGGATTTCGACACCGTCGTCGACGTCCATCTGCGCGGCACCTTCACCATGGTGCGCGAGGCCGTACGACACATGCGGCAGGCCGGCGAGGGTGGCCGGATCATCTGCGTCGGCTCGCCCACCGGGCAGCGGGGCAACTTCGGGCAGACCAACTACGCCGCCGCCAAGGCGGGCATCGTCGGCATGGTGCGGACCTGGGCGCTGGAGTTGAAGCGGGCCGGGATCACCGCCAACACCGTGGTGCCGGTCGCGGCGACCGCGATGACGGCGACCGTGCCCTACTTCGCCGCAGCGGTCGAGGCCGAGGCGAAGGGTGCGCCGGTGCCGGCGTTCTTCCGGCACGATCTCGGCTTCGGCACCGCTGACGACGTCGCTGGTCTCGTCGCCTTCCTCGGCTCCGACGCCGCCGCCGGGATCACCGGACAGGTGATCGGCGTGGGCGGCGACCGGATCCAGATCTGGACCCACCCGGAGGCCGCTGCGACCGCGTACCGCGAGGGCGGCTGGACCTACGAGGCGCTGGTCGCCGGCTGGTCGACCGAGTTCGCCGACGCGCTGCAGAGCGTCGGTGAGCGGTTCCCGGAGCTGCCCGAGGAGTTCCGCCCCGCCGGGTCCTGAGCCCGCCGGGTCCTGAGCCCGCCGTCTCCTGATCCGTCGGCCGGAGGTCCGCGCCATGTACCAGCCAGCGATCGACATCGACGCGATCACCGCGATCGACGTCCACGTGCACATCGAGGTCGACGACCACGGCCACTCGTCGCTGCCGGCACCGCTCGAGGCCGCCGCGTCGAAATACTTCCGCACCGACGGCCCCCGGCCGGCGATCGAGGCCGTGGCGCGGTACTACCGCGAACGTCGGATGGCGGCCGTCGTGTTCACCGTGGACGCGCGTACCCAGCTGCGGCATCCGCCGTTGTCCAGCACCGAGATCGCCCGGGCCGCCGCCGACCACGCCGACGTGCTCATCCCGTTCGGCTCGGTCGATCCGCGCACCGGCGAGGCGGCCCTGGAGGCCGCGGCCCGACTCGTCGAGGACGAGGGGGTACGCGGCTTCAAGTTCCATCCGACGGTGCAGGGCTTCGACCCCGGCGACGAGCAGTACGCGCCGTTGTGGGCCCTGATCGCCAGGGCCGGGGTGCCGGCCCTGTTCCACACCGGGCAGACCGGCATCGGGGCCGGGCTGCCCGGCGGCTACGGTCTGCGGCTCGGGTTGTCCAATCCGATGCGACTCGATCCGATCGCCGCCGACTTCCCGGACCTGCAGATCATCATGGCCCACCCGTCGGTGCCCTGGCAGGACGAGGCGCTGTCGGTGGCGACGCACAAGCCGAACACCTGGATCGACCTGTCCGGTTGGAGCCCGAAGTACTTCCCCGCCGAGCTGGTGCGCTACGCCAACTCGATCCTCAAACACCGGGTGCTGTTCGGCACCGACTACCCGTTGCTCACCCCGGACCGCTGGCTGCGGGACGTCGAGACCACCGATCTCAAACCCGACGTGCTCCCCGGCATCGTCAAGCACAACGCCGCCCGTCTCCTGCGTCTGACCGAGTGAGGACGCAGGCGACGGGTGAGGAAAGGAACAGACGCCATGTCAACGACCATCACCTACGATCAGCTGCCCGGGCTGGCCGGCACCGACCTGGGGTACACCGAGTACCGGACGGTCACCCAGGACCAGATCAACCTGTTCGCCGACGCCACCGACGACCATCAGTGGATCCACGTCGACCCGCAGCGGGCCAAGGACGGGCCGTTCGGTACGCCGATCGCGCACGGCTTCCTCAGCCTGTCGCTGACCGTGCCGTTCTGGACGAAGCTCCTTGACGTCCAGGGAGTGTCGACGAAGGTCAACTACGGCCTCGACAAGGTGCGGTTCCCCGCCCCGGTCGCGGTCGGCTCCCGGATCCGCATGCGTGCCGTGGTCGTCGAGGTCACCGAGGTCCGGGGCGGCTACCAACTGACCGTCGACCAGACCATCGAGATCGACGGCGGCACCAAGCCGGCGGTCGCGGCGCGGGGGCTGTACCGCTTCCACGCCTGACCAGGAGATCGGGTTCCTGCACGACCGGGAGAATCTGATGCACCAGCACGGGATCGGCACCTGGTTGACCAAGCGCCGCCGCATGTCACCCGACCGGACCGCCCTCGTCCACGGCGAGGGGTCGACCATGACGTACCGGCAGTTCGTCGACGGCGCGGACCGGGTCGCGGCGGCGCTGCGCCACCTCGGCGTCGGCACCGGCGACAGCGTCGCCTACCTCGGGGAGAACAGCCCGGACTTTCTCCAGGTGATGTTCGGGGCCGCGCGGCTGGGCGCGGTGTTCGTCCCGGTCAACACCCGCCTCGCGCCGCCGGAGATCACGCACGTGCTCACCGACAGCGGTGCCCGGGTCCTGATCCACGACCCCGACTTCGCGGCCCGGGTCGCTGCCGCCACCGGTGGGGCGGCGGCGCCACGGATCGTCGTCACCGGCCTCGGCAGTGCGCAGCAGCCCGGACTGGCCCGACTGATGGAAGAGGTCGAGGCCGACGAGGCAGGCGAGGTCGCCGCACGCCAGGTGGGCATGGACGACCCGGCCGCGATCATCTACACGTCGGGTACCACCGGCCGGGCCAAGGGCGCGACGCTGACCCACGGCAACCTGACCTGGGTCGCGCTCAACTGCATCGTCGACTACGACGTGGTCTCCACGGACGTCGCGTTGATGATCTCGCCGCTGTTCCACGTCGCCTCCCTGGGCATGGGGGCGTTGCCGGTGATCCTCAAGGGCGGGACGCTCGTGCTGGAGAAGGGCTTCGAACCGGGCCGGGCGCTGGCCCAGATCGAACGGTACGGCGTGACGATGCTCAGCGGCGTGCCGACCACGTACCAGATGATGGCCGAGCATCCGAACTGGTCGTCCACCGACCTGTCGTCGTTGACGAAACTCACCTGCGGCGGGTCGGCGGTGCCGGTGCGGATCCTCGACGCGTACGAGCAGCGGGGGTTGTCGTTCTCGCAGGGTTACGGCATGACCGAGGCCTCGCCGGGGGCAACCGCGCTGCCACCGGCGATGACCCGCGCGAAGCAGGGCAGCGTCGGCCTGCCGCACTTCTTCACCGACGTGCGGATCGCCAGCGGCGACGGTACGCCGGTGCCGGCCGGCGCCATCGGCGAGATCGAGATCGCCGGGCCGAACGTGTTCCCCGGCTACCACCGGCTGCCGGAGGCGACGGCGGCGGCGTTCACCTCGGACGGCTGGTTGCGGTCCGGGGACCTCGGCTACCTGGACGACGACGGTTACCTGTACATCGCGGGCCGGCTCAAGGACATGATCATCTCAGGCGGCGAGAACATCTACCCGCCAGAGCTCGAGCTGCTGCTCAGCGAGGTCGACGGGGTGACGGGGGCGGCCGTGATCGGCGTACCTGACCCCCGCTGGGGCGAGGTGCCCTGGGCGATCGTGACGGTCCGCGAGGGTGCCAGCGTCGACCTCGGGACGGTACGCGAATTCCTCGACGGCCGGATCGCCCGCTACAAGATGCCGAAGAACCTGGTCATCGTGGACGAGCTGCCGAGGACCGCCTCGGGGAAGGTGCGGAAGGCCGAGCTGCGGGCCCGGTTCGCCGGCTGACTCCGTCGACCCCTCCGACGAGCGCGGCGAACTCCGCGGCCGACGGAGCGGCCAGCTGTCCGTGCATTCGACGGTAGACCTGTGTCGACCGGGTGGCGGGCCACTGTGCGTCCATGAACTGCCGGGGCAGCCGGGGGTCGGCCCGCAGCAACGCGAGCCAGTCCGCCACGAGCATCGTCCGTACGGACAACGCACTGGTCGCCTGTGTCGCCGCCGCCGGGTCGTCCCAGACGTCGATGAACGCGAGGTGCTCCCGGCGGATCGATTCGATGTCCCAGGCGGCCCGGACGCTGTCGGCGATCGGGAACTCGCCGAGCTCCCGGGCGTGGAAGGCGACGACGGTGCCGGCCGGCAGGTCCCGGCGCAGCGGCTCCAGCGAGCCGGCCAGGTCGACCTCGCCGGGGGCCAGCCACAGCCCGTCGCGCAACGGCGCGAACCCTTCCCAGGTCAACGTCGACCGCAGTCGATGGCGCAGGGTCCGTTGGCCCTCCGGGATGGTGAACGTGACCAGCGTCCACCCGGGGCCCTGCGGATCGAACGGCCGCGGACCACGGACCCGGTCGGTCGCCTCGCGCAGCACCGCCGCTCCGTGCCCGGTGAGCGAGAAGCGGATCTCCCTGCCCTGCCGGCTGCGGGCAAGGACGCCGGTCTGCACGAGCCGGTCGAGGGTGGCCCGGGTCGCCGGGGCGGCGACGCCGGCACCTTCGAGAACGCCGATCAGCACACTCGCGCGGATCGGACCGGGGTCGTCGTCGACGACGTGCTCCCCGAAGAAGGCGAGCAGCAACTGTTTCGGTTGTCGACTACGCACGGCTCCCCCTCGGGCGGCACTGGTCCGACGGTACGGTCAGGCGGTGGCGGTCTCCCCCCGCTTGGCCCGCTGGATCTGTCCGTAGATCTGCGTCCGCAGTTGGGTGAACCGAGGTAGCGCCCGGGTGGTGATCTGATCGCGCTCGGCCGGAAGGTCGATCGCGAGGTCCTCCTGCACCCAGGTCGGCGACTTCGACAACACGAGCACCCGCTCGCCCAGATAGACCGACTCGTCGATGTCGTGGGTGACGAAGACGATCGAGATCTTGCGGTCGGTGTGCAGCTGCCGTACCAGATCCTCCAGGTCCGCCCGGGTCTGGGCGTCGACCGCAGCGAACGGCTCGTCCATGATCAGCACTTCCGGGTGGTACGCGACGGCCCGGGCGATCGCCACCCGCTGCTGCATGCCGCCGGACAGTTGCCAGGGGTGGCTGCGGGCCGCGTGGCCCAGACCCACCGCCTCGAGGGCGTCGGTGACGAGTTTGCCCCGTTGGCTGCGGGAGAGCCGCTTGTGCCGCAGCGGCAGCTCGACGTTGCCCCGGACCGTCAGCCAGGGGTAGAGGCTGCGACCGTACTCCTGGAAGACGACGGCCATCGCGGGGCTCGGGCCGGTGACCGGGGCCCCGTCCATCTCGATGCGTCCGCTGGTGGGACGCAGCAGACCGGCCAGGCACTTCAGCAGGGTCGTCTTGCCGCAGCCCGACGGCCCCACGATGCAGACGAGTTCGCCGGCGTGCATCGTGAAGCTGATGTCGCCGATCGCCTCGACGTCGCCGTTCGCCGACTCGTAGACCTTGCGCAGGTGTTCCACCCGCAGCAGGACGCTCCGCTCAGGCACGATTGATCTCCCTTGCTCCGTGGTACCAGCGCAGCACGCGCCGCTCGACGACACCGAAGGTGACCGCGAGCAGGACACCGACGAGGCCGAGCAGCAGGATGCCGCTCCACATCTCGGCGATGAGGTAGTTGCGTTGGAAGTAGGCGATCCGGTAGCCGAGTCCGGCGGAGGACGCGAACATCTCCGAGATCACCATCAGGATGAGCGCGACCGACAGCCCTTGGCGCACGCCGGCCATGATGCGCGGGCTGGCCGCCGGCAGCACCAGGAACCACAGCCGCTCCCACCAGGTGATCTGGAACGAGTCTGCGGTCTCGGACATGACCGAGTCGGTTGCGCGGACACCGTCGATCGTGTTCAGCAGGATCGGCCAGAGCGCCCCGGAGACGATCACCACCACCCGCATCGTGTCGGTGATGCCCAGCAGCAGCATCACGACCGGGATCAGCACCGGCGGCGGGATCGCCCGGAAGAACTCCAGCAGCGGTTCGAGTAGTTCCCGCAGCCACCGGAACAGGCCGATGAGCGTACCGGCGGCGATGCCGAGCACGATCGAGGCGACGATCCCCAGGGCCAGCCGGTACAGGCTCGGCAGCACGTCGGAGACGAACGCGGGACCGACCCAGGTGGCGACGAACGCGTCGAGGATCGGCACCGGCCCGGGGAAGAACCGGTTCGACGACGACGTCGACGCCAGCCCCCAGACGACCAGCAGCAGGAAGGGCAGGCCGAAGGAGTAGAGCAGATTCTCGACGATCCGCCGGGCGGCGGAGGGCCGCCGACGCGGTCGGCGGGCGGCCCCGTCGGCGGGTACGGCTGACGCGGTCACTGGACCTCCTCTCCGCGTACCGACTGGTGCCAGGAGAGCGAGCGCCGCTCGATGAACCGGAAGACCAGGTTGACGCCGAGCCCGAGCAGCCCGGTCACCACGACGAAGGCGTAGAGCCCGACGGCGTCGCCGGCGGAGCGGGACAACTCGATCATGCGGCCGAGTCCGGGGTTGCCGATCACCATCTCGGCCGTGATGGCCAGGATGAGCGCGACCGCGGCGGCCAGCCGGACACCGGTCATCAGATACGGCAGGGCGGTCGGTAGCACCAGGTAGAACAACCGCTCACGGTGGGTCAGGTCGAAGCTGCGCGCGGTGTCGCGAGCGACCGTGTCGACGTCGGCGACGCCGTAGATCACCTGCACGAACACCTGCCAGAACGACGCGTAGATGATGATCACGAGGGCCGCCTGCAGCTGAATGCCGAACAGCAGCACGGCCAGCGGGATGAGCGCGACCGACGGGATCGGGCGCAGGAACTCGACCATCGTGTGGGTGGCCCTGCGCAGGGCCGGCACCAGACCGACGAGCGTGCCCAGAGCGACAGCGGCCACGGTCGCTACTCCCAGCCCGATCGCCCAGGCGGTCATGGTGGACCCGAGCCGCCGCCAGAAGGCGAGGTCACGAAACTCTTCGGCGAGTCGTGCGACTACGTCCGTGACATACGGCAGGTACTGCGAATTCACCAGGCCGAGCGTCGGGATCAGCTGCCAGACGACGAGGAACCCGGTCAGTCCGACGACGCCCAGCACCGCCTTGCGCAGTGAACGGGGACGTCGGATGGACAGAACGTGCATGTTGCTCCCTGGTCGGGGGTCCCGCCCGCAGCGTGCCGGTGGCCGCGGGCGGGCGGGACCGCACCGCTACTGCTGCTGGATGAGGCGGTCGAAGTCCGGCTGCTGCTCCAGGACGCCGTACTCGCCCGCGAGGGTCGCGAGCGTCTCCAGGCTCGCCCGGTCGAGCTCCCAGCCGAACTCCGGCAGCCGCACCGAGTCGGCGACCGCCTCGGGCAGCTCCAGGTTGTCCTTGATCGCCTGGCGCACTGCCGCCTCGTTGGCGGAGTCCTGCGCCCACTGCAGCGTCTGCTCCATCGCGGTGGAGAAGTCGGCGATCAGATCGGCGTCGGACTCGAGGCGCTCGGCGGTGGTGATCGTCGTCAGGGTGGCGAGTCCGGGGATGACCGCCTGATAGGGCTCCACGACGAGGACGTCGCCCCGACCGCGCAGCTGGGTGACGAACGGCTCCGGCACCCAGGCGGCGTCGATGTTGTTCGCTTCCAACTGGGCGGGGACGTCGGGGAAGGCGACCTCGACGAACTGGATGGCGGTCGGGTCGCCGCCGTCCTGCTCCACCGCAGCCATGATCGTCACGTCGCCGGCGGCACCGAGGCTGTTGACGGCCACCCGGCGGCCAGCGAGCTCGGCGGGCCGGGTGATGCCGGACTGCGCCGACGCCACGACCGCGTTGATGTCGTCGCCGTCGGCGTAGGAGGAGGCGTAGTTGCCGATCATCACGACGCCGAGATCCTGCAGATCGGCGCGGAACGGACCGAACGGCTGGCCGATGGCGAAGTCGATGTCTCCGTTGATCAGGGCGGGAATCGCCTGTGCGCCGCCCTGTGCGGGCAGCACCTCGACCGCGAGACCGTGCTCGGCGAAGATGCCGGCCTCGATACCGCCCCAGAGCGCGGCGGTCTCCGTGATCGGTAGCGCCGCGACGCGGACCTGACGCAGGTCGTCGTCGGCCTGGTCGGTCGGGGGCGCGTCAGAATCGGTGCAGGCGGTAAGGGCGAACGCGACGGTGGCGATCAACCCGAGGGTGAGGGTCTTCTTCATTGACGAGGCCCTTCCGGGACGGAGGTCGTGGGGTGCGTCAATCCAGGCGGGTGCACCCGGGGCGCAGGTGCGGCTCGGTGTGAGCGTGGTCACCCCGCCGTCCGGCCATGGTCAACCACCGGCACACCCAATGTCAACAATTTCTCGTCGCCCGTCACGAAACGATTGAATATCGCTGTGGGACGACAGCCCGTGACGGACGCGGCGACAGCCGGCGGCGCCGGACCGGTGGACCCGGCCCGGCGCCGCCGGAGGTAGGCGGATCAGCTCAACGGCTCGATCCAGATGTTGCGGTACTGCACGGCGTTCTGGTGGTCCTGCAACCTGATGGATCCGGTGGCCGGCCCCTCGGGGATGTTGCCGCCGGTCGGACCGGTGATGGCGACATCGTCGTGGACGGTCACGCCGTTCCAGACCAGCGTCACCCGGGCATCCTCGGTCTTGGTACCGGCACCGTCGTAACGGGCGGCCCGGTAGGTGATGTCGTACGTCTGCCAGGTGTCCGCCGGCCGCGCGGCGTTGACGTCCGGCGCCTTCTGCAGGTAGATCGCACCTGCCTCGTTGGTGTCCAGGGTCGGGTCACCGTACGAGTCGAGGATCTGGATCTCGTAGCGTTCCTGCAGGTAGACACCGCTGTTTCCGCGGTTCTGCCCGGTCACGTCGGCCGGCAGCTGCGGCACCTTGAACTCGACGTGCAACCGGAAGTCGCCGAACGCCTGGCGGGTACGCAGATCGCCGCAGCAGACCTCCATCGACCCGTCGGCCAGTCGCGGCCAGCTCGCCGAACGCCCGTCGGTGTGCTGCCACTCCGCCAGGTCGCCACCGTCGAACAGCACGATCCGTTCGCCGGGCTGACGCACGGTCACCAGGTCCAGGTTGACGTGTCCGGTGTCGCCGGTCTCCACCCGGTACTGGATGGCGTTGACACCCTTGCGCAACGTCAGCAGCTCGGACTTGGTCGCCCACTCCTTCCAGGTGACGGTGGACGGCAGGACCGTCTGGCGTACCTTCTCGCCGTTGACGTAGATGCTGACGGTCTTGTCGCCGGAGAACGGGTTGGGACCGTTGCTGTAGCGCAGCCCCACCTCGTACTCGCCGTTGCGCTTCACGTCGACGTGTACGGTCGTCGCGGCGTTGAGGTCCCCGAACCCGGCGACGAAGCCGACCCCGGAGAAGCCGGCGTGCTCGGTGTCGACCCGGGCGCTGCCCTGGCGGCGGCCCTCCTCGGCCTCGTAGAAGACCCGGTCGGGCTGGACACCGGGGATGGCGTTGAGGGTGTACCAGGCCTCGGTGCTCCACAGCTGCTCGCCGTTGGACGCGGTGAACGACCGGGGCGAGCGCAGATGCACCACGCGGCCCTGCTGGAGCCCGTCGATGGTCAGCCAGACCGTCCGCCGGTCGTTGGAGACCTTGACCCCACTGACCCGCAGCGACTCCTCGTCGACCTTCGGGCCTCCGTAGGTCGGGGTCGGCGCGTAGCGCCACTGCTCGACCTGGTAGCGCCCGGCGATGTCCTGAATGGTCGCCGTGGACAGCGGCCGGGTGTACTCGATCTTGAAGCCGTTCGGGGTGGCGCTCATCGACTTCATGTCGAACGTACGGTTGTCGTTCGGGGTGAGCTTCTGCAGGCCGTACCGCAGCTTGCCGGGCTGGCCCCAGTTGCCGTCGGCGCCGAGCCCACCGACGTAGATGGCACCGTCCGGGCCGAGGGTGACCCGGTTGACGCCGGCCTCCAGGCCCTGGGTGTGCCGGAACACCGCGCCCTGGTACTGGTCCTTGACCTTCTCCAGGTACGCCCGCTGCAGCCCACCGTAGGTGACGTCGCCGATCAGGAACTGCCCCCGGTACGGGCCCTTCTTGAGCAGCACCGGGGTGCTGGGCGAGTTGGCGATCTCGTTCTGCGGCAGCCAGAGCGCGGGCTGGGTCACCGGGTTGGCGTCGTACGGCCCGGCCGGGTTGGTGTAGTGGTTGAAGAACTGGTCGGGTTGGATATGGACCAACTTGCTGGCCGGCAGGTAGCCGCCCTGGTTGTCGGTGACGAACAGCTCGTTGTCCGGCCCCCAGCCGATGCCGTTGGGGGTACGCAGCCCACCGGCGACGTAGCTGACCTTGCCGGTACGTCGGTTCACCACGACACTGGTCCCCCGGTTGGCCACCGGCTGCGGGTTGGTGGTCGCGCCGCCGTAGTCGATCGCCACCGACAGGTTCAGGTAGAAGTTGCCGCCCTTGTAGAGCAGCCCGAAGGCGAACTCGTGGAAGTTTCCGCCGTACGGCCAGCTGGCGACCGTCCGCAGTTCGTCGGCGACGTCGTCGCCGTTGGTGTCGCGCAGCTCGGTGAGCTCGTGCTTCTGCGAGACGTAGATCATGCCGTCGACGACGGCCACGCCCATCGGCTCGTTGAGGCCACTGGCGACCCGCTTGTAGGTCACCTCGTCCGGGCCGCTGTCCCCGGTGACGTTCTCGACGATGTAGACCTCGCCGCTGAACTGTTCGCTGCCGCCCCAGGTGGCGATGACCAGCCGACCGTCGGCGGTCCAGGCCATTCCGGAGACCTGTGGTTGGAAGCCGTCCGGGCGCAGGTCGGTCAGGGTGTAGTCGGGGTGCACCCCGTCCAGCGGAAGCCCGTCGCCGGGAGTGTCGGTGACCCCCTGGCACTCCTTGCGGCCGGGCGCGGTCACCCGGACCACGCCGGCGTCGGTGCTCAGCACGGAGCTGGGCACGACGACGAAGTCCGCCGCGCCCGGTGGCTGCCACGCCAGGGTGAGCTGCTGGCCGCCGCCGGCCTCGAAGTACTCGACCCGCAGCGCGTGGTGTCCCTCGGTCAGGGTGACCGCGCCGTCCATGGAGGTGGCACCGTGCAGCCCGTCGTGGTCGACCACCACCGCGTCGTCGATGTAGAGCCGGGAGCCGTCGTCGCTGGTCAGCCGGAAGGTGTAGGTCCCCGCGGTGGCGATGTGCAGGTTGGCGAGCGCGTGCGTGACGAAGTTGTCCTCGAAGCCGAAGTCGGCGGCGGTGGACCAGTCGACGACCGGCATCAGCTTGTCGACGTTGGGGGTCTGGCCAGGCTTGAGAGTACAGATCTCCGACAGCGGTACCCGCACGTCGTAGGTACGCAGCGTCACGCCTGGTTCCTGCGGTGGCAGGTCGGTGCTCTGGGCGGCGGCCGGCGACGCGCCGACGGTGGCCAACGAACCGAGCATGACCGCGGCGGCGGCGAACGTGACTGGTCGACGGAATCGTGGTGGGTGTGGAGACATTCCTCCCCCTTCGGCGGTGCGGGTGGGTGCCGGTCGGAACCATCACCGAGGTGTGCTGCTCGGCGGACGCGATGATCTCGATCACGACTGCGGCACATCATGAGCCACATTCGCTCGGGTAGCAAGATCTTCCGATGGAAATACTCGAACTTTTGAACGTTAGGTCGAAAGATCCACCAGTGGCGGCTGAAGGCCAGCCTGGAACCCGGCGCCGAGGGCCGCCGGCAGACCAGTGTCGAGTCCGGCCGGTCGGCTCCGACTACCCATCGGAAGCGCCAACCGGCGAACTACTACCGCAGGGGCAACACACCATGACTCGACAGATCGTCGCTCGACACGATTGGCTCACCGCACGCAAGGAACTGCTGGCCAAGGAGGAGGAGGCCGCCCGGATGTGGGCGGCGGTGGCCGAGCAGCGTCGACAGCTACCGGCGGTGAAGATCGAAAAGGAGTACGTCTTCGACGGCCCGACCGGCACGGCGACCCTGCTGGACCTGTTCGACGGCCGGCGGCAACTGATCACGTACCACTTCATGTTCGACCCGGCCTGGGACGAAGGCTGCAAGCACTGTTCCTTCCTCGCCGACAACATCGGCCACCTGTCTCACCTGCACTCCCGGGACACCACGCTCGTCCTCGTGTCCCGGGCCCCGGCCACGAAGATCGCCGCGTTCCGCGAGCGGATGGGCTGGTCCGTGCCGTGGTACTCGTCGTACGGCAGCTCCTTCAACTACGACTTCCACGTCACGCTCGACGAGTCGGTGGCACCGGTGACGTACAACTTCAAGGACAAGGCGACGCTCAAGGCCGACGGCGAGGTCTGGTTCACCCAGGGTGAGCAGGGCGGGGTCAGCGTGTTCCTGCGCGACGGTGACACCGTGCTGCACACCTACTCCGCTTACGCACACAGCACCGACCTGCTGCACGGCACCTACAACTACCTCGACCTGACCGCGCTCGGCCGACAGGACGCGCCCGGTCGTCCCTGGCTGCGCCACCACGACCGGTACGACGGGAACGGAGCGGCCTGATGCCCCGGTGCAGTGTGATCATTCCGACCTACAACCGACGGCGGTTGCTCGAGTACACCTTGACGTCACTGACCCGCCAGTCGCTGCCCCGCGACGAGTTCGAGGTGCTGGTCGTCGACGACGGATCCGCCGACGGCACCGGTGAGATGGTGCAGGGCTTCGCCGACCGGTTCGACCTACGCTACTTCTTCCAGGCCGACACCGGGTCGCGGGCGGCCGCCGCCCGCAACCTGGGCATCACCGAGGCGCGGTCGGACATCTGCGTCTTCCTCGACGACGGGGTCATCGCCCACTCAGGATGTCTACGGGCGCACGTCGACACCCACGAGGCCCACGCCGGGCCGGTCGCCGTGATCGGGTACGCCTACTGCCTGCTGCTGCACGAACGCGAGTCCGGACGGATGAACCGGACGTTGGACTACGCCGACGCCGACGGATCGATCGCACTGGTCCGCGAGCGTGGGCTGTGGCCGGACATCCGGGAGGACTTCTACGCCAAGTACGGCGACGACTTCGGTGACCTGCCCGCCCCCTGGGTCGTCTACTTCACCTGCAACACCTCCGCGAACACCGACCAGGTACGGGCGGTCGGCATGTTCGACGAGTCGTTCGAGGGCTGGGGTGGTGAGGACCTCGACCTGGGCTACCGGCTGCACCGGGCCGGCGCTCGGATCGTGCTGAACCGGGACGCCGCCAGCCTGCACGTGCCGCATCCGCTGGCCTCGCGGGCACGGGAGGCGGCGAACTACCGCTACATGGTCGAAAAGTACGGTACCCCCATCATGTCGTTGATGCCCGGTTTCTCCACCCTGGAGGTTCACCCGCTCAACATCAACGACATCATCCGGGAGCGCGGCCTGCCCAGCTGCGCCGAGTACGAATTGCAGCGCCGATGATCAGCCGGGACCGGGTCACGGAGCGATGGAACATCGTCCGGCTGGCACCGCGGGCCGGGATCGCCCCGGTGACGCTGCTCGCCGCGATCTACCTGGTACTCGGCCTGCTGCCGGTGGCGTTCATCGTCGCCACCAGCGTCGTGATCGGCCGGGTGCCGCAGGCGGTCACCGACGGGCTGGGTTCGCCGGCCTGGGACGCGCTGGTCACGGTGTTCCTGATCGCCGCCGCGGCCTTCGTGGGCCAGCAGATCCTCGCCCCGGTGGCCACCTCACTGGGAACGTTGGTGTCGCGCCGCATCGACGGCCACGTCTTCGACGAGTTGATGGCCGCGTCACTGCGCGGCACCGGGGTCGCCGCGCTCGAGAACCAACAGGTGCTCAACCACCTGCGCACCGCCGCGCGCGAGTTGGAGTTCGGCTTCCAGAGTCCCGGTCAGGCGGTGCCCGGGCTGCTGGCGCTCATCGCCCGCTACACCCAGCTCACCGGCTACGCGGTGCTGGTCGGAATGCACTTCTCCTGGCTGGCGGCGATCGGCCTGGGCAGCGCCGTGCTGCTGTTCCGGTACGGGCAGCGAGGTGGACTGCGCAAGTACGCGCAGGTCCGGTTCGACCTGGCCACCCCGGAGCGCAAGGTCGACTACGTCCGGCAGTTGGCCACCGGCAGTGCGGCCGGCAAGGAGATCCGCATCTTCGGGCTGGTCGGATGGCTGCAGCAGACCCTGCGGGAGGCGTACCTCGGGCTGTTGCGACCGGTGTGGGCGGCCCGACGACGCATCTACCTGTGGCCGTTCATCGGCTTCGCGTCCTGGGGCCTGCTGGTGAGCACGGCGGTGTTCGCCGCCCTGGGCAGCACCGCCGAAGCCGCCGCTCTGACGACGTTCGTGCTGGTCATGCAGGCGATCCTGGGCATGTTACGGCTCAGCGAGTACTACCCGGAGGCGGACGCGGCCACCGCGATCGGCATGCACGCCTACGAGGCGGTCCGGCGCTTCGCGGCCCACGCGGACAGCGTGACCCGGGAATCCACCGACGACCGCGGCGACGCGCGCGGTGGACCGGGCACGACTTCCACCGCGCCGACGGCGGCCACCGCCGTGCCTCGACCGGAGTCGCAGATCTGGTTCGACGACGTCAGCTTCCACTATCCGGGTCAGGACCGACCGGTGCTCAACCGGCTGAACCTGACCATCCCGGTCGGCCAGTGCACCGCCATCGTCGGGCTCAACGGTGCCGGCAAGACCACCCTGGTCAAGCTTCTCGCCCGGCTGTACGAGCCGACCTCGGGTCGGATCTACCTCGACGGGGTCGACATCGCGAACTATCCGGTCGACCAGTGGCGGGCCCGCCTTGGGGTGATCTTCCAGGACTTCGCCCGGTACGAGGCGTCAGCCGCCGACAACATCGTCTTCGGCGCGGTCCACGCCCGGCACGACACCGCCGGTGTCCGGGCCGCCGCCGAGGCCGTCGGCCTCGGATCGACGCTGGAGGGCCTGCCCGCCGGAATGGACACGCCGCTGGCCCGGCACCTCACCGGCGGGGTCGACCTGTCCGGCGGGCAATGGCAGCGGGTCGCGTTGGCCCGCGCGCTGTTCGCCCTGCGCCACGGTGCGTCGATCGTCGTGCTCGACGAACCGACGGCCAGTCTCGACGTACGGGCCGAGGCCCGCTTCTTCGACGAGTTCGCCGGGTTGACCCAGCAGGCGACGACACTGCTGATCTCACACCGGTTCTCCAGCGTGCGCCGGGCCGACCGGATCGTGGTGATCGCCGACGGCGTCGTCATCGAACAGGGCGGACACGACGAACTCATGGCGCTGGGCGGGCAGTACGCGCGGTTGTTCCGGTTGCAGGCCGACCGGTTCGTGGATCCGGCGGAGGTGGTCGCATGATCGGCGTACTGCGGGTCAGTGCCCGGATCCTGGCCACCTCCTGGCGTCTGGACCGCCGCAAGACGTTCGTCTCGGTGGTACTGATGCTCGCCGGTGCCGCGGCGGCACCGATGCTGGCGGTGGTGCTGGGAGTGATGACCAACGCGGTGGTCACCGGCCGGACGGCGGACGCGACCGTCGCCGGGGTCGCCGCCGCCGCTCTGGTCATCGCCAGTCTGACCTTTTCGCACTTCGCGCACGTGGCCTACTTCGAACTGTCCGAACTGGCCGAGCTCGACTTCGACGAGCAACTGCTCCGGTTGTCCAACGGATCCGTACTGATCGACCATCACGAGCAGCCGGACCAGGCCGACGCGCTCACCGTACTGCAGCAGGAGAGCCGGCAGTTCCGCACCAGCCTGGAGTCACTGATGAACGGGCTGGGGCTGAGTCTGGCGATCGTACTGACCGGCATCCTGCTCGCCTGGGTCAATCCGGTCCTGCTGCTGCTGCCACTGGCAGCGGTCCCGCCGCTGGTGGCCGGGCGGATCGCCGAACGGATCCGGGACGCCTCGCGGACCGCGACCGCCGAACCCACCCGGGTCGCCCTCAACCTGTTCCACCTGGCCACGTCCGCCACCCACGCGGGCGAGCTGCGGGTGTTCCGGCTCGCCGGTGAGCTGCGGGACCGGCACGCCCGGCTGTGGGACAGCGCCACCCGGCGGTTGTGGCGGGCCCACTTGACCGGTACGGCGGTGCAGGCCGCCGGGCAGCTCATCTTCGCGCTCGGCTACGTCGGCGCGGTGCTGCTGGTGGTGCGGGACGCGATCACCGGGCAACGGGCCATCGGTGACATCGTCCTGGTGATCGTCTTGGCGGTCGCGGTCAACCAACAGGTCACCATGGCGGTGACCCTGCTGCAGGATCTGCAACGGATGGCCAGCGCCTACCGGCGACTGGCCGACTTCCGGGCAACCGTCGACGCCGCCGACCGGCACCGGCCCGTGTCCGGGTCGGCTCCGACCGACGACCTGCCGGCACCGGTGCCTGCGCAGTCGGCGCTGGTCACGCAGCCCGCGCCGACGCAACGGTTGACGCGTGGCATCGAGTTCGCCGACGTCAGTTTCAGTTACCCCGGCACCGACGTGCCGGTGCTGCGCGACGTGCGGCTGACCCTGCCGGCGGGTGCCCGGGTGGCGATCGTCGGCGAGAACGGTGCCGGCAAGACCAGCCTCATCAAGTTGCTGTGCGGCTTCTACCGGCCGACCGGTGGGCGGATCCTCGTCGACGGGGTCGACCTCGCGGCCATGGACACGCCGCAGTGGTGGGAGCGGATCTCGGTCGGCTTCCAGGACTTCGCCCGCTACGAGTTCGACCTGCAGCATGCCGTCGGCCTCGGGGACCTGCCACAGGCGGACTCCCCCGAGGCGGTGCACGACGCACTGGTCCGGGCACAGGCCCGCAGCGTACTGACGCACCTGCCGGACGGGCTGCGTACCCAGCTCGGCAAGAGCTACGCCGACGGCGCGGAACTGTCCGGCGGACAGTGGCAACGGCTCGCGCTGGGTCGGGCGATGATGCGTCGGCAGCCCCTGCTGCTGGTGCTCGACGAGCCGGCGTCGGCGATGGACCCGGCCGCCGAACACGCGCTGTTCGAACGGTACGCCGATCAGGCGGTCCGGGTGGCGGAGGCGTCGGGGGCGATCACGGTGTTCGTCTCGCACCGCTTCTCGACCGTCCGGATGGCCGACCTGATCGTGGTCCTGCGTGACGGCCGGGTCGCCGAGGTCGGCACGCACAGCGCACTGCTGGCCGACAGCGGACTGTACGCGGAGCTGTTCACGCTGCAGGCCGAGGCCTACCGGTAGGGCGGCCGGTCGGCCGCCCGCGCCGGACGCGGGCGGCCGACCACCGGACCGCCGACCACCGTCAGGCGTCGGTCCGCAACCCCAGCACCGGGTCACCGAAGTCGCCGGTGAGGTGGACCCGACGCCCGATTCGCCGCCCCTCGGCCAGCAACTGCGGCCCCCAGCGGTCCCAGAGCCCGGCCAGCCGGGACGTGATCAGGACGGTGTCCACGGCGGAGTCGGCCAACGGAGTGCGCAACCCGAGAGCATGGGTACGCTGCCGATCGTCGGCGGCCGACCGGCACAGCTCACCGTCCGGTTCGAGCAGGACGGCGTCGGGCATCGTCGCCGGCACCGCCGCTCCGGCGCCCAGTACGGCGATCCGCCCCGGGTCCTCCATCCGCGCCAGCGCGCCGGCCAGTTCGTCGATGACCTGACGGTCGCGGATCTGGTCGAGCCAGCGGGTCAGCCGCTGGTACTCGTCGTCCCATTCCCAGATCAGCTCGTTCTTGATCAGGCCCCAGCCGAGCTCGATCACCGGCTCGGGATGACGGGCCAGGAAGACGTCGATGTTCTCCTGGATCGCCAGCCAGTTCGCTTCCTCGCTGCGCTCGTGCGGGGATTCGACGATCCACGCGTCGCGGGACACGACGAACGACACGCCGTCGCGGTGCAGCCGGTAGGCGACCTCCATGTCCTCCAGGCCCCACTTGCGGAACGCTTCGGCGAAGCCGCCGGCCCGCCAGTAGTCGTCGGCGCGCACGGAGCAGTTCAGGCTGAAGAACAGCGTCCACGGCAGCGCCCGACGGCTGACGTCGAAGTCGCAGGCGGCCATCTCGACATGGCGAATGTCCAGGAAGGCCGGGTTGCGCCGGAACCGCTCGACCACCGCTTCCGGAGGAAGTTCGGCCAGCGCCTCGGCGATGCCCGGCATCGGGTACGGCGGGTTGTAGGCGTAGGCGTAGCCGATGACCGCCCGGTGTGCCTGCGGGTCGGCGTGCAGGGCCAGGTGCTGGCGGAGACAGTCCGGGCCGGGGATCACCCCGGCGTCGAAGAAGACCAGCAGCGGCGACCGGGCCAGCCGGGCCCCGGCGTTGCGCGCCGCCGGTGCCCGGAACCCCTCGTCCGGCTGGTAGTGGTAGGCGACCTGCAGCTTGCCGGCGAACGACTCGACCACCTCGCGGGTGTCGTCGGTGGAGCCGTCGTCGGCGACGATCACGTCGAACTCGTCCGGCGGCAGGGTCTGGCGCGCCAGATTGGCCAAGGTGTGCCGGACATAGGCACTGCGGTTGTAGGTCGGGACGACCACCGAGATCCTCGACCGGGAAACGGGTACGGACACAGCACGTCCTCCATCTTGACGCGGGCGAGCGTGAGCACCGTGGACTAGCGGTGACCTTCGAGCGCGTGATCCGACCGGGCGGCGGGCGACCAGCGACCGAGTTCGTCGAGGATCGACTCGTGCACCGGTTGCCAGGACATCTCCCGGCGGGTCCGCTCGGCCGAGACCGCCTGGTCGTAGCGGAACAGGCCGGCGATGTCGTGAATCTCCGGCGGCGCCTGGTCGACCGGCAGGGACCTGGCCACGCCGCCACCGATCGCCCGGGCGATGTCGTCGACCCGGACGGTCTCGGCGACGGCGTTCCAGGCGGTGCCCGGTGCCGCCCGCTCGGCGACCGCGACGAACAGCCGGGCCAGGTCCTCGACATGCACCGCCGCCCACCGCACGCCTGGCTCACCGAGGAAGATGCCGCAGCCCAGCCGGGCGGTCATCGGTGCCAGCATGTGGTGTACGACGCCGCCGCCGTTGCCGTAGACGAGGCCGGGCCGGATCAACCGGCCACCGTGGGCACGTACGGCGATCTCGCTCGGTGCCCGCCAGGCCACGATCGGGTGGGGCTCGGGCGGGCTGTCCTCGGTGACCTCACCGGGCCCGAGCACGTCGACGCCCGACGTGTACAGCATCGGTGTCCCGGTACCGAGCAGGGCGCGCAACCCGGGCTGCTCGTACCGGTCGTCACGCAACGCGCCCACGTGCACCACCAAGTCGAACCCGTCGACGGCCGCGACCAGCGAAGGCGGGTCGGTGAGGTCACCAGGTACGGCGCGGTAGGCGCGTGGGACCGGACGACCGCCGGGTCGCTGCAACCCGGACACCCGGTGACCGGCGGCGGCGAACGCCGCCGCGACGGCCGAGCCGATGTAGCCGGCGGCCCCGATGACGAGCACTTTCGACCCGGACATGGCGATGTCCCTTCTCCCGACGTATCGGTCGGCGGGCCTACCGCCTGCCCGCCGCCGTAGGTGGCCGCCCACTCACCCCTGCATCGTGGCATCGGCGGGACGAATTCGACGTATTCCAGAAGCAGCAAAGTGAGCAATCTGCGAGATGCGTTCCCCGCCGGTGCCTGCCCATCCTGGCACCGACCCATGTCCTGATCTACCCTGCCTGCCCGGGAGTCGTCATGAGCGAGGCCTTCGTCGTCCGGTACCAGATGCGACCCGAAACGGCCGACCAGAATCAGAAACTGGTCGAGAACGTCTTCGCCGAACTGGCCGTCGCCTGTCCACAAGGGTTGCGGTACGCCGCCTTCCGACTCGCCGACGGTGTCACGTTCGTCCATATCGGTGTCTCTGAGCCGGGTGCCGCCTCGTTGCCGGACTTCGCCGCGTTCCAGGAGTTCCAGCGTGAGTTCGGGACGCGGGCGGCCGGCCCGCCGACGGCCGGAGGTGCCACCGTCATCGGCAGCTACGGGGTCGACTTCGGCTGACGGCCGGGCCCGCCCCGGCCCCGTCCGGCGCTGGTCGTGTGGGGCGCCCGTCCCCGCGCACGACCGCCCTGCGGGGTGCCACAGAAAGGCGCAATCAAAGATGCGCCGGGCATCGCCGAACATCACAGTCGGGTGGGGAACCCGCACCACCGACACCAGACGGAGGAACGATGACCACTACTTCCACCATCCCGGCGCGAGCGGAACTCGTCACGCGTGCCGCGGATCTCGTACCGTTGTTGCGCTCGCGGGCGCAATGGGCGGACGAGAACCGGCGCCTGGCCGACGACGTCGTCGAGGCGATGGCCGACGCCGGCATCTTCCGGATGCGGCTGCCCCGCCGGTTCGGCGGCTACGAGTGTGACGCCCGGACCATGGTCGAGGTCGCGATGCACCTCGGCCGTGGCGATTCGGCGACCGCCTTCACCGTCGCGGTCTGGTGGATCACCTCGTGGAATCTCGGGTTGTTCCCCGACGAGGCGCAGGACGAGGTGTTCTCGACCCCCGACGTACGGGTCTGCGGCACACTGGCCCCGACCGGCACCGCGCAGCCGGTCGACGGTGGCATCCAGGTGACCGGACGGTGGGGTTTCAACAGCGGAGCCGCGCACAGTCAGTGGAAGCTGCTGTCGGCCCTGCTGCCCACCGCCGACGGCGGGATGGAGCCGATCATGGCGGTGGTGCCGGTCGGCGACGTCGAACTCGTCGACGACTGGCAGGTGGGCGGGTTGCGCGGCACGGGCAGCGTCACGGCCCTCGCCCAGGACCTGTTCATTCCCGCACACCGCTACGTCCGGATCGGTCCGCTGCTCGGTCAGCAGTACTACTCCACACTCAACGCCGACCTGCGGCTGTACCGTGCACCGATGATCGCGGCGATCTCGGCGGCGACGGTCGGCAAGATGGTCGGGGTGGCCAAGGGCGCCCTGGAGGGCTTCTTCGAGCGCCTGCCGGGACGGGCGATCACCTACACCAGCTACGACAGCCAGCGTGAGGCACCGTACACCCACCTTCAGGTGGCCGAGGCGAGCTTGAAGATCGACGAGGCGGAGTACCACGCCTACCGGCTCGCCGACATGGTGGATGGCAAGTCCGATGCCGACGAGCCCTGGACGTTGCAGGAACGCGCCTACGCCCGGGTGGCGGTGGGTCGGGTGTGCCAGCTGGCGAAGGAGGCGACCGACATCGTCGCCCTGGCAAGCGGCGGATCCTCCATCTATTCACAGGTGCCGATCCAGCGGTTGCAACGCGATATCCAGGCGATGGCGTTGCACGCGTTGAATCTGCCGAGCAACAACCTCGAACTCTACGGACGAGTGTTGTGCGGACTGGAGCCGAACTCGCCGTTCGTGTAGGCCGGCGGCTGTCGCCGAGGAGGCCGGCGTGGACCTGACGGTCCACGCCGGCCTCCTCGGCGACAGCCTGCTCCGATCAGCGCGGCAGGGCGCGGGCGAACTGCCGCAGGTCCTCGACGAACAGGTCCGGCACCTCCAGGGCCGGGAAATGCCCCCCTCGGTCGTACTCCGCCCAGTGGACGATGTTCGGGAACCCCTGGTCCGCGAACCGCCTGATCGGCTGGGCGGGATCGCGCGGGTAGACCGCCACCCCCAGAGGCACCTGCAGCGGCGGGGGCGGGGGCGGCGGGGTGGGTGCGGTCGGCATCACGTCGGCGTTGTCGAAGTAGAAGTGCGCAGAGGTCGCACCGGTGCCGGTCAGCCAGTAGAGCATCACGTTGGTCAGCAGGGTGTCCCGGTCGACCGCGTCCTCCGGCACCGATGCCGAGTCGGTCCAGTCCTTGAACTTCTCCACGATCCAGGCCAGCTGGCCGACCGGCGAGTCCGTCAAGCTGTACGCGAGGGTCTGCGGCCGGGTGGTCTGCAGTTTCATGTAGCCCGACAGCTCGTTGGCGTAGGTGGTCAGCAACCCCAGCCGCGACAACTCGGTCCCGGACAGGCCGGCGAGGTCGGCCGGGTCTCCGCTCGGCGGGGTGACCAGGAAGTTCACATGAGCGCCGAGGACCTTGTCGGGAAACATGCCGGCGAGGGTCAGGCTGATCCAGGCACCGAGGTCACCGCCCTGCACGACGAAGCGGTCGTAGCCCAGCCGCCGCATCAACTCCGCCCACACCCCCGCCACCCGCGGCAACGTCCACCCCGTACCCGACACCGGACCCGAAAACCCGAACCCCGGAATCGTCGGCACCACCACATCGAACGCCACCCCCGGATCCCCACCGAACCCCCGCGGATCCGCCAACGGACCCACCACCTCCAAAAACTCCACAAACGACCCCGGCCACCCATGCGTCACCACCAACGGCACCGCACCTGGCTCCGGCGACCGCACATGCAAAATATGCACCCGCGCCCCATCAACCTCCGCCACGAACTGCGGAAACTTGTTCAACCGCGCCTCCGCCGCACGCCAGTCGTACCCCGACCGCCAATACCCCACCAAATCCCGCAGATACCCCACCGGCACCCCCCGCTCCCACCCCGTACCCACCGGCTGCACCGGCCACCGCACCCCCGCCAACCGCGCAGCCAGATCATCCAGACTCTCCTGCGGAATCTCGATACGGAACGGCTCCATCACACACTCCTCAATACTTGTCGGAGGCCACGAAAGCCAGAATATCGGCACGGGCCGCCATTCATGGTAGCCACTGACAGATAGCACGGGTAGATGGCCTGAGGAGTCCGGAGGAAACCGAGCAGTCCGGAAGAAAATGTTGACGAAGAACAGCGTTAGCATGATATTCGTTCGAATGCCACCTCCCATCGAGGAGTCAACTCATGGCCCACATTGTCGGCGACCGGGCCGTCGTGCTCGGTGGCAGCATCGCCGGTTGTCTGGCCGCCCGGGTCCTCGCCCCGGCCTACCGTGAGGTCACGGTGATCGACCGGGACCAGTTGACCGAGCGGGACGACCCCCGCCGGGCCGTGCCACAGGGCCATCACATTCACGCGCTCCTGGCCCGTGGCCAGCGGATCCTCGAGGAACTGTTTCCCGGGCTCACCGACGAACTGGTCGGCATTGGCGTGCCGGTGGGAGACTTCGGCACCAGTTTGAGCTGGTACTTCAACGGCGAGATGATCCGGAAGACCGAGACCGGGCTGATCTGTGTGGCGGCCGGGCGCCCCCTGCTGGAGGCCCGGATCCGCCAGCGTGTCAAGGACCTGGGCAACGTCACCTTCCGCGACAGGTGCGACGTCATGCACCTGGCCACCACGACGGACCGCCGCCGGGTCACCGGGGTGCACCTGCGCGACCCCGACGGGCAGGCCGAGGTCCTCGACGCGGACCTGCTGGTCGACGCGACCGGCCGGGGCTCGCGGACCCACCGCTGGCTGGTCGAGCTGGGCTATCCGCAGGTCGCGGAGGAGAAGGTCAAGATGGATCTGACCTACACCACCTGCCACTACCGCCCGCCACTGCCGTTCGACCCGATCGGTGAACAGATCGCGATCATTCCGGTGGCCACCCCACAGATGCCCCGTGGGGCGATCTTCGCCCGTCTGCCGGACCGCTACTCGATATCGCTGACCGGTCTGCTCGGCGACCGCCCACCGACCGACCGGGACGGGCTGCTGGCCTATGTCCGGTCGTTGCCGGTCCCGGAGATCTACCGGGCGCTGCGCGACGCCGAGCCGATGAGCGAGCCGAAGTCGTTCCACTTCCCGGCGAGCGTTCGCCGCCGCTACGAACGCATGGACAGCTTCCCGGAGGGCCTGCTGATGCTCGGGGACGCGGTCTGCACCTTCAACCCGGTCTACGGCCAGGGCATGACGGCCGCCGCGCTACAGGCCCAGATCCTCGGCCGACACCTGCAGCAGGGCGCACCAGCCGCCGACGGCTACTTCCGCGACGTCGCCCGGGCCATCGACGCGCCCTGGGACATGTCGGCCGGGCCGGACCTCGGTTTCGCCGGGGTACAGGGACGGCGGACGCTGAAGGTCCGCATCGGCAACTCGTACGTGCCGCGGCTGCAGGCGGCCGCCGTACACGACCCGGCGCTGTCCGGCGCCTTCCTGCGCGCCGCCGGTCTGGTCGACCCGCTGAGCGCGCTGATGCGGCCCAACATCGTCCGACGGGTCCTGCGGCGGCGGCCCGCCGTCGGGGAGTGAGCCGACTCACCGTCGGTCGGCGAAGAACGCCCGCAGATCCGTGACCAGCAGCTCCGGCTGCTCCAGCGCCGGGAAATGCCCACCGTGGGCGAACTCGGTCCAGCGGGTGATGGTCGGCAACTCGGCCATCGCCTGCCGGCGCACCGGGAGCAGGAAGTCGTGCGGGAACACCGCCACCGCCACCGGCACCTCGGTCGGCCAGGGTGCCACCGGCGGGGCCCCGGCGCGCAACTGCGCGCCGATCTCGTAGTAGAGCGCCGCCGACGACCCGGCCGTACCGGTCAGCCAGTACAGCATCACGTTGGTCAGCAGCGTGTCCCGGTCGACCGCGTCGGGCAGCGCCGACGTCGGGTCGGTCCACTCGCGGAACTTCTCCACGATCCAGGCCAGCTGCCCGACCGGCGAATCGGTCAGGCCGAAGGCCAGGGTGTGCGGCCGGGTCGCCTGCACCTTGACGTAGCCGGCCGGGTCGGTGTGGAACCGGGCCATCGTCGCCAGCCGGCCCCGCTCGGCGTCGCTGAGGTCCGGGTCGGCGGCCGTGTCCACCCCGGTGACCAGGAAGTTGACGTGCACGCCCAGCACCCGCGCCGGGTGCTGGCGGGCGACCTCCAGCGAGATCAACGAGCCGAAGTCGCCACCGTGCAGGGCGTAGCGGTCGTAGCCCAGCCGCCGCATCAACTCCGCCCACACCCCCGCCACCCGCGGCAACGTCCACCCCGTACCCGACACCGGACCCGAAAACCCGAACCCCGGAATCGTCGGCACCACCACATCGAACGCCACCCCCGGATCCCCACCGAACCCCCGCGGATCCGCCAACGGACCCACCACCTCCAAAAACTCCACAAACGACCCCGGCCACCCATGCGTCACCACCAACGGCACCGCACCCGGCTCCGGCGACCGCACATGCAAAAAATGCACCCGCGCCCCATCAACCTCCGCCACGAACTGCGGAAACTTGTTCAACCGCGCCTCCGCCGCACGCCAGTCGTACCCCGACCGCCAATACCCCACCAAATCCCGCAGATACCCCACCGGCACCCCCCGCTCCCACCCCGTACCCACCGGCTGCACCGGCCACCGCACCCCCGCCAACCGCGCAGCCAGATCATCCAGACTCTCCTGCGGAATCTCGATACGGAACGGCTCCATCACACACTCCCCGGTGTTCGCCCGCGTCAATGCCGTAGCAGCCGACGGTACTGGCATCGCCAGGTGCCGCACAGGCCTGCGGGTGGGATGGCAGATCGATTCGGCACGTTGGAAGAAAACACGAGGGTGGACCCGGCCGTACGATCTGAAGCACGTTGTGCAGCCGGTAGCCGACGGGCTGTGGAACTGTTCTCTGCTGCCCGCAGATCATCACGATCCCGCCCCTTATCCCGCTGTTGACGTTCTATTGTTCGTCGAGCTCAGGAGCCCGTCCATGACAGAGCGATGCCCAATTGTTCTCGACACCAGCGGTACGGACATCCATGCCGAAGCCGCGCGCCTGCGGGCACAGGGCCCGATCGCCGCAGTCGAGCTGCCCGGCGGTGTGTCCGCCTGGTCGATCACCAGCTACGAGCTGGCCAAGCAGGTGCTGAGCGACCCACGGTTCCTCAAGGATCCTCGCGAGCACTGGCCAGCGCTGCGCAACGGCGAGATCCCGCCCGGCTGGCCGATGATCACGTGGGTGGTGATGGACAACATGACCACCCATGACGGCGCCGACCACGTGCGACTGCGCAAGCTGATCGCGCGGGGTTTCACCGCCCGTCGGGTCGAGGAGGCCCGGCCGCTCATCGAACGGATCACCCACGACCTGCTCGACAAGATGGCTGCGATACCGCCGGGGACCATCGTCGACCTCAAGAAGGCCTTCGCCTACCCGCTGCCCGCGCAGGTCGTCTGCGAACTGTTCGGCGTGCCCGAGGAGTCACGGGCCGACGCGCTGCGCGGCGGCGAGGTCAACGTCAGTACGTCGATCACACCGGAGGAGGCCGCCGCCAACGTCGACCAGTGGCACCAGGCCATGCAGGACCTGGTGGAACTGCGCCGACGCGAGCCGGGAAACGACCTGACCAGTCTGCTCATCGCCGCCAAGGAGGAGGACGGGTCCCGGCTGACCGACGAGGAGATGGTCGGCACCCTGCACCTCATGCTCGGCGCCGGTTCCGAGACACTGATGAACCTGCTCAGCCACGCCGTGCTGAACCTGGTCACCAACCCGGACCAGTACGAGCTGGTCCGCTCCGGCGCGGTGGACTGGTCCGAGGTGATCGAGGAGACGCTGCGAGCCGAGTCACCGGCGGCGATGCTGCCGTTCCGGTTCGCCGTCGAGGACGTCGAACTCGCGGGCGTGACGGTCCGCAAGGGCGACCCGGTGCTGATCGGTTTCGCCGGTGTCGGCCGCGATCCCGAGGTGCACGGCGAGACCGCCGACAGCTTCGACATCACCCGGGCCGACAAGTCCCACCTCTCCTTCGGGTACGGGGTGCACTACTGCCTCGGCGCGCCGCTGGCCCGGCTGGAGGCGTCGATCGCGCTGCCCGCCCTGTTCGAGCGCTTTCCCGACCTGCGGCTCGCTGTGCCTCGGGAGGAGCTCGCCCCGCAGGGGACCTTCATCATGAACGGCCACCGCGAGCTGCCGGTCCTTCTCACCGCGCCGGTGCCGGCCGCCGCCGGCTGACCGCCCCGGACCCGCCGTGGCGCGGCGCGGCTCACCGACCGGTGAGCCGCGCCGCGCATTCCTGCAGGTAGCGGCGTTCGGCGGCGTTGCCGGTACGCTGCGCCGCCACGAGGTACGCCGACCGTGCTGCGGCCCGGTCGCCGGCCATTTCCAACAGGTGGGCCCGAACCGCGTCGATCCGGTGGTTGGCGGTCATCCGCCGGTCCGCCTCCACAGCGGCCAGTACGTCGAGGCCGGCCTGTGGGCCGCGTACCATCGCCACCGCGATCGCCTGGTTGAGCCGGACCACCGGGTTCGGCCAGATGGCCACGAGCAGCTGGTAGAGCAGCACGATCTGCCGCCAGTCGGTGTCCTGCGACCGGGCCGCGTCCGCGTGCACCGCAGCGATCGCCGCCTGCAGCTGGTAGGGGCCGATCGGCGCGGTCGACAGGACCCGGGTGACGATCCGGCGCCCTCGGGTCAGGTACTCCTGGTTCCATCGGCTGCGGTCCTGGTCGGCCAGGGGCACCAGGACCCCGTCGGGACCGGTCCGGGCCGGTCGCCGAGCCTCGGTCAGCAGCATCAGCGCCAGCAGTCCGGCGACTTCTCCATCGTCGGGGAGTCTGCGGTACAGCTCCTCGGTGAGCCGCATCGCCTCCCGGGTCAGCAGCGCGGGCTGCGGATCGTCCTCGGTGGCCAACGAGTAGCCCTCGTTGAAGACCAGGTACAGCACGTGCAGGACGGCGCCGAGACGCTGCGCCCACTCGTGCCGCGGGGGCAGGCTGAAACTGACCTCGTCGGCCTTCATCCGCTGCTTGGCACGGCTGATGCGCTGCGCCATCGTGGCCTCCGGGACCAGGAAGGCCCGGGCGATCTGCGCGGTCGACAGCCCACCGACGGCCCGCAGCGTCAGCGCTATCTGGGACGCGGTGGACAACTGCGGATGGCAGCACAGGAACAGCAGTAGCAGGGTGTCGTCGCGGTCGACCCGGTCGGATACGTCCGGACTGGACACGACGAGATCCTCCGGCCGGGTCAGTACGGCGACCGTCGTCTCACGGCGCTGGCGGGACACCTCGCTGCGGTGGGCGTCGATGAGCCGTCTGGTCGCGACGGTCAACAGCCAGCTCATCGGGTTGTCGGGCAGGCCCTGCTCGGGCCACTGCACGGCGGCGGCGAGCAGTGCCTCCTGGACCGCGTCCTCGCAGGAGTCGAAGTTGCCGTGACGGTGGACCAGGATCCTGATCAGTGGGGGCACGAGCCGGCGGAGCAGTTGCTCCATCTCCGCCGGAGCGTTCACAGCAGGTGGTCCGCGAACTCCAGGACCGGCCGGACCTCGACCGCACCGTGGCGGGTGTCCGGGAACCGGGCGGCGATCTCGGCGGCCCGGTCCCCGCTGGCACAGTCGAGCAGGAAGTAGCCGGCGAGGTGCTCCTTGGCGTCGATGAAGGGACCGTCGGTGGCGGTCAGGACACCGTCGCGGTTCCGCAGGGTCCGGGCGCTGGCCGGATCGCCCAGGGCGCCGGAGCCGACCAGCTCACCGGACTCGGCGATCTCGGTGAGCAGGGCGGAGAACTCCGCCAGCTGGGCGTCCCGCTCGTCCGGGGCGAGGGTCTCCTGCTGATGCAGGAACATCGGGTGCTCCCAGTTGACCGGGTTACTGTAGATCAGCACCAGGTACTTCACACTCACTCCTCGCTTGACGGTCGCCGCTGCCGATGATAGTCCCACCAGCCTGGCACGACGGCCCGACGACTTCCGGCGGAATGCTCGCCTGACCGCTGCGGCCCGGTCCACCGACACCCACCTTCGCGCCCGCGTGGCGTCCAGCCGGCGCGCCCGTCGTGGTGTCACCCTGACCACACCACCGTCGACGCGGGACCTTCGGCCCTGACGTGCGACGTTGCGCGTCTGTTGCGTGTGCAGGAGTCCCGTCGACGTAGCGACAAGGAGCAGGTGTGCTGTCGGAGTCCTCAGCCGCGGTGGTCACCGCGACGCTGCCCGCCGTCCAGGCCAACGGTACGGCCATCACCACCCGGTTCTACCAGCGGATGTTCGGTGCCCACCCGGAACTGTTGCAGCTGTTCAACCGGGGCAACCAGGCCACCGGCGCGCAACAGGCCGCCCTCGCCACCGCGGTCGCCGCCTACGCCGGGCACCTCACCGGCGACAGTGCCGTGCCCTGGGGTCCGGTGCTGGACCGGATCGCCCACAAGCACGCCTCGCTCGGCATCACCGCCACCCAGTACCCGATCGTCGGACGACATCTGCTCGCGGCCGTCGGCGAGGTCCTCGGTGACGCCGTCACTGCAGAGGTCGCCGTCGCCTGGAACGAGGTGTACTGGCTGCTGGCCTGCGAACTGATCGCCCGCGAGGCCCGGCTGTACACGGTGGCGGGCATCGCCGAGGACGCGCCCGTCTGGCGCGACTGGCGGGTCGCGCAGGTGGTGCCCGAGACCGCCGACGTGGTGTCGTTACGGCTCGTACCGGCGGACGACGACCCGGTGCCCGCCTTCGTTCCCGGGCAGTACGTGTCGGTCGCCGTCGACCTCGACGGCGACCGGGGGCAGCAGATCCGCCAGTACAGCCTCTCCGGCCGCCCCGGCACTGCCGACCTGCGGATCACCGTCAAACGGATCCGGGCGACCGGTGACACACCGGACGGGATGGTGTCGACGTACCTGCACGACCGGGTCCGGGTCGGCGACACGCTGCGGCTGAGCCCACCGTTCGGCGAGGTCAGCGCGGTCGGTGCCGACGGGGAGCCGCTGCTGCTGGTCAGCGCCGGCATCGGGGTGACCCCGGCGATGTCGGCGTTGGAGCACCTGTCGGTGGCCGACCCCAAGCGGGAGGTGGTGCTGGTGCACGCCGACCGGCGGGTCGCCGCCCATGCCCGGCGCGGCGAGCTTTCCCATCTGCGGGAGCAGCTGCCGAACCTGTCGGTGCGCCTGTGGTACGAGGACCCGGCCGGCGGCCCGGTGCCGGAATTCGGTGCCGAAGTTTCCGCCGGACGGGTGGATCCGGCCCGGATTCCGCTGCCGGCCGGGGCCTACGTGCACCTGTGCGGGCCGCTGCCGTTCATGAACCGGATCCGCAGTGGGCTGCTGCGTCGGGGCGTGTCCAGCGACCGGATCGCCTACGAGGTGTTCGGCCCGGGGATGCTACGCGGCTGACGGCCAGCGTGCCGGCCGTGCGCGGCGGCACGGGCCAGGCGCAGCTGTTGCTCGGCGACGGTGGTCAGGCAGGACGGCGACATGGGACACCTTCCGGGTGATCGATGTGGTCGCGACGCTCCGGTCACGGCACGACCATGTGATGGCGACGGTCCGGTCACGACACGACCGGTACGACGACGAGAATCAGCACCGAGCAGACGATCTCGACGACGCCGACCTGCGCGGGCCGCAGCCGCCAGGACGGCAGCAGCCAGGCGCGGATCAGCAGGACCAGGAAAACCGGGATGAGCCGCGCGTCGATCCACCCGGCCGCGGCGAGCGCGGCGAGATGGTAGCCGACCGACAGGTGTCGGTACCGGGCGTCGTCCCGGTTGCGGATCATGGTCTTGACGAACAGGACCGTCCCGGTCAGGTACAGCAGCAGGGCCACGAAGGCGGGCAGGACCCGGACCGGTGGTACGGCGGCGACGGTGGCCACCACGAGGACCAGCAGGCAGCTCTGCAGCACCGAGGCGAGATCGTTGGCCAGGGCGCGTTCGGCGCGACGGCCGGCATAGGCGCCGTTGACCAGCAGCAGGGCGGCGTAGACCGGGGCGTACCAGAGCACCGCCGGCCGGGCGACCAGCACCGTCGCCGCCAGTGGCACGGTGATCAGGGCGTACAGCCGGATCTGGGCGGCGAACCGACGTGGCCGGCGCTCTTGACGGCCTGCAGGACGTAGTAGGAGGTCAGTTGACATCCTCTCCGCCCTGGAGGACGGAGATTCCCTCCACGCTGCGCGTGGAACACGCAGCGTCCGGGTGGGTTACCGCTTCACTGCGCGCCGCCGGGACAAGTCCCGGTCTTACGTGCGCTCGACGGTCGTTGAAGTCCGCCTGTCCGGCGGCCTTGATGTTGATGGCGGCGTTGATGTCCCGGTCGTGGTGACTGCCACACGGGCAGTCCCACTCCCGGACGTGCAACGCGATCTTCTCGTTGATCCGGCCGCAGTCGCAGCACATCCGGGTGGACGGGAGCCACCGGTCCACCCGGGCGAACACGCGCCCGTACCGCTGCGCCTTGTACTCCAGCATGCCGGTGAAGGCGGCCCAGCCCGCATCGTGCACGGACTTCGCCAGCCGAGTCCGGCCGAGACCAACAACGCACAGGTCCTCGACGTACACCGCTTGGTTGTCGCGGATGATCGCCGTGGACAGCTTGTGCTGCCAGTCCCGCCGGGCGTCGGCTACCCACGCGTGAGCGCGGGCCACCTCGATCACGGCTTTCCTGCGGCGGTTGCTGCCCCGCTGCTTGCGTGAGAGTGCCTGCTGCAACCGCTTGAGCTTGCGGGCCGCGCGGCGCAGGAACTTCGGTGCGGTCACCTTCGTGCCGTCGGACATGACCGCGAAGTGGGTCAGGCCCAGATCGATGCCGATCTCGGAGTCGACCGGCGGCAGCGTCTCGTCCTCGCCGATGGTCACGACGAACGAGGCGAAGTACCGGCCTGCCGTGTCCTTGACCACGGTGACCGAGGTGGGATCCGACGGCAGGCCGCGCGACCAGCGCACCGCGACGTCGCCGATCTTCGGCAGCCGCAGGCGGCCGTTGTCACAGACCTTGAACCGGGAGTTCTGCGTGAACCGGATCGCCTGCCGGTTGTCCTTACGGGACCGGTACCGGGGCGGGGCCACCGTGCGGCCCCGGCGTTCGCCGGACAGCGAGTTGAAGAAGTTGCGGTACGCGGTGTTCAGATCGGCGAGGGCCTGCTGCAACACCACGGCCGACACCTCACCCAGCCAGCTGCGGCTTTCGGTGGCCTTGGCCGCTGTGATGACCAACTTCGACAGGTCGCCGTCGGAGATGTACTTCTCGCCCGCCTCGCGGGCCTGCTGACGCAGCCTGAGTCCGTCGTTGAAAACCACCCGGGCACACCCGAACGCCTGCGCCAGCGCGGTGCGCTGGGCGGTGTCCGGGGTGATCCGGTAGTTGTAACGGAGCTGCACGGCCATCACCGTATCATGTTGGTCTATGGTCGAATCGCAAGGCATCCGCACCGGCAGGCACTGCACTTTCGCGATGCATGTCCACTTGGTTTTCGTAACGAAGTTCCGGCACAACGTGTTCGCCGACCGGCACCTGACCCGGATGGAGGCGATCATGCGAGACGTGTGCGCCGACTTCGAGGCCGAACTGGTCGAGTTCAACGGCGGCCACAACCACGTCCACCTGCTGGTCAACTTCCCGCCCAAGGTCGCCGTGGCCAGGCTGGTCAACAGCCTCAAAGGGGTCTCCTCGCGCCGCCTCCGGCAGGAGTTCCCCGACCTGGCGCCCCACTACTACCGGGCCAACAAACTCTGGTCCGGCTCGTACTTCGCCGGCTCTGTCGGCGGCGCACCGTCGAGCGTCATCAAGCAGTACATCGACCAGCAGAACCGTCCCGGTCAAGACACTGCTCGGGCCCGGCGGCCCGCCCAGTACAGGCCTTCACCCCCGACCTGAAGGCCGGAACACTCGCCCGCACTCCGGTAGCCGTCCAGCCAGGCGCCGAGCAACGGCAGGTGCGGCCAGTGCGGTCCGACCAGGGCGACCCCGACGAGGTACGGCAGGAGCAGCATCGCCCAGGCACCGTGCTGTGGCGGCAGGTACTGCCGCAGCATCCGGCGGTACGCGGGAGCTGGGCCCGTGCTGGCGGCGACGGCGGCGGTCATGGTCGTCTCCTCCGGTCGACCGCGCCCGTGGTGGCCATCGTGGGCGCGGTCGGCTCGGTGGCCGTGGCGGCCGGTTCGACGGTGGCCGACGCTGCCGGACAGAGCCGGACCACGCAGGCGGTGGGCGCGCCGAACGGTTCCAGGACCGCGTTGCCGGGTGCCGCACCGGCCTGCTCCAGAGCACCGCGTACGACGCCGAGGTGCAGCCAACAGATGGCGTCCGGGTTGCGGTGGACAAGTTCGAGGAACGGGCAGACCGTCAGGTGGATCTCGGTGCGGTCGGCACCGGTGGATCGTGCGACGGGGGCGAACCCCAGCCGGTGCAGGACCGCGAGCAGCGTGTCGAGCGGGCTGCCGCCGGGCGGAGCCGCCGCGGCGAGACGGCGTCCCCAGTCGTGGCCGGCGCGGGCGGCCGCAGCGCGGGCGTCCGTGCGGCGGCGGCCCAACTGGTCCAGCAGCGCGGCGGCAAGCTCCCGGTACGGTGCCGGTGCCGGTGCCGGTGCCGGTGCAGCCGTTGTCCGGTAACGCCAGGCGGGCCGACCGGGCTGACCGCCCGTGGCCCGTGCCTTGACCAGCAGGCCGGCGGCGACGAGTCGGTCGAGATGGTCGCGCACGGTGGAGGGGTGCAGGCCGGTTCGGGCGCCGACCTCGGCGATGGTGACACCGCCGGCGGCGGCGCGGACCAGCTCCAGCATCGACGCCCGGCTCGCGGTGCCCAACGCCCGGTGTCGGGTGGTGTCGACGATCTCGCCGGCCGGACCGGGCCCGTGGTGGTCGCTCACACTGACCGACGTTACAACGGCGAACGCCGTGAAAACCGGGGCGTCCCGGACCCGGGATCCGGGACCTTCGGCCCGGTCACGGCCCGTTTCCCGATGGCAGGATGCCGCCTCAGATCTGCCGCAGCACCCGCGCGGGGTTGCCGACAGCCAGGACGTCCGGCGGGATGTCCCGGGTGACGACCGCGCCGGCACCGACGACGCTGTTCTCGCCGATGGTCACGCCCGGGCAGACGATCACGCCCCCGGCGAGCCAGACGTTGTCGGCGATGGTGATCGGCCGGGCCGATTCCAACTTGTCTCGGCGCGGCTGCGGCTCGAGCGGGTGTGTCGCGGTGAGCAGTTGCACGTTCGGTCCGAGTTGGCAGTCGGCACCGATGTGGATCGGTGCCACGTCCAGCGCCGTCAGGTGGTAGTTGACGAAGGTGCGGGCACCGATGTGCAGGTGCTCGCCGTAGTCGACGTACAGTGGCGGCCGCACGACCACGTCCTCGCCGAGGCTGCCGAGCAACCGGGCCAGGATGGCGCGGGCAGCCGCCGGCGGACCGTCGACGCTCGCCCGGTGGTAGGCATGTGTCAGCGCGACCGCCCGGGCCGCGATCCGGGCGCTGTGCGGATCGTCGGCGACGTACAGGTCGCCGGCGAGCATCCGCTCCCGGCTGGTGCGCGGGTCACCGGCGAAGTACCCGGCCGCCATGGGCCGTCACCGCCTCACCGAGTGCCCGCTCGATCCGCTCAGCCCCGGCGGCCAGCGAGAAGACCCGGTCGTAGTAGCCGCGGGCGGCCTGGCCGAGCAGGTCGAGCTTGTCCCGGCCGAGGTCGCAGGCCTCGCGCAGGGCAGCGGCGATCGAGTCCGGATCACCGGGTCGCGCGGTGATCCCCGCGCCGCTGTCGTGGGCCACTCTTGCGGCGTCACCATCGACCGCGACCAGGATCGCCCGCCCGGCGGCGAGGATGGCCGGCACCTTGCTCGGCATGGTGTACGCCGACATGCCCCCCGGCCGCAGGCTCACGTAGTGCACGTCCCCGGTCGCCATCAGCGCGGGCATCCGGTGCCGGGGCAGCTGGCCGAGGAAGCGGACGTTGCGGGCGCCGGTGGTGGCGGCGAGTTCGCGCAGCCGGCGCTCGGTGGTGCCGCAGCCGGCGATCAGGCACACGAAGCGGGGATCGTCGACCCGGGCGCAGGCCTCGATCAGCGAGTCGAGGCCCTGCGCCTCGCCGAGCGCCCCCGCGTACACGCAGACCAGCTGGTCGGTGCGGAGCCCGAGTTCGGCGCGCAGGTCCCCGGGTCGGGCCCGGCCGGTCTCGTCCGCCCACATCGGCAGGTGCACGAGCTTGTCCGCCGGCACCCCCCTGCGGGCGAGCAGGTCGCCGGCGCTGGGTGAGACGTACCCGATCCGGGCGGCGCTGCGGTACATCGCGGCGCACCAGCGGGCCATCCCCCGCTCGACCAGCCGCAAACCCGGACCGGTGCCGATGAAACCGCTGGCCACGGCGCTGTCCGGCCACATGTCCAGGACGTGGAGCAGGACCGGCACCCGGTGGACGTAGCGGATGAACCACATCGGCAGCGCCACGGTGATCGGCGAGTTGCCCACCCAGAGGACGTCGAGGCCGCGCAGCGCGTCGGTGCCGGACAACAGCGCGGAGGCGGCGAACGACCCGTAGTTCGCGAGCCGGCGTACCGCGTGGTGGTCGTGGCTGGGGTAGAGCGCGACCCGGCGGATGTGGACTTCGCCGTCGTCCTCGTCGTGCCGGCGGGCCATCCGGAAGCCGGGTGCCAGCTGACCGGTCGGATAGTTGGGGAATCCGGTGAGTACCCGGACGTCGTGGCCGCGACGGGCCAGGGCGCGGGCGAGCATGCCGGGCAGGGCGGCCGGGCCCGGTTCGGGGTCGAACCACTGAGTGAGCAGGCCGATGCGCAGCTGGGCGGCCCCGGCAGCCGGCACGCTCGACCGAAGGCCTGTCCGGAGTCCCACGGTGTTCTGCATGTAGTACGCATATCACCGCTTATGTCATTAAGACCGGCATATAGGTTTAACTGAGGTCAAAGCTGCTCTGATGCAGCAGAGGACATGACCAGGATTCGCTATTGACGAAAAACCCGCTACGCCACCTTTTAGGCGATATGGTCGCGTTCGACGTGATCCCAGGTTCCCTGCGGCTGGTCCGACGGGAGTGACAGGACTAAGGGGCAGTGGTGCTTCCCTCACTATCGGACAGACGCTTCCTGATCACCGGAGGCACCGGATCGTTCGGGCAGATTATGGTCTCCCGGCTGCTCGACGCGGGCGCCGCCGAGATCCGGGTGCTCAGCCGGGACGAGTCCAAGCAGGACGCAATGCGCCATCGGCTCGGCGACGAGCGGATCCGCTACTACGTCGGCGACGTACGGGACTACGACAGCGTACTCAAGGCCGCCCGGGGCACCGAGTTCGTCTTCCACGCCGCCGCGCTCAAACAGGTGCCCTCCTGCGAGTTCTTCCCCCTCGAGGCGGTGCGCACCAACGTCCTGGGCAGCGCCCACGTCGTCGAGGCCTGCGAGCGGGTCGGCGTCGAGGCGTTGGTGCTGCTGAGCACGGACAAGGCCGTCTACCCGGTCAACGCGATGGGCATGACCAAAGCGATCATGGAAAAGGTCGCCCAGGCACACAGCCGCAACAGCCCGGCCGCCCGGACCCGGGTCTGCTGCGTGCGCTACGGCAACGTCATGTACTCCCGTGGTTCGGTCATCCCACTGTTCATCGACCAGATCCGCCGGGGCGGGCTGCCGACGGTGACCGAGCCGACGATGACCCGGTTCCTGATGTCCCTGCCGCAGTCGGTGGAGCTGGTCGAACACGCGTTCCGGCACGGCCAGTCGGGCGACGTCTTCATCCGCAAGGCGGACGCCTGCACGATCGGCGACCTGGCCGAGGCGCTCTGCAACCTGTTCGGCGTGCCGGCGAAGTTCCACGTCCTCGGCATCCGGCACGGCGAGAAGCTCTACGAGACACTCGCCAGTCGCGAGGAGCTGTCCCACGCCGAGGACCTGGGCGACTTCCTGCGGGTGCCGGTCGACAGCCGCGACCTCAACTACGCCCTGTACGTCGACGAGGGCGACCTCGACAGCGGCGGCCTGGCCGACTACAACTCACACAACGCCCGGCGGTTGACCGTACCGGAGATCGAGTCCCTGCTGTTGACCCTGCCGGAGGTCCGGGCGCAGGTCGACGCCCTCGCCCTGACAGCGGTGCCCGCGTGAGCGGGGCGGGCGGCGACCGGACCCGACCCGACCTGGTCCCCCGGCGACGTACCGTGGCGACCGCCACCGCACCGGCCGTCCGTCGGGTACTGATCGTCGGCGCCACCGGGATGCTCGGCCACACGCTGCTGCGTGAACTCGCCGACGCACCCGAGCTGGAGGTGCACGGGGTCGTCAGGAGCCTCGACGGTCGGGAGCACCACTACCCGACCGAACTGCTGCACCGGATCACCAGCGGCGTCGACGCCACCCGGTTCGACCAGGTCCGCGCCGTCATCGACGAGCTCCGGCCGGACGTCGTGGTCAACTGCGTCGGCGTGATCAAACAACGGCCGGACGTGCAGGACGCGGTCCCCACCGTGACCCTCAACGCGCTGCTGCCGCACCTGCTCGCCGACGCCGCTGCCCGACACGGCGGCCGGCTGATCCAGGTCAGCACCGACTGCGTCTTCTCCGGCAGCCGGGGCGCCTACGTCGAGCACGACCTGCCGGACCCGCCGGACCTGTACGGCCGGTCGAAGCTGCTCGGCGAAGTGACCACCGGCAGCGCGCTCACGCTGCGTACCTCGATCGTCGGTCACGAACTGACCACCCGACGGTCGCTGGTGGACTGGTTTCTCGGCCAGTCCGGTCAGGTGCGTGGCTACACCCGGGCGGTCTACAGCGGAGTGACGACGGTCGAGCTCGCCCGGCTGTTGCGTACCGTCGTGCTGCCCCGCCCGGACCTGACCGGGCTCTACCACGTGGCCGCCACGCCGATCACCAAGTACGACCTGCTGCGACTGGTCGCCGAGGTCTACGAATGGCAGGGCGATCTGGTGGCGGAGACCGAGTTCGTCTGCGACCGGTCGATGCGGGCCGACGCGCTGGCCGAGGCGACCGGATACCGCCCGCCGGACTGGCCGGACATGATCCGGACGCTGCACGCCGCCCGCGCCCGCTGGTCCGGCGCACCGCTGCCGACGGACAGGCAGCAGATCCCGGCCTGACCACGCACCGACAGACCGCTGGCGACGAGCCGGCCGGCCGCAAGCCGAAGGACGACAAGTGGTAGACCGTGTGAGCCAACTGGCGAGTCTCGTCGGCGCGGCGTGCCTCGTGGTGGTCACGATCATTCTCGCCATGCACGACCTGTTGATCGCGTGTGCCGTGGCGGCACTGCTGCTGCTGGTCGGCTGTGCCTGCCGGATGGACGGCTGGCGGGCGATGCTGGCCCTGACGATAGGCCTGCTGGTCGCCGCCTCGTCGGACGTACAGGCGCTCGTCGACGCCAGCTTCTATCCACGGTACGTCGCAGTCGGCATGCTGGTCGTCTGGCTACTGTGTGTACGACGCCCGCCGTCGGCCCGGTTCACCCCGTGGACCGCGACGTTCGCCGGTGCCCTGTGGCTGGTCGCCGGGCTCGCCACGGTGAGCGCGACCTGGTCGATCGTCGCGCTGGAGACCTTCCAACGCGGCGTCGCGCTGCTGCTGCTGGCCGCGCTCGTGCACCTGCTGATCCGTCGCCGCTGGCCCGACCGCACGGTCATGCTGGCCGACCTGCGCGTCATCTACCTGGTGCTGAGCCTGTCCGCCGTGGTCAGTCTCGGCTACGGGCTCACCGACGGCACGTTGGCGGCCGCGCTGTCCGGCAGCCAACGGTTCCAGGGGCTGTACAACAACCCCAACATGCTCGGCATGGTCTGCGCGTTGACGATCCCGCTCGGCTGGGCGGTCCACCGGCAGACCCGCCGGCCGGTCGACCTGCTCGGCATGGTGCCGGCCGCGGGCGCGCTCGTGCTGTCCCAGTCCCGCACCGCGCTGGTCGCCGTCGCCGTCGGGGCCCTCTGGGTGGTGCTGCGCCACGGTATCGGCCCGGTGACGCGACTGGTCACCGCCGCGGCCGCCGGGCTGCTCACCGCCTACCTGTTCAACCTGCTGCCCGCCGTGGCCGCCACGCCGTGGATGCAGCAGATCGTCGCGCGGTTCACCGCCCAGGAGGATCTGTCCAACGGCCGGATCGCCATGTGGCAGGCGACCGTCGACCTGTGGTGGCAGAACCGGCCGGCGCTGGGGTTCGGGTACGCCTCCCGCGACCACCTGACCCAGCTGACCAGCTACGAGAGGTTCCTCGGACTGGACATCGGCGTCGTGCACAACAGTTACCTGCAGCTGCTGCTGGAGCTGGGTCTGGTCGCGGTCGTACCGCTGCTGATGCTGCTGCTGGCCGTGTTCCGCGCCGCCGTACGGGCCCCGGTCACCCGGATCAACTCGGGCCTGATCTGGCTCATCGTCACCGGACTACTGATCCAGATCACCGAATCGGCCATGTTCGGCACCGGGCAGACCTATCCGTACGTGTTCTGGCTCGCCGTCGCGGCGGTGCTACTGCACCTGCCGACCGACCGGCGGACCGACGACGACACCGGGGCGCCGACACCGCGACGGCGGCCGACGCACGTCCGGGTCGGCACCGGGCCGGTCGATCACCGGCCGCGCCCGGCCCGCACCGGCGGGGACGCTCCCGCCGGAGGGTCCCGACGGCACCTGCCCGCCCTGCGCTGACCGCCGCCCCGGTGGCCGACGCGCCACTGTGGCCGACGCGCCCTGGGCCGCCGGCTCAGCGGCTCAGGGCCGCCGGCTCAGCGGCTCAGGGCCGCGCGTCGCCGCCGGTCACGAAGGGAGCGACCCGGTCCCGCCAGGCGCGGTGGTCGAAGGAGCGACGGGCCCTGGACCGGGCGGCACGACTCATCGTCGCCCAGTCCGTGTCGTCCAGTCCCAGGGCCCGCTCGACCCCCCGGCGTACGTCGTCCGGGCCGTTGCCCGCCAGCACCAGCCCCTCGACCCCGTCGTGGATGTAGTCGGCCAGGTCGCTGGTGTAGTTGAGCAGCACCGGGCAACCGGCGGCGAGGCTCTCCGGCACCTTCGACGGGAACCCGTTGGCCGCGTATCCGCCAGTCGGGCGAACGAGCATCGAAAAGTGCGACCCGGCCAGCAGGTCCAGCACCGACTGCCGGGGTACCCGGCCGAGGAAGGTCACCTCGGCGCAGAGTCCGTCCAGCACCGCCGGATCCAGGTCGGACAGCCGGGCGGCGTCGGAGCGGGTGATCCCGGCGATGGTCAGGTGCACCCGACGCTGCTGCGCCGGGGTGAGCCGGCTGATCCCACAGAGAATCACGTGGAGCATGTCCTTGCGGCCAGGCGTGCCGGCGTACAGCAGACGCAGCCCGGCGGCCAGCGACGGCGGCCGTGGTGGCGTGAACTCCGCGCAGTCGACCTGCGGCGGCACCACCAGCACCTGCAGGCCGTGCCGCCGCAGGTAGCCGCCGAGAGTGGTGGAGACCACGGTGGCGCGGCGGACGAGCCGCGTCGCCAGGAACGTCGACCAGCGGTGGCGGACGAAGTACGGGTCCCGCCAACCGCGACGGAACTGACGGCGGTCGTGACGTTCGCTGGCGTCGACCACCACCGGGGCGCCCAACGCCAGCCGCAGCACCGCCCAGTTGCCCAGGGTCAGCATCGCCATCGGCAGCAGCACCACCGAGACGTCGCCGCGCCGCACCTGGCGGGCCCGCAGGACCCGCAGCACCCGCACCGGGCGGGCCAGTCGGGCCGACATCCGGCTGAGACGGGTCCGTCCCCGCACCCGCAGGGTGACCAGATCGATACCGGCCACCTCACCGCACGCGGCCGGAAAGGGCAGCTCACAGGGCCAGTCGTTGACCACCAGGGTACGCACCCCGGCCGGGGCCGCGCAGCGGGCCAACTGCAACAGGCGGTTCGAGGTGGCGTCGCCGTGCGGGAAGGCGTACGCACCGATCAGCAGTGGACGCGGCCGGCCCGGTACGACGGCGTCGGCGTCGGCCTCGGGCACTGACGCCGGCGCCTCTCGGCCGGGCGCGATGGTCTGGTCGTGCATCTGTCTCACCATTTCGAATCGGCCGGCGGCCGCAGCCGGCCGCCGGGGGACGCAGGGTGCCGGCGGGCCGGCCGCCGCCGGTAGATCGCCAGGTGGGTGGCGGCCGCCGTGTCGATGGCGAAGACGCTGTCGGCGAAACGTGCGACGGCCGTCGCGGTGTCGGTCGCCGCCGTGTACGCCGCAGCGGCCTGGGCCGCCGCCGCCCACTGCGACGGCGGCGCGTCGATGTCGACGACGGAGACGCCGGGCAGGTGCCCGCTGATGAACCGAACGCCGGGCAGATCCGCCGCCACCGTGCCGATCCCGAGCGCGACCGGTTCCAACACCCCGCCGGGCAGCCCCTCCAGGCAGGACGGATGGATCACCACGTCGGCCTGGCGCAGCAGACCACCGACGTCGTCGCGGGCACCCAGCAGGTGCACCCGCTCGGCGACGTCGGCGGCGGACGCCGCCGCCGCGACCCGGGCGTCGTCGGCGGCGTCGCCGGGGCCGACCAGCACGGCGTGCGCGGACACCCCCCGGGTCCGCAGCGCCGCGAGGATCGGCGGGAGCAGCCATCGCCGTTTCTCGGCCGAGGCCCGACCCACGCTCACACAGACCAGGTCCCCGGGGCGGGCACCGATCGCCGCCCGCAGGTCCAGCGGACTCGGCCGGCGCAGCCGCTCGACGTCGAGTCCGTTGAGCACCACCTGACAGCGGGGGTCGGTGTGCCAGTCGCTGCGGTAGCCGACCCCGAGCGATCCGGGTGAGACGCCGAGGATGTCGGTGGCGCAACCGCGCAGGAGCCGGCCGCAGATCCACCGGGACACCCGGCGGGGCAGGCCGCGACGCTGGTCGTCGTCGCCCCGGAAGTGCCCGACGCGCACCGGCACCCCGGCGAGCCCGGCCAGGGCGAGCGGGACCCCGGAGAAGTTGGCGCAGTCGACGTGCACGGCGTCCGGCCGTAGCCGGCGCAGCAGGCGGTGGAACCGGGCCGGGAACCGGGCGTCGAGTGGTACGGCGGTGACCGAACCGCCGTAGCGGGTGATCGCCCCGGACAGTGGACCGGGGCCGACCTGGTCGGCCAGCGTCACCAGGTGCACCTCGATGCCACCGGCGGCCAGAAGGGGCAGCAGTTCGGCGGTGCGCGTCTCGGTGCCGCCGAAGTTCAGTTCACCGACCACCCGCAGCACCCGGCGGGCACCGTCGGGGCCGCTGCCCCCGACACCGGAACCGATGATCGTGCGGTCAGCCACGGACCCGGACATCGGGTTCCTCCTCGTCGACGGCGGTACGGGAACCGACGGGGCCAGGGACGCCACCGGTGTCGGCAGCGGCGACGGTGCCGGCTGCGGTCAGAGCGCGCCGGTAGCCGACCACGGCGGCCGGGCAGAGCGTCACCAGGTAGGCCACGCAGGCGGCCACCGGCACGGCGACCAGCCCGAAGCGGTGCACGCCCCACACCTTCAGCCCGGTGGCCAGCAGCAGGAACGCCGCCCAACCGACGAACTGCGGCCGGAGCAGGCCGACGCTGTTCTGCACGAGCATCAGCGGAGAGGTCACCGCCACCACGAACGACCAGCAGGCCAGCGCGGCGAGCACGGTCACCGGAACGATGGCGCGGTCGACACCGCCGACCCACAGGTCGACCACCCGGTGGCCCCAGCCGACCAGCGCCAGTCCGGCCCCGCCCACGACCGTGCCGTAGAGCAGCATCATCCGGCGGGTGTGCCGGCGGACCCAGGCCACCTCGCCGTTGCTCAGCGCCGCGCCGTTGACCGGCCAGACCGTCATCCCGACGAGTCCGACGAACACCGACAGGACGCCGAACAGCTTGGCGACGACGGCGTAGTGTGCCGCCACCGTCAACCCCAGGACGTTGGCGACCAGCGGGCTGTCCACGTTGAGCGCGATCGACGAGATCGTGGTGAGAACGAAGAACCGCAGGCCCAGTCGGAGCAGTCCGGCGGCGGTCGTCCGGTGCACCAGCCGCGGCGAGGGTCGTGTCACCGGCCGCTGGACGCCGAAGTAGACCATCGTGTTGAGCAGGTTGACCGTAGGGACGGCGAACACCGCGTAGGCGATGACCACCACCGGCGGCCACCCGGCAGCGACGGCGACGAGCACCGCCACCATGCTGGTCAGGGAGCCGGCCGACTGCCAGGCGCTGCTCTGGGCGACCTGGCCGGCGGCGTACTGGACCCGCTGGACGAGGGCGAACGGGATGTTGATCGCGAACGCCGCGAAGCAGAGCCCGACGACGGCCGCGGCCTCGGCGGCGACAGCCGGGTCGGTGACCCCGAACAGCCGGTCCCACGGCACGAGTCCGACGACCACGGCCAGGCCACCGAGCAGGGCCAGGGCCACCGCGCCGACGGTGGCGAATGCGCTGGAGATCTCCCGGGCCTGCTGTCGTACGTCGGCACCGAGGTGGCTGAGCCGGGTGAGCAGGCCGTTGCCCAGGCCGAGATCGGCGAACCAGGCCATCCCGGTCAGCGCGGTCACGGCCATCCACAGTCCGTACCGCTGATCGCCGAGGTAGCGGAAGCAGACCGGGGTGATCACCAGCGGCGCGGCCATCCCGACCGCGCGGGCCGCCATCGCCGTGACGATGCCGACGGTGACCGCGCGGTCCCGACCGGGCCCGGCGGGCCCCGACGGGCGGTCGGGGGCGGCGACCGGCCCGGCGGTGGTGCGGCCGGGCGCTGTCGTCGTCACCGGGTGGTGGCGGTGCCGGCGTCGCGCCGTCGGGCCATCCAGTCGATGGTGGCGCGCAGCCCGTCGAGCCGGGCCACCGGCACCAGGTCGGGGAACAGTCGCCGCAGGGTGGTGTTGTCGGCCAGCGAGTGCGGCACGTCACCGGTACGCGGTGCCTGGTGTTCACGGGCCACCTCGCGACCGAGCAGTGTGCCGATCTCGTCGAGCAGCTGCAGCAGGTTCGCCCGGGCACCGAAGGCGAGGTTGACCGGGTGCGGGTGGTGCACCCGGCGGCGCAGCGCGTCGAGGATGACGTCGCAGACGGTGCCGACGTAGGTGAAGTCGCGCGACTGGGTGCCGTCGCCGTGGACCACGGCCGGTTCGCCACGCAGCGCAGCGTGCACGAACCGGGGAATGACGGCGGCGTAGGCGTGGTCGTGGCGCTGCCCGGGGCCGAACACGTTGAAGAACCGCAGGGCCAGCGTGGGCAGCCCGAACGACGCCTGGTGGGCCAGGGCGTACGCCTCGGTGGCGAGCTTGCTCGCGGCGTAGGGGCTCATCGGTCGGGTCCAGGTCAGCTCCGGTTTCGGCAGGGCCGGGTTCAGCCCGTACACCGACGAGGAGGAGGCGACCAGCACGTGCTCGACGTCGTGGCGTCGGGCCGCTTCGAGCACCATCAGCGTGCCGGTGGCGTTCGCATGGTGGGAGGCGACCGGGTCGCGTAGCGACCGGGGCACGCTGGGCAGCGCGGCCAGGTGGACCACCGCCTCGCGGCCGACCATCGCGGTGGCCAGTGCCGCCGGGTCCAGGATCGACCCCTCGACGAATTCGACGTCGAGGCCGTCGAGGTTGCCGCGCAGTCCGACCGACAGGTCGTCCAGGACGGTGACCTCCTTGACGGCGGGTTCGCCCAGGGCGGCGCGGGCCAGGTGGCTGCCGATGAAACCGGCGCCGCCGGTGATCAGTATGCGCATGGTCAACCCCTCGGTGTGTGGCCCGATCACCTGTTCATCGAGCGGCGGCCGCCATCCGTTACGGGGCAATTGTGTTAATTGTCCAGTACGCCGTCCCGCCGGTCGCCCGACCGGCCGGACCGGTCGGCCGATCGTGCGGTCCCGGCGCGCGCCGGTCATGCGGCGTGCCGGCGGCCGATCATCCGGCTCCGGGCGCGGCCGAACGGTTCGTCCCACTGTCACCCAGGCGACCGAGAACCGCCGTGACCTGCGCACAGGCGCACGCTGACAGCAGCGTCGCACCGTTCGCGTGGAGGTGTCACCATGCCGGAACTGATCGTCTACCGGTCCAACGCCCTGATGTCCATCCGGTCGAGGTTCGACGCCACCAGGGACCTGGTGATGCCGGCGAACCTGGCGTACGCCGAGGCCATGGTCGGCATGTGGCACTCCGGACTCCCCCAGGTCAGCATCGTCGCGTCGACCGCGACCGACGCCCAGGTGTGGCCGGTCATGTCCGCCGTCGGCACCCGGATCCACGACACCTCCGACGACAACTGCCCGATCAACACCGGCTGGTCGTACGTCGGCGGCAACCACGGATACAACGTCGGCACCCAGATCGCCGTGACCAACCACGGCAAGACCACCGCCGACGTGGGGTCGCGGTGGACCGACGGCGTACGGATCTTCACCCTGCTCGCCGTCACCAGCCCCGGCAGCCTGCTGTTCGGCAACCCGTACACGGTGGTCGACGGCATCGCCCAGGGCATCCGGGTCCGGCCGGCGGCGCCACTGACCCACGTCGCCGGTGCCACCAACCGGACCACGGTCCCGGTCACCGCCGTCACCCCCGACGTCCAGATCCGGCCGGCCACCCACTCGCACACCGTCGCCGTCGAACTCGACGGTCGGCCGGTGCGCGACGGCCGCTCCACCGGTCAGAAACTGCAGATCCGCGAGTCGTACGTCATCCCCAGCTACCGGGGAATGATCGACACCGCGCAGGCGAACGTCGGCACCCCGATCGCCACCATCATGAACCGGATTCCGTCGCTGTGCCGCGTCCACAACGTCTACCGATGGGTGACCGGTGGCCTGGTGGTCAGCCAGACGGTGACCGCGCTGAGCCGGTTCACGCTCAACGCCGGGGTGACCCAGTGCGCGCCGTTGACCGCACCGGCCGGCGGCAACCGCCGGCAGTTCATGCCGAACGTCGGCTACACCGGCGGCCTGAGCTGGTCGGCCTGGGCCGCGATCGACACCCTCACCGCGCTCACCGACTTCACCCCGGCGACCCTGCGGGAGCCGGCGACGCCAGCGGCCAGCATGACCCAGTGGGCACTGAGCAGCGGCAACATCCAGCAGTGGGGCATCGCCGTCGGCCTGCTGCCGATCGACGACGGCCACCCCGGCGTCCGGTCGCGCCACACCACCGTGAAGGGCTGGTTCATCAGCTCCAGCCTGAAGAAGAACTACCCGCAGCTGGTCTGGGGGCGGACCATGGCGGCGGGCGAGTCGGTGACCGGTACGGCGTACCGCCGTTACCTGGCCCCGTACTCGGCGGCCACCGAGATCGTCGTCTCCGCCGGCGGTCGGGACTTCGTCATGATCGAGCGGGTCGGCACCGTCACCCAGGCCCGGATGGCGGTGCCGCAGCTGTACCACCGGCTGCTGGTGCCCGCCGGGCCGACGAACCTCGCCGTGGCCGACCGGGTCGCCGCCGACGGGGTCACCTACAGCGTGCCGGTCTCCCCCGGGTACGGGATGTGGCAGGCGGTCGGGCAGCCGGGCCGCGAGCCGCTGCCCGGGTCGACGGACACCGTCGGCAGCTACTTCCTGCCGCTGGCCGGTGCGACGCGCAGCACCGGCTGGGCCGGGGCCTTTCAACGGCTGCTGCTCTACCCGGTCCACCTGGCCGAGGCGACCCCGGTCGACCGGGTCTGCGTCGAGGTGACCGCCGCCGGCAGCGGGGTGCTGCGGCACGGGGTGTACGCCCACGACCCGGTGACCGGGCGACCCGCGCTGCGCAGCCCGATCGCCGATTTCGGCACCGTCGCCGTCGCCCCCGTCGGGGTCAGGGAGTCGGTGCTGGCCACCCCGGTGACGCTACCGGCCGGCTGGCACTGGTACGCCGTGGTGTGGCAGGCCAACGGGGTCACGCCGCCCGCGCTGCGGACCAGTGACGCCGGCAGCGCGACGACGCTGGCCCTGGGGACGGTCGCGGCGGCCATGTCCGGTGACCGGTACGGCTACGACATGGTCGGGGTGAGCGGCCCGCTCGGGCCGGTGACCCTCGCCGGCGTGCACCAGCACCCGCCGCCCCGGCTCGCCTACCGCCGGGCCTAGCCGTCCGGACGCAGCAGCACCACCGCCCTGGCTCAGCCGGTGCCGACCCGGTAGATCCGCTTCATCGCCTCGTGCTTGGCCGGCACCGGCAGATGCCCGATGCCCAGCGACTTGGCGCGCAGCCGTTCGAGGTACTCGTCGGTGGTGCGGATCGGCCGGGCCGGCACCCCGGCCGCCACCGTGTTGTCCGGGACGTCCCGGGTGACGACCGCGCCCGCGCCGATGACGCACCGGTTTCCGATGGTGACGCCGGCCAGGATCATCGCCCGCATCCCGATGTAGACGTCGTCGCCGATGGTGATCGGCGCCGTCCAGTCGAGGTCGGGATAATCCTTACGCAGGATCAACGTGCCGCCGTCGTGGGTGACGAACTGCACCTCGGAGGTGACGTACACGTTGTCGCCGATGGTGATCAGCCAGGGTTCCGAGCCGAACATCGCACGGTTGACGCCGTAGAACCGGACCCGGCCGGTGAGATTGACCCCGAGCGACCTGACGAACGCCTCTGGGTTCCGGGACGCCGCGAGGTGGTCCCGGACCCGCTGGATGAGCGGACGGATGCGACTGGGCACGTGCTGTCCTTACTCCCGGCGGGTGTGGCTGCGGCCGGCGGTCGGGTGGCCGGGCCCGAGCCGGTCCGGTCACGACAGACAACGATCCGCTCCCGCCGCCGGTCACGGCCGCCACCGCAGGGCAGGTCAGCGGCAGAACCGGCGGGCGTGATCGAGAACGTGCAGTTCCCGGGTCTGCCGGCGCCAGAGTCGGTACCGCCGGCCCGCCGCCTCCTTGGCCGCCGCCCGCTCACTGGCCGACCGGTCCGCCAACGAGTCCAGCACGGCCGCGACGGCGGATGCGGTCGCCGGGTCGACCACCGCCCCACCGGCGCTGGCGATCAGGTCGCTGAACGGGGTCTCGCCGGAACAGACGACCGGGCAGCCGGCGGCGAGACTCTCCAGGATCACGTGGCCGTAGTTCTCGCCGAGCGTGGGGAACAGGAAGGCGTCGTAGCCGCTGAAGGTCGTCAGGACCTCGTCTGCGGCGAGCTCGCCCAGGTAGCGGACCTTGACGTGGGTCGGCATCGCGGCGATCAGCTCGCGGCACCGCGCCCAGTACGCCTCGTCCTCCCGTGGTCCGTGGATGTCGAAGTGGACCGGTCGGCTCACGCGGGCGACGGCCGCCAACGCCGTGACGAGGTTCTTCATGGGAGAGATGCGACCGATGAAGACCAGCCGCAGCGGGCCGTCGTGCGGGGTCACCGGTGGCGGGTCGCGGTCCGGGACAGGGCACTCGTTGCCGTTGACCATCACCCGCGCCCACGGCAGCGCCGCCAGGATCTGCCGCTGTTCCCGCCAGCTGCACGCCTGCCACCGTACGTCGAGGCGGCGCAGCACCGGCGCCCATGCCGCCAGGAACAGCCGCTTCTTACGCCGCCTGATCGCCAGCGCCGCCGGGGCGAGCTCGCCGCGGGGAGCGAGCAGAATCGCCGGTACGCGCAGCAACCGCAGTGCCGCCGCCGCGATCGCGAGCACCGAGAACATCGACCAGAGACTGTTGACGTAGAGCAGGTCGACCGGGTGGGACCGCAGGTGACGCAGCAGCCTGATCCACTGGCGCGGGTTCGTCGGGTCCAGGTAGAACACCGACGACCGGGCGTCGCGGCGGACCAGGCGACCAGACAGACCCGGGTACGGCGCGGCGGCCCCCAGGTCCCGGTCCCGGGTGACCAGTGTGACGTCGATGTCGGCCGGGAGGGTGTCCAGGATGAACCGCAGTGAACGGATGGGCCCGCCGCCCCGGTAGCCGGGTTCGAACACCCCGGCCGTGGCGAGAATCCGCAAGGTGGTGACGGGGGCGGTGCCGTCGGCGGCGCGGGCGGTCGTCACGTCGTGCACGGTCGACTCACCTTCGGCTCGTCGGTCGGTTCGGCTGTCCACGACTGTGCCGGCACCGGTCAGCGCCGCAGCCCGGCCCACTCGTGGTGCCGCCGGACTGTCGACAGGATGAAGTCGACCACCCGTCGGGAGGTGTCCGGCACCTGGTAGTCCGCCGGGCAGGGCACGCCGTCGGCGGCGACCTGCCCGACCGTGGCCCGGACCGCTTCGACCACCCCGGCCGGGTCCAGGCCGGTCATGATGATGCCGCCGGCGTCCAACGCCTCCGGCCGCTCGATCGACTCGCGCAGGGTCACCGCCGGGAAGCCGAGGATCGCGGCCTCCTCGCTGATCGTGCCGCTGTCGGACAACGTGCAGTGGGCGGCCCGCTGCAGGCTCACGTAGTCGAACAGGCCGAACGGCTCATGGAAGGTGATCCGGTCGAGGCTGGTCGGGTCGCTCGCCAGCGCCTCCAACCGCTTACGGGTTCGCGGATGGGTGCTGACCAGCACCGGCAGCGCCCACTCGTCACGGACCGCCCGCAGGCAGTCGAGCAGCCGGTGCAGCCGGTCCGGCCGGTCCACGTTCTCCTCCCGGTGCGCGCTGACCACCACGTACCCACCGGGGGTCAGGCCGAGCTGGTCGAGCACCGTCGAGGCCGCGATGTCGGCCCGGTAGTGGTCCAGGACCTCGCGCATCGGCGAGCCGGTGTGCAGGATCCGGCGCGGGTGCAGGCCCTCGGCGGTCAGGTTGCGCCGGGCGTGCTCGCTGTAGACCAGGTTGAAGTCGCTGACATGGTCGACCAGCCGCCGGTTGGTCTCCTCGGGCACGTTGATGTCGAAGCAGCGGTTGCCCGCCTCCATGTGGTAGACGGGCACCCGCATCCGGCGGGCCATCAGGGCGGCGATGGCGCTGTTGGTGTCGCCCAGCACCAGCAGAGCGTCGGGCCGATGGTCGGCGATCGCCTCCTCGACGCCGACCAGCACCCCACCGAGCACCCGGCCCAGCGAGGTGGTGTCGACGCCGAGGGACCGGTCCGGCGGGCGTAGCCGCAGCTCGGTGAAGAAGACCTCGGACAGGAACGGATCCCAGTTCTGGCCGGTGTGCACCAGCACGTGCTCGACCGTACGGTCCAACCGGTCCATCACCCGGGACAGTCGGATGATCTCCGGCCGGGTGCCGACCACCGTCATCACGCGGGTCATCGCGCTCCTTCTCGCTGCCGTCCGTCGGGAGAACAGGTGCGGGCGGGCACCAGGTCGTCGACCTACGACGGCGCCCGTCTGATAAACGAGCTTTTGCCCGGAAAAGTTATGGTTCCCCGAGACGCGTCGTTCCGGGACCGGCCAGCTGCCCGCATCCGCACATCGCGAGGTCACGATCACCCGGATCTTGCCAACGAAACGCTTTAGGGTAGCCTCACCTAACATGATCGCGACCGCGTTGCACGGCGACGACCTGGTGCTCGGCTACCACCGCACCACCGTCGTCCACGGGGTGTCGGTCGCCATCCGCCCCGGCACGGTGACCGCCCTGATCGGCCCGAACGGCAGTGGCAAGTCCACCGTGCTGCGGTCGCTCGCCCGACTGCACCGGGCCGAATCCGGCCGGGTCCTGCTGCGCCACGACGACGGCGTCGAGCAGGACACCGCGCCACTGTCCGCCCGGGATTTCGCCCGCCGGGTCACCCTGCTGTCGCAGTCCCTGCCGCACCCGTCCGGCCTGCGGATCCGCGACGTCGTGGCGTTCGGACGACACCCGCACCGACGCCGGTTCGGTGCCCTCACCGAGGCCGACCACACCATGATCGACCACGCGATGCGGCTGACCGGAATCACCGCGATGGCGACACGGGCGATCGACCAGCTCTCCGGTGGCGAGTTGCAGCGGGTCTGGCTGGCCACCTGCCTGGCCCAGGACACCGGCGTCCTGCTGCTCGACGAACCGACCAACCATCTCGATCTGCGCTACCAGGTCGAGACCCTCGACCTGGTCCGCGACCTGGCGGACCAGCACACCACGGCGCTCGGCGTCGTCCTGCACGACCTGAACCAGGCGGCGAGCGTCGCCGACCAGGTCGTCCTGCTGCACCAGGGCCGGGTCCGGGCCGTCGGCACCGCCGCCGAGGTGCTGACCGCAGAGCACCTCGGCGAGGTCTACGGACTGCCGATCGACACCACGATGGACCCCGACACCGGCCTGGTACGGGTCGAGCCCCGGGGTAGGCACCACCACCGGCGCCGATAGGCGCCACCACTCACAGTGAGGATCTGATGAAAACCCGATCGATCACGGCTGCCCTCGCGGCCGCCGCGCTGGTTCCCACCCTGCTGGCCGGCTGCGGCACCAGCGACCCGCAGGCCACCACGGACCGTACGCCGCCGCCGACCGCCTCCGGTGAATGCGCCGACGACACCACGACGACCTCGACCGGGCCGGTCGAGGTCACCGACGTGCTCGGACGCACCGTCAGCCTGGACGCCCCGGCCGAACGGGTCGCCGTCCTGGAATGGCAGCAGATCGAGGACGTCCTCACCCTGTGCCGCACGCCGGTCGCGGTCGCCGACGCCGAGGGCTACCGCACCTGGGTCACCGCCGAGGAACTGCCCGACGGGGTCGCCGACGTCGGCGGCCGGGGCGAACCCAACCTGGACGCCCTGTTCGCCGCCAACCCCGATCTGGTGATCGTCGAAGCCACCACCGCCGACGACCCGATCATCACCCAGCTCGCCGAGTACGACGTCCCCGTGCTCGCCACCCGGGGCGCCGACACCGCCGACCCGGTCCAGAACATGCTGGACACGTTCACCCTGATCGCGGAGGCGCTCGGCCGTACCGAACGCGCCGACGTGGTCGTCGAGCAGTTCCAGGCGGGCCTCGATCAGGCGAAACAGGACGTCGCCGCCGCCGGGCCGTCGACCACCGAGTTCGTCTACTTCGACGGCTGGATCCAGGGTGGAAACGTCGCGCTGCGGCCGTTCGGTCAGGGCTCCCTGGTCGGCGAACTCGGCGAGGCGATCGGTCTGACCAACGCCTGGACCGGCGAGGTGGACCCGGCGTACGGTCTCGGGCAGACCGACGTCGAGGGGATCAGCACCGTCGGTGATGCCACCTTCTTCCACACCGGCACCACCGATCCGGCCAGCGACGTCATCGCCGAGCTGCAGAAGAACGAGATCTGGTCGTCGCTGCCCGCCGTCACGCAGGGTCGGGCCCACAGCTTCCCGCCCGGCATCTGGACCTTCGGCGGGCCGCGCTCGTCACAGCAGGTGCTGGACGCGTACGTCGACCTGCTGACCAACTGAGTTCCGTGCGCACCGACGGTCCACCGACGACGAGGACCCGCCCGGCACCGGGTACCGCCACCAGTTCCCCGGTGGCGGTACCCGGCCCGACCGGTCGGACCGTCCTCGGCGGGGTCGCCGCCCTGCTGTCACTCGCGCTCGCCCTGATCGTCGCGGCCGGCTGGCACCTCACTCAGGGCACCGCCGGTCTCGGCCCCGGCGAACTGCTCGGCGCGTTCGGCGACGACAGCGGACCGGCCCGCGACATCCTCGTCGGCTCCCGGCTGCCCCGGCTGGCCGCCGGGGTCGCCGTCGGTTTCGCCCTCGGCGTCGCCGGGGCGATGTTCCAGTCCCTGTCCCGCAACACGCTCGCTTCACCGGACACCCTCGCGGTCACCGGCGGCGCCTACTTCGCGGTCAGCGCCGTCGCGGCGTTCGGGCTCGCGGTGCCGCTGTGGGCCTCGGGCACCGTCGCCTTCGTCGGCGGATTGCTCGCCGCCGCCGCCGTGCTCGGCCTCGCCGGCGGCGCGGGCAGCTCGACCACCCGGCTCGTCCTGGCCGGTTCCGTGGTGGCGATGGCGTTGCAGGCGGCCACGGCCGCGCTGCTGATCAGCTTTCAGGAGGAGACCACCGGGTTGTTCGCCTGGGGCAGCGGGTCGCTGAGCCAACTCGGACTCACCACCTTCCAGTACGCCGCGCCGGTCGTGGCGGCGGCTACCGTCGGCGCGTTGCTGCTGGCCCGGCGGCTCGACGTGCTCGGCGTCGGGGACGACACCGCCGCCGCGCTCGGCGTACCGGTGCGATCGACCCGCGCGGCCGGCACCGTCCTCGCGGTCCTGCTGACCGCGGCGGCGGTGACCCTGGCCGGGCCGATCGGTTTCGTCGGGCTCTGCGCACCGGCGATCACCCGGCTGCTGGCGCGGGCCGTGCCGGCGCTGCATCGACACGCGGTCGGCATCCCGGCGGCCGGCCTCGTCGGGGCGCTGACCGTGGTCGGCGCGGACCTGGCGATCCGGGCCCTGCTCGGCGCCGACCGGGCCGGTCAGGTGCCGACCGGCGTCACCACCACCCTCGCCGGTGCCGTCGTACTCGTCCTGCTCGCCCGGCGGGTCCGCGACTCCGGGCCGACCCGGCAGCCGCCGGGCAGCGGGATGGGGCCACGTTCGCGGCGACGGTTCTGGCTCGTGCTGGCCGCCGTCGGCGTCGCCACCGGGGGTACGGCGCTGCTCGGGCTGCTCGCCGGCAACACCTGGCTGCTCACCGGCGACATCGCGCTGTGGGCGTCCGGTGAGGGACCACCGATGGTCCGGTTCGCCCTCGACGAACGGGCCCCCCGGGTGGCGGCCGCGCTCGTCGCCGGCGGTGCGTTGGCGCTGTCCGGCTGCCTGGTCCAGGCCACCTGTCGCAACCCGCTGGCCGAGCCGGGAATCCTCGGCATCACCGGTGGCGCCGGGCTGGCCGCCGTGATCGTCGTGACCGCTGCCGGCGGCGGTGGGACCACGACGCTGGCCGTGGCCGCGACCGTCGGCGCGCTGGCCGCCTTCGGCCTGGTCTATGCGATCGCCTGGCGGGGCGGGCTGCACACCGACCGGTTGGTCCTGGTGGGCATCGGTGTCTGGTACGCCACGACGGCCCTGACGACGTACCTGCTGGTGCGGTCGAACCCCTGGGACACCCCGAGGATCTACACCTGGTTGTCGGGCACCACGTACGGCCGCAGCTGGGCGCAGGTGGTGCCGGCGGTGATCGCCCTGCTGGTCGCCCTGCCGGTGGCGCTCGCCGCTCGCCGTGAACTCGACCTGCTCGCCCTCGACGAGGACACCCCCCGGCTCGTCGGTGTCGGTCTGGAGCGCCTGCGCCTGCTGGTGCTGGCCGTCGCCGCCGTCCTCGCCGCGATGAGCGTCACGGCGGTTGGAGTCGTCGGTTTCGTCGGCCTGGTCGCGCCGCACGCCGCACGGGCGCTGGTCGGCGGCCGGCACGCCCGGATCATCCCGGTGGCGGCCGGGCTCGGCGTGGTCGGGCTCGGGGTGGCCGACACCATCGGGCGTACCGTGCTGGCACCGGCCCAGTTGCCGGCCGGGCTGGTGGTGGCGCTGGTCGGCGCGCCGTACTTCATCTATCTGCTGGCCCGGTCCCGCGCCTGAGCCCGGTCCGGCGAGGCGCCGCCGAACAGTCGAGTCCACCATGCTCTTCTCTCCAGCGCCCGACTTTGCCCGACGTCACCGACAGAAGTAATGACCACACAGCAAGAGCTTCTGTCGAAGCTAATGAAAGTCTAGTGCGGTCAACCGAAAGACATAGACACATCGACATCAAGTCAGCTAAGGTCTGTCTCACCAGCGTGCGACGGCGGGGAAACCGACGGCGAGGCCCACTCGACCGAACACTCTGGAAGGGCCGGTCTTCGCGAGATCGTCCCGCCGGGGCCGTGGCACCCCCCGGGACAATGCGTATCCGATCGGCGCGGCGGCGCGCGCCAGCACCCTGACGTCGCCCACCCGCCCCTTCACCACGGCAGGCCAGGTCCCGCTACCGTCCACCCTCGTTCACCGGACCCTGGCCACCGCATGCCCTGATCCACTCATCGCACCGCACCCACGACGTCCTCTGTCATACCACAACGGACACTTGCGAAAGGTGTGCCGGCAATGTCAGCTGCCCACGCCAGGTACGGCGAACCCGATCGTCACATCCGACCACCGATCAGCGGCAGACGGGTTGGCACCGCGCTGGCCGCCCTCGTCGGCATGGTGCTCACCGCGACGCTGACCGCGCTACCGGTCAGCGCCCGACCCACCGACGGCGGACCCGCCCCGGCCCGCGACACCCAGGTACTCACCTGGACCGCCGGCAACGACGTCACCGCCTACACCGAGGCCCCGGCGACCGCGGTCCCCGGCCCGGCAACGCTGGTCTTCGAGAACAGCGCCGCGACCGGCAACACCAGCGGCATGCAGCACACCCTCACGTTCGAGACCGGCGACCCGACGTACAACCAGGACGTCGCCGTCAACATCCTGGCCGACCCCTTCGACACCAACGGTGGCCGGTGGAGCGTCGACGTGGTGCTGACCGCCGGCACCTACCGGTACTTCTGCGCCATCCCCGGGCACGGCCTGATGAACGGCATCCTGGTGGTCAGCGACGGCACCACCGAGGACACCACGCCGCCGACGGTGACCGCCGCGTTGTCCGGGCCGCGCGACGACGACGGCGCCTACCTCGGCGCCGCCACCGTCAGCCTGACCGCGACCGACAGTGGCTCCGGCGTCGACAGCATCGAGTACGCCATCGGTGACGGCGGGTTCCAACCGTACGACGCACCGGTCACCGTCAACGAACCCGGCCCACACACGGTGCGTTACCGGGCCACCGACGTCGCCGGCAACACCTCCGACCCCGGGTCGGTGACCTTCACGGTGGTCGCACCCCCGGATCCGGACACCACCGCGCCCACGGTGACCGCCACCGTGTCCGGCGCGCGCGACGACAACGGCGCGTACCTGGGTACGGCGACGGTCGTGCTGACCGCCGTCGACGACGACTCCGGTGTCGCCAGCGTCGAGTACGCCGTCGACGAGGGCCCGTACACCACCTACACGGCGCCGGTGACCGTCAGCCGCCCCGGAGATCACCTGGTGAGCTACAGGGCCACCGACGTCGCCGGCAACGTCTCCGACCCCGCGTCGGTCGCCTTCACCATCGTCACCGGCGGCGTCGATCCGCAGTGCCCGGTGCTCGACACCCGGGCGACGGTGTGGCTGGGCACGGTGAACAGCCGGGTGCCGAACCGGCAGGTCGTCACCGGCTGCACGGTCAACAACCTGATCGCCAGCGAACGGAACTGGCGCAACCACAACGAGTTCATGCAGCATGTCCGCGCGGTGGCGAAGGACCTGCTGGCGCGCGGCGTCATCAGCCCGGCCGAACGGGCGACACTGATCGAGGCGGCCACGGCGTCGGCGGTCGGCAAGTCCGACGCGCAGACCGGCTACCAGTCGATCCTCGGCCGGTCGGGTGCCTCCTTCGCCCAGTGGGAGCAGGTCGGGGCGGGCGGCTTCACCCGCAACGCCGACGGGTCGATCACCAGCAGGCCCGTCGACGGGCTCGGGCTGCTCTGGTTCCCGATCCGCGCCTACGGTGACTTCTCGCTGAAACTGCAGTGGCGCGACGACGCCCCGGGCGACGCCCGGGCCAACAGCGGCGTCTTCGTCCGCTTCCCCGCCGTGCACCAGCACCCGACCCAGCCCCGGCCGGAATGGGTGGCGATCGAGTACGGCCACGAGGTGCAGATCCTCGACGACCCGGCCGGCGATCGCTACAAGACCGGCTCGGTGTACGGCTTCGACGGCGTCGACCTCGACACCGCCGGCGTCACCGCGAAGGGCACCTGGAACGACTACGAGATCCGGGTCGTCGGGCAACACTACTCGATCTTCCGCAACGGCGAGCTGATCAACGACTTCGTCAACACGCCCGACCTCGTCTTCGACCCGCCTCGCGACGGCGACCCGGGCGGCGCGGGCCGCCACCGCGCCGACGGCTACCTCGGCCTGCAGGTGCACGGCGTCGACGACATCGTCAGCTTCCGCAACGTCCGCGTCGCCCCGCTGGCGCCGTGACCAGCGACCGGCGGGACGCTCCCGCCTGCCCCGACCCCCACCGGCTCTGCGAACAGGAACAGACGTTGAACCACAAGACAGACACCGGCACCGTCCCGGTCGGCGCACCGGCCACACCCACCGCCCGACTGCGCGCCGGCACCGGCCGGGCGCTGCTGGTCCTGGCCGTACTGGCCGCCACCTTCGCCAGCGCCGGCGCCGCGTACGCCGTACGCACCGAAGCCGTCGCCCAGGACGTGGCCGCGCCGGCGGGCGGCGCGGCACCTGACGGCTGCGTCGCGCCCGACCGCGAACTGCAGCTGTACGCGGTGGAGCTGCCCCGCGACCCGGTCACCAACCAGATCCGGCTGGGTTACGGCCTGACCCCGCAGACGGCCTCCTACCCGGGGCCGACGATGGAGATGATCGAGGGAGAGTGTCTCGCGATCACGCTGCACAACCAGGTGACCGCCGAGACCCTGGCCCAGCTACGGACCAACCCGGCGCATCCGCTGGGCGTGTCGCTGCACGTGCACGGGGTCAAGTACACCCAGGACTCCGATGGCACCGTGCACAGTGGCTCGTACGTGGCACCGGGCGAGTCCCGGACCTACACCTGGTACGCGAAACCGCGCAGCTCACGGACGGGATCTCCCGGCACCGCCGGCTACTGGTGGTACCACGACCACGTCGTCGGTGGACCGCACGGCACCCAGGGCCTCAGCTCGGGGCTCTTCGGCGGCCTGGTGGTCCGCCGCCAGGGCGACCCCCGACCGGACCGCACCTACGTCACCGCCTTCGGTGACCGGCAGTCGATCAACCTGCGGCGCGGCGCGGCTGCCGACGACTGCGACCTGGACGACCCGGTGCCCGGCCCGGCCTGCTTCGTCGCCCGGGTCGGCGAACGGGTCGAGTTCATCGTCATCGGCCTCGGCGACGACATGCACACCTGGCACGTCCACGGCCATTCCTGGGCCGACACCCGTACCGGCGTGGTGGCCGGCGACAACAAGGCCATCGTCGACTCGATCCCGGTGATCGACAACAAGACCCTCGGGCCGGGCGACTCGTTCGGCGTCACCATCGTCGCAGGTGACTCGGTCGGACCGGGCCACTGGATGCTGCACTGCCACATGCAGTTCCACTCCGATCTGGGCATGGCGACCACGCTGCACGTGCTCGACGAGAACGGACAGATGCCGCCCGGCGGCCACCACCACCGCCAGGTCCTGCACCCCGCCTCGACCGACGAGCAGACCGCCGACACCGGTGTGCCGGCCGACGCCGCGGCGGCGCACGCCGCGCACCGCTGACCCCTCCCCCACCCCGGCACACCCCGCCGGGCCGCCGTAAGGAGCAGGAATGGCCCACCGACGCCATTTCACCTTCCCCCGACTGCGCCACCGACCTGCCCGACCGGGCACCACCCGCCGGCGCCGCACCGCGCTGGCCGCGACCGTGACCCTGCTGGCCGGCCTGCTGACCGCCCCGGTCTCCGCCGCTCAGGCCTACACCGCGCCGCCGACCTGGGGTAACCGCGTGGTCAACGTACTGGTCTTCCACGGCCCCGAGGCCGAGCAGGACGATCCGGTGCGCCGCGCCACCAACGTCATCCGCCGGCTCGGCAACGAGCACGGGTTCTACGTGCACTCCGCCGACGATCCGGCGGTGTTCAACGCGGACAACCTGGCCCGCTACCGCAGCGTCGTGTTCCTGTCCGCGCACGGCGTCACCCTCGACAGCGCGCAGGAGGCGGCCCTGCAGGCGTACGTCAAAGGTGGTGGCGGGTTCGTCGGCGTCCACGACGCCGCGTACGCCCAGTCCGGGTCGGAGTGGTTCACCGGCCTGCTCGGCACCCGACCGGCCCCGACCCTGCCACCGGCGGAGACGGTTACCGAGGCGAGTGCCAGCGGCAACAACCCGCCGAACGAGACCGCCAGCCACGCCTTCGACCGCGCCACCGGCACCAAGTGGCTGACCCGCTCCCCGACCGGCTGGCTCGCCGGTGAGCTGGCCGAGCCGACCGTGGTCAACCGGTACGCGCTCACCTCGGCCAACGACTTCCCCGGCCGGGACCCACGGGACTGGACTCTGCAGGGATCCAACGACGGCGAGAACTGGACCGATCTGGACCGCCGGACCGGGCAGAGCTTCCCACAGCGGTTCCTCACCCGGCAGTTCGCGTTCGACAACACCGACCCCTACCGGCACTACCGGCTGAACATCACCGCGAACAGCGGCGAGCCGCTGACCCAGCTCGCCGAGCTCTGGCTGATCGGCGCCGACGCCGGTGCGGCGCCGGAGACCCAGGTCCAGCAGGCAGAGGTCGACGTCACCGACCGCAACCATCCGGCGACCCACGACCTGCCAATGAACTGGACCCGCGACGACCAGTGGATCAGCTGGGACCCGAACCCGGTCGGCCGGGTGCACGTCGTCGCCCAGGTCGACGAGGCCAGCTACGACGCGGGGCTCAGCGGCAACGGGCCGTTCCACCCGGTCGCCTGGTGTCACGACTACGACGGCGGTCGGTCCTTCTACACCGGCATGGGCCGTACGGAGGCCAGCTGGGCGCAGGACGAGCTGTTCCGCGACCACATCCTCGGCGCGATCAGCTGGACCGCCGGTACGGTCCGGGGCGACTGCCAGGCGACGATCGCCGCCAACTACCGGGTGGAACGGCTCACCGGCGCCAACCAGCAGGGTCAGATGGACCAGATCGGCGAGCCGCACGGGCTGACCATCGCCCCGGACGGCACCGTGTTCTATCTCGGCCGCGCCGCCTGCGCCACCGGCGCCGTCCCGGACTGGTCGAACCCGAACGTCGGCAAGGGCTGCGGCACCATCCACCAGTGGAACCCTCGGACCAAACAGGTCACGCTGCTCACCACGTTGGAGGTGATGGGCAACCGGGGCAGCGGCAGCGAACTGGTCAAGAGCGAGGAGGGTCTGCTGGGGATGACCCTGGATCCGGCGTTCACCGACAACGGCTGGTTCTACGTGTACTGGATGCCGCACGCCACGATCGACCGCGACAAACGGGTCGGCCGGCGGACCATCTCCCGGTTCACCTACGACCACGACACCGCCAGCATCGACCAGGCCACCCGCGTCGACCTGCTGGACTGGGAGACCCAGATCCACAGCTGCTGCCACGCGGGCGGCGGGATGACCTTCGACGACGCGGGCAACCTGTACGTCAGCACCGGCGACGCCAACTCCTCCGGCGGATCCAGCGGCTACTCCGGCAACAACTGGACCCAGGAGTACGCCGGGATCTCGTTCCAGGACGCCCGCCGGACCGCCGGCAACACGAACAGCCTCGACGGCAAGATCCTGCGGATCCGGCCGGAACCGGACGGCACGTACAGCATCCCGGAGGGCAACCTGTTCACCGGCGAGGAGGAAGGGGGCGGTAAGACCCGAACGGAGATCTACGTGATGGGAGTCCGCAACCCGTCGCGGATCGCCTGGGACCCGGTCAACGACTGGCTGACCGCCGCCTGGGTCGGCCCGGACGCCACCAACCCGGACCCCGAGCTGGGGCCGGCGAAGTACGAGCACGCCACGATCATCACGTCGGCCGGTAACCAGGGCTGGCCGTACTGCATGGGCAACCGCCAGCCGTACCGGGACCGCAGCAGCACCGACGCGTCGGTGCTGACCGGCTGGTACGACTGCGCCAACCCGCGCAACACCTCGCCGCGCAACACCGGCCTGGTGGAGCTGCCGCCGGTGCGTGACAGCATGATCTGGTACTCGCCGCAGGGCGGCGGGCCGGTCTTCCCGACCCGCACCGACGGCAGCGGACTACCGACGTACGTGCCCGGCGAGGAGACCTTCACCCGGCCGTACCTGCGCGGTGGCGGCCAGGCGGTGATGAACGGGCCGACGTACCACCGGTCACAGGTCGACACCGACAGCGGGGTGGCCTGGCCGGCGCACTGGGACGGCAAGTGGTTCATCGGCGATCAGTCCAACGCGGACAACCGAGTGGCGGTCACCGTGGACCCGGCGGTGGTGCCCGACCAGGGTGCCCCCGCCTACGCGGAGGATCTACGGAGGATCATTCCCGGTGGGAACGGCGGCACCCAGTTGCAGCACTGGATGGACGCCAAGTTCGGCCCGGACGGTGCGCTGTACCTGCTGGACTACGGCGGCGGCTTCTTCACCCTGCACAGCAACCAGAAGCTGATCCGGATCGTCTACGAGGGCGGCGCGCCGACCCCCGGTCCGGAGTACGCCTCGGCCCGGGTCCCGGACCCGAGCAACCCGCGGACGGTGGCCTTCTCCAGCCACCGGGCGGGTGGCGTCGCCTGGGAGTGGACCTTCGGCGAGGGCAACCGGGTCTCGAACCAGCCGCACCCGACGCACACCTACCGCGGTCACGGCAGATTCGAGGCGACGGTGAAGGTCACCTACGCCGACGGTGAGGTCGCCACGCACACCGTCGTGGTCGACACCGGCTGCGACGCCCCGGACGCCCGCCAGACGGTGTGGCTGCTCGACACCGACACCGGCGTACCGAACCGCGACGCTGCGGCCGGATGCACGGTCAACGACCTCATCGACGACGAACGGCAGTGGCCGAACCAGGGCTCGTTCATCAGCCACCTCGACGAGGTGCTGGCGCAGCTGGACGACGACGAGGTGCTCGACGCCGCCGAAATGGCGACGCTGCGGGCGGCCGGAGAAGCATCGCTGATCGGGCGGACGGCCGGATACCGGCCGCTGTTCGACGGCACCGGACACTCGTTGGCCGACTGGCGGCAGGCGCCCGGGGGCACGTTCCGGCTGCTGCCCGACGGTGGGATCAGCACCTCGGGTGGGCTGGGGATGCTCTGGTACGGGGCCGAGGAGTTCGCCGACTACTCGCTGCGGCTGCAGTTCAAGGACGTCTCACCCGGGGACGTCCGGGCCAACAGCGGGGTGTTCGTCCGGTTCCCCGACCCGACGGTGCCGGTCGACGACCGGCCGGCGGGCAGCTGCGGCACCGTCGGCTCGGCCCGCAGCTCGCAGGCCTGGGTGGCGATCTACTGCGGTCACGAGATCCAGCTCTACGACGGGACCGCCGGGGAGACGCAGAAGACCGGCTCGGTCTACAACTTCCAGCCCAACAACCTGGAGCAGGCACGACCGACGCCGAAGGACGAATGGAACGACTACGAGATCAGGGTCGTCGGCCAGCGCTACACGATCATCCGCAACGGGGTGACGATCAGCGAGTTCGACAACGTACCCGGCAAGCAGTCGTCGCGCGCCGGTGACCCGCCGACGGACCTGCGCCAGTTCGTCAGCGGCTTCGTCGGGCTGCAGAACCACGGTGGCAACGACGTGATGGAGTTCCGCAACGTGCGGCTGCGGACGCTCTGACCGGCGGCGCCGGGCACGGGCTCAGCGTCCGTGCCCGGCGCGCACTCCGTTCCGGGCGGCACAATCGTCTGGCAGTATTGCCACAGAGTGGCAACAACAGATCATGTGCACCAAGACCGGAGGAAGCTGCCCGATGGCCGTTTACACCCTGCCCGACATGCCCTACGACTACGGCGCGCTCGAACCGGCCATGTCCGGCGAGATCCTGGAACTGCACCACAGCAAGCACCACGCCGCGTACGTCAAGGGCAGCAACGACGCGCTCGACCAGCTCGCCGAGGCGCGGGAGAAGGGCGACTACACCACCCTGGTCGGCCTGGAGAAGACGTTCGCGTTCAACCTCTCCGGCCACGTCCTGCACTCGATCTTCTGGAACAACCTCTCCCCCGACGGCGGAGACCGCCCCGACGGCGAGTTGGCCGCCGCGATCGACGAGCACCTCGGCTCGTTCGAGGCGTTCGCCGGACAACTGTCGGCAGCCACCAAGGGCGTGCAGGGCTCCGGCTGGGGTGTCCTCGCCTGGGAGCCGCTCGGCCAGCGGCTCATCATCGAGCAGGTCTACGACCACCACGGCAACGTCGGGCAGGGCAGCACGCCGATCCTGGTCTTCGACGCCTGGGAGCACGCCTACTACCTGCAGTACCGCAACGTCCGCCCGGACTACGTCGACCGGCTCTGGAGCCTGGTGAACTGGGCCGACGTCGCCGCCCGGTTCGACGCCGCCCGCGCCACCAAGCCCGCGATCTGACGCGTGGACCCCGTGCCCAGTAGTGCCGAAGTGGTGCAACGGGCCGCCGGCGTCATCGCCGCGCACCGTCGCGGCGACACCGACGGTGCCGAGCAGCTGCTGGCGGCGTTCCCGACCGAACAGGCCAAGACCCTCGGCTTCTACCTGCTGGCCGACCTGGCGCTCGGTCTGGTCCGAGCCCAGACCGGGCAGAGCATGGACGATCTCGTGCAGGAGCTCTCCCTGCACCTGGCCAACGGTGCCGACCAGCCACCGACGCGAGGTTGACCACGGCAACCGTAACGGCGGACCACCGCCCCGGGTCGCAGTTGCGGACCCGGGGCGGGCAGCCGGGCCGTTGATCAGTCGGCCATGACGGCGGGCTCCGGCGCGGGGAACAGTCCGTCGAAGACCACACCCCGATCGAACGACATGGCGTACGCCCTGGCCCGCACTTCGCGGTCGAGCTTCTCGGCGGCGGACATCTCCAGCACGACCCGGTCCACCGTCTCGGCCAACGCGGCGATGTCACCGGCCTCGACGATGACGGCGGTGTCACCGACCGCCTCGCCGGTGCCACCGGTCAGGGTGGTCACGATCGGCCCGCCACCGGCGAGCGCCTTCTCCGCCAGGGCGATGCCGAAGGTCTCGACGAAGTCGGGCTCCGGCTTGGTCGGCAGGACGTACGCCGCACAGCCGGCCATCAACAGCGGCTTCTCGTCGTCGTCCACGTCGGTGAGGAACGTGATCCTGTCGTCCTCCTTGGACATTGCCTGGACGTGCTCCAGCGCTGGGCCGGTGCCGGCCACGACCAGCTCGACCTCGTCCCGGCAGCGCATCTGGCCGTACGCGATGACCAGGTCGTAGATCCCTTTGGCCCGTGCCACCCGGGACAGGAAGAGCAGGTAGCCGCCCCGCCGCAGCCCACGCCGGGCGAGCGCTTCGTCCACCGCCGCCGGGTCAAGGTCGAGGTACGCCGAGGTGTCGATCGGCGGGTAGCTCACCGTCACCCGCTCACGGCACTGATCGGCGAAGTTGGTGCCGCAGTGCGCGTCGACCTGCTCCGCCGACGCCACGATCTCGTCCCGGGTGTACTCCGACACGGCGACCAGCTCGTCGCTGGCCAGGAAGGTCGTGAACAGCACGGTGGCGGCACCGAACCGGCCCTCGCGCAGACAGGACGCGATCACGTTGGTGACGTCGGAGCCGACCGCTTTCGCGACGGTACGCACGTCCGTGGTGAACCCGGCGGCCCGTGCGGCCGTCACCGCGTCGTTGACCACGGTCGTGTGCGGCACGAGGTACATCGACAGACAGGTGGTGGGCACGCCGTCGGCGAGCAGTTCGACCAGGCGGCCGGTGAGCCCGGCGAGGTGCCTGCCGTCGGGCACCCGGTAGTCCCCGACCGGCTCCGGCCGTTCCACCGTGATCCCCGGGCTGTACGGCAGCAGCCGGTCCAGCGGCTTGAGCGGCAACCCGGCCGCCTGCAGCGTCGCGATCGGCCAGGTCAACAGTCGGACGTCGGTGAAGCCACGGGTCAGCGCGACCTCGGCGAGGTTACGTGCCTCGCCGGAATGGCCGCAGATCACCGGGTCGGCCCGGACCACGATGACGAGGCGGCGGGAGGGTCTGGTCAACGGGCATCCTCTACGGCGGGGTGGAACGTGGACAGCGACGGTGGGCGGCTCTCGCATCCCCAGCGCGACGGTTGCGGGCCGAGCCGCAGGTGCAGCCGGCCACCCCGGTGCACGTCGGCGGCGGTGAGGAAGGTGGTGTGCAGCGGCTCGCCGTTGAGGGTGGCCGACTGGACGTACTGCGGTGCCGGGTCGTGGTCCAGGCCGTCGGACCCGATCGGGGTCTCCCGGTGCCCGCTGGTCTCGACCACGAACTCCGCGTCGCCGACCCGCAGCGCGGCCCGGGCGAACGCGGGCGTGTTGACCAGGAACAGACTCTGTCCGGCGACCGGGAACAGCCCCAGCGAGGCCCACACGTACCAGGAGCTGAGCGCCCCGGAGTCGTCGTTGCCGGGCAGCCCTCCTGGTCCGGTGCCGAACTGCCAGGTCAGCGCCGCCTGGACGACCCGCGCGGTCCGATCGGGCCGGCCCGCGTAGTGGTACGCCCAGGGCGCTTCCATGTCCGGTTCGTTGTTGAGCCCTTCGAACCGGTTCAGCGCGTACCCGGCGGCCATCTCCGCCGGCGACGGTCGCCGGCCGGGCTGGGTCACCGGGTCCGCGCCGAAGCCGAAGAAGCGGTCGAGCTTGGCGACGAACGCGTCGTCACCGCCGGCGAGCGCGATCCGCGCGGCCATGTCGTGCAGCAGCCGGAACGAGTAGTTCCACTTGCCGCCTTCGTAGAACTCCGAGTCCCGCAGCAGCCCGGTGGCCGGGTCGAACGCGTTCACCCACTGCCGGCTGCGCCGTTCCAGGTCGTCGGCGAGCCGCCGGTCGTTGAGCGCCCGGGCGACCTTGGCGGTGCAGTGGTGGGCGTAGGCGAGATCGAGAGTGTGGGTGATCGGATGCACGAGGCCGTGCTCGAAGAAGTCCTCGCCGTAGAGCCGGCGCAGGTCGTCGACCATGTGCACCAGTGCCCAGTTCCAGTCCAGCCCGGGCGAACCGAGGGCGTGAGCGTCGGCCAGGGCGGTGTGCGCCAGCGCACTCGCCTGGCGGAAGAACCGGTCGGCGCCACGGGCCATCCGGTAGCCGATCGGGAAGTTGCCCTCCTCCTCGCACACCCGGATGAGCGACTCCAGCAGGTCGGTGGCCCGCTGCGGCACGATCGCGGCGAGCAGCGGCAGCTGCGTCTTGTAGATGTCCCACATCGTGCAGATGTCGAAGGCGTACGGCCCCGAGGTCGGCCAGAACGGGCTCTCGTCGTCGGCGAAGCAGGGTTTGATCAGGGAGTGGTAGACGGCGGTGGCCAGAACGGTGCGGCGGGCCGGCGTACCGCCGTCGACCTGGACGCGGTCCAGGTGCTCGGCCCACCGGGTCCGGGTCGCCACCCGGACCTGGTCGAAACCCGGCTGCGCCGGCCAGCATTCCTGCTCCAGGTTGCGCCGGGCCTGCTCACAGCCGCGCAGCGAGAAGCCGAGCCGCACCTCGACGGTCTGCCCGGCGGCGGCCGGTCCCATCATCAGCATCCCGAACGGCCGCAGCGTGGTGTGTCGGATGCTGTCGAAGTCCAGCCGGGTGCCGCCGTCGATGAGCCGCCGGTCGTACCAGAGCATCTGCCGCCAGCCGGGGCTGTCCACCTCCAGGTAGACCGACAGCGGCACGCCCTCCATCACCACGGTCGCCTGGGCCCGGCCGTGGCCCATGGCCTCGACCTGGGCTCGCAGCGGCACCGTGCGGCCCAGCTCGATGCCCAGACCGCCGCAGGACAGGTCGACCACCACCCGGGCGCTGCGGTGCGCGGGGAACGTGTACCGGTGCACGGCGACCTTCGCCCCGACGGTGATCTCGCAGCGCACCCCGGTGTCCAACGTCGCGGCGTAGTAGCCGGCCTCGGCGGTCTCGTCGTGCAGCGCCCAGGCCTGACCGAGCCCGTCCAGCGGCTCGATCATCGGAGTCACCCGGACGTAGTTGTAGTACTTGCGGATCGCCCCGGTGCCGGACTGCTGGAAGTGGGTGAACCCGGACGCCTGCAGCCGGTCGAACATCTCCTCGGGCACGCCCTCGGTGTTCTTCGAGTACCGGCCGTACCCGGTCGGGTAGGCACCGGAGTAGGCACAGGCCGACACCATGCCCAACGGCGAGGTCGCGCCCGGATGGGTGTTGCCCACCTGCGGCTTCGGCCACCACCACGTGGCGGCCGGACCGTACGACCGGGGCAGGTCGGTCGCTCCGGTACCGATGAACGGGTCGATGTCGTCGAGAATGACCGGACGCTACCAACGCGCCGGCCCCGACGGGTTTCCGCGAGATGAATTCCGGCTGGCCGGCGTCGCTGCTCGACCCGGCACGGGGCGGCGTGAGCACTCGGACCGCTGCGGCGCGCCAGCCGGCGCATGGTCGCAACGGCCGATATCGACTGCGACAATCGCGGCCATGGATGACAGTGAGCGCCAGCTGCACCGTGCCACGTCCGGGGCGGATTTCCTCGAATGGAACTTCTCACTGATGTCCGAGGACTCACCGTGGTCGGTGGAGCAGGGCATGACCCAGCTGCTCGCCCACGAGAACGCCGAGGGATTCGGCCCGCGGCTGTCCGACGCGGCGCAGGACGACGCGAGGATCATCCAGGAACTGGCGCGACGGGCGACCCCGACCGCGCTCGCGGCGCTGCGCGGCTTCGCCGCGATGAGTACGGTCGACACCCAACGTGACCTCGCCCGGCTGCACGCCGACCGGCTGGTCGCGCGCGGCCTGCCGGACCCGCCCTGGGTGTCGACCATCGGCCGGGTCCGGGTGGACGGCTGCTGGTGGGCACACGACCACTACGGCGAGGTCGCCGTGGTGGTCTGTGGCTTCTCCTACGACGGCGACGACGAGCACGGCATCATGGCGGTGATCGACCGGGCGATCGGCGGCGGGCGGTTTCGCGAACTCACCCTCAGTCTGCGGATCGACCCGCTGCGCAGGATCGTCGAGGAGGCGCACGGCACTCCCGACGGCCTGGTCAGTGAGCCGCTCGATCCGGCGGTGGCGCGTCGGCTGTTCGAGGACGCGATCGACACCACCGACGAATTGTCCGAGCGGCCGGAGTACGAACTGAGCCCACTGCCGGTGGCGTACCGGAAGATGCGGGCGCTGACCCTGGCCCGGGCCCGGCGGCTCAGCGCTGCCCCGGCCGCCAAGGAGCCCTTCCCCACCACCGTGGAGATCGAACTGCAGAAGCGGTCCTTCCTGGCCTCGCCGCAGGCGGCCGCACTACCGACGGGTGACGCGACGACCCGCGCGGTCGACCTGCTCGTCGACGAGTTCGTGGAGCAGGCCGCCTGCGACCCGTTGCGGTTGGGTCCACGGCAGGTCGTCGCGGTCCTGGGTCTGCCCGCGTTCGCGGAACGGGCCGGCGCCGACCCGGCCGTCGGCGAGCTGCTGCCGACCGTCGCGGCGGCCTGGATCGATTGGACAGCCGTGCAGCGTGGACTTCCCGAGGACGCCACGGATCGGCTCCGACAGGCCGCCGACCAGGCGGGTACGCAGCTACGCGCGGCGATAGCCGGCGGCACCGGACCCAGCTGACCAGCGACCGGCGGGGCCCACAGGACGCCGTTGACACGGTACGGGCCCGCCGTCCAGGATGGGCCAACCGTACTTGTCGATCTTTCCCGCCCTGTCACGTCGAGGCCGGACCGTCGGGCCATCCCATTCCCGATGTTCCGGTACCGCCCCTGGATCCCACCCCGGTCAGTGGCATCGCCGTCAGTGAAAGGTTGCCCATGTATCCATCGCACCCGCCGCAGTGGCGGCGGCGGTCAGCCGCGGTCACCGCCGCCGCTGCCGCCGCCCTCCTTCTTGCCGGACCGGCTACCGCCGTGCCCACCGCCGCCGCCCAACCGTCCACGGCCGAGACCGGTGCCGACGGCAACCCGCCCGTCCTCGAACGGTTCGCCGGTGAGCAGGCCGACGTCGTGGAAGTCGTGGTCGCCGACCGCGACGAGTTGGACCAGCTGGTCGCCACCGGGGTCGACCTGGACCACCACGTCTCGCAGACCCCGGCGGGCATCGTCGTGCACGCCGTGGTGACCCCCACCGAGCTCGCTGGGCTGCGCGAACTCGGCTACCACATCGGCGCCACCCTGCACGACGCCGACGACACCGAGGCCCGCATCGCCGAACGGGCGACGACGATCTCCGGGCACCGGGCGGACAACCAGGCGTTCACCGCCGAAGTCCAGCAGGACGCCGACGTCGCCGACGTCAGGATCATCCGCGCCGACTACTACACCTCCGGCACCAGCCAGGTGCTGTCGGTGGAGGCCAAGTGGGCCGACGGGCAGACCTCCGGCAGCAGCCTGACGGTCAGCCGTGACAGCGGGCCGGGCACCGAGCTCGGCTCCGGCGGCACCCAGACGATCTCCCGGTTCGTCGATGCCGGGGTCTACCTCTACCACCGTGGGGCCGCCACGGTCGCCGCCCGGCCGGACCGGATTCAGATCGTCAGCCCGACCGGCGACGTCGCCGTCGCCCAGGTCAAGGAGTGGCTGCCGATCCCCGGGGAGTCCCCGGAGGGACCCGGCTACCAGAAGGACTTCGTCACCAGTTACCTGACCCCCACCGAGCTGTACGACCGGATCTCCCGGTTGGCCCAGGAGTTTCCCCACCTCGCCGAGGTCGTCGAGCTGCCGTACCGGACCAACGGGTACCGCCGCAAGGCACAGGTGGTGATCGGCACCAGCACCGCGAACCGGATCGCCGTCGACTCGCACGCCTGGGGTCACGAGGGCGGCAACGACATCACCGTCGAGCTGGTCGACCCGGGCACCGCCGGGGCGGGGCTCGCCGTCGCGGTGACCGGTTCGGCCATCCAGGTCACGCTGGCCACCGACGGTGCCGGCGCGGTCGTCAGCACGGCGGCGCAGGTCGCCGCCGCGATCACCACCACGGCCGGCGACCTGGTCACGGCGTACACCTATCGCGGCAGCGTCGGCGACGGGGTGGTCGCGCCGGTCGCGGTGACACCGCTGTCGGACAACCTGTCGGCGCCGGCGAGCGTCTCCCGCGACCCGCATCCGGTGTACGCGCTGCGGATCGGCAAGTACCGGGACGGTTCCCGCACCGGGGTGCTCGCCTACGCCCAGGAGCACGCCCGGGAATGGGTGCCGCCGCTGGTCGCCATCGAGACCGCCGAGCGGCTGCTGCGCAACCACCGTACCGACGAGAACACCCAGCAGTTGCTGCGGACGCTGGACATCTGGATCGCGCCGTCGATCAACCCCGACGGCGGGCACTACTCGTTCTACGATTTCGCCTCGCAGCGGCGCAACATGACCAACCACTGCACGGCCGGTGGTGCCACCGACGCCCTGGCCCGCAATTCCTGGGGTGTGGACAACAACCGCAACTACACCGAGTACAGCCTGTTCGACGGCTACTCGGGGGCGTCGAACAGTTGCACCAGCGACGTGTTCGCCGGGCCGAGCGAGTTGTCGGAGCCGGAGAACCGGAACCTGGACTGGCTGGCCAGCCGGCCGAACATGAAGTTCTCGATGAACCTGCACTCGTCCGGCAACTACTTCATGTGGTCACCGGGCTCGTACGCCACGCCGGGTCGGGTCTCCGCGCCCCGGCCGACCCTGGCCGAGGAGTCCTTCTTCTGGGGCGCGTCGGCGCGGATCCTGACCGCCATCAAGCGGCACCGCAACCTTGCGGTCACGCCGGCCCGGACCGGTCCGATCTCCGACGTGCTCTACTCGGCGGCCGGCAACTCGGGCGACATGCTCTGGTACAGGTACGGAATCTACGCCTGGAACTTCGAGGTGGGCACGTCGTTCCAGCCGGCCTGGGACGAGGCGCACCAGCAGACCATGGAGTACGCCAACGGGCTGACCGAGTTGATGCGGGTCGCCCGCGACTACGACAAGGACCGTAAACGCCCGACCAGCACTCTGGTCACCGCGCCGGGTGCCACCGACGGCACGGTCGACATCCGGTTCGAGGTCAGCGAGCCCGCGGCGGTGTTCTACACCCTCGACGGCAGCAAACCGACGTACGAGTCCACCCTCTACGCCTCGGCCGGCATCCGGGAAGGCGCTGAGACGATCACCGTGCCGTACGGGACGAAGGTCTTCTGGTTCTCGGTGGACGCCGCCGGCAACATCGAGAACAACTACCGCCCGGACACCGACGCGAAGAACTGGAACCGGGGATTCGCCATCATCTCCGATACCTGATCGTCGGTCGGCGACGGTGCCCGAATGGCACCGTCGCCGGCTGACCGGCGCCGGTCACCACCGCCGCTTGCGCCGGTAGTGACCGTGGTAGCCGTGGTGGCCGTGACCGTAGTGCCCGTACGGGCCGCCGTGGCCGTGGCGGCGGCCGAGCCGGCGCTCGACCTCGCGCAGCAGGCCGGTGACCGCCCGATTGTGGCCACGCCCCCGGGTGTACCGGCTCAGCTTCGACAGGACCATCGGCAGCAGGAAACGTTTGACGAAGCTACTCACCGTGGGCTCCTCCAGGCCGTCGCGAGGCTTCCACGGTACGTCGCCCCGTCCACCCGCCAGCTGTGCGTCAGCTGTCGATCAGCTGTGGATCCCGTGGGGCGGGCAGCGCCGACCCGGTGCGGCGGTAACGGTCTGCCATGCTGGGAAGGGTGAGTACCGGCCCCTCGTACCACCGCCCCGCCCGCACCAGGCGGCGCCGCCACACCCTGCGGTTCGCGCTGGCGGTCGTCGCGATCGCGGCGGTCGGCGCCGCCGTGACGTTCGTCGTACCGCTGCTGCGTGAGCCGGGTCCCCGACCGTTGTTCCAGCTGCCCGTCACCTGCGGGGAGACCTGGCAGCTCGGCACCTACCCCGGCCACGACGACTACGACGTCGATCTGTACCCGACCGACGGGCAGTCGTGGGGCCGGCCGGTGCTCGCTTCGTACGCCGGCACCGTGACCGTCGCCGGGATCAACGGTTCGCTGGGTGGACGGACCGAGCAGAACCCGCAGGGTCCCCGGGGTCGGGGCGGCGGCTACTGGGTGAAGATCGATCACGGTGGCCGCTGGGAGACCCAGTACCTGCACCTGCTCGAACCGCCCATGGTCGCCGCCGGGGACCGGGTCGACCAGGGGCAGCAGATCGGGCTGGTGGGCAGCACCGGCAATTCCGGCGCGCCGCACCTGCACTACGAGCAGCGCCGGGGCTGGCAGAAGGTGGAGGCCTACTTCGACGGCGTGCCGTCGGGCATCACCCACGACGACTTCGAGTACACCGTCACGGCGACCAGCAACAACTGCTGACGGTCCCGCCGTAGTCGAGGTGTCGCACGCGCACCGATCGCGCTGTCGCCACCGACGCGTGCCGGCGAGGGGCTCGACGTACCCGCCATACCCGGATAGCATTTCCGCCGTCTGGATCTGCTGGCGCGATTCACCAGGCACCGACCACACGTACATCCGTCCGTGCAGGAGCCTTCATGCGCCGCAGATATCCGTTCCGTCCACCTTTGCGTACCGCCGTTCTCGCGGCGGTCTGCGCGAGCGCGCTCGCCGCCTCGGTCGCGCTCGCCCCGTCCGCCACGGCGGACACCACCGTGCTGGCCAACGACTTCGAATCCGGGTCGTACGCGCCCTGGAGTCCACGCGGCGAGGTGACCCTGGCGATCGTCGACGAGGGCCGCGACAGCTCGAGCAGCCTGTCGGTGACCGACCGGACCGCCGACTGGCAGGGCCCGTCGACCGACGCGGCCGCCCTGTTCACCCCGGGCGTGCCGTACGCGGTCACCGCCTGGGTGAAGCTGCCGGCGGGCACCGAGGGCGCCGCCGGGGTCCACTTCACCGTCGAGGCCGCCCCGGCCGACGGTGGCGACAACACGTACACCTGGATCGGCGACGAGGCACAGGCCACCGCCGACGAATGGGTGCGTATCGGTGGCAGCTACACGATGCCGGCGGACCTGAGCGCCGCCACCGTCTACATCGAGGCGGCCGGGACCACCCCGTTCCTGGTCGACGACATCGTCGTCACCCGGCCCGACGAGGAACCGGACGTGGTAACGGTCAGCGCCGTCGACTTCGAGGACGGCACCACCGGCACCTGGACGGCCAGCGGCGGCCCCACGTTGACCGTGGTGGACGCCGACCCGGGCCGGGCACTGCGGGTCAGTGACCGGACCGAGGGCTTCGACGGGCTGCAGAGCCCGACCGGGATCTTCGCCGCCGGTGTCACGTACACCTTCTCGGCGCGGGCCCGGCTGGCCCCCGACGGCCCGGAGTCGTCGGGCTTCCGGTTCGTGATGAAGCCGGACTACACCTGGATCGGCGACACCACCGTCAGCGCCAACGACTGGACCACGGTCCGCGGCGAGTTCACCGTGCCTGCCGACGCCGACCCGGCCGCGTACCAGGTCTATCTGGAGGCCGCCGAGGCCACCGCGACCTACCTGGTCGACGACATCCTCGTCACCGCACCACGCACCGACCCCGGCGGTCCACCGCCGGGCACCATCGTCATCGACACCGACTTCGAGGACGGGCTGGACGGCTGGCAACCACGTGACGGCGGTCCAGGGGCGCCGACCGTCGCACTCACCGACACCGCGCACGGCGGCGCGGCGGCAGCACTCGTCACCGACCGGGTCAACCAGGGCGCCGGCATCGGCCGGGACGTCACCGCGCAGTTCGAGGCGGGCGTCGGCTACGAGATCTCCGCGTGGCTGCGCTTCGCCGAGGGTCAGCCGGCCGACGAGATCTGGTTGAGCCTGGCCACCACCTCCGGCGACAGCGAGTCGTTCAGCACCCTCGCCCAGTTCGGGTCGGTCACCAACAGCGGCTGGACCGAGGTCACCGCGAGCTTCACCGCGCCGGCGTTCGACACCGCGTTCCTGTACTTCGAGACGAGCTGGCAGGGCGCGGACGTCGCCGGCAACACCAGCGACTTCCTCGTCGACGACGTCGTGGTCCGGGTGCCGGATCCGCCGGTGGTCGAGGATCTGACCGGCATCTACCAGACCGCCGAGTTCCCGGTGGGTGTCGCGATCGACAGCCGGGAGACCGTCGGGGTCGCCGCCCAGCTGCTGACCCGGCACTTCAACAACATCACGCCGGAGAACCACATGAAGCCGGAGGCGTGGTACGACGACGCGCGCACCTTCCGGCCACACGAGCAGGCGATCGCCATGATGGACTTCGCCGCCGCCAACGACCTCGGCGTGTACGGTCACGTCCTGGTGTGGCACAGCCAGACCCCGGCATGGATGTTCCAGGACGCCGCCGGTGAGCCGCTGACCACCTCCGCAGCCGACCAGCAGGTGCTGCGCGACCGGATGCGCCAGCACATCTTCGACGTGGCCGGTTCGCTGCACGACCGGTACGGGCCGTTCGGCTCGGACACCAACCCGATGAACGCCTTCGACGTGGTCAACGAGGTGGTCAGCGACAGCGGCGAGTACGCCGACGGGCTGCGGCGCAGCGAGTGGTACCGGATTCTCGGCGAGGAGTTCATCGACCTGTCGTTCCAGTACGCCGAGGAGGCGTTCAACGACGTGTACGCCGTACCCGGTGCCGACCCGGTCACCCTGTTCATCAACGACTACAACACCGAGCAGAGCGGCAAGCAGGCCCGGTACAAGGCACTCGTGCAGCGGCTGCTGGACCGGGGTGTGCCGATCGACGGGGTGGGCCACCAGTTCCACGTGTCGCTGGCCACGCCGGTCACCAGCCTGGAGACGGCGTTGGCGACCTTCGCCGAGCTGCCGCTGACCCAGGCGGTCACCGAGCTCGACGTCACCACCGGCACCCCGGTGACCGAGGCACGGCTGATCGACCAGGGCTACTTCTACCGCGACGCGTTCCGGATCTTCCGGGCGTACACCGAGGATCTGTTCGTCGTCACGGTCTGGGGGCTCAACGACGGGCGGTCGTGGCGGTCCGGCAACGGCGCACCGCTGATCTTCAACGACGGCTTCCAGGCCAAGCCGGCGTACTACGGCGCGGTCGACGCCGACCTGCCGGCCCGGCTGCGGACCGCGAACGTCTTCGCTGGTGAGATCGAGCTGACCCCCGGCGTGGCCTCGGCGCTGGAGTGGAGCAAGCTGCCGCTGCACCGGGTGGAGGACGTCGCCGGGTTCCAGCTGCGGTGGACGGCCGAGCAGTTGACCGCGTACGTGACGATCACCGACGACGCGGCCGACACCGGCGACGGGGTCGACTTCGTGCTGGCGGACCAGACGTACCGGGTGGCCCGGGACGGCTCGGGCGACGTGCCCGCCGTGGTGACCGAACGGGTCGGCGGCTACGACCTCGTCGCGCAACTGCCACTGGACGCGGCCGTCGAGGGCGACACCGTCACCCTCGACGTGCGGGTCAGTGTCGACGGATCCACCACCGCCGGCTGGAACACCCCGGGCGCGGTGGGCACGCTCACCCTGGTCGAGGAGCTGTCCTATCTGGAGGTGAAGCAGGCCGCGGTGGTCCCGGTCGTCGACGGCGAGGTGGACGCCGGCTGGGCCGAGGCCGGGGTGGTCACCACCGACAAGGAGGTCTCCGGTACGGGCGGCGCGATCGCCACCGTACGGACGCTGTGGCGGGACCAGACGCTGTACGTGCTGGCCGAGGTGGCCGATCCGGTGGTGGACGTCTCCGGTTCCGATCCGTGGACACAGGACTCGGTGGAGATCTACGTCGACGCCGGCAACGTCAAGAACGGCGCCTACCGCTACGACGACATGCAGGTGCGGATCAACGCCGACAACGTCGTGTCCTTCGGCACCGGCGACGAGGGCTTCCAGGCGGCCCGGGTCCGCAGCGCCACGGCCCGCACCGCCGGCGGCTACACCGTCGAGGCGGCGATCAGTCTGCTCGAGTACGGCGGGCTCGGTACGTTCCACGGCCTGGACTTCCAGGTCAACGACGCCTCCGACGGTGCCCGTACGGCGGTCCGCAACTGGGCCGAGCAGGAGGGCATCGGCTACCAGACGACCGCCCGCTGGGGTGTCGGCCGACTGGTCGCCGACTCCAACGTGGACATTACGGTGCGCCGGTTCACCTCGTGGGGCTCGGACAGCGGCGGCGGCTACTGCGCGGAGATCGTCGCGACCAACTCTTCCGCCGCCCCGGTCGAGTGGTCGGGGGTGGTGGATCTCGCCGGTGACATCTACACCGCCTGGAACTTCGAGCGGCGGCAGATCGACGGTCAGACGTACCGGATCAACGGAGTGGACTGGAACCGGACGTTGAAGTCCGGTGCCAGCACGTTCAGCGTGGGCTACTGCGCCACCAACTAGCACCGTGACCCCGGTCGGGGGCGGTACGGCGTCGCCGTACCGCCCCCGACCGCTGTGCGGCGGACCCGACGCGGACCGGGGCGGACCCGACGCAGGCCGAGACGGCCCGGGGCGGACCCGACACGGCCCGACGACCGGCGGCAGGATTGCCGGGCCGGTCGGTTCGGCCTACGATCAGCAGGTCAACCAAGCATTTGATTGGCAGTCGGATCCGCGTACCGCCCACTGCCGCGCCCCGTCGATCCCTGGGAGTTCCCGATGCCCCGCACCTACCTCGGGCACGTCCTGCCCGACCGCCTCGACCTCAAGATCGATCCTGCCCGCACGGCGCTGCTCATCGTCGACATGCAGAACGACTTCGTACACGACGACGGCTACTGCGCCAGGTCGTTCGGCAGGCCGATGGTGGCCGGCTTCCAGGGCGTGGTCCCGCCGATCGGTCGGCTCGCCGCCGCCGCGCGGGCCGCCGGCGCGGCGGTGCTGTACTGCCGGGTGGTGCAGCATCCGGACGGCTCGCTGGCCTCGCCGGTCTGGCTGGCCGACAACCTCCGACACGGATTCGAGCCGATGCACTGCATGCGGGGGACCTGGGGCTGGGAGATCGTGGACGAGCTCACCCCGCAGCCAGGGGACGTGGTGTTCGAGAAGCTGCGGCGCAGCGCCTTCGTCGGCACCCAGCTGGAGAACCTGCTCCGCAGCAGGGACATCCGCAGCCTGGTCGTGACCGGAGTCGCCGGCACTGGATGTGTCGAGTCCACCGTCCGCGACGCGATCGAACGGGACTACTTCACCGTCGTACCGGCCGACTGCGTCGCCAACAACACCGCAGAGCTCACCGCGGCCTGCGAACCGGCTTTCCGGGCGTTGCTCGCCCCGCAGGACTGGACCACGAGCGAGCAGATCGTCGCGGTGTGGGCCGGATCGACCGACGACCCGGCCCCCGGTCACCGCGCCGGCTGACCGAACCGGGTCGCGGCATCGGCCCGCAGCCACGCCTTGTCCGCCTTGCCGCCCGCACTCAACGGCAGCTCCGCCAGGGTGACCAGCCGCTCCGGCCACTCGTACTTGGAGATCCCCCGCGCGGCCAGGTCGGCCCGAAGTTCGTCGAGGGTCAGGTCGGTCCCGTCGGTGGTCACCACGTAGGCGCAGGCCCGCTCCCCGAGCACCTCGTCGGCGGCCGGTACCACCGCGACCTGGGCGACCCGCGCACAGCCGCCGACCGCTTCCTCGACCGCCAACACGCTGACGTTGTGCCCACCCCGGATCAGGAAATCCGCCACCCGGCCGGTCACCGTGAGGTAGCCGGCCGGGTCGATCCGGACCAGATCACCGGTGAGCATCCAGCCCTGCGGGTGGAACAGCTGCAGGTTGGCCTGCGGGTCGTCGTAGTAGCCGGGGGTCAGTCCCGGCCCCCGCGCGGCGCACTGACCAGGGCCACCGGTGGCGGTCACGTCGGCACCCTCGGCGTCGAACAGCCGTACCCGCATCTGCGGGATCACCCGTCCGGCGGTGCCCAGCCGCTGCTCCCGGGAGTCGTCGACCCGGGTCACGCTGATCGGACCCGCCTCGTTGGAACCGTAGAACTGCAGCACGGCGCAGCCGGTCTCCTCCTCGAACCGGGCGGCCCGGTCCCCCGGCACCCGCTCCCCGCCGGTGAACAGCACCCGCAGCGACGACACGTCCCGGGCGGCGCGCCCCTCGGCGTTGAGCATCATCACGAACTGGCTGGTCACAGCGGCGAGCACGGTGACCCGGTGCCGTTCGATCAGTTGCCAGGTCTGTTCCGCGTCGAACTCCTCGGCCAGCACCGTCGGATAGCCGTACATGGCCGGCACCACGTGACCGCTCCACTGGCCGAAGCCGTACGGAGCTGGCAGCACGCTGGCGAAAACCTCGTCCGGCCCGAACCGGGCCGCCTCGGCCGCGAGCGGCCCGAAGTACTTGCGGGTGTTCATCGTCTGCATCACGCACTTGGGCAGCCCGGTCGTACCCGAGGTGGAGTTGAGGAAGAACAGGTCGTCGGCGCCGAGCCCGCGACCGGCGATCGCGGCCGCCGCAGTCGCCAGGTCGGGCAGGTCCAGTGGCTTGCCGTCACGGAGCAGGTGCAGCTCGCCGGAGGCGGTGAGCTGCGCGGTCAGGTGCTCAGGCCGGCCGCCCGGGGCTGGTCGGGCCTGGCGGTACGGATCGACGACGCCGTCGGCCCACAGGTCGGCGGCCAGCTCGGCGGCGGCCCGGCCCCGATGCACCGGCCGGGTGAACAGCGCACTCGCCCCGGTACGCCGGATCAGGTGCCGCACCTCGGCCGTTCCGGCACGCGGACCGATGCCGACCGTCACCAGGCCGGCCTTCTGCGCGGCCAGGTACGCGACGTGCACCAACGCTCCGTTGGTGAGCAGGGTGGCGACCCGCTCCCCTGGTTGCCGGCCGGCCAGGACGTAGCCACCGGCCAGCCGGGTGCTCAGTGTGTCGTACTGCGACCAGGTCAGCGTGGCGTCGGTGGCGAGCAACGCCGGATCGTCGGGCCGGGCGGCGGCGTGCCCGGCCACCATCGACGCGATGGTGTCACCGGTCCAGTACCCGGCACGGGTGTACTCGTCGATGGTCTCCTGGTCGAAGGCGGCCGGTGGGTTGGCAGCGGTCATCGGGTCTCTCCTGCGAGGTGGCCGGTCGATGCCGGGTCGGGCCACAGCGACGCGAGTCGCTCGGCGACGGAGTCCAGGGCGGCCAGCCGGTCCGCCCGGGTGGCCGCCGGTGGCAGTCGGGTGAACGGCGCGACGACCAGGTGGTCGAGCCCGGCGTCGCGGTACGCCCGCACCGTGGCGACGCTGATCGCACCGTGCAGTCGGACGTGGCAGGTGAAGTCGTCGTCGGCACGCCCGACCTGCTCCCGCAGCTGAGCCAACTGCCCGCACAGCCGGGCCGAGGTCGCCAGATCCACGTCGGGTCCGAACCAGCCGGCACCGTGCCGGGCGGCCCGACGCAGCGCGGCCGGGCTGTGGCCGCCGACCACCACCGGCACCGGCGGCTGCGGCGAGGGACCGAAGTGTACGGTCGGAAAGTCGAAGAACCGGCCCTGGTGTGCCACCGGCTCGCCGGACCAGAGCAGGTCGAGGATCCGCAGCATTTCGTCGGTGCGCGCACCCCGGGTGCCGAAGTCGACGCCGAGCGCGGCGAACTCCTCTGCCATCCAGCCGACCCCGAGGCCGAGCACCGCCCGGCCGGCGGAGAGCTGCTGCAGACTCGCCCAGGCGCGGGCGAGGTGGAACGGGTCCCGCAGCGGGGCGATCAGCACGCCGGTGCCGAGCCGGATCCGGCTGGTCCGGGCGGCCAGGTGCCCGAGCGTGACCGTCACGTCGGACAGTGGGGTGTCCGGCCGGATACCGGGGTCGCCGGAGGACCGGTACGGGTAGGTCGGCGCGTACCGGGCCGGAGTGATCACGTGGTCGGCCAGCCAGACCGTGTCGAAGCCGAGCCGCTCGGCGTGCACCACCAGCGGCGCGTACTCGGTGGCCGGCAGGCCGAACAGCTGCACGTCGACGCGCATCAGCCGGAACCCTCTGCCGGCTCACGCATGCTGCGGGCGTCGTGTCCGGCCAGCGGATCGTCGCCGACCTCGGCGTTGTGCGCGTGCGCCACGTGGTGCAGGCCGAACACCGAATCCATCCCGGCCCGCAGACCCATCAGGTCCTCGGCCTGGTTGACCGCCTTCTTCGTCAGGGCCAGGCCCAGCCGGGGCATGGTGGCGATCCGGCCGGCCAGCTCCATCGTGTACGGCTGCAGCTCGGCCCGGGGCACCACCCGGTTGACCATGCCGAGGGCCAGCGCCCGGTCGGCGTCGACCCGTTCGCCGAGGAAGAGGAACTCCTTGGCGAAGCGGGGCCCCATCACCCACGGGTGGGCGAAGTACTCGACACCGGGGATACCCATCCGGACCACCGGGTCGGCGAACCGGGCGTCGTCGGCGGCGACGATCAGGTCGCAGCACCAGGCGAGCATCAGCCCGCCAGCGATGCAGGCGCCCTGCACCATGGCGACGGTCGGCTTGGGCAGCTCCCGCCAACGTCGGCACATGCCGAGGTAGACCTCGGACTCGCGGGCGAACCGGCTCTCCGCGCCGGCCTTGCCGACGTGGTCCCACCACAGCCCGGCCCGGCGCGGAAAGCTGCGGTCGGCGTCGCGCCCGGGGGTGCCGATGTCGTGGCCAGCGGAGAAGTGCCTACCGGCGCCGGCGAGCACCACCACCCGTACGTCGTCGTCGGCGGCGGCGCGGGAGAAGGCGTCGTCGAGGGCGTAGGTCATCGCGGAGTTCTGCGCGTTGGCGTACCGGGGGCGGTTCATGGTGACCACCGCCACCGGCCCGTCGGTGGCGTACCGGACCACCGCTTCGTCGTCGTGGGCCGCAGCGTCGTCGGCGGCGTGGTCCGGCCGGTCGTCGGCGGGTGGCGGGCTCGCGGCGGCGTCGGTCACGGTCGTCCTCCTTGCTCGGCGGTGGCGGCGGGCAGTCCGATCGCGGTGCCGAGCCGGTCGAGGTGGTGGTCGGTGCCGGCGGTCGCGGCCACGAGCGCCCACGCCCGCTTGGCGTACAGGTGCAGGTCGTACTCGATCGTGTAGCCGATCGCGCCGTGGCACTGCAGTGCGGCGCGGGCGGTCCGTTCGGCGGCGTCGGCGGCGAGCAGGTAGCCGGCCGAGACATCGGCCGGGCGGCTGTCGGCACCGGTGGCGGCCGCCCAGCCGGCGGCGAGCACCGCCGGGGCGGCGAGTTCCAGCCCGAGCAGGGCGTCGGCGAGCTGGTGCTGGACGGCCTGAAAGCTGCCGACCGGGGCGCCGAACTGGCGGCGGGTGCCGACGTGCGCGACGGTGAGGTCGAGCATCCGGCGGCCGAGCCCGACGAGCTGGGCCGAGGCGGCCAGAGTGGCCCGGTCTGCGGTCAGCGCCAGCAGGTCGGCCGGCACGTCGAGCCGGATACCGACGGACGGCCCGACGGCGGGGTCGCCGGTGAGCCGCAGCGCGGCCCGGCTGCCGTCCATGGTCGACACCGGCGTGGTCGCGACCTCGTCCGGCCGGACCAGTCGGGGTCCGTCCGGCGGCGTCAGGAGCAGCAGCAGGTCGGCCCGCCGCCCGTACGGGACGAGACCGCCCGGCCCGGCGACGGCGATCCGGCAGCGCCCCTCGACGAGCGCGGCGAGCTGCCCACCGGGGTCGCCGGCGGCGGCCAGCAGCGGTCCGGCGACGACGGCGGTCTCGGCCACCGGCAACGGCACCGCCGCGTACCCAGCGGCGGTGAGCAACGGCACCAGGTCCACCTCGGTCAGCCCGAGGCCACCGGCGGACTCGGGCACCGCCGCGGCGAGCACGCCCATCTCGGCGAGCGCGGTCCAGAGCCGGTCCAGCGGGGCCGGGTCTCCACCGGGCCAGGCGGCGCGGACCGCCGACGGTGGGCATTCGGCGGCGAGCAGGTCGTCGACCGCGTCGCGGAGCGTCGCCTGCTCGTCGGTGAGGGCGAACCGCATTCCGTCTCCTCCTCAGCGTCGGGGCAGGCCGAGCAGCCGCTCGGCGACGATGCCGCGTTGGATCTCGTTGGTGCCGGCGTAGATCGGGCCGGCCAGGGAGAACTGGAAGCCACGGGTCCACTCGGTGTCGACCTCGGCGTCCGGGCCGAGCAGTTCGAGGGCGGTACGGTGCAGCGCGATGTCCAGCTCGGACCAGTGGATCTTGTTGAGACTGGCTGCCGCACCCGGCGGATCGCCGTCGAGCATCCGGGTCACCTGGGCCAGGGTGAACAGGTGGTAGGCACGGGCACCGAGCCAGGCGCGGACCACCTGCTCACGCAGCCGGCCGGTGAGCCGGTCCGGCCGGTCGCCGGCCAACCCGACCAGCCGGGCGGCGGCCGCGGTGAACCGGCCCGGCGGGCGCAGGGTGAGGCCACGTTCGGAGCCGGTGGTGGCCATCGCCACCCGCCAGCCGGCCCCGACCTGGCCGACCACGTCGGTGTCCGGGACGAACACGTCGTCGAGGTGGACGTCGGCGAACCCCTCGTCGCCGTCGAACCGGCCGAATCCCCGCACGGTCACCCCGGGGGCGTCCAGCGGCACCAGAAAGTAGGTCAGGCCCCGGTGCCGCTGCTGCTGCGGGTCGGTCCGGAACAGGCCGAACAGGTGGGTGCAGAACGCGCCCCGGGTGGTCCATGTCTTGTGCCCGGTCAGCCGCCACCCGCCGGCCGCGTCGTCGCGGACCGCCCGGCTGGTCAACGCGGCCAGGTCGCTGCCGGCACCCGGCTCGGACCAGCCCTGACACCACAGCTGCTCGGCGGCGGCCATCGCCGGGAGGATACGGTGGCGCTGCTCGTCGGTGCCGAACTCGAACAGCGTCGGGGCGAGCAGGAAGATGCCGTTCTGGGTGACCCGCTGCGGTGCGCCGGCGGCGGCGTACTCCTCCTCGAAGATCAGCCACTGCCAGAGGGAGGCGTCCCGGCCGCCGTAGCGGCGGGGCCAGGAGACCACCGACCAGCCGCCGTCGTGCAGTGTGCGCTCCCACTCCAGGTGGGCGGCGAACCCGGCGCGGGTGTCGCCGGAGGGCAGCGGGCGGGACGGCCGGTGGGCGCGCAGCCAGTCGCGAGCCTCGGCGCGGAACTGTTCGTCGGCGGGGTCCGGACGTAGATCCATCGGTCAGCCCTCCCGGCCCGAGTCGGCGGCCCGGCCAGCACCGTGTTGCTGTGCCGGCCCGGGGGCGGCCTGGTCACCGAAGCCGTCGCGGACCCGGTGGGCGACACCGGAGAGGTTCAACTCGAAGGTGAAGCCCTGCTCGTAGCGGTAGCTGCGTTTGACGTCCCACGGGTCGATGCCGTTGAGCGACTCCTTGGCCGCCCGGATCACCGCCGGGTCCTTGGCGGCGATCTGCCGGGCGACCGCCAGGGCGGCGGCCCGTAGTTCGGCGGCGGGGACCACGCGCAGCACCGAGCCGTAGGCGTGCAGTTCGGCGGCGGTGGCGGTGGCGGAGGTGTAGAGCATCGCCCGGGCCCGGTGCTGCGGGACCAGCCGGGACAGGTGGGTGGCGGCGCCGAGCGCGCCCCGGTCCACCTCGGGCAGTCCGAACGTGGCGTCGTCGCTGGCCACGATGATGTCGGCGTTGCCGACCAGGCCGATGCCGCCGCCGAGGCAGAAGCCGTGGACGGCGGCGACGACCGGCACCGGACAGTCGTAGACGGCAGCGAACGCCGCGAAGCAGCCCCGGTTGGCGCCGATCAGCGCGTCGTTGCCGGGGTCGGCCTGGATCTGCTTGATGTCGACGCCGGCGTTGAAGCCGCGGCCCTGCGCCCGCAGCACCACCACCCGGGTGGCCGGGTCGGCACCGGCGGCGGTGACCGCCTCGGCGAGGCGGTACCAGCCGGCGACCGGTAGGGCGTTGACCGGCGGCCGGTCGACCACGATCTCGGTCACTCCGTCGGCGCCGGTGGTCGCGACGACCATCGTGCTGTCCGCTGTGGATGTCATGGTCGGTTCCTCACGGGTGTTGGCTGCTGACCGAGAGCACCTCGCCCACCAGGTACGAGGCGTAGTCGCTGGCCAGGAAGACGATCACGTTGGCCACCTCCCAGGGTTCGGCGGCCCGGCCGAACGCCTCCCGGTCGGCCAGCGCGGCCAGCAGGGCGTCGTCGGTGACCTTGGCCAGGTTGGCGTGCATCGCGAGGCTCGGCGCGACCGCGTTCACCCGGACCCCGGCCTCGGCGGCCTCGACGGCGCTGCACCGGGTCAGCGCCATCACCCCGGCCTTGGCGGCGGCGTAGTGCGCCTGGCCCTGCTGCGCCCGCCAGCCGAGCACGGAGGCGTTGTTGACGATCACGCCGCTGCCGCGCGGCATCATGTGCCGCAGCGCGGCGCGGGTGCATCGGAAGGTGCCGGTGAGGGTGACGTCCAGAACCCGGTGCCACTGGTCGTCGGTCATCTCGGTGATCCGGGCGGTGCCACCCAGCCCGGCGTTGTTGACCAGCACGTCGAGCTGGCCGTAGCGGGTGACGACCTGGTCGATCATTGCCTGCACCTGCGACTCGACGGTGACGTCGCAGACGATCGTGAGAGGTTCCACACCGGTCGCGGCGGCGAGCTCGGCGGCGGTCGTCCGGAGGCGCGCTTCGTGCCGGTCGCTGATCGCCACCCGGGCACCTTCCTCGGCGCAGCGCCGGGCGGTCGCCGCGCCGATGCCGGTGCCGGCCGCAGCGGTGACCAGCACGGCCCGGCCGGCGAGCAGGCCGTGCCCGGCGGGCGGCTGCGGGCCGGCCGCCCCGCCGGGAGGGCGCGGCCCGGCGGGGGTGGCGCGCCCGGCCGGCGGTTCAGCGGTCGCCATCGGGTCGTCCCTCCTGCAGGGTGTCCAGCACCGCCGTCGCCTCGGCGACGATCCGGTCGATCAGCTCGGCGCAGCTGGGCAGGTCGTCGATCAGCCCGGTGACCTGTCCGGTCGCCATCACGCCGAGGTCGACGCGCCCGTCGACCATCGCGGCGCGCAGCAGCATCGGGGTGTTCGCGGCGAGCAGCACCTGGCCCCAGGTCAGTTCCCGGTTGCGGCGCATCGCCCGGCCCTCGGCGAGCAGGTGCCGCCACGGGGTACCGGTGAGCCGCCGGAACCGGGCGGCGCTGCTGGCCGACCGGACCAGCCGACGAAGCGGTCCGGCGCGTTCCAGCCGGTCGATGAAGTCGGTCCGCAACACCCGCTGCGGTACGCCGTCGAGCGCCCGGGTGACCACGGTGCCGTCCAGCCCGGCATCGAGGTAGCGCCGCAGCACCTGGGGATCGACGGTGCTGTCGCTGGTGAGCAGGAACCGGGTGCCCATCGCCACCCCGGCGGCGCCGTAGGCGAGGGCGGCGACCAGACCCCGGCCGTCGAAGAACCCGCCGGCGCCGATCACCGGGATGTCGACGGCGTCGACCACCTGCGGCAGCAGCAGACTGGTCGGGACGGCACCGGTGTGGCCGCCGCCCTCGGCGCCCTGCACGACGACCGCGTCGGCGCCCCAGGCGGCCACCTTCTCGGCGTGCCGACGGGCACCGACCGACGGCACCACCAGCACGCCGGCCTGCTTGAGCCGGGCGATCAGCTCCGGTTTCGGGGCCAGGGCGAACGAGGCGACCCGGACGTTTTCCCGGATCAGCAGATCGATTCGCTGCGCGGCGTCGGCGGCGTCGGCCCGCACGTTCACCCCGAACGGCCGCATCGTGTTCCGCCGGATCTCGGCTATCGCCGCAGCCAGGTCGGGCAGGTCGAGGGTGGCACCGGCGAGGATGCCCAACCCGCCGGCCTCGGCGGTGGCCGCGACCAGCCGGGGGCCGGAGACGAAGCCCATGCCGGTCTGAACGATCGGGTAGCGCACCCCGAACAGCTCGCAGATCGGGGTGCGCAGCGCCGGGTGGACCGGGGTCGGCGGCGGGCCGGCGGCCGGCCGCGCCGGGTGGTCGGTCAACGCCGTACCTCCGTGTCGCGGTGGCCGGCCGGGTCGATGACGGTACGGATGAGGGTCAGCTCCTGCGCCGTCGGCTGCCGGGTCTGCGGTACGTCCTCGCCGATCAGCAGGTCGAACCCGGTCGCCTCGCGGATCTGGTCGACGCTGACTCCGGGGTGTGTCGACACCAGCCGCATCCGGTGGTCCGGACCGGCGAAGTCGAAGACCCCGAGATCGCTCACCACCCGGCGCAGCTGGTGGAAGCGCGACGCGGACGGCCCGGCCGCCGCCGCCCGGTCGTAGCCGACGCCGCAGACCAGGTCGACCTGTGCGACGAAGGTCCGGCGGCTGTGCCGGGGCACCCAGTAGCTGCACGGGTGGCTGACCGTGTTGCCGGGTGCGCCCCGTACTCCGAGCAGGGCCACCTTCGGCCGGTGGAAGTCACCGATCGCCGAGATGTTCACGTTGCCGTACCGGTCGATCTGGCCCGGCCCCATCATGACGTGCCGGCGGCCGGACCAGATCAGTTCGAAGATCTGCCGGAACGGCAACGCCCCCTCGGTCTGCGCCGGGGATCCGCCGACCGGCCAGGTGCCGACGCCGAGGGCGGCTTCGCCGTCGGTGAGCAGCAGTTCCGGGGAGAAGGTGGCCCGGGCCAGCCGGGCGCCGATCGTCGGGACCAGCCCGATCGGGCTGGCCAGGATCTCGCCGTCGCCACGCCATGCCTCGGCGCAGGCGACGACGCACACCTCGGCGCGCGTCGGCGGGGTGCCGGTCACCGGATCACCTCCATCTGCGGGCCCCGGGCGGCGACGGCCTGCTGGTAGCCGGCCTCGTCGGTGTCGAGGTAGCGCTGGCGGAACGCGGCCCACCGGTCGGTGCCGGCCGCGTCGGCGTACTCGCGTTGGAACCGCTCGTCACGGGGGTAGTCCGGGTCGCACGAGGTGAAGTGGGCACCGTTGGTGGCCGGAACCACCCCGCGGACCTGGTGGCGGCGGATTAGTACCGAGGCGGCCGGGGTGAGCTGCGCGGCCGGCACGATCTGCTCGCAGGAGACGTACGCGCGGTCGGCGGCCGCGCAGTACAGGTCGTCGAAGTACGGGTCGGGGCCCAGGCAGAGGGCGTTGCCGTGGATGTCGGCCCGGTGCAGGTGGACCAGGGCGGCGTCGAGCCGCAGCGCCGGGACGGCGAGCAGTTCCTCGTCGTCGTAGGGCGACCGCACGGTCCGCAGGGCCGGGTTGATGCGCATCAGGTCGGAGCCGAGTCCGACCCGGGTGGGCAGGAACGGCAGGCGGCAGGCCGCGGCGTACAGGCCGAGGTAGAGCATGCCCTCGTCGTACTCGACGGCCTCGACAGCACCTGCCTGGCGGGCGGCCCGGAAGTGCGGCTCCAGCGGGATCGAGTCGAGCGAGACGAAGCCGTACACCAGGCGACGGACCTTGCCGGCGGCGAGCAGCAGGCCGACGTCGGGGCCGCCGTAGGTAACGACGGTCAGGTCCTCGAGGTCCGACCGAAGAATCGCCCGGACCAGGGACATCGGCTTGCGGCGCGAACCCCAGCCGCCGATGCCGATGGTCATGCCGGAGCGCAGCTCGCCGACGACCTGCTCGGCGGTCATCCGTTTGTCGGTCATCGCCACCTACTCGATCCTTGCTGGTCACGGGTTCGGGTACGCCGGAACCGACGCCTTCGCAATGTACCAAGCGCTTGATTGGTTAGCCAGCCCGGGTTCAGCTCGCCCGCTCGATCACCATCGCCATCCCCTGTCCTCCGGCCGCGCACATGGTGACCAGCCCGAACTGCCGGTCGCGCTCGCGCAGCGCCCGGATCAGACTGGTGGTGATCCGGGCACCGGTCATCCCGAACGGATGGCCCAACGCGATCGCCCCACCGTTGACGTTCACCCGGTCGAGGTCGAGGCCGAGCAGCCGTACACAGGGCAGCACCTGGGCAGCGAAGGCTTCGTTGATCTCCACCAGGTCGATGTCGTCGATGCTCAGCCCGGCATGGCGCAACGCCTGCCGTGTCGCCTCCACCGGGCCGAGCCCCATGATCTCCGGGCTGAGCGCGGAGACCCCGGTGGCCACGATCCGGGCCAGCGGGGTGACATCCAACTCGGCGGCACGGGCGGCACTCGTCACCACCAACGCGGCGGCACCGTCGTTGAGCGGGCAGCAGTTTCCGGCGGTCACCGTGCCGTCCGGGCGGAACACCGGATCGAGCGCGGCCACCGACGTCAGCCGGACGCCGGGACGTGGGCTGTCGTCACGGTCGACGACCGTGCCGTCGGGCAACGTCACCGGGGTGATGTCGCGGGCGTAGAACCCGTCGGCGATCGCCTTCTCCGCCAGATTCTGGCTGCGCACCGCGAACTCGTCCTGGTCGGCCCGGCTCACCCCGTACCGCTGGGCGACGTTCTCGGCAGTCTCCCCCATCGCGACGTACGGGTCCGGCGGCGACCCGGACTCGCGTGGGTCCTGCCACGGCCCACCGTCGCCGGCGGCGCGCGCCGCGCTGCGGGCACCAGCGGCGGCGTAGCGCGGATTACGGGTGCCCGGCAAATTGTCCGATTTACCGGCGTCGTACCGGGAGACCATCTCCACCCCGGCGGAGATGAAGACGTCGCCCTCCCCGGCCCGGATCGCGTGGAAGGCCATCCGGGTGGTCTGCACCGACGAGGCGCAGTACCGGTGGACGGTGGTGCCGGGGGTGTCGTCCAGACCCAGCCCGACGGCGACCATGCGGGCCAGGTTGTGGCCGTGTTCACCGGCCGGCTGGGCACACCCGAGCAGGACGTCCTGCACCTGCGCCGGATCCAGGGCGGGCACCTGCGCCAACGCGGCCCGGGTGATCTCCACGGCGAGGTCGTCGGGGCGCAGCGTGACGAGCGAGCCCTTGCGCGCCCGACCGATCGGCGAGCGGGCGGCGGCGACGATCACGGCCTGCGTGGTGGCGGAGTCTCGGGGCGACATGGCGGGCAGCGTACCCTAACAAGCGCTTGGTACGCCATGGCCGCAGCCGACCAGCAGCCCGGCCGCTGGCCGTCGTTCTGCTGAACAGAAACGCCGGTCGACTCAGATTCTTCTGGACAGAAGCGGGGTTAGCGTCGGGCAACCTCGGCCGGCCCCGCGTCCGCAGACCGGCCCGGCCCACACCCACCAGGAGGCACGTTGACGGCCAGCGACGGGCAGACCGACGAGTTCATCGTGGTCGGTGGCGGCATCGGCGGGCTCGGCACCGCACTCGCCCTGGCCCGCACCGGACGGCAGGTCCGGGTGTTGGAACGGGCCGCCGCCTTCGGCGAGGTCGGTGCCGGCATCCAGCTCGCCCCCAACGCCACCCGGCTGCTGCGCGAGTGGGGCCTGCTCGACCGGTTGATCGCCGCCGGGCTCGCGCCCCGACACCTGGTGCTCGCCGACGCCCGCACCGGCCGGGAACTGAACCGGCTCGACCTCACCGGGCCGTTCACCGAGCGCTACCTGGCCCCGTACGTCGTCGCGCACCGCCGCGACCTGCTCGACCTGTTGCTCGCCGGGGCAGCCGAGGCCGGCGCGGTGCTCGAACCCGGCCGTGAGGTGACCGCGATCCGACCGGGCCCGGACGCCGTCGAGATCGACTGCGCCGGCGGGCAGCGCCACCGGGCCCGGGCGGTCGTCGCCGCCGACGGCCTGCACTCCCGGTTCCGTGCCCTGGTCAGCGCCGACGAGCCGGAATGCAGCGGCTACGTCGCCTACCGGGGGGCCATCCCGATCGAGCAGGCCAGCCGGACCGCCGACCTGTCCGACGTGGTCGCCTTCATCGGCCCCGGCCTGCACTTCGTGCAGTACGCCCTGCGCGGCGGCAGGTACTACAACCAGGTCGCGGTGTTCCGCAGCGAGCGGCACCGGCAGGGTGACCCCGACTGGGGCGGCCCGGCCGAGCTGCAGGAGGCGTTCTCCCGGGCCTGCCCGCACGTGCGGACCGCCGTCCAGGCGATCCGGACCGACCAGCGGTGGCCGATGTACGACCGGACACCGATCGACAACTGGGTGCACGGCGGCCGGGTCACCCTGCTCGGCGACGCCGCCCACCCGATGCTGCAGTACCTGGCCCAGGGTGCCTGCCAGGCGCTGGAGGACGCCGCCGCGCTCGCCGCCGCCGTCACCCGGCACCTGCCCGCCGGGCCGATCGGAGCCGACGCGCCGGTCCACCTCGCACTGCGGGAGTTCGTCGGCGAACGCGCACCCCGCACCGCCCGGGTACAGCGCAACGCCCGGACCTGGGGCGACATCTGGCACGCCGACGGCGTCGCCGCCGCGCTACGCGACGACGCGCTGACCCATCGTGGACCGACCGACTACCGGTCAACCGACTGGCTCTTCGGCCACACCGCCGCCCAGCGCGGCTCCTCCCCCACCGCGAACCACACCGCGAGCCCCGCTGCGAGCCCCGCCGCGAGCCCCGCCGCACGCGCCAGCGCCGCCACGGCGGCGGACGCGCCGACCGCCGCCCCGACGACGAGCCGAGACGAGGCGCGATGATTCCCGACCCCGGACACGACTGGCGACTGCTGATCGACGGGCAGTTCGTCCGTGCCGGCGACGGCGGGACGACCCCGACCCGGTCACCAGCCACCGGCGCGGTGCTCGGCCGGGCACCCGCCGCCACCGTCGCCGACGTCGACCGGGCCGTACGGGCCGGGCACGCCGCGCAGCCACAATGGGCGGCCACCCCGCCCCGGCAGCGGGCCGCCGTGCTGCGGGCGATGGCCGACGTACTGCGCGCGCACCGCGCCGAACTCGGTCACCTCGACGCGGCCGACGGCGGTAACCCCGTCACCGCGATGACCGCCGACGTCGACCTCGCCGCCGAACTGCTGGAGCGCTTCGCGGACTGGGCCGATCAGTTGGGTGGCCGGACCCTGCCCGGCGGCGAGGACCACCTGCACTACACCACCCGACGGCCGTACGGCGTGGTCGCCCGGATCGTGCCGTACAACCATCCGGTCATGTTCGCCGCCTCCCGGGTCGCGGCGCCGCTGCTGGCCGGCAACGCCGTGGTGCTCAAGGCCCCCGACCAGACACCGCTGTCCGCGTTGCGCTTCGGCGAACTGGTCGCCGACCTGCTGCCGGCCGGGGTGCTGGCGGTGCTCACCGGCGACGGCGCCACCGTCGGACCGGCACTGGTCGGCCACCCGCTGGTGCGGCGGATCGCGTTCACCGGTAGCACCGGCACCGGCCAGGCGGTGCTGCGCACCGCTGCCGCGCACGGCGTCAAACAGGTGTCGCTGGAGCTGGGCGGCAAGAACCCGATGGTGATCCTGGCCGACGCCGACGTGGCCGCCGCCAGCGCCGGCGCGGTCGCCGGGATGAACTTCCACTGGACCGGCGGGCAGTCGTGCGGCTCCACCTCCCGACTGCTGGTGCACCGATCACTCGTCGACGAGGTGGTCGAGCGGGTGGTGGCCGGCACCCGCGCCGTACAGGTCGGGGATCCACTCGACCCGGAAACCGAGATGGGCACCATGGTCTCCGCCGCCCACCGGGACCGGATCGCCGGATTCCTGCGGCAGGGCCGTGACGCCGGGCTGACCCTGGCCACCGGCGGCGGTCTGCCGCCCGGTCCCGGCGCGTACGTCGAACCCACCGTCTTCGTCGACGTGCCGCCGGACAGCCCGTTGGCCCGCGAGGAGATCTTCGGGCCGGTGCTCTGCGTCACCCCGTTCGACGACGAGCGGGAGGCACTGCGGATGGTCAACGACTCCCCGTACGGACTGACCGCCAGCGTGTGGACCGGCGACGTCGGTCGGGCGCACCGCTGGGCCCGGGCGGTCGACGCCGGCTACGTGTGGATCAACACCGCGTCCCGGCACTTCGCCGGCCTGCCGTTCGGCGGGGTCAAGGACTCCGGCCTCGGCAGCGAGGAGAGCGTCGAGGAACTGCACTCGTTCACCCAGCCAAAGTCGGTCACCGTCCACCTGGGGCCGACGAACGATCCACGAGGAGGCGACCGTGGCGACCACTGACCACCCGGCCGACACCTACGACGGCATCATCATCGGGGCGGGCCAGCACGGCCTGATCCTCGGCACCTACCTGGCCCGGGCCGGATTGCGGGTACTCCTGGTCGAGCGACGGCTGCGCCACGGCGGTGGGCTGAGCACCGAGGAGCGGACCCTGCCCGGCTTCCAGCACAACCTGCACTCGATCAACCACTTCAGCGTCACCTCGACGCCGTGGTTCCGCGACCTGGGGCTGTCCGCCCGGGTGCGCTACCTGACCCCACGGTACGAGTTCGCCCAACCGCACCGCGACGGCAGCGCACTGGTCTTCTCCCGCGACCTGGACGAGACGCTGGCCAGCATCGGCCGGTTCAGCAAGGCCGACGCCGACACGTTCCGGGAGTGGAACGCCAAGGCGGAGGAGATGACCCAGCGGATCTTCCTGCGCGAGCGGTTCAGTGAGCCACTGAGCCCGGACGACCGCGACGAGCTGCTCGGCCGTACCGCGTTGGGCCGTGACTTCCTGGAGCTGACCCGGCGGCAACCCGGCGAGGTGGTCGAGGAGCTGTTCACCGACGAACGGGTCAAGGTGCTGTTCCTGTTCAAGTTGTCGCTGTTCGGCACGGTGCTGCACGAGACGCTCGGCACGCACAGCCCGCTCGGCTCACTGATCCGCGCCTTCGACCTGACCACCGGCTACGAGCTGTGCGCCGGCGGCAGCTGGAACCTGGCCCGCGGGCTGATGGAGGAGTTCATCGCCGCCGGTGGACACTTCGTGAACCAGGCGCACGTCGAGCGGATCGTCGTCGAGGGCGGCCGGGCCACCGGCATCGAGCTCGCCGACGGGCGCTCGATGCGGGCCCGGCAGTTCGTCGCCAGCACCCTGGACCTGCACCAGACCCTGGAGACGTTGATCGGCCGCGACCAGCTGCCCGCCGACTACCTGGCCCGGCTCGACACGTTCCACTACACCGGCTGGACGCTGTTCGGCCTGCACCTGGCGCTCGACGAGGCCCCGGCGTACACCTCGGCGGCCTTCGACCCGCACGTGAACGGGGCGCTGAAGTACAACATCGGTTCGGAGACCATCGCCAGCCTGATGGCCGCACACGACGACGTGGACAACGGTCGGGTGCCAACCAACGTCCAGTTCGGCGCCGGGGCGCTGAGCGTGCTCGACCCGAGCCAGGCACCGCCGGGCAAACACACCGCGTACGCCTGGCACGTGGTCCCGTGGGCACCCGACGGCGACCACGAGAACCTGCGCCGCATGCAGGGTGACATGGCCGCATCGATCATGGACAGGTGGCGGGAGTACGCGCCCAACCTGACCGACGCCACCGTGCTGGGCTCGTACACCTACACCGCGTACGAGTACGCGCAGGAACTGATCAACATGCGGCACGGCGACATCTTCATGGGGGCACTCAGTGCCGATCAGGTGCTGCACAACCACTTCGGCTACCGCACCCCGCTGCCGAACCTCTACCTGGCCGGCTCGGCCTGCCACCCCAACGGGGCGATCAGCGGCGGCGCCGGGTACATCGCCGCCGGGGTGATCGCCCGCGACCTGGGCATCGAGCCGTGGTGGCAGCCGATGGACGCCCGTACCGAACTGTCCCGGCTCGGCGATGGCTGACCGGCTGGCCGGCCGGGTGGCCATCGTCACCGGCGGCGGACAGGGGCTCGGTCGGGCCTTCGCGCACCGGCTGGCCGCCGACGGCGCGCGCGTCGTGGTGGCCGACCGCAACACCGAGGCGGCCACCGCCGTCGCCGCCGAGATCGGTGCCGACGCGCTCGCCGTCGAGGTCGACGTGGCCGACCCGGACAGCGTCGCAGCGATGGTCCGGCGCGGCACCGACGTGTTCGGCGGAATCGACGTCCTGGTCAACAACGCGGCGATCTTCTCCACCCTGGCGATGCGCCCGTTCGACCAGATCGACCCGGCCGAGTGGGACCTGGTGATGGCGGTCAACGTGCGCGGACCGTTCCTGTGTACCCGGGCGGTCGCGCCGGTGATGCGGCGGGCCGGCTACGGCAAGGTGGTCAACATCTCGTCGGCCACGGTGTGGATCGGCCGACCGCACTACCTGCACTACGTCACCTCGAAGGCGGCGCTGATCGGGATGACCCGGGCGCTGGCCACCGAGCTGGGCCCGGCCGGCGTACGGGTCAACGCGATCACCCCCGGCGCCACCCGGACCGAGATCCCACGGGCCACCGTCACCCCGGAGCAGGAGGCGGCGATCGTCGCCGGCCAGGCGATCAAGCAGCGGCAGGTGCCGGCCGATCTGGTCGGCGTCGTCGCCTTCCTGGCCGGGCCGGACAGCGATTTCATCACCGGGCAGACGGTCAACGTCGACGGCGGTGCGGCATTCCACTGAGGAGTACGCGAATCGGTACGAGGATCGGAGGCACCATGGCATACCGGCTGCCGATCAGCCTGGCCTGCTGGGACTACGACCGCACCCGGGCGCTGCGGGAGGGCACCGTCCGGCCCGCCGGCGTGGACCTGACCTATCTGCCGCTGCCGCCGGAGGAGACCTTCTTCCGGATGCTGCGCTGGCAGGAGTTCGACGTCGCGGAGATGTCCCTGTCGTCGTACGTGCTGTCGCTGTTCGCCGACGAGCCGCCGTTCGTGGCGATCCCGGTCTTCCCGTCGCGGGTGTTCCGGCACGGTTCGATCTACCTGGCACCGTCGTCGACGGTCCGCGACCCGGCCGAGCTGGCCGGCCGTACCGTCGGAATCCCGGAGTACCAGATGACCGCCGCCGTGTGGATCCGCGGCGTTCTGGCCGAACACCATGGGCTGCCGGTGGACGGGGTCAGGTACCGCACCGGCGGCCTGCACCACGCCGGCCGGCAGGAGAAGCTGCGCCTGGACCTGCCAGAGCGGTTCGACGTGACGCCGATCAGGTCCGACGAGACCCTCGACGGGCTGTTGCGCACCGGCGCGATCGACGCCCTGTACACCGCGCGGGCACCTCGCTCCTTCGATCCGGCGGGCGGCCCGGACCGGGTCCGTCGGCTGTTCTCCGACCCGGCTGCCGCCGAACGGGCGTACCTGCGGGCCACCGGGATCTTCCCGATCATGCACACCGTGGTGCTGCGCCGCGACGTCTACCAGCGGCACCGGTGGCTGGCCCGGGCGCTGCTGGACGCCTTCGCGGAGGCGAGGGACCGGGTATACGCCGAGCTACGGGAGGTGACCGCATTGAAGATCAGCCTGCCGTGGGTGGTCCCGGCCGCGGAGGAGGCGGCGGCGCTGCTGGGGCACGACTTCTGGCCGTACGGCGTCGAGCCCAACCACGGGGTGCTGGAGACCTTCCTGCGGTACTCGCACGAACAGGGACTTGCCCGGCGGCTGCTGGAGCCGACGGAACTGTTCGCCCCGGAGACCCTCGCCGACACACTGGTCTGAGCCCGCCGCCGCGCCGTCGAACCGCCCTGGACCCGGCCGGCTCCGGACACGGCTGCTCAGGAGACGGCGCGGCGCTGCAGCAGCGCCCGTAGGGCAGGCTCCTCCACCGGCCGGGACAAGCCGAAGCCCTGACCGAACTCGCACCCCATCGCGGTCAACTCGCTACGTTGGTCGTCGTTCTCGATGCCCTCGGCCACCGTGCTCAACCGCAGCCCGTGACTCATCGCCATGATCGCCCGGACCACCGGCAGGCAGGTCGGGTCCTCGGCACCGATCCGGGCCACGAACATCTTGTCGATCTTCAGCTCGTCGATCGGGTACCGGTGCAGGTGGCCGAGGGAGCTGAAACCCGTACCGAAGTCGTCGAGGGCGATCCGGACGCCGAGGCGGCGCAGCGCGGACAGCTGCGACTCGATCGCGTCGTGCTCGGTGGCCAGGACGCTCTCGGTCATCTCCAGGGTCAGCGTCGTCGGCGGCAGGCCGGAGCGTTCCAGCGCGGCCAGCACGTCGGCGACCACGTCGCCCAGCATGAACTGGCGGACGCTGACATTGACGTTGATCTGCAGCGCCCGGCCGGTGAGCCGTTGCCAACCGGCTCCGCTGACGCACGCCTGGCTCAGGATCCAGCGACCAAGCGGCACGATCAGTCCACTGGCCTCGACCAACGGGATGAACTGGTCCGGTCGCACGACGCCCCGCTGTGGGTGGCGCCACCGGACCAGTGCCTCCACCCCACGCACGGCACCGTCGGCCAACGCGTGGATCGGCTGGTAGTTGAGGACGAACTCGCGCCGCGACAGCGCGTCCTGCGCCTCCATCTGCAGCCGGATCCGGTCGACCGCGTGCTGGTGCAGTTCGGAGCGGTAGCGTACCCGCCGGGTCCGCGCCGATCCCTTGGCGATCTGCAGCGCGATGTCTGCCTCGCGCATCAGTCGGTCGACGTCGGCGGCGCTGTCGACACTGACCGCGATGCCGACCCGGGCCGAGACGAGTCGCAGCTCGCCGGCGACCTGGATCGGCCGGTCGAAGACCGCGAGCAGGTCGTCGGCGATCTGCTCGGTGTCGCGCGCGGCTGCCCGGTCGGCCGTCAGCAGTACGGCGAACTCGTCACCGCCGAGGCTGGCGAGCAGGTCGGTCCCGGCCAGCCGCGCCGTCAGCAGTCGCGCGACCTCGACCAGCAGGGCGTCCCCGGCATGGTGGCCGAGCGCGTCGTTGACCACCTTGAACGAGTCGATGTCGAGCAGCAGCAACGCGACGTCGCTGCCCGCGCCGAGCGCCGTGGTCACCCGCTCCCGGAGCAGGGCCCGGTTGGCCAACCCGGTCAACGGATCGTGGTACGCCTGGTGGCGCAGCCGCTCGGTGAGCAGCACCCGCTCGGTGACGTCCCGTACGGCGAACGACAGCCCCCGTACGTTCGGATCGTGCAGCAGGTTCTGCCCGCTGATCTCGACCGTGGTCGGCGGGTCGGCCCCCGGGCCGGGAACCCGGCACTGCAGGGTGGCGGCGGCACCGGGCTCGGCGAGCAGCCGGGTCAGCCACGCGTCGGCGGCCGGCCGGTCCGGCGCGACGATCCAGGACAGCAGCCGGTCACCGGGCAGGCCGGCGGGCAGGCCGAAGACGTCGGCCGCCGCCGGGCTCAGGTAACTGACCGTGGTGTCCCGGTCGGTCAGCACGATCACGTCGCGCGAGGACCGGACGACCGCCTCGAACCGGGCCGCCGTACCGGCCTCGTACCGCCGCACCGCCATCAGCACCAGGCGCAACGCCAACGACGACAGCAGCAGGCCCGGACCGTACTGGGCCAACTGCACGTCGGCTGGCGAGCCACCGGCGGCGAGCACCCCCGTGGTCATCGCCGTGAGGGTGAACAGGACCGACAGCAGCGCCCCGGGAAGTCCACCGTAGAGTGCCCGCAGGGCGGTGCCCACGAACAGCACTCCGCCGGCCGGCAGCGCCCCGACCGACCAGATCACCACACCGACGGCGACAGCGGCGAGCAGGTCGTGGCCGATGGTCGGCCGTTCCCGCCGGTACAGCCGTACGGCGAGCACCGCCAGCACGACGACGGCGATCAGCACCGGCCACGACCGTCCAGCGGGCACCACCGGTGCGGCCGCCCACTGCGCGACGATGATCACCAGGCAGACGAGCAGGAAGGCCAGGAACGCTCGGCGTACCACCGGCAGCAGCGGCTGATCCGCCCCGACCCTCATCCAGGATCGCAGCGCGGTCAGCCACTGCCGGTGGCGTCCAGGGGCCATGCCGCCAGACTACGACGCGGGATCATGGACCCGCTGGCCGACACTCCAGCGTTCGGTGTCCCTGGTGGACTGTTCGGTCGATGTCGCGAGGCCCGTCCCGGGTGATACCGGTCGACTTCGTCACAGCAGATTGGACCGGTGGAATCCACCGTCGACCGGGATCATCGCCCCGGACAGATAGGACGAGTCCTCCGCGCACAGGAAGGCGATGGCCGCGGCGAACTCGTCGTACCCGCCGACCCGGCCCAGGTGGACCGCCCGGTCGAGATGCCGCTGGCGGTCCGGGGTCCGGTTCGGAAAGGGTGCGTTGCCCACGACGATCCCGTTCGAGGAGACGCCCCGGGGCCCGTACTCCTTGGCGATCGAGGCGACCAGCGCGCTCATCCCGGCCTTGGCGGCGGCGTACGCCGCGCCGTTGACCTGACCGTTGGTACCGGAGATCGAGCCGACGCCGACGATGTGCCCCCTACCGGTGGCGAGCATCCCCGGCAGCACGGCCCGGGCGCAGAGGAAGGCCGAGGTGAGGTTCAGCGCGAGAAAGCCGGACCAGTCGTCGAGGCTGGCGTCGGCGACCGCCGCCCAGGCCGCGCCGGGCAGCGCGCCACCGGCGTTGTTGACCAGGATGTCGACCGGGCCGTACCGGTCGGCGACCTCGGCCACCAGGTCGTTCACCTGCTCGGCCGAGGTGACGTCGGCCCGGCCGGCGACGGCGTGGCCGGCCAGTCCGTCGGCCGCCGCCAGCGTCCCGGTGATGCCGTCAGGGTTGATGTCGTTGACGACCACCGTCGCTGACTCGGCGGCGAGCCGCAGCGCGGTGGCCCGGCCGATCCCCCGGCCCGCACCGGTGACCAGAGCGACCTTCCCCGAGAACCTTCCGGGCATCGGGTCAGCCTTTCTGAAACAGGGGGTTGCGGGCGTTTTCGCTGATCACGACCATGGTGGCGAAGCGCCAGCCGACGTCGGGCTCCCGGCGCATGCCGAACAGGTAGGCACCTTCGTGCTCACCTCGGCGAAACTGCGGGCCGTCGCCGCTGGTCGCGACCAGGCTGTAGACGGCGGCGACCGACGCGGTCCGACCGTCGTCGGCGACCCGGATCACCGGAGGGTGGATGAGGTGACGCAGTTCGTAGGTGTTGATCACGTCGGCGGACGGTGGCCCGTCGGCGTCGCCGGAGCGGGGCAGGACCGGGCGGAAGTACAGCTCGCGCAGCTTCTCCTTGCCCTTGACGGTCTCGTTCAGGGTGCCGCGCAGCTGCCGTTCGAAGTCCTCGGTGTAGTACTCCAGCAGGTCGTCCCATCGACGGCGGTCGCACAGCCAGCCGTAGAGCATCACCAGGTCGGCGATCCGACGGTGGTCCTCGGCGAGGGCCACCCGCTGCTCGACCGTGTCCGGCGTGCGCTCGGGCAGTTGGACCACCGCGATCAGTTCGTCCAGTTCGTCGTCAGTCATCGGGTCTCCACGTTTCAGGCAGGTAACGGGGGCTCGCTCAAAGTACCAAGCGCTTGTTAGGCTGGCAACGTGCGATCCGATGAACCGGCTCCGTTGCTCGCCGTCGAGAACCTCGCCACGAGCTTCTCGACGCCGCGCGGTGTGCTGCGTGCCGTCGACGGAATCTCCTTCACCCTCGCGCCCAGCGAGGCACTCGGCGTCGTCGGCGAATCCGGATCCGGCAAGTCGGTACTGGTCCGGACCGTCATGAACATCCTGCCCCGGCAGGCGCAGGTCGCGGCGGACAGTCGGATCCTGTTCGAGGGCCACGAGGTACGCGACCGTCGGGGCGCGGCCGCCCGGCACTTCTGGGGCGCCGAGGTCGCCATGGTGTTCCAGGACCCGATGACCTCGCTCAACCCGGTCCGCACCATCGGCCGGCAACTCACCGACCCGATGCGTCACCATCTCGGGCTCAACCGACGGGCCGCCGCCGCCCGCGCCGCCGAACTGCTCGCCGAGGTCGGCATCAACGAACCGACTCGACGGTTGACCCAGTACCCGCACGAACTCTCCGGCGGCATGCGGCAACGGGTCATGATCGCGATAGCTCTCTCCTGCTCCCCCAAGCTGCTCATCGCCGACGAGCCCACGACCGCGCTCGACGTGACGGTGCAGAAGGAGATCCTCGACCTGCTCGCCCGACTGCGCGCCGAACTGCGGATGGCGATGATCCTGATCAGTCACGACCTGACCGTGGTCTCCGGCCGCACCGACCGGACCATGGTGATGTACGCCGGCCGGGTGGCTGAGATCGGTCCCACCGAGGAACTGTTCCGACACACCCGGCACCCGTACACCGCCGCGCTGCTGCGCTCCACCCCTCGGATCGACCAGCCGAGCCACACCCCGCTGGAGGTCATCGCCGGCACCGCCCCCGACCTGGTGCACCCACCACCCGGCTGCCGGTTCGCCCCCCGCTGCCGGCATGCCCGGCCCCGGTGCCAGCAGGAGGACCCGCGTCTGGTCGACGACCCCGGGCACCGGTACGCCTGCTTCTACCCGGTCGGCACCGGGGCTGGCGACCGGGCCTTCGCCGAGAACCTCGCCGCCGGCCGGACCGGCGCCGGACTGGATCTCGCCACGGTCACCGGTGACCGGTCCGCCCTCGACGAGGCGGTGAGCTGATGGCCGGCACCGGCAAGGCGCATCTGCGTGACATCGACGACGTGGTGCTGCGGGTCGAGGACCTGACCGTGGAGTTCCCCGCCGGCCGGGGCCGTACCGTCCAGGCGGTCTCCGGAATCAGCCTCGACGCCCGGGTCCGGGAGACCGTCGGCCTGGTCGGCGAGTCGGGCTGTGGAAAGTCCACCACCGGTCGGGCGATCCTGCAACTGCCGCCACCGACGGGCGGATCGGTCCGCTTCGACGGCACCGAGCTGACCGCGCTGCGCGGCGAGCGGCTGCGCCGCACCCGTACCCGACTGCAGATGATCTTCCAGGACCCGATCTCGTCGCTCAACCCACGCCGTACCGTCCGGGACATCGTCGCCGAAGGTCTGCGGATCTGGCACCGCGACGGCGGTGCCGCCGCCCGGCGGCGGGTCGACGAGGTACTCGACGCCGTCGGGCTGGACCCCCGGCTGGTCGGCGACCGGCGACCACACGAACTGTCCGGTGGGCAGTGCCAGCGGGTCTGCATCGCGCGTGCCCTGGTGCTGGAACCGGCTGTGCTGCTCTGCGACGAACCGGTCAGCGCGCTGGACGTCTCGGTCCAGGCACAGATCCTCAACCTCCTGGAGGAGATGAAACACCGGTACGGCCTGACCCTGCTGTTCGTCGCCCACGACCTGGCGGTGGTCAAGCGGGTCAGCGACCGGATCGTGGTGATGTACCTGGGCAAGATCTGCGAGGTCGCCGCGCCGGACGCGCTGTTCGCCCGGCCCGCCCACCCGTACACGGCGCTGCTGCTGCGCTCGATCCCGGAGCTCGACGACGGCTCCCCGGCACCGGAGCGCACCAGTGGTGAACTGCCGTCGGCGCTCGATCCGCCGAGCGGCTGCCGGTTCCGCACCCGGTGCCCGCGCGCGGCGGACGTCTGTGCCCGTACCGAGCCGCAGTTGCGCCGGACCGGCCCGGACCAGTACGTCGCCTGCCACTTCCCGCAGGACGCGCCGGCCGACGGACCCACCGCCGGCCGGTCGCGGCCGTGACGGGCAGGTCAGTCCGCGGCCGCCGGCGCGACCAGCAGTTCGTCGCGGCGCATCCAGTCCAGCAGGTGTTCCCGACGGCTGATCAGCCAGCGGCCGTCGACCCGGACCAGTTCGTCGAGGTAGCGCAGACCCCGGGTACGCATCCGGGGGCCGGTGGCCGGCCGGTCGATCAGGTGGGCCTGGGCATAGGTCCGTGCCACCGCGCGGTCGCCGGTCACCTCGGCGTAGTGGTTGCCGATGAAGTGCATCGACGCCCGCAGGTCGACGATCTCCAGCGGGAAGCGTACCGGCGAGCGGCCGGTGAAGAACGCCATGATCTGTTCGATCCCACCGGCCACCCGCACCCCCTCGTAGATCCCCTCCACGTCGTCGGTGAAGCAGCCGCGCAGCCGGTCCCAGTCCCGGCTGTCGATCGCCATGAAGTACCGGTTCACCACATCGGCGATGGCCAGCCGGTCGGCGGTGTGTGTGTCCATGACCCGATCTCCCGTCCCTGCAGTGGTGCCGCCGTGGTGGCGGCGCCCCGTCGAAAGGTGGGCACGATGCCCGGATACGCCGATGACCGTGCGGCCATCGTCGAATTGCTGAACCGGTACGCCCAGTGCTGCGACCGGCGTGAGTTCGAGGCGGTCGGCGACTGCTTCACCGACGACGCCCGGGCGGAGTACTCCGGTCGACGGCTGGAGCCAGGAGTGCGCCACATCGTCGCGCACATGGCGCCGCTGGCTCGACTGGCCGCCAGCCAGCACGTGGTCGGCTCGGCCACCGTCGAGGTCGACGGCGACTCGGCGGTCGCCAGCTCGTACACGGTGGCCCATCTGGTGCGCCCGGTCACCGACGGCCACGAGGTGGTGCACCGGGGACTGCACTACGCCGACCGGCTGGTCCGCACCGACAACGGCTGGCGGATCCGCGAACGGGTACACCAGGTGCTCTGGAGCACCAGCTCGCCGACCGTCTGGCCGGTACCCCGATTCACCACGGCCGCTCAGCCGGCCGACTGACCTGTCGTCGCGGGCTGGTCCGGGTGGGTCCGGCTTCGCCGGGCTCACCCGGACGCCGTCAGGTCGTCGAAGGCGTCCCCGAGGCGGTCGACGGCGCTCACCAGACGCGCCGGATCCAGCATGCTGAACGACAGGCGCAGGTGCCGGGGAAAGGCGTCGGTCAGGGAGAACTCGCTGCCCGGCACCACCGACACGGCGCGGCGCATCGCCGCGCGGGCCAGCTCCAGCGCGTCGGGCCCCGCCGCCGGCAGGCCGGCCCAGACGAACATCCCGCCGTCCGGCATCGGGGTGACCAGCCGGCCGGCCAGCCGACCTGCCACCGCGCCGGTCAGTGCCTCGGCCCGACGGCGGTACAGCCCCCGCAGCCCGGCCAGGTGACCGGCGAACCAGTCCGGGTCGGCCAGCAACTCGACGAGCAGCCGTTGGCTCAACGCGGCCGAGTTCAGGTCGGTCGCCTGCTTGGCGACCGTCAGCGTGCGGTGCAGCCACCGGGGCGCGGCCAGGTAGCCGACCCGCAGGCCGGGTGCCACCAGCTTCGAGAAACTGCCGAGGTAGACCACCTGCTCGGCGTCGTCGGCGGCGATCGGTGGCAGCTGCGTGCCGGCGAAGCGCAGCTGACCGTACGGGTCGTCCTCGACGATGAGGAAGCCGTACCGGGCGGCGAGAGCCGCCAGTCGGACGCGCCGCCGCGTGGTCAGGGTACGTCCGCTCGGGTTGGAGAAGTTCGGCACCAGATAGCACAGTTTCGGCCGCAGTCCGGTCCGCAGCAGCCTGGCCAGTTCCTCGGTGTCCATCCCGTCGCCGTCGACCGGCACCTCGACGATCCTCGGCTGGTATCCGGCCAGCGCCCGCAGCGCACCGACGTAGGCCGGCGACTCGACCACCGCCACGTCGCCGGGGTCCAGCAGTACCTTGGCGATCAGGTCGAGGGCCTGCTGCGAACCGGTGGTGACCAGCAGCCGCCCGGCCGGTTCGGGCAGCCGCAACCGCCCGGCCAGGTCGGCGCCGACCAGGTCGAGCAGGTCCGGGTCGCCGTCGGTGGCCGAGTACTGCAGGGCGGTGGTGGCCGCGCCGGTCAGCACCCGCTCGGCCGCCCGGGCGAGCGCCTGCGCCGGGAACGCCTCGGCGGGCGGCAACCCGCCGCCGAGCGAGAGCAGCTCGGGCCCGGACGCGGCGTCCGCGTGCGGCGCGGCCGCTGCCGCGACCAGCTCCCGTAGCTTCGACGGGCGCATCCCGACGGTACGGGCGGCGAGCTCGGGACGGGTGGTCAACTCATGGTCCATCCGCCGTTGGCCCGGATCAGCTGCCCGGTGACGAACCGGGCGGCGTCGGAGACCAGGTAGAGGACCAGCAGCGCCTGGTCCTGCGGGTCGCCGACCATGTTCAACGGTGACCGGGCCGCCATGCCGGCCAGCCACTGGCGCTTGCGCTCGGCGTCGACGGTGCCGTCCGGATCGGTGAAGTTGCGGGCGCTGAAGTTGGTCAGGGTGGCACCGGGCGCGATCGCGTTGACCCGGATGCCCTTCGGTCCGAGCTCCAGGGCGAGGGTGCGGGTCATCCCGACGACGGCGAGCTTGCCGAGATGGTAGAGCCCATAGCCGGCGGCGGGCAGGTCGGCGGCAGTCGACGAGATGTTCACGATGGCTCCGTGGCCCTGGCGGGTCATCACCGTCGCGGCGGCCTGGCAGCCGTACAGCACGCCCTTGAGGCTGATCGCGAACTCGGCGTCGAGGTCCGCACCGGTGACCTCGGTCAGCTCGCGGACCGGGGACGGCACGCCGGCGATGTTGCACTGCACGTCGAGGCCGCCGTACCGGCCGACGGCGGCGGCGGCCAGCTCGTCCAGGTCGGCCCGCCGGGTGACGTCGGTGTGCTGGAAGCTGGCCCGCCCGCCGGCGTCGGTGATGGCGGCGACGGTCGCCGCGCCACGCTCGGCGTCGAGATCGGCGACCACCACGGCGGCACCGACCCGGGCCAGGGTCTGGGCGACCGCCTGCCCGATTCCGCTGCCGGCGCCGGTGACCGCGGCGACGCGGCCGTCCAGCCGGAACGCCGACTCGTCCATCCGCATGACGTACCTCCTGCTGCTCGGGTCGAGGGTGTCGAGAACGGGCCGACCCCGGACACTGCGGTCAGACCTGGGAGTCCCGGGGATCCCACCGGGCCCGGGCACGCTCTCCGACGATGTTCAGGCTGAAGACGGTGAGGAACATGAACACGCCGGGAATCAGCGGTACGTGCGGATGGCGGCGCAACTCCCGCAGGCCGCCTTCGGCGATCATGTTGCCCCAGGACGGTGCGGGTTGTTGCAGGCCGAGGCCGAGGAAGGCCAGTGAGCCCTCCGCGACGATCAGGACCGCCGCGACGATGAAGGCGTAGGAGACCAACGGCAGGGCCACGTTCGGCAGCAGCTCCCGGAACAGGATCCGGCGGTGCCGGGCACCCATCGCCCGGCTGGCGGTGACGAACTCCCGCTGGGCGAAGAGCAACGTGTTGGCGCGGGCCAGCCGGATCATCGTCGGGATGCCGACCACGGCCAGGGCCAGGCCGCTCTTGAGGACCGCCTCCGGCACGGTGCGGGGCGGGCCGAGCACCGCGGCGAAGGCGATCAGCAGGACGAGCGCGGGGATCACCAGGGCGGCGTCGGCGAAGATCCCGATGACCACGTCGACCCAGCCCCGGAAGTAGCCGGCGAGCATCCCGACCGTACCGCCGATCAGCAGGCTGACCACGACGGTGCAGCCGACCGTCAGCAGGCTCACCCGCGCTCCGTGGATGGACCGGGCCAGCAGGTCGAGCCCGAACCCGTTGGTGCCGAGCGGGTTGGCCGAGAACAGGTCCGGCCGCGCGTAACCGGCGACGCCGATCGTCAGGGTGGTGTCGTCGGCGTTGCCCAGCGGCAGCAGATCGGCGAGCAGGGCGCAGCCGGTGAGGGCGACCAGCCAGCAGACGCTGAGCCAGAAGGCGAGGTCGGCCCGACGCCGTCGGGTACGGCTGAGTTCAGGCATGCCGTCTCCGGATCCGTGGGTCGAGGTAGCCGTACAGGACGTCCACGGCGAGATTCAGCAGCAGGTAGATGACCGCGATCAGCAGCACACCGCCCTGGACCAGCTTGTAGTCGTTGTTCTGCGCGGCGTTGATGATGACGTTGCCCACCCCGGGCAGGACGAAGACCGCTTCGACGATGATGGTGCCGCCCAGCAGTCGGCCGGCGCTGACCCCGGCCAGGGTGATCAACGAGAACGACGAGGGGCGCAGCGCCTCCCGGAGCATGATGTGCCAGCCGGGCATGCCCTTGGCCTTCGCCGCCAGGATGAAGTCCTCCTGCAGGGTGGCGACCAGGTCGCCGCGCAGCAGGCGGGCGAAGACCGGCGCCTCGGCCAGTGCCAGGGTCAACGCGGGCAGGAACGCGTGCCACAGGTTCTGCCCCCAGCCGGCGTCGGACGGCCGGGCCCACTGCCCGAGCGGGAACCAGCCGAGCTGGATGGCGAACACCAGCAGCAGGAGCAGACCGACCAGGAACGGTGGGACCGAGATGACGCCGATGGTGCCGGCGGAGATCCACCGGTCGACCAGCCCGCCGGCCCGGTAGGCCGACCACATCGCCAGCGGGACGGCGATCAGCAGGGCCAGCACGATGGCCATGGCGGCGAGTTGCAGGTTCACCGGGAACGCGCGCAGCAGCCGGTCGGAGACGTTCTCGATCGGCGGGACGAGGTTCTGCCCGAGATCGCCGCGCAGCACGCCGCCGAGCCAGTCGAGGTAGCGCTGCACCGGCGGCTGGTCCAACCCCATCTCGGTACGGATCCGCTGGTAGTCGGCGGCCGTCCCGGTGTTGCCGAGCACCTGGGCGGCGGGGTCGCCCGGCCCCAACTGGAGCAGCCCGAACGTGCCCACGCTGACCAGGAACAACACCGGGACGAGCAGGGCCAGCTTGATCGCCACGGTCCGCAACATCAGCGTTGCCTCCCCTTGTCGCGGGTCACACCAACGGAGCCGGGCCGCCGTCGACCTCGATGGTCTGACCGGTCAGGTAGGACGCGGCGTCGCTGGCCAGCCAGCGGATCGCCGCGGCGATCTCGGCTGGCGCGCCGATCCGGCCGAGGACCGCGATCCGCCCCATCGCGTCGATCTCGGCCGCGCTACGGTTACGTTCCATCAACGGGGTCCGGACCGGCCCGGGCGCGACACAGTTGACCCGGACGCCGGCGGGACCGTGGTCGATGGCCAGTGCCCGGGTCAGTCCGACGACTCCGGCCTTGGCCGCGCAGTACGCCGGGTTGGCCCGCATGCCCCGCAGGCCGGCACCGGACGAGACGTTGACGATCGACCCGCCGACCGCCGTCAACTGCGGCAGCGCGGCCCGGCACATCAGGAAGACCGAGGTGAGGTTGAGCGCGACCCACCGGTCCCACTCGGCGAGGTCGATGTCGAGCACGGTCCGGCCGGGCCGGCTGCCGCCCACCACGTTGACCAGGGTGTCGAGCCGCCCGTACCGGGTGACGGCCGCGTCGACCGCCGCCGTGGCCCCGGCCTCGGTGGTCGCGTCGGCGACCACCGCGACCGTCGCCGACGGGTCCAGGCCGCTGCCGGCGAGGTCGGCGGCGGTCGCGGCCAGCCCGTCGGCGTCGACGTCGGCCAGGACCACCCGGTGTCCCGCCTCGGCGAAGACCCGGGCGGTGGCTGCCCCGATGCCGTGGGCGGCCGCGGTGATCAGGGCCACCGGGGGTGCCGGGGTGGTGCCGGCGCCGCCGGCACCACCCCGCCCGCCGACCCGCGCCGACGGGTCAGCGGCGTCGGTCGCGGATCGGCCGGTCATTCCCGCGTCGCCTCACCGAGCAGCACCACCGTGTTGACGCTCTGCAGCACGCCGCCGATCTCGTCGGAGATCAGCACCACCTCCGGCTGAGCGGTCAGCGCGAGGAACGGCACGTCCTCGGCGTACGCCCGGGCGATCGTGGTGATCGCGGCCTTGATCTCGGCCTCGCTGTCGGACGCCCGGCCGGCGGCGATCGCCTCGTCGACGGTGGGGTTGACGTAGCCGGAGAAGTTCCCGCCGCCGGCGGTGACGTAGGTCGAGTTGAAGTCCCGGTTGAGGGCGAAGAACGGCTCGGCGTCGGAGATCGACGACCCGAAGCAGGCCAGGTCGAAGTCCTTGCGCACGATGACCGCCGACGTGTTCGCGGCGATCTCCTGCTGGTCGGTGAGCTCGACCTGCATGCCGGCCGCCTCCAACATGCCCTGCACGGCGGTCCCCCAGGTCGGTAGACCCGTATGGCAGCTGACCCGGATGCGTCCGTCCCAGCCGTCGGCCTTGGCCTGCTCGACCAACTGGCGGGCCCGGTCGATGTCGTACGCGGGTCCGTCGACGCCGTTGTACCAGCGGGACTCCGCGGAGATCAGCGCGGTGGACATGGTGCCGGATCCGCCGTACACCCGTTGTTTGAGTGTCTCGGGGTCGATGGCCGCGGCGACCGCCTGCCGGACCCGCTTGTCGGCGGTCGGCGCGGTGGACTCCAACTGCGTACCGTCGGGCTGGCCTTCGCAGCGCGGTGCCGGCTCGCCCTGCTGACAGATGATCGGGAACCCGTTGTTCATGATCAACGTGTCGTTGGCGGAGTACGGGACGCGGATGCCGTCGGCGCCGTCGGCCTCGGCGTCCGCGATCGCCCCGGCGTCGCGCAGGAAGGCCAGGTCGACCGTGCCCGCCCGGAACGCCTCGTAGGTCTGCGGTCCGTCGCCCGCGTGAATGAACCGTAGCCCGTCGAGCGGGACGTCGCCGCCCCAGTACTCAGGGTTGCGGGTCAGGGTGAGCGACTCTCCGGGGCGAAACTCGTCGATGGTGAAGGGGCCCGCGCCGCCGCCCTGCGGGTCGGTGCCGAAGGCGTCGCCCTGGGCTGCCACGGCCGCCGGGTTGACCACCATGCCGGGCGTTCCGGCGAGCGCGAACGGAAAGTTGTTCCACGGGAAGGCCAGGGTGAACACCACCGTGCGGTCGTCCGGGGTGGCGTAGTCGGTGATCGGGGCGACCAGCGAGCTGGCGTTGGAGCGCGCCTCGGTGTGCCGCTGCAGGTTCGCCACGACCGCCGCCGCGTCGTACGGCGCGCCGTCGCTGAAGGTGATCCCGGAGCGCAGGGTGAGCGTCCACTGGGTGAAGTCGTCGTTCGGGGTCAGCGACTCGGCGGTCTGCGGCTCGAAGGTGCCGCCGGCCGGGTCGTACCGCATGATCGTGTCGTAGAGCGCCGCGAGTTCCGCGCCGCCGGAGTTGCCGGTGCCAGCGACCTGGACCGGGTCGAGTGACTGGGTGGCGGACCAGGTGGCCATGGTGAGGATGCCGCCGGTCTCGCTGCTATCGCTGTCGTCGCCGCACGCGGCGACGCCGGCGAGCAGCAGCCCGGCCACCGCGACGCGGGCGGACGCCCCGTTCCACTTGTGTTTCCGACCAGTTGCCATCTGCTTCTCCTGGTAGCCGTGAAGCCCGAGGCTTTGTGAATGACATGTAAACTATCGGCGTCCCGGCCACCAATCAAGCGCTCGCTTGGATATTGTTACCCGAGCTCCACCTGGCCGACCAGGCCGCCGTACTCCGGGCGGCGCACCAAGCGCTTGATTGACACTGCTATGCTGACGCCCGCCCGTCGCATCGCAGACCCGAAAGAGGCACCGTGGCAGAGTCGCTGGATCGACGACAGCAGATCACCGCCTGCGCGGCGGCCTTCTTCGCCAGTCGTGGCGTGGCCGCCACCACGGTCCGGCAGATCGCCGACGAGGTCGGCATCCTGTCCGGCAGCCTGTACCACCACTTCGACTCGAAGGAAGCGATCGTCGAGGCGATCCTCGGCCCCTACCTGGAGGACCTGCGCCGGCGGTACGCCGAGGTGCTGGCCGGGGAGAACGATCCCGCGACCCGGCTGCGGGAGCTGGTGCGCGCTTCGCTGGACACCGCCGCCGCGCACCCGCACGCCACCGAGATCTACCAGAACGACGTCAACTACCTGCGCGGTCTGGCCCGGTTCCACTACCTCAAGGACGTCGCCCGCGAGGTGCAGAGCGCCTGGCTCGGGGTGATCGACGCCGGCGTCGGCAGCGGAGCGTTCCGCGCCGACATCGACACCCGGGTCTTCTACCGCTTCATCCGCGACGCCGTCTGGCTCTCGGTCCGGTGGTTCCACCCCACCCCGGAGTATCCCACCAGCCGACTCGCCGACCAGTGCACCGCGATCTTCCTCGACGGCCTCGCCGCCCGGCCGACCGACGACGACCGGTCCGGAGCCGCTCACCCTGCGGCGAGTCTCGCCGCGAGCGAGCGTCCACTGAGATAGCCGTACGTCATCCCGGCGGACAGGGTCGCCCCGGCACCCGGATAACCCGGCCCGAACGGGCTCGCGGCGACGTTGCCGCAGGCGTACAGCCCGCCGATCAGGTCTCCGTCGACGCCGCGCACCTGCCCGTTGCCGTCGCAGAGCGGACCACCCTTGGTACCCAGGCAGCCCAGGTGCAGCCGGACCGCGTAGTAGGGGCCGGTGCCGAGCGGACGCAGGTTGCGGTGCGGCGTCACCGTCGGGTCGCCCCGGTACCGGTCGTAGACGGTCGTACCGCGACCGAACTGCGGATCCCGTCCGTGCTCGGCGTGCCGGTTGAACTCGGCGACCTGCGCGGTCAGTCCGTCCGGGTCGATGCCCACCGCGTCAGCCAGCTCGACCAGCGTCGGTGCCGTCGCCATCCACCCAGGAGTCGGCGCGTCCGGGGTCGCCGTGGCCACCGAGTACGACGACCGGAACCGGTCGTCGAACACCAGCCAGCAGGGCAGGTTGGCGTACTCGTAGCGGATCGGGTCGAAGGTGGCCATCGCCTTACCCAGGTCGTTGTAGTTCATCGCCTCGTTCGAGAAGCGCCGGCCCTGCCGGTTGACGATGATCCCGCCCGGTAGCGCCCGCAGACCCGAGGTGGGCCGGAACAGCGGCGCCCCGTCGTAGGTGTCGCCGACCGCGTACACCATCGGACCCCACCATGCCTCGCTCATGTTGCCGAGCGCGGCACCGACCTCCATCACCATGCGCAGCCCGTCCCCGGCGTTCGCCGGTGGGCTGGCCGGCGCGTCCATCGGTACGCCGAGGAAGCGCCCGACCATCTCCTGGTCCCATTCGAACCCACCGGAGGCAAGGACCACGCCCCGTTCCACGGCGATCTCCACCTCGCCGTCACCGGTGGCCACGGTGATCCCGTCGACCTGATCGCCGGTACGCCGCAGCCGGACCGCCCGGGTCTGCGGGTGCACCGTGGCACCGAGCCGCAGACAGCCGTGCAGGAGCTCACCGACCAGCGCGGCACCCATCCCGACGACACCCTTCGCGGTACGTTCGGCGATCAGCGCCCAGTCCCACCGGTCGAGCGTGTCCATCCCCCACTGGTCCAGTTCGAGCTTGGTGACCGGCACGGTCGAGTGGGTCGGGCGCAACCTGCCGCGCAGCTCGCCGAGAACATTCGCGTCGAACAGGTCGCTCTGCAGGGTGCGTCCGCCGGGGTGTGCGCCGGGCAGGTCCGGCTGGTAGTCGGGGTGCTCCAGGTTCGGGGTGAAGCGCAGCCCGGTGTGCGCCACCACCAGGTCCAGCATCGGGTTGACCTGATCGACGAAGGTCTCGATGAGCTGGTCGGGAACCCGGCCCAGGGCAAGCCTGCGCAGGTAGCTCACGGCGTCGTCGCGGCTGTCCGGCACCCCCGCCTCGGCCAGCCAACGGTTCGCCGGTGCCCAGATGGAGCCGCCGGAGACGACGGTGGTGCCGCCGATCACCGAGGCCTTCTCCACGATGGTGACCCGCAGGCCGGCGGCCGCGGCGGTCAGGGCCGCGGTCAGCCCGGCGGCCCCGGTGCCGACCACGACCACGTCGGTACGTCGTGGCAACTCGTGCATGGCTCGTCTCCTGCCTCGTCAGGCGCTGGCCCGCCGGGCTTCGAGAGCCTGGCGGATGTTGCGCAGGAAGTCCTCGGCCGTCGGCTCCACCATCGGTCCCATCAGCAGCTCGACCATCGGGGCCATCGGTCCCTGCGGGGTGAGCTGCAGATGGAAGCGCAGCCGGGACCGGTCCGTCCGGGGCGGCCCGGACGGTGTGGGCGTGGTCGACTCCTGGCCGGCCGCCGCCGGAGAGCCGGCCGCCGACCCGGCCGGCGGATGGGTCGCCCGGCGGCGGTTCAACCAGCGCAGCAGACGGCCGGCCAGGGCGAACCTGATCCGGCGCAGCAGTCCGGGGCGCGTCTGCTCCTCGGACTCCGACCGCCGCGGCTCTCCCGAGGCCGAGGTACCGTCGGCCGAGGCCGACGAACCGTCGCCCGGGTCGGCCGCGGTGGCGTCGCCCGGCACCGACGGCTCGTCGATCGGCACGATGTCGAAGCTGCCCTGCCCGGTGATCCGTTCGGTCAGCCCGGTGATGGTGAACTCCGCCCGCCGGCCCGGTTCCCAGACGGTGATGTCGGCTTGCAGGTCCACCTCACGGGCGAGGACCCCGACGTCACCGCGCAGCGTCCAGATCGACCGCCGGTCGTCGACCAGGTCCAGCTTCTGGAAACCGACCAGGAAGTGCGCCCAGTTCGGGATCACCTCGACGAACGACCACACCTCGTCGACGCCGACGTCGATGTCGAGGGTGTAGCTCGCCTCAATCATGGTCGGGCCGGCCCGGCAGGATGGAGATCGGCTGCTGCCGCATACTCCAGGTGAACTCGATGTCGATCGCGCCGGCCGGACACTCCACCCGGCAGACGTCGCAGTAACTGCACTCGTCCGGGTAGCGGACCATCTCCGCCACACCCCGGTCGATGTGCAGGATGTCACCCGGACAGACGTCCTGGCAGATCCCGCAGAGCGTACAGAGGTTCTCGTTGATCCGTGGTGCCATGGCTATCCCACCTTTCCGGCGAGCCGCGCTCCCCGCTCACCGACCAGTTCCACGACCGACCGGTTCTCCAGTTGCGCCGCACGCCAGGACGGGGTCGGCACGGTGTGCTCCAGGACCGGCTGCTCGCCGTCGTGTCCAGCCAGGATCGACACACCGAGCCACCGCTGGTCGTCGGGGCCGGGCCGGTCGGTGCGGTAGTGGCCCATCAGGAAGCTGAACCGGCTCTCGTCGCGCTCCAGCGCGACGGCGGTCATCATCTCGTCGAACAGCCGCAGGTCGAACGCCTCATGGGCGCGCATCAGCTCGTGGCCGTTGCCGGCGTGGACCTCGCCGGCCGCCGCCGCGTACCCACGCAGGTACTCGGCGGCCTGCCGCAGCCCGATCTCGTTGCGGTCCATCCCGACGTACGTGGTCATCAGGTCCTGCAGCTGGTGCTCGTAGTCGCGCCAGCCGATCCCGCTGGTCCGGTTCAGCGGTGCCAGGGTCCGCCGACGTTCGGCGGCCACCGCCGAGGCGTCCAGTATCGGCGCAGCGGCGGACCGGGCGAACTCGGCGGCGGTCCGGCCGATGACGTACCCGCTGGCCAGCGAGCCGGCCAGGGCGTACGCCGGGGTGGCCAGGTCGCCGGCGGCGAACAGGCCGGGGACCCGGGTCTGCCCGTCCGCACCGACCACCACCCCCTTGGGTGACCCGGTGGCCGACCAGGCGCCGTTGAACAGCTCGAACTCGACCGGGTGCCGGGACAGGTCGATGCCGGACTGCTCCAGGAACTCCAGGAACAGCGGCGCGTCATAGGAGATGTAGTCGCTGATCGCGGCGATCTCGGCGGGCGGCAGATGGGTGCAGTCGATGTACACCGGGCCACGGCCGGCGAGCACCTCACCGGCCGCCTTGCCGACGATGCCGAACCCGAACCGCCGCTCCCCCTCGATGTCCGGCAGGTCGGCGATGAGTTGCCCGTTGCCGTTGACCAGCCGGCCACCGGCCTCCAGCAGGTTGCCCATCGCGCCGGTCGCGAAGCCACGCGGGAAGAGGAAGGTCCCGAGGAACTCGATGTTGGCGGCCACCGCACCGGCCCGCGCGGCGAGCGCGAACCCGGTGGTGGCGTGGTACGGCCGGTGGTAGGTGTGGAACGCGTCGCGCCGGGGCGAGTTGAAGATGACCCGTTCGGCGTTGCCGGTGGCGACGATCACCGCGCCGGCGCGGAAGGTCAGGAACTCGCAGGACCGGATGTCGAAGCCGGTCGCGCCGACCGCGCGGCCGGTGTCGTCGACCTGAACGCTGGTGGCGTGCACGCCGCCGATGATCCGGACCCTGTCGGTGGCTGCCGCCCGCTCGGCGAGCCGGGGCTTGATGTCGGCGCCGTCGAACTTGAGCACGATCGGACCGGGCGTCCACATCCGGCCGACCCGCTCGTATTCACCGTCGGCGTTGCGCAGCGGCACGCCGGACTCTTCGAGGAACCGGCAGACGGCCGGCAACGGTTCGATGCCCAGCGGTCGGGCCACCGCCATGTCAACCAGCCCGAGGGCGATGTCGCAGTACCACTCGGCGAAGACCTCCGGGGTGTCCCAGGGCTCGCCGAGATCAAGGTAGGTGGTGAGGAAGGCCAGTCCCCGGCCGGCGTCGCCGGAGCGGCGTACCGATCTGGTCTTGTCGACCAGGACCACCGAGGCCCCGGACTCGGCGGCGCGGACGGCCGCCACACAGCCGGCGATTCCCCCACCGATGACGAGTACGTCGGATTCGATCACGTTGCCGTCCACCGGTGCCTCCTCCTATCGCCGGTGACTCGCCGTAATCGACGGACACCGAAAGTCGATCATGTCATCGCCCCTGGTCAGCGGGGTCGGTCGAGCGGACCGGGTCATATCCACGGCGGCGGCGCCGCGACTGCGGCCCCGACCGGCCGCACCGTCAAACGGCTGGCCGGCACTCGGCCGATCAGCCAACCGAGCAGCTCCCCGGCGGTCCCGGACAGCTCCACCGAACGGTCGCGGCCGGTACCACCGACCCCGACGGCACCGGAGGGCGACCCTGACCCCGTCACCACCCGCCAGCTCCGCCGCCGGTCGGTGGCCCGCAGCCGCACGGCCGGGCCCGTGCCACGGTGGCTGTAGGTGGCGGTCACCTCGTTCAGCAGCGCGTCGGTGAGTGGACCGGGCAGGTCGGCCAGGGTTCCACCGAGGTCGAGGTCGGCCTGGTGCACCCAGACTTCCCGGACCCGCAGCCAGAGCACCTGATCGGCGGGCACCTCGCGGCCCTGACCGGTACGGACGGTGGCCGACCAGGCGTCGTCGGGCATCGCCCGGACCGCATCGGCGAGCCGACCCGCCGCGCCGGCCAGGTCCGCGCGCAGCTCGTCGGCCCCGCGTCCGGCGCCGGCGTCGATGTCCGCGCCACGCTCGGCGGCGCTGGCGTACATCGGGCTGACCCTCCCGGTCCGTGCCCAGGTCAGCAGGTTCACCAGCGCGTCGGCGTTGCGGGCCAGGTGGGTGACCAGGTGCGCCCGGGTCCAGCCGGGCAGCCGGCTCGGTGCCGCCGCGTCGGCGTCGCTGAGCTGGTCGACCAGGTCCCGGCACCGCTGTTCCCCGGCGGTCAGCCAGCCCATGGTGGCGGCGGCCTCCGCGCGGGTCACGGCCGCTCCGCCCGGCAGGTGTTGCGGCACTCCCCGACCCCGCCGATCCGGGTGACCAGCACGTCACCGTCGGCCAGGTATCGGGGTGGTTTACGTGCGTGGCCCACTCCGCCGGGTGTCCCGGTGGCGATCACGTCGCCGGGCCGCAGGGTGCAGATGGTGGACAGGTACGCCACCAGTGCGGGCGGGTCGAAGACCAGCTCGGTGCTGTCGGAGCTCTGCACCACCTCGCCGTTGACCAGGCACTCGACGCTGAGCCCGGCGTCAAGGTCGAGTTCGTCCGGGGTGACCAGGCAGGGTCCGAGCGGGGTGGTCGCCTCGAAGGTCTTGCCGGCCAGCCACTGCGGGGTGCGGTACTGCCAGTCCCGGGCGGTGACGTCGTTGAGCACGGTGTAGCCGGCGATCGCGGCGGCGGCCTGCTCGGCGTCGGCGTGCCGGACCGTGCTGCCGACGACGACCGCGAGTTCGGCCTCCCAGTCCATCGCGGCCGAGGCGGCCGGCAGTACGACCGGGTCGGTGGCCCCGATCAGCGCCGGCGGATACTTGGCGAAGATCGTCGGATGTTCCGGCAGCTGGCGGCCCATCTCCAGGATGTGCCGGCGGTAGTTCAGCCCGACACAGATGATCTTCTCCGGTCGGCTGACCAGCGGCGCGTGGTCCAGTCCGTCTACCGGGTGCCGGGTGCCGTCGGCGGTGGTGGCGCGCTGCGCCCAGCCGGGGTCGGTGAGCAGTTCGCCGAGGTCGGCGGCGCCGACCTCGACCGCCGCGTCGGCGTCGACCCGGACCACAGCGGTCCCGTCGCTGGTACGAATGGTGGCCAGTCTCATGCCGGATCACCCGCCGGCTGGTGCTGCAGGTGCAACGCCTGGTAGACGGGCGCGTCGCTGAACCGGAACAGGTCGGCACCGGATGCCGTCCGCAGCCGCACCGGGCACCAGGACGGTACGGCGAACAGGTCGCCGGTGCCGACCTGATGCTCCCGGCCGTCGAGCTCGACGGTGGCCTGCCCGCTGAAGACCTGCCACACCGACGAGCCGACCTCCCGGCGGGTCGCCGTACTGGTCGCCTCGGCCAACCGGTGCATCTCCAGGCGCAGCGTGCTCAGAGCGTCCCGCCCGGTGGTCGGGTTGACGAAACGCACGGCGGCGTGGCCGGCTTCGACGAGCGCCGGATGGCCTTCGTCGCCGAGCTCCAGCTGCGCGGCGAGCGCGGCGTCGGTGTGCGCCCACCGGTACGCCGGCAGCGGCGAGTTGACGGTGTCCCGGTCGACGGCGAGTGGCCGCAGTCCGGGGTGGGCCCAGAGCCGCTCGCCCCGCGAGGCTACCGGGGTCGACGTGTCGGTGAGTTCGTCCGGCCCGAACTCGAAGAAGCCGGCGTCGAGTTGGGAGTTGAGTGGGATGTCGAGTCCGTCCAGCCAGACCATCGCGGTGTCGGCGGTGTTGTGGTGTTCGTGCCACGCCCAGCCCGGGGTCAGCAGCAGGTCACCCCGGCGCATCGCCACCGGGTCGCCGTCGACCACCGTCCAGACGCCCTCCCCGTCGAGCACGAAGCGGAACGCGTTCTGGCTGTGCCGGTGCGCCGGGGCGACCTCGCGGGGCCCGAGGTACTGCACCGCCGCCCAGAGGGTGGCGGTGGCGAACGGGTCGCCGGGCAGCCCGGGGTTGGCCAGGGCGATGGCCCGACGTTCGCCACCGCGCCCGACCGGGACGAGGTCGCCGGCGCGGGCGGCGAGCGGCAGCAGCCGGTCCCACGGCCAGACGTGGGGTACCGCGCGGGGTGCCGGGGCAACGGGCATCAGACCATCCCGCACCGTCCACAGCGGTTTGAGCCCAGCGGCGTCGAAATCGGTGTAGAGCTGCTGCAGAGCGCGGTCCTGCACCGTGCCGGCAGCGGCCTCGGAGTCCAGGTCAACCATGTCGCCAGGTTAGGAACCTTCTTTACGACGGAATGATCGCATGGTCATAATTCTCTGGTGCAGAACGCTGTGCCGTACCCCATCGAGTCCGTCGACAACGCCCTGCGGCTGATCCTGCTGTTGCGGGAGCGGTCCCGGCTCGGCGTGGCCGAGGCCGCCCGTCACCTCGGGGTGGCGCCGTCCACCGCCCATCGGCTGCTCGGCATGCTGAAGCACCACGGCTTCGCCGTCCAGGACGGCCGTCGGGCGTACCTACCCGGACCGGTCTTCGCCGACCTGGGGCTGGCCGCCGGGCGGCCCGGTCCGGATCTGCGTACCGTGGTCCGGCCGCATCTGGAGCGGCTCAGCGGTGAACTGCAGGAGACCGTGCATCTGGCGGTCCTGCAGGGGACCGCCGTCAAGTTCCTCGACGGCGTGGAGGCCACCCACGGCCTGCGCGTCGGCTCCCGGGCCGGGATGTCGATGCCGGCGCACTGCACGTCCGGCGGCAAGGTGCTGCTCGCCCAGCTCAGCCCGGCGGAGCTGGAGGTGCTCTATCCTCGAGGGCTGCCCGCGGTGTACGGGCCCGCGGTAGAGGATCTGGCCACCCTGCGTCGCCAGTTGACCACGGCACGCCGCGTCGGCTACGCGGTGAACCGCGAGGAGAGCGAACGCGGCATCACCGGGATCGGGGTCTGCCTGCGCGACTCGACGGGCCGGGTGCGTGGCGCGCTGGCCGCCGGGATGCCCACCGCACGCTGCCCGAACACCCGGATCCCCGAGGTCGCGGCGGCGCTGCGGACCGCCGCCGGCCTGATCGCCGCCGAGCTGGGCGGAAGCTGACCCTGGCACCAAGCTGCAACATCGGCGCAACACGCCGTTGACGAAGCAAGCGCTTTGTTGGTAGCTTCCTCGCCTACTCTCGCCGGCGCTGTGCCGTGCCGCACCGCTGGTAGAGCAACTGCCGCCTACCGAAGGTGGGACCGAAAAGTGAGATCCGTACACCGCACACTCGCGCCGTTGCTGGCGTTGTCCCTGCTGCCGATCGCCGCTTGCAGTAGCAGTTCCGACCCCGACTCCGACACCACCGACGACGCCACCGCCGCGCCCGGCTGCCCGCCGGCGACGCCGTCCGGCACGGTGGCCCACGACCCGACCGCGATCCTCAAGTACGGCAGCGTGCCGGCCAGCTCACTCGACCCGATCCGGATGGTCGAGGCGAACGAGATCACCGTGCTGCAGACGATCTTCGATCCACTGGTCAAGCTCGACGCCGACGACCAACCCGTGCCCGGCCTGGCCACCGAGTGGAGCGTCGTCGACGACGGCGTCATGGAGTTCACCCTCCGCGACGGCGTCGTCTTCTCCGACGGCACCCCGTTCGACGCCGAGGCGGTGCGCTTCAACATCGACCGGGCGATGAACGACGAAGAGTCCAACATCAAGGGCGACCTGGCCAACGTCCGGGCCGTCGAGGTGGTCGACGAGCTCACCGTACGGTTCGAACTGGACCCGCCGAACCCGGCCGCCTTCCCGATCGTCCTGTCCGACCGGCCGGGGCTGATGGCCTCACCCACCGCGGTGCGGGCCGCCGGCTCCTCCACCGCGTTCAGCGACGCGCCGGTCGGCGCCGGTCCGTACACCGTCGACGGCCCCTGGTACGCCCGTGAAAGAGTCAGCGTCCGGGCCTGGGACGGCTACTGGAACGCGCAGGAGCGACTGCTCGGCGGCATCGACTTCATCGAGACCTCCACCGACGCCAGCCTCGGCGCGCTGCAGGCCGGTGACCTCGACGTGCAGTACATCGAGGACGACAAGGTCGCCGCAGCCTGCGCCGACGACCGGCTGCGGGTGATCTCCTCGTCGACCAATGAGATCCGCGCGTTGCTGATCAACCAGGCGATTGAGCCGTTCGACGACGTCCGGGTCCGGCAGGCCCTGCGGTACGCCCTGGACCGCGAGGCGATCACCGAGGCGCTGACCGACGGCCGGTCCGAGGCGGCCACCCAGTGGTTCCCGGAGGGCTCGGTGCCCTACTCGCCCGAGCTCGCCGACGCTTACCCGTACGACCCGCAACGGGCCCGGGAGCTGCTCGCCGAGGCCGGCCACCCGGACGGGGTGACCTTCACCGCCGAGATCGGCGGCACCTTCACCGCGTACGTCCGGATGGGCGAGCTGGTGCAGGCGCAGCTGGAGCAGGCCGGGTTCACCATGGACCTGCAGCTGATCGACCCGGCGCAGATGCTGGCCCGGCTGTACGGCACCGCCGACTCTCCGCCGCAGATCGCGGCCGCGCCGCTGGCCATGGCACCGGCCCGGTCGCCGTCCAGCCGGTTCCGGGAACGGTTCTTCGAGGACGGCCGGTACAACCCGTCCGGCGAGACCATCGCCGGTCTGCGGGACCTGGTCGTCCGGGCGGACGCCGCCGTCGACCCCGACGAGCGGGCCGACCTGCTGCGTCAGGCGGCCGCCCTGGTGTCCGAGGAGGCCGCCGCCGGAGTGCCGCTGTTCTTCGTCGCCGGTCACACCGCGATGGGGGCCCACGTCGGCGGGGTGCAACGCGGCTCCACCCGGTCGAACATGATCTTCGACGGGCTGTACATCACCGAGGGCCGGGTACCGGTCGACTGACCGCCGCGACCGCCCCTTGTGGGCGGACGCGGTAGCGGCGCTGTGGGATCCGCTGGACGGGTCCCACAGCGCCACGGACCCACGTTGACGAACAAGCGCTCGTTAGGTACGTTGCCCCGACAGTCAGACGCTGGTCAGCCAGCGTTCCGGCGGCCAAAGGATCACCCACAAATGGTCACCCTCGTCCTCCGGCGCCTCCTGTCAGCGATCCCGCTCCTGCTGATCGTCTCGCTGGGCGCGTTCTCCCTGGTCGCCCTGCTCCCCGGCGACCAGGCGACGGCGATCGCCGGCGAATACGCCACCCCGGAACAGCTGGCCGCGCTACGCCAGCAGCTGCGTCTGGACGACCCCTTCCTGGTCCGCTACGCACACTGGCTCGGCGGCATCGCGCAGGGCGACCTCGGCGACTCGCTGGTCACCGGCCGGGCGATCAGCGACGAGATCCTGCGGCGCGCACCGCTGACCGCCAGCATCGCCCTGGGTACCCTCGTCGTCGTCCTGCTGATCGGCGTACCGACCGGCATCCTGCAGGGCGTCTACGCCGGCCGCGTCGTCGACCGGCTCGGCCTGCTCGGCAGCGCCGCCGGACTGGCCGTACCGAACTTCTGGCTTGCCACCATGCTGATCACCATCTTCGCGGTGCAGCTGCGCTGGTTGCCGGCCACCGGCTACACCCCGCTCAGCGAGGGGGTGCTGCCCTGGGCGCAGCACCTCATCATGCCGTCGATCACCCTCGGCGTGTTCACCGCCGCCGAGATGGCCCGCCAACTGCGCACCGGCTTCCTCCACGCGTACTCCCAGCCCTACATCCGGACCGCCTGGTCCAAGGGGTTGCCGGCACGCACCGTGATCGGCAAACACGCGCTGAAGAACGCGGCGGCCCCGGCGATCACCGTGCTCGGCATCCGACTCGGGCACCTGCTGTCCGGCGCGGTGATCGTCGAGTCCATCTTCGGCATGCCGGGGCTCGGCAAGTTCGCCATCGACGCCATCCTCAACCGTGACTTCACCGTCGTACAGGCCGTCGTCCTGGTCTCCGCGGTGGTCGTGCTCACCGCGAACCTGCTCGTCGACATCGCCTACGGACTCCTCAACCCGAAGGTGCGGATCGCATGAGCCGACCAGTGGGAACCGACGGCACCGCATCGACCACCGGGCCCGACGGCACCGCCGGGCCGGAGCCGGGCGGGCTCGACCGACGCGACCGCGGTGACACCCTCGTCGCCCGGGTCCGCAGCCAGCCGATGACCATGGTCGCCCTCGGTTACCTGGTGCTGCTCAGTCTGTTGGCGGTCGCCGCGCCGCTGGTCAGCCCGTACGACCCGTACGCCACCGACTTCCGGGCGATCCTCGACCCGCCGTCGGCCGCGCACTGGCTCGGTACCGACGACCTCGGTCGGGACATGCTCAGCCGGCTGCTGTACGCCTCCCGGTCCTCGCTGCTGGCCTGCCTGCAGGCGGTCGGCCTCGGCCTGCTCGGCGGGGTGCTGCTCGGGGTGACCGCCGGCTACTTCGGCGGCTGGGTGGACCGGCTGGTGATGACGCTGATCGACGCCGTGCTCAGCGTCCCCGGCCTGCTGCTGGCGATGTCCATCGTCGGCGTGCTCGGGCCCGGACTGCGCAATGCCATGTTCGCCCTCGCGGTCATCTTCGTGCCGATCTTCGCCCGGCTCAGCCGCATCCAGGCACTGGCGGTACGCGAGGAGACCTACATCGAGGCGGCCCGGTCGATCGGGGTCTCCCACCTGCGGTCGGTGTTGCGGCACGTGCTGCCCAACATTGCTGGTCCCCTGGTCGTCCAGGTCTTCATCACGATGGCCGTGGCGATCGTCGCCGAGGGCGCGATGAGTTACCTCGGGCTGAGCATCCAGCCGCCGGAGGCGAGCTGGGGCAACCTGCTGCAACGGGCATTCTCGTCGGTTGCCTCGGCACCCTGGTTGATCTTCATCCCCGGCCTGACCATCACCCTGACGGTCGTCGCCTTCCAGGTGCTCGGCGACGGACTCAGCCAGGCCATCTCCGGCGGGCACCAGCAGAAAGCGGGAAACCGATGACTGCCGCGAGCACCACGACCCGACCACTGCTGGAGGTCGACGGCCTCACCGTCAGCGTCGGGTCCGGACGCGACACCGTGCATCTGGTCGAACAGGTCGACCTGAGTGTCGCCGCCGGTGAGACCCTCGGCCTGGTCGGCGAGAGCGGCTCCGGCAAGAGCATCACCTGTCTCGCCCTGGCCGGGCTGCTGCCGCCCGGCGCCCGGATCACCGGCGGTTCGATCCGCTTCGCCGGGCAGGAACTCACCGGCCGCTCCCCCGCCGAACTGACCCGGTTCCGGGGCAACCGGGTCGGCATGGTCTTCCAGGAGGCGTTGAGCAGCCTGAACCCGGCGTTCACCGTCGGCAACCAGATCGTCGAGAGCCTGCTGCGGCACACCGGCATGAACCGCCGGCAGGCCCGGGCCCGCGCGGTGGAACTGCTCGACCTGGTCCGGATCCCGGATCCGCAGCAGCGGGTGGCCAGCTACCCGCACGAACTCTCCGGCGGGATGGCCCAACGGGCGCTGATCGCGATGGCCATCGCCGGCGAACCGGAGCTGCTGATCGCCGACGAACCGACGACCGCTCTGGACGTGACGGTCCAGCTGCAGATCCTGCAGCTGCTCGGCGACCTGCGTGACGCGCTGGGCATGTCGTTGCTGCTGGTGTCGCACGATCTCGGCGTCATCGCCACGATGGCGCAACGGCTCAGCGTCATGTACGCCGGTCAGGTCGTCGAGTCCGGTCCGGTCCGCGACGTGTTCGCCGCGCCGCGGCATCCGTACACCTCGGCGCTGATCTCGTCCAGCGCGGAGGTCGCCGAGAAGGCCACCCGGCTGCCGGTCATCCCCGGCCAGGTGCCGCGCCCGGGTCACTTCCCCGCCGCCGGCTGCCGGTTCGCCAACCGGTGCGCCCACGCCCAGCCACAGTGGACTCGGACCGACCCGCCGTGGACGGTGCTGGACGGCGGTGACCGGGGCACCCGGTGCGGCCGGCAGGCCGAACTGGAACTGCCCGGCGCCGGGCCGGCGCCCGCCACCGAATCCGGCCCTCCGGCGGCGGCCGAGGCGGTGGCCGACGCGACCGTCGAGGATGCCGGCACCGCCGGTCCGACCGACGACAGCGATCCGACGGGTGCCGGGGACACCGGAGACGCCGGGGACGGGGCGGTGCTGCGACTGCGCGGCCTCGGCAAACAGTTCCCGCTCCGACGCGGGGTGCTCGGCCTGCGCCGGGTGGTGGTGCACGCGGTCGACGGCGTCGACCTGACGGTGGCCCGTGGCCGCACGCTCGGCCTGGTCGGTGAGAGCGGCTCCGGCAAGTCGACCGTCGGCCGGCTCGCCCTGCGGTTGATCGAACCCAGCAGTGGGGAGGTCTCCTTCCTCGGTCGGGACCTCGCCGCGATGAGCCGGGGCGAGCTGCGGTCACACCGACGCGGCATGCAGATGGTCTTCCAGGACCCGTACGCCTCGCTGGACCCGTCGATGACGGTCGGCCAGAGCATCGCCGAGCCGCTGGTGGTGCACTCCCGGCTCACTCCGGCCGAGCGTCGCTCCCGGATCGGACGGCTGCTGGAACGGGTCGGGCTGGACCCGTCGCTGGCCCGCCGGTCGCCGCGCTCGCTCTCCGGCGGTCAGCGCCAGCGGATCTCGTTCGCCCGCGCGCTGGCACTCGAACCCCAACTGATCATCTGTGACGAGCCGGTGAGCGCGCTGGACGTCTCCACCCGGTCGCAGATCGTCAACCTGGTCCAGGACATCCAGGAGGCTGAGGGCATCGCCTTCCTGTTCATCGCCCACGACCTCGCGTTGGTCCACCATGTCAGCCACGAACTGGCGGTGATGTACCTGGGCCGGGTGGTGGAGAGCGGTCCCGCCAGTCGGGTGTACTCCCACCCCGCGCACCCGTACACCCAGGCACTGCTGGCCTCGATGCTGACCCCGGCCAGTCACGGGCTCGCCGACCGGAGCACCCCGACCGGAGAGATCCCCAGCCCGATCGACCCACCGTCGGGTTGCCGGTTCCGCACCCGCTGCCCGCACGCGATGCCGCTGTGCGCAGCGGAGACCCCACAGCCGACGCCGGTGGCCGGCGGCGGCTGGTCCGCCTGTCACCTCACCGGCTGATCCGACGTCAGAGATCGGCGGCGGACAGCGCGTAGCCGAACCGGGCTCCTTCCAGCACGGCGTGTGTCAGCCGACGTGGCGCCAACGCGTCGCCGACCACCTGACATTCGAGGTCCGCCGGCAGCGCGGCGCGCAGCCCGTCGTTGGCGGTACGGCCGTGCGCGAGAACCACCGCACCGGCGTCGAGGATCGACCGGTGCCCGGTGAACAACTGCTCCACCTCGACGGCTCCGCCGGACCACCGGTGCACCCTGCTCATCGGGGCGAACCTCACCGCCCGGCCGTACAGCCGACGCAGCACCGCCGGCCGGGTCCGCTGATCCAGATCGGGTCCGATGTCGACGCATTCGGTGCACACCTGGACCGGCCAGCCCTCCCCGGCCAGCAGGTCGGCGGCGAGCAGCGGCTCGAGGTGCCGTTCGGCGCCGCCGACCACCAGCACCGGCACTCCCGGCGGTGGTCGGCGACCGGCCAACAGATCCATCGTGGTCAGTACCGGTCGGTCGACGGGGAAGCCGGCCGGGCCTGGCCGGCCGCCGGTGGCCAGCACCACCAGGTCCGCGCCGACCAGGTCGGGATCGTCTGCGGTGGCGGTGGTGCCGGTACGCAGGACCACCCGCCCGCCGGCGGGAGACGGCCAGTCCAGTAGCGGGGCCAGCCGGCGTTCGAGCCGGTGCAGCAGCGGCGCCCAGTCTGCGAGCAGTGGCGTAGCGACCAGGTGACGCAGTGCCCCGCCGATCGCGTCGGCGGCCTCTACCAGGGTCACCTCGGCTCCGGCCGCTGCGGCACCGACCGCCACCTCCACCCCGGCGGGCCCGGCGCCGACGACGGTGATCCGTCGGCGGGCACGCCGGTGCCGGACGAGAGCCGGCCCAGCTGGTGGTTCGGCGGGCAGCGGGTCGAACTCGGCTTCCCGGCCGGCGGCCGGGTTCGCCGGGCAGGAGAACGGCACCCGTACGCATTCGTTGCAGGCGACGCAGCGCACGATGCCGGCGTCGTCTCCGCGGACCGCACGCCGGGGGAAGGTGGGGTCCGCGATCAGCGCCCGGGCCAGTCCCACCAGGTCGGCAGCGCCGTCGGCGATCAGGCCACGGGCGGTCGCCGGGTCGGTGATCCGACCGGAGACCAGGACCGGCACGTCGACCACGGCGCGGACCTGTCGGGCGATCTGCGCCGCCGGCGCCGGCGGCACCAACCAGGATCCGGTGTACGCGGTAGCCGGCCGGCCGTCGCGCAGCCCGTCGTGGTTGCCCAGCGACAGGTTGACGTAGTCGACGAGATCGCTGATGCCGGCGGCGATCCCGGTCACCCCGGCGGCGTCGATGCCGCCCGGCACCTCCTCGCCGGCGGTGAGCCGGACGCCGAGCAGCGACCGCTCCCCCAGCTCGGCGCGCACCGCGCGCAGGATCCGGCGGATCAGCCGCAGCCGGTAGGCCGGCGAGCCGCCGTACCGGTCGGTGCGCCGGTTGTAGTGCGGGGACAGGAACCGGTTCACCAGGTACCCGTGGCCGGCGTGCAGTTCGACGCCGTCGAACCCGGCGGCGACGATCGCCGTGGCGGTGGCGAGGTAGCCGGTCACCAGGTCGTCGATCTCGGCGGCGGTGAGCGCGTGCGGGACGGCTCCGGTGTCGTCGCCCCGTACCTGCGACGGGGCGAGGGCCGGTTGAAAGTTGTCCCAGCCGCGTTCGGCGCCGGGGTGGTGGATCTGGCCGACGGCGAGCGCCCCGCCACCGTGCGCCGCGTCCGCCAGTCCGGCCAGTTGCTCGTGGGCCGCCGCGAGCAGCACCTGACGGTGCCGGGGGTCACGGACGTGGAACGAGACCGCGTCGGGGTCGGCGTAGCCGTCCGGGTCACCGGCGCAGGCATCCAGCGGGTAGACCGGGTTGGCGTACACCCCCTGGCCTGCCGGCAGCACGATCATGGCCACCCCGCCGGCCGCGCGCTCGGCCACGTAGCGCCGCAGCCGCCGGGGCGGCAGCCGGCCGAGGTGCGGGGTCATCACCATCCGGTTACGCAGCCGGTGCCGGCCGACGGCCAGCGGTGCGGCCAGCGGGTCGCCGCCCGGCCCGCCGGTCATGTCGGCAGCAGGGTCTGCAGCGCGACGCCGAGCCCACCGTCGACGGCGATCACCTGGCCGGTGACGTAGCGTGCGGCGTCGCCGAGCAGGAAGACCACGACCGGGGCGATGTCCGTCGCGGACCCGGTGCGACCCAGCGGTACGGCGGCACCACGGCGCTGCGCGGCCTGCGGGTCGCGGCTGCTGGCCGAGAAGTTGGTGCCGCTGACGATGCCCGGCGCGACGGCGTTCGCCCGGATGCCGTCCGGACCCCATTCCAGCGCCATCTGCCGGGTCAGCGCGATCACCGCTGCCTTGGCGGCGTTGTAGGCGCCGGCGCCGGGCGCGACGTGGATGCCACACAGCGACGAGATGTTGACGATCGCGCCGCCCGACGTCATCGCGGGCAGGGCGGCCTGGCTGCAGTACAGCGCGCTGGCGCAGTCGATCCGCATGATCGCGTCCCAGTCGTCCGGGCCGACCGACCGCAGTGCGCCGCCGCGTACCACGCCGACGTTGTTGACCAGGCCGGTGAGGCGGCCGAGCCGGTCGACGGCGGCGGCCACGACGGCCGCGGCGGCCCGTGGGTCGGCCACGTCCCCGGCGACGGGGTAGGCGGTGCCGCCGTCAGCGACGATCGCGGCGGCGGCGGCCCGGGCGGCGGCCGGGTCGAGGTCGTTGACGGCGACCGCCGCGCCGGCCGCCGCGACCTGCCGGGCGGTCGCCGCCCCGATCCCCGATCCGGCGCCGGTTACCAGCACCGCTCCACCCGCCAGTGTCGTCATCCCGATCCCTCTTTCCCGCCACCCGACGGTCCGCCGGGCGCGCTCATTCGTCGATCGCCAGCAGTACGTTCTTGACCCGGCTGAACTCCAGCAGTCCGGCGAGCCCGCCGACCTTGCCGTAGCCGCTCTGTTTCACCCCGCCGAACGGCGCGAACGGCCCTGCGGGCGCACCGGCCCCGTTGACCCCGACGTTGCCGACGGCCAGCGCCGAGGCGACCCGCATCGCCCGGTCGACGTCGCGGGTGTGCACGTAGCCGGCGAGCCCGTACCGGCTGGCGTTGGCCGCCTCGACCGCCTCGGCTTCGCCAACGAACCGGCAGACCGACAGCACCGGGCCGAAGATCTCCTCGGTGGCGAGTTCGCTGTGCGGGTCGACGTCGGAGAAGACGGTCGGGGCGACGTAGTAGCCGTCGGCCAGTTCGCCGCCGAGTCGGTGCCCGCCGAGCACGAGGTGACCGGTGTCGTTCTCCCGGGCCCGGTCGATGGTCCCGACGACCCGCTCGCAGGCGGCCGCGTCGATCAGCGGTCCCATCCCGGCCGCCGGGTCGAACGGGTCGCCGACGGTCACCGCCCGCAGGCCGTCGAGCAGCCGGCCGAGCACCTCGTCGTACACGTCGTCGTGGACGAACATCCGGGTCGGGATGGTGCAGCCCTGGCCGCTGTTGGCGGTGATCAGCAGCGCGAACCGGCAGGCCCGGTCGAGATCGGCGTCCGGGAAGACCAGCGACGCGCTCTTGCCGCCGAGCTCCAGCAGCAGCGGCTTGAGCGTGGGAGCGGCCGCCGCCTGGATCCGGGTCGCCGTCGCCGGACCGCCGACGAATCCGATCTTGTCGACCTCGGGGTGGCGGACCAGGGCGTCGCCGACCGCCGGGCCGCCGGGCAGGACGTTGACCACGCCGGGCGGCAGTCCGGCCTCGGCGCAGAGTCGACCGAACCGCAGCGCCGCGAACGGCGCCTGCTCCGGTGGCTTGACGATGACCGTGCACCCGGCGGCCAGCGCCGGTGCGACGGTGGTGCCGATGTTGGCCAGCGGATGGTTCCAGGTGAGGATCGCGCCGACCACGCCGACCGGTTCCAGCAGGGTCAGGTCCATCGCGCCGGGCATCCGCAACACGTCTCCGGCGGCCTTGTCCAGCCAGCCGGCGTAGTAGTCGAAGAAGGTCTGGCCGGTGGTGTAGCGGCCGTACGACAGGGCCGCCGGGGTGCCGACCTCGAGTGCGTTGATCGCGGCGAGATCGGCGGCGTTGGCCCGGATCAGGTCGCCGAGGCGGGACAGCACCTGGCGACGGCGGTCGACTGGCCAGCTCCGCCAAGTGGGGGCCGCGGCCCCGGCGGCAGCGACGGCCTCGTCGACCTCGGCGGCTCCGGCCAGGGCGAAGCTCTGCTGGACACGCCCGGTGCCCGGGTCGACGTGGTCGCGTCGACCGCCGGTGCCGGTGTCGCGCCACTGTCCGTCGATCAGAATGCCGGGGCGTAGCAGGCCGGTCGGGTCCGCCGGTCGGTCGATCACCGTCATCGACGGCCGCCGGGGGCCGGGATCGGTGTCGGGTCGGCTGACAGCATCACGATCACCTCACAAGCGCTTGCTTGGTAATCGACCCTACCCCATCCCGCACCGCTGCGAAACCCGTGGTCAGTCCGGTGGCCGGAACGCCGTCACGCCGTCCGCCCGGTGCGACACCAACCGCCCCTGCTCGACCAGCAGGTCGAGATGCAGTGCCGTCTCGTTGACCGCCAGCATCCGGTGGTACGGCGGCAGATCGTCGAGCGCCCGGCGACGTCGGGTCCAGGGCAGGGTCCGCGCCACCTGGTACGCGGTCCGCGCGCCGGCACCGACCGCGGCCGCCATCTCGGCCAACCGGTCCCGGTGGTGGGCCAGCAGTTCGTCCACCCGTCGGTGGACGCTGTCGCCCACCGGCCCGTGCGCCGGCAGCAGCAGCGCGTCCGGCAACGCGCGCACCGCCCGCAGCGACTCCAGATACCGGCCCAGCGGGCGGTGCGCCGCCACCGCCTCGAAGCCGACCGACGGGGTGATGCCCGGCAGCACGTGGTCACCGGCGAAGAGCAACCCGGCCTGCGGGTCACGGAAGACGTAGTGCCCGGCGGTGTGGCCCGGGGTCGGCAATGCCCACAGCCGGCGGCCGGACAACGCCACCTCGCGCTCACCGGAGAGCCACTCGTCCGGCGGTTGCCAGTCGAGTTCCGGCTGCTCCGCGTCGGCGGTCAGCCGCTGCACCCGGTCGGCGAGGTCGGCCGCCCCGGCGTCGCGCAACTTGGCCAGCGGGGCGGCGTACGGCTCGTCGGTGCCGGCCACCATGAACTCCAGGCTGGGTCGCTCGCCCGCCCCGAGCGCGATCGGCACCCCTGTTTCCCGCCGGATCGCGACCGCCTGTGAATAGTGGTCCTGATGGATGTGGGTGACCAGGAACCGGCGGATCGCGGCGAGGTCGTGCCCACGGTCACCGAGCGCGGCCTCGAGAGCCGTACGGGCGGCGGGCACCGCCCAGCCGGCGTCGACGAGGACCAGCCCGGCGTCGTCCTCGATCGCGTAGACGTTGACCGCCCGCAGCGCGTCGTCGGGCATCGGCAGCGGAATCCGGTACACCCCGTCCGCGACCGGGTGCGCCCCCGGCGTCATCCAGTCCGACACCGTCGTCATCGGGCACCCCTTCGCGCTGGCCAACCAGCCACCGACCATACCGGTCGCTTGCTTTGTTGGGGATGGCCTCACTCGCTCGGCACCGGTGATCGTGCCCACTTGACTCGGGCGCGGCGGGTCAGTAGCCGCGCCACGCCTGACGGGTGTACTCCAGCACGCGGGGCTCCAGCAACGTCGACGGTGGCACCTGCACCGGACCCCGGTCCGGTGGGAACACCTGCGCCGCCGCCAGGACCTGCGGATGCAGGAACCGCAGCGACGGGGCGTCGGCCGGCACCCGCAACGACGGTGCGGTGACGGTCGGCGACGGCAGACCCGCCAGCACGAAACCCCAGTCGCCGAACGACGGCACGTCCACGTGGTAGGGGCGGGTCACCAGGCCGGCGGCGCGCACCGACGTCTCGATGCACCAGTACGCGTACTGGGCGAAGTACGGCGAACCGGCCTGCACGACGAGCCTGGACTCCGGGCCGAGCACACCGCGCACCAGGCCGTAGAACTCCACCGAGTACAACTTGGCAGTCGCGGTCTGATCCGGATCGGGCAGGTCGACGATCACCACGTCGAAAGGGTCCGGCGCCGTGCGCAGCCAGGCGAACGCATCGGCGTGCACCAGGCGTACCCGTGGGTCGTCGAACGCCGCGGCGTTGAGCGTACGGATCTGCGGCTCGCTGCGCGCCAGTGCCACCACCGCCGGGTCCAACTCGACGACCGTCACCGAGGTGACGTCCGGGTAGCGCAGCACCTCCCGCAGACCGAGCCCGTCACCGCCGCCGAGCAGCAGCACCGTGCCCCGTGGGCCGGCCATCGCCGGGTGGACCAGGGCCTCGTGGTAGCGGTACTCGTCGACCGAGCTGAACTGCAGGTCGCCGTCGAGGAAGAGCCGCAGGTCGGGCTCACCGGCGACCGGTGAGAGCGCCCGGGTGAGGACGATCTCCTGGTACCGGCTGCGCTCGGCGTGGACCACCGGATCCCGGTAGAGCTGCTGGCGGGCCGTGACCTCGAAGTCCTCGGCGACCGTGAAGGCACCGACGAGCACGACCCCGACCAGCGTCGCCGCGACGGCCACCGCCGCCCGGGCGCGTCGGCCCAGATCGGCCCGGAACACGGTGCCGACCAGCAGGACGCCGGCCAGGGCGTTCACCACCCCGACCAGCAGCGCCCCCCGGAGCTGACCGAAGAACGGGATCAGCAGGAACGGGAAGGCCAGGCCACCCAGCAGGGCACCGACGTAGTCGGCGGCGAACAGGTCGGCGACCGCGCTGCCCGCCGACTGCGCCCGGATCCGCTGCAGCAGCACCATCAGCAGCGGAATCTCCGCCCCGATCAGCAGCCCGAGGACGAACGCGGTGACGACCAGCGCCGGCGCGTACAGGTCGAGCCAGGCGAAGGCTGCGTAGAGCAGCAGCACCGACAGACCACCGAGCAGCGCCAGGACCAGTTCGACGGCGGCGAAGGCGACGACGGCGTACCGCTGCAGCGGCTTCGCGGCCAGCGCGCCGACGCCCATCGCGAAGACCATCACCCCCAGCACGATCGACGCCTGCCCGACCGTGTCGCCGATCAGGTAGCTGCCGAGCGCGACCAGGGCGAGTTCGTACACCAGGCCGCAGGCCGCACAGACGAAGACCGCAGCCAGCACCGCCGGCCGGGCGATCCGGGCGTAGCGGCGGCCGGTGCCGGTGCCGGTGGTCCCCGGTGCGGCCACCGGCGGCCCGGATGCGTCGTCCGGTGCCGCCGCCGTGGCGGCGGCGCTCATCAGCTGATCGCCGCCGCCACGATGGCGCCGGTGGCCAGGTGCACGACGGCGCTGACCCAGACCGCTGGGTGCGGTTCACGGTCGACCAGGATGTCCCCGAGGCGTCCCGGGGTGACGGCGTCGAGCAGGACGAAGGAGACCGCCATGACGGCCAGCCCGAGCAGGCCGTACGCAGTGGTGCCGACCAGCCCGGTGACGAAGCTGTTCTCCCCGGCGGTGATGGCGGCGACCACGATGATGCCCACCGCCACCAGGTTCGACGCGAGCAGGATGGTGGCGTTGCGGTTGCGCTCGACCCAGATCAGCTGGTGCAGCTTGCCCGGGGTGACCACGTCGACCAGCAGGTATCCGAGGGCCATCAGCGCCAGCCCGACACCGCCGTAGGCGAGGGTCAGCAGCAGATCGACGACAAGGGTGCGGAACATGTGCGAACTCCTGAGGGGAAAGGGGGTTACTTGCCGGTACCCGGGCCGCCGCCCCGGGTGGTGCTGCCACGCTGCCAGTTCCACGAGTTACCCACAGTGGAGCGGTAGCGTGGATAGGCGGTCACCATCCGCTCGACGAGGATCAGGGAGCCGACGGCGGCCGGCAGGATCACCACCGAGTCGTCGCCGTAGCGCAGGTAGAACCGCTCGCCGTCGCGGTGCTGGTCCTCCGGTCGGAAGCTGCGGCGCAACTCCTCGGCGACCTGCGCCGGCGGCCGTTCGGACCGGAAACCCTTGGCGGAGGATCCGATGTCGTCGCTCACCGAACGGGCGTAGGTGCGTTCGACGTAGCCGCGCGCCGAGAAGGTCCCGGCCGCCAGGCCGCAGCAGGACACGATCACGCCGACCAGGGCGAGCACCACGCCGCCCACGATCCACTTACGGGAAGTCACCGTAACCTCACCACCGTCTCGGTCTCGACCAACTCGCCTGTCTGTGGGTACGCGTGCCAGGTGGACCACCGGATCCGGTGGTCGTCGAAGTCGGCCCGCAGCGCGGTGAGCGCGTCGGGGCTGCCGGGAAAGACGCCGACCAACGCCTGCGGATCGTCGGTCAGCCGGCGACGCAGCCCGCCGACCTCGGCGGCGACATCGACCGGCGACAGCCGCCGTACCCGCGCGGCGAACCGGTAGCCGTCGGCATCGTCGACCGCCGCCGGCAGGTCACGGGGCAGGCCGGGCAGGCAGGCCACCGTCTCGACCAGCACACTGTCACCGGTACGCAGAACGGCCTGGTGGGACGCGCCGAGCAGGCGCAGCCGCAGCACACCTGTGGCGGGCCCGCCGACGCTCGCCGGCAGCGGCAGGTCGAGCACGTGCAGGGCGGGCTGCTCCGGCAGACCGAGGGCGAAGCACAGATCGGCGGCCGTGGTGTCGACGTACGGCGTGTCGAGGGTGACCAGCACGTCACACCGTCCGACCGGCCGACCCCGGACCGCCGGCGGGATAGATCATCACCTCGGCGCGGTGCAGCACCTCACCGAGCCCGATCTCCCACCGGGGCGAGTCGCCGTAGCCCTCGAAGGACAACCGGGCGTCGTCCGGCGCGACGTAGTCGTGGTAGCGCACGCTCCCGCTCGGTGCCAGCCCGGTGGCCCCGACGCTGGTGAACCTCGCCTGGCCGGACTCGTCGAGCCGGTAGCGGCGACCGGCCACGTCGAGCGACCGGGCACCCGGGGTCGGCGCCAGGTCCGCGGGGGCCGACCGCCAGAGCACCAGCTCCAGGTCCGGATCCGACTCCACCGACAGCCACAGCTTGTCGCCGCGCGCGTCGTCGAGGAAGTGTTCGCTCCAGGTCCAGCTGCCCTCGGTGAAGTGCACGCTGCCCCGTACGGCGTACGACTGGCCCCGGAACTCGACGATGTCGCCCGGCCCGAGCCGGCGGGGATCCCCGCGCACCGCGTCGGTGTCGCCGGTGTGGAACGGGTCGACCGGTCGACCCTTGGCCGCTCCGGCACCGGCAGTGCCGGAGCGGACCTTCGCCCGCCAGACGCCGACCGCCACGGCCGCGATCCCGGCGACTGCGATCAGACATCCCAGCCCGGTCACCAGGTACGCCACTGTCCCGTTCAATCCTGCCGTCCTCCAGTCGGTCCACCGGTCGACGACCGTAACAAGTGCGTGCACCCCCACCTGCGGGAGATCAATCCGGTGACCAGGGCGTCACGGTGCGCCGTGGCGACCGTGGTGCCGGAGCGTCGGCGGACCGAATACGGTGGGTCGGTGACTACGGCGGACCACCGGGTCGACGCCGTCCGCGCCGCCGTGACCGCCGCCCTCGGCGGCCGGCCGGTCCGGACGGTGACCCTGATCGGCAACGGACTCGACCACGACTGCTACGAGGTCGACGGCGATCTGATCGTGCGGGTGCCGAAGCAGCCGGATCCGGTGGCGACCGACCGTGAGGCACGCCTGCTCGACGCCGTCGCCGGGCTCGCTACGGTGCCGGTACCCCGTCCGGTGCTGCGTACCGGCGACGGCTGGCTGGGCTACCGCAGGCTCGCCGGGACCGCGCTGTCGGACCTGCCGGGGCCGGTACGGCACCGCCACGCGACCACGGTCGCCGCCGCCCTCGGCACGCTGCTCGCCCGGCTGCACACGGCACCGGCGCGTATCTGGGTCGGACTGGCCGAGCCCGACGACCAGCCGCTCGACCTGTGGCGGCAGGAGGCCGCCGGGTACGTCGATGCGCTGGCCGAGGTGCTCCCGCCCGCCCGGCGCGCCGCGATCGGAGCATTCCTGGCGGCGACGCCGCCGTCTCGGCCGCCTCAGCTGGTGTTCAGCCACAACGACCTCGGCATCGAACATGTCCTGGTCGATCCGGACACCGGCGCGGTCACCGGGGTCATCGACTGGAGTGACGCCGCGCTGGTCGATCCGGCGGCCGACTTCGGGCTGATCTACCGGGACCTCGGGCCGGAGGCGCTCGACGCCGCGATGGGCAGCTACCGTGCCGCCGGTGCCGGTGCCGGTGCCGGGCTGCGCCGGCGGGCCGAGTTCCACGGCCGCTGCCGGGTCTTCGAGGACCTCGCGTACGGCGTGCGCACCGGGCGGGACCGGTACGTCGACACGTCCCTGACCGCCCTTGCCTGGTTGTTCCCGGGGTGACGTCGGGTCCCCGCCCGGGGCACGCCGGGACGCGGTCAGCTCAGGTGGATATCGAACCAGCCGGTGGCCTCGTCGGCGACCCGGTCCAAGGTGCCCGGCTCGGCGAACAGATGCCCGGCACCGGGCACCATCCGCAGCTCGTACGGTGCCCGCAGCGCCGTCGCCGCCGTCGCGTTGAGCTGCGCGACCTGCGGGTCGAGTTCCCCGACGAGCAGCAGGGTCGGTGCCCGTACCTGGGCCAACTGGTCCCCGGCCAGGTCGGGCCGGCCGCCCCGGGACACCACGGCACCGACCTGGTCGGGCCGGGTCGCGGCGGTGCACAGGGCCGCCGCCGCGCCGGTGCTGGCGCCGAAGAGCCCGACCGGCAGTCCGTGCAGCTCCGGCTGCCCGACGGCCCAGTCGACGACCGCGGTCAGCCGCCGGCTCAGCAACGCGATGTCGAACCGCAGCTGTGCGGTGGTTACGTCGACCTGCTCCTCCTCCTTGGTCAGCAGGTCCGCCAGGACGGTCGCGAGACCGGCACCGTGCAGCCGGCCGGCCACCGCCCGGTTGCGCGGGCTGAGACGGGAACTTCCGCTGCCGTGGGCGAAGAACACCACCGCGCGGGTCCGGATGGGCACCACCACGTCCGCGTCGAGGACGACGTCGGCGGCGGGTACGCGTACCACGGTTGCCTGATCCACCGGGCCCGCGTACCCGCCGCACGGGCGGTCATGCCTGCACCCACGCGGGTGACCGGTCACCGGACCGACCTGGTCGCCAGTTGGTAGGCGACGAGCAGCGCCCGGGCCTTCAGCATCGTCTCGTCGTACTCGTCGGCCGGATCGGAGTCGAGCACGACGGCGCCGCCGGTGCCGATGGTGACCCCGTCACCGGTCAGCACGGCGGTACGGATCACGATGCTCAGGTCGGCGCCGCCGTCGACGCCGAGGTAGCCGAGGGCACCGGAGTAGATCCCCCGGGCCTGCCGCTCCAGTCCGTCGATGATCTCCATGGTGCGCAGCTTCGGGGCCCCGGTCATCGATCCGCCGGGGAAACACGACCGCACACAGTCGATCACGCTGGCCGACGGGCGCAGCCGTCCTTCGACGGTGGAGACCAGCTGGTGCACGGTGGGATAGGTCTCGGTGGCCAGGAAGCGGGGAACGTGCACCGAGCCGACCTCGCAGACCCGGCCGAGGTCGTTGCGGAGCAGGTCGACGATCATCAGGTTCTCGGCTCGGGTCTTGGCCGAGGTGGTCAACGCCCGGCGCAGCTGCTCGTCGTGGCCGGGGTCGTCGCCGCGCGCCGCGGTGCCCTTGACCGGGCTGGCGTCGACCCGGCCGTCGGGCCGGATCCGCAGGAACCGTTCCGGGGAGGTACTGGCCACGGCGACGTCGTCGAGGCGCAGGTACGCGGCGTACGGAGCGGGGTTGATCCGGCGCAGCGCCCGGAAGTACCCCAGTGGGTCGGGCACCGGCGGCAGCCGCAACTGGTTGGTCAGGCAGATCTCGTAGCTCTCGCCACGGCGCAGCTCGCTCAGGGCCGTGGCGACATCGGCGAGGTAGCGGTCGCGCTCGCGGGCCGGGCTCACCCAGCGCTGCGGATCGGCCGCGCTGCCCGGCGCCGGCGGCGGGTGGGGCGGGACGGGACCCGACGCGCGACGGTGCGGGCCCGGCGGCGTCAGCTGTCGCAGCCGGGTCGCCGTACCCGCCAACCAGTCCTTGGCGGCACGACGCCCGGCGTCGTCGACGCTGAGCGCCACCAGGTAGGTGCGCCGACGCAGGTGGTCGACGGCCACCAACCGGTCGGCGAAGATCCAGACGGCGTCGGGGGTGTCTGCGGGGCGGGCGGTGGTGGGTCCGCAGTCGGCCTTCATCTCGTAACCGAGGTAACCGACGTAGCCGCCGGCGAAGTCGAACGGCAGGTCAGCGGCGGGCAGCCGACGCCGGGCCAACCGCTGGTCGAGCAGGTCGAGCAGACCGCCGGACTCCTGGCGCACCGGCCGGCCGGTGCGGTGCACCTCGACCCGGCCGCTGCCGACCCGGTAGCGCAGCACCTCGGCGAGCGGGCCGCCGGCGTCGCCGAGGAACGAGAACCGGGACCGTCCGGCGGCCACGTCGGCACCGTCGAGCCAGTACGCGTAGCGGGCGTCGGCGTACAACTCCAGGAAAGCCGCCTCGGTGTCGATCTCGCCGTCGACGACCGTGACGTCGCGCCGCCAGCGCGGCCCGCCAGCGGTCACCGGCTGCGCACTCGGCGGCGGTGCCGGCGTGGGCGGCGTGGGCGGCGTGGGCGGCGGTGCCGGGGTGGGCGGCGGTGCCGGGGTGGGCGGGGTGGGCGGACCGCCGGTGGGGGCCGCCGGGCGGGCCATGGCCAGGAAGTTGGTGATCAGCCGGGCGCCGTGCTCGGTGCCGATCGACTCGGGATGGAACTGCACGCCCCACTGGGGCAGCCGCCGGTGCGCCAGCGCCATGACGGTGCCATCGGTGGCCCAGGCCGTCGCGGCGAGGTCCGCCGGTAACGGCTCGCTGACCTGCAACGAGTGGTAGCGGACCGCCGCGAACCCCTGCGGCACGCCGGTGAACAGCCCGTCGCCGGTGTGCCGGATCCGGTCGACCTGGCCGTGCCGGGGCTGACGCTGGTCGACCCGGGCGCCGGCGTGCAACGCGATCGCCTGGTGACCGAGGCAGACCCCGAGCACCGGCAGCTCAGGCCGGCGGTCGAGCAGTTCCCAGCCCCAACCGAGGTCGGTGACCCGGTGCGGTCGGCCGGGGCCGGGCGAGATCACCACGCACCGCACGTCGAGCCGGTCGACGGCGGCGAGCCGGGGGTCGTCGTTGGCCAGCACGGTCGGTTCGCTGCCGGCGACCGCCGCGATCAGCTGGAAGAGGTTGTACGTGTAGGAGTCGTAGTTGTCGACCAGCAGAATGCGCACCCGTCACCTCCGCGCGCCACGGCCACCGTCGAATTGTCCACGATCCGCCACTAGCATGCCCGCTGTGGCCGGTCGTCCGCCGGCACTGCGCCGCAGGAAGGGAAACCGTCATGGCTTTCGACTCCGTCGACGACCTGCGCCACGCGGTCGGCAGCCGCCTTGGACCGGGTCGCTGGATCGAGGTCGACCAGGGTCGGATCGACCGGTTCGCCGCCGCCACCGGCGACCGGCCGTGGACACGCACCGACGCGCCGACGGCCGGTGGGCCTGCCGGTGGCGGCATCGCCCACGGTTCGCTCGTCCTGTCGTTGCTGCCGGCGCTGGTCGCTGGACGGGTCTCGGTGTCCGGGGCGCGGATGTCGGTCAACTACGGGCTCGACCGGGTACGGTTCCCGGCACCGGTGCCGGCCGGGGCCCGGGTCCGGGCGTCGGTCGACATCAACGACGTCGCCGAGGTCACCGGCGGTGTCCAGGTGCGTTACCTGGTCACGGTCGAACGTGACGGCGGCGACGAGCCGGTCTGCCTGGCCGAGGCGGTCACCCGCGTCTATTTGTGACCGGCGCGGGTGGTGGCGGCACCCCGGCGGCGACCCCGGTCTGCCCGCTCACCGGTCGGTGCCCGGCGCGGTGTCGCCGACCAGCCGTTCGACGGTGGCCGGCGCGTACACCCGGGTCCGACCGATCAGAGCGACGACCAGCGGGGCGACGACGGCGACCAGGCCGAGGATCGCGGCCTGCTGGGCATCGGTGAGCGGCAGCCCGAACGCGGTGACGACGGCGAGCACGGCGGTGACTGCGGCGGTGACACCGCCGACCGACCACAGCGGCTCGCAACTGTGCGGACGGGGTGTGACGGTCATGGCGACCTCCAGCTCAGGGTGGATGCCACAGGTGACGCGCCAGCCGGCCCGCCGGTTGACCTGGCTGTCACGCCATGCAGGCGGGCGCGGTCAGTACGCGGTGAGGCTGAACTGGGCGGTCCGGACGGTGCCCGCGTGCTGGAACTCGAAGAACAGTTCGTAGCTGCCCGCCGAGGGGACCTGCACGGCGAAGGCCACCACGGAGCTGGGACTGGCCGCCGGTGCCGGGTGCACGTGCAGGTAACCGAGGTCGCCGTGACGCAACGCGACGAGGTGGCCGTACGCACCGAGGTAACGCTCCAGGTCGAGTACGGGTGTGCCGTCGCGCCCCAACCAGACCAGTACCTGACTGGCCTGACCCGGGCGCAGCCCGCCGTCGAGGGTGACGGTGTAGCCGTCGACGACGACGGTCGCCTCGTCGACCGGGGTGGGCGGGCCGGGTGCCCAGTCTCCGGGCACCAGCAGGTCCGTGCCGAGGGTGACCGGTGTGGTCGCGGCGGCCGGCACGAAGTCGGCGAACATCCGGTAGGCGCCGGCGGTGGGCAGGGTCACCGCGGCCCGCCAGGTGCCGTCGGCGTCGGACTCGGGGTGCAGGTGCTGGTATCCGCGCAGGTCGCGGCCGACCAGCACCAGGTGCAGGTCCCGTTCGTGGTTGGTCCGGTACGCGGTGACCGGCGCGCCGTCCGGGCCGAGGATCGCGAACGCCAGCTCACCGGTGACGCCGGCGGCGGACGGGGCGGACAGCAGGGTGAGTGCGTAACCGTCCTGGGTGACGCCGAGTCCGCCGACGTCGTGTCCGGCGTGCGGGTCGGTACCGGTCGCGGCACGCGCTGCCGACCCGCCGCCGGTGGTGGTCGCTCGACCGGCGACGAAACCGGTGGCGGCGACGAGCACGGCCAGGGTGATCAGCAGGGTGAGCCGGCCAGCGGAGCGGGTCCGGGTGGGCGGTGCGGCGGACCCCGCCGGCGCGGCGGCCGGCGGGGTGGTGTACCGCAGGGGGGACACCACCATCAGGCGGGTACCCGGCGGTCGACGGTCGTGACGCGTACCGCGTCCGACGACGCCGACCCGTCCAGCGTCGACGGCAGGTTCGGCCGCAGGACGAACAGGCCCTGCTCGATGCCGCTGACCACGACGACGCCGCTGGCGAAGTACGGGTAGACGCTCCACGCGCCGTTCATCGACGCGGTGTTGCTCGACGGGTAGATGTCGAAATAGCCGGCTTCGGTCAGCGTGCCGCTGGCGATGCCGCGCAGGTCGAGGATCCGCAGACCGGCCCGGTAGTTGGCCTGGTAGCTGTAGTTGCCCTTGACGTACTGGTTGTGATCGGTGGCGGCTGCCGACGAGGTGTAGGTGCCGATGTGCCGTGGCGCGTCCAGGTCGTACAGGTCGAAGACGAAGGTCTTCGTCCCTCCTCCGGCGCGGCTCTCGTCGAGCTCGTCGTCGAGGACGAAGTAGCGGTGGTTGTCGGTGAGCCAGCCCTGATGGGTGTACTGCCGGCCGGAGTAGGCGGCCCGGACGATCTGCCGAGGGCTGGTCTTGTTGGTGACGTCGACGATGGTGACGGTGTCCTCGTTGGAGCTGACGCAGATCTCCCGGCCGGTGTAGGCGCTGTCCGGTCCACGGTAGACCACACACTGGGTGTCATGGGTGTAGCCGTCGGAGCTGACGCAGCCGGCGTAGGCGGGCGAGGTCGGGGTCGAGATGTCGACCATGTGCAGGCCGCCGCTGCAGGTGTTCGAGCCGACCGCGTACGCGTACCCGGTCTGTTCGTTGATCGCGATGTTGTGCGAGTTGCCGAACCGGCTGTAGTGCGCGTCGGCGGTGAAGGTCTGCGGGGTGGTGCGGTTGCGCAGCCGGGTCAGGTCGAAAACCTGCATGCCGTGCCCACGCACGTCGGCGACGATGAATGCGTGGTCGCGGTGGACCTTGATGTCGCGCCAGACCGCGCTCCGGTTCTGGTAGGCCGGCAGGTTGCCGAGGTACACCGGTGCCGCCGGGTCGGAGATGTCCACGAAGGAGGTGCCGTTACGGCGCCCGACGATGGCGTACTCCTTGCCGGTCGACGGGTCGGTCCAGCCCCAGATGTCATTGGCCTGGCTGCCGCCCATCTGGCTCAGTGGCAGAAAGGACAACAGGTCGACGTTGCGGCAGGGGTATCCGCTGGCCTGACCGTTGCTGCAGCTGACCTGTGCCATCGCGGCGAGGTCCTGGGTCGGCTCCCGCTGGGCCATGAAGGCCACGGCTGACGACCGGCCGGCGGGAGTGTCCGGGTCGTGCGCCACCGAGGCGCCGGGGAGGCCGGCGAGCAATCCGCCGGCCATGGCGAGGGTGATCGCCGCTGTCGTCCATCGGGTACGCATTCAGGGGCCTCCCGCTGTCGGGGGTGACGACACCCGACGGCCCGGGGCGCGGCGTCACGACCGGCAGCCCAACCCGCACCAAGGCATCGACTCTTGGACATGAGAGTGCATCGTCCGAAGTATCCGGTCAAGGGCAGCGCGATACACCGTTTCGCTCATACCGAACCACCGTTAAGGGGCCACCGCGGCCACCGGCGGGCGACCCACCCGGGCGCGGAACGTCACGGGGTCCAGACCGTACCTCGCGCCTGGTACTCGAGCACCTCCTCGGCGCGCACTGCCAGATCGGCGCCGACCCGACGTCGGACCAGGTGCAGGGCGAGTTCCAATCCGGAGGTGATCCCGGCTGCGGTCACCAGGTCGCCGTCGTCGACCACCCGGGCGTTCTTGACCACTCCCCCTCGGGCGGCCAGCTCCGCCTTGGCACCGTTGTGGGTGGTGCAGGGCCGGCCGCCGGTCAGCCCGGCGGCGGCCAGGACGATCGCTCCGGTGCACAGCGACGAGATGATCAGGCCACGTCGCCGGGCGTCGGCGAGGGCGCGCGGCAGCACTCCCCGGTTGATCTCCGACCAGATGCCCGGGCCGTCCGGGCGGCGGAAGCCGCCACCGGGTACGACGACGACATCGGCGGACCGAGGGGACCAGCCGTGTTCGACGACGACCCTGGTGCCGAACGCGGCCGTCACCGTACGCGGCCCGTCGACGTGGACGTACCGGGTCTGGACGGCACCGCCGCTGAGCCCGCCCGCGAGGGAGAAGACCTCGTACGGGCCGATGAAATCCTGCTCCTCGGCTCCGTCGAACATCACGACGTGCACCCGCAGCGGGTGCTCCGGCGACGGCGTGTGCCGAGGATCGGCGCCTGCCGGGGCGGCGGCCGCCGACGTCGCCCCCGGCACGGCCACTCCGGCGAGCAGTCCGGCGCTGGCGGCGCCCGCCACCCCCAGCAGTTCTCGACGGTCCATCTGCGACCACTCTCCACTGGCTCTCGCCGGCTCGACGTCGGCGGTTGCCGCATCGCTGCCGGCGGCACGACGACCGCCGCACCACCCAGTTGGTCGTCGATGCGACCATATTGGTTCCCGACGATGTCTAGTGGATCGGCCCGGTCGTGGCCGTGGGCAGCCGGACGGTGAACTCGGTGTGCCCGGGCGCGCTGGTCAGCGCCACGGTGCCGCCGTGGGCGGTCACCACCGCGTGCACGATGGCCAGCCCGAGGCCGGTGCTGCCGGCGGCCCGGGACCGGGACGTGTCCCCTCGGGCGAAGCGCTCGAACACGTGCGGCGCCAGCGCGTCCGGGATCCCCGGTCCGGTGTCGACCACCCGCAGCAGCACCATGGCCGGGCCGGTAGGGTCGCCCGCCGGGTCCCGCCCGGTGACCGACACGGTGACCGTGGTGCCGTCCGGGGTGTGGGTACGGGCGTTGGCCAGCAGGTTGACCAGCACCTGCTGCAACCGGGCCGGGTCGCCGGTCACGGTCACCGGCTCGGGTGGCAGGTCGAGCTGCCAGTCGTGGGCAGGGCTGGTGGCGTGCGCGTCGCTGACCGCGTCGACGACCAGCCTGGTCAGGTCGACCGGTTCGGCGACCAGTGGCCGGCCGGTGTCGAGCCGGGCCAGCAGCAGCAGGTCCTCCACCAGCAGGGTCATCCGGCGGGCCTCGGACTCGACCCGGCGCAGCACGTGGGCCGTCTCCGGTGGCGGCACCTCGGCGCTGCGACGGCTCAACTCGGCGTACCCTCGGATCGCCGCCAGTGGGGTGCGCAGTTCGTGGCTGGCGTCGGCGACGAACTGGCGTACCCGGGTCTCGCTGGCGTGCCGGACGGCGAGCGCCTGGCCGACGTGGTCCAGCATCCGGTTGAGCGCCGCGCCGACCTGCCCGACCTCGGTGTGCGGGTCGGTGTCGGCCGGGTCGACCCGGTCCGGCAGCGTCACCTCGCCCCGGTCCAACCGCAGCCGTGACACCCGGCCGGCGGTGGCCGCCATCCGCGACAGCGGGCGCAGCGACCGTCGTACGGTGAGCGTGCCGGTGACGCCGACGAGCAGCAGCACCGCTGCGGTGACCACGGCGACCGTACCGACGACGAGGTAGATCGTGGCCTGTGCATCGGCCAGCGGCAGTCCGGTCACCAGAACCGCGCCGTCGGGCAGTCGCTGCGCGCGCACCCGGTAGTCGCCCCAGGAACCCAGGGAGATGGTCTGTGCTGGCCCGTCGACCGGCACGTCCCCCAGATCCTGCGTGTAGCCACTCAGGTCCGGCTGGTCCTGGCCCTGCTCGACCAGGATCCTGACGTTGGTCTGCCCGTCGCAGAGTCGCGCGGCAAGGGTGCCGATGACCTGACCGGCGGGGAAGTCGGGGGCGCGGTCCGGGTCGCACCCGGTGGCGTCATCGGGCTGCTGGGGTGATGGATAGTCCGGTCCGCCGGGCGGGGCGAGCCCGCGCGGTGCCCGACTGGCGGCCGCGCTCAACTGCTCGTCGATGCTGCCGTACACACTGCGCCGCAGGGTCACCGCCGTGGTCACCCCGACGATCAGGCTGGCGACCGCGAGCAACGTCAGCATGGTGACGACCAGCCGGGTGCGCAGCGACCAGCGACGCACCGACCACCACCGGCGCCGACCGGTCGGGGCCGGATCCGCCACGGCGCGGTCGGTCGGCGGGGGGTCAGTCGGCGGGCTTGAGGACATAGCCCGCGCCGCGCATGGTGTGGATCATCGGCGGACGGCCTGCGTCGATCTTCTTCCGCAGGTACGAGATGTACAGCTCGACGACGTTGGCCTGGCCGCCGAAGTCGTAGTTCCACACCCGGTCGAGGATCTGGGCCTTGCTCAGCACCCGGCGTGGGTTGCGCATCAGGTAGCGCAGGAGCTCGAACTCGGTGGCGGTCAGCGTGATCGATTCGCCGGCCCGGCGTACCTCATGGCTGTCCTCGTCGAGGGTGAGGTCGCCGACGGCGAGGAGGGCGTCCGGCCGCGACCCGACCCCGGCGGTACGGCGCAGCAGGCCGCGCAGCCGGGCGACGACCTCCTCCAGGCTGAACGGTTTGGTGACGTAGTCGTCGCCGCCGGCGGTCAGCCCGGTGATCCGGTCCTCGACGGCGTCCTTGGCGGTGAGGAACAGCACGGGTACCTCGGGGGCGTCGGCGCGCAGCCGCCGCAGCACTTCCAGGCCGTCGATGTCGGGCAGCATGACGTCGAGTACGACGGCGTCGGGGCGGAACTCGCGTGCGGTCCGGACCGCGCCGGTGCCGTCACCGACGCTGCGCACCTCCCAGCCCTCGTACCGCAGGGCCATCGACAGCAGCTCGGCCAGGGTGGGCTCGTCGTCGACCACCAGCACCCGCACCGGGCTGCCGTCGGCCCGCCGCAAGGCGGTACGGCCCTGCGTTCTCGCCATCGTCATGGTTCCGATCATCCAGGTGGTGCCTGTGCCGGCACTTTCCGATCCCTGTGTATCAGCTGTGCGCGGTCCGGCGGCGACATCCGCTCTTGTTGACCGTTCGGTCAACTCCGCGCTACTGTCTTGACCGGAAGGTCAAGACGAGAGGATCGGCGATGGCATCGGACACCCGGCAGCGGCTCGTCACGGTGGCCCGCGAACTGGTGCACCGCTCGTCGTACGCGGCGGTCAGCATCGAGGACGTCTGCAGTACGGCGGGCGTGCACCGGGGCAGTCTCTACCACTTCTTCCCGTCCAAGGAGGCACTCGGCCTGGCCGTCGTGGACGCCAACTGGGTGCTGATGGACGCGATGCTGGCGGAGGCCTTCCGCGACGACGTCGCCCCGCTGGCACGCATCGACCGGTTCGTACACGCTTTCGGCAGCCTGCTCGCGATGACCCGTGAGCAGATGGGCGCCACGCCGGGTTGCCCGTTGGGCAATCTCGCCGCCGAGCTCGCCGGGCACGGCGAGGCGGGGCAGCGGCTGACCGGCATCCTCGATGCCTGGGCCCGGTACTTCACCGCCGCCATCGACGAGGCACGCCGACACGGCGACCTGTCCCGGGCGACGGATCCGGGCGAGGCCGCCCTGCGGGTGCTGGCCTACCTGCAGGGGGTGGCCCTGCTGGCCAAGGCGTACGACCGGCCAGGGCTGGTGGACCAGATGCGGTCCGGGGTGCGGATGCTGCTCGACCCGCCAGCCTGAGCCGCACCGGGACGGCCGCCGGGGGTGTCCGCTCTCCGGCCCGGCCGGCGCAGCACCGTGCCCATCGATTTGACCAATCAGTCAACTACTCAAGGAGAACCACCGTGTCGACCACCGACCCACGGCACCGCACGGCGACGGCCCACGGCACCGCGTACCGCTTCGACCGGTTCCGGCTGCCGCTGCTGCTCGACGACCTGACCTTCGGCCGTACCGCGCCCGGGCCCGGCAACCGGCTGCCCGACTTCGACCTGGCCACGCTCGACGGCGGCCGGTTCCGCAGCGACGCACTCGGCGACCGACCGGTCCTGCTGATCTTCGGCTCCCGTACCTGCCCGGTCACCGAGAGCGCCGGGCCGGCGCTACGGCGGCTGCACGCCGAGTTCGGTACCCAGGTGCGCTTCGTCCTGGTCAACACCAGGGAGGCCCATCCCGGACAGCGGTACCCCCAGCCGCAGACCTTCGACGTCAAGTGGGCACACGCCGAGGAACTGCGCCGCCACCATGAGCTGCCGTTCGAGGTGGCGGTGGACGACATCGACGGCACCCTGCACCGGGCGCTCACTCCCAAACCGAACTCGGCCTACCTGATCCGCTCCGACGCGACGATCCGGTACCGGGCACACTGGGCCAACGACGAGCGGGGGCTGCGTGCCGCGCTCGCCGCCGTCGCCGTCGGCGAGGAACCACCGACGCCGTACGGCAACCGGATGGTCGGCCCCCTGCTGCGCGCCGTCGGACACCTGCCCGGCGTCGTCCGGTTCGCCGGCGGTCAGGTCGAACGGGACGTGTGGCTCGCCGCTGCGCCGCTGGCCATCCTGGGTCGGTTGTCCCGGCTGTTCGGCGCGCTACCGCCCGACGCCCGGGGTCCGGCCGCAGCGCTGCTGGTGGCCTCGGTGGGCCTGGCCGCCAGCGCCGTCGCCGTACTGGGCTGAACCGACGGCGAACCCCCGGTCATCGGCCGGGCACCCGGCTAGGCTCGGCGCGCACGGACCAGACCGACCAGGGCCTCCGTCGGCGTCCCCTGCCGTCGCGACGGTAGGGGACGCCGACGAAGGCGGCATGAAGCAGATCCAGACGGTACGGGGCGGCCTGCACCTGATCCGGCCGGGCGCCCGCGTCGACCGGTTGGAGATCTTCTTCGACCTCGTCTTCGTCTTCGCGTTCTACAACATCACCCGGGTGACCGCCGGTGAGCTCACCGGACACGGTCTCGTCGCGGGAATGCTCCTGCTCGCGTTGCTGTGGTGGGCCTGGTGCTCGCACATGGTGCTGGCGAACCGGATCCGGCTCGGCGAAGGCGTCGCACCACCGGTGATGTTCGTGGCGATGGCGGCGGTCTTCGTCGCCGCGCTGACCCTCCCCCAGGCGTTCAGCGACCAGCCCGGTGGGCTGCCCGGACCGCTGCTCATCGCCGGGTGCTACCTGGCGATCCGGGGACTGCACGTGGCGCTCTACCGGGTGGCGTCGGCCGCCGAACCGGCCGGGCACCCCCGGCTGAGCTCCCTGGCCGTACCGCCGGCGGTCGCCACGGTCCTGCTGGTCGCTGCGGGTCTCGTGCCGTACCTGGGTCAGCCGGCAGGAGTCACGTTCGGTTGGCAGGTCGGCTGCTGGATCGCCGCGCTGGGCGTCGAGTACCCGCCGGCTACACCCTGGCGAGCTCCGGGTGGTCGGTGCTGTCGGCGAACCACTGGGTGGAACGGTTCGAACTGATCCTGATGATCGCGCTCGGTGAGCTGATCATCTCGGTCGGCGTCGGCAGTGACCTGATCGACCGGCCGGTCACCTGGCCGGCCGTGGCCGGTGCCGGCATCGCGGTGGCGATCACCGCCGCCCTGTGGTGGGCGTACTTCGACCTGGTGGCGCCGGCCGCGCTGCAGGTGTTCCACGCCGCCGCGTCCCGCAGCCGTACCGCCCTGGCCCGCGACGCGTACGTCTACCTGCACCTGCCGATGATCGCCGGGCTGATCCTGACCGCACTCGGGCTGGAGGAGGTACTGCACCACCTCGGCACCGCCGAGGTCGACCTCGGCGCACCACTGGGTGGCCCGGCGATGCCGCTGGCCTACGGCGGGGTCGCCGTGTTCCTCCTCGCGCACCTCGGCTTCCAGTTACGGACACTGGGCACGGTGACCCTCACCCGTGTCGCCGCGATCGCCACCCTGGGTGCCGTGGTCGGGGTCGCGGTCCGGGTCCCCGCCCTGCTGGGGCTGGGCCTGCTCGGCGCGGTCTGCGTCGCGCTGGTCGGTGTGGAGTTCGTGCTGCTGCGCGGCTCCCGGCGACAACTACGGGAGGCGTCGCTGTGCGAACGGATGACCCACGAGGCACGCGAGTCCGCCTGGCGTCGCCGGCGGTACCAGTGACGGCCGGGTCCCCGCTCCGGCACCGGCGGTGTCGGCGGCTCAGCCCACCTCCCCGGCCGCCATCACCAGCAGCCACTCGAACCGGCGGTCCGGGTCGTCCAGGTCGTCGCCGAGCAGCTCCCGTAACCGCTTGACCCGGTAGCTGACCGTCTGCGGATGCACGAACAGCTCCGCGGCCACGGCCCGGCGGGCGCCCCAGTGCCGCAGCCAGCTGTGCAGGGTCCGCAGCAGCTCGGCGCGCTGGTCGACCGGCAGGGCCGCCAACGGTGCCAGCCGGCGGGCGGTGAGCACCGTCAACGCGTCCGGCTGACCGCCGATCGCCAGCGCGGTGAGGTGGTCCTCGACGAACACGACGTCCACCGGATCGGTGCCGGCGACCGTCGCGGCGAGTTCGGCCAGTCGTACCGCCTGCGGCACCTGTTGCCACGGCAGCGCCGGGCCGACGGCCGCCCCGCGCCCCCGCAGGGTGTCGGCCAGCTCCGGGCGCCCGGTACGGGTACCGGCGCGCAGCAGCACCACGGCATCCCGACCGCGTTCGACCACGATCCCGTCGGCACCGAAGCGGAACCGCGCGTCGCGGGCGTGCCGGGCCGGCAGGACGACCGGGACGACGATGTCGAGGTCCGGCCAGCCGGCGCGGTGCGCGGCGGCCGTCACCACCGGCGGCGCCGTACCTCCGGCGAGCAGAACGTCGGCGAGCCGGCGGCGCAGCCGGTCCCCTTCGCCGGACTGTTCGCGGACCTGCCGGGCGAACCCTTCGGTGCTGGCCGCCGCCAGTTCGTCGACGTACCCGGTGACCGCGTCGGCGGCGTCGACCAGCGCCGCCACGTCGAGGGGTCGCACCTCGGCGAGGGCCGTACCGAGCTCGCGCAGCAGCAGCCGGGACGCCACCCGCAGGGCTGCGAGCAGGGATTCCGGGCCCCGCTGCTCGCGGGCCTCCGCCGCGCCGAGGGCGACGAAGACCTGCCGCACCCCGGGTGGCAGGGCCGGGTCGGCGGTGCCGATCAGGTCGAGGAAGTGATTCAGCGCCACGTCGACGGCAGTGCGTACGTCGGCGCGGAACTTGGCGTCAGTGGCACCGGCGAACCCCGGGGTCAGGTCGGTGACCGCCGCGGCGACGGTGGTGGCCAGCACCGGTAGTCGCGCCCACAGCGCACCGGACAGCTCGGACGGCAGCCGCCGCCAGGGCGTCGCCGTGACTGCCGCTGCCTGCACGCCGTCATCCTGTCATCCGGTGACAACAGCCGGGGCGCGTTGCCAGTACCGACCGACGCGAACCGGCCGACGGATCCCGACTGATTGTCACACAGTGACAAAACGCCGGGCCGATCGTGCTGCCGGCGCGACGGTGGTCCGCCGCCGGTTCCAGGCGAGGATGAAGGACGACACCGCGAACCCGGAGGCCACCGTGACGCAGCACCGCACCTCCCGCCAACACGTCGTCGACATGTGCCGGACCATGCTCGACCGGGGCTACCTGAAGGCCACCGAGGGCAACGTGTCGGTGCGGGTGCCCGGCCACCGGCTCTACGCGGTCACGCCGAGCAACTACGACTACGACCGGATGCGGGTGGAGGACATCTGCCTGGTCGACTTCGACGGTACGCACGTGCCCGACGGCACCGGCGGCGACCTCGCGCCGTCGATCGAGGCCGGGATGCACGCCAACATCTACCGGCAGCGCCCGGACGTCAACGCGATCGTGCACACCCACCAGCCGTACGCCTCGGCCCTGGCCTTCCTGCGTAAACCGATCCCGGCGCTCACCGACGAGCAGGTCCGCTTCCTCGGCCGGGAGGTGGCGATCGTCGACTACGCCCCGTCCGGCACCGGTTTCCTCGCCCGCAACGTGCAGAAGAAGGTCGCCTCCGGCGACAACGCGTTCATCATCGCCAACCACGGCGTCGTCGCGCTGGGCACCGACCCGGACCGCGCGGTGTTCAACATGGCACTGCTGGAGAAGGTCTCGATCGCCTACCTGCTGGCGCTGACCAGCGAAGCCGGCAAGGTCTACACCATCCCGACGGCGATCCGGGAGATCGCCTTCACCAAGCTGCGCAGCGACGAGAAGCGCATCGCCGCGCAGATCACCGAGTCGGTGCCGCCGGTGCGGGTACCGGTCGAGGAGCAGCTACCCAGCGCCGACGCGGCCGCGGCCGAGATCGCCGCGGCCGGCCCGCCGGCCGCCGACACGACCACCGTCGAGACACCGGGCAGCGAGTCCGCGCGACTCGGCTACGCGATCACCGAGTACCTCGACGTCGACGACACGATGCGCCGGCTCAAGGCCCTGGTCGCCCAACCGCTGCGCGGGCTGCGTCACGACGCGATGCTCGATGTGCTCGGCTACTTCAACGACCGTTGCCGGGCCAGCAAGGAGATCACCGACCGGGCGAAGAAGCGGATCCCCGGCGGAGTGCAGCACAACCTGGCCTTCAACTACCCGTTCCCGTTGGCGATCGACGTGGCCGACGGCGCCTACCTGACCGACCGCGACGGCAACACCTACATCGACTTCCTGCAGGCCGGCGGCCCGACGATCCTGGGCAGCAACTACGGCCCGGTCAACGAACAGGTCGCGGCGGTGGTGAAGGAGTCGGGGCCGGTCACCGGGCTGTTCCACGAGTACGAGCTGAAGCTCGCCGAGATCATCCACCGGTACATGCCGCACGTGGAGATGTACCGGTCGCTCGGCTCGGGCACCGAGGCGGTGATGGCGGCGGTCCGCGGTGCCCGCGCCTTCACCGGCAAGCACATGGTGATCAAGGTCGGCGGCGCGTACCACGGCTGGTCCGACACGATGGTGTACGGGCTGCGGGTGCCGGGCACCTACCGGATGAACGCCAAGGGCATCCCGTTCGGCGCCACCGCCAACACCCGCGAGGCGTTCCCGCACGACCTCGGCCAACTGCGCCGCAAACTGATCGAGAACCGGGTACGCGGCGGCACGGCGGCGGTGATCGTCGAACCGCTAGGCCCCGAGTCCGGCACCCGCCCGGTGCCGCACGACTTCAACGCCAAGGTCCGCGCGCTGTGCGACGAGTTCGGCGCGCTGCTCGTCTTCGACGAGGTGGTCACCGGATTCCGGACCGGCCTGGGCGGCGCGGCCGGCTACTTCGGTGTCACCCCCGATCTGACCGTGTTCGGCAAGGCGGTCTCCGGCGGTTACCCGATGGCCGGCGGCGTCGGCGGCCGGTCCGACGTGATGGCGGTCTTCGGCTCCGGACTCGACGGGCGCAGCGGCGCGCACATCCAGGTCGGTGGCACCCTGTCGGCGAATCCGCTGTCCTGCGCGGCCGGCTACTTCGCCATCGCCGAGATGGCCCGGACGAACGCCCCGGTGATCGCCGGACGGGCCGGCGACCGGCTCACCCGGGGACTGCAACGGTTGATCGACAGGTACGGGCTGCCGTACGTGGCGTACAACCAGGGGTCGATCGTGCACCTGGAGTGCAGTGGCGTGATGCTGCTGGACATGCGCAACCCGATCAAGCTGCTGAAGGAGAACAAGGCCCGCAAGCGGCTGATGGAGCAGATGGGGGCGGCGTACACCGCGCACGGGATCATCACCCTGGCCGGCTCCCGGATGTACACCTCGATGGCCGACACCGACGAGGTGATCGACACCGCACTGGAGCGTTTCGACCAGGTGTTCGCACAGGTAGAAGGGGTCTGAGCGGGATGCCGGCCGTCCCGCCGCAGGTGCTGGCGATCGATCTGGGCACCTCCGGGATGAAGGCCGCGCTGGTCGCCGCCGACGGTACGGTGACCGGCTGGGCCGAGCGCCCGGTGCCGCTGCGGGTGCTGCCCGGGGGTGGCGCCGAACAGGATCCGCAGGCGTGGTGGGCCGCGCTGATCGAGGTCGTCGCCGAGCTCGGTCGCGCCCACCCCGAGCACCTGCGGGCGGTCACCACGGTCTGCTCCTCCACCCAGGGTGAGGGCACCATCGCCGTGGACGCCGCCGGGGAGCCGTTGACGCAGTGCATCACCTGGCTGGACATGCGCGGCGCGGCACATCTGCGCCGCCAGTTCGGCGGCTTCCCGGCGTACCAGGGGATGTCGCTGCGGCGGATCGTCCGCTGGCTGCGGCTGACCGGCGGATGCCTTCGACCACCGGCAAGGACCCGGCCGCGCACATGCTGCTGGTCCGCGACACCATGCCGCAGGTGTACGCGCGGACCGCGACGTTCCTCAACGCGCTGGACTGGATCAACCTCAAGCTGACCGGCCGCACCGTGGCCACCGTCGACTCGATCCTCACCTCCTGGGTGACCGACAACCGGCGGCCGGACCGGATCCGCTACTCCCCCGCGCTGGTCGCCGACTGCGGCATCGACGCCGCCAAGCTGCCGCCGATCGTGGCCTGCACCGAGGTGATCGGCACCCTGGCCCCGGCCGCCGCCGCACAGCTGAATCTGCCGGCGAGCGTGCAGGTGGTGGCCGGGGCGATCGACAACACCGCGGCGGCGATCGGCGCCGGCACCACCGCCGACAACGATCCGCACCTGTACCTGGGCACCTCGTCGTGGATCGCCGCGCACGTGCGCCGGAAGAAGACCGACGTGGCCGCGCAGATCGCCTCGGTGCCCTGCGCGATCGGCGACCGCTACCTGATGACCGCGCTGCAGGCCACCGCCGGGGCGAACCTGACCTGGCTCAAGGACAAGATCGTCGAGTACGACGATCCGCTGGTCGGCGCCGGCCACCTCAGCCGCGACGAGCCGACCATCTTCGACGCGTTCGACGCGATCATCCCGACCGTGCCAGCCGGCGCCAACGGGGTGCTCTACATGCCGTGGCTGTACGGCGAACGCGCCCCGGTCGACGACCCGAACCTGCGCGCCGGGTTCCTCAACATCTCGTTGGACACCAACCGCTCCGATCTGCTCCGGGCGGTTTTCGAGGGGGTCGCGTTGAACACCCGGTGGCTGTCCGGGGCCGTCGACCGGTTCCTCGGCACCCCGGTCGGCTCCCTGACGATCACCGGTGGTGGCGCCCGGTCGGCGGCGTGGTGCCAGATCTTCGCCGACGTGCTCGGCGTCGAGATCGCCCGGGATCTGGCCCCGGTGGCGGTCAACGCCCGCGGTGCCGGCTGGATCGGCGCGGTCGGCGCCGGGATGCTCACCTTCGCCGACATCCCGGGGCTGCTGCGCGTCGACCAGGTCTTCACCCCGAACGCCGCGCACCGCAGCCGCTACGACGAGATCTTCGACATCTACTGTGACCTGCACCGGCGGCTGGCACCGGTGTACCGGCGGCTGCACCGCTGAGGACCGACACGCCGGGCGGTCGGCCCGGTAGTAGCGCAGTCGCCGGGCGGTCGTTCCGCCGGCCGGTCGATCGGCGACGATGGAGCGATGCCACAATCCACAGTCGCCGCCCGCCATGCCGTCGTCATCGGTGGCAGCCTCGCCGGTCTGTGCGCCGCCCGCGCGCTGGTCGACCACGTCGACCGGGTGACCGTCGTCGACCGGGACCGGTTCCCCGACGAGCCGAAGGTGCGCGCCGGTGTCCCGCAGGCGCACCACCTGCACGTGCTGATCACCGCCGGGCAGCGGGCGCTGGACCGGCTCTTCCCTGGGCTGCTGGACGAGTTACGGGCGGCCGGCGCGGTCGAGGTGGCCGCCCCGACCGACGTCATGTATCTGAGCGCGACCGGTTGGCGGGAACGCTTCCCGGCCACCCACCGGATGATCGGGATCAGCCGGGAACGGCTCGACTGGACGGTACGCGAACGGCTGGCCGCCGACCCCAGGGTGCGGTTCCTGCCGGGCCACGAGGCGGTGGGGCTGCTCGGCGCGACCGACCGGGACGCGGTCACCGGCGTCGAGGTGCGCCAGCGTGGCACCAGCGGGCAGGTACTGCGGCTCGACGCCGATCTGGTGGTCGACGCCAGCGGGCGCGGCTCACACTCCCCGCAGTGGCTCGACCGGCTGGGGTACGGGCGCCCGCAGGAGGTCAAGGTCGAGTCAGGGCTCGGGTACGCCAGCCGTCGCTATGTGCTGGCCCCGGAGGTGACCGCCGATTGGAAGAACATCGTGCTGATGCCGCAGCCACCGGACACCGGGCGGGGCGGGGTGATCTATCCGATCGAGAACGACCGGTGGATGGTCACCCTCGGCGGCCTCGGCGGGGACTGCCCACCCACCGACGAGGCCGGCTTCCTGGAGTTCGCCCGAGGGCTACGCAGCCCGGTGCTCTACGAGGCGATCAGGGACGCCACCCCCGACTCGCCCATCCACGGCTTCCGCAACACCGGCAACCACCGTCGCCGTTACGAGTCCATGGACCGCTGGCCGGACGGGTTCGTGGTGGTCGGCGATGCCGCCTGCACGTTCAATCCGGTCTACGGCCAGGGCATGAGCGTCGCCGCCCGGGCCGGCGTGACCCTGGCCGAGCAGCTGCGTACCAGCGGGGGTCGACTCGGCCGCGCGGCGCAGGTGAAGGTGGCGGCCGGCAGCGAAGCGGCGTGGCTGATCGCCACCGGCGCGGACCTGCGGTACCCGACGACCGTCGGCGACCAGCCGGCACGTGGCGGCCGGTTGTCGCGGTGGTATCTCGACCGGGCCGCCGACGTGGCCAACCGGGATCCGTATGTGCTGAAGGTGCTCACCGACGTGTTCCACCTGGTGGAACCGCTGTCGGCGGTGGCGCGACCCGGCGTCGCGCTGCGGGTGCTGCGAGGCCGGCCAGGCCCACGACTGGACACCCCGCCGCCGGCTGCGGTGGCCGGGTAAGGCGGTGGAGTCCCCCCGACGCCGCTGGTTGCTCGTCGCGGCCGCGATCGCCTGGCTGGTCAGCCGCGCCAGCCTGCTCGCCGTACCCGCCGGGTTGATCCCCGGGCTGGACGCCGGTGACGTGTTCGCCGACGTCGAACTCTACCGACGATGGAGCGACGACCTGCGCACCGGGCAGGTGCCGGTCGACGACCCGATGTGGCAGTACCCGCCCGGCGCGGCGGCGCTGTTCGTCGCGATCCGCCACCTCGCTGGCGACTCGGTCCAGGCGTACACCACGGTTTTCGTCCTGTTCGCGCTCTGCGCGGACCTGGCGGTGACGCTCGCCCTGGTCCGCCTTGCCCGTCGGGGTGGCCGGATCGACGGGGTCGTCTACTGGGTGTTCGCCGTACCGTTGCTGACGCTGCTGCCCTACGCCCGGTACGACATCTTCGTCACCGCCCCGGCGGTGGTCGCGTTGGCCCTGCTGGTGCGGCGGCCGGTCCTCGCTGGCGTGGTGCTCGCCGTCGGCGCGCTGGTCAAGGTCTGGCCGGCGATGCTGCTGATCGCCGCCCGGCCGCTGCGCGGGCTACGTCCGGTGGCGGTCGGCTTCGTGGTGGCGCTGGTCGGCCTCGGGGCCGCCCTGACCCTGGCCTACACCGGGGCGTGGTCCGGGTTCACCGGCAACCAGGCCGGCCGGGGGCTGCAGGTGGAGTCGGTGGCCGCGACCGCGTTCGCGGTGGCCCGGCTGGTCCGACCGGACCTCACGGTGTCCTACGTGTACGGTTCGATGGAGTTCCTCCACCCGGTGGCGTCGGTCGTCGCGACGGTGCTGACCGGGACGACGCTGGTGGCGCTCGGGGCGCTGAGCTGGTGGTGGTCGACCGGCCGCCGGCGTACGGACTGGACGGTCACCACCGGCGTCGACCTGGCGCTGCTGGTCGTGCTGGTGACCGTCGTCACCAGTCGGGTCCTCTCGCCGCAGTACCTGCTCTGGCTGCTCGGGCTGGCGGCGGTCTGCCTGACCAGGCGGGACACCACCCAGCGGGTCCCCGCCGTGCTGATCGTCGTGTCGACCGCGTTGACCGGCGCGTACTTCCCGTGGTTCTACGCGACGTGATCGGTGAGCCGGGCTGGCCGGGGGTCGCGCTGCTGGCCGCCCGCAACGTCGTCCTGCTCGCCGCGACCGGCATCGCCGCCTACGGGTTGCTCCGCCGGCCGGTTGCTCCGCAGCCGGAGCCACAGCCGCTTGATCTTGCCGCTATCGCTCCGTAGATTAGGTGAGCCTAACCTTCTAAGGAAGTGGAAATGAGCGTCAACGAGAGCGAGCCGGGCGGCTCGCCGGAGGTCCGCGTGGTACTCACCGACCAGGTGGACATCGCCGAACTGGCTGCGGTCTACCGGCAGGTGCACGCCCGGGACCTGCACCTGCTCGACCATACCGAGCCGTCGGTGGAGCAGCGGCTGGAGTGGACGGCGCAGGCCCCCGGGTTCGCAGCCACCGTCGCCTACGCCGCCGGTCAGCCCGTCGGCACCGTGATGGGTTGCCCGCTGCCGCCGGAGACGCTGTGGTGGCGGGAGTTGCGCTCGGACACCGACCCTGAGCTGGTACGCGAGTGGCCGGGGCGGACCTTCGCCGTCTGCGAGGCGTTCGTGCTGCCGCGGTTCCAGCGTCAGCAGGCCGGGGTGCCACTCTTCTCCCAACTGCTGGCCAGCCGCACCGAGGAGCGGGCGTCACTGGCCGTGGCCGACTCCAACAGCCGGGTGCTGCGCTCCATGCGGGTGCTCGGTTGGCAGCACGTCGGCGACCTGGTGCCGTTCCCCGGCTGGCGCGAGCACGCCATGTTCGTCCGTCCGTCACCCTGGTGACGCCACTCCCGGCAGGAGAGTTACCCTGCGTGATGGAGGACAGTCGGGACATCCGTCCGGACGATATTCCTGTGAGGTATGAATATTCCTCGGTGGAATATCGCTCCGCGGCAGTACCGCCCACCCAGGCGGAAGCGGCGGACCCGGGCGTCGTGGCACCGGCGCGTCCGGCACGGCGCAGGTGCAGCTACGCGGCGTCGCCCGAGGCCCGTACCGGCGAGTGTCGCCGCTGGTGGCGCAGCCCCATGACGACGCCGGCGAGCATCAGCGCGATGGCGGTGGCGGCGACGGGCGGGTAGCCCACCCGGGCGGCGACCGTCAGGCCGACCGCCGCCGCGAGGTAGGAGCAGATCAGACCGAACGACGACAGTACGGTGAAGTCGGTGCCGCCGGACGCCGGCCGCGAGTAGTCCATGTTGACGGTGTACAGCGCGACGTTGGCCACCGTGTACGCCGCCATGAAGCAGCACAGCGCCACGGTGGTGAACCCGGTCGGCGCCCACCCGGTGAGCATCGGCAGCAGCGACGCGGTGCCGACGGCGAGCGAGACGCCGCCGACCAGCAGCACCCCGGATCGGCCGATCCGGTTGATCAGGCCACCGGCCACCAGGCCGGCGATCACCGCCGGCACGCTGGTGACGATGCCGGTGACGAAGCCGATCCGCTGCAACGGCCAGCCGGCGTCGACCAGGGCCGGAGAGACCATCGCGTACGCGGCACCCGCACCGATGTAGAGCAGTGGCACGACACCGAGCACCCAGCTGCGGCAGCCGGGCTGGCGCAGCACCGACAGCAGCGCGCCGTACGCCTGCCGGGTGCCGGCCGGTCGGCCGACCCGGTCGGGCTCGCGGAACCGCCACACCACCAGCAGCCCGACGGCGGTGAGCCCGGCGAGCAGCCCGACGGCGGCGGCCCAGCCGAACCGGTCGTAGACCACGACGCAGGCACCGCCGCCGAGGATGTTGCCGACGTAGCTCGCCGCCACCTGGATTCCGTTACCGGCGCCCCGGTCCCAGCGGTGCAGCAGCCGGACGGCGAGGGCGTCCGCCGCGATGTCCTGAGTCGCCGACAGGATCACGAACATCGCGCAGATCACCACGATCGGGCCGATCCGACCGGTGGCCGGGTCGGCGGCGAGCAGCGCCAGCAGGGTGAGCACCATCCCGGACTGCAGCACCAGCAGCCACGACCGGTAGTGGCCGCCGCGTCGGGGCCCGTACCGGTCGATGACCGGTGCCCAGAGGAACTTGACCGGCCAGATCAGACCGATCAGGTTGAGCAGGGCGAGCGTCTCCAGTGAGGTGCCGCCGGCCCGCAGGATGCTGGTCAGACCGATGGTGATGAACCCGAAGCCGAGAAACTGGGTGACGTAGAGCGCGGTCAGCGTCCGCAACCGCCCGGCAGGCTCGGACGGGATCGGGCGCTCGACGCTCGCGCCCGGCTGGACCAGCGTGCTCACGTGGCCTCCTGGTGTCGAATCCGTTCGATGGGACGCAGGTCACAACCGTGCCGTCGGGCCCTGTCGCAGGCCCGTTTCCGCAGGTGGCGGTCGTCAGCGAGGCCGTCGGCAGGACGAGTCGACCGGCGGCGGCGTGCGCTGAATGTCGGGCCGACGCGCCGTGCCCAGTTCCGTTTCACCGACCCTCCCAGTAGCCTCGCCTAAGTTAGGTTAGGTTACCCTTATGGAGGCGGTCTTGGAGGGGTCCATGTACCCACATCTTTTCGGCCGGCACACGGTGGACGCCTACGTGTCCAGCATCGACCAGACCGCAGCCCGGCTCGCCGACCGCGTCCGCACGGTCCGCCAGCCGTACTCCGGGGCCGGTGTCGCGACGTTGCAGGCCATGGTCGACCGTGTCGACCTCGACACGCCGCTCGGCACCACCGGGGCCGTGCTCGACGAGATCGGCGCGCTCTACCTCGACCACGCGGTCTGGTTCCACGAACCCACCTACCTCGCCCACCTGAACTGCCCGGTGGCGATCCCCGCGCTCAGCGCCGAACTGCTGCTCGCCGCCGTCAACTCCTCGGTCGACACCTGGGACCAGAGCACCAGCGGCACCCTCATCGAACGCCGGATGGTCGACTGGACCGCGCAGCGGATCGGCTTCGGCCCCACCGCCGACGGCGTCTTCACCAGCGGCGGCACCCAGTCCAACCTGCACGGGCTGCTGCTGGCCCGCGAAGACCGGCTGGCCCGCAGCGCCGACGGCGGGCATCCGCCCGGCGACCGGGGCGCCGCCGCCGGGATCAGCCGCGACGCGGTGCTGCCCCGGCTGCGGATCCTGGCCACCGGGGAGAGCCACTTCAGCGTCGGCAAATCCGCCCGACTGCTCGGGCTGGCCGCCGACGCCGTCGCACCGGTCGCCACCGACGGCACCGGCCGGATGGACCCGGGCGCACTACGCGCGGCGATCGACCTGCTCCGCGCCCAGGCGTTGATCCCGATGGCGGTGGTCGCCACCGCCGGCACCACCGACCGGGGCTGCGTCGACCCCCTCGCCGCGATCAGTCAGGTCTGCCGCGAGTACGCCGTGTGGCTGCACGTCGACGCCGCGTACGGCTGTGGCCTGCTGGTCTCCGGCCGACGCCGGGCGCTGCTCGACGGCATCGAACGCGCCGACTCGGTGACCGTGGACTTCCACAAGAGCTTCTTCCAGCCGGTCAGCTGCAGCGCCATCGTGGTCCGGGAGGCGGCGGCCATGCGGCGGATCGCCGTCCACGCCGACTACCTCAATCCGCGTACGGCGACCGTACCCAACCAGGTCGACAAGAGCCTGCAGACCACCCGCCGCTTCGACGCGTTGAAGCTGTGGCTGACCCTGCGCACCATCGGTGCCCAGCAGCTCGGCGAGATGTTCGACCGGGTCGTCGACCTGGCCGCCGTCGCGTACGACGAGCTGACCGCGCAGGAGGACTTCGAGGTCGCGATGCGACCGGTGCTCAGCACCGTGCTGTTCCGTTACCGACCGGGTTGGCTCCCGGAGGCCGATTGTGACCGGCTGCTGCCCCGGCTGCGGGCCCGGCTGTTCGGCGACGGCGCCGCGATCATCGCCGGCACCACCATCGACGGCCACTACTGGCTCAAGTTCACCCTGCTCAACCCGAACACGACAGTGGAAGATCTCCGTACCGTGATCGATCTGATCCGCCGGGCCGGCGCCGAACTGCTCGACGCCGAGTGGGACCCGGCCCTGCTCTCCGCCCCACCGACCGCCATCGCCACGGAGGTGGGCGCCAATGCGCACGCATGACTTCGTCGCCATCGGTCTCGGCCCGTTCAACCTCGGGCTGGCCTGCCTGACCGCACCGCTCGACGACCTCGACGGGGTTTTCCTGGAGCAACGCGACGAGTTCGCCTGGCACCCCGGGTTGATGATCGACGGTGTCAGTATCCAGGTGCCGTTCCTGGCCGACCTGGTCACCATGGCCGACCCGACCTCGCCGTACTCGTTCCTCAACTACCTCAAGCAGACCGGCCGGCTCTACCGGTTCTACATCCGCGAGGACTTCTACCCACTGCGCGCCGAGTACGACGCCTACTGCCGGTGGGCGGCGGCGCAACTGCCCGCCATCCGGTTCGGCCACCGGGTCGAACAGGTCACCCACGACGCGGCGAGCGGCGACTACCTGGTGCGCGTACGGCAATCGGGCACCGGGACCGTCGAGACGCTGCGGACCCGGCGGCTGGTGCTCGGCATCGGCACCGTGCCGTACCGCCCGGCCGTGCTGCGCGACCTGCCCGGCCCGGCCATCCACAGCGCCGACTACCTGCCACACAAGGCCCGGCTGCAGGAGATGGAGTCGATCACCGTCGTCGGCAGCGGACAGAGCGCCGCGGAGATCTACCTCGACCTGCTGGAGGAGATCGACACCTGCGGCTACCGACTGAACTGGATCACCCGCTCGCCCCGGTTCTTCCCGATGGAGTACACCAAACTGACCCTGGAGATGACCTCACCGGAGTACGTCCGCTACTTCCACGCGTTGCCGCCGGCCAGCCGCGACCGGCTGAACCGGGACCAGCGCAGCCTCTACAAGGGCATCAGCGGTGACCTGGTGAACACCATCTTCGACACCCTGTACCGCAAGGACGTGGCCGGTCCGGTGCCGACCATCCTGCTGACCGGGACCGCCTTGACCGGCGCCGAATGGGACGCCGACGCCGGCCGGTACCGACTCGCCCTGCACCATCAGGAACAGGACCGCCACTTCACGTTGGACACCGAAGGGCTGGTTCTGGCCACCGGCTACCGGCCGGCCGTACCGGCCATCCTCGACCCGGTCCGCGACCGGATCCGGTGGGACGGGCGGGGCCGATTCGACGTGGCCGTCGGCTACAGCGTCGACCACGGCGACCGGGAGATCTTCGTGCAGAACGCCGAGGAGCACACCCACAGCCTGACCGCCCCCGACCTGGGCATGGGTCCGTACCGCAACTCGGTGATCATCGCGAACATGCTCGGCCGCGACGTCTACCCGGTGGAACACCGGATCGCCTTCCAACACTTCGGCGCACTGCCCGACGACGCACCGTCGACGGCGCCCGACGCCAGGGACACTCAGACGCCGGCCGAGCGGCAGGAGGCACTCACCTCATGAGCACCTTCGCACTGTCGGGTTCCCTGGGCACCATGACCGTCGAGCCACTCGACGTCGCGTCGTACGCCGGACACCTGCACGCCTGGATCACCCACCCCCGGTCCATCTACTGGGGGATGCCCGACGCCGACCTCGACGCGGTCCGGCGCGAGTACGAGCGCATCGACGCCGACCCGCACCACCACGCCTGGCTCGGTCGCCTCGACGGCGAGCCGCTGTTCCTGGCCGAGACCTACGAGCCGGCACACAGCGAACTCGCCACCCACTACCCGGTGCGGCCCGGCGACGTCGGAATGCACGTGCTGGTCGCGCCACCGGCCGGCGGGCAGCGGCACGGACTCACCTCGGCGGTGATGCGTACCGTGCTGGCGTTCATCTTCGCCGACCCGGCACACCACCGGGTCGTCGTCGAACCCGACGTCCGCAACGAGGCGATCGCCGCCAAGAACGCCGAAGCCGGATTCGTCGTCGACCGGCTGATCACGCTGTCGGACAAGCAGGCCCGACTCAGCTTCTGCACCCGGGCCGCGTTCGCCGCCAGCCCGCTCGGCGAGGGCCGGTCCGCGTCACCGGTGACCCTGCCTGCGCACCTCGACCCGGCCACCATCGCGGTCGCCCACCGCCACCTCGTCGCCAAGGCGATCGCCGAGTTCAGCCACGAACGGCTGATCCAGCCGCGACCCGACGGATCGGTGCCGGCCGGCCCCGGCGGCGACGGGTACCGGCTGACGACCGACGACCGGGTCGCGTACCTGTTCCGGGCCCGCCGGTACGCCCTCGACCACTGGCTGATCGACGCCGCGTCACTGACCCGCCAGGTCGACGGCACCCCGGCGGAGCTGAACGCCCTCGACCTGATCATCGAACTTCAGGAGACCCTCGGCATCCCACCGAAGCTGCTCGGCACCTACCTGGAGGAGATCAGCGCCACCCTGGCCGGCGCCGCGTGGAAACACCACCACCGGCGGGAACGCGCCGCCGACCTGGTGCACGCGGACTTCCAGACCATCGAGTCGGCGATGACCGAGGGCCACCCGTTGTTCGTCGCCAACAACGGGCGGATCGGGTTCGGCCTGACCGACCACGCGGCCTACGCGCCAGAGGCAGGCGCCCCGGTACGGCTGGTCTGGCTCGCGGTCCGTCGGGACCTGAGCACCTTCACCGCCGGGCGGGGCGTCGACGAGCAGACGCACTACCTGGCCGAGTTGGGTGCCGACACGCTGTACCGGTTCGCGCAACGGCTGCGCGACCTCGGCCTCGACCCACACGCCTACCGGTACCTGCCGGTGCACCCGTGGCAGTGGGAACACAAGGTCGGCATCACCTTCGCCGCCGACGTGGCGGCCCGGGCCATCGTCCCGGTCGGCACCAGCCCGGACCGGTACCGGGCGCAGCAGTCGATCCGCACCTTCTTCAACATCGACGCGCCACAGCGGCACTACGTCAAGACCGCGCTGTCCATCCAGAACATGGGCTTCATGCGCGGACTGTCCCCGGCGTACATGCGGGCCACCCCGCCGATCAACGACTGGGTCGCCGACCTGGTCGCCGCCGACGACACGCTGCGCGACTGCGGGTTCGAGGTGCTGCGGGAACTGGCGTCGGTCGGCTACACCGGCGACGCGTACCACCGCAGCGGCGCACCCGTCTCGGCGTACCAGCGGATGCTCGCCGCGCTGTGGCGGGAGAGCCCGGTCCCCCGGATCGCCCCCGGGCAGCGGCTGGCCACCATGGCCAGCCTGCTGCACCGCGACCGCGACGGCGCGCACCTGGCGACAGCGATGATCACGGCGTCGGGGCTGACGGCCAGCGACTGGCTGACCCGGTACCTGCGCGCCTACCTGCGACCGCTGCTGCACTGCCTGCTCGGCTACGACCTGGCGTTCATGCCACACGGGGAGAACCTGATCCTCGTGCTGCAGGACCACGTGCCGGTCCGGGTGTTCATGAAGGACATCGGCGAGGAGGTCGCCGCCCTGCACGACCGGCCACTGCCGGCAGCCGTCGAACGGATCCGGATGTCGGTCGACGACGAGTTCCGGGTGCTGGCCATCTTCACCGACGTCTTCGACGGCTTCCTGCGGTTCCTCGCCGCGATCCTGGACGCCGACGGGGTCCTGCCGGCCGGCGAGTTCTGGCGGCTGGTCGCCGACTGTGTCCGTACCCACGGCGTGGACCATCCGCAGCTGCGCGACCGGCTGGACTTCTTCGCCCCGACGTTCCGGCACTCCTGCCTCAACCGGCTGCAGCTACGCAACACCCTGCAGATGGTGGACCTGACCGACCAGGCCGGGTCGTTGATCTATGCCGGGACGCAGGACAACCCGCTCGCCACGGTGGCGGTGCCGACCCGATGAGCGCACCGCCTGCGGACCCCGTCGGCCGGGTGCACCGCGACGGGTACGGCGTACCGCATCTGTGGGCCGACGACGTCGACCAGTTGGCGTTCCTGCAGGGACGAACCGCCGCGACCGACCGGGCCTGGCAGATCGAGGTCGAACGCTGGCGCTCGGAAGGCACGCTGGCCGCCCGGCTCGGCCCGGCCGAGGTCGCCTGGGACCGGTTCGCCCGCCGGGTCCGCCTCGACGACACCGCGCAGCGGTGCTACCAGCGGCTGGACCCGGCGACCCGACGCTGGGTGGACGCGTACGTCGACGGGGTCAACGCCGGACTCACCGAAGGATCGGCGGCGACCCCCGAGTTCGCCGCCACCGGCACCACCGCCGGTGCCTGGCAGCCGTGGACCCCGCTCGGGGTGTTCCTGGTGCAGCACGTGCTCTTCGGCACCTTCCCCAGCAAGCTGTGGCGGGCGCACATCGCCGCCACCCTGGGCCCGGCCGCCGTCGACCTGTTCGCCATGGAGCCACCGGCGTCGTCGGGCAGCAACGCCTGGGCGGTCACCGGGCGGCCCGGCGGGACCGGTCCGGTGATCGCCGGGGATCCGCACCGGATCCTGGAGCTGCCGGGCGTCTACCAGCAGGTGCAGCTGACCTGCCCGGAGTTCGACGTCGTCGGGTTCGCCTTCCCCGGCGTACCCGGGCTGCCGCACTTCGGCCACGCCGGCACGGTCGCCTGGGCGATCACCAACGCGATGGCCGACTACCAGGACCTCTACCGCGAACAGCTGCGCCGGGTCGACGGGCAGGTCCTGGTCCGCCAGGCCGACGGCTGGACGCCGGTGCCGGCGCACACCGAGCTGGTCGAGGTGCGCGACGGCGCGCCGGTGGAGGTGGAGGTGGAGGTGATCGAGACCCCCCGTGGACCGGTCATCGACATCGACCGGCACACCGGGGAGGCGATCAGCCTGCGCACGCCGAGCCGGGTCGACGGGGCGCTCGGGTTCGAGGCGTTGCTGCCGTTGCTGCGCGCCCGCCGGACCGCCGACGTCGAACAGGCGCTGCGGCACTGGGTGGAGCCGGTCAACAGCGTGCTGGTCGCCGACCGGTCCGGCACCGTACGCCGGCTGGTCGCCGGCCGGGTGCCGGTGCGCGACGACCGGTGCCGGCTGGTTCCGGTACCGGGCTGGGCCCCCCGGTACGCCTGGCGCGACGGGTACGTCACGTCGGCCGCGGCCGACGTCGAGACGGTCGCGGTCAACGCCAACGACCGGCGGGTCGGCGACACCGCGCACCTCGGAGTGGACTTCGCGCCGCCGTACCGGGCCCGACGCATGCGGGAACTGGTCGATGCCGGTGCCGCGCCCGAGGCGGTGCAGACCGACCCGGTGGCCCCGGCGGACGGGCTGCGTCGGCTGCTGCGCGGTCTGGACCTCACCGGACACCCCGAGCCGGTACGCGATCTGCACTCGCTGCTGCTCGACTGGGACGGCCGGATGGCAGTCGACAGCGCCGGGGCAGGGGCGTTCGCGGCCTGGCGGGCGGCGCTGGCCCGGCACCTGGCCGACGAGCCGGGTCTGCGGCCGCTGCGGGCCGACACCGGCTACGACCCGCTCTTCGCCCCATGGACCGACCCGGTGGCGCGGATCGGACTGGCCCTGGAACGGGTGATCGACGGACTTGCCGACCTCGGCGGCGACCCGGCCCACTGCGCGATGGCGGCGTTGACCGAGGTGGCTGCCGGCCCCGATCCCGGCGCCTGGGGCGAGCGGCACCGGCTGCACCCCGTCCGGGTACTTCCGGCGGCGGTCGACCCGGCGACCGGCGCTCTCGGTTCACCCGTACCGCTCGCCGGCGACACCGACTGTGTGCTGGCCACCGGCAGCGTTCCGGGCGTTTCCGATCTGTGCTGGCGCGGGCCGGTGGCCCGCTACGTCTGGGACCTCGCCGAACCGGACGCCAGCCGGTGGGTGGTGCCGTTCGGCGCGGCGGGCCGGCCCGACGACCGGCACTTCGCCGATCAGCTTCCCCGCTGGTCGGCCGGCGACCTGGTCCCGGTCGCCCGGGTCCGGTGGACGCCGGCCGGCGTCGGCACCGGCGTCGACAGCGCCGGCCTCCTCGGCGACGACGACGGCCTCGTCGGCGGCGACGCGGACGGTACGCGGCGAATGCTGGCCACCGTCCACTCCCGGCAACTGCCGGGCATCGGCCGGTTCGACCTGACGGTGCTCGACCCTGACCTGCACCTCGACCTGGTGTACGGGTGGGTCACCGAGCCCCGCGCCCGGTTCTGGGGCATGACCCGGCACACCCGGCAGCAGGTCGGTGACATCTACCGGTTCATCGACAGTCTCGACTCCCACCATGCCTACCTGATGAGCGTCGACGACGAACCGGTCGGCATCTTCCAGACGTACGAGCCGGCCGAGGACCCGCTCGGCGAGCACTATCCGGTCCGCGACGGCGACATCGGAATCCACCTGTTCCTCGCCCCGGCCCCGCGTCGCATTCCCGGGTTCACCGACGCCGTGGCCGCCGCGTTCATCGGATACCTGTTCAGCGACCCCCGGCGCCAACGGATCGTCATCGAACCGGACGTCCGCAACGAGCCGGCGCTGCGCCGGTGGAAGCGGCTCGGTTTCGTCTTCGACGCGCGACTGGATCTGGCGGACAAGCAGGCCCAGCTGGCGTTCCTGGCCCGTACCATGGCCCGATGAGCGCCGCCGACCTGCCCGGACCCGACGTGACGGCCCGCGCCCTGGCCGCCGATCCGCAGCTGGCCGCGCTGCGCCGCTCGTTGGAGTTCTACTACGGCGACCCTGACCGCGACGCCGCCATGGACCAGCTCTACCGGCGCTTCGTCGGCCCCGGAGACCTGGTGTTCGACATCGGGGCGCACGTCGGGGACCGGGTGGGCAGCTTCCGGCGGTTGGGGGCGCGGGTGGTGGCGCTGGAGCCGCAGCCGTTGTGTGCCCGCGCCGTACGGGTCGTCTACGCCGACGACCCGGCGGTCACCGTGCTGGAGTCCGCCTGCGGCGAGACGGTCGGATCGGTCCGGATGTTCATCAACTCGGCCAACCCGACGGTCTCCACCGCCTCGGCGGCGTTCGTCGGTGCCGCCGCCGGGGCCGGCGGCTGGACCGACCAGGTCTGGGACGCCGAACTCGACGTACCGACCACCACGCTGGATCAGCTGATCGCCGTACACGGCCGGCCCGGGTTCGTCAAGATCGACGTCGAGGGTTTCGAGGAGGCCGTCCTCGCCGGGTTGACCGTGCCCTTGCCGGCGCTGTCCTTCGAGTTCACCACCATCCAGCGGGACAGTGCGCTGCGCTGCCTGCACAGGCTCGCCGCGCTCGGCGACTACCGCTACGACCTCGCGCTCGGCGAAACCCAGCGGTTGAGCTTCGACCGCTGGGTGTCCGCCGGGGAGATGGCCGGGCATCTGCAGGACCTGCCGCACACGGCCAACGCCGGTGACGTCTACGCGGTGCTGCCGGCGGCTGCCGGCTGACCGGCCGGGTCCACGACGGTCAGCGTGACAACGCGGCCCGCAGCCGGTCGACCTGCGACCGCTCGAACGGTGCCTGGTCGAACGGGACATGGTCGGCGTGCCGCTGTTCCATCTGCCGCTGCTCGGCGTGGGCCGGCTCGACCGGTGGTTTCCGGTGCCGCCACAACCAGCGGACGTCCTGGCCGAACGACCAGAGCAACGCGGCGAGAACCATCGCCACGAGGACCGTCACCAGCGTCGGTGCGACGCCGGCGGCGGCCACCACCAGGACGGTGCCCTGCGTCGCGGCCACCGTCTTGCGGCTGAACCGGGGTGGCAGCGGCGCCCGCAACCAGGGTGCCACCCACGCGGCGGCGGCGAAGACGTACCGGAACACCCCGATCGCCAGTGCCCACCAACCCAGGGTGGCCGCGACGAACACGCTCAGCACGAGGACCAGCGCCGAATCGGTCTCCATGTCGAAGCGGGCACCGAGCCGTGAGCAGGTGCCGGTCCGCCGGGCGACCTGACCGTCGACGCCGTCGAGCGCCAGCGCCACCGCCGCCAACGCGACCAGCACCAGCAGCGGCACCGGGCGGAAGAAGGAGTCGGCCACCAACGCGGTGACGCCACCGACCAGGGTGCCCCGGGCCAGGGTGACGGTGTCCGCCGGGCCCCATCCGGTCACGTCCGGCTGCTGCATCGCCCGGATCAGCAACGCCCAGGTCGCAGCACCGTACGCCAGACCTGCCAGCCACCCGGCGACCCCGAGTCCGCTGGTCGCCGCCAGGGTCATCAGCACCGCGATCTGCGCCAGCAGACCGATGCTCGGCGCGTGCACCGAACGGACCGTTTCGTTCCCTACGCCTACCGTCACTGTTCCTCCGTCGCCGACTGGTCACCGGTGCCGCCCGCATCGGTGCCACACCCCCACCAACGGCGATTCGGCACGAACAGTTCACCGGCAGGGGCAAGATTTCTCCCCGACGGGTGGAACTGACCGAAGGTCCGACGCGTTCAGCGGACCGCCACTGTCAGTAGCCGGTCCATACCGCCTTGGCACCCGAATCGCCGGCACGCACGACGAAGTAGAGGCTTACCCCGGCCGCCACGATCACCACACCCTTGACCACGAGAACCAGGACCCGGTTTCCCCGTACCCCGGAGCTCGCGGCACCGTGCGCCGTGGCGGCGACCCGTGGTCCCACCAGATACACCAGGGCCAGGGTAGCGAGAGCCAACACGAGCGCGGCGACCAGCGTCAGGTTCCCCAGCTGCTCGTGCTCCTGGATCACCGGAAGGAAACCCTCGGTGATCCTGCCGGCGGCGTCCATCCGGTTGAAGAACGCGTCGCCGGACAGCTTCGTGACCAGGGCGGCCAGTGGCGCGACGACCGCCAGGGCGGCCAGCACCCACCGGGTGTGCGGCCGGATGAACGGCACCAGGGCGTACCCGACCGCCAGCAGTGCCAGCAGCGGGACGAAGACCACTGCGGCGTGCACCAGCAACGGATGGGCGGGGATCCCCGCGACTTCCTCGAACATCTGCGTCTCCTCGGGCGTTGCGCGCCTGTCGGCACGGTCAGGGATCGGAGGCTAGCGCAACGGCCGCCTCAGCTGGCAGTGGCCACCCGGCAGCGCGCGGCACAGCCGATCACCGGCCGATCACCGGGCGCCGGTTGAACAACAGGCCGAGGGCCAGCATCCCGAGCCCGAGACCGAGATGCAGCCAGTTGTCCTGGTGGTTGACCGGCAGGAAGTTCGCCGCGCTGGCGTGGTCGATGGCCAGCCCGTACAGCCACAGGACGAGATAGAGTGCGCCGCCACCGACCAGGTACAGACGGGCGGTGGACACGGTGCGCGCCAACGCCAACCCGCCGACGCCGAACAGCAGGTGCACGATGTTGTGCAGCGCCGATACCTGGAACAGGCCGAACAGGTAGGCGTGCGAGTCGTGCCCGGCAAAGCTCATCTCGCCGTACTCGGTGGTGATCCCCGGAATGAAGCCGGCGACCCCGATCAGCAGGAAGACCCCGCCGACAGCGGCCGCAGCGGACTGCACCGGTTGCCGGGCGGTGGTCTGGTCAGCGGTCGCGGTGCTGGTACGGACCATTGTCGTCCTTCCTCCCGTGGTGGCCCACGGTGCTGCGGTGCCACGGCGGCCGTCCGCCGCCGTGGCGGTCCCGGGTCAGGCCCGATCCGGAGGGTCGTCGTCGGTGGCCGACGACGGTCGCTGGTCGTGCGGGTCGCGTTCGGCACCGAGTACGTTGCGCGGCTCGGTGGTGTGCTCGAAACTCGGCCGGCGCAGTCGCTCCGGCCGGGGCACCTCGATGGCGCGGGCACCCGTCACCGGGTCGGGCCGGACCGTGGTCAGGTCGGCCGCCGGTGCCGTCCCCGGGCGGACCGCGTGGTCGGTGACCCGTTCCCGGCGCAGTTCGTCGACGAGGTGCTGCGGTGGCGCGGTGTCCCGCTGCGGCAGGTCCCGGCCAAGGTCGGCGACGAGGGTGCCGTACTTGACCTCGAACGCCGGCCGCTCGGACCGGATCCGGGGCAGCCGGTCGAAGTTGCGCAGCGGCGGCGGGCAACTGGTAGCCCATTCGAGCGAGTTGCCGAAACCCCACGGATCGTGTGCGGTCACGACCTCGCCGAACCGGTAGGACTTCCAGACGTTCCAGATGAAGAACAACGTCGACGCGCCGAGGACGAACGAACCGACTGTGGAGATCATGTTGAGGGTGGTGAACCCGTCGCTGGGCAGGTAGTCGGCGTACCGGCGGGGCATGCCCTCGCCGCCGAGCCAGTGCTGCACCAGGAACGTCAGATGGAACCCGATGAACATCGTCCAGAAGTGCGCTCTACCGAGCCGCTCGTCGAGCAACCGGCCGGTCATCTTCGGGAACCAGAAGTAGACCCCACCGAAGGCGGCGAACACGATCGTGCCGAACAGCACGTAGTGGAAGTGGGCTACCACGAAGTAGCTGTCGGTGACGTGGAAGTCCACCGGCGGGCTGGCGAGCAGGACGCCGGTCAACCCGCCGAGCAGGAAGGTCACCAGGAAGCCGACGGCGAACAGCATCGGGGTGTCGAAGGTCAGCTGCCCCTTCCACATGGTCCCGATCCAGTTGAAGAACTTGATCCCGGTGGGGACGGCGATGAGGAAGCTGAGCAGCGAGAAGAACGGCAGCAGCACCTGACCGGTGCCGAACATGTGGTGCGCCCAGACGCTCATGGACAGCGCGGCGATCGCGATCGTCGCGGCGACCAGGCCCTTGTAGCCGAAGATTGGCTTGCGGGAGAAGACCGGGATGATCTCGCTGATGATGCCGAAGAACGGCAGCGCGACGATGTAGACCTCGGGGTGGCCGAAGAACCAGAACAGGTGCTGCCACAGCAGTGGGCCGCCGGTGGCCGGGGCGTAGACGTGCGCGCCCAGCAGCCGATCGGCCAGCAGCGCCAGCAGGGCAGCGGCCAGCAACGGGAACACCAGGATCACCAGCAGCGCGGTGATCAGAATGTTCCAGGTGAAGATCGGCATCCGGAACATCGTCATGCCGGGGGCCCGCAGCGTCAGGATGGTGGCGATCAGGTTCACCGAGCCGAGGATCGTGCCGAGCCCGGAGACCACCAACCCGACGATCCACATGTTGGCGCCGACGCCGGGGGTGTGTTCGGTCAGGCTCAACGGGGTGTACGCGAACCAGCCGAAGTCGGCGGCACCACCCGGAGTCAGGAAGCCGCCCATGACCAGCAGCCCACCCAGCAGGTAGAGCCAGTACGCCAGGGCGTTGAGCCGGGGAAACGACACGTCCGGGGCACCGATCTGCAACGGCACCAGGTAGTTGGCGAAGCCGAAGACCAGCGGGGTGGCGAAGAGCAGCATCATGATCGTGCCGTGCATGGTGAACAGCTGGTTGTACTGCTCGGGCGACAACAGCTGCATCCCGGACTGGGCCAGCTCCGCCCGCATCAGCAGGGCCATCACCCCGCCCACGACGAAGTAGCCGAACGAGGTGACGAGGTAGAGCAGCCCGATCTGTTTGGCGTCGGTGCTGCGTAGCAGCCGGGCCAGCGAGTTGCCGGGGACCACCGGCCGTACCGGGCCGGGGGAACCGCCGGTCGACCCCAGGGTGGTCGGACGGATGCGCGCCGCCGGGCGCGTACCGGCCGTGATCTGATCAGCCATGACCGCCCCTCCCGCCGGCGCTTGCCTGACATTAACCTGATAAGCCGCCCTTAGATGAGCTAAATCCGGATTAGGTGCTTGCTGTCCGTCGTTCCCTTTACCTCACGGAGACAGTACGGAAGGATCGTTGCCGACCCCCTGATCGGCGACGGGAGCCGCATGAGCGCGACGACGACCGACCACCGGACCCCCGACCACCTTGTCGAGGTCGTCGATTCGCATCTGCACCTGTGGGATCCCGACCGGCTGGACTATCCGTGGTTGGCCCAGGTGCCCGGCCTGCACCGCAGCTACCTGCCGGCGGATCTGCTGGTCGCCACCACCGGTCTGGACCAGACCGGATTCCAGCTGGCGGGTGCGGTCTTCGTCGAAGCGGGCCGCACCGACCGGCATGCCGACGCCGAAGTGGACTGGGTGGAGCAGCTCGCCGCCGAGTGGCCCGTGCTACGTGCCGTCGTGGCCCACGCGCCGCTGGAACGCGGCGACGCGGCGGCCGCCCAGGTCGCGGCGCTGAGCCGCCGCCGGTTGGTCACCGGGGTGCGCCGCAACATCCAGGACGAGGCTGCCGGCTTCAGCGTCTGCGACGATTTCGTCGACGGAGTGCGGCTGCTCGCCGCCAACGGGCTCTGCTTCGACCTCTGCGTCCGGCACCACCAGCTGGCCGAAGTGACGTTGCTGGCGGCCCGGGTACCGCAGGTCACCTTCGTACTCGACCATGTCGGCAAACCGCCGGTCGCGGCCGGACCGACCAGTTCGTGGCGTGACGACCTGTCCCGCCTGGCCGACCTGCCGAACGTGGTCTGCAAGCTCTCCGGACTGGCCACCGAGTCCGCGACCGGCTGGCTCGGCGCGGACCTGCTGCCGTACCTGGAGCACGCGCTGCGCCGATTCGGCGCCGACCGGTGCCTTTTCGGCGGTGACTGGCCGGTCGCCACCCTCGCCACCGGGTACCGCCGCTGGCTCGGCATCGTCCGAACGGCCTGCGCGGGACTCCCGGCGGCGCAGCGTCAGGCGGTCTTCGCCGACACCGCCCGACGGGTCTACCGGCTCGGCTGAGGCTGATCAGCGCCGCGCGCGCCGCAGGAACGTGGCCAGCGCGGCGCCGGTGACGGCGGCCGCCACCAACGTCAGGACCAGCAGGCACAACCCGACCGGCAGGTGGGTGACGTGCGGTGCCAGCGCCCCGCGCAGCGCCTCGGCGGCGTACGTCATCGGGTTGACCGCGGTCGCCACCTGGAACCAGGGCATCTCCGCCAACCGCTGCCACGGATAGTGCACACAACCGGTCCAGATGATCGGGGTCACGAACAGCGAGAAGGTCGCCTGGATCCGCTGCAACGGCAGCACCGTCGCCAGCATCATGCCCAGCGCCGCGCCCACCCAGCCGGCGAGCAGCACCACCAGCACCGTCAACGGCAGCGCCGACCAACTGCCCGGAGCAGCGCCGACGACCAGCGCACCCAACGGGTACACCACCGCCGCCGCGAACAGCCCCCGCAGCGTCGCGACCACCAGTTTGCCGACCGCCACCAACGTCGTCGGCAGCGGCGCCAGCAGCCGGTCCTCGATCTCCCGGGTGAACCCGAACTCCTTGACCAGTGGCACCGCGACGCTCTGCAGCGAGGCGGTGAACGTGGCGAGTGCGACCGTACCGGGCAGCAGGATGTCCGCGAACCCGGCACCGACGATGCCCTGCATGGTCAGCACCCGGGTGAAGATGAACAACATGAACAGCGGGGTGAGCAGGACCTGGGCCAGGACGAACCAGATGTCCTTGCCGGACACGAACAGGTCCCGCAGGAGGATGGCACCGAAGGCCCGCGCCACCGGCGGCCGGCCGGGCGAGCTCGGCGGGGATCCGGCGGCGGGCCCCACCGGTACGGCCGTGGCGTCGATCAGGCTCAACGGATCTCCTTGCCGGTCACGGTGAGGAACAGGTCTTCCAGACCCGGCTTGCCGATGTGCACGTCGGTCAGGGTTGCGGCGCGCGTCGCCAACACAGCCAACGCCGGGCCGAGGACCACGGCCACCTCGGCGTCCAGCCGCAACCGCAGCCGGACCTCCGCCGCCGGACCGGCCGCCGCCGCGCCGAGCAGCTCGGCGAGGCGCGGGTTGCCACGGGCCGCCGCGATCTTCGCCGCAATCGCCGGATCGGACTTGGCCGCCGCGATCTTCGCCGCGATCCGGGGGTCGGCTTTCGCGGCCGCGATCTTCGCCGCGATCGCCGGATCCGCGGCGAGCGCCGCCAGTGCGGGACGACCGGCACCGGCCGGTCCCGGCCCGGCAGCCGGCTCCCCGGCCACGCCGACCTCCCCGGTGCGCACCCCGTGCAGCGCGGTGAGCGCGGCGAGGAGGGCGGTTGCGTCGTCGCCCGGCCCAGGTCGCACGGTCAGGTCGAGCACCGTGCGCCCGGCGAGCCCGCGCAACAGGTTCGCGGGTGTGTCCAGGGCCAGCAGCCGACCATGATCGACGATCGCCACCCGGTCCGCCAGCTCGGCAACCTCGCCCATCTCGTGGCTGGTCAGCACTACCGTGACGCCGCGCTCGCGGAGCTGCCGGATGCGGGTCCGGATCAGCAGTCGGGCCTGCGGCTCCAAACCGTTGGTCGGCTCGTCGAGGAAGACCACCCGGGGGTCGTGCATCAGGGCGCGGGCGATCATCAGCCGCTGCGCCATCCCACCGGAGAAGAAGTCGACCCGGGAATCGGCCTGCCGCTCCAGGCCGAACTCGGTCAACAGCCGCTGCGCCCGGCGCAGCCGCTCGCTACGCCGTACCCCGTGGTAGGCGGCGTGGTAGAGCAGGTTCTGCCGGGGCGTCAACGACCGGTCGAGGTTGTTGTACTGGGGCACGACCGCGAACCGGGTCCGGGCGACCACCGGATGGCGGGACACGTCCACCCCGTCCACCCTGGCGGTTCCTGAGCTCGCTCCGATCGTCGTGGTGAGGATGCCGACCGTGGTGGACTTGCCGGCACCGTTCGGCCCGAGCAGCCCGAGAACCTCCCCCGGCCGTACGGTGAAGGAGAGTCCGTCGACCGCGTTCACCTCCTGCCCGGGATAGCGCTTAACCAGGTCGACGATCTCGACCGCCGGTGTGTCGCCGTGCTGGCGCGGGGCCGGCGCCACGGGTGCCGCGGTGGTGGATTCGTCGATCATCGGTGGGGTGCCGGTACTCGACATCTGGCCTCTCCTGATCAGGCGGGTCTGGGATGGGAGGCGAAGAACTGCCAGCCGGTGGCGGTGGCGTCCAGCTCCGTGGCGGGTCGGTCGAGCCCGAGCAGCCGGCCCGCCGGCCGCTGCCGGGAACCGGGCCACTGGTGGCCGGCACCGGCGATGGTGATCAGAGTGACCGCCCGGCCCTCGGGGCAGCTGGCCGTCACCGTGGTGACGGTCCCCTCGGTGCTGGTCCGGGGGGCAGCGCACTGGTCGATCTGCCGCCAGCGCTGCGCCAGATCGGGTACGGGTGGTCCGTCGACGGTGCCCGGTACCCCGTCGCGACCGGCACCGTCCCATCGCCCCGGTCCCCCGGTGTACGGAATCGTCTCGTCGGCGGTACCGTGGATGTGCAGCACCGAGATCGGTTCGGGTGCCGGGCAGTCCCCCAGCATGGTCGACGACACCGCGACGACCGCAGCGAAGATCGACGTGTCGCAGGCCAGCCGGTAGGCGAGCATGCCGCCGTTGGAGATGCCGGCGACATAGGTCCGACGCGGGTCCACCGGCAACCGGCCGCGCAGTGACTCCACGACCGCCGCCACGAACGCGGTGTCGTCGACTCCGTCCCGCGCCGACACGCCACAGCACTCCGGCGACACCGCCCACGCCCGGTTGCGCGAGTCCGGGTACGCCACCACGAACCCTCCCGCGTCGGCGGCGGAGTTCCAGCCGTACCAGGACTCGGCCTGTTCCCCGCTGCCGAGCAGGCCGTGCAACATGACCACCAGCGGAACCGGGCCGTCGGTCGGCAGGTTGGCAGGTCGGTACACCCGGTAGGTCCGCGCGTAGCCGTCAACCGTGATCTCCTGCGCCGACGACCCGGCCGGAGGCGGCGTCCCGCCCGGCCCGGTCGGGTCGGTCGGTACGCCGCCCGACGGCGCCGAGGTCGGTGGCGGTGCCGGGTCCGGCGCCGACGTACAGCCCGCGACCGGTGCCACCAGTGCACCTGTCACGACAAGGACGGCCAGCCTGCGCCGGTACCACGACATCGCCCACCTACTTCTTCGGACCGTGTTTCGGGGTCAACTTGAGCAACTCCCAACCGCCTTCCGGGACATCGTCTGTCAGGTCAGTCCGCAGATTCATCGGGTTGGCCGTTCCGATGTATACCGTGGTGCCGTCGACGACCATGCTGCGGACCCCGTAGTTGAGGTAGTTGCCGAGGCCGGTGGTGTCCACGGCGGTGGCTGCCTTGTGGGTGGACTCGAAGACGTACAGGTCCGCACCGAAATCCGGTTCCTCGTCGTCGGCAGCGGCCGGCGGAGCCTCCGGCTGCTGCAACTCCTTGGCCAGGTAGGCCCAGTCCATGGTGCCGACGTAGAGCCGGCCACCGGCCACCACCATCTTCCAGGTGTAGTTCAGGAACGGATTACCGAACCCGGACGGCCCGTACAGCGGGGTGTACCCGGTCGAGGTGGTGACCCACTGCCCCGCGCCGTCGTTCGCCGCCGGATCGTAGGCAGGCAGCTGCGGCGCCCCGTACAGCAGCTCGACCTGCTGGTGATGGCCGTGGAAGCTGCCCCGGAAGATGCCGATCGCCCGTTGGGTGTTGCGAACCGAGTCGCGGACCCCCTGCTCATCGGTAGGTGGGTAGACCGCGAGGTGTACGGTGGTCGACTTCAGTGGCACGTGCATCGTGCCCCAGTAGAGTTTGCCGTTGTAGGAGGCCAGGCCGCCCAGACCGTAGGTCCGGGCGATGATCGGATCCGGCTCGTAGTCCAGCACGCTCCACACCCGGGTCCACCCGTCGGCGTCCCGCTCGTCCAGCCCTGGGCCGTTGTTGGACAGTTTCGGGCTCATCCAGACCCCGGCGACGTTCGGTGGGGTCGGGTCGTCGGCCGTCGGCGCGTCGGCGATGTCCGCCGTGGGTGACACCGGGCCGGCCGAGGTGGCCACCGCGGCCTCCGCACCGACCCAGGTGGTGACGTAGATCCGGCCCTGGTGGGCGGCGAGGTCCACCGCCTGCGCCGGCAGGTTCGCCACCTCGGTGAAGCTGAACGGATCCGACTTGCTGCCCGTCCAGCGCAGCACCAGGCCGCGTTCACCACCGTTGGGTCCCACCCCGACACCGGTGTAGAGCTCACCGTCGGCGACGAGGAAGTGCCGGATGTTGCCGTACTCGGTGTAGTTGCGCGAGCCCAGGAAAGCACCGGTGTCGGCGTCGAACGCGAACAGGTTGAGCGTCGCGCCGAGCGCGGGACCGCCGAACAACACCACGCCGCGGTGGTTTCCCGCCGCCCGGATACCGGCGGTGGTGGTCAACCGGTTGGCGTCGTCCGGCGAGGCGGCGCGGACCGCGTCGGTGCGTTCGATCATCTGCCGGCTCTTCGTGTCGTACGTGTAGAGCCTGGGGGTACGGTGGTCGCCGAGAGTCGGCGGCAGCTGCGGGTTACGGCGGGCGATCTCGCTCTGGCCGTACTCGCAGACCCAGTCGGCGTTGCGGGTCGGGGTCGTGTTGCGCAGATTGTTGCCGCTGGTCATACAGTTGATGTTGGCCCCGGTGCCGAACCACAACCGGTGCTTGTGGCGGGTGAGTCCCCAGACGTACGACTGGTTGACCTTGGCCTGCCCGGTCTCGCACGGCGGCCCGGCCGGATAGTCGATGCCGATGTCGACGAAGCATTCGTCGACCGGGGCCTTCGCCAACAGGGTCCGCTCGTGCCGGAGCCCGCCATGGCCGCCATGGCCGCCGCCCGCAGCGTCGGGCCCGGCGACCGGTGCCGCCGCAGCCGGACCGGCCGCCAGCAACAGTCCGACGAGCAGTACCACCGCTGTCGGCCGAGCAGCGGCTCCCGGCTGGACGACCGGCCGGCCTCGACCCGCGAAGGGACGCAACCTACGCATCACACACTCTCTCCCTCTACTGTGGTTTGCTGGTGCGGAATGTCTGCGGGTCACACGGCGGCGGTCTGCCGTACCGCGCCCCTGCCCACCCGGCCGGCGACCTGTCGGGCCCAGCCGGACGGGTCGTCGAACTCGAGGAACTCACCCAGCCGGGCCAACTGCGGCTCCGGGTCGGCGACCAGGTCCTCGTAGGTCATGGTGAGCAGGTGCGCCGGCGGGTTGTCGGCGAGTGCCTGCTCCGCCTGCGCCGCCATGAACGCGCAGAGCCCGAGGTAACGGGTGCTGTCCTCGCCCCGCTCGCGGAGCAGGTCGGCGGTGATCCGGTCGGGTAGCAGATGCTCGAGATCCGCCGGCACCCGCTGGTCCGGGCCCATCTGGAAGGGGTCCACGCCGCACCGGGAGACGAACTCCAGCCGCAGCTGGATGAGCTGGAACGACGAATGCCTGCTCATCGACCGCGCCGTGTCCGCCCAGTTGCGGGTCAGATAGACGATCCGGGTGTCCGGGAAGGACCGCAGCAGGTACGGGGCGATCTGGCTTGATCCGCCGGAGCGCTCCACCCAGCGACGCCGGCCGGTCAACCGGGCGAGCAGGTCCAGGAACATCCGGTGGTGGTCGACGAAGGGCTGCTCGGGGAAGTCCGGTACCTCTCCGGCGAGCTGGTCGAACAGGCCGTCCGGATCGTCGGTGAGCTTCGGCAGGGTGATCGCCAGCAGCTGCGGCAACTCGGTCAGGTTGCCGGCCCACCGGCCGTCCGCCGGATAGCGCACCTCCTTCGGCGGCAGGCCGATGGCGAACAGGGTGGCAAGTTCCGGCTTCGGGCTGCTCAGCACCTGCCAGTACGCCGCCCCGGTGATCGGCTCAGTGGCCTTCGCCCACGACGGGGTGGCCATGAAGAACTCCTGGACGGACAGGGTCGACGGCTCCTCGACGATCAGGTCGGACAGCAGCGTGGAGCCACACCGCCCGCTGCTGATGATGATCGCCCGGCCGGGCGCCTCGAACTGCATCGGAACCTCCTGGGTGAGAACGACGACGTCAACCACGCAGGGCGGGCCGTCCGGTGTCGGCGAGTTGCCGGGCGAGCCAGGGCAGCACCTGGCTGCGGACCTGGTCGCGGGCGGTGATCAGCACCGCGTGCCGGTGCCCGGGGACGATCACCAGCTCGGTCTGCGGCAGTAGCTCGACCAGTGCCGGCGCCAGATCGGCGGCGGACGAGTCGCTACCGAAGATGCCGAGCACCGGGCAGGTGATCGCCCGTATCGCCGCCGGATCGGCGGGGGTGCTGGCCGGCAGGTCCCGACCGGCGGTGGTGGCGACGACAAGCTGGCGGACCGCCGCGGCGTAGCGGGCACCCCGCTCACCGCCACGGGCGGCCATCTCCAGCGGACCGCCGTCGCCGTCCGGCTGCGCGGCCCGCACCAGCTGCCGGCCCACCCGGGCGAGCCACTGGGCGGTCGCCGGTGCCGACTCCACCGCGACCACCGAGGCGACCCGGTCCGGGTACCGGGCCGCGTATCCGAAAGCGATGGAACCGCCCAGCGAGTTGCCCAGCAGATGCACGGGTACGTCGACGCCGAGCCGGTCCAGCAGCCCGACCAGGTCGTCGACCAGGTCGTCCATCCGGTAGCCGGTCGGCGGCCGCTCGGTCCGTCCGTGGCCCCGCAGGTCGTACATGATCACTCGGAATCCGGCGTCGGACAGTGGGTGCGCCAGGCTGAGATACCAGCTGGCCAGGCTGTCCGGCCCGATACCGTGAATCAGGACCGCGACCGGCCGGCCGGCGACGGCTTCGGCAGCCGGACCGCCACCCGGGTTGGTGGCCGGTCCGCCGGCCGGCGGATCGGCCACCACCGCCGGCAGCTCCTGGACGTGCGTCACCAGGCCGTTGACCTGGACCATTGTCACTGGCCGGCCACCTGCGCCACCGTCGCCGGCGGTCCGTCCAGCGCCGCGCAGATGTGCCCGACCAGCTCACCGACCCGCAGCGCGCGCAGCGAGTCCACGTCGAGCCCCGCGACGAACTGGGCGAAGTTGACGGAGTCGCCGTACCGGGCCTGCAGCCGCCCGGCCAGCGAGATGACGTCGATACTCTCCATCTCCAGGTCGTCACGGAAGCTGGTGTCCATCGTGATCTCTTCGTCCGGATCGATCCCGGGCAGCACCGCGCGCAGCATCTGCGAGATCTCCGTCAGGATGGTGTCGTGGTCGGCGGGCATGATGCGGGTCTCCTTGTCGGGACGTCGGTCGGCTTGTCAGGGCGTCGATCAGCTTGTCGGCACGTCGATCGGCTTGTCGGCACGTCGATCAGGGCCTGGTTCAGGCATGCCGGGCAGGTTCCGGGCCCCAGGTCCAACCGACGACGTAGCGTCGCTGCGGCAGATCGGGCGGGTTCTCCAGACTCCGGCAGGTGACCCGGTAGGACCTGCCGGAAGGGACCTCGACCAGCAGGGTGCCGGTGTCGACGGCGACCACCCTCAGCCGGCGGGGCGCCGCGTCCAGTCCCGTCCCCTCCGCCTTGCCGGCGGCTTCCTTGGCAGCCCAGAAGCACGCGAACCAGAACTGCCGGTCCCCGCCGGCGCAGACCTGGTCGAGCAACGCGGTCTCCGTACCGGACAGGGCGTAGTCGATGGTGCTGGCCGGCCGGTCGGTGACCTCGACGATGTCGATACCGACCCCGGGGCCGTCCGGCGTCGACCGGGCCGGGCCGGCGATCGCCACGGCGGCCTCGGCACAGTGCGCCAGGGAAAGGTCGCAGTCCCGTAGTCCCCGACCGGGGCGCAGGTCCACCCGCGGCCGGCCGTTCGGATCGTTGGCGATGGTCAGCTCGATCGGGTAGACGTCGGTGTGCCCGGCGTCCCACTGCCGGAAGCGCACCGCGTCCTTCGCCGCGATCCGCCCGAGCAGCCACTGCTTACGGGCCTTCCCCGGCTGCCGCTCGTAGTCGACGGACGCGGCGGTGCCGAGGATGCCCCGCGCGGCCATCGACTGGGTCACCAGATCGGTCCAGCAGTCGAAGACGGCGGTCCACCCTTCCGGCTGACGGACCGACATCGGGAAACGTTCCGGGAAACGTTCGGCTGGCCGTGCCTGCGGATGGCTGTCGAACCGACGGTCGACCGCGCCGTCGATCTGCGCCCAGACCCGGCCGCCGACGGAGAGCTGGGTGTCCGCGACCAGTTGGGCGTCGTCGATCGACCGGACCCGGGCGACGCACTCAAACGCCGTACCGGGCTCGGGCGGTGGGCCGAAGAACCGGACGTGGCCGAGCCCGACCGGTAGCGCCACGGTCCGCATCGGCTGGGTGGTGATGAGCCAGTTTCCGATCAGCTGCAGGGCGTTGTCCAGCAGCGCGCCCGGCGGAACGGGCGCGGTGACGACGCCGCGTACGTGCATCTCGCCGAGGGCGTGCACCGTGGTGACCCCGTGGAACTGCGGACCGTGGAACATCAGCCGCTCCGCGTACATCTCCTCGGCGCTGATCCGGGGAGCGGTCTCGGTGGCCGGGTCGTGTGTCCACGGCGCGCTGACCGGGGCCGGATAGTCGGCGGCCACGTCGACCGTCGCCCGGGCAAAGCTGCCGAAGTTCACCGCGTACGAGTCCGGACCGGCTGCCCGGACCACGATCTCGACGTCCTGCGCCGGTGCGGCGATGGTCCACCGGTTGAACCGGGCGTCCCGTACACCGACCACCCGCAGACCGGGGACGGCCTGCGCGACCGCGTCCATCATGTGCGTGACGACGGTCGTCGCCGGTACCACCGGCCACCGGTCCTCGGGGTTGGGCCAGTCGGCCGGCTGCACGAAGAAGCAGTGGTCGAGCAGGTAGGGCATGGTCTGTACGGAGACCCGCAGGGTGGTCCGGGCGATCTCGGTGCGGGGCGGCGGGCCGACCTTCGGTGCCGCTGCCGTCGTGGTCGGTGCCGTCGTGGTCGGTGCCGTCGTGGTCGGTGCCGTCGGTGCCGGCCCGGCGGCGGCCGGTACGGTGGCCGACCGGGTCTCAGCCGCCGGTACGGCAGCCGACCTGGCCGGGGGCGCCGGCACCGGATCGGCTGGCCGGGTGGCGGCGTCCAGCACGGTCACCGCGCCGTCCGCCGTGTCCCGTAGCAACGCGGCAAGCTCCGCGGCGGCCTTGGACCGGCCGGCGAGCCGGTGCAACGCGCTGAGCGAACCGGCCGCCGGCTCGGCGACAGCAGACGGCCGCGCGGCAGCCGGCGGCTCGGCTTCGACCGACGGCTCGGTCCCGACCGACGGGCGGGGCACAGCCGGTGGCACAGGTGGTTCCTGAGCGGTGCTGGCCGGCGGCAGTGCCTGGCCCGACGGCGGGCCGGACGGCTGGGGCGCCGGCCGGTCGGGCAGGCCGAGCAGGGTGTCGGCACCCGGTCCGAGGCGCACCAGCGGACCGCCCAGGTCCAGCTGGATCTTCGGCCCTCGACGCGCCGGAGCAGCCGGTGGCGCCGGAGCCGGAGCGGCCGGTGCGGCGGCGGGTGGCCGCAGCGCCCGTAGGTCCGGTGCCGCGCCCTCCACCCACAGCGCGGTGGCGACCCGGCGCAACTGGTCGAGACCGGTACGGTGGCCCACGTTGACCGGCATGGCGAGATGTTCCCGACCCCGCAGGTTGTCGCTGACCAACGACGCCAGCTGTCCCGCGCCGACCTGCAGAAAGACCCGGAAACCGGCGTCGTACATCGCGGCGGTCAGCTGCCGGAACCAGACCGGCTCCATCATGTGCCGGACGAAGATCTGGTTGACCTGCTGTTCGTCGGTGGGGAACGGCGCCGTCAGGGTCGCCGACCAGACCGGGACCGTCGTCGGATGTACCCGCCAGGACTGCAGGGCAGCCCCAATCGACCGCAACCCGTCGGCGAACGCCGGGGTGTGGAAGGCCGACCGGAACGGCAACTTCTGACACAGCACGTTGCGCCGACGCAGTTCGTTGACCAGCCGGTCGACCTGCTCCTCGGGACCGTTGACCACCGACTGCGCTGGCGCGTTGTCGTGCGACAGGACCACTCCCGGAAAGTCGCCGAGCACCGGCGTCACCTGGTCGGCACCGGCGCCCACGGCGGCGAAGACGTAGCCGGACACCGCCACCGAGTCGGCGTCGAACAACTTGAGAAAGCCGTCCATGTCGGTGGTACTGACCTGCCCGGTCACCGCTGCGGCGGACCACTCCCCGATGCTGTGCCCGGCGACCGCGTCCGGGCGGATCCCGATCCGGCCGAGCACCTCGTCGAGGAACTTGCCCACCTCGATCAGACCGGCACCGTGCCGGCCCAGGTCGGCGGCGGACCATTCCCGGTCCGCCAGCCCGAAGTGCGCGGCCAGATCCTTGGTACGCGGCGTGAACTCGGCCTCCAGTCCAGGAAACACGAACGCCAGTTTCCCGCCGGCGGTCAGCAGCCCAGCCGTGGTGAACCAGATGTCCCGGGCACCACGCCAGGGCTCTCCCCGACTCACCGCGCGGCGGGCGGTGGCCAGCCGCTTGTCGGTCGGGTCCACCACCCCGATCCGGCACGGTGGCGCGCCGTGGGCCTGCGGACCGTCGGCGAACGCGGCACCGTCACGCCGTACCGTCGAATCGTCGCGGTCCAGCAGTGCGGCGAGGCCGGCCGGTTCGGCGGCGGCCAACCACAGCACCTGGTCCGGTTCGGCGACCTCGACGGCGGCCGAGCGGGCCGGTTGCCCGGCCGTGCCGTTCGGCACGGCCGCCCAGGCCGACGGGGCGGACGGCGGCTGTTCGACGATCAGGTGGGCGTTGATCCCACCGAAGCCGAACGCGTTGACCCCGGCCCGGCGCGGTCCGTCGCTCTCCCATGGCTGTGCGGCGGCGATCGGCGCGAACCGGGTCGCGGCCATCTCGTCCCGTGGCTGCCCACAGTGCAGGGTGGGCGGCAGGACGCCGCGGTGCACGGCGAGGGTCGCCTTGATCAGGCCGGCGATCCCGGCCGCCGGCATGGTGTGCCCGATCATGGACTTGACCGAGCCGATCACCGGACGTGGCCCACCCTGGTATCCACCGAACACCTCGGCGACGGTGACCAGTTCGGCGGCGTCCCCGGTCGGCGTGCCGGTGCCGTGGGCCTCGAGCAGACCCAGCGCGTCCGGCGCGGTCGGATCCAGCCCGGCGGCCTGCCAGGCCCGCCGGATGGCCAGCGACTGTCCGCTGCTCGCCGGGTTGAACATGCTCGCCGACCGGCCGTCGCTGGAGACGCCGCTGCCGCGGATCACCGCGTACACCCGGTCGCCGGCGTCCAGCGCGTCGGACAGCCGCTTCAGCACCACGATGCCGGTGCCCTCGCCGATCAGCAGGCCGTCCGCCGACGAGTCGAACGGACGGATCTCACCCTGCCGCGACAGGGCCCGGAGCTGGCTGAACACCGACCAGAAGCTGATGTCGTGCACGTGGTGCACCCCACCGGCGAGCACCGCGTCCAACCGGCCGGCCCGCAGTTCGGTCATGCCCTGGTCGACCGCGATCAGTGACGAGGCGCAGGCGGCGTCGATGGTGTACGACGGACCACGCAGGTTCAGCCGGTTGGCCACCCGGGAGGCGGCGAGGTTGGGCACCAGCCCGATCGTGCCCTCGGGTTGCTGCGGGCCGAGCCGCTCGTCGAACTTGCGCCGGACCCGGTCGAGGCTCTCCGGCGGCAGGTCCGGGATCAGCTCCTTGAGGATGCCGATGACCTGGCTGGACATCCGGACCCGCTGGGCGTACCGCGCCTGCGCCGGGCTCAGGATCCCGCCCCGGCCGAGCAGTACGCCGATCCGGTCCCGGTCCGGCAGACGGTCCTGGCCGCCGGCGTCGTCGATCGCAGCGGCCGCCACCTGCAGGGTGATCAGCTGGTCCGGTTCGATGTCGCCGATCGAGGTCGGCATGATGCCGAACCGCAGTGGCTCGAAGGTGGCGAAGTCGTCGACGAAGCCACCCCGCCGGCAGTACAGCCGGTCCGGTCGGTGGGCCTGCTCCGGATCGTAGAACTCGTCGTCCCAGCGGTGCGGCGGCACGTCCGTGATGGCGTCGACGCCGTCGACCAGGTTGCGCCAGTAGGCGTCGAGGTCGGGGGCACCGGGCATCAGCGCCGCCATTCCGACGATCGCGATGGTCTGGTGAGGGTCAGTCAGGTCCGACATCCGGTTCACCATCCCGAGGCGGTGTAGACCACGGAGGTGACCGCCGGGTCGCCCCAGGCGAGCTCACGCAGCAGACTCAGCGCGCCCTCCTCGGGATCGATCAGGTCGATGCCCCGGCGGGCGTACTCCCGGCTCAGTTCGGCGCTGACCATCCCGCCGTGTACGGAGCCCGGAGCCCACGGCCCCCAGTGCACGGTCAGGCAGCGCACCCCGGTGTCGGCCGCCCAGCGGCCGCCGATCCGGTCGAGCGCGTCGTTGGCGGCGGCGTAGTCGCTCTGGCCCCGGTTGCCGTACGCGGCTGCGATGCTGCCGAACAGCACCACGAAGCGTGGATCGGCACCGTCGCGCAGTGCGTCGAGCACCGTCATCGCGCCCTGCACCTTCGTCTGGAACACCCGGTCGAACGACGCGGGGTCCTTCTCGGCGATCAGCTTGTCCTCGATCCGGCCGGCCGCGTAGACCAGACCGTCGATGCGTCCGCGCTCGCCCTGGATCTCCTTGAGCAGTTGCCGGGTGGCGTCGGCGTCGGTGACGTCGAGGCTGTGGTAGCGCACCTGACTGCCGAGTTCCCGAAGTTCGTCCAGGGTCGCGCGGACCTCCCGGGCGGCCAGGATCGCCGTCGCCGCGCGGTCGATCTCCGCCGGTGCCCGCATCCCCTGGGCCACCAGCGCGGCTCGCAGCGCCGGCTTGTCGGCGGCGGCGGCCAGCGCCGGGGGCTCCGTCTCCTCCGGCAGCGGGGTCCGGCCGACCAGCTCGATGCGGCATCGGCTCGCGGCGGCCAGGGTACGGGCGAACCAGGGGGTGATGCCTCGGGCACCGCCGACGAGCACCACCACCGAGTCCTGGTCCAGACCGATCGCCTGGGCCTCGGCGGCGCCGTCACCGGCCGGGCCGGCACCGCCTGCGGCGAGCGGGCCGAGATCGACCGAGGCCAGGTCGACGGTCTGCCGGCCGGTTGTCGACCAGGTGACGATCGGGGTCTGCCCGCCGCTGAGCAGTTCGGTGACCAGACCGGTGGCAAGGCGGCTGTGGTCGGCACCCGCTGGCACTTCCAGGTAGGTCGCCGAGACCTGCGGGTACTCCCGGCTGATGGTGCGGAACAGACCGGCGAAACCGTCGGTACGCGGACCGGCGGTGCCGGCCGCGATCAGCCACCGCACCCCACCGGCGAGGGCCTGCTTGATGAACGGGAAGATGCCGGGCAGCAGCGGTCCGCCGCTGTCGCTCAGCCCGTCCAGGATGATCACGCCGTCGTAGCCGGCCACCTGGTCCGTCCCGCCAGCGTGGATCGAGCCGGTGGCACCTGCCGCGCCGCGCTGGGCGAGCTGCTCGGCCAGCGGTGCCAGCGCCGCTGACCCGCCGGTGATCAGGAAGCGGGTGCCGGCGAGCGCCTCGGGCGCGACCACCGCGCCGGTGGCCGGCACCGGCCGAGCGACGAGTCGACGGGGTGCCGCGGCGCGGTCGGGGCCGGACCCGGTCGGCGGGGCGGCCGCCGCCGGAGCCGCCTCGGGTGCCTGGTCGGCGGCCATCTTCTCGGCCAGCCACGCCACCATGGTCCGGACCGTCCGGGCCCGCACCAGATCTTCCAACTCCGACTCGTCACCATCCACCGACAACCGCAACCGGGTCGCCACCTCACCCGCAACCTCAGCCCGCTTGATCGAATCAATACTCAGATCCGCCTCAAGATCCAGATCCAACTCGATCAGATCCACCGGATACCCGGTCCGCTCACTCAACACCGCCAGGATCGCCTCCTGGAACTGCGCCACCTCCACCGACGGCGCCGACGCCGGAACCGGAACCGCAGCCGGCGACGGCGCGGCGACAGCCGGCGCAGCGGCAGCATGCGTGGGGACAGCGGTCGCCGTGACAGCAGGTGCCGTGACAGCAGGTGCCGGGTCCGGTGCGGTCACCGGTGCGGCCGGTGCGACGGGGGTGGGTGCGGCGGCCATCTTCTCGGCCAGCCACGCCACCATGGTCCGGACCGTCCGGGCCCGCACCAGATCCTCCAACTCCGACTCGTCACCATCCACCGACAACCGCAACCGGGTCGCCACCTCACCCGCAACCTCAGCCCGCTTGATCGAATCAATACTCAGATCCGCCTCAAGATCCAGATCCAACTCGATCAGATCCACCGGATACCCGGTCCGCTCACTCAACACCGCCAGGATCGCCTCCTGGAACTGCGCCACCTCCACCGACGGCGCCGACGCCGGAACCGGAACCGCAGCCGGCGACGGCGCGGCGACGGCAGCGCTCGTCAGTGGGGCCGGCTCGGCCGGGACCGCCACGGGCTGGCTCACCGTACTGGCCGCCATCCTCTCGGCCAGCCACGCCACCATGGTCCGGACCGTCCGGGCCCGCACCAGATCTTCCAACTCCGACTCGTCACCATCCACCGACAACCGCAACCGGGTCGCCACCTCACCCGCAACCTCAGCCCGCTTGATCGAATCAATACTCAGATCCGCCTCAAGATCCAGATCCAACTCGATCAGATCCACCGGATACCCGGTCCGCTCACTCAACACCGCCAGGATCGCCTCCTGGAACTGCGCCACCTCCACCGACGGCCGTACCGCGACCGTCGCGGTCACCGTCGCCGTTGTGACCGGGGCCGCAGGGGCCGCTACCGGCGCGGCGGCCACGGCCCGAACGGCACTACCGGCGACCGCCGGGTCCTCGGCCACCTCCGCACGCGGCGACGCAGCTGGCTGGACGGCGGGTGCCAGCGGAGCCGGGCGGACGGCGGGTGCCGGCGGTGCCGACGAGACAGCAGGCGACGCTGGGATGGTTGGCGCGTCCGTCACCGTCGCCGCGCTGGGCGGCACCACCACCTCGGGATAGTGGCTCGGCGCGGCGATCGCCGGCTGGGCCACCATCGACTGGTACGCCGCAGGTTCGACCCACCCGTTGCCGGCTGTCGGCCGCTCCCCGAAGTACGCCAGCAGCACGTCCCGTTGGGAGGCGATCAGGTCCCGACTCGTCCGCAGGAACTCGCTGATCAGTTCGTCGCGCCCGTCCCGGTAGCCAGCCACGGCACCAGCGACAGGCCGGACACCGTTGCCGTTGCCGGCCAGGTGCGCGACACCGTTGCCGTTGCCGGCCACGTGCGCGACACCGTTGCCGTTGCCGTTGCCGGCCAGCGGCCCGGCCCCGTTACCGTCACCGGACACGATGCCATGACCATGGCCGTTTCCGGCCTCGGTGGATGCAGTCATCGACAGCTCCTTGATTTGTCGGGGAGGCGTCATGCCGCCGGGCAGCGGCCGGCCGTGCTGATCGCGGACCAACTGCCCGTCGACCGTCCAGATCGGCCGGGTCGACGAGGCCGATGCGGTGACCTCGGCGGTCCGACGGCCCCGGAACAGCCAGCCGGTCTGCACCGGGACACCGGCGCACGCCAGCTCGGCGAGGGTGGACAGGAAACCGCGTAGCCCGCCGTCCCGCCGGCCTTCGACGGACACGGCCAGATGCGGCCGCTCGCCGAGTACCGCGTCGACCAGCCGGCTGAGCACCTGACCTGGGCCGGCCTCGACGAAGATCCGGGCCCCGGCGGCGTACATCGACTCGATCTCGTCGACGAACCGCACCGGTGCGGCGATCTGGCCGGCCAGCTCGTCGCGTACCGCCTCGGGGTTGGTCGGATAGCTGTCGGCCGTGCGGTTCGACCAGACCGGGAAGGCCGGCGCGGCCACCCGGTGGCCGGCCAGGACGGACCGGAACGCCGACACACCGCCGGCCACCACCGGGCTGTGGAACGCGCAGGCCACCGGGATCGGCCGCGCTGAGACACCGCCCGCCTTGAGCGCGGTCACCGCCTGACGTACCGCCGACGTGGGTCCGGAGATCACCACCTGCTGCGGGCCGTTGTGGTTGGCCAGGACGACCTCGTCGGACAGTCTTGCTGCGGACAGGATCTCGCTGATCCGGTCCGCGGTGGCGGCGACCGCCGCCATGGTGCCGGGGTCGGTGCCGGCCGCCGCGAGAATCGCCTCGGCCCGCTGCCGGCTCAAGGTCAACAGGGTACGGTCGTCGAACGAGCCGGCGGCGCAGAGGGCGACCAGTTCGCCGTAGCTGTGTCCGCCGGCCAGGTCGGGACGCACGTTGACCCGGCCGAGCAGGTGGTGCATGGCCAGCCCGCCGATTCCCAGTACGGGTTGCGCGACCCGGGTGTCGCGGACCCGCTCCTGCTGGCCACGGTCGCCCTCGGGGTCGAAGGCGGCCGGTGGGAACAGCGGACCGGCGAGATCACGACCGAGGTCGAGGAACCGGCGTAGCTCCGGGAAGGCGACGAAGAGGTCGGCCAGCGCGCCGGGCCGTTGACTGCCCTGGCCCGGGAACAGGAAGGCGACCTTGCCGCCGGTCTGGGTAGCGGCCGGCTGGTGCAGGCCGACGGCCGGGTCGTGGTCACCGTCGAGCGCCCGCCGCAGCAGGCCGGCGAGTTCGTCGAGGTCACTGGCGACGACGGCGACCTGCACCGGCCCGGAACGGGTCTCGCTCTCGCGGGACTGGGCGGCGGCGAGGTCGCGCAGCCGCCAGCGCCGACCCATCCGGTCGCGGGTGTCGAGGGTGGCCAGCAGCTGCCGAACGCCCTGGTGGGCACCGGCCCGGTCCCCGGCGCGGAAGCAGAACAGCTCGGCCGGCCAGTCGTCCCGGGCGTGCCGTGGCTCCGGGGCGTTGGGGTACGCGGCGAGCACCGCGTGGAAGTTGGTGCCGCCGAAGCCGAACGCGCTCACCCCGGCGATCCGCTCGGCCGCCGGCGTGGCCCACGGCCGGGCCTGGGTGTAGAAGGCGAACGGGCTGTGGTCGGGGTGCCATGCTGGATTGGGCCGGGTCAGGTGCAGGGTCGGTGGCCGTACGCCGGTGTACAGCGCCAGCGAGGCCTTGATCAGGCCGGCGAGTCCGGCGACGCACTTGGTGTGGCCGATCTGCGACTTCACCGAGCCGAGGGTGCAGCTGCCCGGTGTCGCGCCGGCCTCGTTGAACACAGTGGTCAACGTCTCCAGCTCGGTACGGTCGCCGACGACGGTTCCGGTGCCGTGCGCCTCGATCAGGCCGACCTGCGCCGGGGAGACCCCGGCCTGTCGGTACGCGCGGTCCAACGCGCGCCGCTGGCCGTCCGCCCGTGGCGCGGTCAGGCCGAGTGCCCGACCGTCGCTGGAGCCACCGAGGCCCTTGATCACCGCGTAGATCCGGTCCCCGTCCCGCTCGGCGTCGGACAGTCGCTTGAGCACGACGGCGGCGACGCCCTCGCCGAGCGCGATGCCGTCGCCGGTGCTGTCGAAGGACCGGCAGCGACCGGTCGGCGACAGGGCGTGCGCCGAGGTGAACATCAGGTAGTCGTTGATGCCGTTGTGCAGGTCGGCACCGCCGCAGATCATCAGGTCGCTGCCGCCGGAGGCGAGTTCCTTGCAGGCCGCGTCCATGGCGGCCAGCGACGAGGCGCACGCGGCGTCGACCGTGTAGTTGGGTCCGCCGAGGTCCAGCCGGTTGGCGACCCGTCCGGCGATGACGTTGGCCAGGATGCCGGGGAACGAGTCCTCGGTCACCGTCGGCAGCTGGTCGTCCAGTTCCGCAGGGACGTCCGCCAGGTACGCCGGCAGCATCGTCCGCAGCGTCTGTGCGTGCCCCATGTCGCTGCCGGCCTCGGCGCCGAAGATCACACCGGTCCGGGAATGGTCGACCCCGTCGTGACCGGGCGTGTAGCCGGCGTCGACCAGGGCCCGCTGCGAGACCTCCAGGGCCAGCAGCTGGGTCGGGTCGATGCTGGCCAGCGCGGCGGGCGGGATCCCGTACGCGATCGCGTCGAAGGGCACCTCGGCGAGGAAGCCGCCCCACTTGGAGACGCTGATCCGGCCGGTCTTGCCGGGGCCGACCTCTGGCGCGTAGTAGATGTCCGGATTCCAGCGGTGGGGCGGGACCTCGGTGACGGCGTCGACGCTGTCGAGCACCGTCCGCCAGAAGGCCGCCAGATCCGGCGAGTTCGGCAGCATGCAGGCCATCCCGACGACGGCGATGTCCAGCGGCGCGGCGTCCTGTTCCGGTACCGGCGCGGCCCAGGCGTCACGCAGCGTCCCGGCACGGATCTGGTGGAAGGCGGCCGCCTGGTCGGTGACCGTACGGTGCAGGTCGGCCACCGTCGTCTCGCTGTCGCGCAGCACCGCGACCTGCCCGGCCATGAACAGCCCTTCACTGAGCTGGGTGGCCTCGTCGACCTCGACCAGAGCGTCGCCGTCGCGCTTCTTGCCCTTGCTGGCGATCCGCAGCCGCCCGACGTTGAGCAGTTCGAGGTGCTCCCAGATCTGCCGGTTGGCCAGCCCGGCCGACTCCAGCTCGACCCGCAGGGCGTGGAAGTCATCGACGAAGTCGCTGTGCAGGCAGCGGGTCACGTGCCCGGGAGCGGTCTCCAGCAGCGCGGTGCGGGTCGCCGAGCGGGCCATCCGGGAGAACGCCGGACGGATCGCACCATGGTCGACCGCCTCGGTGGTGAACAGGTAGGCGGTGCCCATCAGCACCCCGATCTGCACCCCGCGTCGGGTCAGTGGTGCCGCCATGGCGGCGACCATCGCCGCCGAGCGGTCGTCGTGGATGCCACCGGCGAAGAACACCTGCACGTCGGCGGCCTGCTCGGCCGGGACGGTGTCGAGATGGTCGGCGAGGACGGCCAGCTGCGCCTCCCACAGCGGGAAGCTGGCCCGTGGACCGACGTGGCCGCCGCATTCGGCGCCTTCGAAGATGAACCGCCGTGCCCCGGACCGCAGGAACTGCCGCAGCAGGCCGGGCGACGGCACGTGCAGGAAGGTGCGGATCCCCTCCCGTTCCAGCTCCTTGGCCTGAGGCGGCCGCCCGCCGGCGATGATCGCGAACCCGGGGCGGACCCGCCTGATCACCTCCAGTTGCGCGGTGCGGATGTCGTCGGGGGCGAAGCCGAGCACACCGACACCCCACGGTCGGTCACCGAGGCGGGCGGCGGTCGCGGTGAGCATCTCCTCGGTACGCCCGGCGGTGGCCAGTGCCAGCGCGATGAACGGCAGGGCTCCGTCGGCGGCGACCGCCGCGGCGAAGCCGGCCTCGTCGCTGACCCGGGTCATCGGTCCTTGGGCGACCGGCACCCGCAGCCCCAGTGCCTGGGCCAGGGGGCCGTCGGGTCGCAGTACGTCGGCGGCGGTGCCGTCGGTCACGGCCTCGACGATGGCGGCCCGCAGGCCCCGTACGGCGGCGGCGCTGTCGGCCCACCGTCGCCGGAACTCGGCGGCGAGCCAGCCGTCCTGACCGACGGGCAGCAGATCGGCGCGTTGCGGTGGCGCGGTCGTGCCGGGGCGTCGGGGGGTCCGGGCGACGCCGCGGAAGCCGTCGACCAGGACGGCTTCGGATCCGTCCATCCGGCCGATCGTGGCCAGCACGTCGGTGGGCAGGTCCGATTCGGGCATCAGCGCGAGCTGGGTGTCCAGCACGACGCCGGCCGCACCGCCGGCCACGCAGGCTGCGGCGGTGTGCGGGCCGATGCCGCCCAGGGCCCAGACGGGTACGCCGAGGTCGGCCGCCACCAACTGTTGCACCAGGATGAAGGTGCTCAGCTCGCCGACCTCGCCACCGGACTCCATGCCCCGGGCGATCAGGCCGTGCACGCCGGCTCCGACCGCCGTACGGGCGGCCGTGAGACTGGTCACTTCGGCGAGCACCCGGTAGCGGGCGACCAGGTGGTCGAGGCGCCACGGCAGCTCGCCGGTGACCACCACCAGATCGATCCGGCCGCCGGTGACCTGCTCGACGTCGTCGAGCGAGGCCAGGCAGTTGGCCGGCACCCGGACGGCGACCGGCTCCGCCGACCAGGCGACGAGCTGGTCCAACGCGCGCATGGAGCGTGCCGACCCGTCAGCCAGGTCGAGCACGCCGATTCCGCCGCCCCGGCGCACCGCACCGGCGATGCGTGGGCTCGACTCGATGTGGCCGCACGGGTCGTAGGCGATCACCAGTTCGCGCGGCTCGAGTGCAGTACTCATCAGACTCCCGCTCGGTGGGCAGTGGTCGGCGGATACTGTGCTGACCGCCGGAGAATCGTGTCGTCACGGCAGCCTGGAGCGAAAATTTTCCATCCCTGGATGTCACTCCTCGGAGAAACCTAGCGGCGTTCAGTTACGGCGGTGTGAACTTTCGCGACCAACAAACTGGATCTTGCGCGGTCAGTTTCGAGCCAGCTGACCGAGAGCTGACCGACCCCGCCGACCAGTGAACATTGGCGGTCCATCATGGAACGTCTGGGCGACGACCGCGGCTGGGGGTTGTCCGCGCAGCCGCGCGCGGCAGTCGGATCATCTGCGACCCGGACGTGCCGACCGGTCGCCACCGCGACCGGCTCCGGACGCCCGCCCCTCCGCGTCGGTCCGACCGGAGTCAGCACTGTGTCATCGGTCAGGACGATGTTTGTTCGCCTCGATCATGGCGCGTGGCGCTGGCGCGGCGGGGTGGTCGACCGGCAGCATGGCGGCGTGGCACAACCTTCCCCACTCACCGAGGTACGTCGACGCGCGGGAGCGATGCGCGACGCGGGCGAACTGCCTACCGCGGTCGACTATCTGCACCGCGCGCTGACCGCCGGACGCGGCACCTTCGGCGACGACGACCCCGAGGTGCTGCGCACCGGCCACCTGCTTGCCGACCTGTACCGGGCCCAGGATGATCCGCCGGCGGCCCGCCGGGTGCTCGAGGAGACGTTGGCCGCCGGCGAACGCCGTCTCGGCGAGACCCACCCCGCCATGCTCGCCATCGCGTTCGACCTGGGCCTGGTCGCCGACGAACTCGGCAACCGGCACGAGGCCCGCCGCAACATGACACGGGTCGCCGACGCCGGCGCGACGGTGCTCGGCGCCGACCACTGGCAGGTGACCGAGGCGGTGCGCCTTCTGCGCCAGTGGTCGCCGCAGGCAGCACCGGCCGCACCGCCCGGAACTGTCCCGCCCGGACAGGCCACACCGCCCGGAACTGTCCCGTCGGACCCACCGACGACGCTGCCCCGGCCGGACCACGACCCCGCGCCGGCTGCGCCGGGCCGGTCGCTGGCGCCGCCGCCCGACCCCGTCGTCGTCCCGGCGGCACCGAACGTCCGAGGTACGTCCGGTGTACCGGCCGTGGTGGCGATCGGCGCCGCCGCAGCCGCGGTAATCGCCGCCGTCGTCGTGGTCATGGTGGGAATGACGGTCCTGCTCGACAGGCAGACCAGTCCGACCGGGACACCCCAGCGGCCTGATCCGGCGGGCACGGGGGCAGATCCACCGACCGGGGTACGGCTCACCGACGACCGCACCGCCATCACGATCAACTGGACCGATCCGACCGCGGGAACGGTGCCGTTCATCGTGGCCAGCGGCCGCAGCGGGCAGCAACTCGGCGCGTTGGCCACGGTCCCGCCCGGCACGACGACGTTTACCGTCAACGGTCTCAATCCCGAGGCCGACTACTGCTTCGCGGTGCTGGCTGTCTACTCTGCCGACGAGTACCTACCGTCCGATCAGGTGTGCACCGGTCGCCAGAATCCGGACTGAACATTCGGATCCCTCGGCTGGCCTGCACAGATGTGAATGTCACGCGCATTCGACAGACCGGGTCCGACAGTTGTCCACAGGGCTGGTGCACGGGTTTTACGCATTGACCGCAGGGCCCATAGGATGACCTGCGGTCAGCCTGGGTGTACGCGCCGTCCGACCTGTTCGGCAGCAGCGACACGGCAACGGCGGACGACGATGAGGCACAACGGACGATCCGGCGACGTCACGGGAGGCGAGCGACTGTGTCACGTACCGGCAAAGGCATCACGCAGGGCACTGCGGCGGCGGTCCGACGTCCGTTGCGCGGCCGGGGCGCGCTGGTCACGATCGGTACGGTGACGGCCCTGGTCGCCGGGATGGGTCTGACCGTGCTGGGGCTCGGTGCCGCCGACCACGCGGTCGCCGGCTACGACGCGAGTTCCTGGCTGTGGAGTTCCGCGCGCAGCGAGCTGGCCAGAGTCAACGGGCTGACCGGTCGGGTCGACACCCGCGTGGAGGTCGCCGACTCCCGCAGCCATCAGATGCAGATCGTCCAGACCGACCAGTTCCTCGTTCTGCGGGACCTCGCGACCGGTCAGATCAGCTCCCTCAATCTCGCCACCCTGCAGATCAGCGCGACGACCCGCAGCACCACCGGCCTCGGTGTCAGCGTCGCCCTGCATGACGACGCGGCCTTCATCGTCGACGCGGTGCAGGGAGTGGTCCGTCAGATCGACCCGAGGTCGCTGCAGCCGGTCGGTGAGCCGGTGCGCTACCCCCCGGGGATCACCGGCGGGTACTTCGACGGGGCCGGCCGGTTGTGGATCGGGGTGCCGAGCGAAGGTACCGTGTCGGCGATCACCGCCGCCCCGTTGCCGGAGGCGCCCGCGCAGGGTGCTCCGGACACGGTCTTCGACTCCTCCCTGCCCGTTGCGACGCCGACGACCCCGGACGCCACCGCCGGGCTGCCCGGGCCCACCCTGGTCCGGACGGTCGCCGTCGCGCCGCCCCGCAACGAGCTCGCCTTGTCCGCACTCGACGACGGGGTCGCGGTGCTCAACCGCACGGCCGGCACGGTGACCGTGCTGCGTGGCGACACCACCCGCGAGATCCGCCTGGACCTGCGGGGTCCGGGGATCATGCCGACCCGGTCCACCGGCGATCAGCTCGTGGTGACCGTGCCGGAGCGACGTCGGGTGCTGATGATCGATCCCGCCGGCGCGGTCAGCGAGTTGACGGTGCCCGGCGAGGGCACGGCGTTGCGCGCCGCGGTCGCCTGGGCCGGCCGGATCTACTGCGCCGACGAACGCGCCCGCGAGGTCTACGCCTTCGACGCCTCCGGCGCGGCACCGACGACGATCGGCATCCCCGAGGCATCCGGCCCCCTTGAGCTGGAGGTCCGGGAGAACCATCTGTTCATCAACGCACCCGACGCGGCCACCGCCCGGGTCGTGACCGACCAGCACGAGGTGCACGAGGTCGACAAGTACGTCAACGACATCCTCGGCGGTGACCCGCCACCGGCGCCCCCGCCACCGCCTCCGCCGCCGGCACCGACGGTCGGCCCGCCGGGCGCCCCACGCAACGTCACCGCCGCCGCCGGCGACACCACGGCGCGGGTCACCTGGCGTGCGGCACCGGACAACGGCGCGAGCATCCTGCGGTACGTGATCACCGGTGCCGGCACCACCGTCGAGGTCGGCGCCAACCAACGGTCGTTCGACGTCACCGGGCTGACCAACGGTGACACCTACCGGTTCTCCGTACACGCGGTGAACGCCGAAGGTGCCGGCCCGCGCCGGGAGTCCAATCCGGTCGTGCCCACCGCGGCGGTTCCCGACGCCCCGACCAGTGTCACAGCCGAGGCCCGCCCGGACGGTTCGGTCCTGGTCAGCTGGCCGGCCGCCGACGGGCAGGGCAACACCGTCACCGGATACGTGGTGACGGCCGGGTCTGCGCAGTCCGACGCGCCGGCTGGCGACACCGACGGCACCGAGCTGGTCGTCGCGCCCGGCACCCTCGACTACGGTACGCAGTACGCGTTCACCGTCGTCGCCGTCAGTGACCAGGGTGCCCACTCGACGGCGTCGCCGCTGAGCAACACGGTCGTGCCGTTCACGGTTCCCGGTGAGCCGGGGTCGGTGACCGCCAGCACCGTGGCCGACCAGCGCGGCGCGATCCGGGTCGGCTGGCAGCCGGCTGCCGGCAACGGCCGTCCGGTGACCGGGTACGTCGTGGTCGCCGGTGACCGACGCACCGACGTCGCCGACGGCACCGGGGTCACCGTCACCGGGCTCGGCGACGGTGCCGACGTCCCGGTGTCGGTCCACGCGGTCAACGAGGCCGGCGACGGACCGGCGGTCACCACCACCGCCCGGACCGTCGCACCGCCGAAGGTCACCGTCACCGGGGCCACCGCCGACACCAACTCGGTGACTCTGGCCTTCACCGTCGACGCCGGTGGCGGGCAGCCGAGCTGCAGTGCCGGGGTCGACGGTGGGCCGACCGTCACCGGCGGATGCGACAGCATCCGGGTGACCGGGCTGTGGCCGGGGCGGTCGTACACCCTCACTGTGCGTGCCAGCAACGCCGCCGGCACCGGCACGGCCGGCCACACCCGGGCGACCGCCGCCCTCCAGGGGACCGCCACCTGCGTGAACGGACCGGACGGCGAACAGCGGACGTACTGCGACTCCGACGTGCCGGGGCGCAACGGCAACGAGATCTTCGCCGTACCGGAGCAGGACAACGACCGTCAGGTGGGTTGGGTGCCCAACGGCACCCGGTTGACCGCGCTGTGCCGGCGGTCCGGTGAGCACGTCGACGCCTGGATCTACAACGGGAACAAGGCCAGCACCTGGTGGATCCGGGTCGAGTACTCCGGCCAAAACTACATCCCGTGGGCCTGGCTGAACCTGGCCGGCGGCGACAACCTGAACGCACTGCCCACCTGCTGACCACCCGGCCCGGGTGGTCAGCCCGGCCCGCCGTGGCCCAGCACGCCCGGCCGGTCACCCAACCGGCCACGATCCGCTCGGCAAGGAGAACGACCCCGTGACCGCGACCGCACCCTTGACTCCGTCCGAGGTGGCCGGCTTCGCCTCGGTCGCCACCCGCCTTGCCAGCCGGATCGCCACCGTGGTGCTGGGCAAACCCGAGGTGGTCCGGCTCGCGTTGACGGCCCTGTTCGCCCAGGGGCACGTGCTGCTGGAGGACGTACCAGGGGTGGGCAAGACGACGCTGGCCCGGGCGATCGCCGCCACGGTGCACGGCCACTGGCGGCGCATCCAGTTCACCCCCGATCTGCTGCCGGCCGACGTGTCCGGGGTGACCATCTTCAACCAGTCGACCCAGGGTTTCGAGTTCCACCCGGGACCGGTGTTCGCCAACATCGTCATCGCCGACGAGATCAACCGGGCCTCCCCGAAGACCCAGTCCGCGCTGCTGGAGGTGATGGAGGAACGGACGGTCACCGTCGACGGGGTGCGGCACGCCGTCCCCCGGCCGTTCCTCGTCGTCGCCACCCAGAACCCGGTCGAGATGGACGGCACGTACCGGCTGCCGGAGGCGCAACTGGACCGCTTCCTGGTCCGGTTGTCGGTGGGCTATCCCGACGAACAGACCGAGATCGAGGTGCTCCGTGGCGCAACGCTGCGCTCTCCGGACGCACTCGAAGCGGTCACCGACACCGCCACCGTCGGCGAGCTGATCCGGTTGGCCCAGCGGGTGCACATCGCCGACCCGCTCTACGGGTACGCCGTCCGGCTGGCCACCGCCACCCGGTCACATCCTCAGGTCCGGGTGGGGGTCAGTCCACGGGGGGTGATCGCGTTGACCCGTGCCGCGTGCGCGTACGCGCTCGTCAACGGGCGCGGCTTCGTCCTGCCGGAGGATCTCAAGGCGCTGGTGGAGCCGGTGTTCGCCCATCGGCTGCTGCTCACCGCCGACGCCCAACTGCGGGGCGTCACCGCCGCCGAGGTGCTCGCCGAGGCGACCCGCGCGGTGCCGGTGCCGCTGCCCTCGGGCCAGCCCGCGCCGACGCCGGTCTGAGCCGGCCGCCATGACCGTCACGTCCCGCTGTCTCGGCCTCGGTGTCGCTTCGGCGCTGCTCACCGTCGTCGGCTCCGTGCTCGGGTACGCCGAGCTGGTGCTGCTCGGCGCCGCCGGGCTGGTCGTGATCGGCTACGCCGCCGCCGCCGTGTCCTGGCAGCCTCGTCTGGCGGTACGCCGCAGCGTGCAGCCGGACCGGGTGAACCGGGGCGACGAGTGTGTCGCGACCCTGGTGATCGACAACCAGCGCCGCTGGGGGTCGGCGAGTCTGCTCGCCGAGGAACGCTGCGGACCGCGCTGGCTCACGGTGCCGCTGGTCAGACTGCGACCCGGGGCGCAGACGACAGTGCGCTACCCGGTGCCGACCGACCGGCGCGCGGTGCTGACGGTCGGCCCGCTGCAGGTGTCCCGCCGGGATCCGTTCGGGCTGGTCGCCCTGGCCCGCCGGTACGGTGATCCGGTCCAGGTCTGGATCCGGCCGCAGGTGCACCCGTTGCAGGCGGTGCCGGCCGGGGTCGCCCGCAGCCTCGACGGGCAGATCGACCGGGTCCCGCACGGCAGCATCACCTTCGACTTACTGCGGGAGTACGTCGTCGGCGACGAGCTCCGTCGGGTCCACTGGCGCACCAGCGCCCGGATCGGCCAGCTGATGGTGCGTGAGCAGGTGGACACCAGCCTGCCCCGGCTGGTGGTGCTACTGGACAACCGGATACTCGCCCACCCGGACAGCACCAGCGACGGTTCGCTCACGTTCGAGGCGGCCTGCGAGGCCGCCGCGTCGGTCGTCGACGCCGCGATCCGGGCGGAACTGCCGGTACTGCTGCGGATGGTGGTGGACCAGACGCCCGTCGACGGCCACCCGCTGGACAGGTTGGCCGCGGTGACGTTGGCCCCGGCCGGGCGCCTCGCCGGACCCGACCCGGTCCGGCAGGTCTGCGACCAGCTACGTCAGCAACGGCCGGGCGACACGCTGGTCTACCTGACCGGTGCCGGCGACAGCGAGGCCGTCGCGCGCGTCGGTGCCCTGAAGTCGGTGTTCCCGGTGGTGCTGGTCGGTCGGATCACGGGTACGCCGGCCCCGGCAGCCGGGGCCGGCGCGGTGCCGCTCGCCGGCGTACTGGTCGTCGACGCCGCCGACGGTGCCGAGTTCGCCGCCGGCTGGGACGCGGTGGGTGCCCGGTGAACGGCACCCGGCGCAGGAGCGGAGTCGATCGGCTGGCGGTGCCGGCGGTGCTGATCGTGCTGATCGGGTGCGCGGCGGCCCTGCTCGGGCGGATCTATGACGGGCCGGTGGCCACCTGGCTCGTCGCCGGTGCCGGCGGAAGCGCCGTCGTGGTCGGCACGGTCGCCCGGCGGCTGCCGAACTGGCAGGTGGCTCCGCTGTCGGTGATGTCGATGGCCGGCTACCTGCTGGCCGCCGGGTGGTGGACGGCGCGTCGGTCCGAGCTACCTGGTCCGGTGTCGGTGCTGCTGGCCGAGGCCGCGGTCAACGGTGTACCCCGGCTGTTGACCGCGATGATCCCGATGGAGCCGGTGCCGGACACGGTACTGGTGCCGGTCGTCGCCAGCTGGCTCGCCGGCTTCACCGCGACCGAGCTCGCGGTCCGGGGCCGGCGGATGCTGCTCGGCTGCCTGCCGCCGGTGCTGCTGTTCGGTGCCGCGGTGTTCGTCGTCGGCCCGAACGCCGAGCCGGCACACTGGCCGGCGGTCGGTTTCATCGCGGCGACGGCGCTCGGTCTGGCTCTCACCGCAGAGGCGCGCGCCGGTGGGACGGCGACGCCGCAGGCGGGTGTCGCGTCGGCGTCGGGCGGGAGCCGGCCGACGCCGACGAGGGTCGGTGCGCTGCGGCTGCGTTCGGCGGCGCTGTCCGCCGCCGGTGCCGGTGCGGTGCTTCTCGTGGTGGCGCTGACCGCCCCGGTGCTGGTCGCCCGGATCGCCACCACCGGCGTCGATCCCCGGCGCTACGTCACCCCACCGCAGGTGGACAGTCTCGACGAGAATCCGTTGAGTCGGATCTCCGGTTGGGCGCTCAACCCGGACCAGCCGTTGTTCGACGTACAGGTCACCGCCGTCGCCGGCGGCAGCGACGAAGCGCCGGTCGGACCGGCGGCACAGGCCGGCCCGGCACGGCTACGGCTGGCGGTGCTGCACGACTACGACGGAGTGACCTGGCGGGTCGGCGGCACCTACCGCAACGCCGGCCGGGTCCTGCCGGAGTCCCCGTCGGACGGGATCACGCTGGCCCACGCCGAGAGTCGGCCGGTCCGCCAGCGGATCACCGTCGCGCAGCTGACCGGTCGGCTGCTGCCCGCGATACCGACCCCGTCGCGGGTGGACGGGGTCCGGGTCGCCTACGACGCGACCAGCGGCACCCTGCTGCACCCGGAAGGGCTCACCGCCGGGGTGAGCTATCAGGTCGAATCGGTGCCGCCACGGCCCGCGCTGAACGCGTTGACCACGGCCGACGTACCGGCCGGCGAGTCGGTGGCGCGGGTGCTGCGAGTCGCCGACGGCGTACCGGCCGACATCAGCCGGCTGGCCCGGCAGCTCGCCGAGGACAACGGTGCACCGTATCAGCGTGCGTTGGCCGCCGAACAGTTCCTCGCCGAGCACTACCGGTTGGTCGCCGACGCGCCGAGTGGGCACGCGTACCCGAATCTGGGCTTCTTCCTGCTCGGCCCCCGCGATGCCGGCGGCCAACGCGGCACTTCCGAGCAGTTCGCCACCGCGTACGCCCTGCTCGGCCGGCTGATGGGCCTGCCGACCCGGGTCGTCGTCGGGTTCGTCGGGCCGCCCGGTGGCGGGATGGTGCAGGGCGTGCACGCGGTCGCCTGGCCGGAGGTGCTGTTCGCCGGTGTCGGCTGGGTACCGTTCGATCCACTGCCTCGACCGGACTCCACCCCCCGCCCGGTCGAGGAGGATTTCCGGCCGGCGCCGGTCGAGTCGACACCGCCGGTGGAGCCGACCTCGCTGCCCGAGGTCGACGCGGCACCCACTCCCCCGTCGGCGGCGGCAGGCGGGTCGCCTCCCGCGCGTGGCGACGGGTGGCTGATCTCCACCGCCGGCGGCGCCATCGTCGCCGTCCTCGCCGGGGGAATCGTCGCGGTGCTGGTCCTACGCCGCCGGCAGCGGCGGCACCGGTTGGCAGTCGGGGCACCGGCGGACCGGATCGCCGGGGCCTGGCTGGAGGTGGTCGACGCCCTGCGGCTCGCTGGTCATCCGGCCGGCGCACATCTGTCCGCCAGTGAGGTGACCCGGCACAGCGGGTCGCTGCCGGGCGGGCCGCTGCCGAGCCTGGCACCACTCGCCGAGGTGGTGAACCTCGCCACGTTCGCACCCGGGCAGGCCGACCAGGGGCAGGCGACCAGGGCCGGGACGTACGCCACCGAGTACGTGGCAGCGCTGCGTTCGCGCCGCCCGTGGTGGCGACGGATCCTCTGGTCGCTGCATCCGGGGCCGTTGCGCTGGCACCGGCGAGGGTCGCCGACATACCGGCGCGGTCACCACTGACGTTAGGCTTACCTAAGCGTTGGTGGACGGGAGGCGGAACGGTGACCGCAACGTCGGAGGACACCCGGACAGAGTCGTTGGCACAGCTGCTCGGCGGTCGGCGTGGCGCGGTCGACGCGACCGCACCACCGGTGGCGTTCGGACTCGGGTGGGCGCTGGGTGGGCAGTCGATCTGGATCGGCGTCATCGCGGCGGTCGCCACCGGTGTGCTGATCGCGGCGCTGCGGCTGCGCCGCGACGACCGGCCCCGCTCGGTGCTGATCGGGCTGCTCGCGGTCTGTGTGGCGGCGATCATCGCGCTCTACACCGGCCGGGCCACCGACTTCTTCCTGCTGCAACTGCTTTCCAACGCGGCGAGCGCGTTGGTCTGGATGGTCAGCATCGTGGTGCGCTGGCCGTTGCTGGGCGTGGTGGTCGGTGGGGTGCTGGGCCAGCGTGGCCGGTGGCGGCGTGACCCGGAGCTGCTGCGGGCGTACGGTCGCGGCAGTTGGGTGTGGGTCGGTCAGTACGTCGTCCGGGTCGCGGTCTTCGTCCCGCTGTACCACGCCGACCAGGTCGTGGCGCTGGTGGTCGCCCGGGCCGGGCTGAGCTGGCCACTGGTCGCCACCTGCCTGGCGGTGAGCTGGTGGGTCGTCCGCCGGTCACTGCCGGCCACGCACCCTGGCTTACGTCACCCCCGGTCCAGTACGGTGTCCCCCGCTGACCCGGCGCCGGCCACGGCACCGATCACGGCACCCCGGCCGGCCAGCGTGACCGACACCGCGGACAGTGTGCCCCGACCGGGCTCCTGACGCCGCCCCCGGCCAGCTTTGACGATGCCGCCCGGACCGGGCCAGGGGCCGCGCCAGCCGGCTGCCGGCACCTCGCCACCCGGCCGCCGGCAACGGACCGTCCGGCGAGGACCGTCCGGCCGATCTGCGGATGCCGACGGGCTCGCCGCCTGACCCACCGCCCCTCGGGTGTGACTAGAGTGACGTCGCTGTCCCAATGTCCCTGTCCGAGGAGGCCGGCGATTCGTGGCCGAGAAACCCGCTGACCCTGCTGGTGCCGCTGGACGCGGTGGCCCGGCTGCGGAAGGTGCCCTCGCTCAACCGACGGTCGAGCTGAACGTGCTCGGCGGCCGGGTGGCCGCCGGAGGCTACGACGAGCCGACGGTCGAACAACCGATCGTCCGTCGACCGGGCGGTCCACCGCAACGGCAGGCTGGTCCGGCGGACCGCGCCGCCGACGGACTCGACGAGCCGACCGTGGAGCAGCCGGTCGTCCGGCCCAGATCCGCGCCGGCGGCGAACCGTTCGGCCTCGCCGGCCCCCGCAGCCGCGTCGGCCGGCGCACCACAACCGGCACCACACACGTCACAGGCACCACAACCGGCGCGATCGGCACCACAACCGGCACCACAACCGGTGCCACAGGCACGACAGCCGGAGCCGGAGCCGGTGGACGTCGCGACCGCAGCGGCCCCGACCCCCACCCCGGCGGGTGCGTCGAGCCGGTCGACGCCGACGGCACCACCGGACGAGCCGGACCGGTTCATCGCGGTGGTCCGTCGGTACGGGTGGGTTGCGGCGGCGGGCGCGGTCGCGACGGTGGTGCTGCTCTGCTCGGCGCCGTTCGTGTCCGGCAACGGACTGACCTGGACTCCGGCGGACTCGTCGCTGACCCCGTCGCCGCCGGCACCGACGGTCAGCGAGTCCGCACCACCGCCGACCCCGCAGACGACCGAGGTGTCACCGGCGGCTGGGGCGGGCCGCGACGGCGAACCGGCGGCACCGGCGGGTGACCCGCAGGGCGTCGCCCGGCCGCCGTCGTCGCCGGCCCCGTCCGTGGCGCCGACTCCGGTGCCCACGCCGCCGCCGGCCAGTGCGGCTCCTCCGGCGGCCGCTCCGGTGCGGCTCGGCCCCGACTCCGACGACGACCTGCGTCGGATGCTCGACGACTACTGCAAGCAGCGTTTCGGCGGCCCGTGGATGGCCTGGCCCAGGAGTTGGCCGGGGTCCGGCAACGACTGGGAGTGTGTCCGGCCGTGGACCAGTGACGACCACGATCTCGACGTCGGCCGGGCCTGCGTCACCCGCTACGGGGAACCGGCGTACGCCGAGGCCGGCGACCGCCGGGATCCGTTCAGCTGGCGCTGCTACCGACGCTGACGTGACCGCTCCGGCAACTGCCGGCCGGCCTACCGTCCAACCGAAGGTGTGGTGGGCCGACCGGGATCGCTGCGTTGGCCGATCCCGGCCGACCCACCACGGGCGGGCCTGACCGTGGGAATCAGGCCGTCTGCGGGCGGTCCGGGCACTCCGTCACCGGAGTGCCCGACTCGCGAGGGTGGGGCGGTTGGTATGTGGGTGATGCGGGTGTCGAGGTGTCCGGGTGGGCGGGGCCGGCCGCCCACCCGGACACCGGTCCATCAGTTGCCCGGGAACAGCAGGGCGTAGTCCGCGAAGGCCATCGCCAGGTCCGACTGTGCCCAGAACCGGTGGTACTCGAACTGCGGCTCCGGTCCACCGTTGAGGTACGCCTCGACCTTCGGCCAGTCGGGGTCGTCCTTGTAGAAGGATCGGATGTCCACGAAGCTCTTGCCCGGCTCGATGACGTCACCGTTGGGCATGGTGCCCCGCCAGCCGTTGGGGATGTAGAGCCCCTGTCCGGTGGAGGCGTTGTAGACGTCGTCGAAGCGGCGGTAGTCGCCCCGGGTCTCCACCGTGGTGACACCCTTCGGGCCGGCGTTGGCGTGCAACGCGTCCAGCAGACCCTTGGCGGTGTCCCGGGCGGCGGTGCTGCCCGATCGCGCCGCGTACCACATCAGGGTCCGGGCGTAGGCGGAGGCGACACCGACGTCCTGGCCGTAACCGGTGACCTCGACGCGCAGGTTGCTGTTGGCGCCGGGGTTGGTCGCGTTCCAGGTGTCCGGCGCGCCGCTCCACCGCATGGTCGACGGGATGGAGAACTCCCCGCCGGTGCCGATCTCGGTGTGCGAGATGGCCCACGGGACCCACTTGTCCAGGATCCGCTTGGCCCGTGCGTCGCCGGTGACGTGGTAGACCTCAGCGACCCGCTGCAGGGACCAGACCTGCATGCCGAACCACTCGTTGCTGCCCGGGTCGTGGTAGACCGGGTGCTCCGTGTAGTACATGCCGTAGAAGGTCGGGGTGCCGGCCGGCGGCTGGGCGTAGGAACCGTTCCAGCTGTTGGTGGCACCACCGGCGATCGCGCCGTCGGCGGACTGCAGCCACTGGTAGAACTCCATCTGCCGGTTGAAGCTCTGCGTCCAGTCCTGGTTCGCCGTGGCACCGCGCGGACGCAGCTCGGGAACGTTGGTCAGCGCCCAGGCCGCGAACGGGTTCTGGTAGCCCATGTGGTTGTGGCTGGAACCGATCCGCCACGACCACGCCGCCGAGGTGTCGGTGGCGCCACCCCAGGCGTAGTACCAGGACATCAGGTAGTGCGCCGAGTCCTTGCCGGTACCGGCCGGGCAGGTGGTCGCGCCGACGCAGTTGCCGATGCGCTTGAAGTACTTGTCGAACATCGCGTACCGCAGGTAGTCGCCCATCCGGGCGGCCTTGGCCACGGTCGCCGCGACGTCGGCCTGCTTGCCCTGCTCACGGGCCCAGATCAGCGCCCAGTAGGCGGCCTGGATCGCGCGGGCGTCGGCGTCGGGGGCGTTGGTGTACTTCCACTGTGACGCCGGGGCGTTGGCCTCGGCGACGAACAGGTCGAGGTAGCCGTTAGGGCCGCCGTGACGCTTGGTGTCGCAGGACGGCTGCGGAACCGTCTCCCACACCGACTCCTGCGGGCCGCGTTGGAAGGTGTTGATGTACGCCGGCCGGGTGGTGCCGTCGCCGCAGCGACCGAACCCGTAGACGTTGTCGACGTCGAGCAGCCAGTGCATGCCGTAGATCTGTCCGGTGCCGTACGCCGACTGCAGCTCGTTGCGCAGCGGGTCGACGCCGACCGGCACGTTCTGGTTCAGCCGGGACGGGTACTGGTTCGGCTGCAGGTACTCGGCGGCGTACTGCGGGGTGCCGGCGACGCCTGCGGTCGGCTGGTCCGCCGTACCGGGGATGATGTAGCGCTCCATCACGGTCCAGGCGTTGTTGAACGGCGCCCAGTTCTCGGTGACCCGGCCGTAGCTGGCCTCCAGCCAGATCCAGAAGCTGAACGCCTCCGAAGTGGTCTCGTGGCCGTGGTCCGGGGCCTCGACGATCAACGTCTCGATCGAGTGGTACGGCACACCCTCGGGACTGAAGTACCCGGAGTTCTTGATCTTGCCGTACTGCTCCAGGAAGCGCTCGATGTACTCGTTGTCGCCACCGGGCGAGTCGTTGTCGATCTCGGTCACCACGATGGACAGCGGCGCGATACCGGTCGCCGTCGCGGTGATCGTCGCCGCACCGCTGACGGTGTCCTCGTCCTCGGCGGCCGACACGGTGACCGTCGCCCCGGTGTTCCAGTTGCTCGGGGTGAGGGTAACCGACGACGGCGACCGGGTGATGCTGCTGTCACCGGCGATGGCCAGGGTGACCGGCACGTTCGCGGTCGGCGCGGAACTCAGCCGCAGGTTGAAGGTGGCGCTGCCGCCTTCGTCGACGCTGACCGACGACGGGGTCGCGACCAACGTCGGACCGGGGTTGGCCCGGCCGACGGTGAAGGCCCGTTCGGCCGTCGCCGTGGCACCGGCGTTGTCGTACGCCCGGGCCTGGACCGTGTAGCTGCCGGCGGGCAGGTCCTCCAGGACGTACTGGTACGGGCTGGTGGTGTCGGTGTTGACCAGCATCCCGTTGCGGTAGAACTCGACCCGGTCGATGGTGCCGTCGGGGTCGCTCGCGGTGGCGGTCAGCGGCACGTCGGCGGGGGCGGTGAAGGGCCCCGACGGGACGGTCAGGCCGACTGTCGGTGGCTGGTTCTGCTGGGCGCCGTTGCAGGTCACGCCGTTGATGGAGAACGAGGTGGGCTTGGGGTTCGACCCGGTGTGGCTTCCGTTGAAGCCGATGCTGGTCGACTGGCCGGTGGCGAGATTGCCGTTCCAGCCGGCGTTGGTGGCGGTCACCACGTTGCCGGACTGCGTCCAGTTGGCCGACCAGCCCTGGGTGACCCGCTGGCTACCGGGGAAGGTGAACCGCAGGGTCCAGCCGGTGAGCGGGTCGCCAAGGTTCTCGATCGTCACGTTGGCGGTGAAGCCGTTGTTCCAGTCGTTGGTCGCATAGACGACGTTGCAGGCGGTGGCCGCGTTGGCGACGCCGGGGACGACGGCGACACCTCCGACGACCATCGCGCCGGCGGCGAGCATCGCCAACCGTCGTCTCGTAGCGGTCAATCTCATGTGCGGGGTTCTCCTCGCGGACCAGGCCGAGACAGTGGGGGTACGGCTCGGCTTGGCGCCTGATGCGCGGTGGGCGATGTCGTGGAGCAGCGCGCGGGACGCAAGGCGCCGGATTTGTTGGTGGAACCCGTCCCGGACCGGGGTTGGCGTACGGCCGGAAGCGCCTGAACCGGCGAATCCGGAACATGTGCGTGGTGCCGTACCGGCGTGACGCCGGATGCCCTCGGCTACCCCTGTCGCGCGGTCTGCTGGCTCCCACCGCGATGGTCGACAGTGTTACATGGGAGCGCTCCCGCATCAAGTGGCAACATCGACGGCCTTGCCCTCGGACGCGGATCTGACCGGCCCGAGCTGGGCGTTCACCCCGGGGCGGGCACCGGCGACCCGCGCCACACCGCCTACCGACATGTTTCGATCTCGTTTTGGGTCTTTCACAAACCCGTGACGGGGACTACAGTCCAAAACCAACGTCGATGGGAGCGCTTCCATCGACAGACTTGGCAGTAGTTGATGCTACACCGTACTTGCGGTGCACCGCCGTCCGAGGCGGAGCGCCGCTACCGGACGCACCACCGCCGGCGGGCCAGCCCGGACTCCGTCGGCGGTTGCGGACACCACCCGGGAGAGGAGGTGGATCCAGAGCCACTAGCGTGGCCCGGCTCCCGCGCGTCACGCACGACCTGGACGCCAAACCGCTCGTGCGTGGAAGCAACTGATGGTGGGGACGGGGGTTGCCCTCCCCGTCCCCACACTAGTTTTCTGATCACCACGGGGAATCGGTCGACCCGGCAACCCGGGCCGCCGTCCGGCCGACGTCCGGACCGTCACGTGCCCGCCCGTACGGCACCTCCCGGTCCACCGCACCCGGCGGCGAGGCCGTTCCCTCGCCCGTTCACAGTCAGCCGAATCCCCCACTCACGCGACCCCGTCCGGCACACCGTGCCCGTGCCGCATCAGCAGTGGAAGGGATACCACTGTCGAGGAGTCCCGATGGCCGCACTTTCCCACCGGCACCTGCAGCGCCGGGCAGAGCGCTCCGCCGCTGGTCCGGCTGGCGCCGGCACCGAGCCGCCGCAGCTGCGGCCCGCCCCGGAGCGACCGCTGGGCCTGCACTTCCCGGACGGCTTCCAGTGGGGCGCGGCGACATCGGCGTACCAGATCGAGGGTGGCGCCAAGGAGGACGGTCGCGGCGAATCGATCTGGGACACCTTCAGCCACACCCCCGGGCGCATCCGTGGCGACGACAACGGCGACCTTGCCGCGGACCACTACCACCGCTACGACGCCGACCTCGATCTGATGCGCGATCTCGGGCTGCACAGCTACCGCTTCTCCATCTCCTGGCCCCGGATCCAGCCGGACGGCACCGGCGCACCGAACCAGCGCGGCGTGGACTTCTACCGCCGGTTGGTCGACGGCCTGCTCGACCGGGGCATCGCGCCGATGGCCACGCTGTTCCACTGGGACCTGCCCCAGGCCCTGCAGGACACCGGCGGCTGGGAGTCGCGCGACGTGGCGTACCGGTTCGCCGAGTACGCGGAGATCCTGTTCCGGGCACTCGGCGACACCGTCGGGGTCTGGTTGACGATCAACGAGCCGAAGACCGTGGTGCAGAACGGGTACCTCACCGGACACCACGCGCCTGGCCTGCCCGACCCGGACGCCGCGTACCTGGTCGCCCATCACCTGCAACTCGCGCACGGTCTGGCGGTGCAGGCGCTGCGCGCCAGCCGTACGGCGTGCCGGATCGGCCCCGCGCTGAACCTGCATCCGTGCTATCCCGCCGACGACAGCGCCGGCGCGGCCGCTGCGGCGCGCCTCTACGACGGGTACGAGAACCGGCTCTACCTCGACTCCATCTTCCTGGCAAGTTACCCGGCCGACGTCCTGGCCGACCTCGGCCCGGACAGCCGGATGGCCCGTGGCATCCGCGACGGTGACCTGGAGATCATCGCGGCGCCGGTGGATCTGCTCGCGGTGCAGTACTACACCCCGTTGTACGTCACCGCCGACGGCACCACCGTGAACCGGTGGACCACGTCGGAGGCGGACTGGCAGCAGATCTACCCCGACGGCATGTTCGACGTGTTGACCAGGGTGCACCGCGACTACGGCGCGGTGCCGATCACGATCACCGAGAACGGGCTGCCGACCCCGGACCGCGTCGGGGCCGACGGCACCGTCGACGACCCGGGCCGGATCATGTTCCTGCGCGACCACCTCGCGGCCGTGCACCGGGCGATCGGCACCGGGGTACCGGTGGAGAGCTACCACGTCTGGTCGTTGATGGACAACTTCGAATGGGCCGAGGGGTACGAACAGCGCTGGGGCCTGATCTACGTTGACTATCCCAGTCAACGACGGATCCTCAAGCGCAGCGCACACTGGTACCGGCGGGTGATCACCGAACACGCGGTCTGACCTGCGGCCACCCGCTCGACACGGTCGCCGGGCTCGGCAAGGTCCGCCCTGTCGCCCCCGCAAGGTCCACCCTCCGGTGGAACCCGGCGACCGGAAGCGAGGAACGCCCACGTACCGCGTCGGCGCGGCGACACACTGTGGTCATGGTGTTCGCGCCCGGTCTGCGGTTGGACCGCCGGTACGTGCTCGCCGACCTGATCGGGCTGGGCGGCATGTCGCAGGTCTGGCGGGCCGACGACGAACTGCTCGACCGGACGGTCGCGGTCAAGGCCCTGACGCCGCCGGTCGCGCCAGCGGTACGCGCGGCCTGTCGACAGGAGGCCCGTGCGGCGGCCCGGATCACCCATCCGCACGTCACCCAGGTGTACGACTACGGTGAGGCGTGTCTGGCCGGCGACGAGGTGGTCCCGTACCTGGTGCTCGAACTGGTGGACGGGGAAAATCTGGCCGCACGCCTCGCCGACGGGCCGCTGCCCTGGCCAGCAGCCGGGTGGCTCGCCGCGCAGGTCGCCAGCGGGCTGGCCGCCGCCCACCGCATCGGCGTGGTGCACCGCGACGTCAAGCCCGGCAATGTCATGCTGACCGCCACCGGGGCGAAGATCCTCGACTTCGGTATCGCCGCCGTCGTCGACGGTGCACCGGCTCCGGACGGCCCGCCCGCACCGGAGGCCGGCTGGCTGCTCGGCACCCCGACGTACGCCGCTCCGGAGCTGCTCGGCCACGGCCCGGCGCATCCGGCCGCCGACGTGTACGCCCTCGGCGTCCTGTACTACGAGATGCTGACCGGTTCGCCGCCGTCACCGGCGCGCAGCTGGTCGGAAGCGGCGCAGCAGCTGCGGCGGGCGGCCGACCCGGTCCGGCCGGCCGCGCCCGGACTGCCGCCGGCGGCGGCCGACCTATGCCTGGCCTGCCTACGTCGCGACCCGGCGGCCCGGCCGAGCGCCGCCGAGGCTGCGGCGGCGTTGCACGCTCTGCTCGGTGTGCAGGTCGACCTGCCGATCCCGGCCCCCAGCGGCAGGGCGGCTCGGCCCGGCGTCGTCGACGGGGCGCCCCGTCGCGGCGACCGGACCCTGGTCGAACGCACTCCTGCCACCGGAGTGGCCGGCCCGGCCCGGGTCGCCGCCGCCCGACCACCCCGGGCCGTCTCGGCCCGGTCACCGGTCGTCGAAGCCGACCCCGGGCCGGCCGGCACCGCCGACGGCCCCGGTCGACGGCCCGCACTGGCCATGGTCGGCCTGGCAGGCGCGGGTGCGGCCGCGCTCATGGCGGCCACGGTCGTCGCCGCCGCGTTCCTGATCGCCCCGACACCGGTCGAGGACAGCCAGGTGGCGCCGACGGCGGTGGGCACCCCGCCGGTGTCCACCACACCGGTGGGGCCAGGGCTGGCCGCACCCGAGCTGCTGGTGGCGGCGGCGTCGGTCGTCGAGCAGTTCGACCTGGCCGTCGCCGACGCCGCCGCGACCGGATCGGTCCGCGCCGACGCGGCCGTCGACCTGCGTACCGCCGTCGACCAGCTGCGGCTCGTGGTCGCCGACGGCACCACCACCGAGCACCTGCGCGGCCAGGTGGGTCAGTTGCGGACCCGGCTCGCCGACCACCGGCAGGCGGGCGCCGTCGACATCGACGTGGCGATCAGCCTGGACCTGATGCTCGCCGCGCTGGTGGCCCGGGCCGGTGACTGAACCGGCGCACGCCACCGGGCCGGTGACCGGGCCGGCGGACACGCCACCCGGCCCGATGGCCGGCCGGTTCAGCGGGGCAGCGCCTGCTGGAGTTCGGCGCGCAACGCCGGGGTCAGCATCTCCCCCGCCTGCTTGGCCAGCCGCGCCATCTCGTAGCCGACCACGCCGATGTCGGCGTCACTGGCCGCCAGGGTGGCCAGGATCGAGCCGTCCCGGATGTTCATGATGAGAAAGTAGCCACGGCCCATCTCCACCACGGTCTGCTTGACCACGTCGTTGTCGAACATCTGCGCGGCACCGGTGGTGATGCTCATCAACCCGGAGGTGACCGCGGCGAGCTTGTCCGCGTGGTCACGTGGCAGGTGGTCCGAGACCGCGACGAGCAGCCCGTCGGACGACACCACGATGGCGTGGGCGACTCCCGGCACGCGTTCGGCGAACGCGCTCACCAACCAACTGAGGTCGCGTGCCTCCTGGCTCAGCGTTCTCACTGTCGTTCCTCCTCAACACGGCGGCCGACCGGCGCCAGGGTCATCTCACCGGGATCTTCGGACTCGGCCCGTCGCACGCCGCCGTAGAAGCTCGACAGCATGCTGCTCACCGCGTCCGGGTCCGGTTCGTCTCGGGGTGCCTGCGGAGCAGGCGGTACGGGTTCGGCCGCGACCGGCAGCGAGGCCATCGGCACCCGTACCGGCAGGCCCTTGTCACTGGTCCCGGCGGTGACCGGCACCACCGGCGGCGCGGGGGTCGGCGGCAGCGGGGCGATCGGCCCACGTTGCCGCTCCCACCAGACGCTGCCGGTGCCGGTCACCGCGACGCCGCCGGCCGAGGCGAGGATGTCCTCGGCCCGTGCCGAGGTCGGGCGCTTGCCGGCCCGGCGTACCGGTGCCGTCCGACCGGTGGCCGCCACCGGACCGGCCGGCAACGCCGCCCGCTGCTGGGGAGCCACCGCGAGCCGCTGCCCGGCGACCGCCGGTGGAGCGGACACCACCACCGGCTCGGCCTCGCCGGGCTGGCGGGGTGCCGGCGCGGCGAACGCCGGGCCGAAGCCGGCGCCGACGATGGCCGGCGGGCGACCCGCGACGGGTTCGTCCGGGAGGGCCCGGGCAGCCGCACCGACCGCACGGATCTCCCGGGTCGGATAGTCGGTGTTCCTGCGTCCCGCCGGCACCGCGTACGGCAGGTCCTGCTCGGGCGGTGGGGCGAGGACCGCCGCCGGCAGCCAGACGTTGGCCACCAGTCCCCGCGCGGCGGCCCGCAGTCGCACCCGCACGCCGAGGCGGGCAGCCAGGTGGCTGACGACGAACAGACCCATCCGCTCGGAGGCGGCGACGTCGGCGGCGGGCGGCTCGGCCAACGTCACGTTCGCCTGGTCGATCGCCTCGGCGGACATCCCCATGCCCTCGTCGGTGATCTCGATGAGTACCGCCTGGGGCGCGTACTCGTGCCCAGTGACGTGCACGTTGGTGTACGGCGGGGAGAAGGCGGTGGCGTTCTCCAGCAGTTCGGCGAGCAGGTGGACCAGGTCGCCCACCGCGTGCCCGACGATGTGCAGCCGCTCCTCGACGTCGTGGCGGATCCGCGGGTACTGCTCGATCTCGGCGGCGGCGGCCAGCGTGACGGCGGACAACGCCACCGGTCGGCCCCACCGCCGGCTGGCCTCGGTGCCGGCGAGCACCAGCAGGCTCTCGTCGTTACGGCGCATCCGGGCCGCCAGGTGGTCGAGCTTGAACAGGTACTCCAGCTGGTCCGGATCGCTCTCGTCGCGCTCCAGTTCGTCGAGCAGCTCCAGTTGCCGCTCCACCAGCACCTGACTGCGGCGGGCCAGGTTGACGAACATCGCGTTGACGTTGCGACGCATCACCGCCTGCTCGACCGCGACGGTGACGGCGCTGCGGTGCACGGCGACGAACGCCTCGGCCACCTCACCGACCTCGTCGCGGGTGCGGACCGCCGCCGGCGCGACGTCGATCTGCGGTACCCCCGCGTCCACCGCACGCAGCCGTTCGAGGGCTTCCGGCAGGTCCAGCTGGGCGACCTGCAACGCCTGGCCACGCAGGGCCCGCAGCGACCGGGCGATCGACCGGCCGATCACCACCGAGGTCAGCAGGGCGATGAACAGTACGCTGAGTACCGCGCCGGCGACCAGCAGGGTGCGCTGCAGCTGCTGGTCGCTGCGCGAGTCGGCCAGCCGGATGGCGTCGCCGAGCACGGTCGCTTCGATCTGTCGCAGCAGCTGGTGACGGTCCTGACTGGCGGTCCACCATCCGTTGGGCTCCAGCACCGCCGCCGGGCCGGAGCCGCTGGCGATGGTGGTCTCCTCCAGCTCTACGGCGGCGACGAACCGGGGGTCGGCGGTCACCTGCTCGTAGCGGGCGATCTGGTTGCTCGTGGCGGTGATCCGGAAGTCGGCCAGCAGGGTCAGTTGCTGGGCCCGTAGGTCGGTCAACCCGGTCAGGGCCTCCGGGCTGTATTCGCCGGCCCGGGCCGCGGCGTAGAGCTCCGCCCGGATCCGCGAGCTCATCTCCTTGACCCGGGACAGCTGTACGTTGCGCAGCACGGCCTGGGTCAGTTCGGGTCGTTCCAGGCCCGGCGACGGCTCGGCGATCAGGGTCAGCAACGCCTCGATGGCCCGGGTGTAGTTGCCGAAGGCCGTGTCGGCGCCGACCACGCCGCTGGCGATCGAGGCCCGCAGCGGCACCAGCTGTGTCAACGACTCCAGGACCGCGTTGTACGCCACCTGCCAGGCGGCGTCACCGCCGGACTGGGAATCGGTGACGGCACGGAAGTCGGCGATGCGCCGGTCGACGGCGTCGTAGTGCTCCTGCAGCGCCTCGCTGCTGGCCGCCGGGTCGAACAACGCGCCGCCTTCGCGGGCGGCGAGTTCCCCGGCCGACCGGTCCCGTTCCTGCTGCAACTCGTGGATCAACGCGGTGGCCTGCTCACTGACCCGGACCTGGTCGGCGAACTCGTTGAGCACGGTCGCCTGCCCCACCAGGGAGCCGGTCTGGACCGAGGCGACCACGAGGAACGCCACCGAGGGGACGACCAGGACGGCGGCGAGTTTCGCCCCCATCCGCCAGTCGCGGGGTCGCAGGCGCAGTCGTCGACGGTGCGGGGTCACCCCGTCGGTGTCGAGCGGACGGCGGCGTGGACTGGACACCATTTTGTCGGACGGGTCACCGGGAGCAACCACCACGCCTCCTCGCAGTTTCCCCGGCACCGGCCAGGCCGAGGAGCGGAGTCCATCCAACCAGGCCAGGTTGCGCTGTCAACGTGGCGACCTGCGGGAAGACTCACGAAGGATACAGCGGCTGACTGGCGGGTAGCTTACTCGCCGAGTCACCATCGTCCGTCCGGCCGATGTCGCGGGCCGGCCCCGGACCGTCATGTCGACCGAGAGCGACGAGGGCGGCACCGATCGCACCGACCTCCGCTTCTGGCATGTAGCTGACCTGCCGCGGAGCGAGAACCGTGCCGAACGCCCGCCGCCACCATCCGGACGCGGCGAGCGCGCCCCCGCCGAGGACCACCTCCGCCACCGGGGCGTCCACCATCGACTCCAGTTGGACGAGGTCACCGGCGACCTGCCGACAGACGCCTTCCATCAGGCCGGCGAGGATGTCGACCGCCGTGGTGCCGAAGCCGAGTCCCCGTAGTTCGCCGACCCCGGCGGGGGCAAGTCCGGGCGGCCGGTCACCGCCGAAGCGTGGATCGGCCGGCACCCCTTCGCCGGGTTCGATCAGATCGAGGGCCTGGTCCAGTTCCGCGCCCTGGGGCAGCCGCAGTTCCCGGTTGGCCCAGCCGAACAGGTTGCCGCCGGCGGAGTAGGCCCGGCCGGTGACGATCCGGGTGTGGTCGACCCGGTAGCGCCACAACTGGTCGGGTAGCGGCGGCAGCGGCACGCCGGCCCCGGCGGGCTGGACCAGCCGCACCGCCGCCGACGTGCCGACGGTGACCGCCGCCCGGGTCGGGTCGAGGCAGCCGGAGCCGATGTTGGAGGCGGCGCCGTCGCCGATCGGCGGTGACCACGGCACACCGGCGAGGGCCGGCCACCGGCGGGCGAACTCCTCGCGCAGCTGCCCGCGCCAGTGCGCCGGCGCGAGCTCCGGCAGCTCCCCGGGGCGTACGGCGGCCAACTCGGCGGCCTCGTCGTCCCAGGTCATGGTGACCAGGTCGAGCATCCCGGTGCCGGACGCCTGCGACACCGACATCGGGGCGGCGCCGAGCAGGCCGGCCAGTACGTACTCGGGCAGGCCGACGAACCGGGCCGGCCGGCCGCCCCAGTGCCGGCGCAGCCACGGCAGCCGGACAGTCCAGTAGAACCGGTGCCACCAGGCCCCGGTGCGCTGGTGGAAGTCGTCGGCGTCGGCCGGCCCGACCGACCCGGGTGGGCTGGTCGGGCGGGTGTCGAGCCAGGTCATCAGCGGACCGATCGGCGCGCCGGTGACGTCCAGCGGCAGCACCGAATGCCATTGGGCGGCCGTGGCGACCAGCTCGACGCCGTCGAGCTGACCTGCGGCGTTGAGGTCGTCGAGACAGTCGATGAGAGCGGCGAGGTAGTCGGCCGGATCGAGGGTGGCGGCTCCGTCCCGGTCGACCGCGAGCGCGACCCTGCGCCGGGCCAACGCGTCCGGCTGCGGTACGGCGGCATTGTCCAGGATCAGGCCACGCACCGAAGAGGTGCCGAGGTCCAGGGCGAGGATGCTCATCGTCGGTTACGGTACCCAGCCGTGACACCCGACCGGTATGCTCTCGCCATGCTCGCGCTCACTCGCCGTTGGTGGCCCGCCGATCAGGCGGCCCTGCCCCGCGTCTAGCGCGCATCCATCCGGCCGCCCGTCGAGGCGGCCGTCCGGGATTCCCACCGGGTCCACGTTCTCGTCGGGCCGGCCCCGCACCCCGAGGGGAACCCGATGAACGATCACCTGTCCCGCCTGCTGGCCGCGGTCGGCGCCGGCGCGGACGCGGGTCCGGCCGCTACCCGCACCGACGCCGATCCCGGCCCGTTCGCGCTGCTGCGCCGCGCCGACGCCGACCAGGTGGAGGTGCTGGTCGGCACCGCCCAGCAGGTCGACCGGTTGGCGGACATCCCGGTCGATCCCGGTGGGACGACTGGCCCGGCGACCCTGGCGGTGGTCCCGTACCGGCAGCTCGCCGAACGCGGCTTCGCCCATGTCGACGACGGGGTGCCGCTGGAGTGCATCCAGGTGTCGGGCTGTCAGCTGGTGCCCGTCCGCGACGTCGTCGCCGCCCTGCCCGACGCCCCGGTCGCGACCACCGTCGGCGGGTTCGACATCGACGACGACGCCTACGCCGATCTGGTCGCCCGGGTGCTGCGCGACGAGATCGGCCACGGTGCCGGTGCGAACTTCGTCCTGCACCGCACCTACCGGGCCACGTTGGCCGGACCCGGCCGCGCCGCAGCGATCGCCGCCGGGTTCAGCGCGTTGCGGCGGCTGCTGTGCGACGAACGCGGCGCCTACTGGACGTTCCTGGTGTACACCGGCGCCCGGGTGCTCGTCGGCGCCACCCCGGAGCGCCACGTCAGCGTCAGCGACGGCCTGGCGATGATGAATCCGATCAGTGGCACGCTGCGGCACCCGTCCGGCGAACCCGACGTCGCCACGTTGTTGGCGTTCCTCGACGATCCCAAGGAGGTCGAGGAGCTCTACATGGTCCTCGACGAGGAGCTCAAGATGATGGCGACGGTGGCCAAGCACGGCGGCCAGGTCATCGGCCCGTATCTCAAACGGATGTCCCGGTTGAGCCACACCGAGTATCTGCTCGCCGGCCGCAACTGCCACGACGTGCGCGAGGTGCTGCGGCAGACGATGTTCGCGCCGACCGTCACCGGCAGCCCGATCGAGAACGCCTGTCGGGTCATCGCCCGTTACACCCCCGGTGGACGGCGCTACTACGCGGGCGTGCTGGCCCTGCTCGGCCACGACGACACCGGCGCGCAGACCATGGACGCGCCGATCCTGATCCGGGCGGCCGAGATCACCATGGACGGCGAGGTGCGGGTGCCGGTCGGCGCGACCCTGGTACGGCATTCGACCCCGGCCGGCGAGGTCGCCGAGACCCACGCCAAGGCCTCGGCGGTGCTCGCCTCGCTCGGTCTGCGCTCCGGGCCGGTGGTCGGTCCGACGTCGGCCGGGTACCCGGCCGGCCCGGCCGCCGAAGCAGCCGACCCGGCTGACGTCGCCGCCGGCCCGGTCGGTCACGCAGCAGGCACCGATGCGTCCCCGGCCACCGGGGTGCTCGCCACACTCGCCCGGCCGGAACACCCGGACGTGGTCCGCGCCCTGGCCGCCCGCAACGCACGGCTGGCCGGCTTCTGGCTCGACCAGCGCGCTCCCGGGGCGCTGGTCGAGCCCCGGCTGCGTGACCGGGACGTGCTCGTGGTCGACGCCGAGGACAGCTTCACCGGGATGCTCGCCCATCTGCTGCGCGCGTTGGGCCTGCGGGTCCGGGTGGCGGCCTGGGACCGGGTGGACGCGGGCGCGCTGGTCGCGGCCCAGATTCTGGTGGCCGGTCCCGGACCGGGCGATCCGAGGGATCCGGCGCAGCCGAGGATGGCAGCACTGCGCGACATCGTCGACGCCGCGCTGGGTCGCCGGCAGCCACTGCTCGGCGTCTGCCTGGGGCACCAGGTGCTGGCCGACCGGCTGGGACTGCCGGTGACCCGCCGGACGTCGCCGTACCAGGGTCTGCAGCGTGAGATCGACTTCTTCGGCGTGGGCCGACGGGTCGGCTTCTACTCCAGTTACACGGCTACGGCGACGGCCGACCGGCTGGTCACCGGGCACGGTCCGGTCCGGCTGTGCCGCGACGCCACCGACGGCGCCGTGCACGCGCTGGTCGGGCCGGGATTCGCCGGTGTCCAGTTCCATCCGGAGTCGGTGCTCAGCCCGGACGGGTTGGCGATCCTGCGGGACCTGCTCGTGGCGCTGCTCCCCACGGGGCTGCCCGCGAGGTAGGGCGTACAGCGGTCAGGTGGGGTCAGGACGCGGCCAGGCCCCGCTTGACCGCCGTGGCGATCTCGACCACCCGTCGGGCGGTCAGCGCGGTCGCGGTCAACGCCGCGTCGTCCGGCGGGATCTCGCCGTTGTTGCTGGTGTGGGAGCCGCCGTACGGGTTGCCGCCGACGAACTGGCTCGGCTCGACGTAGCCAGGGGTGACCACGATCCCGCCCCAGTGGTAGACGACCGTGTACAGCGACAGCAGGGTGGCCTCCTGCCCGCCGTGTGCGGTCGCGGTCGAGCAGAACCCGGAGAACACCTTGTTGACCAGCGCACCCTTGGCCCACAGCGGTCCGCTGCCGTCGATGAACTGCTTGAGCTGGGCGGCCATCACACCGTACCGGGTGGGGGTGCCGAAGATGACCGCGTCCGACCAGGCCAGGTCGTCGATCTCGGCCTCCATGACGTCCTCGGTCTCCATCCGGTGGGCGTGCCAGCCGGAGTTGGACCGGACGGCCTCCTCCGGGGCCAGTTCGCGTACCTTGCGCAGGCGAACCTGGGCACCGGCCTTCTCCGCGGCCTCGACCGCCGTCAGGGCCATCTTGTGCGTCGTACCGGTCGCGCTGTAGTAGATCACCGACAGCTTGATCGGATCCTCCATGGGTCACTCCTTAGGTTCGGCTCGGGGCTGCCCGGATACCGCGCTACCCGTTTGTCGCGGTGGCAAACGTCGGACCTGCCCACCTCACCGTCCGGAGGCATCACGCGACACGACGGTTCGTTCGACTGGACGTGCGCCGGGCCGCCGACGTGGCCGGGCTGGTCGACGGCCTGCTCGGCTACGGCAACCGCTGACAGTGGACGGCTGAGGCCGGTCGCCCGGCGACGGTGCGCTCCCGCCGTCGAACGTCCGCCGCCACTGCTCACCACTCTGGATCCGGGATTGTGAACGAACGGACCCTGGGCGAGGCGTTAACGAAGTGGGTAGTTTTCGTTACAGCCTGGTCGCCGGCGACGTCGACACACGCCGGCCCGGCGGCTGTCCGCCGGACCGACGCGGACCGCACCGTCTGTCCATCAAGGAGGTACGCCATGCGCGACCCCGCGGCGCCCGTGTTGACGTTCGAGGTCCCCGGCCTGCCACCGCTGCGCAGCCCCGCCCTGTCGATCTTCACCGCCGGCAGCCGGCAGGCCACCCGGGTACGGACACTGCTCACCGCCGCATGCGACGCCGCCCAGCGCACCGGCTGGACCCCGCTGACCGCGCCGGTCGCACTGGGAGTCGTGGTACGGCGACCGCCCGAGCAGCACCTCGGTGAGGCGACGAACTTCCTCTGCGGCATCGGCGACGTGCTGCAGGACAAGCATCGGGTGCCGCCCGGCTCGGTCGCCCACCTCGGGGTCCTCGTCGACGTGGCGTTGTTTGTCGACGACCGGCAGATCCAGCAGATCAACTACCGGGAGGAGCCGGCCGACGAGCCGTCGTACCAGGTCAAGGTGGCCGCGCTCGACTAGCAGGCAGGTTTGCCGGCCGGTGTGTCGCGGGTACCGCAACGCCGGAAGGGAGCGCCATGTCCGAGTCTCGGGTCGTACCCCAGCCGCAGGTGAAGCTGGACCCCGCCAGTCTGCCGGCGCCTACCCGGCACCTGCACGATCCGTTGGAGAAGCAGTTGACCTCGGCGGTCCAGCTGGCCTCCGAACGGGTCCGGGAGCGGTACGCCGGTGAGCCGGAGCAGCAGGTGTGCCAGTGGCTTCTCGAGGAGACCCGTGCCGCGCTGCATCCGGACATCGCCGTCAGCTTCCAACCGGACATGGCGCAGTTCTGCCGGCTCGCCGCCGCGATCGTGCAGGGCCAGCCGGCCTGACCGCAGGTGGGGTCAGCCGACCTGACCGGTGACATGCGCGGCGACCTGATCGGCGCAGCCCCAGCTCAACGTCATCCCGGCTCCGCCGTGGCCGTAGCAGTGCACCAGCCGGGTGACGCCGGGCGGCGGGTCGGGATCGACGCCGACGCGGGCACCACCGCGGCGGGCCGGACGCAGCCCGACGTACTCGCCGTGCACCGGGGCACCGGACAGCTGCGGGACCAACGCGACACACCGCTGGCGGATCGCCCGGCTGGTCGCCGGATCGGGCGGCGCGGCGTCCGCGTCGGGCTCGAAAGTGCCGCCGAGGACCACGTCGTGGGCGCGGGGGTGGACGTACGTCGGCCCGTCCGGGTGCGCCTCGTCGCGTACCGACGTGGTGACGCCCGGATTCGCGACCACCACGACCTGCCCCCGTACCGGGTGCACCGCCGGGTCGTCGGTGAGGACCCCGGCGGCCAGCCCGGACGCGTTCACCACGACCGGCGCGAACTGCGCCGCCTGCGCCAGCGTCGCCAGTCGACGCTGCCGCAGCACGGCCCCACCGGCGACGAGCCGATCGACGAGCCAGTCGAGGTACGGGCGCATCTCCACCGCCGGCACGGTGCAGCGCCACTCGGCGACCACCGGGCCAGCACCGGTCGGTGGCGCCGGCGCCACCGGGTCAGGCGCCGCCGGTGCCGGGTCGGACGCCGCCACCACGGCGCAGTACCGCAGGTCCGGCACGGCCGGCGACCACCACGGCGGTCCGTCGACCCCGGCCCGCAGCAGCATCCGGGTGGGTCGCATCGTCACACCGGGCACCCGCTCGCCGGCCTGTCCGGCGAACACCTCGAAGGTGCGGCCGGCCTGGTCGAGCACGGCCGGTGCGGCGTCGGTGCGGGTCGGGTACCAGACGGCGGCGGCCAGCGCGGAGACCGTCCGGGCGGGCGGTTCGGCGTACACCACGGTGACCCGCAGGCCGCGCTGCTGCAACCGCAGCGCGCAGGTCAGCCCGATGATCCCCGCACCGACCACCACCACGTCGGCCACCTGCCCACCTTCCGATCAGCCATGGGCGACGTCCACCGCGACGACGTACAGACCGTCGCGGGTGCGTTCGGCGATCCGTACCGCCGGCGGGTGGTCGGAGTCGCCAGCCACCTGGACACCCAGACCGTAGGTGACCCGGCCCTCGAAGTCACCGGCGAATCCGTACCCCCGTAGGCTACCGAGCCCCAGTTCCGGCCGGGGCGACCGGCGTACCGACACCCGCCCCTGCTCGTCGTGGGCCTGGGCGGTGACGAACCGGACCTGCAGGTAGCAGTTGCCCGGCAGGTCGAGCGGGTCACCGCTGCCGTCGAGGACGACCGTCGGCACGTATCCGACCTCGTACGACGGGAAGCCGGACCGGAAGGCGAAGGTCACCCGGCTGAAGGCCGGGTCGACCGCCGGGTGCGCCGCCGCGTCGATCTCGACCAGGTACGGCAACGGCGGCTGCGGCCACCGGGCCACCGGTGGCCGCACCTCGTGACCGACGACGACCGGCGCGGTCGGCACCGCCCAGCCGTACCGGGTGCGATAGACGTCGGTGGTCGTCGCACTCGGACTGTCCGGACCGGCACTGGTCAACTCCACCTCCGGTCCGGCGGGTCGGTCCGGCGGCCGGGAGCCGTCCCGTGGTGGTCCACTGTCCTGCCAGGACCAGCTCGGCGGTGGTCCGGTCCGGTCGGCGGCCTCCTGCCCGGTGGCTCCACCACAGCCGGCGAGGGCCAACAGGGCGGCGACGAGACAGACAATCATCGGTGCGCGCAGACGGCTCATGGCCGGTTGACGCGCGGGGAGCGGCCGGGGTTTACCGGTGCCCGGCCTCCGCCCGCCACTTGATCGAGCAGCCCATGCTGGGTTGGTGCGGCTCGGGCACCGCCGCGCCGGCGAGCACCGCCTCGATCGCGGCCCGCAGCGCGGCACCGGTCACCGGCTTGCCGTTGCCCGGCGTCGAATCGTCGAACGCACCGCGGTAGGCCAGGGTCCGGTCGGCGCCGTACAGGAAGAAGTCCGGAGTGCACACCGCCCGGTAGGCGCGGCCGACCTGCTGGGTGGCGTCCACCAGGTACGGGAACCGCCAACCGGCCCGCCCGGCCTGCTCGGCGAGCTTCGCCGGGGCGTCGTCGGGATAGGCGTCGGCGTCGTTGGTGCAGATGCCGACCACGGCCAACGACGGGAAGTCGGCGAGCACCGTGCCCAGCACCGCCTCGATGTGCTGCACGTAGGGGCAGTGGTTGCAGACGAACGCGACGAGCAGGGCCGGCGCCTCGGCGAAGTCGTCGCGCCGGACCACCTGGCCGGCGAGGTCGGTGAGCGCGAAATCGGGGGCCGGGGTGCCCAGCGGCACCATTTCGGAGGTGACAGCCATGCCGGTCACCCTACCCGTGCGGGCCGGCCGCAGCCGGGACGACGGGACCCTGCCGCAGACGGCGGGGTGCGCCCGCTGGCTACCCTCGGGCCCATGACGCTGCGCGCCGTGACCCCGCGCCACCTGGTGACCGGGCTGGGTCTGGCGGTGATCGGCGGCGCACCACTGTGGCTGCTGGCGACCGGCCGTACCGAGGTGACGACCTCGGCGGACGCCGAGGCCTCACCGGTGCCGGTCCTCGCGGTGCTGCTGCCGCTGGCCGTCGGGATCGCGCTGACCAGGCTGGTGCCGCCGCGGCTGCCGACGATGCGGCCGGCACCCGCCGACGCGAGGGCGGCCATCGCCCGGCAGGCGCTCGGCCTGGCCGCGATCGCGGTGGCGTTCGCCGTGGCGGCACTGCTGCTCGGCCCCGGCAGTGTCTGGTACGGGCCGGTGAAGGTCGCGCTGCTGCTCGGCGGCGCGTGGTGGGTGGTGCGGGCCTGGCCGGCGCCGCCGCCGGGCGGTCGGGAGCACCGGCGGGCCCTACCGGCGCGCTGGTACTGGCCGGGCCCGGTGCCGGCGGTCGCCGCCTGGGCGTGGCTGGCCTACTACAGCCCGCTGGCCGGCCCGGCCGACCTGTCCGGCTACCGCGCGTACGACCCGGCGGTGCTGGTCACGGCGATGGTGCTGACCTTCCTCACCGCGAGCGTGCTGGAGGAGGTCTTCTACCGGCTGCTGCTGCAGACCCGGTGGGAGGCGCTGTACGGCCACTGGCCGGCGATCACCGCGACCGCGCTGCTGTACGCGGCGATGCACACCCACCGGCTCGGGGACGGGCCGGCGGGCGACACCGTCGCCGTGGTGCTGATGTTCAACGGCGGACTCGGCCTGTTCCTCGGCTACCTGTGGTCGCGGTACCGCAACATCTGGGCGATCGTCGCGGTGCACGGCGCGGTCAACTCGCTCACCCTGCTCCCGGTCCTCGTCGGCTGACGCCCAGCGGCACCGTCGGCGGCGCGGCGCCCAGGATCACCGGGCCCGGGGTAGTGCGGAGCCGGCCATCGGGCCGGAGCGGTCGTAGACCACGCACATCACCGTGCGGTCGCCGTCGGCCCAGGTCTGCGCGGTCGGCAGCACCGGGTAGTGGTCCAGGTCGGGCCGGGTGTCGTCGGGCCAGTAGTGGGCGAAGCCCTCGGCGCAGCGGCGGTCACCGAACTCGGCGAGACGGTCGGCGTCCCACGGTCCGTCCGGCGCGTCGACGAACCCGTACACCTGGTTGTCCACCGGCGGCTGGTCACACGGCGTGTATATGACGACGACCTCACCGGCCCGGGGATACCAGAACGGATCGCTGAAACACTCGCCGGCCTCGATATGCAGCACCCCGGGTGTCTGTGCGGTGAGGAACCGGTCGTCCTTGACCTGGGCGCCCGAGTGGGGCTGCGCGGTGGTCAGGCTCAGCGACGCGGCGATCGCGACGACGGCCACGGCGGCCGTGCGGGTCGGCTGCGGCCACCGTCCAGGGTTGGTCGCCGATGCGGTACGGCGGGTTGCGCGGGCCGTCATCTTCGCTGGTCACCTGCGATTCGCTCGACGGGTCGGGCAGCACAGATCGTAGGCAGCGGGAACCGGACAGTGGCCCAACGGCGGCCGTCGGGCGGGTGGCTGCGGGGCGACCCGTCGGTTACCTCCCCAGCTAGTCGATCATGAGTTCATCCCCAGGTCACCGCCGTGTCGGTCGCCGGTCGCCGGGCCACGAATCAATGCGGTGGTCCCGCCACACATCCGGTGGCGGGTCAGCCGAGATCCTGAGGGGGACCTCACTCGTGTCCGTCAGACGAGCCCTGACCAGCCGGTCCCGGACCGCGCAGCTGGTTGCTGCCGGTGCGGCCGCCACGCTGATCGGCGGCTTCGCGGTCAGCCCGGCGATCGGTGACGCACCGCCCGCCCGCTACCCGGCCGCCGAGATCCACAAGCCGACCCCGGTCCCGGACCGGATCATGCTCATCCCCACCACCACCCCGGCCACCTCGCAGAAGGTGACCTGGCGGGCCGACGCGCCCGCCGACTGGGCGCAGGCCGAGATCCTCGAGGCCCCACGTGCCCTGGTCGGCGGCGTACCGGCCGCCGACGCCACCGTCACCCGGGTGATGGCGCGCAACACCAGCGCCGTCAACACCACCCTGGGCTACGCCTCGACCTACCACGAGGTGGAGTTCACCGGGCTGAAGCCGGACACCCGCTACACCTACCGGGTCGGCGACGGCACCAACTGGAGCGAGTGGATCGACTTCACCACCGCTGCCGACGGTTTCGACCCGTTCTCGTTCATCTACTACGGCGACGCGCAGAACAACCTCGACAGCGCGGTGCCGCGGGTGTTCCGCCAGGCGTTCGCCGACCGTCCCGAGGCCAAGTTGGTCGTCAACGCCGGCGACCTGATCGACAACGCCAACAGCGAAGAGCAGTGGGGCCAGTGGCACAAGGCCGACGGCTTCATCAACCAGCAGGTCGCCAGCATCTCCATCCCCGGCAACCACGAGTACAGCGGTGGCCTGTCGACGTTCTGGCGGCCGCAGTTCCCGTACCCGGACAACGGCCCGGGCAACGAGGAGCTCAAGCAGACCGCGTACTACCTGGACTACCAGGGTGTGCGGTTCATCGGTCTGGACACCAACCACCAGAGCAACGCCACGTTGATGGCCGCGCAGACCGCGTGGCTGGAGCAGGTGCTGTCCAGCAACCCGCACAAGTGGACGGTCGTCACCTTCCACCACCCGGTCTACTCGACCACCGGTAGCCGCAACAACCCCAACGTCCGCGCCCAGTGGGGCCCGCTGCTGGAACGCTACGGCGTGGACCTGGTGCTGCAGGGCCACGACCACTCGTACGGCCGGGGCAACGTGGCCACCGCGCGCGAGTCCGCCGCCGTGCACAACGGCGTGGTCTACGTCGTGTCCGTCTCCGGCGGCAAGATGTACACCCTCAACGGCGGGACCAACTGGACCGGCAACGGTGCCGAGGTGGTCAGCAGCTCGCAGAACACCCAGCTGTACCAGATGATCGACGTCGAGGCGGACAGCATCCGCTTCGAGGCCCGGTACGCCAACGGCGAGCACCACGACGGGTTCCTGATCCGCAAGAACGCCGCCGGGGAGCGCACCGTCAACGAGATCCGCACGCCGGAGAACACCACCGGCGAGCAGGTCCGCGTCGACCGCACCACGCTGCCGATGGAGGGCCTGGTCACCATCTCGGCCGCCGGGTACGACCCGGACGAGAAGATCGCCGTCTACTTGCGCAACACCAAGGCCGCCGACGGCCGTAACGGCGTCTTCGTGATGAACCTGGTCGCCGACGAACTCGGCCGCGTCGAGCAGCGGTTCGCGATCCCGTCGACGGCGAAGAACGGCAGCACCCACCACATCAACCTGGTCAGCGAGAACCAGCAGATCACCAGCCCGCTGATCACCGTCACCAAGTAGGCACCACCCGCCAACCGCCCGGGTACGGTGCCGCCGGCCGGCCGCCTCGGCCGAACGTCCGGCGGGACCGTACCTGGGACAGGGAGTCGATCGTGAAACTCCGCCGTACCCTGCTGGCCGTCGCGGCGAGCGCACTGCTCGTCCCGGTGCCGCAGGCCGCCACCACGACGCCGGCCGCCGCCCACCCGTTCGGCCCGCCGGCCACCGCCCGCATCGACGTCGACGGCACCGAGGTGGAGATCACCTGGCAGGCCGCCGAGGACGACTGGGTGGCGTTGGGTCAGTCGCTGGGGGCGTTCGAGGATCCGACCACGGGTCCGGTGGACACCACGCTGACCGGCGAACAGAAGCTCGCCCGTTCCGCGCAGGTCCGGGACTACCTGACCGAACGGATCGCGGTACGGCAGGCCGGTGAGCCCTGCGCGCCGACCGTCCTGCCGCTGGCGGACCTGCTGCGCCACGGTGCCCGGCTGCGGTTCGACTGCCCGCTGCCGGTGACCGACGTAGAGGTGCGCCTCGACGCGTTGACCGACCTGCACACCGCGTACCGGACGGTGCTCACCGCCGACACCGCGATGGTCCCGGCGCAGGCGTTGTTCACCGCGACGCGGACCACCCACCGGGTGTCGCTGACCGACGGTGGCACCACCGGCCCGCTGGCGACGGTGTGGGCCGTGGCCGCCGGCCTGGCCGCCGCCGGCGGTACGGCCGTGTTGATCGCGTGGCGGACGCTACGCGGAAGGAGGACCCGGTGACCGGGATCAGTGGTTTCGAGGCGCGGCTGATCGAGATGTTCGACAGCGGTGCCGTCTTCTGGCTGGCGCTGCTGGTCGCCCTCGGCGTCGGCGCCGCGCACGCCGTCGCGCCCGGTCACGGCAAGAGCATCACCGCCGCGTACCTGGTCGGCACCCGGGGACGGTACCGCGACGCGCTGCGGCTGGGGGTGATCGTGGCGCTGATGCACACCGTGTCGGTGCTGGTTCTGGCGATCGGCTGGGTCGGGCTGAGCGGCGTCGCGAGCGTGGGCACCGAACGGATCACCGCCTGGATGCAGGTGCTGGCCGGGCTGGTGGTGATCGGGGTGGGCCTGCACCTGGCGTACCGGCAGCTGCGCGGCCACGACCACGACCACGACCATCAGCATGGCGACCACGACCACGACCACGACCACGGCGACCACCACCACGACCACGGGGGCGCGCACCGTCACCACGATCATCCGCTGGAGACCCGGCACGACGGCGCCGGGTCGGTGGCGGTACGGGCCCGGCCGGTGGCGCACCACCACCATCACCACGACGAGGTGGCCCTGACCGATCCGTGGTCACGACGCGGGCTGGTCGCCATCGGCCTCTCCGGCGGGTTGCTCCCGTCACCCTCGGCGTTCCTGGTGCTGGTCAGCGGCCTGCTCACCGGGCGGGCGTTCGACGCGATCGTGCTCGTCGGCGCCTTCGGCGTCGGGATGGCCGCCACGCTGACCGCGGTCGGCGCGCTCACCATCCGGGGCTGGTCCACACTGTCGGGACGCGGCGGTGGTTGGGCTCCGGTCCGGGCGTTGGTAGCCCGGATGCCGTTGATCGCCGGCCTCGCCGTGGCCGGTGGCGGCGCGATCTACCTGGTGATCGCCGCCCGGACGCTGGCGGGCTGACCAGCATCCCGCCGCGCCGCTGCGGCCACCAGGCAGCAGGGTGCCCGGGTGGCCGCCACGGCTGGCGACTACCCGGGCGGCTGCACCTGGGTCAGTTGGCAGGTCAGAGCTGGTTCAGTGGCAGGGCCAGGTCGGTGACGTGGTACTTCTTCGGGAAGTCGCCGGCTTTCTCGGCCGCACCGGTCAGAATGTTGATCTTGTAAAGGCTGCTGTGACCGTTGGCGTCCATGGCGGCGAAGCCCTGCACGGCGACCGTACGGCCGTCCCGCACCGTGCTGTAGATGTCGAAGCCGGCGTTCGGGTGAGGTTCGACGCCGAGCGCGCCGGTGGCGGCGAGCTGGCCCGAGTTGGCCGGAGACTGGAGCGCGATCTGGTCGAGGTTGGTGTCGAGGTCGAACAGGGTCGTGGCCGTCGCCGGGTCGAGATCGTTGTTGGTGTACGCGGCACCGGACAGTCCGGTCGCGGTCTCCGGCGCCGGCGGGTAGGTCAGAGTGCCGTCGACAACCGTGGAGCCGCCCGGGTTGACGTCGTGGCGCAGGTTCTGGCCCGCGTCGCTGATGACCCGCAGCCGGTCCGCGGCCGGGTTGAAGTCGACACCGAAGTACTTGCCCTCCAGTGCGACGCTGAGCTGACTCACCTTCTCCGCGGTGACGGCGCACAGGTCCAGCAGGTAGATGCCGCCGACGTTGCCGACCCCGTACAGTTCGCCGTTCTGCACCCGGTAATCGATACCGAGCAGGTAGTCGTCACCCTCAAGATCGCCGCCGACCGTGCCGATGTCGTGTGCCTTTCCTGGGGCGTCGACATGGAAGATGACCAGTTTCTGGTGGACGGTGAGCCCGACCGAGATGAGCCCGCCCTTGCCGTGGTGGTCCTTGCCGTGGTGGTCCCTGCCACCGCTGTCCTTCGCACCCCCGCCCGCGCCGCCTCGCTGCACCGCGCAGCCGGACCGGTCAGGCCCGGTCGCCGACTCGACCTGCGGCTCAGCTCCGCTGTCGGAGAAGGCCGGCGCCGCCGTGAGCGTGGTGGTGACGGTCACGGCCACGCCGACCAGGCCCGCGAGGCCCGCGAGCACCAAGCCACGGTTGAGCAACTTGTTTGCCATGTCATACCTCTTCTTCCCGATGTGGTGACGGCGGCCCGGCTCCCGGACCTGGGAAGATGGGAACATCTCGCAGAACACCAGGTAACTGGAACAACACCAGTTCGCCCATTGGAGGAATCGGGAAGCACTGGTCGCACTGCGCACCCTGAGCTGCTACCGGCACCAGTGGTCCCGCTTACCCGCAGCCGCAACTTCGCGCCCTTGCGTCGCGCCGACCGCACGCGGAAACATGCGATGGACAGGTCGTCGGGTCCAGTGCCCCGGTCGACGGCATCGACGGAAGGGCTGTCCATGGACGACACCGACTGTGTCATCGCCGGCGGCGGTCCCGCCGGGGTGATGCTCGGGCTGCTGCTGGCCCGGGCCGGGGTGCGGGTCGTCGTCTGCGAGAAGCACGCCGACTTCCTCCGCGACTTCCGGGGCGACACCGTGCACCCGTCCACCCTGCGGCTGCTCGACGAGCTCGGCCTGGGCGCCCGCTTCGCAGCCCTGCCGCAGAGCCGGATCGAGCAGATCGCCTTCCCGACCGGCGACGGTGGACGGATCGTCGTCGGCGACCTGCGTCGCCTACGGACCCCGCACCCGTACATCGCGATGGTGCCGCAGTGGGACCTGCTCAACCTGCTCACCGAGGCCGCCACCGAGGAGCCGACGTTCACGATCCGGATGCGCACCGAGGTCACCGGGGTGCTGCGTGACGGCGACCGGATCACCGGGGTGCGGGTGCGGACCGCCGACGGCGGTACCGACGAGATCCACGCGGCGTTGACGGTGGCCTGCGACGGGCGGTGGTCGACGGTCCGACGGGCGGCGGGGATGCGGCCACGGGAGTTTCCGGTGCCGATCGACGCCTGGTGGTTCCGGCTGCCCCGGTACGACGGCGAGCAACTGCCGGGTCTGCTGCCGGCCGCCGGCCGGGGCGCGTTCCTGGTGGTGATCCCCCGCACCAGCCATCTGCAGATCGCCTACGTCGGCCGCAAGGGCGTCGATGCGCAGCTGCGGGCCAGGGGTGTCGAGGCGTTCCGGCGCGACGTGGCGGCGATCGCACCCTGGCTCGCCCACCGGGTCGACGCCCTGACCGGCATGGACGACGTCAAGCACCTCGACGTACGGGTGAACCGGCTGCGCCGCTGGCACCTCGACGGGTTGCTCTGCATCGGTGACGCGGCACACGCGATGAGCCCGGTCGGTGGGGTCGGGATCAACCTGGCCGTCGCCGACGCGGTCGCCGCGGCGACCCGACTGGCCGGGCCGCTGCGCCGGGGTCGGGTCAGCCCGGCCGAGCTGGACCGGGTCCGGGCCCGCCGGGCCCTGCCGACGGCAGCTGTCCAGTCGGTGCAGCGGGCGATGCACCGCAACCTGGTGGAACCGATCCTGGCCGGTCGGCGGGCCGGTCCACCGGCACCGGTGCTCACGCTGGCCCGCCGGCTGCCACAGGTGACCCTGCTGCCGGCCTACCTGATCGGCATCGGGCCGCGCCCCGAGCACGCGCCGGCCTTCGCCCGCCGCCCGGCCACATCCGCCTGACCCGTCGCCCACGCCCACGGCCGCGTCGGCCGGCACCGGATCGCCCGACGCCGACCGACGGTCGGCTCAGTCGGGCGGGCCGTCGGGGCGGTCGGCGCGCACGGTGAGGATCAGGTCGGCGACCAGCGCCGTCCAGCCGGTCTGGTGCCAGGCGCCCAGTCCGGCACCGTTGTCGCCGTGGAAGTACTCCGGGAAGGCGATCAGGTCCCGCCAGTCGGGGTGCTGCTGGAACTTCTCCGCCGCCCCGTAGATCGGCCGCCGGCCGTACCCGTCGCGCAGGAACAGCGAGATCAGCCGGTGCGACAGGTCGTCGGCGATGGCGTTGAGGGTGCGCTTGGTGCCCGACCGGGTCGGGTACTCGATCAGCAGGTCGTCGCCGAAGAACGTGGCGAAGTCGCGCAGCGCGCAGACGAGCAGGTAGTTGGTCGGCATCCAGATCGGGCCACGCCAGTTCGAGTTGCCACCGAACAGGCCGCTGGCCGACTCGGCCGGCTCGTAGCCGACGGTGAAGTCCTGCCCGCCGAGGGAGACGGTGAACGGCTCGTCGAGGTGCCGCCGCGACAGGGTGCGCAGCCCGTACGGGGAGAGGAACTCCTCCTCGTCGAGCATCGGGGCGAGGATCCGTACGATCTGGTCCGGGCCGACCATCGACAGCAGCCGGTGCTGCCGGCCGTCGCCGGCCAGCCGGCGGGCACCGATCACGTCGGCGTACTCCGGCTTGTTGGTCAGGAACCAGCGCAGCCGGGCGCCCAGCTCGGGGAGCCGGGCGATGGTGCCCGAATGCAGGGTGGTGGTGGCGGCCAGCGGCAGCAGGCCGACGACCGAACGGACCTTCAGCGGCAGGGTGTCACCGTCGGGCAGCCGCAGCTGGTCGTAGAAGAACGAATCCTCCTCGTCCCACAGCCCCTGGTCGTAGGCGGCGGCCGCGATGTAGGCGAAGTGTTCGAGGAACTTGGTGGCGATGTCGGTGTAGGTGTGGTCGTGCACGGCCAGGGTGAGGGCCATGTCGAGCATGTTCAGCGCGTACGTCGCCATCCAGCCGGTGCCGTCGGACTGTTCCAGGACACCGGCGACCGGCAGCGCCGCCGACCGGTCGAACGGTCCGACGTTGTCCAGCCCGAGGAAGCCGCCTTCGAAGACGTTGTTGCCGTTGATGTCCTTGCGGTTGACCCACCAGGTGAAGTTGAGCAGCAGCTTGTGCATGATCCGGGCGAGGAACTCGAAGTCGCGCCGGCCGTCGATCTCGAACACCCGCAGCGCGGCCCAGGCGTGCACCGGCGGGTTGACGTCGGCGAACGCCCACTCGTACGCGGGGATCTGCCCGTTGGGGTGCATGTACCACTCGCGCAGCAGCAACAGCAGCTGGTCCTTGGCGAACTGGGGGTCGACCCGGGCCAGGGTGGAGCAGTGGAACGCCAGGTCCCAGGCGGCGTACCAGGGGTATTCCCACGGGTCCGGCATGGAGATGACGTCGAAGCTGTTCATGTGCCACCAGGCGGCGTTGCGCCCGTGGGTGCGGCCTTCCGGTGGCGGCGGGCTGGCCGGGTCGCCGGCGAGCCACTGGGCGACGTCGAAGTGATAGAACTGCTTGCCCCAGAGCACGCCGGCCAGGGCCCGGCGGGCGACGAGGCGTTCGTCGTCGGTGGCGGCGGCCGGGATCACGGTGTCGTAGTAGCGGTCGGCCTCGGCCTGTCGGGCGGCCAGCGTCGCGGCGTGGCCGGCGCCGAGGTTGAGCCGGGGCGGCGGGGTGTTGCCCGGTGGGGGCGCGGTCAGGGTCAGCCGCAGCCGGATCCGGTCCTCGCCGCCGGCGGGTACGTCGAGGACGTAGTACAGCGCCCCCTTGGTGCCGGTCCGGTCGGGGTTGACGGTGTCGGCGCCGTCGACGACGTGGTCGTTGATGCCGTCCTTCGGGTACGGGGTGCGCGACGGCAGCCCCCAGAGCCGCTCGGCGTTGCTGTCGTTGTCGCACAGCAGCGGTGTCGGGTTGCCGTCACCCTGCAGCACCAGCTGCCCGAGCACCCAGTGGTGGCCGACGAGCCGGTCGCGTTCGCCGGTGAGCACCGGGATCTGGTCGCGGCCGGGCAGCCCCCACGCCCAGGTGTTGCGGAACCACAGGCTGGGCAGTACGTGCAGGCGGGCGTCGGTGTCGCCCCGGTTGGCGACGGTGATCTCGATGCACAGGTCGGTCGGTCCGGCCTTGGCGTAGTCGACGGTTACCGCCCAGTACCGGTCGTCGTCGAACACGCCGGTGTCGACCAGTTCATACTCGGTCTCGTCGCGGCCGCGCATACCGTTGACCGCGACGAGGTCATCGTAGGGGAAGGCGGCCTGCGGGTAGTGGTAGCGCCAGCGCATCCAGGAGTGGGTCGGGGTGGAGTCCTCGTACCACCAGTAGTCCTTGGCGTCCTCCCCGTGGTTGCCGCCGTCGCCGCCGAGGCCGAACATGCGTTCCTTGAGGATCGGGTCCTGCCCGTTCCACAGGGCCAGCCCAAAGCAGAAGGTCTGCCGGTCGTCGCAGACGCCGGCCATGCCATCCTCGTTCCAGCGGTACGCCCGCGATCGTGCATGATCATGCGGGAAGTAGTCCCACGCCGTACCGTGCTCGCTGTAGTCCTCCCGCACCGTGCCCCATGCCCGTTCTGACACGTAGGGTCCCCACGCCCGCCACGGCTGCTCGCCCGCGTCGGCTTCCGCCAATCGGGTGCGCTCCGGATCACGATACGTCCGCCTGGAGTTGACCATGAGGGTCATTCTTCCTGGGACGTGTTTCCGGCACTTGTCGGACCGTCACCTTGTCGGCGCACCAGCGTCGGTGCCCGACACCACAGCCCCGTCCGTCGGTTGATCTGCCCTGGAGGAAAATTGCTCGACATCAGCTTCGGACCGCAGGTCTGCGGCGATCTGACCGCCGGGGCCGCCCGCGAGTGGCTGGTCACCGACGGTCGTGGCGGCTACGCGATGGGTACGGTCAACGGGCTGCGGACCCGGCGGTACCACGGTCTGCTGGTGGTGGCCGGGGCGACTCCGGCGGCCCGGCGGGTGGGGCTGGTCAGCCTGGATCCGGCGGTCACGTTGCCGTCCGGCGCGCAGGTCCGGCTCGGGGTGCACGAATGGTCCTCCGGCGTGGTGGACCCACCCGGACACACCCTGTTGGAGCGGTTCGACCTGACCGACGGGGTGCCGCGCTGGCGGTGGCGGGTCGGCGACGTGGTGATCGAGCGCGAGGTCGCGATGACGCACGGCTCGCCGTGTGTGGCGGTGACCCACCGGCTGGTCAGCGGCGGCCCGGTGACGTTGACCCTGTCGGCGGTGACCACGTGGCGGGACGCGCACGGCGAGCGGCACGGCGACGCTCCCCCGCCGAAGATGGACAACGTCGACGGTGGGGTGGTCGTCGAGGGGGCGTTCCGGCTGCACGGCCCGGACTGGGTGCCGGCGGGCAACTGGTGGGACGGGGTCCATCACCGCGAGGAGGCGGCGCGCGGACTGCTGGCCGAGGAGGACCTGTGGTACGCCGGCAGCTTCACCGCCACGCTGCACTCCCCCGGTGACACCGCCGAGGTGACCGCCTGGGCCGAGCACCTGGACCGACGGCCGGAGCCGGCGGCGGTGATCGTCGAGGCCGCCCGGGTCCGCCACCGGGCGGTGGTGGCGGCGGCGAAGCCGGCCGACGCGGTGGACGCCACGCTGGCGTTGGCCGCCGACGCGTTCGTCGTACGCACGTCGACCGGGCCGGACGTGGTCGCCGGCTACCCGTGGTTCGGCACCTGGTCGCGGGACACGATGACCTCCTACGAAGGGCTGTTCCTGGCCACCGGGCGCGCCGACGAGGGCCGTGAGCTGCTGCGCGGCTACGCGGCGACGCTGTCGGAGGGGATGCTGGCGAACACCGCCGACACCGGGCACGTGGAGTACAACACCGTCGACGGCACGCTGTGGTTCCTGCACGCGGTGGACCGGCACGTCGCCGCGACCAGTGACCTGGATCTGGCCGCCGAGCTGCTGCCGGCGCTGCGCGAGGTGGTGGTGGCGCACCTGCGCGGCACCCGGTACGGCATCCGGGTCGACGACTCCGACGGGCTGCTCACCGGCGGTGCCGCCGGTGAGGCGTTGACCTGGATGGACGCCCGGGTGTACGGGGTGCCGATCACCTCCCGGGAGGGCAAGCCGGTCGAGGTCAACGCGTTGTGGGTCAACGGGCTGGCCGTCGTGGCGGAGCTGGCGCAGCTGGTGGGGGGCGACCCGGGGGCGGCGGCGACCGTCCACCCGAAGGCGTACGAGTCGTTCCGGTCCCGGTATCCGGCCCCGTCGGGGTGGCTCTACGACGTGCTGGACACTCCGGCGCAGTACCCGCTGGGCGGGGATTCGCACGCCGACGACGACGCGTTGCGCCCCAACCAGCTGCTCGCCTGGTCGCTGCCGTACGCCCCGTTGGAGCCGGATCCGGCGGCGCTGCGGGCGGTCGGCGCGGCGCTGCTGACGCCGCTGGGGTTGCGCAGCCTGGCCCCGGACTCGGCCGGCTACCTGGGCGCGCACCGGGGTGGGCCGGCCCGCCGCGACGGCGCCTACCACCAGGGGACGGTCTGGCCGTGGCTGATCGGCCCGTACGTGTCGGCGGCCCGCCGGGCCGGGTTGGACGTGTCCGACGTGTTCACCGGGTTGACCGCGCACCTGAGCGAGTACGGGCTGGGCTCGGTCAGCGAAACGGCTGACGGGGATCCGCCGCACGGCGCGACGGGCTGCCCGTTCCAGGCGTGGTCGGTGGCCGAACTCCTGCGGGTGCGACCCGACTGATCCGCTGTCGTTACATCAGCGCAACGCGAATGTCTTCCCTGGTTATCCCGATGCCGGCAGGATTGTCGGCAACCCAAAGATGCGTGAGCACCCGTTAATGGTGTTTGATCACGCATGCCCGGCACCGACCATATTGAGGGGGGTCTGTCGATGTCACCTACCGCCGACGTGATCGACATCCGTGCACCACGGTCGCAGCGGGTGTTGATGCTGTCCTGGGAGTACCCGCCGGTACTGGTCGGCGGCCTCGGCCGACACGTCCACGCCCTCTCCGTCGCCCTCGCCAACGCCGGCCACGAGGTCACCGTCGTCACCCGCCACGCCCCCGGCGCACCCCTGGAGGAATACGCCGACGGCGTCCGCATCATCCGCGCCGCCGAGGACCCACCCCTGTTCCCCCTCGCCACCCCCAGCCTCCTCGCCTGGACCATGGCCTTCAACCACACCCTCACCCGCGCCGCCCTACGCGCCACCCAGTCCGCCGAATACGACGTCATCCACGCCCACGACTGGCTCGTCACCCACACCGCCATCACCCTCAAGGAACACCTCGACATCCCCCTCGTCGCCACCATCCACGCCACCGAAGCCGGCCGCCACCAGGGCTGGCTCCCCGACGAGATGAACAAGTCAATCCACTCCATCGAGCACTGGCTGGGCCACGAGTCGTGCCGGGTGATCGCCTGCTCGGAGTACATGCGGTGGGAGGTCAGCCACCTGCTGGAGCTGCCGGCGTCGCGGGTGGACGTGATCGCCAACGGGGTCAACGACCGGGTGTGGCGTTCGTCGGCGCGGGCGGTCGCGGCGGCTCGGCAGCGGTACGCGGCGGACGGGCCGCTGGTCGGGTTCGCCGGTCGGCTGGTCTACGAGAAGGGCGTGCAGCACCTGATCGCCGCCCTGCCGTGGCTGCGCCAACGCCATCCCGGGATGCGGGTGGTGATCGCCGGCGACGGCCCGTACCGGGGTGAGCTGCAGGCGCAGGCCGAGCGGCTCGGCGTCGCCGACCTGATCGACTTCGCCGGCTTCATGACCGAGTCGCAGCTGCCCGCGCTGCTGGGGGCCACCGACGCGACGGTCGTACCGAGCCTGTACGAACCGTTCGGCATGGTGGCGTTGGAGGCGGCGTCGGCCGGCGCGCCGCTGGCGGTGTCGGCCACCGGCGGTCTGGCGGAGATCGTCGAGCCGGGCGTGACCGGTACGACGTTCCGGCCACAGGACACCCACGGGTTGGCGCAGGCGGTGCACGCGCTGCTGTCCGACGAGATCTTCGCCCGGCGGGTGGCCCGGTCCGCCCGTCAGCAGGTGACCAGAAAGTACGGCTGGTCGACGATCGCCGCGCAGACCGCCGCCACGTACGCCACCGCGGTCCGGGAGGCACCGGGCTTCAACACCCGGCGGGCCGCCGCCCAGCTGGCCGGGGACGCCCGCAAGGTCGTCGTGCCGGAGGGGAACCTGCTCGCGGCCGCCGGGGCGGCGTCGTAGCCCGCACCGCTGTCCGGTGGCCGGTTCGCGCGATCAGCTCGCTGGCCTGCGCGAACCGGCTGGCCGGGTGAGCGAAACGGTATTCCGCCGGAGCGAAACGGTGGAAGTTCGCCGGGTTTCCAGCTGATACAGCGACGTCACACCCGCGACTACCTTGTGTAGTCGCGGGTTGACGTTAGGAGACCGGATCGTGCGACCGGACCTGATCGCGGACCGCTACCGGCTGGTCCGACCGATCGGTAGCGGCGGGATGGGTCGCGTCTGGCTGGCCCGCGACGAGGCCCTGCACCGGGACGTCGCGGTGAAGGAGCTGCACCCGCCGACCGGGCTGACCGACGCCGAACGCGACGCGTTGCGCCACCGTACGCTGCGCGAGGCCCGCAGCGCCGCCCGGCTCAACCACCCGCACGTGGTCCGCATCTACGACATCCGCAACGTCGGCGCCAGCCCGCTGATCGTGATGGAGTACGTCCGGTCGCGCTCGCTGCACCAGGTCGTCGCGGAGGACGGCCCGCTACCCCCGGTACGGGTGGCGGCGATCGGCCGGCGGGTGCTGGCCGCGCTGCGGGCCGCCCACGCCGGCGGCGTGTTGCACCGCGACGTCAAGCCGCACAACGTGCTGATCGGCGAGGACGGCCGGGTGGTGCTGACCGACTTCGGACTGGCCACCCTCGACGACGAAGGATCGCTCACCCGCACCGGGCTGGTACTCGGCTCACCGCAGTACATCGCCCCGGAGCGGGCCCGCGACGGCGTGTCGAGCGTGGCCGCCGACCTGTGGTCGCTCGGCGCGACGCTGTACGCCGCCGTGCAGGGCCACGCCCCATACGCCCGGTCCACTCCGATGGCGACCCTGACGGCGCTGGCCACCGCCCCGCCCGACCCGGCACCCCGGGCCGGCCCGCTGCGGCCGGTGCTGGCCGGGCTGCTCCGGCGCGACCCGCGTCGGCGGATCGACGCCGACGAGGCCGACCGGCTGCTGCGCCGGGTCGTCGGTGTACCGGAGCGGCCCGTGACGCCGACCTGGCCGCTACTGCGCCACGTAGCCTCGCGGTTACGGGTGCCGGGCACCTCTACCCGGTAGGGTCGGCAGCGACCAGCCCGCACCGACCGTGGAGTCTGTGATGGACGCATCCGTTCTCGCCAGTGCCCCGGGTCGGCGCCGGCTGCCGGCTGACGCCGGCGCACCGCTGCTGACCTGCTACGACGATGCGACCGGGGAGCGCGCCGAGTTGTCGGCGACGGCGCTCGGGGCGTGGTCGGCCCGGACGGCGGCGCTGCTGCGTGACGGGTGCCGCCTCGGTGCCGGCGACCGGGCGGCGATCCTGCTGCCACCGCACTGGCAGAGCGCCGCCGTGCTGCTCGGCGCCTGGTCGATCGGGGTGTCGGTGTCGATCCGGCTGGCCGCGACCGCCGGCCTGCCGGTGCTGGAGCCGGGTGCGGACGAGCCGCTGGACGCGGTGTTCGCCGCGCGCGGCCGGGTCGACGACTGGTTGGAGGACGTACCCGAGGCCCGGCACCGGTTCGTGCTCGACGTCGGTGCCCGGGCCACGCCGGGCGCCCCACCGCCGGAGGGCTACCGGGACTTCCTCGCCGAGGCGGCCCGGTACGCCGGCCTGGCCCCGCAGTACGCGCTGATCAGCCCCGGTGACCCGGCGAGTGTCGACGGGACCAGCTACGCACAGTTGCGCACGGTCGCGCTGGGGATCGCCGAGCAGCACGACATCACCGCCGGTGACCGGGTGCTCGTCGATGCCGACCAGCACGAGCACCCGCTGTTCTGGCTGCTGGCACCGCTCACGGTCGGCGCCTCGGTGGTGTTGTGCGTCAACATGGACCCGGACCTGCTCGACGTACGTGTCGGCACCGAGGGTGTCACCCGCGTGCTCTGACCGACAGCTCCGCTACGTTCCATGGCTACGGCATCGACGGTCGCATACGCAGCGACGGATACGGCACTCAGTTCCCCTTGCCGCCGCTGCGCGGTTTCATCGCTACCGATAGCCCGGTGATCACCGCGCCAAGCAACACCCAACCCGCTACAACAATCAGCGACGAAACTACCTCAGCCGAACCCTCAGCCAACCAGATCGACCGCTGATTGAGGTTGACGACCGGCATCAACAGGTCCGCCGTGTAGATCAATGGGTTGAATGCTGGAGAAAAATCCGCATCCATGTCGCCTTGCGCATTGACGCTATTACCGGCGGAACCCGGATTCAGGATGATATCACCCCGTCTCCAGTGGAAAAATATCGAGCCAGCCAGCTCGATTGCCGCCAACCAGTAGAGGACCCAGAAGGGATAGAAGCCGTAGCCAACAGTGAACCTCAAGAAGATCCCTTCCAGCAAACGGACCACGCGGTTGCGCTTACGCCTCCTTGCATCTCGACCTCGATACAAGACCTTCCGGGCGTTAGCCGAGTCCCCTTCGGAGAAGTAGTAGTCCGCGAGCTGTTTATACACCTGAGGAGAGCTTTGGCCGGTACGCTTAAGCCAAATGAGGCGCTCCTTCGACATATCCCGGCCAGCCACCTCATCCGACAAGGCAGAGTAGGACAGCCCTTCTACCAGGAATTTGGATTTCGGATTCCAGTCGCGATCCTCGATTTTTCCGGTTACCGCGGTCCGCCTCAGGTCGACCACTCCGCGCGCATAGAATCCTTCACCAATCGCCAGCTTTCCGATCCGCATTGATCGACAGACAAGGACCTTCGCCTGGTCGTCCCGGTTGACAAACTGCCCGCCGGTCAGGTCAAGGGTACCGTCGATCTTCCCGCCATTCAGAATCACCCTCCCTTCGGCACAGAAAGAACTAAACTCCACATCTCTGATCGCACTTCCATCTTTATTGAAATTCACATCTCGATGCACCTTCAAACCTGGGGCAAAAATCGCCGTATCGTCCGGATTAACGAACTGACCTCCCGCACTGTGAAGAGTGCCCAGAACCTCTGCATCCGTCAAGTGCACAGCACCGTCCGAGCGGAATCCGCCGGTCATGCACAGGTTCTGATTGACCTTGATACGAGTGAGATCCACTGCAATCTCAGCCTCGATCCCTGAGCCACCTTTAGTAAACCGAGATCCCCAGAGCAGCAGATCTCCTTCAAACCGACTGCCCGTCAGATCAATACCACCGTCGACCTCCATACCGTCAGCCATTCTGCCGTCGCCATCGATCGACATCTGGCGCGCCAGAACCGCCCTTGCTCCCCGACCCGGCATCGAAATCTTTGCCGATCGCATGTCCAAACCGACGCCGATCTTGGAGCCTGAAAGATTGATCTGTCCGTTGGCTACGAACCTGCGCATTATTACTCCTTGCGCAGCCGAGATCCCAGAGGCATCAAGCGCGATCGCATCACCGCACACGACAGTCGTCCCAGAAAGGTCCAGCTTCCCCCCGATGCGGGCTGACTCTACCACGATCCCCTCATCCACACGGGAGCGACAGAATCGCAGGTTCCTCTCTACGAAGATCTGCCTACCATCAAATCCTCGCCCCACGATGCAGCGATCAAAGCCGAGAGAGAAGACCCTCGAACAGCCCGCGCAGACTCGTTCCTCGAAATAGCATCTCTCAAACTCAATTGCACAGTCTATCTCAAGAAAATCAAGATCAAGCGAGCCCGAGATGCGAGCACCGCAGATCTTCAGGAACGAGAGCCCTTCACCGCAATATTCGAGAATTATCCCCCGGAGCACACTTGCACGGACCTCTTCCGCAGAGTCATTTCCGCCAAGAATCTCGGCACTTTTTCCACTGACCTCACACCGAGCCACAGGGCCACGGGAGGCTTGTCCGCGTATCAGTCGCTCACCGCTAGTCCGAGAATCAGGAAGCATGCAATTGCGTTTCATCGAGACCTCCGAGTCGCCAATCCCACCGTACACCTTATCGACGGAACACGTCAGGCACTCAGGAAACCCGAGACTAAGCAGTGCGACCGACACGTTTCACTATTTTGAAGCACCCTCAACCAAATCAAACCACCGCTTATGAAAATCTGATAGCGGCCAGATGCGGACCTGCGCCAAGCGGGATCGATACCTGTCTGACGTCGGCTCATCTACTTTCCACCATCCAAGGTGGCACGCCGCGTTGCCCCGGCCTCCGAGCGTCTGACAGAGTGACCTCCGCTGAGAAGATGACCTTGGAGGATGCTCGACCATGATGGGTCCGTCCCACGCGCTGTCCGGTGCCACCGTGTGGCTCGCCGGTTCCTGGGCGCTCGACCAGTTCGCCGGCTACGAGCAGTCGCCGCTGATGATCGCGGTCGGCACCGCCGTCTGCGCCGGCGGCGCACTCTTCCCGGACCTGGACCTGTCCGGCAAGGTCACCCGCAACCAGGGCGGCGCGACGGTCGCCCGGACCTTCGGGGTGGTGTCGCTGTTCGCCGCCGAGGTCATCGAGAAGATCTCCCTCGGCGTCTACCACGCGACGAAGCTCAGCAAGGACCCGCACCGCAACAACGGCCACCGCACCCTGACCCACACGATCCCGTTCACCGTGCTGGTCGGCTGGGGCACCACCGCGCTCTGCGCCGCGTACGGCAAGTGGGCGGTGATCGGCATCCTGTTCTTCATGATCGGCCTGGCGTTGCGCGGCCTGTTCGACGAGTGGGCGAAACGGGCCGGCTGGGTCATCGTGACGCTGGTGTCGGCCGGTGCGGCGTACTTCACCTACCTGCACCTGCCCGGTGACCGCGGCTATCCGATGCTCGGCTTCGCCATGGGCGTGGGCTGTTTCGTGCACATCCTCGGCGACCTGGTCACCCGGGCCGGCGTACCGATCCTGTGGCCGATTCCGATCGGCCGGCGGATGTGGAAGATGATCGGCCCCTCGGACCGTTTCTCCATCCGGGCCGGCAGCAAGTTCGAGGTGGTGGTGCTGCGTACCGCCTTCACCGTCATCTCGCTGCTGTCCATCGTCGGCCTGGCCGTCCCCACCATCACCCGACGCTTCACCGGCGGCTGACCGGACCAGATCGCCGCGCCTCAGGCCGGGGTGCGCTGCACCGGCACCGCCAGTCCCCACGCCTCGACCGACTCGGGGGTGTCCACCAGCCCGCCCTCGGCCACTCCGTCGCAGGAGATGTCGATCACCTCGCCTTTGTGCGCCAGCAGGTACGGCCGGGCACCCCCGTCGGCGTTGGCCAGGGTGGCGATCGCCGCCCAGTGCCGGCGGCCGAACACCATCGGGTAGCTACGGGTTCCCGCGTAGGTGGCGCAGACCAGGGTCTCCGGGTACGGCAACGCGGCGACCCGGCGCAGCGCGTCGGCGGTGATCCCCGGCATGTTCACCGGGAACACCACGACCGCCTCGACGTCGGCGTCGCTGAGCGCGCCCAGGCCGACCCGCAGCGACGACCCGAGACCGGTCCCCCAGGCCCGGTTCACCACGACGGTGGCACCGGTCAGGTCGGCGGTGTCGCGGACCTGTTCGGCGGCGGCACCGAGCACCACCACGACCGGGTCACAGCCGGTCTCCCGGACCAGCTCCAGCGCCCGTTCGACCAGCAACTGGTCGCCCCGGTACAGCAGGGCCTCCGGTCCTCCGATGCGCCGGCCGCCACCGGCTGCAATGATCATCCCCGCGATCCGACTCAGCTGAGCCACCCCCGCAACGCTGCCCGACAGGCTCTGCCGGGCGGGCCGGTCACGGCGGGTTCGCCGCCACCGGCTCGATGGAACGCACAACGGTCCCAACGATCAGTTCCCGATCAGGTGTCGGCCGGCCGCCCGCCGACGTGATCACGCCCGTCGGCGTAGCAGCCGACGCGTGATCACCCCCGTCGACGTAGCGGTCGCTGCCTGATCACGCCGCGTCGGCGTAGCAGTCGACGACCGCGACGTCCAACGGCACCCGGACCGGGGTGTCGCCGAACAGCATCGCGGTGGCCCGCCGCGCGCACTGCTCGAGCGTCGCGACCACCTCGTCGGCCTGCGCCACCGGACAGTGCACCACCACCTCGTCGTGCTGGAAGAAGACCAGCTCGGCGGCGGTGCCGGCGATGCCCTGACGGACGGTGGCGAGCAGGATCAGCGCCCACTCGGCGGCGGTGGCCTGGATGACGAAGTTGCGGGTGAACCGGCCACGGGCCCGCGCGCCGGCATCGGGCGGCTCCGCTGGCGTCGGATCGCCGGCGGGCTCGCCCACGCCGGGGTCGGCCAGGCCGGCCGTGCCGACGGCCGGGCAGGTCCGGCCCAGCCAGGAGCGGACCAGTCCGCCGGATTCACCGGTACGGGCGGCGGCCTCCACGTACTCGAAGGCGACCGGGTAGTTGCGCCGCAGCACCGCCAGCGCCGGCACGGCGGCACCACCGGTCTGGCCATACATCGCGCCGAGCAGCGCCACCTTGGCCTTGTCCCGGTCGCCGCCGAACGCGTCGTGGGCCAACGCGGCGTACAGGTCACCGGCGGCAGCGGCGGTGGCCAGCCGCCGGTCGCCGGACATCGCGGCGAGCACCCGTGGCTCCAGTTGGGCCGCGTCGGCGACGACGAACGTCCAGCCCGGGTCTGCGACGGCGGCCCGCCGCACCACCTTGGGGATCTGCAGCGCGCCGCCGCCCCGGGTCGCCCAGCGGCCGGAGACGACGCCGCCGGGGACGTACTCGGGTCGGAACCGGCCGTCGCGCACCCAGGCGTCGCGCCACGCCCAGCCGTGCGCGGTCCAGATCCGGTGCAGTTCCTTGTACTCGATCAGCAGCGGTACGGCCGGATGGTCGACGCCGCGCAGCACCCAGGCGCGGGTGTTGGGCAGGCTGATGCCGGCGCGGGCGAAGGCGCGCAGCACCTCCGCCGGCGAGTCGGCGTGCAACTGCCGTACGCCGAACGCGGCGGCGATCCGCGCGGACAGCTCGGCCAGCCGGCGGGGCTGACCACCGACCGGCGACGGCGGGCCGAGCAGCTCGGTCAGCAGCGCGTCGTGCCGGTCGGCCCGCCAGGGCAGCCCGGTGGCGCCCATCTCGGCGGCGACCAGCGCCCCGGCCGATTCGGCGGCGACCAGCAGCCGGAACCGGTCGGGGCGTTCGGTGGCGGCGACCCGGCGCTGCTGGTCGGCGTAGACCCGGCACAGTGCGTCGAGCGGATCGGCGACTCTCGCCGCCGCCGGCAGGTCGTCGAAGAGGGCCGGCTGGCCGTGCCCGGGTGGTTCGGCGGCGTGCGTCGGCGGGTCGGGCGGCACCGGCGCACCGGTGAGCCGGGCGTACGCGGCGGCGAGCGACCGGGGCTCACCCCAGCGGCCGGCGTGGCCGAGCAGCAGCGCCTCGGTCAACTCGACGTCGTGGCAACGGTCGACCCGTACGCCGGCGCGCAGCAGGCCCGGGTAGATCGCACCCGTCGCGGCCCACAGCCACCGGGCCGGCCCGGACGCACCGGGCCCGGCGGGGTGACCGGTGATCCGGGCGGCCAGGTCGGCGGTCGGCTCGGCCGGGCCGGCCGGCTGCCCGTCGGGTCGCAGCGGGCGCAGTGATCCGCCGCCGCCAGGTCCCGCCGTCACCGCTACCAGCACCCGGTCATTCTGACCGGCACCGGTGACATCCTGATGCCAACCAAACCAGCTGGGGTTCTGGTCGTGGGCGGCCAAGGCCGGGACCAGCGGCACGCCGGACACTTCGCCGATGTCCGCTACTTCTCGGCGCACTGACCGGAGCGGATGTCTCCCGCGTTGCGTCCGCGCGGAGGATTTAAACGATCTTACCCACCTGTCTACCGTTACACGCAACCCGAATATTCAGGACTTGACACGTGGGAGTGACCGATGGTCGCGCTTGTTGCCGTCGATTTCGATGAACTCGCATCGAATATTCCGGGAATTCTCACCATAGCGATCGTATTGATTCTTCCATTTCTTCTGGCAATCGTGGCATATCAGATCCTGCGGAGCATTCACTGGATTCTTTACGGATCTCCGGTCCGAGCCCTGCTGACGGTCGGCACCGCTGGCGGCTTCCTGATCGCGTACTTCACCGGGACCCTGGCCTGGGGATGGATCGTTGCCGCCGCACTCGCCGGATTGGCCGTCACCAAGGCGATCCTGCACGGCTTCATCAACAGAACGCCCTGCCCGTCGTGCGGCGGCTCCAAGGGAGGCTACGTCACTCACGAATACGGCAACAATGGCGACTACTTTCACGAATTTGTCGAATGCGACCGATGTGGCGGCATCGGCTACCTTTGACGTGCCGTCGCCACACCGACGAACCGACTTCCTGGCGGGACTGCGAGCTGCTATTTCGAGACGCTGCCGGTGAGGCCGGCCTGCACCTGCCGCTGGAAGACGAGGTAGACGATCAGCACCGGGAGCATGGCCATGGTGACGCCGGCGAACAGGCCGGACCAGTCGGACTTGTAGCCCTGGTTGACCGACAGGTCGATGAGGCCCTGCGCGATCACCTGATTCTTGGCCTCGCCGCCGCTGGGCTGCATCAGCAGGTACGGCAGGTACCACTGGTTCCACTGGCCGATGACGTTGAAGATGCCGATGCTGATCAGGCCGGGTCGGGCCATCGGCAGCATGACCCGGAAGAACAGCGTCGTGTGCGACGCGCCGTCGACCATCGCCGCTTCGGCGACGGTGTCCGGCAGGGTCTTGAAGAACGAGTGCATGAAGAAGACGGTGAACGCCAGCGACCAGGCGGTGTAGACCAGGATCAGCATGAGGTGGCTGTTCGGGCCGAGCAGCGGCAGGACGACCCCGGTGTTGTAGACGCCCTTGTACAGCGGCACTGCGGCCATGAACACCGGCAGGGTCAGCCCGGACAGGAACATGTAGTAGATGAGCCGGTTGCCGGGGAACTCGTAGCGGGCCAGCACGTAGGCGGCCATCGAGCCGAGCAGCATGGTGAGGAACACGCCGCCGCCGACGATGACGAGGGTGTTGAGGAAGAAGTCGCCGATGCCGCCGTCGACCCAGGCGCGGGCGAAGTTGTCCCAGTGCAGCTGGTCCGGGATCAGCGACAGCGGGTCGCGGATGATCTGCGCGTCGTCCTTGAACGACGACATCACCACCCACAGCAGCGGCAGCACCACCATGGCACCCCACACCAGCAGGAACAGGTGGGAGAAGCCGTTGAAGAAGCTGTCGGAGGCGGCGCCGGCCCGCCGGGGCGGCAACGGCCGGGCGGTACGGCGGCCGCCGGTGACGGTGGGCGGTGGCGGGGTGGCCGCGCCGGTCGGTGGATTGGTGACAGTGCTCATCGCGCGGCCCTCCCTAGTATTCGATCCGCTCGCGGCGGGTGACGCGTAGCTGCACGGCGGCGAGCAGCAGCGTGAAGATGGCCAGGGCGACGCCGATGGCGCAGGCGTACCCGAACTGGCCCTTGTTGAAGGCGGTGAAGTTGATGACCGAGGCGAAGACCTCGCTGGCGTGGTCGGGGCCGCCCTGGTTGGGGGTCATCATGAAGACCAGGGCGTACATGTCCAGGGCGATGAAGCCGAGGTAGACCCAGGCCACCGAGATGCTGTCACGCAGCAGCGGCAGGGTGATCCGCAGGAAGCTGGTGACCCGGCTGGCGCCGTCGAGCATCGCCGCTTCGAAGATGTCCTTGGGGATGGACTGCATGGCGGCGGAGAAGAGCACCATGTAGAAGCCGACGCCGCCCCAGACCGCGATCAGCAGCAGCCACCACAGCACCGCCGGTACGCCGAGGAACGGTGTCGGGTCGGAGACGAACTTCAGCGGCGCCTCGGCGTCGACCAGCCCGACCCGGATCAGGATGCCGTTGAGCAGTCCCTGGCTGTCGCCCCGGTAGATGGCGCCCCACATGATGGCGATCAGCACCAGGGAGAGCACCTGCGGGAAGAAGAAGATGATCTTGTAGATGCCGGACCCGCGTACCCCCCGGACGCCGGCCCTGTCCCCGCGCCCGCCCACGTTGAGCAGGAACGACAGGAACAGGGCCAGCGCGATGGTGAACAGCGGCAGCGTGACCAGGAAGAACACGTTGTGCCAGAAGGCCTTGTGAATCAGTTCGTCACCGAAGAGCCGTACGTAGTTGGCCAGCCCGACGAACTCCTGGGTGTCGGAGTAACCACCCCAGTTCGTCATCGAGTAGCCGACCGCCTGTGCGTACGGCCAGACGACGTAGAACACGTACAGCGCTACCGGCAGTGCCAGAAACCCGGTGACGAACCGGGCCTTCCCGTGCCGCATGACCTGTCGCTTCCTTCCTGGGCCGACGTACCGGGCCGCCGTACCGGGTTCAGGGCCGGGTCAGGACCGGGTGAACTTGTTGACCGCGTCGTCGGCGGCGACCGCGTCGGACGCCTCCTGCAACGCCGCCTGGAACTGCGCGGCGGTCATCCGGCCGGCCATCAGCTCACCGATGGCGTTCTGCTCCACCTTGTCGATGTCGGCGTACCAGTCGGGGTGGCGGAACGACACCAGGTCACCGGGGGCGTTGGCCATCAGCTCGTTGGCCGAGGTCAGCGCCGTCGAGTTGGTGACGTTGTCGCCGGAGCCCTTGACCGAGGCGAGCGAGCTGGTCAGCTCGGCGAACTTGCCGGCACCCTCCTTGGAGAGCATGGCCCGCAGGAACTCCATCCCGCCAGGGGCGTTGGCGGCCTTCTTCGGCACGATCCAGCCTTCGCCGGAGCCGGCCTGCACGGTGCCGTACGGGGCCGCGTCGTTCGCGCCGACGCTCCACACCGGGACGATCTTCATCTGGAACCCGGTCGGGATGGTGGAGCGCATCTCGTTCTCCAGCCAGGTGCCGCAGGGCAGGAACGCCGCCTTGCCGTCCAGCCAGGCCTGCTGCGACTCGGTGTGGGTCAGCGTGTCGCTGCCGGTCAGCGTGTAGCCATCCTTGACCATCTTCTCGACGGCGCTCATCGCGGCGGTGACCGCGTCGGTCTGCCAGGCGCCTTCCTTCAGGTTGTCGATGTCGACGACGGCCTGACGGCCACCGGCCAGCCAGATCCAGGTCATGATCGGCCACCGCATGTAGTACGGGTACTTGCCGGCGAACGCGAACGGCGCCACCCCGGCTGCCTTGATCTTCGGGGCGAGGGTGAAGAACTCGTCGAAGCTGGTCGGCACCGCCCACCCGTTGCGGTCGAACAACGCCTGGTCCATCCACAGCCCGAAGACCGTGTACGCGTAGTTGAGCTGGAAGAACTGGCCGTCGAACGTACCGTCGTCGACGGTGCCGGGCAGCAGCGTGTCGCGGACCTTGACGTCCGGGTCGTCCCAGCTCGGCGCGTCCAGCAGCGGGGTCAGCTCGGTCAGCGCCCCCTCGTTGATCAGGGTGTCGATCGCCATAAGGTCCGCGCCCGAGTTGTTGATCAGGTCGGCCGGGGTGGTGGAGAACTTCGGCTGCTGCTCGGTCTTGATCTTCTGGGTGGAGCTGAGGTTGACCGTCACGCTGTCGTGCTTGGCCACGAAGAGCGTCTTGTCGAACTCCGGGTACTCGTCACCGAGGCCGCCGTTGAACACGACGACGTCGACGCTGCTGTCGTCGGCGACGCCGAACGGGTTGTCCGGGCTCTTGGTACCGGTTTCCGTGCCGCTGCCGGGGTCACTGCCGGCGCAGGCGGAGAGCAGGCCGGCGGCCGGGCCGGCGAGCAGGCCGGCGGCGGCGGCCCGGCGCAGCAGGGTCCGGCGGCGCACCGAGGCACCGGCGACCGCGGACGGGATCCGGGCGGAGTCGGGGATAAGGGACATGATCTGCGCTCCTCAGCTGGGGGTTTCGGCGGGGCGGTGAATGATCGGGTTCATGGCCTGGTGGCCGTCGACGGCCCGATGGCCATCGGCAGCCTTGTGACCATCAACAGCTTTGTGGCCGTCGACGGCACGGGCGGTCCGGCGGAACGCCGCGTGCGCCCGGTCGTGGGTCCGTTGTGCGACGGCGACGTACAGCAGGTCGAGCACGACGAGTTGCGGGTGCCGGGCAGACAGCGCGTCCGGCCGGAAGGTCGTCGCCTGGGTGGCGGTGAGCAGGACGATGTCGGCCAGCTCGGCCAGGGTGGAGCGGGGGAAGCTGGTCAACGCGACGGTGGTCGCGCCGTGGCTGCCGGCCTCCGCGACCATCTCGATGGTTTCGCGGGTCTGGCCGGTGTGCGAGATCCCTAGGGCCACATCGCCGTCGCGCATCAGCGCCGCGCTGGCCAGACCGTTGTGCAGGTCGGTCCAGGCCCAGGCCGGTACGCCGATGCGGTGCAGACTGAACTGCATCTCCTCGCCGACCAGGGCGCTGCCGCTGGCACCGAAGATGTTGACCCGACTGGCGGCGGCGACGGCGTTGGCGGCCTTCTCCACCTCGGCGAGGTCCAGCAGGGCCGCGGTGTCGTTCATCGCCTGGGTGTCGGCGGCCATGATCTGGCCGAGCACCCGGTCGAGCGGGTCACCCGGCTGGATCTCGCGTCCGATGTCGACGGTCCAGCCGGCGGCACGGGCCCGACCGGTCTCGGCGGCGATGCCGAGTCGCAGGTCGGCGTAGCCGTCGAAGCCGAGTGCCCGGCAGAAGCGGGTCACCGTCGCCGGCGACGTACCGCTGCGTTCGGCCAGCTCCACTATGGTGGCGCGGGCGGCCCCGGCCGGGTCGGACAGCACCTGGTCGGCGACCCGGCGCAGGGCACCGGCGAAGTCGGTGAGCCGGATGCGGGCCAGCACCGAGTCCGCCGGCCCGGGGGCGTCGGCCAGCGCGGTCCCCGCGAGGCTCTGCTCCTCATGCCCGGCCATCGGCACCGACCTTTCGGGAAAGACTGTTAACTGTTAGTGGTAAAAGTTCTTACTAACACCCCCTCCCTGTCAAGACCGTGGGCGAAGTTTTCAAACTGTGACCGGGTGGGAGCGCTACCACCCGGCCAGCCCCAAGAGCATGATCAGGAGCGACACATCGATGCCGCTATGCTCCGGCGGTGGCACACGCGCGACTCCGATTCGGCCCGTACGAGCTGGACCTGGACGGCCGGCAGCTACGCCACCACGGCCAGCAGGTCCGCGCTGAACCCCGCGCCATCGAACTGCTGTGCCACCTCGCCGCGCACCGCGACCGGGTCGTCACCCGACAGCAGCTCCTTGACACCGTCTGGTCGGGACACCCCGTCAGCGAATCAGCGATCGCCGCCACCCTGCGCGCCGCCCGCCACGCCGTCGGCGACACCGGAGGCAGTCAGGAGATCATCCGCACCATCCACCGGCGTGGCTACCAGTTCATCGCCGACGTCGCCCCGGCCGCCAACCCCGGGGACTACGACACCGTCCGGTTCTGCCAGACCAGGGACGGCACCCGACTCGCGTACACCGTCACCGGCAGCGGTCCCCCGCTGATCTCTGCCGCCAACTGGCTGACCCACCTCGGCCTCGACCGCCGTGATCCGATGTGGATTCACTGGTACCGGGACCTGATGCGCGAGACCCGGCGGGGGCTGCGCTACGACGAGCGGGGCTGCGGGCTCTCCGACTGGTGCCCGCCGTCGCCGTCACCGCAGGTGTGGGTCGAGGACCTCGACACCGTCGCCGACGCCGCCGGCTACGATACCTTCGCGATCATCGGGACGGCCCAGGCCGCCGCCACCGCGATCGCCTACGCGGCGCTGCGCCCGGAACGGATCACCCGGATGGTCCTGATCAGCAGCCACGCCCGGGGCCGGCAGGCCCGCGCCCACACCGACCTGGACCGCCGGGTCGCCGACGTCGACCTGGACCTGGCCACCGTCGCCTGGCAGTCCGCCGACCCGGCCTTCCTGCGCGCCTACGCCGCCCTGTTTCTGCCCAACGCCGCCCCGGCCGAGCTGGACGCGTACATCGCCTTCACCCGACGGACCACGTCGCTGGAGAACCTGGTCCACTTCTTCCACATGATCGCCACCATGGACGTGTTTCCGCTGGTGGAGCGGGTCCGCTGCCCCACGCTGATCCTGCACGCCCGGGGCGACCCCCGGGTCCCCGCCTCGGACGCCACGGAACTCGCCGCGCTGATCGGCGACAGCCGGTTGGTGCTGCTCGACAGCACCAATCACCTGTTCACCGCGACCGAACCCGCCTGGGCCGAACTGGTCCGCCACGTCGACGACTTCCTCGCCGACTGACTGCGACCCCGGTCCCGGTCAGCAGAACGGCCGCCAGCCGTCCGCTCCGGCGAGGTACGCGGCGGGCGTGTACGCGGCGGCCTGCTCCCGGATCAGCTGCGGACGGTCGTCGGTGACGCCGGCACCGGGGCCACGGCTGCGATACTCGAAGTAGCGTGCCTCCCGCCACGGCCAGCTGCCGAAGTCGGTCCACGGCGCGGCCTTGATGTGCGCACCGAGCACGCTGTCGCGGACGATCGTCTGCCCGATCGCGTCCGGATCGTTGCTGGGGTGCCAGGGCCGGCCGAGGAACACCGTGCCCGGCGCGGCGTCGCCGGTGAACCGGCACCGGTCGAAGAGCAGACCGTACGGGTTGCTGATCGCGGTGCTCGCGGCGGTCACCAACCCGTTGTTGCTGTCCGAACCCCGGTCCAGCGAATGGATGTGGCACCGGGTGAAGGCGGCGGTGGCCCGGCCGAAGATGAAGTCGACGTCGCCCTCGACGTAGCAGCCGTCGAGCGCCACCCGGGCGACGGTCGCGGCGGACTGGCTGTTGACGTACAGCGTGTCCTGGTTGCCGACGAACCGCACGCCCCGGAAGGCGATCCGGTCGGCGCGGGTCAGCACCGCGACGGCCTGCCGGTTGGTGATCTCCGGATGGGCGGCCTCGTCGAAGGAGTTGCTCAGCGTCAGGTTCTCCGCCGTGAAGTCGGCACCATCCAGTGTGACCGACGCGCTACCCGAGGTGCCCCAGGTCCCGCCGCCCGGCTTCGGCGTGCCGTTGGCCCGGTCGTCGGTGACCACGACGTCGGTAGGACCGCGCCCGAGCCCGCGCAGCACGATGTACGGCTTGTCCGACGGGACGATCACCTGCCCGTGGTAGACACCGGGCCGGACGTCGATCCGGAACGGCGCGGCGTTGCCGGCCGGGACCGCGTCGACCGCCGCCTGGACGGTCGTCACGTCACCCCGGCCGTCGGCGGCGACGACGATCCGCCGCCGGGACGACGCGGCCGCCGACACCGGCTGCGGGCCCGCCAGGGCACCGAGGCCCGGGATCATCGCCGCCGCACCGGCCGTGAGCACCACTCGCCGTCGCATCACACCTCCACCCCCACACCGGGAAAGCGCTTTCAGTGAGATGCGAAGTAGGCCGTCGAACGCCGTACGTCAATGTCTCAGTCGGCCGCCGACCGCGATACCATGTGGATTCGTGCGACTGAACCACCTCGGCCTGCCGGTGCGCGACCCGCAGCGCAGCACCCAGTTCTACGGCCGCTACTTCGGCTTCGACCCGGCCACGGCGCAGCGCTACCCGGACGGCACGGTCATCATCCGCGACGCCGACGGCTTCGACCTGGCGCTGCACGCCGTCGACGCCGTCGGCGCGTCACCGGAGTTCCTGCACTTCGGCTTCCGCATGCCCGCACCCGACGCGGTCCGCACGCTGCGCGGCCGGTTACGCGCCGATGGGGTCGAGATCATCGAGGAGTACGACGAACCCGCGTACGCCGCGTTCAAGTGCCTCGACCCGGACGGCCACCGGGTCGAGGTCTACTGGGAGCCTCCGCCAGCGGCCACGGCCGCCCCGGCGACGAAGGACCGCCAGGCTGCCGGGCCGAACGTCAGCACCGGCCCAGCCTGATCCTTCGAGTCCCGCACCAGCACCCGACCCGGCAGATTGTCGGCCACCTCCACACAGTCACCGCCCTGGCCGTTGCTGCGGCTGGACTTACGCCAGCGGGGGGCGTCAATCAGTTCCATGACTCTGCCACCTCCATGATCAAATTGAGCGACTCCTGTCGCGGCAGAGCGTAGCCCCGGATCGCCTCCCAAAGTTCCTCCAACAGCGCGACTTCATCCGGGTCCTCGGTCACCTGACCGCCCAACGGGCTGTCGAGGATGGCAACAGTACGGCCGTCGACCGTGCCGAGCACCAACGGACCGTTCAGGCCGGGGTAAGTGCCAGTCGAAGAAGGCACCACGGCCACCTCGACATTGGGCTCCGCGCACGCTTTGATGATCGCCTGAAGTTGCTCATGCATCACCTCTGGCCCACCGATCGGACGGCGCAGCAAGGTCTCATCGAGGACCGCGAACAATCGACACGGCGTGTCGGCGCGGTGCAGCGCATCGGCCCGCGCCAACCGCGCAGCCACCGTCGACTCGATGTCTGTCACGCGGTTGCCTCCGTCGGTCAAGATCGCCCGCGCGTACTCCTCGGTTTGCAGCAGACCGGGCACGATCAGCGGCTGAAACGACCGGATCATGGTGGCGTTGCGTTCGTGCTCCAGCCACGAGCGGACCCAGACCGGCTGGCCGAAGCTGGCGCGGGCCTCCGCCGCCAGCTCCTGGAACATGTGGCCCGAGTCGAACAGCGCGTCGAGCTGTCGCGCCGTGTCCGGCTTCGGGATGAGGCGGCTCGTCTCGAACTTGGCGATCAACGACGACGAGACGTTGATCCGTGCCGCCAACTGTTCCTGCGTCATCCCGGCCTGATTCCGAGCGAACTTCAAGATCCGCGCCAACGCGTTGTAGCCACTCATCTTTCCTCATCCTTCCCCTCAGGTATGAAGAAGCGTCCGATTCGCTGCCCGCCGTCAATCTTCCACAACCGCCCGGCGGAGTCCAGGGTGGATCAGGAAAGGATCGCACATCTCCACCGCAAGGGAGATCCACTGTGTTGCGCAACGACGGTATCGGCGGTACGCCGCGCCTCGCCCGGTACACCTCGATCGGCACGCCGCCGCACTCCGACCCCACCCCGAACCGGCCACCGCTGCCCCGGCGTACCCCCGGTCAGACGGACGTCGACCGGGACGCCCGCTTCCGCCTGACCGCCGCGCGCGGAGTCACCGCCGCCCCGACGGGCGCGCTCGCCGACGCGCCCACCGCGCCCCGCAGCCCGGCCGCCCAGCGGGCCCTCACCCGAGCCCTCGACGCGCTCAACGTGCACCTGCCGAGCCGGCTCGGCGAATGTCGCCGCTGCGACATCGCCTCGCCCTGCAAGCCGTTCCTGCGGGCACTGGTCATCGTCCAACGCTGGGACCCGGCCAAGGCCCAGCGGGTACGCGCCGTGCTGCACCTGTCCGGCCTGTGGTCACCGGGCCAGCAACAGCCCCGCGAGGACGGCACCGATGCCTGAGGAACTGCTGCGGGTCGGCGACAACCTGCACCTCGGAAAATCCGACTGGGTGTACGGCGACCGCGCCATGCGGGTCCGGGTCTCCGACATCCGGTACAGGGGTGTCCCGCCGTTGTCGGACGCGGCGTAGAAGCGGGACTGGGTGGGTTTGGGGGTGCTCAGCGGAGCGAGGACGACGCCGTCCGGCGGGAAATCCGTGGGTTTCCAGTCGGGGGTGACGCAGGTGACCGACCGGACGCGCAGCCGGCCACGGTAGCCCGAGGCACCGTCGTTGGCCCCGGAACCGTCGTCGCCGCCACCGGACGGCACCCACCCGAACAGCCGGTCCGCCGGGGAGAGCTGGTCGCGGTCCTGCGCGGGGCGAAGGCTGGGCGGCAGCAGGTCGTCGGGCGCGGCGGCGAACGGAAGCCGGCCGACCATGACCGGGTGGACCTCGGTGATCTCGTCGCGGGACTTGTCGTGCCTGACGTAGACGAGGGTGCCCGCCGGAAGTTCCCGCAGCTCGCGGGTGCTGGGCACGTGCTTGGACCGGACGATTCCCTTGGCTGTCGCGGGATCGCGGCGGTAGGTGGCCTGGGGGTCGTTGTATCCGTGGGCCAGGTCGTAGGCCCGCAGCACCGACTGCCAGTAGCGTTTGTGGTCGTCGGTGATCGGCACGTCCCGGCCGGCGGTCTCCACGAACAGCCGTTCGTAGCGCTTGGCAAGCGCACATCCTTCTGCTGCTCAACAGAGCCCGTGATCGTGCTCCGATCACCCACGGCACCGCGACCACAGCGGACGCGGTCATCGCCGAGGCCGCCGACGCGCACGCCCAGAAGCGCAAGCTGAGTACGGCCGACGCCGCACTGCTCCCCCGCACGCTGCCCGAGCTGCTACGCGAATCCGTCGATGCAGCCGCCGCCCTGGGCGGGTTGGGCAAGGCAGGTCAAGCCGACAGCCTGTTGCACCGCCATCGCCAACTCCACGGCGAGGTCGACGCGTGCATCCGCAGCCGGCCGCAGCCCACCCGCTGACCATCCACTGCCGCTTCTCATCCTCCGGGGCCGAAGTGCACGCCGCCGTGGATGTCACGTGCCTGCACCGCCGGGCCGCGTACCGGGCCGGAGATCGTGTTGCTGGCCCGGCTGTGGTCGTCTGCTGTTCGCGCGGCCCTGACCTCGGCCCAGAGCCGGTGCAGCTCGGCGGCGAAAACCTGGTCGTTGAGTGTGGCTGTGGTCAGCGCGGCGCGTAGTTCCGCGATCCGCTGACCGTCCAATGGCTCACGTTGGGCTGCGTCGAGTGCGTTCCCGGTGGCGGGCTGCTCGGCAGCCTTCCGCCGGACGAGCCGGACCAGTGCCGCGAACGCGGCTTTGCCGCCAGCGGTCACCTCGGCGGCGGCGCCCGTCGCCAGCGCCGTCGCGACAGCGGTCAGGATCGGGTCGTCCATCATCGCTCACGTCCTTTCCTCAGCTGACTCCAACCGCCGCCGCACCTCGACGACCAGCGGGTCGTCCAACCCGATCAGCGTCGTCAGCGCCGCCGACCACGCCTGACGCGCTGCGGTCCGGTCTCCGTCCGCCGCGTGCGCGTCGCCCACGTACACCAGGGTGATGCACTCGTGGCGGGGATCGCCGGCCGCCGCGAACAACTCGCGAGCGCGGGCAAGGTGGTCCAGCGCCGCGACAGGCTCCGGCACGTCGGTCAGGGTGCGACCGAGCTGCAATTCGACCAGCGCCTCGCTCCAGCGGTTTCCGAGAGTCCGGAAGATCTCCATGGCCTGCTCGTACGACGCGATCGCCTCGGCGTACCGGAGCATGTTGCGGTGGCCGTTGCCGAGGCTCATCAAGGACAGGCCGATGCCCCGGTCCTCGCCGGCATCGCGGAAGATCTCCAACGCACCCTCGGCGCACGCGACCGCCTCGTCGAAGCGCCCCGAGTCCTCGTAGGCGAGGCAGCAGCCGCGCAGCGCGTAGCCGGCTGTCCAGCTGTCGCCGACCTGCTGGGCCGCGTCCCGCGCTGCCGAGTAGTAGCGCAGTGCCTCGTCGGTGTCGCCGCGGTCCCACCAGGCGTCGCCGAGGAGCAGCAGCATGAAGCCTTCGTCCGATCGGTCCGCCAGGTGGCGGGTGCAGTCGAGGGCCAGCAGATGACTGTCGATCCAGGCCCGCCAGTAGGAGCGTCGTTCGAAGAACGCCATCGAGGCGGCGGCGAGTTTCCAGGTGACGTCGCAGTGCCCGGTGTCGTGCGCCAGGCGGATGACGTCGAGTACGTTCAGGCGCTCCTGCTCGGACCAGCGCAGCGCCTCGTCGAGCGTCGCGAACGGGGGCTGCCCGTCAGCGGTGACGCCGGTCAGGCCCGGGATCGGTCGGCCCTGGGGGAGAATCTTGCGATAGCTGTCGTACACCCGGACCAGGTACCAGTCGAACATCCGCGCCAGCCCGGCCTTGACCTCGGCGGGTGGCTCGTCCGCTTGCGCCCGTTCCGCCGCATAGAGCCGGAGCAGGTCGTGCAACCGGTACCGGTGCCCCGGGATCCGGGTCAGCAGGTGCAGCCCGACCAACGAGTCCAGGTGCCGCCGCGCCTCCGACACCGGCCGCCCGGTCAGTGCCGCCACCGCCGACAACGAGACATCCGCGCCCGGATGCAGCCCCAACAACCGGAAGGTACGCGCGACCGGAGGGTCGAGCGACCGGTAGGTCCACGAGAAGACGGTACGGACGGCGGACAATTCGTCACCGGGCACGGACAGTGCGTCGAGCCGGCCGTTCTCCTCCTCCAGCTCCGTCACCAGATCGGCCAGGCTCATGTCCGGGTCGCTGACGGCGCGGTCGGCCACGATGCGGAGCGCGAGTGGGAGCCGCGAGCAGAGTTCCGCCAGCCGCAGGGCCGCCGCAGGCTCGGCGTCGATGCGTTCCGGGCTGGTCGTCTCGCGCAACAGTCGGATGGAGTCGTCGTCGGTCAACACGTCGAGCACCGCCCGGATCGCACCGTCACGCACCGCCAGACCGGAAAGCCGGTCGCGGCTGGTGATGATCACCATGCAGGTCGGGGAGGCGGGTAGCAGCGGTCGCACCTGCTCGGCGGTCGACGCGTTGTCCAGCAGCACCAGCATGCGGCGTCCGTCGGTCAGCGACCGGTAGAGCGCGGTCCGTCCGGGCAGGTCCGTCGGGATCTTCTCCGGCGGTACGTTGAGCGCCCGAAGGAACCCGTCCAGTGCCTCCTGCGGGGTCAACGGCGGCACCGCATCGTAGCCGCGCAGGTTGATGTAGAGGTCCCCGTCCGGGAACCGGGCGCGCACCCGGTGTGCCCAGTGGACCGCGAGCGCGGTCTTGCCGACCCCGGCGCTACCCGAAACGGTCGAGATGGTCACGACCGGGAGCCTGCCGTCGCTGGTCCGTAGATCTGTCTCGTCGAGTAGCGAGTCGAGCTGCCGGATATGCAGTTCCCGGTCGATGAATCCTTTCGTGGCGGGTGGCAGTTGGCGCGGCGGGGGAAGCGGGACGTCGGTGACCCGGACGTGCACGCCACCGGATATCTGCGCGGCCTGGACAACCGCACCGGCACCCCCGGCGAAGTCGTTGTCGGCATCGGCGTTGCCATGCGCCGGGTTCATGGCACCTCGGCTCCGCCACGCGTGGCAAGAAAATCGGGACCCAGCAGTCCCATCAGTACGACATCCTGATACCTGCCGTCGAAGTACTCCTGTTCGCGAAGTAGCCCTTCGACGACGAATCCCAGTCGTTCGTGCAGCCGCAGCGAAGCGACGTTGGTAGCGTGAATGTCCACAAGGCACTTGTGGTAGCGCCGTTGTGTGAACATGTAGCGCAGCAGGATCCGTGCGGCTTCCGTCGCATGGCCGTGGCGCCGTTGGTCCCGCGCGATAGCGAGGCCGTAGCTGAAGCTGCCGCTGCGTGGGTCCGTGTCGCGGGTCGAGATCGCCCCGATCATTCCCGGATTGTCGACCCGTTCGACGGCGAGCGCGAAGCAGTCACTTCCGGGCTGCCAGGTGCCGACAGCGGCGATCTCCTGCCGGAGCTGCGCGGTCGAGCGCGGCGGCTCGACCCGGAACACGGACCGCTCGTCCTCGGTGTCCTCGGCGAAGGCCCGGTAGTAGCGGTCGTCATCGGGTTCGATCGCCCGTAACCGGACGAGGTCACCGACCCACAGTGAGCTCGACATGCCTGCACCTCCCTCGCTTCGCCGTAGACCGGGACTCGCAGATGGGCACCGCGAATCGCGTCATTACGACCGGTAGTCGGCGAACCTGGTCGCGCGGGTCCATGCCACGTCGCGCCAGTAGCAGTGCTGGAGTATGTCGTCGATCCCGTCGACCGCCTCGAAGCCGAGGAACGTGTCGTCGTCGCCGAAGTGCAGGACCGCGAGTTTGCGCGAGTCGAAAAGCCAGAAGTCATGGTGCGGGAGGTCCAACGCGTTGGCCACGTCGCGATCGATGTATCGAATGTCCTCGCCCACAGCCAGGTTGTACGGGGTGATAGAAATTTCGAAACGGAGGAAGTCGCTCGGTGGATCATCGACGACTCGGACGCGTTCCACCCGCTTCCCGGTCGAGGTCTGCGACGCCATCAAGTCCAGCCAGTCCCGGAGCCATTCGATGCCCGGGTCCCGGCCGGCCAGAAATTCCTGGAATGGAAGATCCTCGGCCTGCACCCCGTAGGATCTTCGCACCTCGAACTTGAAGGCGACATGCTCGAAGCCCAGAAAGAGTTTCCGGAAAGCATCAGGGTCGTCGACGATCACCGTCATTCGCTACTCTGGCCCTCGAACCAGGACATGAGCGAACGCGGCACTACGACAAAATTCTCACCCGGCAGCACGTCACGGAGCTGGGAAAGCGCCTCCGGGTCGGTCAACTCATAGCCTTGGACGACGATGTCCCCGGTATCGGTCTCGTAGAGCGTCGGACAAGATCCAGCGTTGCTCGATGTGGACAGAAAGCGAAGCTTCATCGACTCCTCCATTGGCCGATCTGGGAGATAAGAATACCAGTCGATCAATTAATGACGGAAGCTGTCTATGTCCCTACCTGTCCGAGCTTTCGCGATGTGAGACCTGTCCCATAAGCGGCCTGTCGACGTACGGTGTGGATGGTACCGCCCATCCACTCTGGCCCCTGCTGAGGGCAGGCACCGATCGTTCGCTGCGGTAATCCACAGCGGAACCTACAGCTCGGGCCGTTCGGCCGTTGCGGTGAACCAGTCCTTGCGGCTGCTGACGTCCAACTGCGCGACCCGCAGCCCCACCTTGCGACACAGCGCGGCGAAATCCTCCGGCTCGTAGTAGGTGAACCAGCGTGGGGCCGGGAAGTCGTCGGTGCTGCGCCACCCGTCACGACCTCCGTGTTTCATGCTGATCAGCGCCTTGCCGCCGGGCAGCAGAACCCGCCGGATGTTGTCGAGCGCGGTGACCGTGTGCTGCCGGGGCAGGTGCAGCAGGACCCCGCTGGCGATGACACCGGCAAAGGTCGCGGATCGCAGCGGGAGGGCGAGCGCGTCGCAGCAGACGGCAGCGTCGATGGCGATCCGTACGGTGGTCGCGCACAGCAGCTCCGGGGTGACGTCGGCGAGGACGACGGTCCGGCCGGTGCCGGCGACCAGGTTGGCGTCGCGACCGGCTCCGCAGCCGAGGTCGAGCACCGGCCCTGGCCCGAGCGCGGCAAGGAAGGCTGTCAGCTCCTGTCGCAGGCCGGGGAACCGGCCATAGTCGGCCGTCATCGCCGTGTAGTGCTCGACCAGGGCGGCGTAGGAGCGGCGTACCTGGGCGGTGCCGGACCAGCCGGCGGTCACGGCGGGCACGGCGGTCACCGCGCCGGGGCGCCCGGGGCGCCGCCGCCGGTGACGAGCGTGCTGATGTCGGTGCTCTGATGTTTCCAGGCGACGCCGGGCAGGGCAGTCCTGCTGCCGTCGCGGGTAAGCAGGCTGACACCGTCCTCGGGTGGGGTGGCGCGGCCGATGACGTCGAAGGTGAGACCGTTGCGGTCGAAGGCGTCCCGGCAGGCGTCGAGCCGGTCGTCGGGCACCGTGAAGGCGAGCTGGAAGTCGGCTGACGCGCTCATCGCGAGGGTGAGGTCGTCGGTGCCGGTCAGTTTGGCGACGGCGCTGACGGCGGGGTGGACGGCGATGTCGTCGGCGGTGACGGTGAAGCCGACCCCGCTGGCGGCGGCGAGCTGCTCGATCGTGGCCCGCAGGCCGTCCGAGGTGTCCTGGCAGGCGGTGGCGTAGCCGCCGGTGGAGAGCAGCCGGCCTTCGGCGACCCGGGCGCGGGGCCGCCGCCAACTGTCGAGCAGGTCGGCTTCGACGCTGTCGGGCAGCGCCCACCCGTTGACGGCACGTTTTGGGAAGTAGGCGACGGCGGCGCCGAGGACCCCGCAGGGGCCGGTGACGCAGAGGTGGTCGCCGGGTCGCGCGCCGCTGCGGGTCAGGGCGGTGCCCGTACGGCAGACGCCGATCGCGGACGCGGAGAGCACGATGCGTTCGGCGTTGCCGATGTCGCCGCCGACGTTGAGGGTGCCGAAGTCGGTGCAGGCCTGGTGGATGCCGGCCATGACGTCGAGGAATCCGGTGTCGTCGAGGTCGTTGGGGTAGCGCACGACGGTCAGTACGCCGATCGGCGCGGCACCCATCGCCGCGATGTCGCTGACGTTGGCGGCGACCAGGTAGTAGCCGATGTCGAAGTTGTTCAGCAAACCTTGCTCGTAGAGGGCGAACTTCGGGCCGCGTACGTAGTCGGATCCGACGACGAGGGTGACCGGCCCGTCGAGGTCGTAGATCGCGCAGTCGTCGCGGGTGTCGGCCCCGGCGGTGAGCGTGGCGTGTGGGCCGTGGCTGTCGCCGAGGACCGCGCCGGACTGGCCGGAAAGGAATGCGCCGACGAGCGCGGCGACCCGGGTCGGTTCATCGGAGTAGCTGGCGGGCGAGGTCATCGGCGCGCTCCCAGATGGTGTACGACTGCCCGCAGCACGGCGACTGCCGGCAGAAACGTGGTGTCAAGTACCAGCCCGTTCGGCCGGCAGGCGACGTGTTCACGGATAGTGTCGTCGAGCCGGGTAGGCGGTCCGACATGGACGGCGCGGCGCGGCTGCGCCCGATGCTGGGCGCGGCGGCGTTCCCGCCGGATCGCGTCGGCGGCGGTGAGGAAGATGTGGCAGTCGGCGTCCGCCATGACCGTCGTGGCGCAGTCGCGGCCGACCGCGATCATCCGCTCGTGGCCGTCGACGATCGTGCGGTGGTATTCGGTGATGTCGTGTCGCCATGCCGGGTCGGCCGACACGGCCCGTAGGTGCTGTTCTACTTCCGACGACCAGAGATTGTCGATGATGCTCTCCCGGTGATAAACGACTGTCGGGATGACCGGTCGCGTCCCCGGCATGGCGGGCTCGTGCCGCAGCACCTCGAACAATTGCCGGCCTGGCGGCAGCGGCCCGCGCGAGGCGGCGTAGGCGACGGCGCGGAAGGTGAGCCCGGTGTCGAGTACGCGCATGTCCAACTGCGCCGCGAGCGCGTACGCGAGACTGGTCTTGCCGCTGGCGGTAGGGCCGTCAATGGAGATCGCGAACTCTCTGCGCATCGGCGGGGTGGCCTTCTGTCGTAGCGGGACTGCCGTCACCGTAGGTCACGTACGCCAGCACGCAGGGACGCGACGGGCCCGACGCCGCCACCTTGGTCGGTGAGCTGTTGATGCCATCCGGCGGTGGCGGTCATCGTTGCCCGCAGCAGGTGCCGGCGAACCACCAGCGACCAGTCCCACTCTGGTTCCGGGATGCCGAGCAGCGTGCCGGCCACCGAACGCAGATACTGGGACCGGATGCGATGGTGCGCCTCGAATGCGACATGGTTGTCGCCGTCGGCGCAGTAGTAGTACGGCCGATCGGTCTCGGCGAAGCTCCGCAGCGCGGTGCAATCGGGTAGTCGGATGGCCGACAGTCCGTCGCGGGTGATCATTTCTGCCAGCCGTGAGCCATTGACCGGCAGAACATGCCAGTGGGCGTGGGTGATACACCCGGATGGCGTTGTCGTGGAAGATCCATGCTCCATGATGGCCATCTGGCCGAAGGTGGCGACATAGCGTGGCCGCAGCCGCTCGACGACGGCTCGGACCTGGGCGATCGGCTCGGCATCAAGGTGACCGAAACTGAGATGGTGGCGCTCCGGAAGGAGAAGAAGATGCCCCACGACCAGCGGTGACAGGTCAGCGACGAGCCGCAGACCCGGCACGGAAGCGATCGTACGGCTCGGCGGATCTCCCTGGTACACGGCGGCGAAGGTGTCACCGCCGCCCGGACGGAACTCGTCGCACAGCTCGTCACCATCACACGCCGACGACCCGGTCATACCGACCTCCACGCTGGATGGTGAAGCGCAGACCTTCACGGTATCAGAGATCCAACGAACGTCACTGCCCACGAATTGATCGACATTACGGATGTGACATAACGACTTACCGTTGAGGCATGCGGCCGCTCACGGCGAAGCTCCTTGATCGCACCATCATGCTGACCGCAACTTGCGTACTGGTTGCGGAACAGAATTCGGTGCCGTCGGCGACGTTCTGGGACGGAATCGCGGGCGGTCGCGGCCACATCGTCGGGGTTGCCGTCACCGCCATCGCAGCATTCGGTGCGCTCACCCCGGCCCAGCTCTGGGCGGAACGGTCCCAGGTGGCCCGCCGCACCGCCGTACGACAGCAGGTGTTGCACCACCTCGGCCGGCTGCTGGCGATAGCCGCCCGGACGGCGCCACCGCTGCCCGCCGCCGACCTCGGCCTGCACGTGTGGCGGGTCTCCTGGTCGCTACGCCGCCCGCACCGCCGGCTGATCCGGGTGGCCACGTACCGACTGGGCAGCACACCGGCCACCAGGGCGTTCGCGCCGGGGTACGGCGTCGGAGTCGTCGGGCTCTGCTGGAAACGCAACGAGGAGGTCGCCATCGACGTCGAGACGCTCGCCGTGAAACTGGCGACACAGGCAGCGTACGAGGCGCACGCCGCGTCGCACGGCGGCGACGCCGTCATGAACCTCACCTGGCCGGACTTCCTCCGGGTACGCCACCGGGGTGCCGTGTTCGCCAGCCCCGTCCGCGACGGAGAAGGCGAGTTCGTCGGCTGCGTCAGCGTGGACAGCAGCCGCGGCTTCGCGGCCCTGGTCGGCGACGACCTGTGGCACGAGATCAACTCACTCTGCGTACTGCTCAGCGACGACGGCCTCGCCCACGTCTGATCGGGACCAGGCGTGGGCGGTCAGTGCGACAGCGGACCGGACCGGCCGAGCGCTTCGGCCGTCGCGGCCGCCCAGGTCTGCGGATCGCAGTTCGGCAGAATCTGTCGGATGCCGCCGGCCGGGTCCTCGACGTCACCGAACCAGCGCGGAATCACATGGATGTGCAGATGATCGACGCTGCGCCCGGCCGCGCGACCTTCGTTGACCCCGATCGTGAACCCATCCGGCCGCAGCCTCCCGGTCAAATCGGTGCGCACCGTCAAGATCAATTCGTACGTGTCCCGCACCTCCTGCGGGGTAAGGTCGAAGAACGACTCGATGTGACGCTTCGGGACGATCTCCGTGTGCCCCTCCGCCGCCGGGAAGTTGTCCAGCCGGGCAAAGCAGGTCGCATTCTCGTGCGAGACGCGGTTGAGCTGCTCGTCCTCGCGCCGGCAGAACAGGCAGTCCGCCGACAAGTCTTCATGAAGATCCATCTTGCCGCCCTCCGGTCGCCCTAGCTTCCACCGCTGAACGCAGCCTACGTGTGCCCTCCTGCCGCAGCCTGCGACACTCGACCTGCCGCAGCACACGGCAGCTCGTCTGGCTCGTCCATCCCATCACGACCTCCGTTGAATTCACCATTGTCGCGGCCAGCATTTCCCTTCCCGATAAGGCAGAATCGATCGCGTACGCCGGTATGTCTCCACAGTGATGTGGCGATCCGGCGACCGACCCGGCGCGGTGTTTCATTTTGAAACATTGGCGCGGGTGGCGGGTGTTTCGGATGAGAGGAAGGTGAAGCGATGCCGGTCACCGGACCGACTGTGGTGCGCCGCCAGCTGGGGCGGCGGCTGCGCCGGCTGCGGGAGGAGTCGTCCCGCACCGAGCAGGAGGTGGAGCGGGCGAAAGTCTGTTCCCGTACGACGTTGTGGCGCATCGAGAACGGCAAGTTCCCGGTCAAGATGAACACGGTACGGGGTCTCTGCTGGTTCTACGGTGCCGACGCGGAGACGACGGACGCGCTGACCCGGCTCGCCGCCGCGTGCGACGAGCAGGGCTGGTGGGAGTCACACGGCGACGCCGTACCGGACTGGTTCCGCTTGTACATCGGCCTCGAAGCCGCCGCGACGGAGATCCACAACTACAATCCCGATTTGATCCACGGTCTGTTGCAGACGCCGGACTACATGCGGGCGGTGTTCCGGGCCGCCGATCCGAGGGTGCCCGAGCAGCAGATCGAGCGGCTGGTGTCGCTGCGGCTCGACCGGCAGATTTCCTACTACGACCGCGCCGAACCGGCCCGGATTGTCGCGATCCTCGGCGAAGGAGCGCTGGCCCGCGAGGTCGGCGGCCCGGCGGTGATGGCCGAGCAGCGCGCCCACCTGGCCAGCGTGGGTCGACGGGTACGGGTGGAAGTGCGCGTCCTGCCCGGGGCCGCTGGTGCCCACGCCGCGTTCGCAGGCGCTTTCACTGTGCTGGACTTCGCCGACCCCGACGACCCGGACGTGGTCTACGTCGAGTCCCATATGGGCGCTCGCTACATGGAGCGTCCGGAGGAGTTGGCGGAGTACCGTCGAGTTTTCCGGCTGATCCGCGACCAGTCGATCCCGATCGAGGAGTACCTACAATGAAGCCCGACACCCCCTGGTTCACCTCCAGCCGCAGCGCCGGCAACGGCGGCGAGTGCGTCGAAGCCCGCCGGCACGCCGGCCACGCTGAAGTACGCGACAGCAAGGACCGCACCGGCCCCACTCTCACCTTCAACGCGACGCAGTGGGGCACCTTCACCACCGCTCTGCAGACCGGCGCGCTCCCCCACTGACAACCCAACCCACGGCGGTGGGGGCTGCCTCGGTACCCGAGGCAGCCCCCACCGCCCTGCCGCACCTGTGAAGGGCAGCTCCCGAGAGCTGCGACCTCATCTTGGATCGTGGACCCGGAGAGCCGTATCCGGCCTCAATGAAGGGTAGTTCCCGAGAGAGCTGCGACGTTGGGCGACGCTGCCGGCGTCAGCGCGGGGGTGCCTCAATGAAGGGCAGCTCCCGAGAGAGCTGCGACGGCCGCGCCCTGGACGCCGACGCCATGCGCGTCTTGCCTCAATGAAGGGCAGCTCCCGAGAGAGCTGCGACCAGCGGACAACCCACGGGGTCTGCTTGCGGGTCGAGTCCGCCTCAATGAAGGGCAGCTCCCGAGAGAGCTGCGACCGAGTGATGTCCGCCCCGACCGGGCGGCAGGACGAGCCTCAATGAAGGGCAGCTCCCGAGAGAGCTGCGACCCGGCGGCCGGCGGCCGTCACGGTGCTGTACGACGAGCCTCAATGAAGGGCAGCTCCCGAGAGAGCTGCGACAGATGGGCGTCTCCCCGATGGGCGCGCTCCGGTCGATGCCTCAATGAAGGGCAGCTCCCGAGAGAGCTGCGACTGGGTCCAGATTTTACCCCTCCCGACCTGCGGTGGAGCGAGGGGTTCGCGAAGGGTACGTCGACGGAGGGCCTCGCAACGCCCCAACAGCCGCCTTCGTCCACTATCGAATGCTTTCTGAGCAGGAAAAACAGCTCCGCTAAGGGTCCGCGCTCACGGCCGTCACGACGGACCCTTCGCGGCGGGCAGCGGTAGGGCGGACGGCGGGGCTACAGAATCGCGGGGCCGTGGCCGGTGATCGGGCGGCCCTGGCCGATCACGTCAAGGGACCGGCTGGCGCGCTCCCGCAGCGTACCCAGGTCGCAGAACAGGATGGAATCCGTACCCTGATTGATCATCTCGGTCAGCGCGGCCCGCAGCCGCAGGATCTTCGCCGGGCGGGCATCGACGACGAACACGCTGTACTGGACGCGGTCGCCGTACGATTCGAGCTTCTTCGCCACCCGCGTGCGCCGTACGTCGTCCGAGACGTCGTACGCGACGATGTAGCGCCGTACGTCGTCGAGGCTCATCTGATCTTGATCCCCTCGTAGCGCGGCTGTGTCCCGTCGATCACGCCGAGCACCAGGCGTGCCTGAATCTCCATCGCGCGCCGCCACGTCACCTCGTAGCCGAAGATCGGATGCCGGAAGCTGCCGGTTACCCGGCGTTCGTAACCGGCGATGAGCGCCTTGCGCCCGTTCGCGCTGATCCGGGTGGTGCCGAGCACGGTGGTGAAGTCGCGGGCGCGGAGTTCGCCGTTGTTGAAGGCGGTGACGACCACCGAGTCGGCGACAGCTGCCCGGAACTCCTCGACCAGGTCGAGAGCCAACGCCGGCTTGTTGCGGCCGGAGCTATGCAGAAAGCCGGCGTGCGGGTCGAGCCCGCAGGCGACGACCGCCCGGAGCGTGTCGGCGGTCAGCAGGCCGTAGCAGAGGTTCAACGCGGCGTTGATCGGATCGCGGGCCGGGCGTCGGGTCCGTACGGAGAACGTCAGCTGTTCGGCCTCGACGACCTTCGGCCGGAACATGGTCAGGAACTGGGCGAAGTAGCCGGCCGCGGCCTCACCTTCGATGCCGAACAGGTCCGTCAGCGACGGCGCGTCGAGAGCGTCGCGTTGCAGCTCACGCAGCCGGGCCACCACCTCCGGGGCGTTGCCGTGGCGGCGCAGCAACGTCGCCTGGTTGGCGATCTTCGCGGTGACGAACTGGCGGGCCAGGTCGATGCGCCCGTTGTGGGAGGCGACGTGCTGCAACAGTCGAGGGCCACCGTTGGGTCCCTGCGCCGGCCGGGCCCAGCCGGTGACCCGTCCGGTGCTGGTGCACCACACCACCGACAGGCTGCGCCACAGGATTTCCCGGATGAGGCCGCTGGACAGGTCGACGTTGCCGTGCACCACCAGGCCCTGCACCCGTTCGATCGGGAACGACCCGAGCTTCTCGCCGCTCTTGCTGACCTCGATCCGGCCACGCTCGACGTACGCCCGCGAGCCCGGCGTGGTCAGGTGCAGCACCTGGGTGTCCGGGTCGGCGACGACGATCCGGCGGGTCACCGGCGCGAGCGGGCGTTCGTCGGGCAGGCAGACGCTGATGTGTGAGCAGCGGGAGCAGCGCCGGTCGTTCTCCAGCGGTGGCGGGGCCTGCGCGGCGTCGAGCGTACGCACGGTTGCCGCCACCATCTCCCGGGCGGCGGCGACATCCCCCGGCGACAGGGTGATGTCAACCCGGACCCGGTGGTTGGTGAAGTAGACCGCCTGCCCGGCCACCGGGTAGCCCATGTCCGCCAACGCCCCAGCGAGCAACGCCACCTGGATCCGCATCGGTTCGGTGACGTCCGGCCGGCGGCGCACCGGGGTGGCCTTGTGTTCGACGACGGTCATCGCGGCGTCGTCGTCGAGTTCGACGGTGTCGCAGCGCCCGTACACGCCGAGGTCGTGGCTGACCACGCCGACAGCCCGGTAGCGCCGGGACCGCGACCCGGTCGGGTCGTCGGCCGGGGTGTGGGCCTGGACGCCGACCTGCACCTGCTGGGTGTCGGTCGACTCGCCGGCTGCTTCCAGCCAGGCCCGGCGTGGGCAGAACGCCTGGTGCGCCACCAGGCTGATCGGAAGCAGTTCCGGCGTCGTCATCGTCAGCGTCTCGCGACGAGTGGCTTCTCGGTCTTGAGTAGCTCGCCGCGCATGGCCCGGCGTTCGGGGGCGCTGTCGCTGCCAAACCGCTGCACCGGGAAGCGGATGACGGCGGTGACGCCCCGGGCGGCCAGCCACGCTCGGGCGGGTTCGCCGTCGACCGGTGTGCTGTCCGGCGGCTTACCGAGCGCCTTGGGCGACAGCCCGGCGGCTGCGAACCGGGTCAGCTGTCCGCTGGCGAGGATCGTCCGGTGCCGGGCCGTGCGCCACCGCCCGGTCCACACGGGTACGCAGAACCAGCCGCCGGTGGCCCGGCCGAGGTGGCCGGTGGTGGTGGCGGTGGCGTTGACCCGCTGGGCGATCGGGAACTGCGAGATGCCCCAGAGCGCGCACCAGGCGAGTGCGTTGTCGGTCGGGCCGGGGGCGGCGAAGCCGGTCGGCGTACGGCTGTCGGGTTTGTCTTTGGCGATCTCGTCGCGGACCCGGCGGCCGGTCAGCCCGTCGGCGACCTCCTCGGCGGTACGGGCGGCGACCGCTGCGGCGAGTGGTCGTAGCCGGTTGCCGACGAACTCGGAGCCCTGGTTGCGGGGTTGCAACTCCAGTCGGCTCGCGCCGTCGTCCTGGAGCCGGTCGCCTTTGCCGTTGCGGCTCCAGTAGGCCGGTTCGCCGAGTGCGGCGATCAGACGCAGGTCGAGCAGTGCCCGCGCGGCAGTGAGCTGGTCGTGCACCTGATGCCGGCGTTGCTGCAGTGACCGCCAGCCGTCGCCGGTGGTGATGACGCTGATCCGGGGGCTCATCAGGGCTCGGGGCTCGCCGTCGCGCAGCTGCCGGCTGGGCCAGGCGTCCGGGTCGTCGTGGCGGGCGGCGTGCCGGCGGACGATCTCACCGATCGTCTCTGGAGTGGCCTGCGGTGCGCTGAGCACCGGGCGGCGGTTCATGCCGGGTGTCCAGGAGAGTCGGACGTCGTCGAGGCCGGCGTCCTCGGCGATGGCGGCGAGCCCGTACAGCGCCATGTGCGACAACATCGTGTACGGGTCGGCGTGCGGCAACACGAAATCGGTCACGATCCCTCCGCGGATACCTGCCCGTCGGCGGCACGGAGCAGCGCTTCCAGGTAGGCGCAGCCCCACACCCCCCACCGGCGATGGGTGTGTTCGATCAGTTCGTCCCACCGGCCCTCGTCGAACAGGTCGACGGCGGTGTCGTCGGTGTCGCCGACGAGCTGCCCAGCGGTGTGCGGGAAGCCGTGCCGGCCGTGCCCGTGGCTGGTGCCGACCAGCCGGGCGATCAGCTCCCGATGCTCATCGTCCTGGACGGTGGAATCCTGGGCGTGCAGCCTCGACCACGCCAGGACTGCTGACAGCTGCTCGTGGCGCCAACCGGTCGGCAGCCCGGACTTCTGCCGCAGCCGCCGAATCGTCCGCAGGTCCCGTACTCCACTCTTGGCCAGTGGATCGGGCGGTGGCTCCCCGTCGCACAATGACTGCTGGAACCGTTTGTCGGCCTTGCCGTCGTCGTGGTGCAGGCCAGCGAGGCGCAACGCCGCCACCAGCTCGACGGGAAGGCCGAGCCGGTCGCCGACCGTTTCGGCGCGTTCGGCGACGGCGTCGGCGTGCTGGTGCAGCAGCACCTTGCGGCGGCGCGGCGTCCAGGTCTGGGCGCAACTCGTCGTCGACGGTGGCCTTGCGCAGGTCGACGACGATCAGCCGGGCGAGTTGCGGCTTGCCGTCGGCGGAATCCTGCCAGTGCGGGATCACCTGGGCTGCGGCCCGTTCGGTCTCCGGCCGGTCGAGCAGGGCAGCCGCCGCGATCACCATCGGGCGCGGCATCAGCTCGTCGCGATGCACCCGCAGCAGCTGGGCGACCTCCTCCGGGTCGGGTTCCACGGCACCGTGGCTCTCCGGGTCGTCCTGGTCGACGATGGTGGCGGCGACGGCGTCGAGGAAGCGACGATGAGCGGCGGTGTCCTGTTCGATCCGGAGCACCACCTGGCCGGGTTTCGGCTCGCCGATGGCGTCGAGCACGTCGTCGGCCCGTTCGGTGCCGTCCGGGTCGACGACTTTGGAGGTGAACAGCGGGGTGGTGTCGTCGAGGACGAGCACGTCACCGGGGCAGATCCGGTCGTCGGCGGTCAACGGGCGCGGCGCGGGGTCCGTGGGTCGGACCAGCATCGGTACGGGCACCGGGTCCGGACTGGCCTTGGCCGCAGAGTTCGCCAATTCCTTCAGCCGGTCTCGGATCCTGGTCGCCATTCTGATCGACACCGGGAAGACTTCGTGCGGGCGGGGCGGCAGGGCTTCGATCAGCCGTACGGCGTCTGAGATGTCGGCCGGCAGCGCCCGCCGCACCACGACGCCGAACTCGTGGTCAGGCTGTTCAAGATCGTCGGAGAGCCACAGGTCGAGGTCGTCCGGGGCGGCGGCGAGGTCGTCGCTGGTCCGCGCCAGGTGCCACGCCTGCGCCAGCTCCAGCCGTTGCAGCAGGTCGCGCCGCAGCGCCGGGGCCGGCGGCCGGGGGTCGCGCAGCGCCCATGGGGCGAGGCCGGCAGGGTCAACTGCCCGCCCGGCCAGCCAGGCGCGCGCCGCCGCCAGGTCGTCCCGCTGGTACGGCCCGGACTGGGCTGGGTCGGGCAGCTCGCCGGCCGGCACCAGCACGCTGACCTGCGTGGCGGGACGGACGCCGAGCCGGTTGACTCGGCCGGCCCGTTGGGCGAGCGCCCCCCCCCGGGGGCCAGCTCGGTCACGGCGGCCGCCAGGTCAAGATCGACCCCAACTTCGAGACTCTGCGTGCTGACCAGGACATCGACCGTCGGATCACCACCGAGCGTAAGCAGCGTCGACGCGGGCGGCCGCAGCCGGTCCACGTCGTACGGCCGCAGCCGCCCACAGATCAACTCGACTTTCAGATCACGCGCACGTAGTTCGGCGTCGACAGCGGCGGCGACCGCGACACTGTTGACGAAACAGCCGACCGTCGCGCCGTACGCCCTGTGCAGCCGGGCCGCCTCGTCGGCGAGCGCCGCGACGCCCGCCTTGAACGTCGGGCCGGTCTTCGGGATCGGCCAGGTCGGGACCGACACCAGGGTGACCGGCTTCGGTGTGGTCAGCCGCTGCCGCAGCGGCGCGTCCACCGCCAGGTCGTCGGCTTCGACGCCGACCGCCACCCCGGCGTCGGCGTGCGGCGTGGCGGTGGTCTCGACGACCTGCAGCACCGGTACGCCGAGCGGCTCATCAACGACGGCGGCCAGCTCGGCGACCCGCCGGGCCGTCGTCACCAGCTGCCGGGACAGGTGCGCCTCGTCGACGACGGCGACCGTGTCGTAGGCGAGCAGCCCGGCTTCGCGCGGCCGGGCCTGCGCCCGCGACCCGTAGCCGGCGAGCAGCAGCCGCGACCCCCACATGTCGGGGGTAGCGCAGAGCACCGCCGCGCCGGTCGGTTCGTCCAGCCAGGACCGTGACGGCGGGGCACCGCCGCGCAGCAGCGCCACCGACAGCGGGCTCGCGGTCGGATCGGCCTGCCCGGTCCGCAGTGAATCGAGGGCGGCGGCGACCCGGGCCAGCACGGTCCGGCTGTCGCCTCGGGCGGCGGCCAGCAGGTCGGCGGTCGCCGTCGCGTGGTGGTGCTGGTCGTCGACGAGGGCCCGGCGGTCGACGACGAGGGCGAGCCGGCGCGGCACCCGTACCGGGTGGCCGGCGGCCATCAGCGCCACCGCAAACACCTGTACGTCGATGACGCTGGTCTTACCGGCCCCGGTCGGCGCGACCAGCTGGTCCGGCCAGCGGCCGGTGGTCAGCAGGTGGTCGAGCAGCCGTTCCTGCCAGCGGAACGGCTGCTGCCCGCCCCGGACGGCGGCGAAGAAGGCGCCGAAGTCGGCGCGGTCGACGCTCATCGGGCCAGCCGGCGGGCGATGGCTTCCGGCAGGTCCCGGGGCACCAGCAGGCCGCCGCCGAGGTGCCGGCTCTGCCCGATGGCGGCGATCGTCCGAGGGCCGGTCAGGTTGCCAAGGTTGAGCACCGCCCGGTACGGCTGGATGGTCGTACCCTCGTGGACCTTGTGGACGTACCGGCTGACGTCGCCGTCCATCACCCGTACCGCTGATTCGACCCGGACCCTGCGCGCGGTCGCCGCCGCGAGCGCCTGGTAGCGGGCCTCGCCCCGGTCCGGCACCGACTCGAACTCGTCGCGCCAGACCAGGGCGACCGACAACGCGGCGGCGTCAGCGAGCGACCAGTCGCGGACGCGGGCGCGCGGCGGCCGGCTGTCGGGTACCGCGACCGGGTCGGTCTGCCACCAGCGCTGGGTGCCGGCGGCCGGCTCCGGCCAGAACTCGTCGGCCGCTACTTCGACCGGCGGCTTGACCGTGAACGGGCCAGCGGCGACCTTGACGAGCCGCAGGTGGTGCGCGGCCATCCGGATCAGCGTCAGGTCGATGTCGTCGGCGTCGCGGGGCAGCAGCAACGCCAGCGCCGTGCCGCCGACGTGCGGCGCGTCCGGGCCGACGAACTGGATGGCGCACCGGTTCGCCGGCTGCGGCACGTTCTCGCCGTACGCGCCGGTGAGGATCGCGGGCGCACCGTCGCCGACGAGCGAGACCAGGGCCCGGTGTACGGCGACCGCGTACCGCACCCGCAGCTGCGCCGGGACCGGCTGGTCCATGCCAAACAGCAGCACCGACGTCCACGGCGTCAGCGGAGGCGACTTCTCCGTGCGGGTGTAGCGGCCGAGTTCGACGCCGGCGGTCACGGTCGGCGGCGCTACCGTCTTCTCGCTGGAGCGGTGCGCGTCGGATTTCACCGGCGGCACGGCGGTCGCCTCCCGGTGCGCCGCTTCGAGGGCGTCCGACCTGCCGGCGACGGCGACCGCCAGGTCGAGGCCGTCGCCGGTGAACAGGTCGGCGTCGGGGTCGAGGCGGTGCGTCGGCTCGGCGTCGGCGACGACGAGCCGCACCGGTGACTCGGTCGTGCCGAGGTAGGGCACCTCGGGGCAGAGCGCGGCCAGTGCGGCGGCTACCGGCTCCGGCGGCGGCTGCTCCCACGTCCACGCGTACCGTCCGGTGACCGCGACACCGGTCACCGCCGGCTTGCCGACCAGCTTCTCCGCCAGCGGGCCGCGGCCTTCCTTGACGATCAGACCCTCCTGCCGGTACGCCGTCGCCGCCCCGCCGCCGTTGGGGAGCGTCTGCGGCACGGCGATGCCGTCCGGCGGGTTGGCCTCCAGCCAGCGCAGCGCCTCCCGGTCGGTGTCGCAGGGCTGCAGCCCGTCACCGTCGGGGACCGCCCTCACTCCTTGGGCGGCCGCGCAGAGCAGGGCGGCGTGCAGCCGGGCCGGCGACGGCAGCGGGTCGAGCTCGCCGCTGCCGACGTGCCCCTTGTAGACGCCGAGGACCGGCTCTGCGACGATCGCAAAGCTCACTGGTCGTCACCCGTTTCGAGCGCGCCGGAGACGATGTCCGGGTTGCCGTCGACCCGCATCGCCAGACCCGACCAGGTGACGTCGGCGACCTTTTCGGCGTGTGCGAGGGCCTCGCCGAGCAGCAGGTCGGCGGCGTCGATGCTCAGCGGCTCGACGTCGGCGAACGATCCGCCACGCTGGTCGAGCCGGACCTTCGGCTGCTCGGCCTCGACCAGGTCGCAGTTGGCCCGCAGGCACAACTCGGCGTCGGAGCGGGCAAGGGCGTTGAGCGCCAACGCGGCCAGTAGCGCCCGGCAGGCGGCGTCGCCGTCGACGCCGGCCCCGAAGCGCATCTGCCGCAGTGTCGCGAACGACAACACGTGCGTACGGATGATGGTGTCGCAGGCGACGCCGGCCAGTTGGTCCAGGGTCGGCGGGATGCCGCCGAGGCCGAGCGCGGACGCCGACTTGGACTCGCCGGCCTTGATCCCGTTGGCGGCCTTGACGATATCGGCGTAGGTGCCGGAGCTCAGCTCGGCCTGCTGCCGGGTCGCCGTCTCGGTCATCGACTTCTTGGTCAGGTTGATCTGCATGCCGACCGGGTCGACCCGCGCGCCACCGCGCAACGCGGTCCGTGGTGCGCTCAACACACCGGCCTCGTCCCGGCTCGCCGCGACGAAACCGACGATTTCGCCGACCAGGGCGCTGCGCCACCGGCCCTGCCGGCTGCGTCGGCTCGAATCCCAGCCACCGAAGACCAGTGTGATCGGGCTGGTTTCCAGCAGCGCCCGCGCGTTGGCCGGGCTCGCGTCGCGCACCGCCCGGTACGCCGGAGTCTGGGTGGTCGGCACCCCGTCGATCGTGCCCGCGCGAATGTGACCGTCGAAGACCCGGTGCGGCAGAGTCAGGTCGTAGTAGCGCTCGACCGCGCCGTCCCGCTCGTAGGTGACCTGCACGTGCGGCACCCGGGACAGCAACGGGTGTCGGTCCTCGATGGCCTGGGCAAGGGCCTGCTCAGCCCGGTTGAGCTGGGATTGTTTGCTGTCGATGATCGCGGCGTAACGGCTCTCGTCACCGAGGAACCGCTGCTCGTACGCGAACACTCCACCCTTCTTGCCTCGCTCGGCGAACTTGGCTGGCGCGACCGAGGTGTGTCGGCCACCAGCCGGCTCCAACATGGTCGTCGACGTCAGACAGCTCGACCCACCGGGCGATCCGGCAGCCAGCAACACATCAAGATCCAACAAACGCACTCCGAATTCCTTTCGTATTTGCGTCGACGCGGACAGCGTCCATTGAGGACGGTAGTACTGGAGCGCCGATAGGGCATTACTCGGCGGGCGTCACCTTATCGCCCGGTGGCGACATTCTTCGGTCGGGCGCGGGTGAGGACGTCCTCGGCGGTCAGCGGGCTGGCCGGGTGGTGGCTGAGGCAGAGCGGCGTACGGGTCTTGCGGAACGGCTGTCCTTCGACCGCGACGTAGAACTGTCCGCTGGTCAGCTGGGAGATGTCCGGCACGTCGCCGCCTTTGAAGCGGGCCATCTCACGCGCCGCTTCGATGTGCACCGGCGCGTTGAGCAGCCCGAAGAACTGCGTCGCCGCGTTGCCGGGGATCTGACTGTGCAGGCCCTTCGGCGCCTGGGTGGCGAATACCAGGCCGAGGCCGTACTTGCGGGCCTGGGAGGCGAGCATCAGCGTGCTGCGGGTGCAGGGCGTGATCGGCCCGGACGGCGCGAGGGTCTGCGCCTCGTCCATCACCAGCAGCCCACCCAGCGGCCGGTCACCGGCCGGATTCCGTTTGATCCAGGCGAAGAGGGCCAGCTGGAGCTGATTCACGAAGCCCTGCCGTTTCTCCTCCCCCGGCAGTCCGACGAAACTGATCACCGAGACGCGGGCACGTTTGCCCGCAGCGGGGGTCAGCAGCGTGCCCGGATCGGCCGACACGCCCGTACCGCCGAACATCGGGTCGTTGATCCGCGCCGCCTCCAGGTTTTCGGCGAGGTCGGCGGCGATCGCCGCCGCTGCGGTCAGCTCGCTCACCCCGTCCGGCAGATCGCGGAGCAGCGCGATCAACCCGGTGAGGGTCGACGTGGCACCGTGCCGGCCGTAGTGGCGCAGCACCTGCCGCAGTACGGCCTGCCCACGCATCGCCTTGGCGGTGTTGGCGGCCACCTTGGCGCGCGGGGCCAACGCGTCGACCGCGCTGTCCACCGCCTGGGTGAACTCGTCCGGATCGTCGCGGACACCGGAGAAGTCCGGCAGCGGCTGGAACGTCAACGGTCGGCCACCCTCGCGGCCCGGCGTCCACACCACGACGTCGGTTGCGTCAAGGTAGTCGGCGGCGGCCTGCGCGTCGCCGTCACCCCACGCCGCTGGCGGCTGCGGCCACGGGTCGCCGAGCCGGGCGAGGTCGTTGTTGGGGTCCAGGACGATCGCGGATACGCCGAGCAGTGCGCACTCTTCGACGAGTCGCCGGATCAGGACGGTCTTGCCGGATCCGGAGCCGGCGTAGACGGCGATGTGCTTGCGCAGCGCTGCCAGCTCCAGCCGTACCGGGTCGCCGTGGTCGAAGTCGACACCGACCCGCAGGTACGGACCGGGTCCGTCGACAGCGGCCGGTTCGCGGGCGGGTCCAGCGACGGTGGCGGCGGCCGGTTCGCGGGCGGCGTCGGCGAGCGCGGTCGACAACAACGCGGTACGCGAGGCGGGACGTCGGTCGGCCAGCCACGCCTGCAGTCCGTCCGGTTCCTCGGCGAGGAGTGTCCGCAACGCGACCAGGCTGCGCAGGTCGTCGTCGGTGACTGGCAGGGTCCGCCCACCGGCGGCGACGAAATCGTCCACCGCCTTGCGTACGCCTGGTGTTCGCGGCCACTCGTCGTTGCGCAGGATGAACAGTCGCCGGTTGGCCACCCCGTGCGCCAGGCCGGCGGCGACGCAGGCGTTGCGCAGCCGGGACAACTCGCCGTTGTAGTGCTGCGCGGCGATCGCACGAAACGCCCAGTGGACCTCGTCGCCGGTCGTGTCGTCGAGGGTGCGCCGCAGCCGGGCGTGCAGCACCGGCCGGCGGGCCGGGATGGTGTCCTGCTCGAAGTCGGTGTCCGCGCTTTCCCAGGTCCACGCGCGCAGGCCGGCGGCGAGCAGCTGCGGCACCTGGGTGTCCTCATTGGCCCGGTCGAGCACTCCGGCTACCTGCGCGTTCGCGCGCAGTTCGGCGTACCGCTGATCGAGCCTGCCCAGCGACGAGCCGTCACCGGCCGACGTCGCTGGCGTGGTCGGTGTCGTCGGCGTTCGTTTCGGTTTCGCGGTCGGCGGCACTGCGGTCGGCTGTTCGGCGGCGGCCGAGCTGGGGGTGGTGAGCGTGGTGAGCGTGGTCATCTCGGTGACCCGGCCGTCGCGGACGCACGCGCGAATGTGTTTCTCGACGTTGATGAGCAGTTGCCGTGGGGTGAAGTCCGGGGCGTCGGCGAACGCTTCGGGCCGCACCGGCCAGCTCGGGTACGGCGGCACGAACCCGACGTCGGCGTAGTGTGCCGCGAGCCGGCGTTCGACCAGGGTGCGGCCGACGTCGGCGTCCGGGATCGATTCGAGCGGGGCGGTTTCCCGGAACCGGTCCTGGGCGGTGTCGACCGCGTTGCTCTTGATCAACGCCCACGATACGGGCAGCAGCGACAGCACGGTCAGGGTCCGGCAGGTCAGCTCCCGCAGCTCCATCAGGCCGCTGGCGACCTGGTCGATCGAGACCGCCGCCCGCCAGCCGTCCTCCTCTGCCCCGGTGCCGGGCGACCCGGAGACGTGGCTGCGGTTGGCGACCTGCGCGATCAGGCCGTCGACCTGGTCGACGGCGATGACCGACGGCCCGGTCAGCGCCAGCAGCCGCGACACGTCGGAGACGATCTCCTGCGGCAGCCGCCGGGCCGGCCGGATGCCCCAGGCGAGGCGTTCACCGGGCTCCGCCTCCTCGCTGCCGAGCAGGTACGAGTTGGCGACGTCCTGGGCTCTCGGGTCGAGGCCGGCGAGCAGTGTCAACGCGCGGGCGGTGTCCCGGCAGCCGATCCCGATCCGGCGGTGCGACCAGGTCAGGGCGGCGACGAACTCGTTGAGCCGGTCCACGGTCATCGGGGCCCGACCGGTCACCGCCATCCGGGTCACCACGGACAGTTCGAGGCCGTCGGCGAGTCGGTGCAGGAACGCCTGCAGCTGGGTGGTGCCGTCGTCGTCCACCGGCTGGTGCAGGCCGTCGACCATCGACACGGCGGCGCTGCGCCAGAACGCGCTGGCGTCGAGCAGGTTGATCAGGAAGAAGTAGCCGCCGTCGAGCTGGGTCAGCTCACGCACCCGACTGAGCAGGTGGGTCTTGCCCGCGCCCCGTTGGCCCCGCACGGCGACGCCGATCGGGCTGGTGTCCGGGCTCTTCTTGGCCAGCGCCAGTCCGTCGAGGATGGTCCGGAGCACGTCCGTGTGCAACCCGTCGACGTGGGACGCCGCCGGCCGCCAGACGTCGCTCATCGCCGGCGTGTAGTTGAACTGCAGATGCGCGAGCGCTTTCAGCGCCGCCTCGGTCACGATGCCACCATGCTGATCATGTGCTTGGCCTGGTCGCCGATGACCACGGCGGCGGCCTTGATCCGTGGGTCGAGACTCTTCTGGTTGGCTTCCGGGACGAGCGTGACGCCGCGTTGGCGGTGCAGCCGGCGCAGCGCCGCGTCGACGTCGGCCCGGTCGAGGTCGTCGACCAGGTCGCGCAGGTCGGCAAGGTCGACCAGGTCGCCGGCCTGGGGCGCGACTTTCCAGTACGCCGCCCGCACGCGTTCCTCGACGGCCCGCTCGTCCAACGCAGGCTCGGCGCTTGTCGGCTCGGCAGCCGCCGGCGCGGCGGGCACGGCCGGCAGGTCGTCGGCGACCGGCGCGTTCGAGGCGGTCACGAAGTCACCGAGGCTGAGTCCCTGCGCGGTGAGGAAACGATCCCACCGCAGGAGTACGGCGTAGAGCGCGCCGCCGATGGCACCTGATCCGGGTGGCGGCGATCCGGCGGCAAGCTCGGTGCGGCAGCGCCGCCAGCCCGCTTCGCTCAACGTCAACACGAGTCGGCGGGGCGTACCGCCGACTTCGATCAGCTTCAACCGTGCCAGCTTTTCCCGGGAGGGCTTCTTCAGCTCACAGCGATGATCATTGGTGAGGCTGGCGTTGGGGACCGGGCCTGCCTCGGCCAGGAGGATCAGCAGCGCCGACGTCTCGACCATGGTCAACTTTTCGTCCGACATGTCATATGCCTTTTCTGGTACGGCGACGGGTGGCGAGGAACTGCTGCAGGAGCACGAGCACGTTGTCGATGTCGTCGAGCACCTGGGTGTTGGTGAAACGGAGGACGGCGTACCCGTTGAGCTGGAGCATCACGTCGCGGTGCCGGTCCTCGGTGAACTTCGCCGCCGTACGGTGGTCGTCTCCGTCGATCTCGACGACGCACCGTTCCCGTTTCCACAGCAGGTCGACCCGGACGGGGTTGACCAGCGGGCCGGGCCGGACGGTGTGGTTCCAGGCGCGGCCGGCGGCCCAGGGCCGGCGGGCCAGGGCGGCTTCGAGCACCACTTCGGCGCGGCTGCTCGGGTGCGGCTTGCCGATGACACTCGGCGTCGGTCGGGTGCTGCCGCGCGGCTCACGGCGCGGACGGGCCACCGGCGGAGGACCCGTCACTCGCGGCGGCTCCGTCACTCGCGGCGAGCCTTCGATGCCGTACGGCGAGTCGCTGTCGATCCACACGGTCAGCCGGCCATGGTCGACCAGCCACTGTGCCGCCTGGGCCAGCGCCAGCGTTGCCTCCTCGTCGAGGTGATTTGGTGGGCGCAGCACCAGTGCGCACGACGGGCGGCCGAAGCTGGCCGCGATGACCCGGGCCAGCCCACGCGCTCGGACTTCCGGCGGATGCCGCCGGGTGTGCGCGGTCAACCCGGTCAGGGCCGCGGCCGCCAGGTCGGCGAGGAACGGGCCGGACTGGGCGGTGGCTGCGGCGTGGGCGACAGCGAGCCGCCGTACGGCGACCGGCGCGGCACCGGCCGACGCCGTGATCCCTTCGGCCCCGGGCAGCCAGGCGGGGAACAGCTGGCCGGCGGTCGTCTCCAGCTCGTCGAGGACGGCGGCGACCGTCGCCTGCTGGCTCGGCGACCCGGCGGTACGCTGCACGACGACCGCCGGAGCATCCGCCGATGCCAATATTTGCTGTTCCCAGTCGCTCACGCTGAGATGCCTGATCCACACCACCTGACCAGTCGGCATCTGCGAGAGCGAATGGACCAACGACCCGCCTAACGTGAGAAGTCGGCACCCATCGTGGCGAAGCGGTGATCGCATCGGCAATCAGCCGAACGTCGGTGTATCGCCGCCACCCGGCACCAGCCTTCAGCTGATCAAGGGGCGTCACGTCAGCCCACCGGCAGGCTCGAATGAGCGGTGCGGATGAGCGGTCGGCTGGTGACCGCCGGACACCGTTGATCAACTTTGTCTGCGAAGCCGCGTCGAATTCACCACGGTGGCGGACCACATTTTCCGCCCACGTACGGCACACTCGATCGTGGACGCCGATCTGTCACGGCTCTGACGTGCGAATTCGGCGGCAAACCCGGCCCGGTGTTTCATTTTGAAACATCGGCATGGGTGGTGGGTGTGTCGGATGAGAGGAAGGTGAAGCGATGCCGGTCACCGGACCGACCGTGGTGCGCCGTCAACTGGGAGGCTTATTCAGCAGGGCCTCGATAGCCCACAGTGGACCCCCTGATAAATGAGACGGCCCGCCCTCCCATAGGATGGAGTTACCACACAACAACCAAAGAAAAGCGGACCGCCGAACATGTATCATACCACCGGCTTCACGACCGATCAGATCCGCGACCTCTGCGTGCTGGTCCGCGCCGAATGCCGGAACCTGGGCATGGAACCGTGGCCACCGATCCTCGGCCTCTACCGCGCCCTCGTGGTCACGTTGACCTACATGCGGCGCAACCGCGTCCAAGCGGAGATCGCCGAGGCGCACGGCGTCTCCCAGTCGACGATCTCACGGGCGGTCACCGCCATCACCCCGGTCCTCGACCGCGTGCTGGCGGGGTTCGTGCCGACCGCCGACGAGCTCGACCCGACCGTCCAGTACATCGTCGACGGCACCCTGTTCCCCTGCTGGTCATGGCGCACGGACCGCTGTCTGTACTCCGGCAAGCACAAGACCACGGGCATGAGCGTCCAGGTCGCCTGCACCCTCGACGGCGCGCTCGTCTGGGTCTCCGATCCCGTCACCGGCAACCACCACGACTCGTACGCGATCAACGACACCGGTGTTCTCGTCAGCCTGAATCCTGCAGGCTGGATCGGCGACAAGGGATACGTCGGCAACGGCATGATCACCCCGTACAAGAAGCCCAAGGGCGGCGAGCTCACAGAGTGGCAGAAGGAATACAACAGGCAGGTCAACAAGATCCGCTGGGTCGTCGAACAGGTCATCGCGAATCTGAAGACCTGGAGAATCCTGCACACCGACTACCGCAGACCGCTCGCGACCTTCACAGAAACGATCTCCTGTGCCATCGGGCTGCACTTCTACAGGATCGCCTGTGAATAGACCTCTGGGGCGACGACTGCGCCGACTGCGTGAGGAGGCGGCCCGCACCGAGCAGGAAGTGGAGCGGGCCAAGGTCTGTTCGCGTACGACGTTGTGGCGCATCGAGAACGGCAAGTTTCCAGTCAAGATGAACACCGTACGAGGTCTGTGCTGGTTCTACGGTGCAGACGCGGAGACGACGGACGCGCTGACCCGGCTCGCCGCCGCGTGTGACGAGCAGGGCTGGTGGGAGTCACACGGCGATGCCGTACCGGACTGGTTCCGCCTGTACCTCGGCCTCGAAGCCGCCGCCACCGAGATCCAGCTTTACGATGCGGAGCTGATCCACGGTCTACTCCAGACGCCGGACTACATGCGCGCGGTGTTCCGGGCCGCCGACCGGCAGGCGTCCGAGCGGCAGATCGAGCGCCTGGTGTCGCTGCGGCTGGACCGGCAGATTTCCTACTACGACCGGGCCGAGCCGGCCCGGATCGTCGCGGTCTTCGGAGCTGGCGCGTTGGCCCGCGAGGTCGGCGGCCCAGCGGTGATGGCCGAGCAACGCGCCCACCTGGCCAGCGTCGGTCGACGGGTACGGGTGGAGATCCGCGTCCTGCCGTGGTCCGCCGGTGCCCACGCCGCCATGGTCAGCCCGTTCACCTTGCTCGACTTCGCCGACCCCGACGACCCCGACATCGCTTACGTGGAAACCCATCTCGGCTCCCGCTATCTGGAGCGGCCGGAGGAGTTGGCCGAGTACCGTCGGATTTTCCGAGAGGTCCGCGAGCAGTCGATCCCGATCGAGGAGCACCTGGCATGAAGCCTGACACCCCCTGGTTCACCTCCAGCCGCAGCGGCGGCAACGGCGGTCAGTGCGTCGAGGCACGCCGGCACGCCGGCCGCGCCGAGGTACGCGACAGCAAGGACCGCACCGGCCCCACCCTGACGTTCAGCACCGCCCAGTGGGGCACCTTCACCACCGCCCTACAGACCGGCGCCCTCCCCCACTGACAGTCCAACCCACGACGCCCACGGCGGTGGGGGGCACCTCAGTACCCGAGGTGCCCGCCCCCACCTGTCTGCACTTCAACGAAGGGCAGCTCCCGTGTGAGCTGCGACCATACGCGATGAGAATCCGCGTCTCCTCATCGTCACCTCAATGAAGGGCAGCTCCCGAGGGAGCTGCGACGTGGAACGCACTGCAGGCCAACGATGGGTGGTCACGCCTCAATGAAGGGCAGCTCCCGAGGGAGCTGCGACTGGGTCGGAATTCTACCCCTTCTGACCTGCGGCGGAGCCACCGGTCCGCGAAGGGTCCGTCAACGGAGAGCTTCAGGATGCGCCCAGGGCCGCCTTCGTCCACTACAGAACAGGCGTCAAGCAGGGAAAACAGGTCCGCGAAGGGTCCGCACTCACGGCCGTCACGACGGAGCCTTCGCGGCTGGTCTACGGAATCGCCAGTCCGTGGTCAACGATCGGCAGCCGCCGCCGATCACATCGAGACCGGCTGGCGCTTCCACGGAGCGTACCGGGGTGGCCGGACCAGACGGATTCCGTACCCTGGTTGATCATGCTCGATCAGTGCGGCCAGCAGCCGCACGGTCGCCGCCAGGCAGGTCCCCGCGCGGCCCGACGTCACTACCGATCGACGCAGGGCCAGGACTACCCCTCGACCGCCGTCAGCTGGCTACGCAGTGGCTGGTCGTGCGCGTCAAGCAGCCCCGGACGGCATACCTTGCAGTCACGAGTTCGGAGGCTGTCGGCAGGCACATGCCCACCGTCGTGACGCTCGACGACCTCACCGCGATGATGGCTGCGGACGAATCTCATCGATATGAGATCAGCCCTGACGGAGCGCTCTCGATCTCGCCGCCGCCTCGGTACGCGCACGCGATCATCGCGACCCGGCTCACGGTGTGGCTCGCCACCGCCGGTGTCCCAGCGGAGCGGATCGCCCAGGCGGTTGGACTCCGCATCCCTGGTCGCGGCGGTGCGGTCGGTGGCCGGATCCCCGACCTGGTCGTGTGGAGCAAGCCGCAGTCCGACGCCGTCTGGCTGCCGGTAGCGGACGTACTGCTCGTCGTGGAGATCGTGTCGCCGGGTGCAGAAGGCACCGACCTGATCACCAAGCGCAAAGAGTACGCGGCTGCCGGCATCCCCCGATACTGGATCGTCGACCAAGATCCGGCCCAGACCGTCGAAATGCATCGCCTGACAGGCGATCACTTCACGGTGCACGCGACGATGCCCCTTGCCTGGGTGCTCAATACAAGCCCTAACGAGCACGACCTCGGCTGATCGTCGACGACCGAAGAATGCCGCCGTTGCCAGGCGGGCCCGGACCGGTCACATCTCGCCGAGATCGACCTCGATGGGAAAGGGCGCGGTCAGCTTTACGATGCCCGTGAAGATCCCGTCGTCGCGGTAGCGGCCCGTTGCCGGGTCGAGCACGTACGTGTAGACGATAGGAGCGCCAGTGACTGCCTGCTCTACACGCCAGTAGAACTGAATACCGGACCTCGCGTACTGGCTTGCCTTGACGATCCGATCGGTCGTCTCCGAACCAGGCGAGACCACCTCGACGACTAGAAGGACATGCTCTGGTCGGGTCGGCGTGACGTCGATGGTATCGGCCCGGTAGACCGTCACATCCGGACGACGGTTGTTCAGCGGTACGTCCTGAAGCCGGACGTCGAAATCGGTGTCAGCGTTCCAGTCCGGCCCCGCAGCAGCGTCCAAGGCGTTCGCCAGAATTCTGGCCAGGCGGTTGTGTCGCTTTGAGGCGCTCGGGCTCACAAGGACCATCCCGTCAACGATCTCAATGCCCGCGCACTGTTCTTCCGTCCACGTCGCGTACTGCTCGGCCGTAACCTGCTCATGCATCCAGGCCGGCGCGACCATCTCGGCAGTCATACCCACCTCCTAGTCGCGGCTGGCACCCCGAAGATACCGTAGCGACGCGGACAGTCCCCCACCCTATGCCTTTTGCCCCAATTAGGCCGATCAGCCGGCAGCGACCACCAAGCAGACCTCGCATCAGGGCGCATCGACTGTCACCAGTGGCAGCGCCTGCCATAACCGGCGTACGCTGTAGCGTCACAGCTCGGTTGGGTGTGCAGCGCCGGCCCGGCCTTGTGCACGACGTACTCGAGCGCGCCGTTCCAACCGGCCCGTCCGGTTCCGGTACGGCGCGCTCAGGTCGTGGACAGGGCGCGGCGGTGGAACACCGCCAGCGAGGCGCCGAGCAGCCCGACCGCCATGGCGAGCAGTACGGCGACCTCGGTCGTCACGTCGGCAAGGCCGCGACCGGGGATCGACACCGCCAGCAGGGCGTCCAACGCCCAGGCGTGCGGGGTGACGTAGCCGATCAGGTGGAGGGTCTCCCCCGCGACTTCCCGGGGCCAGAGGCAGCCGCCGAGCATGCCGAGGAAGATGCCGACCGGTGGGCCGATCGCCGGGGCCTGCGCGCCCGACCTGGCGAGGCTGCCGACCAGCATGGCGGCGCCGGTGGCGACCAGGGCGAACGCGCTCACGACGACGGCGACGGCCAGCGGGTCGCCCCAGGAGACGCCGAACATGAGCGCGCTCACGACGATGATCAGGATCGCCTGGGTGATCGCCACGATGAACCGGCTCAGTGCCTCGCCGAGCAGGATCGCCGAGCGGCGTACCGGTGCGCCGAGGCTGCGCCGGACCATGCCGAGTCGGCGGCTCTCCACCAGCGCGGCCGCGACCGCCATCGAGTTGACGAAGGTGAACAGCAGGACGTTGGCCGGCGCGGTGTAGGCGAAACCGCGCGGTGTGGCCTCGCCGTCGTCGGTGCTCCGTACGGCCACTGAGGCGGACTCCTCCTGCGCGGCCCGGACCAGCGCTTCGGCCTCCTGCGGGCTGGCGCCGGCGGCTTCGGCGGCGCGGACCGCTTCGCGGACCGCCGACACCTTGCCGACGGCGACGTCCAGCGCGCTGCGGGCGGCCATGCCGCTGCCGTTGGTCTGGGTGACCACCAGCTCCAGTTCGGACTCGCCGGGGGTGACGACCAGCCCGGCGGCGAGGGCACCTTCCCGTACGTCGGCGCGCACCTGGGCGGCGTCGGCGACCCGCCGTACCTCCAGATCGGGTCGGGCGGTGAGCTCGCGCAGCACGGCGGCGGCCACCGGGTCGGAGTCCTGGGCGACCACGCCGACGGGGAGTTTCTCCTGACCGGAGGCGCTGCCGCCGAGAGCCAGGCCGACGAAGGCGATCGTTACGAACGGCATGACGACCATGAAGAACAGACCGACGCGGTCCCGCGACTGGCGCAGCAGGTTGGCGACGACCAGTGCCCGGACCGCCCGTGGCCGCACCCTGACGGCTCCTGACCTCATCGGATGAGCCCTTTGCGGAAGCGGAGCACGGCCAGTGCCCCGGCGACGGACGCGATACCGGCCAGGACGGCGACCGGGGTCGCGACGGCGGTGACACCGTCGCTGGTGCCGGCCAGCCGGGCCAGCCCGGTGGAGGTCCAGCCGTTGGGGGTGATCATCGCCAGGCCCTGCAGCAGCTCCGGCAGGTCGTAGAGCGGCACGAGGCTGCCGCCGAGCAGCGCGAAGACGAACGCGATGCCGAGGACGAAGCCGTCGGCCTGCGAGTCGGTGCGGGCTCCGGCGGCGACCAGCATGACGATGGCGGTGGCGGCGAGCACGTGGGCGGTACCGACGGCCAGGACGCCGACCGGGTCGCCCCAGGTGGTGCCGAAGATCAGCACCGATGACAGCCAGGTGGCGCAGAAGCTGGCCAAAGCGAGCAGGAACCCGACCAGACCTTTGCCGACGACGATCGCCGACGCCGGGATCGGCGCGGCCTGCAGACGGCTGAGGGTGCCGAGTTGCCGGTCGGTGAGCAGACTGCGCGCGCAGGTGCCGACGACGAAGAAGACGAACAGCGCGGCCATGCCGGAGCCGTAGTAGACGCCGAGGTCGACGGTGCCGCCGGCGACCGGGTCGCCGGCGAGGCTCAACGCCGGGCCGTCGGCGCCGTTCTCCTCGACGAACAGCTGCACCTCGTCGGCGGGTACGCCGGCCGCCAGCGATGCCTTCACGGCCAGGGTGCGGGCGTCGACCAGGGCGGAGATGCGGTCGACCATGCTGCCCGCGACGACCCCGGCCAGTGGTGCCTCGGGCGAACGCAGCACCCGTACCTCGCCGCCGTCGCCGGCCCGGACGCTGTCGCTGAACCCGGCGGGGAAGACGATCGCCGCGCCGATCTCGCCGTCGTCGAGGTCGCGTCGGGCGTCGGCTTCCTCGGCGTACGACCGCAGGGTCAGCATGCCTTGCAGTTCCTCGGCCGCCAGGGCTTCGCGTCGTACGCTGGCGGGGAACTCGCCGCCGTCGAGGTCGACGATGCCGACGGTGGCCCGCAGCGGCGGGTCGTCGCCGCCGAGGGCGAGGCCGAACATCGAGGCGAGGGCGACCGGCGCGACGAAGGCGATCAGGATCGCGGTGCCGTCCCGCAGCCGGGTACGTAGTTCGTGGCCGGCGATCACCAGCAGGGCCCGGATCATCGTCAGTCCCGCAGTTTGTTACCGGTGAGGTGCAGGAACGCCGCTTCCAGGTCGGGTTCGGCCACCTCCACGCCGGTGACGGTGGCGGTGTCGCCGACAGCGGCGATGATCGCCGGCAGCAGGTGCCGGCCGCCGGTGGCGAGCAGCCGGACGGTGGTCGCGCCGGTGACCAGGGCGTCGGTCACCCCGTCGACGGTACGCAGCTTGTCGGCCGCGGCGTCGACGTCACCGTCGAGGACGAGTTCGATCCGGTCGGATTCGCCGACGCGGGAGACCAGTTCGCGGCGGGTCCCTTCGGCGACGACCCGGCCGTGGTCGATGATGCCGACCCGGCGGCACACCCGTTCCACCTCCTCCATGTAGTGCGAGGTGTAGAGCAGGCTCATACCGTCGGCGACGAGCCGCTCGACGCCGTCGAGGATGGCGATGCGGCTCTGCGGGTCGACGCCGACGGTCGGCTCGTCGAGGATCAGCACCTTCGGTTCGTGCAGCAGGGCGACGCCGATGTTGAGCCGGCGTTTCATGCCGCCGGAGTAGGTTTCGACCCGGTCGCCGGCGCGGTCGGCGAGGCCGACGAACTCCAGAACCTGGTCCATGCGCCGGTTCAGCGGGCGGCGGGGCAGGCCGTAGAGGCGGCCGAAGTAGCGCAGGTTCTCCCGTGCGGTCAGCTCCGGGTAGAGCGCGATCTCCTGCGGTACGTAGCCGACCAGCGACTTGGCGGCGATCGGATCGGCGGCCAGGTCGTGGTCACCGATGCGGACCGTGCCGGCGTCCATCTTCAGCAGGCCGACGAGCATCGAGATGGTGGTCGTCTTGCCGGCCCCGTTCGGGCCGAGCAGGCCGTACGCCTCGCCCGGCTCGATGAAGAAGCTGATGTCGTCGGCGGCGAGGTGCTCGCCGTACCGTTTGGTCAGCCCTTCGCAGACGATCGTGGCGGTCACGGGGCTTCCGGAGCGGTGCACCCGTCGATCTTCTCCGGTGCGGTCGACGCCGCCGTGTTGTTGGCCAGATGCTGGGACGGGATGCCGTCGGCGACGGCGATGTCCACCGGGGCGTTGTCCAGCACCTCGTTCCAGAGCAGGTAGTTGTCGAACGGGTCGGCGCCGCCCCACTCCTTCGACGATCCCACCACGACGGCGGCACCCATCACCGAGGGTCCGCCGGGGTGGTGGCCACGGATCCGGTTGCCGACGGCGGTGACCCGGGTGGTGCCGATCATCGACAGGCCGACGCCGGAGATCGGCGGGCCGGCCGCGCCGAGGCCCTCGGGGTTTCCGCCGCTGGCCAGGGTGTTGGCGTAGATGTCGTTGTCGGCGACGAGGCAGTCGCTGACGCCGCCGGGCAGTTCGCCGGCGTAGGTCTGGTTGAGCAGCAGGACGCCGGCGGCGTTGCCGTGGCTGGCGCTGCGCAGCACCTTGACGAAGGAGGAGTTGTCGACGAAGACGCCGAAGGCGTTGGCGTACGTCTCGCACTGGTCGATGTGGGCCTGGGCGGCCGGGCAGAAACTGATCCCGATGCCGGCGTACTGGCTGCCCGAGGCCTTGCAACGCAGCACCTGCAGCCCGCCGCTTTCCCTCAGGTAGATGCCCCAGACGGCGTTGCCCACGGCGTGGACGTCCTCGATGTGCACGTCGGACGCGGAGTGGACGTAGATTCCGGCACCGGTGAAGCCGCGGACGGTCAGTCCTTCGACGCGCACGTCCCGTACGCCGTCGCCGTGGATGCCGATGCCGCTGACCACGTTCGGCGGCGCGTCGTGCAGCGGCGGCAGCTGTACCGGCCGGGCCTCGCCGGGGGTGATGACGGTGGCGTCGGCGCCCGCGCCGAGCAGGGTGACGCCGCCGTGCCGGATCCACAGGTTGCCCGGGTAGTGGCCCTCGGCGAGCCGGATGGTCGCTCCCGGCCCGGCGGCGTCGAGCACCTGCTGCACCGATTCTCCCGCGGCGACGGTCACCTCGTCGGTCATGTTCATCACCGTACTCCTCCATTGTCGACAATCAGGATGGCCAGGGCGACCACCGTGTCACCGTGGCGGCCCCACCGGGCGACCCCGACCACCGGGGTGGTCGCCGGGGTGGTGGCCGTGCCCTGCGTGGTCAGCCGGGCCAGCGCGGCGGCGCGGCTCGCTCCGCGTACCCGGTGCACGACCTGATGGTCCAACGGCAGGTCGGCGGCGGCACGCAACCGCGCGGCGGCCTCGTCGAGCAGGTCCATGACCGGGTCCGCAGCCTCCTCGAGCAGGTCCGTGACCGGGCTCGCCGCCTCGTCGGGCTGGCCGAGCGGGCCGTCGAAGTCGTGCCACCGGAAGCCGACCGGCCGACCACCGACCGCTTTGATCAGTGATTCCTTCATGGCCACGCTGGCCGTCACGGCGACCGCGTCGACCCCGGCGGCGCGGCGTTCCGCCGGGGTCAGCAGGTGCCGCAGGTAGGTGCCGCCGAGGTCGGCGACCGCCCGGGCAACCCGGGGGACCTCGGCCATGTCCACCCCGACCAGCGCCGGCAGGACCGTCATACGGGTAGTCCGGCGCGCCGGCTCAGGAAACCCTCCAACACCGACGTGTACTCGTCGGGGCGTTCCGCCATCGGGATGTGCCCACACTCCTCGACCACCACGAACTCGGTGTCGGGCCGGTCCGACAGCAGTGCCAGCCACGGGTCGATCGGGGTCATCCGGTCGTACCGGCCCCACACGTACAGCGCCGGGCACGACGTCCGGTCGACGGCTGCGGTGACGTCGAAGCGCCGGGTGGCCTTCAGGCTGCGGGCCATGCTGACCATCGCGGCGGGCCGGCGCAGCAGCTGCGCGGTCTGCTCGATCTGCTCCTCGGTGAAGTGCCGGCCCCGGTGGAACAGCGCGTCCAGCATCCGCTCGCGGAACTCGTCGCCGGCGAGCCGCACGCTGGCCCGCCGGTCCATGTTCAGACCGACGTCCGGGTCCGGGGTGAGGCCGGGTGCCCCGCTGACGACGATCCCCGCGATCCGGTCCGGGTAACGGCTGGACATGTCGATGGCGACCAGTCCGCCGAGCGAGTTCGCGCAGAGCACGAACGCGCCGATGCCCGCCGCGTCGGCGGCGGCCAGCAGCTCCTCGCCGAGCCGTTCGATCGAGCCGGCGATCTTGCTGTCCAGGGCGCAGATCGCCTCGCGGGTCCGCAGCACACCCCGGCCGGAGCTCGCCAACGACGTGTACGGGTGGTCCCAGATCCAGCCGCCGGCGAACAGCGCGGACATGAAGACCACCGGGGGTCGGGCGGCGTCGCCGGGCTGGTAGTCGAAGCTGAACGACACGTTGGCTCCGATCACAGGAGGGAATCGTCGGGGGCGGACCAGCCGCACTCGCAGGTTGGTCCCTTGTGCACCGCCACCACGGCGGCGCAGCGCGGGCAGCGGGCGAAGTCGTGCACGGAGGTCGACTGCCAGACGCTGGTCATCGACCGCAGGCACAGCCCGCCCTGAAAGAACCGCCGGACGGCCCGCTGGTGCGGGCGGGCGTGGACCGCCCGTACCGCCTCCGGGGTGTCGAAGGTGGACAGGGTGAACTTGCGGTCGCCGATGTCGAAGGTCGACATGCCGAGGAAGCCACGTGCCGCCCGCAGTGCCGTCACGATCGGGCTGACCAGCAGGTCCACTTCGGCACTCTCGGCGTCGTCGCGGATCTGCAGCGAGGTGAGGACGAGGGCGCCGGGTCGGGCGGTACGCCCGGACCGGATGCGTGAGCTGGTCCCGAAGTACCGGTCGGTCTCGTCGGCCGGCAACGACCTGCTCTGGTAGCCGAGCGCCTCCAGCAGCGCGAGCCGGTCGAACTGTCGGGTGACCCGCACCGTCTCGCCGAGCCGGGCGACCGTGTCCACGCCGTCGATCGACAGCGTCGTGTTGGTCGCGGGCACCCCACGGTACGCCGCCCGGTGCTCGGCGGACATCGTCCAGGCCAGGACTACGGTCGTCTCGTCGGCGACCGCGTGGCGCACCTCGAACCGGGCGTTGCGGAACCGGTGCAGAAACTCGGTGGCGTGCCGGGTGATGTCGTCCCCGCCGATCGCCCCGGCCGTGTCCGGGTCCTGGTAGGAGTCGACCGTGCCGGCCACGGCGTCGGCGTCGGCGGCCTGCCAGGCGTCGAGATGGGCGCGGGCGATCTGCGCCAGCTTCGTGGTCATGGCTCCTCCGGTGCGTCGTGGCCGGCTAGCCGTGGCCCGACCAGCTGGCCGTCGTCGGCGAGCCGTGGCCCGACCAGCTGGCCGTCGTCGGCGAGCCGTGGCCCGATCAGCGCCACCGCGAGGGCCGTGTCGGCGGTGTGGGTCACGGAGAGCCGGATCTGCCCGATCCCCCGCTGCCGGGCCCGGTCGGCCAGCGCACCCTGCAGCCGTACCGCCGGGGGGTGGCCGTGCTGGCAGCGGGCCGACCGGTCGCAGAGCGCCGTCGGGCGGGGCAGCACCTCGGCCCGACCCAGCGCGGCGGCGTCGGCGGCGACACCGAGCAGGTCCAGGACCGCCCGCTTGGCGGCGAGCCGCCCCGCCCAGTGCCGCAGGCCGCGCCCGGCGCCGGAGCGGATCCGCTCCGCACGGGTGTAGACCCCGTGCAGGTCCATCCCGTCGATCAGCTGCTGTGGGCGGGACAACCCACCGAAGTGGACCACCCCGCACCCCCACCGCGTCACGCGGTCACCGCCACCGCGAGGCGGCGGAGACCGGCCGGCTCGCTCAGGCTCAGGCAGCGCAGACCCGCGCCCCGGGCGAACCCGGTCAACGTCCGACTGTCGCCCACCTCGACGCAGGTCGCACCGGCCGGCAATCGCTGCATCGTCTCCGCCCAGCGCACCCGGGCGACCAGTTGGGTGGTCAGGGATTCCCGCAGGACCTCGACGTCGGTGGTCGGGGTCGCGGTCACGTTGGGGACCACCGGTACGGTCGGCGGGCGCATCGGCTGCTCGCGTACGACCCGCCGCCACTCGTCGAGGGCTTCGGCCATCAGCGGCGAGTGGAACGCGTTGCTGACCTTCAGCGGCACGATCCGTCGGCCTGGGCCGACGAGTTGGCGAAACCGCTCGATGGCGGGGAAGGCACCGGAGACCACCACATGGTCGGCGGCGTTGACCAGGCCGACGGCGAGCGGTTCGGTGTCGGTGCCGGCGGCAGCGACCGCCTGTTCGACCTGCGGCAGCGGCACGCCCAGCACGGCGGCCATCGCGCCGGTGCCATCGACGGCGGCCATCAGCCGGGCCCGGTCGCGCACCAGCCGCAGCGTCGTGGCCAGATCCAGTACGTCGGCGGCGTACAGGGCGCTGAGTTCGCCGACGCTGTGCCCGGCGACGATGCCCGGGCGGTGGCCTTCGGCGCGCAGCACCGCCAGCGCGGCCAGGTTGCAGACGGTCACCGCCGGCTGGGCGTTCTCCGTGGCCACCAGGTCGGCGATCGGCCCCCGCGCGCAGAGCTGGCTGATCGGCATCCGCAGCACCGCGTCGGCCTCGTCGAGCACGGATGCGGCCGCCGGGTGGCGGCGCAACCAGCCGCCCATGCCGACCCGCAGGGTCCCCTGCCCGGGAAACAGGTACGCGAGCACTACTCCTCCAACTGACGGAACTGAGCGCCTCAGAGCCGGCGGCGGCGCCGCTGCGGTTCGGCGCCCTCGTGGGTGCCGAGGAAACCGAGGATCAGCTCGTTGGTCTTGTCCGGCGCGTCGAGCGGGATCCAGTGGCTGGCACCTTCGATCCGTTCGTAGCGCCACGGTCCCTTGACGTACCGGCCGGAGTTGGCCATGCCCTCCTCCTCCATGGCCTTGTCGCCGTCGGACCAGATGCCGAGCGTCGGGGCGAGCACCGGCGGGAAATTGGTCTGCGTGCGCAGCTCCGCTTCCGGGGACCGGTTGGCCCGGTACCAGTTCAGCGCGGCGGTGAGCGCACCGGGGCGGGCCAGGTCGCGCAGGTAGCGGGTGTGGTCGCCCTCCCGGCCCATGATCTGTTTGAACAGCCGCCACCCGTTGCGGCGCAGCAGTTCCTCGGTGACCCCCGGGAACTGGTAGTAGAGCATGTACCACGACTTCTGCCGCTGCTCGATGCTCGGCGTGGCGAACACGCCGGGGTGCCCGACCGAGAGCACCACGAGGTGGTCGACCCGCCGGGGCATGAGGAAGGCGTACATCCAGGCCAGCGCCGCGCCCCAGTCGTGGCCGACGACGTGGGCGCGCCCGATGCCGAGCTGCGCGGTGACGCCGACGAGATCGTTGAGCACGGTACGCATCTCGTACGCCTCGATCTCCTGCGGCTTGCTCGACTCGCCGAAGCCACGCAGGTCCGGGGCGACGACCCGGTATCCGGCGTCGACCAGGGCCGGGATCTGGTGCCGCCACAGGTAGGACGAGTCGGGGAAGCCGTGCAGCAGCAGGACCGGGTCGCCGGCGCCTTCGTCGACGAGGGCGATCTCGACGTCGTTGACCGTCACCTTCTTGTTGATCACACTGTCTCCCTCAGCAGCCGTTCGACGAAGAACTCACTGAACCCGAAGTCCGGCACCTGCTCCGGCGGGACCATGTTCAGCAGCCCGGTCACCTGCAGGGCGTCGTTGCGGGTCATCAGCTCCCGCGCCCGCCGGCGGCGGCGCACCGCCGCCTCGCCGAACTCGACGTGCAGCTTGGCCATCACGTTCGCGCCGAAGTGCAGCCGCTTCATCCGTGCTTCGCGTTCGACCACGTACGGGTCGAACGTCGCCGGTGACCAGTCGTCGGTGCCGCGCAGCAGTTCGCAGACCGTACGGGCGTCGCGCAGGCTGCACGACAGTCCGGTGCCGAGCACCGTGTCGGCGTTGCCGGCCTCGTCGCCGATCAGCACCACGCCCTGCGCCAGCGGCGGGCGCTGCGGCACGATCGACACCGACGGCCAGGCGACCAGCGGCCCGTCGGCCCTGGCGGCGGCCACGGCGGCGCCCTTGTCGGGCAGGCAGTCCAGTGCGAACGCGGCCAGGAAGCGTTCGACACCGCCGGCCCCCCGGTAGCGGGTCTGCTGACCGGTGGCGAAGTTGAGATACAGCCGGGCCCGGCCGTAGCCCTGCGGGAAGACCATGAACATCACGTCACCGGCGGTGCCCATCGCCTGGACGTCGGCCGGCCAGTCGTCGAGGCCGTCCACCATCAGGCCGGCTCCCCAGTGGTGGATGGCGTTGCTCATCGTGACGCCGATCTGCCGGCCCACCGTGCAGGCCCGGCCCGTCGCGCCCAGCACCATCCGGGTGGTGATCCGGTGCTCGCCGTCGGCGTCGCGGTAGGTGACCACCGGTTCGGTGCCGGCGGTGACCGCGATCCGGGAGGCGCCCATCACCACCCGGGCGCCGTTGCCCGCCGCCTGTTCGGCCATCAGTTCACAGACCCGGTGGTGCGGGAAGGAGTACGGTCCGCCGACGCCCGGCATGAAGCTGCACATGTCGACGGCCTGCGCCTCGTCCGGGTGCACCACCTCGTCCCACTGCACCCACTCCCGGATCTCCCAGGCACCGCCCAGCACGAAGGCGTCGTCGACGCCGAGCCACTGCGCCTCGGCGATGCCCCAGGGGGCGAGCCATTCACCGCGTACCAGGTCCCGGTACTGGGTCTGCTTCTCCAGCAGCATCACCGACATGCCGTGGGCGGACAGGTCGCAGGCGGCGGCGGCACCGGCGATGCCGCCGCCGACGATGACGACGTCCGCGCTGTGGTCCGTCACGCTCCCCACCTCTCCCAGAAGGTGCGCTCCTTGGCCGGGCGCCGCTTGGCGGGCCGGAAGTCGGTGCCGACCGTGTAGGCCACCGGCAGCAGGCAGATCTGGGTGACCCCGGACGGGATGCCGAGCAGCTCGCCCACCTGCCGCTCGTACGGCAGATGCATGCAGGTGATGGTGCTGCCCAGCCCGCGGCTGCGCAGGGCGAGCTGCAGCGACCAGATCGCCGGGAAGATCGAGCCGTAGTAGATGCTGTGCCGCATCGGTCCGAGCTGCACGTCGTGCGCCGGGTCACCGGCCGGTTTGCCGGCCCGGAACCGGGCCCACTCGGCCTCGATCGCGGCGGTGTCCGGCGGTCGGCCGAGCACGCAGGGCAGGATCATCACCGGTACGCGGGGCAGGATCTCCTGCAGCGCGGCGGCGGAGGAGTTGTTGCGCCGCGCCTGCGCGGTGTTGCGTTGCCGCCCGGACCGGGTCCACGACTCGTCGCGGTGGAACTGCCAGGACAGCGCGATGATCTCGGAGATCCGGTGCTTGACGTCGGGATCGGTGATGACCAGCCAGCGCCAGTTCTGGTGGTTGTTGGCGGTCGGTGCCTGGACGGCGATCTCCAGTGCCTCCTCCACCAGGTGCCGTGGCACCGGCCGGTCCAGGTCCAGGCGACGCCGTACCGCCCGGGTGGTGGTCAGCAACCGGTCGGTCTCGGCCAGGTCGAAGGGGTCGGCGCTCACGCCGGCCCCGACAGGGTCGAAGGGGTCGGCGCTCATGCCGGCCCCAGCAGGACGGCGCCGCGTACCGAGCCGGGCGCGGCGGTGAGCACCAGGGTCCGGTCCAGCGCCGGCAGCATGTCCGGTTTGGTCAGATAGGACTCGACGGTACCGGCCACCGGACGCCGCAGACCGGTCACGGCGGGGGCGACGCGGTCACGTAGAGCCAGGGCGCCGAGGGCGATGTTCAGCGCGCCGGTCGCGGCCTGACAGTCGCCGGTCTGCCCGACGGACGTGGTCAGCAGCGCCCCGGGCAGGGCGTCGAGCAGCGCGGCCGCCTCGGTGGCGTCGTGCGCTCCGCCGGTCGCCGCGCCCAGCACCAGTCCGATGCCGGGCTCGGCGGTCACGGTCGTCAGGCTGTTGCGTACGCCGTCGCGTTCGGTGCCACCGGCGGCGGTCGCGTGCCGGGTCCGTACGACGGTGGCGTAGGGCCGGCCGCCGCGCGCCGCGCAGTGCGCGGCGGACTCGACCACCAGGGCGGCCGCCGCCGAGCCCGGCGCCGGGGTGTCACCGGCGATGTCGTACGGCGAGACCGTGCTGCCCTCGGGCACCGGCCGGGCGGTTTCGTCGGCGGCCACGACCAGCACCACCTCGGCCTTGCCGGACCGGATCATCTCGACCGCGCAGTCGAGCGCGATCGACGCCGAGGCACCGCCGTTGCAGATGGTGGTGGTCGGTCCACGCAGGCCCAGTGCCTGGCAGACCGCCCCGCCGGTGGCGTTGAGGACGACGTTGGAGAAGCTCAGCGCCGACGCCCGGCCCGGGTCGACGGCCACGCTCTGGTCGAAGTCGTCGGTGCTCTCCACGGATCCGGCGGCGGTGGCGAAGACCACGCCGACGTCGTTGAGCGCGCTACGGGGCAGTTTCAGCGCCGCGTCCTCCCAGGCCAGCCGGGACGCGGCGATGGCCATCCGGGACAGGTGGTTCATGTGCCGCCAGACCGGGCGGGGGGCGTACGAGCGGCTGGTCAGGTCCGGCGGCTGCCCGACGGCGCTGCGGCCGGTGCTGATCGCCTCGCTGAGCTCGTCGATGCCCACACCGAGGCCGGTTACCGGGCCGAGTCCGCTGATCACCACCGGGGCGGCGGCGTCGTATCCGGGCTGCTCGGCGCGGGCCCGGCCGGGGGTGGTCAGCACCAGCGAGGCGTTGTTGCCGCCGAAGGCGTAGTTGTTGCAGACGACGACGTCGATCGGCATCGGTCGGGCCGTGTTGGGGACGAAGTCGAGCCCTTCACGGGCCGCCGCCTCGTCGTCGAAGCCGATGGTCGGCGGGGCGGTGTCGTGGCGCAGCGCCAGCACGCTGGCGACCGTCTCCACCGCGCCGGCGGCGCCGAGGGTGTGCCCGAGGAACGACTTGATGCTACTGGTGGGCACGCGCGCGGCCCGGTCACCGAAGACGACCCGCATGACCTTGGCTTCCATGCTGTCGTTGGCGGGCGTACCGGTGCCGTGACCGTTGACGTAGTCGACGTCGTCGACGCTCACCCCGGCGTCGGCCAGCGCCCGCCGGACCGCGCTGGCACCGCCCCGACCGGCGGGGTCGGGGGCGGTCGCGTGGTAGGCGTCGGCGGACAGCCCGTAGCCGGCGACCTCCGCCAGCGGTTCGACACCCCTGGCCAGTGCCCGCTCCAACGGTTCGACCAGGACGAACGCCGCGCCTTCGCCGAGGTTGAGGCCGTCGGATCTGCTGTACGGCGCGCAGGCTCCCGGGCTCAGCGCGTGCAGGCCGGCGAAGCCGGCGTAGGTGCCGAAGAGCAACGGGTCGACGCCGCCGGCGAGCACCAGGTCCGCCTCGCCCGTGATGATCTTGTCGCGGGCGAGGCCGACCGCGTTGCCGCCGGCCGCGCAGGCGGTGGAGACCAGGATCCGTGGGCCGTGGGCGCCGAGCCGGTCGGCCACCACATCAGCGGTACGGTGCATCGGCTGGTACCTGTTCGCCGGATCCGGCGTGGCCTGGCACTTGCCCAACACCATCCCGAACCGGTCCGGGCCGGCCGCCGACAAAGGTAGACCGGTCCTGGGCAGTTCCAGACCGGCCTGCCGCAACGCCTGGCGCGCCGCGACCATCGCCAACTGCGCCGTCCGGTCCAGGCCCGCTTCGTCGGCGAGCAACTGCGACGTGATCCACTCGTCGGGCACCTGGCCGGCGTGGCGTGCCTCGAACGCGGCGAAGGCGGGGTCGGTGATCAGGCTGATGCCCCCGGTGCCCGACGCGAGCCGCAGCCAGAACTCGTCGGGGTCGCGGCCGATCGCGCAGATGACCCCGAGGCCGGTGATGACGACAGTGGGAAGCGCCATGGCGTCCTCTCCTCACAAGCGATCCGGTCCGGCTGGCTCAGAGGACCGGGACGCTCCAGCTCTTGGGCGTCACGTACGGGCTGCTGAGGGTGACCGCCTCGGCGTCGCCGACGGTGAGGTGCAGGCCCGCCGCGGCGAACTCGGGTGACACCCGGGCCAGGCCGAGGGTCTCGCCGATGCCGATGCTGTGGGTGGCGTAGACCACGTGCCCGATCTGCTCACCGGCGGCCGACACGCTGGCGCCGGCGGCGGGCAGCGCGCTGCCACAGCGGAACCCGACCGTCCGCACCGTCGGCGCGCCCTCGAACTCCCGCAGCAGCGCGTCCTTGCCGACGAAGGACTCCTTGGTGAAGTCGACGAGCCAGTTGGCGCCGAGCTCGAGGACGCTGGCCCGGTGACCGTCCTCGTGCCGCAGCACCGGCTGACGGACCTCCAACATGGCCAGTTCCAGGGCTTCGAGCCCGGCCGGGGTGGCGTGCTCGACGGCCAGGCCCCACAGCGTCGCGGCCTCGGTACGCGGCACGATGATCTTGTATCCGTACTCGCCGGTGCTGCCGGTGCGACCGAAGACGACGTCCACGCCGTTCCAGGTGGTGTCGGCCACCGACTCCAACGGCAACGCCGCGAGCTCCCCGTCGATCAGCCGGCCGATGACCCCCCAGCAGTACGGGCCCTCGAAGGCGATGATCGCGAGGTCCTGCGACCGGTCGACGATCTCGACCCCGGCGTGCTCCTGCGCCTCGAGGTACGCCAGCAGGCTGGTGCCCGTACCGCACGAGCTTTCCAGGATCATCCCGTCCTCACGGCCCCAGACCACCACCTGGTCGACGATCCGACCGTCGGCGGCGAGCACCAGACTGCTCATGCACCGCTCGGCGGTCAGGTACTCCACGTCGCGGGCGAGGATCCGCTGGATGAAGTCCACCGCCGCGTCGCCGCGTACCTCGATGAGGCTCGCCGGGCTGAGGTCGATGACGGCGGCCCTGTCCCGGATGGCCGCGTACTCGGTCTCCATGGTGGAGTAGCGCATCGGCACCTCGGCGTCGGCGATCTCGCCGAAGACCGTGCCGTCGGGGTGGACGTCGGTGAGTGCGGATTTCATGTCAAGCCTCTCCAGCTGGTTTTCCTGCGGCGGGGTCGGTGATGGTGATCAGCCCCTCCGCCGCGACCTGGTCGTCGACCCGTGCGACGACGCGGTACTCGCTGATGCCCCCCGCGCCGGCGGTCCGCTCGGCGGAGAGCACGATCTGGTCACCGGGAACGATCCGGCGCCGGAACCGCATGGACCGCACACCGGTCAGATAGCTGATCCGGCCGGCCCCGGCGAGTGCGAAGACGGCACCGGCGAGCTGTGCCATCGCCTCGATCACCACGACGCCGGGCAGGACCGCTTCCTCCGGGAAGTGACCCTGGAACCACAACTCGGTCGCGGCGACGTTCTTGATCGCCACGCCGTGGGTGCCCGGTTCGATGCTGTCGATCCGGTCGAGCAGCAGCATCGGCCAGCGGTGCGGGATCAACGCCCGGATCTGGTCGTTGCTCAGCGCCGGCGCGGCCGTGGTGTGCCCGTTTCCGGACGCCGGCCGGGTGCGGACCCTCATGACCCGGCAGCGGGCAGCAGATCCGGATTGATCGTCTCCGCCAGCCGGGACACCGATCCGAAGATCGCCAGATCGCTGTCGTAGAGCGCCACCCCGAACTCCGCTTCGATCGCCACGTAGAGTTCGAGGACGTCGAGGCTGTCCAGTTCCAGTCCGCGACCGAACAACGGCTGGTCGTCGGTGATCCAGTCAGGGTCGATCGGAATGTCCAGGCGGGTGACGATCATTTTCTTTATCTGTGCGCACGCCTCGCGACGTGCTGCGGCACGCGCCCGAATGTCGTCCAGAGTCATCCATAGCCTCCCTGTTCTTCAGGTACGCGGTGGCCTCAGCCGAGACCGCCGCCATTGGCCACCAGAACCTCGCCGGTCACGTACGATGCCTTTTCCGAGGCCAGAAACGTGACCAGACCGGCTATCTCCTCGGGCCGGGCCATCCGCCCCAACCGGATCCGGGACTCGTACTGCTTGCGGATCTGACTCGGCAGTACCCGGGTCATGTCGGTGGCCACGAATCCGGGCGCGACGACGTTGGCCCGCACCCCGTGCGGCGCGGCCTCGTACGCCAACGCCTTGGTGAAGGCGATGATCGCGCCCTTGGACGCGACGTAGTTGGTCTGACCGGGGAACCCTCCGTCGAGCCCGCTCGCCGAGGAGAGCGTGACGATCGCCCCGCGACGTTGGTGCTGCATGATGCGCATCGCCTCGCGGCAGCTGAGGAAGGTGCCCTGCACGTTCACGTCCATGGTCTCCTGGAACTGGCCCAGGCTCATCGCCACCAGGTGCCGGTCCCGGGTGATGCCCGCGCTGGTCACCAGGACGTCCAGCCGGCCGTGCTCGGACCGCAGCGCACGGAACATGTCCCGGACGCTGACCTCGTCGGTCACGTCGGCGTGCAGGGCCGCCGCGCTGCCGCCCTCCTGGCTGATCTGGCTCACCAGTTCCTTGGCGTCGCTCTCGGACCGCGAGTAGTTGACCACCACGTGGACGCCCTCGCGGGCCAGATCCAGCGCCACGGCCCGGCCGATGCCGCGCGAGCCGCCGGTGACCAACGCGACCGAGCCATCGGCGAAGAGCATGTCGACTGTCCCCCGCTCTGTCGTGACCGACGACGGCGCGCGACCCCTGACCGAGGTCCCGCCCCCGCCGGTAATACGAATCGCACACCGACCCAGGTACCCAGGACACGGTATCCCCGGAAGTTATTGCGTCAATATCATCGCGATTTCGTCGCATTGACGAGCCTTCAGGCCCATGGGAGGATACGGCCCATGAATACGGTCGACGTCGAGGTTCTCATTGTGGGCGGAGGACCGGTCGGCCTGTCCGCCTCGATCGAACTGTCGCGCCATGGAGTGACGTCTCTCCTCGTCGAGAAGCACGCCGGCACCTCCATTTTTCCCAAGGCACGACTCGTCTCGACGCGCACCATGGAGATATTCCGGTCCTGGGGGATTCAGGACGCGGTGGAGCAGGCCGGGCTGCCCCGCGCGGACAGCCTCGCGCTGGGGATCGGCTCCGCGCTGACGGCGGCGGACTTCCAGCGGGCCGTCGCACCGATCCACGACGACGCACCTCAGAGCCCGACCTACACCTACATCTGCTCGCAGGACCGGCTCGAGGTGATCCTGCGGGCCCTCGCCACCGGGCACGACACCGCGCAGGTGCGCTTCGCCACGACCATGACCCGGCTGCGGACCGTCACCGACGGCGTCGAGGCCGTGGTCGACTCCGCCGACGGCCGACGACTGGTCCGGGCCCGCTACGCGATCGCCGCCGACGGCGGACGCAGCGGCATCCGGGCCGCGCTGGGGATCGGGGTGGCCGGTCCACCGCCCCTGGGCCACATGCTCAGCGTCATGTTCGACGCCGACCTGCGGCAACTGCTGCACGACCGGCTCGGCGCGCTCTACTTCGTCCGCGGCGAGGTGGGCTGCGCGGTGGAGGCGGTGGACAACGTGCGTCGCTGGATCATCCAGACCGCGTACGAGCCCGAGCTGGGTCAGCGAGCCGAGGATTTCACCGAGGAGGTCTGCCTGGGCCTGGTCCGGGCGGCGGTCGGCATCCCGGACCTGCCGGTCGAGATCATCGGTACGATGCCCTGGCTGCAGCAGGCGATCGTGGCCGACGAGTTCCGCCGTGGCCCGATCTTCCTCGCCGGCGACGCCGCGCACGTCGCCACCCCGCAGGGCGGCTTCGGGATGAACTGCGGCATCCAGGACGCGCACAACCTGGGCTGGAAACTCGCCGCCGCGTTGCACGACGCTGCCGGCGCGCGGCTGCTCGACAGCTACCCGGACGAACGCCGGCCGGTCGCCGAATGGACCGTCGACGAGAGCCTGAACAACGCCCTGATCACGGTGGAGATGATGGAAGGGCGGCTGGCCATGCAGGAGGCCGGGCAGCGGCAGGCCGACCGGCGCCGCGCCGAAGGCATGGTCCTGGGTTACCGGTACGACTCGTCCGCCGTCATCCCGGACGGCACCGACCCGCCGGCGCCGGACGACCCGTACCGGACCTATGTGCCGACGGCACGACCGGGACACCGGGCACCCCACGTGTGGCTGTCCACGGCCGGCACCCGGGTGTCCACCCTCGACCTGATCGGTCCGGAGTTCACCCTGATGACCCCGGCCGGCAGCGGCTGGGCACAGTGCGCCAAGGAGGCGAGCGGCCGGGCGGCTGTCGGGATCAGCGCGGTGGAGGTCTCCTCGGACGACTCGACGACGTTGTCGGGCCCCGACTGGGCCGATCGGTACGGACTCTCCCCCCGGGGCGCGGTCCTGATCCGGCCGGACGGGCACGTCGCCTGGCGGTGCGTCGACGCCACGCCGTCGAGCGACGCCGTGGTCGACGCGCTCGACCGGATCCTGGACCGGACATCCACCAGTCGGTGACGGGGCACCGGGCGTGCCGACCCGCCGGTCGGTGACGGACGGCGCAGGGCGCGGTCACCTGCCGGTCAACTGGCGTGCTCACGCACCAGCAGGTCGCCGGGCTGCCCGTACGCCCGGGACCGCAGCCCACGGGCGGCCGGCATCAACGTCGGCGCGTCGCGCAGGATCTGGTCGTGCAGGCGTTTGAGTTCCGGTCCGGGCTCGAGGCCGACCTGCTCGACCAGGTGACGGCGCGCCTCCTGATAGGTCCGCAGCGACTCCGCCCGCCGCCCGGCCCGGTACTGCGCGAGCATCAACTGGGCCCGTGAGCGCTCCCGCAGTGGATGCTCCGCCACCAGCGGGATGAGGTCCATGATGACCCGGTCGTGGTGACCGAGTTCGAGTTCCAGATCGACGTGGGCATGGGCGGCCTCGAGGCGGGCCTCCTCCAGCGCCGCCGCCTCGGCCTGCAGCCCGCACATCCCCTCGAACGGTGTCCCCCGCCACAGGGCCAGCGCGCGGACCAGCAACCCGGCGGCCAGTTCACGGTCCGGGCAGTCGCGGGCCCGGCCGGTCAGCTCGGTGAACCGGTGCAGATCGATCCGCTCGGGTGCCACCCGCAACAGGTACCCCGGGCTCATCGTCACGATCGCCTGTTCGTCGGCGGCGGCGGCACCGATCCGTTCACCCAACGCGGCACGGAGCCGGGACACGCAGATGGCGATCTGCGACCGGGCGCTGCGCGGCGGCGTACCGGCCCAGACCGCCGCGATCAGTCTGCTGACGCTCACGACCCGATTGGCGTCGAGGGCGAGCCGGGCCAGCACCGCCCGTTCCCGCAGGCCACCGATGCGGACCGACTCGTCGCCCTTGCAGACCACCAGCGGCCCCAGGATCCGAAGCTCCAGCGAATCGCTCATGACCGCTGCCGGGCGAGGTAGTTCTCCAACTCGTCCGCGGCGCGCCGGGTGCCGCCGGCGGCGCGGACGTGCTGGCGCATCCGGCGGGTGCCGTCCTGGATCGCCGGGTCCGCGGTCACCTGCCCGATCAGCTCCAGCAGCCGGGGCGCGGTCAGCTCCTGCTGGTCGAGTGGGCGCCCCAGGTCCAGTTCGTCCAGGCGTCGTGCGGTCACCGCGTCGATGGCCGAGGTCGGTACGACGACCATGGGGGTGCCGGTGAGCAGCGCCTCCATGACCGTACCCATGCCGCCGTGGGTGACCACCGCAGACGCGTGCTCGAGCACCGTGACGTGCGGCACCCAGCGGTGCACCTCGACGTTGGACGGCAGCGGGCCCAGCGATTCGGGGTCGATCGCGTCCGCGACCGTCAGCACGGCGTGCCACGGCGCCTGCGTGAAAGCCGAGATACAGGTGCGGAAGAAGTCCGGGTGCCCGTTGAAGACCGCGCCGAGAGAAACCAGGACCACCGGTAGCTCACTGGTCGGCGGCTTCCAGTCGCCGAGGAAGGCCCGCTGCCCGACGCACGGGCCCACGAACACGAACCGGTCGTCGAAGGAGTCCCCCGCGTACTGGAACTGTCGGGGAATGGTGACGAGGTTGAAATCCTGTACGCCCCACCACAGTTCCTGCGGCGCCACCGCCACCTGGTGGGCGGCGCACAACGCACCGATGCGGCCCATGAACTCGGCCAGCCACGGCGGGGGCGTCGGCGGTCCACCGGCGGGCGGTGCACCCTCGCCGCCGTAGATGGCGTTCAAGTAGGAAAAGGACTCGTTCGAGGCGAACATCGGAATCAGCTGGACGGCGGGCAGTTGCCACTTGCGGGCCAGGATTCGCCCGGCGTAGAGAATCGACGTGTCGTACAGGGTCAGGCTCGGCGGATCGACCGCGAGTTCGGCGTCGGCGGTCCGCAGCATCGCGGTGCTCTCGTCGAGCAACAGGTTCAGCAGATACCGGGGATCGTGTGCCACACCGGTGAAGTCGGCCTGTTTGTAGCGCGAGTCGTACTGCACGACGGTCGCCCCCGCCGCCTCGGCGATCGAGGCCGTCCGGGCACCCGTGAGATAGGTGACCCGATGTCCCCGGTCCACCAGCTCGGTCACCACCGCCAGGTTGGGAATGACGTGGCCGTGATCCGGGTGGCTCATGACAAGAACGTGTTCAGACATCTGCTGGCGTCCTCAAGCTGTCGACTGCGCGCTCATGCAGCCGGGCCCGACCGGTACGACTCGGCTGACCGGGCCCGGTCGGTGCAGGTTAGACAGCCCACCAGCCCGTGCGCACCCCCTTACCCACCCCTATCGATTAGGGGTTCTGGCTGCACGGTGCCCTGCGGTACGGTGCCCGAGGGATCGGTTGATCAGGGCGCTGGTCCGGTGTGGTCATACGTTCTCGTGGGTTGATCCGGCTGGTCACGCGCCATCGACCGGGTGCCCACCCCTACGGACCTACGGAGAATCCACGATGGCCACCCTGGTCTGGGACTACCTGCTGGAGTACGAGAGCGAGAAGCACGACATTCTCGACGCCGTCGAGTCGGTGTTCCGGTCCGGCCGGCTGGTACTCGGGGACAGTGTCCGCTCCTTCGAACAGGAATTCGCCGCGTACCACGGACTCGGCCACTGCGTCGGGGTGGACAACGGGACCAACGCGCTCAAGCTCGCGCTACAGGCCCTGGACGTCGGACCGGGCGACGAGGTCGTCACCGTGTCGAACACCGCCGCGCCGACGGTCGTGGCGATCGACGCGGTCGGCGCCACCCCGGTCTTCGTCGACGTCCGGCCGGACACGTACCTGATGGATGTCGACCAGGTCGCGGCCGCGGTCACCACCCGGACCCGGTGCCTGCTCCCGGTCCACCTGTACGGGCAGTGCGTCGACATGGCACCCCTGCGCCGGATCGCCGCGGCACACGACCTGGTGATCCTCGAGGACTGTGCCCAGTCGCACGGTGCCCGCCACCACGGTCAGGTCGCCGGTGCGATGGGCGACGCGGCCGCGTACTCCTTCTACCCGACCAAGGTCCTCGGGGCGTACGGCGACGGTGGCGCCGTCATCACCGACGTCGAGGCCGTGGCAGACCGGCTGCGTCGATTGCGCTACTACGGCATGGCGCAGACGTACTACGTCGTCGAGACGCCCGGACACAACAGCCGGCTCGACGAGGTCCAGGCCGAGATCCTGCGCCGCAAGCTCGGCCGGCTCGACGACTACATCGACCGACGGCGCGCCGTGGCCCAGCGCTACGCCGACGGGCTCGGTGACACCGACCTGGTGCTGCCCACGCTGGCCGACGGCAACGACCACGTCTACTACCTGTACGTGGTCCGGCATCCCCGCCGCGACGACATCATCGAGCGGCTGGCGGCCTTCGACATCCGGCTCAACGTCAGCTACCCGTGGCCGGTGCACACGATGACCGGCTTCGCCCACTTCGGCTACCGCGCCGGTCAGTTGCCGGTCACCGAGCGGCTGGCCGGCGAGATCTTCTCCCTGCCGATGTACCCGTCGCTGCCGACCGGCCTGCAGGACAAGATCATCGAGTCGGTCCGGGACGTGCTGGCGCACCTGTGAGCAGGCTCCGCAGGCAGGCGACCAGGCTGCGGGCCTGGACGTTGAGATAAAAGCTGTGCGCCAGCAGCTCGGTCAACTGCGCCAGGGTCAGCCACCGGTAGTCGTCCCGGTCGCCGGCGGGCACCGCATCGGTCTCCACGATGAGGTAACGGTTGCGGGCGTGGTAGAAACGGCCGCCCTCCTCGGACAGGACGGCGTCGAAGCGCACCTGCTCCGGTCCGGCCGCCAGCACGTCGGCCAGAAACGGTGGCCACTGGTCGGCCGGCAGGTGCCCGTAGTTGCCCGGCAGGCACTGCACGGTCGGCGCGAGTTCGATCACGTCGGCGAAACCCGGTTCCGGGCGGGCGCAGACCAGCATGTGCAGGACACCGTCGATCGGCCGGACGAGGAACGCGATGATGCCGTCGCTGCGGGGCTGGATCATCGGCTGCGTCCACTGACCCACCTCGCGGCCGGCGGCCCGCACCTGGACACCCATCACGTCGAAGTACCGGCCGGACTCGTGCGATATCCGCCCGTCGCGGTGCAGCCAGCCCTCGGCCGCGACGAGTGGGCCAAGTCGGGCCCGGATCTCGGTCCGGGTCCGCATCCCGGTGACCCAGCTCAGGATCTCGGTGAGGGACCACGCCGCGCCGCTTCGCGGATCGCAGGAGTGCGCCAGGGCGGCGCCGAAGTCGTCGTCGAACGGCAGGATCGTGCCCCAGCCGGGTCCGCCGAGCGGCAGGCAGGCCAGGACCGTCCGGGCGTCCATTCCGACCAGATCCGGCACCCGGAGCAACCGGTGGATCTGTCCCATCGTCAACCAGCAGAAACCGTCGAGTACGGGCACGTCGGCGGCGACCTCGACGACCATGTTGCGGTTGCGCTTCTGGTAGAACCACGCGCCCTGCTCGGACTGCCGGACGTCGGTGAGCACCCGGTGCCCGACCGGGTTGAGGAAATAGTCGAGGTACGGCACCGGCCGCCCCTGGTGCACCCGCGTGTAGTTGCTCCGGGTCGCCTGCACGGTCGGGGCGAGTTGGACGCCGTTCTGGTTGCCTGGCTCCCGTTTGGCCTGCATCAGACAGTGCAGTACGCCGTCGATCCGCTTCACCAGGATGCCGAGAATGCCGATCTCAGGCTGGTGGATGATCGGTTGCGTCCAGTTCGTCACCGGGCCGGCGGGGTAATCCACCGCGAGGGACTCGACGGTGAAGAACTTTCCGGTGCGGTGGCGCAGATTGCCGGTGACCGGATCCTGCGTCCAGTCACGCAGGTCCGCCAACGCGACCTGTTCGACGGACATGCTCGTCCTCTCGCGCATACCGGCGAGCCACCGGTCGAAGTCCGCGTCCCCGGCGAAGCGTCCACTCGTGGCCAGCATCGACTCGACGAGGCTGGCTTCGGGCGCCGTACCGGCCCCGGCGCGCAGGGCACCACGCGTTGTCGCCGACACTCCGCTCACCGGGCCCGCGCGGGCTGCTCGACCGCCTGGCAGGCCGCGTACTCGGGCAACAGGCCGGCGGCCCGCGCCTGCGCCAGGGTACGGGCCTGCCGGTCACGCGGGGACAGCAGCGGCGTCAGGCCCGCAGGCAGGTCGAGCGCGATCGCCGGATCCAGGATCGACACCGCCAACTCGTTGGCCGGGTCGTACTCCCGGGACAACAGGTAGGTCATGACCGTGTCGGATTCCACCGCGACGAAGGCATGGCCGACCCCGGGCGGCAGATAGACGGCGCGATGGTGCAGGGGATCCAGCAGTACGCCGTCCCACCGCCCGTAGGTCGGCGAGCCGACCCGCAGATCGACCACGAAATCGTACGCACGACCGGCCGGACAGTGCACGTACTTGGCGGCACCGGGCGGCGTACGGGTGTAGTGGATCCCCCGGGCCACGCCCTGCACGGAACGGCTGTGGCTGACCTGGGCGACGGCGAACAGCGAATGCCCGAGCGCTGCCCGGAAATCCGACTCCTGAAAATGCGAGACGAACACGCCACGCTCGTCCGGGTGAATTTGTGGTGTGAATACGTAGGCACCCGCGACGGCCAAGGGCTGCGCTTTCATGGTTCGCATTCCATCGGTCGCCACCGCCCGTCTGCATTCGACACTTGTCCGTTGCCGCCGATCACACCGCGGCGGGTCGCGCCGTCGCACCGTGCCGACGATGAAGCCACCGGGTGATCGCCGAGTCAGGATGCGACACGGCAACGGAACAGGTCAATGCGATAGGGGGAGCCACCGGCGAGGTTAGGGGTCGGCCCCCTGCGGACAGACACCGGCTCAGCCGGCCGCCGGCGCAGGTGCCAGCGCGTCCAGGGTGCGCCGCAACGCCACGGGCAGCGGCGTACGTGCCCGCCAGCCGGTTACCGCCCGGAACGCCGACGGATCGACCACCAGGCTGTGCAGGTCCATCGCCGAGGCGTTCGCCAGTGGCGGCACCGACTCGACCGTCACCGGCGGCCCACCGGTGTGTTCGGCGGCCAGGGCCGCGATCATCGTGAAGAGTTCGCGCAGCGTGGTGCCCTGCCCGCTGCCGATCGGCCAGTGCCGGCCGGCCAGCGCCGTCGGATGGTGCAGGGCCCCGACGAATGCGTCCGCGACGTCGTCGACGAACAGCAGGTCACGCTGTGCCGTACCGTCGGCCCACACGGTGAGCGGTTGTCCGGCCAACGCCCGCCGCAGCATCGTGCTGACCACTCCCCTGTCGATCACCCCCGGTGCCCGTCCCGGCCCGAAGACGGTCGGCAGGCGCAGGGTCGTTCCACACACGACACCGTCGGCGGTGGCCGCCTCGACCGCCCACTGCGCCACCTGCTTCTGCCGGTCGTACCCGGTGGCGGGCCGGTCCGGCTCGGTACCGTCGACGCGGGTCGGCCCGGGGCCGACCTGCGAGGTCGACCCCGGGAACACCAGCACCGGCGGCGGCCCGACCCGGCGGGGCGGCCGCTCCGCCAGCGCGGCGAGCGCACTGCGTACCACCCCGACGTTGACCGCCCGCGCGGTCGCCTCGTCGTCGGTCAGCCGCCAGGTGCCCCGTCCGGCGTACAGCACCAGTGGGAGCACCGCGTCGGCGTCGGCGACGCATTCGCGGACCTGCCGAGGGTCGGTCAGGTCGCGCACCAGTCGTTGCGCCGGGGCCGGACCGGGCGGGGGCGCCGGCAGGTGCCGGGACACCAGTCGCAACCGGACGTCCCGCCAGCTCAGCCGCGCCGACACCGCCGCGCCGACGAACCCGCTGGCGCCCAGGATCACCACCAGCGGTGGACGCCCGTGGTCACCCCGACCGTGCGGGGCTGGCGCACCGTCAGACAACGTGAACCTCGGGGACGTAGAGCAGCCATCGTCCACCCGCCGCCCGGAAGGCGGTCTCCTTCGCCATGATCTCGTCGGCGTGGTTCCAGGCGAACAGCACCGCGTACGGCGGGTACGCGGCGGTGAACGCTTCCGGCCCCCGTACCGGGATGTGTGAGCCCGGCGTCAGCCGGCCCTGCTTGGCGGGGGTGGTGTCGCAGATGAACTCGATCCGGTCCGGACCGATCCCGCAGAAGTTCAGCACGGTGGCGCTCTTGGCCGTGGCGCCGTAGCCGACCACCCGTTCGCCCCGGGCGTGACGCTCGTCGAGGAACGCGGTCAGTCCTCGGCGGATCCGCTCGACCCGGTCGCCGAACCGCCGCAGCGTCTCCGGCTCGGCGATGCCGGCCCGGCGTTCCTGAGCCAGCAGGTCGGCGACCGCCCGTGTCGGCGTCCGGGCACCGGGCCGCGCCAGGGTGTAGCGGACCTCGCCGCCGTGGACCGGCAGCCGCTGCACGTCCACCAGTTCCAGCCCGTGTCGCGTCGCCATCGCCTGCACCGATCCGCCGGTGAAGAGGAAGAAGTGCTCGTCGTAGATCTGGTCGAACGAGGTTCGCTCGACGATGTCCGCGAAGTAGGGATCCTCGAACACGAAGACCCCGTCCGGGGCGAGCAGCTCCCGCACTCCCTTGAGGATGGAGTCGATGTACGGGATGTGGCACAGGGTGTTGGCCGCGTAGATGACGGTGGCCGGCCCGTCGCTGACGGCGATGTCGGCGGCCACGGAGGCCTCGAAGAAGTCGGTCCGCACCCGTACCCCACGCTGCGCCGCCATGGCGGCCACGCCGCTGGACGGTTCCACCCCGAGATGGCGGACCCCGGCGTCGGCGACGGTGCCGAGCATCGTCCCGTCGTTGCAGCCGATCTCGACGATGAAGGCGTCCGGCCGGTGGAGTTCCTCGGCGAGGAACCGGCGCGCGAGCGCCTCGAAGTGCGCCCGCATGACCGCCGACCCTCGGGAGATGTACGGGTAGTCCGCGTGGAACATCCGCTCCCTCGGCACCTCCTCCATGAGCTGCACCATCGTGCAGGTACGGCAGATTCCCACGGCCAGGCGGTAGAAGAACTCCGGGTCAGTCTGCTCCGGCACCAGGAAGGCGTCGGACAGCGGCTGTCGTCCGAAGTCGAAGAACTCCTCCACCGGCCCGGCACAGACCCGGCAGGTCGACGTCGCAGGCATGTACGGCACTCCTAGTTGTCGATGATGTGCGGGCGGTCGACCATCGCGGTGCCACCGGCGGGAGCGAGCAGGACGCGCAGGTCGGCCTTGCGTTTCACCTTGAGCTTGCGGTAGATCCGGGTCAGATGCTGCTCGACGGTGCTGACCGTGATGAACAGGCGGCAGGCGATCTCCCGGTTCGGGTACCCGAACCGGGCCAGTTCCGCGACCCGGCGTTCGGAGTCGGTCAGCACCGACAACACCGGTACGTCCGAGGTGTCGGCCCGGCGGCCGCCGATCGCTTGACGGGCCCCGGCCCCGGGTACCGGTCCGGTCGGCGGGTCGGTCGGCGGGTCGGTCGGCGGGTCGGTGGAGCCGGCGAGGGTGGCGACCGCAGCGGCCAGCGCCCGGGCCTCGTCGTCGTTGCCGAGCTGCTCGTGCACCCGGTGCAGGTCGGTCAACGCGGCGATCATCCCCAGCCGGTCACCGGCGGTCCGCAGGCAGTCGTTCGACTCCCGCAGCAGCGCGGGCCGCTGCTCGGGTGCGGCGGCGGCCGCGAGCACCCGCAGCGCGAGCCCACGCACCCGAAGGTCACCGTCGCGGCTGGCGAGCTGTTGCTTGAGCAGGTCCCGGGCGATGTCGCAGCGGCCCAGGCGGAACTGCGCCTCGGCCAGGTCGATCCGCCACAGCCCCAGGACCGGACCGTCGACGCCCCACCGGCGCATCAGCCGACCGCAGCTGTGGAAGTCGTGGGCGGCGGCCAGGACCGCGCCGGTGGCCAGTTTCAGTCGTCCGCGCGCGTGGCGGTAGCGCAGGCCCCAGATGGTGTCGTCCGCCGCGTCCGGGATCGGCTGCGCCAGCACCTGAGCCGCGGCCTCGTGCGCGCCGAGGGCGGTGTGCGCCGCGACCAGGGTGGCCAACGGGTACGCGATCAGCACGCCCCACCGCGACGCGGACAGCCGACGCAGGGCCAGTTCGACCAGGGCGACGGCGACCGCCGGCTCGCCCCGCAGCAGGGCGATCTCGGCCCGGACCGCACGCAGCAGGGCCTCCCAGGTGACCGCACCCCGCCGCTCGGCCTGAGCGATCAGCAGGTCGCAGCGGTGCACCGCCTGGTCACTGTGACCGCCGTGGGCCAGGGCCAGTAGCGCGGTCGCCACGACCTCGACGGCGACCTCGCCGAGGCGGTAGCTCTGCAGCACCTGATGGGCTGCGGCGACCGCGCCGGACCCGCCACCCTGCCACAGGGTCGCCAGGGATCTGGCGAGGTCGAGCCACGGATCATGGGGCTCCTCTGCGGCCCGTGCCGGCCAGCCCCACCGGGAACCGTGGAACCACTGGTACGCGATCCGCAGCTCGGCCTCGGTCTTGGTCTCCAGCAACCGGTGTGTCTGCGTCGTCGGGTGCAGAATCTGCTGCACCCGGTCCTGGGCACCCTGCCAGAGCGCCAGCCGCGCCATCGCCAGCAGGTCACGATCACGCAGTTCGCCCCGTGGCACCGCGGCCCACAGGGGGTCGAGGTGGGCCGCGGTCGCCGACGGGTTCACCTGCTCCAACGCACGGGCCAGGACGCTGGCCACCCCGAGCCGGGCGTCGGCGTCGTCCGCGCAGGCCAACGCCAGTTCCAGGCACCGTACGGCGTGCGCCGGGTCCTCGGTGGCAAGCGCGTGTTCGGCCGCTTCCCGCAGCACCCGTACCGCCCATGCCTCGTGCGTCGCGTCTGCGGACAGCAGATGGCGGGCGACGTCGACGGCGGAAGCGCCGCGTTCGAACAGCGTCTCGGCGACCCGGCGGTGCAGTTCGGCGCGCTGGTGCACCGTCATGTCGTGCAGGATCGCCTCGGTGGCCGCCGGATGGCGGAACCGGCCGTCCGCCACCAGACCGGCAACGGTCATTGTCCGTAGCAGCCCGGCCGCGGTGATCGTCCCGAGGCCGAGCAGCCGGCCGAGCAACGACGGCGGGCAGTGGTCGTCGAGGACGGCGAGCACGCGTGCGGCGCCGAGGAGTTGGAGTTCCCACCGGTGCACGCTCTCGACGACCGCCTGCTGGTAGCGGGGACCGACCACGGTCGGTTCCCGGCTCACGTGAGGCTGGTCCGCCGGATGGCCGGCGGCGGCCCGGCCCGTCAGGTCCCGGTCCCGGTGGTCGTCGAGCAGAGCGCTGACGAGCAGCGGGTTGCCGGCGGTGAGCCGGTGGCACGGCGCGGCGGCCCGTTCGGCGACGTCGGGGTCGAACGCCTTGGCGAACAGGCTCTCCACGCTTCGGACCGACATCGGCGCGAGACCGATCCGCTGACGACCCGGGCGGCTGATTTCCGACGCCAGCAGCGGGGTCGCGGACTGCGCGGGACTACGGGCAGTGAGCACCAGAATGCCGTGCGCATTTCTGAGTCGACGGTCGAGCGAGACGAGCACGCGCATCGACCACTGATCCGTGAATTCCGCATCGTCGACGCAGACGACCACCGGCCGATCCGCGCCGGACCCGCCACCGCCCGAATGCAGGAGCACCTTCGCGAGATCCCTGGACAGTCGCGCGCATTGGCACGAGTCGCCCGTTTCGTGATCCTGCAATTCCCATTGGCATTTCTCGCATGTGCCGATCAACCGTGTCAGCCGGTCAGCGGCCCCACCCAACCGCCCGCTCTGCACCAGTTGCTCCACGACACCCAGCGGAAGCGCGCGCTCGGGCATGGCACCTGACGCCCGCAGGATCCGCGCCCCCTCGACCGTGGCGCGCTGGGAGAACTCCTGCAGCAGGGCACTTTTCCCGCTCGCGAGTCCCCCGACCACGAGGATCGTGCCACCCCGCCCGGCTGAGGCACGGACCAGCCCGTCCCGCAGAACGCCCAGCGCCTCGTGATACTCAATGAACGCCATGCCATCCCCACGTGACCAGTACGAAGCTGATGCCGCCGGACCCGAAACCCACCGTCGATCTGGCCAAATCAGCGGAACGCGTCGATGACACCCGATCCAACCGTGTCTACAAGTGACATCAGGCGATCGAATTGGCCTGTTCCGATGTTAGCGCAGCAGGATCTTCAGTCAAGGACTGAGCGTCATGCATTTATATCGATACGATGAGTATCGATCGCCGCATCATCGGCGGACGAGACGTCCGTGGGCCCGGAATGTCGACATAACTGGCACCACAAACTGGAACCGAACCGACAATTGGCGGCCGCTGTCGCGTCCGGGACAGCATCGACGAACAGTGGACGAACGCTCAGGTCTGGGTCGGGAAGCCGAGGTTCACGCCGCCGTGGCGGGGGTCGAGCCAGCGGCTGGTCACCACCTTGCCCCGGGTGAAGAAGTGCACCCCGTCGCGGCCGTGGGCGTGGCTGTCGCCGAACAGCGACGCCTTCCAGCCGCCGAACGAGTAGTAGGCCATCGGCACCGGGATCGGCACGTTGATGCCGACCATCCCGACCTCCACCTCGTGTTGGAAGCGCCGGGCGGCACCGCCGTCGTTGGTGAAGATCGCCGTACCGTTGCCGTAGGGGTTGGCGTTGACCAGCTCCAACGCCGCGTCGTACGAGTCGACCCGCAGCACCGACAGCACCGGGCCGAAGATCTCGTCGGTGTAGACCGACATCTGCGGGGTCACCTGGTCCAGCAGGGTGGGGCCGAGCCAGAAACCGGCGTCGTCGCCGTCGACCGGCACGCCCCGGCCGTCGACGACGATCTTCGCGCCGTCAGCGGCACCGGCGGCCACGTAACCGGCGACCCGGTCGCGGTGCGCGGCGGTGATCAGCGGACCCATGTCGCAGCCGGGCCGGCGGCCGTCACCCGTACGGATCCTGCCGAGCCGTTCGACGATCCGGGCCACCAGGTCGTCGCCGACCGGCTCCACCGCCACCAGGGCGGAGATCGCCATGCACCGCTCCCCCGCCGAGCCGAAGCCGGCGTTGACCGCCGCGTCGGCGGCCAGGTCGAGGTCGGCGTCGGGCAGCACCACCATGTGGTTCTTCGCCCCGCCGAGGGCCTGGACGCGTTTGCCGGCGGCGGTGCCCCGGGTGTAGACGTGCCGGGCCACCGGGGTGGAGCCGACGAACGACACCGCCCGTACGCCCGGGTGGTCCAGCAGCGCGTCGACGGCTTCGCGGTCGCCGTGCACCACGTTGCAGACCCCGGGTGGCAGGCCGGCCTCGGTGAACCACTGCGCGAGCAGCACCGCCGCCGACGGGTCCTTCTCGGACGGTTTGACCACGACAGCGTTGCCGCAGGCCACGGCGATCGGCACGAACCACAGTGGCACCATCGCCGGGAAGTTGAACGGCGAGATGACCGCTACCACGCCGAGCGGCTGGCGCAGGCTGTACGAGTCGACCTCGGTCGAGACGTTCTCGCTAAAGTTGCCGGTGAGCAGCGTCGGGATGCCGCAGGCGTACTCGACGACCTCCAGGCCGCGTTGCACCTCGCCGGCGGCGTCGGCGAGGACCTTGCCGTGTTCGGCGGTGATCGCGGCGGCGAGTTCGTCGCGCCGGGCGTTGATGATCTCCCGGAAGGCGAACAACACGTTGGCGCGCCGCGACAGCGACACGTCGCGCCAGTCGCGGGCGGCCCGCGCCGCGACCTGCACGACCGCGTCGACCTGCGCGGCCGAGGCGAACCCGACGGTCGCGGCGACCTGCCCGGTCGCCGGGTCGAACACCTCACCGTGGCGACCGTCGCCGCCGGCTTCGATCATCGTGGTACGGGAGCCGTCGACAAAATGCGGGATCCGGTTCACGCCGTCGCCCCTTCCACAATGGCCGGCACGGCAGCGGCCGAGACCGACGCGATCGCGTCGACCAGGATCGCCAGCCCTTCGCGGGCCTCGTCCTCGGTGAGCGTCAACGGTGGCCCCATCCGTAGCACGTTGCCGTACAGGCCGCCCTTGCCGACCAGCAGCCCGCCGGCCCGGCAGGCCTCGAACACGGCGGTGGTCGCGGCCGGGTCCGGCTCGCTGGTGCCGGGGCGGACGAACTCCACGGCCAGCATCAGGCCCTTGCCCCGCACCTCGCCGACGATCGGATGGGCGGCGGCCGCCCCGGTCAGCCCGGTACGCAGCAGCTCGCCGGTGCGCGCGGCGTTGGCCTGTAGGTCGTGGTCGCGCAGGTAGTCGAGGACGGCGACGCCGGCGGCGGTGCTGACCGGGTTGCCGCCGAACGTGGAGAACGAGATCGCCGGCACGGCGTCCATGACGTCGGCGCGGCCGACGACGCCGGCCAGGGCGAAGCCGTTGCCGATGCCCTTGGCGAAGGTCAGCAGGTCCGGCACGACGCCGTGCGCCTGGTAGCCCCAGAAGTGTTCGCCGGTACGCCCCCAGCCGGTCTGCACCTCGTCGGAGATCAGCAGGATGCCGGACTCGTCGAGGACCTTCTTCCATTCGCCGAGCAGCCCGTCGGGGCCGTGTACGAAGCCGCCGACGCCCTGAATCGGTTCGGCGATCAGGCAGGCGACGTCGCCGGCGGTCTGGGTGGCGAGGACTTCGCGCAGGTCTTCGACGGCGGCGTCGAGCTGGGCGTCGGGGCCGAGCCGGGCCAGTAGGCCACGCAGCCGGTCACCGGAGTGCAGCCAGGCGACCTGCAGCGGGTTGAGCGCGCTGGCCGACCAGCTGCGGTGCCCGGTGATGCCCATCGTCGCGTACGAGCGGCCGTGGTAGCTGTTGCGCACGGCGAGGATCTGATGCGACCGGCGGTAGTTGGTGGCGGCCAGCAGCGCCGCCTCGTTGGCTTCGGTGCCGGAGTTGGTGAAGAAGACCCGGGCGTCGGCGATGCCGGACAGCGCGGCGATCCGTTCGGCCAGCTCGACCTGGTGGCGGATCAGGTACAGGGTGGAGGTGTGCACGATGCCGGTGGCGAGCTGGCGCTGCACCGCGTCGCGGATCTCCGGGATGTCGTAGCCGATCATGTTGGTCAGCACGCCGCCGAAGAAGTCCAGGTAGCTGCGGCCGTCGGCGCCGGTGACCCGGCGGCCGGAGCCGGCGACGATCTCCAGGGGTTCGGCGTAGTAGATCGGCATCCAGCTGGGCATGACGGCCCGGTGCCGGGCCAGCAGGTCGTCGGCGGTCATCTGGCGGCGCCACCCTTCCCCGGGTATGTCGGTGGGTGCACCCTCTCACCGTGGGTCGGCGTCGGCAACCGCCATCGTGTAGCGACTGGACCGGCCCGACCTGACACTTCGTCGCCCGGCGTCAGTCGCCCGAGCCGCTCGCCCCCGCGTCTGAGCCCACCTCCGCGGCCCCGTCCGACTCCATCTCCACGTCGTCACCGTCGGAGCGTTGCCGCGACGAGCGCAGCCACAGCCGTACGCCGGTCAGCGCGCTCACCACCGCGACCACGGTGATGGCGATACCCACCACCTCGGGGATGTCACTGAACGGGTAGATCCACTGCATCACCAGCCCGAAGAAGGCGACGGCGAACAGTAGACAGGCGATCATCCGGTCGCGAAGCATGCCGCTGTGTATAGCACCGGAGCCGGACGATCCTGACACGGCACCTCCCGGAACTGCGGTATCGCCCAGGTGGCGGGACCACGGCCGGGGCGGGGGGCCGGGACGGGACGGGGCGGGGGGCGTCCGCGCGGTCGGCGGCCTCCCGACGCCGGGAGGCACATATTCCGAACCGTGGATATTCCTGTGGGGAATAATCATTCCCCACAGGTATATCGGCAGGAACGACATCTGTCCGCAGCGGAGTCACCCACAGTCAGGGCCGCAGAGCCGGAAAGTCAGGCGACCCGCGACCCGGGAGCGGTGTCGCGGACGGCGGCGGCGAAGACCTCGGAGCGGTGTTCAAAGTTGCGGAAATGCCCGTAGCTGGGGGCGGCCGGGGACAGCAGCACCACCCCACCGTCCGGGGTGAGCTCGCGGGCCAACCGTACGGCCGCCGTGACGTCGGCGGCCTGCGCGGTGCGCACGCCGGGCAGCCCGGCCAGGGTGTCGAGGATCCGGGGCCCGCTGTCCGGTACGCCGATCACCGTCAACTCCGACTCGGCGAGGTGCTCACGCAGCGGCGTGTAGTCGAGCCCCCGGTCGGTGCCGCCGACGATGACGGTCAACGGGCGGCCGGTGTACGCGTCGATCGCGTGCATCGCCGAATAGGGGCTGGTCGAGATGCTGTCGTCGACGAAGGTCAGCCCCGACGGGTCGGCGATCTCGGCGAGCCGGTGCGGCAGGCCGGCGAAACCGGCGACCGCGTCGGCGATCACGTCGCGCTGCGCGACGCAGTCGACGCCGAGTGCTTCGAGCACCGTCAACGCCACGCAGAGGTTGCCTTCGTTGTGCCGGCCGGCCAGCGGCAGCGCCGCCCGCGCGAACAGCGGCTCGCCACCCCGGTGCAGGTACGGCCGGCCGTCCGCGCCGGGTGCCACGTGGTAGCCGTCGGGCAGTCCGGCGGCGGTCGCCTCGACCCCGAGCAGCCGCCGGGCGAGCCGGGGATCCGTACCGTTGTAAATGATCGTTTCCGGGCCGTGCGCGATGATGTTGAGCTTGTCGGCGTAGTAGCGTTCCTCGCTGCCGTGCGAGTCCAGGTGCTCCGGGAACAGCGACGTCAGCACGGCGATCCGGGGCGAATCGGTCAGGTCGCTGCACTGGTACGACGACAGTTCCAGCACGTACAGGTCGGCCTCGGGCATTGCCAGCAGCGGTACGCCGATGTTGCCGCCGAACGCGTTGGGCCGCCCCAGCGCGGTCAGCAGGTGGCTGATCAGGCTGGACGTGGTGGACTTGCCCTTGCTGCCGGTGACACCGACGGTCCGGGCGGCGTGGTCGGCCGTCCACAGCGCGGTACCGCCGGTGATCGGCACCCCGCGTTCGCGCAGCCGCACCACCCAGGGGTGGGTCTGCGGCACGCCCGGTGAGCGGACCACGACGTCGGCGGCGGCCAACCGGGCGAAGCCGTCCTCGCCGGTGTACAGCGGCGCGGTGCCGGTGTCCCAGTCCGCCGGGGCGGCGGTCGCACTGTCGTCGACGGCGACCAGCCCGGCCGGGGACTGGGCGGCGATCGCGGTCACCGCGGCCCGTCCCTCGCGGCCGGTGCCCCACACCGCGACGGATCGGCCACGCAGGTCAGCCAGGCGCACCGGTCATCTCCTCCACTGCGAAGCATGTCATCAGGCGCCGGATCGGGGGCGCGAACCGGGACTAGTATGTCTGGTCGGTGATCAGTGGAGGAGGTACGGGTGACCCGTGACGAGCTAGGACGTTTCACCGCGTTCACCTTCCCCACGCTGGAGTTCGACCCGGTGACCGGGGTGGCCGAGCTGGGTTACGCGCTCACCGGTGACGACGGCGCGGCGTCGACCTTCGTCGAGCGGATCACCTTCCCGATGCCCGACGGCACCCCGCCGCCGACCGGGTCGGGGTCGACGTTCCGCCGGGTGTTGGAGCTGCTGCACCTGGTCGCCGGGGTCAGCTACTACAAGGCGGCGGCCCCGCCCCGGCTGGTGGCGCCGGCGCCGCTGGGGGCCGAGGCGGTCGCGCTGGTCACCGCCGTCTACACCTCGGGCCTGGCCGAGTACGCGTACCGCAACGAGCTGCCGCACGTGCTCGACCTCGCCCCCGTCGTGCCGGACGGGGTGCCGACCCCGCCGACACCGGTGGACACCGCCGACCGGCGGCCGTTGTCGGCGGTCGGCGGCGGCAAGGACTCGATCGTCACCCTGGAGGCGCTGCGCCGGGCCGGCTTCGAGCCGGTGCCGTTCTCGGTCAACCCGAACCCGGTGATCGTGGCGGTCAACGCGGCCTCCGGGTTGCCGGCGCTGGCCGCCCGCCGAACGTTGGACCCGCGGCTGTTCGACCTCAACGCGTCCGGGGCGTACAACGGGCACATCCCGGTGACCGCGATCAACTCGCTGATCGCGGTCGGTACGGCGGTGCTGCACGGCCTCGGCCCGGTGGTGATGTCCAACGAACGGTCCGCGTCCGACCCGAACCTGATCTGGAACGGTCACGAGATCAACCACCAGTGGTCCAAGGGCGTCGAGGCCGAAGGGCTGCTGCGGGCCGCGCTGCAGGGCCACGCCGGGCTGACCGAGCCGTACTTCTCGCTGCTGCGGACCCTGTCCGAGCTGCACATCGCCAAGCTGTTCGCGGCGTCGACCGGCTACGACCCGGTGGTGACCAGCTGCAACGCGGCGTTCAAGCTGCGCGACCGCAGCGAACGCTGGTGCGGGGCGTGCCCGAAGTGCCGGTTCGTGTTCCTGGCGTTCGCGCCGTTCATGGAACGCGACCGGCTGGTCGGCATCTTCGGTGTCGACCTGCTGGCCGACCCGGCCCAGCTGGCCGGCTTCCGGGAGCTGATCGGCGTCGACGGGCACAAGCCGTTCGAGTGCGTCGGTGAGGTCGAGGAGTCCCTGGTCGCGCTACGGATGCTCGCCTCCTCGCCGCAGTGGCGCGACGCCCCGCTGGTCGGTGAGCTGATGGCGGCGGTGCCGCAGCAGGCGTGGCCGGCGGTCGACGCCTCCGACGTACTGCTGCCGGGCGGTCCGCACCACGTGCCGGCGGCGTACGCGAAGGTCCTCACCGCGCTGCTCTGACCCACCGCGCTGCTCTGACCCACCGCGCTGCGCTGACCCCGCCGGTCAGTCGGTCACGGACGCCCGCTGGGTGCCCGCTCGTCGATCAGGTGCGGCTGCCAGCAGCCGGTGCCGCAGCTTCCGGTGTGCACGGCCAGGATCCGCAGCTCGGGCAGGGCGGCGGCGAGCCGGTCGGCGGCCCGGCGCAGCTGGTCGTGGTGTTCGGCGTCGTCGACCGGGTTGCCGGCGCAGTCGGCGTGCCCGGCCAGCACCAGGGTGCCGCTGCCGTGCGCGGTACGGGAGACGCCGACCGCGTCCAGCAGCCTGGTCAGCTCCGCCGGGTCGGCGGTGGCCAGCACCCGGTCGGCGCCCGGCGCAGTGATCAGGTCGAGATGGTCCACGTCGAGCCGGTCGCGGATCCACTGCCCGAGCGGGCCGTGGATCCGCCCGTCGATGCAGGTCACCACGGTGGCGAACCGGTCCGGCACGGTCAGTACACCTCCTGCGGCAGGCGTGGTGTCCGGTCGCTGCCGTCCGGCGTACCGGCGGCCGCGTCGACGGCGTCGGCCACCTCCGGATGCAGCTGCCCGGCCTCCCGCATCGCCGGCCACAGGCCGGAGCGGGTCAGCAGGTCCCGGACCGGGCCGCGCACGGTGGCCAGGTGCAGTGCCACGCCCCGGCCGGCGAGCCGGTCACGGGCCTGCGCCAGGGTGTGTGCCCCGTCGGTGTCGGCGTCGCTGATCGCGCTGGCGTCGAGCACCACGGCGTGCAGCGACGGGCGGTCCTCGGCAAGTGCCGACAACTGGTCGGCGAGGTACTCGGCGTTGGCGAAGTACAACGGGCCGTCGATGCGCAGCACCGCCACCTGCGGGTCGGTGACCAGCCCCTGGTAGCGGGCGACGTTGCGGAACGTCCCGGTGCCGGGGACCCGGCCGAGTTCGGCGGTGTGCGGCCGGGCCGACCGGTGCAGGAACACCACGAGGCTGAACCCGACGCCGACGGCCAGCCCTGCCTCGACCCCGGCGACCAGGGTGACCAGGAACGTCAGGGCGAGGGTGACCCCGTCGGCCCGCCGGGTCCGCCAGGCCGTCCGTGCGCCCCGGTGGTCGACCAGACCGAGTACGGCGACCACGACGATCGCCCCGAGCACCGCCTTGGGCAGGTGGTGGAAGGCCGGGGTGAGCAGCAGCGCGGTGGCCGCCACGACGGCGGCGGTGACCACCGACGCGACCGGGGTACGGGCCCCGGCGGAGAAGTTGACGGCGCTGCGGGAGAATCCGCCGGCCACCGGGAAGGCGTGGAATGCGCCGGCTGCGACGTTCGCCGCGCCCACGGCGACGAGTTCGGCGTTCGGGTCGACGTGCTGGCGGGACCGGGCGGCCAGCGACTTGGCCACCGCGATGCCTTCCATGTAGGCGACCAGGGCGATCGCGACCGCCGCCGGCAGCAGGGCCCGTACGTCGGCCAGGGCGATCGACGGCAGGTCCGGCACCGGCAGCCCGCTCGGCACGTCGGCGAGGATCGGCACGCCACGGTCACCGAGGGCCAGGACGGCGCTGACCGCGGTGACGGCGGCGACGACCAGCAGCGCGCCGGGCAGCTTCGGTACGTACCGGCGCAGCAGGACCAGCCCGGCGATGCTGACCCCGGCGACCGCCACGGTCAGCAGGTGCACCGTCGGCGCGGCCTGCCAGAGGCTGGTCAGGATGCCGGGCAGGTTCTCGGCGCGCTCGGCCCGCAGCCCGAGCAGGTCCTTGACCTGGCTGGCGGCGATGACGAGCGCGGCGGCCGAGGTGAAACCGGACAGCACCGAGTGGGACATGAAGTTGACCAACGCGCCGAGGCGCAGCACACCCATCAGCACCTGGATGGCACCGACCAGCAGCGCGAGCAGGCCGGCGAGGGCAGCGAACCGGCCGGGGTCGCCGTCGGCCAGGGGCGCCAGGGCGGTGGCGGTCATCAACGCGGTGATCGCGACCGGGCCGACGGCGAGCGAGCCGGAGGTGCCGAGCAGGGCGTAGACCAGGACCGGCACGGTGGCGGCGTAGAGGCCGGTGACCGGTGGCATGCCGGCGAGGGCGGCGTACGCCATGCTCTGCGGCACCAGCATGACGGCGACGGTCAGGCCGGCGATCAGGTCGTGGCGCAGCACCTGCCGGTCGTAGCCGCGCCGCCAGCCGAGGATCGGCAGGGCCCGCGCCGGCCCGGTGCGGGCCTGGCGCGGGTACGCCGCGCCGGTCATCTCGCCGCGCCGGCCCGGCTCAGCCGGGTCAGCGACGCGTCGACGTCACAGCCGGCGCCCCGGTTGTACGGCAGCCGGGCCAGCAGCATGCCCATCGCGCAGGTGTTGGTCAGCGCGGCGACGGTCAGCCCGGCACCGATGGCACCGGCGACGTAGCGGGCCGGCGGATACCAGATGCTGGCCAGCACCGCGACCAGCACGATGGCGCCGGCGACCAGCCGCACCTGACGTTCCAGGCTCCAGCGTTGCCGGCCCCGGTTGACCGGTCCACCGGCGGAGATCCAGGCACCCATCCCGCCGGTCAGCACGGTCGCGGAGTCCAGGCCGGCACCGGCGAGCTTGCCGCAGGCCTGGTGGGCCCGGTTGCCGGACTGGCAGATCAGCAGGATCCGGCCGCCGGCGTCGGCGACGATCCGGTTCAGGTGGGCGTCGACCTGGTCGAGCGGCAGGTTGATCGCCCCGTCGATGTGGGCGGTCTCGAACTCGGCCGGGGTCCGCACGTCGACGACGAGGGTGTCCGGGTTGTCGGCGAGCAGGGCCCGGGCGGCGGGGACGTCGATGGTCGGATTGGTGGGGGGCATGGTGTCTCCAGAAAGGGGTCGGCCAGGATCAGGTGCGGTGCGGGTCTGGTGTGCGGGGTCGGTCTTTTGCGGTCGGTTTCGCGGGTCGCGCGTCAGGCGTCGACGAGGTCGGCGACGCCGGCGCCGTCGAGGACCGCCACGCGGTAGCCGGCGCGGACCAGCAGGCTGGCGGCGATGGCGGCCCGCCGGCCGGTGCCGCAGGCGACCAGGACCGGCCGCTGCGGGTCGAGGGCGGCGGGGATGCCGTCGGTGACCAGGTCGGCGAGGAAGCGTTCGACCGCACCGGACCAGCTGGCCTGCGCACGTTCGTTCGGCATCCGTACGTCGAGCAGTTGGGCGTCGGACACGGTCAGCCGCTGTCGGAAGGTGTCGATGTCGAGCAGCTCGTACCCGGGGCCGAGGTCGGCGTCGGCGGCCGGCCGGTGGACGGCCCGCACGGTGTCGAGCCCGATGCGGGCCAGCTGGACGACGGCCTCGGTGACGTCCTGGTCCGGTGCGGCGATCAGGACCAGCGGGGTGCCGTACGGCAGCAGCCAGCCGGCCCAGCTGCCGAAGTCGTCGGCGAGGGTGATCCCGACCGAGCCGGGGACCAGGCCGGCGGCCTGGGCCGTACGGGGCCGGATGTCCAGCAGCTGGGTGCCGTCGCCGGTCGGCAGCGCGGTGGCGGCGATCTCGGGCACGGTGACCGGCGGCATCGGCTCGCCGCCACGGATGTTGGCCGGCCCCATGTACTGGTAGAACGCCGGGATCGGCATCGGTGCGGCGAGCAGCCGGTCGGCGAAGGCCTCCGGGTCGCCGATGCCGAGCAGCGGGTTGGTGTCGACCTCGTCACCGATGGTGGAGGTGAACCGACCGGCGCCGGTGGTGGTGCAGAACGAGCCTTCGCCGTGGGTCGGCAGCAGTTCGACGGCCCGGGGCAGGCCGGCCAGTCGGTGCAGGGATCCGTGCTGCAGCCGGGCCAGGGTGCGGGCCCGGTCGGCGCCGAGCAGGTCGGGTCGCCCGGCGGCGGCGACGAGCAGGCTGCCGCCGGAGAAGACCGCGACCGGTTCGTCGTCGATCAGGACCACGTAGCTGGTGTGTTCCGGGGTGTGCCCGGGGGTGTGTACGGGGCGCAGGGTGAGGTTGTCGGCCTTGATGTCCTCGAGGTGGAAGGCGGGGGTGTGCCGGTAGATCGGTGCGGCCCCGGCCGGCAGGACCAGCTCGGCGCCGGTGCGCCGGGCCACCTGGGGGCCACCGGAGACGTAGTCGTTGTGCAGGTGCGTTTCCAGGACGAACCGGAGGTCGACGTCGCGTTCGGCCGCGGCGTCGAGGAACCGGTCGATGTCACGTTGCGGGTCGACCAGCACCCCTTTGCCCTCGTGGATCAGGAGGTAGGACTGGTCGCCGAGGCCTGGGGTACGGAAAGAAACGAGTTCCACTTGGCGCTCCTCACGCTCTCGACATATACCCCTGGGGGTATCGCTTCTCCAGTATGTTCGGATGACCGGGCCACCGCAAGGCATACCCCTGGGTGTATCTTGGAAACCTGAGTGGGAGGAGCAGCCGATGCAGGTCGAGGAGCAGACGACCGTCGAGGTCGTCAAGCGGCTACGGCGGGCCGAGGGTCAGATCCGGGGCATCATCGCGATGCTGGAGTCCGGTCGCGACTGCGCCGAGGTGGTCACCCAGCTCGCCGCCGTCTCCCGGGCGCTCGACCGGGCGGGGTTCAAGGTCATCGCGAGCGGGCTCGAACAGTGCATGGACCCCGACGCCGACGCGACCGACCGCAAGGCCAACCTCGAACAGATGGAGAAGCTGTTCCTCTCCCTGGCCTGACGGCTCTCTGCCGCCTGGCCGGACGGCTGCGTGCGGCAGGTGTCGAGGTGGGGCGGCCCCGGGGGCTCCGCCGGTCCAGGTTCGGGCCGGCGGAGCCCCCGGTGCGCGGGATCAGGATCCGCCCCGGTCCGGTCGGGTGGCCAGATACCAGTCGGTCAGCTTGACCGTGTCGTCGGCCAACCGGTCGTCCAGGTCGGACTCGGTCCGTGGCGCACCGAGCAACACGTCCTCCCCGGGGCGCCAGTTGGCCGGGCAGGACACACCGTCCCGGTCCGAGGTCTGCAGCGCGTCGATCAGCCGCAGGATCTCCGGGATCATCCGACCCGCGTTCATCGGGTAGTAGAGCACTGCCCGGACCACCTGCTCGGGGTCGATGACGAAGACCGCCCGGACCGCCGCCGTACCGGAGGTGTTCGGGTGCAGCATCCCGTACGCGTGGGACACCGCCATGTCCAGGTCGGCGATGATCGGAAACGGGATCCGCACGCCCAGTTTCTCGTGGATCGACCGGGTCCAGGCAAGGTGGCTGAAGACCGAGTCCACCGAGTTGCCGAGCAGCGCCACGTTCCGGGCGGCGAACTCGTCGGCCAGTTCGGCGAAGCCGACGAACTCGGTGGTGCAGACCGGGGTGAAGTCGGCCGGATGGCTGAACAGCACCAGCCAACGGCCGGTGTAGTCGGCCAGCCGGACCGGACCGTGGGTGCTCTCCGCCGCGAAGTCCGGCGCCTGGTCGCCGATCAACGGCAGCCGCCGGGTCGGCTCCGGTACGGCGGTGCTGGTCGTGTCCGTGGTCATGATGATCCTTTCAGCGAGTCGGGTGTGGATCGGGTGCTCAGGCGGCACCGACCGGCTGACGCGACGCCTGCCACGCCTGGTAGCCGCCGAGCAGATCGGAGACGTCCGGGTGACCGGCGGCCCGCAGCACACTGGCCGCCACCGAGGAGCGGTAACCGCCGGCGCAGTGCACCACCACCGGCCGGTCGGTCGGCACCTCGTCGATGCGCCGGGCCAGCTCGGCCAGCGGGATGTGCAGCGCGCCGTCGACGACCCCGGCGGAGCGCTCCCCGGCGTTGCGCACGTCGAGCACCACCGGCGGACGCGCGCCGGCGCGCGCGGCCGCCAGCTGCGCCACGGTCAGCCGGCTCGCCCGGGTCAACTGGTCGATCATCTGCAGGAACGCCTGCTCAGGCTCGCGCAGGTAGCCGGCGACGGTGTCGAAGCCGATCCGGGCCAGCCGGGTGACGATCTCCTCCTCCCGGTCCTGCGGGGCGACCACCAGGATCTGCGTACCGGGGGTGAGCACACTGCCGGCGGTCTCGGCGAACCGGCCGTCGGCGGGGACGTTGAGCGCACCCCGCAGGTGGCCGGCGGCGTACTCCTGCGGGTCGCGGGCGTCGACCACGACGGCGCCGGCGGCCTGGCCGGCGGCGAACTCCGCCGGACTCAGCGGCGTGGGCGCGGCGGTGACGTCGAACAGGGCGTGGTCCTGGCGGTTCAGTACGGCGTCGTAGCCGAAGTACGCTGGCGCGGCGGGCTGCCCGGCGGTGACGATCGCCAGGAACCGCGCGGCGTCCATCGGGGCGCACGCGTAGTTGGTGGCCCGCTGCTCGCCGATGGTCGACGAGCGCTCGGTGGACAGGTTCTTGCCGCAGGCCGACCCCGCGCCGTGGGCCGGGAAGACCCGCACCGGGTCCGGCAGGGCCATCAGCTTGTGCTGAACGCTGTCGTAGAGCATCCGGCCCAGCTCCTCGGCGGTGACGCCGAAGGAGGCGAGCAGGTCCGGGCGACCGACGTCGCCGATGAACAGCGCGTCGCCGGTGAGCACCCCGTACGCGACCGGGTCGGTGGCGTGTTCGTAGACCAGGATGCTGATCGACTCCGGAGTGTGTCCCGGGGTCTCCATGATCTCCAGGGTCACGTCGCCCAGGCTGATCCGTTCGCCGTCGGCCAGCTTGCGGATCGGGTAGTCGGCCTCGGCTCGCTGGCCGTACCCGATCCACGCGCCGGTGCGCGCGGCGAGCTCCAGGTGGCCGGCGATGAAGTCGGCGTGGAAGTGGGTGTTGACGACGCCCTCGATGGTGAACCCGTGCGCCTGCGCGTCGGCCAGGTACTCGCTGACGTCGCGGCGGGGGTCGACCACCACAGCGCGTTTCGTCGACTCGTCGGCGATGAGGTAGGACGCCTGGGACAGGCAGTCCAGGTAGTACTGGGCGAAGAACATCGAGACCTCCTGATCGCGGAAGCGGAGCGGGCTACGCTCCCCACCATATACCCCCGGGGGTATATGTCGACCAGTCATGGGTCCCGGACGGGTAGGACCTTCGGCCCGGATCAGGCCGACCGGCGGACCAGGGTCAGACCAGCGGGCGCGCCTGGACCGCCTCCCACGCCAGCAACGCCACGTGCAGCGACAGGCACACCTGCACCGACTCCAGGTCGGCGTCGAGAATCCGCCCCAGCCGGGTCAACCGTTCATAGAAGGCCGGCCGGGACAGGTGCACCGCCGCAGCCGCCGCCGACTTGTTGCGGCCATGCTCCAGGTACGCGCGCAACGTCGCCAGCAGCTGCTCCCGAGGATGCCGCGCCTCGTACGCCAGCAGCGCACCCAGCTCCCGCTCGACGAACACCTGCAATCGGGGTTCCTCCCGCAACAGGTGCAGCAGCCCGGCAAGGCCGACGTCCGGCAGCCGCAGCACCTGGTCGGCCCGCCGGTCCCGCCGCCCCGCCTCGGCCACCTGCCGGGCCTCCACCAACGTACGGCGGGCCTCCCGGATGCCGTCGACCCCGCTGCCGGCCGCCACCACCACCGGCGCCGGCTCCGAACGGCGCAACCGGCGCAACGCCCCCAGGAAGTCGTCCAGCGCGGTGTCGGCGAGCGCTGCCGTGCGTACCGCCAGCAGCACGCCGACGGCGTGGTCGTCCAACGGGCTGGTCAGCCCGGCCAGCCCGGCCTCGCGCACCGCGAGGCCGACCGACTCGGCGAGGTCACGCAGCCGGGCCTGGACCGCCTCGGCGGCGGCGACCGACGCCGGTCTGGCGACGAGCCCCGACCCCGACCCGGCGCCCGCGACCGACCCGGCGGCCGGGTCGGGGTCACGGAACCGGACGACCAGCCCGACCAGGTGACGGCGGTCCAGGTCGACGCCGAGCGCCCGGGCCCGTACGGCCACCTCGTCGGCCGGCTGCGAGCCGTCCAGCAGGGCGGTCAGCAACGTACGGTGGATCTGCCGCTCCAGACCGTCGGCGTCGCGGCGGATCAGCCGCCCCAACGCCAACGTCGACGCCGCCCGCTCCAGCAGGATGGACAGCCGCGTCGGCGGCCCACCAGCCCCGGCGGGCCAGCTTGCCCCGTCCGGCCCGCCAGCTGCGTCCGGGCCCGTGCCGGGACAGCGCAGCAGCAGCCGACCCCAGTCCTGACCCCGCGCGCCGACCATGGTCACCAGCCAGCCGGTGTCGGCGTGGTACGCCGTCCGCCCCGCCGGCTGGATCCGCCGCGAATGCTGCTCCCAGCCGTCGAGCAGCAACCGGGCGTTCTCCCCCGCGCTGTGGTATGCCAGCACCCGCCGGGCCAGGTTCTCCAGCACCACCGGGGCACCGGCCAGCTCCGCCGCCTGCCGGACCACCTCGGCGGCCTCCGCGCCCTCGACCGACAGTTCGGTGAACCGCTGGTGGATCTCCTCGGTGGCCCGCAGCTGCGCCAACTGGGCATCCACGATCAGCGCGTGCACCGCCTCGGTGATCAGCACGAACGGCGTCGCCCGGCGCAGCTCGACCAGCGGCAGCCCGTGCCGTGCGGCAGCGGCGACCATCACCTTGGGCACCCCGCCGTGGTAGCGGCGCCCCAGCTCGACCACCAGTCCGGCGACGCCGACCTCGGCCAGCTCGGCGACGAAGGCGCGCAGCCCCGCGTCGTCGGCCGGCAACCCGATACCGGTGGTGAGCACCAGCTCACCACCGCGCAACAGGCTGGCGATGTCCGGCACCTCGGTCACGTGCACCCAGCGGACCAGCCGGTTCAGGCGTTCCTCGGCCGCCACCACCCGGGGGCCGCCGTGCCGGACCGGTTCCAGAGCCAGCACCTCGCCGACGGTAGGGAACACCCGCATGACGGTACCTGGGGCACCGGGCACAATCTCCGGTGTGCCAGTAGCGGAGATCACCGACGCCGACGACGACCGGATAGCCGACTACCGGGCGCTGACCGACGTCGAGCTGCGGACCCGGTGGGAGCCGCCGAACGGACTGTTCATCGCCGAAGGCGAACTGGTCATCGGGCGGGCCCTGCGGGCCGGATACCGACCACGGTCGGTGCTGGTCGACGCCAAGCGCCTCGACCAGCTGGCCGAACTGCCGGAGGAGACGCCGGTCTACGCGGCGACCCCGGCGGTGCTGGAGTCGATCACCGGTTTCCACGTGCACCGGGGGGTGCTGGCCTCGTTCCACCGCCGTCCGCTGCCCACGCTCGACGAGATGCTCGCCGCTGCCCGCCGGCTGGTGGTCTGTGAAGGCATCAACACGCACACCAACCTCGGCGCGCTGTTCCGCAGCGCGGCGGCGCTCGGGATGGACGCGGTGGTGCTCTCCCCGACCTGCGCGGATCCGCTGTACCGGCGGTCGGTACGGGTCAGCATGGGTGAGGTCTTCGCGGTGCCGTACGCCCGGGCGACAGCCTGGCCGGCGGCTCTGGTCACCATCCGTACCGCCGGGTTCCACCTGCTCGCGATGACGCCGGCACCTGACGCGGTGGCGGTGCAGCGGCTCGACGCCGCCGCGCGGGCCCGCCCGGCCCTGCTGCTCGGCGCGGAAGGGCCGGGGCTGAGTACGGCGGCGATCCAGGCCGCCGACGTACGGGTGGCCGTGCCGATGCGGCGCGGAGTCGACTCGCTCAACGTGGCCACGGCGGCGGCAGTGGCGTTCTGGGAGCTGTGCCGCGACGACCCGCCCTGACCGACCCGCCCTGACCGACTCCTCTGACCGGTCCCCGGGCGGTCAGTCCCGGGCCGGCGCGCTCGGGGCCGCCTGCACGCTCGGCACCATCCGCCCGGCCGACCAGGCCAGGCCGATGCCGGCGGTCAACGCGAAGACCGCTCCGACGGTCTGCAGCGGGCCGGAGAACAGCCCGATGAAGCCGAGCAGCGGCGACGCCACGATCAGCAGCCAGCCGTCGAGCCGGTTGAACAGCTCCGACCGTAGTACGGCGGCGCCGGCCAGGAACCAGCCCAGGCTGTAGAGCGCGGCGCCGACCAGGGCCAGCGACCGGGCCGAGGTGCCGTAGACCACGGTGCCGTCGGGCAGTCCGGCGAACGGGACCATCAGCGCCGCGCCGGCCAGCCCGGTCAGCAGCGCGGCCACCGCCGTGCCACGGCTGCGGGCCGCGGCGTGGATGCCGGCGATCGCGACGAGCGCGACCAGGCCGAGCCAGCTCGCCACCACCCAGGCGATCAGGTACGCGGGTCGCCCGTCGACCAGGTCCGGGGCCGGGTTGCCGCCACGTAGGCCGCTGAGGCTGCTCACCGCGAAGGCGACGGCGTACAGCGGCAACGCCCAGATGGCCACCCGGGTGAACCGGCGTACCGACCAGGCCCAGGCGGCGTTGGTGGCCGGCCCGGCGGGCGCGTGCTCCGGTGCGGCGGCCGCGACCACGGCGATCCCGGCGTCGCTGCGGGAGACGACCCGCATCGGTCCCGACCGGTTGGCCGCGGCGGCACTGGTCCGTGGTCGGGTGTTCCTGACGGCGCGCGTCATGGTGTCGTCGTCCTCCCGCGCTGCCGGGGCCCGTGCGGGCCTCGGCATGATCGGCACTGACGGCCTGATCGTGTCAGCCACGCCGGTCATGTATGTGGGAGTTGTTCGGATTTCCACCGGTCGACGCGCACCAGTTCAGCCGCGTTCGGCCTCCGGCCGGGCGCGGCTGGCGTCGAACTGGTCGAGCAGTTCGGACGCGGGCACCGGCTCCGGCGCGGGCAGCCCGGCCGGTCGGGCGGCGCCTCCGCTGCTGACCTGCTCGGCGGCGCGGACCTCGTCGTTGACCCGCTGCGCCTCGGCGGCCGCCGCCTCGGCCGCCTCGGCGGCCTCCCGCTCCACGGCGGAGGAGTCGACCTGCTGCGACGGCGCGTCGCCGACCATCTGACTGAGCCCGCCGAGCGCACCACCGAGGCCTTCGAGCGCCTTGGTCAGCTCGGCCGGCACGATCCACACCTTGTTGGCCTGGCCGTTGGCGATCTGCGGCAACGCCTGCAGGTACTGGTAGGCGAGCACCTTCTGACTCGGGTTCGCCTGGTGGATGGCGTCGAAGACGGTACGGATCGCCTTGGCCTGCCCCTCGGCCTGCAGGATCCGGGCCTGCCGGTCACCGTCGGCGCGCAGCACCGAGGCCTGCTTCTCGCCCTCTGCGGAGAGGATCTGCGACTGCTTGTGTCCCTCGGCGGTGAGAATCGCGGCGCGGCGGTCCCGCTCGGCGCGCATCTGCTTCTCCATCGAGTCGCGGATGCTCGGCGGCGGCTCGATCGCCTTGATCTCCACCCGGGTGACCTTGATGCCCCACCGGCCGGTGGTCTCGTCGAGGACCCCGGACAGATGCCGGTTGATCTCCTCCCGGCTCGTCAGGGCCCGCTCCAGGTCGAGCGAACCGATCACGTTGCGCAACGTGGTGACGGTGAGCTGCTCGATGGCCTGCAGGAAGTTGGCGATCTCGTAGGTGGCGGCGCGCGGCTCGACCACCTTGAAGTACAGGACAGTGTCGATCGACACCACCAGGTTGTCGGAGGTGATCACCGGCTGCGGCGGGAAGCTGACCACCTGCTCGCGCATGTCGACCTTGGCGCGGACCGTGTCGACGAACGGGACCAGCAGGTTCAGACCGGGTGTCATGGTGCGTTGGTAACGCCCGAGGCGTTCGACCACGTCCATCCGCTGTTGTGGCACGATCCGGACGGCCCGGATCAGCGTGACAACTGTGATCAGGGCGATTGCCCCGACCAGTACCGCGATCGCTATGTCCATCGTCGCTCACCCTCTTCGGTGGAGGTGGTTCCGCTACCGCAGGTCACCGCCAGTGACGTCGTCGCCGGTGGCGTCACCGCCGACGACGTCGCCGCTGATGACGTCGTCGCTGATGACGTCGTCGCGCCAGACCAGGGCGGTGACGCCCTTGACCTCGATGACCCGTACCCGTTGTCCGGGAGTGAAGACCCCGATCCCGTCGTAGGACCGGGCGCTCCACAGCTCTCCGTCGATCTTGACCTGGCCGCCGTCGGCGTCGACGCGCTCCAGCACCAGCGCGGTGGCGCCCTCGATCGCCGCGACCCCGAACGGTTCCTCGCCGCTGGTCAGCGCCGCCGTGCGGTGCCGCTGGATGACCGGCCGGACGGCGAGCACGGTCAACGCGGAGACCGCGGCGAAGACCAGGGCCTGTACGGCGACCGGTGCCCCCAGGGCCGCCGCGACCGCCGCCGCGAACGCGCCGGCGGCGAACATGACGAGGAACAGCGTCGCGGTGAACAACTCCGCGATCGCGAGCACGACGCCCAATACGATCCACAGGACGGGTTCCACATACCGATCGTGACATGTATGCGCACCAGCGGCGACCACAGAACCGACATATCGGGCATATTTCGAGCAGGGTCACCCGGGGGCGACGCACCGCTGTCAGGTCACCACGTACAGGAGTGTTGTGAGCGTGTCCGCGTCCCTCTCCCCCGGCACCATCAGCATGATCGACACCGCAGTCGCCGAGCTCCAGTCGTACGGCCGAGCGCCCTCCGTCGCCCTCGGCGTGCTCCGGGACCGGCAACTGGCGCATGTCTCGTCCGCCGGTGAGCACCCCTCACCCCACCCCGACCTGCAGTACCGGATCGGCTCGATCACCAAGACCTTCACCGCCACCCTGGTGCTGCGGCTGCGCGACGCCGGCCGGCTCGACCTCGACGACCGGCTCCGCGACCACCTGCCCGACGCCCCGTTCGAGCGGATCACCCTGCGCCAACTTCTCGGCCACGCCGCCGGCCTGCAACGCGAACCGGACAGCGACGGCTGGTGGGAACGCACCACCGGCACGGATGTCGCCACCCTGCTGGCCGGGCTCGGACCGGACAAGGTGGCCTTTCCGCCGCACCGCACGTACCACTACTCGAACCTGGCGTACGGGCTGCTCGGCGCCGCCCTGCACCGGATCACCGGTACGCCGTGGAGCGAACTGGTCGCCACCGACCTTCTCGGCCCGCTCGGCATGACCCGCACCACCTACCATCCCACCGCCCCGTACGCCGCCGGCTACGTGGTGCACCCGTGGCACGGCACGCTGCGCGAGGAGCCCCGTACCGACACCGGGGCGATGGCCCCCGCCGGCCAACTCTGGTCCACCGTCGCCGACCTGAGCCGGTGGGCGGCGTTCCTCGCCGACCCGGACCCGGCGGTGCTCGACCCCGCCACGATGGCGGAGATGTGCCTGCCGGTCGCGATCAACGACCCGCAGCGGTGGACCGGCGGCCACGGGCTCGGCCCCGAGCTGTACCGGGTCGGGGAGCGGGTCTTCGCCGGCCACGGCGGTTCGATGCCCGGCTACGTGGCGCTGCTCGCTGTGGACCGCGACACCGGCACCGGTGTAATCGCCTTCGCCAACTCGTACGGTTTCGCCCAGGGCACCATCCGTGAGCTGGGGCTGCGGGTGCTGGCCGGGGTGCTCGACCGGGAACCGCCCGCGCCGCGTCCGTGGCGGCCGGGCACCCTGCCGCCGCCGGACATCGACGCGATCTGCGGCCGGTGGTGGTGGATGGGGCGGGAGATGCAGGTCTCCTGGGACGCTGACGCCGCCGAACTCGTCCTCGCCCTGCTCGGGCCGGTGCAGCCGGTGACGTCACGGTTCGCCGCGGCGGGCGTGGACCGCTGGCAGGGCCGCAGCGGTGCCCAGCAGGGCGAGATCCTCACCGTACGGCGTGGACCGACCGGCACCCCGACGGCGCTGGACCTGGCCACCTTCATTCTCACCCGCGACCCGGACGACCTCGGCTGACCGGCCCACGGCGCACTACCGCGACGGGCGGACGGCTCACTGCGGCGGTACGGTCACGAAGTCGATCAGCCGCTCCATCGCGTTGATCAACGGTGTCTCCACGTCCTGGTAGCTGCGCACCGCGCCGAGGATCCGCCGCCACATCTGCGCCGGCTCGGCCACCCCGACCGCCGCGCAGACACCTTCCTTCCACGGCTGGCCGGGCGGGATCTGCGGCCACTGCCGCAACCCGACCCGGTCTGGTCTGACCGCCTGCCAGACGTCCACGTACGGATGCCCGGTCACCAGCACGTACGGCGAGGTGACCGCCGCGACCAGGCGGCTCTCCTTTGAACCGGGCACCAGATGGTCGACCAGGACCCCGAGGCGCCGCTGCGGCCCCGGCGCGAACGCCGCAACCTCGGTGGCGAGGGCGTCGATGCCGTCGAGCGGCTCGACCACCACACCTTCGATCCGCAGGTCGTCGCCCCAGATCCGCTCCACCAGGGCCGCGTCGTGCACCCCTTCGACCCAGATCCGGCTGGCCTTCGCGACCTGGGCCGGCCGGGGACCGACCGCGATCGACCCGGAGGCGGTGCGCTGGCGCTGCCGGGGCGTGGCGGCGGGCCGGTCCGGCCGGCGCAACGTCACCGGCTGGCCGTCGAGCAGGAACGCCGCCGCCTCGAGCGGAAAGTGCCGCCGCCGGCCGTGCCGGTCCTCCAGGGTCACCGCACCGGACTCGAAACCCACCACCGCTCCGCAGAAGCCGGAGTCGACGTCCTCGACCACCAGGTCCAACTCCGCGTCGAGGACGGGAACGGTGCGCCGCCGGCGCCAGTTGCCCGCCAGGACGTCGTCTCCGTACCGCCGGTCGCCACCCATCGCGGCAGGCTAACCCCGCCGGACCGGGCCGGGCACGACGACGCGCCGCAAAGGTCTGCCGCCAGGCACGACGACGCCACACGGGGTGCGGCACCAGCGGAGTCGAGACAACCGGGGCGACGGCACGTACCCTAGCCTGCATGTCCCCCGCAGTAGGCGCGGCCACCCTCGGGGCGCGCCGGTCCAGCCGATTCGTGGCCTGGGTCCGCGCGTGGCGCGCCGGGCTGGTGCCGTACGACGAGATCGCCGACGAGATAGCCGGCGACGAGGAGCATCTGGTCGCCGACGCGCCCGGCGCCTGGACCGACCTGCCGTTGCGTGACGCGCTGCCCTGTTTCGCGAAGCTGGCACCGGACGAGATCCGGTTGGTCCTGCCGGCCCCTGGCGACCCGCGCGGGCTGCCCGGCCCCGGCGCGTTCACCGGCGCGGCGCTGCTGGCCGGTGAAGCCGTGGTGGCCCGGGGCCTGGGTGTCATCCCAGAGGTCCGCAGCCACACCTCCGGGTCGGGGGTGACCTTCGAGACGGTGCTCTGGCGGGTCTACCCGCTGCCCGACGAGTTGCCCGGCGGCGGGCGCACGGAGCCGGGACCGGCCGAGGCGGAGGCCGACCTGTCCGCCACCCTCGCCGAGGCGACCACCGCGTTGACCCGGCTGGACATCGCCCACTGGCGACCCGAGCTGGCCGGCGCGTTGGCCGCGCTGCGCAGGCCCGACGGTGGCATGGACCTGCCACCTGGATTCGACCCTCGGGCCCGCCGATTGTTCGCCCGCGCCAGTGTGCTGGACGGGGTGCTGGCGTTGGCCGAGCACGCGGCTCCCGGCGGCGCGGTCAACGGCTACGAGGCGCAGCAGCGGGATGCCGCGCTGCGACCCCTCACCGCCGCCTGCCGGCGGGCGCTGGTCGCCGCCTGCAACGCCCCGCTACGCCCCTGACCCCCGCGACGCCCCTGACCCCCGCGACGATCTTGCAGTTATCGAGACGATTTGTCCACTTTGTCCGACGATAAGCGCAAGATCGTCGCGATCAGGTGAGGGCGGGTGGTGCTCAGACCTCGTCGATCAGGTCGGCCACCGACGGGACGATCCGCGACGGACGGTACGGGTACCGGTCGATGTCGGCCCGGTTGCTGATGCCGGTGAGCACCAGGATCGTCTGCAGACCTGCCTCCAGCCCGCAGAGCACGTCGGTGTCCATCCGGTCACCGATCATCGCGGTGCTCTCCGAGTGCGCGTCGATCGTGTTCAACGCCGACCGCATCATCATCGGGTTCGGCTTGCCGACGAAGTACGGCTCCACCCCGGTCGCCTTCGAGATCATCGCCGCAACCGAACCGGCCGCCGGCAGGGCGCCCTCGGTCGACGGCCCGGTCGGATCCGGGTTGGTGCAGATGAACCGGGCCCCGTCGTTGATCAGCCGGACCGCCTTCGTGATCGCCTCGAAGCTGTAGGTCCGGGTCTCCCCGAGTACGACGTAGTCCGGGGCGTAGTCACTCAGGATGTAACCGACCGCGTGCATCGCCGTGGTCAGACCGGCTTCGCCGATCACGTACGCGGTGCCGCCCGGCCGCTGGTCGGCCAGGAACTGCGCGGTCGCCAACGCCGCCGTCCAGATCGCCTGCTCGGGCACGTCGAAACCCATCCGGGTGAGCCGGGCCTGCAGGTCACGCGGGGTGTAGATGGAGTTGTTCGTCAACACCAGGAACGGCTTGCCGGAGGCACGTAGCCGGTTGATGAACTCCGGTGCGCCGGGGACCGGCTGGCCTTCGTGCACCAGCACGCCGTCCATGTCGGTCAGCCAGCTCTCGACGGGTTTGCGGTCGGTCACGACGGTCTCCGGGGGGTGGTCGCGGGAGTGCAGCAGTTCACCGGGCAGGTGTCCCAGACCGGCAGCGTACCCAGCCGCTGCCGGGTCACCGTACCGTCCGGGCTCAGCCGTTCGCGCACCAGATCACGCACCATGGACACGAACGCCGGATGGGTCCCGGGCGTGCCGGCCCGCACGTACGTCAACCCGAGCTCCTTGGCGGTCGCCGCCGCCTCGGTGTCCAGGTCCCAGACCACTTCGAGATGGTCGGAGACGAACCCGACCGGGCTGACCACCACGGCGGCGACACCCTGCCCGGCCAGGTCCCGCAGGTGGTCGTTGACGTCCGGCTCCAGCCACGGCACCTGCGGTGGCCCGGACCGGCTCTGCCAGACCAGGTCGTACGGCAGGTCGGGGGCCGCCTCGGCGGCGACCAGCCGGGCGGTCTCGGCCAGCTGGGCCTGGTAGCGCCCACCGTCCGGCCCTGCCGCCGCGGCCATCGAGGTCGGAATCGAGTGGGCGGTGAACACCAGCCGGGCGCGCTCGCGTACCGCCGGGTCGAGGGTGGCCAGCGCGGCCCGGACCGCTTCGGCGTGCGGCAGGACGAACCCGGGGTGGTCGTGGAACTGACGCAGCTTGTCGATCACCGGGGCGTCCGGGCCGACCGCCGCCCGGGCCGCCGCGATGTCCTCCCAGTACTGCCGACACGACGAGTAGCCGCCGTAGGCGCTGGTGGCGAAGGCGAGCGCGTGTCGCACCCCGTCGTCGCGCATCCGGGCCACCGTGTCGGCCAGCATCGGATGCCAGTTCCGGTTGCCCCAGTAGACCGGTAGGTCGATCCCGTGCGCGGCGAAGTCGGCCCGGATCCCGGCGAGCAGGTCCCGGCACTGCTGGTTGATCGGCGACACCCCGCCGAAGTGCTGGTAGTGCTCGGCGACTTCGGCGAGCCGCTCCGGCGGTACGTTGCGCCCCCGGGTGACGTTGTGCAGAAACGGCAGCACGTCGTCGGGCCCTTCCGGGCCGCCGAACGACAGCAGGACCAACGCGTCGTACGCCATGACGCCATTGTTCCTGGTCCGAGGCGCGCCGTCGGCGGCGCACCCCGGATCGCTCCGCCGGTCAGCCTCGCCGGTCACGCCCCGACGGCGTGGAAACCTCCGTCGACGTGCACGATCTCGCCGGTGGTCGCCGGGAACCAGTCCGACAGCAGCGCCAGGCAGGCCCGCGCGGCCGGCTCCTGGTCGGTCAACTCCCAGCCCAACGGCGCCCGCTCGGTCCAGGCGTGTTCGAAGGCCTCGAAGCCAGGGATCGACTTGGCCGCCATCGTGCGCAGCGGCCCGGCGGAGACCAGGTTGCTGCGGATGCCCTTCGGCCCCAGGTGCAGCGCCAGGTAGCGGGAGGCGGACTCCAGGCCGGCCTTGGCCACGCCCATCCAGTCGTACACCGGCCAGGCCAGAGTGGCGTCGAAGGTGAGCCCGACGACCGCGCCACCCGGGCGCATCAGCGGCAGCGCCGCCATCGCCAACGACTTGTACGAGTAGGTGGAGACGTGCAGCGCGGTCGCCACGTCCTCCCAGGGCGCGTCGAGGAATCCACCGCCGAGGCAGCTCTGCGGGGCGAACCCGATCGAGTGCACCACCCCGTCGAGACCGTCGACGTGCTCGCGGACCCGGTCGGGCAGGGCGGCGAGATGGTCGGCGCTGGTCACGTCCAGTTCGATCACCGGGGCCTCGGCGGGCAGCCGCTTGGCGATCCGTTCGACCAGGGACATCCGGCCGAACCCGGTCAGCACGACGGTGGCGCCGTTCTCCTGGGCCAGTTTGGCCACCGAGAAGGCGATCGACTGGTCGGTGATGACACCGGTGACGAGCAGCCGCTTACCGGCCAGCAGTGCGGACACAGGGTTCTCCGTTCGATGGTCGATGCTCGATGGAGCCGGAAGGTGGAGCCGATGGAGCCGGAATGCGATGGGCGGAGCCGGCGAGGTTCGGGCTCAGCCCGACGGCGGCGTCAGTGGCCCATGCCGAGGCCACCGTCGACCGGGATGACCGCCCCGGAGATGTAACTGGCACCGTCGCCGGCGAGCCACGTCACCGCCGCGGCCACCTCGTCGGCGGTGGCGAACCGGCCCGCCGGGATCGCCTTGCGGTACTCGGCCTTGCGGTCCTCCGGCAACGCGGCGGTCATGTCGGTCTCCACGTAGCCCGGGGCGACCACGTTGGCGGTGATGTTGCGGGCACCCAGCTCCCGGGTGATCGACCGGGCCATGCCGACCAGTCCGGCCTTGCTGGCCGCGTAGTTGACCTGCCCGGGTGAGCCGAGCAGGCCGACCACCGACGAGATGAAGATCAGCCGGCCCCACCGGGCCCGCAGCATCTTCGTCGAGGCCCGCTTGGCGCACCGGTACGCACCGGTCAGATTGGTGTCCAGCACCGAGGTGAACTGCTCCTCGGACATCCGCAGCAGCAGCGTGTCGTCGGTGACGCCGGCGTTGGCGACCAGCACCTCGACCGGGCCGAGTTCGGCTTCGACCGCACTGAACGCCTGGTCGACGGAGTCGGCGTCGGTGACGTCGCAGCGGACGCCGAACAGGCCGGACTGCTCGTCGAAGCTCGACCGGTAGGTGACCGCGACCCGGTCGCCCTGCTTCGCGAACGCCTGCGCGATGGCCAGGCCGATTCCCCGGTTACCGCCGGTGACCAGTACGGTGCGCGCCACGTTCCCCCCTTGTCATGGATGATCCGGCTTGGAGACTAGGTGCTACCGCCGGGTAAGCAGTAACCCGGGGGTACTAGCCCCACGGTGTCATGACACCTGGTCGGTCCGGTCGTAGCCTCGCGGTGGTGACAGCGGTGAACGGCAGTGCGATCGGGCAGGTCCGGCAGACGTGGCGTCAGCTGATCTCCGGGCCGGACTATCCGCCGGCGCCCGCCACCACCCCACCCGGCCGGTGGCGGGTCGTCGGCCGGCGGCTCGCGTTCGCGCTGTTCCTCCTGCTCGGCGCCATCGCGGCGCTCGACCTGTACGAGGCCGACCACCTGCCCAAACCGCTCGGGCCGATCCTCGGCTTCGTCAGCGTCGCACCGGCAGCGCTCGCCTATCTCCGGCCGTTGCGGGCCTGGCAGATCGCGTTCCTGCTGCTGTTCCCCGGGATGGTCTGGTATCCGTTCGGATTCCCGTGGAGTCCGTTCCAGTTCCTGGCTCTGCTGTGCGTGCTGGCGGTGCTGGGCCTGCGAGCCGAGCTGCGGGTCTCGGCGACGGCCGGGGCGGTGACCGCACTGCCCGTACTCGTGTTCACCGGCTCGGACGGCAGTTATCTGCTGGTCGGACTCATCGCGCTGGTCATCGCGGTCGCCGACCAGGTACGCCGGCGGCGGGTCAGTCAGCACGCGCTGGCCAGCCAGACCGTCGTCACTCAGCAGGAGCAGCAGCGGCGGGCGGTGCTGGAGGAACGGGCCCGGATCGCCCGGGAGATGCACGACGTCGTCGCCCACCACATGTCGATGATCGCCGTGCAGGCGGAGACCGCGCCGTACCGGCTGGCCGGGCTGACCGCGCCGACCCACGACGAGTTCACCGCGATCGCCGGTGCCGCCCGCGCCGCGCTCGCCGACATGCGCCGGCTGCTCGGGGTGCTGCGCAGCGAGACGGAACGGGCCCAGCGCAGCCCACAGCCTGGGCTGGCCGACGTCGCCGAGATGGTCGACTCCGCCCGCCGGGCCGGGCTCGACGTCGAGTTGGCGGCGGACCCACGCCTGGCCACGCTCGCCGTGGCCGAACCGGTCGGGTTGGCGGCCTACCGGATCGTGCAGGAGGCGTTGACCAACGCCGGCCGGCACGCACCCGGGGCGAAGGTCCGGGTCGAGCTGCGGACCACGGTCGCGCGTCTGGTGGTACGGGTCAGCAACGGGCCCGCTCAGCTGGCCGCCGGCCAGGAAGGCTCTGCCGGGGGGCACGGGCTGATCGGGATGCGGGAACGGGCCGAGCTGCTGGGCGGTAGATTCTCCGCCGGTCCGGACGGCCGGTCCAGCTTCGTGGTCACCGCCTGGTTGCCGTACCGCCCGACCGACACCGCAGCCGGCGACACCACCGTCAACGGCGCCACCGGTGCTGACGCCGACGGCGGAGCCGACCCGGACCGGCCCACCGGGTAGCGTGCTGGCGACGAGCGAAGGACGACATGATCAAAGTGTTGATCGCCGACGACCAGGCGATGGTCCGGCAGGGTTTCGGTGCTCTGCTCGGTGCCCAACCGGACCTGGTGGTGGTCGGTGACGCCGCCAACGGCGCCGACGCGGTCAGCGCGGCCCGCCGCCTCGACCCCGACGTGGTCCTGATGGATGTCCGGATGCCGGTGCTGGACGGGATCGCCGCCACCCGCCAGCTGCTCGACGGCCGGTCCCGCGAGGAACCGCCCCGGGTGCTGATCCTCACCACGTTCGACCTCGACGACTACGTCTACGAAGCACTGCGGGCCGGGGCCAGCGGCTTCCTGCTCAAGGACGCGCCGGCGGCCGACCTGGTCAACGCCGTACGGGTGGTGGCCGCCGGCGACGGGCTGTTGTCACCGTCGGTCACCCGCCGGCTGATCGCCGAGTTCGCCACGCGCCCCGGACAGCACCGTCCCCGCCCGGTGTCGCTGACCTCGCTGACCGACCGGGAGACCGAGGTGCTGCGGTTGATCGCCCGGGGCCGGTCCAACGGTGAGATCGCCGCCGACCTGGTCGTGGCCGAGCAGACGGTCAAGACCCACGTTGGACGGATCCTCAGCAAACTCGGCGTCCGGGACCGGGCACAGGCGGTCGTCGTCGCCTACGAGTCGGGTCTGGTCACCGCCGGCGAATAGCCCTCGGGTACGACGCCGAAGCTGGCTCCGTGGCACGACGCGGGTGACCACACCCCGACCGCAGGCTCATCGGTATGCGTATCCGTCTGATCGCCCTCGCAACGATGTGCGGTGCCGCGCTGGCCACCGCGCCGGCCGGGCAGACCGACCTGTGGCCGGACACCACCGGACGGCAGTTCCTCGAGTTCGACACCACCGGTGACGGCACAGCCGTCGAGGCCGTCGGCGACCTGTCGACCGCCCGGCGGATCGCGGTGCTGATTCCCGGAACGGACAACACCCTGGCCACGTTCGACCGGGGCCTCGGCGGCGTCACCCACCGTGCGCCGACGGTGCAGGCCCGGGTGCTGTACGGGGCGGCACAGCAGCGCGAGACGCGTACCGCCGTCGTCGCCTGGCTCGGTTACGACCCGCCGGAGGGGTTCGGACCGGCGGCGCTGCGCTCCGACCGCGCCGAGGCCGGCGCGGCCGCGCTGGTCGGGTTCGTCGCCGAGTTGTGCCGGCGGCAACCGGAAGCAACCGTCGTGGTGGTCGGACACAGCTACGGCGCGATCGTGGCCGGGTTGGCCGCGCCACGGCTCGACGGCTGCGTCACCGACCTCGTCGCGCTCGGAGCTCCCGGGATGGGCCGGGAGCACGTCGCCGATCTCGGCACCCGCGCCGAGGTCTGGCACGCCACCGCCGTCGACGACTGGATCCGGCGGGTGCCGTCGGTACGGTGGGCCGGATTCGGGCACGGGACGCCTCCGGCGGACCTAACGTTCGGGGCCCGGTCGTTGCCGACCGACGGCGTCGACGGCCACGACGGCTACCTGCGGCCCGGCAGCGGCACCCTGGACGCCCTCGCCGATCTGCTCGCCGACGACCCGACCCGGTCCGGCACGCGGCTCACGGCGGTGGCCCGATGAGCACGGCGCAGACGATGAAGCTGACGGTACCGCCGGAAGCCACCGCGCCGACGACGGTGCCAGCGGACCCGGCGCGGCCACTGCGGGAGCCGGTCGTCGATCTGGTCCGAGCGCTCGCCATCATCGGGATCGTCGCCGGCCACTGGTGGGTGACCGCCCTGGTGCTCACCGGCGACGGACTGCTGCGCGTCGACAGTCCGTTGATCGACATGACCTGGCTGCATCCGCTGTCCTGGCTACCGCAGACCCTGGGGCTGCTGCTCTTCGCCGCCGGATTCGCCGCCGCCCGCAGCAGCGGACCGCGCCCCGGCGGGGCGGACCGACCCGGCGGGCCCGAAGGGTCGAGCGGGCGCGGCGGGTCGAGCGGCGGATGGCTGCGTACGCTGCGCGGCCCGTTGCTGGGGTTCGCCGCCGGCCTGACACTCGCGCTGGTCGTCGGCTACCTCGCCGGTGCACCCACCGGCAGCCTGGTGACCGTCGCGAAGCTGGCGGTCAGTCCGTTGTGGTTCCTCGTCGTGCTGCTGTTCCTGCGGGCGCTGTGCGGCCCGCTGCTGCGCGGCATACGGCGCAGCCCGGAGCGGGCCTTCGTGACGGTCACGCCAGCCCTGACGGCGGCGGTCACCATCGTCGTCGCCGCCGACGCCGGTCACCTGCCGCCGATGCTGGCCGTCGTCGCCGCCTGGGTCCTGCCGTACCTCGCTGGCGGGCTGATGGCCGGGTACGGTCCGCCGCCGGCCCGGTACGCCGTCGGCCTGCTCGTCGGCGGGGTGGCGGTGCTACTCGCGCTGACCCTGGTCGGCGGGTACCCGACCAGTGCGGTGGGCCTGCCGGGGCAGGTCCGGTCGAACCTTGACCCGCCGTCGCTGGCGACCCTGGCCCTGGTCTGCGCGCAACTCGGGGCGGCGGCGCTGGCCCTGAGGTGCCTGCGGGGCCGGATCGACACCACCGCCCGGTGGTGGACGCCGGTCGCGGCGGTGAACCGGCACGCGATGGGCATCTACCTGTGGCACCAACCGGTGCTGCTGGCGACGACGTTCATCGCACTGTGGATCGCCGGCGGCACCGCCGTCGCCGGTCTGCACACCCCGCCGGACGATCCCGGCTGGCTCGCCGACCGGGCCGTCCACCTGCCGATTCTCGCGGTCGCACTGATCGTGCTGCTGCGGATTGTGCCACGACGCCGGCCTGGGTGTACGCTCTTGCCCGGTTCAACGCCCGGACGACCTGTGGAGGTGATCGCTGTGCGAGATAGCGATCCTCCGAGTCGCCGCCGGGTCACCGGTCGAGCGCGCTGACAGCAGCGCGGCTCCCGGTGCACCCGTGTGGTCCACCAGTGTCGCCCGTCAGCCCGCCTGCCGGTCGCCCCTGTCCGGGGGTGACCGCCCCGTCGCCGGAGCCCGCCCCCGATGAACCGTTACGTCGCCCCGTTGGGATTCACCCTGGCCGCCGTCTGGATCGCCGTCATCTTCGTGCTGGCCAGCAGCGCCAGGTAGGGCGGTAAGGTCCGGCCGGCCGGTGGTGGACCCACCGGCCGGCCGGAACCGACCGGTGAGTCACCGGCAGGCCACCCGAGCCGTCCCGGCCCGTCCGGGCCAGGCGCAATTCACGGCAGCCGCGAAGTCCACACCAGACTCAGCGCCGCCGAGCCCAGCGCCAGCAGCAACGCCAGGGCCGCGTACCACTGGGTGATCTCCCGGGGCACGGTCCGCTGCCCGATCGACGAGCCCATGTCCTCGTACACCTGGCTGAGTTCGGTGGCGGTCGCCGCCTCGTAGAAGTAGCCGCTGGTCGCCTCGGCGAGCTCCGCCAGGGCGAACCGGTCCACCGGCACCCGCTGCACCTGACCGCCGATGCGCACCTGGCCGTCGTCGGTCCCGAACGCGATCGTCGACACCGGCACGTTGGCGGCGGCCGCCGAGGCCGCCGCCTCCTCGACGGAGCGGCCCGAGGTGCGGTAGCCGTCCGAGAGCAGCACGATCCGTGCCGGCGGCGGCCCCTGGGCTCCGTCGGTCGGCACCATCCGGATCGCCTCCAGCGAGGTGAACACCGCCTCGCCGGTGGCCGTCGCCTCGGCCAGCACCAGCCCGTCGATCGCCTGGGTCACCGCCGGCCGGTCCTTGGTCGGAGCGACCAGGACGTTCGCCGACTTCGCGAACGCGACCAACCCGATGTTGTAGCCCTCCGGCAGTTCCGCGACGAACTCCTTGGCCGCCTGCTGCGCCGCCTCGATCCGGCTGGGCGCGACGTCGTCGGCCTCCATCGACAGGGAGACGTCGATGGCGAGGATGACGGTGGCCCGCTCCAGCGACTCCTCGGCGTCGATCGACGGCCGGGCCAGGGCCGAGGCCAGCACCAGCAGGCTGAGCAGGAAGGCACCGGCGGCCAGGTATCGACGCCAGCCGAGGCCCTTGGGGGCGAGGGTACGCAGCAGGTCCACGTTGGTGAACCGCATCGCGTAGGCCTTGCGGCGGAACTGCCGCCAGACGTACAGGCCGGTGACGGCGAGGACCGGCAGGAGGGCGAGCAGCCACCACGGCTGCAGGAAACGGATCATCGAGCTTCGCTTTCCGGGCGCGGGGCGGGGGCCGGGCGGGCGATGCCACGGGTACGGGCGTGCCGCTGCCCGGCGACGAACCGGACGATGTCCAGCAGCCAGTCCGAATCGGTACGCAGCCGCAGGTGCGCGGCACCGGCACCGCGCAACGTCTGGGCGATCTCGGCCCGCTGCGCGGCGGCGGCCTCGGCGTACCGTCGACGCAGCCGGGGGTCGGCGGTCTGCACCTCGTGCAGCACACCGGTCTCGGGGTCGGTCAACTCCACCACACCGACGTCGGGCAACGCCAACTCGACCGGGTCGAGCACTTCGACGGCGAGCACGTCGTGGCGGACGGCGAGTTTGCGGACCGCCCGGCCCCACTGCTGCGGCGGAGCCATGAAATCGGAGATGACCACCGCGACGCCACGGCGACGCGGTGGCCGGTTGAGCATGTCGATCAGGGCGCCGAGGTCGCTGCGGCCGGGCCGCGACGGTGTGCCCGCGATCGCCCGCAGCAGCCCGTGCGCCTCCTTACGGCCGGTACGCGCGGGCAGCCGACGCGTCGACCCGCCCTGCGCCGGGGCACCGGTGCCGAGCACCGCACCGACCCGGTTGCCGCCCCGGGCGCTCAGGTGCACCATCGCGGCCGCCGCAGCGACCACCAGGTCCCGCTTGAGGCAGCGGGCGGTGCCGAAGTCGAGGCTGGCCGACAGGTCGACCGCGATCCAGGCTTCCAACTCCCGGTCGGCGACGGTACGGCGGACGTGCGCCACGGTGGTCCGCGCGGTGACCGGCCAGTCCATCCGCCGTACGTCGTCGCCGGGGCGGTACTCGGTGGACTCGCCGGCTTCGCTGCCCGGCCCGGGCAGCAGACCCACGTAGTCGCCCTGCAACAGCCCGTCCAGCCGCCGGGTGACGGTCAGGTAGAGCCGGGAGAGCACCGCCTCGGACCGGTCGGCGGGTGCGGTCACGGCAGCTGCCCGGGCCACGGGCCGACGCCCTGCGGCGCGGCCGGACCATTCGGCGGCAGCGGCATGCCCGGCTGCCCGGCGACGCCCGGCTGCCCGGGCCCGGGCGGGACGGCCGCGTTCTGCCGGGGGGCGACGGTCGGCAACGGTACCGTGGACATGACCCGTCCGACGATGTGGTCGGCCGGCACGTCGTCGGCGAGCGCGTCGTAGCTGAGCACCAGCCGGTGCCGCAGGATGTCGGGCGCGATGTCCTGCACGTCCTGCGGCAGCGCGTAGTCGCGGCCCCGCAGCATGGCCAGCGCGCGGGTGGCCCGGACGATGCCGAGCGAGGCACGAGGACTTGCGCCGTACTGGATGAGCTGGGCGACGTCGGGCATGCCGTGCTCGGCCGGCGACCGGGTGGCCAGCACCAGCCGTACCGTGTAGTCGACCAGGGCGTTGTGCACGAAGACCTTGTCGGCCTTGCGCTGCAGGTCGATCAGATCGGTCGGAGAGAACACCACACTCGGCCGCGGTGACTCGACGCCCATCCGGTAGACGATCTCACGTTCCTCGGCATCGGTCGGGTAGCCCACGACGATCTTCATCAGGAACCGGTCCCGCTGTGCCTCCGGCAGTGGATAGACGCCTTCCTGTTCGATCGGGTTCTGGGTGGCCATCACCAGGAACGGATCCGGCACCGGGTGGGTCTGTCCGCCCAGGGAGACCTGCCGCTCACTCATGACCTCGAGCAACGCCGACTGCACCTTGGCCGGTGCCCGGTTGATCTCGTCAGCCAACAGGAAGTTGACGAAGACCGGCCCGAGTTCGATGTCGAACTTCTCGCTCGACTGCCGGTAGATGCGGGTGCCGACCAGGTCGGCCGGCACCAGGTCCGGGGTGAACTGCACGCGGGCGAAGGAACCGCCGACGACGGTCGCGAGGGTCTCCACGGCGAGGGTCTTCGCCACACCGGGAACCCCTTCGAGCAGGCAGTGTCCACGCGCCAGCAGCGCGACGAACATCCGCTCGACCATCCGGTCCTGCCCGACGATCACTCGTTTGACCTCGAACATCGCCCGTTCGAGCAGGGTCGCGTCGGCCGCCGGGCTCGCGCCGGGCTGCGCCCCGGCACCGGTCGGGGTCGATGATTCGGGCGTGGTCGGCTGGGCCACCGGTCCTCCACAGCGTGGTTCTGGCGTCGTCGGTCGAAAGGGTCGTGCCGCCCTAAGCGTCGCACGCCGGCTCGAACCTATGGGCAGGGGCCGAGAAAGCACCGTCAGGTGGGTAGACACAACTGGGATCGGCGTGTGTACGATTCAGCCGTCGCCGGGCGGCTTCCCCCGTGGCCGCCCGGCGCTTACGCCAATCAGGCTTTCTACACTCGGCGGGTGACCGCAGTTTCCGATTCCGGCGACAGTGCTTCTGGTCCTGCCGGCAACGCGCCCGCCGACCCACTGATCTGCTCGGCCAAAGGCTGTCGCGCGGCGGCGACGTGGGCGCTGCGGTGGAACAATCCCCGGCTGCACACCCCGGACCGGCGCAAGACCTGGCTGGCCTGCGCGCAGCATCAGGACCACCTCGGCGACTTCCTGCGGGCGCGCGGATTCCTCCGCGAGGTGGCACCGCTTGGCTGATCGCCTACGCTCGTAAGGGTGAGTGAACCCTCCGCTGCTCCGGCAGCCCCGATCAGCCCGCTGGAGCCCTGGCCCGACACGGTGCAGTGGCAGCCGGTCTCCCGCGACCTGATCTGGGTCGAGTTGATCCGGCTGGCGATCGGGATGAGTTTCCTGCTGATCGGTCTCGGGGTCGGTTGGGCGTTGACCGGGTTCTGGTTCATCGGTGTCGGGTTCGCCGCAGCGGTGCTGTTGACGGTGCTGCGGGTGGTGACGACCGTACGGGCGGTCCACGCCTGGGGGTACGCCGAACGCGACGACGACCTGCTGGTGCGCCACGGGCTGCTGGTGCGACGGTTGTCGATCGTGCCGTACGCCCGGATGCAGTTCGTCGACGTCTCCGCCGGCCCGCTGGAACGGGTCTTCGACCTGGCCACGGTGCAGTTGCACACGGCCGCGGCGGCCAGCGACGCCCGGGTGCCGGGGCTGCGCCCGGCGGAGGCGTCCCGGCTACGCGACCGGCTGACCGCACTCGGCGAGGTCCGGGCGGAGGGGCTGTGACCCAGCCGCCGTACCCGCCGCCGGGCCCACCGCCGGCCGGCCAGGTGCCGTTCCCTCCGCCGACCGGGCCGGTGCCGTACCCTCCGTCGACCGGGCCGGTGCCGTATCCCCTGCCGGGGCAGGTCTTTCCACCGCCGGTGCCGCCGGAGGAGCCACGCCAGCGGCTGCACCCGCTGAGCCCGGTGCTCAAGGGCAGCCGTGCCCTGGCGGTGATCATCGCCGGACTCTCCTGGCAGACGCTCGGCCGGGTCGGCTTCGGCCGCTTCGCGCTGCTGGTCGTCCTCTGCCTGCTCGGTTACCTGGCGATAGCGGTGGTCAGCTGGTACAACACCGGTTACCACGTGGTCGGCAGGGAGCTGCGCATCCACGAGGGGCTGCTGTGGCGGCGGACCCGGGCCATCCCGTTGGAGCGGCTGCAGGCCGTCGAGGTGGTCCGGCCGCTGCTCGCCCAGTTGACCGGCCTGGCCGAGCTGCGTCTGGAGGTCGTCGGCGGCGGTCAGACCGAGGCACCGCTGGCGTACCTCACCGTCGCGGACGCCGCCGCGCTGCGGGCCCGGCTGCTCGCGCTCGCCGGTCGCGGCGCCACCGCCGGGTCCGTGCCGGACACGGCCACCGACGGCGGTACGCCGGCCAGCCTGCCCGACCCGTCGGCTCCCCCACCCGGCCGGCTGCTGCACACCGTCACCAACCGGGACCTGCTGATCAGTCAGCTGCTCACCCCGCAGACGATGTTCCTGCCGTTCGGGGTCGCCTTCGTCGTCACCCAGTTCGCGATGGACGTCACCTGGTCGTTCATCGCGGTCGCCAGCACCCTGACCGCCACCGCCGGCATACTGCTGCAGCCGATCCGACGGGTGCTCAACGACTGGAACTTCCGGCTGGCCCGCGACGAGGTCGGGCTGCGGGTCCGCCACGGGTTGACCGAGACCCGGTCGCAGACGGTGCCGTTGCACCGGTTGCAGGCGATCGGGGTGACCTGGCCGCTGTTGTGGCGTAGGAAGAAGTGGCTGCGGATGCGGTTGCACGTCGCCGGGTACGCCGCACCGGACACCCAGGGCGCCAGCAACCAGTCCGACCAGTTGCTGCCGGTCGGTGATCTGGCCACCGCGAACCGCATCCTCGTCGACGTGCTGCCCGGCATCGCGCTCGACACGTTGCCGATGACGCCGCCGCCCCGGCGGGCCCGCTGGCTCAACCCGTTGGCGCAGCCGAAGCTCGGTGCAGGGCTCGCGGACGACGTGTTCAGTGTCCGCAGTGGGCTGTTGACCCGGCAGATGCTGGTCGTGCCGTACGCGCGGATGCAGAGCGTCCGGGTGCTCCGGGGTCCGGTGCAGCGGCTGCTCGGGTTGGCCACGGTCTACGCCGACACCGCCGGCGGGCCGAGCGCCTATGCGAAGGACCGTGACGTGGCCGAGGCCTGGTGGCTGGCGGCGCAGCTCACCGAGCGGGCCCGTGCCGCCCGTACGGCCCTCGCCGAGGGCACCGAGCCGACGTCGTAGTCGCCCGGTCGAACTGCCGGCCGTCAGCGCCGCGTACACAGCAGATGCGGCATCATCGGATGAGCTGGGTGCCGAACGCGAAGGGTGTGCCGCCGTGGAGAAGAACTCCGGTGTTTCCACGGCGAAGGACGCCGCAGACCACGAACTGATTCTGGCTTTCGGTCGGTTACAGGGGGCGGCCAACCGGTTGGAGTACATCCTCGGGCGGTCACTCGAGCAGGAGTGCGGCATCAGTCACCTGATGTTCGAGGTGCTGCTGATCCTGGGCAGGGCGGGCGACCCCGGGTTGGCCATGGGGGCGATCAGCCGCGAGCAGGTGCTCACCACGGGTGGCGCGACCCGGCTGATCGACCGAATGGAGACCGCCGGTCTGGTGAGACGCAGCGACGCTCCCGGCGACCGGCGCGGCCGGCTGGTGCAGCTGACACCCCTGGGCGAGCAGACGCTCGTGCAGGCCGCCCAGGTACACCTCGACAACATCAAGCGGTACTTCCTCGATCCGCTGCCCGCCGCCCATCGGGAGCAATTCATGGCGGACCTGCGGATTCTCAGTCACGCCGCCCGGGACGTCCTGCCCCGACTACGCTGAGTGCTCGGTGACCCAGCTCACCATTCTCTGACTTCACGGCGGAATACCTGACGAGTCAGAGTCTGTTGCGTCAGGGTAAGCTCGCGAATGGCGAGCACCTGACACGAGAGGCCCGCATGAAGCTCGTCTACGTCTTCGACGCCTACTGCGGCTGGTCCCACGGGTTCTCTGGCACCCTCGCCGAGATCGTGGCCAGACATCCGGACCTGCCGGTGGACGTGGTGTCCGGCGGCCTGTTCACCGGCGTCCGCCGGCAACCCATCCGCACCCTTGGATACGTGAAGGGCGCCAACGACAAGATCAGCGAAATGACCGGCGCCGAGTTCGGCGACGGATACCAGCGGCTGATCGACGACGGTTCGTTCGTCATGGACTCCGAGGCCGCGGCCCGCGGGATGGTCGCCCTACGCCAGGCCGCACCCGACCGAGCGGCCGAGCTGGCCGTGGCGCTGCAGCGTGCCTTCTTCATCGACGGGCACAGCCTCTCCACGCCGGACACCTACCGCAAGGTCGCCGAGGCCGCCGGGGTCGACGCCGACCAGGTCATCGGGGCGCTGCACACTCCCGCCACCCGGGCCGCCGCCGAGGCAGATTTCCGTCGCGCCGCCGAGCTCGGCGTCGATTCGTACCCGACGCTACTGGTGGCAGCCGGTGACCGAGTCGTCCCGCTGACCCACGGGCACGCCACCGCCGACCAGGTCGACCGGCGCCTGGCCGCCGTGGCCACCGGTCTGGCGCGCTGAGCACACCATCCACCTGTCTGAACACCCGAGGAGCGAAACGCGAGCAGGCTCGACTTCACCGTCTTCGACCTGGATTTCCCGGTCGGCAGCAGGAACAAGACCGCCACCCTGATCACCGGCGACACCGACGCCCTGTTGGTCGACGCCGGGTTCACCCGCGCCGACGGACACCGGCTGGCCGCCGCGATCCTGGACTCCGGGAAGCGGCTGACGACCGTCTTCGTCAGCCACGGCGACCCCGACTTCTACTTCGGCGCCGAGGTGATCGCCGACGCCTTCCCCGATGCGACCTTCCTCGCCACCCCGCAGACCATCGCGCACATCCAGCACTCGTACCAGGGCAAGCTCAAGGCCTGGGCCGCCCTCGGCACCAACCTGCCCACCCGCCTGGTCGATCTCACCGCGCACACCGGCGACCTGACCCTCGAAGACCACCGGTTCGAACTGCACGGTGGCCCGGCCGCCCTGCCGGGGCGGCACTACCTGTGGCAGCCCGAGCACCGGGCCCTCCTCGGCGGTGTCCTGCTCTTCCAGCACGAGCACGTGTGGGTCGCGGACACTCCCAAGCCCGAACAGCGGGCGGCCTGGATCGCTCAGCTGGACGAGATGGCCGCCTTCGACCCGCAGCTCGTCGTGCCCGGCCACCGACTGCCCGGCACGCCCGCCGACGCCAGCGCCATCGCCGCCACCCGCGAATACCTGCTTGCCTTCGAAGTGGAACTCGCCCGCGCAACGGGGTCTGCCGGACTCACCGACGCCCTCACCACCCGATACCCCGAACACGGCATGCTCATCGCCGCCCAGATCGGCGCCAAGGTCGCCACCGGCGGGATGACCTGGGGCTGAGCGATGGACGACTTCACCACCTCCCCTGCCCCGGCCGACGTGGTCCGCCGGCAGTATCTCGCTTCCGCCGCCGGCGACCTGGAAGCCCTGCGCGCCACTCTCGCTCCGGACGTGGAATGGACCGAGATGGCCGGCTTCCCGCTCGCCGGCACCTACCGCACCCCGACCGAGGTCACCACCAACGTCATGCAACGGCTTGCGGAGCAGTGGGACGGCTGGATCGTCCACGACGACACCTACGTCGTCGACGGCGAGAACGTCGTCGTTCTCGCCCGCTACACGGCCACCAACAAGGCCACCGGCAAGGACATCGGCGTCCGCGTCGCGCACCATTTCGTCGTCCGCGGCGGCCAGATCGTTCGCTTCGAACAGTTCGTCGACACCGCGAAGGTCCGCGACGCCATGGCGACCTGAGGACCGGCCAGACACCTCGCCCTCAGCTCGGCGCGCCGAGCAGAACAGGCAGCACCGTACCGATCGGTTCGCGCAACACCGCGTCGGCGATCGGGTCGTACGGGGTGGCCGCCGCGTTGACGATCACCACGCGGGCACCGGCGGTGGCGGCGACCTCCACCAGACTGGCGGCCGGCTGCACGGTCAGCGACGTCCCGACGGCGATCAGCAGGTCGCAACTCTGGGCGGCGCGCACCGCCCGGCGCAGAGTCGGCTCGTGCAGCGACTGCCCGAACGAGATGGTCGCGGCCTTGAGGATGCCGCCGCACCGACGGCAGTCCGGATCGTCCTCGCCGGCCGCGACCCGGACCAACGCCTCGTCCATGCCGGTACGATCGTCGCAGTTCAGGCACTCGACCTCGGACATCGTGCCGTGGATCTCGATGACCTTGTCCGGACTGTTGCCGGCGCGTTGGTGCAGGCCGTCGATGTTCTGGGTGACGATCGCCGCCAGCCGGCCGGACCGTTCCAGCTCCACCAGGCTCGTGTGGGCGGCGTTCGGCTGCGCCGACCAGGCCGGATGGTCACGGCGGCCGAGCCAGGCCAGCCGCCGGATCGCCGGGTCGGCGACGTACGCGTCGAGGGTGAACAGTTTGGCGGCCTGCGGGTCCCGGGTCCAGACGCCGTTGGGGCCCCGGAAGTCGGGAATGCCGGAGTCGGTGGAGATGCCGGCCCCGGTCAGGACCAGGATGTCCCGGGCGGCGGCCAGCCATCCCACCACCTCGTCGACAGGTGCCACGCTCGATCGGTCGGACATGTCCCCGACGGTAGCTGCCGTTTGCCGCGTCGACCGCTGAGATCCCGCCGGGCGAGCCGCGTCGACCGCGAGTGCCGCTCACCGGGTCACCCGTCGCCGTCGTCCCGCTCGCCGGCCGGCATCAACCCGGACAGATGAAGCACCGCGCGGATGCGCCGGGCAGAGCTCGCGTCCCACCGGTCCAGGATGGCCAGCGCCCGCAGGAATGGTCGGCACGGCGCCGGGACGCCCCCGCACCGGTGGCACTCCCCGGTGGTGCGGTTCGGGATGTGGGTCCGGGCGGTGGAGTTGGCGTCGTGGACTGCTCTGGCCAGCTCCGGGGACCAGGTAGGGTCACCGCCTCGCGCCGAGTCGTCCAGTGCGCCAGCGGGAGCCGGCGGGGCGCCGCGCCCCCCGGCGAGCTGGAAGCAGTCGTCCTGGTCCGGGTCCGTCTCCCCCGGGTTGCGCTTCGGCAGCGGCGGCCGGCCCGGTGTCGGGTCGACTTTTCGTGGTGTACCGATCGAGGTGTACCGGGCCAGCCTGGGCGTCCCGCCGATCCCATCGTTTCTGACCATCATTGCCCCTCGGTTCGTTTCCGAATGCGGTGTATCTTCTGCTGAGCTCCACCCTGGACCGCTGACCGTACCCAATGGAAGTGGGCACTAGGCAGATGAGTGATACGCGATGTCCAGGCCAGCAAAAGATCAACAAATTCGAGTGATCTGGGGGACGTGAAGGTCTATGGCTGGAAGCGATTATCTGATATCGGAGCTACGCCGGCTGCGCGAGTCGTTCGGGCTGACTCAGGGTGACTGGATAGGTTCCTGATCCCGGTGGTGCTGTCTGCTGTGGAGGCTGGTAGGTTGACCAGCCATGCCCGCCGATCCGCCGCCGTCGTATGACGAGCTGCTGGCGTTGAACGCCGGGCTGGCCGCACGGCTGGAGCAGGCCCTGACGCGGATCGCTGAGCTTGAGGCCCGGTTGAAGCAGTCGTCGAGCAACTCGTCGAAACCGCCGTCGAGCGACGGGCTGGCCAAACCGGCGCCGAAGTCGCTGCGGGGCCGTTCGGGTCGCCGGCCGGGCCGCCCCACCGGGGGCGAGGGCACCACCCTGTCCCAGGTGGCCGAACCGGACGTGATCGTCCGGCACGTGCCGGACACCTGTGGCGGCTGCGGTGACGGCCTGACCGACCCCGCCGAGGTGACGGTCACCCGCCGGCAGGTGTTCGACATCCCCCAGCCCCGGGTCGTGGTGACCGAGCACCAGATCGTCACCGTCGCCTGCCCGTGCGGGCACCACACCACCGCCGCGACACCCGCCGGGGCCACCGCGCCCGCCGTCTACGGACCACGGATCGCCGCGATCGGCGTCTACCTGCTCCACGGACAGTTCCTGTCCATCGGCCGCACCGCCGACGCGATCCGTGACCTGTTCGGCCTGCCCGTCGCGCCAGCCACCATCACCGCCTGGGTCACCCGCACCGCCCTCGGCGTCATCGACACGGTGCTCCCCGTCATCCGCGACCGCATCAAGAACGCGCCGGTCGCGCACTTCGACGAGACCGGCATACGCGTCGACGGCCGCCTCGCCTGGCCGCACTCCGCCTCCACACCCACCGACGTGCTCCTCACCGTGCACCGCCGACGCGGCACCGCCGCAATGGACGACGCCGGCGTGCTACCCGGATACACCGGCACCGCCGTGCACGACGCGTGGGCCCCGTACGACACCTACACCGACGCGGTCCACGCCCTGTGCAACGCCCACGTCCTACGCGAACTGGTCTACGTGGTCGACACCGCCACCGGGCAGGTCGCCGACCTCGCCGGCCAGGCCATCGACGCCCTGCGGCGACTGAACCGCCTGACGGTCACGGCCCGCGCCGACGGCTGCGAACCCGACCCGGCCGACCTCGCCGAACAGACCCACCTGCCGCGCTCGGCCGTCGTGCTCGGCGCCGCAGCCACCGCCACCCGCACCGACAAGCTGCACCGCAAGTACCACGCCCTGTTCGTGCGACTACGGGACCGACGCGCCGACTACCTACGCTTCGTCACCGACCCGGCCGTGCCGTTCGACAACAACCCGGCCGAGCGGACCATCCGCATGCCGAAACTCCGGATCAAGGTCTCCGGCAGCATGCGCACCATGACCGGAGCCGAACACTTCGCCGCGATCCGCAGCTACACCGCCACCGCCACCCGACACGGCATCAACATGCTCGACGCACTCACCCGAGCCGCCGCCGGCAGCCCTTGGATTCCCACAACCGCCTGACCCACCTCGCGCGCTTGCGGTATTCCAAGGTCCCACGCACCTATCCAGTCACGACTCAGGAAGCCTGGGCCGACCGGATCCACTTCTCGGCGAAGCACGTGGGTGCCATCGAGCGCGGCGAACGGCCAGCACTGCCGGACTACCTGAAGGCCGTCGACAAGGTGTTCGGCACCGCCCTGGTCAGGTTCTACCGGGAGTTCGTCCGAGGCGACTGGACACCCGTGTGGTACCGCCCGTTCGTCGAGTACGAAGGTCGGGCAACTCTGCTGCGGGTCTACCATCCGACGCTGATCCCCGGACTGCTGCAAATCGAGGCGTACGCACGCGCTCTCCTACCGGCGATGAACGTCCCAGCCGAGGATGTCGAGCAGACGCTCGCGGCACGGTTGGACCGGCAAGAGATCATCACCCGGACCACCAGCCCATGCCGGCTGGTCGTGATACTCGACGAAATGGCGATCCGGCGCACTGTTGGCGGGCCGGAAGTGATGCGCGAGCAACTCAAAGCGCTGGCGGAGGTGGGCGACCGGCCGAACGTGCAGATCCACGTAGTGCCGCTGGCCACCCCGGCGTATGTCGGGATGTACGGCCCGATCGTCCTGGCCTCGGTTGACGGTCGCACAGTCGGATTCCTCGAAGGCCACCAGGAGGGCCGGGTAGTGGAGTCGCCCGACCGCACCGCGAGCCTGGAGAGCGACTGGGAGTCGATCCGGCAGTACGCTCTACCCTGCGCGCAGTCGCTCGAACTGATCACGAAGGCGGGAGAGACATGGACCTGACCAAGCCTCGTTGGCGCAAGAGCACCAAGTCCGACACCGGCGCCTGCGTCGAGGTGGCCGACAACGTCGCCGGGCGCGTCTTGGTGCGGGACACCAAGGACCGCGACGGCGCGATGCTGACCTTCGGACCGACCGCGTGGCAGTCCCTCGTATCGACGGCCGCCACCCTGAAGCCCTGAGCCATCGGACAGCGCGACATCAGCCGTAGCTCGGATCACCCAGCCCCGGCTCCGCTCTCGCGGTTGGAGCCGAGGCTGGGTCGTTTCTGCTGGGCTACGGTTCTATTGGGCTGCGGTGCTCGCGCTCGCCGGCAGGCGGTACGTCGTTCGCAGCGGCGACAGTAGGGCCGGCAGGAAGGCCGCAGTCATACCGGCCGCGCCGATCCACAGCACGACGGATGGCCCGAACAGGCCGCCGAGAGTGCCGCCGAGCAGCGCCGCGACCGGCATGCTGCCCCACTGGACGAAGCGGACCGTGGCGCTCATCCGGCCCAGCAGCCGGTCCGGGGTGACCCGCTGCTGCAGGCCCGCCTGCGCGATCAGTCGGACCACCCCGCCGAAGGACAGCAGGGCCAACCCGGCCACGGCGAGCCAGCGGGGCGCGCCGGCTGCGGTGGCCGGCAGCAGCGCGGCGGCCGGTGCGGTACACAGGGGCGCCAGCCAGATCGCCGGGCCCGGACCGATCCTGGCGATCAGCCGGCGGGCCAGCAGCGCGCCGGTGAACCCGCCGGAGGCCATCACCGACAGCACCAGGCCGATGCCGGGCGTGCTCAGCTCCAGCTGCCGGGCCAGGAAGACCAGCAGCATTGTCTGGTAGACGACCAGGGACAGGCTGAAGAAGCCGTCGGTGATCAGCATCGGCCGCAGCAGCCGGTGGCCGAGGACGAACCGCAGCCCTTCGGAAACCTCCCTCATCAGATGTCGCCGGTCCGCAGCGGGGTTCGCCGTCTCGACGGCGCGAATCCGCTGTACGCCGAGCGCGGACAGCAGCATCCCGACTGCGCTGACGATCAGCGTCAGCGGTGCGCCGAGCCAGCCGACCAGCGGGCCGGCCAGGCCGGGGCCACTGATGCTGACCGCGGAACGCACCGCAGCGATCTTGCTGTTCGCTTCGACCAGGTTGTCCCGGCCAACGAGGGCCGGGATGTAGCTGGTGTAGCCGACCTCGAACAGTACGGTCAGCAGTCCGTGGCCGAGGGCGATCGCGTACAGCAGCCAGATCGTCAGCGTGTCGGCCCACCAGGCCAGCGGTACCGTCAGCAGCAGCGCGGCCCGCAGCAGATCGGTGTTGACCAGCACTGGACGCTTGCGCCACCGGTCGACCCAGGCGCCCGCTGGCAGCCCGATCAGCAGCGACCCGGCCGTGGTCATCGCGGTCAGCACCCCGACCGCGAACTCGTCGGCGTCCAGCCAGAGGATCGCCACCAGCGGCAGCGCGAGGTAGACGAACCGGTCGGCGAGTTGACCGGCGACGGTCGCGCCGAAGAACCGCCGGAAATCCGGCTCGTGAAAGAGACCGAGTCGGACCATCATCGAATCCGGCCCTCGCTGTCCACGAGGACCGAGGATACGCAGGAGGCATCTGATCATGGCTACGCGGCCGTCGTATGTGGTCACCGGAGGTGCCCGGGGAATCGGCCGGGCGATCGCCGAACGCCTCGCCCGCGAGGGCCAGGTCGTCGTCGTTGATGTCACCGGTGCGCTCGGCTGGCAGCACGAACGCGTCATGCTGATCACCGGCGACGCTGGTGATACCGAGACGACACAGCGGGCGGCGGCCACCGCCGAGTCCGCCGGTCCGCTGCTCGGCTGGGTCAACAACGCCGCGGTCTTCGACGACGCGGGGATGGGCGACATCGGCGGCCCAGATCCTGGACCTGATCTCCACGAACCTGGCGCTGGCGGTCGCCGGCTGCCACACGGCGGTCAACCACTTCCTGGCGCACGGACGCGGCGGGGCCATCGTCAACGTCTCCTCTCACCAGGCGCAGCGCCCGGTTCGTGGCGCACTTCCCTACGCGACCGCGAAGGCTGCCGTCGAGGGCCTCACCCGGGCGCTGGCGGTGGACCACGGGCCGGCCGGCATCCGTACGAACGCTGTCGCGCTCGGCTCCATCGCCACCGACCGGTTCGAGGGCTACCGTGCCCGGCATCCCGAAGTGGACGCCGAGATGGCCACGCTGCATCCGCTCGGCCGGGTCGGCACCCCAGGCGAGGTGGCAGATGCCGTCGCCTTCCTGTTGTCTCCCGCCGCCGGATTCGTCAACGGCGTCGTCCTCGCTGTCGACGGCGGACGAGCAGTCAACGGACCCGACCCCGAGGCCACCGGGGTCGGGGGTCGGTCACGACCCGGCGGCAGCGATCAGCGCGGTGGTTCGTTCGGCGTGACGCCGGGGGTGGAAATGTTTGTCGATGACGACTCCGGCTACCTCGCCTGGGTCGACCGGCACCCGGACGGCTTCGTGCTCAACACCTACCGCAACCCGGCCGCCAGCTATCTGATGCTGCACCGCAGCACCTGCCGGACGATCAGCGGCACGCCGGCCGGCGGCAGCCACTGGACCTTGGACTACAGCAAGATCTGTGGCCGCCGCCGTGACCTCGAACAATTGGTGTTGGAGCGGCTGGGCGCGGTGGTCCACCCGTGCAGGTTGTGCCTACCCGGCTGACGGCTGTGACCTGCTTGCGCGCGGCGCGGTCCTCAGCTTCGGTGTCAACGCGCGGTCACGGAGACCAGGCAGTGCTGACCTGCCAGGTCGAGTCCGCCGACCAACTGGTCGGCGAGTTCCAACTGGGGCCGCCGGCACCGTCGCTGAGCCAGATCTCCGCCGCGTAGTGGCGCAGGAACGAGCCCGGATAGTTGAACGACTCCAGCGAGACGTCGCTGCCGGTCAGCCCGCGTCGGGCGCACCAGGTGGCGTCGGCGCGCAGCAGCGCGGTGCCGTCATCGGGCGAGTTGCGGACCCGGGAGTTGGCGTGCCGCAGGTACTGGCCGGGGAAGTTCGCCGACTCGAACGAGTAGCACTGCTGATCGGCCAGGCCGGGCCGCACGACGTACGTCGCGTCGGCCTTGAGCAGCTGCGGGCTGTCGGCGGTGACCACGTCGGTGTAGGCGAGGCTGTCACGGTGCCGAAGGTAGCGGTCGGTGAAGCCGGGCGTGGTGACCCGCAGCGACAGCCGTGTGTTCAGCGGCAGGGCGGCCGGTGCCCGCGACGGCAGGGTCCGGGAGGTGGCGATCAGCGCCAGGTTGGCCGCCCGCACCTGGGCCTGGTCCATCTTGACCACCTGGCGGTCGTACGTGAGGAAGCCGTTCAGCTCGCCCTCGACGTCGGTGATCTCGGTGTAGACGGCGGCGCTCAGGCCCCGACCGACCATCAGGTTGGTGGTGCCCTGGATCAGGCCCAGGTAGCGGTCGGTCAACGCGGCCGGGGTCGGTTGCCACTCGTACGCCTGGAAGTTGCCGTTGGGGCTGTATTCGTGGCCCGGCACCCGCAGCCCGGGACCGCCGAACTCGCCGAGCACCGAGATCCGCCCACCGGTCGGCACCGGCGCGCCGGGTCCGACGTAGACGTGCCAGTCGTCCATGTCGCCGTTGCCGGGGTTGCCCAACGACTGGCAGCAGTTGTACCCGCTGTGGGTGTTCACCAGCCGGGTCGGGTCGAGGCCCTTGACGGCCTGGCCGACCCGGATGGTGTCGGCGAGGGCCCGCTCCCCCCAGCCTTCGTTGTAGACGACGTAGGCGACCACCGACGGCGAGTTGCGGTGTTCGGCGACGATCTGGCGCGCCTCGGCCTCGAACTGGGCCTGCTGGGCGTCGGTCGGGTCGATCTCCTGGGCGGTCATCGACGGAATGTCCTGCCAGACCAGCAGGCCGAGCCGGTCGGCGTGGTAGAACCAGCGCTGCGGTTCGACCTTGATGTGCTTGCGCACCATGTTGAACCCGAGGTCCTTGTGTTTGCGCAGGTCGAAGGCGAGTGCCTCGTCGGTCGGCGCGGTGTAGACGCCGTCGGGCCAGTAGCCCTGGTCGAGGGTGCCGAGTTGGAAGACGAACTCACCGTTGAGGGTCGGTCGCGGCACCCCGTCGATGATCCGTACGCCGATCTCCCGCATGCCGAAGTAGTGGGTGGTCCGGTCGACGATCCGGCCGCGCCGGTCGCGCAGGGTGACCCGCAGGTCGTAGAGGTACGGGTCGTCCGGGGACCAGCGGCGGGCGTCCGGCACTGGTACGGCGAACTCAGTGAAGCCGCCGGTGGCGGTGCCGACGACCGTGCCGCCGGCGAGGGCTTCGGCGCGGACGGTGTGACCGGCCGCGTTGCCCCGGGTGCCACCCGGACCCGGATGGTGTCGCTGGCCAGGTCCGGGCGCAGCTCGACGTCGCTGATCGAGGTGGTCGGGGTGGGTTCCAGCCAGACGGTCTGCCAGATGCCGGAGGCCGGGGTGTAGAAGATCCCGCCCGGTGTACGGGTCTGCTTGCCGATCGGTGGCAGGCTGCCGTGCTGGCGGCTGTCGGTCGGATCCCAGACCTTCACGATGAGTTCGTTCGGGCCGCGACGCAATTGCGGGGTGATGTCGAAGCTGAAGGCGTCGTAGCCGCCGGTGTGGCCGCCGACCCGTCTGCCGTTGACCCAGACGGTGGTCTGCCAGTCGACGGCGCCGAAGTGCAGCTGCACCCGCCGACCGGTCCAGTCGGCCGGGACGGTGAAGGTGCGCCGGTAGGTCAGGTGGTGCCGGTCGTCGTCGGCGGCCCGGCCGATGCCGGACAGCGCCGACTCGACCGGGAACGGCACGTTGACCCGTTCGGGCAGGTCGACGCCAAACTGTGGAGGGTCGTCGGTGGTGGACTGCCGCAGCTGCCATTCACCGTTGAGGTTGCGCCAGTCGGGGCGGGTCATCTGCGGCCTGGGGTACTCGGGCAGCGGGGTGCCGTTGAGTGCCTGGGCGGTCCACGGGGTGGTCAGTGGCGCGGGGCGGGCGGGCACCGCGCCGGCGGCCTCGGGTGTGACGAGCAGGCCGGCGGTGGTGGCCGCCGCCGCGACGAGGGCGGTCCAACGGTTACGGGGCGATCTCATGTCGTCTCCATCGGGTGGACGGGCCGGGGACGGGATCGAGCCGAGAGTCGCATCGAGCTACATCGAATCTCTATAACGTTATAGACATCCGGTCCCGATCCCGTCAATCCCCGCTCGTCGATATATGTCAGGATCACTGGATGGGCGTCAGTCTGCGGAGCATCGCCGAACATGCCGGCGTCTCGTTGGCCACCGTCTCCAACGTGGTCAACGGCTACCGACCCGTCGCGGAGGCCACCCGACGTCGGGTGCAGCGGGCCATCGACGAGCTCGGCTACACCCCGAACCTCAGCGCCCGGCACCTGCGGCGCGGCCGCACCGGGCTGATCGCGCTGGCCATTCCCGAGCTGACCAACCCGTACTTCGCCGAACTGGCCGAGATCGCGATCCGGGAGGCCGCCGCGCTCGGCTACACGCTGGTCGTGGAGAGCACCGATGCCGTTCGCGACACGGAGTTGGCGCTGCTCGGCGGTTCTCGCCGCAACGTGGTCGACGGGTTGATCCTCAGCCCGGTCCGCATCGGCCGCGCCGAGGTGCTCGCCAGGCGCAGCGCCCTTCCGCTGGTCCTCATCGGGGAAGGCGTCACCGACGTGCGGCACGACCACATCGCCATCGACAACGTCGCGGCCAGCCGGGAGGCGGTGGCCCACCTGATCGCGCTCGGCCGGCACCGGATCGCCTTCATCGGTGCCCACGGCCACGACGACCGGCAGTCGGCGCAGCTGCGGCTGGACGGCTACCGCCAGGCGCTCGCCGCCGCCGGGCTGGCCGCCCGACCGGAACTGATCGCGGTCACCGACCGGTTCGGCCGGGCCGACGGTCACGCCGCGATGCGGGCACTGCTCGCCCACGCCGAGCCACCGGACGCGGTCTTCGCCTACAACGACCTGATCGCGATCGGCGCGATGCGGGCCGCCCTGGACGCCGGTCGGCGCATCCCGCACGACATCGCGGTGGTCGGCATCGACGACATCGAGGAAGGTCGGTACACCAGTCCCAGCCTGACCAGCATCGCGCCGGACAAGGCGGCGATCGCCCGACTGGCGGTACGCCGGCTGGTCGACCGGATCGAGCAGCGGCCGGTGCGCCCACCGTACGACGTACAGCCGCCGTTCACGATGGTGGTCCGACAGAGCACCGCCGGCGACGACGCGACCGGCCCGACCGTCGACCTGCATGCTCCGGCGCCGGTGGAGGACCTAGGCTGAGGAGTCATGGAACAGACGCCGGAGACCAGGTTCACGTTGGGCGCGACCGCCCGGGTGGAGCTGACCGTGACCGATTCCGACACCGCCCAGGCGGTCGGCTCCGGCGACGTACCGGTCCTCGGCACCCCCCGGCTGCTCGCGCTGGCCGAGGCGGCGACGGTCGCCGCCACCGCCGCCGCGCTGCCGACCGGGATGACGACCGTCGGCACCCGCGTCGAGCTGGACCACCGCGCCCCGACACCGGTCGGCCGGGCGGTAGCCGCGATGGCCCGCCTCGCCGAGGTCGACGGCCGACGGCTCGTCTTCGACGTGGTGGTCACCGAGGGCGGCACGACCGTCGCCCAGGGCCGCATCGAGCGGATGCTGGTGGACCGGCACCGCTTCGTCGAGCGGGCGTTCGACCGGACGCCGGCGCCCCGGTCCGGAGACGACCCGACCGGGGGCCGTGCGCTGTGACCGGCGGCGGTGACCTCGTCGAGGTCGGCGACCGGGTGTACGTGCTCCGCCGGGAACGCCTCGACGTCAACTCGACGCTGATCGTCGGTGGCACCGCCGCCGTGATCGTCGACACCGGCAGTACGCCGGCCGAGGCGGCCGCGCTGGTCACGGCGGCCCGCCGGGTCACCGCCCTGCCGTGGTCGGTGGTGAACACCCACCACCACTTCGACCACTGCTTCGGCAACCAGGTGGTCGCCGGTGACCCGCCCGCCCCGGTGTGGGCCCACCAGGAGGCGGCCCGGTTGCTGCACCGCCCCGTCGAGGTGGTCCGCGACGAGGCGTACCGGGAAATGGCCGACGACGACCCGCAGTTCGCCGCGCGGCTGCGCGACGTCGTGGTCCGTCCCCCGGACCGTACGGTGACCCGCAGCGTGACGCTGGACCTGGGTGACCGGGCGGTCGAGCTGTGGCATCCGGGGCGCGGTCACACCATCGGTGACCTGGTGGTGCTGGTCCCCGATGCGGACCTGCTGGTCGCCGGCGACCTGGTCGAGCAGGGGGCACCGCCGTCGTTCGACGACGGCTACCCGTTGGAGTGGCCGGACACCCTCGCGGCGGTGTCGCGTCGACTCGGGCCGTCGAGCGTGGTGGTGCCCGGGCACGGGGCGTGCGTCGACACGGGGTTCGTCCGGGCCCAGCACGCCGAACTCGTGGCGCTGGAGTGGCTGATCCGCGACGGCCACGCCGACGGCGCCCCGGTCGACCGGGTGGCCACCCAGGCACCGTTCGGCGTGGCGACCGCGACCGTCGCCGTCACCCGGGGCTACGCGGAGCTGGCAAACCGCGTCTGAGCCGGTGACTCCCCGCGATCTTGCACTTATCGTTGGACAAACCGGACAAATGTTCTCGATAACCGCAAGATCGCGGAGAAGGGGGGTCAGCCGAACCGGGCGGTGACGGCGGCCCGGGTCGGCATGGCAACCGCGCCGCCACGGGACTCGCAGACCAGGCCGGCGACCCGCAGGGCGAAGCCGACCCGGTCGGCCCAGCCGGCGGTGTCGGCCGGCAGCCCGGCGTCGAGCAGGTCGGCGATCAGGGCACCCATCACCGAGTCACCGGCTCCGGTGGCGTCGACAGCGGCGACCGTCGGCGCGTCGATGGTCGCCACGTCACCGCCGGCGCTGACCAACGCGCCCGCCGCGCCCCTGGTCACCACCACTGTCGCGGCGCCAAGCTCGTGCAGCAGGGCGGCGGCGGCCACCGGATCCGCCCCGTCGTAGAGCGCCTCGGCATCGGCGGCGCTGAGCTTGACCAGGTCGGCGGTTGCCGCGAAGTCGGCCACGACCTGCCGGTACGCCGCCAGCGACGCGGCGTCGGGCAGCAACCGGGGCCGGACGTTCGGGTCGAAGACCCGCAGCCCGCCGGTGCCGGCCCAGGCCTGCCTGGCGGCGGTCAGGGTCGGCTCGGTCAGCAGCGCGATGGAGCCGCAGTAGAGCACGGTCGCGTCGGCGATCAGGTGCGCGTCGAGATGGGCCGGGTCGAGCAGACCGTACGACGGCGGGTCGCCGTAGAAGCGGAAGTCCGGTTCGGCGCCGGTGAAGGTGGCCACCGCCAGGGTGGTCGGCGCGGCGACGGTGTCCAGGGCACGGTCGCCGACCCCGGCGGTACGCAGGAATCGGCGGATCCGCTCGGCGAGCGCGTCGTCGCCGAGCGCCCCGGCGAACTCGACGGTCCCGCCGAGCCGGGCGACGCCGACCGCCACGTTCAGCGGCGCGCCACCGATGACCTGACGGTAGACGGGCTCGCCGTCGCACTCGCCGTCGAGCAGGTCGATCAGTGCCTCGCCGAGCACCACCGCGTACCGCATGAGTCTCCTCCAGTCGCCGACTGCCGTGAGGGATTGTCCCAGCTCACCGGCGGTGTCCTGCAGCGTGGGCGGACATCGAGGGGCAACTATTGCGCTTCTCGTCGATGTGTGATGGGATATCGATTACCCGAAGCGGCGTGGGGGCTGACGCGCCGTTGTTCGGGACTCGCCGGGAGCTACGCGAGCGCGCACACGTCCATCGGACGGCATGGGAGTCCTGCCGTGCTCCGGCACGGCCGACCCTGATGCCGCGCACCTCATGTTCGGGCGTTTGGCATACGTCGAACCCCATCACCGTGTCCGCAGGCGTGCACCTTCACCTCGCGGACTGGTTTTACAAAGGAGTTCTCGGTGAAAGCTCTTCGCAGAGTGGCGGTAGTCGCCGCCGCATCCGCGCTCGCCGCCGGTCTACTGACCGTGGTGACCCCCAACGCGGCATCCGCGCACGGTGCCGCCATGACGCCGGGCAGCCGGACCTACCTGTGCTGGGTGGACGGCCTCGACCAGACCGGTCAGATCCGCCCCACCAACCAGGCCTGTTCCGCCGCGGTCAACCAGAGTGGCGCGAACTCGCTGTACAACTGGTTCAGCGTGCTGCGCTCGGACGCGGCCGGCCGCAAGGCCGGGTTCATCCCGGACGGGCAGCTGTGCAGCGGTGGCAACTCCGGCTTCTCGGGGTACAACCTGGCCCGCAACGACTGGCCGCTGACCCACCTGACCGCCGGCGCCACCATGGAGTTCAAGTACAGCAACTGGGCGCACCACCCGGGCACGTTCTACTTCTACATCACCAAGGACAGCTGGAGCCCGAACCGGGCGCTGGCCTGGAGTGACCTGGAGGAGACCCCGTTCCTGACCGTCACCAACCCGCCGCAGCGCGGCGCGGTCGGCACCAACGACGGCCACTACTACTTCAGCGGCCGGCTGCCGAGCAACAAGAGCGGCCAGCACATCATCTACTCGCACTGGGTGCGCTCGGACAGCCAGGAGAACTTCTACGGCTGCTCGGACGTGGTCTTCGACGGTGGCAACGGCCAGGTGACCGGCATCCGGGGCAACCCGGCCACGCCGGGCCCGAACCCCACCACCCCCGGCCCGAACCCCACCACTCCCGGCCCGAACCCGACCACCCCCGGCCCGAACCCGACCACCCCGGCTCCGTCCGGCGGCTGCTCGGCGACCTACCGGACCGTGAGCTCGTGGGGCGGCGGCTTCCAGGGTGAGGTGACCGTCCGCAACACCGGCACCTCCAGCATCGGTGGCTGGAGCGCCAGCTGGAACCTCGGCAGCGGGGTCGCCATCAACAGCGTCTGGAGCGGCACCCACTCCGTCAGCGGGTCGAACATCACCGTCCGCAACGCGGCATGGAACGGCACGCTCGCCCCGAACGCCTCCACCACGTTCGGCTTCACCGCCAGCGGCACGTCCGGCACCCCGGCAGTGACCTGTTCGGCGTCCTGATCCGACACCGCAAGAACCGGGGCCCGGCTGCCCTCCAGCAGCCGGGCCCCGGCGTGTCACCAGCGGCCGTGGTCGGCGCCGCTGTCGGTCAGGCGACCATCGAGCCGACCACCGGCTTGGTCAGCAGGGCGGACTGGTTGCGCTGGATGCCCGGGTCCAGCGACCGCTCCACGAAGATCGCATGCCAGATGCAGAAGATCAGTACGGTCCAGACCTTGCGGGAATGGTCCGCCTCCTCCCGCTTGTGCTCGTCGAGCAGCCGCATCGCGTAGGACAGGTCGAGCAGGTCGCCGGCTCCGGAGGTGGCGAAGATGTGCCGGACCCACTCGTACATCTCGCCGCGCAGCCAGACCCGGGTCGGGGTCGGGAAGCCGAGCTTGCGGCGGTTGACGATGGCCGGGGGCACCACGGTTGCCAACGCCTGACGCATCGCGTACTTGGTGGCGTCCGAGCGCGGTGGCAGCCGCAGCTCCACCGGGATCTTCGCCGCGACGTCGAAGACCTCCTTGTCCAGGAACGGCACCCGCACCTCCAGCGAGTGCGCCATCGAGATCCGGTCCGCCTTGACCAGGATGTCGCCACGCAGCCAGGTGTACAGGTCGACGTACTGCATCTTGGTGACGTCGTCGAGCTCGGCGCATTCGGCGTAGATCGGCGCGGTCACGTCGGTGTAGCGCACCGACGGGTCGTAGCGGCGCAGCAGGTGCTGCTTCTCCTCCTCGGTGAACATCCGGGCGTTGCCGTAGTAGCGCTCCTCGATCGGCGTGGTGCCACGTTCCAGGAAGCTCTTGCCCTTGACCCCCTGCGGGATCACCTTGGAGACCGCCCGCAGGCCCTTCTGCATCGGATCCGGCAGGCCGTGCACCGCGCCCAGCGACAACGGCTCCCGGTAGATGGTGTAGCCACCGAAGAACTCGTCCGCGCCCTCCCCGGACAGCACCACCGTGACGTGCTCAGCGGCCTTCTTCGCGACGAAGTACAGCGGCACCAGCGCCGGGTCGGCCACCGGGTCGTCCAGGTGCCAGACGATGCGCGGCAACGCCTCGATCATGTCCTGCGGCCCGATCTTCGTCGGCATGATGGTCACGCCGAGGTGCTGCGCCGAATCCTGGGCCACATCGATCTCCGAGTAGCCCGGCACGTCGTAGCCGACGGTGAAGGTCAGGATGTTCGGGTTGAACTCCCGCGACAACGCCACCACCGCGGTCGAGTCGATGCCGCTGGACAGGAACGCCCCGACCGGTACGTCGGCCCGCATGTGCATCCGGACGCTCTCCCGCAGGGTTTCGCGGATCTCGTCGTAGAGCCGCTGCGGGTCCGGCGCCGGCGCCGGGCGGAAGATCGGCTGGTACCAGCGGCGGATCTGCACCCCACCGGCCGGGCCCGGCAACGCCCCCGACGGGTCCAGCGCCGGCGCCGACCAGGTCAGGCACTCCCCCGAGCCGATCCGGCTGATCCCCTGATGCAGGGTGCGCGGCTCCGGCACGTACTGCAGGGTCAGGTAGTGCGACAGGTTCGCGGTGTCGACGCCGGCGTCGCCAGCGTTGGCGGCGGGTGAGAACGGCAGCAGCGCCTTCTTCTCCGAAGCCAGGTAGATGCCGTCCGGGGTCTGCAGGTAGTGCAGCGGCTTGATGCCGAAGTAGTCCCGGGCGCCGAAGGCACGACGCTGCTGACGGTCCCAGATGACGAAGGCGAACATGCCGCGCAGCTTGTGCAGCACCTTCTCGCCCCAGTAGTGGTAGCCGGCGACGATCACCTCACCGTCGCCGGCAGTGGCGAACTGGGCGCCGAACTCGCGGATCAGCTGCTCGCGCAGCTCGATGTAGTTGTAGATCTCACCGTTGAAGGTCAGCAGGTAGCGGCCGTCGGCGTAGGCCAGCGGCTCCTGGCTGGACGCGACGTCGATGATGGCCAGCCGCTTGTGTGCGAAGACCGCGTCCGCCCACTGGCCGGTCGGGTCGCCGATCACTTCGACCCCGGTCTCGTCCGGGCCACGGTGGTGCAGGCATTCCAACGCGTGGGCGATCGCGTCGCGGTGCGCGCCGGCGTCACCGCGGGCGCTGAAAAAGGCCAGGAGTCCGCACATGGCAGACATCTTTCCACGCGACGCTCACGCGGTACCGTCGAGTACGCCCAACCGTGGGAGGAGTCAGATGACACAGGACCAGACCGCCGACCCGACGGCGACCCCGGCCGAGGACCCGGCGGCGACCCCGGCCGCCGACGCGGTGATGGGCCCGGTCGAGGGTACGCCGACCGAGATGGCCGCCGAGGTGATCGCCGAACAGCCCCGTACCGAATCGCACGACCCGGACTTTCCCGAGAAGCTGCTGCAGTTCATGCGGACCGGCTGGCGCGACGACGCGTTGTCGCTGACGCCCCGCGCCGAGATCACCCACCATGCCCGTCGCCGCGCGGCGCTGTCGGCGGCGTTCACCGGTGAGACCGTGGTCGTGCCGACCGGGGTGGAGAAGGTCCGGGCCAACGACACCGACTACCCGTTCCGCCCGGGCAGCGACTTCGTGTACCTGACCGGCGACCACGATCCGGACAGTGTGCTGGTGCTGCACCCGACCGGGGGCGGTCACGACGCGGTGCTCTACACCCGGCAGCGTTCGTCGCGGGAGACCGACGAGTTCTTCCGCAGCCGCGACGGTGAACTGTGGGTGGGTCGGCGCCGCACCCTGGCGGAGAAGTCGACCGAACTGGGGCTGACGACGGCTCCGCTGAGTGAGCTGCCGGCGGCGCTGGCCGGCTGCGCCCCGGGCCGTACCCGGGTGCTGCGCGGCTTCGACGCGCGGGTGGACGCGGCGGTGTTGCCGTACGACAGCAGTGACGACGCCGGGGCCCGCGACCGCGAGCTGGCGACGGTGATCTCGGAGTTGAAGCTGGTCAAGGACGAATGGGAGATCGCCCAACTGCAGGCGGCGATCGACGCCACCGTACGCGGCTTCGAGGACGTGGCCAGGGTGCTGCCGGCCGACCGGCCGGTCGCCGAACGGCTGCTGGAGGGAATCTTCGCGCTGCGGGCCCGGCACGACGGCAACGACGTCGGGTACGGCTCGATCGTCGGCGCCGGCGCGCACGCGACGATCCTGCACTGGGTCCGCAACGACGGCGTCACCCGGCCGGGTGAACTGCTGCTGATGGACATGGGCGTCGAGGGCGAGCACCTCTACACCGCCGACGTGACCCGGACGGTGCCGGTGTCGGGGCGGTTCACCGCGCTGCAGCGGCAGGTATACGACATCGTGTACGCCTCCCAGCAGGCCGGGATGGACTTCATCAAGCCGGGGGTGAAGTTCAGCGATGTGCACCAGACCTGCATGCGGGTGCTCGCCGAGGGTCTGGCGGAGCTGGGCGTGCTGCCGGTGAGCGTGGACGAGGCGATGGACAAGGAGTCGACCGTCTACCGTCGGTGGACGCTGCACGGCTTCGGGCACATGTTGGGGATCGACGTACACGACTGTTCCCGGGCCCGCAAGGAGCGCTACCGTGACGGCGAGCTCGGCGAGGGGTACGTGTTGACCGTCGAGCCGGGCCTGTACTTCCAGCCGGAGGACGATCTGGTGCCCGAGGAGCTGCGCGGCATGGGGATCCGGATCGAGGACGACGTGTTGGTCACCGCCGCCGGTGCGGTGAACCTGTCCGCCGGGCTGCCGCGGCAGGCCGACGAGGTGGAAGCCTGGTTGCTGGCCCAGCGCGACGCCGGCCCCCGCCTCCCCTGACCTCCCGCCCCGCCCCGACCCCGCCCAGCCGCCCATGATCGCCGCGATCTTGCAGTTATCGTTGGACGAATCCGACAAATCTTCGCGATAAGCGCAAGATCGTCGCGATCATGGGCGGGGCGGGGTCAGCGGGGCGGGGGCGGGGTCAGTCAGCGCGGCTCGACGAAGACCGCGACGGTTCGCGGCGGCACGGTCAAGGTGCCGGTCGAGGAGTCGAAGGCGGCCTGACGGCTCACCGGGTCGGCCGAGTCCCGCAGCACCGGGTGCAGCTCGATGTTGGTCCGACGCAGCTCGGGCAATCGCTGCCGGGCGGTCTGCGGCGTCGCGTTGAAGACCACCGTCACCGACCGCCACCGCTGGTCCAGCCCGGCAGAGCGCAACCGCATCAGGATCACCCCGGGTGTCTCGGCAGGGCCGGCCAGCGGGAAACTGACCCGCTGCTGCACTTCACGCGCGGTTTCCAGGGCGAACACCGGCGACGAGGCACGGATCCGCAGCAGTTCGGCGTACCGGGCAGCGGTCATCTCGATCGCGGCACAGTCCGGAACCAGTGCCGGGTCGGCCAGCAGCGGGCCGGCGTACGGCCACTTGTCGGCGTTGTCGGCCGCTGGCGGCAGCCCGATGCCGAAGCCGTTGCCGTCGGCGCAGTCCCAACGGATCTGGTTGAACCAGTCCCCCGAGTTGTACGAGTTGCGGTCCAGCGACTTGGACCGCAACCGTTCACTGCCGGCGGTGACGAACCCGGCGCCCTGGGCGAGAACGGCCGTGGCAAGGGCGAGCACCTGGGCGCGGGAGCGGTCGGCGGCCGGGGTGCCGGCTGGCAGCTTGAACGCCAGCGCGTCGTAGAGGATCTCGTTGTCGTGGGCGTCGACGTAGGTCACCGCCTCCCCCGGCGCTGCCGTGTACCCGGCCGGCGCGCCGTTGTAGTCGACGTCCGCGCCGGTCACCTGGTCCCCCGACGCGCCGGTGAACCGGTAACCCGCCAGGTTGCCGGTCAGGCCGACCTTGATGACGTCCTGCTGCTGGCGCAGCCGGGCCTCCTGCTCGGCGCGGCTGCCGTTGACCGGATCCCCGTTCGGGTCGGTGAACAGTCCGCTGGCGAAGCCCTGCACCCGGGGGTTGGCGTCGAACGGCCCGCCGCCACGGACCGCGTCGCGCAGCCGGTCGGTGAAGGTGCCGATCCCGGTGCCGGCCATGTTGAGCTGGGTGGCCTGAACGAACCGGGCGTCGCCAGCGACCTCGCCGAAGTCCCAGCCTTCGCCGTAGAGCAGGATGTTGCGACCGTCGACGCCGTCGCGGGCCAGTGTCAGCTTGTCCAGCGCCGCCCGTACCGCCAGGATGTTGGCCTTGGGGTGGTGGCCCATCAGATCGAACCGAAAGCCATCCACTTTGTACGCCTTGGCCCAGGTGACCACCGAGTCGACGACCAGCCGGTCCATCATGGCGTGTTCCGGCGCGGTGTTGGCGCAACAGGTGGAGGTGGCGACGCTGCCGTCGTCGAGCAGCCGGTGGTAGTAGCCGGGCACGATCTGGTCGAGCACCGAGTGCCGGTCCACCCCGGCCGCCGACGTGTGGTTGTAGACCACGTCCAGCACCACCCGCAGCCCGGCGGCGTTGAGCCCGGCGACCATCTGCCGGAACTCGACGCTACGGGCGGCACCGTCCGGGTCGGTGGCGTAGCCGCCTTCGGGCACGGTGTAGTGCAGCGGGTCGTAACCCCAGTTGTAGCCGTCGCGGTCGGCGACCGCGGCGACGCACTCCTGCTGGCGGGGCGAGTCGGGTGGCAGGGCGGCCAGGTCGCAGTCCGGCACGGCCTGGTCGGCCCGACGTTCGGGGATGGTGGCGAAGTCGAACGTCGGCAGCAGGTGCAGGTGGGTGACGCCGGCGTCGGCCAGCGACGTCAGGTGCCGCATCCCGGCGGTACGCGGATCGGTGAACCCCAGGTACGTGCCGCGCCGCTCGGCGGGAACACTGTCGTCGGCGATGGAGAAGTCGCGGACCGACACCTCCTGGATCTGGGTACGGGTGGCCGGCACCGCCGCCGGTTTGCGCAGCCGCGCCCAGCCGGCCGGTGCCAGCGCCGGGTCGGCCAGGTCGACGATCAGCCCGTGGGTGGAGTCGGCGGCCAGCGCCACCGCGTACGGGTCGGTGACCGAGGCGGTGACCATCCGTCCGGCGGCCGGCTGCCAGGCGTCGACCTGGTAGCGGTAGTAGCGGCCGTACCAGGACAGTTCGCCGCGTACCGACCAGACCCCGGTGCGGTCGTCGCGGCGCATCGCCACGGTCCGGGGCGCGGCGGTCGGGGTGTCGTACAGCTGCAGCGCGACGGTACGGGCGGTCGGTGCCCACACCGACAGGGTCGGCCGCCGGCCAGCGAAGGTGACCCCGAGTGGGGTCTTCGTGGCGGCGGCGTACCGGTCGTCGAGCACGCCGGGCAGTTGTACGCCGGTGACCGCCAACAGGTTGCCCTCGTGGTCGCGTTCGGTGACCGCGACCTGGCCGCGCAGCGCGGTGGCGACCGCGCCATGGTGCCGCGCGTCGATGCCGAAGCTGCGGTACGCCCACAGGTGCGGGAACCTGGCCCGCTGCGCCTCGGTGAGCCCGTTGGGTCGCACGGTCAGCGGGATCGACCGGTGGTCGCCGGTGAGCTCGTCGCCGTCGACGGCCAGCCCGCCGTCCGGGGCCCAGACCAGGTCGTAGCGTTTGCCGTCGGTCGGCCCGGTGGCCCAGGCGATGGTGGACCGGTCGATCCAGTGCGCCCGCTGTGTCGTCAGGTCCAGGTCACGTCCGGTGGTGGCGACCGGTGGCAGTAGCCGCTGGGGGTCGCCGGCGAGCAGCCAGACTTCCCGACCGGCGGCGGCGAAGTCGAGCCGCTGGTCGGTGGGGAGGTCCTTGTCGTCGCCCCGGTGGATGATGTAGCTGAGCCCGGTCGCGTCGTCGGCCAGCGGCACCCGGAAGGTGATGCCGAAGTCGTCCCGCGACGCCGGCGGCAGCGGATCGGCCCACTCGGTGGGGGTGGCCGCGCCGTCCCAGACGTGCAGCCCCCAGCCGGTGTAGTCGCCGTCGGCGCGGCGGTAGTGCAGCACCGCGACGCCGTCGTCGACCGGCGGGTCGGCGTCGCCGGTGGCGTCGCGGCGGGTCGGGTAGAGCGCGGGGTCGCCCTGTTTGACCCACACCTCGCCGGTGGCGCCCACGTCGACGGTCCGGTCGACGTCGACGTCCTTCGTGCCGTCGGCGTCGACGACCAGGAAACCGACCGACTTCGCGCCGGGGGCGAGTTTCACCCAGGCGAACCGGCCGTAGCTGTCCTGCCCGACGAACGGGTGGCCGGCCGGCCAGGTGGTCTGCCAGTCCGGGTCGACGTCGCCCCAGGTGTACAGGCCCCAGTCGGCGTAGTCGCCATCGGTGCGCTGGTAGTGCACGACCAGCCAGTCCCGGGCGTCGGCCTGCGGCGGGGTGCCGACCAGCGCGGTGGTCCTGGCGGTGGCGGTCCGGTGTCTGTTGTCGCGCACCACCGCCTTGTACTCGATCCGAGTGCCGGCTGCCAACCCGGCGAGGTCGTGGTGCACCTGGTACGGGGCGTTACGCGCCCGGCCGAGCAGGGTCCACGGGCCGGTGCCGACCCGGGCGGCGACGGTGACCTCGGCGAGCGGGTCGCCGGTCACATCGGCGAGCGGGTCGCCGGTCACATCGGCGAGCGGGTCGCCGGTCACATCGGCGAGCGGGTCGCCGGTCACCTCGGCGGTGACGGCGGCCCGGGTGGCGACGGCGGTGCCGTCGGCGGGCGCGCTGATCGAGATCGTCGGGGCGCCGCCCGGCGCCGGGATCGGGGCGCCGGCGCGGTGCACGATCGCGGACAGCGCCGGTACGGTGACCGTGATCCGCCCGTCGGCGTCGCTGCGTACCGGCCGGTGTCGACCGTGGACGCTGGTGAAGGTGGTGCCGGGTGACCAGGTGTCGACGGTGACCTGCTGGGCGGTGGTGGCGTTGTTGACGGTGACGACGTACTCGACGCGGTCGGCCGGGTCGATGCGGGAGAAGGCGAACACGCCGGGGCCGTCGGCGGCGTACCGGGTGACCTGGATGCCGTCGCGCAGCGCCGGGTGGGCGGCGCGGAGCTTGCCGAGTGCGGCGACGCCCCGGTACAGCGGGTGGCGGCGGTCGAACTGGTCGTCGGCGTGGGTACGGTCGGTGCCGAGCAGGTCGTCGTCGAGGTAGTCGGCGACCTGGGAGGCGAACATGGTCTGCCGGGAGTCCTTGTCGCCGCCGGCGCCGGTGAAGCCCTGCTCGTCGCCGGAGTAGATCACCGGTTGCCCCCGGGTGAGGAACATCAGCTCGTGGGCGAGCAGGTCGCGACGCAGGTGGCTGGCCGGGTCGGTGCCGCCGTCGGCGATGAAGGTGCCGATGCGCCCCATGTCGTGGTTGCCGAGGAAGGTGGGCAGCCGGCCGGCGTCGGTGTCGCGGGCGGCGTACAGCGGGTCGTCGGCGTACAGGTCGGCCAGGGCGGTCGCGGAGCCGCCGTCGGCGACGTACGCACGGGCCGCCTCCTGGAAACCGAAGTCGAGGGTCGCCGGCAGGCCACCCCGACGGACGTAGGTCGAGGTGACGTCGGCGTCGGCGGAGTAGACCTCGCCGAACATGAAGAAGTCGGGTTTGCCGGCGCGGGCGGCGGCGTCGTCGATGCCCCGGCTGAACTGCGGCCAGAAGTCGAGGTTGACGTGCTTGACGGTGTCGAGTCGGTAGCCGTCGACCCCGGTGTCGCGAATCCAGTCGGCGAAGATCTTCGTCATGCCCCGGACGACCTCGGGGCGTTCGGTCCACAGGTCGTCGAGGCCGAAGAAGTCGCCGTACTCGCTGTTCTCGCCGGCGAAGGTGCTGTCACCCCGGTTGTGGTACATCGTCGGGTCGTTGAGCCAGGCGGGGACCTTGACCCGCGCGTCGGCGGGGTCGACCACCGGGGTGTACGGGAACGAGCCGGCATCGACGGTGGGGAACGTGCGGCCGCCGTCGGCGTAGTGGCGGTCCTCGAACGGGCGCCCCTGTGCGTCGCGGTACGGCTCGGTGGCCTTGTCGACGTAGGTGTAGCTGTCCTCGGCGTAGGAGATGACGTCGGCGGTGTGGTTGACGATGACGTCCAGGTAGATCTTGATGCCGCGGCCATGGGCGAGTTCGACCAGGCGCTTGAGGTCGGCGGTGCTGCCGAAGTGCGGGTCGACCCGGGTGAAGTCGGTGATCCAGTAGCCGTGGTAGCCGGCCGAGACGTCGTCGCCGCTGCCCTGCACCGGCCGGTTGGCGAAGACCGGGGCCAGCCAGATCGCGGTGGTGCCCAGGCCCTGGATGTAGTCCAGGTTGTCGATCACGCCCTGCAGGTCACCGCCCTGGTAGAAGCCCTTGTCGGTGGGGTCGTGACCGGTGACGAGCCGGTCGCCGCGCAGGCCGCCGCGGTCGTTGCGCCGGTCGCCGTTGGCGAACCGGTCGGGCAGCAGGAAGTAGAACTGTTCGGCACGGTCCCGGTCGCCGGTGGCTGTGGCGAGGGCCGCCGACGACGGTTCGGTGCTCCATTGTGGCGCGTCGACCGCCGGCGGGGCGGCCTGGCCGGCGGTGGCGGTGGCGGTGGCGGTGGCCGGCGACGGTACGCCGAGCAGGGTTCCAGCGAGGGCGGCGGCGAGGGCGTACGGCGTCAGGCGGGACGCGCGTGGACGACAGGGTGCGGCTTCCATCGACAGCCTTCCGTTGGCGATGAGCGCACGCTAGCCCTTGCTGCAAGATTCTGCAATATCTTGCAAAGCGATGGCAGAGCATCACACCGGTGCGGTGGGTGGAGTGCGGCAGGCCGTTGGTGGGGTCAGCGCAGTCGGCAGGCCGCGCCGTTGACGGCGCACCGCTGCGGCTCTGATCCGTGGCCGCGACGCTCGAAGTGGAACCGCAGCGGCACCGAGGAGTTCCCGGCGACCGGAACACCGCTGGTGAAGATGTAGTCACGGCCGGACTGGCGCAGCGTCGCCTGCGGCGCGCCCTCTACCCAGGCGGCGTAGAGCCGGCCGACGTTGCCCGGGAACCGCAGCGTGACCGTCCAGTCACGATCCCGCCGCGAGGTGTTCACCACCAGCACCTCGGCGATGAAGGCGTCGCCGAACTGCTGCAGCACCCGGTACTGGCCGATCACCTCGGGATTGGCCGGCGGCGCCGGCGGGGTGGTCCGCGCCGGCGCGGTCGTGACGCCGGGTGGCAGCACGGTGGCCATCGCCGGACCGGTGGGCGACGGCATCATGTCCGGTGTGGGCGGCACAGGAGGCGTCGGAGAGGGGGGCGCGGGGGCGAGGATCGCCTCGCCGGACGGCGGCGGCGCGACGGCGACCAACTGGCCACCGGTGTTCACGGCGGGCGGCGAGACGGGCACCCTGGGTTCAGGTTCGGGAGCCGGCCGGTCGTCCACCGGCGGCGGAGCCTCCCCGATCGCCCGCGTCTGCATCGGTACACATCCGGCAGCCACCAGGAAAATGACCATCATGACGGCCAGTCCACTCAGGACAACTACCCACGGTGCCATTGCGATCACGTTCGACGGCGTCCACGCGACTCGAGAGGCGTGCCTGCCGTCCACGTTGACCCCCTTAGCGCGACAGCGTCCCGCGGAAGAGTAGCGATCCTGACCCGGCACGCAAAAGGGCTAGTTACTCATTAGTTAGTCGAGTGGGGTAACAGTACAGATACACACCCCATCGCGACCGACCCGCAACAGGTAGTGGAATCGCCGCCCCGGCACCGACCTACCCTCGGCGTCGAGGTACTCCCACTCGGCCTCGACGGCGATCAGGGCGGCGCTGACCTGCCGAACGTCACGGAAGCGGGCATGCGCGGCAACGATCCGGCGCACCTGGTAGTCGGCGGCCGCGCCGATGAACGACAACGCCACCGCGGCCGGGGACGAGAAGGAAAAGCTGTAGGTGTCGGCGACCACCATCGCCGGCGACGCGAAGCAGGCGGCCAACTCGGGAATGTCGCCAGCGGTCACGGCCGCCCCGTACCGGTCGAAGAAGTCGGTCAGCGCGTCCAGATCGGTCGAGGTGTCCACCCGGCCTCATCTGCCCAGAAACCTCGCGCGGCAAACCCCACCGGCGGCCGGTCGGGCACCGGGGTTGCGCCGCTAGCAAGACGGACGTACGGTTTTAATGCGATCCGCAGTCGGGGTAAGTGTTACCTCACCCGAACGATGCGGTAATCCGTACGAAAGACTGCCAGGACGACCAGGGACCAGCGGTAAGGAGTCCGACGTGGCGAGCCTCGACACCTTCGGTGCGAAGAGCCAGCTGCGCGTCGCCGACGCGAGCTACGAGATTTTCAAGATCAACACCGTGGCGGGTCACGAACACCTGCCGTACAGCCTGAAGATCCTGTTGGAGAACCTGCTCCGCACCGAGGACGGGGCCAACGTCACCGCCGAGCAGATCCGGGCACTCGGGTCCTGGGACCCGGATGCCGAACCGAGCGTGGAGATCCAGTTCACCCCGGCCCGGGTCCTGATGCAGGACTTCACCGGCGTCCCCTGCGTGGTCGACCTCGCCACCATGCGGGAGGCCGTCCGCGACCTCGGCGGCGACCCGACCAAGGTCAACCCGCTCGCCCCGGCCGAGCTGGTCATCGACCACTCGGTCATCGCCGACCTGTTCGGCCGCGAGGACGCGTTCGCCCGCAACGTCGAGCTGGAGTACGGCCGCAACAAGGAGCGTTACCAGTTCCTGCGCTGGGGCCAGACCGCGTTCAACGAGTTCAAGGTCGTACCGCCCGGTACCGGCATCGTGCACCAGGTCAACATCGAGTACCTGGCCCGTACGATCATGGAGCGCAACGGGCAGGCCTACCCGGACACCGTCGTCGGCACCGACTCGCACACCACGATGGTCAACGGCCTCGGGGTGCTCGGCTGGGGCGTCGGCGGCATCGAGGCGGAGGCCGCCATGCTCGGCCAGCCGGTCAGCATGCTGATCCCCCGGGTCGTCGGTTTCAAGCTCTCCGGCGAGGCACCCGCCGGCACCACCGCCACCGACCTGGTGCTCACCATCACCGAGATGCTGCGCCAGCACGGCGTGGTCGGCAAGTTCGTCGAGTTCTACGGCCCCGGTGTGAGCGCCGTCCCGCTGGCCAACCGGGCCACCATCGGCAACATGTCCCCCGAGTACGGCTCCACCGTCGCGATCTTCCCGATCGACGCCGAGACCATCAGCTACCTGCGACTCACCGGGCGTGACGACGCCCAGGTCGCCCTGGTCGAGGCGTACGCCAAGGAGCAGGGCCTGTGGCACGACCCGGCCGCCGAGCCGCACTACTCGGAGCGTCTCGAGCTCGACCTGTCGACGATCGAGCCGTCCCTGGCCGGGCCGAAGCGCCCGCAGGACCGGGTGCCGCTGGGCAGCGCCAAGACGATGTTCCGGTCCGCGCTGACCGACTACGTCTCCACCGACCCGACGCCGGCCGTGGCCGGACCCGCCGACGAGGCCAGCGTCGAGTCGTTCCCGGCCAGTGACCCGCCGGCCGCCGACGGTGCCGACGACCCGGCCGACAAGCCGCACGAGCTGATCAGCGCCTCGCTGGGTGCCGGCGGACGGGCCAGCAGGCCCGTCACGGTCACCGGTGCCGACGGCACCTCGTTCGAGCTCGACCACGGCGCGGTCGTGATCGCCGCGATCACCTCCTGCACCAACACCTCCAACCCGCAGGTGATGCTCGGCGCCGCGCTGCTGGCCCGCAACGCCGTCGACCGCGGCCTGACCCGCAAGCCGTGGGTGAAGACCACCCTGGCGCCGGGCTCCAAGGTCGTCATGGACTACTACGAGCGGGCCGGGCTCACCCCGTACCTGGAGAAGCTCGGCTTCCACCTGGTCGGCTACGGCTGCACCACCTGCATCGGCAACTCCGGCCCGCTGCCCGAGGAGATCTCCGCCGCCGTCAACGAGCACGACCTGACGGTGGTGTCGGTGCTCTCCGGCAACCGCAACTTCGAGGGCCGGATCAACCCGGACGTCAAGATGAACTACCTGGCCTCGCCGCCGCTGGTCGTGGCGTACGCCCTGGCCGGCACGATGGACATCGACCTGGCCAACGAGCCGCTGGGCACCGGGTCCGACGGCCAGCCGGTGTTCCTGCGCGACATCTGGCCCAGCAACGCCGAGATCGAGCAGGTCCGCGCCGGCGCGATCGGCGCGGCCGGCTTCGGTGCCGCGTACGCCGACGTGTTCGCCGGTGACGAACGGTGGCAGTCGCTGCCCACCCCGACCGGGGACACCTTCACCTGGGCCGACGAGTCCACCTACGTCCGTAAGCCCCCGTACTTCGAGGGCATGGCGCCGACGCCGCAGCCGGTGACCGACATCGCCGGCGCGCGGGTGCTGGCCAGGCTCGGCGACTCGGTGACCACCGACCACATCTCGCCGGCCGGGGCGATCAAGCCCGACTCCCCCGCCGGCCGGTACCTCACCGAGCACGGGGTGCCCCGGCACGAGTTCAACTCCTACGGGTCGCGGCGCGGCAACCACGAGGTGATGATCCGTGGCACCTTCGCCAACATCCGGTTGCGCAACCAGTTGGTGCCGGGCGTGGAGGGCGGGTTCACCGTGAACCATCTGACCGGTGAGCAGACCAGCATCTACGACGCCTCGGTGGCGTACGCGCAGGCCGGCATACCGCTGGTGGTGCTGGCCGGCAAGGAGTACGGATCCGGTTCGTCGCGGGACTGGGCGGCCAAGGGCACCATGCTGCTCGGCGTGCGGGCGGTCATCGCCGAGTCCTACGAGCGGATCCACCGCTCCAACCTGATCGGCATGGGGGTGCTGCCGCTGCAGTACCCGGCCGGGCAGGACGCGGCGTCGCTCGGGCTCACCGGGACCGAGACGATCGACATCGTCGGCGTCGACGCCCTCAACGACGGCACCACGCCGCGTACCGTCACGGTGCGGACCGACACCGGGGTCGAGTTCGACGCCGTGGTCCGCATCGACACCCCGGGCGAGGCCGACTACTACCGGCACGGCGGCATCCTGCAGTACGTGCTGCGCAAGATGCTCGCCAGCTGAGCCGACGACGCGGTGACGGTGGGCGGTGACCGGGGTTCCGGTCACCGCCCACCGTCGTGATGTGCCAAGCTCGGGGCATGGACGACAGGACGCTGCTGGACCGGATCCGCCAACTGGTCGACGAGGAGCACGAGCTGCGCACCCGGTACAGCGCCGGGCAGCTGTCCGCCGACGAGGAGCACGCCCGGTTGGGCGCGCTGGAGGAGGCGCTCGACCAGTGCTGGGACCTGTTGCGGCGGCGTCGGGCCGCCCGCGAGTCCGGGGGTGACCCCGACGCGGTCCAGCCCCGCCCGACCGGCGAGGTGGAGAGCTACCTGCAGTGACCGCAGCGGCCGGCCGACCTTCTCAGCCGGCGAGTACGGCGGCGACGGCCGGGATGACGCCGGACGCCTGACGGGTCGGGGCGTACCTGTCGTCGAGCCAGCTGCGGCCCCGGTGCAGCCAGACGCTGGGCAGCCCGGTGGCTGCGGCACCGCCGATGTCAGCCTCGGGGCTGTCGCCGACCATCCAGGCTCCACGCAGCCGCATCCGGACGCTCTGCGCGGCCAGCGCGAAGATCCTCGGGTTCGGCTTGCTGACCCCGGCCGCCTCGGAGATCACCCAGTCCGCCACGTAACGGTCGAGCCCGGTACGGCGGATCTTCGCCTCCTGCTGGCGGACCGCACCGTTGGTGACCACCACCGGGACCCACCCGGCGTCCTTGGCGATGCGCAGCGAGCAGGCGACCAAGGGATCGAGGCGGCTGTGCGCCACCACCCCGTCGTGCAGTTCCTCCACCAGGTCGACCACCGACATCCGCAGCTGGTAACGGTCGCGGATGGCGTCGGCGAGGTCCCAGCGGTCGGTCAACCCGTCGGCGTCGACGGAGATCAGCCAGTCGATGTCGTCGTACGGGGCGCTGATCGAGTTCAGGAACTCCTGACCCCACACGCGGAACGCCCCTGCCCGGTCGAGCAGGGTGTTGTCCAGATCCAGGAGCAGGAGTGGCACGGGCGCACCTTACGCGACAGCGTGTATCGCGGAACAGTCCTGCTGTGTTAAACCGCAGACTTAACAAGCCGTACGTACGGATTGCACCAGGTCGGCCCACCTGACACGATCACATCATGCCCCGGGTGAGCCAGGTCCAACTCGACGCCCGCCGCCAGGAGATCCTCGCAGCGGCGCGGGTCTGCTTCGCCCGACACGGGTACGAAGGCGCGACCGTGCGGCGGCTGGAGGAAGCGACCGGCCTGTCCCGGGGAGCCATCTTCCACCACTTCCGGGACAAGGACTCGCTGTTCCTCGCCGTCGCCGAGGACGACGCCGCCGCCATGGTCGAGACGGTGGCCCGCAACGGCCTCGTCCAGGTCATGCGGGATCTGCTGCACCGCTCCACCGCGCCGGACACCGCCGGCTGGCTGGGCAGCCAGCTGGAGGTGTCCCGACGGTTGCGTACCGACCCCGACTTCGCCCGCCGGTGGACGGCCCGGTCGGCGGCGATCGCCGAGGCCACCCGGGACCGGCTGCGGCGGCAACGCGACGCCGGAGTGCTGCGCGACGACGTACCGATCGACGTGCTGGCCCGGTTCCTGGAGCTGGCCTACGACGGGCTGGTGCTGCAACTGGCGATGGGCCGACCCGCCGGCGACCTGGGTGCCGTGCTGGACCTGGTCGAAGAGGCGGTCCGCCGGCCCCGGCGCTGAGGCGCTCCGGTGACTGGCGCGGCTGCCCCACACTGAATTCACGCGGCCCGACAAGACCCCGGAGGTGCCGCGTGGACACGGACCGCTCGCAAACCTCGGAGGCGTGATGACGTCCGGCGACACCTGGGGCATCCCCGGCCCCACCTTCCTGGCCCTGTTCGGATTCGCGGCAGCGATTCTGCTGGTGGTCAACGTGGCCTACCGGCTGCTCGCGCTGGCCGGCCGGGAGCAGACCCGGCCGGACGAGCTCACCGGCACCGAGGTCGCCTACCTCGCCGGCGGCGTCGCGCGGGCCGTCCAGGCCGCGCTCGGTGCCCTGCGGACCGCCGGAGCGATCGACGTCGCTGCCGGCGGTCGGCTGAGCGCCCCCGGGCCGCTCCCGGCCGGCGCCGACGATCTCACCGCGACCGTCCACCGCTGCGCCCGCGAGCAGCGCCGGGTCCGCGACCTGCCGGACAACATCTGGGTACGGCAGAGCCTGGACCGGCTGCACGACCGGCTGACCGATCGGGATCTGCTGGTCCCACCGGCCCGCCGCACCACCGCCCGTTGGTTGGGTGCCGCAATGCTGGCGCTGACGGGCGTCGGCGTGCTGCGGCTGATCGCCGGAATGTCGACCGGCCGCCCGATCGGCTACCTGATGCTGCTGTTGGCCCTCACCGTCCCGATCGGACTCTTCCTGACCGTCAAGGTCCCCACGGTCACCGCCGCCGGCCGGCGGGCCCTGGCGGAGTTGGCCCGCCGGCACCGGCACCTCGCGCCCAGCAACCGGCCTTCGTACGCCACCTACGGCGCGGCCGATGCCGCGATGGGGGTCGCACTGTTCGGGGCGGTAGCGCTGTGGGCGATGGATCCGGACTTCGCCCAGACCGCCGAGATCGAGCGCAACGCCACCAACTCCGGTGGGGGCGACGGCGGCGGCAGTGGCGACGGTGGTGGGGGCGACGGTGGCGGCTGCGGCGGGTGCGGCGGATGACCGGTCCGTACGGCGTCGGCATCGGCTGGCATACCGAGATCGCTGGCGTCGTGGCGGCGCTGCCCGGGCTGCGGTTCACCGAGGTGATCGCCGAGTCGGTCGACCCGGACCGGCCGCTCGACCCGCAGCTGGCCGCGCTGCGCGCACGTGGCGTGGCGGTCGTCGCGCACGGTGTACGGCTCTCCCTCGGTGGCGCCGAGCCGGTCGAGGCGGCCCGGGTCACCCGGCTGGCCCGGGTCGCGCAGCTGCTGGACGCCCCGCTGGTCAGCGAGCACATCGCGTTCGTCCGGGCCGGCGGCGTCGAGGCCGGTCATCTGCTGCCGTTGCCACGGACCCGGGCCGCCCTCGACGCGGTGGTGGCGAACGTGGCCCGCGCCCGCGCGGACCTGCCGGTGCCGCTGGCCCTCGAACCGATCGCCGCGCTCTTCGACTGGCCCGACGACGAGTTCGACGAGCCGGACTTCGTCACCGAGATCCTCGAGCGCTGTGACGCGCTGCTGCTGCTCGACGTCGCCAACGTGTACGCCAACGCCCGCAACCGGGGGCAGGATCCGGTCGCCGTACTGGAGCGGATGCCGCTGGAGCGGATCGCCTACCTGCACGTGGCCGGCGGTGCCGTCGACCACGACGGGATCTACCACGACACGCACACCGACGCGGTCCCCGCCGAGGTGCTGGGGCTGCTCGCCGACCTGTCCGCCCGCCGCCGCCCCCCGGCGGTGCTGCTGGAACGCGACGGCCACTATCCACCAGCGGCCCAGCTGCATGCCGAGCTGGACGCTATCGCGGTGGCGGCCGGGCTGGAGCCGGTCACGTGAGCCACTCGCTGCCCCCGACCGTCGGCGCCGGCGAGCTGGCCGCTGCCCAGCGGGCACTGGTCGCCGCACTCGTGACGGGCGCGGCCGACCCGGCCGGCTTCGACCGGCACCGGCTCGCGGCGGCCCGCCGGGCATTGCTGCACAAGCGGGCCGGGGAGCTGGCCCGGCACTGGCCGGGCCTGGTCCGTGCGCTCGCCGACCGGTGGCCCGCCGTATTCGTCAGCTGGGCGCGGGCCAGGACGCCGGTCGGCGGCTGGCGCGACGGCTGGGACCTGGCCCGCGAGCTGGCCGAGACCGGACAGCTTCCGGCGACCGCCCGGGCGGAACTCGCCGTCGCCGAGGTCCGCTGGCGCTACGACGGCCGGTCCGGGCCCCGACTGCGGCGGTGGCCGGCGCTGCGCCGCACGCCGGACGGCGTCGTGGTTCAGGTCGCCCGTCGGGTACGGCTGCTGCGTCGGCGACGCGCCGCACGGTAGGGCCGCCGACGGCGATGCCGACGGTGTGTAGCAGGATCGCCGTCATGGATCTGGGCCTCACCGAACGGGTGTACGTGTTGACCGGCGCGTCCCGAGGGCTCGGGTTCGCCACCGCCGCCTGTCTGGTCGCCGACGGTGCCCGGGTGGTCCTCGGGGCACGTGACCCCGACCGGCTGGCGGCTGCGGTGCGGCGGCTCGGCGGCCCGGAGCACGCCGTCGCGGTCCCGTCGGACCTGGCGGCACCCGAGGACGCCCAGCGGCTGGTGGATGCCGCGACCGACCGCTTCGGGCGGCTGGACGGTGCTCTGGTCTCGGTCGGCGGGCCGACGGCCGGCGACGCCGGTACCGTCGACGACCAGCAGTGGCGGGACGCCTTCGAGACCGTCTTCCTCGGCACCGTACGGATGGTGCGGACCGTCGCCGACGCGCTGCCGGCCGGCGGCGCGGTGGCGCTGGTGCTGTCGACCTCGGTCCGGATGCCGGTGCCGGGGCTGGGCGTCTCCAACGGGCTGCGCCCCGGGCTCGCCGCCGTCGGCAAGGAACTCGCCGACCGGTACGCCCGACGCGGCGTACGGGTGGTCAGTCTGCTGCCCGGCCGGATCATGACCGACCGCAACGCGGAGCTCTTCGCCGCCGCCCCGGATCCGCAGCAGGCCCGCGCCGACGCGCAGGCCGCGATCCCCCTCGGCCGGCTCGGCGACCCGGCGGAGTTCGGCCGGGTCGCCGCGTTCGTGCTGTCCCCGGCGGCCAGCTACCTGACCGGGCTGACCATCCCGGTCGACGGTGGCGCGCTGCCGTACCCGTGATCGCGCGGATCGCGGCCGGCGGTGCCGGACGGCTGCTGCCCGACGTCGTCGGCCCGGATCTCGACGTGCTGTTCAGCGGCATCAACCCCAGCCTGTACTCGGCAGCGGTCGGGCACCACTTCGCCCGGCCCGGTAACCGGTTCTGGCCGGCGCTGCACCGGTCCGGGTTCACCGGCCGGCAACTGCACCCGACCGAGGACCGGCTCCTGCCCGCCCTCGGCCTCGGGCTGACCAACGTGGTGCCCCGGGCCACCGCCCGCGCCGACGAGCTGCGCCCCGACGAGTTCGTCGCCGGCGCGCAGCGGCTGGCCCGGCTGGTCGAGCAGCTGCGGCCCCGGTGGATCGCGGTGGTCGGGGTGACCGCGTACCGCGCCGGGTTCGGCCGCACCCGGGCGGTGATCGGCCGGCAGGCCGAGACGGTGGCCGGCGCCCAGCTGTGGGTGCTGCCGAATCCGAGCGGACTCAACGCCCACTATCAACTGGACGACCTGGCGGCCGCGTTCGGCGAGCTGCGGCGCGCGGTCACCGGCGGGTGAGCCACGACCGGCGGCTCACCCGTGGTGTCGCTGCAGGCGTTCCCGGACCAGCTGACCGAACAACCCACCGGGCTGACCACAGTCGAGGCACTGCAGCGCCTCGTCGAGCCGGCGTCCACCGCACTGGTCGCAGCGGCCCCGGTCGCGGGGGTCGTGATAGGCGCGCAGGGCGGCGACCAGTGCCTCGGCGGCGGAGCCGGTCAACCGGACGGGGTCGGCTGCGCCGACCCGCACCTCGACCGGCACCTCGGGCGGAACCCCGTCCGACGGGCCAGGGTCGCAGCGCGCGATCCGGTCGGCGAAGTCACGCAGGGCCGCCGCGAGTGCCTCGGGTTGCATCCCGACAGCCTAGTCAGCCGCCCGGTTCGGCATCGATCGGGAAGCGCCGCGCCCCGGCGAGCGAGACCGGATCCGGGCCGGTGTCGTCGGTGTACGGCGTCGGTGAATCGGCGACGGCGAACTGGGTGCGGTAGAGCTCGGCGTAGAGCCCGCCGGCACCGATCAGCTCGGTGTGCCGGCCCCGCTCCACGATCCGGCCCTCGTCGAGCACCAGGATCTGGTCCGCGTCGCGGACCGTGGAGAGCCGGTGGGCGATCACCAACGCCGTCCGGCCGGTCAACGCCACGGACAGCGCCCGCTGCACGGCCGCCTCGGATTCGGAGTCCAGGTGGGCGGTGGCCTCGTCGAGGATGACGATCGACGGTGCCTTGAGCAGCAGCCTGGCGATCGCGATGCGCTGCTTCTCGCCGCCGGAGAAGCGGTACCCGCGCTCGCCGACGACGGTGTCCAGTCCGTCCGGCAGGGCACGGACCAGCTCGTCGACCTGGGCGCCACGCAACGCCGCCCAGAGTTCGTCGTCGGTGGCCTCCGGTCGGGCGTACCGCAGGTTCTCGGCGATCGTCTCGTGGAACAGGTGGGAGTCCTGGGTGACCACGCCGATGGTGTCCCGCAGCGAGGCGAGGGTCGCGTCCCGTACGTCCACCCCGCCGACCAGGACCTGGCCGTCGGTGACGTCGTAGACCCGGGGCACCAGCATCGCGGTGGTGCTCTTGCCTGCGCCGGAGGGCCCGACCAGCGCGACGAGCTGGCCCGGCTCGGCGGTGAACGACAGCCCGCGCAGCACCGGTTCGGCGTTGGTACGGTCCAGCGTCGCGACGTCCTCCAGCGAGGCGAGCGACACCTCGGCCGCGCTCGGGTAACGGAACCGGACGTCGCGAAACTCCAACCGGCCGGCGCCGGGCGGCACCGCGACGGCGTCGGGGCGTTCGCTGATCGACGGGGCGAGGTCGAGCACCTCGAACACCCGGTCGAAGGAGACCAGCGCGCTCATCACGTCGACCCGGACGTTGGACAGGGCGGTGAGCGGGCCGTACAGCCGGGTCAGCAGCAGGGCGAGGGTCACGACGGTGCCGGCGCTGACCGCCCCGGTGACGGCCAGCCATCCGCCGAGGCCGTAGGTGAGGGCCTGGGCCAGGGAGGCGACGAGGAGCATCGCCACGAAGAAGGTCCGAGAGTACATCGCGGACTGGATACCGATCTGGCGGACCCGGTCGGCCCGCTCTGCGAACCGTCTGGCTTCCACGTCGGGCTGGCCGAAGAGCTTGACCAGCAGCGCCCCGGCGACCCCGAACCGCTCGGTCATCGTGGCGTTCATCTTGGCGTCGAGGTCGTACGACTCGCGGGTGATCTCGGCCAACCGGCGGCCGACCCGGCGGGCCGGCACGATGAAGATCGGCAGCAGCACCAGCGACAGGGCGGTGATCTGCCAGGAGAGGGTGAACATCACGGCGGCGGTGAGCACCAACTGGATGACGTTGCTGACCACACCGGACAGGGTGGAGGTGAAGGCCCGCTGGGCACCGATCACGTCGTTGTTCAGCCGGCTGACCAGGGCGCCGGTCTGGGTGCGGGTGAAGAACTGCACCGGCATCCGCTGGACGTGGTCGTAGACCCGGGTACGCAGGTCGAGGATGATGCCCTCCCCGATACGGGCGGCGTACCAGCGTTGGGCGAGGGAGAGCAGGGCGTCGGCGACGGCGAGCCCGGCGATGAACAACGCCAGGCGCACCACGGTCGTGCCGGCATCGGCCCCGCCGGCGGTGATCGCGTTGACCACGCTGCCGGCCAGGACCGGGGTGGCGACCCCGATGCCGGCGGCCAGCACCACGGTGACCAGGAAGACGACGATGTCCCGGCGGTACGGGCCGGCGAAGGCGACGATGCGTCGGGTGGTGCCCCGGCTGACCCGGTGGGCACGCACCTGGTCACCGTCGCGCATCGCGCGCAGCATGCTCCAACTGACCCCCATGCCGCCCGGACCGCCCATCCCACCGCCACCACCAGCCATCGAAACCGGCCACCCCCACCTTCCGTGTCGCCCCTGTCGCGGACGTGTCCCCGGTCGGGTCGAACCGACTCAAGGACACCAGTGTCCCCGATGCCTCCGACAACGATCGCAGGTAACTACCGTATTCCCCTATTGGACCTTACCGGTCGGACCGGCCACCGCTGGGAGTCGTTGAGTCATTCGCCAGTGCCGGCCAGGTCCTGGAGCCGGCGGACCTGGGCGTCGCGCTCGGCGCGTAGCTGGTCCGCCGGGCTACGGTCGGTCGCCCCGGCGAGCAGTGCCTTGATCTCGACCACGGCGTCACGTGGACCGGCGAGTACGGCGGCCGCCAGGTCCGCCACCGCTGCGGACAGTTCGGCGCCGGGCACCACCAGGTTTGCCAGCCCGAGCCGCCGCGCCTCGGCGGCGTCGACCCACCGGCCGGTCACACAGATCTCCACCGCACGGGCGTAGCCGACCGTTTCGACGAGCCGACGGGTCCCGCCCAGGTCGGGCACCAGCCCGAGGGTCACCTCGGCCATCCGCAGTCGGGCCTCCTCGGTGACGATCCGCAGGTCGCAGGCGAGCGCGAGCTGAAATCCCGCGCCGACCGCCGGGCCGTGCACCGCGGCCACGCTGATCAGGTCGGGTCGCCCCAGCCAGGTGAAGGCCTCCTGGAAGCCGGCGATCTGCTCGGCCGCCCGGTCTGCGGGAAGGTCGACCAGCGCGGTTCGGAGCTGCTCGATCGCTCGCCGGTCGAGGCCGGCGGAGAAGGCCCGGCCCGCGCCACGGACCACCACCACCCGTGTGTCGCCGCGCAACTCCCGGCCGATGTCACGCAGCGCACGCCACATGTGGGGCGTCTGGGCGTTGAGCACGTCGGGCCGGTCCAACGTCACCGTCGCAACCGGCCCGTCGTAGTCGAGGCGTACGCCGTCGGTCACGGTCAACGGGGGCTCTGACCGTCGTGACGGAGGACGCGACACGCAGGTGCGGTCATCCCTTCTTGCGACGCCGAGCGCCGCCACGCTGACGCAGTTGCACGCCGGATTCGGTGAGCACCCGGTGGACGAAGCCGTAGGAACGGCCGGTGGAGGCCGCCAGGGCGCGGATGCTCTCCCCGGAGGTGTAGCGCTTGACGAGATCCTTGGCCAGGGTCTGACGCTCGGCTCCGACGATCCGGCGACCCTTCTCGGTGGTGGCGGCTGTGCCGGTGGCTGCCATGTTGATTCCTCACGTCCCAGACTGTGTGGTTCGATGCGGTCCCACCTATTAGACCGCCTCCAACGATCATGCGCCAGATATCAACTGTTCGCCAACCGACACGCACGACCGTGTCAGTTACCCGATACGGCACCCTGAGAGAATCCCCGCCGGCGGCCCCGGTTGTTCCGGTGGCAGCCGCCACACCAGCCGTGTTCATACAATTCGCGCTATCTGATAATGACGTTCACCGATACAACAGGAGGGCGACGAGAGCCGCCCGTTCATGCAAGTTCCACGAGTTCGAGCAGGTCGTCGCTCCAGGTGTCCTCGTCGCCGTCGGGCAACAGAATCGCCCGGTCAGGCTTGAGCGCCGACACCGCACCCGGGTCGTGGGTGACGAGCACGATGGCACCGGGATACCGGGCGATGGCGTCCAGAACCTGTTCACGGCTGACCGGATCCAGGTTGTTCGTCGGTTCGTCGAGCAGCAATACGTTCGCACCGGAACAGACCAGCGTCGCCAGGGCGAGCCGGGTCTTCTCCCCACCCGAGAGCACTCTAGCCGGCTTGTTCACGTCCTCACCGCTGAACAGGAACGCGCCGAGAATCTTTCGCAGGTCGGTATCGGACTGCTCCACGGCCGCACTGCGCATGTGGTCGAGCACCGACCGGTCGACGTCCAGGGTCTCGTGTTCCTGCGCGTAGTAGCCCAGCCGCAGCCCGTGCCCGGGGTGCACCGCACCGGAATCCGGCTCCAGCAGGCCCCCGAGAATCCGCAGCAGAGTCGTCTTGCCCGCGCCGTTGAGCCCGAGGATCGCCACCCGCGACCCCCGGTCGACCGCCACGTCGACCCCGGAGAAGATCTCCAACGAGCCGTACGACTTCGACAGCCCTGCGGCCGTCAGCGGCGTCTTGCCGCACGGCGCCGGGCTCGGGAAGCGGACCTTGGCCACCTTGTCCGCGACCCGTTCGTCCTCGAGGCCGGCCAGCAGCTTCTCGGCGCGCCGGGCCATGTTCTGCGCGGCCACCGTCTTCGTCGCCTTGGCCCGCATCTTGTCCGCCTGGGCGATCAGCGCCCCGGCCTTCTTCTCCGCGTTGGCGCGCTCCCGGCGGCGGCGCCGTTCGTCGGTCTCCCGCTGCTGCTGGTACGCCGTCCAGCCGACGTTGTACAGATCGACCACCGAGCGGGTGGCGTCGAGGAACCACACCTTGTTGACGACGGCGTCCAGCAGATCCACGTCGTGGCTGATCACCACCAGCCCGCCCTTGTGCCCGCCGAGGAAGCCCCGCAGCCAGCTGATCGAGTCGGCGTCGAGATGGTTGGTCGGCTCGTCGAGCAGCAGAATGCCCCCGCCGTTCTCCGCCGCGTCCCGGAACAGGATCCGGGCCAGCTCGATCCGCCGCCGCTGACCGCCGGAGAGAGTGCCGATCGTCTGCCCGAGGACCCGGTCGGGCAGCCCGAGGTTCGCGCAGATCCGGGCCGCCTCGGCTTCGGCCGCGTACCCGCCGAGCGACGCGAACTGATCCTCGAGGGTGCCGTACCGGCGGACCAGCCGCTCGTCGGTGCCCCCCTCGGCCAGCCGGGCCTCCAGCTCGGCCATCTGCGACATCAGGGTGTCCAACCCCCGGGCCGACAGGACCCGGTCGCGGGCGGTCACGTTCAGGTCGCCGGTACGCGGATCCTGCGGCAGGTAGCCGACGGCGCTGCGCCGCTCGATCTGCCCCGCGTACGGCAGTCCCTCGCCCGCCAGGACCTTGAGCGTGGTGGTCTTGCCCGCGCCGTTGCGGCCGACCAGACCGATCCGGTCGCCGGGCTGCACCCGCAGCGTGGTGTCGGAGAGCAGGATTCGCGACCCCGCGCGGAGTTCCAGGCCGGTTGCGGTGATCATCGGTGACTCGCTCCTGATGTCGAGGGCTGACTCGCGGACATGACAAAGCGCCGACAGGTCGTCGACCGTCGGCGCGGGGCGGTTCAGCCTTCGCAGAGCAGCACGGGCCCATACTACCGGTGCGCCGGCCACGGCTCCCAGCCGATTACCGTCGGCACGCGGTGGCCTGCCCGCCGACCCGGCCGACTCCGACGCGACGCGGTGTCCCGGCCCGGTCCGACCGGTGTCCCGGCCCGGTCACCACGGGCCGGAACAGACCCGCCAGGTGCCCCGCTCGGCCACCACGGTGAACTCCACCACCCGCGCGGTGCCGGACGGCCCGGTCAGCCGGACCCCGCCACCGCCGAGGTCGGGTCCGGGCCCGGTCGTGCCGCACCCACCCAGTGGTCGGCGATCTGCAGTCCCCGGGTCCACCGGGTGAAGTCGGTCCGGGCGAGCCGCGCCCGGACCGGCGCGCAGAGCAGGTCGTAGGCCGCCGCCGGAGCGGCCTGGTCGAGGCGGCTGACGAAGGTCGCGGCGGCGGTCCGCGCGGCCACCTCCGGCGGTTGCCGGTTGCCGAGGAACAGTCCGGCGACCCCTGCGGTCACCGCGGCCCAGAGCACCAGCACCACGCCGACCGTGACACCCTGCCGGGTGAACGGGTGGGACAGGCGGGGCAGCCGGGGGATCATTCCCGGCAGGTTAGCGAAGCGACGCTCGCGACGCCGCCGGGCGAGACCACCGAAACCTGGCCGAACGCCGCACAACTCCGCCGACGGGTTGATGCGACGTGCTGGCCAGGGATGTTAGGCACATCAGGCGCGCGTAACGATTACCTGACTCCCTGGAGACGACACTCATGCTGCCCGGTGGGATGATGCCCATAACCCAGCTCATCGCGATGGTTCGCAGTACCTCACCGCGACAGGCCGTCGGGTTGCTGGCGGCGATGCCCGCCGACCGGATCCCGGTCGCGGTCGCGGAACTGACGACGTCCGACCTGATCCGGCTCCTCCCCGCCGCCAGCGACGACCTGCGGGCCAAGTTGATGAGGCTGCTGAGCACCGAGCAGCTGGGCGACTACGCGCGCAGCCTGCCGACCGCAGAAGCGGTGGCGGTGCTGAGCCGGCTCCCCGCCGAACAGGTCCGCGCGGTCGCCGACCGGTTGCCGCAGCCGACAATGGCCGCACTGCTCACCGCGCTCTCCACCGACCAGCAGAACGAACTGCTGTCGGTCATGCGTCCGCAGCAGGCTCAGGCTGCCTGGGCGGGTACCTACCAGCGGGAGGTCGCCGAGGCGCTGGCCCGGGCGAACGCCGAGGTGAGCATCCCCGCCGACGCTCTTCCCGGCATCGTGCTGGTGCAGTTGTTCGGCTGGCAGATCACGGTGGCGGCGCGCCGCGACGACGACGGGCGGATCGCCGTACGGGACGCCGAGGACGCCGCGTACCGGCTACGCGCCAACGCGGCGCTGGCAGTCACCGACTACCAGCCCGCGTCGGACGTGCTGGACTACTGCGACGAGGCCCGCAAACAGGGGCGGCCGATCAGTGCGGTCGGCTGGGTGGACAACCGGCACGACGGCTACCTCAAGCGGGCCCTGGTCAGTCTGGTCCACTAACGGGACGCCGGTGCCGGGGTCCAGATCATCCCGAGCCGGTCGACCTCGGTGCCGGCGCGGCCGTGGAAGCCGCCGATCTGCCAGCCGGCCGGGGCGACGTAGGTGACCGTGTCGCTGGTCGGCGTACCGGCGGCCAGCACCCGGCCCAGGTTGGTGACGAACCGCGCGGAGAAGACCCGGGTCCGGCCGTCGCGCTGGCCCCGGGTCAGGGTCGCCTGGGTGAGGTACTCCCCCGGGGCCAGGTCCAGGCTGGTCAGGTTCCCGCCGGCACCACCGTGGGTAAGGGTCGGCCCGTCGGACAGGGTCAGCGACACCTGGTCCAGCCTGGCTCCACCGCGTACGGCGATCCGGCCGACCTGGCCGCCGGGGCGGACCTGGTCCACGTCGGTGAACGGGGTGCCGTGCGGGCCGCCCCAGTCGTCGCTCATCCGCAGGTCGGCGGCGAGACTCCAGCGCAGGGTGGCGGCGATCGGGTAGTGGTCCGACAGCGGCCGGCCGGCGGGGTCGAGGAACGCGGCGTTGTCGTTGGCGTAGCTCACCAGGTCCAGATCGATGAGCCGGTTGCCCCGGTAGAGGATCTTGTCGACCACCTCGCAAGCGGAGGTGACCTGCGCCGGGTCGCAGACCAGGGCCGGGCTGCCGGCGGCCGGCGGTACACCGCCACGCTCGGCCTGGACCCAGGCGTCGGTGAGCCCGGCGGCGCTGGCGAGGTCGCGGATGTTGTCCCCGGCCCGGGTCCACCGGGTGTTGGTGTCACCGGCGACGACCACCGCGATGCCCGCTGAGTTGGCCAGGATGTACTCGGTCAGCTGGGTGATGTTGGCCCGGCGGGCGGCCAGGTCGGCGTCGGTGCTGCCGGCGTTGGGGTGGGCGTTGTAGAAGTCGATTCCGACGCCCTCGGCCAGTCGGATCCGGGTGCGGGTGAAGCCCTTCGGGGTGAGGCAGTCCGTGCCGTTGCAGGTGTTCCAGCGCACCCGGGTCAGGTCGGAGTACGGATGGTGCGACAGTGTGTTGAGGCCGTCCCCGAAGGGCACGCCGCCGCTCGTGGGCGTCCGGTGTGGATGGTTGTTGGCCGCGTACAGGTCGGCGTGGTAGTTGAAGTCCTCCTGGACGTGGACCACGTCGTAGGCGTCGATGCGCTGCCCGATCGGTCGGGTGTTGACGGCGGGGTTGCCGCTGGAGAGCCAGGCCGGCAGGCCGGCGACGTTGTAGGTCAGCACCGAGACGGTGCCCGTGACGGCCGGGTCGGCGGTCACGGCGACCGACGCCGGGTCGGCGGGGGTCGCCGTCGGGCCGGTGGCGGTGGCCGACGCGGCGGCGGGCATCGGTCCGGCGGCGAGTCCGCCGGTGATCGCGAGTGTCGCGACGAGGCCGCCGATGGTCCGGCGACGCCCCAGCGGTCGAGGTCTGCGCATCGGTTGTCCCTTCTGTTCAGTCTGGCAGGAAATGCCCGACAATAATCGAGCCAGCTAAATCTTCCGCACCGGCACGGCGCCTGGCTACCATCCAGTAACTGAATTTTTTTCACTTCTGGCCATCGGGGGTCAACCCCCGCCCACCGATGGAGGCGTACATGCCCCTGCGCACCGCAATCACCAGACCCGTGGTCGCCGTCCTGACCGCCGCCGCGCTCGGCGGTGGGACCCTCGCCGTACCGGCCACGGCCGCCGCGCCACCTGACACCCCAGCTCCGGTGACCACCCTCGACCAGTCCCCCGCCACCGCGTCCACCACCGTGGACCACTGCCTTGACGAGTGCGCCGACATCCTGCCGCCCGGGCAGAACGGCAACGCCACCCTCGTCGACATCCTCGGCCACCAGGCCTTCGGCACCTACCCGCCGCACGCCCGCGACCAGCTCGACCGCTACGCCAGACTGGTCTACGGCTACGCCGGCCTGGCCGACGAACAGATCGACACCTTCTTCACCGACGCGTCCTTCGGCGTACCCGTCGGACAGGTCGCCCGCAGCTACCAGCCCCGAGCCGACGTGACCGTCGTACGGGACAGGGCCACCGGCGTACCGCACGTCACCGGGACCACCCGGGCCGGCACCATGTACGGTGCCGGCTACGCCGGAGCCGAGGACCGGCTGTTCACCATGGACCTGCTGCGCCACGTCGGACGCGGCACTCTCACCTCGTTCGCCGGCGGCGCCCCGGGTAACCGGGAGCTGGAGCAGAGCCTGTGGCGCACCGCGCCGTACACCCAGGCCGACCTCGACGCGCAGGTCACCGCGCTGCGTCAGCGCGGCGACCGGGGCGAGCTGCTCTACCAGGACGTCACCGCCTACGTGGCCGGCGTCAACGCCTACATCCGCGACTGCATGGCCGCCCGCAACTGCCCCGGCGAGTACGTCCTCACCGGGCACCTCGACGCGATCACCAACGCCGGCGGGCCGAAGCCGTTCCAGCTGACCGACCTGATCGCCATCGCCGGGGTCATCGGCGGACTCTTCGGCGGCGGAGGCGGCACCGAGATGCAGTCCGCGCTGGTCCGGGTGGCCGCCCAGGCCCGCTACGGACCGGTCGTCGGTGACCAGGTATGGCAGGGGTTCCGCGCCGCCAACGACCCGGAGACGGTGCTGACCCTGCACGACGGGCAGAGCTTCCCGTACGGCGCCAGCCCGGCCGACGCCACCAGTGTGGTGCTGCCCGACGCCGGCACCGCGCGGGTCGAGCCGGTGGTCACCGACCCCACCGGCTCGGCCGTCCCGACGGCGGCAGCGGCCGACGACGGGCCAACCGCCGGTGCCGCCGCCCTCGCCGGGCTCACCATCGGCGCGGCCCCGCGTGGCATGTCCAACGCGGTCGTGATCGGCGCCGAGCACTCCGCCACCGGACACCCGATCGCGGTCTTCGGCCCGCAGACCGGCTACTTCGCCCCGCAACTGCTGATGGTCCAGGAGCTGCAGGGACCGGGGATCAGCGCCCGGGGTGTCGCGTTCGCCGGGCTCAACCTCTACGTCCTGCTCGGTCGGGGAGCCGACTACGCGTGGAGCGCCACCTCGTCCATCCACGACATCACCGACACGTACGCCGTACCGCTGTGCAACCCCGACGGTGCCGCCCCGACGCTGGCCAGCAACCACTACCGGTACCGGGGGCAGTGCCTGGCGATGGAGGAGCTGTCGCACGTCAACCGCTGGTCGCCCACGGTGGCCGACCCCACCCCGGCCGGGTCGTACCGGCTGGTCACCTGGCGGACCCGGCTCGGCCTGGTCGGCTGGCGGGCGCTGGTCGACGGCCAGCCGCACGCCTTCACCCAGCTGCGGTCCACCTACCGGCACGAGGCCGACTCGGCGATCGGGTTCCAGATGTTCAACGACCCGGCCGTGATGGGCACCGCGGCCGACTTCATCGACACCGCCGACAACGTCGAGTTCGCCTTCAACTGGTTCTACGTCAACTCGACCGAGTCCGCGACGTTCACCTCCGGACGCAACCCGGTCCGCGCCCCCGGTGCCGACCCGAACCTGCCGATGCGGGCCGATCCGGCGTACGAATGGCTCGACTACGACCCGGCCACCAACACCGCCCGGTACGCCCCGGCGTCGTCGAAGCCGCAGTCGATCGACCAGGACTACTACATCAGCTGGAACAACAAGCAGGCCAAGGACTTCGGTGCCGCCGACGGCAACTTCAGCTTCGGTGCCGTGCACCGGGGCGACCTGCTCGACGTACCGGTCCGGGCCGCCGTGGCGGCCGGACGCACGCTCGACCGCGCCGACGTGGTCGCCCTGGTGCAGCGGGCCGGACTGACCGACCTGCGCGGCGCCGAGGTGCTCGGCACCATCCTGCGGGTGCTCGACAGCCAGCCGGTCACCGATTCGGCGCTGGCCGACGCCATCGCGGCGCTACGGGCCTGGCACGCCGACGGCGCGCTGCGGGTGGAGACCACCGCCGGCAGCAAGGTCTACCGGCACGCCGAGGCGATCCGGGTGCTCGACGCATGGTGGCCGCTGCTGGTCCGGGCACAGTTCCGGCCCGGACTCGGCGACGGGCTCTACCGGTCGCTGATCGACGCTCTGATGATCAACGAGTCGCCGTCCGGGCAGCAACGCGGCGACGTCTCCCAACTGCCCACGTCGGCCAACTCGGCGCAGACCCACAAGGGCTCGTCGTTCCAGTACGGCTGGTGGGGCTACGTCGACAAGGACCTGCGCGCCGTCCTCGGCGAACCGGTCGCGGCCGGCCTGGGCGACACCTTCTGCGGCGGCGGGTCACCGGCGGCGTGCCGGCAGGTGCTGCTGGACAGCCTGCGGGCGGCGCTGGCCGAACCGGCGACGACCACCTATCCGGGGGACGCGTACTGCGCGGCCGGCGACCAGTGGTGCGCCGACGCGATCGTGCACTCCCCACTGGGTGGCATCAACCAGGCGCTGATCGCCTGGCAGAACCGCCCCACCTACCAGCAGGTGGTGTCCTTCCCGGCCGGCCGGGGCGACGACGTGACCAACCTGGCCGCCGGCCGGCCGGTCAGCGCCAGCAGCAGCCAGCTGGGCAACCCGGTCGGCCGGGCGGTCGACGGCCACCGGGGCACCCGGTGGGCCAGCGACTGGTCCGACGACCAGTGGCTCCGCGTCGACCTGGGCGGTGCCCGCCCGGTCGGCCGGGCGGTGCTGCACTGGGAGGCGGCCTACGGCCGGGCGTACCGGATCGAGGTCTCCGACGACGGCACCGCCTGGCGGACCGTCTGGTCCACCACCGTCGGTGACGGCGGCACCGACGTCGCCGCCTTCCCGGTGACCACGGCCCGGTACCTGCGGCTGGTCGGCGTCACCCGGGGCAGCCAGTACGGCTACTCGCTCTACGAACTCGAGGTGTACGGCAGGTAGCAGACGCGACGGCGGGGTGGGCGGTCCGGCCAGGACCGCCCACCCCGCCGTCGCGTGTCGTCGGGTCAGACGTTGAACCCGAGGGCCCGCAGCTGGTCCCGGCCCTCGTCGGTGATCTTGTCCGGCCCCCACGGCGGCAGCCAGACCCAGTTGATCCGGATGTCGGAGACCAGGCCACCGCCCGGTCCGGTGGTCAACGCCTGGCGGGCCTGATCCTCGATGACGTCGGTCAGCGGGCACGCCGCGCTGGTCAACGTCATGTCGATGGTCGCGACGTTGTCGTCGTCGACGTGCAGGCCGTACACCAGGCCGAGGTCGACGACGTTGATGCCGAGCTCCGGGTCGACGACGTCCTTCATCGCCTCCTCGATGTCGGCCAGTGCCGGCCGACCGGCCGGGGTGGCCCCGGCCGCCGTACCGGCACCGTTAGACGTACCGGCGGCAGCATCGGTCGACTCCGCCACCGGCGTCGCCTCGGTCATGGTCTCTTCGGCACTCATAGCGTCACCTCCGGGCTCGCGCCCACACCGGCGCGTGCCGCGGCGTCCTTGAACGCCATCCACGGCAGCAGCGCACACTTCACCCGGGCCGGGTAGCGCGCCACTCCGGCGAACGCCACCCCGTCACCCAGCACATCCTCGTCCGGCTCGACCTGGCCACGGCCGGACACCAGTTCGACGAAGGCGCCGTGCACCGCGAACGCCTCGTCGGCCGACCGTCCGTCGACCAACTCGTACAGCACGCTGGCCGACGCCTGGCTGATCGAGCAGCCCTGGCCGTCGTGGGACACCCCGAGCCGGTCGTCGTCGCCCAGACTCACCCGTACGGTGATCTCGTCGCCGCAGGTCGGGTTGACGTGGTGCGCCTCCGCCGCGTAGGGCTCCCGCAGGCCACGCCCCTGTGGACGCTTGTAGTGGTCCAGGATGATCTCCTGGTACAGCTGGTCGAGCTCCATCAGTCGAAGACCTTCCGCGCCTGTTCCAGTCCGCGCACCAGCGCGTCCACCTCGCCGGTCGTGGTGTAGAGGTAGAACGACGCCCGGGTGGTCGCCGGGACGCCGTAGCGGACGCAGACCGGACGGGCGCAGTGGTGGCCGACCCGGACCTGCACGCCCTGGGCGTCGAGGATCTGCCCCACGTCGTGCGGGTGGATCCCGTCCAGCGCGAACGACACCGTACCGCCGCGCCCGGCAGGTGTCGGCGGGCCGACGATCCGCAGACCCGGCACGGTGGCCAGGGCATCCAGGGCGTACGCGGTGACCTGCTCCTCGTGCGCGGCGACCGCAGGCATGCCCAGTGCGGTGAGGTAGTCGACAGCGGCGCCGAGGCCGACCGCCTGGGCGATCGGCGGCGTCCCGGCCTCGAACCGGGCCGGCGCCGGGGCGAACGTGGAACCACTCATCGACACCGTCTCGATCATCGAGCCGCCGCCGAGTACCGGTGGCATCACGTCGAGCAGCGCCGCCCGGCCCCACAGCACCCCGATCCCGGTCGGACCGCACATCTTGTGCCCGGTGAAGGCGATGAAGTCGGCGTCCAGCGCCGCCACGTCCACCGGCCGGTGCGGCACCGACTGGGAGCAGTCCAGCAGCAGCAGGGCGCCGACCTCGCGGACCCGGCGGGTGATGGCGGTCAGGTCGTTGACCGTGCCGAGGATGTTCGACATGTGTACCAGGGAGACCAGTTTGGTCCGCTCGGTGATCAGCCCGGTCAGGTCCGACTCGTCGAGTCGGCCGTCGGAGGTGAGCCCGAACCAGCGCAGCGTGGCGCCGGTACGTTCGCACAGCAGCTGCCAGGGGACGATGTTCGAGTGGTGCTCCATCTCGGAGATCACCACCTCGTCACCGGGGCCGAGCCGCAACCGGGGGTCGGCGCCGGCACCAGCGCCGGTCGAGGCGTTGGCGAAGGCGTACGCGACGAGGTTGATCGCCTCGGTGGAGTTCTTGGTGAAGACCACCTCGTCCGGGCTGGCCGCGCCGATGAACGCGGCCAGCTTGGCCCGGGCACCCTCGTACGCCTCGGTCGACTCGGTGCCCAGGGTGTGCACCGACCGGGCGACGTTGGCGTTGTGCTGCTGGTAGTAGTCGGACAGCGCGTCGAGCACCTGGCGGGGTTTCTGGGAGGTGTTGGCGCTGTCCAGATACACCAGCGGGTGGCCGTTGACCTGCCGGCCGAGGATCGGGAAGTCCGCCCGGACCGCATCGACGTCCAACATGGATGGACCGTCGGGGGCCGGCGTGTCCCGGGGGATGGCTATGGTGCTCATCGGCTCGACGCCGCCCTTCTGCACGGATCGTGAGGTGGTCCCGGCGCCCGGTCAGGCCGCAGCCGTGCCGGCACCCGCGACGTACCGCTCGTAGCCTTCGGCTTCCAGCTTCTCCGCCAGCTCCGGGCCGCCCTCCTCGACGATCCGACCGCCGACGAAGACGTGCACGAAGTCCGGCTTGATGTAACGCAGGATCCGGGTGTAGTGGGTGATCAGCAGCAGACCGGTCTGGCCCGCGTCCCGTACCCGGTTGACCCCCTCGCTGACCACCCGCAGCGCGTCGATGTCGAGCCCGGAGTCGGTCTCGTCGAGGATGGCCATCTTCGGCTTGAGCAGCTCCAGCTGCACGATCTCGTGCCGCTTCTTCTCACCGCCGGAGAAGCCCTCGTTGACGTTGCGCTGGGCGAACGCCGGGTCCATCTGCAGCCGCTCCATGGCACCGCGCAGCTCACCGGCCCAGGTGCGCAGCTTCGGCGCCGTGCCGTCGACCGCGGTCTTGGCGGTACGCAGGAAGTTCGCCACCGACACCCCGGGCACCTCGACCGGGTACTGCATGGCGAGGAACAGCCCGACGCGGGCCCGCTCGTCGACCGACATGGCGAGCACGTCTTCGCCGTCGAGCAGCACCTCACCGCCGGTGATCTCGTACTTGGGGTGGCCGGCGATCGAGTACGCCAGCGTCGACTTGCCGGAGCCGTTCGGGCCCATGATGGCGTGCGTCTCCCCCGACCGGATGGTCAACGTCACCCCGGCCAGGATCGGCTTGAGCTCGCCTTCCGGCAGCTTGACCGACACCTGCAGGTCGCGGATCTCCAGAACGCTCATGGTACGGCTACTCCATTGCTCGGCGTCAGACTGACGTAGATGTCGCCGTCGCGGATCTCGACGGGAAAGACGGGGACGGGTTCAGTGGCGGGCAGGCCGGTGGGCTGCCCGGTCCGCAGGTCGAACCGGGAGCCGTGCAGCCAGCACTCCAGGGTGCAGCCGTCGACCTCGCCCTCGGAGAGGGCGACCGCGGCGTGCGAACACTGGTCGTGCACCGCGTGGAAGGCACCCTCGTCGGTGTGCACGACGGCGACCGGTACGCCGTCGATGTCGGCGCTGACCGCCGATCCGGACGGGATCTCGGCGGTGGCGCAGACCCGGATCAGGTCGGACATGGTCAGCGGATCTCCTCGGCGACCACCCCGGGCTGGCCCGGTACGGTCGGTGCCACACCGGCACCGGTCACGGTCGGGGCGCCGGTGGTCTCGGCACCGGCTTCGACGGCCGATTCGGCGCGCACGAGTCGCTGCTCGATGGCGTCGCCGAGCCGGTCACGCAGCTCGGCGACCGGGATCTTGTTGACCAGCTCGGTGAAGAAGCCCCGGACCACCAGTTTGCGGGCCTCGGCCTCCGGGATGCCCCGGGCCATCAGGTAGAATAGCTGCTCGTCGTCGAACCGGCCGGTGGCGCTGGCGTGCCCGGCCCCGGCCACCTCACCGGTCTCGATCTCCAGGTTGGGCACCGAGTCGGCGCGCGCGCCGTCGGTCAGCAGCAGGTTCCGGTTGATCTCGTACGTGTCGGTGCCGGTCGCCTCGGCCCGGATCAACACGTCGCCGACCCAGACGGTGTGTGCGCTGGCGCCCTGCAGCGCCCCCCGGTAGCCGACGTTGCTACGGCAGTCGGGCACCGTGTGGTCCACCAGCTGCCGGTGCTCCAGGTGCTGACCGGCGTCGGCGAAGTAGAGGCCGAACAGTTCGGCGTCGCCACCCCGGCCGGTGTACTCGACGCTGGTGAACTGCCGGACCAGGTCCCCGCCGAGGGTCACCTGGACGTGGACGACCCGGGCGTCGCGGCCGAGCCGGAACTTCACGTGCTGCGCCTGCACCGCGTCGGACGCCCAGTCCGCGACGGTGACCAGGGTCAGCGCGGCACCGTCTCCGACGATCACCTCGACGTTGTCTGCCAGCGTGGTCGCGCCGACCTGCTCGAGGACCAGGGTCGCCTCGGCGAACCGGCCGACGTCGACCAGGGTGTGGCCGTACGCGATCGCGTCCGTGCCGTCGCCGCTGACCGTGATCACCGCGGCCTGTGTCGGGGTGGCCTCGGGGGCCACCTCGACCAGCAGCGCGTCGGCGGCCAGCCCGTAGGCGAGCGCGCTGATCCGGTCGATCGGGGTCAGCACGCTGCCGATCCGGGGATCGGACCGGTCGACGCGGCGCGCCGTCACCCCGGCGGGCAGGTCGGCGTACCGGTGGGTGAGCGACCCGGTGGCCGCCGGGGTCCCGGTGGCGAGCCCGCGCAACCGCTTGAGCGGGGTGAACCGCCACTCCTCCTCCAGGCCGGTGATGGCCGGGAAGTCGGCGACGTCGTGTGAGCGCAGCGCCTGGGACTTGGTCTTCGGCGGCGCGGAGGCCTGAATAGTCATCTCTTCCTGTTCTCGGCGGTTTCTCGACGGCCGGTGCACACCGGCGACGGGTACGGGCAGGGTCGGGCCAGGTCAGCCGACCGCACCCTCCATCTGCAGCTCGATGAGGCGGTTGAGCTCCAGGGCGTACTCCATGGGGAGTTCCTTGGCGATCGGCTCGATGAAGCCACGCACGATCATGGCCATCGCCTCGTCCTCGCTCAGGCCCCGGCTCATCAGGTAGAACAGCTGGTCCTCGCTGACCTTGGAGACGGTCGCCTCGTGCCCCATGGCCACGTCGTCCTCACGGATGTCGACGTACGGGTAGGTGTCCGACCGGGAGATCGCGTCGACCAGCAGGGCGTCGCACTTGACCGTGGACCGGCTGTGCTGCGAACCCTCCAGGACCTGGACCAGGCCACGGTAGGAGGTGCGTCCGCCGCCCCGGGCGATGGACTTGGAGACGATCGTCGAGGAGGTGTGCGGGGCCGCGTGCACCATCTTCGCGCCGGCGTCCTGGTGCTGCCCCTCGCCGGCCATCGCCACCGAGAGCACCTCGCCCTTGGCGTGGGCACCGGTCATGTAGACCGCCGGGTACTTCATGGTGACCTTGGAACCGATGTTGCCGTCGATCCACTCCATGGTGGCGCCTTCGTGGCAGACGGCCCGCTTGGTGACCAGGTTGTAGACGTTGTTGGACCAGTTCTGGATGGTCGTGTAACGGCAGCGGGCGTTCTTCTTCACGATGATCTCGACCACGGCGGAGTGCAGCGAGTCGGAGGAGTAGATCGGCGCGGTGCAGCCCTCGACGTAGTGCACGTAGGCACCCTCGTCGACGATGATCAGCGTCCGCTCGAACTGGCCCATGTTCTCGGTGTTGATCCGGAAGTAGGCCTGCAGCGGGATCTCGACGTGCACGCCCTTCGGCACGTAGATGAACGATCCGCCGGACCAGACCGAGGTGTTCAGCGCGGCGAACTTGTTGTCACCCACCGGGATGACGGTGCCGAAGTACTCCTTGAAGAGGTCCTCGTGCTCCTTGAGGGCGGTGTCGGTGTCGAGGAAGACGACCCCCTGCTCCTCCAGGTCCTCCCGGATCTTGTGGTAGACCACCTCGGACTCGTACTGGGCGGCGACGCCGGCGATCAGCCGCTGCTTCTCGGCCTCCGGGATGCCCAGCTTGTCGTAGGTGTTCTTGATCTCCTCCGGCAGTTCCTCCCAGCTGGTGGCCTGCTTCTCGGTGGAGCGCACGAAGTACTTGATGTTGTCGAAGTCGATTCCGGTCAGGTCGGCGCCCCAGGCCGGCATCGGCTTGCGGCCGAACAGCCGCAGGCCCTTGAGCCGCAGGTCGAGCATCCACTGCGGTTCGCTCTTCTTGGCGGAGATGTCGCGCACGACCGCCTCGTTGAGCCCTCGCGTGGCGGCGGCACCGGCCACGTCGCGGTCGGCCCAGCCGTACTCGTACCGGCCGAGGGCCGCGAGGTGCTCCTCCTGGGAGATGGGCGCGACGGTCTGCTCGGTCATCTATCTGTCCTCACAGTGCTGGTGACGTGGTTGGTCGGTGGATCGGTCGGGTGCGTGCCACGGGTCGCGGCGACACCGGTCGAGGTGGCCTCCGCCCGGCGTGGGTCCGGAATGTGCGTGGTGCACACTCCGTCACCGTGGGCGATGGTGGCCAGGCGTTGCACGTGGGTGCCGATGAGGCGCGAGATCACTGCGGTCTCGGCCTCGCACAGCTGGGGGAACTCGGCCGCCACGTGCGCCACGGGGCAGTGGTGCTGACACAACTGCCCCCCGGACGCGATCGTGGACGCGTTGGCAGCGTAGCCCTCCGCGCTGAGCGCCTCGGCGAGTGCCTCGGCGCGGGCCAGCGGATCGTCACCTGCCTGGTCGATGGCCGCCCGGCAGCGGGCCTCCAGCCCTGCCACCTGGGCGGCGGCGAACTCCTCCACGGCGGCGTCGCCGCCGTGGCCGGCGATCCAGCGCAGTGCGGCGGCGGCCATGCTGTCGTAGCGGTAGCGCCCGTGGCGCGAGCGCGCGGTGTCAGTGAGCCGGAAGACCTTCGCCGGGCGGCCCCGACGACGGTCGCTGCGGGCCGGAGCGTCGCGGGCCACCACGTCGCCGTCGGCGAGCATGGCGTCCAGGTGCCGGCGGATCGCCGCCGGGCTCAGGCCCAGCTCCGCACCGAGCTGCGCGGCGGTGGCCGCACCTCGCTCCAGCAGCAGGGTGACCAGCCGGTCACGGGTACGCCCGTCCGGGCCGGCGACGACCGCACCGGTCGTCGACCCGCCCACCGGCAGACCCACCCTGTTTTTCACTACGCCAACGTTACGTATTTCCGGGGGCACCCGCAAACAGGCTGCCGGTGATCCACCGCACCGCCACCGGAAGTGACCGGACGGCGGATGCCGGCGACCACGCCCGCCCCGGGCGTGTCCCGCAGGCGGCGACGGGCCGCGCGGGTGCCGACCCGGCCAGGTCACCGCACGCACCGCACCGCTGTGGCGTCGGCCACATGCGTACGATTGCGTACCGTGACCGACTCCCGCCGGCAGTTCGCCTCACCCGTCCTGGTACGCAGGCTCAGCCTCGCCTCGTTGATCGCCAACGTGGCGATCGTGGTGACCGGCGGTGGGGTGCGGCTCACCGGCTCCGGGCTCGGCTGCCCGACCTGGCCCCGCTGCACCGAGGACTCGTACGTCACCACCCCCGAGATGGGCATCCTCGGCGTCATCGAGTTCGGCAACCGGGTGCTCGGCATCCTGGTCGGCCTGATCGCGCTCGCCACCCTGGTCGCGGTGCTGGTGGACCGGCCCCGACGGCCGGACCTGCGCGGGCCGGCGCTCGGCGTGCTGGGACTGGTGATCCTGCAGGGCGTGATCGGCGGGATCAGTGTCCGGGTGCAGCTCAACCCGTGGGTCGTCGCACTGCACTTCATGCTGTCGACGGTGGCGCTGGCGGTGGCGTACACCCTCTGGCGACGGGCCCGCGACGGTGGCCGCACCGACGCCGACACCGTGCCCCGGCCACTACGTCACCTCGCCTTCGCGATCGTCACGGTGAGCTTCGCGGTCCTGGTGCTCGGCACCGTGGTGACCGGCAGCGGTCCACACGCCGGCGACGCCGACGCCGGGCGCACCGGGCTGGACCCGCAGGCCATGTCGCAGCTGCACGCCGACTCGGTGGCGCTGCTGGTCGGGCTCTCGATCGCCTGGTGGTTCGCCCTGCGCGCGATCGGCGCCGGCCGCCCGGCGGTACGCGCGGCGGTGGTCCTGATCGTCGTCGAGCTGGCCCAGGGGCTGATCGGTGTGGTGCAGTACCTCACCAACCTGCCGGTGGCGCTGGTCAGCGCCCACATGCTCGGGGCCTGCCTGGTCTGGCTGGCCACCCTGGCGGCGCTCTGGTCGACCCGTGGGCGGGCCGCGCAGGCCGGTGGGGCCGCGGAGACGACGCCGGGAGCTGCCGCAGCCGCCGACCACGACGCCCGCCCGCTGGCCGCAGCGAGGCCGTGACCGACCACCAGGCCGCCATAGGGCCGTGACCGGCCACCACGACGCCGGGCCTGGATCGGTCTGAAGACGGCTGAATACCGCTGACCTCTCCTCATAGCGGAAAGTACCGGTAAGGCTACGCAGGTGCCGGAGCATCGCCGCCGGCACGACGATCCGGGTGCGGCAGCCGAGGTTCCCCCGTGCCGTGGCTGCCGCGCCCCTGGTTCGCGCGAGGGTGGCCGGACCGCGGGACGATCCGCACCCGCCGGTCCGCCCGCTCTGCTCGCGCGGCGAGCCACGGAGCAACCTCCGCCTTCCGCGCGCCCTCCCCGACGCCGATCCTCCCTCGGAGTTCCCGCGTGTCCCAATTACGTTCCCGTCAACCGGGCACCGTCGCCGCCACGCTGGCCCGGTCCCGGCTCGGAGTACCCCAGGTGCTCTTCTTCGTTCTCGCCGCCGCCGCGCCGCTGACCGTGGTCGCCGGCGGCGCCAGCACCGGCTTCGCGGTCACCGGCACCACGGCGGTGCCCATGGCGTACCTGCTCATCGCGGTGGTCATGGCCATCTTCGCGGTGGGCTACGTGGCGATGAGCCGCCACGTGGTCAACGCCGGCGCGATGTACAGCTACGTCGCGCACGGACTCGGCCGCGTCCCCGGCATCGCGGCCGCGTTCGTCGCGCTGGTCGCTTACAACGCGATGCAGATCGGTCTGTACGGAGCGTTCGGCGTGGTCGCCGCCGAGGTGGCCGCCGTCGCCACCGGTGCCGCCGTGCCGTGGTGGGCCGGTGCCCTCGCCGGTTGGCTCCTGGTCGCCGTACTGGGTCTGGCCCGGGTCGACCTCAACGGGCGGCTGCTGGCCGGCCTGCTGCTGGCCGAGCTCGCGGTCATCGTCGGGTACGGCCTGGTGATGGTCGCTCACCCCGCTGACGGCGTGGTCGACACCCAGACACTCGCCCCCGGGCAACTGCTCACGCCCGGAGTGGCGGCGATGCTGGTCGGCGGGATCGCCGGCTTCGTCGGCATCGAGGCGAGCACCGTCTTCGCCGAGGAGACCCGTGACCCACGCCGGACGGTGGCCCGGGCGACGTACCTGGCGGTGGCGATCACCGGTGCCTGCTACGCCGGCTCGGCGTGGGCCATGTCGGTCGCCGCCGGCGCGGACGCGGTCGTCGACCAGGCTCGCCAGCACGGCACCGAGCTGATGTTCGTCCTGGTGGGCCCGCATGTCGGACAGGCTGTCGTCGACGCCGGCCGGTTGCTCTTCCTGACCAGTCTGTTCGCCGCGCTGCTCGCGTTCCACAACACCGTCGCCCGGTACCTGTTCGCGCTCGGCCGCGAGCGGGTGCTGCCGGCCGCCCTCGGTCGGACGAACCGCCGTACCGGTGCCCCCAAACTGGGCTCGCTCACCCAGAGCGGGCTGGCCCTGGTGGTGATCGTCGCCTACCCGCTCGCCGGACTGGATCCGATCACCCACCTGTTCTTCTGGTTGACCGTCACCGGCGGGTTGGGGGTGCTGATCCTGATGACCGCCACCTCGGTGGCGGTGATCGGCTACTTCCTCGGGCACCCGCGCGGCGAGTCGGCCTGGCGACGCTGGTGGGCCCCGGGCACGGCCACCGTGGTCCTGGGGTTGATCCTGATCGGTACGGTGACGAGCTTCGGGGACCTGCTCGGCCTCCCGGACACGTCGCCGCTGCGGTGGTGGTTCCCCGCCGGGTACGCCCTGGCGGCGCTGGCCGGCACCGGGTGGGCGATGTGGCTGCGGGCCCACCGGCCGCAGGCGTTCCAGGCGATCGGCTGGGGTGCCGACAGCGCCACCACGGCCGTCCCGGTGTCGCTGCCGCCGGCCCGGTTGCCGACGAGCGTCTAGCGCCGCCGACACGGCGGGACACGAGCGCGGTCCACCCGCCCGACACGGCGGGACACGAGCGCGGCCCGGGCCGATGGCCCGGGCCGCGCTCTTCTCGTCATTCTCCGGTCGCGTTCGGCGGGTGCTCGCCAGTCACGCTCCCGGTCGTCGGTCGTTGTGCAGGACGGTACGTACGGCCATCAGCCCTCGGCGGCGGTCAGCGGGCGAGGCTGCGCTTGGCCATCGACCGCCACAGGTCGTTGCTCGGGCGCATCTGGTCCATCAGCTCCCGCTCCCACTCGTTCTCCACCTCGACCCCCGCCTTGAGGCAGGCGGCGCGGGCCACGTCGGTGCCGTCGGCGAAGTGGTCACCCCACTCGCCGTCCCCACCTACCAGCACGATCCGTGCGCCACGCTTGCCGACGTACTCGATGACCGCCTTCGCACCGCCGTGGCCGGCGGCGAAGGAGCGGATGCCGGCGACCAGGCCGGAGGGCGCGTCCGTAGGGACGGACTCGGTCGCCAGCGTCGTATCGGAACCATCTGCCATAGCGGAAGCGTAAGCAGAGCGAACCGGTTTCGCCGATCGGATGTCGGCTTTTTGTGACTCCAATTACCCGCATGTTTAGAAACTCGCACCGACAGTTGATGGTGATTTATTCCATCAAACAGGACAAACGGCGAGCAGCAAAGAGGACGAAAAGCGACAAAGGCTCTGGAGGACGCCGCCGGGCCGATCTTGGGCGAGGGCTCGGTCAGACCAGCGCGTCCAACGCCACCGCGACGAACAGGACGGTCAGGTACGTGGTCGACCAGTGGAACAGCCGCATCGGCCGCAGCGGCTCGCCACGTACCGAGCGCCGCTGCAGCCGGTGTGCCTCCAGCAGGAAGATCGCGCCGACCACGGCCGCTGGCACCGCGTAGAGCAGCGACATGCCCAGCGGCCAGATCACCAACGACGAGGCCACCGTCAACCAGGTGAACAGGATGATCTCGGTGTTGACCCGCCGGGCCGAGGCGACCACCGGCAGCATCGGGATACCGGCCCGGGCGTAGTCCGCCTTGTACTTGATGGCCAACGCGTAGAAATGCGGCAGTTGCCAGAAGAAGACCACGGCGAACAGGCCCCACGCCACCGGGGACAGCCCGCCGGTCACGGCGGCCCAGCCGATCAGCACCGGTGCCGCCCCGCAGGCACCACCCCAGAAGGTGTTCTGCGGCGTGCTGCGCTTGAGCCACATGGTGTAGACCAGGTCGTAGTAGACGATCGCGGCCAACGTCAGACCGGCCGCGAGCCAGTTGGTGAAGACCGCCATCAGCGTCACCGACACCACGGCGAGGGCCAGCCCGAACGCCAGCGCGTGCCGAGGGGTGACCACGTGCGTCGGCAACGGCCGACGCTTGGTCCGCCGCATCAACTGGTCGATGTCACGGTCGATGAAGCAGTTCAGCGCGTTCGCCGCGCCGGCGGCCAACGAACCGCCGATCAGCACCACCGCGACGAGCCACAGCGGCGGCATGCCACCGGCGGCGATCATCATCGTCGGCACGGTCGTGACCAGCAGCAGCTCGACGATCCGCGGCTTGGTCAACGAGACGTACGCCCGGAGGACCGCCAACAGGTCCCGGCCACCGGTGACGGGCACCGCGGCGGCTGAAGCGTCCACCCCGGTCGCCGCGTCCACCCCGGCTACCGGCTGGACCCCGCGCACCCGGTCCAGTTCGGCGCTGGTGGTGGACGTGCCCCGCGCCCGGTCGTAGGCGGGGCGCTCGGTGACCATGCTCACGGGCTGCACCTTCCGGCGTCGGCGCGGGTGACCTTCCAACTGGCGCCCGACCTACCGGCCGACGCACGTCCGACAGCCTACGCGCAGGTATTTTCCCTGCCCGGCCGACCCATGACCGGTGCCCGTCGTCACATCGGGCAGCCGTTCTACCGGGCACGACACGTATCCCCCGGCAGTCGACCGACGGCCGCGCCGACGGCCGACGACCCTCGGTGACCATCCGGTTGTCGAGATCGGCGGGCGCACGTTCAACCCTGCTCGATAGGGTCGTGACGAGGGTTCCGCCTACCTGCTGGACGAGGAGCACACCCACCGTGGCTGCAACACCGAACGATGCCCCCCTGAACTGGTCCGACCTCGACCGCCGCGCGGTCGACACCGCCCGGCTGCTGGCCGCCGACGCCGTGGAGAAATCCGGCAACGGCCACCCCGGCACCGCGATGAGCCTCGCCCCTGCGGCGTACCTGCTGTTCAACCGGGTGATGCGGCACGACCCGAGCGACCCGGACTGGGCCGGCCGGGACCGGTTCGTGCTCTCCGCCGGGCACTCCAGCCTGACCCTGTACATCCAGCTCTACTTCTCCGGGTACGGGCTGAGCCTGGACGACCTCAAGGCGTTGCGGCAGTGGGGCTCGCTGACCCCGGGGCACCCGGAGCACGGTCACACCCGAGGCGTCGAGACCACCACCGGGCCACTCGGCCAGGGCCTGGCCAACGGCGTCGGGATGGCGATGGCGGCCCGCCGCGAGCGCGGCCTGCTCGACCCGGACGCCGCTGCCGGCGAGTCGGTCTTCGACCACAACATCTGGGTGATCGCCTCCGACGGTGACATCGAGGAGGGCATCACCCACGAGGCCAGCGCGCTGGCCGGGCACCAGAAGCTCGGCAACCTGACCGTCATCTACGACGACAACCAGATCTCCATCGAGGACGACACCCGCATCGCGCTCAGCGAAGACGTCGCCGCCCGGTACGCCGCGTACGGCTGGCACGTGCAGACCGTCGACTGGCGGGCCGGTACCGCCGGTGACGGCGAGTACCACGAGGACGTCGAGGCGCTGTACGCCGCGCTGACCGCCGCCCGCGCCGAGACCGACCGGCCGTCGTTCATCGCGCTGCGGACCATCATCGGCTGGCCGGCACCGAAGAAGCGCAACACCGGCAAGATCCACGGCTCGGCGCTCGGCGCCGACGAGGTCGCCGCCACCAAGGAGCTCCTCGGCTTCGACCCGGCCCAGCACTTCGCCGTCGACGACAAGGTGCTCACCCACATCCGCGAGGTCCTCGACCGTGGCCGGCAGGCACACGCGAAGTGGACCGAGGCGTACAACGCCTGGGCGCAGGCCAACCCCGAGCGCAAGACGCTGCACGACCGGCTCGCCACCCGTACCCTGCCCGGCGGCTGGACCGACGCGCTGCCGGACTGGCCGGCGGACCCCAAGGGGGTCGCCACCCGGGCCGCCTCCGGCAAGGTGCTCAGCGCCCTCGCCGCCGAACTGCCCGAGCTGTGGGGCGGCTCGGCCGACCTGGCGGAGAGCAACAACACCACGATGAAAGGCGAGCCGTCGTTCGTCCCGGCCGAGTACGCCACCAAGGAGTTCCCCGGCCACGAGTACGGCCGCACCCTGCACTTCGGCATCCGCGAGCACGCCATGGGCGCGATCCTCAACGGCATCGCGCTGCACGGCGGCACCCGCCCGTACGGCGGCACGTTCCTGGTGTTCAGCGACTACATGCGCCCGGCCGTACGGCTGGCCGCGCTGATGAAGCTGCCGGTGATCTACGTCTGGACGCACGACTCGATCGGTCTCGGCGAGGACGGCCCCACCCACCAGCCGATCGAGCACCTCTCGGCGCTGCGCGCCATCCCCGGCCTGGACGTGGTCCGTCCGGCCGACGCCAACGAGACCGCCTGGGCGTGGCGGGTCGCCCTCGAACACACCGACCGGCCGACCGCACTGGCATTGACCCGCCAGGCGGTGCCGGTGATCGACCGGGACGTCTACGCCTCCGCCGAAGGGGTCCGCAAGGGCGGCTACGTACTGGCCGAGGCCGGCAACGCCCAGCCGCAGGTGATCCTGATGGGCTCCGGCTCGGAGGTGCAGCTGCTGCTCGCCGCCCGGGAGCGGCTCGAAGCCGAGGGGACCGCCACCCGGGTCGTCTCGATGCCCTGCCAGGAGTGGTTCGCCGAGCAGGACGAGGCGTACCGCGAATCGGTGCTGCCGCGCGGGGTCAAGGCCCGGGTCAGCGTCGAGGCCGGCATCGGCATGTCCTGGCGCGGCCTGGTCGGCGACTGTGGCGAATCGGTCAGCATTGAACACTACGGGGCCAGCGCTCCGTACCAGGTGCTGTTCGAGCAGTTCGGCTTCACCGCCGACGCCGTGGTCGCGGCGGCGCACGCGTCGCTGACCCGGGTCGGCGCCATCACCGGCACCACCACCGGAAACTGAGGAGGCTCCAGATGACGGACCGATTGGGCGAGCTCACCGCCGCAGGCGTGGCGGTCTGGCTCGACGACCTGTCCCGGCAACGGCTCAGCACCGGCAACCTGGACCAGCTGCGCCGCGAGAAGCACGTCGCCGGCGTGACCACCAACCCGACCATCTTCGCCGCCGCGCTGGCCAACGCCGACGAGTACAACTGGCAGCTGCGTGACCTGGCCGCCCGGGGCGTCAGCGTCGACGAGGCGGTCCGGATGCTCACCACCTACGACGTGCGCTGGGGCTGCGACGTGATGCGCCCGGCGTACGAGACCAGCGGCGGCGTCGACGGCCGGGTGTCGATCGAGGTCGACCCCCGGCTGGCGTACCGCACCGCCGAGACCGTCGCCGAGGCCAAGGCGCTGTGGTGGCTGGTCGACCGGCCGAACCTGTTCATCAAGATCCCGGCGACCGAGGCCGGGCTGCCGGCGATCACCGCCACCCTGGCCGAGGGGATCAGCGTCAACGTCACGCTGATCTTCTCGCTGGACCGCTACGTCGCGGTGATGGAGGCGTTCCTCGACGGGCTGGAGCAGGCCAAGGCCAACGGCCACGACCTGACCACCATCGGCTCGGTCGCGTCGTTCTTCATCTCCCGGGTGGACTCCGAGGTCGACAAGCGGCTCGACAAGATCGGCAGCGAGCAGGCCAAGGCACTCAAGGGCAAGGCCGCCATCGCCAACGCCCAGCTGGCCTACGAGCGGTACGCCGAGATCTTCTCCTCGCCGCGCTGGCAGGCCCTGGCCGACGCCGGGGCCCACCCGCAGCGCCCGCTGTGGGCCTCCACCTCGACGAAGAACCCCGCCTACCGCGACGTCATCTACGTCGAGGAGCTGATCGCCCCCGGCACGGTCAACACGATGCCGGAGTCGGTGGTGCACGCCTACGCCGACCACGGCGAGACCCGCGGTGACACGGTCACCGGCTCGTACCCGGCGGCCCGGCAGGTCCTCGACGACCTGACCACCGTCGGCGTCGACCTCGACGACGTGGTCAAGGTCCTGGAGTCCGAGGGCGTGCAGAAGTTCGAGGCGAGCTGGCAGGAGCTGCTCGACGGGGTGCGTTCGTCGCTGGACGCGGCGGCCGCCGGTGCCGGGGAGCCCAACGCGGCGGCGAAGGACAACGCGGCCGCCGCCAAGCGGGCCGGAGGCAACGCATGAGCGACTTCTTCGACGGCGGGGTGGAGGCCGCCGCCGGGCTGAGCGTGTACGGCGCCGAGGCGGTCGACGCCTCGGCCGCCTCGTCCACCCGGGGCGCGCTGGTCGCCGACGGCGTACCCGCCTCGCTGGTCGGCAAGGACTCCAGCCTGTGGGGTCCCGACGCCGAAGCCGAAGCGAAGATCCGGCTCGGCTGGCTGGACACCTTCACCCGCAGCCGCGACCTGCTGCCGCAGCTCGCCGAGCTGCGGGCCGAGCTGGGCGACCTGGACCACGTGGTCCTCGCCGGGATGGGTGGTTCATCGCTGGCCCCCGAGGTGATCTCCTGCACCATGGGCAAGCCGGTGACGGTGCTGGACACCACCGACCCGCACCAGGTGCGGGCGGCGCTCGGCGACCGGCTGGACCGTACGGTCGTGGTGGTCGCCAGCAAGTCCGGCGGCACGGTGGAGACCGACAGCCACCGCCGGGCGTACTGGCAGGCGTTCCTCGACGCCGGGCTGAGCGAGGCCGAGGCCGGCCGACGGTTCGTGATCGTCACCGACCCCGGCTCGCCGCTGGCCAGCATCGCCGAGGAGATGGGCGCGTTCGTGGTGCTCGCCGACCCGGAGGTCGGCGGACGCTACTCGGCGCTGACCGCGTTCGGTCTGGTGCCGTCGGCGCTGGCCGGCGTCGACGTGGTCGAACTGCTCGACCAGGCGCAGGAGCTGTCCGCTGCGCTCGGCGGCGACCGCGACAACCCGGGGCTGGCGCTCGGCGCCGCCCTGGGCGCGGCGGCCACCACCGGCCGGGACAAGATCGCGCTGATCTCCGACGGCACCGGCATCGAAGGGCTCGGCGACTGGATCGAGCAGCTGGTCGCCGAGTCGACCGGCAAGGACGGCATCGGCATCCTGCCGGTGGTCGTCGAGGCCCCGGACTCCCCCGGTGCTGCCGGCCCGGACGTGCTGACCGTCACCTACGGCGGGTCGGGCCAGCCCGGCGGAGTGCCCGGCGGCGGGGTCCGGCCCGACCTGGCGGTCAACGGCCCGCTCGGCGCGCAGTTCCTGGTCTGGGAGTACGCCACCGCGATCGCCGGCCGGGTGCTCGGCATCGACCCGTTCAACCAGCCGAACGTGACCGAGTCGAAGGAGAACACCAACCGGATCCTGTCGGCCGGTCCACCGACCGAGGCGCCGTCGTTCGTCGAGGGCGCGATCGAGGTGTACGGGTCCGACGGCGTACCGGGTGAGCTGGCCGGTGCGCTGCGCTGGTTGCTCGACGGCATCGGCACCGACGGCTACCTCGCGGTGATGGCGTACCTGGACCGGTTCGGCGACGCCGACACCGCCGGGGTACGCCCGCTGCTGGCCGCTGCCAGCGGCCGACCGGTCACCTTCGGCTGGGGGCCCCGGTTCCTGCACTCCACCGGGCAGTACCACAAGGGCGGGCCGCAGGTCGGCGCGTTCCTGCAGATCACCGGCGCGGTCACCGACGACCTGCCGGTGCCGGGTCGGCCGTACAGCTTCGGTGAGCTGCAGGCGGCGCAGGCCGCCGGCGACCGTCAGGCCCTGGCCGGCCGGGACCGGCCGCTGCTGCGGCTGCACCTGACCGATCGGGCCGCCGGCGTCGCCCAACTCCTGGACACGATTCGAAACCTGCCCGGCTGACAATTGGTCCGGAGAACGGACTGAGGAGGCGACGTGAACCCCCTGCGCGACCCGCAGGACCGGCGGCTGCCGCGCATCCCGGAGCCCTGCGCTCTGGTGATCTTCGGCGTCACCGGTGATCTGGCCCGCAAGAAACTGCTCCCCGGCATCTACGACCTGGCCAACCGAGGGCTGCTGCCACCCGGTTTCGTGGTGCTCGGGTTCGCCCGGCGGGACTGGACCGACGGCGACTTCGAGTCGTTGGCGCACGACTCGGCCAAGGAGTACGCACGTACCCCCTGGCGCGAGGAGGTCTGGTCCCGACTGGCCGGCAACATCAAGTTCGTCGGCGGCTCGTTCGACGACGACGCCGCGTTCGACAAGCTGTCGGACTGCCTGGACGGGTTGCGCCACTCGCACGGCATCCACGGCAACGCGGCGTTCTACTTCTCCATCCCGCCGTCGGCGTTCCCGCAGGTGCTCAAGCAGTTGGCGCGTACCGGCATGGCCGACAACGAGCGGTGCGGCGGCTGGCGCCGGGTGGTGGTGGAGAAGCCGTTCGGCTACGACCTGCCGTCGGCGAAGGCGCTCAACGACCTGGTCGACGACGTCTTCACCCGCGACGACGTGTTCCGCATCGACCACTACCTGGGCAAGGAGACCGTCCAGAACATCATGGCGCTGCGGTTCGCGAACAACCTGTTCGAGCCGCTGTGGAACTCCAAGTACGTCGACTCGGTGCAGATCACCATGGCCGAGGACGTCGGCATCGGCAGCCGCGCCGGGTTCTACGACGCCACCGGTGCGGCCCGTGACGTGGTGCAGAACCACCTGCTGCAACTGCTCGCCCTGGTCACCATGGAGGAGCCGACCAGCTTCGACGCCGCCGAGATCCGGGCCGAGAAGCTGAAGGTGCTGCGGGCGATCAGCCTGCCCGACGACGTCGCGGCCGGCACCGTCCGGGGGCAGTACCTGCGCGGCTGGGTGGCCGGTCAGCGGGCGGGCGGCTACCTGGAGGAGCCGAACGTGCCGGCCGACTCGACCACCGAGACGTACGTGGCGATGCGGCTGGGCATCCAGAACCGCCGGTGGGCCGGGGTGCCGTTCTACCTGCGTGCCGGAAAGCGGTTGCCCCGACGGGTGACCGAGGTGGCGGTGATGTTCAAGACGGCACCGCACCTGCCGTTCAACCGCACCGACGTGGAGATGCTCAGCAGCAACCAGCTGGTCATCCGGGTGCAGCCGGACGAAGGCGTGGTGCTCAAGTTCGGCGCCAAGGTGCCGGGCACCACAATGGAGGTCCGCGACATCGCCATGGACTTCCAGTACGGCGAGGCGTTCACCGAGGCCAGCCCGGAGGCGTACGAGCGGTTGGTACTCGACGTGCTGATCGGTGACCGCACGCTCTTCCCGGACGCCGCCGAGGTGGAGCAGAGCTGGCGGGTCATCGACCCCCTCGAAGAAGCCTGGCAGGGCACCCGGCCGGAGCAGTACCGGGCCGGCGAGTGGGGCCCCCGGGCCGCCGACGAGATGCTGGCCCGCGAGGGCCGGTCCTGGAGGAGAGCATGATCAGCCTGTGGGACACCACCGGCAACGAGGTGGTCAAGGCCCTGGCCGCCGAACGGCGCAGCGCCGGCGGCGTGGCCAGCGGGATGGCCCTGACACTGATCGTCGTGGTCGACGAGAAGCGGGTACGTGAGGCGGAGGCGGCGGCCACCATCGCCGCCGCCGCCCACCCGTGCCGGCTGCTCGTGGTGGTCCGCGCCGACATCGACCGCAAACGCAGCCGGCTCGACGCCGAAGTGGTCGTCGGTGGCCGGCTCGGCCCCTGCGAGGCAGTCGTCATGCGGACCTCCGGCCGGCTGGCGCTGCACGCCGAGTCGGTGGTGATGCCCCTGCTGGTGCCGGACGTACCGGTGGTGACCTGGTGGCACGGCGAGCCGCCGGAGCAGATCGCCAACGACTACCTCGGGGTGGTCGCCGACCGGCGGATCACCGACTCGGCGCAGGCCCCGAACCCGGTGCAGGCGCTGCTGCAGCGGGCGGTCGACTACGCACCGGGCGACACCGACCTGGCCTGGACCCGGATCACCCCGTGGCGCACCCTGGTCGCCGGGGCGTTCGACACCACCGAGGCGCAGATCACCGGCGCCACGGTGACCGCGCCCCGGGCCGACCCGACCGCCGCGCTGATGATCAGCTGGCTGGCGGCCCGGCTCGGCATCACCCCCCGGTGGGAGGAGACCACGGCGCATCCCCGGATGCGTTCGGTGGAGCTGCGCTGCGCCAACGGCGACGGGCTGAGCATCGTTCGCGAGGACAGTTCGGCGCTGTTCACCCGCACCGGTCAGCCGGAGCGGCACATGCCGCTGGTACGCCGGCCGTTGGGTGAGGAACTCGCCGAGGAGCTGCGGCGACTCGACGCCGACCAGGTCTACTCGGAGGCGCTGGGCACCCTCGCCGGGTTGGCGGATCTGCCGGCCCGGCCCGCCAAGCGGGTGCACATCTGGAAGGACCCGGCGAAGGCCACGGAGTCGGCCGCCGGCGCACCGCCGGCGGATGTCGCGGCCGAACCGGCACGGAGCGGCTCGTGAGTGGCTCCCGACTCGTGGTCCACCCGGACGCCACCGTGCTGGCCAGCGCGGTGGCGTCCCGGCTCGTCGTCGCACTGATCGACGCCCAGGCCGACCGGGGCGAGGCGTCGGTGGTGCTCACCGGCGGGCGGGTCGCGGCGGCCGTGCTGCGCGCCGTCGGCGAACTGCCGGCCCGGCACGCGGTCGACTGGTCCCGGGTGGACCTGTGGTGGGGCGACGAACGGTTCCTGCCGGCCGGCGACCCGGACCGCAACGAGACCCAGGCCCGCGCGGCGCTGCTCGACGTACTGCCGCTGGACCCGCAGCGGGTGCACGCGATGCCGGCGTCGGACGGCCCCGACGGTGACGACCCGGAGGCCGCCGCCGCCCGGTACGCCGCCGTCCTCGACCGGGTCGCCGCCGGCCCGGGTACGGCCCCGCTGCCCCGTTTCGACGTGCTGATGCTCGGCGTCGGTGAGGACGGGCACGTCGCCTCGGTCTTCCCAGACCATCCGGTCACCGGCGAAACCCGCCCGGTGGCGGCGGTCCGCAACAGCCCGAAGCCGCCGCCGACCCGGATCACGTTGACCCTGCCGACGATCAACACCGCCGACGAGGTGTGGCTGGTCGCGGCCGGCGCGGACAAGGCGACGGCGGTCGCCAAGGCGTACGGCGGCGCCGACGCCGTCGCGGTCCCGGCGTCCGGGGTACGCGGCGTGCGGCGCACCTGGTGGCTGCTCGACCAGGCGGCCGCCGCCGAGGTCGCCACGGCAGCGGACCAGGACGGCTGACAGCTCGCGGACGGGTTCCGCAGCGCGGAGCGACGGATTCCGCCGGCGCAGAGCACCGCTTCGACAGGCGTACAGACCCGGGTGTTTCCCGGTCTGTACGCCTGTTGCCTGTCTGGGCTTCACCTGATGGACGTACCCGGCGGCGAACATCGCCCGAGGATCACCCGGGCCAGGTTCCGTACGACAGGACAGCCCTGCGCCATCGCCCGTAGCTGCTCAACCGCACCCATGGCAGGTCGACGCATGCTCAACACGCCCACCGTCAGCGTGGTCATCCCGACCCACGGTCGTCCGGATCTCGTCACCCGCGCCGTCCGCAGTGCGCTGGCACAAACCGTCGAGGACCTCGAAGTGATCGTGGTGGTCGACGGGCCCGACGAGGCGACCGGGGTCGCCCTCGACTCGATCGCCGACCCCCGGATCCGGGTGGTCGGCCTACCCGAACGGGGTGGCGCGCCGGCGGCCCGCAACGCCGGGGTACGGCACGCGTACGCGCCCTGGGTGGCGTTGCTCGACGACGACGACGAGTGGCTGCCCGGCAAGCTCGCCGCCCAACTCGACGTCGCCCGTACGGCGTCCGCGCCGCTGCCGGTCGTCGCGAGCCGGCTGATCAACCGGACCCCCAGGGCCGAGTTCGTCATCCCCCGCCGGCTCCCCGGACCGGACGAGCCGCTCAGTGAGTACTTCACCGTCCGACGGGGGCTGTTCCACGGTGACGGGTTCATCCAGACGTCGACGATCATGGCCCCGACCGAGTTGTTCCGCCGGGTGCCGTTCGATCCGTCGGTGCCCCGGATGCAGGAACTCGACTGGTCGCTGCGGGCGCTGAGCCACGACGACGTCGCACTCGTCTTCGCCGACGAGCCGCTGGTCATCTGGCACCAGGACGAGAACCGGCCGCGGATCAGCCTGCGTTCGCCGTGGCAGGCGCAGTTCGAGTGGCTGCAGCGCAGTCGCCCGCTGATGACCCCCCGCGCGTACGCCGCCCTCACGATGAGCGTGATCAGCTCGATGGCGGCACCGACCCGCAGCGGCAAGGTCTTCACGACGCTGCTGCGCGAGGCGCGGCGGCATGGCCGGCCGGGCCTGCTGGACTACCTCACGTTCGCGCAGATCTGGCTGATCCCGCCGGATCTGCGCCGTACCGTGCGGGACATGGTGCTCAAGCGGGGTCACCGGCCGCCGACCGCGCAACCGGGCGCCGGGCAACCAGCCGCCGCGCAGCCGACCGCCGGGCAACCAGCCGCCGGGCAACCAGCGCAACCAGCCGCCGCGCAGCCGGCGCGCCCGGCCGATCGGTCGGTCGCTTCCTAGCCGATCCTGGTGCCGCTGCGGGCGGGTACGCGCAGCGTCGCCCGTACCCGCCGCCCTGCCATCCACGCCACCACCACGGTGGCCCTGGCCAGCGACCGCACGCCCGCCACCTCGACCGTCGTCGGCACCAGGGCGGGTGCCCGGCCCCGACCGGTGAGCCGGGGCATGCCGCCCGCCAGGTCGGCCGCGTCGAACCGGGTCAGGTCGACGACGCCGACCGCCTCGGCGGTGACGTCGCGGTGCCCGTACACCGATGTCACCACGTCGAACAGCGGCTCGTCGGCGCAGCGCACCCACCGGGCCCGGCCGAGCGCGGCGGTCCGCCACAGCGCGACGCCGGCCTCCGCAACAGCGTCGGCGGTGCCGTCGGGATCGACCCGGACCACCCCGACCTGGTAGCGGTCGGCCACGTCGATCAGGCGCCGCAGCGCGTCCGGCGCCAGGCCGTACGCGGCCGGCAGGTCCAGCCGGTACGGGGTAGGAAAGACACTGGTGGGCGGCTCGGTGGCCAGTCGGACCCGTGGTTCGCCCCGGTAGGTCGCGGCGATCAGCCGCAGGTCTCGCGACGGGTCGGTGAGGACCCTCATGCGCGCGTCGTCGAGCCGGTCCCACGGGCCGACGAGAGTGATCCGGATGTCGTGTTCGGTGCCGCGCAGCACCGAGTCGACCGCCGCCCGTACCCGTTCCAGCGGTTCGTCACCGACGGCCATGACCACCTCGGCGAGCGGCACGGACCAGGACGTCCCGCCCACCTTGCGCCAGGTGCGGGGGTACGGGACCCGGTCGGCGAAGAACGGGCGGTTCCAGCGGGCGACGTCCTGGCGGGCCCGCATGACATGGGTACGCCCGAGATGCCAGCTGCGCGCGGCCGGCTCCGGCACGAACACCGCGCCTGCCTGGGCGAGGCGGTAGCCGAACTCGGTGTCCTCGCCGAGGCGCAGGTCGGCGTCGAAGCCGCCGGCCTGCTCGTACAGGTCGCGGCGCAGCGCGGCGGTCGCCCCGACATGGATCTTGAAGACGTGGTGGTCGGCGATGCGGAGCTGGTCGGTCTGGTTGATGTACCGCTCGACGTAGCTGTGCGGCTCGCTGGCCCGGTCACCGAACAGTTCCGCCGCCGCGCCCCGGTCGAGTGTCGCGGCGACCGTCTCGGCCGACGGCCACCGCCCGTCGCCGTCCGGCTCGACGAAGCGCTTGTAGCCGAGGGTCACCGCGTACGGCAGCACGTGCTGCCAGCGGACCTGGGCCGCGACATGCTCGGGGTAGACGATCATGTCGGCGTCCAGCCAGTGCAGGATCTCACCGGAGCTGTGCGCGACCCCGCAGCGCAGCGCGGCGGCCCGCCCCCAGCCGGCCACGCCGTCGGCACCGACCCGGACGATCCTCGTCCGCGCCGGCCGGACCGGGGGCAGGGTCAGCGGCGGGTCCGAGCCGTCGTCGGCCACGACGACCTCGAGCAGCTCGGGCGGGTACGTCTGCCGACTCAACGACGCCAGCGTCAGATCGAGGGTCGGCTGGCAGTTGAAGGCCGGAATGACGACGCTCACCGTCAGGGTGGGTCGCCAATCCACCAGATCGGGCGCGGCGACCGACGACCAGTCGTTTCGGACGACACGTGGGACGGTGGGTGATCCGTCTGCCTCACTCACGGGCCGAAACTAGCAGGATTCGGTAAACGCTCACCCAACTGGCGGAAGATGCTCGCGGTGTCGCCTCAGTGGCCACCGTGACGGTTCAGTGCGTGCCGACGACGGCGAGCAGCCGGCCGAGGGGCCGGGGCAGGGCATCCCGGGCAACGGCCGCCTCGACGAGCAGCCGGGCGTAACGTGACTTTCGGCGCGAGCCGCTGCCCATGAAGCGCCGCAGCTGCGCTTCGGGTCGCCGGTCGCGCCAGGCGGGCTGGCCCTGCAACGTGCGAAAGGACCCGAGGTCGCCCTGGGAGTCCAGGACGGCTTTGACCGTCTCGACGCCCAGGGCGCGGATGAGTTCGTCCTCCAGGTCGTCGACGCAGACGAAGAACCCGAGCTCGGCGAGGTCGGCCTGGGTCAGGGGTACGCCGACCCCGGCGGCGGCAAGTCCCCGCCGGACGATGTCCACCTCGGCCAGGTCGCACAGCCCGGCGAGCCGCGCCTGCGGGTGGAGTGCTCCGAGGCTGGCCAGGAATCGGCCGATCGCGTGTGCTCCGCCGATCGGCACGACCGCCACCCGTTCCGCGTCGAGATCCCGACCCAGGCCCGCCCCGGCCGTCTCCACCGCGATCTGGTCGCTGACGCCTTCGACGAGCACCAGGGCGACGGCACGGTCGATCTTCGTCAGAGCGCGGGCGGTCGCCTGGACCGGGGCGTCGGGCCCGCTGGCGTAGCCGTCGAGCACCCGGCGGGCAAGCTCACGGCGACGGGCGGCATCCATCGGCCGTTCGCCCGTCGCCATTACGGCCATCGTCGGTGACGCCCGACCCGGTCGGCAACTGGATATCGATGCCTGCCCCCCCAGGTCGCCACATCGCCGTACATCTATTGACAAACAGTGTTAACAGTAAGACTCTTCTCAGAGAGCGCTCTCTCGCCCGTCCGACCCCGTCAGACCTCCGACCAGAGGAGTCCCTCGTGGTTGTCCGAAGAAAGCTGCTGGCCGTCGCAGCCGCCCTGCTCACCGCCGTCCCGACCGGCCTCGTCGCCGCCACCCCCGCCCAGGCGATCGGCCCGGCACTGCTGCCGGTCACCGTCACCAACAGCACCGGCCGGGCCGGGTCCGTCCACCTGTACGTGATCGGCGTACAGCTCTCCTCCGGCCGCCTCGGCTACGTCAACCAGGCCGGCACGTTCATCCCCTGGTCCGGCGGGCAGATCCCACCGTCACCCGCCCCGGACGCCTCGATCGCCGGACCGGCCAACGGCACCAGCGCGACAATCCGCTTCCCGCGTGGCTTCTCCGGCCGGGTCTACTTCTCCTTCGGGGAGAAACTGAAGTTCTTCCTCACCCCGACCGGCCTGGTCCAGCCCGCCCCCTGGGCCGGCGGCGACCCCAACCGCGACATCCTGTTCGACTGGAGCGAATTCACCTACAACGACGCCGGCCTGTGGCTCAACAGCTCCCAGGTGGACATGTTCGCCGTACCGCACGCGGTCACCGTGACCGGCGCCAACGGCGTCACCAAGCGCACCGGCGACGTCGTCACGGGCGGCCGCTACGCGATCATCAACGGAATCCGCGCCCAGTCCGGCTGGGCCAACACGGTGCAGACCCGGGGCGACGGCACCGTGCTGCGGGTGCTCGCTCCGGGCAAGGCGGCCGGCGCCGGACTGTTCAGCACCACCTACCTGGACTCCTACATCACCTCGGCGTGGAACGCGTACACCAGCCGGACACTGACCGTCGTACCGTTCGGCGACCGCCCCGACGTCCGCTACTTCGGCCGGACCTCGGGCCGGGTGATGACCTTCACCAACAGCGCCGGCCAGGTCGTCGCCTCGTTCAACCGGCCCTCGTCGGCGAGCGTGTGGGGCTGCGACGGTGACCTGCCCGCCCCCAACGACCAGGTGGTCGGGCCGATCTCCCGTACGCTGTGCGCCGCGCTGAACCGTGGCACCCTCGGCACCATCCACACCCAACCCAGCACCAACGCCGCCGAGTTCTACCGCAGCAACCCGACCAACCAGTACGCCCGGATCATCCACGCCAACATGCGCGACGGGAAGGCGTACGCCTTCGCCTTCGACGACGTCGGCGCCTTCGAGTCCCTCGTCCACGACAGCGACCCCCGCGCCGCCGGAGTGGTGCTCAGCCCGTTCTGACCGGGCCTCTCCCCCGCCTCGGTCCGGGTGCGCCGGCACGCCACCGGCGCACCCGTCCAGGGCGGTGCCTTCGGCGGGGCGACGGCCGGCCCAGCCGTGATCCACTACGCGCCATCGACACGACACGCCGACGGCATGTCAGCTCACGCGCATCCGATCGGTCACCGGCAGATGGAGCGGACTACCACCTCATCCGGTTGACCACAGCTGTTCGAGCACCTTGTTGACGGCGTCGGGCTGCTCGCGGTGGGGCTCGTGCGCGGCACCGCGGACCCGGACGAGGCGAGCTCCGATCCGGTCAGCGACCGTCGCCGCTACTTCTCCATCACCTGCGCCATGCCGGGCCGGTAGCCGCCGGGGACCGTACCCCAGTCGCCGACGATCACCAGCTTCGCGAATGCGGCATCCGCCAGCGGCTGGGTCGCCAGATTCGCGAGCCAGCATGGACGTTCGTTCAGGGCGGTCCGGGCCGCCCGTTCCAGCCAGTCCGCCGGCTCAGGGCGCGGCTGCCCGGCCGGGTAAACCAAGTCGAGATACTGCTGTGCGGTCCACCGGCGGGCACCAGACATGAATTCACGCGCGTCCTGGACCGCTGCGGCTGAGCGTGCCGTGGATCAGAATCGCGGGTGCCGCTGCAGCCGGACCATCCCAGATCGTCACGTTCACCGGCGCACGCACGTGGAAAACGTACAGCGACGATAGCTTTCTGCGCTCGCAGCCCTTGTGAAGGGTGACCGCCAAGGCAACCCGTCGTGATACCTCACGGCCGTGCACGATGTACCGATGAGGCCCTACACACGGATCCGCGTCGCTGGATACGTCGTCCGGACCACCGGCAGCGGTGCGCAACTCCTGGTCTTCGACCACATCGACTTCCCCGACGCCGGCACTCAGGTGCCCGCTGGCGGTGTGCAGCCCGGCGAGGAGCTACACGACGCGGTGCTTCGCGAAGTCACCGAGGAGACCGGCCTGACCGACATAACCGTGGTCCGAGAGATCGGAATCGAGCACAAACCGCATCCCGAGACCGGTCAACCTCGCCACACCACCTACTTCCACCTGCAGGCCCCGGACTACACCCCCGATGCCTGGCAGCACACGGTGACCGGCATGGGGACGGACCGCAGGCTGCGGTTTACCTGCCGATTCGTCCCGCTGCCCCTGCGAGCCCACCTCGCCGATCACCAGGACGCGCTACTCGGCAGCATCGACCGTCGATGGACCACACGGACCGACCCCCCGCCTGCGTCAAGTCGGGCGACCGAACTTATGCCGCCGATGACGTAGGGGTAGTGGTGTTCCGTGCGGCGATCTGCGAAATACGTTGGGGTGACAGTCCGAGAAGTGCGCCTGCATCCCGGACGGTATAGCCGTCACGTAGAAGCGCCAGCACCGCTGTTGCGGTCGCCCGTTCAGCCTTCTCGTCGGCGTCCTGGGCTGCCCGCCTGGCGTCCAAAGCTACCGAAACCATACCGGGAAGTTCAGGACGGACATCGACTTCCACCCTGTCCGGGTCGATGTCCAGCAGCAACGCGATCGCTTCTCGAGCCATCGCAGCGACCTGGTCGAGTCGCCGCGCCTGGGTGTGCACGCCCTTGAGTTCAGGCACGCTGATGGCCCACCAGTTGCCGACCCGCCGGCAAACCACGGAGTAGGTCGTCACTTCCACCAATCCTCCCCGAGTTGATCGTCGAGATCGCTCATGATGCCCCGTGCCGTGTATTCGTTGATTTCCCGATGTCGGGGTATCACAACCTTCTGACCGCCACACCGAAAGATGGAGTGACTCCCGCCTTCACGAAGCAGCTCGAACTCCTTGCCGGCCTCAGCTGCCGCCGTGCCGATCTTCTTAATTAGGTCAACCCGCTTCACGCAGCCTAGCCTAGCCCGATAGACAGATCAAGTAAATCATACTAGACGCCAACTCGGACCACCGATGCGACTACTGTTACTCCCCGTGGACCACGTCGAGGTCAAGATCACCGCGGAGCTGATCCGGGACCTGCTCCGCGATCAGTGTCCCGACCTCGCCGACCGGCCGATTCGGCTGGTCGCGCGCGGCTGGGACAACCAGATGTGGCGCCTCGGTGACGACCTCGCTGTCCGGTTGCCCTGGGCGACCGTCACCGCCGACATGTTGCTGTACAAGGAGTACGCCTGGCTACCCGCGCTGGCGCCGTACCTGCCGCTGCCGGTTCCCGTACCGCAGCGGCTCGGCGAGCCATCTGAGCGTTTCCCTCGGCCCTGGCTCGTCACCACCTGGGTCCCGGGTGCCCCCGCCGACCTTGCCCCGATCACCCGTGCCCGCGACGCGGCCCAGTCCCTGGCAGCGTTCCTGACCGCACTGCACCAACCCGCTCCTGACGGCGCACCCACGGGCAGCGGCAGCGGCCGGGGCGGGTCGTTGACTGACCACACCGACCAGTTCATCCGTGGACTCGCCGAGGTCACCGAGCGCGGGCTGCTCGACGACCCGGAGGCCGTCCAGGCTGTCTGGCGGGACGCGGTCGCCGCCCCCGAATGGTCGGGTCCAGCGCTGTGGCTGCACGCCGACCTGCATCCGGCCAACGTCCTGACAGCCGACGGCACCATCTGCGGTGTCATCGACTTCGGTGACCTCTGTGCGGGCGACCCGGCGTCCGACCTCGCCGCCGGGTGGATCCTGCTTCCGGACGACAGCATCGACCACCTCTACGCGGCGTACCAGCCGATTCTGGACGCCGCGACGAAGCGCCGCGCTCGTGGCTGGGCGATGGCCCGCGCGCTCAGTGGAATCCTCATCGGCGACGCCGGGTTGCACGGCCGGCCCGGCGGCAAGCAGACGTGGGGTCCGCCCGCCCACGCCGCGCTACGCCGTCTCATCGCCACGATCGACTGACCGCAGTTCAGTCCTGGTGCAGTAGGGCGTGGGCGATAGCGCGGTCCGGCGCGCTGTGCCACGCCGGGCCGCCGGCTCCGGACTCCCAGAGCAGGTTCTGCAGTACGCGCCCCAACGTCCAACCGACCGCCCGTTGCCGGTCGACACCCAGTATCTCGGTCATCAGGTCGAAGCGTCGCAGGACCGCACGCGGCACGTCGCCGGTGGCGGCCACGTCGTCCCAGCGGTTGTGCAGGGCGGGGAGAAGCTCGAAGCAGGGGTCGCCGGCGAGTGGTTTCGGGTCGATCGCCAGCCACGGCTCCCGACTGTCGGACGAGGCCGAGCCGAACCCGGACGGGTCGGTCCGGGACGCGAGGACGTTGTCGTAGTGCAGATCCCAGTGCAGCAGCCGGTCACCGGCCTCCGGCAGCAGCTCCTCGACAGCCGCCGCGCACCGCCGGACCAGCGGATGGTCGGCGGCGGACAGTCGTGCCAGCGCCTGCGGCACCCGGTCGAGCATGCCGGCTGCGACGTCGGCGAGGCGACGTACGTCGGGCGGGGCGGCGATCGAGGTCAGCCGGGCGAGGAGCTGGCTGAGGATCCGCAGCGCGGTCAGATCATCGGGTACGGCGGCGAGGGTACGGCCGGCGTCGAGGCGTTCCAGCAGCATCGTGCCGGAGCGTGCGTCGTGCCGTAGGAGTCGGACAGCGCCGTCGCCGTCCCACGTCCGCAGCGCCACCGGCTCGCCGACGGTCTCCTCGTCGATCGGCTGCAGTTTCAGCATGGCCGGGGACCCGTCGGCCTGTACGACGGGCAGCACGAGGGCGATCGCGCCGCAGCTCGCCGGCCCGTCAGGGCGCAGCCCCCACCCGTCCATGGTGGCTGCCGCCAGGTGCGGCAACGCCGCGATCCAGGCCCGCCCGGCGTCGCCGAAGTAGGTGCCGTGGGATGCGGCCAGCTCCGCCGGGACCACGAAGGCCGATCCGCCGGCATCGCCTGTGCTGTCCGAAGTCATGAACCGAGCTCGCGCGAAGTCACATTCAGCCATGTCGCCTCCTGACCGAGACGATTGTCTCCCGACGGGTCTATCCTGCCAGGGTCAACGTGCCTACTGTGGCCGGTCCGACAGCCCGGCCTGGTTCGGCGCGAATCCAGGGAGCCAGTATTTGCTCTGCCAATCCTCGGACCTGTGATTGCGAGTCGCCAGGTGACGATCGTGCTCGATGCGCTGACCCAGGGCTATGGGAAGTCGACCATCATCGACAACCTCAGCGTCACACTGCAGCCCGGGATCACCGCGCTGTTGGGCCCCAACGGCGCGGGGAAGACAACCTTGCTGCGGACGCTGGCAACCGTCATGCCACCACGCAACGGCCGAATCCACATCGACGACGTCGAGATCGACGACGAGCGGTCGGCCCGCAAGATCAGGGACCGCATCGGCTATCTACCGCAGGACTTCGGGTTCGACCCGCTGATGAAGGTCGTCGACTTTGTGACCTACGCGGCCTGGATGCGTGGGGTGCCGGCGGGCCAGTGGCGGCAAGCGGTCGACGAGACGTTGAAGATGGTCGACCTGGCTGACCGACGCCGCTCGAGGATGCGCAGTCTCTCCGGCGGCATGCGCCAGCGCGCCGGCATCGCCTGGGCGATCGTCGGACGTCCTCGGGTGGTGCTGCTCGACGAGCCCACCGTCGGCCTGGACCCACGCCAGCGACTCCAGTTCCGCAAGATCATCGCAGAGTTACGGGACACGGTGGTAGTGCTCAGCACCCACCTCATCGACGACGTCGCGGCGGTCTGCGACCGGGTGATCGTGATGCACGGTGGATCGGCACAGTTCGACGGTTCGGTGGCCGAGTTGGCGGCGCTGGGCCACGATGGGCTCCCTGGGCACTCCCCGCTGGAGCGGGCGTACATGCATCTGCTGCCCGAAGGAGAGCGAATCCTGTGAGCGGGCTGTGGTTGCACGTCCGGAACTCTCCGGTCCGGTGGGCGTTGCCAGTGTTCGTCGCCATCGAACTGGCGGTGCTGTTCCTCCGCAACCGCCACTGGATCGGCGTCTGGCCGGAGACCGGCGCGGCAGCGCTGGCTCCCGCGTACCTGCTCGGTGTGGTCGGTGCCGGTGCGGCGGCGTGGGCAGCGAGCGCGCCGAAGCGACACCGGATCGTGGAGCAGCTGACGGCCTCGCGCTTTCATCCGGCCCGGCTGGAGGCGAACCGGCTGGGCGCTACTGTCGTCGTCCTGTTGGTTCCGTACCTGGTCGGTCAGGCCGTCGCCTTCATGATCACGGCTCGGACGTTTCCACCCGGCGTGCATCTTTGGTTGGGCTACGCCCTCCTGGGAATCTTCGTGATTCTGGCCTCGACCGCACTGGGCTGGGCGTGCGGGAAGTTGCTCGGCTCGATGTTCGCCGCGCTGACGGCGGCACTGGGATTCCTGTTTCTGACCGCGTTTCTCGACCGGTTCGGATTCGTCGTCATCTCCGGCCGGCCGGAGATGACGGTCGACCCGGGAGCACTCACCCTACGGCTGGCGTCGGTCATCGTCCTGCTGCTGATGCTGCTCTGCCTACCGGCTTCCCATGCGCTGCGACGGCGGAGGACCCTGCTGCTGGTCCCTGCGGTGTTACCGCTCGTCGTGGCCCTGGTCGCCACAGATGCGGTGACCGACCGGAAGCAACCAGGAGAAGACGTGGCGTGCGTCGAAGGCACGACCACCTTGTGCATCTGGCCGGAGCACGAGAAGTACCTTCCCCAGCTGCGGGAGGTAAGCGCGCGGATCGATCTGCTGCCGGAAAGCTTCGTCCGCCCGCCACGCATCAATCAGGCCGGTATACAGAAAGCCTGGATTCGCTTGCCCGACGGGCAGTGGCACCTCAGCTACAATGGAGCACCGCCGATTTTCTACATTTTCGAGGGAAGTTCGTGGTCCTTCTCAGGCGACATCGGTACGGCGATAATTTCCTCGACTTTCAAGTTTGATTCCTGCGACTGGAACGATCTGAGCCCGCCCGACCGGAGGCAATTCGAGGCGCTTGGAGCCTGGCTGGAGGCGTATCTGGCCGGGGAGAGCAGCCCGGACTACCAGACCAACGCACCTGCGGACAGGCAGGAAGCCTGGTCGGATGGACGCGAAATCGCCAACGGCGACTCCCTGTCCGATCAGTTTCGATGGGCGGACGAAGAGGTGAAGTACATTCATGGGCACTACTGCCAGCCGGGACGTTGAGGTACCCACAGTCGCCGTACCGGTCAGGCTGTTTCTTTCGGTTCGGCCGGCACGTACCGTCCTCGCCGGCATGGTCCTGCTGGGTGCGCTCGTGACCTGGTTCGGCATGGTCGAGGCACCGCTACCTCAGGCGGCCGAACACGACACGGCGTTCGTCCCAATGTGGCGGCTGCTCGTCATGGGTGCCGCTGTCCTGCCGGTCATCGGGCTGGCTAGTCCCCTCGCGGGCCTGGAGCTGGCAGCCACCCGACGGCTACGGTCCATGCAGCGGTTCTACCTCGCCGGGTTGGGCACCGGATCCGCAGTGATTTTCCTGGGCATCTCCGCACTGACCACGCCGCCGGCCGTCGTTGCGGTCATGGCGCGGGGGTGGATCGCCTGGTTCGGCCTGGCGCTGCTCGCCGGAGCGGTCCTCGGCTGGCGGCTGGCCTGGACGCTGCCCTCGGTCGTCGCCGTCGTCCTGTGGTACTGGGGGTTCGGCGGCAACGATCAGTACCGGTGGTGGGAGTTCAGCGCCCGGCCGTACGACGATGTGCCCAGCCTCGTGCTCAGCGCCGCGCTGTTGGGTGCCGGGCTGGCCGCCTACACCGCGACTCCGTGGCGCAGGCGGCGGTTGATGTTCTGGCGATAGCCGCAGACGCTACGAGCCCGGCGCGGCGGTCTTGAGGGTGGTGAGGAAGCCGGTCCAGGCGGCCGGGTCGAAGGCGAGCGCCGGGCCGCTGACGTCCTTGGAGTCGCGTACGCCGATGGTGTCGGCACCGAGGCGGACCTCGACGCAGGCGGCGTTGTCGGAGCTGCGGGAGGACTTGAACCAGCCGTCTGCCGGGGCGTGCTCGGTCATTCCATCTCCTGGGCGACCTGGCGGATCAGGGCGAGGGACTCCTCGGAGTTTAGCGCCCGTTCCAGCGTCTCACCGAAGGTGATTGTGTAGTCGGCGACCCGGCTCGACTGGTCGATGATGTCGCTGGAGGTCAGCACCTCCTGCCAGACCAGGTCCGGCACCCGGGCCGACGGGAACGACAGGATCTGGAACGGCCCGCCGAGCGCCGGGTAGGCACCGGCCGAGAACGGGACGATGTGCACCCGGATCTGCTCCGGGTGCCGGGTCATCAGGTCGGCCAGGTGGTCGAGCTGGGCACGCATCACTTCGGGGCCGCCGACCTGCTGGCGGATGGTGCTCTCGCCGAAGATCGCGGTGACGCGCAGCGGTGGGTCCTCAGTGAGCCGGCGTTGCCGGGCCATCCGCACCTCGACACGCTGCTCGGTCTCGGTGAGCCGGACGTAGGTGTTGCCACCGCGCAGGATCGCGCGGGCGTACGCCTCGGTCTGCAACAGGCCGTGGACGATCTCGTTCTGGTAGGTGCGGACGTGGTCGGCACCGGCCTCGTAGCCGAGGAAGCGCAGGAACTCGGCCGGGAAGAGCTGCTTGTACGTGTGCCACCAGGCGCGGGCCATCGCGCCGACCCGCAGCGCTTCCAGCTCGGTCGCCTCCTGGTCGTCGATCTCGTAGATCTTGACGAGCTGGGCGAGCCGGTCAGCCGGGAGTTTGACCTTGCCGATCTCCACTCCGGAGACGTACGCCTGGGTGATGCCGCTGCTGCGGCCGACGCCGACGGCGGTCATGCCCAGCTCCTCGCGGCGCTCGCGTAGCCGGATGCCGAGCTCCATGGCCTGCACGGTGGGCGACATGGCGGGGTTGGCGGGTGCCTTGCGGGTCCTCGGTGCACGTGCCATCGGTGGCCTCCCTCGCGATTGGATGGTGACCACGACATCACACCAGGCGATCATGAACAACACAAGGGGTTGATATAAGCAAGTTTTAGCGCGATGCTTCGTTCACCGCAGCATCCGAACAATGATCATGGAGGACACAGTGGCCGGACAACTGGCGTGGGTGGACGGTGAGCAGCGCGAACGGTACGGATTCTCGCTGTGCCGGGTGGTCGACCCCGGTGGCGCCGACGAACGTTACGACCTGCTCGGCGTCATCGAGGTGCCGTACGACGAGCGCCACCCCGACCGCGTCGCCGACCAGCTCCACCCGTGGGCGGTCGCCACCCTGCGGGCCGGCGGGTACGGCTTCGGCCACTACCTCGCCGAGCTGACCGGCCTCGACAGCAACGGCGAACCGTGGCACCACATCCGCAACGCGCCCATCAGCTGGTCCGGCACGACCGTACTGGTGCCGGCCGCAGACTGACCGCCGTCGACCCGGCGACGGCCAGCAGCGGCTGTCAACCTGCGGCTGTCACTGCGACGCGTCGAGCGCGCGAAGCGACTCCTCCCGGCTCGGGTAGCCACAGCGCGCGACAAGGTCGCCGGTGGCCGCGACGAAGGCGTCGTGGATGTCGTCGTCGAAGTGGTTGAGCCAGTCCCCCGCTTTGCCCTTGCGGTAGTGGGCGGTCGGGCCGGCCTCGCGGCGCTTCTTCCGCATCCGGGAGAAGCCGTGCCGGTCGAGCAGCGCGGTCAACGCGGCTGGGGGGATGGTGATGCCGCAGTGCCGTAGCAGCTGATCGAACTCGTCCGCCTGCCGCTCGCCGACGAGGTCCTCGTAGCGGAACAGCGCAACGGTCTCCGTGCTCGGCGCGACCACCCACGAACGCATGGCGGAGAAGAGGTTCACCTTCGTCAGGTGGTCGATGACGTACAGCAGGCCTTCCTTGGCGGGCAGCTCCTGCAGGACCTTGCGGTGCAGCAGGACGTCGCCCATCGGGGTGTGGGAGCTGCGCAGCGAGAAGTAGCTCGACACGACGACGTCACGCGGGTCCCGCAGGATGAAGAACGCCCGGTACTTCTCCGGCTTGGGCAGGTCGTCGAACCCGTAGCGGGAGATGAACAGCGAGGAAACGATCCGGCCGGTCGGAACGGCGTTCGGGTAGCGCCGTCGGCTGACCCGCTGATCAAACGGCAACAATCCCGAATAGCGATAGACCACCGGGTCGCTGAGCAGCGATTTCACCCACTGACTGGCGGTCTTGCGCACCGTGCAGTGGTACACGTTGTCGTATTCGCACCGGGCGGCCACCGGGACCGTGAGACGACTTTTCGCGTTCTGCGTCTCCAGCATGGCCCACCGCGCGGCCACCCGCACCGAATCGGGCGTGTGATGCTTGGCGTACGTCAAGGTCTGGTTGATCAACGTGGTGTCCCCTGGTCCGCGCCGAGGCAGGAAAACTCAGCAGGAGCGTACCGTGATCAGCGTTCGCCCCGGCGGGCGCGGACCGCCGCGAGTGCCTCGGCGAGGATGGCCTCACCGTCGGCCTCGCTGCGGCGCTCCTTGACGTACGCCAGGTGCGACTTGTACGGCTCGGTTCGCGGCCGGGCCGGCGGGTTCTGCTGGTCCTGCCCGGCGGGCAGGCCGCAGCGCGGGCACTCCCAGGTCTCCGGGGTGGCCGCGTCCACCGCAAGGCTGATCTGCACCGCGTGGTCGTTGGCGCACCAGTAGGTCGTCTGCCGCCGGGGTGCGGGCTGGGCCCGCTCGGTCGGCCGGGCCGGGCTGGCACCGATCCGGCTGCCCCGGATCGTGTGGGCACTCGCCATGAGGTCGCTCCTGTCGTCGGAAGGGGGGTGGAGCGGATGCGACAAAGAAAGCGCGACCCGTATCAACGGGCCGCGCGAAATCTTACGACGGGCAGCGACGAATCACACACCCGTGGCCATCGCGACCTTGAGCCACAGGCCCAGGCCGACGATGCAGGCGAACCACACGATGCCGGCCAGTACGGTGTACCGGTCGAGGTTCTTCTCGGCCACCGACGACCCGGCGAGGCTGGTACTCACGCCACCGCCGAACATGCTCGACATGCCGCCGCCCTTGCCCTTGTGCAGCAGGATCAGCATGGTGAGCATCACGCTCGTGATCACCAGCAACACGATCAATACGTAGGCGAACTCGATCGGCATGGTAGCGGTCAGTCCTCTCATGACGGTCGCCGTGGTCCCGGGGGACGAACCAGGCGAGCCCGTGCGGCGGCGGAGCACGGGCTCACCAAGGATAGCGGGCCGCGTACCCGGGTGCCGACCGGCTCCGGGGCCGACATGCCCCGGAGCCGACCGGTCAACGCTTCACGTGCTCCGGAAACCGGACGATCTGGGCGAACTCCTCGGCGTCCAGGCTGGCTCCGCCGATCAGTGCGCCGTCGACGTCGACCTCGGCCATGATCGCGGCGATGTTCGCCGCCTTGACCGAGCCGCCGTACAGGATCCGGGTCTGGTCGGCGGTGGCCTGGTCGTACGACTCGGCCAGCCGGGCCCGGATCGCGCCGCAGACCTCCTGGGCGTCCGCCGGGGTGGCGGTCTTGCCGGTGCCGATGGCCCAGACCGGCTCGTACGCGATGACGACCTTGACCACCTGCTCGGCGGTCAACCCGGCCAGCGCGGCGTCGACCTGGTCGCGGCAGTGCGCGACGTGGCCGCCGGCCTCCCGCACGTCCAGTCCTTCGCCGACGCACAGGATCGGGGTGATCCCGTTGGCCAGCGCGGCGGCCACCTTGGCCTTGACCACCGCGTCGTCCTCGTTGTGGTAGGCCCGCCGCTCCGAGTGGCCGACGGTGACGTACTGGCAGCCCAGCTTCGCCAGCATCGCCCCGGAGATGTCACCGGTGTAGGCACCACCGGCGTACGGCGACAGGTCCTGGGCGCCGTAGCCGATCACCAGCTTGTCGCCGTCGATCAGCGTCTGCACGCTGCGCAGCGCGGTGAACGGCGGCAGCACCGCCACCTCGACGTCGGTCAGCTGCTGCTCGTTCAGGCTGAACGCCAGCTTCTGGACCAGCGCGATGGCTTCCAGGTGGTTGAGGTTCATCTTCCAGTTGCCGGCCATCAGCGGCCGGCGGGCAACGGTCTCAGGCACTGCTCTCACTTCTCCAGGGCGGCGATGCCGGGAAGGGTCTTGCCCTCCAGGTACTCCAGCGAGGCGCCCCCGCCGGTCGAGATGTGCCCGAAGGCGGACTCGTCGAGGCCGAGGGTGCGCACCGCGGCCGCCGAGTCGCCGCCGCCGACGACGGTGAAGCCGTCGACCTTGGTGATCGCCTCGGCGACACCCCGGGTACCGGCGGCGAACGGTGCCAGCTCGAACACGCCCATCGGGCCGTTCCAGAAGACCGTGTGCGCCCCGGCCAGGGCTTCGGCGAAGGCGGCGACGCTGCGCGGGCCGATGTCCAGGCCGAGCCGGTCGGCCGGGATCGCGGCGGCGTCGACCACGTCGTGGTCGGCGGCGGCGGCGAACGCGGTGGCGGCCACCACGTCGACCGGCAGCACGATCTTGCCGGCGGCCCGCTCCAGCAGGTCACGGCAGGTGTCGACCATCTCGGTCTCCAGCAGCGACCTACCGACCTCGTGGCCCTGGGCCTTGAGGAAGGTGAAGCACATGCCACCGCCGACCAGTAGCTTGTCGACGGTCGGCAGCAGCGCCTCGATCACGGCGAGCTTGTCGGAGACCTTCGAGCCGCCGAGCACCACCACGTACGGCCGCTCCGGCGCGCCGGTCAGCTTGCCGAGCACCTCGACCTCGCGGTGCACCAGCAGGCCGGCGACGTGCGGCAGCCGCGCCGGTACGTCGTACACGCTGGCGTGCTTGCGGTGCACGGCGCCGAACGCGTCGTCGACGTACGCGTCGGCGAACGCCGCCAACTGGTCGGCGAAGGCACCCCGCTCGTCGGCGTCCTTGCTGGTCTCCCCCGGGTTGAACCGCAGGTTCTCCAGCAGCGCGACCTGGCCGCCGGTCAGGCCGGCGACGGTGGCCTGCGCCGAGTCGCCGACGGTGTCGGTGGCGAACGCGACCGGCGTACCGAGCAGCTCGCCGAGGCGGGCGGCGACCGGCGCCAGGGTGTACTTGGGGTCCGGGGCACCCTTGGGCCGACCCAGGTGGGAGCAGACCACCACGGCCGCACCGGCGTCACGCAGCGCGGTCAGGGTGGGCAGCACCGCCCGGATCCGGCCGTCGTCGGCGATGACCCCCGGGTTGTCCTTCTCGAAGGGGACGTTCAGGTCGGCGCGCAGCAGCACGCGCCGACCCGACACACCCTCGGCGAGAAGATCGTCGAGAGTGGCTACCTGGCTCACAGGGACGCGCCCACCAGCTTGACCAGGTCCACCAGACGGTTGGAGTAGCCCCACTCGTTGTCGTACCAGCCGACGACCTTGACCTGGTCGCCGATCACCTTGGTCAGGCCGGAGTCGAAGATGCACGACGCCGGGTCGGTGACGATGTCGGCCGACACGATCGGGTCCTCGGTGTAGGTGAGGATGCCGGCGAGGGGGCCCTGCGCGGCGGCCTTGACCGCGGCGTTGACCTCTTCGACGGTGGTCTCCCGGCCGACGGTGACGGTCAGGTCGGTGGCCGAGCCGGTCGGGATCGGCACCCGCAGCGCGTAGCCGTCCAGCTTGCCCTTGAGCTCCGGCAGCACCAGGCCGATCGCCTTGGCCGCACCGGTCGAGGTCGGCACGATGTTCAGCGCGGCGGCACGGGCCCGACGCAGGTCGGAGTGCGGGCCGTCCTGCAGGTTCTGGTCCTGGGTGTACGCGTGGATCGTGGTCATCAGGCCACGCTCGATGCCGAACGTGTCCTGCAGCACCTTGGCCATCGGGGCGAGGCAGTTGGTGGTGCAGGAGGCGTTCGAGATGATCGTGTGCTTGGCCGGGTCGTACTGGTCGTCGTTGACGCCGAGCACGACGGTGAAGTCCTCGTTCTTGGCCGGAGCCGAGATGATGACCTTCTTGGCGCCGCCGTCGACGTGCGCCTTGGCCTTGGTGGCGTCGGTGAAGAAGCCGGTGGACTCGATCACCACGTCGGCGCCGAGGTCGCCCCAGGGCAGCTTGGCCGGGTCCCGCTCGGCGAGCGCCTTGATGGTGTGGCCGCCGACGGTGATCTCGTCACCGCTGGCCTTCACCTCGTACGGCAGCCGGCCCAGGATGCTGTCGTACTTGAGCAGGTGCGCGGTGGTCGCGGTGTCGCCCAGGTCGTTGAAGGCGACGATCTGGATGTCCGCGCCGGAGGCGAGGACCGCCCGCGTGAAGTTACGGCCGATACGGCCGAAGCCGTTGATGCCAACCCGGATGGTCACAGGTCCCATCTCCTTGCTTCTCGCCCGTCCGGGCAGGAGCCGGACGGATTGGTGTGCGCCGACCGCGTGGCGGGCCGGGCGCCGATCAGATGATCCGGCCGGTCACGCCGCAGCCGTACGCGGCTCGGGCGGGACACCCGAGGCGGTGGTCGCGGCGGGAGAGCCGGGTGCCGGCCCCGTCGCCGTACACTGCGACCCTATCCGAGAAGCCCGTGCCGCGTTGCGCCGGGGCGTCCCGTCACCCGGTTTCACAACAGGTGTTCACCCGACGAGCATCTCCGCCGTCACCGCATCCTCGGTGTCCGGAATGCCCAGGTCGCGGGCCCGCTTGTCGGCCAGGGCGAGCAGCCGCCGGATCCGCCCGGCGATCGCGTCCTTGGTCAGCGGCGGATCGGCCAGCGCCCCCAGCTCCTCCAGCGACGCCTGGCGGTGCTCCAGACGCAGCCGCCCGGCCGAGGTCAGGTGCCGGGGCGCGTCGTCGGCGAGGATCTCCAACGCCCGGGTGACCCGGGCGGCGGCGGCGACCGCCGCCCGCGCCGAGCGGCGCAGGTTGGCGTCGTCGAAGTTGGCCAGCCGGTTCGCGGTGGCCCGCACCTCCCGGCGTACCCGCCGCTCCTCCCAGGCCAGCACGCTGGCGTGCGCGCCGACCCGGGTGAGCAGCGCGGCGATCGCGTCACCGTCCTTGACCACGACCCGGTCGACCCCGCGCACCTCGCGGGCCTTGGCGGTGATGCCGAGCCGGCGGGCCGCGCCGACCAGCGCCAACGCCGACTCCGGACCCGGGCAGGTGATCTCCAAGGCGCTGGAGCGGCCCGGCTCGGTCAGCGAGCCGTGCGACATGAACGCCCCCCGCCAGGCCGACACCGCACAGCAGACGTTGGCCGAGACCAGGTGCGGCGGCAGGCCACGGACCGGGCGGCCCCGCACGTCGAGCAGCCCGGTCTGGCGGGCCAACGCCTCACCGTCCTTGACCACCCGGATGATGTAGTGGTTGCCCTTGCGCAGCCCACTGGGGCTCAGGACGTGGATCTCACTCGGGTAGCCGTACACGTCGGCCACCTCGCGCCGCAGCCGGCGGGCGACGGAGTTGGTGTCCAGCTCGGCTTCGACGACGACCCGGCCGGCGACGATGTGCAGCCCGCCGGAGAACCGCAGCAGCGCCGCCATCTCGGCGCGGCGGCAACACGGCTTGGGTACGTCGACCCGGCTGAGCTCGTCCTTGACGGCAGCGGTCATCGCCATAGTCATTCACCTCACGGGGGCCGGGTTGACGGCGGGTACCGATACGTACGTGCTTAACGAGCGGAGCCCAGGACAGGCACCAGGGCGGCACCCAACGCGACCGGATCGTGCCGGGGGCTGCCGTCGGCGACCGCCAGCGGGGCGAGCGTCAAACGCGCACCCAGCGATTCTGCCGCACGGGCCACCGGGTCGGGATCGCCCACCGCCACGCCGTCGGCGAGGACGGTGTCGACCCGCAGCTGTGGCAGGTACCAGCTGAGCGCCGCCAGGTGGTCGGCGACCGACAACCCGAGGGTCTCCTTCTCGGCGGCCAGGTTCAGGGTGACCAGGCGACGGGCCGGGCTGGCCACGATCGCCGCCGCCAGATCCGGCACCAGCAGGTGCGGAATGACGCTGGTGTACCAGCTGCCCGGACCGAAGATCAGCCAGTCGGCGGCCTCGACCGCCGCGATCGCCGGCCGGCAGGCGGTCGGCGTCTTGGGCAGCAGCCGCACCGATTCCACCCGGCCCCGGGTCACCGCCACCGCGTGCTGGCCCCGGACGGTGACCACCTCGGTGGGTCGGCGGGGATCACCGCCGCGCACGTCGGCCTCGATCGCCACCGGGTCGCAGGACATCGGCAGCACCCGCCCGGTGGCACCGAGCAGCCGGCCGACGTGGTCGAGGGCCGCAACCGGGTCGCCGAGCAGCTCCATCAGGCCGCAGAGCACCAGGTTGCCGACGGCGTGCCCGGTGAGCGGATCGACGCGCTCACCCGGCGCCTCGCCCGGCACCGGCACGAACTCGCCCGGCACCGGCACGAACCGGTGCTGGAACAGCTCGGCGGTCAACTGTTCGGCGGGGTCCGGCCCCGCCAGGGCGGCCAGCGCCTGCCGCAGGTCGCCGGGGGGCAGGGCCCCCCGGTCGGCCCGGAGCCGGCCACTGGATCCGCCGTCGTCACCGACGGTCACCACAGCGGTCACGGCCAGGTCCAGGCCGGCGGCGGCGTGCCGCAGGCCACGCAGCGAGGCGGCCAGCCCGTGCCCGCCGCCGAAGGCCACCACCCGCAGTGCGGTCACTCGCGCCCCAGGTCGCGGTGTTGCGCGTTGACCGACAGCCGGGCCTGACGCAGCCGTACGGCGAGTTCCTCGGCGATCGCCACGCTGCGGTGCTTGCCGCCGGTGCAGCCGACGGCGACGGTCAGGTACCGCTTGCCCTCGCGTTCGAACCCGGCGGTGGTGGCGTTGATCAGCTCGGCGTAGTTGCGGACGAAGTCGTCGGCACCGGCCTGGCTGAGCACGTACCCGCTGACCGAGGCCTCCCGGCCGGTGTACTCGCGCAGCTCCGGCACCCAGTACGGGTTGGGCAGGAACCGCGCGTCGATGACGAAGTCGGCGTCCGGCGGCAGGCCGTACTTGAACCCGAAGGACAGCACGGTGACCCGCAGCCGGCGGGCGTCCTCGCCGGCGAACAGCTCCTCGACCCGCCGGCGCAGCTGGTTCTCGTTGAGGTGCGAGGTGTCGATGATCACGTCGGCCTGGTCGCGTGCCTCGGCGAGCAGCTCCCGCTCGGCGGCGATCCCGTCGGCCAGCCGCCCGTCGCCCTGCAACGGATGGGACCGCCGGACGCTTTCGAACCGGCGGATCAGCACGTCGGCGGCTGCGTCGACGAAGACCACCCGGGGCTGGTAGCCGCGCTCCTTCAGGGCCCGGATCGCCCCGGCGAGGTCGGTGGAGAACGCCCGGCTGCGCACGTCGAGCACCATGGCGGTCCGCCGGGCCGCGCCACCGGCGCGCATCGCCAGCTCGGCCATGTCCAGCAGCAGAGCCTGTGGCAGGTTGTCCACCACGTAGTAGCCGACGTTCTCCAGCGCACGGGCGACGGTGGACCGGCCGCCGCCGGACACCCCGGTCACCACCACCAGCCGGGCCTCGTTCTGCTCGGCGCCCGGTGCGGCCGGCTCGCCGTCGTGCACGGCGCTGCCGGCCAGGTCGTCGCCCGGGCTCAGGCTGTTCTGCCTCACGGTCCTCCTGCCTGCGGGTGCGCCGCGCGCCAGCTGCGCGGCGGTCGACACCACGGATAGGGATTCTACGGGCGATCCGCGCCGCTATCCGGCGACCCGGCGAGCGCAGCGATGATCGTCTCCGCGGTCCGCCGGCCGATCCCGGGGACTTCGGTGATCTCCTCGACGGTCGCGGCCGCGAGTCGCCGTACCGACCCGAAGTGGCGCAGCAGCGCCTTGCGGCGCACCTCGCCGAGCCCGGGGACCTGGTCCAGGCCGGAGGCGACCATCCGCTTGGACCGCCGCTGCCGGTGGTAGCTGATCGCGAACCGGTGCGCCTCGTCGCGGATGCGTTGCAGCAGGTAGAGCCCTTCGGAGGTACGGGGCAGGATCACCGGGTAGTCGTCGCCGGGCAGCCACACCTCCTCGAGGCGTTTGGCCAGCCCGCACAGCGCCACGTCGTCGATGCCGAGGTCGGCCAGGACCGTCGCGGCGGCCTGCACCTGTGGGGCGCCGCCGTCGACCACGATCAACTGCGGGGGGTACGCGAACCGGCGCGGCCGGCCGGTCTGCGGATCCACCGCCGGGGCGGTCGCCTCCAGCGCGGTCTCCGCCGGGTCCGGCGTACCGTCCGCCTGTTCCTGCCCGGCGGCCGCCTGTTCCGCTGGGGCGCGGTGGCGGGCGAACCGGCGCCGCAGCACCTCGCTCATCGCCGACAGGTCGTCGGTCGCGCCCCGGACCGCGAACCGGCGGTACTCCGCCTTGCGCGGCAGGCCGTCCTCGAAGACCACCAGGCTGGCGACGACGTCGGTGCCCTGGATCTGCGACACGTCGAAACACTCGATGCGCAGCGGCGCGGCGGCCAGCCCGAGCGCCTCGGCGATCTCCTCCAACGCCTGGCCCCGGGTGGTCAGGTCGCTGGCCCGACGCAGCTTGTGCCGGGTCAGCGACTCCCCCGCGTTACGGGCGACGGTCTCCATCAGCGCCCGCTTGTCGCCGCGTTGCGGCACCCGCAGGGTGACCCGGCTGCCCCGGCGCGCGGTCAACCAGTCGGCGAGCGCCGGGGCGTCCGCCGGGAGCTCGGGCACCAGCAGCTCCCGGGGTACGTCGGTCTCACCCTGCTCCGGGCCGTACACCTGGGTGCAGAAGTGGTGCACCAGGTCGGCGGTGGTCAGCTCCTCGACCTTCTCCACCACCCAGCCACGCTGACCGCGCACCCGGCCGCCCCGGACGTGGAACACCTGAACGGCGGCTTCGAGCGGATCCTCGGCGAAGGCCACCACGTCGGCGTCGGTGCCGTCACCGAGCACCACGGTCTGTTTCTCCATGGCCTTGCGCAGCGCGGCGACGTCGTCGCGCAGCCGGGCGGCCCGCTCGAACTCCAGGGCGTCGGAGGCGTCACGCATCTCGCGTTCCAGCCGGCGCACCATCGTGTCGGTCCGGCCCGCCATGAAGTCGCAGAAATCCTCGACGATCGCCCGGTGCCCGGCGGCGTCGATCCGCCCGACGCACGGGGCCGCGCACTTGCCGATGTCACCCAGCAGGCAGGGCCGCCCGACGTGGCCGGCCTGTTTGAAGACCCCGGCCGAGCAGGTCCGGGCGGGAAAGACCCGCAGCAGCAGGTCGAGGGTCTCGCGGATCGCCCAGGCGTGCGAGTACGGGCCGAAGTAGCGCACCCCTTTGCGCTTGGCGCCGCGCATCACCTGCAGCCGGGGGAACTCCTCGTCGAGCGTCACCGCCAGGTAGGGGTAGGACTTGTCGTCGCGGTAGCGGACGTTGAACCGGGGGTCGTACTCCTTGATCCAGAGGTACTCCAGTTGGAGTGCCTCGACCTCGCTGCCGACGGTGACCCAGTCGACCGACGCCGCGGTGGTGACCATCTGCTGAGTGCGCTGATGCAGCTGCCACAGGTCGCCGAAGTAGGAGTTGAGCCGGCTGCGCAGGCTCTTGGCCTTGCCGACGTAGATCACCCGGCCGGTCGGGTCGCGGAACCGGTAGACCCCGGGGGCGTCCGGGATCGTGCCCGGGGCGGGACGGTAGCTGGACGGATCTGGCATCGCCGTGAAGGGTAGTCCAGACCTGTGACAGTACGGAGCGCCCACGACCGCCCGGTGCCGCACGCACCGGGCGACCGTGGGCCGTCTGGGTTGGTCGCGGCGACCACCCGGGCCTGCCCCGGTGGTCGCCGCGCGGGCGGGTGCGTCAGGCCACGGTGAGGCTGTCGCCGTCGACGGTGACCGTCTTCTCCTCCAGCGGAGAGGGGGCCGGGCCGGAGACGACGGATCCGTCCTCGATGGAGAAGCTGCTGAAGTGGCAGGTGCAGTTGATGGTGCCGCCGTCGAGGTTGGCCACCGGGCAGCCCTGGTGGGTGCAGATGTTGCTGAACGCCTTGAACTCGCCCTCGGCGGGCTGGGTCACCACGGCGCCCTGATCGGCCAGGATCACGCCGCCACCGACCGGGACCTCGCTGGTGCTCAGGCCCGCGCCGCCGGAACCGGTGTCCGTGCCGCCGGTCTCCGTACCGCCGGTCTCCGTGCCGCTGGTGGAGTCGCCGCCGGCCGGAGCGTTGGTGGCGCCGTTACCCAGGGTGTCGTCGTCGCCGGTGCCACATGCGGCCAGTGCGACGGTCGCGCCGACCCCACCGGCGCCGATCAGCAGCGCGCGACGGCTGGTCGGGGCGGCGGCGGTCGTCGTCTGGTGCTCAGTCATGCGGATAGCCCTCCTCATTGGTTGCCACGGCTGGTCGTCCGCGGCCACGCCAGTAGACACGGTGACGCGTCACGAACGGTTCATCCCGATATGACGGTAGGGCCATGATTCAGGAAAAGACGTCGACACCGCTGTACGGACGCTGTGTCAATGCTGTACACCCGCTTCGACCGCACGCCGCGCCCCGGCGCCACGCTTCGCCCTGGTCGACGTGCCGGCCGCGCGACCGGTCGCACCGTTGGCCTTGGCGGCGCGGGCGGCGGCGGCGGCCGACCCACCGGCGGCACCGGTGAGCCCGAGGACCGGGCGCAGGAACGCCCCGGTGTGACTCTCCGCCACCTCGGCGACCTCCTCCGGCCGGCCGGTGGCGACCACGGTGCCGCCCCGGTGCCCGCCCTCCGGCCCCATGTCGATCAGCCAGTCCGCGGTCTTGATCACATCGAGGTTGTGCTCGATGACGACCACGGTGTTGCCCTTGTCGACCAGGCCGGCCAGCACCGTCAGCAGCTTGCGGATGTCCTCGAAGTGCAGCCCGGTGGTCGGCTCGTCGAGGACGTAGACCGTCCGCCCGGTCGACCGCTTCTGCAGCTCGGAGGCGAGCTTGACCCGCTGGGCCTCACCGCCGGACAGCGTCGGCGCCGGCTGGCCGAGCCGCACGTAGCCCAACCCGACGTCGACCAGGGTCTTCAGGTGCCGGTGGATCGCCGGAATGGCCTCGAAGAACTCCGCGGCCTCCTCGATCGGCATCTGCAGGATCTCGGCGATGGTGCGGCCCTTGTAGTGCACCTCGAGGGTCTCCCGGTTGTACCGGTCGCCCTTGCAGACCTCGCACGGCACGTAGACGTCCGGCAGGAAGTTCATCTCGATCTTGATGGTGCCGTCGCCGGAGCAGGACTCGCACCGGCCGCCCTTGACGTTGAACGAGAACCGCCCCGGCCCGTAGCCGCGCACCTTCGCCTCGGTGGTCTCGGCGAACAGTCGACGGATGTGGTCGAACACCCCGGTGTACGTCGCCGGGTTCGACCGGGGGGTGCGCCCGATCGGCGACTGGTCGACCCCGACAACCTTGTCCACGTGCTCGAGCCCGCTGATCCGGGTGTGCCGGCCCGGCACCAGCCGGGCGTTGTTGATCTGGTTGGCCAGCACGGTGTAGAGGATGTCGTTGACCAGGGTCGACTTGCCCGAGCCGCTGACCCCGGTCACCGCGATGAGCTGGCCGAGCGGGAACGGCACGGTCAGGTTGCGCAGGTTGTGCTCCCGCGCGCCGTGCACCACCAGCTCCCGTCCGGCGGTGACCGGCCGCCGGCTGGCCGGCACCGGGATGACCCTGCGACCTGACAGGTACGCCCCGGTCAGCGACTCGTCGCTGGTCAGCAGCTCGTCGACCGGGCCGCTGTGCACGATCCGACCGCCGTGCTCACCGGCGCCGGGCCCGATGTCGACGATCCAGTCGGCGGTGCGGATGGTGTCCTCGTCGTGCTCCACGACGATCAGCGTGTTGCCCAGCCCTCGCAGCCGTACCAGGGTCTCGATCAGCCGGTGGTTGTCCCGCTGGTGCAGGCCGATCGACGGCTCGTCGAGCACGTACAGCACCCCGACCAGGCCGGAGCCGATCTGGGTGGCGAGCCGGATCCGCTGTGCCTCGCCGCCGGAGAGGGTGCCGGCGGCCCGGTCCAGCGACAGGTAGTCCAGGCCGACGTCGACCAGGAACCGCAGCCGGGCGTTGATCTCCTTGAGGACCCGCTCGGCGATCAGCTTCTGCCGGTCGGTCAGGGTCAGCCCGGCCAGCAGGTCGGCGCAGTCACCGACCGACAGCGCGGTCACCTCGGCGATGTTGCGCCCGGCGACGGTGACGGCCAGCACCTCGGGCTTGAGCCGGGCCCCGCCGCAGGAACCGCAGGGCACGTCGCGCATGTAGCCCTCGTACTTGTCCCGGGACCACTCCGACTCGGTGTCGGTGTGCCGGCGCTCGATCCACTGCACCACGCCCTCGAAGCCGGTGTAGTAGGAGCGCTCCCGTCCGTACTTGTTGCGGTAGCGCACGTGCACCTGGTCCTCGGAGCCGTACAGGATGGTCTTCTGCACCCTGCTGGGCAGCTTGCGCCACGGGGTGTCCAGGTCGAAGTGCTCGGCCTCGCCGAGGGCGGCGAGCAACCGGGCGAAGTACTCCTGGGTCTGCCCGCCGGCCCACGGCGCGATCGCGCCGTCGCGCAGGGTGCGCTCCTCGTCCGGGACGACCAGCTCGGCGTCGACCTCCTTCTTGGTGCCCAGCCCGACGCACTCCGGGCAGGCACCGTACGGGGCGTTGAAGGAGAAGACCCGTGGCTCCAGGTCCTCGATCGCCAACGGGTGGTCGTTGGGGCAGGCCAGGTGCTCCGAGTAGCGGCGTTCCCGGCCCGGGTCACCCTCGGCGAGGTCGACGAAGTCGAGCAGCACGATCCCGCCGGCCAGGCCCAGCGCCGACTCCACCGAGTCGGTCAGCCGGCGGCGGGCACCCGGCTTGACGGTCAGCCGGTCGACGACCACCTCGATGGTGTGCTTCTCCTGCTTCTTCAACTTCGGCGGCTCGGTCAGCGGGTGCACCACACCGTCGACCCGGGCCCGGGCGTACCCCTTGGCCTGCAGGTCGGCGAAGAGGTCGACGTACTCGCCCTTGCGGCCGCGCACCACCGGCGCGAGCACCATGAACCGGGTGCCCTCGGGCATGGCCAGGACCCGGTCGACGATCTGCTGCGGGGTCTGCCGGGAGATCCGCTCGCCACAGACCGGGCAGTGCGGCTCGCCGACCCGGGCGAAGAGCAACCGCAGGTAGTCGTAGACCTCGGTGATCGTGCCGACGGTCGACCGGGGGTTGCGGGAGGTCGACTTCTGGTCGATCGAGACCGCCGGCGACAACCCTTCGATGAAGTCGACGTCCGGTTTGTCCATCTGACCGAGGAACTGCCGGGCGTACGACGACAGCGACTCCACGTACCGCCGCTGCCCTTCGGCGAAGATGGTGTCGAAGGCGAGGCTGGACTTTCCCGAGCCGGACAGGCCGGTGAACACGATCAGCGCGTCACGGGGCAGGTCGAGACTGACGTCGCGAAGGTTGTGCTCGCGCGCGCCACGGATGATCAATCGGTCGGCCACGGTCCGCCTGCTCCTGTGAAGAGGTATTCGTGTCAGGTCCGGCCGGCTGTGCCGTGCGGTGCACGGCAGCACGACCGAGGGTGTGCTGAGCGGTTCTACTTGAGCGGGTGGTGCGCGGATCGCCGGGGCTCCAGGGGCGCCGGGGCCCGGTCGACACGTCGCACGCCAGCGGCAACTGTAGCCCCGGGGTCCGACAAGTTCGTCCGACGCGCCTGGTCCCCCGATCGGGGGACGGCCCGGCTGGTCGGCGGAATCCCGCCCCACCGGCCGCAACAACCGGCATACTCCACATATTGGTCAAGTCACCTTTGACCTCGCGTGGAGTCGGGGGTTCCTCCACGCGTCAGCGGGCCGGCCCGTCCGATCGGGGGGTGGGACGGGTCGGCCCCTCCCCCGTACCGGGGCGGACCAGCAAGGATCAGCCGAGCCGACAGTGTCGACGGGACCGATCGCGACGTACCGTCTGATTCCATGCCGTCACCGGTCGCGAACAGCGACGACCCGCCCGCCGTGCCGCCCACGGCCGCCGATGCACCGGCCCCGGACGCCGCACCGGCCCCGCCGCCGCGACCCCGGCGCGGGCTGCGCTGGCTGCGCCTGACCGCGCTGATCCTCGGGCTGTCGCTGCTGCTGGTGATCGGCGGTACGGCGACCGCCGGCTGGCTCTACGCCCGCTCGGTCGAGTCACGGGTCGACAAGGTGGAGATCTTCGACACGCTGCCCGAGGCGCAGCGGCCGGTGAAGGCCGTGGAGCAGGCCCGCAACTTCCTGATCGTCGGCAGTGACTCCCGTGACCCGGAGACGGTCGGCTCCCGCACCGACACCATCATCCTGGCCCACCTGCCGGCGCAGCGCGACAGCGTGCAGCTGGTCTCGATCCCCCGGGACACCTGGGTCACCGTGCCGGACCCCGACGGCACCGGCGACGGCCGGGAAGACAAGATCAATTCCGCGTACGCCACCGGCGGCACGCCGCTGCTGGTGCAGACCGTGGAGGCGTTCACCGGTGTCCGCATCGACCACGTCGTGCTGATCGACTTCGGCGGCTTCGCCGAGATCATCGACGCGGTCGGCGGCATCGACCTCGCCGTCGACGAGCCGTTCACCTCGGTCCACCCGCCGTACCGGCAGTTCACCCCCGGTCTGCAGCACATGGACGGGCAGACGGCCCTGGACTACGCCCGCCAGCGCAAGCAGTTCGCCGACGGCGACTTCACCCGGATGCGCCACCAGCAGGAGATCATCGCGGCGGTACTGGACCAGGCACGCGGCAGTGGCCTGCTCACCGACCCCGGCCGACTGAACGACTTCCTGCGGGCCACCGCCGACGCGGTCAGCGTGGACGAGGCCACCTCGGTGTTCGACACGATCTGGGCGCTACGCCAGCTGCGCAGCGCCGACCTGACCATGCTCACGTCGCCGTCGTCGGGCACCGGGCAGCGGGCCGGGCAGAGCGTCGTGTTCCCCGACGACGAGGTGGCCGCATCCCTGTACGCAGCGGTCCGTGCCGACACCGTCGACGACTGGCTGCGCGAACACCCGACCGGCGGCTGACCGCCGGGCCGGCAGCTCACCAGGTGGTGAACTGCCGGCCCGGCGACCCGGGCCGGCCGGGTGGCTCAGGCCGGCCGGTGTCGTCCCCGGTGCTCCTTGGTGATCCGCTTCCACTTGGCCCGTTCGGCGGCGGCCAACCGGGCGTCCCGGCGACGCATCTCGTAGGCCACCTCCCGCTGCAGCCGCTGCCAGCTCTCCCAGCGACGTACCGGCAGCTCGCCGGAGTCCAACGCGGCCCGCACCGCGCAGCCCGGCTCGGTGCCGTGCCCGCAGTCGGCGAACCGGCACTCCGTCGCCAGTTGCGCCACGTCGGCGAAGGCCTCGTCCAGGCCGTCGGCGGCGTCCAGCAGGCCCACCGCACGCACCCCCGGGGTGTCCAGCACCGCGCCACCGCCAGGAATCGGGATCAACGCCCGGTACGTGGTGGTGTGCCGGCCCTTGCCGTCGACCCGACGAATCTGCTGGGTGCCCATCACCTCGGCCCCGGCGAGCGCGTTGACCAGGGTCGACTTGCCGGCACCGGACGGGCCGAGCAGGCCGAGGGTGCGCCCGGCGGCCACGTACGGACGGACCTGCGCCAGCCCGTCGCCGCGTTGCGCGCTGACCGCGATCACCGGCACCCCCGGTGCCACGGCGGCCAGCGACCCGGCCACCGCCGCCGGGTCGGCGGCGGCGTCGCACTTGGTGAGCAGCACCACCGGTGCGGCGCCGGACTCCCAGGCAAGGGCGAGAAACCGTTCGACCCGGCCCACGTCGGGGGCCGGATGCATCGGTTCGACGACCGCCGCGGTGTCGATGTTGGCGGCCAGGACCTGGCCGGAGGAGTCCTTCCCGGCGGTACGCCGGACCAGCGTGGTCCGCCGGGGCAGCACCCGTTGCGCGGTGATCCGCTGGTCCGGCCACCGCCGCACGGTCACCCAGTCCCCGGCGCAGGGCAGCGCCACCGGATCGGCGGCCGCCGCGGTCAGGACGGCACCGGCGATGCTCGCGCGCACCGGGCCGTCAGCGGTCAGTACGGTGCACACGCCCCGGTCCACCCGGGTGACCCGGCCCGGGCGGTCACCGGCGTCGACAGTGGTCAGGGCACGGTCGTAGGAGGCGTCCCAACCGAGGGACGCGAGGTCGAACGTCATGGGGAACCCTTGTCAGGTCGAGGGGCACCGGCCGGCCGGGACGGCCGGTCGGCACCGGAGGAAAGGACGGGCGGGCGTACCGCAGCGCACGGGCACGGTCGCCATCACCTCCTTCCCACGAGTTCTGCCTGACGCGTCGGAGCAACGGTAACCTTCACCCGGCAGCCCGGGAAACCCAATTCCGCCGGGCCACGACCAGCAGGAGGTTGCGGTGTCCTACTCGGGAGACGTCACCGTCGGCGGACCGCCGGACACCCGGGAGCTGAGCACCCTGACCATCACCAAGGTCGCGGTCGGCCCGATGGACAACAACGCGTACCTGCTTCGCTGCCGGCGGACCGGCGAGCAGCTGCTGATCGACGCGGCCAACGAGGCACCCCGGCTGCTGGAGCTGGCCGGCGCGGCGGGCCTCGCCACCGTGGTCACCACGCACCAGCACATGGACCACTGGGTGGCCCTGGAGGAAGTGGTCACCGCGACCGGCGCTGCCTCGCTGGCCCACCCGGCCGACGCCGACGGCCTGCCGCTGGTCACCGCCACCGTCGCCGACGGCGACCGGATCACCGTCGGCGACGGCGAGTTGGAGGTCGTCCACCTGGTCGGGCACACCCCCGGCTCAATCGCCCTGCTGCACCGCGATCCCGATGGTGTCCCGCACCTTTTCACCGGTGATGCCTTGTTCCCTGGCGGGGTCGGCAACACCCGTGGCGACCAGCGCGACTTCGCCGCCCTGCTCGACGACGTCGAGCACAAGCTGTTCGACCGGCTGCCCGACGACACCTGGTTCTACCCCGGGCACGGCAAGGATTCCACTCTCGGTGCCGAACGCCCGGCGCTGCCGACCTGGCGGGCCCGCGGCTGGTGAGTGTCCCGCCCGGCGGCCGGACCGTCGGGCGGGACGTCAGTCGGCCGCGGCCGTCGCCGTGATCCGTACCGCCTCGAACGTGTAGTTGCCCTGGCTGCTGGCGACGAGCAGGCGCCCAGCGGTGCAGCGGTACTCCTGTGGTTCCAGGAAGAACGGTGCGTCCTGGCTGTCGATCACGGTGCCGTTGCGGCGCAGCTCGCCGGTCGACCTGTCGCTCACCATCGACAGCAGCATCACCGTGCCGTCGGCGTCGTAGCGCAGGGTGGCGGTCCCCCGGGTCTGGCTGGCGTAGGTGTCACCGCCGTAGGTGGCGACGACCGGTTTCGTCTCGGCGTAGTCGAAGGTGTAGGTGTTGTCCGCCGCATAGGTGAGGAGGGTGTCGGCACCTCCGACGTACGGAACCCGTTCGCCGTCGATGAGACCGTGCGTGGTGTTGTAGACGATGCGCCAGGTGCCCAGCAGGCACGGGTCGACGCCGGGCGGGTAGCTGGGCGACGGACTCGGCGTCGGCGAGGAGTCGAGGTCGGGAGTGGGAGTCGGCTCGGCCGTACCTGACGTGTTGTCGGCTCGGCCGTACCTGACGTGTTGTCGTCGCGGGCGGACAGCGCGGTGGCCCCGACGGCGAGGACCCCGAGGGCGACCACGGTGGCCAGGCCGATCAGCCCGATCCGCCGGACCCGGGTGCGGTCCGGCCGGGCCGGTGACCCGACCTGCCCGGCCGGCGCCTGGGCTGATGCCGGTGCCTGGGCTGGTGGCGGCTGTGGTGCGACCGCCGACGCAGGGCGGTCGACCGGCACCCGCAGGCTGCCCTCGGCCACGGCAAGTTCCGGTTGGTCGACGGTGCTGGCGACGATGCCGAACGCCCGGTGCAGTGCGGTGGACACCACCGGCATCCGGCTGGCACCGCCGGCCAGCAGGATCGCTGCGAGGTCGGTGACGTCCACCCCGGCGTCACGCAGTAGCCGGCCGACCGTTTCGACGGTCCGGCCGATGACCGGCGCGGCCAACTCGTCGAGCGTCTCCCGCCCCAGCGGTACGTCGAGTTCGAGCAGCGGCAGGTGAATCTGGGTGGTCACGGTCCGCGACAGCATCTCCTTGCCGGCCCGGACGTTCTCCCACAACTGTCGACGGGCCCGGCGGTCCGTCGCGGTCGCCGGCCGGTCCAGCCGCTGCCAGACGTCGCTGTCGCCGACCGCCGCCGTCAGGTGCCGCACGATGGCCGCGTCGATGTCCAGCCCGCCGCAGTCGGCGACCACCCGTTCCAGCACCGCCCGGTACAGCCGCGACACCGCGACCTCCGTGCCGCCGAGCAGGACCGACTCGTCGTCGACCCGCTGCTTCGGGTACGGCTCGAAGGCTTCCGGCATCGACATCGCCGTGTGGTACGCGTCCCGGCCGACCAGGACTCGCCCGGTGGGCTGGAGGTGCCGAAGTCGATGCCCACCCGGGCGATGCCGGCCTGACGCGCTGCGGTCACCGGCTCGCGGTATCGAACGCCGGCACACCCGTACGGTCGCCGACGCCCGACGATGTCACACGGTACGGCGGCCACCTGTCACGGCGAGCACCTCGCCAGTGGTGTAACTGGACTCGGCCGAGGCGAAGAAGACGAACGACGGAGCGAGCTCCGCCGGCTGCGCCGGCCGGCCGATCGGCGTCTGGGTGCCGAACTTCTCCACCGCCTCCGGCGGCATGGTCGCCGGGATCAGTGGGGTCCAGACCGGACCGGGCGCCACCGAGTTGACCCGGATCCCCTGGTCGACCAGGTTCGCCGCCAGTCCCTTGGTGAAGTTGACGATGCCCGCCTTGGTGGTGGCGTAGTCCAGCAGCGGCGGCGAGGGGTCGAACGCCTGGATCGAGGAGGTGTTGATGATGCTGGAGCCCGGTGGCATGTGCGGGACCGCCGCCCTGCAGATCCAGAACATCGCGTACAGGTTGGTCTTGAGCACCCGGTCGAACTGTTCGGTGGTGATCTCGGCGATGCCCTTCTCCTGCGCCATCTGGTAGGCGGCGTTGTTGACCAGGATGTCGATGCCGCCGAGTTCCTCGACGGCCCGGCGCACCAGATCCACGCACTGCTGTTCCTCGGTGATGTCGCCGGGCACCGGCACCGCCCGCCGGCCGGCCTGTTCGATCAGCCGGACGGTTTCCCGGGCGTCGCGTTCCTCCTGGGGCAGGTAGGAGATGACGACGTCGGCGCCTTCCCGGGCGAACGCGAGCGCCACCGCCCGGCCGATGCCCGAGTCCCCGCCGGTGATCACCGCCCGCCGGTCGGTCAGCTTGCCGGTGCCCTGGTAGGTCTGCTCGCCGTGGTCCGGTGGCGGGTCCATCTGCGCCCCGGTGCCGGGCGGGCGCTGCTGCTGCACCGGCTGGCCCTGCTGTTGCCCGTACCGCTCGGTGGGGTCCTGGCGGGTGTGCTGGCTGTCGCCCATGGTCGCGCTCCTCGGGTCGGCGACGGGAAGCTGTGCGCTCCGCAGGCCCTACCCGGGGCGACCGGAACGGAAACCAACCGGGCGGTGCCGGGGCGCGGGCGCCGTCGTCGGGCCCGGCGCAGGTTTGGAACCGGTCGTGACGGGCATCCGCCGCCCACGCGGGTCCACGTGGGCAACGGGGTCCGCGAGAGTGGGGAACGACGAACCGGCACGGGACGGGCACCTGGTCGGGCGGTCCGGCCCGGTCGTGGGTCGGACCGCCCGGACCGCACCGGTCAGTTCTGCAGGAACCCCTGGGACACCCGCGCCTCGGCGAGCAGTCGGGCGCAGGCGCTCGGCTCGGACTCGGTGATGGTGGGTACGGCGTCGTCGCCGGTGAGGCTGCGCAGGAAGGCGAGCTCGGCGGGACCGATGTGCCGCACCTTGCCGCTGTCGTGGACGACGAAGATCGGGTTCGGGGTCTGGGTGGTGCACTGCACGAGATACATGACGTTGTCTCCCGGGTCGTCGAGGTCGTCGATAATCCACCGTGGACGCGGTGGCGTCGGTGGACGGGTCGCGGTGATGATCTGCGCCGCCCGGGCGACGATCGCCGGCTTCTGGGCCACGATCGCCGGGCCGGGGCACTGCGAGTGCCCCCAGTCGAATCCGTGCTCGGCGCCCATGCTGTGGTGGCCGAGTCCGCGCTCGCGCGGGCTGTTCGCGTTGCGGACCGGGATGCCGTGTTCCCGGTGCGAACGGGCGAGCAACTGGGCGTTGGCCTCCAGTTGTTGTGGGGTCAGCCGGTCCGGTAGGAACCCTTCGTTCTCGATGCTGAGCCAGGTGCGGTTGCCGGCCCGCTGGGTCCACGCCCGGATCTCGGTGTCCACCATCTGGGCGACCCGCCCGTCCTTGGCCACCACGAAGTGTGACGACACCCGCGACGCCGGATTGCGTTGCCACGCGATCGTGCCCTCGAAGTAGCCGGCGGCGATGTGCACGACGATGCCATGGTGTTCGTCGAGCCGGTCCTGCGGCTCGTCGAGCGCGCCGGTGCCGTTGCCGCTGTTGACGGTGGGACCCCGCCAGGTCGCGAGATCGGTCCAGATTCCCATGTGGCAGGCCTCCTTTCCCAGCCGGTGGTACGTCGGTGGAGTCGCAGGTCCCGGCTCCCCGGCTGTCTGGACAGGGCCGGACACGACCGGTCGACCGGTCCGGCGCGGATGGGATCGTCTGGTGCCGGATCGACGCTCCGGTCGACACCGGCGGGAAGGTGGGACCGACTCGCACCCGCCAGCCGGGTGGATCCTGGGCGCTCCGCCGGGTTACCGGCACCCGCAGCCTGATCCACTGTGACCACCGGCCGGCCGGGTCGGTGGCTCACCTCGCACCGGGCCCCGTCCGGCGGTCGGTCCACCTGATCCCCCAGCGCCGTCGGCCCGGCGACGGGGACCGTTGTACGGTGCCCTGCTCCGAGAATAGCGTGATCGACAAGCTTCTGACCAGCGTAAATAACTCAGAGTATGCAAATCAAAGCAACACGTGGCGAGGAGTCCGCCCAGTCGTGGAAGTTGCGCGTCAGTCCACTGTGATTGCAAGCCGGACCGCCGACGGACGCTGCGGATCATGGAAGATCCACCGCTGGCCGGCCCGCAGCCGGGTGGCGCGGCCGAGCGGCTCACCGGTACCGGGGTTGCGCGCCCACCGGGGATGCGCCCCACCGCTGACCTGCAGCCGCAGCCGCTCACCAGGAGCGAACCGGCAGGCGGTCGGCCACAGCGTCACGACGACCGGCCGCTCGTCGAGGTCAGGACCGACGACATCCGGGTCGACTCTGGACAGTCCGTCACAGACATTGAACGACCGACCCCACCGGTCGACCCGGCACAACCGCACGAAGACGTCGAAGTACGGCACCGAACTGCGCACGTACACCTCGGCGGTGACCGGACCGATCACCTCGACCGGCCGGTCGAGCACCGCACTGGTGTAGGTCAGCACGTCGGCCCGGGCCTCCAGCACCCGGTTGTCCCGTACGCCGGCACGCTGGGCGACCAGCAGGGCACCGCCGAGCGACGGCGTCGGATCGGCCGGGTCGTACCGGTGCTGGTCCGGCTCGCAAGCCGGTGGCACCGCCCGGTCCAGCCGGCCGCCCGGCCACAGGTACCACCGGGTCGGGGTGGCCGGCGGCGGCCAGTCGTCGAGTTCGCGCCAGCCGGCACCGGCGACGTGCACCTGGACCGGGAGGCCCGCCACCGGCGGCGGCCCGTCGTCCGGCAGCTCAGGGTCCGGCAGCTCATCGCCCGGCGGCCCGGCGTCGAGGTGGGCGCCGAAGAACCGCACCGCCTCGCGCGCGGCGGTGACGAACAGGCCGGGGCTGCCGTGCGTCCACGGGCCGACCACCAGCCGGGGCCGGCGGCCTGCGGCACGCAACGTGGCGTAGTCAGCCAACTGGGCGGGCAGGAAGATGTCGTGCCAGCCGGTGACCATCGACACCGGCGCGACGACCCGGTCGATCTCCCGGTCGAACATCCGGGGCAGCCAGTACGGCGCGGCCGGCCGATGCTCGGCCAGCCACTGCTGAAAGAACGGCACGGTGGCACCGGTGGCGACCCGGTCCGCCTCGGCCAGCGGCAGGTGCGCCAGACCGGCGACCAGTCGGGGCTGACCCCGGCGCAACTCCCGCTGGCGGGTCAGCCACGGCACCTGCTGGGCAGCCAGCAGCTCGGCCCAGGTCAGCACGGTGTCCAGCGAGAACGCACCGCCGGCGTAGGTGGAGTCCCGGGTCTGCGCGGCGGTGACGACGGCGACCATGGCCCGCAGGTCCCCGCCGCAGTGGGCGGCCGTGGCCCACTGCCCGAAGCCCTGGTAGCTGATCCCGAAGGTGCCCAGCCGCCCGTCGTACCAGGGCTGGCAGCGCAGCCAGGCCAGGGTGTCGAGCCCGTCGGCGCGCTCGTGCAGCAACGGCTCGAACACCCCGTCGGAGCCGAACGTGCCCCGGCACGACTGCACCACGCAGTGCCAGCCCCGGCGGGCGAAGAGCAGACCGAGCAGCCGGATCGGCCCGCCCCGGCCGTACGGGGTGCGGATCAGGACGGTGGCCGCCGCGCCGCCGCCGGGTGGCACGTAGTGGTCGGTCCGCAGCCGCAACCCGTCCCGGGTCCGCACCGACAGGTCACGGCGCACCCGGACCCGGCCGGGCCATCGCCGGTCAGCGGGCACCGTCGCCGCCGTCGGTCTGCCGGTCACCGGCCCGGGCGGCGGCACGGACCTCGTCGCGGTGCGCCCGGGTCGACTCGCCCATCGCGGCCAGGAACCGGCGGACCGTCTCCAGCTCGTCGTCGGTGAACTCGGCCATCACCGCGTCGGTACGCCGGCCCAGCGGCGCGAAGAACTCCCGGGCCAGCCGGGCGCCGTCGGGGGCGTACCGGAGCCGGACCTTGCGCCGGTCGCCGGGGTCCCGGTCGCGGTGCAGGTGCCCGGCCCGTTCCAGCCGGTCGACCAGGGCGGTGACCGAACTGGAGGTGAGGTTCAACTGGGTCGCCAGCCCGCCCGGGGTGATCGGCTCGCCGGACTGCTCGGCGTCCATCACGGCGATCAGCGCCTGCAGATCGGTGGCGTGCAGGTGGTGCAGGGCCGCGAAGGCGTGACCGACGTGACCCGCCTCGACCGTGTACCCCCGCAGCCGGCGGACGATCTCCGCGACCACCGCCTGCCGGCCACTCGGCCGGGGTCCCCATACGCCGGCGTCCAACCGTCGTCCTCCGTTCCGCTGTTGTCGAAACCCTATCCCAGACCCGCTATAGTCTCGACCAACGAGATATTCGATGGTCGAGCTTTCTGCCCGAGCGGGTGACGCACCCACCCGGCGGAGCCGACCACCCCGGCGAGCGACGAGGACACCGATGGGCACCACAGTTGGCACGAGGCTCACCGCGATCATCTGCGGCAGATGGAGCGCATGGCTGGTCCTGCTCACCATGGCGGCCTTCTCCGCCCTGGTGATCGGCTTCGCCGGCGACCCCCGTACCGGCAACGACCCCACCGGGGCGCTCCCCGACACCGCCGAGTCGGCCCAGGTCGCCGAACTGCGCAGGCAGTTGCCCGGCGGACAGGTAAACCCCGCCCTCGTCGTCTACTCCCGCGACGGCCAACCGCTGACCGCCGCCGACGACGCGGCGATCGCCGCCGACCGCGAGGCCTTCGCCCGCGAGGCCGTCGGTGAGATCAGCCCACCGGTGTACGCCCCGGACCGCACCGCCGCCCTGGTCGCCGTCCCACTCCCGGCCGAGATCGACCCCGTGGCGCTCGGCGACATCGTCGACCGGCTCCGCGCGCAGGCCCGCGCCGACCTGCCCGCCGGGGCCACCGCGCAACTCACCGGCGGGGCCGGCTTCACCGCCGACGTCGCCGCCGCCTTCGACGGCGCCAACTTCACCCTGCTCGCCGCCACCGTCGCCGTCGTCGCCGCCCTACTGCTGATCACCTACCGCAGCCCCTGGCTCTGGCTGGTCCCGCTCGCCGTGGTCGGCACTGCCGACGTGGTCAGCAACGGACTCATCGCCATCGTCAGCCGCGCCATCGACCTACGGATCGACGCCTCCACCACCGGCATCGTCGACGTGCTCGTCTTCGGCGCCGGCACCAACTACGCCCTTCTGCTCATCGCCCGCTACCGCGAGGAACTACGCCGCGTACCCGACCGCCGGCAGGCGCTGCGCCGGGCGCTGAGCTCCGCCGGACCAGCTATCACCGCCAGCGCCATGACCGTCGTGCTCAGCCTGCTCACCCTGCTCGCCGCCGTACTGGCCAACGACCGCGCCATCGGCGTCGCCGGCGCCGTCGGCATCACCACCGCCATGGTGTACGGCCTGGTCGTACTACCCGCCGCGCTGTCGGTCTGCGGCCGGGGCCTGTTCTGGCCGTTCATCCCCCGCCCCGGCCAGCCCGACCCCACCCGCACCGGGCTGTGGGCCCGCGCCGGCAACCTGGTCAGCCGTCGCCCCCGCACCGTGCTCGCCGGCTCCCTGCTGCTGCTCGCCGTCCTCGCCACCGGCCTGCTCGACGCCCGGCTCGGGCTGAGCAAGACCGAACAGTTCCGGGTCAGCGCCGAATCCATCGACGGGCTGGCCACCCTGTCCCGGTCGTTCCCGTCCGGCACCGCCGACCCGGTGATCGTCGTCGCCGACGCCGCCCGCACCCCTGCGGTGCTGGCCGCCGTCGAATCGGTCGACGGGGTCGCCAGTGCCCGACCCGCTGGCGGCGACGACGACCTCGCCGTCATCGAGGTGGTGCTGGAGGCAGAACCGGACAGCACCGAGAGCTACCAGGCGATCACCGAACTGCGGACCGCGCTCGACGCCGTACCGAAGGCCGACGCCCTCGTCGGCGGCTCCGTCGCCACGAACCTCGACACCCGCGACGCCGCCCTGCGCGACCTGCGGGTCGTCGTACCCCTGGTGCTGGTGGTGGTCCTGGCGGTGCTGATCCTGCTGCTGCGCTCCATCGTCGCGCCGCTGATCCTGGTCGGTACGGTGGTCGCCACCTTCTTCGCCGCCCTCGGCGCCGCCACCACCCTGTTCACCCAGGTCCTCGGCTACCCGGCGTTGGACACCAGCGTCCCGCTGCTGTCCTTCCTGTTCCTGGTCGCCCTCGGCGTCGACTACAACATCTTCCTGACCACCCGGGCCCGCGAGGAGGCCCCCGTCGAGGGCACCCGGCAGGGCATGCGGACCGCCCTGGCCGTCACCGGCGGCGTCATCACCAGCGCCGGCATCCTGCTCGCGGCGGTCTTCGCGGTCCTCGGCGTCCTGCCGCTGGTCACCCTCACCGAGATCGGCATCATCGTCGGGTTCGGCGTGCTGCTCGACACCCTGCTGGTCCGGACCCTGCTGGTGCCCGCGATCGCCATGGTGCTCGGCCGACGCTTCTGGTGGCCCAGCGCGCTGGCCCGCCGACCCGACCCGGAGCCCGCTGCGGCGGGCGGCGGAGCCGGCCCCGAGCCGGCGTCGACGAGCGTCGGAACCGGCGCGCAGCCCGCTGCGGCGAGCGTCTCTGCCGACCCAATGCCGGGCCGGCACGCCGATACCGGAGGATAGGGTCATGCAGACCCGCTCCGATCTCCGCAACGTGGCCATCATCGCGCATGTCGACCACGGTAAGACCACGCTGGTTGACGCGATGCTGCGCCAAGGCGGCCAGCTGCACAGCCGGGCCGAGCTGGCCGACCGGGCCATGGACTCGATGGACCTGGAACGGGAGAAGGGCATCACGATCCTGGCCAAGAACACCGCGATCACCTACGTGTCGGACCAAGGCGAACCCGTGGTCATCAACATCATCGACACCCCCGGCCACGCCGACTTCGGCGGCGAGGTGGAACGCGGCCTGACCATGGTCGACGGCGTGGTCCTGCTGGTCGACGCCAGCGAGGGTCCGCTGCCGCAGACCCGGTTCGTGCTGCGCAAGGCGCTGCGCGCCCGGCTGCCGATCATCCTGGTGATCAACAAGGTCGACCGGCCGGACGCCCGGATCAAGGAGGTCGTCGACGACACGTACGAACTCTTCCTCGACCTGGACGCCGACGAGGAGCAGATCGACTTCCCGATCGTCTACGCCTGCGCCCGCGACGGCATCGCCTCGCTCACCCAGCCCGCCGACGGGTCGGTGCCCGACGACAGCGACAACCTGGAGCCGCTGTTCCGGACCCTGCTCGGCACGATCCCGGCACCGGCCTTCGACCCGGACGCGCCGCTGCAGGCGCACGTGACGAACCTCGACGCCTCGCCGTTCCTCGGCCGGCTCGCGCTGTGCCGGGTCCGGCAGGGCACCATCCGCAAGGGCCAGACGGTCGCCTGGTGCCGCACCGACGGCAGCGTGCAGAAGGTCCGCATCTCCGAACTGCTGATGACCGAAGGGCTGGAACGCAAGCCGGCCGAGGCAGCCGGACCGGGCGACATCATGGCGGTCGCCGGCATCCCCGACATCATGATCGGCGAGACCCTCACCGACGCCGACGACCCCCGTCCGCTGCCGTTGATCACCGTCGACGAGCCGGCGATCTCGATGACGATCGGCACCAACAACTCGCCGCTGGCCGGCAAGGTCAAGGGGTCGAAGGTGACCGCCCGGCTGGTCAAGGACCGACTGGACCGGGAGCTGATCGGCAACGTGTCGCTGCGGGTGCTGCCCACCGAACGCCCGGACGCCTGGGAGGTGCAGGGTCGTGGTGAACTCGCCCTGGCGATCCTGGTCGAGCAGATGCGCCGCGAGCAGTACGAGCTGACCGTCGGCAAGCCGCAGGTGGTGACCCGGGAGATCGACGGACGGGTCTGTGAGCCGGTCGAGCGGCTGACCATCGACGCCCCCGACGAGTACCTCGGCGCCATCACCCAACTGCTGGCCACCCGCAAGGGCCGGATGGAGCAGCTGGTCAACCACGGCACCGGCTGGATCCGGATGGAGTGGCTGGTGCCCGCCCGCGGGCTGATCGGGTTCCGGACCGAGTTCCTCACCGAAACCCGCGGCACCGGCATCCTGCACCACGTCTTCGAGTCCTACGAGCCGTGGTTCGGCGAGCTGCGGACCCGGCCCACCGGGTCGCTGGTCGCCGACCGCACCGGGGTGGCGACCAGCTTCGCCATGTTCAACCTGCAGGAGCGCGGCTCGCTGTTCGTCGAACCGGGCACCCCGGTCTACGAGGGCATGCTGGTCGGCGAGAACTCCCGCGCCGACGACATGGACGTCAACATCACCAAGGAAAAGAAGCTTACCAACATGCGGTCGTCGACCGCCGACGAGCTGGAGCGTCTGGTCCCGCCGCGCAAGCTGTCGCTGGAGCAGGCGCTGGAGTTCTGCCGCGAGGACGAGTGCGTCGAGGTGACCCCGGAGGCGGTCCGGCTGCGCAAGGTCGTCCTGGACCAGACCGCCCGGGCCCGCTCGGCCGCACGGCGTAAGCACCAGAGCTGACTTACCCCCACCGTACGGAAGAAGCGGGGGCCGGCCACCTGGCCGGCCCCCGCTTTCCGCGTCGGTCGGCGACTACTTCACGATGTCGGCGAGCTCCCGCTTGCGGTCGCGGGCCGACTTCGCCAGCGACGCCACGGTGGTCACGGTCAGCGTCACGAAGATGAAGCTCAACGACAGCCAGATCGGGATGTGCGGTGCCCAGCCGACCGGCTCGCCGCCGTTGAGGAAGAACAGCGAGTTGTCCGCCAACGCCTCGAGCACCAGCTTGACGCCGATGAAGCCGAGCACCGCCGCCAGGCCGAAGCTGAGGTAGACCAGCCGGTCCAGCAGCCCGCCGAGCAGGAAGTAGAGCTGCCGCAGCCCCATCAGGGCGAACACGTTGGCGGTGAAGACCAGGTACGGCTCCTGGGTGATGCCGAAGATCGCCGGGATCGAGTCCAACGCGAAGATCAGGTCGGTCACGCCGATCGCGATCATCACGATCAGCATCGGCGTGAACATCCGCCGCCCCGCCTCGGTGACCGTGGTCAACCGGCCGCCGTCGTAGGCGCCGGAGACCGGCAGCACCCGCCGGCTCCACTTGATCAGCGCGTTCTCGGAGAACTCCTCGGCCGGACTGTTGTGCCGCAGCTGGCCGATGGCGGTATAGATCAGGAAAGCGCCGAAGATGTAGAACACCCAGGAGAACTGCGAGATCAGTACGGCACCGGCGGCGATGAAGCCGCCGCGCAGCACCAGCGCCAGCACGACCCCGACCAGCAGGACCTTCTGCTGATACTTCCGGGGTACCACGAAGCGGCTCATGATGATCACGAAGACGAAGAGGTTGTCGACCGACAGACTCTTCTCCGTGACGTACCCGGCGAAGAACTCACCGGCGTAGCGCCCGCCGGCGGTGGCCCAGACGCCCAGACCGAAGATGACCGCGAGCACGATGTAGAAGGTCGTCCAGATCGCCGATTCCCGCATGCTCGGTTCATGCGGACGGCGGACGATGATCAGCAGATCGGCGATGAGTACGGCGGTCAGCACGACCAGGCTCACCAGCCATACCCAGGCAGGGATGTTCACTCGGACCTCCGGCAGACACACGGCACCACCATGGCCGGCCCGACGATGGGTGCCCGGACCGGTGGAGATGCACGCAGCGGTGACTGACGGAGGTCTCTTCCGCCACCGCGTACCGGCCTGATCGACCGAGGACGCGACGACCGCTGGCACCGGGTCGCACCGGCGGACCGGGTCGACCGTGCTGACGACGCCAGCGCGAAGGAGTACTCCCCTCCTTTTGCGCCATTGTTGCCTACCGGGGGGCGAATGAACACACCGGGCCGGGGTCGGAGTGAGCGTAAGCACGTCGTCTGAGCGCGTCCTAGGAGGCTAGCTGTTTGGTGGACTGGCGGCCGTCACCGGCACCGGACCACCACGGAGGGCCTGCGATGCGGTGTGCCACGCTGACGCCATGGTGCTAGAGATCGCGCTCATCGACGTCCAGCCCGGCCAGGAGGACGCCTTCGCCACGGCGTACGCCGCCGGACACGAACTGCTGGCCACGACCGCCGGCTGCCGCTCGGTCCGGATGACCCGGGGCATCGAGACCCCGACCCGGTTCGTCCTGCTCGTCGAGTGGGACTCGGTGGCCGCGCACGAGGAGAACTTCCGCGCCAGCGACCGGTTCCCCCGCTGGCGGGACCTGATCGGCCCCTACTTCGCCTCGGCGCCGGTGGTCGAACACTTCGTCGACGTACCCGCCTGAGCACGGCGGCTCCGATGCGGGTGGAGATCATCACCGCCGGCAGCCGCGGTGACGTCGCCCCGTACACCGGTCTGGGTCGCACGCTGCACGCCGCCGGCCACCAGGTCACCGTGACCACCCACCGCAACTTCACCGACCTGGTCACCGACGCCGGTCTGACCTTCCGGGAACTGCCCGGCGACCCGCACGCCGCCCAGCTCACCCCCGGCGGGCGACGCCTGCACCGGCTCGGCGGCGGGCTGCGCGGCACCGCCGAGTTCGTCCGCCAGGGTCGGCGCTACCTCGACGACCTCGGTGCCGGCCTGGTCGACGCCGGCACCGACGCCGACGTGCTGCTGCTGGCCACCACGACCGCCCCGCTGGGATACTCGCTGGCGCAGCGGCGCGGCATCCCCAGCGTCGGGGTCTTCCTGCAGCCGGTGGCGGCCACCGGTGACTTCCCACCGGTCCTGCTCGGCGACCGCTCCTTCGGCCGGGCCGGCAACCGGGCGCTCGGCCGGGCCGCCGGCGCGGTCAGCGCCCGCGTCTACGACGGCGCCTCCCGGCGGTTGCGCCGCCGACTCGGCCTGCCGCCGGTGCCGCTCGCGGCGCTGCTGGCACAGGCCGAAGCGGAACATTGGCCGGTGCTGGTCGGCGTCAGCCCCAGTGTGCTGCCCCGCCCCACCGACTGGCGTCGCGGGCTGGAGATGGCCGGCTACTGGTGGCCGGCGACCGACCCGCACTGGACTGCCCCGCCGCAGCTGACCGCGTTCCTGCGCGACGGTCCCCCGCCGGTGCTGGTCACCTTCGGCAGCATGGCGGCACTGCACCCGCAGGCCGGCACCGTCATCGGCGCGGCGCTGCGCCGGGCCGGCGTCCGGGCGATCGTCCAGGCCGGCTGGGGCGACCTGCGCATCGACGGCGACGACGTGCTCGGCATCGGCGAGGTGCCCCACGACTGGCTGCTGCCGCAGGTGGCCGCCGTCGTACACCACGCCGGTGCCGGCACCACCGCCGCCGGGCTGCGCGCCGGCGTACCGGCGGTCACCGTACCGCTCATCGCCGACCAGCCGTTCTGGGCCGCGCGGCTGGCCCGGCTCGGCGTCGGCGCCGCGCCGCTACCCGGCCGGCGACTGACCGCCGGCGCGCTGGCTGCCGCCGTGCGGACCGTGCTCGACCAGCCGGAGTACGCCGAGCGTGCCCGGCGGCTCGCCGAGCGGATCGCCGCCGAGGACGGCAGCGCCAGAGTGCTCGCCGCACTCCCCTGACACCTCTCCCAAGATCGCCGCGATCTTGCACTCATCGACGGACAAATCGTGCATACCATGTCGATAACTGCAAGATCGTCGCGATCATGAGCGGGTGGACGGGAGGTCAGTGGGGGCGGGGATGCGTTCGAGGACACCACCGGCGAAGACGTCGTACAGCGGGAGGGTCCGCAGATGCACGTAGCCGATGTGGCAGTCGCAGGTCGCCAACGGGCACGGACGCGGACCAAGCGCCGCCCGGTAACTGCCGTCGTAGAGGTTGCCCAGCGGCGCGGCGACGAAGTGACAGCGGCGCACCGTACCGTCGCCGTCCACCGAGACCACCGACTCGCCGGTGCGGCACGACCGGCCGGCCGAGTCGTGCGGCCGGACGCTGTAACCGAACAGCGGGTCGATCCCGGTCCACGCCTGCTCCTGCGCCGCGTCGTAGCGGTGCCCGTCGGCGGCGTTGACCCACAGGTAGACGTCCTCTGGCAGCGCGGCCCGCAGCGCCCGCGCCGCCGCCAGGTGCGCCGGCAGGCCGACGACCCCGACCGAGAAGCGCACCCCGAGGGTACGCAGCACACCGCAGCGGCGCAGGAAGGTCTCCTGGTCCACCTCACCCGGATGGTAGGTGGCCCAGAACGCCAGCCGACGGCGCTGGTCGGCGTCGACGTCGGCGTCGGCCAAGAAGTCCAGCCGGGCGGCCAGGTTGGTCTGGATCGCCACCCGGCCCACCTGCGGCAGCCCGGCCAGCCGCAGCAGCGCCCGCCGGTACCAGGACCGGGTCAGCGCCTCGCCCCACGGGGTGAACAGCACCGAGATCCGGTCGCCGTGCGGGTTGCGCACCACCCAGTCGACGAACCGCTCCAGCGCCGCCCGGTCCGCCCGCAACGCCGCCGGGTCGTCGCGGCGCTTGGCGAACGGGCAGTACGGGCAGTCGTAGTTGCAGCTGGCCAGCGGCCCCCGGTAGAGGATGCTCAGCTCCCGTGGCCCGGCCGCCGGACCGCTGGGCCTGAGCACCAGGTCGGCAGGCCTGATCACCGGGTCGGGCAGGCTGGTCATCGGGCCGGCCGGGCGGTCATCGCGGACCGGACCGGACCGGAAACCAGCCACGGGCCGATCGCGTCCGAGTAGGCCAGGCCGGCGGCGGTCAGCGCCAACCGGTCCGCCGTCACGGTCAACCAGTCCCGGTCGGCGAGCACCGCCAACTGTGGGAAGTCCTCGACGGCGCGGCTGCCGAACCGGTCGCCGTACGCCGCCTGGTCACAGCCGTCGGCCCGCAGCAGCGACGTGATCAACCAGCGTCGCCGCTGCTCGTCGGTGTCGAGCCGGTACCCGACCTCGGCGTGGTCGAAATCGGACTCCGGGCGGCTCAGGTAGTCGTCGATGATCGCCCGGACCTGGCCGACTCCTACCGCGTAGTCGAACGAGTAGTGCAGGTCGGCGGTGTAGGACCGGGCCCCGCAGCCGAGACCGACCATGCCGTCGGACTGGCAGGCGTACTCCGGGGTGGCGTCGACCGGCAGGTCGGCCCGGCGGAAATGCCGCATGGACAGCTGCCGGTAGCCGGCGGCCCGTAGCCGGTCGACGCCCTGCCGGTACAGCGCCTGCCGCTGGTCGTCCCACTGTGGATCAGGCAGGTCTGCCGGGGCGCGGCGGGACAGGCCGGTGAGCGGGCGGACGTACAGCGGATAGAGGAACAGCTCCTCCGGCGTCCAGCGCAGTGCCGCCGCCAGGGACTGCTCCCAGGTGTGCCGGGTCTGGCCGGGGATGCCGTAGATCAGGTCGATGTTGAGTTCGTCGAACGGCTGGTCGCGGATCGCGGCCAGGGCCCGCTCCACCTCGGTACGCCGCTGCGGCCGACCGGCGGCCCGCGCCTCGACGTCGAGGAAGCTCTGCACGCCGATGCTGATCCGGGTGGTGCCCCGGCCACGCAGCACCGCCAGCCGGTCCGGGGTGGCGGTCGCCGGTGAGGTCTCCACGGCGGTCGGCGTACCGGCCGGGCGGAACCGGTCGATCAGGTCGAACATCGACGACAGCTCGTCGGCGTCCAGGTAGGTGGGGGTGCCGCCGCCGACGGCCACCCGGGCGAACCGGGCGTCGTCGCCGAGCGCGGCGGCCACCCGGGCCGCCTGGCGGTGCACCTGGTCGAGGTAGGCGCGGACCTGGTCGGCGGGCGGATTCGACCGGGTGAACAGGTTGCAGAAGCCGCAGCGCATCTCGCAGAACGGCAGGTGCAGGTAGAGCATGAGCGCGTCGCGGGACTGCCCGGCCCAGACCTCACGCAGCGCCGGGCGCGGCCGCAGCGGCCGGTACGCCGTCTTGTGCGGATAGCCGTACAGGTAGTCCTGGTACGGCGAACCGTCGAGCCCGCCGACACCGTCCGCACGGATCCCGTGCCCGGTCACGGCGAGTCGGCGGCGGCAGACCACGCGCCGGGGGCGAGCACGAAGTCGGCGTACGGGACGGTCCACACCACCTCGTGACCGATCCGATGTCCACTGTGGCCATCCTCACCGTACGCCGTGCCGTGGTCGGCGCAGATGATCGTCAGGCAGGGCCGGCCCCGCGAGCTGGCCAGTGCGAACAGCCGGCCGATATGCCGGTCGACGTACTCCAGGGCGGCGGCGTGGCTGTCCCGGTTGTCGCGTTCGGTGCCCGGCAGGTAGTGCCGGTTCGGCTGGTGCATCGCGGCCACGTTGACGAACAGGAACAGCGGCTGGTCGGCCGGCACCGCCGGCACGATCTCGGCGATCCGGTCCAGCTGCGCCTCGAAGCAGCCCGGCGCGGTCACCCCGAAGCTCGACTCCCAGTGCGCCTCGGCGAACAACCCGGGCAGCGTCGCGCCGAGCGGGGACGCCCGGTTGAAGAAGCCGACCCCGCCGACGCAGACCGTGTGGTAGCCCTCCTTGCGCAGCGCGGTCACCAGATCCGGGGCGTCGAACACCCAGGTCTGTTCGTCGGTGGTGGTCGCGCCCGGGAAGGTGGCGGCGTACAGCCGGGGGTGGCTGCCGGGCTGCGCCGGTGTCGGCAGGAATCCGGCGAAGAACGCCTGGTGCGCGGCGTAGGTGAAGCTGGCCGGGCTGTGCCGGCGCTGCCACTGCCCGTCGGGCAGCGCGCGGGCCAGCTGCGGTGTCCGCCCGGCGGCCAGCAACTCGGCCGCCACGTCGTAGCGCAACGTGTCGAGCGTGACGAACAGCAGGTCATGGCTGCCGATCAGATCCTTCATGCCGCCCTCCCCAGCCCGGCGCTGGCCCGCCAGTGCGCGGCCCGGCCGGTACGCATCGCGTGCAGTTGGGCAGCGTAGCTGTCGCGCCCGGCGGTGTCGTACACCCCGGGAAGCAGGTCCCCGAAGGCGTTCACCTCCGCCACGGCGTGCCGTCGCCAGTCGCTGCCGATCATCAGGTCGACGCCGACGTGCGGGCTGCCGGTGAAGCAGCGGGCCGCCCGTACGCACTCGGCGAGCGCCGCCGACCAGCGCTGCGGGCCGAGCACCGCCCGGACCGCCGCCGGGTCGCCGCGCCGGTTACCCAGGTGCAGGTTGGTCAGCGGCCCGTCGCTGCTGCGCACCACCACGTGCCCCGGTTCGCCGGCGATCACCAGCACCCGCAGGTCGAAGACCCGCCCGTGCAGCCCGGCCTTGGGGAACCAGCGCTGCACCAGCAACCCGTCCGGCGCCAAGCGGTCCACGATGGATGCCACTTCGTGTTCGGTGCGGTAGGTCCGTACCCGCAGCGAGTTGAACAGTCGACCGTCGCCGGCCAGCTCCACCGAGGTGACCGCCTGTACCCGGGCGGCACCGACGTGCAGGGCGATCACCCCGGACGCCGACGAGCCGTGCACCGGTTTGACGAAGACCCGGGCCCAGCCGGCGGCGGACAACGCCGACCGCAGCGCCGCCCAGTCGGCCGGCGCATCGTCCAGCGCGGCCGGCTGCGCCACCCTGGCGGCGGCCAGCCGCCGCTGGCAGGCCCGTTTGTCGAACATCGTGGCGATGTCCGTCGGATCGTTGAGCAGTGTCGCGCCGGTCCGACGTGCGGCCGTGGTGAGCCGGTCCAGCGCGGCGCGCAGCCCGGCGTACCAGGCGGCGCCGCCGGCGATCTCCCCGTGGGCCAGCGGCCGGTCCGCGCCGCGCAGCAGCCGGTCGACCTCGGCGTCCTCACCGGGCGAGTCGACGCGCACCTGTGCCGCGTCGGGCAGGTCGACGTCACCGGCCGCGAGCACCCGCCACGGCAGCACCCGTACGGGCAGGCCAGCGGCGTGCGCGGCGGCCCGGAACGCCCCGACCCGCCGGCTGTCCGGGTTGCCGACCACCACCATGGGCGCGGTGTGGCTCATCCGGGGAGGTTAACAACCGGTCATTCGCCGACGGATACGTACCGGCCCCGGTGCCTGTCCTCGGTCTGCTGATCGGTGACGTCGACGTCGACGCCGGGCAACGCGGCCGGCAGCCGGGCCATCATCTCGTCGGACAGGTAGTGCCGGTGCAGGTCGAGCCGGCGCAGATGGGTCAGCGGCTGGCCGGCGAGCAGCGCGGTGGCACCATCGTCGCCGAGGGTGCCCAACGACAGGTCGACAGTGTCCAGTCTGGGCACGACCGCCGCGCTGGCCAGGGCCGCCGCGACCGCGTCGGCGATCTCGGCGTTGCGCAACCCGAGGGTACGCAGCGTGGGCAGCCGGGTGCCGTCGAGGATCGGCGCAAGGTCGTCCACTGAGGTGTCACCCTCGTAGTCGGGGGTGCCCAGCCACAGTTCCAGATGGGCGCAGTTCGGCAGGTCGCTGGCGGCGACGGCGCGGGTGAGGGCGGCTGGTGTCCCGCCGGACTCGATGGCGAACTCCCGCAACCCGGTGTGCTGGACGGCCTGCAACTCCAGCGACATGGCGCCGCGTACCCGCAGCACTTCCAGCGCCGGGTAGGCGGCCAGCAGCGGGGTGACGTCGGGCTGCAGGATCCAGGAGATCTCGCACTCGTCGAAGGTCATCTCACCGAGGAAGACGGCCCGCAGGCCGGTCAGCCGGGGCGCGGCGTCGACCAGCAGCTCCAACGGAAACGCGACGTCCCACGGTTCGCCCCAGTCGCCGACGACCAGCGCGTCGACGCTCGCCGGGTCGACGGTGTCCAGCCAGGTGGTGAAGAGTTGCGCGAATTCGACCTCGTCCTCCTCCGACGCACTGAGCCGCCAGGCGACCGGGGTGCCGGTGTGCTCCGCCGCCGTCTGTGGGTCGAAGTCGACGACCGGTAGGCCGGAGAAGTGGGTGATGTGTTCGTTGATCGTCATCGGCGGCGCTCCGTGGTACGGCATGGGCTGCGGACCCGGCACGATAACAATCCGGTACGACGTCGCGCTGCCCGTCGCCGCGTCGTTGCGCCCTGGTGCACCCGCTCAGACCGCGCCCAGCGGCGGCGCCATCGGGCCGGCCGTCCGCTGCCGGAGCAGACGCCCGGCCTCGATCAGCAGGTCGACGAGGCTCACGGCGACGATGACGGCGACCCAGAACTTGGCGGTACGGTCGGCTTCCGGGCTCAGGTAGACCGGCCCGGCGAACAGCACCCAGGTCAGCACGGCGCAGATGGCCGCTCCGAGAAGCATCCCGACGGTACGGGTGACCGGCCGCCACCGGCCGTGGACGGTGACCACGAGATGATGCACCAGGGTGGCAATCAGCAGGGCGAGCACGAGTGGGCCACGGACCTGGGCGAACTCGTCGTTGAAGGTGAGGGCCTGCACGGCCTGCGGCGCGGCCCCGAGCTGATCCAGCAGCCATGCCGCGTTGACCAGCACGACCGTACCGGCGACGTAGAACGCGAAGGCGGCGATCCGACCGGACCGGACGACCCGGCCCGCGGCCGATCTGCGGGGCCGCCAGGCAAAGTGGTCCGGCCACCGACGCCGCGCCCAGCCGCCGAGGCCGAATCCCACGACGAGGAACCCGGGCCACCAGAACGCCGGTAGCCCGTACGTCCAGTACCAGTCGACGACGTCGGTCGCGGCGGCCACGCCGAGCAGCCAGATCACCAGCACACCGGCGACGCTGAGCCGGACGAAGCGGCGGGTGTCGGCCGGGTCGACGGCGATCGGCGGCTGCCCGTACCGGGCGGCCACCTCGGCGGGGCGACCGAAGGCCCGCAGCCGGGCCACAGGATCGTCGCTGTCGGCCAGTTCGTCGCGCAGCAGCGTCGTCAGTTCGAGAGCCACGTCCCTACGCTGCCGGCGGGGCAGCAACCGCGCCACGTCGGCCACGTACGCGTCGATCAGTTCCTCAGTGGTCAGCATCTACCTGTCACCCTTCAGCAGCTGGCCCATGGCCTCGTTCATCCCATGCCACGAGTCCCGGAGCCGGGCGTACAGCTCTTCCCCGGCGGGGCCGCGGCGGTAGTAGCGGCGTGGCTGCCCTTCGGTACGCCACTGGCTGACCAGGACGCCCTGGCTCTCCAGCCGCCGCAGCAGCGGGTAGAGCGTCCCCTCCTCGATCGGCAGGCCGTTGTCGGACAGCGACTGGCGCAGCTCGTAGCCGTAGCGGAACTCGCCCAGCTGTGACAGCACCGCCAGGACGACCACGCCCCGGCGCAGCTCAAGCTCCAGCCTGTCGCCGACCATGTGCCACACAGTACTGTGCAGTGCACAGTCCCGTCCAGCGCCAGGGGTGCGGTTCGACTGCCCGGTCGACACCCCAGGCCCGGGTAGCGCCGGCCCTGACCCGCGGTTCCCCGGAGACCTACTGTCGAAGGTCGGTCGTCGCGGGACCCGCTGGGACGGCGGGGATTCGAGGCCATGTCCAGGCGGAGCGCAGGATGAAGGCCAGAAGCAGCACCTCGAGTGCGATGGAGAGGCCGTAGAAGAAGGCCCAGCCCCCGGACTCCCCTGCCGCGTTGAACACCGTGAGGGGGATGTAGAGCGATGCGATGACGAGGTTCGTGGCGCGGTTCGCCCGGGCGGGCAGCGTCATGGAGAGAATCACCATCAGGGCCGGGATCGCCACGGACGTGAAGAAAATGGTCAACAACGTCGGGCTGATATCGAACTCAAAGATGACGCCACCCCGGATTTCGTCGATAGCGCCGGGCTTGTAGAGGTGGAAGTAGTCGACGTAGATGTAGAGGAACATGCAGCTGGTCCATGCGGCGGCGAGCTTGGCCTGCACCGGGATCGGCGGGTTGTCGAGCTGGTTCGGGGTTTTCGTTCGGATGGTCATCGGTTCTTCTTTCGAGAGGAGCGGTCCCTCCGCCGCAGTGGCGGCAGGTTTGGGCGTGCGTACGCACGGGTGGTCGAGTTCGAGGCGGTGGCTGCCATCCCCGGGCGGCCCTCCACGGGGTCCTCGCCCGCGTGCGTGACCTCGGCACAGCCCTCATCTCAGTCACGACCGGACGAGGCGCACGCCGGTCGCGAGCAGCCAGACGAGCCAGGCGACGAACCCTAGAAGCCCGACGAAGATCAGCGGCGAGCCGTCGGCGATCGCGAGGTTGCCCAGCCCCGCAGCGAGCAGCAGGGTCCCGCCCACCATGCCCAGCAGGCGCTGCCAAGCCGGAGTCAGCCCGCTCGCGTGCGCGGCGAGGGCCGAGCCGATGCAGGTGGTGCCGAGCATCGGCAGCGCCAGCGCGAACGCCGCCGCGTGAATCTGCCAGACGAGCCCGAACGCGGGCGTCGGCTCGGCGAGCCCGCTGGCGGAGAGCACGAGCCCGATCTGCAGGACGTTGACGAGCACGAAGATGGCCGACAGCGTCGCGCCAGCGGCCACGGCGAGGCGCGCCCAGTCGGTGCCCGCTCCGCCCCGCCGCTCCACCAGGCCGTGCAGGCCCGTCACGAACACGAGCAGCAGCGGCAGATAGACGGCTACAAGACCGGACACGATCGCGACCGCGTCACGGTTGGCCGCGTAGTAGGTCAGCACGTCCTCGATCGGAGCGCCGTAGGGCAGCGCGCCCGTTACCGCAAACAACACGTTCTCGATCACCACCAACACCGCGAACACGATCGCCGCGGCACCGACGAGCCGGCCTCGAACGAACAAACTGCGGGCTGGCGTGGTGGCGGTGTCCTTCGGGGACCTCATCTCTTACTCCTTCATCACGGTCGGATGACCGGCGGGTCGTCGAGCGCGTTCGAGGTTTCACTGGCTCGTACACCGTACGTCGTACACCGTACTAGGATTCGTACACTGTACTATCGCCGTACGCTGTACGATAGTCAAGCTGTTCAAGGAAGCGAGGAGACCCGGGTCTGTGAGGAAGCAACGCCAGGTCGCGTCAGACGCGGGGCTGAGCAAGCAGCGGGTGGTGGCCGAGGCGATCCGGATCGCCGACCGCGAGGGGGTCAACGGGCTGAGCATGCGCCGGCTGGCTAGCGCGCTCGACGCGGGCGCGATGTCGCTCTACTACTACGTGGCGAGCAAGGACGAGTTACTGGACGCAATGATCGATGTCGTGTTCGAGGAGATCGAGCTCCCGCCCGAGGGGACGGACTGGCAGTCGGCGATGCGACGGCGGTCGGCGTCCGCCCGCCAGGTTCTGGCACGCCACCCGTGGGCGATCGGCCTGATGGAGTCACGGACATCGCCGGGGCCCGCGCACCTGCGCCACCGCGAGGCGGTCACCGCCTGCCTGCGGAAAGCCGGCTTCTCGGTTCTGATGGCGACGCACGCCAACTGGTTGCTCGACGTCTACGTCTACGGGTTCGCCCTGCAGGAAGCCAGCCTGCCGTTCGACACCGCCGATGAGTTCGCGGACATGGCCGAGGACGTCTACCTGCCCCAGCTTCCTCCTGACGAGTTCCCCTATCTCAACGAGTCCGCCGCAGCGCTCCTCGCTGCCGGCTACGACCCGGCAGAGGAGTTCATCTTCGGCCTCGACCTCGTCCTGGCCGCCCTCGATCCCCTGAGAGCCTCCACGTAGCACCGCTCACAGATCGTCGCGCAGCCCTTTGCGCAGGTCCGTCGAGACATGCTGTTCCAGGCTCTGCACTGGGCGATCGCTAGGCCCCGAAGCTGTTCGGTCAGCCGCGCAGGCCGTCCACGAAGGATCGCCAGGCGGTGGCGGGGAAGGCCAGCCGTGGCCCAGTCGGGTCGGTGGAGTCGCGGACCGCAACCACCCCGCCGGCCGAGGCGACCTCGACACAGTCCCCGTTCGCGTTGCTGCGGCTGGACTTGCGCCACACCGCTCCGCTCAGGTCATACATCTGGGGTAGCTCTTCACCTGCCTGGTGAACAACGCCTCTGAAGGCATGTTGATCGAAAGCACTGTCGCTACGGTCGCACGGTGCCGCAGCCATTCGGTCAGCCGCGCAGGCCGTCCACGAAGGAGCGCCAGGCGGTGGCGGGGAAGGCCAGCCGTGGCCCAGTCGGGTCGGTGGAGTCGCGGACCGCGACCAACCCGCCGGCCGGGGCGACCTCGACACAGTCCCCGTTGGCGTTACTGCGGCTGCTCTTACGCCAATGCAGCTCGACCTGAGTCCGCTCCACGGTGCGATTCCTTCCTGCAGACGGTTCGCTCAGCCCTCTGTCACCAGCTTAGCCAGCAGATCCCGGCTTTCATCGACCGGCAGCGCGGCTTGCTGCAACCAGCGGCCGATCCGGGCGTAGAGGACCACGTCTTCGTCGTCGGTGAGGTGGATGTCGCTGGTCAGCGTCTCCAGCACCACCGTGCGCGGGTCAGCCGGATCGGGGAACGAGTAGAGCGAAAAGCTGGTGTGCGGCACGAACGAGTCGTGCACGACCGCATCGAGCGGCAGCACCTGAATAGTGACGTTATCCAGCTCGCCGAGCGCGCTCAGGTGGCGCAGCTGGCCGCGCCGGGCCTCAGGCGGCACGCTGGCCCGCAGCAGCGCGCTCTCGTCGATGACCGCCTCGTAGTGCGGCGGGTGCTCGCGGCGCAGCACTTCCTGCCGGGCTGCGCGGGCCAGAGTGTCGGCGCTGATGTCGAGGTCTCCGTAGACGTCGCGGCCGGAGCGCACCCGCAGCCGGGCGTACTCCGGGGTCTGCAGCAGCCCAGGCACCAAGAGTTGCTGATATTGGAAGATCGTGGCGGCGCTGGCTTCGAGCTCGGTGTAGCCGCGCTGGCGTTGACCCATCGACCCGAGCGCCTTCCACCAGCCTCGGGTGGCGGCGGCGTCGCGGGCGATGATGACCAGCTTCTCCCGTTCGGCCGGCACGACGTGGTAGACGTCGAGCAGGTCCAGGATGTCCGCCAGGTCGGGTCGGCTCTGGCCGAGCTCCAGCCGGGACAGCTTCGACGTTGACGCCCAGCCGAGCTGGTCGCAGACCTGCTCCAGCGTCATTCCGGCCGCGCGGCGAAGCCGCCGCAGCTCGCCGCCGAGCCGTTGGCGTCTGATCGTGGGACTTGCAGGCAACGCCACTTCCGTCCACCCCCATCCGCGACAGAGGGTAAGCGAGACATCGCCAAACTTCAAGGGCTTGAACATCTGGCTCACCGACATCAATATGGGAATCCCATGAGATACAACTTGGAGGAACAGTGAGCGATACTTCAGTTCCTGTACAGTTCCTACTGATCGAGCCGGTCGACCCGGCGGACGGAGCGCCGGAGTTTCCGGCCGTCGGGTGGGGTCTGGAGTACGCGGACGAGGCGTTGGTCTACTTCCGGCACCCGAAGCGGGAGATCCGTGAGGTCGGCGTCTTCCGCACGGTCGAGGACGCCTGGGACTTCTACCTGCAATGGGGTGAGCTAGAGCTGGTCCGCCCCGGCGAGCCGGGCTGGCCGGGCTGGCCGGCGACGCCTGCCCAGCCCACACCACCGCTCAGGCAGGCAGCTCCCAACGACGATCCCGCCGAGGAGCAGCGCCACGACGGGACAGGACTCGACGACACGTGGGGGCTGCTGTGGCGGGCCAGTCAGCGCCCCGGCGCCGAGCTGGCCCAGCTCTACCCCGGCGACCGGCTCAGCTGACGCCGGCGACGTCCATCGCCCGTAGCTCCTTCTTCAGCTCGGAGATCTCGTCGCGGATCCGGGCGGCCAGCTCGAACTGCAGCTCGCGGGCGGCGCCCAGCATCTGGTCGTTGAGCTCCTGAATCAGTTGGGCCAGGTCGGCGCGGGCCATCCCGGCGCTGGACGGGGTGGTGGCGCCTCGGCCCCTGCTGCGGGTCTCCGGCACCGGGCCCTTGCCGCGCGACATCTGCCGGCCGGAGCCGCCGACCGACCGGCCGGCGAGGGTGCCGTCGGTGTCGTCGGCCTCCCGGTAGATGTCGTCGAGGATGTCGTGGATCTTCTTGCGCAGCGGCTCCGGCGAGATGCCGTTGGCCTCGTTGTACGCCACCTGCTTGGCCCGCCGCCGGTTGGTCTCGTCGATCGCGTCCGCCATCGACGGGGTCATCTTGTCGGCGTACATGTGGACCTCGCCGGAGACGTTTCGGGCGGCCCGGCCGATGGTCTGGATCAGCGACCGGCCGCTACGCAGGAAGCCCTCCTTGTCGGCGTCGAGGATCGCCACCAGGGACACCTCGGGCAGGTCCAGGCCCTCGCGGAGCAGGTTGATGCCGACCAGTACGTCGTAGTCGCCCTTGCGCAGCTCGCGCAGCAGCTCGACCCGGCGCAGCGTGTCGACCTCGGAGTGCAGATAGCGCACCCGGATGCCGTGCTCCAGCAGGTAATCGGTGAGGTCCTCGGCCATCTTCTTGGTCAACGTGGTGACCAGCACCCGCTCGTCGCGGTCGGTACGCAGCCGGATCTCGTGCATCAGGTCGTCGATCTGGCCCTTGGTCGGCTTGACCTTGACCTGCGGGTCGACCAGGCCGGTGGGGCGGATCACCTGCTCGACGAACTCGCCGGCCGACTGCTCCATCTCCCAGGTGCCGGGGGTGGCCGACAGGAACACCATCTGGCCGACCCGTTCGAGGAACTCGTCGAAGCGCAGCGGCCGGTTGTCGGCGGCGCTGGGCAGTCGGAACCCGTGGTCGATCAGCATCCGCTTGCGGGAGGCGTCGCCCTCGAACATGCCGCCGATCTGCGGGATCGTCACGTGCGACTCGTCGATGACGGTGACGAAGTCGTCCGGGAAGTAGTCGAGCAGGGTGTGCGGCGGGCTGCCGTAGTCGCGCCCGTCAATGTGCATCGAGTAGTTCTCGATGCCGGAGCAGAAGCCGACCTGGCGCATCATCTCGATGTCGTAGGTGGTGCGCATCCGCAGCCGCTGCGCTTCGAGGAGCTTGCCCTGGCGATCCAGCTCGGCGAGCCGGTCGGTCAGCTCGGCCTCGATGTCGCGGATCGCCCGCTCCATCCGGGCCGGCCCGGCGGCGTAGTGCGTCGCCGGGAAGATCAGCAGCTGGTCGACCTCGCGGACCACGTCACCGGTCAACGGGTGCAGGTAGTAGAGGCGCTCGATCTCGTCACCGAAGAACTCGATCCGGACCGCCAGCTCCTCGTACGCCGGAATGATCTCCAGCGTGTCGCCGCGGACCCGGAAGGTGCCCCGGTTGAAGGCCAGGTCGTTGCGGGCGTACTGGATCTCGACGAGTTGGCGCAGCAGCGAGTCGCGGTCCTGCTCGGCGCCGGTGGCGACCTTGACCGCGCGTTCCAGGTACTCCTGCGGGGTGCCCAGGCCGTAGATCGCCGACACGGTCGCCACCACGATCACGTCGCGGCGGGTCAGCAGCGACATGGTCGCCGAGTGCCGCAGCCGCTCCACCTCCTCGTTGATCGAGGAGTCCTTCTCGATGTAGGTGTCGGTCTGCGGGATGTACGCCTCTGGCTGGTAGTAGTCGTAGTAGGAGACGAAGTACTCCACCGCGTTGTGCGGCATCAGCTCACGGAACTCCTTGGCCAACTGGGCGCAGAGCGTCTTGTTGGGGGCCATCACCAGGGTGGGCCGCTGCAGCCGCTCGACCAGCCAGGCGGTGGTGGCGCTCTTGCCGGTGCCGGTCGCCCCGAGCAGCACGGTGTGGCGGTCGCCGCGACGCACCCGACGCTCAAGCTCGTCGATGGCTGCCGGCTGGTCGCCGGCCGGGGAGTAGTCGCTGACGACCTGGAAACGGCCGTCGAGTCGCGGGATGTCGAGCGCCATGCCCACCAACGTACGCCGTGGGTCCGACATCTCGCGGTCGGTCGCCGACCGGCTTCGATATTGTCATTGTGTGGGTCGCCTCACCCGCGATACCGTGACGGGGTAGGCCGCTCGCGGCGGCCGCGCGGACCATCGGCAGCGCCCACACCGGCGCGCCGGAAGTCCGGACGTTCGGATAGCTGCCCCGGCGCGCGTCGGCGAGCGCATCCGTAGTCGTCACGCCACGCGTGACCCGGCCGCCGCGAGCGCCCCACGTCCCAGCAGTTGCTTCCGGTCACGGCTGCCAGCCGGTCTCCTCGATCCACCGGCGCAGACGTGGCCAGGCCGCCTCGAACCAGGGCTCCTTGGCTGCGGCGTACTCCCGGGTCGTCGGCGCGGTCGCGGCGATCCGCTGCTTGACGGCGAGGTAGTCGGCGCGCTCCCGCTCGTCGGCCCGCAGGTGGTCACGGAACGCGAGGGCGTACCGCCAGCCGGGTGAGCCGGTGACCCGTACGTGCAGGTTGACCGGCCGGCCCGGGTCGGCGTTGGCGTGCAGCCGCTTGGGCCAACGCCGCGCGGACACCACCCCGCCCGGGTCCGGCTTCGGGCTGTCCGACCAGTCACCGGGCCGCCGGGGGAACCCGGCGGCGGCCAGCGCCGGGGCGCAGCCGTCGGCGTCGTCGAGGGAGTCGACGGTGAGCTGGACGTCGATGATGTCCTTGGCCGGCAGGCCGGGGACCGAGGTGGAGCCGACATGGTCGATCCGCCGGTCGGCACCGAGCGCGTGCCGCAGCCGGGCGGCGATCCGCTCGTACTGGGCCGGCCAGGTCGGATCCGGCGGCGCGAGGACCGCCACCGGGTCGCGGTCGGCCGGGCGGCCGGCGTGCAGGTTCGCCGCGTACGGCACCAGGCGGTCGTGCCAGAGCCGGTCGACGGCGGCGGCCAGGTCGTCGCGGCTGCCGTCGTTGGACAGCAGGACGTCGGCGGCGGCGGCCCGGCGCGCGTCGTCGGCCTGGGCCCGGATCCGCGACAGCGCGGCGTCGCGGGACATGCCCCGGTCGCGGGTCAGCCGCTCGACGCGGACCTGTTCGGCCGCGGACACCACGACCACCAGGTGGTACATGGCCGCCAGCCCGGTCTCCACCAGCAGCGGTACGTCGTTGACCACGATCGCGTCGGCCGACGCGGCGGCGGTCGCCTCGGCGGTACGTCGGCGGACCCTGGGGTGCACGATGCCTTCGAGCCGGGACCGGGCGGCCGGATCGGCGAAGACCAGTGCGCCGAGCGCCGGCCGGTCCAGGGATCCGTCCGCGGCGAGTACGTCGCGGCCGAAGGCGGCGACCACCTCGGCCAGCCCGTCGGTGCCGACGGCGACGACGTCGCGGGCCAGCTGGTCGGCGTCGATGACGACCGCACCGTGGTCGGTCAGCCGGCTGGCGACCGCGCTCTTGCCGGCACCGATCCCGCCGGTCAGGCCCACTGTCAGCATGGGAGTCAGTGAACCGGATCCGGTGCGACGTCATCGCACCGGGGCGCGCATCTGCCGGTCGGGTGCGACTTCACCGGGGCGCGACGACCGGGGCGCGACGACGCCGAAGAACGCGGATGGTCCCGGTGGGAACTCCCACCGGGACCATCCGGGTGTCGCGCTGGAGCCGATCAGGCCGACGGGTGCCAGCCCGGTCAGCTCAGCACCTGCTGGCGGTCAGCTCAGCTCTTGCCGCCGGCCAGCTTCTCGCGCAGGGCGGCGAGCGCCTCGTCGGTGGCGAGGGTGCCCGAGGGCTCCTCGTTGGACCGCGACGGGGTGGAGCTGGACGACGAGGAGGACGACGAGGTGGCACCACCACCGCTGCCGCCGGCCGAGGCCACCGGGGCCGGGGTCGGGTTGGCGGCGGCGTCCGCGTCGGCCGCACGGGCCGTCTGGACCTGCTTGGTGTGCGCCTCCCAGCGGGTACGGGCCTCGGCGTACTGGGTCTCCCAGGTCTCCCGCTGCTTGTCGTAGCCCTCGAGCCACTCCCCGGTCTCCGGGTCGAAGCCCTCCGGGTAGATGTAGTTGCCCTCGTTGTCGTACGTGGCGGCCATGCCGTAGAGGGTCGGGTCGAAGTGCTCCTCGCCCTCGACGAAGCCCTCGTTGGCCTGCTTGAGCGACAGCGAGATCCGACGACGCTCCAGGTCGATGTCGATGACCTTGACCATGACGTCGGAGCCGACCTGCACGACCTGCTCGGGGATCTCCACGTGCCGCTCGGCCAGCTCGGAGATGTGCACCAGGCCCTCGATGCCGTCGTCGACGCGGACGAACGCACCGAACGGCACCAGCTTGGTCACCTTGCCGGGCACGATCTGCTGGATCGCGTGGGTCCGGGCGAACTGGCGCCACGGGTCTTCCTGGGTCGCCTTGAGCGACAGCGAGACCCGCTCGCGGTCCAGGTCGACGTCGAGCACCTCGACCTCGACCTCCTGGCCGACCTCGACGACCTCGGACGGGTGGTCGATGTGCTTCCAGGACAGCTCGGAGACGTGCACCAGGCCGTCCACCCCGCCAAGGTCGACGAATGCGCCGAAGTTGACGATCGAGGAGACGACGCCCTTGCGGACCTGGCCCTTCTGCAGCTTGTTGAGGAACTCGGTGCGCACCTCGGACTGCGTCTGCTCCAGCCACGCCCGGCGGGACAGGACCACGTTGTTGCGGTTCTTGTCCAGCTCGATGATCTTGGCTTCGAGTTCGCGGCCGACGTACGGCTGCAGGTCCCGGACCCGGCGCATCTCGACCAGGGAGGCCGGCAGGAAGCCACGCAGCCCGATGTCGAGGATGAGACCACCCTTGACGACCTCGATGACCGAGCCGCGGACGACCCCGTCCTCGTCCTTGATCTTCTCGATCGTGCCCCACGCGCGCTCGTACTGCGCACGCTTCTTCGACAGGATCAGCCGGCCTTCCTTGTCCTCCTTCTGCAGGACAAGGGCTTCGATGTGATCGCCCACCGAGACAACGTCGGCAGGGTCCACGTCGTGCTTGATCGACAACTCGCGCGAGGGGATGACACCCTCGGTCTTGTAGCCGATGTCGAGCAGGACCTCGTCCCGGTCGACCTTGACGACGGTACCTTCCACGATGTCGCCGTCGTTGAAGTACTTGATGGTCTCGTCGATGGCGGCGAGGAAGGCTTCCTCGCTGCCGAGGTCGTCGACAGTGACCTTGGGGGCGCTCGAGGTGGCCTCGATGCTGCTCGTCATGTGGGCGGTTGCTCCGGATCGGATGGGTGTCACAGCTGGCGTGTCGTCGCAGTGACCTGGCGTGGCTCACGGATCCGCCGGCGGGCACACCGCGACGATGACATCTTCGTCACCGACCGTGACCGAGGGGATCATCGACCGCCGCCGCCATCATCGGATGTAACCGCCGACCGCGGACCTGCTCCCTGCCGAGGCACACGATCCGCGAGCGCATCGTCTAGCCTACCGGTTCCATTACCACAGCGTGCAAGCCCTCCCGGGAGCTATCCGACCGCCGCATTCGGGGCTTGGGAAAAATCGGACCCACAGGCGGAGATTCGCGCCACTTCCGACTCCCGCTGTGATCGAGATCACAGACCACCGGAGGGCCGTCAAGATTAGCACGTCGGCCCGGTACCGCTCCCAACTGCGGCGGGCCGTACCGTCTGCGGGGTGAACGCCGCAGCCCCGACGGACCTGCCCGGGACCGACCCCGACCACTCTGACACCGCCCCGGACGAACCCAGAGTGACCAGACGGCCGGTCACCGACGCACAGGCCCGCCAGGCCAACCGCCGCTGGTGGGACGCCGACGCCGACGCCTACCAGGCCGAGCACGGCGAGTTCCTCGGCGACGCCGACCTGCGCTGGTGCCCGGAAGGGCTGCGGGAGGCCGAGGCCGGGCTGCTCGGCGCCGTCGCCGGGCGGCGGGTGCTCGAACTGGGCTGCGGCGCCGCCGGCGGCAGCCGCTGGCTCGCCGGCCAGGGGGCGCACGCCGTCGGGCTCGACCTGTCGGCCGGCATGCTGCGCCAGGCCGTCGCCGCCGCCGACCGGACCGGTGTCGCCGTGCCGCTGGTCCAGGCCGACGCGCTGACCCTGCCCTTCGTCGACGCCGCCTTCGACACCGTCTGGACCGCGTTCGGCGCGGTGCCGTTCGTCGCCGACTCGGCCGCCGTGATGCGCGAGGTGCACCGGGTGCTGCGCCCCGGCGGGCGCTGGGTCTTCGCCGTCACCCACCCGATGCGCTGGATCTTCCTCGACGACCCGGGCGAGCGCGGCCTGGTCGCGGTGCACTCCTACTTCGACCGACGGCCGTACGTGGAGACCGACGACGACGGCACCCCCAGCTACGTCGAGCAGCACCGTACGGTCGGCGACCGGGTCCGCGAACTCGTCGCCGCCGGCTTCGCCCTGCGCGACATCGTCGAACCACCCTGGCCGGACGGGCACGAGCAGATCTGGGGGCAGTGGAGTCCGCTGCGCGGGCGGCTCTTCCCGGGCACCGCGATCTTCGTCGCGGACAAACCCGCCACCGCCGGCTGAGCCAGCGACCGCCGGCTGGGCCACCGCGCCGGCGGCCCTCGCCACCACCGCCACGGCGGTACGCTGACCGGGTGAGCGCCGAGCCGATCCATCCTGCCGCAGCGTCCGGCGGGGCGTGGACCGCACCGTGGCAGCCGGACCCGGTCCGGCAGCAGCTGGCTGACTACAGCATCGAAGACGTCCTCGCCCTACCCGCCGACGCCCCCCGCGTCGAACTCCTCGACGGAGTCCTCACCGTGGTTCCCTCCCCCACTCTCGGTCACCAGAGCATCACGAGCCTTCTGTGGTTGTGGCTGCGCCGGCACGCGCCGGACGGCTACCGGGCCACCCAGGCGGTCGGGGTCGCGGTCGGGCCACGCAACACCTACGAACCCGACGTGCTGCTGCACCGGGCCGAGGGCAGCCGCGACCGGCACTACCTGACCCCCGACGAGGTGCTGCTGGTCGTCGAGGTCGTCTCCCCCGCGACCCGTCGCCGGGACCGGTTCGACAAACCCGCCGGCTACGCCGCCGTCGGCATCGGCCACTACTGGCGGGTCGAGCAGGACCCGGTGCGGATCTACGCCTACCGGCTCGGCGACCGGCCCGGTGCCAGCGGCGAGCGGGAGTACGCCCTCGTCGCCGAGGCCGACGACCTGCTCGAACTCGACGCCCCGTTCCCGGTGAAGCTGCCGATCGCCGAGATCACCCCGTAGACCCGGTTCGGGACGGATTGCCCGCCCGGTCGGTGGGTACCCGGCCGCCATGGCGAGGAACAAACGCCCCCGCGAGGGCGACCGTCCCGAGCAGCGGCCCGGCCGCCCGGTCGAGCACCCCCGGCCCGGTGACCGGGTCAACTGGCGCAGCCACGGGGTGACCGTGCCGGGCACCGTCGAGGAGGAGATCACCTCCCGTCGGGAGGCCGCCGGCCGTACGGTGGTCGCCGACCCGGAGCACCCGCAGTACCGGGTCCGCAGCGACAAGTCCGGCCGCGACGCGGTGCACAAGCCCGAGGCGTTGCGCCGTGCCGAGTGACCGCACCCGTACCGCCGGACCCGGTACCGCCGGACCCCGGCCGGCCCGCCCCGGTTCGGCTGACGGCGCTGCGGCGTACCGGGCGTTCGTCGAGGCGGTCAACATGAGCCCCGGCGAGCTGGAGCGGTGGCTGCGTACCCCGGAGTCGAAGGACGCCGGTCAGCATTCGGCCGCCGGTGGCGAGTCGGTCGGGCATGCCTCCGGCCGCCGGATCGTCGACCTGCTGCGGTCCGAACGTGAGGCGCTGTCCGACGACGACTACGCGCACATGCGCAAGGTCGTCGGGTACGTGCACCGCCACCTGGCCCAACGCCCCACCGGTGACGTGACCGACACCCGCTGGCGGTACTCGCTGATGAACTGGGGCCACGACCCGCTCAAGGGGTGACCGCAGGCCGCGACCGGGACCCGATCGGGCAGCGTCGGCCCCCGGTCAGGCGCGGGTCGCCAGGTAGACGGTGTTGGCCGAGGTGCCGCCCTGTAGCGGGTTGGCGAACGTGACCACCTCGGCGCGGGCGGTGGCGTACACCTCGGCGAGCCGGGCGGTGAACGCGTCGTCCGGTGGATCGTTGGACCACAACGCGAAGACCCCGCCCGGGTGCAGGTGGTCGGCCAGCCGACGCAGCCCGTCCGGCTGGTAGAAGTCCGCGTGGCCGGGGTGCAGCAGGTGCGTCGGCGAATGGTCGATGTCGACGACGACCGCGTGCCAGCGTCGCCCCGGCGCGTCCGGGTCGAACCCGGTCGACCCGCCAGCCAGGGCGAAGAAGTCGCCGTGGTGCAGCTGGCAGCGGGGGTCGGCGGCGAGCCGCAGACCGTGCGGCACCAGACCACGCCGGTGCCAGTCGATGACCGCGTCCAACGCGTCGACCACGACCAGTGACCGCACCGTCGGATCCTCGAGTACGGTGACCGCGGTGTAGCCCAGACCGAGCCCGCCGACGACGACGTCGAGTCCGGTGCCACTGTCGGCACCGCCGTCAGGGCCGCCGTGGGTGCCGCTGCCCGCCGCGTCGAGCGCGAGCCGGGCCAGTTCCACTTCGGCGACGGTGAACAGGCTCGACATCAGAAACTCGTCGCCGAGCTTCACCTCGTACACGTCCTGGTCGACGGTCGGATCCCGGCGGCGCCGCAGGCTGATCTCCCCCATCGGGGTCTCGCGCCAGTCCAGTTCCGCGAAACGTGCCGGCATCCGCGCCTCCCGGTCGGTGTGGGCAGGGGTCACTGGGCGTCGGCAAGCAGCGGTTCGAGCACCAGCTCCGGGTCGCGGTTGCGGACGGTGGACAGTCGCCACTTGTCGGGGAAGAGGGCGAGCAGTTCGCCGTCGCGGACCCGGGTCATCACCTCGACGCCGGGCGCGGCGTTGAGTGCGGCCGCGCTGGCCGCGTCGGTGCGCCGGGCCAGGGTGTACGGCAGGTGGTCGATCGCGGTCGGTACCCCGAACTCGGCGGCCAGCCGATGGGTGGCAACCTCGAACTGCATCGGCCCGACCGCCGCGAGCACCGGGGTCTGCTCGCCCCGGCGGTCCGAGCGCAGCACCTGGACCACGCCCTCGCCGTCGAGCTGTTCGATACCCCGGCGGAACCGTTTGAACTTCGACGAGTCGGTGGCCCGGATCGCCACGAAGTGTTCCGGGGCGAACGACGGCAACGGCGGGAACGTCACCGCCGGGCCGGCGTACAGGCTGTCGCCGATGCCGAGCGCGGTGGCGTTGACCAGGCCGACCACATCACCGGGGAAGGCCTCGTCGATGGTGTCCCGGTCGCGGCCGAAGACCTGCTGGGCGTACTTGGTGGCAAACGGTCGGCCGGTGCCGGCGTGGGTGACCACCATGCCGCGTTCGAACCGACCGGAGCAGACCCGGACGAACGCGACCTGGTCGCGGTGCGCCGGGTTCATGTTGGCCTGGGTCTTGAACACGAATCCGGAGAACGGTGCGTCCAGCGCGCGGTGGCTGCCGCCGGTGTCCGGCCGGGCCGCCGGGGCCGGGGCGTTGTCCACCAGTACGTCGAGCAGCTGGCGCACCCCGGCGTTGGTGACCGCCGCGCCGAACAGCACCGGGGTGGTGGTCGCGGCGACGAACGCGGCCTGGTCGTGGTCGGCGCCGGTGGCGGCGAGCAGGTCCAGTTCCTCGATCGCCCGGGTCCAGTCGGCGCCGTAGCGGCGGGCGGCCTCGTCGGCGGGCAACTGCTCCTCCATCACGGCGGTCGCCCCGCCCGGGGTCCGGGTGAATGCGACCATGTCGCCGGTACGCCGGTCGGCGACCCCGTGGAACTGCCCGGCGACGCCGACCGGCCAGGTCAGCGGGGTGCAGCGCAGGCCGATCCGCTGTTCGATCTCGTCGAGCAGTTCGAGGGGCTCCAGCCCTGGGCGGTCCCACTTGTTGATGAAGGTGATCACCGGCACCCGGCGGTGCCGGCACACCTCGAACAGCTTCAACGTCTGCGGTTCCAGGCCCTTGGCGGCGTCGAGCAGCATCACCGCGCAGTCGACCGCCGTCAGCACCCGGTAGGTGTCCTCGGAGAAGTCGGCGTGCCCGGGGGTGTCGAGCAGGTTGACCACCACGTCGCGGTAGGTGAACTGCAGCGCCGCCGAGGTGATCGAGATCCCGCGCTGCTGCTCCAGGGCCATCCAGTCGGACACCACGCCGCGCCGGTCGCCCTTACCGTGCACCGCGCCGGCCGAGGTGATCGCCCGGGCGTGCAGGGCGAGAGCCTCGGTGATAGTCGACTTGCCGGCGTCCGGATGGGAGATCACCGCGAAGGTACGCCGCCGGGCCGCCTGCGCGGTGACGTCGCTGGCGGTGCCGGTGCTCGTCGTCGGGGCCGCAGACACCTGGGAACCCTAGCGCAGCGCCGCACGACGCCGGATGAGCGACCCTTCGGTCAGCGGCGCAGCGGGGCGGGCCGGTCGAGTGCGGCCAGGTGTGCGGTCAGTTCGGTGGCGAACTCCCGGGCGGTACGCAACTGGCTCTCCAACGTCGCGGCCCGGGCCTGCACCCCGTCGTGGAAGTCCCGCAGCGCACCGATCAGCCGCTGCCGCTGCTCGGGATCCAGGCCGGGCTCGTCGGCGGCCAGCCGGTCGAGTACGTCGAGCAGGTCCCTGGTCTGTTCCAGGCTGAACTCCAGCGGCTTCATCCGCTTCACCACCAGCAGCCGGGCCACGTCCGCCTCGGTGTACAGCCGGAAGCCGCCCTGGCTGCGGGCGGACGGCACGACGATGCCGACTTCCTCGTAGTAGCGGATGGTCCGCAGGCTGAGGCCGGTGCGCTCGGCCACCTCGCCGATCTGCATGAGTCCGCTCGGGGGCATGTCGCGTTCCCGCCTCCCCGGTCGTCGCCGACCTGCCTCCGACAGCACCGCGCCCGGAGTCGCCGCCCGTCCCATCGCCGCGAACCGGCGCTGATCAGCTCAGGATATCCCAGAACGTGCCCGTGATGATCATCACCAGGTGGCGCACTCGACTCTAACGAGACAGTAGAGTTCGGGCGTCGCCGGGCCAGTCTGCCCGGTCCCCACCGGCACCATTCTCACGCGCCTCCGCCCGCGTCTGATCCGAAAAAGGCTGCATGTCCGCTTCTGCGCCCGCCGCTGTCCGATCCCGGTTCACCCGCCCGTCGTGGATCTCACCGAAGGTCCTGCGGACCGAGGTCCTCGCCGGCCTGGTCGTCGCCCTCGCGCTGATCCCGGAGGCGATCTCCTTCTCGATCATCGCCGGGGTCGACCCCCGGGTCGGACTGTTCGCCTCGTTCACCATGGCGGTCACCATCGCCATCTGCGGTGGCCGGCCGGCGATGATCTCCGCCGCGACCGGCGCGATCGCGCTCGTCGTCGCCCCCCTCGCACGCGACCACGGCCTCGGCTACCTGCTGGCGGCGGTGATCCTCGGCGGGGTCCTGCAGGTGCTGCTCGCCGTGCTCGGCGTCGCCCGGCTGATGCGGTTCATCCCCCGCAGCGTCATGGTCGGCTTCGTCAACGCCCTCGCGATCCTGATCTTCGCTGCCCAGGTGCCCTACCTGATCGGGGTGCCGTGGCTGGTCTACCCGATGGTCGCCGTCGCACTGGCGATCATGGTCGGCCTGCCCCGGCTGACGAAGGCGGTGCCGGCGCCGCTGGTCGCGATCGTCGTGCTGACCGTGGTCACCGTCGCCGCCGGGTTCGCCGTACCGACCGTCGGCGATCAGGGCGCGCTGCCCGACAGCCTGCCGTTCCTCGCCCTTCCCGAGATCCCGTACACCTGGGCCACCCTGCAGTTGATCGCCCCGTACGCTCTGGGGATCGCCCTGGTCGGGCTGATGGAGTCGTTGATGACCGCCAAGCTGGTCGACGACATCACCGACACCCGGTCGAACAAGACCCGCGAGTCGTGGGGTCAGGGTGTGGCGAACATCGTCACCGGCTTCTTCGGTGGCATGGGCGGCTGCGCGATGATCGGCCAGACCATGATCAACGTCAAGGTCTCCGGTGCCCGGACCCGGCTGTCGACCTTCCTGTCCGGGGTGTTCCTGCTGATCCTGGTCGTCTCCCTCGGCGACGTCGTCGCCCGGATCCCGATGGCCGCTCTCGTCGCCGTCATGATCGTGGTGGCCGTCTCCACCTTCGACTGGCACAGCGTCGCTCCGGCGACGGTCAGGCGGATGCCGTGGGGCGAACTGATCGTGATGACCACGACCGTCGCGGCCGTGCTCGTCACCCACAACCTCGCCATCGGCGTCATCATCGGCGTCCTCACCGCGATGGTGATCTTCGCCCGTCGGGTCGCCCACCTGGTCGAGGTCACCAGCGTGCTCGACCCCGACGGCAGCACCCGGATCTACTCGGTGCACGGCGAGCTCTTCTTCGCCTCCAGCAACGACCTCGTGCACCAGTTCGACTACACCGGCGACCCCGACCGGGTGATCATCGACATGGCCCACGCCCACGTCTGGGACGCCTCGTCGGTCGCCGCCCTCGACGCCATCACCACCAAATACGCCAGCCGCGGCAAGACCGTCGAGATCATCGAACTCAACCAGCCCAGCGCCCGCATCCACGACACCCTCGCCGGGCGCCTCAAGGTCGGCCACTGACCGGATCACCCGGCTGACCCGGTACCCGCACCGGGTCAGCCGTGCGCGGCACCGGCCGGTTCAGTGGTCGGCGCTGTGCCAGTCGGTGCCGACGCCGACGGAGACCTCCAGCGGCACCGACAACGGGTACGCCCCGCCCATCTCGCGACGGACCAGCTCCTCCAGGTCTGCCCGCTCCCCCGGTGCCACCTCGAACACCAGCTCGTCGTGCACCTGCAGCAGCATCCGCGACCGCAGCGGCGAGGCCCGCAGCGCGGTGTCGACGTGCAGCATCGCCACCTTGATCAGGTCGGCGGCGGAGCCCTGGATGGGCGCGTTGAGGGCCATCCGTTCGGCCATCTCCCGGCGCTGCCGGTTGTCGCTGACCAGGTCGGGGAGGTACCGGCGCCGGCCCAGGATCGTCGAGGTGTAACCGTCCTGGCGGGCCTGGGCGACCAGCGCCTGCAGGTAGTCGCGGACTCCGCCGAACCGGCGGAAGTACTCCTCCATCAGGGCGCGGGCCTCGTCGGTGGCGATCCCGAGCTGCTGGGACAGGCCGAAGGCGCTCAGCCCGTACGCCAGGCCGTAGTTCATCGCCTTGATCCGGCGGCGCTGCTCGGCGCTGACCGACTCCAGCGGCACCTGGAACACCGACGACGCGGTCACCGCGTGGAAGTCCTCCCCGGAGTTGAACGCCTCGATCAGCGCCTCGTCCGCGGACAGGTGCGCCATGATCCGCATCTCGATCTGGCTGTAGTCGGCGGTCAGCAGCGACTCGAACCCGGCGCCGACCACGAAGGCTCGCCGGATCCGACGGCCCTCCTCGGTGCGGATCGGAATGTTCTGCAGATTCGGGTCGGTCGAGGAGAGCCGGCCGGTGGCGGCCACCGTCTGGTGGAAGGTGGTGTGGATCCGCCCGTCGTCGGAGATCGACTTGAGCAGCCCGTCGACGGTCGACTTGAGCCGGGCCACGTCGCGGTGGCGCAGCAGGTGCGCCAGCAGCGGATGCTCCGTCTGCGCGAACAGCCACTGCAGGGCGTCGGCGTCGGTGGTGTACCCGGTCTTGATCTTCTTGGTCTTGGGCAGCCCCAGGTCGGTGAAGAGGATTTCCTGCAGCTGCTTGGGCGAGCCGAGGTTGAACTCCCGGCCGATCACCCCGTACGCCGCCTGCGCGGCCGCCTTGACCTCGGCGGCGAAGACCGCCTCCAGCTCGGTCAGGTACTCGGTGTCGGCGGCGATGCCGGCCTGCTCCATCGCGGCGAGGACCTCGACCAGCGGCAGCTCGACGTCGGCGAGCAACCGGGTCGAGGCGTCCCCGTCGCGGGCCAGCTCGGCGTCGATCGCCACCGCCAGATCCAGGGTGGCCCGCGCCCGCAGCATCAGGTTCTGCTCGACCTCGCCCTGCGGCCCGAGGCCGTCGAGGGTGAGCTGCCCGTCGTCGGGGGCGTCGACCCGCAGCTCCCGGTGCAGGTAGCGCAGGGCCAGGTCGATCAGGTCGTAGGAACGCTGGTCGGGCCGGGCCAGGTAGGCGGCGAGCGCGGTGTCCCGGTCGATGCCGGCCAGCGACCAGCCGTGGGCGGCGAACGCCAACCGGGCCGGTTTGCTGTCATGCAGGACCTTGCGACGCCGCTCGTCGGCGAGCCAGTCGGCGACGGCCGCCTCGTCGGTGGCGTCCAGGGCGGCCGGGTCGAACCAGGCGGCGGCACCGTCGGCGGTCGCCACCGCGACCGCCGTCACCGTGCCGGTGCCCCGGCCGAAGCTGCCGGCGACCGCGACGCCGACGCTGACGCCGACCGGTGCGTGCGCGGTCAGCCAGGGGGCGACCGCGCCGGCACCGAGGACCTGCCCGGCCAGGTCGAACCCGGCCTCGGCCTCCGGCTCGACCGCGTCGAGGTACTGGTAGAGCCGGTCCCGCAGGATCCGGAACTGCAGGGCGTCGAACACCTGGTGGACGGCCTCCCGGTCCCAGCCGGTCCACTTGGCGTCCGCCACGGTGACCGGCAGCTCCAGATCGGCCACCAGACAGTTCAGCTCGTAGTTGCGGATCACGTCGGCGAGCCGCTCCCGCAGGCTCTCCCCCGCCTTGCCCTTGATCTGGTCGGCCTGGGCTATCACCCCGTCCAGTCCGCCGTACTGGCTGATCCACTTGGCGGCGGTCTTCGGGCCGACACCGGGCACCCCGGGCAGGTTGTCGCTGGCCTCACCGACCAGGGCGGCCAGGTCCCGGTAGTGCTGCGGCCCGACGCCGTAGCGGGCGGTGACCGCCGCCGGGTCCATCCGGGCCAGGTCGGAGACGCCCTTACGCGGGTAGAGCACGGTGATCCGGTCGTCGACCAGCTGGAAGGCGTCCCGGTCACCGGTGCAGATCAGCACGTCCATCCCGGCGTCCCGGCCGGCGCAGGCCAGGGTGGCGATGATGTCGTCGGCCTCGAAGTTGTCCTTGGTGACGAACGGGATGCGCAGCGCGTCGAGGACCTCCTGCACCAGGCTCACCTGCCCGGCGAAGTCGGCCGGGCTCTCCGACCGGCCGGCCTTGTACTCGGCGTACCGCTCGGTCCGGAACGACCGGCGGGAGATGTCGAAGGCGACCACGATGTGCGTCGGCCGCTCGTCGCGCAGCACGTTGATCAACATCGAGGTGAAGCCGTAGACCGCGTTGGTCGGCTGCCCGGTGCTGGTGGAGAAGTTCTCCACCGGCAGGGCGAAGAACGCCCGGTAGGCCAGCGAATGGCCGTCGAGAAGCAGCAGTCGGGGCGCGTCGTCGGTCACGTCAAGCGACTCTAGTCGTGGGGTGTGACACCGGGCCCGGCGGCTCACGGCCCGCCACACCCCACGAGTTCAGAGGACCTTGCTCAGGAACGCCCGAGTTCGTTCGTGCCGTGGGTCGGCGAGCACCTCGCGGGGCACGCCGGCCTCGACCACCACCCCGCCGTCCATGAACACCAGCGAGTCGCCGACCTCCCGGGCGAAGCCGATCTCGTGGGTCACCACGATCATCGTCATCCCGTCGCGGGCCAGGTCCCGCATCACGTCCAGGACCTCACCGACGAGTTCCGGATCCAACGCGCTGGTCGGCTCGTCGAAGAGCATCACCTTCGGCCGCATCGCCAACGCGCGGGCGATCGCCACCCGCTGCTGCTGACCACCGGAGAGCTGACCCGGGTACGCGTGCGCCCGGTCGGCAAGGCCGACCCGGTCCAGCAGCGCCACCGCGCGCTCACGGACCGCCGCCTTCGGCTCCCCACGGACCCGCAGCGGCGCCTCCATCACGTTCGCCAGGGCGCTCATGTGCGGGAAAAGGTTGAACCGTTGGAACACCATGCCGATGCTGCGCCGCTGCGCGGCCACCTCCCGGGCCGGCAACTCGTGCAGCTTGCCGCCCCGCTGCCGGTAGCCGACCAGCGCCCCGTCCACCCAGATCCGCCCGGCGTCGATCTTCTCCAGGTGGTTGATGCAACGCAGGAAGGTCGACTTGCCCGAGCCGGACGGCCCGATCACACAGCACACCTCACCGGGGCGTACCGCCAGGTCCACGCCGTTGAGCACGTCGAGCGACCCGAACGACTTGTGCACGTTCTCGGCGTACACCATCAGGGTGTCCGGCCCGGCGGCGGCCGACGCGGTCATCAGGTCCCCTTCGCAGCGGCGGCGCCGACACCGCGGGAGAACCGCCGTTCGACGAAGGACTGGCCGACCATCAGCACGCTGGTCAGCGCCAGGTACCACAGGCAGGCGGCGACCAGCATCGGAAAGACCTGAAAGGTCCGGGATCCGACCGCCGACAGCTGGAAGAACAGTTCGTTGGTCACCGGTACGAAGGCCAGCAGCGAGGTGTCCTTGAGCATCGCTATCGTCTCGTTGCCCGTCGGCGGCACGATCACCCGCATCGCCTGCGGCAGCACCACCCGGCGCAGGGTCAGGCCCTGGCTCATGCCGAGCGCGGCGCACGCCTCGGCCTGACCGGGGTCGACCGAGCCGATCCCGGCCCGGACGATCTCCGCCATGTAGGCCGCCTCGGACAGCGCCAGCCCGAGCAGACCCGCCACGAACCCGCTGATCGCGGTCCGGGCGTCGAAGCCCCAGATCCGGGCCTCGAAGTCGGTCACGCCGAACAGCGCACCGAGCTGCCGGTCGAACGGCAGGCCGAACTCCAGCCGCTCCCACAGGATGCCGAGGTTGCCGAAGAGCACCAGCAGCACCACCCGGGGCACCGCCCGGAAGAACCAGGTGTAGAGCCAGGCGACCCCGGCCAGGATCGGATTGCCGGACAGCCGCATCACCGCGACCAGGACCCCGACGGCGACACCGATCAGCATCGCGAGCAGCGTCATCGTGATGGTGGTCCGGACGCCTTCGATGATCGGCGGCCGGAACATGTTGTCGACCATGAACGCCCACTGGAAGCGGTCGTTGGTGACCAGCAGGTGGACGAACATCGCGGCGAGTACGGCGAGCACGCCGATCGCCACCCAGCGGCCCGGACGCCGTACCGGCACCGCTCTGATCGGATCGGGGCGGACCCGGACTGGCCCGGACGGCACCTCGCCTGCCGGGTCCGGCCCGGACGGCGGGGTGCCGTCCGGGCCGGTCGAGGGGTTCATCGACATCGCCGGTCGACGCGGCTCAGGGGTTGACTGCCGGGTCGGTGATCCCGCCCGCCTCGACGCCCCAGTTGCTCAGCGCCTGCTCGTAGCTGCCGTCGGCGATGACCGCCGCCAGCGCCTGCGCCAACGCCTCGGCGAACTCGGACTGCTCCTGGGCCACGACGTAGCCGTACGGGGCCGAGTCGTAGATGTCGCCGGACAGCTCCAGCTCACCGTTGGTCTGCTGGACCGCGTACGCGCAGACCGGCGAGTCGGCCAGCATCGCGTCGTTCTTGCCGGAGACCACCGAGGCGGTAGCCTGGTCCTGACCTTGGAACTGCTCGATGGTGATCTCGGGGTTGCCGGCGGCGGTACAGGCCGCCGACCGGGCCTCGATGTCCTCGACCTGGACGGTGCCGGCCTGCACCGCCACCCGCTTGCCGCAGGCGTCGTCCGGGTCGACCGGCTCACCGGCGCGCGCCGCCCACTGGGTGCCCGCCGAGAAGTACGACACCATGTCGACCTGGGTCTTGCGCTCGTCGTTGATGGTGAACGACGACACCCCGATCTCGTACTTGCCCGACATCACCCCGGGGATGATGTCGTCGAACTGGCTGGGCACGTACTCGGTGGTCAGGCCGAGCTTGCCGGCGACGGTGTTGAACAGGTCGACGTCGAAGCCGACGACCGTGGCACCGTCGGTGTCGAGGAACTCCGCCGGGGCGTACGTCGCGTCGATCCCGACCAGGATCTTGCCGTCGGCCTTGATCTCGTCCGGGACCAGCGCCGCCAGGTCGTCGTCGGCCGAGGCGCTCGGCGCGCCGGCACCGGGCTGTTCGACGCTGTCCTGTTCGCCGCAGGCGGCCATGGTCAACATCAGGGCGACCGCGCCGACGACGCCGACGGCGGCCCGCCGGGTCCGGTGATATCTGGTGGTCACGCTTCCTCCGAGGGGTCGGGCGTACCGGGGGGACGGCTCAGGCGACACCGAGGTACGCCTCCTTGACGGCCGGGTCGTGCAGCAGGTCGGTGCCGGTGCCGGACTTGACGATGCTGCCGGTCTCCAGCACGTACGCCCGGTGGGCGCGCGACAGCGCCTGCTGGGCGTTCTGCTCCACCAGCAGGACCGTGGTGCCCTGCTGGTTGATCTCCACGATGATGTCGAAGATCTGCTGGATCAGCATCGGCGCGAGCCCCATCGACGGCTCGTCGAGCAGCAGCAGCTTCGGCCGGCTCATCAGCGCCCGGCCGACGGCGAGCATCTGCTGCTCACCGCCGGAGAGCGTGCCACCGGCCTGCTTGCGCCGCTCGGCGAGCCGGGGGAACAACCCCAGCACCCGGTCCAGGTCGGCGGCGATGCCGGCCCGGTCCCGGCGGGTGTACGCCCCCATGTCGAGGTTCTCCAGCACCGTCATGCCGGGGAAGATGCCCCGGCCCTCCGGTGCCTGACAGAGCCCGCGCCGCACCCGCAGGTCGGCACGGAGCTTGGAGATGTCCTCGCCGTCGAAGGTGATCTTGCCGGAGGCGATCGGCCGGATACCCGAGATGGCCCGCATGGTGGTCGACTTGCCGGCACCGTTGGCGCCGATCAGGGCCACGATCTCGCCCTCGTCGACCGTCAGGCTGATGCCGTGCAGCGCCTGGATCCGCCCGTAGAGCAGGCTGACGTCCTCGATCTCAAGCAGCATCGTCGGGCACTCCCAGGTAGGCGGCGATCACCCGGTGGTCCTCCCGCACCTCGGCGGGGAGTCCGTCGGCGATCTTCTTTCCGAACTCCAGCACGACGATCCGGTCGGTGACCCCCATGACCAGGCGCATGTCGTGCTCGATCAGCAGCACGGTGACGCCCCGGTCGCGGATCTGGCGGATCAGCTGGAGCAGCTCCTCCTTCTCCGCCGGGTTGAAGCCGGCCGCCGGTTCGTCGAGGCAGAGCAGCACCGGGTCGGTCGCCAACGCGCGGGCGATCTCCAGGCGCCGCTGTTCGCCGTACGACAGGTTGCGGGCCATCTCGTTGATCCGCTTGCCGATTCCGACGAAGTCCAGCAGCTCGCGGGCCTTCTCCCGGCCGTCGCGCTCCTCCCGCCAGTGCCGGGGCAGCCGCAGCATCGCCGAGATCACGCTGGTCTTGTGGTGGGCGTCCGCGCCGACCTGGACGTTCTCCAGGGCGGTCATCTCCGGGAAGAGCCGGATGTTCTGGAAGGTACGCGCCATCCCCATCTTGGTGATCTGGTGACGCTTCTTTCCGGTGATCCGCTCGCCACGGAACCGGATCTCACCCTCGCTGGGCCGGTAGATGCCGGTCATCGCGTTGAAGCAGGTCGTCTTGCCGGCCCCGTTCGGACCGATCAGCCCGAGGATCTCCCCCTTGTAGAGAGTGAAGTCCACGTCGTTGAGCGCGACCACGCCGCCGAAGCGCAGCGTGACATGGTCGACCTCGAGCAGGGGTTCGCGGGTCGCGGCGGTGGCACCGGCCCCGGTCGTCGCGGTGTCAGCCACCGACGGTCACCTCCTTACGCCGGTCCTTGAACTCGGCTGCCCGGCGTTTGCTGGAGATCAGGCCCTGCGGCCGGAAGATCATCATGACGACGAGGGTGAGCCCGAAGACCAGGAACCGGTACTCGTACAGCTCCACCCCGAACAGCTCGATACCCCGGAAGCGTTCGATCAGGTACGCCACCAGGCCACCGCCGACGATCGCGCCGACGATGTTGCCGGAGCCGCCGAGGATCACCGCCGCCAGGATGATGATCGAGTTGAGCAGCTCGAAGTTCTGCGAGCTGACGAAGTTCTGCTTGCCGGCGAACAGCGCGCCGGCGAGCCCGCCGATCGCCGCGCCCATGGCGAACGCCCACAGCTTGAACTTGAACGTCGGCACGCCCATCAGCTGGGCGGCGTCCTCGTCCTCGCGGATGGAGACCCAGGCCCGGCCGACCCGACTGTTGCTGAGGTTGGTAACCAGGATGACCACCACGATGATCACGGTGAGCACCAGCCAGTAGTACGGGCGGGCGTCCAGCACACCGAAGACCGGCTTGCCGTCGGCGTACTCGCCGGGCGGGTGCGGGATCTGGTTGAGACCCCGCTGACCCTTGAGGAACTCGGAGCTGACCGCCGCGATTCGGATCATCTCGGCGAAGCCGAGGGTGACGATCGCCAGGTAGTCACCGCGCAGTCGCAGGGTCGGGGTGCCGAGCATCAGGCCGGAGATCATCGTGATGCCGATCGCCAACGGCAGCGCCGCCAGCCACGGCCACAGGGTCTTGAGGTCGCTGCTGGGCGAGGTCAGCACCGCGACCGTGTAGGCCCCGACGGCGAAGAAGCCGAAGTAGCCCAGGTCGAGCAGGCCGGCGAAGCCGACCACGATGTTGAGGCCGACGGCCAGCAGAACGTAGATCGAGACGGTGAACAGCACCTGGGCGAAGTTCGACTCGGTGGTCGGGATCGGCCCGAGGTACTGGTAGAACTCCTTGTTCGGCAACGCGTAGAAGAAGACGACCACCGCGGCGACCAACGCCCAGCGGGCCCACTTCGGCATGTGGTGCCAGCGATCGGAGATCTGACCGCGCACGTCGTGCAGCTTGCCTCGCACGCTTGTCATACCCGTGCCCTCCCCAACGACTCGCCTAGCAGACCGGTCGGGCGGAACATCAGCAGCACGACCAGGACGGCGAAGGCCACGAAGTCCTTCCACTGCGTACCGAACAGGCCGGAGGCGTAGTTCTCCACCACGCCGAGCAGGAAGCCGCCGAGCAGCGCGCCACGCAGGTTGCCGATCCCGCCGAGGACCGCGGCGGTGAACGCCTTGAGGCCGAGCAGGAAGCCGACGCTGTAGGTGAGCACACCGATGCGGATGTTGTAGAGGACGCCGGCGACACCGGCCATCAGACCACCCAGGATGAAGATGGTCATGATGATGCGGTCCTTGTTCACCCCCATCAGCGCGGCGGTGTTCGGGTCCTGGGCGACGGCCCGCACGCCCCGGCCGATCCGGCTGCGGTTGATGAAGAAGTCCAGGCCGACCATCATCACCAGGGCGGAGATGACGGTGAGCAGCTGCACCGTGGTGATCGGCACCCCGGCGACCTCGAACAGCGGGCTGTTGCTGACGATCGTCGGCAGCCCCTGCGGCAGACGTCGGGTGTAGATGCCGAAGGCCTCGGCCATCACGATCGACGCGCCGATCGCGGTGATCAGAAAAGCCAGCGGGGGTGCGTTACGCTTACGCAACGGTCGGTAGGCCACCCGTTCCACCACGGTGGCGGTGGCCGCCGAGGCTAGCGCGGCGACGAGCAGCGCGATCAGCAGGTAGAAGATGATCGACCCGGTTCCGGTGACCACCGAGTTCTGGGTGAGTCCGAGGGCACCCCAGGTCCAGAGCGCGGCGAACGCTCCGGCGATGAACACCTCGGAGTGGGCGAAGTTGATGAGACGCAGCACGCCGTAGACCAGCGTGTAGCCCAGCGCGACCAGGGCATAGATGGCGCCCTGCGTCAAGCCGGTCGTGGTGAGCTCTCCGAAGTTAGAGAGCAGTCCATTGACGTTCAAGGAGGGTGCTCCATTGAGGGCTGGGGAAAAAAATCGGGTGCGGCCGGGAGCGAGCTCCCGGCCGCACCCGCTGAAAAGCTGACCTGCCGATGGGGACGGATCAGGACTTGGGGATCTCCTGGTCCGGCACGACCTCACCGTTGACGACCTTGAACGCCCAGACGACGACCTGCGAGGCCTCCATCTCGCCCTTGTCGTCGAACTTGTAGCTGGCGGCGACGCCTTCACCCTCGTAGTTCTTCACCCACTCGAGCAGCGCCTCGCGGGTGGTGTTGCCCTCCTTGATGCCCTCGAGCAGGATGTTCGCCGCGTCGTAGGCGGTGTCGCTGTAGGTGCCCGGCGGGGAGCCGTGCAGCGCCTCGTAGTCGGCGGCGAAGCTGCCCCGGGCCTCGGTGGCCGGCTGGCACGGGCAGGTGAGGATGGTGCCCTCGGCGGCGGCGGCACCGGCGGAGGTGACGTACGCCGGGTCGTTGACGCCGTCACCGGCGACCATCGTGGCGGCGATGCCCGCGTCGGTCAGCTGCTTCCGGATCAGGCCGGCCTCCTGGTAGTACCCACCGTAGAAGACCGCGTCGACGTTGGCCGAGCGGACCTTGGTGACGGTGGCGGAGAAGTCGACCTGCTTGCCCTCGCCCTGGACCTTGTCGGAGTCGACGACCAGGTCACCGAGGACCTTCTTGACCTCGTCGGCCAGACCCGCGCCGTACGCCGACTGGTCGTCGATCACGAAGACCCGCTGCGCGCCCAGCACGTCGCGGATGTAGACGCCGGCGGCCGGGCCCTGGCTCAGGTCGTTGCCGACGCCCCGGAAGAAGGTCGGCCAGCCCTGGTCGGCCAGGCTCGGCCGGGTCGCCGACGGGGTGATGGTGACCAGTCCGGCCTCGGCGAACAGCGGGCCGGCCGCCTCGGACTCACCGGAGTACGCCGGGCCGACGATGCCGAGCATCTTCTCGTCGTCGATGGCCCGCTGCGCCAGACCGGGCGCCTGGTCCGGGCTGCCCTGCGAGTCGAGACCGACATGCTCGACCGTGCAGTCCGGGTTCGCCTCGTTGTACTGCTCGACCGCGAGCGCGACACCGTTGTTCTCGTTGATGCCCAACGCCGCCGACGGGCCAGTCAACGCCCCAAAAAAGGCGATCTTGTTGCCGCACGCCTCGCCGCCAGCTTCCGTGCTGTCGCCGTCCCCGCTGCTGCAGGCGGCACCGCCGGCGACGAGCGCCATCATGGCGACGCCGCCGAGCACGCGTACAAGATTACGCTTCAAGGCTCGAAACCCCTCCTCGATACCAATTGGCCCGAACCACCCACTGCCGATTGGCTCTTGCGGGAAGCACGCACCCGGCCGCTATCCCGGCCTTGGGGCGGGACGTTATCCCACCTGCCGGGCACGCCGTAAGGTCCAGGAAGGGCCGTTGACAAAAACGTTACGTAGCGTGGCCTGATGGCCCGACCAGCTGTAACACGCCCCGCGTGCACCTGGCCGGCCGGGGCCCGCGACGGTCACTCACTGCTGCGTAGGGGTGGTCTCACCGGCGGTCTCGCCCGGAGTCTCGGCCAGGATCCGCTCCGCGACGTCGCGCATGGTCATCCGGTGGTCCATCGCCATCCGCTGGATCCACTTGAAGGCCTGGGGCTCGGTCATCCCGTACGAGGTCATCAGCATGCCCTTGGCCCGCTCGACGACCTTGCGGGTCTCCAACCGGTCGGCCAACCCGGCGACCTCGGACTCGAGGGTGGCCAGCTCGCTGTAGCGCGACAGCGCGATCTCGATCGCCGGCACCAGGTCACTCTTCTGGAACGGCTTGACCAGGTACGCCATCGCACCAGCGGCACGGGCCCGCTCCACCAGGTCGCGCTGGCTGAACGCGGTGAGGATCACCACCGGGGCGATCCGGCCCGCGGCGATCCGCTCGGCCGCCGCCAGCCCGTCCATGATCGGCATCTTGATGTCGAGGATCACCAGATCGGGCTTGAGCTCCTCGGCGAGGCGCACCGCGGTCTCCCCGTCGCCGGCCTCACCGACGACGTCGTAGCCCTCCTCGACGAGCATCTCCGCCAGATCGAGTCGGATCAGCGCCTCGTCCTCTGCGATCAGTACCCGCCTGCGCTCGGCACCCGCCTGCGTGTCGGCCACGAACCCCTACCCCCAACACTTGCGACCCGACACCCACCGGGTTGGGTGTCGCCGCCTTCAGCGTAGTGGGTAGGCTTGACGAAGCCGGGCCCCAGACCCGACAAACGTCCCCGTACTCCAACCGGTAGAGAGACGGAGCTCAAACCTCCGACAGTGTGGGTTCGAATCCCACCGGGGGCACCGCGACACGGTGCACGACCAGACCGGGCGACCAGATCGCCCGGTCTGTCCATTTCCCTGGCGGACTTCCGCCGACGCGCCCGCTGCCGTCGCACACTCTGGCCGCGACCGGGGGGGTGCCCCGCCGTCCCGCCGCTGGCCGCAGGCTCCAGCCGGACCCGAGCGGAACCGGCCATCGTCGATGCGCACAGCGCGCGACGAAAGGAATCTGATGACGGTCTCGGTAGGGATACCCACCAGGGGCGACGACCCCGCCGCGCTCGTCCGGACCGTCCGGGCGGCGCTGCGGGCCGCCCGGACCGCCGGGGAGACCGCAGAGGTCCTGGTGGTCGTCAACGGCCGGTCACGACTGCCGGAACTGGACCGGATCGCCGGTGGCCGGCTACGGGTGCACTACCGCGAACGGCGCAACGTGGCGGCGGCCCGCAACGTCGTACTGGACGCGGCGGTCCACGACACCGTCCTGTACGTCGACGACGACTGTCTGGTGCCGCCGTCCTGGTGCGTGGACATGTCGCGGGCGCTCGCCCGCCCGGACCGGACGGCGCTCTGCGCACCGATCCGTACCGTGGTGTCCGGACCGGTCAGCGCCTTCGTCGACTATCTGCGGCTGTTCGACGCGATCCCGGTCGACGAGACCGAAGCCGACACGCTCACCACCGGCAACTGCGGGGTACGGCGCGACCGGCTCGGCCCGGACCTGCGCTTCTGCGAGGACCTGCACACCTCGGGCGAGGACTCGGACTTCGGTGCCGCGTTGCACGAGGCCGGCCACCGCATCGGCTGGTTGTCCGGCGCGCCGCCGGTGATGCACGGCTGCGCCGAGCAGATCGGCGAGATCACCGACCGCTACCTGCGCTACGGCGCCAGCGCACCCGAACTGCTGCTGCGGCGCAACCGCGCCCGGGTCGTCACCCACCGCGCGCTGGACTGGTACCGGGAGCGGACCCGGGACGAGTTCCGCACCTACCGGCGGTTCGCCGAGTTCGCCGACCCCCGGGTGCGCGCCGCGTTCGCCGTCTACGAGTATCTGATGATCAGTTCGGCGTTGCTCGGCTACCTGGTACGCCTCGGCGAACTGACCGGATGCCTGCTGGTGGAGCTGGACCGCACGGCACTGAGCCGGGCCTGGCGCGACCTGGCCGCCCGGATCGAGGCGGCGACCCGGGACGTCGACTGGACGGCGTTGCCGGTCGACTACCGACGGATCGCCACCGGCGCGTCGGAACGCCAGCCGGCGCTGGCCGAGGTGCGACAGGCACTGCGTACCCATGCCCGCCCGGTGCCGGTGGTGCCGGACGGACCCGCCGCGGAGATCCTGGCCCGCGGCGGCGAGCAGCCCGGCGAGTACCTGGCGCTGTTGGAGCGGGTCCGCCGGGTGTGGCACCCGATCCGCGACGCCGACCCGGACCAGCCGGCGGTGCCGCCGTCGGAGTTCGACCGACGGATGCGGGCCGTCGGGGTCTCGTTCGCGGTGGCCGGTGCCGCCGCCGAGTACTGCGCCCTGGTGGACCGGATCGCCGCCAACGGCACCGACGCCCGCTCGCCGCGGCGGACCTCCGCCGTCGACGTCCGACAGGGCGCGCAGCGGTGACCGGGGCGCGCAGGGGTGTCTATTTCCTGGCCAACGACGGCGTGCTGGAGCAGGCGCTGGCATTTCTGAACAGCTTCCGGACCTATCATCCCTGGACCCCGCTGTGCCTGGTCCCCTTCGCCGGCGACATCGACGCGCTCCGCGCACTCCGCCATCAATATGAATTTGAGATCTTCGATGATTATGCGGTGTTGGACCGGTGCGACGAGATCGGGTACGCCTTCCATGGCGCAGCCAGCGGCCAGTACCGCAAGCTCGCGATCTGGCATGGACCGTACGACGAGTTCGTCTACATCGACTGCGACACGGTGGTCCTGCACAACGTCCACTTCGTCTACCGCTACCTCGACGACTACTCGTTCGTCACGTCGCACTCACACCAACCGGAGATCCGCAGATGGGTGTGGCGCGACAGCATCCACGACGTCGGCGTGCTGACCGACGAACAGGTCGCCTTCGCTGCCAACACGGGCTTCATCGCCTCCCGCCGGGGCAACCTGTCCCTGGCGCACGCCACCGCCCGCCTGCCCGAGGCGCTCGCGCTGGCCGCCCACATGGAGCTCACCTGCGCCGAGCAGCCCTTCCTCAACTATCTGATCGTCACCTCCGGTGCCCCCTACACCAGCCTCTACACGATCGCCGCGACCACCGGCGCCTGGGACCTGCCGGCCGAGCGGTGGGCCGGCGATCCGGCCTTCGTCGTGCACAACGGACGGATCATCGAGCCGGCGGCACCCACCCTGATGCTGCACTGGGCCGGCGAGTGGGCGCGGGCCCGCCGGGAGGGCACCACGATCCCGTACCACGACCTGTGGAGCTACTACCGCCACCAGTGAACGACCAGAAGGGACACCGATGCGTGCCGACGACCACGACCAGCCGGCGGCGACCGACGGCGCCAGGTACCGGCAGACCCTGCAGGCCCTGCAGCGGGTGCTGGCCCGGATCCTGGTGGACGCCGGCGAACCGGACCCCGGACCGATCCCACCGGAGCGCCACATCACCGACGTCGCCGCCAACTCGGTGCAGCTGTTGCAGGTACACGCCGGTCTGGAGGAGGAACTCGGCATCGAGATCGCCGCCGCCGCGTTGTTCGAGCACGACAGCCTGGCCGACCTCGCCCGGCACCTCTGCCCGACCGGCTGAACCCGCCCCGCCGTGCAGCCACGCCGATGTGGGGCCACCGGCCTGGTCGCCACGCCCATCGCCCTGAACGCGATGAGTTTCACCGCGGGCTGCGGTGGCCCGGTCGACCGGGCCGTCGCCGACGGGATGATCGGCCAGCTACGGGAGTTCGGCACCAGCCTGGTCGACGCCACCGACCTGACCACCGGCGGGGACATCGAGACCGTCGTCGGCCGGGCGCTGCGCGGCCGCCGTACGGCGGTCCTGCTGGCCAGCCGCAGCGGCGGCCGCTACACCCGGAGCGGGCGGCTGGTCGACGTCGACGCCCGCCCCGAGACGGTGACCCGGTCCTGCCACACGACCCTGCGCCGGCTCGGCACCGACTACCTGGACCTGTACCTCCTCGACCGCGCCGACCCCCGGGTGCCGGTCGAGGAGAGCGTGCAGGCGATGGCCGCGCTGGTGGCCGCCGGCAAGGTACGCCACCTCGGCGTCGCCCACGTCGGCGTCGGTCAGCTCCGGCGTGCCCACGCGGTGCACCCGTTGGCGCTGGTAGCCGCCGAGTACTCGCTGCTCGGCCGCTGCGCCGAGACGGAACTGCTACCCGCCGCCCGGGCCCTGGGGATCGGGTTCGCGGCGTACCGCCCGCTCGGTGCCGGTCTGCTCACCGGGCGGCTGGACTCCCCCGACCAGCTGGCCCCCGACGCATACCAGCACGCCGACCCCCGGTTCCGGCCGGACAACTTCGCCCGTACGCGGCGGATGGTCGGCGCCGCGCAGCGGGTGGCCACCCGCCGGCACGTCGGGGTGAGTCGGCTCGCCCTGGCCTGGCTGCTGGCGCAGGGCCCCGACGTGTTGCCGGTGGCCGGCACCCGGGACCCGACCCACCTGGAGATGAACCTGGCCGCCGCAGCGGTCCGGCTCGACGCGGCCGAGCGGGCCCGCCTGGCCACGGTGTCCGACCCGCGCGACGCGGTCTGCCCGCAGCCGGTCGGGACCGACTGCCGCTGCCGGCCCGACAGCGCAGACGCTGGACCCGACAGCGCAGACGCTGGACCCGACAGCGCAGACGCTGGACCCGACACCAGAGACGCTGGACCCGACAGCCAGGACCGGGCCGGAGACTGACGACCATGGACCGCCTGCCGCACCCCGCCGACGGCGTACCGTCGGTCGACGACACCACCACGCCGGTGTCCCCCGGCCCGCTCGCCCGGCTGCTGCCGCTGCTTGGCCACCTGCACCTGGTCGTGCCCGGTCCCCCGGCGGACTGGGACGGCGCCCTGTCCGCCGGGGCCGATGGCACCGACCCCGCGCCCGCCGGGGAACGGCCGACGCCGGGCACCCGGATCGGGTCAGCTGCCGGCGGTGGGCCTGCGGGCGACCAACAGAGTGTCGCTGCTCCCGAGTGACCGGCGCTGCTGTACGGCGAACCCGGCCTCGCGCAGCCACTGTTCGCCGTCCGCCGCCCGGTACTCCGCACCGTCGGAGGTGACCAGGAGCATGTTGAGGCTGACCAGCAGCCGGGCCAGGTCGGCCGGCTCGTCGTCGAGCATCGCGTCGTAGACCAGCAGCAGGCCACCGGGGGGCAGCGCGGCGTACGCCCGGGCGATCAGGGTCTGCCGTTGCGGCGGCGACCAGTTGTGCAGGACATGGCCGATGATCAGCACGTCGGCGGTCGGTAGCGGGTCGACGAAGAAATCACCACCGACGAACCGGACCTCGGTCGGCGGACGCAGCGACCGCATGTGGTCCGCGAACGACGGCGCCATCGCCGGCAGGTCGAACACGGTCGCCGACAGGTGCGGATGCGCCGTCACCAACGCCGCGGCCAGGTTGCCCCGGGCACCGCCGACGTCTACCACGCTGGAGACCGCCGACCAGTCGACGGCAGCGGCCAGATGGGGCGCGAGTTGACCGCTGGCCCCGTCCATCATGCCCAGGTACCGCTCACGCTGGACCGGGTCGGCGAGCATCTGCGCGAACGCGCCCGCGCCCGCCGACGGGGTCTGCGGTCGCCCGGTCCGCAACGCGGTGGCCAGCTTGCCCCAGGCCGGGTAGAGCACCTGGTTGGCCCGGTCGAGGAAGCCGCCGAGGAAGGCCGGTCCGCCGGGGACCAGGTGCCGGCGTGCCGCGTCGGCCAGGTCGTAGCCGGCGGCGGTCCGATCGAGCAGGCCGAGCACGGTGAGCGCGTCGAGAAAGTCGCCCGCGCCACGGCCGGCCAGGTGCAGCCGGGCGGCGATCTCGTCGGCGGTCGACCGGCCGTTGCTCGACAGGTCGGCGAAAAGTCCGAGCTCGGTGGCGGTGAGCAGCAGCTTCGCGTGGCAGAAGGCGTTGCCCAGACGTTTGATGTCAGCGGGGTCGAGGGTCGGCGTCGAGGTCGACGGCACGGCTTCTCCTTTCGGTCACCAGGACGGATGAGACACGGCGGCGGCGTTGGCGACCAGGCCCAGCACCGCGAAACCCGTCCTGAGCAGATTGAACGCGCGCCAGTGGGCACGCGGGTCGGGCCAGTGCGGCGGCAGCGCCCCGGCCGGCAGCGCCTTCACCCGGCGGTTGATCGGCACGTTGCCCAGCTGCGACACCACCGCCACCGCGCAGCCGGCCGCAGCGGCGACGAGCAGCAGCAGCCGTACCACGGGGTGCCCGGTGAGCACGGCGGCGACCACGTCGCCCACCGTCCAGGTGAGCACCGTGGGCGGCATCACCAGGTCGAACCGACGGCCGATCAGCTTGTGGGTCTCGACGTAGCGCTGCGGGGAAAGGGCCCGGAACGCCGGGACCACGCTGAGCGCGACGGCGTACAGCACCCCGGCGGTGAGGCCACTGCCGGTCAGTACGACGACGCCGAGCCACGTCTGGGCGGTCACGAGTCGCCGCCCAGGTAGCGCCTACCCACGGCGGTCAGGCCGCCGAGAGCACACTGCGGTACAGCCAGGTGCTGCTCATCGCGGGTTCGCCGTGGCTGAGCAGCTCACGGTGCAGCCGCTGCAGCTCGGGCTGCGGGGTGAGGCCGAGCTGGTGGTCGAGCACGCGGCGCAGATCCTGGTACGTCTGCAGCGCCTCACCCCGGCGGCCGGTCCGGGCCAGCGCCACCATCAGCTGGCCGTACAGCCACTCGTTGAGCGGATTGGTGGCCACCAGGGACCGGATCTCCCCGATCAGCTGCCGGTGCAGGCCGAGTTCGGCGTCGGCCTGAATCCGCAGTTCCAGGGTGCGCATCCGGTCCTCCTCGAGGCGGATGGCGTGTGCCTGCAGTAGTCCGCCCCGGCGCAGGTTCGCCAGGCTCTGCCCCTGCCACAGCTCGAGCGCGCGACGCAACAGTGGCGCGGCCTGCTCCGGTTGGCCCCGCTCCAGCATCTGCCGACCCTGGCGGGACAGGGCTTCGAAGGTGGTCGCGTCCAGCTGGCTGGGTGCGATCCGCATCAGATAGCCGGGCGGCTTGGTGAGCAGCCACTCCCCGCCGGTACGGATCCGGGGGTCCAGGCACTTGCGCAGCTGGTAGATGTAGGTCTGGGCGGTACCGACCGCGCTGGGCGGCGGATCCTCGCCCCACAACTCGTCGATGATCGCGTCGGTCGACACCACCTGGTTGGCGCGCAGCAGAAGCAGGGCGAGGACCCGGCCGACCTTCGGTGGGGTCGGGGTGACGACGGTGCCGTCGTCGTCGAACGCCTCGAGTGGGCCGAGTACCTGGAAATGCAGCATCGCGTTCCTCTCGATCGGTTGTGCAGCGCAATCCGACGGAAACTTCGCCGGGATCTGGAAAGTAGGCTGCCTACAACTCGAACAACAAGAGCCGGCGTGGAGTTTGCACCTGGGGACCCGCCCACCCCGATCCGATACACCCAGCACCGACAGCAGGGTGCAGAATTGGATACGACCTTCGATGTACACCTCTGATGCGGGCCAATCAGGGCACCATATCCTCGACCCATGACCACGACGTCTGTCGAAGTGTCCAGGCAAAGCTGGCGAATGACGGGCCGCTACCTGGGCTGGTGTGTCATCGAGGCCAGGCCCGCCGTACTGGCGATCTACACGATGCGCTTCCTGGTCGCCGGCGCGCTGGCCACCGTCGCCGCGCCGGAGACCACCGCCGCGTGGTGGCGGATGCCGGTGGCGCTCGCCGCCTGGCTCTGCGTCGCCGCCAGCGTCTACCTGTTCGACGGGGTGACCGATGTGGTCGGCGACCGGGTCAACGGCTCCCGCCGGCCGATCGCCCGCGGCGTACTGCCGGTGCCGGTGGCGGCGGGGGTGGCCACGGCCTGGGCGGGTCTTGCGGTGGCCGGGGCCGCTGTCCTCGGTGTGGCCTGGCTCGGCCTGGTCGGCCTGGCGCTGCTGCTCGGCTGGGCCTACTCCGCGCCGCCGCTTCGCCTGAAGCGGTGGAGCGTGGCCGCCGGGGCCACCGTGGTACTGGCCGGACTGGTGACGTTCACCGCCGGGGCGGTAGCGGCCGGTGGCGGCGGCGTGCCGCCCGCGCTGCTGGTGTTCGCCGTCGCGATGTCGTGTTGGATGGGTCTCGTCGGCGCGCTGGCCAAGGACCTGTCCGACGTCGCCGGTGACGCGGCGACCGGGCGACGGACCTCGGCGGTGCTGCGTGGTGTGCCGGCCGCTGGGCGACGGGTGTCGGTCAACGCGCTCCTGGTGGCCGTCGCGTTCGGCGCGGCGGCGGTCGGGGTGGATCCGGTGCTGCGCTGGCCGGCGGCGGCCCTGGCCGGCGGGGCCGTGGCGATCGCGGTGACCTGCCGGCGGCGCCGACCGGCCGGGCCGACGCGGCAGCCGTACCGGATCTTCATGACCACCCAGTACGTCGCTCACGGGGCGGTACCGGTCGGGATCGCGTTCGCCTGACGGCGTCCGGTCCGCGTACTGCGCCGTTTCTGCGCTGATCCATCAACTGATGACCAGTAATGCGGCGAACCTCATTACCAGCGCGTTTCACGCCGACACCGATGATCGACAAAACGGGCGTACCACTCGATGACGGATCGGTCCGGGTCCGGTTCCCGATCCGGCCAGCCACTGTGGACCAGGTCCGTAAAGCGGAAAATGCGTGGCCGACGGATAGACGGACGGCACGTTCTACGGATACCCTCGATCCCCAGTGAGGATGCCGGAGGAACACTGTGAGCGAGCCACTCCAGGAGCCGTCGCAGACCACCCTGAGTGACCAAATAACGGCCCTCTCGCCCACGATCCTGCGCGATTTCGAGGTGGCATTAGAAAGGGCGGGTAGCGCATTACTGCTGGACGACCTGTCCCGTAAGCAGGTGCTGACCCATGCCCGGGACATCCTGGCGCGCACCGCGGCCCAGGTCGGCGGCCACCCGACGCCCGTCGTCCAGCCGGGGCTGGCCCGGGAGATCGGCGCCGACCGGGCCGCCACCAACACCTCGCCCACCGAGTCGCTGCGGGCCGCGAACCTGCTGTTCGCCACAGTGGTACGACGGGTCGCCGCGACGGTGGACGGCCCAGACGCCACCGACCGTCTCATCCTGACCGCGCTCACCCTGCACGAGATCCTCACCCACACCCTGCGGGTGGCCGCGGACGCCTACGTCGGCGTGCTGCTCAACCGGATCCACCGCGCCCAGATCGAGGAACGTCGCCACATCAGCCGCGAACTGCACGACCGGATCGGACACGGCATCGGCGTCGCGCAACGCCAACTCGAACTGTCCGAGATCTACTGGGCCGCAGACCAGGACCGGGCACTGAGCCGGCTACGAGCCGCCCAGCACGGGCTGACCGGCACCCTGGAGGCCGTCCGGCACACGATCGCCGGGCTCCGACTGGTCGAGCCGGTGCACGGGTTGGAGAAGGCGCTGCGGCTGTTCCTGGACAGCACGGCGACGCCCGAGCTGATCCACGACATCCAGGTCAACGGCGACGAGAGCTGGGTGCCGGCCACGCTGATCGAGGAGACCTTCCTGATCGTCCGTGAGGCACTGCGCAACACCGTGACCCACGCGCGGGCGCAGCTCGTCATGGTCCGCATCGACCTCGCACCCGACCGGTTGCAGGCCAGCGTGGTCGACGACGGGGAAGGTTTCGACCCGGCCGCCGGACACCGGGGCACCGGGCTGCTGTCGATGAAGGAACGGGCCAGCCTGCTGGGCGGCTCGCTGTCGCTGATCAGCCGGATCGGCGGCGGGACGCACATCGAGCTACGGCTGCCAGTGGAGGGAGACACCGGGTGACTCCAGAGCCGATCACGGTGGTCCTGGTGGACGATCACGCGCTGATGAGGGAAGGGCTCCGCGAGATCCTGGAGAGCCAGCCGGGGCTGGTGGTGGTCGGTGAGGCCGGCAACAGCGCCGACGCGATCGCCCTGGTGGCCCAGCAACGGCCCCGGGTGGTCCTGCTCGACGTGGAGATCCCCGGTGGCGACGTCACCGACACGGTGATCGCGTTGCGTGAACTCGTCCCGGAAACCGAGATCATCATCCTGAGCATGTACGACGGACCCCGGTTGCTGCAGCGGCTGCTCTCCCTCGGCATCCGGGGCTACCTGCTCAAGAGCGTCAGTCGTCGGGAGCTCGTCTCCGCGATCCACAACGCCTGCATCCAGGACAACCACGTCACCCTCGCGGTGTCCCGCAGCAGCCTGGCCCAGCTGCCGACATCGACCGCGATGCTCTCCCCCCGGGAGATCGACGTGCTGTCGCTGACCGCGCAGGCACTCAGCAACGCCCAGATCGCCGCCCGGTTGTATCTGACGGAGGCGACCGTCAAACGCCACCTGAGCAACATCTTCGCCAAACTGGGTGCCGTGTCGCGCATCGACGCGGTCAACAAGGCGATCGCCGCCGCGCTGCTGCCACCGTACGACGGGACACAGCGGCCCGCCGTGCAGTAGTTGCGCCAGGCCGCCCGACCATCCGTCGCGACGGCTCGACGACGGTTCGACGGCCCCTCGATCCGTACCCGCCATCATCGCCGGTGCCGGTCATCATCGCCGGTACCGGCGTCGCGCCCGTGGCGCGGCGGCGTCCGGTCGTTGCCGACCCGCACCGCGACGGTACGGGGCGTCCCGGCCCGAGCAGACAGGAGCACACCGCTGTGGCCCATCCGTCGGTACTGGCTGTCTTCGCCCACCCCGACGACGCCGAACTCGGCTGCTTCGGCACCCTCGCCGGGCTCGGCGCCGCCGGCTTCGACGTCCACATCCTCGCGCTCACCGACGGCTCGGCGAGTTCCTCACCGGCCGCGGCGGCCCGCCCCGACGAGGCGAAGCAGTCCGCCGGGGTGATCGGGGCCAACCTCGTCATCGAGAATCTCGTCGACGGCGCGCTCGCCGCCGACCGGCAGACGTACTCCTGCGTCGCCGACCACCTGCACCGGGTCCGCCCGGCGCTGGTGATCACCCACCTGGTGGGCGCCGGTGACCACCAGGACCACGAGACCGCCGGTCGGGCGGCGACCACGATGGCCGGCCGCAGTCCGTTCGTCCGCACCATTCTGCAGGCCGAACCACCCCTGATGAACAACCTGTTCACTCCGGACGTCTACGTCGACGTCACCGCCCGGATGCCGGACAAGCTCGCGGCGGTGGCCAAGTACCAGTCCGAACGCGACAAGCCGTACGTCGCCGAGCAGGCGATCCGGGACCGGGCGACGTGGTGGGCCCGCCAGGCCGCCACCCACGACCTCACCGAGGTCCGCTACTGCGAGGCGTTCCGGCTGGTCAAGGCCGCCCTCGACGTCACCGGTCTCGGCGCGGCGTGCGGCGGCGGACCGCAGTCGGCACCGGCGGGTCACCGGTGAGCGGCCGGCACCGGCCGGTCGCGGTGCTCGTCGGCGCGCCTAGCCAGGCAATGCCGGACGGACCGGAGCAGGCGGTGCCGGACGGACCGGAGCAGGCGGTGCCGGACGGACCGGAGCAGGCGGTGCTGGCCGGGCGGCCGGCGGGCCACTGGCTGCTGGACACCCTCGCCCGTCTCGACGCCGAGGTGGTCACGAAACCGCCGCGCCCCGGCGACCGGCCGGTACTGCTGATCGGCACGGCGACGCCGCTGATCGGGGCCGGCACCCTGGCCTGGGCGGTGGACCGGGTCACCGACGACACCGGCGGCACCGGCGGCGGCCGCGTGGTGCTGCTGCGGGCGCGACGCCCCGCACCGTGGTGGGATCCGACCCCGCCGGCCACGCCCGACGCACCGGCCGGCCTGGTCCTCGCCGGGCCCGTCCCTCTCTCTGTCGCCCGGCTCGCCGGCCACCTCGCCGCCGAGACACCCTGCGCCGCCGTACGCCACCAGCTGGTCGCCGCCGGGGTGCGGGTCGACGACGTGACCCTGCACCCGACCGAGTCGTTACGCACCACCGACCCGGTGGAGCTGGCCGAGGCCCACCGGGCCGTCCAGGCCCGGATCGTGGCCGGCTGGCTACGACGCGGCGTGTACGTGGAGGACCCGGCGACCACCTCCATCGACGCCACGGTCCAGCTCGCGCCCGGCGTCACCGTACTGGCCGGCACCCGACTGACCGGCCACACCACGGTCGACGCCGGCAGCCGGATCGGCCCCGGGGTGTCGCTGCACGACTGCCGGGTCGGTGCCGACTGCGAGATCCGGTACGCGGTCTGTCAGGACGTCGACCTCGGTGACCGGGTCAACGTCGGGCCGTACGCCTGGCTGCGCTCCCGCGCCAGCCTCGGCGACGACTGCCGCGCCGGGGCGTTCGTGGAGATCGCCGACTCGACGGTCGGCGCCGGCACCAGCGTCCCGCACCTGGCCGGACTGTTCAGCGCCGACGTCGGACGCGGCTGCAACCTGGCGAGCATGTCCGGGCCGGCGAACTTCAACGGTGGCGTCAAGAGCCGGGTCCGCATCGGTGACGGCGTCTCCATCGGCGCCGGCACGATCCTGGTGGCACCGGTCGAGGTCGGCGACGGCGCGGAGACCGCCGCCGGCTCGGTGATCACCGACGACGTGCCCGCCGGTGCGCTGGGCATGGCCCGCACCATGCAACGCAACGTCACCGGCTGGGTCCGGCTGCGCCGGTCGGCGGCGTCAGCCGCCGGCGAGGCGCAGCGCGGCGGCGGCCACCCGTAGCGCCTCGATCTGTCCGGCGGCGGTGGCGGCCAGCGGGGTGAGCCCCAGGGTGGTCACCCCGGCGGCCGCGTACGCGGCGAGTCGGGGCGCGATCCGCTGCGCCGGGCCGATCAGCGACGTGTCGTCCATCAACGCCATCGGTACGGCGGCCGCCGCGCCGGCCCGGTCACCCGAGCGCTGACGGTCCCGGATCTCGTCCGCCGCCGCGCCGTGGCCGAGTTCGGTCACCAACCGGTGGTAGATGCTGCGGTGGCGGCTGCCGAGGCCGATGAAGTTCGCGAAGTAGCCGCGGACCGCTTCGGCGGCGGCCACCGGGTCCGGGCCCACGCTGATCGGCACCGACGGCAGCACCTCGAACCCGTCCAGCCGGTGGCCGGCCTGCTGGCGGCCGGCCCGCACCCGGTGCAGCGAGTCGGCCAGCCGCTGCGGCGAGCAGAACACCCCGATCCACCCGTCGGCGACCCGGCCGGCCAGCTCCAGGTTCGCCGGTCCGACCGCCGCCAGGTAGATCGGCAGCTGCGGGCGGGGCGGCCCGGCCCGCAGCTGCGCCGCCTCGGTGGTGCCCTCCGGCGGCAACTGGTAGAACCGGCCCTGGTGGCGTACCGGCGCTCCGGACAGCGCCATCCGGACCACCGCGAGGTACTCCTCGGTGCGGGCCAACGGTCGGTCGTACGGCACGCCGTACCAGCCGAGTGACACGTCCGGGTTGGACACCCCGAGCCCCAGGGCGAACCGGCCGCCACTGAGAGCGTCCAGGGTCGACGCGGTGAGCGCGGTCAGCACCGGCGTACGGGCCGGGATCTGCATCACACCGGACGCCAGCCGGATCCGCCGGGTACGGGCGGCCACCGCGCCGAGCAGGCTCGGCGCGTCCTGTTTGAACCCCTCCGGAACCAGGGCCGTCTCGTATCCGAGCCGCTCGGCCTCCTCGGCCACCTGTGGCCCGCTGTCGCGGGACAGGAAGACTCCCAACCGCATGGTCACTCCCCTCTTGCCGGTGGCGCCACCATGACGGGTCGGATTCGCATCCCGGGCGAGGCCGGCACGAGACGCCGACGGTCCTCCAGCCGGGCCACACCACGACTGGAACCAGATCACAGTGCCGGCGCGCAGACTCGCGACGTCAGCGACGGATCGGAGGCTGGTCGTGCGGGTGCTGTTCGCGTCGTGGGCGGGTGGCGGTCATTTCGCCCCACTCGTTCCGACCGGCTGGGCGCTGCGCGCCGCCGGTCACGAGGTGCTGGTCGCGTGCCATCCCACCGAGACCGGTCCGGTGGTGCGGGCCGGGTTGCCGGCACTGCCGATCGGGCCGCCGGTCGACATGTTCGCGCTGCTGCGTCAGCAGCGGCGGGAACGGCTGCGCCGCCCCCGGCCGGCCCCGGTCGCCGGCCGACTCGATTTCACCGGAATGGTCGCCACCGCCGAGGTCGTCGCCGGTCTGCTCGCCGACGAGCTGCTGCGGTTCTGCCGTGGCTGGCGCCCGGACCTGGTGGTCTACGAGCCGGCCGCGCTGGTCGGCCCGCTGGTCGCCACCGTGCTGGGGATCCCGGCGGTACGCCAGCTGTGGTGCTGCGACTTCACCTCGCCGGTCAACGGCTTCCCCCGACGGATCACCGGCCCACTGGCGCAGCGGTACGGAATCGACGGTGTCGACCCCGCCGGTGACCGCACCCTGGACCCGTGTCCACCCGAGCTGCAGATCAGTGACGACCTGCCCCGGATGCCGGTGCGGTACCTGCCGTTCAACGGACCGGCCCGGATGCCCGACTGGCTCACCGCACCGGCCCGCCGACCCCGGGTCTGTCTGACCTGGGGTACGTCGCTGCACGCACTGGATCCGGACCGGATGCGGCACGTGCCCGCGATCCTGCGGGCGCTCGGTGCCCTCGACGCCGAGCTGGTCGTGGCGGTGCCGGACAGTCAGCGGGACCTGTTCGCCCCGGTGCCGGCGACCGTGCGGATGATCGGGCGGATTCCGCTGGACCTGCTGCTGCCCAGCTGTGACCTGCTGGTGCACCAGGGCGGTGGGGGCACGATGATGACCGCCGCCGCGCACGGGGTGCCGCAGGTAGCCGTACCGAGCCTGCCGGACCAGACGTTCAACGCCGAGCGGCTGGCCGGCACCGGTGCCGGGCGGTGGGTCGGCGGCGGCGAGCAGGTCGACGCGACCGAGGTGGCGGCGCTCGCCGCCGAGGTCCTGGCTGATCCGTCGTACGCGCGGGCCGCCACCGGGCTGGCCGCCCGGATCGCCGTACGGCCCGCGCCGGCGGCCGTGGTGGCTGACCTGGAGCAGTGGGTCACCCGCCGCTGACCGGCCGGAGCCGACGACACCCCGCCGGGTCGGACCGGACCCGACGCATCCCGGCCGGAGCCGCCGCGCCCTGACCCGCCCGGTCAGACCGGCGCGGATGCCGCTGACGCGTCCACCGGGGCACTGGGCAGCGCCGCCGCCGTCCACAGTTGGTGGTATCGGCCGCCGGCCGTCACCAGCTGGGCGTGGGTGCCGAACTCGACGATCCGGCCGTCGGCGACGACGGCGATCCGATCGGCCATCCGGGCGGTCTGCAGCCGGTGGGCGATCATCACGGTGGTCCGGCCCTCGGCGACGGCACGGACCGCCGCCAGCACCCGGGCCTCGGTCGACAGGTCGAGCTTGGCGGTCGCCTCGTCCAGCAGCACCACCGCCGGATCGACCAGGTAGGCACGGGCCAGGCAGACCAGCTGCCGCAGACCGGCGGAGAGCAGGTCGCCACGTTCGCCCACCGCCGACCCGTACCCCTGTGGCAGCCCGGTGACGCCCTGGTGGGCACCGACCGCGCGGGCGGCCGCCTCGATCTCGACGTCGGTGGCCTCGGGCCGGCCGTAGCCGATGTTGTCCCGGATGGTGCCGGCGAACAGGTACGGCTCCTGCGGCAGGTAGCCGACGGTGCGCCGCAGCGTGGCGGGGTCGAGGTCGGCCAGCGGTACGCCGTCGAGGAGCACCTGTCCGGCATCCGGGTCGTAGAACCGGGCCAGCAGCTTGACGATTGTCGACTTGCCGGCGCCGGTCGGCCCGACCAGGGCCAGTGTCGTCCCTGCCGGGACCGTCAGGTCCACGTCGTGCAGCACCTCGCTGCGGGTGCCCGGGTAGCGGAACCGGACGCCGGTCAGCCGCAGATCACCGCGGATCCGCGCGGGCCGTGCAGGGGACGTCGGCGGCGGCGGGCCGGGCTTCTCGTCGAACAGCTCCCGGATCCGGCCGGTGGAGACGCCGACCCGCTGCACGTCGGAGGTCACGAACGTGCCCAGCTCCACGATCGGAGGGAAGAACAGACCCACCCACAGGACGAAGGCGATCAGCTCGCCGGCGGTGAGCGCGCCACGGGCCAGGAGCACGGCACCCAGCCCGAACACCATGGTCAGCGCCATGCCGCTGAGGAAGGTGACCACCGGATAGCTGGCGGCGATCAGCTTCTCGGCGGCGAGTCGGTGGTCCAGGTAGATCCGGATCAGTCGACGGTACTCGGCGTGCTGGCGCTCCTGCTGGCCGAAGGCCTGGGCCTCGCGTACACCGGCGAGGTTCTCCTGCAGCGCCGCGTTGGCGTCGGCCATCTGTTCGCGGGCGGCCAGGAACGCCGCGCCGAGCCGGGCGTTGAACCAGCGCAGCAGCAGGATGAAGGGCACCACCGACACGGCGACCAGCGTCGCCAGCACCACGTCGACGACCAGCATCGCCACCAGGACGCCGACGACGGTGAGGGCGGCGACGACCGCCCCGACCAGGCCGGTGGTGGCGAACTGGGCGAAGCCCTGTACGTCGTGGATCAGCCGGGTGAGCAGCCGGCCGGCCGGCTGCCGTTCGTAGTAGGAGACCGGCAGCCGGATCATCCGGGTCCAGACGATCATCCGGAGGATGGCGACGACCCGTTGCCCGGCCCGGCCGGCGACGATCGCGGTGACCGGGGCGAGCAGCAGGCCGACCAGGCTGGTCACCAGGATCGCCGCCGCCGCGGTGAGCACCCCGTCCATCGACTGGGCGAGCATGCCGTCGTCGACGGCCGAGCGGGTGAACAGCGGGCCGAGGACGCCGGCGACCGTCTGCACCGCCAGCAGCGCCAGGACGACGGCGAACCCGGCGCGGTGCGGCCGCAGCAGCGCACCGACGGAGAACGGCCCGGCCAGGTCGATCGCGCCGACCGGGTAGGAGTCGCGTGGCGGGGCGAGCCGGGCCGCGGCGGCGCGCAGCCGCTCGTCGCCGCCGCCGGATCGGATGCCGCGCCGTCCGCCCCGGCGGGCCGAGGACGCCGCCGGCCGGGCCGGGTCGGCCTCCGCCGTCGGGTCGGCGTCCATTGTGGGGCCGTCCTGCGCCGTGGCATCGGGGCCCGCGGCGGCCTGCGGGTCCACCAACCGCCGGTACGCCGGACAGCGCTCCAGCAGCTCCGCGTGCCGGCCCTGGTCGACGATCCGACCCGCGTCGAGCACGACGATCCGGTCGGCGACGGCGATGGTGGCGGCCCGGTAGCCGACGTAGATCACGGTCCGACCGACCGCCCAGTCGCGCAGCCGCCGGTGGATCTCCCACTCCAGGCTGGCGTCGACCCCGGCGGTCGGGTCGTCGAGCAGCAGCACCCGGGGCCCGGTCAGCAGGGTACGGGCCAGGGCGATCCGCTGCCGCTGGCCGCCGGACAGGGTGGAACCCCGGTCGCCGACGACCGTCGCGTACCCGTCGGGCAGGTCGGCGACGAAGTCGTGGGCGCCGGCGACCCGGGCCACCGCCTCGACCTCGTCGTCGGTCGCGTCGGGTCGGCCGTACCGGATGTTGTCCCCGATGGTGCCGGTGAACAGCAACGGTTCGTCGAACACCGACCCGACCTGCCGACGCAGCGACCGCAGGGTCACCGTACGCAGGTCGGTCCCGTCGAGCCGGACCGCGCCGGACTGCGGGTCGTGGAACCGGGCCAGCAGCTTCAGCAGGGTCGACTTGCCGGAGCCGGCGACCCCGACCAGGGCGACCGACTCGCCGGCGGCCACCCGCAGGGACAGTCCGTCCACCACCGGCGCGCCGCCGGGATAGCCGAACCGGACCCGGTCCATCGACACGTCTCCGCGCAGCGGCGGCAGCGGACCGGCCGCCGGGTCCTCGACCACCGCCGGCGGCAGGTCCAGCAGGTCCAGCACCCGCTCGGCGCAGACGCCGGCCTCCTGCAGGTCCACCACGGAGTCGGCCAGCCACCGTACGCTGCCGATCAGTTGCCCGGCGAAGATGCTCAGCGCGAGAAACGTCCCGAGGCTGATCTCACCGCGCAGGGTCAGCCAGCCGCCGAGGACGACCACCGCCACCTGGGTCAGCAGCGGCACCAGGTCCAGCAGCGGCTGGTGGGTGGCCTGCAACCGGACGCTGCGCATCCGGGAGCCGAACAGCTGGTCGGCCGCCGCCGCCAACCGTGCGGTCTCGCGGGACTCCTGACCGAACGCCTTGACCACCCGTACGCCGTGGATGGCCAGACTCGCCGTCTGCGCGACGTCCGCCTCCCGCTGCTGCGCGTCCCAGACCGCCGGGCGGACCCGGCGTCGGATCCACCAGGCGACGGCGAGCAGCAGCGGCACGCTCAGCAGCGCCGTCACGCCGACCGCCGGGTGCAGCAGCAGCATCAGGACCCCGGCGGTCGCCACGACGACGACCGCACCGAGCAGCCGGGGCAGCGAGGCGACGGCCCGCGACATCCGGTCGATGTCCAGGTTGAGCCGGGCGGCGAGCTGCCCTGGCGGCAGCGGCTGACTGTCCGGGTCGATGCGCTGCATCCGCTGATGCACCGCGTCGTAGACCAGGAACTGGGCGTCGTTGGCACCCTTGAGTTCCCGGTAGGCGGCGATCCGCTGCGCGACGTACGCCACCGCGCCGAGCGCCACCAGCGACGCCAACGGCCACGGCAGCGCGCCGGTGTCGCCGGCCACCGCCAGGTCGAGCACCTGGCGTTGGACCAGCAGCAGGGCCGCCGCGGCGACACCCGCGCCGATGGTGGCGGCGAAGGCGATCAGCAGGTTGCCCGGCCGCAGCCGCACGATCGGCAGCAGCCGCCGGACCCAGCCGGGCCGAGCGCCGGGCCGGTCGGCGGCGGGGTCGGCGCCCGACCCGCCGCCCGGCCGGCGCGGTGCGGATACGGTACGGCTACGCGGCATGGGTCACCCTCCGGGTCAAAGTCCACCGTCGACGTTGATGGTGCTGCCGGTGATCGCACCGGCGCATCGGGCGTCACCGAGGAAGCACACGACCTCGGCGACGTCGGTGGCGGTGACGAACCGGCGCAGCGGGATCGCCGCCAGCAGCGCGGCACGTACCGGGGGTGGCAGGTCGAGACCCCGTTCGGTGACGACGACGCCGGGGGCGACGGTGTTCACCCGGATCGACCGGGGGGCCAGCTCCTTGGCCAGGGCCCGGGTGAAGCCGGCGAGCCCGGCCTTGGCCGCGGTGAACACCACGTGCCCGGGTCGGCCACGGTCGGCCATCCCGGCACCGACGTTGACCACCGCGCCGCCGTCGGTGAGCAACCCGAGCAGCGCGCGGGTGACGAGCAGCTGCGCGGTGAGGTTGGTGTGCAGCCCGTCGCTGATCTCCTGCTCGTCGCTGGCCGCCAACGGAGCCGGCCGGTAGCTGCCGAAGTTGTTCACCAGCAGGTCGACCCCGCCCGGCTGGTCGCGGACGGCGGCGGAGAGCACCTCGCGCCCGGCCGGGGTGGTCAGGTCGGCGCGAATCGTACGGCAGCGGCGGGCGTCCCAGCCCGGTGCGGCGGCGAGCCGCTCGGCGGCGTCGTCGTCACCCCGGTAGACGGCGACGACGGCGACGCCGGCACCGGCCAACGCCAGGCTGGTGGCGCGCCCGACCCCCCGGGTGCCGCCGGTGACGACCGCACAGCGAACGGCGGTCGGCGGCGTCACGGCGTACCGCCGAGCCGCAGGGTCTGCCCGGTGACGCCGGCGGCCCGGTCGCTGGCCAGGAAGAGCACGGCGGCGGTGACCTGGTCGGGACGGTCGGCGCAGCCCGGACCGGCGACCTGGTTGACCCGGACACCGGTCGGGCCGAATTCGGTGGCGAGGGTACGGGCCAGCGCGGTCAGCCCGGCCTCGGTGACGGCGTCGGGCCCCGCCCCGGCCGGCGGCACCGCGACGAACACCACGCCGCCACCGCCACCGCCACCGCCACCGCCGCAGCCGGCTGCGGCGGCCGCGACCTGCCGGCCGACCCGTCGGGCGGTGGCGAGCACCCGGTCGTCCGCCGTGCCGGTGCCGACGGTTGGTACCTCGACGAGGTGGACAAGCAGGTGCGGAACGCGATCGTCGACTCGACAGTGGGCGACCGCGTCGGCGAGGCCACTGACCGGATGCGGATCGACGGCCCGCACCTGGGCGCCGGCGGCGGTCAGGCCTGCCGCGACGGCCCCGCCAAGGGTGGTCCGCGCCCCGGTGAGCAGCGTGACGCGCCCTGACAACGGACCATCGCCGGCGAGGGCGGCTGCCACGCCTGCCGTGGCCGACCCGGTCACCGGGGTCCGGCCGGCAGACTCGGCCCGACCTGCAGGGTCGGCCCGACGCCCGGCTGCGGTTCGGTGTCGACATGGCCGAGTTCGGGTCGGGGCGCGAGCGGACAGAGCTGGAAGGTCGCGACTGCCGGGGCGTCGCTGGAGTTGGTGACCCGGTGCGGTACGCCGATCGGGACGAACACCGCCTGCCCGGCGTCGACCGGCACGTCGGTTCCGTCGAGGCGGACCACCACCGACCCGGAGACGACGTACAGGAACTCCTCCGAGTACGGGTGGTAGTGCTCGGAGACGTACTCGCCGGGGGCCAGGGTGACCACACCGAGGAACCCGGCGGTGGCGCCGACGGTCGCCGGACCGAGCAGTACCCGCAGGTCACCGCCGCGCCGGCGGTTCGCCGTGACGTCGGCGGCACCGACCGGCCGGTGCACGACAGGGGGTGACGGTGGACTGGCTGGTGGTTCGACGGTGGACATCGAGGGCCTCCCCGCTGGGCTGGGCACGTCGACGACACGATCGCCTCCGCCGGTCGCGGCCGGCTCCAGCCCGGCTCCACCCGCAGGTCCGCACACCGGCTTCCAGCCCACTTCGACCGGTTCACCACCGGCACCGCCGACGATCACGCCGAGGCGCCACCGAGAACCCACCGAGGAGCCACCGATGCGTGTGTTGTTCACCACCTGGGCCTGGCCGTCGCACTACTTCCCCATGGTGCCGCTGGCCTGGGCGTTGCGGGCCGCCGGTCACGACGTTCGGATGACCAGTCAGCCCGAACTGTTGCCGTCGATGGACCGGTCCGGTCTGCCCACCAGCGGGGTCGGCCGGGATCTGGACATCGCGGGGGTGTTCCACCGGGCGACCGAACGGATCCGCCTCGACGGGGCGCCGGCCGGCCGGCCGGCGAGCCAACGGGCCCGGACCGACCGGATCACCGACCGGCTCGCGCCCGAGGGCGACCCCGCGCGGCTCGGCCCGGAGTTCCGGCTGCTGCGTGCCCTGGAGGACGAGATGCACGCGGTGTTCCGGGCGATCTGGGTGGAGCGGGCGCAGACCGCGCCGGCCCGGACCTCCCTGTACGGCGAGGTCGCCGACCGGATGGTCGACGACCTGCTGGCGCTCGCCCGGTCGTGGCGGCCCGACCTGATCGTGTTCGACCCGCTGACCCACGCCGGCCCGGTCGTCGCCGCGCTGACCGGTGTGCCGGCGGTGCGCACCCTGTTCGGCCCGGACGCCACCTACTTCATCAACGTGACCGGCCTCGATCCGCTGCTGGCCCGCTTCGGCCTGGACTCGGTCGACCTGCTCGGCGCGGCCACCATCGACCCCTGCCCGCCCGGCCTGCAACTGTCCGAGGCGATCGCGCCGGCCCGGCGCATCCGGACCCGCTACATCGCGCACAACGGACTGTCCGAGGTGCCGGGCTGGGTGCACCGCCGCCCCGACCGGGCGCGCATCTGCCTGACCTGGGGTACGTCGATCCACCGGCTGCTCGGCGAACGCGGTTTCCTGCCCGGCGAGGTGCTGGCGGGTTGCGCGAAGCTCGCCGCCGACCGGGGTGCCGACCTGATGCTGGCGATCACCGCCAACCAGCGGAAGATGCTGCCGCCGCTGCCGTCGAACGTCACGGTGGTCGAGTCGGTCCCGCTGGACGCGTTGCTGCCGAGCTGCGACGCACTGATCCACCAGGGCGGGGCCGGCACCATGCTGACCGCGCTGCGGCACGGCCTGCCGCAGATCGTGCTGCCGCAGATCCTCGACGAGGGCGTCAACGGTTACCTGCTGGCCCAGGCCGGTGCCGGGGTGCTGCGCCGGGCGACCGAGGTGAGCGCCGCGCAGTTGCTCACCGACGGCCACCTGCTGCTGGACGACCCGGGGTACCGGCAGGCGGCCCAGCGGCTGCGGGCCGAGATGCTCGCCCAGCCGGCACCGAACGAGATCATCGACGACCTGGTCGCCCTGGCCGGAGCCACCTCGGCCGGTCGACGTCCGGACGTCGCCGCCACGCACTGACCAGCACATGGTGAATCCCCGAGGAGCGCGACACATGGCAGCTGACGTCGTATCACCGGACCCGCAGCCCCACCCCGACACCCCCGGCACCGGCGACGTGTCCCGGCGCGGGTTCCTGCGCGGCGCCGGCGCGGTCGGCCTGGGCGCGGCCGCCGCCGGCCCGCTGACCGCAGGTCAGGCGCTGACGGCGGCACCGGCAGCCGCCGGCACCGGCGCGGCCGGACGGGACCGGCCGCCCCGGGCCGGCTACCACTGGCTCGCCGGCGACCACCACGTCCATTCCCAGTTCAGCGTGGACGGGATCTACCGGGTACGGGACCTGGTCCGGCAGGCCCGCGCGTACGGGTTGGACTGGCTCGTGCTGGCCGATCACGGCCGGGACGTCCACGCCAGCGCCGGCGCGCAACTGGCCGCCGCCGACATCGCCGCCGTGCGCCGTGCGGTCGGCGACATGCTGGTGTTCCAGGGGCTGGAGTGGAACATCCCGGCAGCCGAACACGGCACCGTGTTCGTCCACCCCGGGCCGGACGACCTGGCGGTGCTGCGGGAATTCGAGTCCCGGTTCGACGCCGACGTGCTGGACGCCACCGGCGCGGCGACACCCGACGAGGATCTCGCCCTGGCCGGGCTGCGGTTCCTCGGCGAGGCGGTGGACCGCCGGCGGGTACGCGACGCCCTGTTCATCGGCAACCATCCGGCCCGGCGCGGCCTGAACACCCCGCACGAGCTGCGACGGTGGCGCGACACCCGGCCGGACGTGGCCATCGGCTTCGAGGGGGCGCCGGGTCACCAGGCGGCGGGCATCGCCGCGCCGTTCGGCCTGGGCATGGCCCGGGGGCTGTACTACCTGTCGGCGACCGACGAGTCGTTCGCCGGCTACCCGCGGGAGAGCTACCGCACCTGGGGCGGGTTCGACTGGATGACCGCCACCGTCGGCGGGGTGTGGGACAGCCTGCTGGCCGAGGGCCGACCGTGGTGGATCACGGCGAGTTCGGACGCGCATTCGATCTACGCCGATCCGGCGATCACCGGCCCGGACAGCGACTTCCACGGCACCGGCCGGCACGCCGACCCGGTGTACGGCGGCGCGATCAACCCGTGGACGTTCGACTTCTGGCCCGGCTACTACAGCCGCACCCACGTCGGTGCGGACCGCAGGTCGTACGCGGCGGTGATGGCCGGGCTGCGGGCCGGCCGGATCTGGGTCGACCACGGCGGTCTGATCGACTCCCTCGACGTACGGGCCGTCGCCGGCCGACGGTGGGCGACCCTCGGTGACACCCTCACCGTCCGGTCCGGCAGCCGGGTCGAGTTGACCATCTCGGTCGATCTGGCGCAGGAGGCGAACTGGGCGCAGTTCGTCCCCCGGCTGGCCCGGGTGGACGTGATCCGGGGCGCGGTGACCGGCCCGGCCGCCGACCTGGACACCCGTACCGCCCCGCAGACGTCGGTGGTGGAGTCGTTCGAGGTCACCGCGTCGACCGGCACGGTGACCTTCCGGTACGACCTGGGGCACGTCACCGAACCCTGCTATCTGCGGGTGCGCGGCACCGACGGCAACCGCAGCGCACCCGGCTACCTGGGCGCGGCGGTCGACCCGGCCGGCCCGGCGATGGACCTGGAGGGCTCCGCCGATCCGTGGACGGACCTGTGGTTCTACAGCAACCCGATCTGGGTGCGCCCGGGGCGGTGAACCCGCCCCGGCACCGTCGACCCGCCCGGCCTGCGTGCAGAGCCGGGCGGGTCGACGATCGGGGCCGGCGGCCCGGTCAGCTGGCGGACGCCGTCGCCCGACCGGCCCGCCACATCGCGGCCCGTTCGATGACCGCGCACGCCTCCCGCAGCACCAGGCCCTCGGTGCGCAGCCGCGCGTCCAGGGTGTCCAGGTCGGTGGGGCCGCCGTCGGCCCGTACCGCCCGCCAGACGGCGAGCACCCGGTGCAGGTCCGCCTGGCCGGCCGTACCGGACACCGGACCAGACACCGACGCGGCCGACGCGGCCGGGGCGGGCAGCACGGCGGACACCGGCGCGGCCGGGCCGGTGCCCGGCCGGACGTGGTCGGCCAGCGCCTGCCGGGCGGCCTCGACCAGTGGCAGGTCGACTGTGGTGCCGACGTCGAGCCGGGTCAGGTCCAGCCCGACCGCCGCCGTGGCGGGCGACACGACGGCAGCAGCCGCCCGGTCGGCGACCGACCGCCACGCCGAGGTCAGCCCGGCGAGGTCGACGTCGGCCACCGGTGCACCGCCGGCGTCGAGCGCCTCGGCCAGGTAGCCGGCGACGAACGCGGCCTCGAACAGGTAGCCGTACAGCGCGAACGCGGCGCGCAGCCCATCGGAGCGCACCTCCGGGAAGCGGCGGTACCGGCGGTAGCCGGCCGAGGCGAGCAACCGGAACTGCGCGAGCATCCCGGCCGGATCGGCCCCGGTGCCGTCGCCGCGCCAGACCAGCGCGGCACCCCGACCGTAGCGCCGGGCCCGTTCGGTGATCTCGTCGACGTGCTCCGGCAACAGGTGCAGACCCGGTGCTGTGCCGGCCAGCCACCGGATCGGCAGCCCGGCGGCCCGTACCGCATGACCGAACGCGACGTCCTCGCCGACCAGCGGCAGCTTCTCGTCGAAGCGCAACCAGCCGGGCAGCAGGTCACGCCGTACCCCGCAGTTGCCGGTGACGGTGCGGGCCGAGCGGGCGTCGACCGGTGGCGCGTCGAACAGCCGCTGATGGTTGCAGAAGGCGGTCACCGGCCCCCGCTGCGGCACCCGGACCGGGGCGGTCACCACCGGGCAGTCGGTGCCGGCCAGCGCCGCCGCCAGGTCGCGTCCCCAGCTCGGCGGATAGCCGGCACCGTCGTCGCCGAACAGCACGATGTCGTTGCAGGCCGCCGCCAGCCCGGCGTTGCGGGCCCGCGCCACGTTGGCCCGCTCCAGGCGCAGCACCCGCACCAGCGACGAGCGGGGCAGGGCCGGCAGCCGTCGCGCGCCGTTGACGACGACCAGCACCTCGGCGTCGGGGCCGGTGGCGGACGCCGCCCGGACCGCACCCTCCACCGAGGACCACAGTGACGTACGGGTGCCGAGGGTCGGGATGACCACGCTCACCGACATGCGTCCTCCGCCGGGGTACGGCCCCGCATCGGCGCCACCGCGAACGCCGCCATGCCGTCGGCGAACCCGACCGTCGGCGTCCAGCCGAGCTCGGTCATGATCCGCCGAGGGGAGGCGACGATCTCCCGGACGTCGCCCACCCGGTACTCGCCGGTCACCACCGGTGCCGGGCCGCCACCGGCGGCCGCCAGCACCGTCGCCACCTCCAGGATCGTCCGGGGGTCGCCGGAGGCGACGTTGTACGTCCGTAGGCCCGCGTCGGTGCGGCGCAGCGCGGCGACGTTGGCCGACACGATGTCGTCGACGTGGACGAAGTCCCGGCGGGGGGCGCCGTCCTCGTACACCCGGGGTGCGACCCCGGCGACGACCGCACTGCGGAAGGTGGCCGCCACCCCGGAGTACGGGCTGGCGTAGGGCATGTCGGGGCCGTACACGTTGTGGTAGCGCAACGAGATCGCGCTGCCGCCGGTCTGCACCGCCCAGGCGTCGACCAGCAGCTCCTGGGCGAGCTTGGTGACGGCGTACATGTTGCGCGGTGGGTCCGGCACGTCGTCCTCGGTGACCGGCTCGGCGTCGACGACGCCGCGGCACTGCCCGCAGACCGGCGCGAACCGGCCGGCCGCCAGATCGTGCGGTTCGCGCCCGGCCGGGCGGGTCAGCCCGTGCTCCGGGCAGCGGTAGCGGCTGGCGCCGTAGATCACCACGCTGCCGGCGAGGACCAGCCGACCGATGTCGGCCTCGGCCATCGCCGCCAGCAGCGTGGCGGTGCCGAGGTCGTTGCAGCCGACGTGCCGGCGGGCGTCGAGGATCTCCCGACCCCGACCGACCACCGCCGCCTGGTGACTGACCAGGTCGACGCCGCGCAGCACCGTCTCCACCGTCGCGGGATCGCGCAGATCGCCGGGAACGAACTCGACGCCGTCGGGCATCGGCGGCGGCGTGCCGTCGGGGTGGGCCTCGGGCAGCAGCGCGTCGACGACGCGTACCTCGTGACCGGCGTCGACCAGGGCGGTGACCACCCGCCGGCCGATGAACCCGGCACCTCCGGTGACCAGAATCCGCATCGTCGTCTCCCTTCCGCCCCGGTTCCTCAGCGGGGTCCGGCGGAGGGGGCCGGCCCCGTGGCGGCGTCCGGCCCGGCGGAGGCGTCCGGTGCGACCCGGCAGGCGAAGGCCATGAAGTAGTCCTCGACCCGGACCTCGACGACCTCGTCGAACACGTCCCGCAGGATGCGGGTGGCGGCGTCGCTGTGCAGCAGCTGGGTGCGGTACGCCCCGGTGCGCAGTCGACCGCCGCTGGTGCGGATCATCAGCGCCGTGCCGAGGAAACCGGCGGTACGCCGCAGATGCGCGACCCGGCCGTAACGCAGCCGCTGGAACTGGTGGAAGTTGTCGACCGTCCACAGGTTGCCGATGAACGTCCCGCCAGGGGCGACGAAGCCCCGCAGCCGGGTGAGCACCTGCCGGACGTCGCCGAGATGGTGGATGGCGTCCAGGCACATCACCAGCTCGGAGGTGCCCACGCCGTGGTCGGCCCAGAAGTCGCCCTGGATCAGCTCCAGGTTGTCGTGGTCGACCCGGGCGCGGGCCCGACGCAGTCCTTCGGCCGAGATGTCGACCGCGGTGATCTGGCGGGCCCTGGTCCGTTCGGCGGCCAACCGGGTGAACTCGCCGGTGCCGCAGGCGAACTCCAGCACCCGGCCGGTGTCGGCGGCGTGCCGGCTGATCAGCTCGGCCACGGTCGCCTTCTGCTGCAGGAACGCCTCGCCGAGCACCGGGTGCTGCTCGTGGGTGTCGCGGTCCCAGAACCGGGCGGCCCAGTAGGCGCGGCCGTCCGGCGGGATGTTGCGGATCACGCTGTTGCCGGTACGGGCCATGAACTCAGCGAGCATCGGTCTGCCTTTCGTCGTCGTGGGAGGCACGGGGCGGGGGTACGGCGGTGCGGCCGGTCACGGTGCCGGGGTCCGGCGGCGGGCGGCGGTTCGGGGTGGCCCGCCACATCGCGGTGATCCCGTCGGCCAACGTGGTCCGCGACCGCCAGCCGAGCAGCCGGCGGGCCCGGCCGACGTCGAGGAGCACGTCGCGGCGGTCCACCGGGCGTGGCGGCAGCCGGCGTACCGGCAGGTCGCCGCCGACGACCGTGCGGACCGCGGTCAGCAGGTCCGCCAGCGGGGTGCTGACCCCGGAGCCGACGTTGAGGATCACCGGCGGCGTTCCGGCGGTGGTGCCGAGCCGGGCGGGCAGCCGCAGCATGCAGTCGACGACGTCGTCGACGTACACGTAGTCCCGGGTGGTGTCCGGGTCGCCGATCAACGTCAGCGGCTCCCCGGCGGCGGCGGCGCGCAGCCAGTAGGCCAGCACGCCCTGGCTGCGGTCTACCCGCTGCCCCGGCCCGTAGACGTTGGACAGTCGCAGGATGACGGTGGGGATGCTGTCGCAGTGGTCGAGCAGCAGCTGTTCCAGCGCGAGCTTCGCCGCGCCGTAGCGGGAGGTGGCCCGGGTCGGCAGGTCCTCCCGGTACGGTCCGGGCAGGTCGGGGTCGTAGACGGTGCCGGCGGAGCTGGTCAGCACGACCATCGGTGGGTCCGGGGTCCGGGCCAGCATCCGCACCAGCGCGGCGAACCGGGCGTGGTCGGCGGTGACCAGCTCCGGATGCTGCTCCGCCAGCGCCGGGGTGACGCTGGTGGCCAGGTAGAAGATGACCGCCGGGCCGCCGGTGGCCGCCTGCTGGTGCAGTCCGCGCTGGCGGGTGTAGCCGTGCACCACGGTGCCCCGGGCGATCAGTGAGCCGCTGAGTCGCCGGCCGATGAAGCCGTCCGAGCCGACCACCGCGACGGCGGGTGCCGACGTGTCCGGCCGGGCGGCGCGCACCGGCGCCACGGTGTCCATCGTCGCCGCCCCTACCCGTAGGAGGCCGCGACGCGGTAGACGCCGAACGGCGGACTCATCCGGGTGTCCTGGTACGGCCGCAGCGGCGCGGTGATCTGCCGGTGTGCCGCACCCTGCTCCCAGGCGTGGAACGCCGCCATGCTGGCCCACTCGCTGAGCACCACCATCGACCCCGGCGGGTCGACCAGTTCCAGCAGGGCGTTGCGGACCAGTCCCGGGGTGCCGTCGAGTTCCCGGCTCACCTGGTGGTAGGCGTCGACGACGCTGGCCGGCCCGTCCGGCGGGGCCACGGCGAACAGCAGTACGCAGACCCGTGGGCCGCTCACCGGTCGGCTCCGTCGGCGGCCGGCGGACCGGCTCCGTCGCCAGCGCGCGGGCCGGCCGCGTCAGCGGGGCGGACCGCGACCACGGTCATCGTCGACATCGACCCCGACTCACGGTACGGGTGCAGCCGGGCCCGGTGTTCCTGGTGCCGGTCGCTTTGCTCGTAGTCGCGGAAGCTGGCCTCGTCGGTCCAGTCGCTGACGATGTAGTACACGCCGGGTTCGGTGTCGCTGCGGCTCAGCGACTGGCCGAGCTGCGCGGCCTCGGCGGCGATGGTGGCCGCGCCGGAGCACCAGGCCCGGACGAACTGGTCGTCCTGCCCGGCCTTGACCTGCATCCGCAGCAGCACCCGGTACGCGGTGGCCGACTCCGGCCACTGATCGGTCTGCGATGCCTCGGGCGCCTCGGGCGCCCGGGCCGTCTGGGGGGCCGCCATGTCAGATCCCACCGTCGACGTCGACGGTGGCGCCGGTCAGGTAGCCGGCCGCTTCGCTGGCGAGGAAGCAGACCACGGCGGCGACCTCCTGCGGGGTGCCGAGGCGGCGCAGCGCGGTCAGCTGCTCGTAACGGGCCAGGACCTCGGCGGGCAGCTCCTTCTCGGTGGCGATCACGCCGGGTGCCACCAGGTTGACCCGGATTCCCCGGGGCCCGAGTTCCTTGGCCAACGACCGGGTGAGCCCGATCAGGCCGGCCTTCGCGGCGGTGTAGTGGGCACGCAGCGGGATGCCGACGGTGGCGACCCGGGAGCCGACGTTGACGATCGACGCCCCGGCGCCGAGCAGGGGCAGGACCTCCCGCACGACCAGGAACGCGCCGGTGAGGTTGGTGTCCAGCACCCGCCGCCACTCGTCGACGGCCAACTGGTCGATCGGCTGGTGGCTGATCACGCCGGCGTTGTTGACCACGACGTCGAGCCGGCCGTACCGCAGCCGGCACTCGTCGGCCAGGGCCGTGAGCTGCCCGGGGTCGCCGATGTCGGCGCGGACCAGGTGGTGGTCGCCGGGGATCTCCTTGAGCGTACGGGCGAGGTCGTCGACGTGCGGGCCGTCGGCGCGGTAGCAGGCGACGACGTCGGCACCGGCGTGGGCCAGGGCCGTGACGATGCCCCGGCCGATTCCCCGGGTGCCCCCGGTGACCAGGGCCGCCCGGCCGGACAGTGAGGTGGGCATGGATGCCTCCAACAGACGATTCGGGTTCGGTGTCACCGGGGTCAGGTCAGCAGCCCGGTGGCGGCGACGTTCGCGATGAAGGCGAGCACGGCCGCGGCGGTACGGATCCGGTTCCAGCGCTGCCAGCGCAGGCGGGGGTCGAGCCGGGCCCAGTCGTCGGGTTGCCGGCCGGGGTCGAGCCGGCTGACGTACCGGTTGACCGGGACGTTCTTGACGATCGAGATGGCCATCACGGTGGCCAGCAGCGCGGCGGCGACGACCAGGACAGTGCGCGCCGACGCGGTGGGCGCGGCGATCGCGGCGACCACCGCCAGCGCCAGGGCCGTACCGTTGAGGATCGGCATCAGCGGGTCGTAGCGCGGCCAGAGAAACTGGACGGTCCGGACGTACCCCCGGTACGGCTGGGCGACCATCATCGGCACGATGCCGACCACGGTGGAGACCATGATCCCGGCGGCGACGCCGTTGCAGACGGCGGCGAGTCCGGCGGCGGTCTGCGCGAGGGCGCTCACGGCGCCCGCTCCAGCGACGGCGACGACTCCTGCTCCGGTGCCCGCTCCAGCGACGGCGACGACTCCTGCTCCGGTGTCGGCGACGGGCCGCCGCTTTCCAGGATCTGCTTGATCCGGGCCAGCTGGATCGGGGAGTTTCGGTTGATCCGTTCGGTCATCGCGGCGTCGTCGACCGGGGCGTCCGGACGCATCTGGAACTCCTGCTGCCAGCGCAGTTCGACCTCGTCGCCGACCTGGCGGTACTCCCACCGCAGCCGCATGTACTCGAACGGGCCGGGTTCGACCCGCCGGGCGGTCACCACCCGGTTGACCGGGTCGAGTTCCCGCTCGGAGACCCAGCTCCAGCTGCGCCCGTCCTCGGGGTGGGTGGTGAGCCGGAACCGTACGTAGTTCGGCGCGGTGTGCAGGATCTCTGCGGCGGCGTACTCACTGAACAGCTGTGGCCAGCCGGCGACGTCGTTGGTGACCGACCAGACCAGCTCCATCGGCGCGGCGATCCTGATCGCGTTGTCGGTACGCCCGCTCATGCCGTGCTCACCGGCGGGTTGGCGAGGATCTCGTTGATCTGGGCGACCGTCTGCGCCGGGGTGGCGGTGACCGCGACGGCGTCCTCCGGCACCTCGACGCCGAGCGTCTGACGGACCCGGACGCTGACCTCCAGCAGCGCCAGCGAGTCGTAGCCGAGGTCGGCGTAGCTGGTGTCGGCGGCGGCCGGGCCGGGCCCGGCGCCCTCCCCCGCCACCTCACCGAGCAGCGCACCAAGGTCGTCCACTGTGAACGTGGGCATCTGGTCGTCCCTTCCGTCTGCCCTCCGCCGGCCGGCGGAGGGTCGTCACACCGCCCTGACCACCAGCGCGGCGTTGAACCCGCCGTAGCCACGGGCCAGCACCACCGCCACCCGCACCCGCGCCGGGCGGGGCACCTCCAGGACCAGGTCGAGCGGACAGTCCGGGGCCGGCGCGCCGATCCCCACCGCCGGCGGCAGGACCGAGTCCCGGATGGCCAGCACCGCCGCCACCACGTCGAGGGCGGCCCCACCGGCGTACATCCGGCCGGTCATGGTCTTCGGCACCGCCACCGGCACCCGGCCGGGACCGAACACGGCGGCGATCGCCGCGGCCTCCTGCCGGTCGGCCTCGCGGACCCCGGCGCCGTCGGCGAAGACCACGTCGACGTCGGTCGGTCGCTGGCCGGCGTCGGCCAGCGCCGCTTCGATCGCCCGGCGCAGGCCCGGCTCGCCGGTGCCGGGCCGGGGGTCGAACGTGGCGGCGCAGCCGGCGATCTCGGCGTACCCACGGGCACCGCGCGAACGCGCCGAGTCCTCCCGTTCGACCAGCAGGATCGCCCCGCCCTCACCGGGCACGTAGCCGGCCGCGTCGGCGGCGAACGGCAGGTAGCTGCGGTGCGGGTCGTCGCCGGTGGCCAGCCGGCCGCTGGCCAGCTGGCAGACGATGGCGTACGGCGACAGCGGTGCCTCGGCCCCGCCGGAGACCACGAGTCGGCTGCCGGCGCGCAGCAACCGCCGGGCGTCGGCGAGGGCGTCCAGCCCGGCGGCCTGTTCGCTGACCAGTACCCCGCACGGGCCCCGGGCGCCGTAGCGGATGGACAACTGTCCGGTGGTCGCCGCGTAGAACCAGGCGATCGACTGGTAGGCGCCGACGAACTGCGGCCCCTGCGACCAGAGCCGGGCGATCTCCCGCTGGCCGAACTCGTTGCCGCCGGACGAGCTGCCGGTGACCACACCGAACTCGTACTCGGGCAGGGTCGTCGGGTCGATGCCGGCGTCGGCGAACGCCTCGGTCGCGGCGGCCAGCCCGAACGCGGTCCACCGGTCGGTCTGCGCGGTCAGCCGGGGCGGCAGGTGCGCGCCGGCGACGAAGTCCTCGGCGACGCCGCCGACCCGCAGCGGATAGTCGGCACCCACCGACGGCAGCGGCCGGATGCCGCTCTTGCCGGCCAGGGTGGCCGACCAGTACGCCGGCACCCCGGTGCCGTTGGGGGCGACGACGCCGATCCCGGTCACCAGTGCCCGCCCGCCGGCGGTGCCGGATGTCAGGGCGCCGGGCGTCGGGGCGCTCACCGGTGCGCCGCCGTCCGGTCGAGCACCACGGCGGTCTGGAAACCGCCGAATCCGCTGCCGACACTGAGCACCGCGTCGAGGTGGGCGTCGCGCGCGGTGACCGGCACGTAGTCCAGGTCGCAGTCCGGGTCGGGCTCGGTCAGGTTGGCCGTCGGCGGCACCACCTGGTGGCGCAGGGCCAGGGCACAGGCCGCGACCTCGATCGAGCCGATCGCGCCGAGGGAGTGGCCCACCATCGACTTGATGGAACTGACCGGCACCTGGTAGGCCCGCTGGCCGAGACTGTGTTTGAAGGCCGCCGTCTCGTGCACGTCGTTCTGCCGCGTACCGGAGCCGTGGGCGTTGACGTAGTCGATGTCGGTCGGGTCGAGCCGGGCCCCGGCCAGCGCGACGCGGATCGCGTCGGCCATCTCCCGGCCGTCGGGGCGCAGACCGGTCATGTGGTACGCGTTGGCCCGGCGGGCGAACCCGGCGACCCGGCAGTAGCCGGCGGCACCGCGTCGGCGGGCGTGGCCGGCCTCCTCGATGACGAACACGGCCGCGCCTTCACCGAGGACGAACCCGTCGCGTCGCCGGTCGAAGGGGCGGCTGGCGTGCCCGGGGTCGGCGTTGTTGGCCGAGGTGGCCCGGATGGTGTCGAAGCAGGCCACGGTGATCGGCGAGATCGGCGCGTCGGACGCGCCGGCCACCACCACGTCGGCGCTGCCCTCGACGATCAGCGCGGCGGCGTGCCCGACGGCGTCCAGACCGGAGGTGCAGCCGGTGGAGATCAGCGAAACCGGCCCCTGCGCGCCGCACTGCCAGGCGACCTCGGCGGCGATGGAGCTGGGGACCAGGTAGTCGTACAGGTCCGCGCCGGCCGCCGTGTGGTCGACCAGCCAGTCCCGGCCGTGGTTGCTGACCGCCTTGTACTGCTCCTCCAGCCGGATCGTGCAGCCGACCGCCCCGCCGATGACGGTGCCGAGCCGGTACGGGTCGGCGGCGGCGAAGTCGAGTCCGCTGTCACGCATCGCCTCGGCCGCCGCGACCAGCGCGAACTGGGTGGTGCGGTCCAGCCTCCGGGCCTGTTCGGGGCTCAGCCCGGCGGCGACCGGGTCGAACTCGCACTCGGCGGCGATGCGGGACCGGAATCCCTGCGGGTCGAACAGGGTGATCGGGCCGGTGGCGCTGCGGCCGGCGGTGAGCAGATCCCAGAAGGCCGGTACGCCGATGCCGCCCGGCGCCACCACCCCGATCCCGGTGACGACCGCGGTCCGGTGCGCGTCGCCGGTCCCCGCCGAGGTCCGGGCCGCGTCGGCGGTCACCGCCGCCACCGGTAGAACTCGGTGGCCATCGCGTCCGCCGGGCCGCGCCAGCCCGGGTCGTACGCGCTGACGTGCGCCGCCAGCCGGTCGCTGACCTCGGTGAACAGTGGATGGTCACGGTGCCGGGCCAGCCCCGGACCCAGGTCCTGATCGGAGTCGATCAGGTGGAAGTACAGGTCGTGGAAGGTGAACAGGCTGCGCGAGCGGACCCCGAGCAGGTGCGGCAGTTCGGTGCGGTCCGACTCGCCGAACACCTCGGCGACCCGGTCGGCGTGCCCCGGCTGCAGCCGCGCGACGATCAAGGTCCGGTGCATGGTCCCTCCGTCTCCCACCGGTGATTGCTGCGGGCCATCGTCGGGCGGCCCGGTCCAGCGGCGCTGAAGAACCGATCGACCGAGGTCGTCGAGCCGGAATGGACTCAGGGTCGAGCCCGACCGGTCAGGCTCTGCTCCCGATCCGCCCAGGCCGCAGCAGGCAAGGAGATGCCGATGTCCGGCGGTTGCCCGCACTACCCGTTCCCGTGGCCGTCGCAGACCGACCAGCCGCGGGAGTTCGCCGACCTGCACCGTCAGCCGGTGCTGCCGGTCCGGCTGCCCAGCGGCGACCGGGCATTGCTCGTCACCGGCTACCACGAGGTACGGGCGCTGCTGACCGACCCGAGGATCAGCAAGAACCGGCAACGGCCCGACATGGCCCGGATGACCCCACCGGCCGACGGACCGCCGAAGCACTTCGGCCGTCAGGTGCAGATGGACCCGCCCGGCCACACCCGGATGCGCCGGCTGATCGCCAAGGCGTTCAGCGGCGCCCAGATGGCCCGGTTACGTCCCCGGGTCGCCCAGCGGGTCGACGACCTGCTCGACGCCATGACCGGCGGGCAACGCCCGGTCGACCTGGGTACGGCGTTCGCCCACCCGCTGAGCCTGCACGTGATCTGTGACCTGCTCGGCGTACCGGAGGGTGACCGGGCGGCGCTGGCCGGCATGCACGCCCCGCCGTGGGACTACCTCGGCGAACTGATCGAACGTCGCCGCAGCGACCCCGACGACGGGCTGATCAGCGCCCTGATCGAGGTCAGCGACGCCGACGACGGCCGACTCAGCCCCACCGAGCTGCACTGGTGGTGCACGGTGCTGCTGCTGGCCGGCTACGAGACCACCGCCCACCAGCTGCTCTCGGCGGTGGTGCTGCTGCTGGAGCATCCCGACCAGCTGGCGACGCTGCGCGCCGATCCGACCGCGATGCCGACGGCCGTGGAGGAACTGCTGCGCCACCAGGTGGTCGGCACCTCGCTGTCGATGCTGCGCTACGTCACCGACGACATCGACCTCGGCGGTACGACGCTGCCGAAAGGGTCCAGTGTGGTGCCCTCCCTGGAGTGCGCCAACCACGACCCGGCCGTCTTCACCGACCCGCTCACGTTGGACCTTCGCCGCGCCGGCCCGGCCCAGCTGACGTTCAGCTTCGGCCGGCACTTCTGCGTCGGGGCGTCGCTGGCCCGGGTCGAGCTGGAACTCGGCCTGGCCGGGCTGCTGACCCGACTGCCCACGCTGCGCCTGGCGGTGTCGGTGGACCGGCTGCGCCGCCGCGAGGACCCGTTCACCCAGGGCTTCACCGCCGTACCGGTGACCTGGTGAACCACCGGCGGCCCGGCGCCGCCGGCGCCACCTGGACCGTCACCGACTTCGAGGAGGGGCCACCCATGCCGGACATCCCCGACGGCTGCCCGTACCCGTTCCCCCGCCCGTCGGCGCTGGGCGTGCCCGAGGCGTTGGCCGACGCCCGCCGCCGGCCGGCGGTGCCGGTCACCCTGCCCAGCGGGGATCCGGCGACGCTGGTGACCCGCTACCGCGACGTGCGGGCGCTGCTGGTCGACCCCCGGCTCAGCCGCAACCTGAACCGGCCGGACGCCGCCCGGATCAGCCGGCACAACCGGATGTTCCAGGACGACCGGATCGACCCCGACCCGCCGGAGCACACCCGGGTACGGCGGCTGGTGACGAAGGCGTTCACCCCGGCCCGGGTCGCCGACCTGGAACCGTTCATCCACCGGGTGGTCGACGAACTGCTCGACGCGATGGCCGCCCGGGGCGGCCCGGTGGACCTCAACGAGGCGTTCGCGTTCCCGCTGCCGATCCGGGTCATCTGCCACCTGCTGGGAGTACCGGAGCAGGACATGGCCCGGTTCCGGGGCTGGACCGACGCGTTCCTGTCGGTCAGTGGGATGACCGGCCCACAGATCGGCGCGGCGATGCGCGAACTGACCGACTACATGGACGAGCTGATCGCCGCCAAGCGGCGCGCGCCGGGCACCGACCTGATCAGTGCGATGATCCGGGTCCGCGACGAGGTCGACGGTGCGTTGACCGAGTACGAGCTGCGCTGGTGGTGCCGGCTGCTGCTGCTGGTCGGCTACGAGACCACCGCCACCCAGCTCGGCGGGGGCGTGGCGATGCTCCTGAGCCACCCGGACCAGCTGGCGAAGCTGCGTGCCGACCCGACGCTGCTGCCGGGTGCGGTGGAGGAGCTGCTGCGCTGGAAACTGGTCGGCTCGTCGGTGTCGATGCTGCGCTACGCCACCGCCGACATCGCCCTCGACGGGTTCACCATCCCGGCCGGCACCAGCGTCGTCCCGGCGGCGGACTCGGCCAACCAGGACGAGACGGTCTTCGCCGACCCGGGCACGTTCGACATCACCCGACGCAACGCCGGTGAGCACCTCACGTTCAGCCTCGGGGTGCACCACTGCATCGGCGCCGGGCTGGCCCGTACGCAGCTGCGGATCGCCACCGGGGCGCTGCTGGACCGGTTTCCCGGGCTGCGGCTCGCGGTGCCCGTCGACGAGCTCGCCCGCCAGCCCGGTGCCCTGCTGGAAGGCTTCGTCGCGATCCCGGTGACCTGGTGAGCGGCCACCACATCCCGGACCGGCCGCTGCGGGTCCTGATGACCTCGTGGGCCTGGTCCTCGCACTACCTGCCGCTGGTGCCGCTGGGCTGGGCGCTGCGGGCCGCCGGGCACGACGTACGGGTGGCCAGCCAGCCGGCGCTCGCCCCGGTGATCACCGACTCGGGCCAGGTCGCGGTCGCCGTCGGCCCGGACCTGGACCACACCGAGGTGCACCGGCGGGTGATGGCCGGGCTGACCCTGACCGGCGTGCCGGCGGCACCGGCGGCCGGTGAGTCGATGCGCCACTGGGCACCGGCCCGGCAGGACCGGGTGCGCCGGGTGTTTGGCGTGTTCAACGCGTACGCCGAGGCGATGCTCGACGACCTGCTCGCGTACGCCCGGTGGTGGCGGCCGGACCTGGTCGTCTTCGACCCCACCACGTACGCCGGTCCGGTGGTCGCGGCGGCGCTGGGGGTGCCGGCGGTCCGGCACATCCACGGGGTCGACGTCACCTACCAGGCGCGGGACGTGATCGGCGGGTACGTCGCCGCGCTGGCCGACCGGCTCGGTCTGGTCGACGTCGACCCGCTCGGTACGGTGACCGTCGACCCCTGCCCGCCCCGGATGCAGATCCCGGATCCGCTGCGCCGGCTGCCGGTGCGCTACCTGCCGTACAACGGCCCGGCGGTGCTGCCGGACTGGCTGCACGCGCCGGCCCACCGCCGCCGGATCTGCCTGACCTGGGGCACCTCCACCACCCGGTTGACCGGCCCGGACACGGTCACCCTGCCGACCGTGCTGGCGGCGGCCGCCGGGCTGGACGTCGAGGTCGTGGTGGCGGTGACCCGCCGCGACGCCGAGGCGCTCGGCGACGTCGCCGACAACGTACGGGTGGCACCCGACCTGCCGCTGCATCTGGTGCTGCCGAGCTGCGCGGCGCTGGTGCACCAGGGCGGCAACGGCACGCTGCTGACCGGGGTCTGGCACCGGGTGCCGCAGCTGGTCCTGCCCCGCCTGCCGGACCAGCGGTTCCACACCGACCGGTTCGTCGCCACCGGGGCCGGGCTGGCCCTGCCGGCGGAGGCGGTCACCGTCGCGGCGGTCCGGGCCGCGCTGGTCGAGCTGCTCGACGGTACGGCGTACCGGGCGCGGGCCGGGCAGCTGCGCGACGAGTCGTGGGCGATGCCGACGCCGGCCGCGATCGTCGCCGACCTCGCCGCGCTCGCCACCCCGACACCTGTCCACAGTTGACTGAGGAGTGCCGCCGTGACCAGGTACGTCGTTGCCTTGGAGGAGATCGGGCCGGCCGACGCCGGGCGGGTCGGCCGCAAGGCCGCCACGCTGGGCGGGCTGCTGGCCGACGGGTTCGCCGTCCCGGCCGGGTTCGCGGTGACCGCCGACGCCGCGCCGACGGCGGCGACAGCGACGACAGCGGCGGCGACCGGCCGTGCCGGTGCCGGTGTCCGCGACGGCGACGGCCTGCCGGACGGGTTCGTCGACGAGCTGGTCGGGGCGTTGCGGCGCCTCGGTGACCAGCCGGTGGCGGTGCGCTCGTCCGGGCTGGCCGAGGACGGCCCGGACCTGTCCTACGCCGGCCAGTACACCTCGGTGCTGGGTGTGCGGGGCCTCGACGCGGTGCTGTCGGCGATCCGCGACTGCTGGGCGTCGGCCCGGTCGGCCCGGGTCCGCGCCTATCAGGACGGCCGGGCCGGTACCGCCGGCGACGCCGGTCGGCCGGCCGACCGGATCGGGGTCCTGGTGCAGACGATGGTGGAGGCGACAGCGGCCGGAGTGGCGTTCAGCCGCGACCCGGTCGCCGACGACGACGGCACCGCGCTGGTCAGCGCGGTACGCGGCCTGGGCGACCGGCTGGCCGCCGGGCAGGTCGACGCCGAGGAGTGGCGGGTCGTCGGCCCGACGGCCAGCCTCGCGGCCCGACCCGGTCCCGGCACCGGCGGTGGCGCCGGCGCGACCGACGGTGGTGCCGCCGTGCTGCGGCCGGAGCAGGCCCACGCCGTGGCCGAGTTGGCCCGGCGGGCCGCGCGGCGGCTCGGCACCGCGCAGGACATCGAGTGGGCGTTCGCCGGCGACACCCTGTGGCTGCTGCAGTCCCGGCCGGTCAGCACCGGGTCGGCGGTGCCCCTGGTGCCGGTCCCCGTCGAGGTGCCGCCCGGTTTCTCGACCCGCAACCGCAGCATGGACCGGCCGTGGACGCCGGTCGAACGCGACGTGCTCCTGCCGGTCTTCCGTACCGGGGTCGGTGACCTCTTCCGCTACACCACCGGCAGCACCCCGCAGGTGCACCTGATCGGTGGCTGGACCTACCTGACCGGCCCGGCCGAGGACGCCGCCGCCACGGCGCGGCGATGGGAGCGGGTCGCCGCCGACGTCGCCGCCGGTCGGCCGGTGGCGCTGATCCGGGCCTGGGCGCGGCACCGGCGGGACGAGTTCGCCGCGCGCACCGCCACGCTGCGCGACGTCGACCTGGCGACGCTCGACGACGACGCGCTGACCGCCCACCTCGACGCCGTCCACACGCTCTTCACCCAGCTGCACGAACGCTACTTCCAGCTCACCGGTGCGGCGATCGCCGTCGCCGCCGAACTCGGCACGGTCTGCGCAGACCTGCTCGGCTGGTCGCCGTTGCAGACCGCGCGGCTGCGGGCCGGGCTCACCGGCGACCACATGGCGGCGGCGACGGCGTTGACCGTACTGGCCCGGCTGGCCGACGACAGCCCCGAGGTCCGGCGGTGGCTGGCCGACGCCGGACCGACCCTGGTGCGTGCGACCGCCGATCCGGGTGCGACCGCCGATCCGGGGCCGCCGGACGCGCGGTTCGCCGCCGCACTGGCCGACTACCGGCACCGGTACACCCACCGGACCCTCGGCTTCGACCTGACCGAACCGACCATCGCCGAACAGCCGGCGGTGCTGCTGGCGATGCTGCGGGCCCAGCTGGAGCGCCCGTACGACCTGGCGGCCCGGCGAGCGGCCGGCGACCGTACGGTGACCGACGCCCTCGCGCAGGCCCGGACCGCGCTCGCCGGGCGGTCGGCGGCCGACCGGCAACGGTTCGAGGCGGCGTACGCCGCCAGTGTGCTCAGCGGCCCGGTCCGCGACGAGAAGGCGTACCACGCCACCTCGGTCTGGGCGCTGCTGCGCTACACGGTGCGGGAGTTCGGCCGCCGCCTGGTCCGGCGGGGCGCGCTGGACCGGGTCGACGACGTCTTCTTTCTGCGCCTGCGCGAGATCCGGTCGGCGCACGGCGGCGGCGCGGCGGACGGCACCGCCGACGGCGCGGCCACCGGCACCGCCGACGGCGCGACGGACTCGTCGGCGGACTGGTTGGCGATGGTGCGGCGACGACGCGGCGAGCACGCCTGGGCGCTGGCCAATCCGGGACCGCCGGCCTACGGCACGCCCCCGACCGGGACCGGCGACGACGAGCCGCCACCGCTGTCGCCGGCGGGGCAGCGGGCCGCCCGGGTCGCCGGATACGCGATGGGTCTGCTGGTCGGGCACCGCCCGTCGGCGGCGCAGGCGGACCGGTTGTCCGGCCTGGCCGCGTCGACCGGCCGCTACCGGGGACCAGTCCGGGTGGTCCGCACCCTGGCCGACTTCGACAAGGTACGGCCGGGTGACGTGCTGGTCTGCCCGGAGACCACCGCGCAGTGGTCGATGCTGTTCTGCGTGATCGGTGCCCTGGTCACCGACCGGGGCAGCATCCTGTCGCATCCGGCGATCCTGGCCCGCGAGTACCGGATCCCGGCGGTGGTCGCCACCGGCGCGGCCACCGGTCGGCTCCGCGACGACGACGTGGTGCTGGTCGACGGATCCGCCGGCACGGTGCTGCTCGACGGGTCCAGCCCGGCATCGGCGACAGCCGGTGCCGCCACGTCGGGATCGCGGTCATGAGCGCCGGGCGCGTCGACGTGCACCATCACGCGATTCTGCCGGCCATCGCCCGGCTGATGCGCGAGCACGGTGCCACCTTCACCCTGCCCTGGTCGCTGCCGCAGACCTGGCAGGTGCTGGCGGACAACCGGATCGACGTGGCGCTGGTGTCCAACCCGATCCCGGCCGGATTGTTCAGTGACGTCCAGGTGGCGGCGCGGTTCAACCGGGCCGCCAACGAGGCGGTCGCCGAGTTCGTCGCCGCGCACCCGGGACGGTTCGGGCTGCTGGCCGCGCTGCCGATGCCGTACGTCGACGCGGCGTTGGACGAGGTGGCGTACGCCTTCGACACGTTGCGGGCCGACGGGGTGGTGCTGATCGCGCACGCCGGCGACGCCTACCTGGGTGCGCCGCTCTACGACCCGGTGCTGGCCGAGCTGAACCGCCGCCGGGCGGTGGTCCTGGTGCACCCGATGACGCTGCCCGGCGGACCGGTCGACGGCGTACCGCCGGTGCTGGCCGATTTCCTGCTCGACACCACCCGGGCGGCGATCAGTCTGATCTGGACCGAGGCGCTGGACCGCTACCCCGACATCAGTTTCATCCTGGCCCACGGTGGCGGCTTCCTGCCGTACGCGGCGAGCCGGGTCGCCGCGCTCGGCGAGGCGTTCTACGACGTACCCGCCGCGCGGGTGCGCTCGGCGCTCGGCCGGTTCCACTACGACCTGGCGCTGACCGCCCCGTCCGGCCTGCCCAGCCTGCTCGCCGCCGTCGGGCCGGACCGGATCCTGTACGGCACCGACTGGTCGGCGGCACCGGAGCCGGTGGTCGCCGCCGGTGGTCGGGCCATCGACCGGCAACTCGCGGCGCTGGATCCGGCGGCCCGCGCGGCGATCGAGCGGGACAACGCGCTGCGGCTGTTCCCCCGGCTGGGCACCACCGGGTGACCGGCCTCACCGGGTGCAGCCTGCTCAGGTGACCGGCCGCCAGCGCCTCACCAGGTGACCAGCAGCTGGGCCGGGCCCCGGGTGGCCAGCCCGGTCCACCAGCGGACCGGATCGGGACCGTCGGCCAGCCGCAGCCCGGGCACCCGGTGCAGCAGCCGGTGCAGCGCGATCCGCAGCTGAGTACGGGCCAGGGCGGCGCCCAGGCAGTAGTGGGCACCGTGGCCGAAGGTCAGATGCGCGCGGGCACCCGTACCGGCGGGCGGGCCGTCGCCGGCGGTGTCCCGGTTGGCGTGCAGGATGGACACCACGACGGCCTCACCGGCGCGGACCGTGACCGGCCCGAGCGCGACGTCGGCCAGCGCCACGCGCGGGAAGGTCATCGGGGTGGCCGGCAGTCGGCGCAGGTGCTCCTCCACGACGGTGGCCACCCGGGTCTCGTCGGGGGCGGTGCCGAGCGCCGCCGGATCCAGCAGGTGGGCCAGCACGCCGAGGCCGAACTGCCCGACGGTGGTCTCGTAGCCGGCGGTCAGCACCGCCAACGCGAGGTCGACCAGTTCGGTACGGGTCAGCGCCCCGGCGTCGTGGGCGGTGATCAGCCCGGTGAGCAGGTCGTCGCCGGGTTGCGCCCGACGCTTGTCGATCAGCCGTGACATGTACGCGTACAGCGTGAACGCCCGTCGGGCCTTGTCCCGGGCGCCGGTGGCGGTCACGTCGAACAGCACACCGGCCCACTGCTGCACCTGCGGCCGGTCGGCGGCCGGTACGCCGAGCAGGTCACCGATGACGGCGACCGGCAGCGGCACCGCCACCGCCGCCATCAGGTCGGCCGGCGGGCCGGCCGCGATCATGGCGTCCAGCAGTTCGTCGGTGAGCCGCCGCACCCGTACGGCGTCGGCGTCGACGCGGCGCGGCCCGAAGGCCGCGCTGACCTGCCGGCGGAGTCGGGCGTGGGCGGCACCGTCCATGCTCATCATCGAGCTCGGTGCCGGGTTGGCGGTGTTGACCCGGGGCGCGCCGGCGGCGGCCGCCGCGGCCCGGCTGAACCTCGCGTCGCCCAGCACCGCCCGGCCGAGCCGCAGGTCGGTGACCACCCAGACCTGATCGCCGGTGGGGGTGGACACCCGTACCACCGATGCCGGGTCGGTGAGATCGACCAGGGCCGGGAGCGGACCGAACGCGTCGGCCGCGGCTGTCGTGGTCACGGCGGGGCCTCCTGGGTGCCGGTGGCCCCTATCGCAACCGGCCACGCCCCAGGGCCGGTCCAGTCCGGCTCGGGGTGTGCCGCACGGCTGCCCGGTCGAGTCCGCTGCGGGCGTCGCCACCAGTCGCCGTCGCGCCGCCCTCGAGATCCGACCGGGATGGTGCATGCAGGCCCGTCGGTCGAGTGCGAGGGAGATCCGCCGTGCGTACACCTGTGGTCGCCGAGGCGCGGCCGACCCACACCCTGGCCGGTGACCTGCTGGACCGGGCGCGCCGGCACGGTGCCCGGCACGCCGTCGAGTTCACCATTGGTGACGGCCGGTGGTCGACGGTGACCTACGCCGAGCTGGCCGGGCGGGCGGCCGCGCTGGCCCGGGTGCTGCCGGCGGCGGGTACGGGCGACCGGCCCCGGTTCGTGCTGATCATGCTGCCCAACGGGCTGGACTACGTGGTCAGCGTGTACGCGTGCCTGCTGGCCGGGGTGGTCGCCGTACCGTTCTATCCGCCGAGCGTGCTGACCGCCCGCACGGCCCGGGTGTTCAGCCAACGGCTGCAGGAGATCCACCGCGACTGCGCACCCGATGTCGTGGTGCTCGCCGAGGATCAGGCCGGGTTCGTGGCGGACGCGCTGGCCCCGGCGTACCGCGACGGGTCCGGACCGGTGCTGATCACGGCCGGTGAGCTGCCGGCGGCGGTGGACCCGGCCGGGGTGGCGGTGCGCGCGGGCGGCGCGGACCTGGCGGTGCTGCAGTACACCTCCGGTTCGACCCGGACCCCCAGCGGGGTGATGCTCAGCCACGACAACCTGGTCGCCAACGTCCGGGCGCTGGCGGCGAAGACGTCGGCGGCCGAGGGCGAGGCGGCGGTGTCCTGGCTGCCGCTGTTTCACGATCTGGGCCTGATCGGGATGCTGTTCGGCGCGGTGCACGCCGGGATGACGCTGCATCTGACCACCCCGGCGGCGTTCGTCCGCCGGCCGATGCTCTGGCTGGAGATGATCGACCGGGCGCGGGCCTGCCTGACGATGGCACCGAACTTCGCCTTCGACCTGGCGGCGCGGGCCAGTGGCCGCAGCGACCGCCGGCTCGACCTGTCCAGCCTGCGGCTGGCGGTCAACGGTGCCGAGCCGGTGCGGCACAGCACCGTCGCCGCGTTCACGTCGGCGTTGCGCGACTGGGGGCTGCGTCCGTCGGCGGTGGTCCCCGGGTACGGCCTGGCCGAAGCGACCCTGTCGGTGACGGTGGGTGACTATCGGCGGCCGCCGCGCCTGCTGCGGGTCTGCGCCGACCGGCTGCGGCGCGACGGCGTGGCGGTGCCACCGGGCGACGATGATGCGGTCACCGTGCTGGTCGGCTGCGGGACCGACGTGGTCGACACCGAGTCGGTGATCGTCGATCCTGACCGGCTGACGCCGTGCCCGCCGGGGACGGTCGGCGAGGTCTGGGTCACCGGGCCGGGGGTGGCGGGCGGTTACTGGGGCCAGCCGGAGCGCTCGGCCGCGACGTTTCGCCCCGGGCCGGCGGACGACCGGCGACGGTTCGTCCGTACCGGCGATCTCGGCGTCAAGATCGACAGTACGTTGTACCTGGTCGGCCGGGTCAAGGACATGATCATCCAGCGTGGGGTGAACCACTGCCCGCAGGATGTGGAGTACGCGGCGGAGTGTGCCCATCCGGCGCTGCGCCCCGGCGGCACGGTCGTGTTCGGCACCGAGCCGGACGGCAGCGGCCCGGTGGTGGTCCTCTGCGAGTTGGAACGCTACCTCGGCGGTCCGGCGTACCCGGCGATCCTGGCCTCGGTCCGCGCGGCCCTGGCCGAGGAGTTCGGCCTGGACATCGCCACGGTCGGCCTGGTCCGCAAGGGCCAGGTCCCGAAGACGACCAGCGGCAAGGTCCGGCGGCGGGCCAGCGCGCAACGCTGGCGGGAGGACGGCTTCACGGTGCTGGCCCGCTCGCCGGCGGCCGTCGGCTGAGGCCGCCCCGGACCCCGTACCAAGAGGCCGGCTGCCCGCTGCCGGGAGGATTCGACCTGCCGTGGATGGGGAAGGTTGACCGACGGACGGTCCCGCTACCCGGAGGTCACCATGCGTTCTCTGCTCATCGCCGTCGCGGTCGTCGCGGTGGTCCTGCTGGTCCTCGGCGCGGTGCTGGAGGCACTGCGGTTCCTGCTGGTCCTCGGCCTGGTGGCGCTGGTGGTGGCACTGGTTCTCGGATTCGTCGGCAACCGCACCCGCACCTGAGTCGACCAGCGGAAATCACCGTTCGTGCAGGTGACGTAGGCTCGCGGGCAACAGCAGCAGGTGCGGCAGCGGCAGTGCCGGCGCGGCGGGAGCAGGAGGACATGGAACTTGTCATCGGACTTTTCTGCCTGATTTCCATCATCGTGGTGGCTTTCGGCGGATACGCCGTGATGGTGTACAACGGCCTGGTCACCGCGCGGAACGCGTACCGCAACGGGTTCGCCCAGATCGACGTCCAGCTGACCCGGCGCCACGACCTCATCCCCAACCTGGTCGAGGTCGCCAAGGGGTACATGAAGCATGAACGCGAGGCGCTCGAAGCGGTGATCGCCGCCCGCAGCGGCGCGGTCCAGGCGCAGGGCGCCGCCACCGGTAAACCGGGCGATCCGGCCGCCATGCAGCAGCTCGCCGGCGCGGAGAACATGCTGACCCAGAGCCTGGGCCGGCTCTTCGCCCTCTCCGAGGCGTACCCCGACCTCAAGGCCAACCAGAACATGATGCAGTTGACCGAGGAGCTGACCTCCACGGAGAACCGGGTCGCCTTCGCCCGGCAGGCGTACAACGACGCGGTCATGACGTACAACAACAAGCGGGAACGCTTCCCCGGCAGCATCGTGGCGAACATGTTCTCCTTCGGCCCGGCCGCCCTGTTCGAGGTCGACGACCCGCAGCAGCGGCAGGCTCCCCAGGTGAACTTCTGACCGGATGAACTTCTTCGAACGCCAACGCCAGGTCCGCCGGGTCTCCGCCCGGCTGGTCGCACTGTTCATCGTCGCTGTGGTGGGCATCGTCGCCGTGGTCGACCTGGCCGCGGTGCTCGTCTTCGACGCCGCGTCGATGCCACCGGCCCAGCTCGCCGGCCTGCTGGTCGTGACCAGCCTGGCGACCGTCGCGGTGATCGGCCTGGCGGCGCTGGTGCGCACCGTCACGCTGCGCGGCGGCGGCGGGCGGGTCGCCCGGGAACTCGGCGGCGTGCCGGTGCCACCGGACACCACCGATCCGCAGCTGCGCCGCCTGCGCAACGTGGTGGAGGAGATCGCCATCGCGTCGAGCGTGCCGGTGCCGGAGATCTACCTGCTGCCGCGTGAGGAGGGGATCAACGCGTTCGCCGCCGGCTGGTCGACCTCCGACGCGGCCATCGCGGTCACCCGGGGCACCCTGGAACGGCTCAACCGCGACGAACTGCAGGGCGTCATCGCCCACGAGTTCAGCCACGTGGTCAACGGCGACATGCGGCTGAACATCCGGTTGATGGGGCTGCTGTTCGGCATCCTGTTCCTGGCGGTGATCGGGCGCGGGCTGCTACGCACCGGATTCGTCAGCGGCGGCCGCTCCCGCGGCGACAACAAGGGCGGCAACCCGCTGCCGCTGCTCGGGCTCGCCATGGTCGCCGCCGGGTACGTCGGTGTGCTGGTCGGCCGGCTGATCAAGGCGTCGGTGTCGCGGCAGCGCGAGTATCTCGCCGACGCCTCGGCGGTGCAGTTCACCCGGCAGACCGCCGGGCTCGCCGGCGCGCTGAAGAAGATCGGCGGGCTGCCGTCCGGGTCGGCGCTGGCCAGCCCGAAGTCCGAAGAGGTCGGCCACATGCTCTTCGGCTCCGGATCCCGGATGTCGGCGCTGTTCGCCACCCACCCGCCGATCGTCGACCGGATCCGGGCGTTGGAGCCGAGCTTCGACCCGGCCGAGTTGTCGGCGTTGGCGCGGCGCTGGGCCGCCGCACCGCCGTCCGGGCTGGCCGAGGACCGGGCGCTCGGGCTGACCGGCGGCACACTCAACGGCACCCCCGGCGGTGCACCCAACGGCCCCGGCGGCACACCCGACGGCCCCGCCGGTGCCGCGTTGCCCGCCGACGACGCCCGGGTGCCGATGGACCCGGCCCAGGTGGTCGACCGGATCGGCGCACCGCCGGCGAGCGCCTACCAGCACGCCGCCGACCTGCTCGCCCGGATCCCGCCGGAGCTGGCTGAGCAGGCCCGCCACCCGGACACGGTGGGGCCGTTGATCCTCGGCCTGCTGATGTCGGCCGACCCGCAGGTCCGCACCGGCCAGCACGCCGCCGTCGCCGCGCGGTACGGCGCCGCGCTCGCCGACGCCGCCTGGCAGGCCGGTGCGCGCACCGCCGGCCTGCACCCGATGCTGCGGCTGCCGCTGGCGGAGATCGCCTTTCCCGCGCTGGCGCAGCGGTCACCGGCCGACCGCGACGCGCTCGCCGACGCGATGGCCACCCTGATCCGGGCCGACGGGCGGATCAGCGTCTTCGAATACTGCCTGTCCCGGCTCGTCGGCGACGAGCTGCGCGAATCGCTGCGGCCATCGTCGCGGTCGGGCCACGGACGCCGTACGCTGCGCGCCAGCCAACCGGCCGTGCAGACGCTGCTCAGCGTGCTCGCCCAGGCCGGGCACCCGGATCCGGCCGCCGCGCAGCAGGCCTTCGCCGCCGGTGCCGCGCACGCCCTGCCCCAGGCATCCGCCCGGTTCACCCCGCCTGCGGGCGGCGTACTGGAGCTGGAATCGGTCTGGCCGGTCCTCGACGAGCTGCGCCCGGCGGAGAAGTCCCGGCTGGTGGCGGCGGCGGTCGCGGTGATCGGCCACGACGGGGTGATGACCGTGCCGGAGGTCGAGTTGCTACGGACGATCTGCCTGATCCTGCACAGCCCGCTCCCCCCGCTGCCGGTGCCGGCCTGACCACCACTCACCGCCGGACATGGCGTGTCCTAGGTGGGAGCCCCACCCGGCCCGTCACCGATGGGCGGGACTCCCTTAGACCTACAACCGATCACCTATTGCAGCTGGCTCAGTGTTTGGTGGGTACGTTGGTGATGAACGACCGCCAGACGGCCGGCGTGAAGGCAAGGGTGCCGCCATCGCGGTCCTTCGTGTCCCGCACGTACACCCGGCCTGGGATGTTGTCCGCCACCTCTAGGCAAGCCGTGGTGTCGGATCGGGTTGACTTGTGCCAGTTGGCACCGCTCATGTCCACTTCTCGGCCATCCTCACGATTAGTTCCCTGGTTTGCCGGCTCGAATGAGTATGCGCGCGGATGCACTCCCAGTCCCGATCAAGCTCCGCGACGTCGTCTGGTGACTCGACTACCTTGCCTCCCAGCCGACCCTCCGCGTATCCGACCCCTCTCGCTTCCACAGTGGCGATAGCGAACGGGCCGTCGAGACCAGGGTAGGCCCCGGTGGCGGTCGGCACCACATGGATGATCACGTTTGGTCGGGTCGCAGCCACAGCAAGCGCGTTCAGCTGCTCCCGCATCACATCGGCATCGCCGACCTCCCGGTGCAGGACGTTCTCGTCAAGCACTGCCACCAAGCGGCATGGCTCCGGCTCCCGGTTGAGAATCTCCTGGCGGCCCAGCCGGGTAGCGATAGCCGCATCCTGTTGAGGACCGACGACATCGTACGAGGCGAGCAACGCTCGGGCGTACGCTTCCGTCTGCAGCAGGCCCGGCACCACGAGTGGTTGGAACAGCCGAATCATGCTGGCGCGAGCTTCATAGTCCACAAACTCGCGAAACCAGACCGGGTCCTGTTCACCGACAACGAACTCTCGGTAGAACTTCATGAACGTGGTGCCGAACACCTTGTCCACCATGCCCAGGTAGTTGGGCAGGGCAGGTCGCTCGCCGCGTTCGATCGAGCCGACGTGCTTTGCGGAGAAGTGGACCCGCTCGCCCCACGACTCCTGGGTAAGGCCCATCGACTCACGCACTCGACGTAGCTCCGATATCAGATACTCGCTACCGCTCACAAGCCCTTCACTTCCCTCGGCTTCCCTCGTGATGACCAATGCGTTGGCGGCATCGGCGTCCCGCCGCACACGGGGTCACCAGACATGTTCCGCCAACCAGGATTCCGAGTCCAGGGTGGATGTGTCGACAAGTTGCCTATACAAAAGGATCTTGACTGTGCGAAGTAGCGACGCAATCGACGAACAAGCTTCAGCTGGACCTTGGAAACGCCTGCTTCGTGGGTCGATACGTGGTGCTCGGATGAGCCGGCGGTGGTCGCGGTGAAAGAGCAGTTGCGGGACCTGGCCGCCGCCGGTGGTGGGGTGCTGGTCGTCCGCCACGACGGGCGACCTCGGGTCGGCCCGGTCGGCGGTACGGCGTACCGCGATGTGACCGGTGTGGAGCCGGCGGCCGACAGCAGCGGTGGTGGTCATGTGGCGGTGCGGCCGTCGTGGTCGTGTGCCGGCTGCGGCGAGGCGTGGCCGTGTGCGGTGGCGCGGGTCGAGTTGGCGGGGGTGTTCGGGCCGGTCGCGTTGGCGACGTACGCGGTGGAGCGGATGACCGAGGCGGCGTTCGACCTGCCCGACGTGACGGCGGCGGAGTTGTTCGACCGGTTCCTGGTGTGGACGTGGCGGCCGTGCTGACCGTACGGGCCGCGACGGCCGCCGATGTGGAGCCGTTGGGGGAGTTGTTGGCGCAGGCGTGTGTGGTGGATCCGGTGGTGGCGTGGCTGATCAATGATCACGCGCTGCGGTATCTGACGATGCACCAGTTCTTCACCGCCGAGCTGGAGTTCGGCGTACGGCACGGGATCGTCGATGTGGTCGGGCACTGCGACGGGGTGGCGATCTGGTATCCGCACCCGGCGGACCGGCTGCTGGGTGCGGAGCATCAGCGGCGCCGGTTGCGGTCCTGCGGTGACCGGCACGGACCGTACGCGCACTACACGTTCACCGCCGGCCGCCTCGAACCGACCGGCCCGCACCACCACCTGGCGTTCCTGGCGGCGGCACCCTGGCTGAGACGCCAAGGGATCGGGTCGACGCTGCTGGCCGCGCATCATGCCCGGCTCGACCGGATCGGGATGCCGGCGGTGGTCGAGGCGAGCAGCGTACGGCAGCGGGCGTTCTACGAACACCACGGCTACCGCGTCGTACGGGTCGCGCACCTGCCGGCGGGCGGGCCGCCGTTGTGGGCGATGCGCCGCTCCGGCGACCCGGTCGGCCAACCGCCGATGGCCGCAGCACTGCGCGTCGGCTGACCATGTCCATCGACACCGCATCGAGGTGAGGCCTCTCCACGTCACGAGGCAGGATTGACGTGGACAGGCCTCACCTCGATGGTGGACGGCGAGGGCACATCGACACCTGGGCGGGACAGGTGGTCCCCTGGGGTGATCGGGCTCGACGTGGCCACCGGCCGCCGTCTGTGGCAGTCGCGCGCGGCGTCACCAGTTGTGCATCGACCCGTCGGTGAGGCGGTTGACCGGCAGCGACGCCGGCGCGTACGGGTAGCGCGCAGCCGCCTCCTCGTCGATGTCGACGCCGAGCCCGGGTTCCTCGCCGGGGTGCAGGTAGCCGTCGGCGTAGTGGTACGAGTGCGGGAAGACCTCGTCGGTGGCCTCGGTGTGCCGCATGTACTCCTGCAGGCCGAAGTTGGGGATGCTCAGGTCGACGTGCAGCGCGGCGGACATGCAGACCGGCGACAGGTCGGTGGCGCCGTGCGAACCGCTGCGGACGTGGTGCAGCGCGGCCAGGTCGAAGATCCGCCGCAGGTGGCTGATCCCGCCGGCACGCACCACCGTGGTCCGTACATAGTCGATGAGCTGTTCTTTGATCAGCTGCTGGCAGTCGAAGATGGAGTTGAAGACCTCGCCGACCGCGATCGGGGTGGTGGTGTGCTGACGGATCAGCCGGAAGCCCTCCTGCAACTCGGCGGGGACCGGGTCCTCCAGCCAGGTCAGCCGGTACGGCTCCAGGTCCTTACCGAGGCGGGCGGCCTCGATCGGGGTCAGTCGGTGGTGGACGTCGTGCAGCAGTTTCAGGTGCGGGCCGAACTCGTCGCGGACCGCCGCGAAGACCTGCGGGGTGTGCACCAGGTAGCGTTCGGTGGACCAGGTGGTCTCGGTGGGGATCGCCGCGTCGGCGGGCTCGTAGAACATCCGGTCCTTGCCGACCCCGTACGTCGCTGGCAGGCCGGGTACGGCGGTCTGCACCCGGACGGCCCGGTAGCCGAGGTCGACGTAGCGGGCCACCTCGGCGAGCACCTCCGGGACGGTTTCGGCATTGGCGTGGCCGTAGACGGTGACGCCGTCGCGGCAGCGGCCGCCGAGCAACTGGTAGACCGGTAGTCCGGCGACCTTGCCCTTGATGTCCCACAGTGCGGTGTCGACGGCAGCAATCGCGCTCATCGTGACCGGACCGCGCCGCCAGTACGCCCCCCGGTACAGGTACTGCCAGGTGTCCTCGATGCGGGCCGCGTCGCGCCCGATCAGGGTCGGCACCACGTGGTCGCGCAGGTAGCTGGCGACGGCCAGTTCGCGGCCGTTGAGGGTGGCGTCGCCGACGCCGGTCACCCCGTCGTCGGTGACGATCTTCAACGTGACGAAGTTACGTCCCGGGCAGGTCACGATCACCCGGGCATCGACGATCCGCATCAGCCTGACTCCTCCGCTCGGCGACGGCGTCGGCAACGGCGTCAGCTGCCGCTCGCCCGCCCGCAGAGGCTATCCGAACTCTTGACGTGGCGTTCATCTATCTCTACGTTGGCCTGCAAGAGTTTCCAGCAAGTTACAGACTTCTTGCAGCAATGGAAGTAAGGGCTTGCGGACCATCACCGCCTGGAGGAAACCCGTGCCCACCGACACCACCCGCCGACGACGGCTACTCGTCGGACTCGCCGCGCTCACCCTGCTGGTGAGCACCGCCGTCGTCACCGCCGGCGCCGCCACCCGGACCACCACCGCCGACGCCGCCCCGCAGGGCGACCGGGACGTCACGGCGGTGCTGTTCTCCTGGCGCTTCGACTCGATCGCCCGCGAGTGCCGCGACACCCTCGGCCCACTCGGCTACGGCTACGTTCAGGTCTCCCCGCCGCAGGAGCACATCCAGGGCGGCCAGTGGTGGACCGCGTACCAGCCGGTCAGCTACACGATCGCCGGTCGGCTCGGCGACCGGGCCGCGTTCAGGTCGATGGTGGACACCTGCCACGCCGCCGGGGTCAAGGTGATCGTCGACGCCGTCGTCAACCACATGAGCGCCGGATCGGGCACCGGCACCGGCGGTACGGCGTACGGCAAGTACACCTACCCCGGCATCTACCAGGAACAGGACTTCCACTCCTGCCGCAGCCGAATCGCCGACTACCGCAACCGCTACGACGTGCAGGAGTGCGAACTCGTCGGCCTGTCCGACCTGAACACCGGCAGTGACTACGTGCGTGGCCGGATCGCCGCGTACCTGTCGGACCTGCTCTCTCTCGGCGTGGACGGCTTCCGCATCGACGCCGCCAAGCACATCGCAGCGGCCGACCTGGCCGCCATCCGGTCGAAGATGAGCGACCCGAACGCCTACTGGGTCCAGGAGGTCATCCACGGCGCGGGTGAGGCGGTGCAGCCCGAGGAGTACCTCGGCAGCGGTGACGTGCAGGAATTCCGGTACGCCCGGGACCTGCGCCGAATCTTCCTCAACGAACGCCTCGCCTACCTGCGCGACATCGGCCCCACCTGGGGTTACCTGCCCAGTGGTCAGGCCGGCGTCTTCGTCGACAACCACGACACCGAACGCGGCGGTGACACCCTCAGCTACCGCGACGGCTCCACGTACACCCTGGCCAGCGTCTTCACCCTGGCCTGGACGTACGGGTCGCCGCACGTGCACTCCGGCTACGAATTCAGCGACTTCGACGCCGGCCCGCCCAACGGCGGCACCGTCACCGCCTGCTACGCCGACGGTTGGCGCTGCCAGCACAAGTGGCGGCAGATCGCCAACATGGTCGCCTTCCGCACCGCCGCGCACGGCACCGGTGTCGTCAACTGGTGGGACAACGGCAACAACCAGATCGCCTTCGGCCGGGGCAACCGCGCCTACGTGGCGATCAACAAGGAAGGCTCGACGCTGACCCGGACCTTCCAGACGTCGATGCCGGCCGGCACCTACTGCGACGTGCAGCACGGCGACCCCACCCCGGGTGGCGGCTGCACCGGGCCGACCGTGACGGTCGACGCCGCCGGCCGGTTCACCGCCAGCGTGCCGGCCAACGACGCGCTCGCGATCCACGTCGGCGCCCCGGCCGGGCCGGGCACCGGGCCGACCCCGACCCCGACCGGCAGCCCGACCCCGACCGGCAGCCCGACCAGCACGCCACCGCCGAACGGCACCAGCACGGCCGCGTTCGCGGTGACCGCCACCACCAGCTGGGGGCAGAACATCTTCGTCGTCGGTGACCTCAGCGCGCTCGGCGGCTGGGACCCGGCGCGGGCGGTGCCGCTGTCGGCGGCCAGCTACCCGGTCTGGCAGGGCACGGTCAGCCTGCCGGCCGGCACCACGTTCGCGTACAAGTATCTGCGCAAGAACCCGGACGGCACCGTCACCTGGGAGAGCGGAGCCAACCGCAGCGCCACCGCGCCCGCCGGTGGGGCGGTCACTCTCACCGACACCTGGCGCAACTGACCAGGGCGTACGGGAAGATCGCGGCCGGGTGCCGGGTTGGGCTGGAGTGTGATCGACGTACCGCTCTCCGTCCTCGACCTGGCCCCGGTCGCCGCCGGCGGCACCGCCGGCGAAGCCCTGCGGCACACCACCGAGCTGGCCCGCCGGGTCGAACAGCTCGGCTACCGCCGGTTCTGGGTCGCTGAACACCACAACATGCCGGCCATCGCCAGTGCCGCGCCACCTGTGCTGCTCGCCCACCTGGCCGCCGCCACCTCGACGATCCGGGTCGGCTCCGGTGGGGTGATGCTGCCCAACCATCCACCGTTGGTGGTCGCCGAGCAGTTCGGCACCCTGGAGGCGCTGCACCCTGGCCGCGTCGACCTGGGCATCGGCCGGGCACCCGGCACCGACCAGGCCACCGCCCTGGCGCTGCGGCGGACGATGGCCGGGCTCAACGCCGAGGCGTTCCCGCAAGAGCTGGCCGCCCTGATCGGCTACTTCCGGGGCGATCCCGGCCCGATCACCGCCACGCCGGGCGCGGGGCAGATGCCGGCGATCTGGCTGCTCGGCTCCAGCGGCTTCAGCGCCCAACTGGCCGGCACCCTCGGTCTACCGTTCTCCTTCGCCCACCATTTCAGCCCGGCCAACACCTTGGCGGCGCTGGCGCTGTACCGGCAGCATTTCCGCCCGTCGCAGTGGTTGGACCGGCCGTACGCGATGGTCGCGGTCAACGTGGTCTGCGCCGACACCGACGAGCAGGCCGAGTGGTTGTCCGGCCCGGCCGGGCTGTCGTTCCTGCGGCTGCGCTCCGGCCGGCCGGAGCCGCTGGCCAGCCCGGCGGAGGCCGCCGCCTACCCGTACACCGAACATGAGCGTGAGTTCGTCCGGCAGCGCCGCGACGGTCAGGCGATCGGTTCGCCGGACACCGTCGCCCGGGCGTTGACCGAGCTGCGCGGGCGCACCGGAGCGGACGAGCTGATGCTGACCACCCTGGTCTACGACATCGCCGACCGGGTGCGCTCCTTCGAGCTGGTCATGGCGGCGGTCGGGCGGACGGGCGTCGGTGCCGCAGGGCACCGCGACGCCGACAATGATGATCAATAGCTGGAAACAGGAGTTTCATCAGCTGGTCACCGCCGCGCGATGGTCGCCTGGCACTCTTTGAGTCAGGTGATGGTTCGACGCACGAGATCACGCGTGGGGTGGATGTCGTCGCGTCCGCCGCAGGGGGGTCCGGGTTCCGGTCCCCCCTGCGGCGCATCTCGCTTCCCGTTCCCTCGCTACCCGGTCACGGCAGGTAGACGTTCGGCACCGGCGGCGTCGCCATGTTGTTGCCGATGAAGAACGACGGGTGCGGCGGCTGGTTGTAGGCGGTGTTCTGCCAGGCGACCGCGACCCGGTACTGCGGGTCGTGCATCAAGGTGTGCACGCGGCGGTCGGTGGTGTGCGGCGTGGCGTAGATCCGCAGCGCCCGGGAGTCGGACGTCCGCCAGATCACCTCTTCCCGCCAGTCGCCGAACAGGTCCGCCGACAGCGCCGGGGTGGCCTTGGTGCCGTTGTTCGACGCCACGTCGGCACCGGTGAGCAGCCGGGTGTCGCCGGAGGTGCCGTACTTGTCGATCCGGGTCTGGTCCAGCAGCTCGCGGACCGGGTCGCCGTCCCACCAGATCACGAAGTTGGCCGACGACGGCTTGCGCCCGACGTTGGCACCGGACGGCGACCGCAGTTCGCTGACCGCCGACGACCAGGACTCGGCGCCGGCGCTACCGGCCCAGATGTCCGCCGACACGCCCCGACCGTTGTCGCCGCCGGTGGCGGTCTGCCAGATGATCTGCCCGGTACGCGCGTCGATCAGCGCCGACGACGGCTTCGCCCCGTCCTCCTGGACCTTGAAGTACTCCAGCCCGGCCCGGCCCGGGTCGAGGTCACCGACGTGGCCGGCGTCGCCGTGGTTGAGGCTGGTGTTCCACAGGCCGCGACCGTTGTCGTCGATGGTGGCACCACCGAAGACGATTTCGTCGCGGCCGTCGCGGTCGACGTCGGCGATGGACAGCGAGTGGTTGCCCTGCCCGGCGTACCCGCCGTTGCCGGAGGTGTTGGAGTCGAACACCCACCGCTGGGTGAGGCTGCCGTTACGGAAGTCCCACGCGACGACGACGGTCCGGGTGTAGTAGCCCCGCGACATGATCAACGACGGGCGCTGGCCGTCCAGGTACGCCGTACCGGCGAGGAAGCGGTCCACCCGGTTGCCGTACGAGTCGCCCCACGACGACACGGTGCCCCGGGCCGGTACGTAGTTGACGGTGGACATCGCCGCGCCGGTCTGACCGTTGAACATGGTCAGGAACTCCGGCCCGGACAGTACGTAGCCCGACGAGTTGCGGTAGTCGGCGCTGGCCGAGCCGATCACCGTGCCCCGGCCGTCGCGGGTGCCGTCGGCGGTCTTCATCGCCACCTCGGCCCGGCCGTCGCCGTCGTAGTCGTAGACCTGGAACTGGGTGTAGTGGGCACCGGCCCGGATGTTGCGGCCCAGGTCGACGCGCCACAGCCGGGTGCCGGTCAGTTCGTACGCGTCGACGTAGACGTTGCCGGTGTAGCCGGACTGGGAGTTGTCCTTGGCGTTGGACGGATCCCACTTGAGCACGATCTCGTACTGCCCGTCACCGTCGAGGTCGCCGACGCTGGCGTCGTTGGCCGAGTAGCTGTACCATTCCCCCGACGGCGTGGTACCACCCGGTGGCACCTGCAGCGGCACGTCGAGGTAGCCGTTGGCGAAGGTCAGCGAGGCCGGCGACGGGGCCTGTTCGGTGCCGTCGACCACCGCGCGCACCGTGTAGCTGGCGTTCGACGCGGCACCGGGGTCGTAGTGGTTGGTCGAGCCGGTCACCGGCGACGAGGTGATCCGGGTGCCGCCCCGGTAGACGTGGAAGCCGAGGTTGGCCGGCTCGGTGCCCAGCAGCCGCCAGGAGACCAGGTTGCCGGAGCCGGACCGGACGCTGATCACGCCCCGGTCGAGCCGTTCCATCTGCTTGGCTCCCGGGCCCGGCACCGGCGGCGGGGTCGTCGGCGGTGGCGCGGTGGTCGGGGGTGCCGTGGTGGGCGGCGGTGCCGTGGTCGGGGGTGCCGTGGTCGGCGGGACGGTCGTCGGCGGGACGCCGGTGGTCGGGGCGACGCCGCCGGTGCAGGCGGTTCCGTTGAGTGCGAACGCCGTCGGGACCGGATTGCTGGTGGTCCAGGAGCCGTTGAAACCGAATTCGGTACGGGCGTTGGTGGCCAGGTTGCCGTTGTAGCTGACGTTGTCCGCGGTGATCTGGGCACCGTTGGCGACGACCGTGGCGTTCCATGCCTGGGTGATGGTCTGCCCGGCGCCGAAGCTCCAGGTCAGCCGCCAGGAGGTGAGCGGATCACCGAGGTTGGTGACGGCGACGCTGGCGCCGAAGCCGCCCGGCCACTGGCTGGTGATCCGGTAGTCGACGGCGCAGCCGGCGGCAGCAGCCGCCGAGCTGGCGACGACCGTGGTCGCGACACCGGCACCGGCGGTGAGCGCGGCCACGGTCAGCACCGCCGACAGCGACCGGCTCGACGATGATCCACGGGCAGGAGGGGACAGGGATGGCGGACGGGCACGACGCATGGAGGTCTCCGGGAGCGGACGGGCGCCACCGTCTGACGGACGGCCCGGCTGCCCGGCCGGGGTACGCCGGTGGCGCGTGCTGGATCAGGGTCGACCGGTGCGACGGTCGAGAAGGGTCGGCTCCCGTGCGGCCATCGTAGGGCAATCGCTTTCCTTCGATCAATGACCTGGTCCGAACAGCGGACCACCATTGTGAAACGGTTCAGTGCGCGCGGCGTCGGCGACGTCGCGGCGGCTGTTCCCGCAGCACCATCACCCCTCCTTCGGCGATGCGCACCGCCCCGCTGACCACCCTCGCGCTGACCAGGTCCTCGCCCCAGACGTCGACCTCGACCGGAGTGGTGCCGTGGTTGAACACGAACAGCCAGCGATCGTCGCCGGCCACCTTGCGGACAGCTTCGACCCCGGCCGGCGCGCCCGGCAGCACCGGCAGCACGCCCGCCTCGGCGGCGATCACCGCGAGCAGGTCGCGGTAGCCGTCGTCGTCCAACCGGGTGGACAGGTACCACGCCGTCCCGGCACCGACCCGGCGGCGGGTGACCGCCGGCTGGCCGGCCAGCACCCCGGCGGCGTAGCGCAGCACCGGGTCGGCGTCGGGCGCGGTGAGCCGTTCCTGCCAGAGCCGACCGGTCCGTCCGCCGGTCAGCCGTACCGTCGCCGCAGGCTCCAACGGCAGGAACTGTTCGGCCCGTACGCCGAGCAGGTCACGCAGCGCCCCGGGGTAGCCGCCGAGGCGCACCTGGGCCGCCGGATCGGCCACCCCGGACAGGTAGCTCACCACCAGATGTCCACCGTCGTGCACCCATGCGGCGACGGCATCGGCGACGGCGTCGCTCATCAGGTACAGGGCGGGCAGCACCAGCATCCGGTAGCCGGTCAGATCGAAGGTGGCCGCCGTCGGGCAGACCACGTCGGTGGTGACGCCGCACCGCCACAGGGCCCGGTACGCGGCGGCCACCTCGTCGGCGTACGAGATGTGCCGCGACGGCATGCCGGGATGCTGCAGTGCCCACCCGCTGGCGGCGTCCCAGCTGATCGCGGCGTGGGCCGCCACGGTGCCGGCGTCGGTCTCGGCCAGCCCGGTCAGCAGTTCGCCGAGGCGGGTCGTCGCCTGGAAGGTCCGGCTGTCGGCACCGGCGTGCGGGACCATCGCCGAGTGGAACACCTCCGCGCCGCCGCGCGGGGCCCGCCACTGGAAGAACATCGCGCCCCGGGAACCCCGGGCGACGTGGGCGAGACTGTGCCGCAGCATCCGGTCCGGTTCCTTGCCGGCGTAGACGCCCTCGGCGTACCGGTAGATCAGGTTCGGGGCGCTCTCCATCAGCAGCCACGGCCGGCGGCCGGCCCAGGACCGGGCCAGGTCGGCGGCGAACGCGGTCTGCTCCTCGGCGCGCCCGTCGGTCTCGCCCGGGTAGTGGTCGATGGCGACCAGGTCGACCTCGCTCGACCATCGGGCGTGGTCCACCGGCACCCAGTCGGCCAGGACGTAGTTGGTGGTCACCGGCACGTCCGGGGTGGCCCGGCGCAGCACGTCACGCTGCTCGACGTAGGCGGCGAGCAGTTCGTCGGACCAGAACCGTCGGAAGTCCAGCACCTGGGTGGGGTTGGCCAGGTACTGGGTGGCGCGGGGTACGTCGACCTGCGCCCAGTCGGAGTAGCTCTGGCTCCAGAACGAGCCGGTCCACGCCTGGTTGAGGCCGTCGAGGTCGCCGTAGCGCTCCCGCAGCCAGCGCCGGAACGCCGCGGCGGCGTGCGGGCAGTGGCAGATGGTGCCGTACTCGTTGTGCACGTGCCACATCGCCAACGCCGGGTGGTCGCGGTAGCGCTCGGCGAGCATCGTCGCGACGGCGCGGGCCGCGTCCCGGTACGCCGGGGCCGCCGCGCAGTAGGTGTCGCGGCTGCCGTGGTGCAGCCGTACGCCCTCGGCGGTGACCGGCAGCGCGTCGGGGTGGGCCAGGGAGAACCAGGGTGGCGGCGCGGCGGTGGGGGTGGCCAGCACGACCTTGACGCCGCCGTCGTGCAGCAGGTCCAGCACCCGGTCCAGCCAGTCCACGACGTACCGGCCAGGCTGTGGCTCCAGCCGGGACCAGGCGAACACGCCGACGGTCACCAGGTTGACCTGGGCCTTGCGCATCAGCGACACGTCCTCGACCCAGGTGGACTCCGGCCACTGCTCCGGGTTGTAGTCCCCGCCGTAGCAGAGTCCGTCGAGTCCATTCGGCCAGCGCATCGGCGCTCCCTCCGGCGTTGACAGTTTGTTGGGTTACCAAAGAAACTAATTTAGCCGCCGCAGCTGCCGGCCGCTCCATCAGGGAGCGTCGCGCGCTCGCAGCGCCCTCGGGTGCCGGAAAAGGAGACCGCATGCCGTACCGTCCACCTCTGGTCCCCCACGAGACCTTCGTCGCCGACCCGCCCGACCTGCCGGTCCGCGCACCCGGCGAGCAGGGCCTGTCCGCGCTGGTACGCGCCGAGGTGGTCGGCACCGACGGCTGCGGGGTCACCTTCAAGGGCGCCACCGCCGACGGCGACTCGGTGACGGTCTCCGTCAGCGCCGCCGGCGACGGGGTGGTCCGGGTCCGGCTCAGCGCCACTCCCGACGCCCGCAGCCGCTCCGCCCGGGCGATCCCACTGGTCGACGCCCGACCGCACCCGGCGACGATCACCGCCAGCGACGACATGGTCCGCGTCGACGCCGGCGCGGTCGTCGCCGAGATCCGGCTCGACCCCTGGCACCTGCGGTTCCTCGACCCGCAGGGCCGGGTGCTGCTGAACCAGAACCGGGGCGAGCGCGACATCAGCGGCCGGTTGCGTACCCTGCCGTTCGGGCGGTCCCTGGTGGACGGGGCCGTCGCGGCGTACCACGAATGCTTCGACGCCCCCGGCGACGAACGCTTCGTCGGACTCGGCGAGAAGTTCACCCGGCTGGACAAGCGCGGCCAGCGGGCGCTGATGTGGAACTTCGACGCCTTCGGCGCGGAGTCGGACCGCTCGCACAAGAACATTCCGCTCTACCTGTCCGACCGGGGCTACGGCGTGCTGGTCGACAGCGGGATGCCGGTCGAGTTCGACATCTGCGCGTCGACGCACAGCTGCGTACAGATCCTGGTGCCGGACGACCTGATCGACTACTACGTGATCGCCGGCCCCACCCCCGCGCAGATCCTGGACCGCTACGACGGGCTGACCGGCCGACCGGTGCTGCCACCCAAGTGGGCGTTCGGCACCTGGATCTCCTCCGGGTTCTACGTGGACACCCAGGAGCTGGTCCTGGAGCGGGCCCGTCGGATCCGCGCCGACGGCATTCCCTGCGACGTGCTGCACCTGGACTGCTACTGGCAGGCCGACGGCGCCTGGTCCGACCTGGCCTGGGACGCGACGAACTTCCCGGACCCGGCCAGCATGCTGGCCACCCTCGCCGAGCAGGGGTTCAAGGTCAGCCTCTGGATGAACCCGTACATCATGACCGGCAGCCCGGTCTTCGCGCAGGCCGACGTGGCCGGCTACTTCCTGCGCCGCGCCGACGGGTCGACCTACATCGCCGACGTCTGGCACGGCTCCTACCCGGTCTGCGGGATCGTGGACTTCACCAACCCGGCGGCCACCGAGTGGTTCACCGGGCTGCTGCGTGACCTGCTGCGCCAGGGCGCGATGGTGTTCAAGACCGACTTCGCCGAAGGGGTGCCGGCCGACGCGTTGGCGCACAACGGGATGACCGGCGTCGAGCTGCACAACGTCTACACCCTGCTGTTCAACGACGCGGTCGCGGCGGTCACCCGGGAGGTCGCCGGGCACGGCATGGTCTGGGCGCGTTCGTCGTTCCTCGGCGGGCAACGGCACCCGGCGCAGTGGAGCGGCGACGTCAACGCCACGTACCCGGGGATGGCCAGCACGCTGCGCGGCGGGTTGTCGCACGGGTTGTCCGGCGTACCGTTCTGGAGCCACGACGCCGGCGGCTTCCACGGCACCCCGACCCCGGACCTGTACGTACGGTGGGCGCAGTTCGGTGCGCTGTCGCCGCTGGTGCGCTTCCACGGCACCACCAGCCGGCTGCCGTGGGACTTCCCCGACGACGCCGCGCACGAGGCGGTCGAGGCGATCCGGCTGCGGTACCGGTTGATGCCCTACCTCTACTCGGCGGCGGTCGCGGCGTCGCGCACCGGCGCGCCGATGCTGCGGGCCCTGCTGGTCGACACGCCGGCCGACCCGGCCGCGTGGGGGGCCGAGTTGGAGTACCGGCTCGGCACCGACCTGCTGGTCGCCCCGATGATCAACCCGGACGGCCAGCGGCAGGTGTACCTGCCGGCCGGCGAGTGGGTCGACTACTGGACCGGTGAGACCCACTCCGGTGGGCGGTACCTGGCGGTGCGGGTGCCCCGGGAGCGGATTCCGCTGTACGTGCGCCGAGGCGCGCTGATCGCCACCACCGAGGTCGGTGACGTGGTCGGAGACGGCCCGTTCACCGACGTGACGCTGGTCAGCTGGGGCGGCGTCGACGCCGAGACGGTGGTCAGCGACGTCGACGGCGACACGACGGTGCGGGCGGTCCGCGACGACGACACGCTGCGGGTCACGGTGGACGGACCGTTGGCGGTACGCCGGGTGGAGGTCGTCGCGGTCGCCGGCACCGACGCACCCACCACCATCGTGCTCGACGGCGTCACCGACTGAGACCGACGCCGACCCCGACCCCCATGATCCCGACGCCAACCCCCATGATCCCGACGATCTTGCGCTCATCGCGAGGATTTGTCCGAGTTGTCCATCGATAACTGCAAGATCGTCGGGATCATGAAGGGGGTGGGCGGGGTGACGGTCAGCCTTTGACGGCACCGGTGATGACACCCTTGGTGAAGTGCCGCTGCACGAACGGGAAGATGATGATCGCCGGCAGTACGGTGATCACCACCACCGCCATCTTGACCGCCAGGGTTGGCGGGTAGGCGCTGACCCCGGGGATGTTCACCGGCGCACCGGTCACCGAGGGCGACTGCCCGGCCAGGATGTAGCTCTGCAGCACCCGCTGGATCGGCCACTTGTCGTTGTCGTCGATGTAGAGCACCGCGTTGAAGTAGGCGTTCCAGTAGCCGACGGCGTAGAACAGGCCGACCACCGCGATCACCGCCCTCGACAGCGGCAGCATGATCTGCCAGAGGATGCGGAACTCGCCGGCTCCGTCGATGCGGGCCGCGTCGATCAGCTCTCCCGGCACGTTCATGAAGAACGCCCGGATGACGACCAGGTTGAACACGCTGATGGCGGTCGGCAGGATCAGCGCCCAGAGGCTGTTCTTGAGCCCCAGACCGGTCACCACCAGGTAACTCGGCACCATGCCGGGATAGATGAGGAAGGTCAGGAGGAACAGGAACAGCAGCGGGCGGTGCGCGAGGGAGTCACGGCGGGACATCCCGTACGCCGCCAGCACGGTCAGCACCAGGCTGAAGGTCGTGCCGACGACGGTGACCAGGGTGCTGACCCAGACCGCCCGGCTGATCTGGCCGCCGGAGAAGATGTTCACGTACGCCGACAGGTCGATCTCGCGCGGCACCACCACCATGCCGCCGGCGGCGTTGATGGTGTCGCGGGAGGCGAGACTGGTCACCAGGACCGACCACATCGGAAAGAGCACCGCCAGCACCATGGCGGTCAGCACGACAGCCTTGACGCCCTGGCCGACGACGCTCGGCGGTTCCTCCCAGACCGGGCGGGCCGGGGCACCCCGGCGGCGGCGCCCCGGCGGCGTACCGGCCGGGTCGGGTCCCGGCCGACGGCCGCGGATCAACTGGTTGGCGATGCTCACCTGGAATACACTCCCTGCTCGCCGAGGCGGTGCGCGAACTTGTTCGCGGCGATGATCAGGACCAGACCGATGACGCCCTTGAACAGGCCGGCGGCCGCGCCCATCCCCCACTGCTGCGGGATGATCGCCTGGTAGTAGACGTAGGTGTCGAGCACCTCGGCGGCCTGCCGGCCGACCGCCTCACGTTGCAGGATGAACTGCTCGAAGCCGACGCTGAGCGCGTCACCGAGCCGCAGGATCAGCAGCAGGACGATGACCGGCCGCAGGCCGGGCAGGGTGATGTGCCACAGCCGACGCCAGCGGCCGGCCCCGTCGGCGGCCGCCGCCTCGTACAGGTTCTGGTCGATGGCGCTCAGCGCCGCGAGGAAGATGATCGCGCCCCAGCCGACGTCCTTCCACACCGACTCGGCGGTGACCAGGACGATGAAGGTGTCCGGGTTGCTCATGATGTTGAGTGGCTGCAGGCCCGCCTCGCGCATCCGCTGGGCGAGCAGACCGGCACCGCCGAGCATCTGCATGAAGAAGGTGACCACCAGCACCCAGCTGAAGAAGTGCGGCAGGTAGACGACGCTCTGGACGATGCCGCGGATGCGGCGCGACAGGATGCTGTGCAGCAGGATCGCCAGCAGGATCGGCAGTGGGAAGAAGAAGACCAACTGGAACGCGGTGATGGTCAGCGTGTTGCGCACCGCGTCCCAGAACGCCGGGTCCCGGAACAGGGTCTCGAAGTTGCCGAAGCCGATCCACTCGCTGTAGACGAACGCCTCGAAGGCGTTGTCGCCGACCCAGGGGTTGTAGTCCTGGAAGGCGATGACGTTGCCGAGGGTCGGCAGGTAGTGGAAGACCAGGAGCAGCAGCGCGGCCGGGGCCGCCATCGCCAGCAGCGGCCAGTCGCGGCGCAGCCGGGCCCGCAGCGGCACCGTCCGTCGGCGGGTGCGGCGGCTGTTCGGGGTACGGCGGGAGCGACGGTCGCCGGCCGGGGTGGGCTGGTCCGGCGACCGCCGGCTCCGGTCGTCACCGGAGCCGGCGGTCACGGACGTCTCGACCGAGGTCATCGGATTCCTTCCGTGGATACTCCGGTCTTCAGGCCGGGCAGGAAACGGAACTCCCGCGCAGCGTGACCGGGATCGCCGGTCCGCTGCCGGGGCGGATCGGCGTCCATCCACCCGCCGCCCCAAGCCTCGCCGATCGAATCGCTAGACTGTGGACTGTGTCCAGGACCGTGAAGCGGGCGTTCAGGTACCGCTTCTACCCCACGCCGGAGCAGGCCACCGAGCTCGCCCGGACGTTCGGCTGTGTCCGGCTGGTCTACAACAAGGCCCTGGCCGCCCGCACGCAGGCGTGGACTCAACGCCGGGAACGGGTCACCTACCACGCCACCTCGGCGATGCTCACGTCGTGGAAGAAGACCGACGAGTTCGCGTTCCTCGCCGAGGTGTCGTCGGTGCCGTTGCAGCAGGCGCTGCGGCACCTGCAGACCGCGTTCACCAACTTCTGGGCGAAACGGGCCCGGTACCCGACGTTCAAGTCGAGGAAGCGGTCGCGGCGGTCGGCGGAGTACACCGCCAGCGCGTTCCGCTGGCGGGACGGCCGGCTGACCCTGGCGAAGATGACCGCACCGTTGGACATTGTGTGGTCCCGGCCCCTGCCCGCTGGTGTGTCGCCGTCGACGGTGACGGTGTCGCAGGACCCGGCGGGCCGCTGGTTCGTCTCCCTGCTCTGCGACGACCGGATCGAACCGGCCCCGGCTTCCTCCGACGCGGTCGGGGTCGACGCCGGCCTCGACAGCCTGTTCACTCTCTCCACAGGGGAGAAGGTCGCCAACCCGAGGCACGAACGCCGCGACCGCGATCGGCTGGCCCGCGCCCAGCGAAACCTCGCCCGTAAGGTCAAAGGCTCGGCGAACCGGGCCAGAGCACGGCTGAAGGTGGCCCGGATTCATGCCCGGATCGCCGACCGCCGCCGCGACCACCTGCACAAACTCACCACTCGGCTCGTTCGTGACACCCAAACGATCGTGATCGAGGACCTGACCGTCCGCAACATGATGGCCAATCACCGTCTGGCCCGCGCCATCTCCGACGCGGCCTGGCGGCAGTTCCGCACCATGCTGGCCTACAAGGCCGACTGGTACGGCCGGGACCTGGTGGTAGTCGACCGCTGGTTCCCGTCGACCCGGCTGTGCTCCGCCTGCGGCGAACTGGCCGAGCGGATGCCGTTGACCGTCCGGTCGTGGACCTGCCGATGCGGGCAGACCCACGACCGGGACGTCAACGCGGCCCGCAACATCCTCGCGGAGGGGCTCTCCGTGATTGCCTGTGGAGGCGGTGTAAGACCTCACCGGGAGTCCTCCTCTCGGACGGGGCGGTCGTCGGCGAAGCAGGAACCCCCTGGGGCGACCCAGGGAATCCCCGTCGGTTAGGGCGGGGAGGATTGTCAACGATTATTGTCTTCGAGCGCCTTGCGGAAGAAGTCGCGCCCCTCGTCACCGCCGCCGCTGCGCCACTCCTGGGTGATCTGCTCGAGGTCGCTGGTCGGCCGCCGGCCCCGCAGTACGTCGAGGATCTTGTCCTCGGTCGGCTGGCCGACGCGGGAGTAGTTGGCCGGCAGCTCCAGCTTGATCCCCGCCCACTGGTTGGGTTCGAGCCACTTGACCGTCTCGTTGGAGTACGCGAGCAGCGCCTCGACGAAGCCAGGGACGTCGGCGGTCTGCACGATCGCCGGGTACCGTCCGACCAGGAAGGTGTACTGGTCGGCGATCTCCTGGCGGCCCAGCTCGGTCAGCTCCGGGCTGCCGTCGGCGCCGGTGGTGTGGTGCTGGCCGGCGACGCCGTACTGGCGCAGGTGGTACTCCTCGGTGCCGAACGGGGCGGCGCACCAGTTCAGCACCCGCAGGATCTCCTCGACCCGTTCCTTGCCCAGGCCCTTCTTGACGAACGTGTAGAAGACCGGCTTCTCCTCGCCCCAGGCGACCGGGTCGCTCTGGCCGTCGGCGTGGAAGATCGGCACCGGCCGCATGTCGAACGTGGGGGTGATCTGCCGCTGCTCGGAGTACATGCCGCGCCAGGCGCCGACACCGTCCTCGTAGCAGATCATCCGGCCGCTGTTGAACAGCTGCTTGGCGTCGGCGGAGCCACGGCTCTCGACGATGTCCGGGTGCACCAGGCCCTCGGCGAACAGCCGGGTGGTGAACTCCAGCGCCTCGCGGTACTCCTCGGTCTCGTACTTGAACTCCAGGCCACCGCCGTCGGTACGCCGCCAGCCGCCCTGCGCGCCGGGTACGCCGTAGAACATCTGCACCATGTTGAACACCGAGCCGAACGCCCAGACGCCCTTCGCAGGGTCGGTCATCGCCTTGCCGAACTCGTACAGTTCCTCGATGCTTTTCGGGGCCTGCACGCCGGCGGCGTCGGTGAGGTCCTTGCGGTAGAACAGTGCGTACGGGAACGGGCCGTCGGTGGGCCACGGCACCGCCGCGAGCCGGCCGCCCCAGACCGCGTACTGCCAGGCTCCGGTGGGGAAGCTCGCCAGGTGCGGGTACGCCAGCGCGGCGTCCCCGGCGAGGTGCTCGGTGAGGTCCTCGAACAGCGCGCTCACCACGTCGGAGAAGCGCGGGATCTTGTCGATCTCCCAGTTGGGGGCGCAGAGCAGGTCCGGTACGTCGCGGGCGCCGAGCGCGGCGCTGAGTTTGTCGGCGTACGTGTTGCCGTCCTGGACGCTGAAGTCGATCGGCACGCCGAGTTGGGCGTTGACGGCCTGCAGGTACGCGTTGCGGTCCAGGCCGGGCGGGGTCGGGCCCCACCAGGGGGTCATCGCGGTGAGCTGCTGGCCGCTGCTGGCGGGCGTCTCGGTGACCGCCTTGACCAGGTTCGTGGGGTACGTCAGGTAGCCGTCGGCGATCGGCCGGACCCCGGCGATGTCGGGGGTGATCAGGTCGACCGGCTGGTACTTGGGCAGTACGGCGCTGATCGAGTCGACGTTGGTGGCCGTGCCCTGGGTGCCGGCCGGCCGGCTGCAACCGGTGAACAATCCGCCGCCGGCGACGGCGGTGGCACCCAGGCCGAGCAGGCCCAGGAATCGACGTCGATTGGTGGCCGCGCCCGCGAGGGATGGATCCACGGCGCGCTCCCTTCGGTGATCGGGCGAACGGTCGCCCGCGAGAAACAGGGACGATTCCGCTCGGAGTGGGGGGATGTGTGGGTGCGATTCGCACGCTAGAGTTAGTTCGTCTGGTGACTAAACAAAGTAGCCGACGGTGACAGGTGCCACAAGGGAGACCGACATGACGGGAAGCAGCGACGGCGGCGCACCCGACGCCGGCCCGCGTCCGGCACCTCGGCGCCGACCCGGCGGCCGGCGGATCGCTCGCCGGCACCCGGCCCGACGTGCGGCACCTCGGCGCGTCCGCACGGGCAGCGGCCTTGCCGTGGCGGCCGGGGCGTAACGTGATCACCATGCAGAGCGGCCCGCAGCCGGCGGACCTCACTGACGTACGCGCCACCAACCTCGCCGTCGTGCTGCGCTACGTCCGCACCCACGCGCCCTGCTCCCGGGCGGACATCGCCGGCGCCACCGGGCTCAACAAGGCCACCGTCTCCAGCCTGGTGGCCGACCTGATCGACCGGCGGCTGGTTCGCGAGACCGGGCTGACCGAGCACCGGATCGGCCGGCCGGCGACCATGCTGGTGATCGACGGCGACGCGTACGCCGCGATCGGCATCGAGATCAACGCCGACCACCTCACCGCCGTGGCACTCGACCTGGCCGGCGGCGAGGTGCTCTCCTGGCGGCGGGCCTTCACCGGTCTGGCCGCCACCCCGGGTCGGGCGGCCAGCACGGTGGCCGCGCTGGCCGGCCGGGCTGTCGCCCGGGTCACCCGGCAGGGCCGGCAGGTGCTCGGGCTGACCGTCGGGGTGCCCGGTCTGGTCGATCACGACGGCCGGGTCTGCCTCTCCCCCGAGCTCGGCTGGCGCGACGTGGACCTGCGCGCCGACCTCGTGCGGGCGCTGCGCGGGCCGACGTACGAGGTGATCGTGGACAACGACGCCCAGCTCGCCGCGTTGGCCGAGCACCGGCACGGACCGTACGCCGGCACCGCGAACCTGGTGCACCTGACCGGCGGGGCCGGTATCGGCGCCGGGCTGGTGGTCGACGGCCGGCTGCTGCACGGCGGCCGGGGCTTCACCGGCGAGATCGGCCACCTGCAGCTCGACCCGACCGGGCCGCCCTGCCGCTGCGGGGCGAACGGCTGCCTGGAGGCGCTCGCCGGCATTCCCGCCCTGATCCGTCGGGTGCTGCCCGACGCCGAGATCGACGGTCCGGTCACCGACTTCGCGCCGGAGATCGAGCGGGTCCGGGCGGCGGCCCGCGCCGGCCAGGCACCGGCCCTGGCCGCGCTGGCCGAGATCGGCCGGCATCTCGGCACCGGCGTGTCCATCCTGGCGAACCTGATCAACCCCGAGGTGGTACTCCTCGGTGGGTACTTCGTGCCGCTCACGCCGTGGCTGTTGCCGGCCGCGCAGGAGCAGCTCACCGCGCGTACCGTGGCGCCGCAGGCGGGGGGCACCGTGCTCGCGGCGTCCACGCTGGCCGGTGGCGCGGCGGCCGTCGGTGGCGCGGCGCGGGCCATCGCGGCTATCGACAACGGCCGGATGCCGACCCCGGTGGGCAAGTCCGCCGGCTGATCCGCGACTGCCCGGGTCGGCGCCGCTCAGCCGGCGAAGAACAGCCGCCGGCGGAGCACATTCGCCGGCGGAGCGCCGCTGATCGGCCGTCGACCGCGGCCCGTCACCGACGTCAATTCGTGGCGGGCCGGCTCTTGACCGCCGACGCTGATGGATGTCAACCTCAAAGGGCTCCACGGGTTAACACGTGCGAAACGCGGTCAGCGGTGGGGCGTTTTTCAGGACGGTCGTCGAAGCGCTTCGAGCCAGCGCTTCCCGGGCAGGCGGCCACCCTCTACTTCGTACTGACGCCTGCCCGCACCCCGGGCCCACGAAGCGGTTCGCCGGACCACTTCCGTCCCGACGCGGGCGCCCTCGCCGATCCCGGAAGGCGTTCCACCATGAGCGACAGCATGTTCCGCGACCCCGAACTGCCGGTCACCGCCCGGGTCACCGATCTGCTCGGCCAGCTCACCCTCGACGAGAAGATCGCCCTGCTGCACCAGCACCAGGCGGCGGTGCCCCGACTCGGCCTGCCCGCCTTCCGGACCGGCACCGAGGCCCTGCACGGCGTGGCCTGGCTCGGCCCCGCGACGGTGTTCCCGCAGGCGATCGGGCTCGGCGCGACCTGGGATCCGGACCTGCTGCGGGAGATCGGCGAAGCGGTCGGTGAGGAGGTCCGCGCGCTGCACCACAAGGATCCCGTCGGTATCGGCCTGAACGTGTGGGCCCCGGTGGTCAACCCGCTGCGCGACCCGCGCTGGGGGCGCAACGAGGAAGGGTACGCCGAGGACCCCTGGCTCACCGGCGAACTGGCCACCGCGTACGCCCGGGGGTTGCGCGGCGACCACCCCCGCTACCTGCGGACCGCGCCCACCCTGAAGCACTTCCTCGGCTACAACAACGAGACCGACCGGGCCACCACCAGCAGCAACCTGCCGCCCCGGGTGCTGCACGAGTACGAACTGCCCGCCTTCCGGGCACCGCTGGCCGCCGGCGCGGCAGTGGCCGTCATGGCCTCGTACAACCTGGTCAACGGCGCTCCGGCGCACCTGAGCCCACTGATCGACGGCGAGCTGCGCCGCTGGAGCGCCGACGACGTGCTGGTGGTCGGCGACGCCGGCGCCGCCACCAACATCGCCGGCGTCCAGGGGTTCCGCCCCGACCACGTCGCCGGCTACGCTGCCGCCCTGCGGGCCGGCATCGACAGTTTCACCGAGGACGACACCGACGCCGCGCCGACGATCGGGCGGATCAGCGCCGCGCTGGCGCAGGGTCTGCTGACCGAGGCCGACATCGACCGGGCCGCGCGGCGCGTCCTCGCCGTACGGATCCGGCTCGGCGACCTGGACCCGGCGGAGGCGAACCCGTACACGGCCGCCGGCACCGACATGATCAACTGTCCGGCCCACCAGGAGTTCGCCCGGATCGCGGTCCGCGAGTCGGTCGTGCTGCTGCGCAACGCCCCGGTCGGTCCGGCCGGGCAGCCGCTGCTGCCGCTCGACGCCGACCGGATCCGGCGGGTCGCCGTGATCGGGCCGCTGGCGGACACCGTGCAGACCGACTGGTACTCGGGAACGCTGCCGTACGCGGTGACGCCTCGCGCCGGGCTCGCCACCCGGCTGGCCGGCGCGACCGTACTCCACCACGAAGGGGTCGACCGGATCGCGCTGCGGGTCGGTGCCGGCACCACGTACCTGCGCGCCAGCGGCCGGGCCGACGGGGGACCGATCACCGCCACCGCGCCGGAGGCGGTCCCGGACAGCTGGTTCGACGTGTTCAACTGGGGCGACGGGGTGATCGCGCTGCGCGGCGTCGCCAACGGCCGCTATCTGGCCGCAGACGACGACGGGGTCCTGGTCGACGACCGTACCGGCCCCGGCGGCTGGGTGGTCAACGAGACGTTCCGGCTGGTCCGCACCGACGACGGCCGTACGGCGCTGCATCACCTGGCCCGCGACCGGTACGTGATGATCGACCCGGACGGGTTGCTGCGGGCCGACGCCACCAGTGCCGACGCGGCGGCGGCGTTCACCGTCGAGCTGATCAGCGACGGTGCCCGGGAGGCCGCGACGCTGGCCCGCGAGTGCGACGTGGCGGTGGTGGTGCTGGGCAACCATCCGATGGTCTGCGGGCGGGAGACCGAGGACCGCACCGACCTGGCGCTGCCCACCGCCCAGGCGGCACTGCTGCGCGCGGTGCACGCCGCGAACGCGCAGACCGTGCTGGTGCTGACCAGCAGCTACCCGTACGCCGTCGACTGGGCCGACCAGCACGTCGCGGCGATCGTCTGGTCGGCCCACGGCGGGCAGGAGCACGGCACCGGGCTGGCCGAGGTGCTCTGCGGCGACGCCGATCCCGGTGGCCGGCTCACCCAGACCTGGTACCGCGCCACGGCGGACCTGCCCGACCTGCTCGACTACGACATCATCGCCGCCGACGCGACCTACCTGTACTTCCGGGGCGAACCGCTGTACCCGTTCGGCCACGGCCTGAGCTACACCACGTTCGCCTACGACGACCTGCGACTGTCCGCCGCGCAGGCGGGGCCCGCCGAGGAGGTCGAGGTGACCGTCACCGTCACCAACACCGGCGGGCGTACCGGCACCGAGGTCGTCCAGCTCTACACCCGGCAGCGCACCTCGCGGGTCAAGCAGCCGCTGCGCCAGCTGCGGGCCTTCCGCAAGGTCCGGCTGGAGCCGGGCCAGCGGGAGCGGGTACGGTTCCGGCTGGCCACCGCCGACCTGGCGACCTGGGACGTCACCCAGGGGCGACGGGTGGTGGAGTCGGCCCGGCACACGGTGGCGGTCGGCCGGTCCTGCACCGACCTGATGGCCACCGCGACGCTGACCGTACGGGGCGAGCGGATCGGCCCCCGCGACCCGCTCGCCGGCCCGCTGTGGGCGGTGGACAACGACGACTACGCCGCGGTGGCACCGACCGACCAGGTCGACGGCCGGGCGGCGGTCAGCGCGACACAGGACGGCGGCTGGCTCGCCTTCACCGATGTCGACTTCGGACCTGGCCCGACCACGGTGACGGCCCGGGTGGCCCAGCGCAACGTGCTCTGTCGCGGCGGCACCGACGACGCCACGACCGGCCGGGCCGTCGACGCCTCGACCGTGACGTTGCGGCTGGACGACCCGCTGACCGGTCCGATCGCCGGTACGCTGCGGGTACCCGTGACGGGAGGCCGGCACGACTGGGCGGACGTCGACACGCCGCTGCACGGTGTGTCCGGAGTTCGAGATCTGTATCTGCTGTTCAGTACGGCAGGCGCTACGGTGAGCTACCTGAACTTCGTCGGTGCCCCGCCCAGCGGCCGCGCCGGGGACGAAGGGGGAGCTTAGTGTCCACGCGGTCACTACCACCGGACGGTGGACCGGCCGGCACCGGCAAGCGGCCCGACATGGTGACGATCGCCGACGTCGCCCGGCACGCCGGGGTCGCGGTCAGCACCGTGTCCTATGTGCTCAGCGGCAAGCGGGCGATCTCGGCGTCGACCCGGGAACGGGTGCTGGCCAGCATCCACGCGCTCGGCTACCACCCGCATGCCGGGGCCCGCGCGCTCGCCAGCCGACGGGCCAACGTGATCGCCCTGGTGCTGCCGTTGCGCTCCGGCATGCACCTACCGGTCCTGATGCAGTTCGCCACCAGCGTGGTCACCACCGCCCGGCAGTTCGACCACGACGTACTGCTGGTCACCGCCGACGAGGGCCCGGCCGGCCTACGGCGGATCGCGGCCAGCGCGATGGTCGACGGCATCGTGGTGATGGACGTCGAGATGCGCGACCCCCGGGTGCCGTTGCTGCGCGAGCTGGAACGACCCAGCGTGCTGATCGGTTTCCCGGCCGAGGCGTCGGGTCTGACCTGCGTCGACCTGGACTTCTATCGGGCCGGTGAGGTGTGCGTCGGGCACCTGGCCGCCCTCGGTCACCGGCGGATCGCCCTGCTCGGCGCCCCGTCGGTGGTCTACGAACGGGAGACCGGGTTCGCCCACCGGACCCGGGCCGGGGTCACCGAGAGCGCCGCCCGGTACGGCGTCGACGCCGTCGCCCAGCCCTGCGAGGAGAACTACGACGCCGTCCGCCGGGAGCTGGCCGGGCTGCTGCACCGCAACCCCGGGCTGACCGCGCTGGTGGTGCACAACGAGGCGGCGGTGGGCCACGTGCTGGCCGCGTTGCCGACGTTGGGCCGGCAGGTGCCGGACGACATCTCGGTGGTGGCGATCTGCCCAGACGAGGTGGCCGAGCGCTCCGGTCCGGCGCTGACCTCGGTGCTGGTGCCGGCCGAGGAGGTCGGTCGGCAGGCGGTGGCCCTGCTGATGCGCAAGGTCGACGGCGAGTCCGTCCCCGCCGCCACCCTGCTCGACCCACGGCTGACCGTACGGGCCAGCACCGGCCCGGCCGTCGAGGCGCGGGCCGAGGTGCCCCTGCCGGGGGCCCGCCGACCGGCGGCCCGGCCGGGGCGGGGCGCCCCGTCGACCCGGCGGGCGGCTGGTGCCGGCACCGGCACCGGCTGAGCCGACCGGGTCGATCTGTGCGGACCGGCTTGTCTACCGGGCCGATTCTTGATCGACTCGACGTCGTGGCGGACGACACCGAGAACCCGACGACCCCTACGGCACCGCAGATGGCCGCCGACGACTTCCGGCGGTACGGGCACGCGGTCGTCGACTGGATCGCCGACTACTGGCAGACGGTGGAGCGACACCCGGTCCAGTCGACCGCCGCACCCGGTGCGGTGGCCGGGGCGCTGCCGGCCGCCCCGCCGGAGCGGGGCGAGCGGTTCGACGCGATCCTCGCCGACCTCGACCGGGTGGTGGTACCCGGCCTGACCCACTGGCAGCATCCGGGCTTCTTCGGCTACTTCCCGGCGAACACCTCCGCACCGAGCGTGCTCGGCGACCTGGTCAGCGCCGGGCTCGGTGTCCAGGGCATGCTCTGGGCGACCAGTCCCGCCTGCACCGAGTTGGAGACGGTGGTCATGGACTGGCTGGCGCAGTTGCTGGAGCTGCCGCAGCGGTTCCGGTCGGACTCCGCCGGCGGCGGGGTCATCCAGGACTCGGCCTCGTCGGCGACGCTGGTGGCCACCCTGGCCGCGCTGCACCGGGCCAGCGGCGGCGACTGGCGCGCCGTCGGCACCGCGACCAGCACCGCGCCCGGCACCGGCGGTTACACCGTCTACACCTCGACCCAGGGGCACTCCTCGATCGAGAAGGCGGCCCGGATCGCCGGCGTCGGCGACCGGGGCGTCCGGCTGGTCGACGTCGACCCGGTGACCCTGGCGATGCGCCCCGACGCGCTGCGTACGGCGATTGCCGCCGATCTGGCCGCCGGCCACCGGCCGGCGATCGTGGTCGCCACCATCGGCACCACCTCGACCACCGCGATCGACCCGGTGACGGAGATCGGGCGGATCTGCGCCGAGTACGGGGTCTGGCTGCACGTGGACGCCGCCTACGCCGGTGCGGCGGCGGTCTGCCCGGAGCTGCGCTGGACGCATGCCGGCCTGGAGTGGGCCGACTCCTACTGTTTCGATCCGCACAAGTGGCTGCTGACCGGCTTCGACTGTGACGCGTTCTGGGTGGCCGACCGGGCCGGGCTGGTCGAGGCGTTGACGGTGATGCCGGAGTATCTGCGCAACGCGCTCACCGAGTCGGGAGCGGTCCTCGACTACCGGGACTGGCAGGTGCCGTTGGGTCGCCGGTTCCGGGCCCTCAAGCTGTGGTTCGTGCTGCGCTGGTACGGCGCCGAGGGCCTGCGGGCGCATGTGCGGGCCGGGGTGGCCCACGCCGCCTGGTTCGCCGACCAGGTGCGGGCCGACGACCGGTTCGACCTGGTGACCGCCGGCCCGTTCGGGTTGGTCTGCTTCCAGCTGCGGGACCAGCCGGACGAGGCCGCCGAGGCACTGCTGCGGCGGGTCAACGCCGACGGGCGGGTGCTGCTGACCCACACCCGGGTGGCGGGCCGGTTCACCCTGCGGTTGGCGGTGGGTGGGCCGCGTACCGAACGCCGGCACGTCGCCACCGCCTGGCAGTTGATCTCCGATTCCGCCGAGGCGAGGTAGTCAGCGCACCGGTACGGGCTCGTCGTGATCCGGGTGCGTGGCGACGGCCTGGTCGGTGCGTCGTAGCACCCGCAGAGCCAGCCGGATGGCGACCACCCAGGCGACGAGGACGGCACCGTACACGGTGTAGCGGACGGCGTCGGGGGCGTCGAACGCGCGTAGCAGGGTCCGCGAGTTGGTCAGCACGATGAGTCCGCCGACCGCCGCGCCGAGCAGTTGGGCGGGCACGATCCGGACCAGGTAGGCGGCGATCGGTGCGGCGATCAGGCCGCCGACCAGCAGCGCGCCGACGATCGGCAGGACGAAACCCTGCGAGCCGAGGCCGATCAGGAAGCCGATGCTGGCGGCCGCCGCGACGAGGAACTCGGAGGTGTCGACCGAGCCGATCACCTTGCGGGGCTCCATCCGGCCGGAGACCAGCAGCGCCGGGGTGGCCACCGGCCCCCAGCCACCGCCGCCGGTGGCGTCGATGAAGCCGGCGGTCAGGCCGAGTGGGGCGAGGAACCGGCTGCGCAGCGGCGGGCGTTCGCGGCGGGCGGTGACCGGTCGGGCGAAGCGGACAAGCAGGTACGTACCGAGGGCGAGCAGGATGCCGGCCATCCACGGGCCGGCTGCCTCGGTGGAGATCGAGCTGAGCAGGGTGGCACCGGCGAAGGCACCGATCGCCCCGGGTACGGCGATCCGCGCCACCACCCGCCAGTCGACGTTGCCGAAGCGCCAGTGGGCGGTACCGGAGGCCAGGGTGGTGCCGATCTCGGCCAGGTGCACCGAGGCGCTGGCCGATGCCGGTGCGATGCCGGCGAGCAGTAGCAGCGTGGTGGAGGTGACCCCGTACGCCATCCCGAGCGCGCCATCGACCAGTTGCGCGAGGAGTCCGACCAGGGCGAGGACCAGCAGTTTACGCACGGCACACCTACTTCAGCGATCAAACCTACCGAGTTAGTAGAGAATGCGCCCCACGGCGTGCTCCTGTCAACCGGCAATATCTGGTCAGCCCGACCCGCGACGGTCAGCCGCGCAGCGACCGGGGTGGCTTTGGGCGCGGCAGCGGTGGCCGCAGGTGAGCCGTCAGATCCAGGCGCGCGGGTCGGCGGCGAGGTCACGCACCCGGTCCGGCAGGGTGCCGGTGGCGACGTCGGCGACCGAGACCGATTCGAGGATCTCCCGTTCGCTGGCCCGCAACGCGATCCAGACCTCCTGCAGCGCCGCGGCCGCGCCCTGGTAGCCCAGATCCTCCGGCCGGTGACCCCGCACGTGGGCCAACGGGCCGTCGATCACCCGGATGATCTCCGCGAGGCTGATCTCCTCGGCCGGCCGGGCCAGCCAGTACCCGCCGTCGGGCCCGCGCTGCGCCTGCACCACACCGGACCGGCGCAGCTGCAGCAGGATGCTCTCGAGAAACTTCGCGGGAATCCCCTGGGACCGGGCCACCTGCTCGGCGGTGAGCACCGTCCGGGTCGGGGTGCCGGCGACGAACGCCAACTCGGCGATGGCGCGCAACGCGTAGTCGACCCGGGCGGAGAGACGCATACCTCTCAGGTTACGGCACTGTTTCCGGATCACGGCCCACGCCGGGCGGCCCAACCCGGGCAGCGGCGCACGCGGGGCGTCACCCGCCGACCCGGCGGAGCAACCCTTCCTGTACGGCGGTGGCGATGTGCCGGCCGTCGCGAGTGAACATCCGGCCGGTGGCCAGGCCACGCCCGCCCGCCGCCGACGGGCTCCAGCAGTCGTAGAGGAACCACTCGTCGGCACGGAACGACCGGTGGAACCACAGGGCGTGGTCCAGGCTGGCACCGACCACCCCGCCCGGACCCCACACCTCGCCGTGCACCGACAGCACCGAGTCGAGCAGCGTCAGGTCGGAGGCGTAGGTGAGCACGCAGGCGTGCAGCAGCGGGTCGTCGGGCAGCTTGCCGTCGACCCGGATCCAGACCCGCTGGTACGGGTCGGCCGGACGGTCACCGGGCGCGACCAGCCCCGGCTCACCGACGTAGCGCACGTCCATCGGACGCGGGATCACCGCCCAGACACCGAGCCGTTCGGGGTAGCGGGCGAGCCGCTCCGCCATGGTCGGCACCGCGTCCGGCGGCGGTACGTCCGGCGGCTGCGGCGCCTGGTGCTCCAGCCCTTCCTCGACATGGTGGAACGACGCCGACATGAAGAAGATCGGCTTGCCATGCTGGTAGGCCACCGAGCGGCGGACCGAGAACGATCGGCCGTCGCGGATGTTCTCCACCTCGTAGTCGATCGGCTGGGAACTGTCGCCGGGACGGACGAAGTAGCCGTGCAAGGAGTGGACCAGCCGCTGCGGATCGACGGTGCGACCGGCGGCGACCAGCGCCTGCCCGGCGACCTGCCCACCGAAGACCCGCTGCGGACCGACCTTCGGGCTGATCCCCCGGAACGTGGCCGGACCGGTCGGGGCCAGGTCGAGCACTTCGAGCAGGTGGTCGACGGCCGCCTGACCGCTGACCGGGCCGACCTGCCCCGCGTCCGACGGTGCGGAGCCGGCCGGGACCTGCGGAGCTGAGCCGGCCGGGACCTGCCCGGCCGGCTGGTCGCCCATGATCACTGCAACGCCCGGGCCGCCGCGGCGTCGACCAGGGTGCCGAGCTGGTGCACCCGCAGCGTGTTCGTCGAGCCGGGCGTGCCGACCGGACTACCGGCGACGATCACCACGTACTCGCCGGGGTTGGCCCGGCCCAGGCCGAGCATGGCCTGGTCGACCTGGCGGAACATGTCATCGGTGTGCTGCACGAACGGCATCAGGAAGGTCTCCACGCCCCAGGAGAGGGCGAGCTGGTCGCGCACCTCGGCGACCGGCGTGAAGGCCAGCAGCGGCAGTTCGCAGTGCAGCCGGGACAGCCGACGCACCGTGTCACCGGTCTGGGTGAAGGCGACCATCGCCCGAGCGCCGATCGCCCGCGCGATCTGCGACGCCGCCGAGGTGAGCGCACCCCCGTGGGTACGGGGGTCGTGCTGCAGCCGGGGCACCGAGATCGAGCCGTTCTCCGTCGTCGTGACGATCTTGGCCATGGTGCTGACGGTGAGCACCGGGTACTTGCCGACGCTGGTCTCCCCGGAGAGCATCACCGCGTCGGTGCCGTCGAGCACCGCGTTGGCCACGTCAGAGGCCTCCGCCCGGGTCGGCCGCGAGTTCTCGATCATCGAGTCGAGCATCTGGGTGGCCACGATGACCGGCTTGGCGTTCTCCCGGCACAGCTGCACGGCCCGCTTCTGCACCAACGGGACCTCGTCGAGCGGCAACTCGACGCCCAGGTCGCCACGGGCGACCATGACCCCGTCGAACGCGTCGACGATGGCCTCCAGGTGGGTGACCGCCTCCGGCTTCTCGACCTTGGCAAGGACCGGGCGACGGATGCCCTCCTCGTCCATGATCGAGTGGACCAGCTTGATGTCCTCCGGCGAGCGCACGAAGGACAACGCGATCATGTCGGCGCCCAGCCCGAGCGCGAACCGCAGGTCCGCGGCGTCCTTGTCCGACAGAGCGGGCACGCTGACCGCGACGTTCGGCAGCGAGACACCCTTGTTGTTGCTGACCGGCCCACCCTCGACGACCAGCACCCGGATGTCGGGGCCGTCGACCGCGCTGACCTCGACGGCGACCTTGCCGTCGTCGATCAGCAGCCGGTCACCGGGGCGGACCTCCTGGGGCAGCTTGCGGTAGGTGCAGGAGACCCGCTCCCGGCTACCGAGGATGTCGTCGCTGGTGATGACGACCGAGTCACCGGTCCGCCACTCGTGCGGCCCGTCGGCGAACCGGCCGAGGCGGATCTTGGGCCCCTGCAGGTCGGCGAGGACGGCGACGGCCCGACCGGCGGCCTGGGCGGCCTCCCGGACCAGGCGGTACACCTGCTGGTGGTCGTCGTGGCTGCCGTGGCTGAAATTCAGCCGGGCCACGTCCATGCCCGCTTCCACCAGCCCACGGATCCGCTCCGGGGACGCAGTCGCGGGGCCAAGCGTACAAACGATCTTTGCGCGGCGTGTCACGCCCATGAGGCTAGTCTCTCCCCTTGATCGACCGATCGGCCGACCCTGTCAGATGTCCGAACGAAAGTGCCCACCAGCGCCCGGCGCTCCGCGGGACATCGTACTGGGACGGGCGCGGCGGCAGCGGTGGACCGGCGGGCATCGACGACCGCGTCATCAGGGTAGCGCGCCTGTTGACCATCGCGGTACGCCCGGCCGGGCGACGCGGCATCCGTTCGACGGTCGTTCTCGCCCCCGTCACATTGATCCGGTTGACTGGTCGCCACCTCGACCGGAAGGCTGGCACGGTGACTCAGCGGCGACACACACCGACGGTGACCGGGCTGGCGGCGGTGCTCGCCGCGGTCCTTGCGACCGGGCTGGCGCCTGGGCCGGCGAGCGCCGGTCGGCCGACCATGGCACCCCGGCCGGTCAGTGCCGGCGGGCCGGACGACGTCCGGTTCGCCACCTTCAACGCCTCGCTCAACCGGGCCGCCGCCGGTGCCCTCGTGGCCGACCTGTCCACCCCCGGCGACCGGCAGGCAGCCAACGTCGCCGAGGTGATCCAGCGGGTCCGCCCCGACGTCCTGCTGATCAACGAGTTCGACCACGACCCGCAGGGCCGGGCCGTGGACCTGTTCCAGCGCAACTACCTGTCCCGGGGGCAGGGCGGTGCCGCGCCGATCCACTACCCGTACCGGTTCAGCGCACCGTCGAACACCGGCGTGCCCTCCGGGCACGACCTCAACCGCGACGGTACGGTCGGCGGCCCGGACGACGCGTACGGCTTCGGCGCCTTCCCCGGCCAGTACGGCATGGCGGTGTACTCGCGGCACCCGATCGACCTGCGGTCGGTGCGCACCTTCCAGACGTTCCGCTGGCGGGACATGCCGGGCGCGCTGCTGCCCGACGACCCGGCCACCGACGAACCGGGCGACTGGTACTCCCCCGCCGCCCTGGCCGATCTGCGGCTGTCGTCGAAGAGCCACTGGGACGTGCCGGTGCGCGTCGGCCGGCAGACCGTGCACCTGCTGGCCAGCCACCCCACCCCGCCGGTGTTCGACGGCCCGGAGGACCGCAACGGCCGCCGCAACCACGACGAGATCCGGTTCTGGGCCGACTACGTCCGGCCGGCCCGGTCCGGCTACATCTACGACGACCGGGGCCGCCGGGGCGGACTCCGACCGGGGGCCCGGTTCGTGATCGCCGGCGACCTCAACTCCGACCCGTACGACGGCGACAGCCTGCCCGGCGCGGCCCGGCAGCTCACCGGACACCCGCTCATCGACGACCGGCGGCCGCCGGCCAGCGCGGGCGGCCCGGCGGCGGCGCAGCGCCAGGGCGGCGCGAACCTGACCCACGTCGGCGACCCACGCTTCGACACCGCCGACTTCGCCGACGGCACGCCGGGCAACCTGCGGGTCGACTACCTGCTGCCCGCCCGGGGCCTGCCGGTACGCGGTGCCGGGGTGTTCTGGCCGACACCGGACGACCCGCTGTTCCGGCTGGTCGGCGACTACGACCCGGCGCTGCCCGGCGGGTTCCCCACCTCGGACCACCGCCTGGTCTGGCTCGACGTACGCCGCTGACCGGGTCAGGTGCGCCGCTGACCGGGCCGCGCGTGCCGCTGCGCACGCGCGGCCGACCGCCCAGGTCAGACGCAGGTGCCGCAGACCGGGTCGGGCGTGTGGTTACGCGTCGGGACCATCACCACCGGGCTGTCGCGGACCCGTACGTCGTCGGTGCCGATCGGGACGACCGTGGTCACCCGGGGCAGCCCTGCCGTGTCGAGCCCGACGCAGGCCAGCCGGACCCGCCCGTCGAGCAGTACGCAGTGCGCCTGCGGATGGTCGGACTCCGACAGGGTGTCGGTTCGCACGTCGACGGTGGTGGTGAACCACGTCGGCCCGGTGGCGGCACCGTAGGCACGCAGCGGCGGATTCACCGTGTTGAAGGTCGCCTGACGACCGGTGTAGGTGAGAGTGGCGAACCGGGCACCGGCCGGCAGCTCGGCGCAGGGCTCGATCCACCCGGTCAACCGCACCCGGTTCACCGGGAACGGTCCGCCGACCGGCTCGACGGCGTGGCCGGTGAAGGCGGCGGTGGCGCACGACGCCGGGATCCAGGTCACCGTGCTCGCGCCGGCCGGCATCCCCGGCAGGCAGGCCAGCAGCGCGGCCAGCACGACGGCGAACGCGGTGCCGCGGACCGTACGGCGCCCGACCGTACGGCGAGGTCCGGGCCGATCGGCCACAGTCGGGGTCATTGGGGACTCTCCTCGGTGTCGGTGCGGCGATGCGGTGCCGCGGTGTGGGCCGCACCCAGGGCCAGCCCGAGTTGGAACCGGTTCGTCACGCCGAGCCGCTCCATCAGCGACCGGAGCACGTTCGACACCGACCGGGGGCTGATCCGCAGCTCCCGCGCGGCGGTGACGTCGGTGTGCCCCTGCGCGAGCAAAGCGACCAGCGCGCGCTCCCGGGGGTTGAGGTCGATCTGCGGCACAGCGCACTCCTGCAGGCTCTCGGCGTCGTTCCAGTGCTGCTCGAACAGCGCCACGAGCGCGGCGACGATCGGGGGTTGCGCCACCTCGAGGTAGCCGCGTTCGACGTCGTCGGGCGCGACGGGGAAGAAGGCGTACCTGCGGTCGACGACGAGCAGCTTGACCGGCAACGTCGCCGCCATGCGGTACTCGGGCAGGCACTGGGCCGGCTCCGACCGGTGCCGCACCACCGGTCCGGGCTCGGGTGGCTGCACCCCGAGGATCCGCATCCGCACGCCCCGGTCCAGCAGGGTGCGGTCCATCGGCGCGGCCGAGCGCAGCGCCTCGGCGTCGAACGTCTGCTCCGGGTGCATCGCGACATGCTCGTGGCGGGCCACCGCGACGAGTTCGGCGAGCCGGGCCCGGGTCGCCGCCCGGCTGGCCAGATGTCGTACGCCGTCGCCGAGTTGGTGCACGTCGACCCCGAGGGTGTCGGCGAGCCGGCGGACCGGCGCGGGACGTGTCGGGCCGGGCGGGATGGTCGTCGTCGGTCGGCGCACCGGTTCGGCCAGCGCCGACGGCGGCCTGGCCGCCCATCGCGGGTCTGCCGAGGTGGCGGACGGCCGACGGGCCACCGCGCCGATCGCGGCGAGTTCGTCGAGTGCGGCACCGACCCGGCGACGCGCCATGCCGAGCTCGCCGGCCACCTCGGAGACCAGCGCCGGGCCGGACCCGAGCAGGTGCCGGTAGATCAGGTCGGCGTCCGGGGAACGCCCACGACAGGTCAGTGACGGTACGGCGGTCCCGACCGCCGAGGGCCAGCGTGACTGCGGCATGGTCTTCCACCTCCCCCATGTGCCTGACCATGCAATCAGCAGATCGTCAGGGCGACAAGATCGTGACCTGACCGTGCCCGGAGCTTGCGGGATCCCGCAGCCCGGCGGATACCGGCCGCGACCCGACCGCCGCGCGCACCGTCGCCGTGACCGAGTCGGGCCGTGGTGCCCGGCGCGCCCGGCCCCCGATGCCGAAGGGTACCCGGCGACGCACGGTGCGTCCGTCCGCAACGGACACCTTCGCGATCACGAAGGTTTCGGCCTCGACTGATCTACCGACGTCATTTCCTTGAGCCGCGCCACGGCGCACCGGTAGACCAGGCAGTGGACGACCGACGGGACCGCGCGTGCCGTTGGCAACCGCCGGCAGAGGAGATCCTCGATGGCACACGTGGTCAGCGTGCTGACCGTCGCACCAGGCGTGGGCAGCAACGAGGTCTGGGACCTCGACAACGGCGAGACACTCGACTTCGGCACCTGCCGGTGCGGCGGCTGCCGTCGCACGGTGACCGTGTACGTGCCGGGCCCGGCCGCACTGCGGGGGCGCATCGTCGCCCATCTGGACCACTGGCGGGTCGACAACCCGGGCCCGACCAGCTTCCTCGTGGAGGACCTGGAACAGCCGCACAACACGATCACCGTCGTCGCCGGCCGGGCCGCCGTGGTCATCCCCTTCGAACTGGGCCGGGTACGGGCCGGTGCCGTCGCACTGCTGACCGTGTTCGGGCCGGAACCGGCGGCCGTCGACGTCTCGACGGTGCCGGCCTGCCCGTCCGATGGCGCGCGGGACGCCGGTGACCTGACCCCCGGTACCGGCTACTTCGAGGTGTTGCGGGTGCTGTGCGAACCCCGGCTGCGTGGCGAGTTCCACCGTCCCCTGGCCACCTCGGCGGAGATCGCCGCGACCCTCACCGGCCGGGGCAGCCCGATCAGCGCCCGGGCCGTCGACGCGCACATCTGCTACCTGGTCGGCAAGCTGGGACTCGCCGGTGTCCACGACGGGCTGCGTGCGCACCGGAGCTGGCGTAAGGAGGCCCTGGTCAGCGCCGCGCTACGGTGGGGGCTGGTCGGCCCGCAGCACCTGCCGTGAACAGCCGATGCCGTACCGTTGCCCGGTTGTCACGTCGCGGCCCCGCGCACCCCGTCCCACCAGGCCCCGGCGCAGCCGGTCGCGGCGATCTGCCGTAGTCGCAGTCCCGCGTACAGGTCGATGAGCCCGTACTCCGGCACGGACCAGGCGGCTCCGCTGGCGTAGCCGGCGAGCGCGGATTCGGCGACGGCGGCCAGCCGCCGCCGGACCGGATCCGTCGACGGTGCCGTACCCGCCGCGTCATCGAGCAGGCAGACGACTTCGGCACCGCGCCAGACCTCGGTGGCCCGACCGGTGGCGATGCCCCGCCGCGCCGCGTCGATCAGCTGGTCCGGCTGCGGCAGTCCGGTCGGCACCTGGCAGGCGGCGGCCGCGACGTGCAGCAGCGCCGCGTAGTCGATGCCGACCCCGTCGGCGAGGTCGTCGACGACCCCGCCGGTCAGCTCCCGCAGGTGCTCCGCGCGTCGCTGCGCCCGGGCACAGTCGCCGGTCACCGCGTAGGCGTGCATCGTGACCGCCGCGTGGTGCAGCCCGTCGAACGTCACGTCGTCGAGCAGCCGCGCCGACAGCTGCGGCACCGCACCGGGGGTACGCAGCCCGAGCGCTTCGATCACCGCGTCGACCGCGAGTCCGTCCGACGGAGCCGGTCGCGGCGTCACCGACAGGTCGACACCGAGCAGCGCGCCGGTCGCCGGGGCGAGCACCGTGGTGAGCCCGGCACTGTCCACCGCGTACGGCACCCGGCCGACGGTCAGCAGGGCCATCTGCACCCGTCGCAGCAGTGCCGGCGGATAGCGCGGCGGTGCGGGATGCAGCAGGTCGAAGAAGGCCAGATCGTCGGGGTCGAGCCGCAGGGCACCGGCGTCGGCCTGCTGCTGCAGTGTTTCGACCGCCCGCCGGTGCAGCGCCGTCAGGTCGCCGGGCGGGCGGTGACCGGCGTCGGCCACCGTCGCGACCTCGACGAGCAGCGCCAATGTCCGCAGGTCGCCGCCGCCGATCTCGCCTCGGGAGCGGATGGCACCGAGGTAGCTGCCGACGGCGGTGTCGGCCGCGCCGGTCACCAGGCCTGGGTCGCCCTGGCACAACGGCCGGGCCGGCGTCGCCGGCAGCCAGCCGAAGGTGGTGTCCTCGCCGAGCCGGACGGGATCGGCCAGCCGCGCGGCCAGTTCGGCGCAGCTGCCGCGCGGCGGTGCCAGCGTCCGGTCACCGGCCAGGTGCCCGAGGCGCATCGCCCACAGCCGGTGCACCCCGGTCAGCTGCGGCGACCGGGCCAGCGCCGCGACCCTGGCCGCCACCGGCGGTGGGGTCGGCAGCGGCTCGTGACCGGCGGCGGCCAGGTCCCGGTTGAGCCGGTCCCACTGCCAGATGGCGAAGTACGCCGGATAGTCGGCGCTCTCGTCGCTGGCGACCGAGGGGTACCGGTCCAGGTAGGCGGCCCAGTCGGCGGTGGTGAGGCCGCGTACCCGGGCGAGCAGACCGGGATGGAGCTGGCCCCGGCGCTGCAGCGCCCCGGCGGCGGTCATCACGTGCCGCAGCTGTGGGCCGCCCTGCGGGTAGAGGACCTCCGCCGTGTCCGGCTGGCGGACCACCAGTGCCTCGAAGGCCTGCGCGATGTCAGGCGGGCCTGGCGGGGCCGCCGGCGCGCTGGCGGAGTGGTGGACGGTGAGTACGGCGGCCGTGGCGACCAGCGCCGCCGCCACGGCCAGGGCGACGACCAGTGGGGCCGACGCCAGGCGGCCCGACACCCGGGACGTACGCGACATGGGGATCCCTTCACCGATCGGCGACGGCCGAGGTGACGCGCACCCCGGCCGCACCCGCGCGCGGACTTCTAGCTCGACTTGCTGGCGTACGCCACGGTGTATCGGGTGTTGTTGCCGTTGATGAACCGGGCCTCGGCGTTGTAGTAGAACTTGTCGCTGCCGGAACCGACATAGATCCAGCCGGCCTGACTCACCCTGCGGTAGCTGCCCGACCCGGAACCGGAGTGGTAAGCCTTGCCGTTCATGACACCACCGCTGACCGTGCAGCCGGGCGGCCAGGAGATGGTGCAGCTGGTGAGGCTCGTGCCGGTGAGCTGCCAGGAGACGGACACCCGGATGTTGCTGATCGTCACCGGGCTGGTGCCGCTGCAGGTGTAGGAGTGTGCCTGGCCCCAGTTGTTGCCGACGACGAGTCGCTTCGACTGGAAGTCGACCGTGCCGCCGGTGACGACGTAGCCGCGGGCCCCGGACTTGAAGACTTGTAGGCGTACCAGCTCTGCGCCGCCGCGTTGGCCGGCGCGGCGACGACTCCCATGCCGACGGCCACGGCGACGGCGGCGAGCAGGCCGATGGCCGCCCGCCTGATCCGATGTCTCATGGTGAGCATCCCTTCTCGACGTCCCGGCCCGGTGGTGGGCGGGTGGACGGTGGAAGGCTCGCAGCGATCCGGCAGGCGGGTAATCCGCGACGTCACGGAGCTCTGGTGCTTGGCGTTCGGTCGTCCGGTGTGATAGATCCCGACGCGGTCGGTGTCGTGGCAGCCGGGGGGCCGGTCGGTGCCGCCGACTCAGTCGGTGCCGGTGGCCGCCAACGAGCCCGGCGGCCGGACGTCGCGGGACGCGATCGCCGACGTCGGGATCCGCGCCGGCCGCACCCCCATGTCGCGGCGCGCCCACCGGTAGAACTCGGCACGGGCCTGCCGGTAGTCGGCGAAGCCCTCCCGCCAGGCCTGCTCGTCGACGGGCTCGTCACCGGTGGCGAAGGCCTCCAGCCGCCACAGGGTCTCGGTCAGCGTCTGCGCGGCGGTGATCGTCGGTTCGTCGGCGAGCAGCAGGACCGACTCGAACTGCACCGAACGGTCCGACTCGGCCTGCCCGAGCAGGGCCAGACCCTCGTCCCGCCCGATCGGGCTGATGGCGGTCACCACGCCCCGGCTGGCCAGCACCCGGGAGGAGAGCAGCGCGATCCGTTTGGCGGTGGCGGCGAACTCGACGTAGCCGGCGAGTCGGCGTTCGTCCCACCGTACGGCCTGCTCCCGTTGCCAGCGGCTGCGCTCGGTCAGCCCGGTGCCGACGTAGGTCAGCACCCCGCCGACGACCACCGCGAGTATCGTCGGTAGATGCTCCACGAGCGACATCCTGGTCCTTCCCCGGTGGCCGGGCTTCAGAGTAGAAGGCGACGTCGAGGGACGCCGTCCACTGCTGCCGGGACGCACGGGCCCGCCCTGCTGGCCCTCGGCTGCCTGCTGGCGCTCGGCGCGTGCACGTCGGTGCCGACCGGCGCAGCGGAGCCCGGGGCGGTCCCGGCACCGCCGGTGCGGCCATCGGTCACCGCCGCCCCGGCACCGACGCTGGCCGCACTGCCGGACCCGGCCACCAGCAGCCGGCCGGTGGTCGCCGTCACCGCCACCCGGGGGCCGGCGACGCTCGGCACCGTCGACCTGCGCCCCGGGCAGCTGTGGATCAGTCTCGACTGCGTCGCCGACGACGACCCCGGCCAACTGGCGGTGATCCTGGAGTCGGGGTCGCGGATGGACATCGACTGCCCCGGCGACGAGGTGTACCTGACCCGCAACCTCGATCAGGACCACCCCGGCGGGCCGACCGGCATCCGGGTCGAGGCCGGCCCCGACGTGCGGTGGAACCTGCTGATCGAGCAGTGACCGGCTAGCCTGCGACGATGACCACCTGCGTGTTCTGCCGGATCGTCGCCGGGGACTCCCCCGCCTGGCGGGTCGTCGACTCCGCCGCCGGCGTGGCGTTCCTGGACACCCGTCCGGTGTTCCGTGGACACGTGCTGGTCAGCCCGCGTCCGCACGTGGTCACGCTGACCGATCTGCCGCCGGCCGCGCTGCCGGACTACTTCGCGCTGGTGCAGCGGGTGGCGGCGGCGGTCGAGGCCGGTCTCGGCGCGGGCGGCACCTTCGTGGCGATCAACAACCGGGTGTCGCAGTCGGTGCCACATCTGCACACCCACGTCGTACCGCGAACCAAGGGCGACGGGCTGCGCGGCTTCTTCTGGCCGCGCAGCCGCTACGCCGACGACGCCGAGGCCCAGTTGTACGCCGAGCGGATCGCCGCCGCGCTGCCGCCGACCGCCTGATCAGCCCTGCCGGCGACCGCCTGATCAGCGGATCGTCAGCCGGACCACCGTGTACGGCAGCACCGGGTCGCTCGCCCCGTACTGGAAGTTGACCACCAGCAGGTCCCGGCCGTCGAACGCCGCCGTCGACGGGCCGTGCAGCCGGGGGTCGGTGACCCGGGCCAGCAGCGTCGCCCGACCGGCGGACGGGTGCAGCCGCAGCACGTTGACCGTGTTGCCGTCGCCGTCGAGGTTGCTGACCGCGTACAGCAGGTCGCCGCGCATCAGCAGGCCGTCGCCGTGCACCGCCGCGCCGCCAAGGTCGATCGCGGAGACGGTACGTCGCCGCAGGTCGACGCGGTGCAGCGCACCGTCGTTGTAGTCGGCCACGATCAGGTACCGCTGGTCGGGGGTGACCACCAGCCCGTTGAGGTTGAACCCGTCGTCGTAGTCGATGCTGGTGCCCCGCAGGTCGAGGAACGGCCGCAGCGGTACGGTCATCCCGCCACCGCCACGCAACTGCCGGGCGGTGATCCGGTAGAGGGTGGGCTGGAACGAGTCGGTGACGTAGACGTCGCCGTTGGCGGCCAACGCCACGTCGTTGAGCATCGGGTTCGCGGTGCCGGTGGCGAAGCGGTGCAGCAGGGCGCCGCTGCGGGTGTCGTAGACCCAGACGTAGCCGGTGCCACCGCCGGCGACGATGAGCCGCCCGGCGGCGTCGACCTTCATGCCGCCGGCCGTGGTGCGGCCGTCGGCGGCGTTGCCGGGCAGCCAGACCGAGGTCCGCGACGAACGGACGTCGCCCCGGTAGATCCGGCCGTCGGTCAGGCTGCTGACGTAGAAGTACGGCCCACGCGGGTCGCGGGCGATACCTTCGGGGTAGGCGTCGTCGCCGGCCAGCACGTAGCTTCCGGGCCGGTGGTGCTGGTGCTGGTGGTGGGATGCCGCCGAGGCGATGCCGTCGGCGATCGGTGCGGCCACCGCCGGGGTCGTCGGCCCGGCGGCGAGTACGCCGGCCGTCGCGGCGACGGCGGTGGCGGCGGCGAGCAGTCGAGTGGTGTGCACTGTGGTCCTTCCGGTTGTCGGTCGATTCGAGCCTCACCGGCGGAAACACCCACAACAAGATCGCCTGGGTATGGCGGGATACCGTGCTGGTATGTCGGTCGATCTGCGGGTCATGCGCTACGTCGTCGCCGTCGCCGAGGAGGGCAGCTTCGAGGGCGCGGCACGGCGGTTGCACATGGCGCAGCCGCCGTTGAGCCGGCAGATCCGCGACCTGGAACGGCAACTCGGCGTACCGCTGTTCGACCGGCGGCCGACCCGGCTCACCGACGCGGGCGCGGCCTTCGTGGCGTCCGCCCGCCGGGTGCTCGACGACGCCGAGTCGGTGGTACGGGTGACCCGGGCCGCCGGCAGCGGGCAGACCGGGACGGTACGGCTCGGGGTGGTCGCCAGCGCCGCCGCCGAGGTGCTGCCCCGTCTGCTGGCGGCGCTGCGGGTGACGCATCCGCAGATCACCGTACGGACGCAGGAGGCGTGGCCGGCCGAGCTGGATGCCGGGCTGCGGGCCGGCCGGTTCGACCTGGTGCTGACCCGGGGGCTACCGGCTCGATCCGATGTAGACAGGTGCACCGTACGCCGGGAACCGTTGGTCGCCGTCGTCGACGCCGGGCATCGGCTCGCCCTGCGGACAGATGCCGGACCGGACGACACCGGACCGGACGGCGTCGGGTTGGCCGACCTGGCCGGCGGTCGGCTCAGTCTGCCCCCGGAGGAGTTGGCACCGGGATACCGGTCCGCCGTCCTGGCCGCCTGCGTCCGGGCCGGGGTGGTCGTCGAGATCGCCGACTGCGCACAGCTGGGGTGGCGGCGGGTCGGGCTGGCCGACGAGAACAGTTTCGCGCTGGTACCCCGGTCCCTCGCCACACTGCCCACCATGGACGGCGTGGTCCTCCCGTTGACCGACGAGGTGGCCGCCCCGGACCTGGAGCTGGTGTGGCGGCGGGACGCGACGCCGCCGGCCGGGCTGGCACTCGCCACGGTCGTCGGACGGCTCACCCGCGACCAGCGCCGGAAACGGCGGGCCGCCACGACATCGCTGGCGTGACCCGGCAACCGCCCCAAGTTCGGCGAGGAACGTTCTCATCGTGGATCGTCGATGTTTTCCTGTCCAGAACGGATCGAATCCTGGGGAGGAGCAACTCGAATGGTGTCGAAACGAGCCGGGGTGCTGGTGGCGGCGACGCTGCTGGCCCTGGCACCGGCCGTACCGGCGGTCGCCGCCGTACCCGAAGCGACGGTCCACGCGGTCGGCGGCCCGACCGCGGTCGCCAACTCCTACATCGTCGTCCTGGCCGACACGGCCGCCGCCACCAGCACGGTGGACCGTACCGCCCGGGCGGTCGCCGACCGGCACGGCGGCACCGTCGCCCGCACCTGGCGCCACGCCCTGCACGGCTTCGAAGCGCACCTGACGCCGCGCCAGGCCCGCCGGCTCGCCGCCGATCCCCGTGTCGACTCGGTCACCCAGAACCACACCGTGACCGCCGCCGACGTGCAGACGCCCGCACCCTCCTGTGGGCTGGACCGCATCGACCAACGCAGCCAGCCACTCGACGGTAGCTTCAGCTACCCACGGGTCGCGCCGGTCGTCCGGGCGTACGTCATCGACACCGGGATCCGGATGTCGCACACCGAGTTCACCGGCCGGGTCCGGGCCGGGCGCGACACCATCGACAACGACGACGACCCGACCGACTGTCGCGGGCACGGCACGCACGTCGCCGGTACGGTCGGCGGCACGACGTACGGTGTGGCCAAGAACGTGGAGCTGGTCGCCGTACGGGTGCTCGACTGCAACGGCAACGGCAACGTCGCCACCGTGATCACCGGCATCGACTGGGTCACTGCCGATCACGATCCGGGTGAGCCGGCGGTGGCGAACATGAGCCTCGGTGGGCCCGCCTACGCCCCGATGGACGAGGCGATCGCCCGCTCCACCGCTGACGGCGTCACCTACGTCGTGTCCGCCGGCAACGACAGCGGCGCCGACGCCTGCGGCTACTCCCCCGCCCGGGCCCCGCAGGCGATCACCGTCGCCGCCACCGGCCCGGACGACACCCGCGCGGCGTTCTCCAACATCGGCGGCTGCGTCGACATCTTCGCCCCCGGTGTCGACATCGTCTCCGCCGGCATCACCGACGACACCGCCGCCCGTCCGGCCAGCGGCACCTCGATGGCCGCTCCGCACGTCGCCGGCGCGGCCGCGCTGATCCTCGCCGAACACCCCGACCACACCCCGGCCCAGGTCACCGCCGCGCTGCTCGACCGCGCCACCCCCGGCGTGGTCGGCAACCCCGGTGCCGGCACGACCGACCGGCTCCTCTACGTCAACGACACCACCCCCGGCCACGACTTCACCCTCGCCGCCGGCCCGGCCCAGGCCACCGTCACCGCCGGCGGCACCGCCGCCACCACCATCACCGCGACCGTCACCGCCGGCACGGCGCAACCTGTCGCCCTGAGCGCCGCCGGGCTGCCTCGGGGTGCCACCGCCACCTTCACCCCGTCCACCATCGACTCGACCGGCACCACCACGCTGACCGTCTCCACGACTGCCATCACCGCCGCCGGCACGTACCCGGTCGTGGTCTTCGGCACCGGCGCCACCGCCACCCGGATGGTCAGGTTCACCCTCACCGTCGAGGCGCTCCCGGGTTGCGTCGGGTCGAACGACACCGACATGCCGCTGCCGTTGTTCGGCGGGACCGTCGACGTGCCGATCACCATCGCCGGCTGCGCCGGCACCGCAGCCCACAACAGCACCGTCGCGGTCAAGATCGTGCACAGCGGAATCCATGATCTGCAGGTGGACCTGTACGCCCCGGACGGCACCCGGCACTTCCTGCTGTCCCGCACCGGTCTGGGGACAGGTCCGGACGTGGACCACACGTTCACCTACGACCTGTCCGGCTCCACCGCCAACGGGACCTGGATCCTGCGGGTCATCGACGGAGGCCCGATGGGCACCGGGTTCTTCGATTCCTGGACGCTCGACCTCGCCGGAGCCGACCTGCCCGTCCCGGTCTGCGGCGGCCAGGCCACCGCCGACGTGCCGATCGGGGAGCTCAGCACCGTCGAGAGCCCGATCACGGTGACCGGATGTTCCCGGGCCGCGAGCCGCAACAGCTACGTGGACGTCCGCGTGGTGCACCCCTGGTCACGGCATCTCAGTTTCGACCTGGTCGGCCCGGACGGGCAGGTGTTCGGGCTGCAGGGTGTCAACGGGATGGGGATTCCGAACATGTTCCGGACCTTCGTGGTTGATCTGTCCGGGTACCCGAGCGCCAACGGCACCTGGAAGTTGCGGGTCGCCGACCACTACTGGGGCGAGTCGGGCCCGGCGTACATCGACGGCTGGCGGCTCACCATCTGACCCGAAGCCGTTGACACCCATCGATCTATTTCGTTAGCGTTAACAACGACGGACTTCATTGGGGAATGAGGGATCGGTCGGCCCGGTCTCCGCCGTACGGCCTCGGGCAGGGGTCGGTCGGTGAGAGCGCGCACACGGGCTGTCCGGCCGGTGTCGTCGCGGGCCCGCCTCCTCGCGCGGGCCCGCGACGGCCCGTCTGACCGTCCTTGGCACCCGCACCCCTGGAGACCACGATGCCTGACGTCACCCGACGGAGACTCCTCACCGCCGGCGCGGCCGGCGCGGGGGCCATGCTGCTGCCGACGGGATGGACGGCCCTCGCCCGCGCCGATCCGGCGACGCCGGCACAGGTGCTCGCCGCCGGTGACATGGCGCTCTGGTACGACGAGCCCGCCGGCACCGACTGGCTGCGCGCGTTGCCCGTCGGCAACGGCCGACTCGGCGCGATGGTGTTCGGCAACGTCGACACCGACCGGCTGCAGCTCAACGAGGACACCATCTGGGCGGGCGGCCCGTACGACTCGGCCAACCCGCGCGGTGCCGGCGCGCTGGCCGAGATCCGCCGGCTGGTCTTCGCCGACCAGTGGAGCCAGGCACAGAACCTGATCAACCAGACCATGATGGGCACCCCCGGCGGACAGCTGGCCTACCAGCCGGTCGGCAACCTGCGGCTCGCCTTCGGCAACGCCAGCGGGGTGTCGCAGTACCACCGCACCCTCGACCTCACCACGGCGGTCGTCACCACCAGCTACGTCCAGAACGGTGTGCGGTACCAGCGGGACGTGTTCGCCAGCGCCCCCGACCAGGTGATCGTCGCCCGCCTCACCGCCGACCGGGCCAACGCGATCACCTTCACCGCCACCTTCGACAGCCCACAGCGGACCACCGTCTCCAGCCCGGACTCCAGCACCATCGCGCTCGACGGCACCTCCGGCACCATGGAGGGCGTCACCGGCAGGGTGCGGTTCCTCGCCCTGGCGAACGTCGTCGCCACCGGCGGCACGGTCAGCAGCTCCGGCGGCACCCTGCGGGTGTCCGGTGCCACCAGCGTCACGGTGCTGGTGTCGATCGGCTCCAGCTACGTCGACTTCCGCACCGTCGACGGCGACTACCAGGGCAGCGCCCGCAACCGGCTGGCCGCCGCCCGTACCGTCGGGCACGACCAGCTGCGCAGCCGGCACCTGGCCGACTACCAGGCGTTGTTCAACCGGGTGTCGATCGACCTGGGCCGTACGGCGGCGGCCGACCAGCCGACCGACGTCCGGATCGCCCAGCACGCGGGCGTCGACGACCCGCAGTTCTCCGCGCTGCTGTTCCAGTACGGCCGCTACCTGCTGATCTCCTCGTCACGGCCCGGCACCCAGCCGGCCAACCTGCAGGGCATCTGGAACGACTCGATGACCCCGCCGTGGGACTCGAAGTACACGATCAACGCGAACCTGCCGATGAACTACTGGCCGGCCGACACGACGAACCTGTCCGAGTGTTTCCTGCCGGTCTTCGACCTGGTCCGGGACCTGGCGATCAGCGGCGCGCGGACCGCGCAGGCGCAGTACGGCGCGGGCGGCTGGGTGACCCACCACAACACCGACGGGTGGCGGGGCTCCTCGGTGGTCGACGGCGCGTTCTGGGGCATGTGGCCCACCGGCGGCGCGTGGCTGGCCACCCTCGTCTGGGAGCACTACCAGTTCACCGGTGACGTCACGTTCCTGCGCACCAACTACCCGGCGATGAAGGGCGCGGCCCAGTTCTTCCTCGACACCCTGGTCACCCATCCGACGCTGGGATACCTGGTCACCAACCCGTCGAACTCCCCCGAGATCGCCCACCACGGCGACGCCAGCGTCTGCGCCGGGCCCACCATGGACAACCAGATCCTGCGGGACCTGTTCGACGGGGTCGCCCGGGCCAGCGAGGTCCTCGGCGTGGACCCGACGTTGCGGACCCAGGTACGGGCGGCCCGGGACCGGCTGGCGCCGATGCGGATCGGCTCCCGGGGCAACATTCAGGAGTGGCTGGCCGACTGGGTCGAGCCGGAGCGCAACCACCGGCACGTCTCCCACCTCTACGGGCTGCACCCCGGCAACCAGATCACCCGGCGGGGCACGCCCCAGCTGTTCGAGGCCGCCCGCCGGACCCTGGAAATCCGGGGCGACGACGGCACCGGCTGGTCACTGGCTTGGAAAATCAACTTCTGGGCCCGGCTGGACGACGCCGCCCGGTCCCACAAGCTGCTGCGTGACCTGGTCCGCACCGACCGGCTGGCGCCGAACATGTTCGACCTGCACCCGCCGTTCCAGATCGACGGGAACTTCGGGGCGACCTCCGGGATCGCCGAGATGCTGCTGCAGAGCCACAACGGCGAACTGCACCTGCTGCCGGCGCTGCCGACCGCCTGGCCGACCGGGCAGGTGGCCGGGCTACGGGGCCGGGGCGGTTACACGGTCGCGATGGCGTGGCGCGCCGGCCAGGCCGACGAGTTTCACGTCCGCGCCGACCGCGACGGCACCGTACGGCTGCGGGCCCGGCTGTTCACCGGCAGCTTCACCCTCACCGACGTCGACGACGGCAGCACCCCGGGCAGCACCCGGCCCGAGACCGACGTGGTCGCGTTCGCCGTCCGCGCCGGACACACCTACCGGCTCGCCCGCCCCGGCGCGTCGCCGTCACCGACGCCGACCCTGTCGCCCAGCCCGTCCCCGTCGGTCTCGCCCAGCCCGTCCCTCTCCCCGACGCCGACCCCGAGTCCGAGCAGCTCTCCCCCGTCGTCCGGAGCGCGGGCGACGTACGCGGTCACCGGCTCGTGGCCCGGCGGCTTCCAGGGCGAGGTCACCGTGACCGCCGGGACCGCACCGATCCAGGGCTGGGCCGTCACCTGGACCTTCACCAACGGTCAGGCGATCAACCAGCTCTGGAACGGCACCCACACCCAGAGCGGCGGGAACGTGCGGGTCACCAACGTGTCCTACAACGGGTCGCTGCCCGCCGGCGGCTCCGCCACCTTCGGCTTCCTCGCCAGCGTCAGCGGGACGAACAACCCACCGACCAACATCACCTGCACGACGACCTGACCACGCGGGTGCGGACCGGCCACGACGATGCTCCGGGGTCAGCGGCGGTAGATCGTCATCGAGTGACCGACCTGGTCGATCGGCTCACTGCTATCGATCAGCTCGCGCAGCTGCCCGCCGGCCGTCGCCACCCAGGTGTTCGACACCACCAGCAGGCCGCGTACCTCATCGGGTGCCGCCTCCCGTGGATCGGATGCGGTGATGCCGTAGTACTCCGGCACGCCGGCACCCTTGTAGGCCAGCCACACCTGCTCGTCCGGGTAGCGCTGGCGCAGCCGGTCCGCCAGCCGGCCCAGGTCCTGCCCCCAGTCCACATTCGAGTCATGCAGGTGCTGGTACGTCCGGGCCGGGCCGCCGAACGCCTCGTTGGCGTAGGGCAGATAGAACGGGAACGCACGCACCGAACTGACCGCGACCAGCACGACCAGCACCGCCGCCACCGGCCGGGCGACCCGGGCGGCGACGGTCGGCCACCGTACGGCCGTCACGGCGGCAGCGGCGACGGCCAGGAAGACCGGGATGAAGATCGCGTACCGCACACCGAGGTCGCGCGAGCCGGTCATCGCGGCCGCCATCAGCACGGCCGCCGGCACCAGCAGGTACGCGGCTGCCGGGCGCAGCCGGGGCACCGCCAGCAGCGCGGCCGCACCGACCAGCCACAGCACCAGCGCGGCGAGCGGCGTCTTCACCAGCAACGCGGCCGGCAGGTAGTACCAGAGGTGGCCGGAGTACGTCTCGCCAAACAGATAGCCGCCCCACGCCCAGTCCTCGAAGCCGAACTGGATCAGCATGCCGTCGCGGAACGAGCCGGGAAACGGCAGCCAGTCGACGACCGTGGCACGTAACCCGTCCACCGTCGGCAGCGTGTCGGGTGCTGGCCGCTGCAGCCGGGGGTCGACGACCAGGTAGCTGGCCCACACGGTCGCCACCGCGAGCAGCCCGGTCCCGCCGGCGCCCGCGCCGGCGTCGGCGAGCCGGCGGACCCGGGGCAGCGTCGGCCGGGCGTGCCAGGCCGACCAGGCGGCCAGAGCCAGGAGTACGGGCACCGCCGCCAGCGCGCTCATCTTGGTGGCCAGCGCCGCCCCGAGTGTCAGGCCGGCGGCTGGCAGATACACCCAGGGCCGTCGCCGGGACCGCCACAGCAGCCAGGCCGAGGTGAGCAGGAACCCGGCGGCCGGCACGTCGAGGGTGGCCAGGGAGCCGTGCGCGATCACGTCGGGGGTGAAGGCGTACACCGCCAGGGCCACCAGGGCACCAGCCCGGCCGGTCAGGTCCCGGGCGAACGCGAAGACCACCAGCCCGAAGCCGAGGGTGAGCAGGATCATCGGCAGCCGGGCCAGCAGCATCAGCCGGTCGGCGTCGTTCCCAGCCTCGTACAGCACGTGCCGGCCGAGATCCGACTGGTTGCCCCGGAAGGTCGGCTCGATCCGGGGGTCGGCGACCGCCAGACCGACCGCCATGATCAGCTTGCCCAGCGGTGGATGCTCCGGGTTGACCTGCAGTCCGCCGCCGTGGCGGTAGAGCGCTGCCGCCCCCACGTACACCGGCTCGTCAACGGTCGGTGTCTGGGCCAGCGCGGTGGTGACCATCGCGAACGCCAGCTGCCCCAGTAGCGCGATCACGACCAGCGGATACCACCAGCGTCGGTGCCGCCGCAGCCACCCGGTCCGGTCCGAGTCCTGCTTCGCTGGCGCTGGACGGTCATCCGAGACGATGGGTACATCCTGGTCGAGGACTCCCGGCTTGCGCAAAAGACTCACGGGCAGCCAGCCTACCCGGCGACTCTGCTGCGACCGTCCTGCGCGGACCGGCCAGAGACCGTCCTGCCGGTGCTGTCGCGCCGAAGGGGCCTCCGGACCCTTGATCCTGTTCCGGCGTGATCCTCCTGTGGGGTTTTGATCCTCCAGGAGGATAAGACTGGGACGAAGTTGGTCCCCGCAGTCCGCTGGCGGCCGTCGGTCACCCCGTCAACAGCCCGCAGGCGGTGGACGCCACACACCGGCGGGCCCGGTGACTTGCTCGAGCAGTCACCGGGCCCGCCGGATCATCGTGGCCGTCGGGTCAGGCGCAGATCGCCTGGATCGCCAGGCCGTCGGTGGGAACACCGGTCAGCGACAGACGGACCGAGGTGAGCCCGGCGTCCGGGTACAGCGAGCTCAGGAAGGTCTGCCCGGCGGCACCCGGTTCGGTCGACCCGCCGACCGAGTGCACCTTCCCGGTGCTGGAGGCACAGGAGTAGCTCGGCCCGGCGCGCCGCACCGGAGCCGGCCGAGGTGGTACGTGGGTTCCTGACCACCCGGCTGAGGCGAGGCGCTGGCCGCCATCGAGTTCCCGGCGGAGGCCGAGCAGGCCGCGACACAGTTGGCGAACGCCGTCGGGGCCGGCAAGAACCTGATGGTGAACCGGCCGGGTATTTCACGAGATGCCCCCATGGCGTCCATCCTCGACGATCTGCGGCCCAGGATCGAGGCCGCAACAGCCGAACGCGAACAGGCGTTGCGCGAGGCGTTGGGCAGCCCCGTAGCGCGCACGCCACGCCGTGGGACGCCAACTGGCGTACGGCCGACTGGGAGTCCGGACAGCGCTGCCGTCCGCCGGTGGCGACCCTGGGTCCGCTCGGATCTCGGGCGGGCCCAGGATCGCCGATCGGATCGTCAGCCGCTGGACTCGGCCGGCGAGCCGCAGGCACTCAGCGCAACCCTCGCCCCGACCAGCAGGGGAACTGCCAGTCGAGGCGATCGTCGGGTCAGCATTGACTTTAGACGCCGCCGAATTCCCATCGGTCGCGGTGCGCGGATGGCAAGCTCAGCCAGTCACCACGCGCGTACGGCTCGGAGGGTCGATCTCCGGGCCACCCGCCCACTACTCCGGCGCGAACTGCTTGTACTGTTGACAGAAGAAACCGTAGAACCAGTCGGTCTGCTTATCCTGCTTCCACGATTTGATCAGCTCGGCCTGGTCAGAGCTGTTCCAGATCTCGACCGAGGCCAGCTCGTTGGTCGATGGACACTTCGGGTATGTCGCGACCAGCGCCGACCAGCTGGTGATGGTACGATTTTTGACCTTTTCGACAGCAGAGGCGGCCTGCCCCAGGTTTTCGGCGATCTCTGCCCTCATCCGCTCCAGCTCCGCATGATCTGACACCTCCAACGTCAGAAACGCTCGAACCTTCCCGTACTTCTCCGCGAAAAACTGATCAGCGCTCTTTTCCAAGTCAACACCGGTTTCCTCACGGAATTCCCGTATCCCCGCCGCCACGAGACCCTGTCCGCTATCGCTGGCATCACGCAACCCACCTGGCAGCGCATACAGTCCAGCCCCATTGAGCTTGGCACCGTCAGGAATCAGTTTTCCTTCAAAAAAGTATCCTTTGTCCCTCTTCTTGACCACCAGCAGATAGATACTTTTCCGATCTTCCGCAAGCGCGTTTATTAGCACATACACCTGCATGCCCTCTCCGTCCTTTCTTTCGCTCAGGCCGAGGCCGGCGATCCGAGCGTCTCCGCGAACTTCATGTAGATTTGCTTGGTGGTCTCGATCTGCTGAATGAACGGCATGCTATTGGTGTCGAACACGGCGGCGAGCTGTCGCTCGTACATGTACAGGAAGGTGTTCAGGTGCACCTTGCTGAGGTCGACTGTCGACTTGACGGCAGAGAACGCACTCACCGACTCAACGTTGCTCTTCAATCCTGCAACGGCGATTTTGCGGCGCCACGACCGCAGGTCGATGCGGATGATCGACATTCCCTCGGTGAGCAGATAGTACTGGTGCAGCGAGTCCTCCGATGCCTCGCCCGCACCCAGGAAAGCACTGAGCGCAGTGGAGATCAGGGATGTCACGCCGTTGATGATGCTGTCGGCACTGCCGGAGCAGAAGCCGCGCAGCGCGCTCGACACATTTTCCGAGATGTTGGCATCCAATCCCTCCTTGGCGTACGCATGATGTTGCTCCGCGATGGCGAGGATCGATTCGATCGGCACGGTCCGATTCTCGGCGGTGCCAGCCGTACGCAGATCCGCCAGGATCTGCTGGGTCATGGCCCGCCCTTTCTCCTCAGCCAGCGATGCGAGCGCATCCAGTAGCGCCCGTTCTTTGGCGACCTCGTCATCGTTTCCGACAATCCTGTTGGCGGCAGCACGAATTGCACCCACCACGCCCACCTTCCGTCACGGACTCGCGTGACCGGCCAACGCGACGCCCCCAGGAGTTCTATTCCGGCCGACAATTAACACTATATGAGTCAACAAAGCTCGTTCATTGACGAGCGGAAACTTGGGGACACTTGCGTCGATCCGACAGCCCGGACGCTGCAATCCGATTGCCGACCCGCACCAGGGCCCGATCCTGCCGGACGCCCACGACCCGCCCACGACCCGGCCGGCACCCGCCTGGCGCAGCCGGCCAGGTCGCTCAGCTGAGCGACTGGGCGCCGATGACGGACAGCAGGTGCAGCTTGTCGTGGCTTTCGCTGCCGGGGATGGCGGTGTAGACCATCAGCGAGTGGGCCTGACCGGGGTCGACCAGCCGCTGGCAGGTCAACTCCAGTGCGCCGACCTGCGGGTGGACGAAGTGTTTGACGTCGTGCGGGCGGACGCCGATCTCGTAGGCGTCCCATGCCTGGCGGAACTCCTCGTTGCTGTCCAGGAGCAGCCCGGCCAGGTGCGCGGCCTGGGAGTCGGGGCCGCGCAGCGTGACGATCTGCCGCAGGCCCGAGGCGTACATCCGGGTCAGGAACGGGTGTTCCTCCGGCGCGTAGCGGTCCCGGGCGGTCGGGTCGGTGAACCACCGGTAGCCCGAGCTGCGGGCCGGACCGGTGAACCGGGTGGTGTCGCCGGTGAGGGCGACCCCCAGCGGGGTCTGCCGCAGCGTCTCGCCGAGCTCGGTGACGATCTCCGCCGGGGTGTCGGCCAGCCGGTCGAGGACCCGCAGCAGGCCGGGGCTGATGTGTTCGTTGATCCCGCCGCCGCCACGGGCCGGTGGTTGGTGTCCGGCGAGGCGGAACAGGTGGTCCCGTTCGTCGAGTGACAGGTGCAGACCCTAGGCGATCGAGGCGAGCATCTGGCCCGACGGCTGCGGCCCGCGTTCGCGCTCCAGCCGGGAGTAGTAGTCGGTCGACATGTGACACAGGGCCGCGACCTCCTCCCGCCGCAGCCCGCTGGTGCGTCGGCGGGGGCCGCGCGGCAGGCCGACGTCCTCCGGTTGCAGCGCCTCGCGGCGACTGCGGAGAAACTCGGCCAGCCCGGCGCGGTCGATCATCAGAGTGCCTCCTTCGCTGTTCTGCCTCGTTTCTACCGTCCGTGGCCGGCGGGAACCACGGATCGCCGATCCGCCCCTGCGGCGGGACCGACGGGCCGCCGGCCGACACAGCGGCGGCAGGGGGCCGCCGGCCGGTGGGGGGCGGCCGGAGCCGGGGATCGGCAGGCCGTGGTTGCGGTGCCGGCGACGCCTGAGGATCGGTGGGTACCCGACGAAGGAGACGCACCATGGCACGGCGAACGATCGACATCACGATTCCCGACCTGTCCGGGAAGCGGGCGCTGGTCACCGGCGCGAGTGACGGGATGGGTCTGGTGATCGCCACCCGGCTGGCCGCCGCCGGCGCAGAGGTGATCATGCCGGTGCGGAATCGCCGCAAGGGTGAGGCGGCGATGTCGGTGATCCGGTTGACGGCCCCGCGCGCCGACGTCTCGCTGCGCGACCTCGACCTGTCGTCGCTGGCGTCGGTCACCGCCCTCAGCGAGACCCTGCTCGCGGAGGACCGACCGATCCACATCATGATCAACAACGCCGGGGTGATGACCCCGCCGCACCGGCAGACGACGGCGGACGGGTTCGAGCTGCAGTTCGGCAGCAACCACCTCGGCCACTTCGCGCTGGTCGGCAACCTGCTGCCGCTGCTGCGGGCGGGGCGGGCCCGGGTGACCTCGCAGGTCAGCATCGCGGCCCGCAGCGGCACGATCAACTGGGACGATCTGGACTGGGAGCGCACCTACCACGGGCAGCGCGCCTACAGCCAATCCAAGATCGCGTTCGGGTTGTTCGGGCTGGAGCTGGACCGCCGCAGCCAGGCCGAGGGCTGGGGCATCACCAGCAACCTGTCCCACCCCGGGGTGGCTCCGACCAGCCTGCTCGCCGCCCGCCCGGAGGTCGGTCGCGCCAAGGACACCCCGCAGGTACGGCTGATCCGTGCCCTGTCGGCCCGGGGCATCCTGCTCGGCACCGTCGAGACCGCGGCCCTGCCCGCGCTGCTCGCCGCGACGTCGCCCACCGCGAAAGGCGGTGTGCTGTACGGGCCGAGCGGCCTGGGCAACCTGGGCGGCCCGCCCGTGGAGCACCGGACCTACTCCCCGCTGCTCACCGAGGACGCCACCCGGGTGTGGCAGGTCTCGGAGCAGCTCACCCGGACCAGGATCCCGGCTGCCTGACGTCACCGAGGTGACTCAGCCGCCGGGTCCGGCGGACCAGGTCCGCCGGACAAGTCCGGCGTACGGTGACACGGACCCGACGGCTGATGCACGGCTACCCGGTGAGCTGCGCGGCGTCGCCCGGCCCGGTCGGCGGCGGGTCACTGCCGACGATGCGCCAGTCGCCGTTGATCGGCGGCAGAGCCAGGTCTGCCTTGAGGATCGTGATGCCGAAGATCTTCAGGCGCAGCGACAGCGCCCCGGTCAGGTCGAATCCGGCGTAGAGGCCCCACTGTGGTGGCGCCACGGTGGCGTCGACGGCCGCCCGCAGGTACGGGGCGAACTGTCCGGTGACGCCGGCGGCGTCGTACAGCAGCACGGTGAGGTCGGCGCCGATGGTGGCCCGGAAGTCGCCCCGGCCGGCGATGGCCGGCACGAGGTTGCCCTGGGTCGTGGATTCGTGGCGGTTCAACGTCTTCCAGCCGGTCCGCGAGTCGTAGGCCGCGCCGAGCGCGACCTCGCCCACGGTCGACTGGACGGCGTCGATGCTCAGGTCGCCGGCGGCGGTCAGCCGGTAGAAGTAGGTCAACTCGACCGTCAGCACGACCGGCACCGGCCCGATCCACAGGGTGTGGTTGAGCCGCACCTCGGCGAAGGGCAGCCGCAGGGCCTGCTTGCCGGTGTCGGTCAGCCCGTCGAGCTTCGCCTGGACCTGCCAGCCGTACCGGTAGGTGCCGCCGACGCCGACCTCGGCCTGGTAGGGCCGCTGTCCGTCGACGTTCTTCCGGCCGTACGAGAAGATCAGCTCGGGGGTGAAGCCGACCCAGCCCTTGAGTACGGGAGTCGCCGAGTCGACGCCGGTGATGCCCGGCACCCCGGGCAGTGGGATGTCCATCACCAGCATCAGCCCGCCGTCCTCGGTGCGGACCGGGCTGAACACCTGGCCGGGTGGCAGGGTCGGGACGTCGACGACGATGTCCGTGCTCTGATCGGTCGCTGGTACGGGTGGGGCCGGCGGGGTCTGCCCGGCGGGTGGGTCCGGTTGCGACGCCTCCCCCGACCCGGGGGTGGCTGTCGCGGGGTCCGGGCCAACCGGGCCGGATGTGGGTGTGGGTGTGGGTGTGCTGGGCTCCGGTGGGTCGGCTGGGGCCGGGTCGCCGCCGGGTGTCTGGTCCGGTCCGATGGGCGCCCCGTCGGTCGGTGCCGGCCCGGTCGGTGCCGAGTCGGTCGGTGCCTGTGACGTCGCGGGTGACGTCGCCGGTGGGTCCGTCGACGGCTGGTCGCCGCTGTCGCCGGTGGTCGGATCGTCGACGACCGTGGCCGATTCGACCCCGGCGACCAAGGGTGTGACGGTGATGTCGATGTCGTCGGCCTCGACGGTCTCGCGGACCTCGGCGACGCCGAGCGCGTCGGAGAGGGTCGCCTCGCCGAACGACACCTCGATCCGCTCGTCGACCTCCTCGACCTCGTCGACTGTGAACAGCGCCCCGTACGGGGCCGCCGCCGTCGGCGGGCTGGCGATCACATCGCCGGGTCGGATGTCCACCGGAGCCGCTTCGATCCGGTCGTCCGGGGTGAGTACGGCGGTGCCGGCTGCCGGGTCGTAGCCGGTCAATTGCACGGCGCTGGCGTAGCTGGTCTGCTCGGGCGTGCCGTCGCCGCTGTCGGGGGTGGTCCGGGCCACCGTCACGGGGGCCGGTGCCGCGTCGGGCACCGCCGGACCGGTCGGGCCACCAACACCGATCCCGGCGGCGATCAGCGCGACCCCGGCGACCAGGGACACCGCCGCCACGGAGGCGATGCTTCTCGCGGCCGTCGACCGGGGTACTACAGAGGAAAGTCGCACGACGCTCCTTCACACATAGGAGTTACCTACCTGCGAGTAACGCCCGGTCGGGTCATCCAGTTCAGCGCGCACCTGCCGGTCACGTCACACCGGCCGGCGGCGATCGATTCCGGTCAGAGTTCGTCGGTGGTGATCAGCCCGTCCTGCAGGGCCCGGGCCACCAGCGCGGCCTTGGTCGGTGCCTCGCGGCCGACGTTGGCGTACTTGACGCGGACCCGTTCCAGGCAGGAGTTGACCCGGTGCACGGTCAGACGCAGCCGATGGGCGACCATCTCCTTCGACTCGGAGTGGAACCATTCGATCAGCACCTGATGTTCACGTGGCGACAACCGGGGACGTTGCGGGCGTTCGTCGGTGCCGAACGCGCCGGCCAGCGCCGGTGGGGTGTACGGCGTACCGGCCGCGGCGGCGGTGATCGCGGCGACCAGGTGATCGGCGCCCTCGGCCTTGGTGAGGTAGGTGAACGCACCGATGTCGAGGGCGGTCAGGGCGCTGTCCCGGTCGTCGCGCATGCTGTAGACGACGACCTGACGGCCGGCGTCGACGAGCCGTTTCAGATCGCCGTACGCCGGTCCAGTGACGTCGAGCTGCAGGTCGAGGACGACGACGTCGGCGCTCGCGCCGGGGTCGAGCCAGGCGACGGCGACGGTGGGGCCGGCGTCGACGACCTCGATCGGCGGATCGGCCAGTGCGCACCAGGCACGCACCCCGGCGACGACGACGGGGTGGTCGTCCACGACTACCGCTGTGATCATTGTTCTCCTTGCCAGGTGGCCTGGATCCAGCACCGACCGCCGGTGACCATGGTGGACAGCTGCAGCCCGTCGGCGGCGGGCGGCGGCGGCGGGCAAACGGCGACGACGCTGACGGTCACCGACCGGCCGGTGCTGGCCACGGTGAGCCGGGCCGCCGTGCCGCTGCGGGCGGTGGCGAGGGCGGCGATCGCCGGTTCGACGAGTCGGCGGCGCACCGGCGGCGGCAGCTCGGGCCGGGTGCCCCGGTCGGCGAAGGTGACCGTGACACCGTTGCGTTCGGCCAGTTCGATGCAGGCCCGCAGCTCGTGGGCGAGGGAGTCGGCCGTGCCGATGTCCTCGGCGATGAGCCGGCGCATCCGGGCGGCTTCGGCGGCGCAGGACCGGCGGACCGCCTCGTCGCCGGGGTCAAGCTCGTCGCGGGCCAGGCCGTCGAGCAGCGGTACGGCGGTGGTCGCCAGCGCCGCCATCCGGTCGGCCCGGTCGGCGTGCAGGTGCCGGGCGACCGCCTCGGCGGTGCGTACCCGTTCGGCGGCGGCCAGCGCCTTCGCCGACGAGCCCGCCATGGAGCGCAGCACGGCGGCGATCATCGCGATCGCGAGTTGGAAGGCGAGCACCGCCCAGGTGGCGCTGACCGCGCCGGCGACGCTCAGCGCAGCCTCGCCGGCTCCGACGGCCTGCCCGAACGTCATCAGATACTGGGCGGCGAGGACGGCGGCGAAGGCGGCGACCCGGGTGTCCATCATCAGCAGCACGACCTGCCAGCCGGCGTCGCCCTCCGACCAGTGCGCCGGGCCGAGCAGGTACTCCGGGTGTACCGACGAGGTCGCCAGCGCGGACAGCCCGAAGACCAGCGCGAGCAGCGGCAGCCGCCACCGGCCGAGCGGGCGGTCGCGCCAGGTTGCGACGCCCACGACCAGGGTCACCGCCGTCAGGCCGGCCCAGGTGAGCAGCTGTGGCCAGAGCGAGACGTACGCCTCCCGGCCGGTCAGCAGCCGGGGCAGGTCGAGCAGCAGCAGGATCGCCAGGCTCAGCACGACGACGGCCCAGCGCAGCCCCCGTTGGAACGAGGCGGCGATGACGCCCTGGTCGCTGCCGGTGACGTCGGGAACGGCCCGGGGGCAGATCAGGGTGACGGTGGTGCCGTGGCCGGGGCGGGCGTCGATCCGGGCCTGACCACCGACGCGGGTCATCCGCTCGACCAGGGACCGGGTCACCCCGTACCGGTCGGGGCGGACCTGGGCCGGGTCGAAGCCGACGCCCCGGTCGACGATCGACACGGTGACCTGGTCGGGGTCGCGGTCGATCCGGATCTCGGCCCGGTCGGTGCCGGCGTGCCGGGCCACGTTGGTCAGCGCCTCACGGACGCTGCGGCTGAGCGCCACCGCGTCGGCGGCCGGCAGCGACAGTCGGTCGGGGGTGTGCCAGGTGACCTGCACCGCGGCGGTGGCGGCGGCGTCGTGCAGCAGCGGGACCAGCTCGGTCTCGCCCTGGGCGGCGTCCGCCGAGCGTCGCAGTTCCCGCAGGTCGCGGTGGGCCTGTGCGGCGAGCCACGGCGAGTTGCCGGTCAGTACGCCGTTGCCGACCATCAGCAGGGTCGCGGCGGCGGTGTCGTGCAGCGCCGCGAGGTACTCCCGTTCGTCGCGGCGGCGGGCCGCCGCGATCGCCGCCGCCCGGCGCAGCTGCGCGGCGCGGTCGACGGCCCGGTCGGCGGCGCGGGCACCGCGCCGGACGAACCGGTACAGCCCCCAGGACAGGGCCGCCTGCGCCGCCGTCCACGGCCCGATCGCCGGGTCGGCGAGCCAGCCACCGGGGTCGGCCAGGGTCGCGCCGACGAAGTACGCGGCCACGATCGCGGCGGTGCCGCTGGCGAGCAGCGGCCAGTCGACCTGCCACGGGTAGGTGACGACGACCAGGTTCACGACGACGAGGACCCAGGTGGATCCGCCGCGCGGATCGGACACGACGGTCCAGCTCTGGGTGAGGCAGGCGCCGCAGACCACCGCGACGTCGACCAGCGGCAGCCAGCGACGGGCCCGCCGGGAGCCGCGGGCCAGGGCGACGGCGTAGCCCAGGCTCCAGGCGTTGAGCGTCAGCACCACGGCCACGGCCACCGCCGGGTCGGGCGCGGTGCCGAGGGCCAGGTAGACCGCGCTGGACAGTCCGATCACGACGGTACGCAGACCGAGCGCGTACCGCAGCCCGTGACGGAGAAGCCGCTGTTCCACCGCGCCCGGCACGGCCCTGATCGTATCGACGCCGCGCCACGCTCCGCAGCGCCGACGGGGGTCGAACGACCATCACCGACCCACCACCAGCACAACTACTCTCAATGACACGGGCGGGACGGTGAGTAGTCTCATGGGGGTGTCATGGCAACGGGGATGCTGCGCTGGGCGGCCGCGACAGGAGTCACGGTCGTACTGATCGCGCTCACGGTGACCGTCGCCGTCCAGGCGGGGCAGATCGATCAGCTACGGGACGATCTTGTCGGGGCGCAGCGGACCGCACAGGAGTCCGCCGACGGCACCGACGAGCGGCTGGACAGCCTGGACGGCCGGCTCGCCGCGGTCGAGGACGACAACCAGCAGGCCTTCGACCCGCCGGCGGTCGCGGCCGCCGTGCTGCCCAGCGTCTTCCAGGTGATCGCCGACGACTTCTCCGGCAGCGCGTTCGCCGTCGCCCGACCTGGGGAGGCAGCGTCCGGTGAGAGCGCGTCCGGAGGCACCGGCCGGACCAACGTCCTGACCGCCTTCCACGTGATCGAGTCGGTGTGGACGGCCGACGACAGGTCGGTACAGCTGGAACAGGACGGCAAGCGGTACACGGCGGTGATCGCCGACGTGGACCCGTCACAGGACATCGCCCTGCTGAGGGTCGACGCCGTCTACGCCGGTCTGCCCGCCGCCGTCGGTCCGCCCGGCCCCGGCGAGAGCGTCCTGGTCGTCGGCGCACCGCTCGGACTCACCCAGACCATCACGACCGGCGTGGTCAGCGCCGTCCGGGACCGCACCGACGGCCCCGGGTCGGTGATCCAGTTCGACGCGCCGGTCAACCCCGGCAACTCCGGCGGTCCGGTCATCAACACCCGCAAGGAGGTCGTGGGGATCGCCAACGCGAAGGCGCGGGACGCGGAGGGCATCGGGCTCGCCGTACCGATCCGGACCGCCTGCGAGACCTTCCACGTCTGCTGATCGATCTCATCGGAGGAACCAATGTCGTACCCGTACGGGCCGGACGACACGCCGTACCGTCCCCCGACGGCCCCCGCCCCTGCCCCGGCCCCACCGATCTCCGCCCCGCCAACCCAGCCCTTCCCGGTGCAGCCGTCGTACGCGCCGGTCTCGCCGCCGGTGCCGCCGTACACGCCGGCAGCCGCGCCGGCAGCCGCGCCGGCCCAGTCGTACGCGCCGGCACCACCGCCGGCCGCCCCGAAGGGGCGCGCCACCATCGCGCTGGCCGTCGTGTCGGTGCTGCTGCTCGTCCTCGGCGCGGTCGGCTTCGGCCTGTACGTCGACGAGCGCGGTGAGCTGCGCGACACCCGGTCCGACCTGACCAGCCAACTGCAGGAACAACGCGACATCGTCACCGAGCAGGAGGAGAAGATCGCTGAGACCGAGGCGCGGGTGGGCGAGCTGACCACCGAGCTCGACACCACCAAGGAGAACCTGGCCGGGGTCACCGAGGAACGCGACGTGCTGCTGCCGTGCATGCGACGGGCGCAGGAGATGTTCGACGCCGCACGGGCCGGCAACGAGAGCAAGATCGAAACCGCCCTGCGCCAGGCCGACACCGCCTGCAGCAGGGCCCAGGCCGGAGTGGACTCCTGAGTTGACGATCACGAATGAACAACGCCGCTCGCCGGTGACGGCACTCCTCGTGGCCGGCGCAGTGGTCGTGATACTCGCCGTGGTCACGGTCGTGCTGGTGGTGGCGGTGACCAGGGGCGGCGGACCCGCCGACGAGTTCGAGCAGGCCGCCGAGCGGTTCCACAGCCGCTACGAACCGTTGGCGCGCCAGCTCGAGACCAACCTGGACCGGGCCGGTGCCGGAATGTTCGACCCCGGACTGGCGACCGCGCAGCAGGACGCCCGGGCCCTGGCCGACCTGTTCGACGAGTACGGCACGGCGCTGGCCGCCATCGAGTTCCCCGCCGACGCCGAACAGGCCGCGACCCAGCTGACGAACGCCGTCGAGGCCGGCAAGATCCTGTGGGTCAACGCCGCCGGGTTCTTCGACAAGGGTCCGATGGAGTCGATCCTCGACGAGCTGCAACCGCAGACCGAGGCGACGATCGCCGACCGCGAGGAGGCGCTACGTCAGGCGCTCGGCGGCGGGTAGCGTACGCGGCATGCTCGGAACGGTTCTCCATGCCCCCGGTGACGTGCGGGTGGAGCAGCGCAGGGATCCGCAGATCGTCGCACCCACCGACGCGATCCTGCGGCTGACGGCCACCTGTGTCTGCGGATCCGACCTGTGGCCGTACCGGGGAATCGAGAAGATCACCAGGCCACGGCCGATGGGCCACGAGTACGTCGGCGTCGTCGAGGAGGTCGGCGCCGAGGTGCGCGGCGTCGCGCCGGGGCAGTTCGTCGTCGGCTCGTTCATCGCCAGCGACAACACCTGCGAGATCTGCCGGTCCGGCTACCAGACGCACTGCGTACGGTCGGAGTTCGCCACCCCGACCGGCGCGCAGGCCCAGTACGTGCGGATCCCGCTGGCCGACGGCACCCTCGTCGCCACCGCCGACGCCCCGGACCCCGACCTGCTCCCGAGCCTGCTCGCCGCCTCCGACGTGCTGGGCACCGGCTGGTTCGGCGCGGTAGCCGCCCAGGCCGGGCCGGGCCGGACGGTCGCCGTCGTCGGTGACGGCGCCGTCGGCCTGCTCGGCGTCCTGGCCGCCCGGCAGCTCGGCGCGGACCGGATCATCGCGATGAGCCGGCACCCGGACCGGCAGAAACTCGCCCTGGAGTACGGCGCGACCGACATCGTCGCCGAACGCGGCGACGACGGTGTCGCCCGGATCAAGGATCTGACCGACGGCCTCGGCGCGCACTCGGTCGTCGAAGCCGTCGGCACCCGGGAGTCGCTGATCCAGGCGATCCGCGCCGCCCGGGCCGGTGGGCACGTCGGCTACGTCGGCGTCGCCCACGACGTGCGGCTGACCGGGATGGAGCTGTTCCAGTCCGGCGTACACCTGCACGGCGGCCTCGCCCCGGTGCGCCGCTTCCTGCCCGATCTGATCGACCGGATCCTGCGCCGGGAGATCGACCCGGGCAGGGTCTTCGACCTGACGCTGCCGCTGCGGCGGGCCGCCGACGGCTACCGGGCGATGGACGAACGCCGCGCCATCAAAGTCCTGCTCCAGCCCTGACCGGGTCGACATGACGGTGGCGGGTCGGCAGCCCGAGCAGCGGGTTGGCCACGCCCCAGGCGGCGCCCCGGCAGACCAGTTCCTTGTAGGCTGCGGCGGGCCGGCCGGTCAGCACCGCCGGCCTGGCCCGGTCGTCGGCGGTGACGTACTGGATCAGGCCGTCGCGGCGGCCCAGCGAGACGCACTGGTTGTAGTAGCGGATCGGGACGGTCGGCAGCTTCCCGCCGGTCAGTCGGGCGGCGATGGCGTCGGCGGCCTGCCACGCGGTCGGCACGCCGGAGGCGCACGACATCCGCAGCGGCTTACCACCCGGGCCGATCACGAAGGCGGCGTCGCCGACGGCGGAGACGTCCGGGTGCGACACCGACCGCATCATGTCGTCGACGACGATCTGGCCGCTGTCGGCGAGCGTCAGTCCGGTGGTACGGGCGATCGGGTGGACGGCGAACCCGGCGGTCCAGACGGTGACCGCAGCCGGGACGGCACCGCCGTCGGCGGTGGTGACCCGGTCGGCCTCGACGCTGACGACGGCGGTGTGCTCGTGCACGGTGATGTCGAGCCCGGCGAGGACCTTGCGCAGATGCGCGCGGCCCTTCGGCGAGAGGGTGCCGCCGAGGCCGTCGCGCACGGCGAGGGCGACGTCGAGGTCGGGGCGGGCCTCGGCGATCTCGGTCGCGGCTTCCAGGCCGGTCAGGCCGCCGCCGACCACGATGACGGGTTGCCCGGCGGCGAGGCCGGCCAAGCGCTGCCGCAGCCGCAGCGCGCCGGGCCGGCTGGCGATCTCGGCGGCGTGTTCGGCGACGCCGGGGACGGCTCCCGGGTTCCAGCCGCTGCCGAGGGCGTAGACGAGCGTGTCGTAGCCGAGCGCGTCGGTGCCGGTGTGGTCGGTGACCGTGACGGTTCTGGCGTCGACGTCGACGCCGGTGACCGTGGCGAGGCGCAGCTCGACGCCGGTGCCGGCGAACATCTCGCGCAACGGCCGAAGCTTGAGGTCCTGGCCGGTCGCCAGCTGGTGCATCCGTACCCGCTCGACGAAGTCGGGCTCGGCGTTGACGACGGTGACGGCGACGTCGTCGCGGTGCAGCCGCCGGGCGAGGCGGCCGGCGGCAACGGCTCCGGAGTAGCCGGCGCCGAGGACGATGATGCGGTGTCGCATGTCCTGCTCCTGTCTGTCTGCACGGGGTGTGACAGCACCTGAACCGGGCAGCCCCGCGTTTGCTGACGCGGCAGCGGCGTGAAGCACCTCACACGCTGTGTCAGAAGGCGGTGAACAGCGGTTCCCCGTGGTCGACGGCCGCCCAGGACGCGCTGGCCCGGTGCAGCTTGTCCGGGTTGACCTGGCTGTGGATCGCGGCCACACCGTCGGCGGTGACCTGCAGACAGATGACGCCGATGACCCGGCCGTCGACGACGACCACGACAGCCGGGTCACCGTTGGCGATCCACGCGTACAGCTCGGGCGTGCCGCCGAGCAGGGCGCGTTTGGCCGGGCCCGGGGTGAACAGGCCACGCAGGAACTTCGCGACCGCGACGGCACCGACCACCGGGGCGACCCGGGCCGGGACGTGCCCGCCGCCGTCACCGATCGAGACGGCGTCGCCGGTGAGCAACTGAACCAACGGCTCGACCCGGCCGCTGGTGGCGGCGGCCAGGAACTCTTCGACGACCCGCCGGGCCGCGGCCCGGTCGACCTCGGTGCGGGCCCGGCCGTCGGCGAGGTGCCGCCGGGCCCGGTGCAGGATCTGCTGGCTGGCGGCTTCGGAGACGCCGAGGATGCCGGCGATGTCGCGGTGCGGGTAGTCGAACGCCTCCCGCAGGACGTACACGGCCCGCTCGTGCGGCGACAACCGCTCCATCAGGGCCAGGACGGCGTACGACACGGATTCGCGCTGTTCGACGGTGTCGGCCGGGCCGAGCATCGGGTCGCCGGCGAGCAGCGGCTCCGGCAGCCACTGACCGACGTACGTTTCGCGGCGGGCCCGCGCGGAGGTCAACTGGTTGAGGCACAGGTTGGTGAGGACCTTCGTCAGCCAGGCCTCGGGGACGTCGATCCGGTCGACGTCGGCGGCCTGCCAGCGCAGGAACGTCTCCTGTACGGCGTCCTCGGCCTCGCTGGCGGAGCCGAGCAGGCGGTAGGCGATCGCCCCCAGGCGCGGCCGGGCCGCCTCGAACCGGTCGACGTCGTCCCCCGTCAGGGCCATGGCCCCGATCGTAGGCCCGGCCGTCGACCGGTCGTTAGACTCGCCGGCCATGGGCCTGCTCACCTTCAGCTTCAACGTCACCCTGGACGGTTGCGTCGACCACCAGGAAGGGATCGCTGACGACGAGACGCGCACCCTCTTCACCCGTCTCATGGACGAGTGCGGAGCCATGCTGTGGGGTCGCGTCACCTACGAGATGATGGAGGGCTACTGGCCGGCCGTCGCCCGCGGCGACCAGGCCGCGCCGCCGGCCATGCGCGAGTGGGCGGTCAAGCTGGAGACCAAACCCAAGTACGTGGTGTCGTCCACCCGTACCGACTTCCCGTGGACCAACAGCCACCACATCGCCGGCGATCTGCGTGCGGGCGTGCAGAAGCTCAAGGACGCGACTCCGGCCGGGGTCCTCGTCGGCAGCGGCACGCTCGCGACCGAACTGGACCGGCTGGACCTGATCGACGAGTACCAGCTGCTGGTCCATCCCAGGATCGCCGGCCACAGCCCGACGCTGTACCAGGGTGGGCTGCCCGGCACCCGCCAGCTCGAACTGCTCTCGGCGCAGCCGCTGCGCAACGGCGCGGTGGCCCTGCACTATCGCCGCGCCCGCTGAATCACCGGGTACGGTCAGCAGAACTCGACCGGGTCACCGGAGTGGATGACGCCGGCCTCCAGTGGGCGGGCGTACACCCCGGCGCACGGCAGAACGCCGACGCCCGCCAGGCGCAGCCGGCACCTCGACGACGATGTTGGGCCGGAAACGCCGGCTGTCGACCGGCCGACCCGAGTGGGCCGCGAGGCCGGCCAGCGTCGCGGTCGTAATCAGATGCAGAGGCGCGAAGTCGAAGAACGTGCCGGGTGGGGAGCCGGCGGCCAGCACGGAGCTGGCGGTCTGCGCGTGCGACAGGTCGTCGTCGGTGCGTACCTGGTCCGGGTCCATCCGTTCGATGGTCGTGCCCGGCGCGGCCCGGTCGAGCAGCCGCACGTCCCGGCCCAGCAGCGTGGACAGCGCCGGATCGGGGCGGCCGGTCACCGTCACGGTCCCGGTCGTACCGTCCGCCATGATCAGCCGGACCGCCGGGGTGCCGGCGGCGTCGGGAGGCAGCAGCGTGGACCGTACGGTCAGCATGTCCCGCCACAGCCGCGGGTTCTTGGCGCTGGCCACCTTGCCGGTGACACAGTCGAGCACGGCGAACGCGCGGTCACCGGCGATGCCGGCCTCGTTGACGTACGCCCGGTCCAGGTTCTCTCCCAGCATCGACTTGACCGGATAGCGCGACAGCTGCCGCACCGTGCCCACCCGACGATCGTGACCCATGCCCAGGAACCTAGCCGAGGATCTGTAGCAGTCGGTCAGCTCCTGGTGAGGTTCGTGACGAGGGTGCGCAGCCAGGGCTGCGCGAGTGCGTGGTCGCGTCCCACGGCGCGGGCGACGGCGTGGCGGCCCGCCCGACTACGGCCGTACGCCACCAGCGCGGCGGCCTCGGCAAGGGCCTGCCGGGTACGCTCGTCACGGCCGGGTCCGGTGTCTTCGGCCAGCCACCGGTCGGGGTACAGCGAGCGGGTCAGCTTCACCTGATGGTCACCGAAGTACGACCACACCCACGGATCCAGCGACACGTTGGTCACGGCTGCGGCGGGCAGCGTCCGGGTCCAGTCGGCGTGCTGCTGCCAGCGGTACGTCTTCGGGCTGGTCCTGGTCCGGCGGGTGACGCCGACGAAGCGCAGCTTGCGGCGGATGACCGGCCATGGCTCGCGTTCGGCGTCGATCCAGTCGCGCAGCAGGGTGAACAGTTCGGTGAACGTCGCACCCCGATGCACGACGTCTACCAGGACCGCCGGCCGGTCCCGTCGGGCCAGCGTGTGTGGCGTCAGCCCGACCGCGGCGAGGAACCGTCGCCCCTGGGCCACCTCGGCGCGGGTCAACGGACGCCGCCGCCACCGGCTCCCGGACCTCACTGCCGGGCGCTGGAACGACAGCGGCAGCCGATGCAGTCGCTGGACGCCGACGAGTCCGGCGAGGACTCCGCCGAGCAGGTCGAACATCGAGTCCAACGATCTGCCGACGAAGTACAGGTCACCGTTTCCGCTGCGGGCCAGCACCTTCCCGGTGCAGGTGACGAGCTCATCGAGGAACCACAGGTCCGGCGGCGCGGCACCGTCGAGCAACGTTCCGAGTTGGTCCGGTGTGACCAGATCCCACCGGAACGGCAAACTCTCCTGCCAGGTCCGCACTACCAGGTGAAGCCGACCGTGAACGGGGTGTTGACCGGGCTGCCAGCGCTGTTCAGGCAGGTCACGCCGACGTTCATGTCGGTGGTGCCGACCGGGTGCCAGTACTGCACGTGGCAGTGCGCGTCCTGATAGCCGAGCGCGTACGCCACGGCGTGCCCGGAGTAGTCGATGATCTGCGGGAAGACCATCTCGTACCGTCCGGTGCCGGTGCGGGTGACGGCGTAGTCGCCGCTCACCGAGCTGTCGTTGGTCCAGGTGATCGCCGGTGCCGGCCCACCCGACGGGTACGTGTCGTCGACCGTCGCCAGCGCCGTCGGGGCGATCTGCTGCAGCAGGTTGTGCACGGTCCAGGTGATGGTGAACCGGGAGTCGACAAAGGCTCCGGAGGCGTCCCGGCACCGCACCCGGGCGATCCCGTCGGCGAGGTACGAGTCCACCTTGCACTTCACGGCCGCCGACGTGTAGGCGGTGATCTGGTAGAACGTGGTCTGCGTCTGGGCGGCCGAGGCGGGCAGCTCCACCGCGTACGAGCCGGGCGCGTCCCGCGCCACCCACGGGGTGCCGCCGCCGGCGTCGTAGCGGTACCAGCCGCTCGGGGTGTACATCGGCGAGGTCGGATTGTTGGACCAGAGGTACGACACGCCGTCGACGGCGAGCGTGGAGCCGCTGGCCTCGACGAAGTTCGCCACGAAGTACGCGTCCTGCCGGGTGCCGCTGGCCCCGAAGCAGTAGACGTTGACCAGCAGATCGGCGCCGGACGGATACCAGGAGCCCACGGTGCAGAATCGGGCCGCCGCGCCGTACGCCTGGGCGTGGACCACTCCCCCGCCGCCGGTCACCAGCGAGCCGAGCCCACCGAAACGCACCTGGTAGGCGCCGGCACCGGACCTGGTGACGGTGATCGGCCCGCCGCCGGGATTCTTGGCGTACGAGTAGTAGGTGTGGCCGCCGGAGGTCCACGTCGGCACCGTGTAGCTGGCGACGGTGGGGCTGCTGACCCACACGTAGCCGGTGACGGCCGGGGTTGCGGCCGCCGAAGCCGGCGCTGCCACCGCGACGGTGGCGACCGCGCCGACCGCTGCAGCACCGAGGACGGTCGCGATTCGTCGGAGAAGCCCACTGATCATGGCCCCGACGCTAACCACCGCCGTCAACCGTCCGCGCCGGTCACCTCGCGTCCCGGGTGACCGGCTGACCCAACGGACCGATTCCGATCAGCCCACTGCGGTGACGATGTCGGCGACCTGCTGGGGCATGGACAGGAAGGGCGTGTGGGACGCGTCGAGCGCCTCGACGGACGTCGGGTTGTCGGGGAACGCGGCGTCCGCGTCGACGATGAACTTCTGCTGGAGCGCGGGCCTGATCGCCATGTCCTGGGCGCAGGTGACGTAGGTGCGGGGGACGGAGCCCCAGCCGGACCGGGTCAGGGCGGTGGCGCCGAGCGCGATACCGGCCGGCGCGTCGGGGGTCAGCAGTGCGATGGCCGCGTCGGCAGAGTCTGGATCGATGTCGCCGAAGAACACGCTTCGAAGCTGCTGACGGTAGCCGGGCTCGACGGACCCGACGTCCAGCCTGAGCGCACCGACCGCGACGGGGTCCGCGCACAGCGACGGCCCGATGAGTTCGCCGGCGTTCTCCGGCATGTCGATGTAGGCGATCGCCGGTAGGCCCGACGCCGGCATGAACGCCGTCAGGTACACGGCGTGGGCGACCAGCTCGGGTGCCTGCTCGGCCACCCGGGTCAGCACCGTGCCGCCCATGCTGTGCGCCACCACCGTCACCGGGCCGCCCCGGCCGACCTGCTTGAGCTGCGCGACGAGCAGGTCCCCGGCCTGGTCGAGGTCGACGGCGGCCACCGGGGAGACCTCGGTGGCGATCGCCTGCGGGTCGAACGGGCGCGCGTAGACCGAACGGGGCCGCCGGGCCCGCAGGCCGTGTCCGGCCATGTCCACCGCGACACTGGCCCGCCCGGTCGCCGCGACGCGGGCGGTGACTTCACTCCAGCACCAGGAGCCGTGCCAGTATCCGTGCAGGAACAACAACGGTGTCGACGTACTCATAGGAATCCCTCTGTGAGACGCGCTCAGCTGATCGGTGGAACCGCCGGGCCAGGGGTGTCGACGACCCGCCGTGAGCGTACTCTTCCGTACGACGCCTCCGCAGACGAACCGAGCCCCCTGCTCACAGCCGAACTGCCAGCCGCCGCAGCAGGCGTACGTGCTGCGGGTCGCCTCGACGTGCGTGATCCAGACGCCGTCCGGTGACAGGCTGACCTGCGCGCAAGCCGTTACGGAACTCGCCGGCAGGCGCGGTCGTGGCTGGCAGGTCCGCTCGGCCGGTGCCGGGTCGAAGGGACACCGCTGGTACGCGTGGGCATGGATCGCCACCGCCTCACCCCGCCACCACCTCCTCGTGCGCAGTCACCTGGCCACCGGCGAACTGGCGTTCCACTACTGCTTCGTGCCCGAGGGGCAACCGGTGGTCGTGTCGCGGCTGGTCCGCGCCGCCGGGCTGCGGTGGCCGGTCGAGGAATGCTTCGAGTTCGGCAAGGACCACTTCGGCCTGGACCAGTGCCAGGCCCGCCTCCACGACGCGATCGCCCGGCACACCGTACTGGTCATGGCCGCTCTCGCCGTCTGCGCGGTCACCGCCGCGCGGTTACGCCACCGCACCGACAGCCAGGCACCCCCACCGGCCACACCCGACCAGCCGCCACCGGCCGAGCCCGGACTGATCCCACTGACCGTGCCCGAGATCGGACGGCTTCTCGCCGACGTCCTCCACCACCCACAACCACCCGACCACGCCCTCAACTGGCTGACCTGGCGACGACGACACCAGGCCCGCGCCCGCTGGTTCCACCAACGCACCCGCCTCAACCGCGAATACGCCCTGGTCAACTAGCAAATGGCGGCTGCCGTACTAGGCCGGCTCCGTAACGCTTGCGCGCAGGTCAGCCGATGACCCGACGACAAGCTCCCTGGTGAACGTCGAGGCGACCCGTCCGGCGAGCAGCGCCAGCCGCACCCCGATCGGTGCACTCTCGACTGTCAGCCGGTCGGCCCATATCGTGCCGCGCCGCCCGCCGAGCAAGATGGCCGGGTGAAGGCGTTCGTGGGGGTCACCGACGGCGAGTGGCGCAGCTTCCTCGCCGCCCGGCCGCAGATCAACGAGGTCAACTTCTGGCGGCCGGGCGGCGGCAGTTTCAAGGTCCTCAATCCCGGCGAGCCGTTCTTCTTCAAGAGCCGCTACCCGCACAACCGGATCGTCGGCGGCGGCTTCTTCAGCGGGTTCGCGAAGCTGCGGCTCTCGGAAGCCTGGGGACTGTTCGGCGAGGCCAACGGCGCGGGCTCCCTCGCCGACATGGCCCGCGACATCGGCAAGTACCGCAAGGATCCGATCGGCCCTGGCGAGGACCCGGTCATCGGCTGCATCTTCATCCGCGACACGGTCTTCTTCCCCGAGGGCCGGCAGCCGGAGCCGCCGCCGGAGTTCTCGCCGAACCTCACCCAGGGCAAGACGTACGACCTGTCGTCGGGCACGCACTTCGAGTACTTCGAGCACCTGACGAAACTGCTGCTCGGCGGGGAGGTCCACGTCGACCCGGAGGGTGCCTGGCACCGGCCGGGGCCGGTGTTCGGCGACCCCCGGCTCCGGCCACAGCGCCTCGGGCAGCAGTCGTTCAAGGCGGTCGTGCTCGACACATACTCCCGGCGCTGCGCGATCACCGACAGCAAGCTGCGGCCGGCGCTGCAGGCCGCGCACATCCGCCCGGTGGCCGCCGGCGGCGAGCACCGCATCGACAACGGCATGCTGCTGCGGGCCGACGTACACATCCTCTTCGACCAGGGCTACCTGGGCGTCGACCCGAAATACCGACTGCTCGTCAGCCGACGCCTGCGCGACGACTTCGGCAACGGCGAACAGTTCTACGCCCGCGCCGGCACCCAGATCGCCGTACCCGAGCAGAAGGCCCGCCGCCCCGACCACGGCCTGCTCGAATGGCACACCGACACAGTCTTCAAGCGCTGACACTGCAGCCCACCCGGCAGTCTGTCCCATGGTCCGTGCACCGGGTGCCTACCGGAGGTCATGGCTCCCGTTGTTCACTCGCTGTACGGTCAGGGTAGCCAAGACGGTCCGATGGGGAGGATGTCGGCGTGAGTTCGGTTGAAGAGGTCAAGGCGGGGGTCGCCCGGTTCGGTGACGAGGTCGGCCAGCAAGTCGGCGCGATCCGGGCCAGCGCGGAAGCCCTCGACCGCAGTACGGCGGCGCTGCGCGGCATCACCAGCGGGTCCAGCCACTCGCAGGTGTCCGAGACGATCGCCAAGGTCGAGCAGGCGAAGCAGAAGCTGGCCGAGGCGGCGGCGCTGACACAGAGCGCGATCGAGTCCAGCCGTGGCTACACCGCGAGCTTCTGACCGGCTGGGAGGATCACCTGATGTCGACTGTGATCGTGCCCGCGGGGCTGAGCATGGGTCCCCGCTACCGGTACGTCCGCCCGCCGGACCCGACGCCGGAGTGCTACGAGGTGCATCTCGGTGACGACCTCGTGGAGCTGACCGAAACCGAGGCCGCCGTCTGGGCCGCCGCCTTCCTCTACCCGGACCAGCACGCGAAGCTCACCGTCAACCGCGATTCCCTGGTACGCATGCTGGAAACCGCCCCGAAGCCAGAGCCGCACGCCGCACGCTACGTCGACGACCTCATCGCCCGTGGCCTGCTCGTCGAGTTCGACCCCGACGGCGACCTGCAACCGGTCTTCAGCCGCCACAAGCTGCTCCCCCTCGCCCAGGGCCTCGGCACCACGCCCGAGGAACCCGACCTGCACCGCATCGGCGTCGGCGACAAGGCGGCGGTCGCGGTGCCCATCCAGGTCTACACCCAATGGTCGTACGCCTTCCTGCACGCCAACTTGTGGGATGCGTGCGCCTTCTACGCCGACCAGTCGGAGGAGGAAGCCGCCGGCGAGAAGCTGATGGACCTGACGGCGGCGGGGGTAGCCCGCGACGTGGCGATCAACCTCCCGATGATGGTCGTCACCGGATGCGCCTTCTTTGACCCGGTCGTCCAGACATGAGGTACGGCCGGAAGCAGCGCAAGGGCCAGCAGCAGGCCGAGACCTTCGGCCAGCAGTTCCGCCGGGAGTTGTCGAAGGAGTCACTTGGCAAGCTGGCCGAGCTTGGCGGTGCAGCCGTTGGCATGCTGCTGGGGTTGGCCTCGACGAAGGCCGGTCTCCCCGTGCCGCCGTCGACAGCAGCGACCGGTGGCGCGATCGCGGGCGCGATGCTCGGGATCCTGGGCAAGTCCGCCGCTGGTACGGCCGTCGACCGCATGATGAGCCGGAAGGCCGACGAGGGCAAGCAAGAGACATCGGGCGGCAAGCCACCAACGCCGATCCTGGGTACGGGTAAGCCGAAGCAGGTCCTTCGAGCCGTCGATCCGGCGAGACAGGAGCCGCGACGCGCACCACCACACCGGCCGCGTCGGCTGACCCAGCCTCGCGCCGGGTCGGAGCCCGGGTCGGCCGGCGGGTACATCGGGAGGCTCCGACAGATCCTCGACGAGATCGAGACCCAGCAGGCCAAGCTGGCAAACGTTGCGAACGCGATGCGGGCCAGCCAGCTCGGCCTAGCGCAACTGCTTGCCGGCGGACGGCAGGACCGCACGCAGGAGATCTACACGTGGGCCGAGCTGTCCCGCGCCAACATCGAAGACGCCGCCGTCCTCACTCACCAGGCCAAGGAGAGTCTGAAGGGATATCTGTCCAACCTGTAACTTGCTGGACCGAGCAGTGCTCCGAGCGCGGCAAATCTATGGCAACTCATGGCAATATCAGCAGAGAGGAGCCCCAGGTGGAGGCAGCCGATCTCAGGCGTGTGTAAACTCGCGATGTGGCTTCAAATGATCCCCCAGAGTGGTCAGCACTGGTTGCAGCCAACCTAGTGAGAATGGACGAGATCCCAGAATGGGAAGGGCTGGGCATATCGCCAGCCGAATTCAGGAGAATGAACCGCACAGTCGGCACCGCCATGCCAACCCCCGCCCGCTGCAAAGAATGGATCGAAGCGGGAATACCAGCAGAACACATTCGGGTATACGAGTACGCCCAAGCGTCGCCAGCAACCATCGCTCCACACGGTTCGCAGTTGGCCAATCAAAATCCATGGGAAATCGTTAGGGCGATGGGCCTTTTGGCCGACTCCGAGGCGCAAGTGCCAATCGAAATCATTGCCGAGTATGTAGAGGGGGGCGATCCGCCGCACACTGCGGTCTTCCTAGAAGGCGATCAATACCCCATGACCGAGCCAGCGCTGTATCGAGCAGTCGATCCGCCCCACGCCCGCTTCCAACGAGTAGCCGCTCCACCCATCTCGTGGTCGGTCGCGGCGACGGTTATCCGATCTGGCCGATCCACTGACTCACTCTTCACACTGCCATCCCTCCTCGCCGCTCCCAATGCGCCAGTGATGGGTGCATGTCACAATCGACAACGTATCAATCGACTTCTCGCAAGGACGCCTCCCGGCCATGACGAAGCAGGAATTCCCTGGCACGTCGGCGCCCTCTACCCAGCACCCTACGATCCAGTCTACGACTATGACGAATTGATTGGCATTGCAACACAAGAGGGACACGTCGCGTGTCTAATGCCGGGATATTTCTACCTCAGATCGCTCATTGAGGCACTAGCCGACAATGGCATTTACTTCGTCGTGCCGATTGTCGGTGAATCCGACCTTCGCTCTGACCCCGATTCAGAACCCGATCTTGGCGTCCGGTTTCATCGGTACCGCGAGCTCAAACCGCTGCTCGAAAACTCGACACCACCCGGAATCAATTGGAGGTGGCCCGCGTGGCGCGGCCGTCGATGATGGTTGCCGCCGCATCGATACTCAACCCCGTTTGAGTATCGTCCGAGCTATGCACGGACAGCAGATGCGGATGCGCTGACCAACCTGCTACACATCTCAGTTGAAACGTCCGTTAGCGCGCGCTTTCCAGAGCTCCTGGCGTGCTTCCTTGGTATCCAAGGACTCTAGTCCGCGAACCGCCCAGGAGCGCAGCGAAGGATCATCCCCATACATCTGATCCACCAGGATCGGCAACGCCTTCGCCGATCGCGCCTGCCCTATAAGCTCCAAGAGCCAACATCGCAAACCATGATCATCCCGCTCGGCCACAAACTCAGCGATCAACTCGTCGACATGCTCAGCAGCGTGCTGCAGGAGAAGGTGGAAGCCCTCTTCCCGAGCCTGCGGATCGCGACGACGCATCAACCGCATCGCCTGGCGAAATCGAGCCGTCACGCACTGAAGACTATCGCCTACCGGCTTTCGGAGCGGGCGGCTCACTCGTGGCAGACCTCCACGCAGGAAGCGTTCGTTCCGGTCGGTGACGAAGACACAACGCCGGGCACGCCGACGACCAGGCCCCCGGCCTGAGCGCGATCATGGCGTTGCGGACGACGTTCGCCGATACGTTGTGCTCAGGGCAGAGCTGCGACGTCGACGGCAGCTCGGCGCTCGGCGGCAGGTCGCCGGGCGCAATCAGCCTGCGGGTGTGGGCGACAAGCTCGACCCACCTGGCGCTCGGCGGCACCGTCGATACCCCCTAATCAGCACTGTCGCCAACTCGGCTCAGGTACCGGACGCACAACCTGGTGTCGGGCCGCGTCGAGGACTTGGCCGACCCAGGGTGCGCGCTCCTTCCTCGGCAGGAGCAGGAGCGACAGGCTTATAGCAGGCCAAAGATCAGGCGTTGTCCGATCGATCGGCGACGAACACGCCGAGGCCCTGCCTGCCGACGAGTTCGCCGGACTCGATCATCGAGTCGACGGCACGGCGTACGGTTGCCGAGGTCGTCGAGTGGTAACTAATCAGGTCAGTTGGTGGCGGGGATCCATGGTCGGCCGGAGGTCAGTTGCGTGAGTGCGTCAAGTAGATTGACGCCGTGTTTGCCCGCGGTGGCGAGGTAGGACCGCAGATGGCAGAAGTGTTCCGCGCCGGTGAAGGTGCGCATGGCGCCGGATATCTTCTGTCGGACCTTGACCATGCGGACCTCACGCTCGGCCGCGTTGTTGTCGAACGGACATCGCAGGTCGTACGCGAACCGCAGGTAGTCATCGATACGCTCGTGCATCCGCCGGGCCAGGGCGTGGAGTTTGCGCCCGACCGGGGCCCGCGCACCGGCGTGCTGCTTGACCCCGACCAGCGCGGCGTGGCGGAACGAGGCGACCCCGACGGCGAGGACGTCCACCGGCACCCGGTCCCGGCCGGCGGCGCGAGCGGCCTCGGCTGCGGTCTTGAGGTCCAGCAACGCCCGGATCGCCTGCCCCGCCCAGGTCGCGTCCGGATCGAGCTCACCAGCGGCCACCAACTCACGCAGCAGATGCGCGCAGCACAACGCATGCGTCACGCCCGGGTAGCAGTCATACGGCGCCCACGCGTCATGCACGGCGACCCCGGCGAACGACGGCAGCACCCCACCGCCGTCCATCGCCTCCCGGCCACGACGGCGGTGCACGTACAGCAGGCTCAACCTGTCGGTCGACACCGAATGGACCCAGTGCAGACGACCGGCGACCCGGAACCCGGTCTCGTCGAAGTGCGCCAACCGCGCCCGGGCCAACGCCCGGCGCACCACGGCCAGGAAGTCACCCTCCAGACGACGCGCGGCCCGGGCGGTCAACGCCGCGACACTGCCCTGCGAGACCGGCACCCCGAACAGATCACCCACCGCCCGCGCGACACGTTTCTGCGCCCCGAACTGCGCGACCAGCAGATACACCACGACCGCCGCCAGCCGGGGACCGTACTGCACCGGCGCGTCCACCCCGACGGGCGCGTCCGCACAGGTCACCGCCGCACACCTACACCGCCGCGCCACGAGACGATGCTCGACCACCCGGGCAGCGACCAGCGGAATCTCGAACACCTGACGCCGGGTCACCCCGACAACCGCCGCACCAGCCAGGCCGTCACCACACCCGCCACACACCACCGGCTCATGGACAACCGTCTCGTCCGGCACGTCGACCTGCCGCAACGTCTGCCCCCGGTGACCGTCCTGACCACCCACGCGGCGTCCCGACCGGCCCCGCAACGACCTCGGCGCGGGCTTGTCCAACCCCTGCGCCGACGGCGGGAGATTCGAGTTCCTCGGCGTCTGACCCAACCGACGCCGCAACTCGGCGTTCTCCGCCTCCAAAACCGCGATCCGCGCATCCCGCTGCGCGACGGCCTCCTCCAACGCCACGAGCCGCTCCAGCAGCTCCACGATGGATGGCACGTCAGGCACCCGGACATCCTGCCCAACAACCCCACCAAGATCAAACCAGCCCGAACCGGCCGACCTGATTAGTTACGTCGAGTGAGGTCTATTCACAGGCGATCCTGTAGAAGTGCAGCCCGATGGCACAGGAGATCGTTTCTGTGAAGGTCGCGAGCGGTCTGCGGTAGTCGGTGTGCAGGATTCTCCAGGTCTTCAGATTCGCGATGACCTGTTCGACGACCCAGCGGATCTTGTTGACCTGCCTGTTGTATTCCTTCTGCCACTCTGTGAGCTCGCCGCCCTTGGGCTTCTTGTACGGGGTGATCATGCCGTTGCCGACGTATCCCTTGTCGCCGATCCAGCCTGCAGGATTCAGGCTGACGAGAACACCGGTGTCGTTGATCGCGTACGAGTCGTGGTGGTTGCCGGTGACGGGATCGGAGACCCAGACGAGCGCGCCGTCGAGGGTGCAGGCGACCTGGACGCTCATGCCCGTGGTCTTGTGCTTGCCGGAGTACAGACAGCGGTCCGTGCGCCATGACCAGCAGGGGAACAGGGTGCCGTCGACGATGTACTGGACGGTCGGGTCGAGCTCGTCGGCGGTCGGCACGAACCCCGCCAGCACGCGGTCGAGGACCGGGGTGATGGCGGTGACCGCCCGTGAGATCGTCGACTGGGAGACGCCGTGCGCCTCGGCGATCTCCGCTTGGACGCGGTTGCGCCGCATGTAGGTCAACGTGACCACGAGGGCGCGGTAGAGGCCGAGGATCGGTGGCCACGGTTCCATGCCCAGGTTCCGGCATTCGGCGCGGACCAGCACGCAGAGGTCGCGGATCTGATCGGTCGTGAAGCCGGTGGTATGATACATGTTCGGCGGTCCGCTTTTCTTTGGTTGTTGTGTGGTAACTCCATCCTATGGGAGGGCGGGCCGTCTCATTTATCAGGGGGTCCACTGTGGGCTATCGAGGCCCTGCTGAATAAGCCTCAGTGTTGCTCCATCAGCTTCCGAGTGGTCGGAATCCGGTCGCCCGGCTTCAACAGCCCTGCTTTGACCTGCGCACGGAGGTCATCACGGATCGATTTCCAAAGGGGCACAGCGTAAGGCATGATCCGAGGTCACCACTCCAAGCACCCGAGTAGTTGGGCAACGAACCCAGCGTAGCCAAGACCACGGCCAGTCGAGCCGTTCGCAGGTACAAACGCAGGCTTCCAGCTACGACCCACCGGTGGCCTCGTTGGCATCGACGACGAAGACACCGACACCGGGTACACCGACGACCAGGCCTTCGGCCTTGAGCGCGATCATGGCGTTGCGGACGACGATCGCCGACACGTTGTGTTCGGCGCAGAGCTGCGACGTCGACGGCAGCTTCGCGCCCGGCGACAACTCGCCGGTCTCGATCTGCTTGCGGATGTGGACGAGGAGGCCTACCCACTTGGCGCTCGGCGGCATCGCCGGCCCTCCCCTGATCAGCGCTGTCGCCAACTGGGCCGGTAGCGGCCGACCCATCAGGCCACCGTCAATACCCCGCCCGCCGCAAGAGTCCGAAGCCCACCTTATCGATCGGCAGGGGTCAGACCTGCGTCTCGTTCGGGTCGGCGACGAAGACGCCGACACCTGGCACGCCTTCGACGACGCGCTCGACCTTCAGCGTGTTGATCGCTTGTCGGACGACGATGGCCGAGACGCCGTGCTCACGGCCAAGCTCGCTGGTCGATGGCAGCTTGTCGCCTGGAGCAAGCTCTCCGGTGGCGATCTTGGCGCGGATGCCGTCGGCAATCTGCGCCCACTTCGGTTTGGCGGGCATTGTCTACTCCCAGATCTGCACCTCACATTCGACCATGAATCAGTGGGTATGGCAAGTGATGACCTGCGAACTTGCTCGTACATCACTTGTTATATACGATGACCGAGCAACCCGCTCCCAGGTCTGCAAACCCGGAGCCAGTTGCGCCGCAAGAAGCCCGGTCGGCCGGCGCCGCCTGTCGGTCGGCCGGGTGCGTCAACCTGCCCGCCACCTGCGACAACAGTCGCATCAGCGGCGGGTGCCATCTCCACGCGTACGGGAGGCAACGTCCGGTGACACCCGACCCCCGCCCCACCCCGACCGTCCCACCACCACCCACCCGGCTGCGCCCGGCCGGCGACCAGCGCTCCGCGACCTACTACACCCGGTACGCCCGCAGCCGCGTCGTCGAGGCGCAACGCACCATCGACAGTCACACCACCTCGGCGTACACCGGCTGTTGTCTCGGCTGTGGACGGCCCGGACCGTGCGCGGACCTGACCGAAGCCGAAACGACGATGCACCGCTACCACCGACTGCCGTTCCGCCGGCCCGGCGCGACCCTGCTCGACCCCGGCCGGGTCGCCGACACCCCCGACCGGCCCCGCTTCTCCTGGCTGAGCAGGTCGGCATGAGCACCCGGGAGTACGCCGCCGACGCCGCAGCCCTGCAGGTCGCCGCCGACACGATCGGCGCGCTGCGGGCGGTCTGCCTGGCCCTGGAGACCGCCGTCACCCACGTCACCGAGCAGCTCGGCGACGCCCACACGCTCGCCCCGGACGCCCGGCTCGCCGTCGACCGCTACGAGGAAGCCCTGCACCAGGCGTGGGAGGCGTACGGCGAAGTCTTCGACGCCGTCACCGTCGCGCGGCCGCAGCTGCCGGGCAGCCGCCCGGTCGGCGTCGCCGCCATCATGCGCGGTCTGCGGACCGCCCGCGAGCACGCCGTCCACGCCGCCGGCACCACCGGCGACGCCCGACCCCGGGTGCTGGCCGCCGCCGACCGCCTGGCCCGCAGCGACGACCCGTACGCCCAGGCCGCCGCCGCCCGGCTGCGCACCGCCCTGGCCAGCCTCGACCAGCTCGGCGGCAGCCTCGGCGTCGGCACCGGCGCCCTCGACCGCTACTTCAACGCCCTCGCCAACGGCTACGACCCGCCGCAGCAGCGGCTACGCCGGCTGGCCGCACGACGCCCACTCACCAGCGTCCCACCCGCCACCGCCGACACCGACGACGGCGATCCGCCCGGCGACGCTGCCGACTCCGCCGGGCATCAGCCACCGACCGAGGTACGCGGCCTCGCTGCCCGTACCGCCGCGTCGCTGGTCGCCGCCGGCCGGCACCACGTCAGGTTCCGCACCTTCTGGCAGCTCGTCCGCCACCACATCTGGGAAGACGCCTTCCGCACCTGGAGGAGCCGGTGACCAGCGCACCCACCGCCGCCCTGACCTACCTGGTCGCCGGCCAGACCGGCGCACACGAACGCCAACTCGCCCGCTTCGACGACGACCAGTGGCAGGAGTACCTCGACCTGCTCAGCGGACTGTTCGTGCTCACCGTCGACCGACGCTTCCGGCCCGGCGAACCGGCCGCTGTGATCCGCTTCGTCGCCAGCGTCCGGGAACGCTTCGACCCCGCCGGCACCGCCATCGACCCGACCGTGGCGGAAACCCTGATGTACGCCGCCCTCGGCCAACACGACACCCTGCCCGCCACCGCAGAGACCATCACCGCGCAGACGCTGCTGGTCGTCGCCCTGGTCACCGACGAAGGACTCAGCCCGGCCGGCCTGGCCGACCTGATCGACGACACCACCACGATGATCGCCGCCGAGCCGGACGACCGGCCAGCCGCCGTCACCCCGGACGGGCCGGCCGCGGTCACCCCGGACGGGCAGCCGGCCGACCAGCAGCAGCCCGACGACCACGGGCACCAGCCGGCTGATCCGACCTGATCAGGGCGGCGATCGACGATTCGACGGCGGCGGTGTCCAGCGGCTCACCGATGGCGAAGTGTTGCAGCAGGACACCGTCGACAAAGACAGCGACCGCGTACGCCGCACGGTCGCCGGTCAGCGGCGTCAGGATCTCGCAGAGACGGTCCCGCCAGGCGCGGGCCAGTGGCCGCAGCTCGGGGCTGCGGGCTGCGGCCAGGTACAGCTCCAGCTCGGTCAGCGCCCGGCCCCGGTCGGCCAGGTACTCCCCGATCAGCCCGGTGAGCCGGGCCGGCAGGTCGGTGCCGTCGCCGAGCTGATCGGCCCAGCGGCGCAACTCGGCCTCGACGTCCGTCTGCGCCTGCCGCAGCCCGGCCACGATCAGATCGGCCAGGGTCGGAAAGTAGTAGGTGGTCGCCCCGAGCGGGACACCGGCGCGGGCGGCGACCGCCCGGTGCGTGGTCCGCCCGATGCCGACCTCGGCGACCACCTCCAGGGTGGCGGCGGCCAGCGCCCGGCGGCGACCCTCCGGATCCCGGGGCCGCGCCGGACGGCGGTCCCGGCCGCCGGACGAGCCGCGAGCCGGGCTGCTGGCCGCGCCACCCGGGTCGGCGGTCAATGGGCACCGCCCAGGTTGAGCACCACCACACCGGCGATGACCAGCCCGATCCCGGTCACCTTCGCCAGGGTCAACGGCTCACCCAGGAACGTCGCGCCGATCGCGGCGATGGCCGCCGTGCCGAGCCCGGCCCACAGCGCGTACGCGACACCGACCGGGATCGTCTTCACCGCCTGGGCGAGGCAGGCGAACGCGGTGACGTACGCCGCGACCAGGGTGAGCGTCGGCCACAGCCGGGTGAACCCGTGGGTCGACTTGAGCAGACTCGTCCCGATCACCTCAGCGGTGATCGCGGCAGCGAGGAACACGTACGCCATGATCGTCTCCTGTTCTTGTACACACGTACATGTACAAGCGTACAAGAAAGGGGGTGGGCCGGCAGCGGACATCCCCGGCCGACCGCCGGGTGAGTAGCCGCCGCACGGATTTGAGCGGCGCGCCACTCACGCCAACCTCCGGGATCCGGTGCTGGACTGTGCCTGGTTTCGCCACCTTCAGCCCCACGAGGATGATCGATGTTCACCACTGCGTTAGCCCGAATCCGGAGCCTGCTGGCCGCCGGGATCGTCACCGGAGTGATCGCGACGGCGGGTGCGGTGACCCTCGCGGCACCGCCGGCCACCGCCGGCGGCCCCACCCTGGTCCCGCTCGTCACCTTCTTCAGCCCCGCCCGGGGCGACTACTTCACCACCAGCCAGTCGGTGTGGACCTGCAAGTACTTCCGCCTCGCCGGCTGCGCGCCCGACCCGCTCTACCACAGCGTCGGCATCCAAGGGCACGTCTTCAACCCCGACAACCCCCAGCCGGCCGGCACCACCCCGCTCTACCACTGGTGGAGCCCCGACCGAGCGGACAACTTCCTCACCACCGACCCCAACTGGGCCGGCAACGTCGGCGACCGCAAGACATCTGGCCACGAGTACACGCTGTTCCGGATCGAGGGGTACGTGCCGATCGCGCTACCGGTCGGCGGCGGGATGGCCTTCTACAGCTACTGGAACCCGGCCACCGAGGACAACGCCGCCCTGGCGACGTGGAACCGGGTCACGGGTTACAGCTCGCCCGCGCCCGGTTGGGGCCTGTACCGCCGCGAAACCGGCTACCTGCTGCCCCCGGAGTCGTCGACCCTGCGGAGATGCCAGCCGCCCATGACCACGCCGAACCACACGTCCGACCCCTGGTCCGCCGCCGGCAACCACGTGACCCCCTGGTTGGCGGAGCATGGCCTGGAGAACGGCGACGCCCTGCGCGTCGACGCGACCGGGGAAATCAGGACCGACTTCTGGGGCAACGTCAAGCCGGTGCACGGGTACTCCTGGCAGCACGCCGTACCCGGCTACCCGGCGCCCGGTGAGCCTCCCTACTCGCTCATCGGCTCGGTGACGGCCGGCGCGACCTTCATCAGCGGACGCGGATGGTACGAGGCCGGCAGCTGGTTCCCGATCGTCGGCACCCGGGACACCGGCACCCCGTCGACCTCGCCGTGCCTGCTCTACGAAACAGCCGGGCAGGTAGGCGGCAGGTTCCAGGTCACGATCAACGACAACAACCTCAGTGACAACGGCGGAGCCGCGACCGTGACCGTACGCCAGTGGTGGTGAGCCGACCTCGGCCCGGCCATGTGCCGGTACGTAACTACCGGCAGGACGCCCGGCAGGATGACTCCTGCCGGGCGTCCTGCCTGTCTCCCCACATCAGACGTTGCTTGACTGATCGTCATGGCATCAGTTCGAACAGTGACCACCCTTGCGGTGGTCGTCGCAGCGATGGTCGGCACGACCGCGCTCACCGGTCCCACCTCCGCCAGCGCCGAGGCCCACCAGCCGGAGCCGGCCGGGACCACCGAGTCCATCCTCGACCTCATCCCGGCACCGACCCTGGACCGGATGGTCGCCCAGGCTCCGCTGGTCGACGCGGCCAACGTGATCCGCACCGCGGTCGACCGTGCGCCGGGCCGTGGCTACGCCGGCATCGGCCTGGTCGACGACCAGGTCACCCTGTGGTGGAAGGGAGAGCCGCCCGCCGACATCGCCGCGGCCGTCGCCGCCGCCCGCCGCACCGCGCCGGTCGAGGTGGCCGACGCCACCTACTCCCGCGCCGAACTGCGTACGGCAGCCGCCCGGATCGCCCCGGTAGTGGAGGCCGACCCGACCGACGCCAGCCACTCGGTCCGGCTGCGTACCGATGGCACCGGCATCGAGATCGGCGTCGACTACAGCTCGAGCACCGAGCTGCCGACCCTGCCGGAGACCGGTGTCCGTACCACCTTCGTCGAACGCGACCAGATGGTCGAACGGTCGCGGACCGACGACGACGCACCGTTCGACGGCGGGGCCGGCATCGGGCCCGCCGGGCCCTGGTGCACCGCCGGCTTCGGCGTACGTGACGCGGACACCACCGCCGGCTACATCCTGACCGCCGAGCACTGCGGGTCGATCGGCTCGGTCTGGCACACCGGCTGGGACACCACCACCGGCACCGGCACGCTGATCGGCTACGCGGTCGACAGCAACGACGACCACGACACGATGATCATCTCGACGTCGGCACCCGGCGACCACATCTACGTCGGCGGTCAGCACGACGAGGTCCGCGCCGAAGTGGTCGGCTGGACCGAGGTCTTCCCCGGTCAGCTGCTGTGCCAGTCCGGGTACACCTCGGCGGGAGTGCTCGGCGGACCCATCTGCAACCTGCGGGTCGACTACCACTACACCGACATCGAGGACCTCGTCGAAGCCACCCAGCTCGACGGCCACGACTCCGCCCGGGGCGGCGACAGCGGCGGCCCGGTCTACTTCGTCAACCCCGACGGCACCGTGCTCGCCGCCGGCACCACCACCCGGTCGGCCGGACCGGGCTTCGGGTTCCAGGACTTCGCCACCGCCCGCGACGACTACGGCAACCTGGTGCCGGCGACGGCGATCGCCAGCAGCTGCCGGGTCTCCTTCGTCGTCACCGACTCGTGGGGCACCGGCTACACCGCCAGCGTCACCGTCTACAACGACGGCCCGGCCGTCAACGGCTGGTCGGTGGGCTGGACATTCCCCGGCGGGCAGCTCCTGCAGGGTCACTGGAACGGCGTCTTCCAGCAGACCGGATCGGCGGTGACCGTCACCAACGAGAGCCACAACGCCGCCATCCCGACCGGCGGTGCCGTCAACTTCGGCTACACCGCTGACGGCTCCCCCGCCACCCCGACACCCTTCACTCTCAACGGCACTACCTGCAACTGACCCTGCCCACTGGCGCCGGGCCCTGCCGCATCACCGGCGGGGCCCGGTGCGCGTCCGCAGATCAGGGCTCGGCCAGTTCGAGTCGCAGCGTGGCGCGCAGGGCCCGCACCTGCGGGGCGTCCAGTTCGCCACAGCGGTCGAGCGCCCGCTGGCGCAGCAGGCGGGCGGCGGCCCGGTCCGAGGCCGCGCCGGCCAGCGCCGCGAGCGCGTCCAGCGTCTGTGCCTCCCACCACGGGCAGGACAGTGCCGCGTAGAGGGCCAGCGCTGCGCGCAGCGCCTCGGCCGCCGCGTCTGCCTCACCCAACGCCGCGAGCACGAGCCCGTACCGGTGGACGGCGCTGGCCTCGCTGAACGTCGCGCCGCACCGGTTGAACACCCGCCGGGCGCGGGCGTACTCGTCGGCGGCCTCCCGCAGCCGGCCCATCCCGGCCAGATCCGCCCCGAGACTCATCATCGCGCCGGCCCGGGCCACCGCCGCGCCGGTCCGGCTGAGCCCGGTGCCCCGGCCGTGGAACGCCAGCACCTCGCGGTGCAACTCGGCCGCTTCGGCGAACCGGCCGAGCGCGGCCAGCGACCCCGCCTGCGCACTCGCCGCGCTCTGCTCGCCGAGGGCGTACCCGATCTCGCGAAACAGCCCGACCGCCCGGCGGCTGTGGTCGACTGCCGACTCGGCGCGGCCGGTGCGGACCAGGACCGCGGCGGTGTAGGTCAGTGCCCACGCCTGCTCCCGGCGGTCCCCGATCCGCCGGGCCAGGTCCAGCGCCCGGTCCAGGGTGGCCAGCCCGTCGAGGTTGCGGTCCTGGCAGAAGTACTGGGCCCAACCCAGGAAGTTCAGCAGTACGGCCTCGTCGCGAGGGCTGCCGACGGCTCGGGCCGCGGCGACCGCCAGCGCGAAGATCTCTTCCCAGGGGTGCCGGTGACTGTTGGCGTCGGAGTACCAGTGCAACGCCCTGGCGACCGCGACCACGTCGGCGTGTCGGCCACACCGGGCGGCGTAGCGCAGCGCCGCCAGCCAGTTGCCGGACTCCCGGTTCAGCCAGTACGCCGCCGCCCGATCGTCGTCGAACGGGGAGTCGGCCCGACCGGCGTCCGGTTCGAACATCACCCCGGCCTGCCGGGTACGCAGCAGCAGCCAGCCGATCATCCGTTCGTGCGCCGCCGTCCGGCGGGTCTGCGGTTCCTCGGCGTCGAGGCGTTCCTTGGCGTAGAGCCGGACCAGGTCGTGGAACTGGTACCGGTCGCCGAGGGTCAGGAGGAGACCCGCCTCGACCAGCTCCTCCAGGGCCGTCGACGCGGTCTCCTCGTCGATGCCGGCCACGACGGCGACCAGCGCGGGTGCGAAATCGGTGCCGGGGATCAGTGAGGCCCGCCGAAACACTCGCGCGATCACCGGGTCCAGTTGCCGGTACGAGACCTCGAACGCCGACCGCACGCCCAGGTCCCCGGCGGTCAGGACGGTCAGCCTTCGACGTTCGTCGCGGAGCAGGTCCACCAGCCACGCTACTGACCATTGTGGTCGGCTGGCGAGCCGGTTGCCGGCGATCCGCACGGCCAGCGGCAGCTGTCCGCAGAGGGTGACGAGTTGGTCGGCGGCGGCCGGCTCGGCGGCGATCCGGTCGGCGCCGACGATCGCCGCGAGCAGCGCTCGACCGGCCGCCGGGTCAAGCAGGTCGAGCGGCTGGCGGACCGCGCCGGCCAGGCCGGCCAGCGGACGCCGACAGGTCACCAGCACGAGGCATCCCCGCCCGGCCGGCAACAGTGCACGTACCTGTGCCTCGTCTGCGGCGTTGTCCAGGATCACCAGCAGCGGCCGGTCCCGGGTCAGGGTGCGGAACAGGCCGCCCCGCTCGGCCGGCGACACCGGCACCCTGCTGTCCGGCACCCCGAGCGACCGCAGCAGCCCGGCCAGCGCCTCGGCCGGGTCGAGCGGTCCGTCCGGCGAGGCGCCCTGCAGGTCGACGAAGAGCTGTCCGCCGGCGAAGGCACCACTGAGTCGATGTCCGGCCGCGACCGCGAGGCTGGTCTTGCCGATCCCTGGCGGCCCGTGCAGCACCACCACCGAGGAGGTCTCGGGCCGGCCGGCGGCGACCTCGGCGGCCAGCGTCGACAGCCGTTGCAGGATCTCCGCCCGGCCGGCCAGGTCCGGGACGGCGGACGGCAGTTCCCCGGGTACGACCACCGCCGGGCCGTCGTGCGGCACCGTGCCGCCCTCGCGCGGCTGCCGCTCGGCCCGGGCCAGGGCGACGAAGCGGTCGCGGTCCGCCCCGGCCAGCCGCAGGGCATCGGCGAGCAGCACCACCGTCCGTCGTTGCGGGCTGCGCACCCGGCCGCGCTCCATTTCCCGGATGCTGCGGACGCTGGAACCCGCCGCCTCGGCAAGTTCCTCCTGGGTCAGCTTCCGCTCCAGGCGGAGGGTTCTGAGCAGGTCTCCGAACTGGTCATGCTGCACCTGACCGGTAGGCATGTTTCCCCAACCACTCAACGCCCTGGCGCACCTGACGTGCGTCGTTGCCCGCATGTACGTAACCAGAATCGACGACAATGCGCACATAGTGTGATCACAGCGATGACAGATCAGTGACGAATCACCGGGGCCCGGCGTGCGCCGGCACGGGCTTCCCGCCGCTCGATCAGGCAATCAGCGGCGGCTGACCGGTGGCCTCCAGGACCGACAGCCACAGGTCGCCGTGCGGGTCGACCTGGTTGCGGGTGCTCACCGTCAACGGCATCGGCACGTGCACGAACCTGCCCCGCCACCGACCCACCACCAGGTCGGTCCGACCGGCCATCGCCGCGTGCACCGCCGCATGCGCCAACCGAATACAGTAGACACTGTCGTACGGGTTCGCCGGCACGCCACGGATCGTGTAACTCGGGTCGATGTACTTCACACTCGCCTCGCGCCCGGCCCCGGCGAAGTCCTCGACGATCCGCTGCCGCAGGTACCGGCCGAAATCGTGCAGCCGCAGATTGCCGGAGGCGTCGTGGCCGACAGGTTCGCCGGCCAGATGCTCCTGGCCGGCGCCCTCGGCGGCGACGACCGTCGCGTGCCCCCGGTCGGCGACCCGCCGACGCAGGTGCGTCAGGAAACCACCCGGGCCGTCCAGGGCGAACGGCACCTCAGGCACCAGGACGAAATCGGCGTCGTGGGTGGCCAGCGCCGCGTAGCAGGCGATGAAACCCGAGTGCCGGCCCATCAGCTGTACGAGCCCGATCCCGCCGGGAAACGCGGTGGCCTCCACATGGGCTGCCCGGATCACCTCGGTGGCGCGCGCGACCGCCGTCTGAAACCCAAAGCTCTGATCGATGTACGGGATGTCGTTGTCGATCGTCTTCGGCACCCCGACGACGGCGACCGGCCGGCCCCGCCGGGCGAGCACCTCGGTGATCCGCGACGCGCCCCGCATCGAACCGTCGCCACCGATCACGAACAGGATGTCGATGCCGAGCTCGTCGAGGGTGTCGGCGATCTCCTCCGGATCCTGGTTGCCCCGCGACGTACCGAGGATCGTGCCGCCGTACTCGTCGATCCGGTCGACGACCGCCGGGGTCAGCGGGACGGGGTCGTGGCCGTACCGGGCGACCAGCCCCTGATAGCCATTACGGAAACCGACGATCTGCCGCACCCCGTAGCCGGTGGTCAACTCCAGCACCAGAGCCCGGATCACATTGTTCAGGCCGGGGCAGAGCCCACCGCAGGTGACGATCCCGACCCGGGTTCGCGCTGGCTCGAAGAAGATCTTCTGTCGCGGTCCGCCCGGCTCCAGGCTCGGCAGCTCGTCGATGGGCAGACCCCGGCCGGTGAGCATCCCGACGGTGTCGTCGAGCAGCACCCGGTCGGACTCGTCGACGTAGTGCCAGCTGGTGTTGCGCCCGAGCAGCAGTCGGGCCAGCGGCGAGTCGAACAGGCACCCGCCCAGCGTCCGGATCTCCAGTCGCACCGGCTCGTCGGCCATCCACCCATGGTCCCGGCCGTTGTTTTCAACGGCGTTACCGAACGGCACCGTCGGCCGGTCGGACCACGGCGATCCGCTCAGCTGACGGGCGGGGCGACCGGGTAGCCCGAGGCCGGCAGACACTCACCCTGGCTCCATCGGAAGGCAGGCTCGGGCTCGGGCATGGTCCCGGTCCTATGAACCGGCGAAGGACCTGGCCCTGGCTCGCCGGGCCGGGTCGAAGGCATCGATCGCCCCGGGACCCTGACCGCCCGGACTCGCCGCCCAACCGTTGATCCTCCTGGCGGCCCAGGTCACCCGTTGGTCCTGCGGACGGTAGGCGATCTCGAAGTGCGACTCCTTGGGTAGATCGAAGTCACCACCCCAGGCCACCACGCCAGCCAACTCGGCGAGGATGTCCCGGACCACGACGATTTCCCGGGGGTACAGACCGCCCCGGACTCCCACCGGGTACGCCAGCGGTCGGATCGCCAACGCCGACCCGGACAGGTAGTTCGACTCGTAGGCCGCCCTCAGGCTGGTCCGCGTGCTGTGCCCGTGGACGTCGCCGGCCCGGAGCTGGTCGATCTCATAGTGGAAGCGACGGGCGACGTACGTCAGGATCACCGCCGCGGGTCCGTCGGCGAGCGCGACCACATGGCCGCTGCCCTCGATGTCGTGCCAGCCGGCTGACCTGAGCACGGGCCAGCCGTTCACCGAGCGGTCGCGCTCCCAGGTCCCGGGTGTCGTCGGCGCGGCCTGGGCGGCACCGGCGGCGGCCACGGCTGCTCCGGTCACCGCCGCAGCGCCGAGTAGCTGACGGCGCGACAAGGAGTTACCCATCAGTGCCTCCGTTCCTTTTCCGATATCCGCTTCAGCCGGGGTGCGATCACCCAACAAAGGCCGACCATACTGATCACAAAGAGCACGGAGAGCACCACGATCGTCGGATTCACCCAGACCGGGACCAGATCGTAGGCTGCGTTGCATTTGTTGCTGAGCGGAAAGACGCGGAACCGGTCGTCCCGATGCGCTTCCCAGTAGGCGGCGTCGAACGGCTGGTGGTGGACGAACCTGCAGGTGTCTTCGCTGTTGAGCCCGCCCGAGACGAAACCACGAAGCCACACGAGCACCGTCAGGAAGAAGGATGCCCAGGCAGCGTGGCCGAACCAGGCCGGCCGCTTCCAGGTGCCCGCGCGCAGCCCTCGGATCAGCCGCCAGACGCTGAACGCGGGGATCGCGAGGAGCGGAAGGCACGGAAGCAGTGCCGCAGCTGATTCGAACGTCATCGGCGCTCTTCCAGCTGCTGCGACGCCCGCGTCAGGTACTTCTCGTGATTTGCCCGGTAGTTGGACTCCATCCGCGACTCCGTGCCGATCCTGGTCAACATCGTGTCGGCGAAGCCCTGCAGGAAGCCGTCGAGCTTGTCGCCACCGCCGGGCAGATTGATCAGCACGGTCGGCAGCATGGCACCCGCCGTCGCGATGAGCTGCGTACGCGCGATGCCGAGCGTGGTGTCGGTCGCGGTCAACGCGTTGTGTGCGGCGAACCGGCAGTTCTCCACCGTGGTCCAGCGCTGCGCGAAGAAGTTGTTGAACCGGCGCAGACCACCACCGCCGTTGTAGTGGTCCCGGACGGCCTGGACGATGGTCCGGCCGGACCTGACCGCGCGAGCGATGAGGTAACCATCTGCGTCCTCGATCAGATCGTTGAACCCGAAGGACGACTCGACGCCAGGGATGGCCAGTCGGGCCTCGCAGAATGCCCGGCCCGACGCGTACTGCTCCTCGGAGTTGCGCCAGTCCGCGTAGAACGTCATGAGGTCCCCGCCCCACCCGGCGACGTCGCCGCCGTTTGCGGCCTTCTGGTTACTCTCCTGCGGCGTCACCAGGTGCCCGTTCGCGGTCGCCATCATGTGCTCGGCGCCCAGATCGTAGCCCGTGAACGGGTCGGTGAACCACTTCATGACGGACATTCCCCGCGCGTTGGCGTAGCTGACGAATCCCTCGTCGTAGCCACCGATGAGGTACCACCAGCCCAACTGGTTGAGCGGGTCCCGGCTGCCGTACTCGGCGTGGCGGACGTACTCCATCACCAACTGGGAGGGTGACCTGTCGCCGCCATAGGAGACGGCGAGAGCGTACAGCTGCTCGATGTAGTCGATGAACGTGTCGGCAGGCCCGGCGGAGTCGTTGACCGAGCTGGTTCCAGGGTCGGATCCGTGTCGCCACACGTTGCGGTCCAGGTCGAAGGAGTCGCTGCCGTTGACGACGACGAACTCCTTGATCTGGTTGAACGACCAGTTCGGTGGCAGCGTGAACCCGAGGTTGCCGGAGAATCCCCACGACATGCCGGAGACGAACGAGTACCGGGCGAAAGTGCGGTTGGTGACGTTCCAGCAGACGTTCCGGGATCCGTACACGCCGTGAATGTAGCGCTTACCACGGCTGGCCAGGCCGGCGACCACTCCGTGGAAGTACGGGACGATCGCCGAGTCGATCTCAGCCTGTGTGGCGTCGTAGTCCACGGCGAAGTAGATGACGGTACCCTTGTTGAAACCGTAGCCGACGGCCAGACTGTGGGCGTTGAGGGCGTGCTGGTAGCCGATGCCGTAGCTGAAGTCGGACAACCGCCGCCCATCGTCCTGGTAGATGGGAAAGACCCGCAGCCCGGCGGCGAACATCGTCTGCAGTTCGCCGGGCTTGATCTCCTTGTCCAGGGTCGACCCGGGCGGGTCGTACAGGTATCGACCGACGATCCGGTAGCCGTTGTTCCACAACCAGCTGGCGCGGGACGCGGTGATCTCGTAACGGGTGTCGGAGCCGGTCGCTGGCCGGTCCGGATCCCCCATCGACACCAGCAGCTGGCACCAGGTCTGGTAGTCACCGGCACCGTTCTCGGTCAGCTGAGAAAAGCGTTGGAAGGCCCGGACGAAGTCGGCGAGGGCCGCGTCGTAGGTCGTGCGCCGGTTCGTCCGGTAGTCGCCAATCGGCTCGTTGAACACACAGGCAGCGGAGAACAGCTCGACGAAGATGCCGGAGTCGCCCTGCCGGACCTGGTTCGCGCGTAGGCCGGCCTGGGTGCCGGGCCCGAAGTTGCCGTTCGCGTCCAAGCCGAGCTCGTACTGGATGGCGATCAGCAGAGCTCGTTGCACGTCGCGGGAGTAGATGCCGTCACAGGGGCCGATGAGGTAGGCGGGCCGCTGCCAGTAGCGTCCGTTCAACCAGCGCTGGATGTCCCGGATCTTGTCGGTGCCGCCCGCCACCACGACGTAGGCGTCCATGTTGAGGATGCACTTGGCGATGGTCGCGTCGACCGTACCGTCGCCGTCGGGAATCCCCATGTTGGACCGCAGACTCTTGACCGCGGCGACGGTGACGCCGGTGTACCAGCCGTAGCTTGCCGGCTCGACCCCCCAGTAACCTTTGCAGAACAGGCCGTGCTGCAGGATGGCGACGATGTTGCGGTTACGGTCCCAACCCGCGCCGATCGGACCGAGCGCCTGGAACCTGGACGTCGTGGTAGGACCGAAGCTGGCCACCACCGGGCTGATCCCGAGCTCGTGCTGTAGACCCATGACCAGCGAATACATCGTCGACCAGCCGGTCCGGCCGTCTTCGGGACAGCGTACGTAGCCGGGCACCCCGCCGTACGTCGCGTTGACCCACTGCTGCGCTTCCAGGACCTTCGGATCGGCCACGTTGTCTCCCCTGTTCGACGTCGGGACGAACACCCTGCCGGTCGTTGGGCACGGCCGCCTTGGGCACGGCAGTCTTCCATAGCCTCAAAACAGACTCGTATCGATGCTTGCTGATAATAGACTATACGCACACCTTTGCCCCGAGTGGGAAGACACTGTGGCCGGACAACGGCAGTGCCGTACTCAGAACTCGTCGAGTTGGAGGAAGACCAGCAGCAGGAGGATCGAGGCGGCAGCGCCGGCGAAGCTGATCAAAAACCCCAGCTTCGGGAACCGGGGGCCGCCGTCGGTCTCCAGCCGGGACCGCCCCCACTTGCTGATCACGAAGTACGCGGAGAAGAACCCCATCGCCGGGAACCCGGTGCAGGACCAGATGAACTTGGTGCTGACGTCGACGCGGGCCGCGAACGGGTTCAGGAAGATGGCGAACTGCAGCGCGGCGACGACGGCGGCGAACCCCAGGTAGACGGTGACCGCCCGGGCCAGCGGTGAAAAGCCGGGCAGCAGCGGCGGGCGGGCCGCCGCCTGCTCCGCCTCGGTCGCTGCGGCATCGGCCTCGTCGAGCTGGCGGCGGGCCGCCTCCAGCTCCTGCTCCGCGTCCGGCGGGAAACCGCCGACGGCCGCCGGGTCACCGGAGACCGGCACGGCCGAGACCGGGCCGGCCGCGCCCGCTCCGACGCCGTACGGCTGCACCTGCCCGGCCTGCGCGGACGGCCCGAAAGCCCCGGCGGACATCGGCACCGGCTGTTCGCTGGTGGCCAGCTCGGGCCGGCGCGGCGGTGGCAGCCCGGCCGGCCCCGGCATCGCCTGACCCGGCATCGCCCGGCCCGGCGGTGGCGGTGGCGGTGGCGGCCACGGGACACCGGCCGGCGAGGCACCGTACCCGCCGGATCGTTGCTGGCCCGCCGCGTTGTCGGCAGCCGGGTTCGCCGTGATCGGCGGCGGCGCGGGCGGTGCCGGCTCGCCGGCGGCCTGGGCGATCGCCGCCAGCCGCTGCCACTGGGCGTACAGCCGCTGACCGAGCTGGTCGGCGTAGCCGGTGAGCCGCTGTCGACGGGTCTGATGCTGCGCCGAGCCGGCCTGACCGGTGCGGTGCAGCTCGTGCAGGTGCCGGGCCAGGGCGGCGTACTCGTCGAAGTCGCTGCTCACCGCGCTCAGCCTTCCTCGTCCAGCTCGCGGCCGGGCAACGCGAACGGCACGATCAGCCGGGTCCGCTGGTCGTGCCGGTCGATCAGCAGCGCCCGGTTCGGCCGCGGCCGGTACGCCAGGTCGTGGGTGCCCAGGTAGGAGCCGAGCTCACCGCCGGGGACGTTCATCGCCACCAGGCAGGCCAGGTCGTCGCGGTTGTGTGAGCCGCCCAGGTCGTCGGCGAGCCGCCGTAGCCCACGCCACCAACCCAGCAGATGGACGCCGTGACCGGGCCCCTGGCGCAGCACCACCTGCAGGTCGTCCAGCCCGGACTTGTACATCTCGTCCTTTGCGCCGAGCACCCCGGCTGCGGCGTCCATCCCGAACACCACCAGGTACGTCCGACCGTCGTCGGCGGGCGCGGCGGTGCCGTCCGGGGTGGCCAGTCGGCGCAGCTCCTCACGCAGCTCGGCGGCGGTCAGCCGGGTGATCGAATGTCCGAAGGTGTGCAGCGCGTCGGCGGTCTCCTCGGCGACCTCGTCGGCGGAGGCGACCAGCGGGGCCAGCAGGAACCGGGCGTGGCCGGGCGGCTCCTGCCGGGCCAGGCTGACGGTGGCGGCGTGCAGCACGTCGGCGGCGTGGCCGGTGGTGCCGACCACGGCGATGTGCCGACCCGGAGTGGCGTCCAGCGGGAACACCGCCGAGCTGAGGTCCACGTCGACCTGCCGGCCGACCAGGGCGAGGGGGCGCCGTCCGCCGGGGGCCAGTGAGCGGTACGTGGGGTCACCGTCGAGGTGCGCCGCCTCGTACCCCTTGAAGATCGCCGGTGGGCGGGAGCCGGCGGCGCGGGCCTGCCACAGCTCGTGGCGCAGGGTGGCGATCCGCCGGGCTCCACTGTGCGCGTCCGGGAACCGGATGACCGTGTTGGCACCGGCGATGCCGGCCGAGACGTTGACGATCGCCTGCCCGACCGGCAGCCCACCGGCGGCCTGGTTGAGCGGGTCGAGGACCCCGTTTCCGCCGGGCAGCGCCACCCGCAGCGGGAACTGGCCGAAGATCGAGTCGGTCTTGCCGTAGAGGGCTTCGATGCCGGACATGCTCTGGCTGGCCAGGACCAGGTGTACGCCGTACGACCGGCCTTTGCGGGCCAGCTCCTCCAGCAGGGCGGCGGCCTCCCGGGCGACCGAGTCGTTGCCTTCGAACAGCACGTGGAACTCGTCGATCACGGCGACGGTACGCGGCGTCGGGGTGCCGTCGCGGGGCAGGTCGGCCAGTTTCGTCACGCCGTGGCGTTTCATCGCCGCCGCCCGCCGGTTCAGCTCGCGGCGCAGCTCCCGCAGCACGGCGACGCCGTACTCCCGGTCGGACTCGATGCCGACGGCGCGGGCGTGCGGGATCCACGACGGGTCCCGGCCGGTCGGCACGAACTCGGTGAAGCTGACGCCCTCCTTGAAGTCGAGCAGGTAGAGGGACAGCTCGTCGGGTGCGTAGCGGGCGGCGAGGCTGTAGAGCAGGTCGAGCAGGAAGACGGTCTTGCCGGAGCCGGTGCGGCCACCGACGAGCCAGTGCGGGGTGACGTCGTCGAAGGCGAGAATCGCCGGTTCCCGGCCGGCCCGGCCGACGATGGTGTGCAGGCCGGCGGTGGCCGACTCGGTCCAGATCCGGGGTGGCAGCAGGTCGGCGAAGTCCAGGGTGGAGCCGCGTCGGTGGATCTCGCCGAGCCGGCCGGCGAGGGCTTCGACCACCCGGGCCGGCGGGTCGCCGTCGAGAGCGACGGGCGCGGCCAGGCCGGTGCCGTCGGCGCTGAACGGCTGCCCCGGTGGGTCGCCGACGAAGGCCCGGTTGCCGTCCAGCCGGACCGGGGTGGTGGCACCGAGTGTCGGCGGCGCCACCCCGGTGCCGGCCGGCGGGTAGCCGGCGACGATCACGCAGACCCGGGCGGACGCCCCGGCGTGGGTGAGCGCGGCGAGGCGCATCAGCTCCGCCCGGCCGTCGGGCAACGCCCCGGCGACCACCACCAGCAACTCCCCCGCTGCCTGGCCTGCGGAGCCGGCCCGGTCGCCGCTGCGGGCCTGGGCGGCCCGGACATGCTGGTCGGCGTCGTCGAGGCGTTCCTTGGCTTCGGCGTCGGTGGCGGCCGGTGGCGCCAGCACACCGGCTTCGACCAGGGGCCGCAACGGCAGGAACGTGGCACCCATCGACGTGGTGTCCAGCGCGGTCACCCGTACCGTGCCGGGTGGGGCGGCGGCGAGCAGCCGGACCACCAGGCTGCGCAGCAGCGCGGCGACCTTCGGCTGCCGGGCGTCGGCGTCGATGGCCAGATGCGCGCCGGCGCCGAGCGGCACCAGCGCCGGGAACTCGACCGGGTCGCCCGTGCCGGCCAGTCCGACCGGGCGGGCCATGCCGACCCGCACCGGGGCCGGGCCGGCGGCCAGGTCGCGGGTCGCGCTGGTGGCCCCGGTGGTGAGAGTCTCGCCGACGCGGCGCAGCCGGTCGGTGACGTCGCCGAGGTCCGGTGCGGCCGGCGCGGAGCTGTCGTCGATCGCCCGGCGGGCGGTGGTCAGGTGGGTCACGGCCTGCCGATGGGCGGCGACTGCCCGACGGTACGCGGCACCGAAGCTCATCGGGCCGGACCCGGAGTCCGGGGCGGCCCGGACCTGGTGACAGCGTCACAGCCCAGAACCCCATGCAGTCCGTACACCCACACCCCCACCTGCAGTCGGGTAGTGACCAGAACACTATCCGAGTCCGCTTCCTCCTGTTGACCCGGCCCGCACCGCATGCGCTCCTGCGCGACTCAGGTGGGGTTCAGCGCCACATGATTCACCTCCGTAAATCGATCAAGCAGAGACATGTAACATTGGCGAAATTGTTCAAAATCAATTTGTCAACCCCCCGGGATGAGTCACCCTCCAGACACTTGCTGTAATCGCTTGATGATTTACAGTAATTAAGCCCTGCCATCAGTTGCGTCGATGACGATCATCGGCCCTGCAACACGGATAGGAGACGACCATGCCCCTGTCAGCGGCCGATCTTGCCGTGATCGGAGAGACTCCGATCACGATACGATCGACAGCGTTCTCGAACGTCTATCTCCGACTCGACGGTCGAGGAGTCACATCCGAGACCGAGAATGGCGGCGGACTGGCGAACTGCCAGTTCAGCGCCGGCACCCCCGGGCCGTACGAAAGGTTCAAGATTCGTCCACAGGCCGACGGTACGTTCTCGTTCGAATCGGCTGTCTTCCCGAACGTATGGCTCCGCATGGACAGCCGAGGGGTCACCGCGCAGACCCCGAACGGCGGCGGCCTCGTCAACGCCAGATTCAACGCCAACGGCGGTCCCGCCGAGAAGTTCCGGCTCCACCCCCACGCAGGCGACGCGTTCTCCTTCGAGTCGACCCTCACGTCGAACGTGTTCCTCAGGATGAACGGCACCGGCGTTACCACAGCCACCGACAACGGCGGCGGTCTCGTCAACTGCCAGTTCAACGCCAACGGCGGGATCCACGAGAAGTTCGTCATCTCGATGATCGATCAACGACTCGAATTCGCCATGCAGCGCCAGGAGCAGGGCATGTGGTGCTGGTCGGCGGCCACCGTGAGCCTCGCGGCCTACTACGACCCGAGCACCCACTGGACCCAGTGCACCCTCGCCAACGCGGAGCTCAACCGGAACGACTGCTGCGTACCTGCAGGTTTCGAGTCACCCGGCAACCAGGGCCGGTGGCCGGACACGGCGCTGCAGCGCGTCGGCGTCCTTCGTCGACGCGAGAACCGCGCCCTGACCCCTGCCGAGATCGGAGCCGAGATGGCTGGCTCGACCCCGATCGGATTGAACACCTCCTGGCGGGGCGGCGGCGGGCACATCCTGGCGATCCGTGGACGTTTCTTCCTCGACGGGGAAGAATACGTCAGTGTCGCAGACCCGTGGTACGGCGACTCCGACGTGTCGTACAACACCTTCCGCAACGCGTATCAGGGAAGCGGGACCTGGAACGTCAGTTACAAGACCCAGTGCTAGGAGATCGACATGCCACTCGAAATGCCGGATCCGCCGAGCGGCGTACGCGACCGAATCCGGTCGAGGATGCGCACTTTCGCGGACGCCTCCAAGTTCTCGACCAAGGCTCTACGCAACGCCCGGAAAGATCAGCTCGAATTGTCGACGCCGCACCAGGTCTACGTGCTGGGGCTCGACGACATCATCGCCGGTAACGGGTTGGACAGCGCGCAACCGGTGGGCTGGCGTTACCTGATCGAGGAAGCCGGACAACCCATCGCCAGCGCCGAGACCGCTTCCACGCCGGACGGCACCGAACAGATGTCACAGTTCACCGAGGGACCGTTCGTCGCGTCGACCAACAAGGCGCTGAAGGGCGTACTCAAACTGGCCACGCTCAAGACCGGCCGCTACGAGCTACGCCTGCTACGGGTCCCCGCCCTGTACGTTATGGCGCTGTGGCTGCATCTGCCCCGACGGGATCTGATCATTCCGCTGGAACCGTCGCCGGTCGGGAAGGAAGACCGGGTGGTACCGGCGGACGAATTCCTGAGTGACCTGGCGGACAAGGCCAGGACCATGCTTCCGCCCGATCCGTCGGAAGCACCAGGGACGATACCCGGCTCCTGACCCCGCAGGGTCTCGTCGTCGACGGCGGACCCCGTAGTGGTCCGGTCCTCGTGCTGCGGGGACCGGACCACTACCACGGTGGCGATCGGCACAGTGTGGGTCAGACGCCGGCGACCGCTGCGATCCAAGCTCGGCTGGCGGCGATCGAGGCATAGTTCTGCGAGGTCGATCCGTTGGAGTTCGAACAGACACCGACCTGTTGTCCGGCGTAGAACTGCGGACCACCCGAGTCGCCCTGCCAGGCGATTCCGGTCGCCGGGGAGCTACGGATTGCCGGTCCTTCGTACGCGTCCCGACCCCGCACCGAGACGACCTGCACCGAGGCCGTCTTCAGCTGTGCCGACACGTCGCAATTCAGGCACGAGCGACCCCAGCCGTAGATGGTGTTCGTCGAGCCGACTGGCGGATCGCTGGTGGCGAGCGTGACGTACGTGGTGCTGATCGGTGTGCTGAGATACAGCAGCCCGATGTCGTACAGGTATCCGTCTTGCGAGTAGGTCGCGCTGACCGCGCTCACCTGGCCGCCGGTGGCGTGATGGACACTGCCGACCCGAACCGACATCGAGCCGCCGATGCAGTGCTCGGCAGTGAGCACCCAGCGGGAAGCGATGATCGAGCCGGAGCATCTGAACGAGCCGTCGCTGTAGACAGCGGCCGCCCAGGGTGCCGACGAGACCGTGTCGCCGCCGATGATCTGCTGCGGTGCGGCGGCGGCTGTCGATGGAGTCAGGGCAGCACCGACGAGTGCCGACGCGACCACTGCCAGGAGATTACGGATACGCAAGACGGCACTCCTCACTGAGCAGACACCCAGCCAGGCATCGGCCCGCACCACAGATCCCGGCAACGATCTTATCGACGACAAGATCGATACACAACATGCATTGACCTGCGCTGATAGCCGCAGAGTCGACGGGATGCCGGTCCAGCGTGGTCGATTCCCCGAGTGGACGGTAGCGCCGCGCTGATCCCGAAGTGCTCCTAGTATCCGTGATAGGAGTGTCCCGACAACCGTCGAAAGTGCGATCGATGCGACCTGACGACGACGGCACCGACGACCAGGAGACCGGACACGGTGCCCGCGGGGATTCGGACCGCGACGAGAAGTTGCGCCGGTTCGCCGACCGGCTCGACAAGCCGCTCGGCGTCCTCGGCGTACTGTTCCTGCTCCTGGTGATCGGGCAGTTCGTCACCACCCACCCACCGACGGCCGTCGTGCTGGGCGTCGCCAGCTGGGTGCTGTGGGTGGTCTTCGTCGCCGAGTTCGCGCTCCGTGCCTGGTTGGGCCGGCACCACCCCGGCCGGTTCTGGCGACGCAACTGGTGGCAGCTGCTCTTCCTCGCCGTACCCGTGCTGCGGTTCGCCCGGGTGGCGCTGGCGCTGCGGACGGCCCGCGCCGGCGCTGCGATCACCGCCGCCGTACGGGGCTCGCGCTCCGCCGGCCGGTTGCTCACCGACCGGCTCGCCTGGCTCGTCGCGGTCACGGTGAGCCTCATCCTCGCCGCCGGCCAACTGCTCGTCGTCTCCGGCTCCTACCCGAGCTATGCGCAGGCCCTGCACGACGTCACGCTCACCACGATCACCGGTCAGCGGATGGCCGCGCGGGACCCGTTCGCCCAGGTTCTGGAGCTCATTCTGGCCGCGTACTCGGTCGTCGTCTTCGGCACCCTGGCCGGCGCGCTCGGTGCCTACTTCCTCAGCAACCGGCCGACCTCCGACGGCGGCGACAACGACGACCGGGACGGTGCCGGTGCCGGTGCCGGTGCCGGTGCCGGCTGACCTGATCGCGCGACTGACGCCGGTCGCCAGTTGCGGCGGGCCGGTCCCCGTGGTGCGGTCGGGGACCGGACCGCCAGGTACGAGCAGTACCGTCAGCCGGTGACCGAGTTGAGCGCGGCCAGATAGCCGTCGCGGTAGCCGGCGGCGTTCGGGTGGTACGCGGCGATCAGCGCGGAGAAATCGTTGATCCACGGGGTGGCACCGCAGACCCCGTGCCCGGCGAACTGGCTCCGGGTGTCCACGAAGGTCGCACCGGCGGCGGCGGCCCGGTCGGCGGTGACCTCGGCGAGCAGGTCGGCGGCGTCGTTGATGATGGTGCGCTTGGTCAGGCTGACGGCGAACAGCCCGCAGTTGCGGACCTCCTCGAACAGTCGCGGGTAGCCGAGCACGATCAGCTCGGCGTTCGGGGCCCGCTGTCTGATCGCGGCGTAGGTGGCGTCGAGCCGGCCGGGCAGCTGGCTGGTGGCGAACTGGCGGGCCCGGTTGACGGCGCTGGCGCAGGACGATTCGCTGCCGAGCCGGCAGTTGAGCACGACATCGGCGAACCCGGCGTCGTTGCCGCCGATGGTGATGGTGACCATCGTGGTGTTGGCATCCAGTACGGACAGTTGGTTGTCGAGCACGTCGGCGGTGACAGCGCCGCCGCAGGCGACGAAGCGGAAACTTGCCGGCGAGTTGGCCGCCGCCCACAGTGGGGCGTACGACCGGTTGCTGCGTAGGCAGGTCGTCTCGTAGGGGGCGGCGCCGACGCCGGAGGAGAACGAGTCGCCGAGGGCGGCGTAGTGCACGGCGGGGGCGGCATGGGCGGGTACACCGGCCGCGAGGGTGCCGGCGCCGACGGCACCGAGGGTGACGGCCAGCGCGAGCGCGGCGCGGGCCAGGGGGCGAAGGGTCATGGACGGACCTCACGAAGGACGGGGGGATCCTTGGGGCCGCGCGCGTGGCCATGGGGAGCAACTGTTGTTACTAGCCGGTAATGCTATCGAAACATCTGCATTCCCGGAAGAGCCCTCACCTCACCATGATCGCGATTCCACCCCCATGATCGCGACGATCTTGCACTTATCGATAGACAAATCGGAGAAATCTTCTCGATAAGTGCAAGATCGTCGCGGAGTCAGGCGTCGCGGAGTTGGCGTCGCGGAGTCAGGCGGTCAGCGGGGAGTGGTCGCGAGGGGCTGCATGGTGGGGGTCACCGGGGCGGGGAGGTCCCCCACCCCGCCGAGGTAGGAGTGGATCGCGGCCGCCGCCGCCCGCCCCTCGGCGATCGCCCACACGATCAGCGACGCGCCCCGGTGCATGTCCCCGGCGACGAACACGCCCTTCGTTGCGGTCTGCCACTGCCCGTCGGAGTCGACCGCACCGCGCCGGTTGCGGACCAGCCGCAGCTGCTCCAACAGCGGCTGGGGTTCGGTGCCCTCGAAGCCGATCGCCAGCAGCACCAGGTCCGCCGGCAGCTCCCGCTCCGATCCCGGGACCACCGTCAGGATCCGCTCGCCGTCGACCTTCGTCACCGTCACCTCGGCGATCCGCACCGCCTTCACCGCGCCGGTGCCGTCGTCGACGAACTCCTGCACGGCGACGGCGAACACCCGCTCGCCGCCCTCCTCGTGCGCCGGGTACTCGCGCAGCACCCACGGCCAGGTCGGCCACGGGTCCCGGGCCTCGTCACGGGCGCTCGGCGGCTCCGGGTACAGGTCCAGCTGGTACACACCGGCCGCGCCCTGGCGGTGCGCCACCCCGAGACAGTCGGCGGCGGTGTCCCCGCCGCCGATGATCACCACATGCTTGCCGGCAGCGTCGACCGCCGGCTGCCCCGCCCCGGCGGCCACCACCCGGTTCGACTCGACCAGATGCTCCATCGCCAGGTGCACCCCGCGCAGCGCCCGGCCCGGCGTCGCCGGGGTGTCCCGGCCGGCGAGCGCGCCACAGGCCAGCAGCACCGCGTCGTGGTCGGCCCGCAGCTGTGCGGCGGTGACGTCGACCCCGATGTTCACCCCGGTACGGAACTGCACCCCCTCGGCCGCCAACTGGGCCATGCGCAGGTCGATGTGCTGCTTCTCCAGCTTGAAGTCGGGGATGCCGTAGCGCAGCAGCCCACCGATCGCGTCGTCGCGTTCGAAGACGGTCACCGCGTGCCCGGCCCGCGCCAACTGCTGCGCGGCGGCGAGCCCGGCCGGACCGGAGCCGACCACGGCGACCCGCCTGCCCGACGGCGCCGGCACCTCCTGCGGAGTGATCAGTCCGGCGTCGACCGCCCGGTTGATGATCTCCACCTCGACCTGCTTGATGGTCACCGGTGCCCCGCCGCCGATGCCCAGTACGCAGGCCGCCTCACACGGTGCTGGGCAGAGCCGGCCGGTGAACTCCGGGAAGTTGTTGGTGGCGTGCAGCGACTCGATCGCCGCCGCCCAGCCGCCGGTGCGGACCAGGTCGTTCCAGTCCGGGATCCGGTTGCCCAGCGGGCAGCCGTCGTGGCAGAACGGGATCCCGCAGTCCATGCAGCGGGTCGCCTGCTCGCGGATCAGCTCGTCGGTGGCCGGCGGGTAGACCTCCCGCCAGTCGGAGATCCGCACCGGTACGGGGCGGCGCTGCGGCAGCCGCCGGTCGAACCGCAGGAATCCGGTCGGGTCAGGCACGAGCCACCTCCATGACGGCCTCATCCACGTCACGGCCGGCAGCTTCGGCGGCCCTCATCGCTTCCAACACCCGCTTGTAGTCACGCGGCACCACGACGGCGAACTCCTCCACCGCCTCCGGCCAGCGCTTGAGCAGTGCCTCGGCCACCGCCGAGTCGGTCTCGGCGAGATGCCGCTCGACCAGCTCCCGCAGCATCGGCTCGGCCTGCGCCGACACCGGCTCCAGGTCCACCAGCTCCCGGTTGACCAGCCGCTCGTCGAGCCGCCACAGGTACGCCGTACCGCCGGACATGCCGGCGGCGAAGTTGCGCCCGGTGGGGCCGAGCACCACGACCGTACCGCCGGTCATGTATTCGCAGCCGTGGTCGCCGACGCCCTCGACGACCGCGACGGCGCCCGAGTTGCGCACCGCGAACCGTTCGCCGACCCGCCCGCGCAGGAACAGCTCACCGGCGGTGGCCCCGTACAGGATGGTGTTGCCGGCGATGATCTGCTCCTCGGCACCGGCGCCGCCGGGGGCGGCGAACGGTGCCGCCGCGTCCGGGCGGACGACCAGCCGGCCGCCGGAGAGTCCCTTGCCGACGTAGTCGTTGGCGTCGCCGTGCAGCCGCAGCGTCACCCCACGCGGCAGGAACGCCCCGAACGACTGCCCGGCGGTGCCGGTGAGGGTGAACTCGATGGTGTCGTCGGGCAGCCCGGCCCCGCCGACCCGGCGGGTCACCTCACCGCCGAGCATCGCGCCGACGCTGCGGTGCTCGTTGCGTACCGCCACCGCCGCCTGGACCGGGGTCCGGTCGGTCAGCGCCGGGCCGGCCAGCGCGATCAGCTCGTTGTCGAGTGCCTTGTCCAGTCCGTGGTCCTGGGCGCGGATGCCGCGCAGCGACGCACCGGCCGGCAGGGTCGGCACGTGCAGCACCGCCGACAGGTCCAGCCCCTTGGCCTTCCAGTGGTCCACCGCCGGGGCGGTGTCGAGCAGGTCGGCCCGGCCGATCGCCTCGTCGATCGACCGGAAGCCCAGCTCGGCGAGGTAGCCGCGGACCTCCTCGGCGAGGAACAGGAAGAAGTTCTCCACGAACTCCGGCTTGCCGGTGAAGCGTTCCCGCAGCACCGGGTTCTGGGTGGCGATACCGACCGGGCAGGTGTCGAGGTGGCAGACCCGCATCATCACGCAGCCCTCGACGATCAGCGGGGCGGTGGCGAAGCCGTACTCCTCGGCGCCGAGCAGGGCCGCGATCAGCACGTCCCGGCCGGTCTTGAGCTGCCCGTCGACCTGGACGGTGACCCGGTCGCGCAGCTTGTTCAGCAGCAACGTCTGCTGCGCCTCGGCCAGGCCCAGCTCCCACGGGGTGCCGGCGTGCTTGAGCGAGTTCAGCGGTGACGCGCCGGTGCCACCGTCGTGGCCGGAGATCAGGATGACGTCGGCCTTGAGCTTGGCGACGCCGGCGGCGACGGTGCCGACACCGATCTCGCTGACCAGTTTGACGTGCACCCGGGCGGCCGGGTTGACGCACTTGAGGTCGTGGACCAGCTGGGCGAGGTCCTCGATCGAGTAGATGTCGTGGTGCGGTGGCGGCGAGATCAGTCCGACGCCGGGGGTGGCGTGGCGGGTCTTGGCGATCCACGGCCACACCTTGTTGCCGGGCAGTTGCCCGCCCTCGCCCGGCTTGGCGCCCTGGGCCATCTTGATCTGCAGGTCGTCGGCGTTGACCAGATACTCGCTGGTGACGCCGAACCGGCCGGAGGCGATCTGCTTGACCGCCGAACGGCGGGCCGGGTCGTAGAGCCGGTCGACGTCCTCGCCGCCCTCGCCGGTGTTGGACCGCCCGCCGAGGCGGTTCATCGCGATGGCGAGGGTCTCGTGCGCCTCGGTGGAGATCGACCCGTAGCTCATCGCGCCGGTGGAGAAACGCTTGACGATCTCGCTGGCCGGCTCGACCTCGTCGAGCGGGACCGGCTCACGTACCCCGGTCCGCAGGGTGAACAGCCCGCGCAGCGAGCCGGCGCGTTCGGCCAGCTCGTCGACGGTGGCGGTGTAGCGGCGGAACACGTCGTACTGCCCGGAGCGGGTGGCGTGCTGCAGTAGGAACACCGTCTCCGGGTTGAACAGGTGGATCTCGCCTTCGCGCCGCCACTGGTACTCGCCGCCGACGTCGAGGCGTCGGTGCGAGCGTTCGGCGCTGTTGGCCGGGTAGGCGCGGGCGTGCCGGGCCGCGATCTCGGCGTGGATGCCGGCCAGGCCGACGCCGCCGACCGTGCCGGGGGTGCCGGCGAAGTAGCGCTCGACGACCAGCGGGTCCAGGCCGACGGCTTCGAAGACCTGCGCCCCGCAGTACGAGGAGACCGTCGAGATACCCATCTTCGACATGATCTTCAGGACGCCCTTGCCGAGCGCCTTGACGTAGTTGCGGATCGCGACGGTGGACTCGATGCCGGGCAGCGCGCCGGTGGCGATCAGGTCCTCGACCGACTCGAAGGCCAGGTACGGGTTGACCGCGGCCGCGCCGTAGCCGATCAGCACGGCGGCGTGGTGCACCTCGCGGCAGTCGCCGCTCTCGACGACCAGCGCCACCTGGGTGCGGGTCTGCTCGCGGACCAGGTGCTGGTGCACGGCGGCGGTGAGCAGCAGCGACGGGATCGGGGCCAGATCGATCGTGGAGTCCCGGTCGGAGAGCACGAAGATCCGTACGCCGTCCTCGATCGCCTCGGAGACGTGCCGGCAGATCTGGGTCAGTCGGGCCTTGATGCCCTCGGCGCCGTCGCGCAGCGGGTAGAGCCCGGAGACCCGGACCGCCTTGAACCCGGGCAGGTCGCCGTCCTCGTCGATCGACAGGAGCTTGGCCAGCTCGTCGTTGTCGATCACCGGGTACGGCAGCACGATCTGGCGGCAGGACGCCGGCCCGGGGTCGAGCAGGTTGCCCTCCGGGCCGATGGTCGACTGCAGGCTGGTCACCATCTCCTCCCGGATGGCGTCCAGCGGCGGGTTGGTGACCTGGGCGAACAGCTGGTGGAAGTAGTCGAACAGCAGCCGGGGCCGGGTGGACAGCGGCGCGATCGGGGTGTCGGTGCCCATCGACCCGATCGGTTCGATGCCCTTGCGGGCCATCGGCGCGATCAGGATCTTGAGCTCCTCCTCGGTGTAGCCGAAGGTCTGCTGGCGGCGCTGCACCGAGTCGTGGGTGTACACGGTGTGGTCGCGCTCGGGCAGGTCGTGCAGGTCGATCAGCCCGGCGTGCAGCCAGTCCGCGTACGGCTCGGCGGCGGCCAGCTCGGCCTTGACCTGCTCGTCCTCCACGATGCGCCCGGCGGCGGTGTCGACCAGGAACATCCGCCCGGGGCGCAGCCGGCCCTTGGCGACCACGGTCGCCGGATCGAGGTCGAGCACCCCGGCCTCGCTGCCGAGCACGACCAGGCCGTCGCTGGTACGCCACCAGCGGCCGGGACGCAGGCCGTTGCGGTCCAGCACCGCGCCGACGATCTCGCCGTCGGTGAAGGCGACCGACGCCGGGCCGTCCCACGGTTCCATCAGGCTGGCGTGGAAGCGGTAGAAGTCGCGCTTGGCCGGGTCCATCCCGGGGTCGTTCTCCCAGGCCTCCGGGATCATCATCAGTACGGCGTGCGGCAGGCTGCGCCCGGCCAGGTGCAGCAGCTCGAGGACCTCGTCGAAGTTGGCCGAGTCGGAGGCCTGCGGGGTGCAGACCGGGAAGAGCCGGCGGATGTTGCCCGGGATGTTCGGCGTGGCCAGCAGCGCCTCGCGGGCGTTCATCCAGTTCTTGTTGCCCCGGATCGTGTTGATCTCGCCGTTGTGCGCGATGAAGCGGTACGGGTGGGCCAGCGGCCACGACGGGAAGGTGTTGGTGGAGAACCGGGAGTGCACCAGGGCGATCGCGCTGGCCACCCGCTCGTCGCGCAGGTCCGGGAAGAACTCCGGCAGCTGGTCGGGGGTGAGCATGCCCTTGTAGACCATGGTACGGCCGGACAGTGACGGGAAGTACGCCGGCACGCCCCGCTCGGCGCTCTCCCGCTCGGCCTGCTTGCGGACGCAGAACGCCACCCGGTCCAGGTCCAGCCCGGTCAACGGGGTGCCGGCCGGGCCGGCGGGCGCGTCGGTGAGCCGGTGCGCGGCGAGGAAGAGCTGGCTGATCCGGGGGCGGGCGGCGTCGGCGGTCTCGCCGAGCCCGTCGGGCTGCACCGGCACGTCCCGCCAGCCGAGCACGTCGGCGCCTTCGACCAGGGCGTACTTCTCGACGATGCGGCGGACCCGGGCTTCGTCGGCCGGGTCGGTCGGCAGGAAGACCAGGCCGGTGGCGTACTGGCCGGACGGCGGCAGCGCGAAGTCGACGACGGCCCGCAGGAACTCGTCGGGGACCTGGATCATGATGCCGGCGCCGTCGCCGGTGTTCTGCTCCGCGCCCCGGGCCCCCCGGTGGTCCAGCCGGCACAACGCGGCCAGGCCCTTGGCCACGACGTCGTGGGAGCGGCGACCGTTGAGGTCGGCCACGAAGGCGACACCGCACGCGTCGTGTTCGCGGGCCGGGTCGTAGAGACCCTGCGCCGGCGGCGGTGCGGCCTGCGGCCGGGACGCCTGCGGCGGGCAAGGGTGCGGTCCCTGCGGGTACGGAAGAACCACCGGGCCTCCTGTCGTCACTCGCGCATGAACAGATTCGGGACGACGTCGGCCCTGGAGAGTTTATTGAGTCTACGTGAGGGGCCACCGGACATCACCAGTGCGAATTGATCACACGTCCACAGTATGGGACGTGTAGTCTCACAAGGTGGCCAACCAGGAAGACCGACTCCTCGATCGGCTGGACCGGTTCTGCGATGCCGTACCGCGTGCCGCCGCCCGCCCCGAAGAGCTGGGCGATTATGTACTTTTCGTCCGGCGGGAGGAAGCCGGATGGCCGTTCTACGCCCGCCCGCGCCTGGGCGTCGCCACCCCGCCGGCCGCCGCCGACATCACCACCGTACGCGCTCGACAGCGCGAACTGGGGCTTCCCGAGTCCTTCGAATGGATCCACGAGATCCGGCCCGACCTGCTCGCCGTGGCCCGCGCCGCCGGCCTGGGGGTCCACCAGGCCCCGCTGATGGTGCTCGACCCGGCGGCCCTGCCCGCCGACACCCCCGCAGACCCGCCCGCCGTACGGCTGCTCGACCCGGATTCGCCCAGTTTCGAGACCGATCTGGCCACCTGGTTCGCGGTCACCCAGGCCGCCTTCAACCCCGTCTCGGCCGCCGACGGACCGCTGCCGACCACCGGCACGGATGCACCCGAGATTGTTACAGTGACATTTCCCACTGTCGACAGTGGTGATCGGGCATCGGGTACGCAGTGGTCGACAACCGGCGCGACGGCCGTCGCGCCCGCTACCGCCACCGCCGGAGCGGACGCCGCGTCCGGCGCCACACCCGCATCGACTTCCCAAACCGGTCAGGCCGCGCAGGCCGGCCCGGCTGCCGGCCCGGCTACACCGGCCACCGCCCTGTTGCCGGCGGCGGTGGTCCGCCACGAGGGCGACGCGATTCGCTCCGGCCGCCTCCGGATCGCGCTGGCCACCCTGCCGGGGCGGGTCGACCCGGTCGCGGTCGGCTCGGTCAGCCGGGTCGACGACGTCGCCGAGATCGTCGGGGTCGGCACCCTACCGGCGGCACGCCGGCAGGGCCTCGCCTCCGCCGTTACCGTGGCCCTGGCCCGCCGGGCCCTCGCCGACGGCGTCGAACTGGTCTTCCTGGCCGCCGGCAGCGACGACGTCGCGATGCTCTACCACCGGCTCGGGTTCCGCCGCGTCGGCACCGCCTGCATCGCCAACCCGACAGCCACCGTCTGAAACAGCCAACCCGACATCCACCTCTGAAACGACAGCAACCGGTCGGGACCGAGGGGACCGGTCAGGACGGTGGTGGACTCCACCGGTCGGCGGTGGCCGCGACGTTGCCCAGCAGCCGAGGGCTGATCGTGCCGAGCGTGGCGTCGCGGGCCCGCAACGCCAATCGCCCCCGGGCCTGCAGCACCGCCGCCATCCGCCGGCTCTGCCGCACCATCGCCACCGCCCGGGGCCGCCGCAGCCGGCTGTACGCGGCCACCGCGTCGGTCAGCTGCGGGCCCGGCACCGCGTCGCGGACCACCGCGCACAGCGTCGCCGCGTCCTCGAACGCCAGGCAGGCGCCCTGGCCCAGGTGGTGCGACATGGCGTGCGCCGCGTCGCCGAGCAGGACCACCCCGCCCGGACCGGCCGGGAACCCGTACGAGGGCGGCAGTGGCCGCAACTCACGGACCTCGGCCTGGACCAGGTCCGCCGGTTCGGTCGCGGCGAGCAGCTCCCCGACCGGACTCGGCCAACCGGCGAACCAGCGGCGCAGCAACGTCAACTGGGTCGCTGGCGGCTCCGGCCGGGACGCGCCGGCCGCCGTCGCCACCCAGTAGATGCCGCCCCGGCTGGAGCCGCCGGCCGAACCCCGCTCGCCCAGCGACGCCGACACGAACCGGTACCCGGCACCGAGGATCTCCCCCGAGATGCGCTCCGGCGGCAACTGCGGAGCCCGGTACCAGGGGACGACCGCCCGCCAGGCGGCACACCCCGAGCTGATCACCGTACTGGCCGGGGCCAGCGCCGGGCGCAGCGTGCTCTGCGCGCCGTCCGCCGCGACCACCAGGTCGGCCTCGACCACGCCCCGGCCGGTGGTCACCGCCGGCCGGTCCGTCGAGGCCGGACGCAGGCCGCGCACCGCCACCCCGGTACGGATCTCCACCTGCTCGCCGAGTCCGGCGATCAACGCGTCGTGCAGATCCTCCTGATGCACCACCACCGGGATCCGCTCACCGGCCTGCGGACGCGGCTGCACCAGCCACTGCCCGTCGGGCCGGCGGACACCGTGGTACGACAACCCGGTGGCGATCGCGTCGAGCCCGCCGCCGAGGCCGAGCGCCTGCAACGCGCGGATCCCGTTCGGCCAGAGCACCAGGGCGGTGCCGGCCGACCGGATCCGGTCCTGCCGCTCCAGGAGCGTGACCCGCCACCCCGTCCGGGCCAGCGCGCCCGCGACCGCCAGCCCACCGACACCGGCCCCCACCACGACGGCAGTACGCATCCGCCCCGCCTTCCCGGATCGATCGTCGGGCCACCCGATGCGGTGGCCCGGTCAGCGCCCGGACGTGTCCGGCTTCTTCTCCGTGACGGCCACGGTCTCCGCGGCCGGTGCCGAATCATCCGCAGACGCATCCGCCGGTGCCGGCTCCGCTGCCGGCTCATCCGCAGATGCCGGCTCCTCGGCCGGTGCCGGCGCGTCCCCGGTCGGCGCGGTGCCGGTGCGCAGGTACTCGGCGTACTGCGCCTCGTCGACCACCTGGTAGCCGCCGACGACCTCGGTGGTCGCCGGTGCGGCGGAGACATCGACCTGCGACACTCCACCACTGGTGGAGGTGCCGGAGCCGGCGGCCTGCCCGGAGCCGGACGTGTCCGCCCCGGCCGACCCGCCGGCCGCACCCGGCGTACCCGCCGCGCCGGCGGCAGGCAGCGGCGGCAACGGGTCACCGGCGGCGTCCAGCGGGATCAGGAACTGCTGCGGGCCACGGACCCGGACCAGGTACGCCAGCGCGCCGAGGAAGACCAGCACCGAGGTCCACACGTTCAACCGGACCCCGAAAATCTCGTTGGCGGTGTCGGTCCGCATCATCTCGATCCAGAACCGGCCGGCGGTGTAACCCATCACGTACACCGCGAACGCCCGCCCGGCGCCGAGCTTCCACCGGCGCTCGGCCAGGATCACCAGGCCGGCGACACCGACGTTCCAGATCGCCTCGTACAGGAACGTCGGGTGGTACAGCCCCGGCTCCAGCACCGGGTTGCCCTCCGGATCCCGCAGCGCCTGGCCCGGGTTGGCCCGGTCCATCTGGTGCACCTGCAGCCCCCACGGCAACGTGGTCGGGCCGCCGTACAGCTCGTTGTTGAACCAGTTGCCGACCCGCCCGACCGCCTGGGCCAGCGGCAGCCCCGGCGCCAGCGCGTCGGCCACCACGGTCAGCGGGATACCGAGCTGGCGGGCGGCGAGCCACGCACCCACCGCGCCGCCGGCGACCGCGCCCCAGATGCCGAGCCCGCCCTGCCAGATGTAGAGGGCTTCGATCGGGTTGCCGTCGGCGCCAAAGTACTCCTGCGGCGAGCTGACGACGTGGTAGAGCCGGGCGCCGATGATGCCGGCCGGCACCGCCCAGATGGCGATGTCCAGCACCGCCCAGGGTCGGGCCCCGCGCTGGCGGAGCCGGTACTCGGTGACCGCGCAGGCCACGACGATGCCGGCGACGATGCAGAGCGCGTACGCCCGGATGGGTATCGGACCAAGCTGCCAGACCGCGGTGGCCGGGCTGGGGATAGCGGCGAGAGTCACGGATGCACACGCTACCGTCGCGACCTGTCCACCCGGCACCCCGGTCGGGGTGGGAAAACCCGCGTGTCTCACCCCGGGCACCGCCGGACCGGGGGTCGGCGGTGGACAGCCCCGGCTCAGCGGCGTGCCGGCCGGGGATCAGCGGGTGACGGCGCGGACCCCGTCGGCGAGCTCACCGCTGAGCCGACACAGCGCGGCCAGCCCACCGGCCAGGTCGGGGGCGTCGAGCAGGCAGCGGATCAACGCGCTGCCGACGATCACCCCGTCGGCGAAGGAGCCGACCTGCGCTGCCTGGGCACCGTTGCCGACCCCGAGGCCGACCCCGACCGGCAGGTCGGTGACCGCGCGCAGCCGGCGGACCAGCGTCGGTGCCGCGTCCGAGGACTGCTCCCGGGCACCGGTGACGCCCATCAGGGCGGTGGCGTAGACGAAACCCCGGCAGTGGCGCACCGTCATCGCCAACCGGTCGTCGGTCGACGACGGCGAGACCAGGAAGGTCCGGTCCAGGCCGTACGTGTCCGACGCCGCCAGCCACTCGTCGGCCTCGTCCGGGATCAGGTCCGGGGTGATCAGGCCGGTCCCACCGGCCGCGGCTAGGTCCCGGGCGAACGTGTCGACCCCGTACCGTTCGATCGGGTTCCAGTAGGTCATCGTGACCACCGGGGCACCGGTGGCGGCGACCGCCTCGATGATCCGCAGCGCGTCGGTGATGCGTACCCCGCCGGCCAGGGCGATGTCGCTGGCCCGCTGGATCACCGGGCCGTCCATCACCGGATCGGAGTACGGCAGCTCGACCTCGATGACGTCGACTCCGGCGTCGACCATCGCCCGCATCGCCGTGATGCTGTCGTCGACCGTCGGGAAGCCGGCCGGCATGCAGCCGACCAGGACCGCCCGGCCCTCGGCGCGGGCCTTGTCGAACGCGACCGTGATGCTCATCAGTCCTGCCCGTCGAGGATGCCGAAGTACGCCCCGGCGGTGTGTACGTCCTTGTCCCCCCGGCCGGAGAGGTTGACCACGATCGTCGGCGTCCGGCCCAGCTCGGCCGTCAGCTCGGGAACGATCTTGATCATGCCGGCGAGGGCGTGCGCGCTCTCGATCGCCGGGATGATCCCCTCGGTACGGCAGAGCAGTTGGAACGCCTCCATCGCCTCGGCGTCGGTAACCGGCCGGTAGTGCGCCCGGCCGGTGTCGTGCAGCCAGGCGTGCTCCGGGCCGACCGCCGGGTAGTCCAGCCCGGCCGAGATCGAATGCGAGTCCAGGGTCTGCCCGTCGGCGTCCTGCAGCAGGTAGGTACGGGCGCCGTGCAGCACCCCGGAGGATCCGCCGGTGATGCTGGCCGCGTGCCGACCGGTGGCCACCCCGTCGCCACCGGCCTCGAACCCGTAGAGCCGGACCTGGTCGTCGCCGACGAATGCGTGGAAGATGCCGATCGCGTTGGAGCCGCCGCCGACGCAGGCCGCCACCGCGTCCGGCAGTGCCCCGAGGGTCTCCAGGCACTGCGCGCGGGCCTCGTCGCCGATGCCGCGCACGAAGTCACGGACCATCGCCGGGAACGGGTGCGGCCCGGCGGCGGTACCGATCAGGTAGTGGGTGTGGTCGACGCTGGCCACCCAGTCGCGCAGCGCCTCGTTGAGCGCGTCCTTGAGGGTGCGCGAGCCGTTGGTGACCGGCACCACGGTGGCCCCGAGCATCCGCATCCGGGCGACGTTGAGCGCCTGCCGTTCAGTGTCGACCTCGCCCATGTAGACCACGCATTCGAGGTCCAGCAGGGCGGCGGCAGTGGCACTGGCCACTCCGTGCTGCCCGGCGCCGGTCTCGGCGATGATCCGGGGCTTGCCCATCCGCCGGGTCAGCAGCGCCTGACCGAGCACGTTACGCACCTTGTGTGCGCCGGTGTGGTTGAGGTCCTCGCGCTTGAGCAGCACCGTCGCGCCGACCTGGGCGGAGAGCCGCTCGGCCCGGTACAGCAGGGACGGGGTGCCGGCGTAGTCACGCAGCAGCCGGGCGAAGTCGGCCCGGAACCCGTCGTCGGCCATCGCCTGCCGGTAGGCGACGTCGAGTTCGTCGAGGGCGGCGATCAGCGCCTCCGGGACGAACCGGCCGCCGTAGCGGCCGAAGTGACCCGTCCCGTCGGGCAGCTCGCCGGGGTGGGCACCGGCGGCGGTGCCGGCCGGGGCGCTCACCGGACCGGCCGTGGGGTCGCCGGGTGGTTGCCCGCGTTGACCAGTTCCGCGACCGCGTCCCGGGGGCTCTTCTGGGTGACCAGGCCCTCGCCGACCAGGACGGCGTCGGCGCCGGCCGACGCGTACCGGATCAGGTCGTGCGGCCCGCGCACCCCCGACTCGGCGATCTTGACGACGCTGTTCGGCAGGCCGGGGGCGATCCGCTCGAAGACCGACCGGTCGACCTCCAGGGTGCGCAGGTCCCGGGCGTTGACCCCGATCACCTGGGCACCGGCCTCCAGGGCCCGGTCGGCCTCTTCCTCGGTGTGCACCTCGACCAGCGCGGTCATGCCCAGCGACTCGATCCGCTCCAGCAGCCCGACCAGGACGTTCTGCTCCAATGCGACGACCATCAGCAGGACCAGGTCGGCACCGTGCGCGCGGGCCTCGTGCACCTGGTAGCTGGAGACGATGAAGTCCTTGCGCAGCACCGGCACGTCGACCGCGGCCCGCACGGCGGTCAGGTCGTCCAGTGAGCCGCCGAACCACCGGCCCTCGGTGAGCACGCTGATGCAGCGGGCACCGCCAGCGGCGTACTCGGTCGCCAGGTCCGCCGGATCCGGGATGTCGGCCAGCGCACCCTTCGACGGCGACGACCGCTTGACCTCGGCGATCACCCCGACCCCGGGCTTGCGCAGCGCCGCGCACGCGTCGATCGGCGGCGGTGCGGCGGCGGCGAGCTCACGGATCCGACTCAGCGGCACCAGTTCCTCGCGACGCTTCAGGTCGGCCCGTACGCCAGCAAGGATCTCATCGAGAACGCTGAGTGCCGGCGCCGCCGGTCCGGCGCTGTCTTCCTGGTCAGCAGTCACCAACGGACTCCCCTCTCCGGGTGTCATGCGCCCGATGCTAGGCGGCGGCGCAGGGTAACCAGAGCCGGGGGTATGGCGCGCCTCACGAATTGGACTGGGGCATAATGTCCAACCTTTTGTGTCAACGACATCACCCACCGTGCTCACGCGCCGACCCGACCGGCCCATGCCTGCGGAATCTCCGCGACTCCATCGACATTGATCTTAGCCTGCCGGCCGGTCACGGCCCGCTGTGGCACAGATCAACATCGGCGGTACGGACGTCACCGGTGCACCGGGGCGATAGTTGACACAGGCGTCACCGCCGACAGTTGACCTGCGGGTCACCGTCGCGAAACAGGCCCCGGTCAGCATGGAGTTCGGGCAGACTGGTCGGCGGTAGCCGCCGGCCGTGCAACCACCCTGGGGAGCACCATGAGCACCACGTCACGAGACACGACCGTCGACCTGATCGCCATCCCCCGCGCCGTCGTCGCCCTGGCCGCCGAGGTCGCGCACTCGGTGGAGCGTGCCGTGGTGGGCGACCACCGGGTGCGTACCGCGCAGGGCAACGCATGGGAGGCCATCTGCGCCGACCGGGCCCGCGCCCACCAGCGTGACGAGATCCGCCGGCTGGTCGCGACGCTGGCCAGCGGCCGGCCGACCGAGACACCGGCCGCCACCGACCGCAGGGAGACCAGCGCGGCGGCGTGACCGGCCACTACGGGGCCTCGGTCAACGCGGCCCGTCGTCGCTGGTCGGCCGCTGCGGGGCGTCGTCGATGGTCGGGTCCTCGCCCCGGTCGAGCGCGGCCCAGGTGTCGAGCGTCGACTTCGGCACCGACGCCTCCGGCCGGTCGACCGCCGGGCGGGTCGCCGTCGCCCCGGGTGCCGTCGCCCCGGGTGCCGTCCGCTCGTACCGGGCCCCCATCGCCGGCCAGCCGCCCGACCGCAGCACCGTCGTCAGCCCGCCGGCGGCCGACAGCAACGCCCCCGCCATCGCCAGGACCGGCCAGTGCGGCGCGGTCGAGGCCGTCTCCGCCGCCGACCGGGCCACCGGGGTCACCCCGACCAGCACCGCCGCCGCGCCCGCCAGCACCGCCACGCCGACGGCGGCGAGCAACGCCCCGATCAGCCGCCTGACCACTCCCCGGCTGGCCAGCACCGCCCCCGCACCGGCCAGCCCGACCAGGGCCAACGCCGGCAACCACGGCAGTACGTCGGCCCCGGTGCGCACCACTTCCACGGCGGGCAGCGGCTCCGGCCGTACGGTCACCTCGACCGCCCACGCCTGCCGGGCGGCGTACCAGGTCAGGCCGGCACCGACCAGGCAGGCACCGACGGCACCGGCCAGCTCCCGACGGACGCCGGGCGACCGCGAGCCGGCCCCGTCGTCGGCCGTCGGGCCCGATCCGCCAGCGGCAGGTCCGACGCCGTCCGGCCCGTCGTCGGTCACCGGGCCGGACGCAGGGTCTCGGCGGCGGCGATCGCGACCAGCACCGCCGCCGCCTTGCTCTGGGTCTCCCGTTCCTCGGCCACCGGGTCGGAATCGGCGACGATCCCCGCGCCCGCCTGCACGTAGGCACGACCGCCCCGGATCACGGCGGTCCGGATCGCGATCGCCATGTCGAGGTCGCCGCCGAAGCCGAAGTAGCCGACGGTGCCGCCGTACAGGCCCCGACGGGTGGGTTCCAACTCCTCGATGATCTCCATCGCCCGTACCTTCGGCGCACCGGACAAGGTGCCCGCCGGGAAGCTCGCCGCCAACGCGTCGAACGCGGTGCGGTCCGTACGCAGCTCGCCCACCACCGTCGACACGATGTGCATGACGTGGCTGTACCGCTCGACCGTGGCGAACTCCGGCACCTCCACGGTGCCGGGACGGCAGACCCGGCCCAGGTCGTTACGACCCAGGTCGACCAGCATGACGTGTTCGGCGCGTTCCTTCGGGTCGGCCAGCAGTTCGGCGGCGAGCGCCGCATCCTCCTCCGGGGTCGCCCCCCGTCGCCGGGTGCCGGCGATCGGGTGCAGCAACGCCCGCCGGGTGCCCTCTTCGGTGACGGTGACCTTCAGATGCGCCTCCGGCGACGACCCGACCACGTCGAAGTCGTCGAACCGCAGCAGGTACATGTACGGGCTCGGGTTGGTGGCCCGCAGCACCCGGTAGACGTCCACCGGGTCGGCCGAGGTGTCCCGCTCGAACCGCTGCGCCAGCACGATCTGGAAGCACTCGCCGGCCCGGATCGCCTCCTTGGCCTGCTCGACCGCCTTCGGGTACTCCCCCGACGAGGTGCGGCTGTGCACCGCCCCGACACCGGTCGGAGTGTCGAGCACGGACACCATCGGCGGATTGGGCCGCGACAGCGCGGTGGTCATCGCGTCCAACCGGCCGATCGCGTGGTGGTAGGCGGCGGCGACCGTGGCGGCGTCGGCCGCCTCCGGCAGTACCGCGTTGGCGACCAGGATCGCCGTACCGTCGTAGTGGTCGAGCACCACCAGGTCGGTGGCGAGCATCAGTCCGAACTCGGGCAGCCCCAGCTCGTCGGCGGTCAGCTCGGGCAGCCGCTCCAGCCGGCGGACGAAGTCGTAGCTCAGGTAGCCGACCAGGCCGCCGGTCAGCGGCGGCAGCCCGGCGGCGACGTCGGGCACCGGCGGCGGGCCGGTCAGCGCCGCGACCGTCGACCGCAGGACGTCCACCGGGTCGCCGCCGTCGGGCAGCCCGTCCGGCGGATCGCCGAGCCAGCGGACGGTGCCGCCGGACTCGGTCAACGTCGCCGCGCTGCGCACCCCGACGAACGAGTACCGCGACCAGGCGGTGCCGGCCGAGCCGGCGCCCTGCTCGGCGGACTCCAGCAGGAAGGTCCCGGGCCCGCCGGCGAGTTTGCGGTACACCCCGACCGGGGTCTCGCCGTCGGCCAACAGCCGGCGGGTGACCGGCACCACCCGACGCTGCCGGGCCAGGGTCGTGAAGGTCTGCGCGTCCGGGCTGACCGTTCCGGTCGTCATCGGCCCTCCTCGGCGGGGGTGATCGTGCCGGTCACCGGCAGTTCGTCGAAGAAGCAGTTCGGGGCACCGGTGTGGCAGGCGGCACCGACCTGCTCCACCGCGACCAGGACGGCGTCGCCGTCGCAGTCGATCCGCACCGACCGCACGTACTGGTGGTGCCCGGAGGTGGCACCTTTGACCCAGTATTCCTGGCGGCTGCGCGACCAGTAGGTGGCCCGGCCGGTGGTCAGTGTGCGGTGCAGTGCCTCGTCGTCCATCCAGGCCATCATCAGCACCTCACCGGTGCCGTGCCGCTGCACCACGGCGGCGATCAGGCCGTCGGCGGTGCGGCGCAGTCGGGCGGCGATGGCGGGATCCAGGGCGGACGGCCGCGACGGGTCGCCGTCGTCGGGCCGTTGCGCGGTGGTGGCGGGTCCGGCTGGCGGTTCATCGGGTACGGGCACAGTGCCCGATTGTTCCGTACGGCCGGACCGGTGTGGTGCCGCGTCCCGTCCCAGGTGTCGTAAGCCCGACACCGGACGACCGGATCCGACGGTTCGGGGGCTGTGCCGCCGCGGCCGGAGGAGTACCTTGACGAAGCGCCGCCACGGTCGAGGTCTACGGGCCGATCCCATGCCCCGCACCGGTTCCGGCACCTGTCGACAGCACTGCACCCGGGGTCTGCCCGGGCGGTCGACGTACGTCCGGCCGGGTCCGTCGGCCCCGTCCGGTGCGGCGAGTCGGCGCACCACCCCAGCCACACGCCCGTGCGGGTGACGACCCGGTTGCACCGCCGACCGGGCACCCGCCGACGCGGACGGAGGAATCTCGATGCAGCCCATGGCCACCCCTCAGCCTTCGGGGGCGGTGGAGTCGGGGGACGCCGCCCCCGCCCCTGTTCCCGTGCACGGCAGACCGATCCCGGCACCACGACCGATGTCCGCCGGACATGTGATCAACGAAGCGACGACCGAGATGCCGGTGATCGCGCCGCCGTCGGCGGACCGGCAGAACCCGAGCCCGCTGCCCCCGATCGCCACGCAGTTGCTCGGTGGCGCCCCGGCCGACGACCCGGAGTCCGACGATTCGCCGTCGACCACCGCCCAGGGGCCGCAGGGGCCGACGGACGACGCGCCGGAGTCCACCGATCAGCAGCCGACCGACGTGACACCAGCGGCGAACGTCGCCGACACGACCCTGCCTGCGGATCCCGGTTCACCCGCCGAACCTGACGGCTCCGCCGACGACGACTCCGCCGCTGAGCAGACGGGCGACGACGCGACGGTTGCGCAGCCCGAGCCGACGGCGCAGGCGGAGCCGGCGGGCTCTGCCGACGACGACCCGCACGACGCCGACGACCCGGTCGATGACGACGACCCCGAGGCCGTGACGGCGCACGGCGACGCCGGTGATCTCTCCTTCGACGACGACGAACTCGACGACGAAGACGTCGAGCTCGAGCTCGAGGACGACGACGAGCCCGAGGACGACGAGGACGAGGACGACGACGAGCCCGAGGACGACGAGGACGAGGACGACGACGAAGACGATGACGACGAGGAGCCGGCTGACTTGATGACCGCAGTGGATGACACGCAGCCGGAAGTGACGTCGGCGCGGCGGCCGGGCGACGTGTCGTTGCCGCCGATCACGATCTGGACCGAGGCCGCCGCCGACGACCTGCGCGACGAGTGGCACGAGATCAAGGCCCGGTTCGTCGACGAACCGGACGTCGCCCTGGCTCAGGCCCAGGCGCTGGTCGGACACACCGTCCGGACGCTGGCCGAACGTCTCCTCGCCGAGCAGAACGAGCTCGACCCCCACCGGCACAGCGCGACGCCGGACACCGAGTCGATGCGGGTGGCATTGCGCCAGTACCGAGAGTTCCTCGACCGCCTGTTGGCCATCTGACGTGGTGAGGTGGGCGTGGCGGGTACCCGCCACGCCCACCTCACCGCTCGTCCACGAGTTTCCGGTAAGCGTCGATCTTGTGATCGAGGACGGCCAGATCCTCGTGCAACTGCCCGATCCGGGCGAGGACAAGTGCCCGGTGCCGCTCGAACAGGTAGATACGTTGCGGCAGCGTGTCGTCACCCTGCCGGGCGAGTTCGGTGTACCGGCGCATGTCACGCACCGACATCCCGGTGCGCCGCAACCGGGTCAGCAGGATCAGCCAGCCGATGTCGGTTTCGGTGTAGCGGCGGCGACCCGCCGCGTCCCGCCCGACCGGGGCGACCAGCCCTTCCTGCTCGTACCACCGCAGGGTGTGCGGGCTGAGCCCGACCCGCGCGGCGGCCGCGCCGACGGTCAGGGAGTCGCCGGCCGATGTGTTCATGACGCCCAGGGTGGCAGGCGGACGCCAGCAGCACCGTGCACCGGACGCAGCCTTCCGGCGGTGACCACTTGACACCCGCTGGGACGGTTGTCCTAAAGTGCCTCGTAGGACATCCGTCCTAGCGATCCGGCCAGCTGAGGGAGGATGCGGTCGATGGCAGCGAGCGCGACCCGCGCCCAGATCGTCGCAGCGGCCGACCGGCTCTTCTACGAACAGGGTTTCGAACACACCTCGTTCACGACGATCGCCGAGGTGGTGGGACTGTCCCGAGGCAACTTCTACTACCACTTCAAGACCAAGAACGAGATCCTGGCGGCGGTGATCGCGTCCCGGATCGACGCCACCCGCGCGATGCTGCGGCAGTGGGAGGACGAGGCGGCCGAGCCCATGGAGCGGATCCGGCGCTTCATCCGCATCGTGCAGACCAACCGGGCGGACATCCGCGACTTCGGCTGCCCGGTCGGCACCCTGACCGCGGAGCTGACAAAACTGCGACACCCGTCACGGCCGGAGGCGACCGCCCTGTTCACGGTGTTCCGTGACTGGCTGACCGCGCAGTTCGCGGCGCTCGGCCACGGGGAGGGCTCGGACGCGATGGCGCTCCATGTGCTGGCCTTCAGCCAGGGCGTCGCCACCCTGACGAATGCCTTCGGCGACGAGGACTTCGTCCATCGCGAGGTCGCCCGGATGGAAGCCTGGCTGGCCACCTGCGGCAGCCGAACCACCTGACCGCACCGGCAGGTCCCCTTACCCTGCCGTCACGAGAGAGAGCCGATGTTCATCGTGTTGCTCCGGTTCGCCGGGAACAAGGCCGCCGCCGGCGAGTACCTGTCCGAGCACCAGCAGTGGATCACGCAGGGCCTGGATGATCAGGTGTTCCTCCTGGTCGGCGGGATCCAGCCTGGACTCGGAGGCGCGGTGCTGGCGCACAACGTGACGCTGCCGCAGTTGCAGCAGCGGGTGGCGGCGGACCCGTTCGTCATCAACCGGGTCGTGGACGCCGAGATCCTGGAGATCGCACCGGGCATGACCGATCCACGGCTGGACTTTCTGGTGCCGGCCCGGTGACCTCCGACGAGATGCTCGCCCTAATCAACGAGGGCGTCCAGTTGCACCATCAGCAGGGCCAGCCGGCCGCCGCCCGCGACCTGTTCACGCGGATCTGGGCCGAGATCGGCGGCGAGCGGGGCGATCCGTTGCACGTCTGCGTCCTCGCGCACGCGATGGCCGACGTGCAGGACGACGTCGGTCAGGAACTGCGCTGGGACCAACGGGCCCTGACCGCTGCCGACCGGCTCACCGACGACCGGGTCGCCCGGGCAGGGGTGCCGCTGTCGGTGGCCGCCCTGTATCCGTCGTTGCACCTCAACATCGGCGAGTGTTACCGCAAGCTCGGTGATCCCGACCGGGCCCGGGAGCACCTGCGGCAGGCCCGGGCCGGGATCGGTGCGCTCGGTGACGACGGGTACGGGCAGCTGATTCGGGACGGTCTGGACCGGCTGACGCAGCTGCTGGGCGATGGGTGACCGTCGGCTGCCGGGCGGCGGTCCGCCCGGCAGCCGACGGTGTCGGCAACCGGCCGGGTCAGCAGCCGAGATCCACGCCCCGGGCGGCCATCCACGGGCCGGGGTCGATCTGGTTCCACAGCCCGGCGTGCACCTCGAAGTGCAGGTGCGGACCGGTCGAGTCACCGGTGGAACCCTCGTCGCCGACGCGTTGCCCGGCAGCCACCACGTCACCGGCGGAGACTGACGCCGCGCTCAGGTGGGCGTAGTGCGTCAGGTGCCCGTCGCCGTGGTCGATCAGCACGGAGATCCCGTACCCGGAGTAGAGCCAGCCGCTGTCGACGACCGTTCCGGCCCCGGCGGCGTACACCGGGGTGCCCTCGTCGGCGGCGAGGTCCAGGCCGGCGTGCTGGGTGCCCCAGCGCGGCCCGAAGCAGGAGGTGGTCTCAGCGCCGGGCATCGGGTGCGCCCAGCCGGTGTCCGCCGCGTGTGCGGCGGTGGCGGCGCCGGCCACGCCGCCGAGAGCCATCGTCGCGGTCAGTGCGACCCGGCCGAGCAGGGTCCGGCGCAGCCGGGTCCGTACGCCGGCTCGATGCTGATGGCGGGCATGGTCACGGTCGGTAGGGGGTTTCATCACGCCTCCGTAGCTAACTGCGGTATGTGGCGGGACACGGCGTTTGCCGCTATCCGCGCCAGCTGCTGGTGATGGACCTGAGCGAGTCCAACGACCAGCAGCTCAACGGCCATGCCGGGCGGTGGCGGTGAGCTGCGCCACGGGCCCCGCCGGAAATAGCCACTGGCGTCACGGTCAGTAATTCATCTACCGTTGAGTTCAACGCATGATGAATTACTGGAGGCAACCATGGAGCCCGTCATCGAGGTCACCGACCTCGTGGTCGACCGGGGCCGCCGCCGCGTGCTGCACGGGATCTCGTGCACCGTCGGGCGCGGCAGCGTCACCGGCCTGCTCGGCCCGAGCGGCAGCGGCAAGAGCACCCTGATGCGGGCGGTCGTCGGCGTACAGACCGTCCGGTCCGGGCAGGTCCGTGTCTTCGGCCGACCGGCCGGGGCAGCCGCGCTGCGGCGTACGGTCGGGTATCTCACCCAGGCGCCCAGCGTCTACGCCGACCTCACCGTCCGGGAGAACGCCCGGTACTTCGCCGCGCTGTACGGCCTGTCGGCGGCCGACGCCGACCGGGCCGTCGCCGACGTCGGCCTGGCGTCCGCCGCCGGACAACTGGTGGCCGACCTCTCCGGCGGTCAGCGCAGCCGCGCCTCGCTGGCCTGCGCCCTGGTCGGCCGCCCCGACCTGGTCGTGCTCGACGAGCCGACGGTCGGTCAGGACCCCGTCCTGCGGGCCGAACTGTGGGCGCGGTTCCACGCCCTCGCCGCCGCCGGCACCACCCTGCTGGTCTCCAGCCACGTGATGGACGAGGCCGGCCGGTGCGACCGGCTGCTGCTGATCCGTGACGGCCAACTGATCGCCGACGACACCCCGGCGGCGGTCCGCGCCGCCGCCGGCACCGACGACCTGGACGAGGCGTTCCTGCGGCTCATCCGCCAGCACCAGTCGACCGACGCGACCCGAGGAGCAGACCGGTGAACCCGACGATCCTGGCCGCCACGGTCGGCCGCGTCCTGCGTCAACTGCGCCACGACCGGCGTACCGTCGCCCTGCTGGTCGTCGTGCCGGCGCTGTTGCTGACCCTGCTCTACTACATGTACGGCGACCAGGACCCGGCCACCGGCGGGCCGGCGCTGTTCAACCGGGTCGCACTGGTGATGCTCGGCGTCTTCCCGTTCGTGATCATGTTCCTGGTGACCAGCATCGCGATGCTGCGCGAACGCACCAGCGGCACGCTGGAACGACTGCTCACCACCCCGCTGGGCAAGCTCGACCTGCTGTTCGGCTACGGCATCGCGTTCGGGCTCGCGGCGGCGGTGCAGGCCACCGTGGCCAGTGCTGCCGCGTACTGGCTGTTCGGCCTGACCACCGCCGGATCCGCCGCCCTGGTGATCACCATCGCGGTGCTCAACGCGCTGCTCGGGGTGGCGCTCGGCCTGCTGTGCAGCGCTTTCGCCCGCACCGAGTTCCAGGCCGTACAGTTCATGCCGGTGGTAGTGATCCCGCAACTGCTGCTCTGCGGGTTGTTCGTCGCCCGCGACCAGATGGCAGGCTGGCTGGAGGCGATCAGCAACGTCCTGCCGTTGTCCTACGCCGTGTCGGCGTTGACGGAGGTCGGGGCGCACCCGGAGCCGACCGCGACGCTCTGGCGTGACCTGGGCGTGGTCGCCGGGGCGGTGGTTGCCGCGCTGGTGCTCGCCGCCGCCACCCTGCGTCGGCGCAGCGGCTGAGGGCGGCACCGGCCGAGGGACGAACCGGCGGCTGCTGACGGCACAGCGGCGCGGCGACTGCGACAGGAGTGGCAGGACCGATGGCACGACGTACCGGGCGGCGACCGGGCAACCCCGACACCCGCGAGGCGATCCTGACCGCCGCCCGGCAGACCTTCGGTGAGCGAGGCTTCGACCAGGCGTCGGTACGGGCGATCGCGGCCGCCGCCGGTGTCGATCCGGCACTGGTGCACCACTACTTCGGCACCAAGGACAACCTGTTCCTGGCCGCGATGAACGCGCCGGTGGACCCGGCCGAACTGCTGCCACAGGCGTTCGCCGGCGGCCGGGAGGAGGTCGGGCAGCGGCTGGTCCGGCTGGTCCTGGGGGTCTGGGACTCGCCGGCCGGGGTCGCCGCCCTGGCACTGCTGCGCTCGGCGTTGAGCAACGACTGGACCGCCCGGCTGATGCGCGAGTTCGTCACCACCCAGATCGTCCGCCGGGTGCTGGGCCAGCTCGACCTCGACCCGGCGGAGCTGCCGCTGCGCACCGCGTTGGTGGTGTCGCAGATGGCGGGCCTGCTCGTGACCCGCTACGTGCTCCGGCTGGCGCCGCTGTCCACCATGGCGGCCGACGAGGTGGCGGCAGCGGTCGGGCCGACGATCCAGCGCTACCTCACCGGCACCGTCACCACGGCGGCGCCGCCCGACCGCTGACCGCCGGGTGCACGCGGCGGTGGGTGCACCGGGCGTCAGGCGGCGGTGGGTGGGGCGCAGCAGCGGCGGCAGAGCACCGGGTGCAGCAGCCGGGCGAGTTCGGCGCGGTCGCGGACCGGGGCGGGAAAGGCCAGCCGGGCGCGGGGGCCCTGCGGCCCGAGCGCGACCACGAAGCCGTACCGGTCCATCCGGACGACCTGTGGCTCTGCGGCCAGCGACCGGTGCCCGGCGTCGCGCAGCTGCCGACGGATGAACGCGGTCATCTCCGCCCGGTGGTGGTCGGCGAGGTCGACGAGCAGGTCCGACTCGATGCCGCCGAGCGGGTCGGGTTCGGCGGCGGCGTACTCGTCGGGGTCCACCTCGGTGGTGACACCGCCCCGCTGCAGCCGGACCTCGGCCACCTCCATCCGGAACATGGTGGCACCGTGTCCGACGTCGAGCAGGTCGGGGCAGGCGTGTACGTCGGCGAAGTCCAGTGCGGCCATCCGGGCGGCCGCGCCGTCGAGCGGGCTGACCCAGCCGGATACCCAGACCTGGCCGTGGGTGGGCGAACCGGCCACCGGCGGTACGTCGGTCGCCTCCAGTACGACCGCGACGTCGTCGGCTCCGTCGACCGGTCGCAGGGCACCGGCGATCGGGTCGGACCCGGTGCTGAGCAGCAGGATCCGGCCCATCGGGTCGGTCGCGTGCCGCACGGCGATCGGGCCGGGCCGGCAGGCGACGTGCGCCGTGCCGGGCAGCCGGCCCGCGGCCAGGGTGCGGGCGATCTCTGCGGGGCTGGGCTGCATGACACGGACCTCCGAGATCAGTTAGGCTCACCTTAGTGAGGGCAGGCTAACCTACTGATCCGGAGTCGTCCACGTGAACCACCCACGACCCAAGGCGCGCATCTCCCGCGCCCTCGGCATCCCGCTGACCCGCAAGTGCACCAAGTACTTCGAGCGCCGCCCATACCCGCCCGGCGTCCACGGCCGGGCGCGACGCAAGCCCTCCGACTACCAGGTCCGGCTCCTGGAGAAGCAGCGGCTGCGCCACCAGTACAACGTCAGCGAGACCCAGCTGCGCCGCGCCTTCGACGACGCCGTACGGGGTGCCGGCAAGACCGGCGAGGCGCTGGTCAGCCTGCTGGAACGCCGCCTCGACGCGGTCGTGCACCGGGCCGGCCTGGCCCGCACCGTCTACCAGGCCCGCCAGCTGGTCGCGCACGGCCACTTCAGCGTCGACGGGGTCAAGGTGGACCGGCCGTCGTACCGGCTGCGCCCCGGCCAGGTGGTCGAGGTCCGCGAACGCAGCCGCACCAAGCCGCCGTTCCAGCTGGCCGCCGCCGGCGCCCACACCGGCGACGGTCCGACCGCGCCGTACCTGTCGGTCAGCCTGAGCGAGCTGACCGCCACGCTGCTGCGCGAACCGGCCCGCAGTGAGGTGCCGGTCGTCTGCGACGAGCAGCTCGTGGTCGAGTTCTACTCCCGCTGAACCTCGGCACCTGACGGGCACCAACCGGGACGGGTGGTCAGCGGGTCTGCTCCAACCAGGACGCGAACAGCCGCGCGTAGACAGAATCGGCGTCGGCGAGCAACCGCTCGTGCGGGCCCCGCTGCACCACCCGCCCCCGGTCGACGACGATCACCTCGTCGGCGGCCTGCGCGGTGGACAGCCGGTGGGCGATCGTCAACGTGGTCCGCCCCCGGGTCACCGCGTCCAACGTGCGCTGCAGCCGGACCTCGGTCGCCGGGTCGACCGCGCTGGTCGCCTCGTCGAGCACCAGCAGATCGGGGTCGGCGACGTAGGCCCGGACCAGCGCCACCAGCTGACGCTCCCCCACGCTCAACGCCTCGCCCCGCTCGCCGACCGGCGTGTCCAGCCCGGCGGGCAACCCGGCCACCCAGTCCGACAGGCCCAGCTCCCCGAAGGCGGCGGCGAGCCGCTCGTCGGTCAGCTCCGGCCGGGCGAACCGGACGTTCTGCGCCACCGTCGCGTCGAACAGGAAACCGTCCTGCGGCACCATCACCACCCGGGACCGCAACGACTCGAACCGGACCTGGTCCAACGGCACCCCGGACAGCAGCACCCGGCCGGTGGCCGGATCCATCAACCGGGTGAGCAGCTTCGCGAAGGTCGTCTTGCCACTGCCCGTCTCCCCGACCACCGCCACCCGTGTCTTCGCCGCGATCTCCAGGCGTACGTCGGCCAGCACCGTCGGGCCGCCCGGATAGGCGAAGCTGACATCGTCGAACCGCACGTCCAGCGCGCCCCGGGGCAGATCCACCCCCTCGTGACCGGGGTCGGCCACGTCGGGCGCGATGTCGAGTACGTCGAGCACCCGGCGCCAGCCGGCGATGGCGTTCTGCGCCTCGTTGAGCACCTCGGTGGCGATCTGGACCGGCTGGATGAACAGCGTCACCAGGAACAGGAACGCGGTGAGCTGACCGACGGTCAGGCCACCGTCGACGCCCATCCGTACTCCGACCACCACCACCCCGGCCAGGGCCAGCCCGGCGGCGATCTCCCCGACGGAGAAGCCGATCACGCTGGTCCGCAACGCCCGCTGCTGGGCCCGCCGCTGCCCCTCGATCGCCTCGTCGAGTCGACGCGCGGTACGGCCGGACACCCCGTACGCGCGGATCACGGCCGCGCCGACGACGCTCTCGGCGACCGCCGCCAGCAGGGCGCCGGTCCGTTGACGGACCACGCCGTACGCGGCGGCGAGTCGCCGTTGGAACGCCCGGATGATCAGCAACGCCGGGATGAAGGCCGCCAGGACCACCAGGGTGAGCTGCCACGAGTACACGGCCATCACGGTCGCGGTGACCACCACCTGCCCACCGCTGATCAGCAGGATCACCCCGCCCCACTGCAGGAACTGGGTGATCTGGTCGACGTCGCTGGTGACCCGGCTGACCAGCGAGCCGCGCCGCTCCGACTGCTGGTGCAACATCGACAGGTCGTGCACGTGCCGGAACGCCCTGGTCCGCACCGCGGCGAGCGCGGTCTCGCTGACGGTGAACAGCCGGCGCATCATGAAGTACCCGGCGACGGTCGTCCCGGCCAGCACCGTGGCGGTCAACGCCACGATCAGCCCGACCACGCCGATGTCCGGACCGCCCGGGGCACGCAGGCCGTTGTCGATGGCCTGCTGTACGGCGACCGGGATGGCGGCCCGGCCGACCATCGACGCCAGGGCCAGGGCGAGCGTCCCGGCCAGCCCGGTGCGCAACTCCGGCGACAGGGCCAGCCCGCGCCGCAGGGTCCGCCAGGTCGACTCGGCCGGGGGCTCCCCGGCACCGCCGGATGCCGGTACGGCACCGGCGCCGGGCGGCACCGCCGGCTGCGGGCGTCGTCGGCCGCCCTGGTCCACCGTGGGGGCGCTCATCGGTTCACCTCCACCGGGCGCGACGCGTCGTCGGCCGGCCCGGTCGGGTCGACGCCGCCGGCCCGGTCCCGTTCCCGTTGCGCCTCGGCCTGCTCGTACGCGGTGACCAGGTCGGCGTAGCCGGGGCAGCGGGCGAGCAGCTGCTGGTGCGTACCGGTGTCGACGACCCGGCCCTGGTCGAGGAAGACGACCTCGTCGGCGAGGGCGATCGTGGCGCGGCGGTAGGCGACCACCAGGATCGACGTGGCGATCTCCGAGGTCCGCAGCGCGGCCAGGATCGCCGCCTCCACCCGGGGGTCGACGGCGCTGGTCGCGTCGTCGAGCACCAGCAGCCGGGGGCGGCCGGCCAGGGCCCGGGCCAGGGTGAGGCGCTGGCGCTGCCCGCCGGACAGGGTGGTGCCCCGTTCTCCGACCATCGTGTCGAGCCCGTCGGGCAGCGCCGCGATGAACCCGTCCGCCTCGGCCAGCCGCAGCGCCGCCCACACCGACTCGTCGGTCACGCCGTCGCGGTCCAGTGCGACGTTGGCCCGGACCGTGTCGTCGAAGACGAACGGCACCTGGGCGACCAGGGAGATCGTGCGGGCCAGCGATTCGGCGGTCAACTCCCGCAGGTCGACGCCGTCGACGGTCACCGTACCGGCGGTCGGGTCGACCAGCCGGGCGGCGAGCGCCGCGATGGTCGACTTGCCGGAGCCGGTCGGCCCGACCAGGGCGACGGTGCGCCCGGCCGGCACCGTGAACGACACGTCGTGCAGCACCTGCGGTGCGGGCCCGGACGCCGCGTCGTCGGCGGCGCGCGGCGGTGTGTCCGGGGTGGCCGGCGGTGTGTCCGGGGAGTCCGGTCCGCCGGTGGCGTAGTTGAACCGGACCCGGTCCAGGACCAGGCTCGCCGCGTCGGTCGCGGCCGCCGGCACCGCGTCGGCGCCGTACGGCATCTGCCCGGTCGCGGTCAACACCCGGTGCACCCGGTCCCAGCCGGCGACGCTGCGCGGCAGTTCGGCGAGCACCCAGCCGATGGCCCGGACCGGGAACGCCAGCACGGTGAACAGGAACGCGACGCTGACCAGGTCGGCGACGCTGATCGCGCCCTGCTGCAGCCGGTATGCGCCGACCAGGAGCACCGCCAGGGTGCCGAGACTGGGCAGCGTCTCCAGCAACGGGTCGAACATGCCCCGCAGCCGGCCGACGGCGATCAGCGCGTCGCGCAGCTCGGCGGCCCGGGCGGCGAAGCGGACCGTCTCCTGGCCCTCCCGGCCCATCGTCTTGACCACCAGCGCGCCGTCGAAGCTCTCGTGCGCGATCGCGCTGACCTCGGCCCGCAGCTGCTGGGCGCGGACCTGCCGGGGGGCCATCCGGCGCGAGTAGACGACGTTGAGGGCGAACAGCGCGGGGAACACCGCCAGGCCGACCAGGGCCAGGACCCAGTCGGTGACGAACAGGGCGCCGATCGCGGCCACCAGCATCACCACCGTGCCGACGGCGAACGGCAGCGGTGCCACCGGGAACCAGGTCGCCTCGACATCGGAGTTCGCGTTCGACAGCAGGGTGCCGGTCGGGTGCCGCTGATGCCACGCCATCGGCAGTTCGAGGTACCGGCGGGTGACCCGACGCCGGTACGACGCCTGCAGGCGGTACTGCATGAACCCGGCACCGAGCCGGCGGCCGAAGATCCCGCCCACCTTGACGACGCTCACCGCCAGCAGGGCGGCCGCTCCGGCGGCGAGCAGACCGGTCTCGGCCCGCCCGGACTCGATCGAGGGCACGACCACCTCACCGACGATCGCCCCGACGACGTACGCACTGGCGATGGTGAGCAGCCCGAACACGACACTGCCGCCGACCCCGACGGTGAACAGCCCCGGCTGCTCGCGGATGCCCTGGCCGAGCACCCACAGCCCACGCAGCAGCACGTCACGGCTTGTCCTATTGGCCACACTTCCCCCGCAGGTAAGTTCCGAACATCAAATCTTGTCCTTACCACCCGACGATGCCAGCCGACGGCGACGAGTGTGGCGACCGCCACAGCAACGGCGACGGCCGGACGGGGCGGATCACCCGGCTCCCCCGCCACCGGGTCACGGCTGCACCTAGGATCGGTTCATGGCCCGGTTCGCACAGATGGAACGTCAAGCCCTTGCCGACCTGTTCCTCACCGTCGGTCCGGACGCACCGACGATCAACGAGGGCTGGACCACCCGCGACCTCGCGGCACACCTGGTGGTGCGGGAGCGCCGGCCCGACGCCGGGCCCGGGATCTGGCTGCCGGTGCTGCGCAGCTACAGCGAACGGGTCCGCACCGAGTACGCCCGCCGGCCCTTCCCGGAGCTGGTCGCGCTGGTCCGGCAGCCGCCGGTGTGGAGTCCACTGAGCAACCCGCTCACCGACGAACTCGCCAACCTCATGGAATTCTTCATCCACCACGAGGACGTCCGCCGCGCCGTACCCGACTGGACCCCCCGGGACGTCCCGCCCGGCGAGCAGGCAGCGCTGTGGAAGCGGGTCGCCGCGCTGAGCCGGCTGCACCTGCGCCGGTTCACCGGGGCGGTCCGGGTCGTCGCCGACGGCTACGGCGAGGTGAGCACCGGCGGCGGTGGCGAGCCGGTGCTGATCAGCGCCCCACCCGGCGAGCTCGTGCTGTTCCTGACCGGTCGGCAACGGGTCGCCCGGGTCCAGGTCGACTGCCCCGCGGTGCTCGAAGAACGATTGCGTAACGCCGGGTTCGGCTTCTGAGGACGGCACTCGCCGCCACGGGCGCGGACCGCGATGATGATCACGCTGGTGCGCCACCCCTCCCCTTGGCGCCCGGCCGGAGGTCACATGCCCGCGTTCGCGCCGACATCGGTGGTGGCGCCGCCGTTCCGTCCCCGGACGAACCCGCATCTGCCGACCCTCGCCGCGCAGTCGATCCAGTGGGCCCAGCGGTTCGCGCTGACCGCCAACGCCTCCATCGCGGCCCGGCTGGGTCAGGCCAACGCGGCCGAGCTGGCGGCCCGCGCCGCACCCGGTGCCGAGCTGACTCACGCCCAACTGCTCAGTGACCTGATCACCTGGCTGTTCGCACTGGACGACGTCTGCGACGAAGACGGCGGCGGTGCCGACCCGTGCCGGATCTCGCCCCTGATCAGTCCACTGATGCAGGTGCTGGAGCGGTACGGCGTACCGGCCGCCGGGTCGGCGACTGACCAGGAACCGCTGGCGGCGGCGCTGGCCGACCTGTGTCACCGGGTCCGCCGGCTGCGCCGGCCCGGGGCCCTGTTGCGCTTCACCGCTTCGCTGCACCACTACCTCTTCGCACTGCTCTGGGAAGCCAGCAACCGCCAGCAGGGTCGGGTGCCGGCGGTGGCCGAGTACATCCAGATGCGCCGGCACACCGGCGCCGTACTGCCCAGTTTCGCGCTCACCGACCTCGCGGAAAACGGACTGCCGCATTCCCGTCACCGGGTTGACCCACGGCTCGCGGAATTGAACACTGTCGCGGCCGATCTGGTCTGCTGGTGCAACGACCTGTTCTCCTACGCCAAGGAGCACCACCAGGATCCACACAACCTGGCTGTCGTCATCGCGCACGAGACCGGCCGGGGCGCGGCGGCGGGGCTGGCCGAGGCCAGCACCCGGTTCACCGACAGCCTGGCGCTCTATCTGCGGCTGGAGGCGGAGGTGCTGATCGACGCGCCGCCGGCGGTGGAGCGCCTCGTCGCCGCCCGGCGGCACTGGATCCGGGGCACCTACGACTGGTCGGTCAACTCGCACCGCTACCGGTGAGCGGGCCGGACGCGGCGGCGCGGGCCGGACGCGCCGGCGACGCGCCGGGAGCCGGGCGTCAGTCGTCCAGTTCCCAGGTGACCTGCGGACGACCGGCGGCACAGACCACGGTCACCTCGTACTCGCCGGCCGCGCCGACGAAGCTCACCTCGGCGTCGTCGTCGGGACCACGGTCCACATCGCTCGCGGTGTAACCCTGTGCCGGCGCCCAGGAGACCAGGCGGGCCAACGCGCCGTCGCAGGCGACGACCACGGTGCCGCCGGGGGTCGCCGCGACCTGCGCCTCGGCGGTGTCGCTCGGCGACGGCGACGGCGGGTCAGGGCTGGTCGCCGGACCGGCCGGCGGGCCGGTCGGTGCCGGAGTCGGCGGCACGGTGGCCGATGCCGAGGGCGTCGGCGAGGCGGCCGCGAGCTGGCGGGCGATCTCCTGCTGATCGAGCACCTCACCGGCCGGGCCACCGGTCAGCCCCTCACCGACCACCCGCAACGCGGCCAGTCCGATCATGGTGGCCGCACCGACGGCGAGGCACCAGCCGGCGACGGCGAGCAGCACACGACGGGTCACCTCGCTGACTATGCCCGCCGGTGGGTTAACGGCAGCGCCGGGGGACCCTAAAGAACCGTTAACGGGTGCCGCCACCAGCGCCGGCGCCAGGTAGCGTGCCTGTCGTGGCCCGGCTGCTGGTGATCGAGGACGACCTGGCGATCCGTACCCCGCTGATCCGGGCCCTACGCGACCGCGGCCACGCCGTCGCGGCCGCGCACACCGCGATGGCCGGCCTGACGCACGCCCTCGACGACCGGCCCGACCTGGTCGTGCTCGACCTCGGCCTGCCCGACCTGGACGGGTTGGAGATGCTGCGGATGCTGCGGGCCGTCAGCCGGGTCCCGGTGATCATCGCCACCGCCCGCGACGACGAGGCCGAGATCGTCCGGGGGCTCGACGCCGGTGCCGACGACTACGTCGTCAAGCCGTTCACCGCCGCCCAGCTCGACGCCCGGGTGCGGGCCGTGCTGCGCCGGGGCGCCGGCGAGTCGGAGGAACCTGCGGTGCACGTCGGTGAGCTGCGCATCGACGTACGGTCCCGACAGGCCAGCCTGGCCGGCGCGACGCTGGAACTGACCCCGCGCGAATTCGACCTGCTGCACTACCTGGCGGCCCGCGCCGGACAGGTGGTCTCCAAGCGGGAGCTGATGACCGAGGTCTGGCAGGTGCCCTACGGCGGCGCCGACAAGACCGTCGACGTCCACCTGTCCTGGCTGCGCCGCAAACTCGGTGAGACCGCCGGCGCGCCCCGCTACCTGCACACCGTGCGCGGCGTCGGGGTACGCCTGGACGCCCCGGACGGCGTCGGGTGAGACGCCGGCTCACCCTGCTGGTCGCCGCCACCACGACCCTGGTGCTGGTGGCCTTCCTGGTGCCGCTGGCGCTGCTGCTGCGCACCGTGGCGCAGGACCGGGCGATCATCGCCGCCAGCGCCGACGTGCAGTCGATCGTCTCGCTCGTCGGCACCGCCGACGTCGCCACCCTGCGGCTGACCGTCGAGCAGCTGGCCGCCACCGCCGACCGGCCGGTCACCGTCTACCTGCCCGACGGCACGGTCCTCGGTGACCAGGTGCCGGCGACGCCGGCGGTCCGGCTGGCCGGCACCGGCCGCAGCCTCACCGCAGCCGACGCCCAGGGCCGCGAGATCCTGGTCGCGGTGCAGGGCCGCCCCGACGGTACGGCGGTGATCCGTACCTTCGTCTCCGCCGCCGAGCTGGACCGGGGGGTCGGCCGGGCCTGGGCCGTGCTGGCCGGGCTCGGCCTGGGCCTGATCCTGGTCGGGGTCCTCGTCGCCGACCGGCTGGCCCGCCGGTTGGTCGCGCCGATCACCGAGCTGTCCGCCGTGTCGCACCGGTTGGCCGGTGCCGAACTGTCGGCCCGGGCGCAGCCCGGTGGCCCTCCCGAGCTACGGGAGGTGGCCGGGGCGTTGAACCACCTGGCCGGGCGGATCCAGGAGCTGCTGCGCGACGAACGCGAACGCGTCGCCGACCTGTCGCACCGGCTCCGTACGCCGCTGACCGCGCTGCGGTTGGAGGCCGAGTCGCTGCCCGACCCGGCGGAGGCGGCCCGGGTCACCGCCGCGGTGGACTCACTCGAACGGGCCGTCACCGGGCTGATCCAGCAGGCCCGCCGACGCAGCGCCGCTCCGGCCGGGCCGGGCGGACGGCCTGCGGTCGCCGACGCCGCCGTGGTGGTCCGCGACCGGGTCGAGTTCTGGTCGGTGCTGGCCGAGGACACCGGGCGTACCGTCCGACTCGACCTGGCCAGCGGCCCGCTGCCGGTCGCCGCCGACGCGGAGGAGCTGGCCGCTGCGGTGGACGCCCTGCTCGGCAACGTCTTCGCGCACACCCCGGACGGCACGGGGTTCGCGGTCACCCTGGCCGTGTCCGATGACGGCGCGGTGCTCACCGTCGCCGACGCCGGCCCGGGTCTGCCCGAGGGGCTGGCCCGGCGCGGGGTGTCGCAGGCCGGATCGACCGGACTGGGCCTGGACATCGCCGCCCGGGTGGCCCGGGCCAGCGGCGGCCGGCTGGCGGTGGCGGACGGGTCGCCGGGCGCGGTGGTGACGCTGCGACTGGGCCGGCCACGGTCCTGACCGGCGCGGGCCGATGGTCTTAACCCGTCCTTAGTGCTCGCACAGCGCGACGCTATCCGGCGGTGGACGAACCTTGCTGTCAACGACGACAACAGGAGGTACGAGATGGCTCGCAGGTCAGTGATCGTAATGGCCGGAGTGGGTGCGGTGGCCGCACTGGCGGTGGCCGGTACGGCGGTCGGCGCGGCCGCCCAGAACGTGACCGGTTCGGCCCGCGCGGTCAGCGCCACCAGCGGCACCGGTCCGGCCACGGCACCGCAACCGGCCGCCACCGACACCCCGACCGCCCCGACCGCATCCGGTGCCGCCGGCGCCACCGAGGTGGTCGGGGTCGAGCAGGCGAAGCGGATCGCGCTGGCGCACGTCGGGGAGGGCCGGGTCACCGAGATCGAGCGGGACCGGGAGCACGGCCGGCCGGTCTGGGAGGTCGAGGTCAGGGCCGAGCGCGTCGAGTGGGACCTGGACATCGACCGGGAGACCGGCGAGATCCTCGACGTCGACCGCGACGACGATGACGATGACGATGACCGGGACGACGACGACCGGCGTGACCGGGACGACCGACGCGACGACTGACCGGTCGGCGCGCCCGGACAGGGTGCGGCCCCCGGGCGCTGGGGGTTCCCGGGGGCCGCGCGCTCTGCTCAGTTCGTCGGGTCGGTCGAACTGGTCACGAAGGTCAGTTGACCACGAAGAGCAGGCGGTTCGGAGAGCCGCTGCCCGCGCTGGTCACCACACCGGTGGTGGCGTTGCTCACCAGCGAGCTGGTGACCTGGGCCGGGCTGTAGGACGGGTTGGCGGCGAGCACCAGGGCGGCGGCGCCGGCCGCGTGCGGCGCGGCCATCGAGGTGCCGCTGATGGTGTTGGTCGCGCTGTTGCTGTTGTACCAGGGCGCGGTGATCGACGAACCCGGCGCGAAGATGTCCAGGCAGCTGCCGTAGTTGGAGTAGGACGCGCGCGCGTCGGTGCTGGTGGTGGCGCCGACGGTGATCGCGTTGGCGACCCGGGCCGGCGAGTAGCTGCAGGCGTTGCGGTTGGAGTTGCCGGCCGCCACCGCGTAGCTGACGCCGGAGGAGATCGAGTTGGCCACCGCGCTGTCCAGCGTGCTGCTGGCGCCGCCGCCGAGGCTCATGTTGGCCACGGCCGGCTTGCGGGCGTTGGAGGTGACCCAGTTGACCCCGGCGATGACGCCGGCGGTGGTGCCGCTGCCGGAGCAGTTGAGCACCCGGACGGCGACCAGGCGCACGCCCTTGGCAACGCCGTACGCGCTGCCGCCCACGGTGCCCGCGACGTGGGTGCCGTGGCCGTTGCAGTCCTCGGAGGTGCCGCCGAAGGCGTCGTAGCCGCGGCTGGCCCGCCCACCGAAGTCGTTGTGGGTGGTCCGGATGCCGGTGTCGATGATGTACGCGGTGACGTTGGTGGCCGTGCTGGGGTACGTGTAGGCGCTGTTCAACGGGCGGTTGCGCTGGTCGATGCGGTCCAGACCCCAGGACGGCGGGTTGGTCTGGGTGGCGGCGATCGACACGACGTGGTTCTGCTCGACGTACGCCACCGAGGAGTGGGCGGCCAGTCGGCGGGCCTGCGACGCGGTGAGGGTGGCCTCGAAGCCGTTGACGGCGGCACCGAACACCCGCTCGACGGATCCGCCGTACTGGCCGGCGAGGCTGCCGGCCCGGTCGGCGACGGCGGCGGTGCGTGCCGAGGTCGCCTTCGCCGCGACGGCGGAGTCCTTGAGCACCACGATGTAGCTGTCCGCGACCGCGGTGGCGCCACCGGCGAGCTGGATGTCGCCAGCGGGCGCGGCGGCGGCCGGGTTGCCGATCAGCGCGGTGGCGACCGCGGCGGCACAGCCGGTCAGCAGCAGCCGTCGGCTGTGTGTACGGAGAACGGTCATCCCTGTCCCTTCCTCAATCCGGACACCCGCGTCGGCTTGTGGCCGTCGGTCACGGGTGGACGATCGGGATATCGATCGATGGGATCGTATGCGGGGATAGTGGTCAGCCTTCTATACCGTTATGGCCATACCGTCGACGTCCGGTCGGCCGATGCCCGGGCACGACCGGTGGATGGCGGGGCGGGAACCGCAGCGTGCGGCCCAGCGGGACTAGCCGAAGGGCCGCCGTGGCACTACTGTTCGGTAACACGGAATTAACGTGACGGCGCTCACTATCACATATGCGGAGGCGACGCACCCGATGGCTCTCCACGTACCATATCGGTCGATTCCCGACATGTTCCTGCAGCGGGTCGCCGCGACCCCCGACAAGAACGCATTTGCCTCGCCCGCTGCGGGCGACTCGGGTCTGACCTGGTTGACCTGGAGTCAGGTCGCCGCGCGGACCAAGGCGATCGCCGCAGGCCTGTACGGCCTCGGTGTCGGCAACGAGGACCGGGTGGCCATCCTGGCCGGCACCCGGCTCGAGTGGGTGCTCGCCGACCTGGGGATCATGTGCGCCGCCGGGGCGACCACCACGGTCTACCCGACCACCGAACCGGCCGACGCCACCTTCATCATCGGCGACTCGGGATCCAAGGTCCTCATCGCCGAGAACCCCACCCAGGCCGGCAAGATCACCGGTGCCGAGCTGCCCGCGCTGACCCATGTGGTGCTGATGGACGGCGAGCCCGACCCGGCCGCGGCCGTCCCCCAGCTGACCCTGGCGCAGCTGGAGGAACGCGGCGCCCGGGCGCTGGCCGACGAACCCGGGCTGATCGAGCGGATCGCCACCACGATCGAGCCGGAGCACCTGGCCACCCTGATCTACACCTCCGGCACCACCGGCCGCCCCAAGGGCGTCGAACTGCTGCACCGGGGCTGGTGCTGGGAGGCGGTGGCCCAGGCCGACCTGGGCATCATGAACCCCGACGACCTGCAGTACCTCTGGCTGCCGCTGTCGCACTCGTTCGGCAAGACCCTGCTCTGCAGCATCATCCACGTCGGACTTCCCACCTACGTGGACGGCCGGGTGGACAAGCTGGTCGAGATGCTGGCGGTGGTCCGCCCCACGCTGATGTGCGCCGCCCCCCGGATCTTCGAGAAGGTCTACAACAAGGCGGTCACCACCGCCCACGACGCCGGCGGCGCCAAGGCCAGGATCTTCAACTGGGCGGTCGGCGTCGGCCGGCAGCGGGTCGCCCTGCAGCAGGCCGGCACACCGGTGCCGGGCGGGCTGAAGCTCAAGTACGCGATCGCCGAGAAACTGGTGTTCAGCAAGCTCCAGGCCCGCCTCGGCGGGCACATCCGGGTGCTGGTCTCCGGCTCCGCGCCGCTGAGCCCGGACATCGCCGAGTTCTTCGCCGCCGCGAACCTGCCGATCTGCGAAGGGTACGGGTTGACCGAGGCGAGCGCCGCGAACTTCGTCAACCGACCGGTCCAGATCAAGATCGGTACGGTCGGCCAGCCGCTCGGTGACCTGGAGTGCCGCATCGACGACGATGGCGAGGTCCTGCTACGCGGCGCGCCGGTGATGCGCGGCTACCACAACCTGCCGCAGGAGACGACCGAGGCGTTCACCGAAGGCGGCTACTTCCGCACCGGCGACATCGGCGTGCTCGACGACGGCGGCTTCCTCACCATCACCGACCGCAAGAAGGACCTGGTCAAGACCTCCGGCGGCAAGTACGTCGCGCCGTCGCACATCGAGGGGCTGTTCAAGGCCACCTGCCCGTACACCTCGCAGGCGGTGGTGATCGGCCAGGCCCGCAACTACTGCACCATGCTGGTCACCCTGGACCCGGACGCCATCGCCGGCTGGGCCGCCGGTGGCCCGCTGGCCGGCCGGCCGTACGCCGAGATCGTCGCCTCGCCGCAGGCGCACGCGCTCGTCGAGGGGTACGTGGCCGAACTCAACAGCAAGCTGAACCGCTGGGAAACCATCAAGAAGTTCACTATCCTCAATCGGGACCTGACCATCGAGGACGGCGAGATGACGCCGTCACTCAAGATCAAACGCCGGATCGTGGAGAGCAACTTCGCCGCGGAGATCGACCGGATGTACGCCGGTCAACTCGCCGAGATCTGACCGTGGGGTCGGGCACCAGCCGCCGTCAGGCGATCATGGCGGGTTCCCGCCACTGGCGGCGGCTGGTGCGGTCAAGGTCGTAACGCACCGCGGCGATCCGGCGGACCGCGTCGGTCAGCACCGGCACCGGCAAGGTGAACGGTAGCCGCAGGAACCGCTCGAGGGTGCCGTCGATGCCGAACCGGGGGCCCGGCGCCAGCCGGACCCCGGCCTCCTCGGCGGCCCGCGCCAGGGCGCTGGAGATCGGACCGTCCAGCTCCGCCCAGAGGGTCACCCCGCCGTGCGGCACGGTGACCCGCCACTCCGGCAGCGCCGTGCCCAGCTCGGCCAGCAGCGCGTCCCGCTGCGCGGTCAGTTGCGCCAGCCGGGCCGGCACGATCTGGTCGGCGGCGGCCAGCAGATGCACCCCGACCAGCTGGTCGAGCACCGGCCCGGCCATGTCGACCCCGACCCGCAGGGCCGCGAGCCGCTGCACCAGCGGCGCCGAGGCCCGCACCCACCCGATCCGCAGGCCGCCCCAGTACGGCTTGCTCATCCCACCGATGGAGATCACCCGGGAGTGCCGGTCGAAGACCGCGGTCGGCGGCGGGACCACGGTGCCGTCCAACGGAAGGTCTACGAACGACTCGTCCACCACCAGATCGGTGCCGCTGGCGTGGGCCGCCGCGACCACCCGCTCCCGCAGCTCGGTCGTCATCAGGTGACCGGTCGGGTTCTGGAACTCCGGGATCAGGTAGGCCAGCCGGGGGCGTTCCTGCCGGATCGCGCCGAGCAGCAGGTCGGCGTCCCAGCCGCCGTCCGGGCCGGTGGCCAGCCCGTGGGTGGCGATCCGGGCCCGGCGGGCGGCCAACGCGGCGAGCGCATTCGGGTACGTCGGCGACTCCACCAGCGCCGGCGCACCGGCCGGCAGCAGCAGGCGCAGCACCAGGTCGAGCGCGTGCTGGGTGCCACCGGTCACCATGATCTGCTCGGCGCTGGTGGGCAGGCCGCGCCGGGTGTAGCCCTGGGCGATCGCCGCCCGCAGCTCGGCGAGCCCGGTCGGAAAGTAGCCGGCGTGCTGCAGGTAGCGGGGCAGATCCTCGGCGGCGGCCCGGGCCGCCGGGACCAGCTCGGGCGGCGCGGCCAACGCCGCGTACCCCAGGTCGATCATGTCCAGGTCGGTCTCGGCGGTCCACAACCCGGTGCTGGCGACCTGATGGCCGCTGGGCAGCGTGGTCCAGCTACCGGCCCCCCGGCGGCTGGTCAGGTGCCCGCTCTCGCGCAGACTGCGGTACGCGGCGGTGACCGTGGTCCGGCTGACCCGCAGCGCTTCGGCGAGCTCCCGCTCGGCCGGCAGCCGCACCCCGAGCGAGAGCCGCCCGTCGGCGAGCAGACCGCGGACCGCGCCGGCCAGGGCGGCGTAGTCCGGATTGCGGCGCCGGCCCGGCAGCGCATGCCAGTGCCCGAGCAGCCGCGCCAATTGGCTACCCCGAACGATCACTGCCATAGCCACCCACTCCTGATTGGCCCTAGGTATCCGCCGGATTGGCCACCAGAGTGGCATGCGTGATGAAAATTGGCAATGGGCGTGGCGCGGGCCGTCGGCTCCCCCGCCGACTCGGCCAGCTCTACCTCGGTCTGGTCCTGTACGGCGTCAGCATGGCGATGATGATCGAGTCCCGACTCGGACTGAACCCGTGGGACGTCCTGCACCAGGGCCTCGCCGGACAGACCGGGCTCAGCTTCGGCACCGTCACCGTGATCACCGGGGCGGTCGTGCTGCTGCTGTGGATCCCGCTGCGGCAACGCCCCGGCCTCGGCACCGTCAGCAACGTACTGGTCATCGGGATCGCGGTGGACGTCAGCCTGGCCCTGCTGCCCGGCCCGGCCGCGATCGCCGCGAGGGTGCCACTGCTGGTCAGCGGCATCGTGCTCAACGGCCTGGCCACCGGCCTGTACGTCGGCTCGCGGCTCGGCCCCGGCCCCCGCGACGGGCTGATGACCGGCTGGGTGGCCCGGCACCCCGGGCACTCGGTCCGACTGGTCCGTACGGTGATCGAGGTCGCCGTCCTCGGCGCCGGCTGGCTGCTGGGCGGCACCGTCGGGCTCGGCACCGTGCTCTACGCCGTCGCGATCGGACCACTGGTGCAGCTGTTCCTCCCGCTGTGCACGGTGGCACCGCGCGATGCCGACGGCCCACCGACCCCGTCGGTGCCGTCCGCCGACGACCCGCCGACGGCGGCGGAGCCGCTCAGTCCAGCGGCCGGTAGCCCACCCCGAGCTGATCGAGCCGGCGCAGGTGGACGGTGAGCCGGTCGCGGAACTCCGCCCACGTACCGGCCGGCACCACCCCGTCGACGTCCACCGCCACCGGCCCGGACCAGCCCACCTCGGCCAGCGCCGCCAGCCGCGGAAACGCCCGCCACAGCACCCGCTGCGGCGTCGGCAGGTACTCGCTCCACAACTGCCCCTGCACCCCGAGCACCTCGCCCGGCTGGAACCCGTACACCGTCTCCAGCGGCACCGTGCCCGCGATCGCCAGCGGCTCGGCCGGACCGTCGGACTCGGCCCAGTCGAAGTAGGTGTGGGTGTACGGCGCGGCGACCACCGGCAGCCCGGCCGCCCGGGCGGCGTCGATGCGGTCGGTGCCCCGCCAGGCGAAGACCGTCGCCCCGGCCGGGGCACCCCGGTCGAGCAGTTCGTCCCAGACCGCGATCCGCCGCCGGTGTCCGGCCAGGTGCGCGGCGAGCTGCCCGGTCCACCAGCCCTGCAGGTCGGCGACCCGGGGCAGCCCCAGCGCGGCGGCCCGGGCGGTCGCCGCCGGGCTGGCCGCCCACTCCGCGCTGGGCACCTCGTCGCCGCCGACGTGCACGTACTCGAACGGAAAGACGTCGACCACCTCGTCGAAGATGTCGCAGACGGCCGCCAGGGTGGCCGGTTCGAGGTTGAGCACGTGGGTGGAGATGCCCCAGGTGGTACGGACCGCCAGCTGGCGGGTGTGGTCGTTGCCGAACTCGGGATAGGCGGCGATCGCCGCCTGGGCGTGCCCGGGCAGGTCGATCTCCGGCATGATCCGGACACCGCGCCGGTGCGCGTACGCCACCAGGTCACGTAGGTCGGCCTGCCGGTACCAGCCGCCGTGCGGCACCCCGTCGGCGCGGCCGTCGCGGGCGTGGCCGGCCGGTGAGGCGGCCCGGTACCCGCCGACCTCGGTCAGCCGGGGGTAGCGACGCACCTCGAACCGCCAGCCCTGGTCGTCGGTCAGGTGCAGGTGCAGGGTGTTGAGCTTGTGCGCCGCCAGCAGATCGACGTAGCGGTAGAGGAACGGCAACGGATGGCACCAGCGGGCAACGTCCAGCAGGGAGCCTCGCCAGGCGTACGTCGGCACGTCGACGATCTCGACCGCCGGCAGTCGCCACGGCACCCCGCGTACCGGTGCGGCGGCGTACACCTGCTCGGGCAGCAACTGGCGCAGCGTCTGCACCGCCCAACGGAGCCCGACCTCGGTGGCGGCCTCCGCCCGTACCCCGGAGGGGTCGACGGTGAGCCGGTAGCCTTCCGCGCCGAGCTGCGCGGCGTCCACCGTCCGCATACTGATCATCCCGCCGGCACCGGCCGCCGGACCGTCCGGCAGCGGCAGACCGGTGGCCGGGGTGATCAGCTCCCGCAGCAGGTCAGCGATGCCGTCGGGGGCCTGTACGCCGGTCGACGCGGTGAGCGTGAAGTCTCCGGCCGAACGGACCAGCCGGGTAGGACGCGGCAACAACATGTCCACAGCCAAGCACAGGAGTACCGTCCGCGCGGCCGACACGGCATCATGGTCGGATGACGGACGAGGGGTGGGCGTGGTCCGACGCGTGGATCTTCGTCTCGCTGGTCATCGCGGGCAAGGTCGGCCGGCACCGGCGATCGCCGGACAGCCGCCGGCCGGAGGGCGTCCGTCTGGTCGACATACTGGCCACCGCAGAGCACCTCAACCAGGCGATCCCCACCCGCGAGGAGATCGAGACCGGCGTACGGCGACTGGTCGGCGCGGATCTCGTGTCGGTACGCGACGGCTGGTTCCAGGTCACCGCCGCCGGCGAACGCCTGTGGCGCGACCGGCCCCGCAGCGGGCTGACCACGACGGTGGACAGTGTGCACGGCGTACTGAACCGCCGGTACCCCACGACCGACGGTGACTGGCGCCTCGACGACCAGGACCACGCCGCAGCGATGGTCGAGTACACCGGGCGGTTCCTGCCGCCCGCGCCCCGACGGTCGGTGGAGAACCCGGCCACCGTCCATCCCGGACCAGGCTGACCCGGCGAGGGAACCGCCAGCGCGCCGGGTGGCCCAGGAACGTCAGCGCGCCGGGCGGCCCGGGAAGTCAGCGCACCGGGTGGCCGGCGGCGCGCAGCTCCTGCTTGACGGCTCCGATGGTCAGCTCACCGAAGTGGAAGACGCTGGCGGCGAGGACCGCGTCGGCGCCGGCCGCGACCGCCGGCGGGAAATGCCCGGTCGTGCCGGCCCCGCCGCTGGCGATCACCGGGATGTCGACCACCGCCCGGACCGCGGCGATCAGCTCGACGTCGAAGCCGCTCTTGGTGCCGTCGGCGTCCATCGAGTTCAGCAGGATCTCCCCGGCGCCCAGTTCGGCACCCCGCCGCGCCCAGGCCACCGCGTCGATGGCAGTGCCCCGCCGCCCGCCGTGGGTGGTGACCTCGAAGCCACTGGGCGTGTCACCGCTGGCCACCGTGGTCGCGCCGGCGCGCCGCACGTCCAGTGACAACACCAGCACCTGCCGACCGAACCGGTCGGCGATCTCCGCGATCAGCTCCGGTCGGGCGATCGCCGCCGTGTTGACGCCCACCTTGTCCGCACCCGCGCGCAGCAGCGTGTCCACGTTGGCCACGGACCGCACGCCGCCGCCGACAGTGAGCGGGATGAAGACCGACTCGGCGGTCCGGCGGACCACGTCGAGCATGGTCCCCCGGTCGTCGGAGGAGGCGGTCACGTCGAGGAAGGTCAACTCGTCGGCCCCGGCGGCGTCGTAGGCCGCCGCCAGCTCGACCGGGTCGCCGGCGTCGCGCAGATCGACGAAGTTGACCCCTTTGACCACCCGGCCGGCGTCGACGTCGAGGCAGGGGATCACCCGGACGGCGACGGTCACGACCGGCTGCCCGTGGCGTCGGCTTCCCGCAGGGTGGCGAGCGCCTCGGCGACGGTGAACGCACCGGCGTAGAGCGCCTTGCCGGCGATCACCCCTTCCACCCCGACCGGTTCCAACGTCGCCAACGCCCGCAGGTCGTCCAGGGTCGACACGCCACCGGAGGCGATCACCGGCGCGTCGGTGCGGGCACACACCTCCCGCAACAGGTCCAGGTTCGGTCCGCGCATGGTGCCGTCCTTGGTGATGTCGGTGACCACGTACCGGGCGGCACCCGCCTTGTCCAACCGCTCCAGGACCTCGAACAGGTCGCCACCGTCGCGGGTCCAGCCCCGGGCGGCGAGGGTACGGCCCCGTACGTCCAGCCCGATCGCCACCCGGTCGCCGTACTCGGCGACGACCCGGTCGCACCAGAGCGGATCCTCCAGCGCGGCGGTGCCGATGTTGACCCGCGCCGCGCCGGTGCCCAGGGCGGCGGCCAGCGACTCGTCGTCACGGATCCCGCCGGACAGCTCCACCGCCACGTCGATCTGCCGGACCACCTCGGCCAGCAGGTGGGCGTTGCTGCCCCGACCGAACGCGGCGTCCAGGTCCACCAGGTGGATCCACTGCGCCCCGTCACGCTGCCAGGCCAGCGCCGCCTCCAACGGGTCGCCGTAGGAGGTCTCACTACCGGCGGCGCCCTGGACCAGGCGGACCGCCTGGCCGTCGGCGACATCGACGGCGGGAAGCAGGGCAAGCGTCACGGAGATCTCCTCGAATGATGATGGAATCAGGTACGCCGGCCGAGGGCGATCACCACGGCGGCCGGCGCGACGAGCAGCAGTACGGCGATCAACAGCAGACGCAACGCCAGGTCCGGCACGGCCAGCCAGATCACGGCCAGCACCGCCACGGTGAGCACCGCGATCCCGGCCCGCTCGGCGCGGCTGCGCCGGATGAACAACCGTCCGGTACGGCCACCCGGCCGGCGCGGGGTGAGCCGCTGCAGCGCCGCCCGGCGACGCTGCCGACGCGAGGTACGGCGGACCTGCGCCGCCCGCTCCCGCTGTGCCTCGGCCAGCCGCTGCTCGCGGCGGCGGGCCCGTTCCTTACTCACCGGACACCCCGGGTGGGCCGTACTCACCGGACGGGCCGGCCGGCACCGACGTGAGCGTGGCCAGCCAGTTGCCCAGCAGGGTGGCTCCGGTCGCGGCGGACTTCTCCGGGTGGAACTGGGTCGCCGACAGCGGGCCCCGCTCGACCGCCGCCACGAACCGCCCCTCGTGGTCGGCCGTGGTGGACAGGGCACCCACCGCGTCGAGCGGGTCGGTGACCAGTGCCGCGTACGAGTGCACGAAGTAGAACCGGGCGTCGTCGGGCAACCCGGCGAACAGCACGCTGCCGGCCGGCACCGCCACGGTGTTCCAACCCATGTGCGGCACCCGCTGGGCAGGCAGCCGGCGTACCCCGCCCGGCAGCAGACCGAGGCCCTTGGTGACCACGCCGTGCTCCTCCCCGTACTCGAAGAGGATCTGCATGCCCACACAGATGCCGAGCACCGGCCGACCGGCGGCGACCCGCCGGGCGATCACCGGGGCGGCCCCCAGGTCGTCGATGCCGGCCATGCAGGCGGCGTACGCGCCCACTCCCGGCACCACCAGGCCGTCGGCGGCCTCGGCGGCGGCCAGGTCGGCCGTCACCGTCACCTCGGCTCCGGCGGCGGCCAACGCCCGCTCGGCGGAGCGCAGGTTACCGGAGCCGTAGTCGAGCACCACGACACGCGGCGGACGCGGGGACATCAGTCACCTCCGGGAAGCAGCCAGAACACCCCGCCGGCGGCAGCCAGCACGGCGAGGACAGCCGCCAGGGCGACAGTACCCCGGCCGGCGCCCTGGCGGTGCAGCGACCAGGCACCACCGACGAGCACCCCGGCGAGCGCGAACAGCGCCACCGGCAGGAAGCTGCCCACGTTACAACGCGCCCTTGGTGCTGGGCACCGTCCCGGCGGTACGCGGGTCGATCGACACGGCCTCGCGCAGCGCCCGGGACACCGCCTTGAACTGCGTCTCGACGACGTGGTGGGCGTCCGGGTGCCCGCCGTCGCGGGCCGCCCGCAGCACCGACACATGCAAGGTGATCAGCGCGGAGTGGCCCAGCGACTCCCAGATGTGCCGGGTCATGCTGGTCGGGTAGACCGGCCCGATGTACGGCGCCAGCACCGGCTCGTCGTGCACCACGTACGGCCGGCCGGACAGGTCGACCGCCGCGCGGACCAGGACCTCGTCCATCGGGATGGTGGCCGAGCCGTACCGGCGGATGCCGGCCTTGTCGCCCAGCGCCTGACGCAGCGCCGTGCCCAGCGCGATGGCGGTGTCCTCCATCGTGTGGTGCGCGTCGATCTCCAGGTCGCCGACGGTCTGCACGGTCAGGTCGAAGCCGCCGTGCCGGGCGATCTGGTGCAGCATGTGGTCGTAGAAGCCGACCCCGGTGCTGATGTCGGCCGCACCGGTGCCGTCCAGGTCCAGCTCGACCAGTACCTTCGTCTCGGCCGTGGTGCGTTCCACCCGCGCGGTGCGGCTCATCGGGTCACTCCGTTCCCGGTCGTGGCGGCCAGGTCCCCCGCCGCCGTCAGGTCTGTGGTCGCGGCCAGGTCCCCCGCCGCTGTCAGGTCTGTGGTCGCGGCCAGATCGGTCATCGCGGTGAGGAAGGCGTCGGTCTCGGCCGGCGTGCCCGCCGTCACCCGCAACCAGCCGGTCAGCCCGACGTCGCGCACCAGCACGCCCCGCTCCAGCAGCGCCTGCCAGGCGTCACGCTGGTCACCACCGACGGAGAACAGCACGAAGTTGGCGTCGCTGTCGGCCACGGTCGACCCGAGCTGACGCAGCCGCGTGACGATCCGGTCCCGCTCCTGCTTGATCGCCGCGACGGTGCCGAGCAGCAGGTCCCGGTGCGCCAGCGCCGCCCGCGCCGCCGCCTGGGTCAGCGCCGACAGGTGGTACGGCAGCCGGACCAGCTGTACGGCGTCCACCACCGCCGGGTGCGCCGCCAGGTAGCCGAGCCGGCCACCGGCGAACCCGAACGCCTTGCTCATCGTCCGGGTCACCACCAGCCGGGGGTGCGCCGGCAGCAACTCCAGGGCGCTGCGGGTGCCGGGTCGGGCGAACTCGGCGTACGCCTCGTCCACCACCACCATGCCCGGCGCGGCCGCGAGCACCGCGTCCACCACCGCCGGGTCCAGCGCGGTGCCGGTCGGGTTGTTCGGCGAGCAGAGGAAGACCAGGTCCGGCTGGTGGGCGGCGACCTGCGCGGCGGCGTCGGCCGCAGTCAGCCCGAAGTCCGGGCCGCGCCGGCCGTCGACCCACCGGGTGCCGGTGCCCAGCGCCAGCAACGGGTGCATCGAGTACGCCGGGGTGAACCCGAGCGCCACCCGCCCGGCACCGGCGAACACCTGCAGCAGCTGCTGCTGGATCTCGTTGGACCCGTTGGCGGCCCACACCCCGGCGGCGCTCACCCCGTGGCCGAGGTAGTCGGCCAGCTCGCCGCGCAGCGCCACCGCGTCGCGGTCCGGGTAACGGTTCAGCTCCCGCAGCTGGGCCGTGACCGCCGTGCTGATCGCCTCGACCACCACGTCCGGCAGCGGGTAGGAGTTCTCGTTGGTGTTCAGCCGCACCGGTACGTCCAGCTGCGGGGCACCGTACGGGCTGCGGCCGCGCAGCTCGTCGCGGATCGGCAGATCGTCGAGGCTGACCGGGGCGCTCATGCCGACCCCTCCGGGCCGGCGGTGCCGGCCGTGGCCACGGTGGCCGTACCCGACGCCCCCGCGCCCGCCGTGGCCTGCCCTGCCGTCGTCGGATCGGTGAACCGGGCCTGGACCGCCTGGCCGTGCGCCGGCAGGTCCTCGGCCCGCGCCAGGGTCACCACGTGACCGGCCACGTCCCGCAGCGCGTCGGCGTCGTACTCGACGATGTGCACGCCCCGCAGGAACGACTGCACGCTCAGCCCGGAGGAGTGCCGGGCGCAGCCGCCGGTCGGCAGCACGTGGTTGGAGCCGGCGCAGTAGTCACCGAGCGAGACCGGCGAGTACGCCCCGACGAAGATCGCCCCCGCGTTGCGGACCCGCAGCGCCCACTGCCGGGCGTCACGGGTCTGGATCTCCAGGTGCTCGGCGGCGTACGCGTCGACCACGGCCAGTCCGGCGTCGAGGTCGTCGACGAGCACCGTCCCGGACTGGGTACCGCCCAGCGCGGTGGCGATCCGGTCGGTGTGCCGGGTCGCCGGCACCTGCCGGGCCAACTCCCGGTCGACCGCGTCGGCCAGCTCCACCGACGGGGTGACCAGCACGCTGGCGGCCAACGGGTCGTGCTCGGCCTGGCTGATCAGGTCGGCGGCGACGTGCACCGGGTCGGCGGTGTCGTCGGCGAGGATCGCGATCTCCGTCGGGCCGGCCTCGGCGTCGATGCCGACCACCCCGCGCAGCAGCCGCTTCGCGGCGGTGACCCAGATGTTGCCGGGCCCGGTGATCACGTCAACCGGGGCGCACCCGTCGGTGCCGTCCGGGTCGACGGCGGCACCGTAGCCGAGCATCGCGACGGCCTGGGCGCCGCCGACGGCGTACACCTCGTCGACGCCGAGCAGGGCGCAGGCGGCGAGCACCCGGGCGTCGGGCAACCCGTCGTTGTCGCGCTGCGGCGGGCTCGTCACCACCAGCGAGGTCACCCCGGCGACCTGGGCGGGGACCACGTTCATCACGACCGTCGACGGGTACACCGCCAGGCCGCCGGGCACGTACAGCCCGACCCGGCCGACCGGCACCCACCGCTCGGTGACGGTGCCGCCGGGCACCACCTGGGTGGTGACCTCGGTACGCCGTTGGTCGGCGTGCACCCGCCGGGTCCGGTCGATGCACTCCAGCAGCGCGGCCCGCACGTCGTCGTCGAGGTCGCGTTCGGCGGCGGCCAGCGCCTCGGACGGCACCCGCAGCCGGGCCGGGCTGACCCCGTCGAACCGCTGGGCCGCGTCCCGGATCGCCGGGTAACCATGGTCCCGGACCGCCTCGACCAGCGGGCGGATGCGCTCGACCGCCACGGAGACGTCGAGCTGGGCACGGGGCAGCAGGTCACGCGGGTCACGTGACCCGCCGCGCAGGTCGATCCGGTTCAGCACGCCTGCGAGTCTAGGCCGCCTCCCAACCATCGGACGCTGGCCGTCCAGCCGACGGGACGGTGAGTGTCACCACGCTACGCTCGACCAGTGGGTCAGCGGCTACCGATCTTTCCGCTCGGGACGGTGCTCTTCCCCGGGCTGGTGCTGCCTCTGCACGTCTTCGAGGAGCGCTACCGGGCGCTGGTCCGCCATCTGACCAGCCTGCCCGAGGGGGTCACCCGGGAGTTCGGGGTGGTGGCGATCCGGCGCGGCTGGGAGGTCCTACCGACAGCCGGGCCGCCGGGGGCGCCCACCCCGACGGCGGTCAGCCTGCACGACGTCGGCTGCACCGCCGAGTTGCGGCAGGTCACCGAGCTGCCGAACGGCCGGTACGACATCGTCACGGTGGGCCGGCGGCGGTTCCGGGTCACCGAACTGGCCGACGAGGGTACGCCGTACCTGACCGCGTCGGTGCGGTGGCTGCCGGAACCGGCCGGTCAGGAGATCCTGGCCGACCGGCTGGCGCCGCAGGTCCTGTCGCTGTTCCGGCAGTACCTGGAGCTGGTGCGCACCGACTCCGCGGAGATCACCGAGCAGTTGCCGGAGCAGCCGACGGTCCTGTCCCACCTGGTCGCGGCCACTGCCGCGTTGACCATCGGGGAGCGGCAGGCGTTGCTGGCGGAGCCGGACACCGCCCGTCGGCTGGGGGCTGAGCTGCGGATGCTCAATCGGGAGGTGTCGCTGCTGCGCCGGGTGCGGGCGGTGCCGGTTCCGCTGCCGGAGCTCGCGGTGCCGGCGAGCCCGAACTGACCGGCGGTGCCTGCGCACCGGATCCGCCCTCGACTGTCGGCGGGTCTGCCGTCGGTGCGTCGGGGCGCAGGTCCGGGTAGCGGGACCAGCCGGCCAGCATCGTGTAGACCAGGGCGGCACCGAACGCCGGCGCGAAGAAGGCACCGTTGAGTGCGGGCAGCACCCCGAACCACAGTTCGATGTCGCCGGCGTGCAGATCCGGGGGGCGGCTCAACGTCGCCCCGACCTCGGCGGCCTCCAACGCCTGCCGGTAGCCGGCCAGGCCGATCTGCCGACCGAGGGCCCAGGCGACCGCCGCCGCGCCGAGCCCACCGGTGGTCACCGCCAGCAGCCCGGCCGGGCCGCGCCGACGTGGCGGCAGCGCCCAGGCACAGATCCCGGCGAGGATGCCGAACCCGAGTCCGAGCAACGCGAACCAGCCGTCGGCGGCAACGAAGTACTCCGGGTCGCCGCCCCGTACCGCCGCGCCCTGCTCGGTCTTGACCACCGGCACCCAGGGCGTCAGCGTCGACCAGGCGAGCCCCAGCAGTACGCCGCCGAGCACCATCGCCGCGACGACGAGGACCGCCGGACGCCGCCACGGTGCCGCTCGGCCGGGGGTGGCCGCGACCGTGGCCCCGGGATCCGTCGGCGTCGGCGTCGGCAGGTCGACGGACTGGCCGGGTTCACCGGACTGGCCGGGTTCGGACGGGGAACTCACCCGGTGATCCTCTCAGGTCTCAGCCGGCTACGGCGGCGGGCCCGAGCAGTGCCTTGAGGTCGGCCATCAACGCCGTGGTGGGGGCGACCCGGTGCGGTCCGAGGCGCAGCAGGGTGGCGCGGCTGCCGTTGACGAGTTTGACGTGCACCTCGGCCGAGCCGGGATGGCTGGTGAGCACGTCGCGCAGGCTGTCCACCAGGGGCGGGGTGCAGCGGGCCGGTGACAACGCGATCACGATGGGCTTGATCTCGTCCGCGGCGGTGATCTCCGGCACGGACAGGTCCATCGCCATCAGCCGGGGCTGGTCGTCGCGCCGGTCGACCCGGCCCTTCACCACGACGATGGCATCCTCGGCGATGTACTGGCCGACGACCTCGTAGGTGTTGGGGAAGAACAGCACCTCGACCGCGCCGCCGAGGTCCTCCAGGGTCGCCGACGCCCAGGCCCGGCCCTGCTTGGTGATCCGGCGTTGCACCCCGGACAGGATGCCGGCCAGGTTCACCACGCTGCCGTCGGCGACGGCGCCGTCCTCGGCCAGGGCCGCGATGGACATGTCCGCCGCGGCGGCCAGGACGTGTTCGACCCCGAACAGCGGGTGGTCGGAGACGTAGAGGCCGAGCATCTCGCGTTCGAAGGTGAGCAGGTCGGTCTTGTCCCACTCGCCCTCCGGGATCGGCGGGGTGACCACCATCGCGCCGCCAGCGGCGGGATCCGCCGCCCCGAAGGCGTCACCGAACAGGTCGTACTGGCCCACCGCCTCGTTGCGCTTGAGGTCCATGAACGAGTCGATCGCGTCGGCGTGCACGGTCAACAGGGCTTTGCGGGGGTGGTCGAGGGAGTCGAACGCGCCGGCCTTGATCAGCGATTCGACGGTACGTTTGTTGCAGGCCACCGCGTCGACCTTGCGCAGGAAGTCGTAGAAGTCGGTGTAGGCACCCTTTTCCTTACGGGCGCGGGCGATCGCGTCGACGACGTTCGTGCCGACGTTGCGGACGGCAGCCAGACCGAAGCGGATGTCGGAGCCGACCGCGGTGAACCGGGCACCGGAGGCGTTGACGTCCGGCGGCAGCACCTTGATCTTCATCCGACGGCACTCCGCCAGGTAGACGGCGGCCTTGTCCTTGTCGTCACCGACGCTGGTCAGCAGGGCGGCCATGTACTCGGCCGGGTAGTTGGCCTTCAGGTACGCGGTCCAGTAGGAGACCAGCCCGTAGCCGGCGGTGTGCGCCTTGTTGAACGCGTAGTCGGAGAACGGGACCAGGATGTCCCACAGCGTCTTGATCGCCTCGTCGGAGTAGCCGTTGTCCCGCATGCCCTGGGAGAACGGCACGTACTCCTTGTCCAGGATCTCCTTCTTCTTCTTGCCCATCGCCCGCCGCAGCAGGTCGGCCGCGCCCAGGGTGTAGCCGGCCAGCTGCTGGGCGATCGCCATGACCTGTTCCTGGTACACGATCAGGCCGTAGGTGTCACCCAGGATGTCGGCGAGGGGTTCGGCGAGCTCGGGGTGGATCGGCACCACCGGCTTGCGGTTGTTCTTGCGGTCGGCGTACTCGTTGTGCGCGTTGGCACCCATCGGACCGGGCCGGTACAGCGCCAGTACGGCGGAGATGTCCTCGAAGTTGTCCGGCACCATCGAGCGCAGCAGCGCGCGCATCGGCCCGCCGTCGAGCTGGAACACCCCCAGCGTGTCGCCCCGGGCCAGCAGCTCGTAGGCGCGCTTGTCGTCCAGCGGCAGCTCCTCGAGCACCAGGTCCAGGCCCCGGTTGTCCTTGATCCCGGCCAGGCAGTCGTCCATCACCGTCAGGTTGCGCAGGCCGAGGAAGTCCATTTTCAGCAGGCCGATGGACTCGCACGCGCCCATGTCCCACTGGGTGATGATCGCCCCGTCCTGCTCCCGCTTCTGGATCGGCAGCACGTCCACCAGTGGGTCGCGGGACAGGATCACCCCGGCGGCGTGCACGCCCCACTGCCGTTTGAGGCCTTCCAGCCCCTTGGCCGTGTCGACGATCTTGCGGACCTCGCCGTCGGACTCGTACAACGACCGGAACTCGACCGCCTCCGGGTAGCGCGGGTGTTTCGGGTCGAAGATCCCCGACAACGGGATGTCCTTGCCCATCACCGGCGGCGGCATGGCCTTGGTGATGCGGTCACCCATCGCGAACGGGTAGCCGAGCACCCGCGCCGCGTCCTTGATCGCCGCCTTCGCCTTGATCGTGCCGTAGGTGATGATCTGCGCGACGCGTTCCTCGCCGTACCGCTCGGTCGCGTACCGGATCATGTCGCCGCGGCGACGCTCGTCGAAGTCCATGTCGATGTCCGGCATCGACACCCGGTCCGGGTTGAGGAAGCGTTCGAACAGCAGGCCGTGCGGGATCGGGTCCAGCTCGGTGATGCCCAGGGCGTACGCGATCAGCGCCCCGGCCGCCGACCCACGACCGGGGCCGACCCGGATCCCCTCCCGTTTGGCGTAGTCCACCAGGTCGGCGGTGACCAGGAAGTACCCCGGGAACCCCATCTTGATGATCACGTCGAGCTCGTACTCGGCCTGTTTGCGGTGCCCCTCGGGCACCCCGCCCGGGAACCGGCGCTCCAGTCCGCGCAGCACCTCGGCCCGCAGGAAGGACTCCTCGTTCTCCCCCGCCGGTACGGGGAACTGCGGCATCAGGTCCCGCGAGGCGAACAACGCCGAATAGTCGCCGATCTTTTCGGCGACTTCCAGGGTGTTGTCACACGCCCCGGGCACCTCGGCGTCCCACAGTTTCCGCATTTCCGCGGCCGACTTGAGGTAGAAGTCACGCGCGTCGAACTTGAACCGTTTCGGATCCGCCATGGTCGACCCGGACTGGACACACAGCAACACCTCGTGCGCATCCGCGTCCCGCTCATGCGTGTAGTGCAGGTCATTGGTGGCGATCGGCTTGAGGTTGAGTCGCTTACCGAGCCGGATGAGGTCTTCCCGGATCCGGGTCTCGATATCGAGACCGTGGTCCATCAGCTCCAGATAGAAATTGTCCGCACCAAAAATGTCACGGAATTCCGCAGCCGACGCGCACGCCTTTTCGAAGTCACCGATCCGCAACCAGGTCTGCACCTCGCCGGAGGGGCACCCGGTCGTTGCGATGATCCCCTTGGCGTACTCGTGCAGCAGCTCACGGTCCGCGCGAGGCTTGTAGAAGTAACCCTCCAAGCTGGACCGCGAGCCCAGGCGGAACAGGTTTCGCAGGCCGTCGGCGTCCGCCGCCAGCATCGTCATGTGCGTGTACGCACCACCGCCGGAAACGTCGTTCTCTCCGCCGTCGGCCCACCGCACCCGGGTCCGGTCACGCCGGTCCGTCCCCGGCGTCAGGTATGCCTCCAGGCCGATGATCGGCTTTACTCCGGCGCCGGTCGCCTGCTTGAAGAAATCGTACGCACCGAAAAGGTTCCCGTGGTCGGTCATCGCCAACGCCGGCATTTCCAGCCGATTCGCCTCGGCGAACAACTCTTTCAACCGGGCCGCACCGTCGAGCATTGAATACTCTGTGTGCACATGCAGATGCACGAAGGAATCGGACACCGACCGGCCCCCTTCTCCCGTCCCGGCGACAACCACGCGACCTTACCCGACCACCCCCGACCCGGGGCGACGGCACACCGCACCCGCCGGTCACGACGGCGATCCGCGACCTCAGATGGCGACAGGCCGGGCAACGCGGGGGACACCGGACACCGAACCGACACCTCAGGCATTACGGTCTGTGTGTGAGCGATTACCCTCAGAGGAGACCGCTGCTTTCCCGCGTCGCGGCGACCGGTGCTGAGGTGCTGGTCAGCCTCGGCGTCGCAGGCGGGTTCCTGGTCTGGAGCAGGACCATAGAAGTCGACCCGCTGGATCGCAAGGGCCAGGTAGCCGGCCTGGCCGCCCTGCAGTTGCGGTTCGCCGTACTGGCCGCACTACTGGTCGTGGCGATGGTGGTGGCGCACCGGCTGCTGGCCCACGCCCACCACGGGTACGCCGTACGGATCGGCTGCGCCGCCGTGGCCGGGCTCGGCACCGGCCTCGTCGCCGGCGGCGTCGCCGTCGCGCTGAACGGCACCGAGATGTCGCTGTGGGCCGGCGGCGGTGACTACAGCTGGATCCTCGCGTGGACCGCTGACCTGTGGTCGGGACGCGGCATCTCCGACCACTACCCACCCGTGGTCTTCTGGTTGATCGGCGCCTGGGCCCGGATGACCGGCCAGCCGCACGTGCTGGCCCTGCAGGACCTGCAACTCGCCGGCACGGCACTGTTCGGCCCGGCCGCGTACCTGGCGTGGCGACTCGTCCTACGCCCGGTCCCGGCGGTGACGATCGGCATGCTGGCCATGCTGCCACTGATCGAGCCGGTCAAGCCGTACCCACAGATCACCCTGGTGATGCTCGTCCCGGTGCTGGTCGCGTTCCTGTCGGCGGTCCGCCGCGCCGACACCATGAGCCTGCGACGGGCGGCGCTGACCGGCCTGCTCGCCGGAGCCGGCTTCGGCCTGCTCTTTCTGCTCTACTCCGGCTGGTACGTCTGGTGCGCCGGCGGCATGCTGCTGGCGGTGCTCCTGCTGGCCCCCTGGCGGCACGGCTGGCGCCCGGTGCTCGTCCTCGGCGGCACCGCCGTCGTCGCCTTCGTCGCCGTCTCCTGGGTGCATCTGCGAGGGCTGCTCGCCCCCACCGGCGGAACCTCCGACAACTACTTCTACTTCGACACCGACACCGAGCCCGCGTACATCGCGATGTGGCGCAACGACCGCCCGGCCGACGTCGGACCCGTCTGGCCTCCGGTCGGCGAACTCGGCGGCGTCGGCCTGTTCACCCTGCTGCTCGCCGCCGGCCTGGCGCTGGCACTGGCGCTGGGCTGGCGACGCAGTGTCGTCGTCGCTGTCGGTGCCTGCGCGGCCAGCGCCTGGTTCATGCGGATGTGGCTGGCCAGCGAGCAGTGGCAGACCCAGACGGTACGGCTGTACCCACGGACCACCGCCGTGGTGCTCTACTGCCTGCTGATCCTCACCGGCTTCGGAGTGCTGCTCGCCGTCCGGCAGTGGCGTCGACGTAGCGCCACCACCGGCACCGCCACCACCGGCGGGCCCGACGCCGGCCGGTCGACGGCACCGGTCGGGTTGCTCCTGGTGCCGTTGCTGTTCGTGCTCGCCTCCGCCGGATCCGCCACCGTGGACCGCTACATGCCGGACGAACGCTCCGACCATGCCGGCTTCTTCTCCTGGACAGCCCACACGCAGAACTATCCGGACGGCCGCTGCTCCCGCTGGGGCGTGGCGCACGGTTGCGTACCGTCGACCGGCGGCACGGCGAGCGAACGGCCGGCGAGTGACTGAGCCGGGTCAGCGTACGAAGGGCTCCAGCATGACCGAGGCGGCCTGCAGCCAGGCCTGCCGCGTCTCCGGCTGCAACTGCGGGTACTCGATCGACGACCCGGTCTCCAGGGCCGGGTCGTAGGGCACCACCGCGACCGCCCGGGTCCGGGTGGCGAAATGCCGCCGCAGATCCTCCAGCAGCGGCGCCGGCCCCGGGGTGGGACAGGAGAGCAGGGTGACCGCGTTCTCCACCAGGTCACCCATCCCGACGTCGTGGAGCAGATCGAGCATCCAGTCAGCGGTGAACGCCGCGTCCTCGCGGGGCACGCAGGTGACCACCAGCTGGTCGGCGGCCTGCAGCACCGTCTGCCAGTTGGCGCTCTCCACGTTGTTGCCGGTGTCCACACAGATCACGTCGTGGGTACGGCGCAGCAGCTCCAGCACCCGCCGCACGGTCTGCGGGTCGAGCCGCTGCGCGAACCGCGGGCTCTCCTCGCCGGCCAGTACGTCGTACGAGCCGTCGGAGGCGTGCCGCAGGTAGTCGTCGAGCCGGTCGGTCAACTCGTAGCCGTGCGCGGACTCGATCTCCACCAGGTCGGTGATCAGGTGCCGGATGGTCCGGGCGTGCCGGGCGCTGCCCGCACGCAGCCCCAGCGTGCCGCGCAACTCGTTGTCGTCCCAGGCGAGCACGCCGCGCCCGCGCACACTGCCGATGGTCGCCGCCGCCAGCACCGTCGCCGTGGTCTTGTGCACCCCGCCCTTGGGGTTGGCGAACGCCAGCACCCGGGGCATCCCGAGGTTACGCCGCAGGACGCTGGCCGCCCGGTCGACCTCGGCGTCCGGCTGGCTCTCCCGCCACTCGATCCGGGCCGGATAGCCGCCATCGGCACCGCCGGGCGGCCCAGGCTCGGGTCGACCGCGTACCGGCGGGGGCGGGGTGGGCGTGAACCCTGGCTGCGACCGCCCCGGATGGCCCGACGGTGGACCCGGTGGCGGCCCCGGGCGTCCCGGTGGTGGGCCGACGACCTGGCCGGGCCGAGGGCCGACCTGGCCCGGTGACGGGCCGGGTTCGGGCGGGGCGGGCCGAACTGGCCGCACCGGGACGGCGTCCCGGTCCGGCACGGTGCCGGGTACCACCGGATAGGCCGGCGCGTAACCGGCCTGCGCCCCGCCGGGCGCGAGTGCTGCGTAGCGGCCGGCCCCCGGCATCGGCGGTCCGGTGTCGTACGGGTAGCCGCCCACCGGCGGTGGACCCGGGTCGTAGGGGCGGCCGCCGGCCGGCGGCGGGACCGGTTCGAACAGGCTCGGAGCCGACGGGCGGACCGGCTCGGCCGGTCGGTCCGGTCCGCCGGACCCGCCGTCGGGGCGTCGGCCAGGACCGGAGCCGTGCGGTGCCGGCGCTGCGGCCTGCCCGTTGTCCTGTGGCCGGGTGCCGGTGCCGTTGCGGTCGTCCACCTCGGGGTGCTCGCCGGTCCGGCCACCGAGGCGGGCGCGGTCGAGCAGCGCCCGCCAGCGCGGCGGTGGTTCCGCAGGACGGCCCCAGCCGTTCTCGGTGCCCTCCACGGCTCACCCTCCCCAGCGCTATCGGTCCCCGCCTGACAGGCTACGAACCAAATCCCGTCAAGGCCACACCGCCGGAGGCTATTGGTGCCTCGGCACGCCAACTCCACTGGGCGCTGGTGACCGTCCGTCACGATCACCAGGCCGCGATGCCCCTGCGGCACCCCGGGGTAGCGTACGGTCACCCACCGGCCGGTCGCGCACCGGCAGGTGTCTCGGCCGGCACCACCTCGTCGTGCTCGGGCAGCGGCGGCAGGAACACGGTACGTTCCAGCCGCCGGACCTCGGGCGCGGGATCGACCGCCCGTACCTCCGCATGCCCGGTCAGGTCCCGCAGGACGTCCGGGCCGCCACGGACCACCGCCGCGTACCCGCACGCGCAGTACCGTCGGTAGGCCTCGGCCTCGGCGGTGGCGACCCGGGCACCCGTGTCGTAGAGCTTCCACAGATCCAACTCGGCTGCCCGACCCAGTTCGGCCACCCGGCGCCGGTAGTCGGCGGCCTCCCGGGTCTTGCGCTGCGCGACCTGGTCCATGCCGGTCAGCACGTCCTCCGGCAGCCGGTACGCCGGCATCCGGACGACCTGGGTCTGTTCCGACCCCAGCGGCACCCGCAGATACACCTCCACGACCGACACTCCGGACAGGACCGATGCCAGCCGGCCCGGCGGGAGATACTCACTGAAGGTGACCAACGCGTACCCTTCGCCCTGCGTCGCCGTCGGTGCCGGACCGGCGGCCATGGTCGCGAGTTCGCTGCGGGCCGCCTGCAGGTAGTCCGTGATGGACTCGCCCTCGGCCACTCCGACCTGGACGACGCCGTCGACGGTCGGCAGCGCCGCCGCTCCCGGATCGTGGTCGACCGCCCACAGCGCCGTGGCGGCCACGACGCTGACCGACGCCGCGGCCACCCCGGCCAGCAGGTGCGGCCGTACCGGTCGGTGTGCCAGCCCGGCCACGGCCTCCGCCAGCACCGGCAGCAGCCTCCGGTCGATCCCCCGCAACAGGTCGCCGGCACGCACGGACGACTCCCTCCCGATGGTGGGATGGACAGTGGACAGACGCGTGCGCGGGCAGACTCACTCGCCGAGTACGGCGAGAGCACGCTTCAAGTCGTCAGGATAGTCGCTGTGAAAGCGAACTTCCTCCGCCGTACGGGGGTGTAGGAAACTGAGCGCACGGGCATGCAGCCACTGGCGGGTCAGTCCGAGTCGGGCGGCGAGTGTCGGATCGGCACCGTACGTCAGGTCACCCACGCACGGATGCCGCAGGGCCGAGAAGTGCACCCGGATCTGGTGGGTACGACCGGTCTCCAACCGGATCCCGACCAGGCTGGCCGCGGGAAACGCCTCGATCGTCTCGTAGTGGGTGACGCTGGGCTTGCCGCCGGACACGACGGCCCAGCGGTAGTCGTGGTGGGGGTGCCGGTCGATCGGCGCATCGATCGTGCCCCGCAGCGGATCGAGGTGGCCCTGCACGACGGCGTGGTAGCGCTTGTCCACCTCGCGTTCCTTGAAGGCGCGTTTGAGCACCGAGTAGGCGTGCTCGCTCTTGGCCACCACCATCAGCCCGCTGGTGCCGACGTCGAGCCGGTGCACGATGCCCTGGCGTTCAGCGGCACCGCTGGTGGCGATGGTGTGCCCGGCCGCCGCGAGCCCGGCGAGCACTGTCGGGCCGGTCCAGCCCGGGCTCGGGTGCGCCGCGACCCCGACCGGCTTGTCCACCACGACGATGTCCTCGTCGGCGTGGACCACGGCCAGGCCGTCCACCGGTTGCGCGACGACCGTCGGCGCGAGGGCGGGTGCCGGTAGCACCACTTCCAACCAGGCGCCGGCGCTCACCCGGTCGGCCTTCTGCCGGGTCACCCCGTCCAGCGCCGCGTCGCCCGACTCCACCAGGGCGGCCGCCGCCGTCCGGGAGAGCCCGAACAGTCGGGAGACGGCCTGGTCCAGCCGGAACCCGTCGAGGCCCTCGGGCACCGGCAGGCTCCGGCGCTCGCCGGGTCGGGCGGAGATGGTCATCGTCAGGCCCCTCGCGTCAGTCGTCGGCCGTCGCGTTGGCGACCGGTCAGTTCCAGCAGTACGGCGAGGACCACCCCGACCACCAGGGCGCTGTCGGCGACGTTGAAGATCGGAAACACCTGGCCACGCGGGTCGAAGACGCTGAACATGTCGACCACGTGGCCGAGGAACGGACCGGGTGCGCGGAACATCCGATCGAGGAAGTTGCCGAGTGCGCCACCGAGGATCAGCCCGAGCGCCACCGCCCACGGTGTCGACCGCAGCCCCCGTGCCAACCAGCCGATCCAGCCGACCACGACGACGGTGACCAGGGAGAAGATCCAGGTGTAGTCGGCACCGAGGCTGAACGCCGCGCCGGGGTTGCGGATGAGCGTCAGGTAGAGGACACCGCTGACGACCTCGACCGGCTGGCGGCCGGTGAGCGCGCTGAGTGCCCACTGTTTGCTGCCGAGGTCGACGAGCAGGGCGACGACCGCCACCGCTGTGAGAAGTCCCACCGCACGCCGGGTGCCGTGGGTCTCAGCGACAGCGGGTCGCTGCTGCGGATCCGCGGTCAGCTGTCTCTCCCCCTCGGTCACGTCGGCGGCGTCCGCCGAGCGGCCTCGGGTCGATCGACCGACCCGCCCGACTAGCGCCGCTCCTCAAGTTGCTTGCAGGTCACGCAGAGGGTCGCCGAGGGGAAGGCCGCGAGCCGTTCGACCGGGATGTCCGTGCCGCACCGCTCACACCAGCCGTAGTGTCCCTCGTCCAACCGCTCCAGCGCCCGCTCCACCTGGTTGATGCGGTCCAGGATGTTCCTGGCGAGAGAAATCTCCTGCTCCCGCTCGAACGTCTTGGTGCCGGTGTCGGCCTGGTCGTCGCCGGCCGAGTCGGTCAGCCGCTCCCGCTGCAGCTCGGTGATCTCGCTCAACGTCTGATCATACTCGGTGCGCAACTCGTCCCGTCGGGCCTGCAGGGCGCTACGGATCTTGGTGGTCTCCGCCGCGCTGCGCGCCGGCCGGGCCGCCGGCCTGCGGGCGGCGGTCTTCGTGTCGACTGGCTTGGCCATCGTCGCTCCCTCGGCCGCGTCACCGGCGGCAATCGGCAGTGCTCCGGCGGACCGTCGGAGCCGCTGCCGACGCCCGGCCGCGGAGCACCGTCGGGTGCGCAACAGGTCCGTTGCACACTCCGGAGATTCGCAAGGATACGGAACGTGAAGGCTTCCGACAACAATGCCGCCTTCTTTGCCCCGTTTTGTATGGCTTTACCTGCCGTACAAAAGGTTTTTTCTCGACCAGATATCAGCAAAGCGGGCACATCGTGATCGATGCTCCACACCCTAGTGGTCCGACCGTCAGCTGTCCCGTAGTTGCGCGACGCGGGCAGTGAGCCGGTCGGCCTCGTCGGCCACCGCGACGGCGAAGACCTTGTCACGGCTCGTCGCACCGGTCTGCACCGTGACCCGGCGGGCCGGTACGTCGAGCGCGGCCGCGAGCGCGCGGCGGGCGGCCTCGGTGGCGCGACCGTCCACCGCCGGTGCCGACACGGCTATCACCAACGCGGGACCGCGCGGGCCCGGATGGGACCCGCCGACGCGGGACCGCGACGACCCTGGCTTGACCCGTACGGCGACCGACAGGCTGGTCGACGCGCGATCGGCACGACGACCGCCACGATCAGGCGGGGACGGCATGGACCCGACGCGGCCGCACCGGTCAGACCCGGCCGGCCTCGGTCAGCAGCGCCCGGTCCGGCCCGCACAGACTGCACGGCGTGAAGCCGAGCTCCAACGCCTCCCGTACGGGCAGCGGCTCCCCTGGGCGGGTCACCAGGTGCACGCAGTCGGACAGGTGGTACCGGGGCCGGCCGTCGACCACGATCACCTCGGCCTCGATCCGGGCCAGGACGGCCCGCTCGGCCTCGGCCGTCTGCTCGGCGGCAGGTTCGTCGGGCGGGTCGACCTCGACCTCGGCCGGATCGTCGCCCACCGCCCCGGTGCCCGGGGACGCGCCCGTCTGCGAACCGCCGGTCGGCTGCCGGCTGGCCGGCACCGTCGCCGTGGCATCCGGCACCGCAGTGCCCGGCACCGTGTCGTCCAGCACCGTCGCCGACGCCGGCGGGAAGGTCACCGCCGGGTCCGGCACCGTTCGCGCCGCCCCCGCAGGGGTGGCCGCCGGCGGGAAACCGGAACGCGCCGGCGGCGGATCGGCGACGTACGGCTCGTCGTATCCGACCGGCCAACCGCCGGCACCGGGCGTGCTCAATTCGGCGTCGGCCGCGTCGGCGTCGGCCGCGCGGGCCGCAGCCGCCTGGCGGGCACCGACGACGAGGGCGACCGCAGCGAGCAGGCTCGCCACGATCGAACCGACCAGCAACATGCTGGAACCGCCCGCCAGGCCGAGCACGAGCAGCGTGACGGCGACGAGGATGAGCAGCAAGCTTGCAACGATCACGGCTCACCCCCGCCGCACTGTCCCTGGCGTATCCCCCGCAGCCGACTCGGCCTCAGCGGCCGGCCTCAAGAGCGCTCGACCGGCTACCGCCGTAGGAGCTGGCCAACCCGGCGGTGGCCAGACCACCGGAGCCAGCGGCGGAGCGACCGCCCTCGACCCGACCCATCTCGGCCTCCAGGCCCTGGCCGCGACCGTCGAGATCGCGCAGCTGGCTCTCCAGGTACGCCTTGAGCCGGGTCCGGTACTCGCGCTCGAACTGCTTGAGCTCCTCGATGTGCTTCTGCAGCGCGGTCCGCTTGGCGTCGAGCCCGCCCATCGCCTCCTGGTGGCGCTGCCGCGCGTCGCGCTCCAACGCGTCGGCCTTGGCCCGCGCCTCGCGGGTGACCTCCTCGGCCTTGGTCCGGGCGTCGGTGAGCAGCTTGTCGGCTTCCCGGCGCGCGTCGGAGACGTGGTCGTCCGCGGTCCGCTGGGCCATCATCAGCACCCGCAGCGCCTGCTGCTCGCCGTCGCCGCCGACACCGCCGGGGCCGCCGGTCGACCGGACCTGCTCCAGCTCGGCCTGCATCGCGCGGGCGGCCTGCTCGGCGGCGGCCTTGTCCCGCTGCACGCGGTCGAGCTGCGCCTTGAGGTCGTTCAGCTCCGCCGCGAGCCGCGGGTCGCCGCCGGGACCGGCCGGGCCGCCCCGCCCGCCCCGCTCCACCTGGGCGCGCAGCTCGTTGTTCTCCTCGATCAGACGGGCGAGCTCACGCTCGACCTCGTCCAGGAAGGCGTCGACCTCCTCCTCGTCGTACCCCCGCTTGCCGATCGGAGGTTTTTTGAAGGCGACGTTGTGGACGTCGGCCGGGGTTAGCGGCATCGAAACTCCTCGGGTCAGTTGCGGCCGCGTAGCGCGCCGGTCAGTTGGTTGCCCTGATCAGCGGCTCCACCACGAACGTGATCAGCACGAACAGGATAACCAGGAGCACAAGGGAGGCCAGGTCGAAGCTCACGGTACCAATTCGCAGTGGTGGGATCACCCGCCTCAACGCTTTGAGAGGGGGATCAGTGACGCTCCACACCGATTCCATTCCGGCGGCGGCCCCCCGCCCGGGTTGCCACCGCCGACCGTACTGAAGCACCGCACTCAGGACAAACCTCGCCAACAGGGTCAGCAGAAACACGTACAGCAGCAGATACAGGACTTGGAACAAGATCGACAACACGGCAGGCCAGGTCCTCGTCTGGGGTTAGCTCAAGCTGAAAAATCCACCCTCGGCTATCTTGGCCTTGTCCTCGGCGGTGACCTGGACGTTGGCCGGTGAGAGCAGAAACACCCGGTTGGTGACGCGCTCGATCGTACCGCGCAGACCGAAGGCCAGTCCGGCAGCGAAATCAACCAGTCGGCGGGCATCCGCCTCGTCCATCTCGGTGAGGTTGATGATCACCGGGGTGCCGTCGCGGAAGTGCTCGCCGATCGTGCGGGCCTCCCGGTAGGTCGTGGGGTGCAGCGTGGTGATCTGGTAGCGCTGCTCCTCCTCGGCGACGACCACCCGCTCGCGCACCACCGGCTGTGGCGCGAGAGCCAGGTTGTCCCGGGTCTGGTACGTAGGGGTCGACGCCTGGTCGGCACCGCCCCGGGTGATCGAACGCACACTGGACCGTTCGGACCGTTCGGACCGCTCCGGCTCGCCGCCCCGGGCGTCCCGGTCGGCCAACCGGTGCTCCCGCTCGGCGGCGCGGGCATGCAGCCGGTCCGACGGCCGCAGCCGCTCCACCGTCGGGCGGGCGCGCGGCGGCGGATCGTCCGGCTCTTCGTCGTCAGCGAACTCGTCGGCGTACCTGCTGTCGCGGTATCGCGACTCACGGTAACTGGCCTTGTCGTACCCGCCGTCGTCGTAGCCCCGGTCGTCGTCCTCCTCGACCAGGCCTAGCCAGACCCCCGCCTTGCGCAGTGCACCCATGCCGCGCCCCTCCGTCCGCCGTACGGCACGCGCCCCCGCCGTGCCGCTGTCGCGCGTGAACACCGCTGCGTGCCCACCGGTCCGAGTCGTCCCCCCGTCGGTGTCCCTCTTACCCGGTCACCGACGTCGACCCCCGACTACGAGGGGTCCGCCCCGAACAACACTGATGTAGTTTGGTACCCGCCGTCAGGCTACCGTAGCGTTGGGCGGTTTCCGAGCAACGCACTTCCGACACGGACGTGTGTCGCACCGGCGGCGATCGCCGCTTCGAGGTCCCCGCTCATCCCGGCCGAGATCACCCGTGCCTGCGGCACCGCCGCCGTGAGCTGGGCGGACAGCTCGGCCAGTCGGGCGAATGCCGGCTCGGGCGGCCGACCCAGCGGTGCCACCGCCATCAGGCCGGCGAGTCGCAGATGCGACTGCGCCGTGACGGCATCGACCACCGGCCAGAAGCCGTGGTCGGAGTCGGTGGAATCGATCAGCACCCCACCACGTCCCGCGACGCCGTCCAGGCTGACCTGCACGAGTACGTCGAGCAGCCGGGGCGTCGTCCGGCCGGCGGCGGACTCGGCAGCAGCGGCGACGTCGAGCGCCCGGGCCAGCGCCACCCGGTCCACCGACTGCACCACGTCGGCGTACCGGACGACCGACCGGCACTTGTTGCGCTGCAGCTGACCGATGAAGTGCCAGCGCGGTGTCGGCACCGACGGATCGGCGGCGAGCGCCGCCGCCTTCGGCGCCGCCTCCTGGTCGCGGTTCTCCCCGACGTCGGTGACACCGAGTTCGGCGAGCAGCCGCACGTCGCTGGCGGGACAGGTCTTGGTCACCGCGATCAACGTCACCTCGGCGGGGTCGCGGCCGGCCGCCACGGCGGCGGCGGTGACCCGGGCCCGGACCGCAACGAGCGCGTCGGCCAGCTCGGCCCGCCGGTCCCCGTCGGTACGCCGGTCGCGGCTGGTCACGAGCCGTTCTTCAGGAAGTCCGGCACGTCCACGTCGTCGAAGAGCACCCGGCGGGTCTGCGGGGTCGGCGGCTGGGGGGCCGGCGCCACCGCCGGGGCGGCCGGCGACACCGGGCTCGCGGGCACCTTGCGCGGACCTTCGGCCGGCTTGTACGCCGGTGCCCCGCCGTCGAACCCGGCGGCGATGACGGTCACCCGCACCTCGTCGCCGAGGGCGTCGTCGATGACCGCGCCGAAGATGATGTTGGCGTCGGCGTGCGCGGCGTCGGTGACCAGCTGGGCCGCGTCGTTGATCTCGAACAGCCCGAGATCGGAGCCACCGGCGATGGACAGCAGCACCCCCCGGGCACCGTCCATGCTCTGTTCCAGCAGCGGGCTGGAGATGGCGGCCTCGGCGGCCTCGACGGCCCGGTTCTCGCCCCGGGCGCTACCGATGCCCATCAGTGCGCTGCCGGCCCCGCTCATCACGCTCTTCACGTCGGCGAAGTCCAGGTTGATCAGACCCGGTGTGGTGATCAGGTCGGTGATCCCCTGGACACCGGAGAGCAACACCTGGTCGGCCTGGCGGAAGGCGTCCATCATGCTGATCCCCCGGTCACCGAGGGCCAGCAGCCGGTCGTTCGGGATGACGATCAGCGTGTCGCACTGGTTGCGCAGCTCCTCGATGCCGGCCTCGGCCTGCACCTGGCGGCGCTTGCCCTCGAAGGAGAACGGCCGGGTGACCACACCGATCGTCAGCGCGCCGAGCTTACGGGCGATGTTGGCGACCACCGGAGCGCCGCCGGTACCCGTACCGCCACCCTCACCGCAGGTGACGAAGACCATGTCGGCGCCCTTGAGCACTTCCTCGATCTCGTCACGGTGGTCCTCGGCGGCGTTCTTGCCGACGTCCGGGTTGGCCCCCGCGCCGAGGCCCCGGGTCAGCTCGCGGCCGACGTCGAGCTTGACGTCGGCGTCGCTCATCAGCAACGCCTGGGCGTCGGTGTTGATCGCGATGAACTCGACGCCCTTGAGGCCAACCTCGATCATCCGGTTGACGGCGTTGACGCCGCCTCCGCCGATGCCGACGACCTTGATGACCGCCAGGTAGTTGTGCGGAGGTGTCATCGGGGTGCCTTCCCTTCGAGATTGGCGGGCGCCGGCCTGACCCGGTTGGACCACGGAGGACAGACCCGTCGTACACGAGAGCGCGGGCGGAACCCTAACCCTCTACTAGAGGCTCAGGGCTATGTCAACCACTGCGCCTCTCGTGGCAACGTAAGCGCACGTACGGCGTGATCCAAGGACCACGACGGCGTGTCGCCCGGTGCACCGCACCGAGTCCGACCCGGCACCCCGTAATGTACCTTCTGCACGGAGCCGTCCTGAAATCACGCGAACGGCACGCCGGGTCAGCGGATCGTCACCACATCCGGTGCGCTGACATCCATGACGGTGTCCGCGCGTTCCAACAGCGCGTCCGCCACCTGCGCCTTGACCTCATTGTCGGTGGCGTCACCCCAGATCACCACCCGGTCGTCGGCAAGGCGCAACTGGATCCCGGCCGGACCGCTCACCTCGATCTCGACGAGCAGCTCCCGCAGGGGGGCGGTCAGCGCGCCGAGCACGCTCACCGCGTCACGCGCCAGCCCCTGGTCGAACTCCGCAGCCGTCAACCGGATCACCGCCAGCCCGTCCGGGCGGGTGGCCACGGTCCGAAACGCCACCCCGGCGGCGTCGACGACCAGGTACCCGTCGCCCTGCGGCACCACGGCCGCCGGCACCCGCTCCACCACGGTGATCACCAACGTGCCGGGCCAGTCACGGCTGGCCACCGCACGCTCCACCGCCGCCAGGGCGGCGACCCGGTCGGCCACCGCCGTCAGGTCCACCCGGACCAGCGGCGTGCCGACCGGCACGTCGGCGGCGGCCCGTACGGCGTCCTCGGTGGTCACCACGGCCCCGGCGACCTGCACCCGGTCCACGCCGAACACCGAGGTCGCCGCGACCACCCACCACCCGGTCAGGGCAAGCACCAGCACCACACCCGCGACCGCCCAGGGCAGCGCCGCCCGCAACCGACGGCGCCGGGCCCGACGCATGAACCGGCGGACCGACGGCGGTACCGCCTCCCGACTCGCCCGGACCAGCCGCCACCGGCGGCCCGGCCGGGATCCGGTGCGTGACTCGCCGTCGGAGCCGCCACCGGAGCCGGTCCGCACCCCGGAGACACCACCGCTCGGAGACCCGGTCGACCGCCCGCCCGGGCGGGCGGCACCGGATCGGGGTACTCCCGGTCGGCCGGCCGCCGCCCGACCGAGGCCGGGTCGGCCCGGTCGGCCGGCGGGCGTCATCCGGCGTCGGCCGCCGCAGCCAGCGCGGCCAGCAGTTCGTCACCGAGCAGGGAGATCGGCGGAGCACCCATGGTGACGACGACGTCACCCGGACGGGCCCGGCGGACCACCTCACCCGGGACGTCCTCCCAGGAGGGCACGAAGACCTTGCGGTCGTCGGGCAGCGGCACCGCCGCGGTCAACGACACCCCGCCCTCGCCAGGTTCACGGAGCTCACCGGGGCCGAACACCTCCATCACGATCACCTCGTCGGCGATCGACAACGCCTCGGCGAGTTCGGCCTGCAGGTCCCGGGTGCGGTAGACCCGGTAGGGCTGGAACACCACGACGAGCCGACCGTCACCGGCGACCTCCTGCATGGTGCGCAACGCCGCCGTCATCGAGGTCGGGTGGTAGGCGTACTCGTCGTAGACCGTCACCCCGGCGGTGCTGCCCTTGCGCTCGAACCGGCGCCGGACCCCGGGGAACGCGCCGAGCGCGGCGACCGCCGCGCCGATGGGCACACCCAGGCGCAGGGCGGTGAGCACCGCCGCCGCGCTGTTGAGCCCCAGATGGCGCCCCGGCACCGGCAGGACGATCTCACCGAGCGGAGCACCGTCCAGGGTGGCCTGGTAGCGCACCCCGGCTGCGGCGGACCCGATCTGCGACAACCGCAGGTCCGCGTCGGCGGACTCCCCGTAGGTGTGGACGGTGCGGCCCTCGTCGCGCAGCGCCTCGGTCAGCGCTCGGGTGCCCGGGTCGTCGGCGCAGGTCACCACGAAGCCGTCCGGGTCGGTCAGCCGGGCGAACTCGGCGAACCCGGCGGCCAGGCCGGCCAGGTCGCCGTAGGTGTTCAGGTGGTCGGCGTCGATGTTCGTGACGATCGACACGTACGGCCGGTAGAGCAGGAAGGACCGGTCGCTCTCGTCGGCCTCGGCGACGAAGTAGTCCCCCGTACCGTGATGGGCGTTGGATCCGACCTCGGAGATCTCCCCGCCGATCACGAAGGACGGATCCTCGCCGGCCTGCTGCAGGATCAGGGTGACCATCGAGGTCGTGGTGGTCTTGCCGTGGGTGCCGGCCACCGCGATGGTCCGCCGGCCGGTCATCGCGGCGGCCAGCGCCTCGGAACGGTGCAGCACCCGCAGCCCGCGCGCCCGGGCGGTGGCCAGTTCGACGTGGTCGGCCGGGATCGCGGTCGAATAGACGACGGTGTCCACGCCGTCGAGGTTCGCCGCGTCGTGGGTCATGTGGATGGTGCCGCCGAGCGCGCGCAGCCCGGCCAGCGACGGCCAGTCCCGCAGTTCGCTGCCGGTCACCGGGATGCCACGGGTGAGCAGCAGGCGGGCCAGGCCGCTCATGCCGACCCCGCCGACACCGATGAGATGTACGGTGCCCAGGTCCTCGGCGGCGAGAGTACCGGCCGGGGCGAACTCGGTGGTGTTCACGTGGTCACCTTCCCATCGCGGGTCATCGGGACACCGCCTCGTAGACGAAGTCGAGCAGTGCCTCGTCGCCGTCGCGACGACCGTACGCGGCCGCCGCCGCACCCATCGCGGCCAGCCGCTGCGGATCCCGGGCCAGCGGCACCACGACCTGCTCGATCCAGGCCGGGGTCAGCTCGGCGTCGTCGACCAGCAGCCCACCGCCCGCCTCGACCACCGGCAGGGCGTTGCGCTTCTGTTCCTGGTTGCTGTGCGGGTACGGCACGTAGACGGCCGGCAGCCCGATCGCGGCCACCTCCGCGCAGGTCATCGCCCCGCCCCGGCACACCATCAGGTCGGCGGCGGCATACCCCAGCTCCATCTCCGACAGGTACGGCAACGTCACGTACGGCGCCGGAAGATCGCTGGGTACGGAGATCGGCTCGTTGCGCGCGCCGATCGCGTGCAGCACCTGCACACCCGCGCGGGCCAGCTCCTTGGCGGCGCCGGAGACGGCCAGGTTGATCGACCGGGCCCCCTGCGAGCCGCCGGAGACGAAAATGGTCGGCAGGTCGGGGCGCAGCCCGAAGTGGGCGCGGGCGGCGGCCCGGGCGGCGGCCCGGTCGAGTCCGGCGATGCCCCGGCGCAGCGGCACACCGACGACCCGCGCCTGACGCAGCGACTCGGCCTGCACCGGCTGGTGCGGGAACCCGACCGCGACGTGCTTGGTGAACCGCATCCCCATCCGATTGGCCACCCCCGGTGGCACGTTCACCTCGTGCACCACGATCGGCAGCTCACGCCGCCAGGCCGCCAGGTACGCGGGCACCGAGACGTAGCCGCCGAACCCGACGACGACGTCGGCCTGCACCTCGTCGATCACCTTGCCGGCGGCGCGGGCGGCCTTGAACATCCGGTCCGGAGTACGCACGAGGTTCATGTTGACCGACCGGGGCAGCTGATGTGCGGGGATCAGCCGCAGATCGTAGCCGTGCGGCGGAATCAGTTCGTTCTCCAGCCCCTTGGGGGTGCCGAGACAGGTGATCCGGACGCTCGGATCGTGTCGGCGCAGGCAGTCGGCGAAGGCGAGCAACGGGTAGATGTGCCCGCCGGTACCTCCACCCGCCAGTACCACCGATCGCAGCGGACCCATCAGTATCTCCTCTCGCTCGCTCCGGTGGACACGGCGGCCGGCGTGTCGCCGACGGCGAGCGCGACACCACCGACGGTACGTGCGGACCGCCGGGCCCGGGCACGCCTTTCGCGGGGGTACGTTAACGCCCGTCCCGGCGCTTCGGCGCACGGGGCGTCGCCGACCCGCCGGAGCTGCCGGAACGCGCCTGGCGATCGGCCTGCCCCGGCGGGCGCGGCGCGACCCCGGGCTGGCGTGACTGGCCGGGCTGGCGTGACTGGCCGGGCGCGACGCCGGTCATCCGGGGCTTCGCCGGGTGCCGGCGACGCGGCAACGGCGGCAACGGGGCCCAGAGCAGGCGGACCCAGCGCGCCGGTGGGCGGGCGTTGAGCGCCCGCGCGGCGTCCGGCTCGGCCCGGGCGAACGACGCCAGCATGCCGATCGCGGCCAGGGTCACCACCAGTGCGCTGCCACCCGCCGAGATGAACGGCAGCGGGATGCCGGTGATCGGCAGCAACCCGACCACTCCCCCGATGTTGATCACCGCCTGGCTGATCAGCCAGCTGGCCGCAGCGGCCGCAGCGAGCCGGCGGAACGCGTCGTCGACCCGCCTGGCGATGCGCAGCGCGGTGTACGCCAGGACCGCGAACAGGGCCAGCACCACGACGCAGCCGACCACACCGAGCTCCTCGGCGACGATGGCGAAGATGAAGTCGTCCTCGGCCTGCGGCAGGTAGCCCCACTTCAACCGGCTGGACCCGAGCCCTTCACCGAACCAGCCGCCGTTGGCGATGGCGTACCGGGCCTGTAGCGCCTGGTAGCAGTCGTCGACGCACTGGTCCGGCGGGGTGAAGAACGACGTGAGCCGGGCAAGCCGGTAGTTGTCCGCGTCCTGGGCACCGGAGCCGGCACCCTGCCAGGCGGCGGCGATCAGCAGGCCGATGCCGGCCAGGCCGACCGCGCCCAGCGTGGCGAAGATCCGCAGCGGGACGCCGGCGGCCCAGAGCAGCCCGACGACCAGCGCCAGGATGCAGAGCATAGTGCCCAGGTCGTTGTAGCCGACCAGGAGGAACAGCAGGCCGACGGCGGGAAACAACGGGATCGCCAGTTGCCGCCACTGGCCCAGGTCGGCACCCTTACGGGCGATCACGTCGGCACCCCACAGCACCAGCCCGAGCTTGGCCAGCTCGGAGGGCTGCAGCTGGAACGAGCCGAAGTAGAGCCAGAGCAGGTGGGCACGGACCGGGCCGATCTGGGCCTGCGGCCAGCCGGCGAGCGAGGCGAGCAGCAGCATCCCGTTGAGCACCAGCAGCAACGCGACGGAGGCGCCGAGGATGACGATGCCCAGTGCCCGGAACGTACGTCCGGGCAGTCGCTGACACAGCCAGAAGGCGACCAGACCGATCACCGCGAAGGTCGCCTGGCGGCTCAGGACGCTGAACGCGCTGCCGTCGTCGATGTAGGCCTTGATGCTGGTCGCGGAGAAGACCATGGTCAGGCCGATCATCAGCAGCAGACCGCTGCTGAAAATCAGCAGATAGTACGAGGCGAGCGGTCGGGCCAGCATCCCCCGCAGGGCGGCCAACCCACCGCCGAGGTCCCACCCTCCGCCGCCGGTCGGCGACGACACGGGCTGCCCGGACGGGGCCGACGGCCGCTGGCCCGCCCCGGTCCGGGTCGACGAGCCCTGGCCCGGACCGGTCGCCCCGGTCCGGGGTGTCGCGGTCGCCGTGGTCCCGGCAGCAGGCTGGTCCGGATCGCCGCTCATCCGGACCGCCCCTTCGTCCCGCGCATCGGTCCATCATCGGCGGTGCCGCCGGTGCCGGCACGGCATCACGGCCGACCCCGGCGTGTCGTGACGATCAGATCGTCACCGGTGACCGTCGGTCAGCGGCGGCCGGCACCCGCCGGGCGGTCCGGTCGGCCCGTCACGGCGAGTCAGCCCATCACGGCGAGGAACTCGCTGTAGAACAGGCCCAGCCCGATCGCCACCCCGATCCCGGCGATGATCCAGAACCGGACGACGATGTTGACCTCGCTCCACCCCGCGAGCTCGAAGTGGTGCTGCAGCGGCGACATCCGGAACACCCGCTTGCCGGTGGTCCGGAACGAAATGATCTGGATCACCACCGACATCGTGATGATCACGAACAACCCGCCGATGATCAGCAGCAGCAGCATGGTCCGGGTGGCCATCGCCATCCCGGCGATCAGCCCGCCCAGGCCGAGCGCTCCGGTGTCGCCCATGAAGATGCGCGCCGGTGAGGTGTTCCACCACAGGAAGCCGACACAGGCACCGGCGGCGGCCCCGGCGATCAGCGCGATCTCCAGCGGGTCGCGCACCTGGTAGCAGTACTCGGCCGTGTAGTTGGGGTCGGCACACCAGTGTCGGTACTGCCAGAACGCGATCAGCGCGTACGCGCCGAGGACCATCACCGACGCTCCGGTGGCCAGCCCGTCGAGCCCGTCGGTCAGGTTCACCCCGTTGGTCGTCGCCATCACCACGAAGATGAAGATGACCACCGACACGGCCTTGCCGACGTCGAGGGCGTCGATGTCCCTGATGAACGAGATGGTGGTGCTGCCGACCGTCTCGGTGTTGGTCGCGTCGCCGGTGGAGTCCACCATCGTGCTCGGGAAGTAGAGCGCGATGATGCCGAAGACCGCGCCGACCAGGATCTGGCCGAGCAGCTTGCCACGCTTGTTCAACCCGGCGCTGTTGCGCTTGCGGACCTTGAGGAAGTCGTCGATGAAACCGACCGCGCCGGAGAAGACCAGCAGGCCGAGCAGGACCAACGCGGTGATGGTCGGCCCGATCTGGGCGATCTGCTGCTCCGGCAGGGTGGTCAGGGCCAGGTGCCCGGCAACGTAGGCGATCACCGTGGCGACGATGAAGACCACACCGCCCATCGTCGGCGTGCCCTTCTTGCCCTGGTGCATGGCCGGGCCCTCGGCCCGGATCGGTTGGCCGGCCTTGAGCCGGGTGAACACCTTGATCGCCACCGGCGTACCGAACAGTGACACCAGGAACGCCACGGCCGCCGCGACGATGACAGCCCTCACGCCGTCGCCTCCCCGGCACCGTCGCGCAGCGCGTCGGCGACCTCCCAGGTGCGGTAGCGCGAGCCTTTCACCAGAACCACGTCGCCGCCGGCCAGTTCCTGCCCGAGCAGGTCGATCGCTGCCTGTTGATCGGTGACCAGCACCGACTCCCCTTCCCACGTCTGCACCGACGCCGCTCCCTGTCGGATCGGCGCGGCCTGCTCACCCACCACCACCAGCCGGTGCACGCCGAGCTCGGCGGCGAGCCGCCCGACCTCGGCATGACCGGACTGCTCGTACTCGCCCAACTCGGCGAGGTAGCCGAGGACCGCGAAGGTCCGCCGCCCCTGGCCGAGGTCCGCCAACGCGCGCAACGCCGCCGCGGTGGAAGCCGGATTGGCATTGTAGGAATCGTCGATCACGGTCACGCCGTCCGGTCGGTCGAACACGTCCATCCGGCGGGTCGACACCAGCCGCAGCCCGCCGATCGCGGCGGCGAGCTCGGCCGGCCCGGTCATCCCGAGCTCGATCGCGACGGCCGCCGCCAACAGGCTGTTGCCGACCTGGTGACGGCCGCTGACGGCGAGCCGCACCGATGCCGTACCGCCCGGGGTGACCAGCTGGTACGTGGCCCGACCCCGGTCGTCGACGGTGACCTGCTCGGCACGGACCGTCGCCGCCGCATCCTCGCCGGCCAGCACCACCCGGGCACCGGTCCGGGCGGCCATGCCCGCCACCCGGGGATCGTCGGCGTTGAGCACCGCCACGCCGTCCGCCGGCAGCGCCTCGACCAGCTCACCCTTTGCCGTGGCGATCGCGTCGACGGAGCCGAACTCGCCGATGTGCGCGACCCCGACGTTGATCACGACTCCGATCCGGGGTCGGGCGATCTCGCAGAGGTGGCGGATGTGCCCGACTCCCCGGGCACCCATCTCCAGCACCAGGAAGCGGGTCTGCGCGTCGGCCCGCAACACCGTGTACGGGTGCCCGAGTTCGTTGTTGAACGACCCGGCGGGTGCCACCGTCGGCCCCAGTGCCGTGGCGAGCTGGGCGATCAGGTCCTTGGTGGTGGTCTTGCCGGAGGACCCGGTGATGCCGATCACGGTCAGCTGCGGCAGCCGGTCCAGCACGGCCCGGGCCAGCGCCGCCATGGCGACGAGCGGATCGTCGACCAGCACCATCGGCACCGGCCGGGTCACCACGGAGCCACCGCCCGACGCCGCGACGTCGGTCGACGCCGCGTCGTCGGTCGGGCCGTCGACGGCCACGTCGACCGGGCGGGTGCCGAGCACGGCGACCGCACCGGCGGCGATCGCGGTCGCCGCGAAGTCGTGCCCGTCGACCCGTTCCCCGGCGAAGGCGACGAACAGCCCACCGGGACCGATCTTGCGGGAGTCGAACTCCACCCCACCGGTGACGCGGACCGCCGGGTCGGCCGCGTGCAACCGCCCGCCGACCGCTGCGGCCACCTCGGCCAGCGTCATCGGGATCACGGCTGACCCACCAGCGCGCCGAAGCGGGCGGTCAGCGCCGCCGAGAGCTCCACCCGGTCGTCGAACGGCAGGATCTGGCCGTCGATCTCCTGGCCCTGCTCGTGCCCCTTGCCCAGCAGGGCTATCACGTCGGCCGGCGCGGCCAGTCGGACCGCCTCGTCGATCGCGGCACGCCGGCCGGCGACCTCCACCACCTCGGCACCGACGGCCTCGTCCGCCCCTCGGCGCAGCTGCGCCCGGATCACCGCCGGGTCCTCGGTACGGGGATTGTCATCGGTGACGATCACCAGGTCGGCACCGCGTGCGGCGGCCTGCCCCATCGTCGGACGCTTGCCCCGGTCCCGGTCACCGCCGGCGCCGATGACACAGATCAACCGGCCACGCCGGGACTGGCTCAGCCCGCGCAGCGCGGCCAGCACGGCCACGATCGCGTCGGGTTTGTGGGCGTAGTCCACCACGCCGAGCACCGGGCCGGGCGCGTCGACCTGCTCCAGACGACCCGGAACGCCGGGGCAGGCGGCGACCCCGGCGGCGGCGGTCACCGGGTCGACGCCCAGCGCGACCAGGGTGGCGATGGCCAGCAGGGCGTTCGCCACGTTGTGCCGCCCGGGCAGGCCCACCCCGGCCTCGATCGACACCCCGTGCGGACCGAGGGCGATGAAGTGCTGCCGGTAGCCGTCGTCGCTGATCGCGGCGGCCCGCCAGGTCGCGGCGGCGTCCCCGGCGGCCGAGTAGGTGACCGTGTGCGGGCGGCGCAGCGGCGTCAACGCCGGGTCGTCGTGGTTGAGCACCTCGACCGCGCAGCGGCCGTCGAACAGCCGGGCCTTCGCCGCGAAGTAGTCGGCGGCGTCGGCGTGGAAGTCCAGATGGTCCGAGCCGAAGTTGGTGTAGCCGCCGACGGCGAACCGCACCCCGCCGACCCGGTCCAGCGCCAGCGCGTGGCTGGACACCTCCATCACCACGCTGGCCACGTCCCGTTCTGCGGCCACCGCCAGCATCGCGTGCAGGTCGGTCGCCTCCGGCGTGGTCCGGGCACTGGCGACCACCAGGTCGCCGAGCCGGGTCTCCACGGTGCCGATGAGGCCGGTGCGCTGGCCAGCGGCCCGCAGCCCCGCCTCCACCAGGTACGCGGTGCTGGTCTTGCCGGCGGTCCCGGTCAACCCGATCATCGCCAGACGCTGGCTGGGCGCGCCGTAGACCGTCGCGGCGACCGGCCCCAGGACGGCCCGGGGGTCGGCCACCACCAGGGCTGGCACCGTGGCGGCAGCCGCCGCCGCGGCACCGGCCGGATCGGTGAGCACGGCGAGGGCCCCGCGCGCGACGGCGTCGGCGACGAACTCGGCGCCGTGCCGCCGGGCTCCCGGCAGCGCCGCGTACAGGTCGCCGGGGCGGACCTCGCCGCTGGCGTGGGTGATTCCGCTGATCAGCGGGTTGTCGCCGACCGGTGGCGGCACTGCCACCGAGGCGGCGAGTTCCGCGAGCGGAACCGGACGATTGGTGCGGGGTCGTGGATTGCCGGGCACGGCGCTAGACCCTACCCGGTCCACGGGCGCAGACCGCGCAGCGGCTTACCGGTCGCACCGCATCGCGCGTCGTTTCGCCCGTACGGATGAGTTCCGGTGCAGGTCGTCACGGGTGCACCACGAACTCCGGTGGCGCCGTGCCGCTGGGCGGCACCCGGTAGTGCAGCAGGGTGAAGCGCATCATGTCGCGAAACGCCGGTGCCGGGATCTCCCCGCCGCCACCGCCGGGTACGTGCGCCACCACGGCGATGACGTACCGGGGGTCGTCGGCCGGGGCCATGCCGATGAACGAGGCCACCTCGCCCGGCTGCACCCGGCCTTCGGCGATCAGCCGGCCGGTGCCGGTCTTGCCGGCCACCCGGTAGCCGGAGACCGCCGCGGCGGTGCCGGTGGCACCGGGGATGGTGGTGACGCCCTCCATGATCGTGCGGAGCGCGGCGGCATTGTCCGCGCTGAGCACCCGTCGGGTGGTCGGCGGCGCGGCCGGCGTGCGCTCGCCGTCGTCGTCGACGATCTCCCGGATGATCCGTGGCTGGACGTAGACGCCGTCGTTGGCGATGGTGGCGTAGGCCGCCGCCATCTGCAGCGGCGTGGCGTCCACCGAGTGCCCGAGCGGCACCGACCCGTACGACGACGCGCTCCACTCGTCGATCGGCAGCACCCGGCCACCCGCCTCGCCGGGCAACCCGACGCCGGTCGGGCTGCCCAGCCCGAACGCCTCCTGGTAGGCGTACAGCCGCTCCGGACCGAGCAGATCGGCGATCTTGATCGTCCCGACGTTCGACGAGTAGGCCAACATCCCGGCCAGGCTGGTCTGCACGCCGGCCTCGATCGGTCGGGTGTCCCGGAAGGTGGTGTCGCCCTTGCGGATCGTCGGGCCGAGGTCGAAGGTGGTCTCCGGCTCGATCAGGCCCTCCTCCAGGGCCGCGCCGAAGACCAGCGCCTTGTGCACCGAACCCGGCTCGACGGTGAAGGTGGTCGCGATGTCCTGCCGGTCGGCCGGGTCGCTGGACCAGGCGTCGGCCGCGTTGTACGTGGGGTGGCTGGCCTGGGCCAGCACCTCACCGGTGTGCGCGTCGAGCACCACGGCGGCACCCACCCCGTCGACGTACGCCGACATCGCGGAGCTGAGCATGCGCTGCACCTCGAACTGCAGGTCCCGGTCGATGGTGAGCACCAGGGAACTGCCCGGCTGCGGCTCGGTCTCCTGCCGGTAGCCGCCCGGGATCTCGGCCAGCCGCAGTTCCCGGTTGCCCTGTTCGGCGACGCGCTGGCCGTTCACGCCGCGCAGCACCTCGTCGTAGCGTGCCTCGAGGCCTTCCAGTCCGTTCATGTCCGTGCCGACGAAGCCGATCAGGTTGGCGGCCAGGTCGTTGCCCGGCACCTCGCGCCGCTCGTCGTAGTCGACACCGATGCCGTCCAGCTCAAGTGCCAGCACGGCCTCGGCCACCTCGACGTCGACGCCCCGCGCGAGGAACTCGAAGCGCGACTCCTGCCCGTCCGGACGGGTCTGCGGCACCAGCCGCTCCAGCAGCGTCGACCTGGGGATCCCGAGCAACGGGGAGAGCGCCTCGGCGGCCGCCGGTGGATCCTCGACCAGACCCGGATCGGAGTAGACGAGCCGGGCGGCGACGCTGTGCACGAGGACCGCGCCGGTGCGGTCGTAGATGCTGCCGCGTGGCGCCGGCACCACCACCGGGGCGCCGATGCGGTCCCGTACGCCGCCGTCGGCGTAGGCCGGCGCGTCGACTACCTGGAGCACGACCAGCCGGATCCCGATCACCGCGAACATGGTGAGGGTCAGGAAGGTGCCCAGCCGCAGCCGCCGACGCGGGTCGGCGAGCCGGGGCAGGCTCCGGCGACGACGAGCGGGGCCGTCCCGGCGGGCCGCGCCGGCCCGGGAGGCGGTCGCGGTGACGCGCCGCTGGGCGCCGGGCCGGGGCGCGGCGCCACCGGCCCGGCGGGCAGCACCCGCGCCGGTCCGCCGGGTGGTGTCGCCCGACCCGGTGCGCCGACCGGCGGCCGGCTCCGCCCGGCGACCGGCCGGCTCGCCGCCACGCGGGGTGCCGCCGGTGGCGCCCGACCGGTTCGGGCCGCCGGTGGTGGTCCGGCCGCCGTCGAGCACCTGCAGCGCCGGCCGGAACGGGTCGCGGCTGCGATCGGCGGCCCGCCCGGTACGTCGCTGTTCGGCCGACTCCCGCACGGTCCGGCCACGGGGGGTGTAGGCACGGGCGTCGGCGATGCCGCCGAGCGCGGTGCCGTCCCGTGGGGTGGCCTCCCGGCCGGTGCCACCGGTCCGGCCGGTGCCGCGCCGGGTGCCACCACCGGTGCCGGTGCCGGTTCCCGGTGTAGCGGAACCGCCGCGCCGGGAACCCTGCGGTTCCCGGCGCGGCGGATCGGCACGGTCAGCCACGCTGGCCTACTCCCCTGCCCCCTGTGGGCTGGTGATCGCCGGCTCACCGGTGGCCGGCTGCGGTACGCCGATCACCCGCCCGTCCGGCAGTCGGATGAACGCCGGCGGACCGGACTCGACCAGGCCGAGCTTGCGGGCCTGGGCCGCCAGGTTGTTCGGTGCCTCGTACTGCGCGATCTCCTTCTTCAGCTGCTGCTCCTGCACGTCCAGGCTGGACTGCTGCTGCTGCAGCGTGCCGATCCGGATCGCGTTCTCGTTGATCTTCGTGTTCACCAGCAGCACGCCGAGCACCCCACCGACGACGACCACCAGGATCATCGCGATGAACGGTGCCCGGGGCACCGCGACCGGTGCCGGCGGCGCCACCCGCAGCTGCGGCGGCCCGGCCGGTGCCGTGGTGTCCCTGACCCGGACCTGGTCCGCGGTCATGGGCTGCTCCTGCAGCGCAGCGCTGCCCTGGGTCGCGTAGCCACCCGTCGAGGTGGTACGCCGCGCCGCGGTCCGGCCCCCCGACCGCGGTGCGCCTGCCCGGGCGCTGCGCTGACCGACCTGCCCCGAGCGGTCGCGCTTGTCTACGTTCATCTCCCCTCCCCCTGTTCTTTCGCGTCGCGACCCCCATCGCGACGTCGCCGCCGGCCGGTTGCTCCGTCCGGTGTGGTCCGCCCGGGCGCCGCCGCGCCGGGCCGGTGGTGCGTGGGTGCCGGGCGGGGCCGTTCGCGGGCGGCCCCGCCCTTGTCCCGGGTGGCGGTGCCCACGTCGGCCACCGCCGTCTGTCCGATGCGCTCCGCCGCTCGTAGCCGCACCGACGCCGCGCGTGGGTTGGCCGCGATCTCCGCCTCGCTGGCCAGCTCGGCGCCCCGGGTCAGCAACCGGAACGTCGGGCCGGTGCCGGGCAGTTCGACCGGCAGCTCCAGCGGTGCGCTGCTGCGTACCCTGCCCGCCAGTGACTGCTTGGTGATCCGGTCCTCCAGAGACTGGTAGGACATGACCACCAGGCGGCCACCGACGTGCAGCGCGTCCAGCGCGGCTGGCAGTGCTCTGCGGAGCACTGCCAGCTCCTCGTTTACCTCGATCCGCAGTGCCTGAAACGTTCTCTTCGCGGGGTTTCCCCCAGTTCTTCGGGTAGCGGCCGGAATGGCGGTCTCCACCAGCTCCGCCAGCCGCGCCGACGAGGTGATCCGCCGCCGGGTCCGTTCCCGCACGATCGCCGAAACGATCCGGCTGGCGAACCGCTCCTCGCCGTACTCGCGCAGCACCCGCACCAGGTCGCCGGGGGGATAGTCGTTGACGATCTCCTCGGCGGTCCGGCCACGGCTCTGGTCCATCCGCATGTCCAGCGCCACGTCCCGGGCGTAGGAAAAACCGCGGTCGGCGGCGTCGAGCTGCAGCGACGACACCCCGAGATCGAACAACACGCTGTCCACCCCGGACAGTTCGAGCTCGTCGAGCACCGTGGGCAGCTCGTCGTAGACCGCGTGGACCAGGTGGACCCGGTCGGCGTAGGCGCCGAGCCGGTCCCGGGCGTGCGCCAGCGCCTCCCGGTCCCGGTCGAGCCCGACCAGGGTCACCGAAGGAAAGGCCGCCAGGACCGCCTCGGCGTGCCCGCCGAGCCCGAGGGTGGCGTCGACGTGTACGGCTGCCCGGTCACCGCGACCGAGCGCGGGAGCGAGCAGCTCGAGACACCGCTCGAGCAGCACCGGTACGTGCGTACCGCGAAGCTCCCCCATGTCGACCCCCAGTGACCCTGCCTGCCGTCTTGTCCGCGCCCGGTTGCCCGTGTCGCCGCCCGTCGTACCGCCAGATCCCCATCCGCTCTACTCCCGCCCACCGGCGAACCGTTGCTGGAAACACGCGCCTGGCGCCGGGGAAGTGGCGCCAGGTGCGGGAGCGGCTGGAGATCTCGCAGTACGTCGGGCGACCGGTGCCGACTGGTGGCTCTCGCGTCAGCCACCGCCGCCGGCCGCCGCCAGCGTGTCGACCATCCGTTGCCCTACAGCCCGCCGGGCAGCACCCCCTCCTCGATGTCCGCGAAGTCGTCCTCGCTCTCGGAGAGGTAGTGCTCCCAGGCCTGCCGATCCCAGATCTCGACGCGGCTGCTGGCACCGATCACCACCAGGTCACGGGCGAGGCCGGCGTACTCGCGCAGATGCGCCGGGATGGTCACCCGGCCCTGCTTGTCCGGCACCTCGTCGTGCGCGCTGGCGAAGAAGACCCGGCTGTACGCCCGGGCCGCCTTGTGCGTCATCGGCTGGGTGCGCAACTGGTCGGCGATCCGCTGGAACTCCGGCATCGGGAACACGTACAGGCAGCGTTCCTGTCCCTTGGTGATCACGACACCTCCCGCCAGCTCGTCCCGGAACTTGGCTGGAAGGATCAACCGGCCCTTGTCGTCCAGGCGCGGAGTATGGGTGCCGAGAAACACGGCCCAACCCCCCTTGCCCTTGTACGGCATTCGCGGTGCCGCATCCCCCGGGGCCGGCGGGCCCTCCCGGCCCCGCCATTGCGCCCCACTCTACTCCACTTCCCTCCACCTGCAACCAGAATCGCGGCCGGAACACGCCCAATTGCTCGACAAAACCGCACGTCAATCGGGGTGGTGCCAGGTGGAGGGCACGGCGACGCGACGCCGGTCCACTTTCCGACAGGGACCGTCGAATTCCCGCCCGGTACGGCGTTGCCGAACGGATTCACCCCCCGGACGGCCAATTCCGCCCACCCGCGCACCCGTTCCGCCCACCCGCGCACCCGGCGGGCGGCGGCGGTGGAGGAAAGTGGAGTGCCGCACGGGCGGGTCCGGACACCGGGCACGCACCACCGCAGGGGCCGCACCGCACCCCGCACGGGCCAACCGCCTGCGTGCGTCGATCGCCGCCGGGTGGGGTCCGGTAACCTCGCTCGCGTGACGGACGCGAAGATGCCTCTGCGGGCGAAGGTGGCAAGTTCGGTGTCGCGCACCGCTGCGGCGTTGTCGCGGGCCGCTGGACGCGGCGACGGTTCGGTGATCGGCGGCTGGCTCGGACTCAAGATCGACCCGGAGCTACTGGCCCACCTGGCCGCCGGTCGGGCGATCGCGCTGGTCTCCGGCACCAACGGCAAGACGACCACCACCCGGCTGGCGGCCGCGGCGGTCGGCGTCCTCGGCCGGGTCGCCACCAACTCGTTCGGTGCCAACATGCCCACCGGCCACACCTCCGCGCTGGCCAAGGCCGGCGTGACGCCGTACGCCGTGCTCGAAGTCGACGAGCACTACCTGGCCCAGGTGCTGGAGGCCACCAACCCCCGGGTGGTCGCCCTGCTCAACCTCTCCCGCGACCAGCTCGACCGGGCCAAGGAGGTGGCGATGATGGCCCAACTGTGGCGGGTGGCGCTGGCCGAGCACCAACACGTCAAGGTCATCGCCAACGCCGACGACCCGATGGTGGTGTGGGCCGCCGCCACCGCCGGTGCCGTCTCCTGGTTCAGTGCCGGCCAACGCTGGCACGACGACTCCTGGGTCTGCCCGGAGTGCGGTTCGGCAATCCAACGCGCCGAGAACCAGTGGTGGTGCAACGGCTGTCCGCTGCGGCGCCCGGATCCCGAGTGGGTGGTCGACGAGGACGGCGTCATCGACCCGACCGGCGCCTGGCACAAGGTGGTGCTGCAACTGCCCGGGCAGGTCAACATCGGCAACGCGGCCACCGCGCTGGCGGTGGCGGCGGAGTTCGGCGTACGGCCGGTGGACGCGGTGACCCGGCTGGCCGCGGTGACCTCGGTCGCCGGCCGGTACGCCCAGGTGGTCCGCAACGGACGTAACATCCGGCTGCTGCTGGCCAAGAACCCGGCCAGCTGGCTGGAGGCGTTCGACATGGCCGAGCAGGCACCGACCCTGTTGTCGATCAACGCCCGGGATCCCGACGGGCTCGACACCTCCTGGTTGTTCGACGTCGACTTCTCGCCGCTGCGCGGCCGGCAGGTGCTCATCACCGGCGACCGGGCGTTCGACCTGGCCGTCCGGCTGGAGATCAACGACGTACCGTTCCTGCACGTGGCGACGCTGAACGCGGCGATCGCCTCGGTCCCGCCGGGGCGGCTGGAGGTCATCGCCAACTACACCGCATTCCAGGACATCCGAGCGGAGCTGGACCGTGTCAACTGAGTCCTTCCCGGCCATCGGCCCGTCGATCGGCGGGCCCAGCGTGCTGCGACTGGTCTGGATCTACCCGGACCTGCTGTCCACCTACGGCGACCGGGGCAACCTGCTGATCCTGGCCAAGCGGGCACAGCAGCGCGGGATCCCGGTCGAGCTGACCGAGATCCGCTCCGACCAGGCGGTGCCGCAGGCCGCCGACATCTACCTGCTGGGCGGCGGCGAGGACGGCCCGCAGGCGCTCGCCGCGCAGCGGCTGCGCGCCGACGGCGGGCTGCACCGGGCGGTCAGCCAGGGTTCGGTGATCTTCGCGGTCTGCGCCGGCTACCAACTGCTGGGGACCTCGTTCTTCGCCAAGGGCACCCGGTGCACCGGGCTGGAACTGCTCGACCTGCACTCCGACCGGGGCCCCAGCCGGGCGGTCGGCGAACTCGCCGGCGACATCGACCCCCGGCTCGGTCTGCCGCCGCTGAGCGGCTTCGAGAACCACGGTGGCCGCACCCACCTGGGCACCGGCGTGTCGCCGCTGGCCCGGGTCACCGCCGGGGTGGGCAACGACGGTGCCAGCGAAGGTGCCTGGCGCGGCAACATTCTGGGCACGTACGCGCACGGCCCGGCGCTGGCCCGCAACCCGGCGCTGGCCGACCTGCTGCTGCGCTGGGCGATCGGTGCCGCCAGTCTGCCGCCGCTCAACGACATGTGGGCCGACCGGCTGCGGGCCGAACGGATGGCCGCGATCCGGGTATGAGGCGACTGCGGCAGGCGCTGCGCGAACCGGCGGTGGCCCGGTTCGCGGCCCTGCTCGCGCTGATCGCCGGCTGCGGACTGCTGGTCCTGCTGATCCCCCGGCCCGACCTGGCGGCCCTGTCCGGCCTGCCGGACCGGCTCGGCATGGCCGCACCGGTGCTGGCCGTGGTCGGCGGCGCGCTGCTGCTGACCGTCCTGGTGCCCCGGACCTTCATCACGCTGACCTGGGGTGCGCTGTTCGGCCCGGTGGCCGGGGCCGGCTACAGCCTGGCCGCGGCGACGCTGGCGGCGCTGATCGGCTTCGGTGTCGGCCGCTGGCTCGGCCGCGAGTACGTCGCCAGCCGCACCTCGGCGGCGCCGGCGGGCGGCCTGGCCGGCCGGACCGGTCGGGTCCGGCTGCGGCTGGCCCAGCTGGACCGGTGGTTCACCACTCAGAGCGTGCTGGGCGTGGTGACGGTCCGGCTGCTGCCGGTCAGCGGCTTCGGGATGGTCAGCCTCGGCTACGGCACCACCGGGGTACGGCTGACCCCGTTCCTGATCGGCAGTGTGCTCGCCTCGACGCCGACCGCCGTCGGCTACGCGGTGCTCGGCGCGGCCGTGGTCGCTCCCGGTGAGGTCAACTGGCTGGCCGCCGCGCCCGCCGGGCTGGGCGCGGCGGCCACCGTCGTCCTGCTGGTGCGGTGGCGCCGCGCGGTCCGCGCCAGTGCCGCCGCCGCCCGCGTCCCCGACCACGACGTCACCGCGCCGGCGTAGCGGGACCGGGCCGGACCCGACGGCGACGTCACCGCGCCGGCGTAGCTGGACCGGGCCGGGACGACGCCGCCACGGCCGCCGCGACGTCGAGTGGATCGGCCGGGTCGCGACCGAGCAGCCGGACGAGATCGTCGCCGCCGGCACCGAGCATCCCGTGTCGCACCGCGCTCGCGATCGACACCAGCATCGGCGGTTGGAACGGCAGCAGACCCGCTGTGTCCGCCAGCCGGGCGCGGTACGCCCCCAGACCGATGGTGCGGTGTCCGACGCCGAGCCGGGCCGCGACCTCATCGGCGGTCACCGGCCGGCCGACCAGGTCATAGCGGCGGCCGGCATGCTCCGACGCGGCGACGGCGACCAGCGCGGCTGCCTCGGCCAGGTCGGCCCGGGCGACAGCGGCCAGGGCCCCGGTGCCGAAGGCCGACTCCAGCCCCTGCGGGCCCCAGGTGAGCAGCGCTCCGAACAGTTCGGCGTACAGCCCGTTGCGCAGTACCGTCCAGCCCAGGCCGCTGGCGGCCAGCAGCTGTTCGGTGACCCGGTGGGCCAGCGCGAAGCCGAGATGGTCGCCCGCCGTGGTCAGGCTGGTGTACACCACCTGGTCGACCCCGTCGCGGACGGCGGCGTCGACGACCGCCCGGTGGCGGGCGATCACCTGGTCGTCCTCGGCGTAGCCGGCGGAGACCAGCACCAGCGTCCGGACGCCGCGCAGATCGAGGTCGGCCGGCCGGTCGAAGTCCAGGTGCCGCAGACCCGGGCGCGGTGACCGGCTGGCACCGGTGACCGGTGCCCCGCTGCGGCCCAGCCGGTCGACGATGGCCGCGCCGAGGTGTCCGGTGGCACCCGTGACAAGGATCATTGAGGACGTCCTCCTGCTCGCCGTAGCTTCCTGCGGCGATCGTCCCGTCCCCTGTCGGCACCGACAAGAAGGCACTCTCATGTCACCCACGCACACCGTGGTAACCACCCCGGCCGCACAGCTGGAGCCGTGTGGGCGCGCCGAGCATCCCGACTGCGGCATCCGCGACGTGCTGGACCGGCTCGGCGACCGGTGGTCGGTCCTGGTCGTGGTCGAGTTGGCGGCCGGGCCCCGGCGCTTCCGCCAGCTGCAACGGTCGATCGACGGCATCTCGCAGCGCATGCTCACGCTCACCGTCCGCCGGCTGGAGCGGGACGGGCTGGTGACCCGTACCGTCTATCCGACCGTCCCCGCCCAGGTCGACTACCGGCTGACCGACGTCGGCGCCAGCCTGACCCACCTGGTCAAGGCGCTGGCCGACTGGTCACTCGCGCACCGACCGGTCATCGCCGCCGCCCGCCAGCGCTACGACGACCGCACCGGCGAGCACCCGGCCGGCTGAACCCGGGCCGGCCCGCAGCTGACGCTGCGGGCCGGCACGCCGGCACCAGGAGCCCTGGCCTCAGGGGACCACGCTGACCATCCGGCCCGGGACCACGATCACCTTGCGCGGCGTACGGCCGCCCAGGTGTTCGGCGACGGCGGCCAGCGCGGCGGTCCGTACCTCTTCCTCGGCGGCCTCGGCCGGCACCTCCACGCGCCCCCGGACCTTCCCCGCCACCTGCACCGGGTAGGTCACCGACGCGGCCCGCAGCAGCGCCGGGTCGGCCACCGGGAAATCGGCGTACGCCAGCGAGCCGGTGTGGCCCAGCCGCTGCCACAGCTCCTCCGCCACGTGCGGGGCGAACGGCGCCAGCATCAGGACCAGCGGCTCGGCCGCCTCCCGGGGCGTCGCGGGCAGCCGGGTCAGCGCGTTGGTCAGCTCGATCAGCTTCGCGATCGCCGTGTTGAACCGCAGCCCGTCCATGTCGGCGCGGACACCGTCGACGATCCGGTGCGTCAGCCGGCGGACCTCGTCGGCGGCGGGCGCGTCGGTCACCCGGGACGCGCCGGTGTGCTCGTCGACCAGGGCCCGCCACACCCGCTGCAGGAACCGGTACGAACCGACGACCGCCCGGGTCTCCCAGGGACGGGAGACCTCCAGCGGGCCCATCGACATCTCGTACACCCGGAACGTGTCGGCGCCGTAGGCCTCGCACATCTCGTCCGGGGTGACCACGTTGCGCAGGCTCTTGCCCATCTTGCCGTACTCGCGGTCGACCGCGACGTCGCCGTGGAACCAGCCGCCGTCGCGTTCGGTCACCTCGGCCGCGTCGACGTAGGCGCCCCGCGCGTCGGTGTACGCGTACGCCTGGATGTAGCCCTGGTTGAACAGCCGGCGGAACGGTTCGACGCTGGAGACGTGCCCCAGGTCGAACAGCACCTTGTGCCAGAACCGGGCGTACAGCAGGTGCAGCACGGCGTGCTCGACACCGCCGACGTACAGGTCGACGCCGCCGCAGTCGGTCGCCGACGCCGGCCCCATCCAGTACCGCTCGTTGGCCGGGTCGACGAACGCTTCGCTGTTGGTCGGGTCGGCGTAGCGCATCTCGTACCAGCAGGAGCCGGCCCACTGCGGCATCGTGTTGGTCTCCCGGCGGTAGCGCTGCCGGCCGGCGGGGGCCCCCGGCACCCCGGTCAGGTCCAGCTCCACCTCGACCCACTCGGTGGCCCGCGACAGCGGCGTCTCCGGGTCGGACCCGGCGTCGTCGGGGTCGAAGGTACGCGGCGAGAAGTCGTCGACCTCGGGCAGCTCCAGCGGCAGCATGCTCTCCGGCAGCGGGATCGGCAGACCGGTTTCGTCGTAGACGATCGGGAACGGCTCGCCCCAGTAGCGTTGCCGGCTGAACAGCCAGTCCCGCAGCCGGTAGGTGACCGCGCCCCGGCCGTGGCCGCCCGCCTCCAGCCAGGCGATGATCCGTTCCTTGGCCTCGGTCACCGCCAGGCCGTCGAGGAAGTCACTGTTCATCGCCGGCCCGTCACCGGTGTACGCCTTGCCGGTGAAGCCCTCCGGCGGCGTCACCGTCCGCACGATCGGCAGGTCGAACACCTCGGCGAAGTCCCAGTCCCGCTCGTCCTGGGCGGGCACCGCCATGATCGCCCCGGTGCCGTAGCCGGCCAGCACGTAGTCGGCGATGAAGATCGGCAGTCGTGCGCCGTTGACCGGGTTCGTGGCGTACGCACCGACGAAGACCCCGGACTTGTCCCGGCTCTCGGCCTGCCGCTCGGCGTCGGTGCGGCCGGCGGCCTGCTTGCGGTACGCCTCGACCGCCTCGGCCGGGGTGGCGTGCCCGCCGGTCCACGCCGGCCGGGTGCCCTCCGGCCAGGCCACCGGCACCAGCGCATCGACCAGGGTGTGCTCGGGAGCCAGCACCATGTAGGTGGCACCGAAGACGGTGTCCGGGCGGGTGGTGAAGACCTCGATCGGCGCGGCGTCGGTCGGGAAGGTGATATGCGCACCGGTGGACCGGCCGATCCAGTTGCGCTGCATCAGCTTGATCGGCTCCGGCCAGTCCAGCAGCTCCAGGTCGTCCAGCAGCCGGTCGGCGTACGCGGTGATCCGCATCATCCACTGCCGCAGGTTGCGCTTGAAGACCGGGAAGTTGCCACGCTCGGAGCGGCCGTCGGCGGTGATCTCCTCGTTGGCCAGTACGGTGCCCAGGCCCGGACACCAGTTGACCGGTGCCTCGGAGATGTACGCCAGCCGGTGTGCGTCGACCGCCTCGCGCTGCTCCCGGTCGGTCAGCTCCGACCAGGCCCGCCCGTCGGGGGTGGCCCGCTGCCCGGACTCGTACGCGGCGATCAGCTCGCTGACCGGGCGGGCCCGGCCGGCGTCGGCGTCGTACCAGGAGTTGAAGACCTGCAGGAAGATCCACTGAGTCCAGCGGTAGAACTCGACGTCGGTGGTGGCCACCGACCGCCGGTCGTCGTGGGCCAGCCCCAGCATGCGCAGCTGGGCCCGGTACCGCTCGATGTTGGCCTCGGTGGTGGTCCTGGGGTGCTGACCGGTCTGCACCGCGTACTGCTCGGCGGGCAGGCCGAACGCGTCGAAGCCCATCGCGTGCAGCACGTTGCGCCCGGCCATCCGCTGGTAGCGGCCGTAGCAGTCGGTGCCGATGAAGCCCAGCGGGTGACCGACGTGCAGCCCGGCCCCGGAGGGGTACGGAAACATGTCCAGCAGGAAGAGCTTGTCGGCGCCGGCACGCGGATGCTCCGGGTCGGCCAGCGGGCCGGTCGGGTTGGGCGCGTGGAACGTACCGTCCTGTTCCCAGCGCTGCTGCCACCGCCGTTCGATCTCGCCCGCCATCGCGGCGGTGTACCGGTACGGGGGGATGTCCGCTCCGGTCTCGGCTGCCTCGCTCATCGTCGGTCGCCACCTCAGGTATCGGTCGTGGGCTGTCATCTGTCGGTTCGGGGGCCGGGCGTCGGCCCGGGTCCGGGGGTACCCGGGCATGAAAAAACCCCTCGCGCAGGAGGGGTCGCCGTGCTGTCGCCACCGGGCGGGGGCCGTCGTGGGTCAGGCCTCCGGGTGGGTCAGCACGGCCGGAGAAGGAGCAGGAAGGCACCGGCCATACCGGCAGTCTACCGGTACCCGCAACTCACATCGACGGGCCTGCCGAGGTCCGCCGTACCCGTCGCGGGCTCGCTCAGTCGCGGCCCCGACCGGGCTGGGTCGCGGTGTCGTCCAGATCCGTTCCGGTCCGCGCCGCCGGCTCGGCGAGGTCGTCGAACCGGCTCTGCGCCGACATCGGCGTACCGGACCGGTACGCGGCCCGGGCCAGCGCGTACCCGCCGACCGGGGCGGTGAGCAGCTGCAGAAGGATGGCCACGGTCACCACGACAGCGGTACGCGGGCTCGGCAGCAGGGTCAGCACGCCGAGCAGGATCAGGGTCAGGCCCAGGCTGGCCGCCTTGGCGACGGCGTTCATCCGGTTGTAGATGTCCGGTAGCCGCAGCAGCCCGACCGCGGTGATCCCGATCAGCAGGGTGCCGGCGCCCAGTAGCACCGTGGCGAGGATCGTCGAGACGTTCACCGGCTCCTCCGTTCCACCAGGCGGGCGAGCGCGACGGTCGCCAGGAAACCGACCAGGGTCGCGGTCAGCACGAGGTCCAGCAGGGCAGGGATCCGCAGCCGGGCGGCCAGGACCGCGACGGCGGCGATGAAGACGAAGAAGCCGAAGTCGAGCGCGGCGGCCCGGTCGGCGTCGGTCGGCCCGACGACGAGCCGGACGATCGCGGCCAGCATGGCCGCCGCGAGTACGCCGAGGACGAGATCGAGTCCGGTCACGACGGGTTCACCTCCGGTCGTACCTGGTCGCCGACGTCGCCGGGGTGGTCGCCGGAGCGCTCACCGGACCGGTCGCCGGTGTCGCGGACCGGCCGGACCGCGGGCAGCATGCGGTCCTGCAGCCGGGCGAGTTCGGCGCGGAAGGTCTGCGGGTCCTCCGCGTGCATGCCGTGGACGAACAACGTCGGCGGGTCCTGGCGGATCGCCACGGTCAGCGTCCCCGGGGTGAGCCCCACCGCCAACGCCATCAGCACGACCTCGGTCGGGGTCCGGGTCCGCAGCCGGATCTCCACGATCCCCGGCGACAGACCGCTGCCCGGGGTGACGATCTCCCGGGCGACGACGAGGTTGGCGACCACCAGTCGTACGGCGAAGTAGCCGATGAACCGTGACACCCGGACGGCCCGCAGCGCGAACCGCCCCGGCAGGCTCGCCCGCCAGCCGGTGCCGGTGCCGCCGCGCCCGCTCATCGCCCGGTCACCGCCTCGACGTACGCCTGCGGGTCGATCAGGCCGGCGGCGGCCACGGCGGCCAGGTCGAGCAGGGGCGCGGCGGCCGGACCGAGCAGCAGGGTGGCCACCGTCAGCGCCAGCGCCGGCAGGGTCATGGCCGCCCCGATCCGCGCCGGCGGCCGAACCCCGACCTGCTCACGGACCCCGACCTGCTCACCGGCATCGACCGGGGCACGGACCCCGGCCTGCTCACCGGCATCGACCGGGGCGCGGACGTCGACCTGCTCACCGGCGCTGACCGGGGCACGGACACCGGCCGGGGCGTCCGGCTCGGGCCGCGCCGCCGAGCCTGCGGAGTTGGGTGCCCGGGTGACGCCGGCCGGGCCGGCCGGACCCGACGGCGGCTCGCCCCAGAAGACCAGGTCCCAGATTTTGATCATCGAGATGAGCGTGCCCAGGCTGACCACCACCGCGACGGTGAAGATCAGGTAGTCGCCGTCGGCCGCCGCCGCCCGCAGCAGGAGGAACTTGGCCAGGAATCCGGAGAACGGCGGCATCCCGGCCAGCGACAGGGCCGCGCCGACGAACGCGAGTGCGAGCAGCCGGTGCACCGCCGCGAGACCGCCGAGCCGGTCCAACCGGTCGGTGCCGTAGCCCACCGTCACCGCTCCCGCGCACAGGAACAGGGCCGCCTTGACCAGGATGTACTGGACCAGGAAGAAGATCGCGGCGGTCAGCGCCGCCGGGCTGAACACCGCCAGCCCGATCAGCAGGTAGCCGATCTGACTGACCATGTGGAAGGCCAGCACCGTACGCATGGTGTGCTCACCGAGCGCGCCCAGCACCCCGATCACCATCGTGACCGAGGCGGCGAGCCCGATGAGCCACTGGTACGGCACGGCGCCGTCGTAGACCACCGCGACGATCCGCAGGATCGCGTAGACGCCCACCTTGGTCAGGATCCCGGAGAACAGCGCGGTCACCACCGGGGGCGCGTACGGGTAGCTGCGCGGCAGCCAACCGTGCAGCGGCACCACGGCGGCCTTGACCGCCAGGGCCAGCAGCACGACCGCCCCGGCGATGGCCAGTCCGCCCGACCCGCTGGCGCCCGCACCGGCCAGTTCACCGAGGTCGACGGTGCCGGCAACGGCGTAGACCAGCCCCACCCCGGCCAGGAAGATCGTCGAGGCCAGCAGATTGACCGTGACGTAGACCCGCCCGGCGGTGATCCGCTCCCGCCCGCCGCCGGTGGTCAGCAGCACGTACGAGGGCACCAGCATGACCTCGACCATGACGAAGAGGTTGAACAGGTCGGCGGTGAGTAAGGCCCCGTACGCGCCGGCGCTGCTGATCAGCACCAGCGGTACGAAGTAGGGTCGCCGGTCGTCACCGGATCCGGCGGCGAACACGCCGCAGGCCAGTTGCACCGCCGCCACCGTGACGATCAGCAGGGCGCTGAGCGTGTCCGCCGCGAGGCTGATCGCGATGCCGGCCGGCCAGCCGCCGATCCGTTCGGCGACGACGTCGCCGTCGCGAACATCGGCGAGCAGGACGACGCCGACGACCACCACGACCGCTGAGGTCGCCAGCCAGCCGGCCCGGTGCAGCACCGCACGCCCGGGCAGCGCGGTCAGCAGCCCGGCGACCACCAGCGGCAGCACGATCGGAAGCACCAGCGCCGTGCCGTTCATCGGCCCTCCCGCTTCCGGTCGGTGCCGGCGGTTGCGTCATCCCGGGCAAGTTCGTCGGTGACCGCTCGTGGTTCGGTCAGCACCGGCTCGGCCGGCGCGCCGGCCGCCGGCCCGGCCGGCGGGGCCGGCCGCTGCGCTGCCGGAGTCGGCGACGGCTCACCGAGTTCGAGATCGGGCCGGTCGCGCTCAGGTGGGCTGGCCAGGGTGAGGGCGAGCAGGTACACGGTGATCCCGAAGGTGATGACGATGGCGGTCAACGCGAACGCCTGGGGCAACGGGTCGGCGGTGGTGGCAAGGTCCACCTCGCCCAGCGGTGGTTCCCTGCGCCACAGCCCGCCGGCGGCCAGCAGCAGGGCGTTGACGGCGTGCCCGAGCAGGACGAATCCGATGATCACCCGGATCAGGCCCCGGTGCAGGATCAGGTACACCCCGGCGGCGGTCAGGATGCCGACCATCAGCGCCACGGTCATCGTGTCGGCACCTCCTGGGTGGCCCCGGTGGGTGCCGCCGCAGCCGTGGCGGATCGTCGCGGCTCGACGACCGGCCGCACGTCGGTCGCGCCCAGCCGGTCCACCGCCGCGGTGACCAGTCCGACCACCATCAGGTAGATGCCGACGTCGAACAGCGTCACCGGGGTGACGGACAACCCGAGCGCCGACACCGACGGGGTGTGCTGCGGAGTGAGGAACGGCTCGCCGAGCAGCAGCGCGGACAGCCCCACGGCCAGGCAGGTCAGCAGCCCGACGGCCAGCAGCGGAGCCGGCCGTAGCCAGCGCCGCACGGTCGCCCGGCTGCCCCCGTAGGCCAACTGCCCGAGACCGATCGCGGCCCCCGCGACCAGCGCGGCGATGAAGCCACCGCCGGGTTCGTCGTGGCCACGCAGGAACAGGTACGCGGAGACGACGAGCATCACCGGGGTGAGCAGCCGGTGCGCGAACCGCAGTACCAGGTCGGGGCCGCCACCGCCGGTGCCGCCGGACCCGTCGGTCGCGCCGGTGCCGCCAGCCGCGCTGGTCGCGCCGGTACCTGCGGGGGCGTCTCCGGCGCGGCCGACCTGGCCGGCCCGGAACAGTCCGATCAGGCCGAGCGCCACGGCGACCAGGACGCTGGCCTCGCCGAGGGTGTCGAACGCCCGGAAGTCGACCAGGATCACGTTGACCACGTTCTCGCCGCCGGTCTGCGGCTCGGCGGTACGCAGGAAGTAGTCCCCGGCTGTCGACAACTCCCGGCGGCCGGTCAGGGCCAGCGTGGCCACGACGGCGACGATGCCGGCGGCGGCCGCGAGCGCGCCAGCGAAGAAGCTCACCGGTTGCCGCCCGGCCCCGGGCAGCCGGGCCGGCAACCGCCGCAGCACGAGCATCCCGACCACCGCGGTCAGCACTTCGACCAGCATCAACGTCAGCGCGACGTCCGGCGCGCCGGCGAGCAGGAACCAGGTGGCGACCAGCAGGCCGACCAGGCCGAGCAGCGCGATCGCGGCCAGTGCCGAACGGACCGTCACGATCCCGGCGGTCGCCACCGCCACGAGCACCAGCAGTGGCCAGTCGCCGACGGCGGGGCCCGTGGGCGGCCACAACGGTGACGGCGGCGACGACGCGAGCGCCCAACTGCCGACCGCGCCCAGCAGCACCAGCACCAGCACCGGTCGGAACAGGTGGGCACCGGGCGAGTCGTAGCGGGCCGGCCGGCCGACCAGATGGCCCAGCCGCAGCAGCGCCGCGTAGCCGCGGTCGAACATGGTCGCGCCGGCGGGTGGCAACGGCACCGCGTGCACGATCCGGTCGACCCGGGCGCGGGCGGCGAACAACGCGAAGCCGAGCCCGACGGTCAGCACCGACAGTCCCAGCGCCGGGGTGAACCCGTGCCAGAACGCCACGTACGGTGGTTCCCCGCCCGGGTCGGCGTTGCGCGCGGCCCGGTCGATCAGCGGGCCGAGCAGGGCGGCGGCCGGGCCGAGCACCAGGCTGAGCAACGCCGCCACCCCGGCCGGGGCGAGGAAGGTCAGCGCCGGCTCGTACAGGTCGGGTTGCCGGGTGGGCCCGGCGAAGGTCTCGTAGACGATCCGCGCGCCGTAGGCGAAGGTCAGCACCGACGCGGACACGGCCAGCACCTCGGCGGTCGGGCTCAGCCAGGGCTCCACCCCGGTCGTGATCAACGCTTCGAAGATCGCTTCCTTGCTGACGAAGCCGAGCAGCGGGGCCAGCCCGGCCATCGACATCGCCGCGAGCCCGGTCAGCGTCGCGGTCACCGGCATCACCCGCCGCAGCCCGGACAGCTGACGGATGTCGCGGCTGCCGGCCTCCCGGTCGATGATGCCGACGAGCATGAACAGGGTGGCCTTGAACAGCGCGTGGGCCACCGTGTGCAGCACGGCGGCGGCCAGGGCGGCCGTGGTGCCGACCCCGATCACCCCGACCAGCAGGCCCAGTTGGCTGACCGTCGAGTAGGCCAGCATCGCCTTGAGGTCGTGTTGACGCAACGCCAGGAAGGCACCGAGCACGGCGGTCCCGAGCCCGCCGAGGACCAGGGTGATGGTCCAGGCCGGCTGGTCGGCGTAGATCGGCGAGAAGCGGATCAGCAGGTAGATGCCGGCCTTGACCATCGTAGCCGCGTGCAGGTACGCGCTGACCGGGGTGATCGCCACCATCGCGCTGGGCAGCCAGAAGTGGAACGGGAACTGCGCCGACTTGGTGAACGCCGCCACGATCAGCAACGCCCCGACCGCCCAGGCCGCCGGGGAGGCGAGCAACCGGTCCGGGTGAGCCAGAATCGTGGTGAGGTCACTGGTCCCGAGAGTGCCGGCCAGGACCACGACGGCGGCCAGCAACGCCAGTCCGCCGCCGGCGGTGACCAGCAGGGCCCGGGTCGCCGGCCGGGCCGCCGCCGGACTGGCCAGGCCGATCAGGAAGAACGAGCAGAGCGTGGTCAGTTCCCAGAACAGGAACAGCAGCACCACGTCGGACGCGAAGACCAGGCCGAGCATCGCGACGGTGAACAGGGTCAGCAGCGTGTAGAGGCTGGTGTACCGGCTGTCCGGGGTGAGATAGCGCGGGCAGTACATCATGATCAGCGCGCCGACGCCGAGCACGAGCAGCCCGAAGACCATCGACAGGCCGTCCAGACGTAGCGCGAACGCCACCTCCAGTGACGGCAGCCACGGCGCGGTGACCGCGATCGCGCCGTTGTCGAGCATCACCGGCATCCGCGAGGCGAGCAGTCCGCAGCTGACCAGATAGCCGAGGGCGAGCGGGTATCCGGCGTCGCGGCCGAGCAGGCGGGTGAGCAGTGGTGCGGTGGCGGCGAGTCCGGTCAGCAGGACCAGCACCGCGACCATGGTCAACGCCGGACTCCCCTACCGCGGCCAGCGCGACGGTGCCCGTAGCCGGTCGTGGTGCCCGTAGCAGTGGCGCCCGCCATCTCAGGCGTCCTCGGTGGCGGCGAGCAGGACCGGCCGGTCGGCGTGGCGCAGCACCTGGTCGGCGACGCCACCGAGCAGCCGGGTGGACAGTCCGCTGCCGCGCCGCCCGATGACGATCAGGTCGACGTCGTTGCTGCGAGCGGTGTCCAACAGCGCCCGCGCCGGGGTGCCGGTGAGGATCTCCGTACGGCTCGCCCCGGCCCCGCCCCCGGCGGACGCCGCGCCGGCCCGGTCCCGCAGCACTTCGCGGGCGTGGGCGAGGTCCTCGTCCTCCTCGTCGGTCCGCTCGTCCGGGTCGACCTGGGGTGCCAGGTCCACGACCGTGGCCAGGATCAGCTCGCCGACCCGGTCGCCGAGCACCTCCCGGGCGGTGCGCAGCGCCCGGTCGGCGTCGGCGGAGCCGTCCACCCCGACCAGCACCCGTGGGCCGGTGCCGGGGTGACCGGGCCGGCCCGGTCGCCCCGGCGTGGCCCGGGTCTCCAGCCGGGCGGTGCCGGTGGCGCCGCGTTCCATCGCGATCGGGACGAACAGCAGTCCGAGCACGGCGCCGAGCAGGTACCAGTACCAGGCGCGGCGACCCCGCCGGGTCATGAACACCGCGACCGCGGTGACTCCGGAGAGCACCCACACCGCGACGACGACCGCCACGTACCCGGCCGTGGACATCCGACTCCTCTCCGTACCGCCCGCCAGGGGCGGCACCCGCGTCCGGCGGACCGGATGACCTGGACCGCGTGGGATGTCGTGAGGTACTGCCCAGTCCGTGCCACGGTGAACCCTGCTGTCCGTCACGTCCCCTTCAGCCCGCTGCCGGCAACGACCGCACCACTAGCACCCTCAGGTCGGCAATGATCACGGACGGTTACCCGGACCGATCCGGTTCATGTCCGACGAGGGCCTGGTCCTGCGGGTCGTCGGACCGGTTGAACCCGCGCGGTCACCGTCACGTACTCCAGTCGGGAGGCGGGTTCCGGCTGCCCGGGCCGGACCGGGTCATCCTGTGGATGGCGTGGCGGCGGGCGGCCGGGTCATCCTGTGGATGGCGTCAGGTAGGAGAACGGATAGCCTGAGAGGCGTGTGGGGTACCTGCGGCGGGTGGCGACGGTGCCCCACGTGACCCGGCGGCGAGGCGACCGGACCGACCGGTACGCCGACGCCGCACGACGAGGAGGAGGGTCGTGACCCAAGACACCTGGGACGATCTGGGTGCTCCGTTGCCCCATGACGAGTTCCGCACCGTGACCGACGCGATCGTGGCCAACATCGAGCAGGTCATCGAGGGGAAGACCGCAACGGTCCGGTTGGCGCTCGCCGTCCTGCTCGCCGAAGGCCACCTCCTGATCGAGGACGTTCCCGGCGTCGGCAAGACCAAGCTGGCCAAGACGCTCGCGCGGTCCATCGACTGTTCGGTACGCCGGATCCAGTTCACCCCCGACCTGCTGCCCAGTGACGTGACCGGGGTCAGCGTCTACAACCAGGACAACCACGACTTCGAGTTCAAGCCCGGAGCGGTCTTCGCCAACCTGGTGGTCGGTGACGAGATCAACCGGGCGTCGCCGAAGACGCAGGCCGCGTTGCTGGAGTGCATGGAGGAGCGGCAGGTCACCGTCGACGGCACGACCTACGAGCTGCGCACCCCGTTCATGGTGATCGCCACCCAGAACCCGATCGAGATGGAGGGCACCTATCCCCTGCCGGAGGCGCAGCGGGACAGGTTCACCGCCCGGATCGCGATGGGCTACCCGGATCCGAGCGCCGAGTTGGCGATGCTCGACGGGCACGGCGCGGTGGACCCCATCCACCAGCTGCGGCCGGTCTCGGACGCCAACGGCGTACGGCAGCTGATCGCGACCGTCCGGGAGGTGCACGTCGCCGACCCGGTCAAGCAGTACGCGGTGGACCTGGTCACCGCGACCCGGGAGTCCCCGGAGCTGCGGCTGGGCGCGTCGCCCCGGTCGACCCTGCAGCTGCTGCGCACCGCCCGCGCGGTCGCCGCGCTGGAGGGCCGCGACTACGTGCTCCCCGACGACCTGCAGGCACTGGCCGTACCGGTGCTCGCCCACCGGCTCATCCCGACCGCCGAGGCGCAACTGGCCCGGCGTACCACCGACGCGATCATCGCGGAGCTGGTCCACCGGCTGCCGCTACCGCACGAGCGGCAGCGGCCGGCGGCAGCGGCGTACGACGGTCGGCCCTTCGGTGCCGAGGGCGTGGCACCGGTGCCGTTCGATTCCCGGGGGCGCTGATCGATGCGTGAGGCGCTGCGCGGCCTGACCACCCGCGGCCGGTCGTTCCTGGCGGCCGGCACCGCGGCGGTCGTGTCGGCGCTGATCCTCGGCGAGAAGGACCTGCTGCGGGTCGCCATCCTGTTGGCCCTGCTCCCGCTGCTGGCCGCGGCCTACGTGGGCCGCAGCCGGTACAAGCTGGCCTGCACCCGCTCGTTGGAGCCGCACCGGGTGCCGGTGGGTGCCAACGCCCGGGTGGTCCTGCGCCTGCACAACCTGTCCCGGTTGCCGACCGGCACCCTGTTGCTGGAGGACCGGCTGCCGTACGCCCTGGGGACCCGCCCCCGGGTGGTGCTGGAACGGCTCGGTGCCCAGCAGGCGAGTTCGGTGGCGTACACGGTGCGCGCCGACGTCCGGGGCCGCTACGAGGTCGGACCACTGGTGGTCCGACTGACCGACCCGTTCGGGTTGTGCGAGTTGACGCGGGCGTTCCCCAGCGTCGACCGACTCACCGTGATCCCGCAGGTCACCGCGCTGCCGACGGTCCGGCTGGCCAGCGAGTACGCCGGTTCGGGCGACAGCCGGGCCCGGTCGGTGGCGGTGCACGGCGAGGACGATTCGGCGACCCGGGAGTACCGGCGCGGCGACGACCTGCGCCGGGTGCACTGGAAGTCGACCGCCCGCACCGGTGAGCTGATGGTGCGCCGGGAGGAGCAGCCCTGGGAGAGCCGGGCCACCGTGGTGCTCGACACCCGGGCGTACGCCCACCAGGGTGACGGGCCGACGGCCAGCTTCGAATGGGCGGTGGCGGCGACCGCGAGCGTCGCCGTACACCTGCGCGGCAGCGGTTACCGGCTGCGGCTGGTCACCGGCCTCGGCGTCGACACCGACGCCACCGAGGCCGACGGCGACGGCCTGCTGCTGGACTGTCTGGCCGACGTCACCGCCAGTCAACGCAGCGACGTCGCGACCCTGGTCGAGCAGATCCGTCGCCGGTCGGACAGTTCACTGGTGGTGGCCGTACTCGGCGCGTTGACCCTGCCGGAGGCCGAGTTGCTGGCCGGGCTGCGGGGCAACCGGTCGACCTGTATCGCGCTGCTGGTCGACAGCCACAGCTGGCTGAACCTGGGCGAGGCCGAGCGGGCCGAGGTGGCCCGGACGCAGGGGGCGGCGGCGCTGTCGCTGTTGCAGAGCGGCTGGCGGGTGATCGGAGTGAACCACGGCGACCAGTTGCCGTCGTTGTGGCCGCAACTGGCCCGTGGGCCGCAGGGCTTCGCCTGGCGGGCGGCGTTGGCCGAGACGGTAGCCGGAGGTGTCAAGTGACCGGCCGCAGACACCTGGGTCTGGTCGCCGCGGCGGCCACCCTGATGGCCGCCGCCCCGATGGGGACCATTTTCGCCAGTTGGACCTGGTTGGTGCAGTGTGCGATCACCGTCGCACTGGTGTCCGGGGCCGGCCTGCTGGCCCGGACGCTGGGCGGGCCGGCCTGGCTGCACCCGGTGGCCATGGTGGGTGCCCTGCTGCTCGGGCTGACCTGGCTGTTCCCCAGCGGCGACGAGTTCCTCGTGGTGCTGCCCTCCCCTGCGACGTTCGCCCACTTCGGCGGACTGTTCGCCCAGTCCGCGCAGGACGTGCACGCCTACGGCGTACCGGTGCCCGACGGCGACGCCCTGCTGTTCATCACCGCCCTGGGTATCGGCGCGGTCGCCGTCGTCGTCGACGTGCTGACGGTGACGTTGCGCCGGCCCGCGCTGGCCGGTCTGCCGATGCTGGCCATCTACTCGGTGCCGGTGGCGATCTACGTGGACAGTGTCCCGGCGGTGCCGTTCGTGGTGGGCGCGGTCGGCTATTTGTGGCTGCTGATGGCCGACAACGTCGACCGGGTACGCCGGTTCGGCCGACGGTTCACCGGCGACGGCCGCGACGTCGACGTGTGGGAGCCGTCACCGCTGGCCGCCGCCGGCCGTCGGCTGGCGCTGGTCGGTGTGGTCGTCGCGGTGGCGGTCCCGGTGGCGATCCCCGGGATGACCTCGGGACTGCTGACCAATCTCAGCGGTGCCGGGGTGGGCGGCACCGGCCTGGGCACCGGACCGGGTCAGGTGAACCTGTTCGCGGCGTTGAGCGGCCAGCTCAACCAGAGCGAGGTCACCGAGATGCTGCGGGTGACGACGAACGATCCGGATCCGGGGTACCTCCGGATCGGGATCGCCGACGAGATCAGCCAGGAGGGCTTCGCCAACCGGTCGCCGGGCGGACGGCCGGGGTCGGCGTTGTCGCTGCGCGACCCTCGCGAAGATCCCCGGCTGCTCACCACCGGGGTGACCCGGGAAGAGTTCGAAGCGACGGTCGAGGTCGCGCAGGGCTTCAACATGGCGTTGCTGCCGACGTACCCGGTGCCGGTGCGGATGCGCGACGTGGACGACAGTTGGGCGTACGACCGGACCGCACAGGTCGTCTTCTCCGGCCGGTCCCGGGCGCGGGGCATGACCTACGGCTTCGACTACGTCCGTTCCTCGTACACGCCGGGCGCGCTGCGCCGGTCGCAGCCGCTGCCGGCCGACGACGACCTGCGGGTACGGCTCACCGAGGTGCCGCAGGTCCCGCAGGTCACCGCCCTGGTGGCGGAGCTGACCGCAGGCGCGCGGACCGACTACGACCGGGTCCGGGCCATCTACGACCATTTCTCCCGCGACAACGGCTTCACCTACAGTCTGGCCACCGAGGGCGGCACGGCCAGCCAGGACATCGTCAACTTCCTCGACAACAAGGTCGGTTTCTGTCAGCAGTACGCGGCGGCGATGGCCTGGCTGGTCCGGGCGGCGGACATCCCGGCCCGGGTGGCGTTCGGCTTCACCAACGGCTCCCGGCAGGTGGAGAACACCTACACGTTGACCAACCTGAACCTGCACGCCTGGACCGAGGTCTACTTCGACGGGCTCGGCTGGGTGCCGTTCGATCCGACGCCGGCGGCGAGCGTGCCGGGGTCGGTGCGCTCCGAGTGGGCGCCGGACGTGGACGCCCCCGACGACGCCGGTCCGTCCGCCGGGCCGACCGCCGGGCCGACCGACGGTCCGTCGGCGGCGCCGCTGCCGCAGACCGATCCGGGCAACGTCGACCCGGGTGACGAGGGCCTGGCCGGGACGTCGACCACGCCGACCGGCCCGACGTGGCCGCTGTGGACGTTGGCGGCGGTGGCGGTCCTGCTGGCGCTGGCGGCGGTGCCGGCGGCGCGGCGGGCCACCGTACGTCGCCGACGGCTCAGCAGCACCCTGGGCGCTGCTCCCGGCGCCGTCGCCGACCCGGCGTCGGCTCCCGGCGGCGCGGCCGGCCCGGTCATGACGGTGACCGGCGCGGACGCGGGGGCGGCCCGGGAACATGCGCACGCCGCCTGGAACGAACTGATCGACACCATGGTCGATCTGCGGGTACCGGTGGACCGGTCGGAGACCCCACGGGCGACCGCCGAACGGCTCGCGGCGATCGGGGCGGTCCGCGACGGCGGGGCGACCGACGCGGTACGGCTGCTCGGCCGGGCCGAGGAGCGGGCACGGTACGCCCGGCAGCCGATGCAGGGCGGGGCGTTGGTCGAGGCGCTCGACCGGACCCGGGCGGCGTTGGCGGCGGGTGCCAACCGTCGGACCCGGCTGCTGGCCCGGCTGCTGCCGCCGTCGGTGCTGCTGCACTGGCGCGCCCAGATCACGGACACGTACGGGCGGGTGGTCGGGGTGGTCGGGCAGTGGCGCGACGCCGTCGCCCGGTTCAGCCCACGCCGGCTGTTGGCGAGCCGGCTGGGTCGCTAGTTCTCCGGCGGACCGGGCCGGACCACTTTCGGGAATCCGGCAACCTGCGGCCGGCCGGCCCGGCATAATCGCCCTCGTGCCACAGCGGCGATCCGTCGGACGCGGTCTAGGGACCGGCGGGACAGTGCGCGCTCCGATCCGGGGCGCTGCTGCGGCATGCCCGATCGTGACCAGTGCCCGGGGCGGCCCGGCACCGGGCTCGGCTGCGCTGGGCAGCACGGCACCGGGCACGCCGACGCTGGGCGGCACGGCACCGGGCACGCCGACGCTGGGCAGCACGGCGGCGCTGACCCTGGTCGCGGGAACGACATCACCGCCCGGGACGGATCCGGCCCGGGCGGCAGAGCTCCGCCGGTCAGGTCAGCGGTGGCCCTCCGGCCGCTGGCGCCAACGCTCCTCCAGCCGGTCGATCAGCGATGACCGTCGTCCGCTGCGGGTCCTGCGGCTCGTCGTCCCGCCGACCACCCGCAGATCGGGTGCGCTGGACTTGCGCTGGGACTGCATGGCGAACGCCGCAGCGCCGAGCATGACCACGAAACCGGCCACGCCCAGCAGCGGCACTTTGCTCACTGTGCCGTAAACGACCAGGGCAAGGCCAATGATGATCACACCGGCAGCGACGAGCAGGCGACGCCGCGTGTGGAAACGCGGGTCGCTGGCGCGCACGGCCGAGGCGAATTTGGGGTCCTCGGCAAGCGACCGCTCGATCTGCTCGAACAGCCGCTGCTCGTGCTCCGAGAGCGGCACGGCACTCCTCCCCGGTCACCGTTGGTCGGCCCGGTCGGACCGACAGACCGTGGCAGCCAACCGGCTGCTTACCCGCAAGTCTACGAGGGGGTTCGCGGGTCGGAAAGCCGGACGACGGACCGCCTAGGTTGATTTTCCGTCCGGTGGACGTCATCACCTGGTAACAGCGTAGCCGCCCGTTCCCACTACGTCCCGTCCGCCCTTCGGCCAGCACGAGCAAACCAGCCGATCTTCCCGCGATCGGGGCGATCCACCGCGTTGCCGTCACCCGGTGGTGACCAGCAGTGGGATCGCCAGCTCCACCTCGGTCGCCCCGCCGTGGAATCCGACGAGCGCCGCCGTACCGGGTTCGGTCGCGGTGGACAGCACCACGAACCGGTCCTGGCAGGTCACCACGACGTCCCCGATGCGGGCCCGGTGTGCCGACGGCACCGGGCCGAACCAGCCCGCTTCGATCAGCGCGTCACGTTCGGCCACCTCGGCGGCCGGCCCCAGCACCCCCCGCCAGGCGGCCACCACGTCGGCCGTGGCACCCGGTCGGGTGTGCAGGTAGCGCACCCGGGGCTCACCGGCCACCACCCGTACCCCCGCCTGCAGTCGGGGGTCGGCGTCCAGATCGACCCGGTACGCCGGCCCGGCCGGCACGTTGAGCTGGCCATGGTCGGCGGTCACCAGCAGCGCCGCGTCCGACGGCAGCCCGGCGACCACCCGGCCGATCAGCCGGTCCAGCCCGGCAGCGGCCACCTGCCACTGCGGCGAGTCGACCCCGAAGACGTGGCCGGCCCGGTCGAGGTCCGGGTGGTATCCGTAGACCAGTGCCGGCCCGTCGGCGGCGGCGACCGCAGCGAGCAGGTCGGCCGCCAGATCGTCGACCCCGTCGGCACCTCGGAAGGTGCCGCCCCGGTTGGCCGCGACGGTCAACCCGCTGCCGGCGAACTCGCCCCGGCTCACCACGGTGACGTCGATGCCGGCGGCCGCCGCCCGCTGCCAGCAGGTGGTCAGCGGCTGCCACGAGGTCGGGTCCGGGTCGTCGGTCCAGTGGGTGTGGGTCAGCACCCGGCCGGTGCCGGGCACCAGGCTGCGGAAGCCGAGGATCCCGTGCGGGCCGGGTGGGGTGCCGGTGCCGAGGCTGACCAGGCTGGTCGGAGTGGTCGACGGGAAACCGGTGGTCAGGCGGCGGGCGTACCGGCCGGCGGCCAACTGCGCCAGGGCCGGGGCGTGTCGACCGGCGGTCGGCAGCTGGTGCCAGCCGAGGCCGTCGATCAGCAGCACGACCACCCGCCGTACGCCGGCCAGCGGGTCGGTCAGCCGCAGCTGGTCGACCGCACCGGGCACCCCGAGGACGGCGAGCACACTGGGCACCACCTCGGCGAGGCTGGCCACGCCGTACTCGGGTCGGGCCGGGCGCAGCAGGTGCGCCGGGGTGGCCGGCGGCTCGGCGTCGCTCATGCCGTGGGGCGCCGGGCGAACAGGTGCAGCTGGGTGGCGAGGTCCTGGTAGGGCGGGTGGGCGGCGGCGGCGAGTTCCAGGTCGAGCACCGCCTGCGGGTCGCCCTCGGCGACGGCAGCCGGCAGCAGATCGGCCAGTACGCGTACCCCATGGGTCTGTTCGACCTGGAGCCCGGCGGCGACGAGCAGCGCGACGGCGCTGGCCGCGTCGTAGCGGCGGCGCAGGGTGTCGCGCGGGCCGGCGGTGCCCTGCGGGTCGGTCAGCAGCGCGGCGGCGAGGTCCAGGTGACCGTTGACCGCCCGGGCCAGCACGGCGGCGGCCCGGCCGGCGACCAGGACGCTGGCCGCGCCGCCGGGGCGCAGCGCGGCGGCCAGGGACTCGACCACCCGGGCCGGATCGTCGACCACCTCAAGCACGGCGTGGCACAGCACCAGGTCGGCGCTGGCCGGCGCGATCAGGTCGCCGAGCGCGTCACCGTCGCCCTGCACGGCCCGGATCCGCTCGGCGACGCCCGCCTCGGCGGCGCGGCGGGTCAGGGCGGCCAGGGCGTCCGGGCTGGCGTCGACGACGGTGACCTGATGGCCGGCTTCGGCCAGCGGTACGGCGAACCCGCCGGTGCCGCCGCCGACGTCGACGACGGTGAGGGTGCGGTCACGGTGGCGGTCCAGCTCCTGCCGCAGCACGGACCAGACGACGGCGGTCCGGGGGCTGACTGTCGGGCCGCTCGGGATGTGTGTGCGCTCCACCCGCGCGAGCCTATCGGCCGGCACCGCCGGCGCGCCCGGCGCGGCCCGCCGGTCGACCGTCCGCCGCCGACCCACTCCGGTCGCCGGCTCATTCCGCCCGCCGGTACTGCGCGATTGACGGTATATCGGATTGCGCAGTAGTCTGCACACCGTGGATACCACCCAGCTTCTCAAAGGGGTGCTCGACCTCGCCGTCCTCGCCGTGCTGCGGCACGACGACGGCTACGGCTACGACATCCTGCGCCGGCTGCGCACCGCCGGATTGACGGAGGTCGGTGACGCCTCGGTCTACGGCACGCTGCGCAGGCTGTTCCAGGCCGGCCTGCTCACCACCTACGTGGTCCCGTCCGAGGAAGGGCCGCACCGCAAGTACTACTCACTCAACTCCGCCGGCCGCGACCAGCTGACCCGCTCGGGTAAGAACTGGCGCGACTTCGCCGCGACCATGGACGACCTGCTCGACGATCGGGGGGTGGCGGCGTGAACGCCACGACGCAGATGGAGATCACGCGCTACGTCGAGCAGGTCCGGGCCGCCCTGGCGGACCTGCCGACGACGGTCCGCGACGAGCTGCTCGAAGATCTACCCGAGCATCTGGCCGAGGTGCTGGCCGAAGGCGACGGCACGCTCGTCGACCGACTCGGCGACCCGACGGAGTACGCGGCGGAGCTGCGCGCCAGCGCCGCGTTGGACACCCCTGCGACGACGCCGGGGTTCGGCCACCGGGTAACCGCCGCCTGGCAGAGCGCCCGCAGCCGGCTGGGCCGGGCCGACCACCGCGTCGGGCCGCTGCTCGGCTACGGCACCGCCAGCGAATTCCTGCGACTCTTGCGCCCCGCCTGGTGGGTGCTACGCGGCTACCTCGCCGCGATGCTCTTCGCCTACCTCACCTCCGGCAACCCGCCCGGGCTCTTCCCCCGGCCGGGCGGCAGCCTCGTCATCGGTTTCCTGGCCCTCGTCGGCTTCGTGATCGGCTCGGTCTGGCTCGGCCGCCGCCAGGCCGGGTTGACCCGGTGGCCCCGCCGGACGCTCACCGCCGCGACCGCCATCATGCTGATCTTCGGTGCGGTCACCGTGGCGGAGGTCGACGGCCGGTCCCGCAGCAGCACCCCCGGGCCGGTCTACTACCAGCACGATCCGTACCCGCAGATGCTGGACGTGTACGTCTACGACGGTCAGGGGCGGCTCGTCGAAGGCGCCCGACTGTTCGACGAGAACGGCCAACCGATCTCCCTCGGCGATCCGTACCGGTGCGTCGAATCCGTCGGCGACCTGGACTTCTACTCACAGGACGGGCAACCCGTCCCGCCCCCCGCGCCCAGGTACGAACCGCAGTACGTCTACCCGTTCTGCCCCGAGCTGGCACCGTTCAGACTGCCTGCCTCCACCCCGACGCCGTCGGCACCGGTGCGGATGGCGCCGAGCGACCTTCCGTTGACCCCGCTGACCCCGACGCCCGACCCCTCGGAGCCCGCCGCCGAGCCATCAGCGCCGGCGGCCGACCCGACGGTCAGCGGAAGTCCCGGGACGCCGGACTGACCGGGGTGGTGACCGCGTCCAGCCGGTCGGCGACCAGGTTGAGCACCCCTTCGGCCTTCTCCAGCCGGCCCCGCACCAGCAGCGCGGCACTGCTGCGGGCCACCGTCCGGTAGCGCAGCCACAGCCCGGGTGAGCAGGTCACGTTGAGCATCCCGGTCTCGTCCTCCAGATTGACGAACGTCACCCCACCGGCGGTCGCCGGGCGCTGCCGGTGGGTGACGATGCCGCCGACCCGGACCCGGGTGCCGGCGTCGACCCGGCCCAGCTCGGCGATCGGCACCGCCCCGGCGGCGGCCAGCCGGTCCCGGACGAACCGCACCGGGTGGGTGTCCGGCGACAGCCCGGTGGCCCACACGTCGGCCATCAACGCGTCGACCTCGTCCAGACCGGGCAGGGTCGGCGCGGCGACGCCGACGGCGACGCCGGGCAGCCGGTCGGCACGTTCCTGCGCGGCGGCCCCGGCCCCCCACAGCGCCTGCCGGCGGGTCAACCCGAAACAGGCGAACGCGTCGGCGGTGGCCAGCGCCTCCAGCTGGGCGGCGGTCAGCCCGACCCGGCGGGCCAGGTCCGACATGTCCTGGTACGGCCCACGCGCGGCCCGCTCGTCCTCGATCCGCTGCGCCAGGTCGTCACCGATGCCGCGTACCGCCGACAGGCCGAGGCGCACCTGCGGGCCGCCGACCCCCCACTGGTGCGGCGGCTCCCCCGGCGCGCCACCCCACCGGGTGCGGGCGTCGACGACCAGGGTGGCCGCCGCGCCGCTGGCGTTGACGTCCGGCCGGTGCACCCGCACCCCGTGCCGGCGGGCGTCGTCGACCAGGGTCTGCGGCGAGTAGAACCCCATCGGCTGGGCGTTGAGCAGCGCGGCCAGGAACGGGGCCGGGTGGTAGCGCTTGAGCCAGGCGCTGGCGTACACCAGGTAGGCGAAGCTCATCGCGTGACTCTCCGGGAACCCGAAGCTGGCGAACGCGCTCAGCTTCACGTACAGGTCGTCGGCCAGCTCGCCGGTGATGCCCCGGCCGGCCATCCCGGCGTACAGCCGGTCGCGGATCGCGGCCATCCGAGACGCCGACCGTTTCGACCCCATCGCCCGGCGCAGCTGGTCGGCGCCGGCGGCGTCGAAGCCGGCCAGGTCGATCGCCAACTGCATCAGCTGCTCCTGGAACAGCGGCACCCCGAGGGTCTTCTCCAACGCGTTGCGCATCAGCGGATGCGGGTAGGTCACCGGGTCCTGGCCGTTGCGCCGACGGATGTACGGGTGCACCGAGCCGCCCTGGATCGGGCCGGGCCGGATCAACGCCACCTCGACGACCAGGTCGTAGAAGCAGGTCGGTTTCAGCCGGGGCAGGGTGGCCATCTGGGCGCGGCTCTCCACCTGGAACACCCCGACCGAGTCGGCCCGGCACAGCATCGCGTACACCTCGGGGTCGTCCAGCGACATGGCGCTCAGGTCCAGTTCGGAGCCGATCAGGTCGTGCGCGTCGTGCAGCGCGGTGAGCATGCCGAGCCCGAGCAGGTCGAACTTGACCAGGCCGACGCTGGCGCAGTCGTCCTTGTCCCACTGCAGCACGGTGCGCCCCGGCATCCGGGCCCACTCCACCGGGCAGACCTCGATCACCGGCCGGTCGCAGATCACCATCCCGCCGGAGTGCACGCCCAGGTGCCGGGGGAAGGTCTGCAGCTCGTCGGCGTACGCCACCACCTGCGCCGGAATGTCCGGCCCGGCGGCCGCGACCGCACCGTAGTGGTCGATCTGCTTGCTCCAGGCGTCCTGCTGGCCGGGTGAGAACCCGAACGCGCGGGCCACGTCACGCACCGCCGACCGGGGCCGGTACGAGATCACGTTGGCCACCTGGGCGGTGTGTTCCCGGCCGTAGCGGCGGTACACGTACTGGATGACCTCCTCGCGGCGACCGGACTCGATGTCGACGTCGATGTCCGGCGGGCCGTCGCGTTCCGGGGCGAGGAACCGCTCGAACAGCAGCCGGTGGCGGACCGCGTCGACGTTGGTGATCCGCAGCGCGTAGCAGACCGCCGAGTTGGCCGCCGACCCCCGCCCCTGGCAGTAGATGTCCTGCTCACGGCAGAACGCCACGATGTCGTGCACGACCAGGAAGTAGCCGGGGAAGTCCAGCTTGTCGATCATGTCGAGTTCGTGGTCGAGCTGCCGGTACGCCTCCGGGTGGGCCTCGCGGGGGCCGTACCGTTCCAGCGCGCCCCGCCAGGTCAGCTCCCGCAGCCAGCTCATCTCGGTGTGCCCGGCCGGCACCGGATGGTCCGGCAGCCGGGGGGCGACCAGCTGCAGGTCGAAGGCGAGCTCGGCGCCGTAGCCGGCGGCCCGCGCCACCGCACCCGGGTAGCCGGCGAACCGGGCCGCCATCTCCGCCCCGGAGCGCAGGTGGGCGGTGCCGGCGGCGGGCAGCCAGCCGTCGATGTCGTCCAGGCCGCGTCGGGCCCGGATCGCGGCCAGCACGGCGGCCATCCGGTGCCGCGCCGGCGCGGCGTAGTGCACGTTGCCGCTGGCCACCGTCGGCAGGCCCCGGCCGTGGGCGAGCGCAGCGAGGGCGTCGTTGCGGTCGCCGTCGGACGGGTCGCCGTGGTCGGTCAACTCGACCGCGACGCCGTCCGCGCCGAAAAGCGCCACCAGCCGGTCCAGCTCCGCGCCGGCGGCGGCCACCCCACCGGTACGCAGCGCCGCCGGCACCGGCCCTTTGCGGCACCCGGTGAGCACCAGTACGTGGTCCCGCAGCTCGGCGGCGACCTGCTCCAGGCTGCCGTAGTCGGGTCGGCCCTTCTCCCCGCCGCGCAGCTGCGCCCGGGAGATGACGCGGGCCAGCCGGGCGTACCCGGCCGGGCCACGGGCCAGCGCCAGCAGGTGCCGGCCGGCCGGGTCCGGCTCCCCGGTACGCGGCACCGCCCGCCGGTCGCTCTGCTGATCCCCGGCGGTGAGGGACAGCTCGGCGCCGAACACCGTCGCCAGCCCGTGGGCGGCGGCCGCCTCGGCGAACCGGACCACCCCGTAGAAGCCGTCGTGGTCGGTGACGGCCAGCGCGGTCAGCCCCAGCCGGACCGCCTCTTCGACCAGCTCCTCCGGGTGGCTGGCCCCGTCGAGAAAGCTGAAGTTGCTGTGGCAGTGCAGTTCGGCGTACGGCGTGACCGGCCCGGCCCCGACGGCGTCCGGCGGCACGAGTGGCACCGGTGGCGGCACGTACGGTGCCCGTTTACGGGTCCAGCCGGGCGCGTCGCCGCCGTCGCCGTCGACCGCGAGCGGGTCGACCACCATCGGGTCGTCAGTCATAGATGGCCTCCACCACCCATCGCCCGTCGGCGCGGGCGATCAGCAGGGCGCTGCCGTCGGCCAGGGCGACCTGGAACCGGGCCCGCCGGCGGGCCTCGGCCGGCGCCCACCAGCGTTCGTCGATCGGCCACGGGCCGGCCCAGCCGGTGACGTCGACCGGGGCGGCGGAGTCGACGGCCAATCGGGCCGGTACGGCGCTGAGCGTCAGCCGGGCGTCGACGGTGACCGGGGCACCGGTCGCGTCGTACACCTCGGCGGGCAGCGGGGCGGGCAGCACGATCGCCGGGGCCGGTGGCGGCAGCCGGCCCGGCCAGGGCGGTTCGCCGGGGCGGGCCGGCACCCGTTCGTCGCCCCACGGGACGAAGCGGACCTGGTCGACCGGGGACCGGCCGCCGCCGGGCACGGCGGTCAGCACCGACTCCGGGCCGAGCAGGCCCTGCACCCGGCTGAGCGCCCGGTGCGCGCGGGCCCGTTCCTCGCCGGTCCCACCCCACAGACCGGGCTGCAGCGCGGTCTGGGCGAGCACCCCGTCGGGGATCAGCCGCAGCCGGATGATCCCGGCGGTCGGCGCCGGCGGTAGCGCGGCGTCGCCGGCACCCGGCCGGCGGGCGGTGCCACCGGTCAGCCAGCCGTCGAGCTGCCAGCGCAGCCGGTCGGCGATCGCGGCGGCGGTGAGCACACCGTCGTGCCGCCAGACCCGGTGCAGTTCCTGGCCGTGCGCGGTGACCGCGTCGATGCCGAGCCGGGTGCAGGCCAGGCCGTGCCCGGCGAGCCGCTCGTGCAGCTGTTCGGCCAGGGCACGGGCGGCGAACGCCGCCACGTCGACCCGGTCGAGCGGATCGTCGTAGTCGGCGGTGACGGCCAGGTCGGGTGGCGGTCGGCGAGGGGTGAACGGCTGTTCGTCACGGCCGGTGGCCAGCCGGTGGGCCAGGGCCGCGTCCGGACCGAACCGGGCGAGTACGTCCCGGGCCGGCAGGGCGGCGAAGTCGCCGAGGGTACGCAGGCCGAGCCGGCGCAGCAGGTCGGCCAGGTCGGGTCGGCCGAGTACCCGTAGCGGCAGGCCGGCCAGGAACGTCGCGCTGGCGCCGGGGTCGACGATCCGGCCGACCCGGGCGGCCAGCCCGGCGGCGAAGCTGCCGTCGGCGACCCCCACCTGGCATTCGACCTCGCAGCTCTGCGCGACGTGTTCGACGATCTGCTCGGCCGCCCGGTCCTCGCCGCCGAAGTAGCGGGCCGGGCCACGGGCGGCGACCATGCATGCTCCGGCGCGGAGCACCTCGACACCGGCCACGATCTGCTCGACGGCGGTGACGACCGGTTCGAACGCCCGCGCGTCGCGGGACGGGTCGTGGTCGACCACGGTGAGGCCGGGGCAGCGGCTCTGCGCCTCCCGACGGCGCAGTCCCGGGTGTACGCCGTCGGCCCGGGCGGCGGTCGAACAGGCGATCACCCGGTTGGCGTGCAGCACCGCCACCGGGGCGGTGGCCGGCACCCCGTCGACGATCTCGGCGGCGGTCACCGGCCAGTCCGGGCACCAGAGCACCATGGCCCGGGTGGCGGCCCCGTCGGTGCGGCTCGTCCCACCCGCACCACGGTCGGCCCGGGGGCGGCTCATCCCCGCCGTACCACGGTCAGCTCCGGCCGCCCCGACCGGCGCGGCGGACCGGCCGGGACCGGCGATGCGGTGGCGGTGCCGGGCAGCCAGACCTGCACCTGCCGGGGTCGGCTCATCGCGCCCCGGCCCCGGGCGGCGATCACCATCTCCCGGCGGCGCAGCCGCCCCCGACCCGAGCCGAGCCCTTCCCACCGGCCGCGTACCACCTGCAGGGTCACGTCGGCGGCGTCCCACCGGCCGCAGGGCACCAGCACGCAGCCCCGCTGTCGGGCGCGGGCGGCGAGCCGGCCGGTGACCTGCGGCGTCACGGCGGCGGGGGCGGCGACGACCACCACGTCCACACCGTCGATCAGCGCGGCGACCACCGTCGGCCAGTCCGGGCCGGGGTGCGGGACCAGCGCCAGCCGGTCCAGGGCGATGCCCAGCTCGGCGGCGGCGCCCGCGCCCAGCGCCGGCACCCCGACGACGGCGCACCACAGGCCGGCCCGGGACACCTCGGCGAGCAGGGCCAGCAGCAGGGAGGTGGCACCGAGCCGGGCCGACCGGTGCGGCAGGACGTTGACGGTGGAGCCCCGGCGCAGGCCGCGCCCGGGGAGCAGGCCGGTCAACGGGGCCGGCACCGGCAACGCCCGGTCGATGCCGGGTGCCGGCCCGGTGTCTGACGCCGGCCCGGTGCCCGGTGCTGCCGCGCTACCGGGTGCCAGCGCGGTGCCGGGGGCTGTCGCGGTGTCGGCGGGGTACGCCGCGACGGTCGCCCCGGCCAGGGCGCTCGCCGGACGGACCAGCCCGGCGGCGACCGCCGCCAACGCCGCCGTCCCGGCCACCATCCGCCCCGCCATCTCTGCCTCTCCCCCGTGTTCTCGTCCGTACGTGGTACGCGCGCGTCGTCCGCCGCCGGCACCACGGATGCCGGCGGCGGGGTGTCGCGTCAGTTAGGTCAGGCGGCCAGCCCGTCGAGGGCGGGTTGGCTGGCCACTCCGAGGGTGTCTTCGACCAGACAGACGAACTCCGTGGCGGCGCGCAGCAGGTCGTCGGCTTCCCGGGCGGTGACCACCCGGGGGATGCCGGCTTCGGCGGCGGCCCGTTTGCTCGCGCCGGCGGCGAAGAAGGTGGCCCACTCGGTCAGCTCGGGGGCGACCATCAGCAGCAGGGTCCAGACACTGGTGACCCGGTGGCGGCGGGTCGGCGCCGGCCGGGCGCGGGCGGCGAGCATCGCCGCTGCGGCCCGCAGCGCCGCCAGGTGGGCCGCCGCGTAGCGCAGCCCGTCGGGGCGGGTGGCGGCCGCCTCGGTCAGCCCGTGCCGGGCGAGAGCGAGCAGCTGAGCCGGGGTGCGGTTGGGCAGCAGGTGCGCCGGCACCATGGGTGCCTGCGGGCTCGGGCTGGTCGGCATGGGTCACTCCTCCACGCGTGTCACCTGTCGGGTGCCCGCCCACGGAGGAAGACGTCGGACGGGGCGTCGCCGGTGCGGATACGGATGCTTCCCCACACCGCATCCGCACCGGCGATGCTGGCGGGGTCCGTTGCCCGCCGCCCGGGGGTCGGGGGCGGCGGGCAACGGTCCTGCCTTGTGGCGCTGGACCCGCGAAAGTCCAGTGCCGGGGTGTGCGGCTCGCGGCGCCGCACTGCCGGGACTCGCGCCGCGAATCGCTCCTCCCGGCTGGTCAGGACGGGGAGCCCGAGGGCGGGACTGTCGCGGACCGGCGGACCCGACCAGCGGCAGCACCTTTGCCGAACACCCGTTTATCGAACACCCGTTCTAACCACTTCTCACAGTACACCCTGCCGCCGACAAAAACGCAACGTCGGACACGCCGCTGGCCGGGTCCCCCGCGGGGGACCCGGCCAGCGCGCTGTCACCGATCAGGAGGAGTAGCCACGCGCGGCGACCCAGTCAGCCAGCGCGTCGAGGTCCATCCAGTACTCCTGGCCCTCGAAGTACGGGTCGGCGATCTTCACCGTGTCACCACCGTCGCGATAACCGGTCACCGTCAGGTAGTGCCCACCCTCGTACGAGTGCGCCACCCCGTCGACGTCGGTCGCCGTACCCATGATGTTCGCGACCACGGCCCGGTCGTCGTCCACGGCCTCACGCACGTCGGCCCGCAGCTTCTCCACGTGCTCCGGCTTGGCGGCGTCCGCGCCGATCGCGGTCGTCTCGTACTCGTCGTCACCGGTCATCTCGTTGAGCACCCGGGTCGTCTCCTCGGCCGAGTCGGTGCCGGCCTCGGTCGTACCCAGCTTGCCCGCCACCTCGTCCTGCGACGGGGCCTTGCCCTGCGCGGTCAACGCGATCCGCGTCGCCGCCGGGCCGCAGTAGTAGAAGTTCGGCTGCGCCTCGTACTGCACCCGCACCTCACGCGCACCACCGTCGGCGGCACCCGGGCCAGCAGCCTGCGCCGCAACGGCGGGAGCGGCCACGACACCACCAGCGGTCAGCAGACCGGCAACGGACAGCAGAGACTTACGGAAGATCGTGTTCATGGCAGAATCTCCGTTCCGAGGGGGATGAACCGGACACCGATCCCACGCGGGCGATGAACGGTCACGAACGGGACAGAACAGAACACGTACCAGAAAGTCGAGAGAACGACGCCGTCGACCGGGCTACCGGCCTTCTGCGCGGCGCGACCATGTACAACCGCGTCGACCGGCCGATCATTCCCCGCCCGCCGGACCCGACGGGCCGGAGCGTCGACCAACCACATGGTCACCGGCACATGGCCACCATCGCCACATGGTCACCGTCCGTCACGAAGTGCGAACGGAATACCACGTCAGACGATATACCTCACGGGAATGATTATTCCTCACAGGTATACCGCTCGACCGCAAGTGCCGGTCCGCCGGGGCGGGTGGGCGGCACGGGCAAGCCGGCCCGGGCACGACGATCGTTGTGCGCTACTCGGTCCAACGCCGGGATCCAACGCCGCCCGGCCGGCCGATGTTCCCCCGAGCCCGGGTGCCTCGGACGCCCGCCGGACCCCGGTCAGTCGCCCGGCTTCTTCCACAGCACGTACTCCAGCTGCAGCGGGCCCTGCTCACCGTCGACCGACGTGCGCTGGGTGAGGGTGCCGTACCGGCCGTCGCTGGTCCGGATGCAGTAGACCGGAAACAGCCGCCGCCACCGGTTGCCGCTGAACATGCCCTGGACGACCTCCTCGTCGTTCCAGGCCGAATCGGGCAGCGACGAGCAGCCGCCGAGGGTGGGCGTACCTTCGTTCCAGTCTGCGGCCTGTGCGCCGTTACGCAACGCGGCCTGGCCGCCGGTCAGCGAACTCCAGGTGCCGGCGAACCGGGGCTCCACCAGATCCACCGCCGCAGCGAACTCCGGATCCTGCTCCGGGTCGCCGAACCGCCCGGTATCGAGGTCGTAGTGCAGATCGTCACCGGTGAAGACGAGCCGGTCACCGGCGTACACCGGTTCGCTGTCCAGCGCGTCGGTGATCACGAGCGTGGAGTCGACGGTCGGGTCGGCGGTGATGGTGATCCGGTTCTGTTCGATCTCGGTGACGAACCGCCCGTCCATGTCGATCCGCAACTTGCGGGTGGTGTCGATCCGGAAGACACTCACCCGCTGCGTACCGTCGATCGTCTGGTTGATCATCAGATAGGTGGCGTCCTGGTCGGCAGCCTGCTCGCGGGCCGCCTCCTCGGTGGCGTAGATGCCGACCTCGGCGACGATCCGGTACGGCGCCGGCAACGCCGCCACCGACTCCTTGGCGATCTCGACGACGATCGGCATGACCGCCTCCTCGAAGGCGGCCAACCGTTCGTCGTCGCCGCAGCCGGCGACGGCGGTCACCGTGACGACGGACGCGACGATCCCGGCCACCGCCCGGACCCACCGGCCCGACCCGAGACCTCCGTACGGCCACGATCGTCCCGTTCGCTGCACGCGCACCTACCGCCTCTCCGACCACACCGGCACCGACCTGCCGATTCGCTGATCATGGTGAGGTGGCCGCGCAAGGTCAACGCCCGGTCGGGCGCGGCCAGCGGTCGTCCGGTCAGCTCAACCGGCCCGCCATCGCGATGTCGAGGGCCGCCGACCGGACGTCCGGCACCGGATGGCGGCGCAGCCGGTGCAGCGGCGACCGCCACGGCGGCGACCAGCCGTACCGGTCACCGGCCCGGGCCAGCGCCACCGCGAACAGGCCGGCCGCCAGGTCGTCCCGGTCGGCGAGCGCCCCGACGACGGCGGTCAGCACCGCCGGCTCCCAGCTGCCCTCGGCGCGGCGGACCTGGTCGGTCAACGTCTCGGCGAGCCGGCCGGCGAGCACCGGACGGTCGGCGACCAGATCGGCGAGCGCGGCCAACTCGGCGACGACCGGGGTCGCGGTCGGTGCGGCCAGCGGCACCAGGTGGGTGAGCAGCCGGGCCGCCTGCGGGGTCAAATCAGCAAAACCGGCGAGGGTACGCGCGGCGGCCCGCACCGCCGTCCGGTCGGTCTGCGGGTCGGCGTCGCGGCACCAGCGCGCCGCCGCGTCGACGATCCGGTCGAGGCGGCGCCGGGCCGGCCGGTCCCCCGCCGGGTCACCCGGTCGGTCGTCGACGCGGTCCAGCCGGGCCAGCGCGGCCACCGCGACCACCAACGGCGACCGGTCGCCCGCCTGCGGTGATCCGTCGGCTGCCGCTGTCGCTCCGTCGAGCAGCCGGATCACCACCTGCATCGCCGACGCCCACCGGTACGGGTCGTCCAGGTCGGTCAGGGCGGTGACGGTCAACCCGGTCAGGTCGGGTGCCCAGCGGGCCCAGACCGGCAACGCCACCCAGGCCAGCCGGGCCGCTTCCGGATCAGGGTTGCCGGTGGCGGCCACGACCAGGGCGGCGTACCGAGGACGGTCCGACTCGGCGATCGTCGACGGTGCCGCGTCCAGCAGTGCCGACACCTCGCCCCGCGACGGCGCCGCCGAATCGGGCCGGCCGACACCAGCCGCCCCGGCCAGGATCGCCCAGCTGGCCGGCACGTCGGGCCGCTGCCGGGCGGCGGCGACCGCGGCGGCCCGCACGTCGGGGTGCTGGTCCACCCGCCGGTACGCCGCGCTGACCACGTCGAACGCCTCCGGCGGGCCGTACCGGGCGAGCAGCCGCAGCGCCTGCTTGCGGCTGGTCACCTTGCCGGTGCCGAGGGCCACGTCGGTCAGGGTGGCGACCAGCGTCGACGGTGCCACGAGCCGGGCGGTATGGCCGGCCGCGTAGACGGCGACCCGGGCCCGGTCGTCGTCGACGTGCCGCAGCAGCACCGGCAGCGCCTCGTCCGGCCGGTCGGTCCAGGCCAGCGCGGCCAGCGCCGCCTCGGCGAGGGTGACGTCCGCCGCGTCGAGATACCGGGTGACGACCGCCCGGCCGGCACCGGGCACCGGGGCGGCGGAGCTGATCGCCCGTACCCGATGATGTTTGGCCATGCTCCGGTCGGCGGCGATCGACGCCAGCAGGTCGGCGTACGCCTGCTGGTGGCGGGGCAGCCACCGGGCGACCCGGTGCGCCGGGCCGGGCACCCAGCGGGCACCGGCGGAGAGGAACTTGCCGGTCCGCTTACCGGGCGGCGTGGTGAACACCTCGTCGAGCAGGTCGGTGCGGCGGGTGCAGATCGCCTGCCACACCTCGTGAACCTCCACCGTGGACGCATCGACGGCGAGCACCTCGCCGACCCGGTCGGCCCGGGTCGCCGGGTCGGCCAGCCACAGCGTCACCGCCCGGCGGAACACCGACGACACCACGCCGGGGTGGATCGCCCGGCGCAGCAGCCGCTGCAGGTGCGGCAGCCGCCAGGCGCGCCGACCGAGCGACCAGGCGACGGCGAACAGCGGCTCGTACCGGTCCCGGGCCGCCGCGCCCTCGATCCACGGTGCGATCCGGGTGAACAGGTCGTGCTCCTGGCCCCGGCGCAGCACCTGGTCGAGCCGGCCGAGGAACGGCAGTTGCCGGCCGTCGTACAGCGTGTCGAAGGTCTGCATCGCCCAGCCGACCAGCGCCGGGTCGGCCGCGTGCCGGCGCAGCACCTGCCCGGCCACGTCGCCGATCGCGGTCAGGCTGGCCGACGAGGTGTCCCGGGCAGCCACCGCCTGGGTGACGACGTCGGTCAGCGCCGGCACCGTTGCTGGGGTGAGCAGGCCGACGACCTGCGACAGCGCGGTGAACGCGCGGGCCCGTACCGGGTCCTGGTCGTTGCGCAGCCGGCGCAGCTGTTCGACGGCGGCGACGACGGCCGCCGGGTCGCCACTGCGCCCGGCGGCGTCCAGCAGCAGCGCGTAGCCGGTGCCCCGGGCGGTGGCGTCCGCGCGCCGGGCCGCCGTGACCAGCGCCGACTCCGCCACGGCCCAGGGCAGGAACGCGGTGTACGTCAGCGTCCAGTCCTCGCTGGCCCGGACCCGGTCCAGGTCGAGTATCCGGCGGACCTCCCGGTGCTGCCAGTGGCGGGGCAGCACGGTCAACAGTTGCTCCGACAGCAGCACGTCGGCGGTGTCCACATCGGCCGTCACCGCGTCGTACAGCTCGCCCCGACGGGCCGGGGCCAGCGCGGCGAGCAGCCGGGCGAAGGCACGGTCGGTGCCGCGCAGCCGTACCCCGAGCGGCACCAGGTCGGTCAGGTCGGCGTCGCGCAGCCGGTACAGCAGGCCGGACGGCAACGGCCGGCCGCGCAGCCAGCCGGCCCGCGCCGGGGCGGTGAGCAGCCGCAGGGTCCGGGCCGGATCCGCGCCGGCCAGTACGCCGTACGCGGTCGTCGCGCCGGGCAGGCTGGTCGTCGGGGCGTACCGCTCCAGCAGGTCGAACACCCGCGTCGGATGCCGCTGCGCGGTGTGCAGCACGGCGTCGTCCCAGTCGTGCCACCAGTCGTCGCGGGCGGCACCGGACCGGGCGGCGAGTTGCGTCTGCGCGAAGTCGAGCAGCACGGTGGGGTGCCGGCGGGCCAGCGCGGTGCCGTTGGCGATGGCGTACGACAGCTCTGGCAGCAGCCGGGCGACGGTGTCCGCGCCGCAGGCGGGCAGCAGGACCGCGGCTTCGCCGTCGCCGTACCGGGCGCGGACCGGGTCGATCAGCGCGTCGGCGAGGTCGGCGCGGCGGGCCGCCCGCAGCGTCCGGTACGCGGTGCGCCGCAGGTCGGCCGGGGCATCGTGCAGCAGCGCCGCCACCTCGGCGGGGTCGGCCCAGCTGGAGCGCAGGTACGCGGTGACCGCGACCGCCCGCAGCCGGCGGTCCGGGTCGACGAACCCGGCCCGGACCACCGCCCGGTCGTCGACGATCACCGCCATGGTGAGGCCGAGGAACCGCTGGTAGGCGTCACCGCGCGCCAGCTCGGCGAGTACGGCGGGCAGGTTCCCGGTGCCGGCCAGCCGGCGGGCGTGCCCGGCCAGTGCGGACATCCGGGCCCGGTGGGTCAGCGGGTCGAGGGTTGCGAGCAGTTCGGCGGTGGGGTGCGGCACCGGATGATCGTCCCAGCCGCCGGCAACCGTATTTCTCCTGGACATCGACCAAGCTCCGTGGAATTTCCATCATCTCGTCGGATCGGGGTGCTGACGAAAACTGTTCGCGTTCGTCGGTTGACGCGCCATGCATACAGTTGACGTATGGACGAAATCGTCACTGGCGCATTGATCATCTTGGCCGCCATGGCAGCCGTGGCCATCGCGATAGCGGTGGTCCGTTCGCAAGCGCCGCAGCGCCGAAGCGCACATCCCGAACTGGTCCGCTACCTCGCCGGCCGCACGATCGCCGAGGTCGCACCAGAACAGGAACAACTGTTCCCTTCGCTGGCAGACGTCTACCTTTCCGATCCGCAGCGGGTGATGTCCCGGCGGCGACGCCGGAAGGACCCACTCGGCTTCGGGATGCCACCACTCGACGACGTTCTAATGATCGGCATCGTGATCTGGGTGGCCGACAAGATGGTCGGCGAGCTGATCGGGAAGGCCACCAGCAGCGGATTCGAGCGGTTCCGAAGCTGGCTGCGGCGGCTTTTCCGCCGCAGGACCGCCACGCTCACCGACACCCGTACGGACCGGGAAGTGGCGTTCGCCCTGCGTCAGGCAGACGCCGCCGAAGCCCGACGAATCGTGCTGGCCCGGCTCGCTCAGGCCAAGATCGACGCGAACAAGGCTGAGCGGCTCGCTGACGCGATGGTGCTCGCCCTGCTCACCGTCCCGCTACCGACGGACACCACGCCGACGACGCCTGCCGACCCGGCCGGCTCCCACACCCCGCAGGGACAGCAGTGATCACCCGGGCCACCGACGAGATGACCGGCCGGATGGTGCCGTCCGGCAGCAGCCGACTCACCGCATGTCTCGTCACCACCGCGACCATGCTTGCCCTCCTCGTCGGCTGCACCGCCGACCAGGACCGGACACCGGACACCGGGCCGACCCCCGGATCCGGCACCAGCGCTGGTGCCGGATCCGGCGATCCGCAACTGCAGTCGTTGCTGCTCACCACAGCCGACCTGCCGGACGGTCTCAACCCGACCACCGATCTTGACGACGCCAGCGGCGGCCTGGACACCGGCTGCCAGGCGATGGGCGGATCCACCGAGCCCGCCGCCGAGGCCCGGGCCGACTTCGCCGGCGAGTCCGGCACCTTCGTCAGCGAATCGCTCCAGCAGATGCTTACTGTGGACGACGCCCGAGCGGCGATGGCCGAGCTGGCCGAGGTGCCGGCCGTGTGCGGCACCTTCCCGGCCGAGTACGGCGGCCTCTCGACAGAAGTATCGGTCACCACCGCCGACCCACCACCGGTCGGCGACGAACAGGTGGGGCTGAAGTTCACCGTGTCCCTCAACCAGCAACCGCTCGTCGTCCTTCACCACTACGCCATCCGCGTCGCCGACCTGCTCATCGTCGTCTTCCACACCGGACCGATGCCGGGTGACGCGAAGCTGGCTGGTACGGCGACCGAGGCCGCGTACCGCAAGGCGACCGGCACGTGAGCATCACGGCGGCGCCGCCGTCGGCCGGGCCGCAGGACGGTGCCGATCCGGACCGACGACGGCTGCGGGCCCTGCTCAGCGGCGCCACGCTCCTGCCCTCGGACACGTCGGTCCGCTACGCCGTCCTGGCCGGCATGGTGCTCGCCACCACCAGCATCATCTACACCAGACTGTGGTTGGACCGCCTCGGTCCGGACAGCCCGTATCAGGGTTGCTCAGCAGAGTTGACGCAGCTCGGCAACGTCTGGCAGATCGCGGAGCCGCTGCCGGCGTACCGGCCGATCATGGAACGAATCGCCGGATGCCTGCGTGACGACGCCGCCGCCGCGTCGAGCTGGGCGATGGTCGGGATCGTCGTCGTAGCAGCCGCCGCCGTCGCCGGCTACCTGGCTCTGCCCCGGTGGCGGATCCGACGACGCGGACTGCGTCCACTCGGGCCCGAGGCACCGGAAGGGCTCGTCGCCCACCTCGACACGCTGGTCACCCGTACCGGCCTGACCCGGGCACCGACCTTCTGGCTCGACCCGTACGCCCAGGATCAGGCACACGCGTTCGGCACCCAGCGACACTGCCGAATAGCGCTGCATCCGGCCGTGGTCGGGGACTTCACCGATCCGGCTCGACGCGGCCGGTTCGACGCCGTGGTGCTGCACGAGCTGGCGCACCTGCGCAACCGCGACATCCGCTACACCTACCTCACCCAGACCACCTGGTGGTCGTTCCTGCTGCTCGCCGTCGCCCCGTATCTGGTGTTCCGGCTGCTGCCGCTCGGATTCGGCGACGCCGACGGGTGGTGGCCGGCCCCCATGCATCCGGACACCCCACTGCTAGAGCGATTCCTGTCTATCGCTGTACTGATGGTGATAATGCTGAGCAGTCAGTCGATCCTGCGGATACGCGAGACGCACGCCGACATTGCATCGGCCGCGATCGGCGACCCGACCCCCTTGCGAAAGTTGATGGAGGAGGAGCAGCAGCGCCAGTCCCGGTGGTGGTGGCTGAGCAGCCATCCACCCGCCCGGCAGCGGGCCCAGTTGCTGCTGGATCCGACCCGGCTGCCGGCCACCGGCCTCGTCGTGGCCGTCTGCGTCAGTTTCGCCGTCGCGCTGCTGCAGTCCAGCTACAACGAGATGCTGGTGCAACTCGCCCTCGTGTTCTCCGGTGATTCCACTGCGTTCTTCCTGGCCTATCCGACGCTGAGTCTGCTCACCCACTTCACAGGCGCGTTGCTACTAGCCGGGATCGCCGCCGTGATCGGCTGGCATGCCGTGCTGCGCCAGCAGCTGCTGTCCGGAGTCCGACGACCGTGGCTGGCGCCGCCGGTGCTGGCCGGTGCGTTGGCCGCCGGGGTCCTGGCCGGGGAGCCGTTCGCTATCTACCACGGCAGCGTGGGCAGCTGGGGTTTGTTCGACTCCGTCGGTGCCACCGGATGGGCGCGCTGGATCTCGGCTGGTGCGCTGGTCGGCATGATGCTGGTCGTCGTGCTGTGGGTACGACAGGCCGCGCAGCTGTTCACCGGCATGGTCGACTGGACGCCACGGTGGGGAGTGCTGCTGACGACGCTGGTAGCGGCGATCGCGCTCTACCCGTACCACGTGTCGTGGTACGGCATGCACGACAGCCCTCTGATGGCAACCGTCGTCGATTTCCTAGTTGTCAACCCCGACCTGGCCTGGACCGCCGAGTGGTCGCCGCCGGCACGGTCGTGGGCGATGCGAGCGTCCCTGCCGATGGTGGCGATCGCGGCGATTCCGGGTTCGGCGCTGCTGCTGGCGGCACCGAGCGTGGCGGTCACCGTCCTGGCGTTGCTGCGCCCGCCGGCCGACACGCCCCGCTGGTGGCAGACCGCCGGGCTGGGTGCCTCGGGTGCCCGGCCGGCGCGGCCACGCCGGCCACGGCTCGCACGGGCCGTCTGGACCGGCATCGGCGGCACGGCGGCGTTCCTGGCCGCCGCGACGCTGCTGGCCCTGTTGGTGCGGGCACGAGGCGGCCCAGCGGACGGGGTGAACATCGTCGGTGCCGGCACCTACCTGCAGCTGGTCACCGGCTACCTGATCGCCGGCTCCGCTGCGGTGACCGCGCTGGTCGCCGGCTTGGTGGTCGGATCCGTCGGGCGGTTCCCGCTGGCGTTGCTGGCCGCGACGCTGACGACCTCCGGCGGGGTGCTCCTGTCAGCGGTGCCGATCATCGCGGGCATCTGCGGTACCGGTCGGTCGGTCGAGTGTCTGCCGATCATCGGGCGAAGCATCATGGTCACCACGATGTTCGGGGCACCGTGGGCCATCCTGCTCGGCTGCGTCGGCGCGCTGCTCGCGACCGGGCTCGCTGCGGCGGTCGGTGCGCTCCGCAAGCGACGCACCATGCCCGAGGACGACCCAGCGGACGCCAGGCCGGTAGCCAGCCGGCCGGTCCGAGCACTCTACGGCGCCATCCTCGTCACACTGTTGCTGGCTCCGCTGGCGGTCGGCGCTTGGCTGCTGGTGCGGCTGGCCTTTTCCGCCGACGGTGTCTCTGTCTCCGGATAGCGTCTCAGCCGCCGGCAACCGGATATCCGCCAGCGACACATCGGTCGGCGGCGGGACCTGGCCCCTATGTAGAGGTCCGAGTATGCTGCCGACATGACGCGACCGGTCCAGATCACCACCGGGGTGGCCCGGGTGCTGGCGGCGCTGCTCGACGACCCCGGCACCGGCCGTTACGGCCTGGAGCTGATGCGGACCACCGGGCAGCCCAGCGGCACCCTCTACCCGATCCTCAACCGGCTGCTGGCCGCTGGCTGGGTGCACGCCCAGTGGGAGCAGATCGACCCAGTGGCCGAAGGCCGCCCGGCCCGGCGCTACTACCAGCTCACCCCGGACGGCCTGGTCGCCGCCCGCACCGAGTTGGCCGCGCTCTACGCCGCGCTGCGCCCGCACGCCCCCGGGCACGCCGACCCGGCCACCGGCCGACCCGGCACCGTCTCCCCCGAACCCGCGTGACCAGCATGCTGAGCCGGCTGGTCCACCGGGCGTTCGTCGTCGCGGCCCGCCGCTGGCCGGCCGCCGACCGCGACGAACTGATCCGCGAATGGCTCGCCGAGTCGTACATGCTCGGTCACGAACCGGGAGTTCCCGTGCCGGTGCGCGCCTGGCGGCAGGTCCGGTTCGCGGCCAGCCTCGTCTGCGCCAGGCGATCCGGGATCGACTCCGTCAGCGCGGTCCCGGTCGACCGAGTCGAGCGGACCGCGCTGCACGTCGTCGCACTGTTCCTCGCCCCGCTGGCGGCGGCCATCCTGACCATCCTCGCCAACGGACCACTGTGGATGGCCACCAGCACCGGCGACGACCTGCCGTCGGTCCTGACCCTGCTCCACCGCGCCGGGCACGTCGCCGCCGGGATCGGCTGCGGCGTACTGCTCGCCGACCGGATGCGCCGACGGCGGGGAGCACCAGTCAGCCGGCCGTGTGCGTCGCCGCGACGGTCCCGGTGCTGGCCGGGCTGGTCGTCGCCGAATCGGCCGTACGCCACCTGGCGATCGCCGTCACCGGACCGACGTTCACTGTCGCTGTCACCGGTCCGGCAGGCACCGTCGCGGGCCCGCCGTCATCGCCGGGACGCTGATCCCGTTGACCATCCTGGTGGCGACCCTCGCCCGCCGCGCCACCCGGTGGGCGCTCGCCGCCGCCGTACCGGGCACCGCCGCCATCACACTGACCGCGACCGTGCTCGTCGCCGGGCCGGCCGGAGCGCAGACACCGTTGCCGATCCCGCCGGGAATCCTGCTCGGCACCGTCGCGCTGTCCCTGGCGTACACGGTGCGGGCGGTCCGGCCACGACCGCCGACGCCGCCGCGACCACGTCCGACCCCGGCCCCACGCCTGCTGGTGGCGACGGTGCCGGTCATCGGTGGCGGACTGATCGTCGCCTACCTGTTCACCCCGTACGGCTGGTGGACGACGCTGCCCACACCGGTCGTCGCGGTCGCCACCCTCGCCACGAACGCGTTCTGTTTCGCCGTGGCACGCTGGGTGGCCGTCCGGATCCCGGCGAGCCGGCCCGACCCGATCTGGCCGGAGGTCGTTCGCGGTCAGCCGGAGTCCGGCCCGCTGCGCCGGTCCTGGCGGGAGATCCTCGCCTGGGGCGGCGCGGCGGGCGCGGCGATCGGCTGGGCGGTGGCCCTCGCCTACCTGGCCCCGAACATCGGGCTGCAGACGCCATGGCCGCACACCGACGCGGCGCCGGCCGGCTGGGCCGAGTGGGACACCTCGACCGGCCGGGTCTGGATGCAGGATCTGCAGATGTACGCCATCTGCTGCGTCGCGGTGTGTCTGGCGGCCGCCGCCGCGTACCGGCGCGCCTCGCTGCTGCCCGCGCTGGCCAGCCCGGTCGTGCTGCTCGCCGCCACCGTCGGGGTGGTCCGGTCCGGTTGGCACACCCCGGTCGCGCTGCCCTGGCTGGCCGCCGGGGCGCTGCTGCTCACGATCGCGGCGTGGTGGGCGACCGATCGCCTCGCCCCCACCCGTCGACGCACCCCGGAACGCGACAGGCTGCTGACCGCGCGGCTCGCCGTGCTGGCCGCGTTCCTGGTCCCGGGAAACTACCTCTACGGCGTCTTTCTCAGCGACGGGCCACCGGTCCCGGTGGTGGCGCTGACCGTGACCGTCGGTCTGTCGACCGTACTGGCGGTCGTCGCCAGTGCCGCGGTGACCGCGTCCTCGGCGCGGACCCCGATCAGGACGCTGCCCGAGACCACCGCGGCGGCCTGGTCGCTCACCGTCGGCGCCGGCGCGGCCGTGTTCAGTACGGCGCTGTTCAGCGGCGCCACGACGGCGTCGCCGGTCAGCTACGTCCTGCTGGCCGTGGCGCCGGCGCTGGCAGTGCCGGCCGCCGCGCTGACCATCGTCGCGATCCGCGCCCCACGAGTAGGTCGCACGCCGAAGGCGGGCCGTGTCACAAGAGCACGCCGCGTCGGCGCTGGCATTGGGCTCGGCGTGGTGCTGTTGACCGCCGGATACGTGGCCCTGATCTGCGGCGTGGTCTTCGCGCTCGGGGTCGGCCAACTGATTCCCTGGCTGGAGTACCAGCAGAGCTACGACCCGATCGGCTATCTGCCCGGTGGGGTCGCGCTCGGTCTGCTGCTGGCCTTTCTCACCCCGTACCTGGTCGAACCGTGGGGAACGTATCCGGCCCGGGCACCGATCCCGGTGCCGGTGCCGTCACCAGCCGTCGCCGAATCGACGGCGTCGTGATCCACTTCGCGCTCTCGAACGGCGGCTCGGCGTGTCGAGTCGATCAGCCGAAGTAGATCACTACTGGCATCCCGGCCCCGGTTGGATATCGCCGTCGCCGGACGACTGTCCGAAATTCGGCTGAGGGTCCACTGCGCTCGGGCGGCCGCATCGGATATGTTTGCCGGCTGCCCTTCGACGCAGCGGTGGACCGGTATACCGGGTTCACCTGTCCGCCGGTGTCTGATGCAGACGCCGCGACGACAGAGGGGAACCGATGAGCAGCCAGTCTCCAGCGAGCGGTAAGCGCCGGCACTGGGTGGTGATAGAGACCGGCGCCAATCAGGCGTACGTGTTCGCCAGCAACAAACAAGCGGTGAACGTCGGTGCCAGCGAATTGATCTTCCAGGCTGGCACCGGGTGGGTGAAAGATGCCGTCGACAAGATCAACGAAGGATGTCCGGAACCGGTCGTCGAGATAGTTGTGGCCGCCTCCGGCAAGGCGCTGCTGCTGGCCGCCGACGCGCACACCGGCAGGGCGGTCGTGCAGGCGGTCACCCGTCGGGCTCTCGATGACGCACCTGGCCTGGAAATCTGGGGCACCGTCGACCCGGATCCGGTCACCGACGACGCCGACCTGAGCCCGGCGCTGACCCGGGCGTACCAGCGGCAGGCGGCGTGGCGCAGCCGCCGACCGTCGCCGCTGCTGCGGCACCCGACGCTGCCGTTCACCCGGCCCTGTCACTACTCGGGGCAGCCGTCGACCGCGATGGGCGAGGAGGGCGGCACCCCGTACCCGAGGGCGGCCAGTGTGGACGCGGCCTGGCGGCGACGCGACGCCGGCCGGGACCGGATGGCCGGAAAGCTCGGCAACGAGGCGGTCGTCGACGCCACCAAGCTGGCCGACGGGGTGAGTCACGCGGGTTGGGTGGCGGTGATGCACGCCGACGGCAACGGCATCGGCGGCGTGTTCCGCAGCATCGCCGACTCCTACGCCGGCGAGGAGTTCCTGGCCAACCTGGGTGCCTTCAGCCGGGCGCTCGACGAGGTGACGGTCGCCGCCCTGCGGTACGCCGTCGCGCAGGTCACCGACCGGACCGGCTGGCTGCTGCCGCTGGTCGTCGGCGGCGACGACGTGACCGTGGTGATGGACGCCCGGCCGGCGTTCGAGGTGACCGCGACCTTCGTGGCGAAGTTCGCCGAGACGGCCGCCGGGCACGAGGCCATCTCCCGGGTACTGGCCGACGTCGGCCACCCGGGGCTGACCGCGTGCGCCGGGATCGCGTACGTCAAACCGCACTACCCGTTCAGCGAGGCGTACGGTCTGGCTGAACAGTTGTGCGGCTCCGCCAAGCAGATCAAGCGGGTCGACGAGCGCTGCGGCGCGCTGGACTTCCATGTGCTGCACGACTCGGTCGGGCAGAGTCTGGCCCGGATCCGGGCACCGCTGACCGTGCCAGATGGCGACGGCGGCGTGGCTGAGTCGCGGCTGTGGCCCGGCCCGGTGGTGATCGGTGCGCCGCAGCCCGGCGGCTGGGCTGACGCGCACGACGTCACCCGGCTGCGGAAGGTGCTCGAGGCGCTGGGTGGCGAGGACGACCCGCCCGTACTGGCCCGTGGTGCCCTGCACCGGTTGCGCCAGGCGCTGCTCGCCGGCCGTACCGAAGCGGTCCGGGCCAGCGACCAGGTCGGCGTCTGGGCGGCCGACCCGGCCGCAGCCCGCTCCTTTCTGGATGAAAACCTGCTGGTCGCGGAGCCGTCGGCGGATCGCCCGGTCTCGTTCAGCCGGATCCTCGGCGCCGTCGACCTGATCGACATGGCGGCCGGCACCGCACCGCACGCCGGCCGGGAGTCCGGCCGCCTCGGCAACAGCTCGCCGCAGACCCGGCAGGAGGTGGCGGCCTGATGAGCGGCCCGGACCCGATCAACGACACCGGCGCCGGTCTGCGCAACGGCCGCCCGTTCACGGTCACGGTGGTGTTCCTCAGTGACTGGGCGTGCGGCACCGGCACGGCCCGGCACGGCGCGGTGGACCGCGAGGTGCAGCGCGACGCCGACGGGTTGCCGATGCTGCGCGGCAAGGCACTCACGGCGGTACTGCGCGACGCGGCCGAGACCGTCGCCGTCGGCCTGGCCGACGGCGCGGCCGACGGCATCTGGTACGCCTGGGTGGAGGCGGTGTTCGGCAGCCAGCCGGGCGCGTCGTCGCGACAACGCCTCGACCCCGGCGGGCAGTTCCGGCCGCAGCCACGCACCAGCCCGGTCCCGGCGGCCCTGCAGGGCCGGCCGCTGCACCTGCCCGGCCCGGTCCGGGCGGCGATCGCCGCGCTCGACGAACGCAGCCGGGTGCTGGCCCGGGAGGCGGCCGTGCTGCTGCGCCCCGGGGTGCAGATCGACGTCGACCGGCACACCGCCGCCGACGACACGTTGCGCGTCGAGGAGCGGGCGGCGGTCGGGTTGACGGTGACCGCCGACTGGCAGCTGACCTTTCCTGGGCTCGCCGTCGGCGCGCCGGTGCCGTGGGAGGCGGAGCTGCTGTTGCGGGCCGCGGCCCGGCTGGTCGACGCGATCGGCGGCAAGCGTCGCCGGGGTGCCGGCCGCTGCCGGGTGACCATCGCCGGCGACGAAGCGGCAGGTGAAGACGCAGCACGTGACGACGCAGCCGGCACCGAACCAGCTGGTACGGACGTAGCCGGTGAGCAGGTCGGTCGTCGGCTGGGGGCGCTGCTGGAGCGGGTCGACCAGGCCCGGTCCCCGGCCGAGGTGGTGCCGTCGGCTGTCGCCGACCCGGCTGGCGCGACCCTGGGCGCCCGGATGTCCGACCCGCCGGTGCACCGGCACGATCTGCGGATCACCACGCTGACTCCGCTGCTGGTGGCCCGGGGCGTGCTCGGCAACATGGTGCTGACCGAACGGTTCGTGCCGGGCACGTCGCTGCTGCCGATGGTGGCGAAGGCACTCGGTGAGCAGGCGACCGAGCTGATCACCGGCGGGCGGGCGGTGGTCACCAACGCCACCGTCGAGATCGCCGGCGAGCGGTCGCTGCCGCTGCCGCGCGCCCTGCACCGGCCCAAGGACACCGACCAGGATCAGCAGCTGGTCAACCTGCTCACCCCACGCGCCGACGACAGCCAGCGGTTGCGGCCGATGGTCGGCTTCTGCGTCGCCGACGGTGCCGGCGGCATCCGCATCGCCGAAGTGGACCTGGTGACGCAGGCGCACGCCGTCGTCGACGACGGGCCGCAACGGCCGACCGAGGACTCCGGCGGACTGTTCGTCTACGAGGCGATCGCCGCCGGCACGGCGCTGCGCTGCGAGTTGTGGCTGCCGGCCGACGCCGACCTGGACACCGACTGGCTGGACGGGGAACACGCGATCGGGCGGTCCCGCAAGGACGACTACGGGCGGGTCAGGGTCGACGTACTCGCCCCGGGCACGCCCGCCCTGGCCGCGCGGGGCACCGTGACCGACAGTCGGCAGCTGGTCGTCTGGCTGCTGTCGGACCTGTTGCTGCGGGGGCCGGCCGGTGAGCCGGTGACCGACCCGCAGGCACTGGCGGCCACGCTCGCCGAAGCACTGCGGGTGGACCTGACGTTGCCCGACGACAGCCCCGACCGCCTGCCGGCGGGTTTCCTCACCACCCGCCGGGTCGAGTCGTGGCAGCGCCGCTGGTCGATGCCGCGCCCGTCGCTGACCGGGCTGGCCGCCGGCAGCGTCGTCCGGTTCGACATGATCGGTGTCCCCGACGAGGAGGCGTTGCACCGCGTCGAGGCGACCGGGATCGGGGATCGCACGGCCGAGGGCTACGGCCGGTTGGCGCTGCAACCCGTACTGCTCGACCGGACGACCGTCGCGGTGGCGACGGAGCCGGCAGCGGAGCCGGCAGCGGAGCCGGCAGCGGTGTCCCGGTCCGCCGGCCCGCAGACGCCCGCCGGGCGCACTGGTGCCACGCCGGCGCTGGTCACCGAGCTGGTCCGCCGGGGCTGGCGGCGGGAGCTGCACCGGACCGCAGCGGTACGGGTGGCCGACGACGCGCTGCGCGACCTGCTGGTGCCGCCGGACGTGTCGATGGCGCAGCTCGGCGCGCTGCGTACCCTCGCCGACCGGCTCACCGCAGGCGACGACCCGGCCCAGGTGCGGGGCTGGATCGCGGCGACCCGCCGCAACCGGGCGCGCCGGGAGTCCTGGGGCGTCGATCGGCTCGACCTGCTGGACCGGTTGGCCTCCGGCGACGAGGTGCTCTGGTCGCATCTGGGGGTCCGCCCGCCGACCGGTGTCGCCGACGAACTGCACCGACCGGCGGCCGGCTGGCTGCTCGCCGAGGTGGTCCGGGCCGCTGTCGAGCGGCGCCGCAGCACCCGGGGGCAGGACAGTCCCGCCGCCAACCACCACCCTGAGGAGGTGCCGGCATGAGTCGCCGGGTGATCAGGCGCTGGGAGCTGACCGGCTCCCTGGTGGCGCAGGCGCCGCTGCACATCGGCGGCCTGGACGCCGGGCCGGCGCAGCTGGTCCAGGCCCGCGACGGCGCGGGCCGGCCGCTGCTGCCGGGCACCGCGCTGGCCGGGGTGATCCGGTCCGCGCTGCGCGCCGACGGCGTACCCGACCACCGGTTGTGGGGGTTGCCGCCGGAGCGCGACGGCACCGGCGGAGAAGCCTCCTGGGTACGGGTCGACGACGCCTGCGCCGTCGGCACGCCGTACGTCGAGGTGCGCGACCACGTGTCGATCGACCGGGTGCACGGGGTGGCCGCCCGGGGGCATCTGTTCAGCCGCGAGGTGCTGGCCGCCGGCACCCGGTTCGCGTTCCGGATGGTGGTCGACGCGCCGGAGGGCGCCGACGCCGCCACGGCGGAGGACCTCGTCGGCGCGGTCGCGGCCCGGCTACGCGGTCCGGGGATCAGCGTCGGCGCGGCCGTCACCCGTGGGCTCGGTCTGGTCCGGTTGACCGACGCCGTACTGCGGGAATCGGACCTCGCCAGCCGGGCCGGGATGCTCGCCGCGCTGCGTACCGGCGGCGAGCCGGTCGACCTGCCGGCCGCCGACCCGGACGAGGTGCCGCCCGGGGTGCTGCGGATCGTCGTACCGTGGCGTCCGCACGGACCGCTGGCGGTGCAGGTCAGCTCGGACGGCGACGTGGTCAGCGCGTTTCCGCTGACCGGACACGACGGTGAGCACACCCGGCTGGAGCTGCCGGGCAGCTCGATCAAGGGGGTGCTGCGCAGCCACGCCGAACGGATCGCCCGTACCGTGACCGGTGCCTGCACCCCGGAGAAGTTCCTCGACCAGATGCGGGCCGACGGGCTGGGGCCGGTGGCGGCGCTGTTCGGCACCGCCGCCGCCCGCGACGGCGACGATCCGACGCTGCCGGCCGGCCGCCGGGGTGCCCTGCGGGTCGCGACCTGTGTCAGCACCGCCGCCCTGCCGACGGCACAGTGGGAGGCGGTACGCCTGCTGCAGCGACGCCTCGCCGACACCGTCGACCACGATGGGGCCGAGCCGCCCGGCGACGGGCCGGGACGCACGGCCGATCAGGTACGGGCCGCGTTGGGCACGCTGCAACGCGCGGTCGACGAACTCAACGACTCCGTCGACGGAATCCGGTTCACCATCGCCCATCACGTGGCGGTGGACCGCTGGACCGGCGGCGCGGCCGAGTCGTTGCTGTTCGCGACGGTCCAGCCGCATGCCACCGACGCGGGCGCGTGGCAGCCGATCACGCTCGACCTGGCGATGGACCGGCTCGACCAGGATCCGACGACGACCAGCGCCCACGCCACCGCCAGCGCCGACGACGACCGGCGGGCGGCGCTGGCGTTGCTGCTGCTGGTGCTGCGGGACCTCTGCGACGGCTGGATCGGCTTCGGCCACGGCACCACCCGTGGCGCGGGCGGGGTCCGGGTCGACCCGGCCGCGGTGACGTTGCGGGCCGGCCCACGGTCCGGCTGGTGCACCACACTGGACGGCCGGTCGTTGGCCGACGTGCTGACCGACGACGAGGTGACCGCGCCGTTGACGGCGGCATGGCAGGCCACGGCGCGGCGGACGGCGGCGCGGCTGGCGACGGCAGGAGGGCACGCATGAGCACCACTGGACGGGTCGTCGTCGACCGGGGGCACGGCCCGGTCGGCCCGGCCCTGCGAGACTTCGCCAGCGGCGGTACGGCGGGTGTCGGGTTCTGCTACCGGCCGGCCGACGTCCGCTGGTTCCGGTTCGGCGTCGACGGGGTGCCGACCGGCCCGGACGGGGCGGCCCTGGACCTGACCGGGGTGTTCGAGCTGCGGGCGTTCACCGCCGCCGAGGAGCTGCGCTGGCGGCACGTCTCCGCCGGGTCCGGCTCCGCGACCGGTGTCGGCGGCGGCGGGCTGGCGGAAGACCGGCGGCTGCTGTGGGGCACGGTCGTCGACCCGGCTCCCGGGGCGGGCTGGGTGGCGCTGCACGACGCCCGGATCGGGGTGCTGCACGTCCCGGTCGACGGCCCGGCTCCCGCCGACGGCCATCTCGTGTGGCTGCGGGTCGTCGAGTACGTCGAACAGGACCGGCACGGCAACGTCGCCGTGGTCGACGAACGACTCGTCGGGCTGACCGCCAGCCCACACCCCAACGCGGACCAGGAGGAAAAGCCCGATGAGTGACCAGCACCTGCCGATCGACGCGGCCGGTCCGATCAAGTTGGACGATACGGATGGGCACTTCCTCAATCCGTACGGCTTCGTGTCCATCCCGGACCGCGAGAACCTGCCGACGGAGTTGGCCGACGCGCCGCCCGCCGGCCACGACCGCTACGACCTGGACCGGTGGACCGGCACGATCGGGATGCGGGTCACCACCCGTACCCCGATGTTGATCCCGGACCACGGGCGGCGCGCGGCCGACGGCGACCGCCCCGACGCGCCGCTGCCGGTACGGGTCGACCACGCCGGCCGCCCTCAGCTGGCCGGCTCGGCGGTCAAGGGTGCGCTGCGGTCGGCGTACGAGGCGATCACCAACTCCCGGTTCGGCGTGTTCACCGGCCACGACCAGCAGTTGGCGATCCGGGCGACCACCGATCACGCGCTGCGGGCACGGCCTGCTGTGGTGACGAAGGTCAACAGCGACGGCGGCGCCGAGGTACGTCTGGTCACCTCCCTGGATCCCCGGGACTGGCAGGGCGAACAGCTGAAAAAACCGGTACAGACCGCCGTGTGGGTGCCCCGGGAGCTGCCGTGCGAGTGCACCGGCGGGTGCAGCGGCCGCGTCGGCCATGGTGCCGCCGGTGAACAGGCATCGGCGCGCAGCCCCGAGTTCGAGGCGTGGATCTACTTCGCCATGCTCGGTGTCTTTCCGCTATGGCGGGTCGCGATGTACGCCCGACCAGGTCGACTGTGCGACGAGTCGACGGCACGGCTGCGTCGCGACGCGGACCGCAGGGACGAACGCGACAGGGCGAGACAGCGAGCCGCAGAGGCGGCCAGGCGGGGGCGCAACAGCCGCAACACCGGACTGGTCGTCACCGACCATCCGCTGGTGCGGGTCCGGGGCCGGCTGCACGCCACCGGCAGCACCTTTCCGGCGGGCGGCGGACGCAAGAGGTTCGAGCGGTTCGTGGTCACGAAGGTCATCACCGGCCCGGCCACGCTCCGGTCCACGACCCGGACGGTCAGCAAGGGTCTGGTCGACGGCTGGCGGGCAGTGATCGACTCCTACCAACGTGCCCACGAGACGGAGCGCAACCTGGAAGGCAACTACGGCAGCTACGTGTGGGACGCGAAGCGGTGGCGGTCGCTGCATGTCGGTGACACGCTCTACGTCGAGCTGGACCGGGGTACGCCGATCGGGTTGTATCCAGCGATGATCGGTCGGGTGCCGTTCCCCGGTGCGCCGTCGGCCAGCCTTCCGGACCAGCACCGGCCAGCGGTGAAGCGGACCGCGCTCTCCCCCGCCGACCGGGTGTTCGGTTGGGTCCGCCAAGGCGACGACGACACTGGCACCGCTACCGGCGCCCATCGGGGGCATCTGCGGGTGCTGCCACCGGACGGTACCGGGGTGCCCGGAGAAGACCGGATCCAACAGTTGGCCAGACCGCTGAAGCTGGTCACCTTGAACGGGCCGAAACCGGCTCAGTTTCTGTTCTACCTGGGTAACGCCGACGGCGCACCGTTGGAAGGTCCAGCAAGGCGCGCCGAGCACGGCTACCCGGACCGCGAAAGCATCCGGCGGGTTCGGGGGCGCAAGGTCTACCTCACCCACGCCGAGGTGCTGGAGAACGAATCAGCTTCACATCCGTACTGGACACCGCCGGTCGCGGGCGGCCAGCCGGAACCGCTGCCGGTCGACGGACGGCCCCGCTTCCGGGAGTACGTCCGCCCACCGGTGGACGCCGACGCGAACGACAACGCCGAGATCACCACGTCGGTGTCGAGCTGGGTGAAGCCGCAGACCACCTTCTGCCTCAGCATCCAGGTCGACAATCTCACCGACACCGAGTTGGGGGCCCTGCTGTGGCTACTGTCGCTGCCCGACAGCGCCTGCCTCAAACTGGGACTGGGCAAACCGTTGGGGTTCGGCGCGGTACGGGTCGAGATCAACTGGGACGACACCCGGTTGTTCACCGGCGACCGGCTGTTGGACCGCTACCGCAGCCTATCGCTGACTCCCCCAACGGCCGACCCGGACCTGACTGCGGCCCGCCGGCTCGTCGTCGAATACGACGACCTGCTGCGGGAGCACCTGCCGCAGGTGCGGGAGGAGTTCCTCAACGCCGCGTACGGGTTCGTCGGCGCCCCGGTGCACTACCCGCGCATGGCGGACCGCTCCCCGCCGGGCGTGCCGGCCGCACCTCGCAACACCACCTACGACTGGTGGGTGGCCAACGACAAGGTCGGCAACCGGCCGGGGTCGGTCTACGGCCGGCGGCTGTCCCTGGGCGAGCTGTCCGATCCAGGTTCGCTACCGCTGCCGTACGACCCGACCGACCGACGGCCAGGAGATCCGACTGGCAACCGGCCGGGTCCACGCGGTCGCCAGCCGGGTGGACCAGCCAACGGCCACAACAGGCACGGCCGCCGCCATGACGGCGGCCGGCGCAACGGTCGCGACGACCGACGTCGCTGAGCGGGAGCCGGCGCACAGGCTGCCGGGCTCCGGTGGAGGTCCCGCTACCGGAGCCCGGCCCGTCCTGACTGGGCGGCGTCGCGCGACCGGCGGGCCTGTTCGGCGTCGCGCAGCCGCCGTACGTCGGCACGCAGCCCGTCGAGCAGGTCGACCAGCTGGGGGCCGTCGCCGGGCCGGTCACCGAGGACGTCCCGGACCGCGCCGGCCATCTCGGTGAGCAGACCGCTGACGGTGTGCTGCGTTCCGCCGGTCCGCTGCCGCACCAGCTCGGCCAGGGCGCGGTTGTCGAACGGACCACCGCCGTGGGTGATCGTCAGCCGGTTGCGGACCTCGAACATCGGCCGCAGCAGTTTCTGCCGGACCCCGGCCTTGAGCTGATCGTTGTCCAGGGAGTGTTCGAAGCTGGCGCAGGCGCCGACGACGGCCCGCATCCCGGTGGCGGTGTCGGTGTCGACGCCGGGCAGCGCAGCCCACACGTCGATCCGTTCGGCGATCATCCGGATGGTGCAGTCCTCGGTGGCGGTGGCTGTCGCCTGGATCTGCGCCGGCCAGCTGCGCAGCCGCGCCCTGGCGCAGCGCAGCGCGTCGGACAGACCCAACGCGCGGGCGCTCAGCGGCGCTCCCCCGGCGAGGGTGCCGAGCAGCCGGGCGGCGGTGTCGAGTTCGGCGATGTCCAGCGCGTGGCCGGCGGCGGTGAGGATGGCCTGGTCGGTGCCGAAGCGCAGCGGCAGCCGGTGGGTGCCGGCGGTGAGCACGTCCCGGTCGCTGGTGACGAGTTGCCGCAGGAACAGCGGGATGCCCCGGGCGGCGGCGGCCCGTTGCGCGGCGGCGAGCACCGTCAGCACGTGTTCCTTCGGGCCGGTGGGGATCAGCACGATCGCCCCGATGTCCTCGCCGAGGTGCCGCGCCAGCAGCTCGGCGGCGGCCTGTTCGGTGAAGGCTGCCGGGTCGTCGGCGGCGGTGCCCACGTCGGCGACCGGGGCGGCGACGGCGGGGTGCCCGGCGGCCTGCAGCCGGCCGGCGACCGCCTCTGCGTACGGGTAGGTGCGTGACGCGGTGCCGAGCACGATGGCGCGCACCGGCACCGGGTGGCCGGCCGGCACTCCCAGGTAGGTGCGGACCGCCGGGTCGAGGTCGTTGCGCCGGTCGCGGTCGACGGCGGCCGCCGCGACCTGTTCGACGATGAACGGGCTGCCGTCGCGGGGCGGGTCACCGAGGACGGTGAGGTAGCAGACGGTGTCGCCGGGTGCCAGGGTCACCGGTCCGAGTCCGGGCGGGGCCGGCGGGGCGTCGGGGCGGGTGGCGTCGTACGCGGCGAGATGCTCACGCAGCGCGGCGAGCATCGCCGGCTGCGGCGGCGCGAGTTCGTGGGCGCTGGCTTTGCCCATCTCGTTGAGCTGCTCCACGACCGGGGAGGTGAGCCACTGGCCGCTGGCGGCGGCTTTCGCGGCGAGCACGTCGGGGTCCTGCTGTTCCTCGCGAATGGTCCGCAACATCTGCCCGAGGGTCGCGATCCGCCGCCCGTTACGCCGCCGTGCCCAGTCGAGCAGGTCGAGAGTGCTCCCGTCGTGCTCGCGTAGCTCCTGGTAGCGGTAGACGACGTAGACCCGGACGGCGAATCCGCTGCTGCCGTCGCCGCGCATCAACGCGGCGGCCATCGCTGCGCGGACCCGGTCGGCGGTCGGCGCGGTGTGGGCCCGACCGTACTGGTCGGCTTCGACGTCGATGATCCGCCGCTGGTCGGCGGTGAGGCTGAGCTGGCCGGCATCGGCGAGGTCGCGCAGCAAATCGTGGTAGCGCCAGCGGCGCAGCAGCGGCACGACCGGGTCGACGGGAAGATTGGCGGTCGGGTCGTAGACGGCGTGCCGGGGCGCGGCGGTCGGCCCGATGCGGATCAACGACCAGGGCATCCCGGAGACGATCACGGCGTCGAGCGCGCCGAGGGCGGACTGGGTGGCGCCGCTGCCCCAGACGACGTACGCCCGGTCGGTGGCGGTGTCGGCGCGGGTGTCGAGAACGCGGCCGACGGCGTCGGCGACGTCGACTTCGTCAAGGCTGTCGGCTTCGGCGATCGTGACGGCGGCGACGTGACCGCCGTACAGGTCGGGCCGGTGGTCGACGGCGTCGGAGATCGCGGCGGCGATCGGGCGGACCTGCGCGGTGCTGACCAGCACCAGGTGTACGGCGACGATGTCCGTGCCCGGGTCGACCGCGTTGGGGTCGGTCCCCAGTGCGGCGAGCGCGGCGGCGAGCGGCGCGGTGTCGCCGGTGGTCTGCGCCGGGAGACGCAGCAGCAGAATCTCCGCGGCGCGGTCGTCCTCGGGTGACAGGTGGCCGAGCCGGGCGAGCAGCTCGGCGGCGCCGGTCTTGTCCGGCGGGGGTACGCCCAGGTCAGCGTGGCCGACGGCGTGTAGCAGGTAGACAGTGCGAGGGAACACGGTCCGTCCTATCCCGATCACTTTCCGATGATGACGTCGAGCCGGCCGACGTTACCAGCGAGTCAGCGACCCGTCCCGCCGTGTCGGAAATCTGATCGTCGGCGTGTCCCGGCAGCTGATTCCACAGTGGCAGACTCTGCGCCGAAGATGGCACCGTGACGGACGATCGCTGGGACGGGCCACGGTTGACGGTGTTCGGCTCGGCCACCGGTGGTGGCGGCCGGGCGGGCCGGGCCGGTGGCGGGTCGGGCGGTGACCGGGGCGGCTGGGCGGGCGGGCTGCGGGCGGCGTTGTCGGACGGGACGGCGGCGGTGGCGGTCGGCGGCGCGCTGGCCGGCGGGTTCGGTGTCGAGGCGGCCAAGTCGGTGATGGTCGGTGAGGCGGCCGGCCGGTGGTGGTTCGTGGTGGGCTGCGTGGCCGGGGTGGCGCTGCTGGTGGCCGGGTTCGGGCTGCGGGAGCGGGCGCACCGGCAGGTGCAGGTGGGGATCGTGGTGACCGCGCGCGACGTCGGGCGCGGGCTGGCCAGGGCCCGGCAGTACGAGCAGCAGGCCGAGGAGTTCAGCCGGTCGACGTGTGCGGTGACGGTGGCGACGGCGGTCACCTTGTCGGGCGATCCGGCGGTGGACAAGTCTCGGGTCGAGGAGCTGGCGGATGAGACGTTCAACGCGTTGATGCTGGCGCAGCGGCTGACGCCGGAGGCGACCCGGGTCAATCTGATCCCGACGATGCCGCTGCATCTGGCGTTCTGGTTCGGGGCCCGGCTGGGTCACACCCATTCGCGTGAGGTGCGGGTCCACGCCGTCCGCCAGGCCGACGGCTCTCCCCCGTATTTCGCGGCGACGGCGTTGCGGGCCACCGAGTCGACGGCGGCTCCGCTGTCGGCGAGCCTGGAGGTCGTGGCGGGCGGGGATCCGTCGCGGGCGGCGCTCGCGCTGGATCTGCAAGGCTTCGGGCACCAGTTCGCCGATCCGGTACGGGAGACCTGCCGACAGCACGGCATCGGTCACCTGCTGGTGCTGCGCAGCGCGGGTTCGTTGCTGACCGAGGACGCGCCCACTTATACGGGTGTGGTGGAGCAGGCCCGCCGGGAGTGGCTGGCCGCCGCGTTGCCGAGTGCCGCCCGCACCGGCCGGTATGCGGTGTTCCTCAGCGGCTCGGTGGCGATCTCGCTGGCGTTGGGTGCCCGCCTGGCGGCACCGGATCCGGGGCGGTGGACGGTCTTTTCGTTCGACCGGGAGACCCACTCGTACCAACCGTTTCCCTTGCCGGAGCCGACCCGGTGAGCGACAATTTCCACATCGGCCTGTCGACGACTACCGGACGGGAGGTGAGACAGCCACGCCGGGCACTGCAGCATCCATCGAGGACGGACAAGCCATCGATGTACGCAAGATTAAGTGCCGGAGTTGCGGCGAAATGTCGATTGCGACAACCTCCGACACGCCCGGGATCCGGGGGAGGTTGGCGGAAAGATCCCAAAGTACGCCCGAGCTGCGCAAACCCACCTCACAGAGATCATCTGAGCCGACACCGAGATCATGACGATCATGAGGTTGCCCTCGGAGCAGCACGTTTGCCCAGCTCAGACCGCCCGACATTTCGGACACGGTCCCCGGACACACGAAAACCGCGCCGGATTGAAACAAGCCAGATCGCCGGTACGACGGCGCAGCAAAGCGTCCCCGGACACACGAAAACCGCGCCGGATTGAAACTGTAGTAACGCATGGCCCCTCCTTAGGGGTCCGGGTCCCCGGACACACGAAAACCGCGCCGGATTGAAACCGTACCTCTACCGACAACAGTGCCGCCGATAGCGGGTCCCCGGACACACGAAAACCGCGCCGGATTGAAACCGGGGGACCGTTCGGTCCCCACAGATTGCGGTGACCGTCCCCGGACACACGAAAACCGCGCCGGATTGAAACGTCGGTCCGACAAACTTGCTGACCTGCCTATCTACCCGTCCCCGGACACACGAAAACCGCGCCGGATTGAAACAAGGCGATGGTGTGCAGGCGCTTGCCAGGCTCCGGTCCCCGGACACACGAAAACCGCACCGGATTGAAACGCCCCCGCGACCGTGTCACCCCAGAACACCCAGAGGTGTTGTCCCCGGACACACGAAAACCGCGCCGAATTGAAAGCCGTTTCAAACGTCACGGCCGAGAAGCCCCAAGTCGAATTTGAGGCTGGGTATCAGCGTGGCGGTGGTGGAGTGGTGGTCAGCTCGCCACACTTGGGGCACCAGCGGATCTTGACCCGGAAAGAGAACAGGCCGGCCAGGAAGCCGAGCAACGCGGCGCTCGTCAACGCGCAGATGCCCATGATCCTCTGCCTTCTCTACGGATGAGGATGGTGGGATCGGGTCGGTGGTTGCCGCCACCGGCCCGACCCCCGAGGTCCGCCCGGTCGCCCAAGCGGAATGGAAGGCCCGGAGCGCGCCCGGCCGTACGACGCCCGTCGGCGTAGGCGTTGGGCACCAGTGACCGGCCATGAAGCCGGGGCGCCGTACGACGTAACCGCCCGAACCAGTTCCGGCCACCTCACCCACACGGACGGCGGAACGCCCGGCCAGAATTACCCGGGTTCGGTCACTCCCGGCAGTAGTACGACTCGTACTCGTACAGCGCCGCCCGGCCCTCCCCACGGTCGCGCTCGGAGAGGGTCAGCAGCTTCACGGAGACCATGACGCGCTGCCCCGTCCCGCCGGAACCCGCGTCACACCACACCTCCACCGTGTCCGTCTTCGGCAGCTCACGCGGGCCGATCACCAGGATCGTCACGACGTACGCCCTCCACTCGAACCGGTGGGATCGAACCGGGCGAGCACGGCGGCCCGCTCCCGGCGAGACAGCTCCGGCGTGTGTGCCCACATGGACAGCAGACGTTCGGCGCTGGGTCGGTCGATGGCCTCGAACGCCCGGAGCGCGTTCTCCACGCGGTCGATGACAGGGCTCTTACCGGGCGGGTAGAGCGCCATCAGCCGGGCGGGTGCGGGTTCGTCTGGTGGGGCGGGGAAACTGTTCATCGGGTCGGACCTCCCGTGTCCGATCAAGGCCCCGGGTTGGCGTGTCCGCGCCGCTCGGGGCCGCCTTGTCTGGCCAGGGGTGGGTACGCGGATCGTCCAGCGAACTCCGCCGTTCACCACCGACCCCCGTTCCGGGCTTGCCGACCGGGCTCCGGATCACCCGATGCCGGCGGCGGGTCGTCAAACCGGCAGCCGATGTGCCGTTGCCGCCACTGCCGCAGTCCTTCCCGGAGCCGTTCGGACTCGGTCCGAGCGGCATCGCTCTGTCGGACCAGCCGATCCAGCTCGTCGGCGAGAAGCCCCAGATAGACGTACACCTCGTCGGGGTCCAGCCCACGCCACCGCGACCCGAACCGGACCGCCCTGACCTGGTGCGGTTCGACCTGATGCCTCACGCCCTCGAACACTGCGCAACCCCGATCCCGCGTCTCCCGATCCCTGCTGGCACACGCGAATCATGAGCCACACTTGCAGGAGTAGTCAATAGGGTAGGCCCGATTGGGTAGACCCGAAGATGCCTACCGTTCGGCTCATGACCGGAGGACCGGGCGAGTTGATGGGTCCGTACGAGATCGCCGAGTACCTCGGCGTGTCTCGACAGCGGTTCCAACAGATCGCTCGCCGACCCGGCTTTCCGAAGCCCTACCAGGAGCTACGCGGCATGAAGGTGTACCTCGCTGCCGAGATCACCGAGTGGGCGAAGCACAACCGGCCGCCGCGCCCGGACGCCGACGAGTAGCCTTTCCGCCCTCCGAGTCGGCAGCGCGGACCCGGCCGGCTCGGGCGATGTACTGATCTACGTCCTTCCATGTAGGTCGTAACCTGTCGACGGCGCGCGCCGGCACGTCACACGCTCGGCACTCGGCCAACCGACTCGGCATGTGCCCGGCAACGGTCTCCCGCGCCTGGGCCAGCACATCCGCGTCCGGCCGGTTCCGCATCGCCGCCGCCACACCGTCCAAGGGCGTCCGCTGCGGGTCTTTGTCAGGTGCCGCCGCCACCCCACGGGCGGCCAGCAACCGGAAACGCGGATCACGCCCGATGGTAAACATTCACCTCTTGTGAGGGCGCGGGGTCAGCCCTGGAGGATGTGGGCGGTCTGCGGCATCCAGGGGTTCCCTGTGACGGCGTCGCGGAGTGCGGTCATGGCGTTGACGCCGTGTTTGACCGCAGTGGATAGGTAGCTGCGGATGGTCAGCCGGTCGCGGGTGGCTTTCTCGCTGGTGAGCCGGCCGGAGATCTTCTGCTGGGTCTTGTTCGGCCGTAGGTCACGCTCGGCGAGGTTGTTCGTCGGCGGAATGGTGGTGTCGTAGCAGAACCGCAGGACGTCGTCGTGGCGGTGGTGGAGATCCTCGAGTAGGTTGCGGCCGGGCGGCTGCCTGTCGCGGGGGCCGCCGACGCGGGGGACGTCCTTACGGCCGACGATCACGCCGTCGCGGAACTCGCGGACCAGCGGGTCACGCACGGCGGGGTCGATCTCGGCCTGTCCGGCGGCGCGGGCGAGGTTCGCGGCGTGGATCAGGCCGCGTAGCGCCCGCTGGCACTGGACCGGCCAGACGTGGTCGGGGTAGGTCTCGGCCGCGTCTTCGAGATCGCGGAGCAGATGTGCGCGGCACAGTTGGTGCCGCACCCCGTCGGCGAAGTTGCCGGCCTGGTCGTAGACGGTGTACCGGTCGTGCACGGCGACCCCGGTGAACGCCGGCCCGATCCCGATGGTGCGGAACTGTTCGCCGCTGCGACGCTCAGCCAGCGCGTACAGGGTGTACCGGCCGGTCGACGCGGACCATACGTACCCGTTGCGGCCCGCGGCACCCGCCCGGATCGTGGTCTCGTCGAAATGGACCACCTCGGCCAGGGTGATCAACGCCTTGATCATCGTGACGATGTCGGTCACCGCCGCCGCGACGGCGGCGAGGACCTTGTGGACGAACCCGGCCGACACGCGGGTGCCGGCCAGATCGGCGATCAGCCGCACGCACCGCTCGACCGGCACGTGCTGCACGATCAGCAGGTACACGGCGAGAGCGCGCAGGTTCGCCCCGTACACCCGGGTGTTACCCACCCCCGCCTGCTTCGGCGGGGCGGCGACGTGCTTCCGGCCGCAGCCGCACCGGACCCGGTACTGCCGGTACTCCACCGTCGACGCGGTGACCAGCGGCACGTCGGTGACCTGACTGGCCGACACCACCCCCTCGTCGACAGCCCCCGCCAGGTCCGTCCCGCACTCGCACGGCCCGCACGGACGCTGGTCAACCACCCGGACGTCGGCCTCGTCCAACCAGGGCAGATACGATCCCGGCGCACCGGGCTGTCTACCTCGCCCCGGCTTCTTCCCGCCCGAGCGCCCACCGCCGGCGGGCTTGCTCCTACCCGACCGGCCAGGCAGATCATCGGTCAAGGGCGGCATCGAGGAGTTTCGGCTGTTCCGCGAGATCAACCGCTTGATCTGCTCCAACTCCGCACGTAGCCGTTCCACCTCGGCCGTCTGATCCGCCAACTGAGCGGCCTGATCACGGACCACCGCGATCAGCTCGTCCCGCGACAGCGCCTCCGGATCAACCACCCGGGCACAAGATCACGATCGGTCCGAGACGGCAACCACCCCCAGCTCGGCCCGGCGAGTCACGCTACCCAACAGCAAACCCGCCAGCAAGACGTGAATGTTTACGATCCGCTGCCCGAGGACGAGTCGTTTCCTCTTGCCGGAGCCAACCCGGTGAGCGACAATTTCCACATCGGCCTGTCGGCGATTACCGGACGGGAGGTGAGACAGCCACGCCGGGCACAACAGCCTCCATCGAGGACGGACAAGCCATCGATGTACGCAAGATTAGGTGCCGGAGTTGCGACGAAATGTCGATTGCGGCAACCTCCGACACGCCCGGGATCCGGGGAGGTTGGCGGAAAGATCCCAAAGTGCGGCCGAGCTGCGGAAACCCACCTTACAGAGATCATCCGAGCCACCACCAAGATCATGATGATCATGAGGTTGCCCTCCGAGCCACCTGTTTGCCCAGCTCAGACCGCCCGACATTTCGGACACGGTCCCCGGACACACGAAAACCGCGCCGGATTGAAACGAAGAACATGCCCGATCATGGGGGTTCACGAAATAAGTCCCCGGACACACGAAAACCGCGCCGGATTGAAACTCTCGGCCATTTTTCACCTCCTTCCCTCTCTCAGTCCCCGGACACACGAAAACCGCGCCGGATTGAAACCACAACTGGCGAGGGGGGGCTGACCAGCAAAAAAAGTCCCCGGACACACGAAAACCGCGCCGGATTGAAACCTTCCAAGAGCTCCGCGTAGTAGCCGTATATCCTGTTGGTCCCCGGACACACGAAAACCGCGCCGGATTGAAACTTTGGGTGGTGGTGGAGCTCCACTAGTGATGGAAAGTCCCCGGACACACGAAAACCGCGCCGGATTGAAACAGCCGCCAAGGGAGCCCCCGACGGCTGCGCATAGCTGTCCCCGGACACACGAAAACCGCGCCGGATTGAAACCCTCAGAACCCTCACTAGTTCTGAGTGTTCATAGTGTCCCCGGACACACGAAAACCGCGCCGGATTGAAACCTCGATGAGCGGACGCTTGCCGTCGTCCTTCCAGTGTCCCCGGACACACGAAAACCGCGCCGGATTGAACCATGGGCCTGTCGCCAGCCCGCGTCGGAGGCGAACCTGGTCCCCGGACACACGAAAACCGCGCCGGATTGAAACGTCGTCCACATCCCCGCCGAAGCTGCGGAGATCCTCGTGTCCCCGGACACACGAAAACCGCGCCTGAATGAAATCAGCCAAAAACGTCAGGGATGAGAGGACCCGAATCGACTTCAGAGCTGAGTGTCAGCGCGGTGGCGGTGGGGTGACCGTGTAGACGGCGGTAGGGCACTGGGCCGAGCGGTCGTCCGTGTGCCCGGAGGCGGACGTGGGGGGGGCGTCACCGCCCGTCGGGTACCCGGTGCCCAATCGCCCACCAGGGCTACGGCGGTTACGCGCCCCGGTGTCTACGGCTGCTCGGTGGCCGGGAAGTCGACGCCGTTGGGCGGCCGCCGGCGCTGCACCACACCGGGGCGGGTCAGCGCTGACTTGTAGACGCCGATCGCGGCCATCCGTCCGTCCCTCCCCGCCAACGTGATCGTCGCCAGGATCCCGACCACCGGGGAGTCGGCGTCGTCCAGGCCGTACCGGATGTCGGAGACCCGGACCGTCATCGACCGGTCGCCGAACACCCAGTCGGCCTTGCCGAGATGCAGCGTGTCGCCCACCCGGATCAGATCGCGGTCGATCATCAGTCGTCCCGCCCGTCGTGCACGTACCCGTCCGGCCACAACCCGGCGTACTGCAACACCGCCCGCACCCGACGCGCCTTGACCTGATCCCAGCGATCCAGCAGCGCCAACGCGCTGGTGAACGGCGGACAGAACGCCGCCACGTCACACACCCGGCACTCGGCCAACCGACTCGGCATGTGCACGGCGACCGCCTCCCGCGCACGGTCCAACACATCGACGTCCGGCCGGTTCCGCATGGCCGCCGCCACACCGTCCAAGGGCGTCCCCTGCGGGTCACCGTCAGGTGCCGCCACCCCACGATCGGCCATCAACCGGAAGCGCGGATCACGCTCGATGTCCGTCTGCCCCGGCGTCCGTCGCGGCAACGGCGGCCGATCCGGCGTCGGACCCGAGTTGACCCTGACGTACGGGTGCAGATGGTGTCTGCTGGCGGGGCCTTGGTTCCCGGTCACGTTTCCCTCCTGGATAAGCGTGTAGTAATCCTCTTCGTACTTCCTATGTGGATCGGTCAGGTCGACTCCCACTCGGCCACCAGCCAGGCAGCCACGACCCCCGCTGCACTGGCCATCAGCAGGGAGTCGGTGCGAGGACGTCAGTACGGCGGCGGTGGAGTGGTGGTGAGTTCGCCGCATTTGGGGCACCAGCGGCTCTTGACCCGGAACGAGAACAGCCCGGCCAGGAAACCGAGTAACGCGGCGCTGGTCAACGCGCAGATGTCCATGATCGTCTGCCTTCTCTCGTAGCAGTGCGGGGGTAGGGTCGGACCGGTGGTTGCCGCCAGCGGCCCGACCCCAGCTCAACAAGGGCATTGGCGCTCAGCCCGGCGATCAGATCGACCGTCGCCGCCACCGCCGCCGGGGCGGGTTCTCCTCACGGTGCTGCCGCTGGTGTTCGCGCACCCGCTCCTCCCACGCCTGCTGGTCCTGGTCGTCCGGGTCGAACGGGTACCAGCGGTGCGAGCCGTCCTCGAAGTGCATGTCCTCGTCCCCGGGCCGGATGACCGACATCAGCGCCACCACCCGATGAACCGCGAGTACAAATAGCCGCACCGGTAGTCGGGCAGGTCCGCCATCGCGTCCAGCAGGCACGCCGCCATGTACACCGACAGCGACACCACCGTGCCCGCGTACTCGGCCAGCAGCTCCCGCCGCCACGTCTGACACGGCCACGGCAAGCCGCAACCAGCGCACATCCAGGTCGGACGTACGGGACGATGCAGAGTCATCCGAGCCTCCTCCAAACTGGACCTGGGACGTGGGCGAGCCGAAGCGCACCCAGACGGGGCAGCATTCGACGCTCACCACCGCCCCCGATTCGGTGGGTAGCGCCCTTGACCGGCGCTGCCCACCGACGGATCCGGCCAGCCGATCCAGCTCATCGGCGACCTGGTGCAGGTACGCGTACACCTCCTGCGGGTCCAACCCGCGCCACCGCCGGCCGAACCGGACCGCCCTGACCCGCCACGACTCGGCCTGCCCGGCTGTCGCGCCGCTCTCCGCCGTCACCGCAACCGCCACCTACCGACCACGTCTCGCGGACGAGACGGCAGCAGACCGCGAAACTGTGTCGCATCTGTGGAATGTTCCAGCGTCGACACCGTTACAGGATGCATCCGGCGGACACCCGACGCAAGAGGCATCCACCACCGTCTCCCCCACCCGGACAGACGAAAGCGGTGCCCGGGAACCCGGACACCGCTCGGTGTGGCCTCAGTCAGCTGCGTTAGCGCAGTTCACCCCCGCCCGGCACGCAGACTGTGGATCAATGAGGCAAACGACGTACGGCTGAAATCAAGGACCGGACCCGCCGGACCCGCCTTGCTGTCCCGGACGCCCACCCGAGCATCCGTGACGTTCACCTCCACGCAGTTGTCGTCGCCGCCGGACCGCGTGGACTTGCGCCAACCTGTGGCTGGAAAGCTGCTCATGCTCTCGATTCTCCTCACCGACCCGCCCCCGCCACACCCCGGAGCAGCCTGGCGCTCTCCTCAGCAGGCAACGCCGACTCCCACACCCGACCGAACAGATCCGCATAGGGCGCCACCTCATCCGGCTCGGTATAGACCAAGTCGACCGTTTCGGTGTCCACCGCGACCGCGTCCGGATCACCACCACCGAACCGATACACCGTGAACGGCGACCTCGGCAGCCAGTAGTCCCGCAGCTCAGCGCCCTGCGGCAACACCCGCACCGACACCCGCCCGGACCCCTCGGCCAACATCGCCAGGTGCAGCAACTGCTCCCGCATCACCTCCGGCGGCGCCGCCGGCCGCCGCACCGCGACCTCCTCAACCACCACCTCGTACCGAGGACCGTCCGGCCGCGCCAACATCCGCTGCCGCATCATCTTCGCCTCCACCGTCCGATCCAGGTCGGCCGACGGCAACCGGGCCTGCTTGAACGCCAACTCCGACCGCGCCCGCGTGTACGCCGGCACCTGCAACAACCCCGGCACCACGAACGACTGGTACTCACGGATGCTCACCGCACCGTGCTCCAGGTTCGCGTAGACCGCCTGACGCCGGCCCATCCCCGACCCGTACGACTCCCACCAACCACGCTCGGCGGCGTCGTTCGCCATCCGCACCAGCTCGTGCCACCGCTCACCATCGACCGACAACGCGCCCAGGATCGCGCTCACATCCGACACCGACGGCACCCGATCCGCCGTCTCGAACCGGGACAGCTTCGGCCGCGACATCCTTGCCGCCCGCGCCAACTCGTCGGCGGTCAGCCCGGCCTCCTCCCGAAGCCGCCGCAGCTCCTTCGCCAACCGACGCCGACGCACCAACGGACTACTCAACCCCACACCCCATCCGTTCCACCTACCAGCGATGTTCCACCACTCGGCAACGAGCGAACCTACCGGCAATCACGGGCAGCCGACACCCCGGGAACCTCAACGTGGAGACCCTCGCCGACGCCGATTACCTCGACGGCCCCGACGCGGTCCGGGCATACACTCGGCTCTGGGAACGACTCACCGCCGCCGCACTCGGCCCGGTCGAGTCCCGCACCCTCATCCAACGGATCGCTGACGACACCGGAGGCTGATCATGAACACGCCCCACCCCACCTGGCGCAAGTCCAGCCGCAGCGACAACAACGGCGGCGCCTGCGTCGAGGTCGCCAGCCTGTCCTCCACCACCGCAGTCCGCGACAGCAAAGACCACACCGGCCCAGTCCTCACCTTCACCACCACCGGCTGGACCGCCTTCATCCACGCGGTCAAGACCGACGCGTTCAACGCCTGAAGCAGCCCGCGCCCGTACGGCGATCGGCGGTCGAGACAGCCGGAAGTTACTCGGCCGCACCTGCCAGGAGCAGGTCCCGCCCGAGCGGCCATCGGTCCCGACCCCGTCGCGGCCGATGGCGGCGTCCCCGCTGTCAGGCTGATTCAGGAGTAGACATCCTTGCGGTGGCCGACCGCGTGGATGATCAGGTCGTCGCCGTCGGTGCGGTCGGCCAGCAACGCTTCGACTTCCCGAGGATCGACCCCGAGCGATTCCAACGCCGCCGACAGCGGAACGAACTGTCCCTCGGCACGGGAGCGGGCGATCACCGCAGCGTCCTTGCTGTCCCGGAACGCTTCGAGCTCTTCCCACTCGTCGATCCCGACCAGTACGGCCACCGGCCGCTCGTACCGAGTGATGACGGCCGGCTCACCGGTGCGCCCGACCGATTCCAGCGCCCTGCCCGCGTCATCGCGGAGGTCTTGCAGCGAGATCCGCTCCACACGGGCACCGTACCGCCCGGTGCCTTGCCAGCCACGTTGGCGACCCCTGTAAATCGGCGGCCACGTTCAGTGGGCGGTCCAGCCGGGTTGGCGAGTGAGGCGGTGTGGCTGGCGGACCGGCAGCCACCTGGCCCGGCGGGCGCAGCCGGGGCACGGGGCGTGGCCGTGGATCCAGTCCGCCGGGCCGGCGACCGCGGCCAGGTCGGCGACGACCCGGGCCGCGGTCAGATTGACCTCCGGTGGCACCAGCCACCCGCTGTACTGGAAGCGGTCGGCGATCGGGCCGAGCCGGGCGCGTACCTCGGCGCGGCGGCGGTCGTTCACGATGTCGTAGACGACGAGCACCGGCCGGTTCACCAGCCGGCCCAGCCCTGCTCGGGGAGGACCTCCAGCGGTACGCCGTACCCGGCGGTTTCGCAGTCCGGGCAGGACGGCAGGGCCAGCAGGTGCCCGCCGCCGGTGAACCGTTCGGCGCTGGCGGCGAGCAGCCGGTCCAGGTGTGCGTCACCGATGTGGATGGTGAAGACGCTGTACAGCACCCGTACGCCGTGGCGGCGCAGCAGCGTCGTCAGCTGCCGGCGGTCGCGGTCGTCGGGCAGGTCGAAGGTGACGGTCCACCAGCTGGGCTGCATGACGGTCACCTCCAGCGGAACGGCCGGTACTGCGCCTGCTCGTCGAGCAGCCAGCCGCGCAGCCGCAGCGCCTGGCGGCGTACCAGCTGGTGGTAGGTCGGCTGATCGGCGGGGGCCGGCCATTCGCGGGCCGGCATGGCCAGCCGGGCCTGATACCGCGAGATCAGCGCGGACGTCGCGCCGGGTGTCAGGTGGGTGCCGTCGAAGTCGGCGTCGGTCACGGTACGCAGACCGAGCATCGCCAGCACGGTGCTCTCCAGCAGCGCCGGCCGCCACTCCTCCATCAGGTCGAAGGCGAGCGTGGGCCGGCCCCGGCTCGGAGTGTGCAGGAACGACAGGTACGGGTCGAGCCCGGCGGCGAGGACCGCCCCGTGCACGGTTTCCCGCAGCAGCGCCGAACAGTAGTTGATCAGTGCGTTGATCACGTCGCGGCGGCTGCGGTCGCGGGCGGCGAAGCCGTACTCGGCCGGGGTCATCACCCGGATCGCGCGGAAGTACGCCCCGGCCGCCGCGCCTTCGATGCCGATCAGTTGCGCCAGGTCGGTCGCGGCGCTGGCGGCCTGCTCGAACTCGGCGAGTCGGGTGACCGCCGCCCACACGGTCGCCGGGTCGCCGCTGCGTTTGGCGCGGCGGCGCAGCAGCGTCGCCTGGTTGGCGATCTTGGCGGGGATGACGGCGCGGGCCAGGTCGAGCCGGGCGGCCGGGTCGCGGTGCCGGTCGAGTTGGCGCAGTCGGGCGGCGATGTGCCCGGCGGTGGGCGGTTCGAGCCGGCCCAGCGGTCGGCCGGTGCGGCTGAGCAGGATCAGCGGGATGTCGTGGGCGAGCATGCTGTGCATCGCGTGCGGGGTGACGGTCACCCGGCCGGTGGTGACGACCTCGCCGACCATGGTCAGTGGCGCGGAGGCGCGCAGCACACCGTCGCGGTGCACGACGAGCCGGCCGTCGCGCCGGCCGAGGACGCAGTCCGGGCCGATCACGTGGAACGCCTTGCCGATCATCGCCGGCTCCCGTTGCTGGCCGGCAGCTTGCCCCGCTGCGGCGTGTTGAGCAGCGGGTGGGTCCAGTCCGCGTTGGGCTGCTCGGGCCGGCCGTGTTCGCCGTCGAACACCCAGCCGAGCATGCTGAACCCGGCGTCGAACGTGGTGATCTGCGTCTTGTCCGGGTGCAGCCGCAGGTTGAGCGCGGCCAGCTCGGCGCCGATCTGCCGGGCGCCGCTGATCGCCGCGTCGAGGTCGAGGCAGAACAGCGCCAGGTCGTCGGCGTAACGCACCAGTCGGCCGTGCCGGCCGTCGACCCGGGCGTCGAACTCGCGCAGGTAGAGATTGGCCAGGGTCGGGCTGATCGGCGCGCCTTCGGGAACACCCCGACCCCGGGTACGCAGACCGGCGGCGGTCAGCATCGGCGCGGTGAACCAGCCGCGTACGATCCGGCTGACCGCCGGGTCGGCGAGACTGCCGCTGACCATCTCGTGCAGGAGCTTGTGGTCGACGCTGGCGAAGAAATCGGCGATGTCCGCGCGGACCACATAACGCAACCCCTTGTCCCGGTACGCGAGAGCCATCGTCAACGCGTCCACCCAGGAACGACCCCGCTGGTACGCGAAACTGACCTCGGCGCGGCGGGTCTCCCACCGGTCGCCGGCGACGTGCAGGAAAGCGCGCTGGGCGACCCGGTCGGCGACGGTCGGAATGCCCCGGTCGCGGCGCTCGCCACCACGGGTGACGGTCATCAGTCGAAGGGGTTGCGGGGTGTATTCGCCGCTGCGCAGCAGCGCGGACAGCGACTCCAGCCGTGGCCCGAGGTGATGGGCGAACTCGGCGACGGTCACGCCGTCCGCTCCGGCGAGTGCGGTGCCGGCGGCGACCCGCGACCACGCGGCCCACAACGTCGGCTGGTCAGACATCCGACTCAACAGCCGGGAAGGAGAGGTATTCATGCCGAGATCGGACGGACGAACTCCGATAGAATCGGAGGCATCGACGTCACCGCCGAGATCAACAGGAGCTTATGTCCGGAAATGCCCTTTGCGACAACCCCCGACACGCCCGGGATCCCGGGTAGGTTGGCGGAAAGATCCCAAAGTAAACCCGAGCTGCAAAAACGTGCCCCATGGAGATCACTTGAGGCTCCCCCAAGATCATGATCAACAAGAGGTTGCCCCCAGAGCACCATGTTTGCCCAGCTCAGACCGCCCGACATTTCGGACACGGTCCCCGGACACACGAAAACCGCGCCGGATTGAAACCAGCGAGAGCCATTTCCTTTCCTTCCTGTAGAACGGGTCCCCGGACACACGAAAACCGCGCCGGATTGAAGCACTTTCAGTCTGATCTGGAGAACGGCGGTACGGGTGGTCCCCAGACACACGAAAACCGCGCCGGATTGAAACAGGGGGGTTTTTTGATAGATCCTGCAAACAAGATCAGGTCCCCAGACACACGAAAACCGCGCCGGACTGAAACCTTGAACTGCGCGTTGGCCTCGATGTACGGGGGGTCCCCAGACACACGAAAACCGCGCCGGACTGAAACCGCCGCCGAAGCCGTCTTCGCGTCGGGGAACTGGGGTCCCCAGACACACGAAAACCGCGCCGGATTGAAACTTGTTCCCCTCAGAGCGAAGCACAAGCTGCAGTTCGCGCAGTCCCCAGACACACGAAAACCGCGCCGGATTGAAACTGCAGGAGCACTTGGACAGCGCCACTCTACGCGAGGGTCCCCGGACACATGAAAACCGCGCCGGATTGAAACCCCTCCACCGAAGAACAGTGCCACTCCACGGTACAGGTGTCCCCGGACACACGAGAATCGCGCCAGATTCGGGCAAGCAAATGCCCGTCGTGGTGTCCGCGAGTGGCAAAGCCACGACGGTGCAACATTGATCCCGATGCACCGCAGCGCGTGATCCCGTCCAGGGGAGAAAATCCCGTGACGGGATCACGCGAAGTCGCATCGGGTCTATCGAGAGACAGCGTCAGTCGGGCTGGGATCAGGTGTCGTGGTGGCGGGACTCGTTGCGGGGGCCTGGCTCGCCGGGTGACGGATATCGGGATGGCTGGGTGTTCGGGCTCGGTGATGCTCCGGCAGCGTCGTGGGCCGCTGGTGGCGCGGTGGTCCGGGCCACCGACGGTGGGCCGGCGGCGTCGCTGAGACCGCGTGGTGAGTCCGGCCCGCAGGCCAGGCACTCCGGGTCGCGGTCGGCGTCCAGCACCGCCGTTTCGTTCGCCGCCGCGTCCACCAGCAGATACCGCACCGGTGGCCGCCACGGCGAGACATAGTTCAGCAGCTCGCCGACTGCGTACCCGGCGATGATCTGGTTGAGGAAAACCACGCTGGGCGTCGGCTCGGCCGGATCGTCGACCCGGTAGCCGGCCGCCCGGCGTGCAGCGGCCAACCCGGGATCAAGCTCGGCATCCACCAGACGCGGGTCGTAGCCGGACAGGCAGAGCAGGCACGGGCCACCGGGGCGGACCACCGCCAGATGCCCGCCGGCTTCCAGCCGTACCCGGGAATTGGTTTCTTGGTTGTGGTCGTCGGGCGGCTCCGGGCGGGGTGCCGGCCCCAGCTCGACCCCGACGTCGAGATAGCAGCGGGCGTACTGCACGGCCAGCCGGTTCAACGCCCAGCGTGGCGCGTGCCCGTCAACCGCGCCGACGATCACCTCGGCCGGGCGCACCTGCTGCCAGACGACCGGGTCGAGGATGCTGCCGGCGATGCCGCGTACCCGTACCTGCGGGTTGATGGTCCGGACCGTGCGTGCCGCGACGGTGACCTTGGTCGCCGCCCGCGCCACGTCGGCCGGCTTGGCGCCGACCAGACGGTTCAGGTTGGTGGCGGTGACCGTGTCGGGGTCGACCAGCAGCAGGCCGCCCACGCCCAGGTGGGCCAGCGACTGGACGACCTGGCTGCCGACACCGCCGAGGCCGACCACGGCGACGGTCAGCTCGGCGAGCCGGCGCTGCGTGTGCGGGCCGAACGCCCGCACCTGCCGGTCGTAGCGGTCCGCCGGGGTCGGCCCAGTGGCACCGGCCTGCGGGTCCGGCCCACCGGCCGGTGCGGTCAGGATCGGCGTGGTCAGAATCGGCACAGTTTCACCTCGGTCAGGTCGTCGTCGCCGAGCAGCACCAACCGGTCGAGCATCCGCAGCGTCCCGTCGTCCGGGTCGGTGTACGCGCCGGCCACCGACGCCTGCCCGAGCACCACCGACGCCACACCGACCGGCGGCGCGGCCGGCATCCGGTCGAGGAACTCGGTGTGCGTCTGGCGCATGTTCTCCACGTCCAGGCCGGAGAACCTGACCGTGTCGTCGGCGAACGGATGACTGTGCACGTCGACCAGGGACAGGCCGGTCTCGAAGCAGGCGATCAGCACCTCCCGGGTCAGCCAGGCGGCGACTTCGATCCGTACGCCGTTCTGCACCGACAGCGCGTCGTCCGGGATCGGGATGGCCCGGGTGACCAGCAAGTCGGTGACGGCCCCGGCGCCCCACGGGTCGATCCACCGGCCGGCGCGGGCCAGCAGGTAGGCGCCGCGTTCGTCGTCACTGTCGCGCAGATGCCGCCGTACGGTGTCCCAGGTGTCGTGGCTGATCCGCAGCACGCAGGACATCAGTCGACCGTGCCGAGGTAGGTGCGGATCGCCTCGACGTAGCTGACCAGCGAGTCGAAACGCGGATCCCAGTTGCGTTCCGGGTCTTCCAGGCAGTACCAGCGGTAGCCCAGCTCGGCGTATCGGTTCTTGTAGGCCGAGAAGTAGTGGGGCGGTTGCACGAGCGCGCGGCCGTCGCGGCGGCGCAGGTGGTCGCCGAGGAAGAAGCCGTCCGGTGCGGTCTCCGGGTAGGTGGCCGGCGGCACGATCAGCACGGTGGTGCGGTCCGGCTCCCAGTGCGGCGGGAGCCGGAACTCGGGGATGTGCAGCCAGGATTCGTCGTCGGCGACGGTCAGCCCCGGGTACGCGTACGCGAGCTGGGCTGCTTCGTGGCGGATGCGCAGCCGCCTCGGGTCGAGCGTCGTCATCGCCTTGGAGTGCCGGGCGTGGTGGGTGAACTGCTGCTGATCGGCGACGCGGATCCGCTGGTCGTCGGGGACGATGACGTTGCGGTCGTCGTCCTGGCGGACCAGGACCCGTTCCTGCGGCAGGCCGGCCGCCCGCTTGATGTCGCGGCCGGACAGCATGTCGTCGATCACCGGTACGTCGACCCCGTTGATCCTGATCGTCTTGCCCATGTCGTCCTCCGGTTGCCGGGGTTGCTCCTACCTGGAACAGATGGACGAAGTGGCAGCGCAGTCCACCAGCTGGACGTGTGTGGACGGTCACCGGCCCATGCCGGCGCCCTGGGCGGTCGCTCCCCACCACATCACGACACCGGTGTCGTCCGGCGGGCACCAGCCCGCCTGCTCATCCACCCCGCTGTTCTCCTGCCTCGCAACGGGAGGCACCTCGATGGACACTGCACTGCGCTCACCGGAAGACCCGCAAGACACGTACGCCTTCTTCTTCCTCGCCGTCGTCCGCGCCATGACCCACCACCTGGGGATGGTCATCGCCCGTACCGTGCACGGCACCAGCCACTGCGTCGACAGCCCGCGCGCCGCCAACCGGTGGCTGCACCTGTGCGCCAACTGCGCCGACGTACGCGACGAGCACATCCGCCGCCAGTTCGACCGGCTGCGGCGCAACGCCACCAACCACGGCACCGCCAGCGGCAGCGCCCGCACCGGCGTCGGCGGCCCCAGCCGGATCGAGGAGATCAACCAGGTGGTGTCCTTCCTCTACGGGCCACAGGCGTCGACGGTCGACCCCGACGCCGCCGGCGCGGACCTGCTCCGCTACGCCCACCACCCGGACCGGGCCAACGCCGACATCGCCCCCTGGCTGCGCGCCATCTACTGGCAGTTCGTGCACCAGGACCAACGCCAGGCCATCGCCGAGCTGCGCCGCCGGTCGGCGACCGCGCGCGGCATGCACGCCCGCCCCGAACGCGACCTGACCACTGCCCGCTGGGCAGCGCCGCTCGCTGCTGACCCGGTCGGCCTCGACCTGCTGATCAGCTTCGTGATCGGGTTACGCGACCAGGTCGCCGACCCGTGGCGGATCCCGCACGCGGCGGCCAAGCACGGACTCACCGACCAGCAGGTACGCCTGCGTCTGACGGCGGCCGTCGACCAGCTCCGACGGATCAACCCGAGTTTCTACGAAGCGAACGTCGCCGCCGCACTGCACCGTCGCGCCGACCGGCTCGACCCTTGCGACGACCTGCCGGGTGCCCGGCCGATCCGCAGCACCGCCCCGGGCGACCCGGCCGAGCGGTACGCCGACCCCGGCGACACTCCCCAACGGCGTCGCCGCCGCCAAGTGCTGCTGCGGCTACTGGCCAACCCGGCCGTACGCCGCAGCGGGCTGCCGAAACTGCTCGCCGAGATGTGCGATGTCGCGCTCGAACGATCCGCCGTCGACCTGGAGAGGTCCTGCGCGCGACGACTGCGACTGCCGTCCGGCACAGCCCGTCGGCGACTGGAAATCCTCGCGGTCCTCGTCGCCGGTGCCGGTGTCGAGTGGCTGGATGCTCTCCTATCGGAACCGCCCGGATAGTCCGGTATCCGGGGAGTGGGTGGGGCGACGGAACCCCACCGCCGCCCCACCCACTCCCCTATTCCGTCACTGTGGACGAGCGAATAGACTGGAGCCCGGCAGGCCCACCAGGGCCACCCAGGGAGGTGATTGGTCCGGAATGCCCGTTGCGACAACCCCCAACCTACCCGGGATCCCGGGTAGGTTGGCGGAAAGATCCCAAAGCGAACCCGAGCTGCGAAAACATGCTCGCTTGAGATCATCTAGCCGCTTCCCAAGATCATGATCGACAGGAGGTTGCCCTCGGGAGCCCCTGTTTCCGCAGGTCAGACCGCCCGATATTTCGGACACGGTCCCCAAGCACATGAAAACCGCGCCGGATTGAAACCCCAGCGCTACCGCCAAGAACTCGCGCTTCTTGGCCGGGTCCCCAAGCACATGAAAACCGCGCCGGATTGCGGCGTTCAACTATCTATCGGCGATCAGAAAGTCCGCACGTCGGGTGGATCAGGCTTGTCGGGCAGAGGCCCGGCCGGCCTTGAGCAGGCTCGGCCGGTGCCCGACCAGGTGCGGTGTAGCTGCGCCCGATAGGCCGAACGCACCGTTACCGGCGACCCGGCTGCGCACACCGCAACGAGTACGGCGACGGTCCCACGCCGCCCGACCGGCGGCCGTGGGACCGTTCTACGCCGAAACGAAAGCTGCGCGGCACCCACCGACTGGTAGGTGCCGCGCAGCCCTCGTTGATCAGCTGGCGGTGCAGCTCAGCGACGACACGCTGTTCGCGCCGTTGCCGGAGCCGATGAAGCCGAACGTCGTACTGGCGCTGGCGCCGAGCGACCCGTTGTAGGACACGTTGCGGGCGGTCACGTTGGCGCCGCTCGACGTGACGGTGGCGCTCCAGGACTGGGTGACGGTCTGTCCCCCGGTGAACGTCCAGGTGACCGTCCAGCCGCTGATCGACGTGGATCCGGCGGTGACCCGTACCTCACCTTGGAAGCCACCCTGCCATTGGCCCGTCACCGAGTACGTCGCCGCACACGACGGCCCGGTGGGCGGCGGCGTGGTCGGTGGCGCAGTGGTAGGCGGAGCCGTGGTCGGCGGCGCGGTGGTCGGTGGTGCGGTCGTGGGCGGTGCGGTGGTCGGCGGTGCGGTGGTCGGCGGGGCGGTGGTGGGCGGCGGTGTCGTACCGCTGCTGCGGAAGGTGAACTCGTCGACGTCGAACAGGTAGCTGGAGCCTCCGGTGAAGACGAGGAACAGGTTGTGCGTACCGCTTGGTGGGGTGACCGTGCCGGTGACGGTGGTCCAGGTCTCCCAGCTTCCGGTGGGGGCGACGGTCGCCGTACCGATGACGGGCCCCGACGCCGAGCCGGTGCGCAGCGAGATGGTGCCCCCGGATCCGGCGGAGGCGACCCGGGCGGTGAACGACGTGGCCCCGGCCAGGTTGTACGGGGTGAACGAGATCCAGTCGCCGTTCTCGATGTAGCCGACCGCGCTGCCACCGTTGGCGGAGGCCTTCTCCACCAGGGTGGTGCCCTGCTGGCCGCCGTAGTGCTCGGCCTGGCGGGTCCGGGGCTGCATGACGGTCTGCGTCGAGGTCACCGGGATGGTCGCGCCCACCGGGGTGTACTCGGCGACCATGACACCGAAGATGTTCGCGTTCGGGTCGTGTTCGCCGTCGACGGTGGTCTGCAGGGTGCCGGAGCAGCCGGTGGCGCTGGTGATGCCGTGGCCGTGGCTGTCGTGCCCGAGCAGGTAGTTGACCTTCACCCGGCTGCAGTCGATGGTCGCCGCGTTCGGGTCGGTGACCGTGACCTGGAACGGGATGGCGTCACCGAAGTCGAACAGCCGGCCGTTGGTCGGTAGGTCGAGGGTGACCGTCGGCCGGCCCACTCCGATCACCACGCTCGCGGTGGCGCTGCGGCCGGTGCTGTCACGCACCGTGAGCGTCGCCGTGAACTCGCCGTTGCTGGTGTACGTGTGCGACGGGTTCGGCTGCGTCGAGTCGGTGCTGCCGTCCGTGGTGAAGTCCCACGCGTACGTGATGGCGTCGCCGTCCGGGTCGCTGGTCCCGGCCGAGCTGAACTGTACGGTCAACGGGGCGTTGCCGGTGGTCGGGTTGGCGGTGGCGAGCACGGTCGGGGCCCGACCGCCGCCGGAGTTGTACTCGATGCGGTACACCGCCGAGCTGGCGTCGCCGCTGCCCCAGCCGGTGCCGTAGTCGAGCACGTAGAGTGCACCTTCCGGCCCGAACTCCATGTCCATCACCTGGGTGCCGGTGTAGGCCGGGAACGGTTCGATCGCGCCGACCCCGCCGGAGCCGGTGACCGTGACCGTCTTGATCCACCGTCGGCCGAACTCGCCGATGAACACCTTGCCGTTCATCGACGCCGGGAACTTCACTTCGGAGGCGAGCGAGGCGTCGTAGTTGTAGACCACGGCGTCCATCGGAGACAGGCTGCCGCAGCACAGCTCCGGCGGGTTCTGCTCGCCACCGTACGGCAGCCAGGCCCGCTGGGACGGGGGCAGTTGGGTGATACCGGAGTTGTTCGGGGAGTTGTTCACCGGGCCGCCGGAGCAGTTGAACGGTGCACCGGAGGGGCCGGACGGGAACGTGAAGTCGATGTACGGGGTGTTGTAGTTCGAGCAGTACGGCCAGCCGTAGAAACCGGGCTGGGCGATGCGTTCGAACGCGACATGGTTGGCCGGCCCCCGGTTGGGGTTGGCGGTGCCGGCGTCCGGGCCGTACTCGCCGAGGTAGACGATGCCGGTCGCCTTGTCGACGGACATCTTGAACGGGTTACGGAAGCCCATCGCGTAGATCTCGGGCCTGGTCCTGGCCGTGCCGGCGGGGAACATGTTGCCGGCCGGGATGGTGTAGCCGCCGTTGGCGCCCGGCCGGATCCGTAGGATCTTGCCCCGCAGGTCGTTGCTGTTGCCGGCGGTACGCTGCGCGTCGTACGCCGGGTTGCGGTTGGGTCGCTCGTCGATCGGGGTGTAGCCGCTGGAGTCGAACGGGTTCGTGTCGTCGCCGGTCGACAGGTAGAGGTTGCCGGCGGCGTCGAAGTCGATGTCCCCGCCGACGTGGCAGCACATGCCCCGGCTGGTCGGGACCTCCAGGATCGTCACCTCGGACGCCCGGTCAAGGGTGTGGTCGGCGTTGACGGTGAAGCGGGCCAGCCGGTTGTAGCCGTTGAACGGGGCGAACTGTGCCGCCGACCCGGTCGCCGGTGCGTCGCCGCCGGGGGTGTTCAGGGGCGGCGAGTAGTACACGTACACCCAGCGGTTGGTGGCGAAGTTCGGGTCCACCTCGATGCTCTGCAGTCCTTCTTCGTCGTGGGTGTAGACCGGGATGGTCAGCGCCACCTTGGTGTTGCCGGCGGCGTCGGTGTAGCGGATGGTGCCTTCGCGGGAGGTGTGCAGCACGCCCCGGTTGGGCAGCACGGTCATGCCCATCGGTTCACCGACCTCGGCCACCCCCTTGGCCAGGGTGATCTGGCTGTAGCCGGCCGGGGTCTGGCTGGTCGAGCAGTTGCCGGTGCCCTGCGCGGCGTAGCGGATGCCGCCCAGCACGTGGCTGCGGAAGTTGGCGTCGCTGAAGCTCTCGTTGGTGTGGCCCATGCCGGTGTACCAGGATCGGCCGCCGTCGTAGTTTCGACACCACGCGATCGGGTGGTCGCTGCCCATGGTGCCGCCGGTGTAGGTGCTCTCGTCGACGGTGGCCAGGATCCGGTTCTGTGCCCGGGGGTTGGTCCGGTAGTTGTACCACTCGTCGTACCGGTTCCACGCGGTCGGCAGCCCGGCGGTCGACGGGTGGGAGCTGTCCTCGATCCGTACGGTGGCGTTCTGGTTGGCGGGGTGGCTGGAGAAGTACGCGCCGACCAGGTCGCCGTACGGGCGGGCTCGCCAGGGCGGCCCTGCTCGCCTTCGCCCGGGGCGACACACGATACCGGCTCCAAGTCACCGCGTCGCTATCGAAGGCCGTCGTTGCAACTCTACGGGAGCCACAAAATGGAAGTCAATGGATCTGCAACAGCCCGGACGGGCCCAGCGGTACGCCCGCCGGGACCACGTCCTTCCATTACGACCTTGGTACGTCGTAATCTCTGTCGATGGAAGCGCTCCCACGATCGCCCAACCCACGACAGGAGAACCTCTACATGCCGTCGATACGGACACGGTGGGCCGCCACAATGGCGGCCGGCCTGCTGCTCGGAGCGGTCGCCGCCGTCCCGACCACCCCCGCCACGGCAGCCGCCGCCCCACCGGCTGCCCGCACCGACACGTCAGCCACCACATCAGCCACAGCCACCACATCAGCCGCGGCCGCGGCCGCCCAGGCCGCGCCGGAGAACGACTGGCTGCACACCGACGGGAACACGATCGTCGACGAGGCCGGCAACCAGGTGTGGCTCACCGGGGCCAACTGGTTCGGCTACAACGCCACCGAACGGGTCTTCCACGGCCTGTGGTCGGCCAACATCGAGGCGGTCACCCGCGCGATGGCGCAGCGTGGCGTCAACATCGTCCGGGTGCCGATCTCGACCCAGCTGCTGCTGGAGTGGAAGGCCGGCCAGCCGCTGGCCCGGCCCAACATCAACGCGTACGTCAACCCGGAGCTCGACGGGCTGAACAACCTGCAGATCTTCGACTACTGGCTCGACCTGTGCGAAAAGTACGGCCTGAAGGTCATGCTGGACGTGCACAGCGCCGAAGCCGACAACTCCGGCCACCTCTACCCGGTCTGGTGGAAGGGCTCGATCACCGTCGAGGACTTCTACCAGGGCTGGGAGTGGGTGACCGCGCGCTACCGCGACAACGACACGATCGTCGCGATGGACGTCAAGAACGAGCCGCACGGCACGCCGAACGACCCGCAGCGGGCCAAGTGGGACTCCTCGACCGACCAGGACAACTTCAAGCACGCCTGCGAGACGGCCGGCCGACGGATCCTGGCGATCAACCCCGACCTGCTGATCCTCTGCGAAGGCATCGAGGTCTACCCGCGCCCGCACGCCGACTGGGACTCCCCCAACACCAACCCGGACCTCAGCCCGAACTACTTCTACAACTGGTGGGGCGGCAACCTGCGGGGCGTCGCCGAGCACCCGGTCGACCTGGGCGCCAACCAGGACCAGCTGGTCTACTCCCCGCACGACTACGGCCCGCTGGTATACGAGCAGCCGTGGTTCCAGGGCGAGTTCGACAAGGCGTCGCTGACCGAGGACGTGTGGCGGCCCAACTGGCTCTACATCCACGAGGACGACACCGCGCCGCTGCTGATCGGCGAATGGGGCGGCCGGTACGGCCAGGACGCCCGGCAGGACAAGTGGCTGCACGCCCTGCGCGACCTGATGATCGACTACGGCATCCACCACACGTTCTGGTCGCTGAACCCCAACTCCGGTGACACCGGCGGCCTGCTGCTCGACGACTGGACCAGCTGGGACGAGGTCAAGTACAACCAGGTGCTCAAGCCGGCACTGTGGCAGCACGACGGCAAGTTCGTCAGCCTCGACCACCAGGTGCCGCTCGGCGGGGCCGGCTCCACCACCGGGATCAGCCTCGCGCAGCGCTACAGCGACGGCGGCGGGGACGACGACGTGACCGCGCCGACCGCGCCCGGCCAACTGACCGCCAGCGACGTCACCGCCGACTCGGTGACGTTGACCTGGGCGGCGTCGACCGACAACGTCGGCGTCACCTCGTACCAGGTGCTGCGGTCGACCGGCGGTGCGCCGGCCACCCTGGTCGCCACGGTCTCCGGCACCACGTACACCGTCTCCGGCCTGACCGCCGAGACCAGCTACACGTTCACGGTGCGGGCCCGCGACGCCGCCGGCAACGTCTCGCCGGCCTCACCGGCGCGAACGGTCACCACCGCAGCCGACGACGGCGGCCCCGGCGACGGCGGCTGCACCGCCACCTACACGGTGACCAGCAGCTGGCAGGGCGGCTTCCAGGGCGGCATCGAGGTGCGTAACACCGGCACCTCGGCGATCTCCGGCTGGACGCTCACCTGGACCAGCCCGAGCGGTACGTCGATCGGGTCGCTGTGGAACGGCCGGTTGACCACGTCCGGCGGGGTGAACACGGTACGCAACGAGCCGTACAACGGGCCCCTCGCGCCGGACGCCGCCACCACGGTCGGCTTCGTCGGCTCCGGTCCCGGCACCACGCCGACCGATCTGAGCTGCACCGCGTCCTGAGCGAACCCGAGTTCGGACCGAATCCGGACCCGATCCGCTGCCCGACCCCGACCGGGTCGGGCAGCGGATCCCCCGGCCCGTTGGCGCCGGTCTGCTTGAGTGGGGGCACTCACCGACCACACCAGACCGAGAGGGTACGCCGGCCCGATGCCCACCCAGATCGTCGTCTCCCTGGTGCCGACCGCCGCCACGGCGGTCCCGCCGCCGCACACCGGCCCGGCCGTCTACGCCGCGTTCCTCAAAGCGGTCCGCGCCGTCGACCCGGAGCTGTCCGCGATCATGCACGACAGCCCCCGGTACAAGCCGTTCACCCTCAGCCCGGTCCTCGACGAGCAGGGCCGGCCACCGTCGGCACCGGGGCAGCCGGGCCGGATCGTGGCCGGCCTGCTGATCGACGCGTACGCCGCCCCGGTGCTCGCCGCGCTGCACCACGCCGCCGGGCATCAGATCGCACAGACCCGGTACCGCACCGTCGACGTCGCCGTGCACGCGGTGTCGTACGCCGAGCTGGCCACCGGCGCCGACCCGGCCGGCACCACCTGGGCGTACGACCTGCTGACCCCGGTCGGGTTCGCCACCGGACGCGGGGACGGTGCCCGCCGCCAGCGCCCCTGGCCGGACGCGGAGCGGGTGTTCACCAACCTGACCCGGCGCTGGGACGCGTTCGCCGGGGAGGTGGCGTTGCCGACGTCGGCGGAGCCGGCGGTCGTCGACCATCTGGAGGTGGTCGACGCCCAACTGCGGATGGTCACGCACCTGGTGGAGCCGGGGCAGCGTAACCCGCAGCACCGGTTCCGCCGGGGCACGGTCGGCTCGGTGACCTTCCAGTTGGCGGAGGCGTCGGGGGTGCCCGGCGACGCGCGGCGGGCGGTGGACGCCCTGGCGGCGTTCGCCAGCTACGCCGGCTTCGGTGACCGGACCGCGATGGGCATGGGCCACGTCCGGCGCAGACTCAGCCCGCCACCGCAGCAGTGATCCGCTGCGGTTCATTGGACTGGCGACGGCGTGTCGGGTCGATGAACCGCAGCGGATCAAGGCCAGCCGGTGACGACCGTTGGCCGGGTCTGCCGCGTACGCGGCAGACCCGGCCAACATGGTCAGGGCGAGGTCAGGACGTCAGTGCGAGTAGCCGCGCGTGGCGATCCAGTGCGCCAGGGTCTCGGTGCTCACCCAGTAGTGTTCGGCGCCCAGGAAGGCCGGGTCGGCGATCTTGACAGCGTCGCCGCCCTCGCCGTAGCCGACCACGGTCACGTAGTGCCCGCCCGGGTACGAGTGGGTCCGGCCGTCGACGTCGCTCACCGTACCGATGATGTTGGCCACCACGGCTCGGCCGTCGTCCACGGTCGCCCGCACGTCGTCGCGCAACTGGTCGATCTGCGCCTGGCTCGCCTTGGACGCCTCGATCGCGGTGGTCCAGTACTTGTCGTCGCCGGTGAGCTCGTTGAGCACCCGGGTGGTGTCCTCGGCCGAGTCGGTGCCGGCGACCGTGGTGCCCAGCCTGCTGGCCACCTCATCCTGCGACAGTTCGCGGCCCTGCGCGGTCAGCGCGATCCGGGTCGCGGCCGGACCGCAGTAGTAGAAGTTCGGCTGCCGCTCGTAGCGGATGTCCAGCAGCCGGCCCTCGCTGGACCACCCGCCCTGGTCGGAACTGGCGGCAGTGGTGGTCAAGCTCGTGGTGTCCGAGGCCGGGGCAGCCTGGGCTGCGGCAGCCTGACCGGCCACCACACCGCCGGCTACCAGCAGACCGGCGACGGACCGTACGGATCTGTGAAGAACGGTGGTCATCTGCGGATCTCCGTTCCGGGAGGGTGCGGAAGATCCGGGCACTGATCGACTGGCAGCGGCCCGGACCCCGCGAACGGGACAATCGGTCAGTCGGTGCCCAGCGCGGCGGTCAGGGCTGATACCACGCCCATTCCCGACCGCGCGGAACGCCCCGCGTGCGGAAATCACAACGACGCGTACGCCACGGGACGCACCGGGTAACAACCGCAGCGGGGCGGCCGACATTCCGCCGTCCCGCCAATCAACCGGAGATCAACCGCCGATCGCCGGTCGCTCGGCGACATCGTTGAAGATCTGGTCCTCGAACGCGAGCAGCGTCGAGCCGACGCCCTTGATGAATGCGAAGTTCAGCCCTCCGCCGACCACCGCTCCGACGATCGGCACCGCCTTGCCCAGAGTGCGCGCCGTGAGCCGTTTGAGCAGTTCCTGCGCGACCCGCAAGGCGAGGAACTCGACGAAGCCCGACTGTGAGAGTGGTACGTACAAGACCGACAGTCAGCCGTACCGGCAAACCGCCGGGCCGGGCGGCTCACCCCGGCGAAGGACCATTGTCGACGAACCGAAAGTATGTCGTCAGCGTCGCGTCGCCCAGCTCTTCGAGGATCAGCCCCCGGGTGGCGGAGTGCTGCAGGTACGCCGAGGCGCTGCTGATCGCGTACGACGGTTCCCCACCGGCCCGTTCCACGACGCTGATCGAGAAGTGCTGCCGTGGCTCGGATGCCACGCAGTCCGCCGCGACGACGGTCAACGGGTCCGAGCCCGACGACCTGACCTGCCAGCACGCGTCGGAGCCGTCCGGGTTCGGTTCGGCGGCGCGGATCCGGAAGGTCTCCGCCCCGGCCGGTTCGATGACGAACAGCCGCCGGCCCTCGGTCCCGTCGACCTCGCCCAGCGGGTCGTCGTCGAGCAGCGACACCGCCGACTCGAACGCGTCGGTACGCACGATCGCGACCTGACGGTCCCCGGACAGCAGCGGATCGTCCCGGACGGAGGTCGGCGCCCCGGTCGGCGATCCGGACGGCACGCTCATTGTCGGGCCGGCGGGCCCGACCGGCAGCTGCGGTGCGGCGGTCACCAACTGGATCGCAGTGACGCCCGCGCCGACGGCTCCGACCAGCGTCACCGCCAGCGCGGCGGTGGTGGCCCGTCGGCGTCGGCGCAGCGTCTCGCCGCGCCGCCGGATGTCCGCCGCCGGGGCGAGCCGGCCGGTTCGCCCGGCCCGCCGGGCCACGTCGCGTAGCGCCTCGTGGAATCGGTCGTCAGACGGCACGGCTCCGCCCTTCGTCGCCGCTGGTGGTCAGGTGTACGGCCAGCGCCTTGCGGCCCCGGGCAAGCCAGGTCTTGATCGTGTTCGGGCTGGTGCCGGTCTCCGCGGCGATCTCGGCGACGCTCAGGCCGACCAGGTGGTGCAGCACGACGGCCCGGCGCTGGTCGACACCGAGCCGGCGCAACGCGGCGACGATCGCGACGTGGTCGGCCGACACCTCGTCGACCTGGTGGCCGTTGGCGTCGCGGCGGTGGGCGCGCAGTCGGTTCACCGCCTTACGCCAGGAGCTCACCGCGATCCGGTACGCGACCGTGCGTACCCAGGCTTCGGGGCTGTCACAGTCGCGCACGGACCGCCACCGGTCCCACGCGCGGGCGTACGCCTCCGCGACCGCGTCCTCGGCATCGGCCCGGTTGCCGAGCACCACGGACAGGTGTCCGAGCACCCGTTGGGCCGACGCGGCGTAGAAGGCGTCGAACTCGTCGGCGTCACGCATCCGTCGTGCTCCACCCGTCACCTGGTCGTTCCTGCACCGGTCACCGGGTCGGCGCCGGCCCGTTGTCGGTGAACCGGAACCCGTCCGGGGTCGGCGAACCGTCGCCCTGCTCCTCCAGGATCAGCCCGGAGCGGGCCGACGTGCGCAGGTACGCCGACCTGTTGCTGATCATGAAGGTGTCGTCGGCGCCGGTGTCGGCCGCGACGATCGCGAACCGCTGCCGGGGGTCACCGGCGTCGCAGGCCGCACCCTCGACCGACAGCGATCCCCCGTCTCCCGGGTTGCGCACCCGCCAGCAGACCGGGTCACCGGCGCCGGGGCCGCCGCCGGTTCCCTGGTATGACTCGATCAGGAACAGCCGCCCCTGCAGCGGGACCGCCACGAACAACTGGCGGCCCTCGTCGCCGTCGACCTCGGCCAACCATCCGTCGTCGGTGATCGACAGCCCGGACTCGAACGCCTCGGCCCGCACGATGGTGACCTGCCGGGTGCCGGACAGCACCTGCGGCAGGCCGTCCGTCGGTGCCGTCGGCTCCGGCGGCGGTGCCAGGCTGGCGGTCGGGGTCCCGGTCACCGTCGTCGGGTCCGGGTCGGACGTCGGCGTCGCGTCACCGGCCGGTGCGGTCGTGCCGCACGCCGCCACCGCGCCGGCCAGCACGGCGATTCCCAGACCTGTGATCCATTGGCTCGTCACCACGGTTCTCACCCTCATCCGCCTGTCGGTGACCCGGCAGCGACGGCTACCCGCCCACCGCCGCTGGGTCCGGTCGATGTTCTCGATTCGACCGACATACCCCCAGACGTGTGGCGGCGGCGCCCGGTTTCAGCCATGCACATGGACTTGCGGCGACCTGGCGCACGTGCGCAGCCTTCCCCGCACCGGTCCGTCAGCCGCGCGGAGCTGGCACCTGGCCACCATCTCCATCACCTGCCGCAGTGCCGTTCGTCGCAGCCGAATAGGCATTGCGACCGCCCTGGTAGGGGCTTTGTGGCAGTACGGACGACCGTACGCTCGCCGGACCTCCTGCGGCCGCCGGCCTGACCGGGGCAGGGCGAGCGGGCCGGGGCAGGCGGGCGACGTCGAGGGCCCGCAATCTCATCGCGGGCTTCTCGACAAGATGCCACGACGGTACAGCCAACAGCATCGTGCCGATTACCGACAACAGGATGTACGATGACATGCCGTACTCGGCCACGCCGACCAGCGCCAGAACTTGCTGCACCGGGAAAGCATAGATGTAAATTCCGTACGAGTAGTCCCGCCCACGACCGACCCGTCCGAGCCGTCGCGGAAGCGCAACACCCAGATATATGAGCAGGTACGCGTAGGCTGGCAGCCCGACAACGACGAATCCGCCCCGCAGTAGGCTGACCGCGAGCAGGACGGCCGCCAACACAGCCAGCCGGCCGTCCATCGGTATGCGATGCATATAGCAGCGGACGACGGCGCCCAGCACAAAGAGGAAAGTCAGATACAGTAGCCAGTCAGAGGCGAACGAGCCGATCAGCGGAAACGGGCCGACCGCCCCGACGGGAGCTGGCCGGAATGCCCATGTCGAAGCAATTGAAATGTCACGAATAATCAGTGCATAGCCGAATATCAGGATTGCCAGCAATGCCCGCGGGGCCAGGCGCAGGACCGAAGTCACACTGAGGACAGCGACCAGGCCATAGCACACAAGTTCGTACCGCAAGCTCCACAGTGATCCATCGAACGCGCTCGGCCCACCCATCATCTGACCGAACGGAGTAGACGACAACAGTCCCGATATCGGGTACTGCTCCATAGCGGTGAACCAGTTGACCGCCAGGTAGGAAAATGGACCTTGAGGATGACTCCAGAACCCTCGCATCGTACCGTTCTCGTACAGAGCGACCAGCGGCGCCACCACAAATGCGGTGACCAGTAGACACACCCAGAAGCCGGGAAAAATCCGAAGCACCCGATGCCAGGAATACCGCAAGACCGAGTGCTTGAGCGCACTTCCCGTGATCAAGAATCCGGAAACCACGAAGAATCCCTGGACCGACAGCGAACCGAGCTCGCTCTGCCCAGCCGATATTCCGTAGCCAAGGCTCGCCGCGCCGTAGCCCAGCGGCCAGGCATGCGCCACGAGGACACCAAGGGCCAGGGCCAGGCGGATCAGCCCGAACGAATTGCTGTCCGGCACGTACCGGTCGGCAAGGCTCGGCAGACCGCGACACATCGCCGCATGCGCACTCAACACGGATCTCCTCAGGCCCGACCGCCTCATTGATGAAGGCCGGGGTCTCCCGCTGGTCACGACGACCCCGACACGGGGACAATCAGGTCGTCCCCTTACCGAAAGAACCTTAATGCCCACAGACTGACGAGTAGACTCGATTCCAAGAACGCCATGCCTTTCTTCGACGAAGCCGGTTGACTAACATGAGAAGCCGTCCGATATCAGCCGTGCCGGGAAACTCCCCGGCAGGCGCGGTCGGCCAGGCGGGTCGTCTCCGGCAGCCGGTAGTGCGGCGTCAGGCGCAGGGTGACCTCGGTCGCCTGGGCGATGTCGATGAGATGCCCGGCCGACACGTACACCGGTCTGACGCCGGTGCGGGTGCGCAGCGCCCGGCCGACCACCTCACCGTCGTCGACCAGGTCGGCCCAGCCGCCGCGCTCGGGCGGCACCTCGCCGTGGGTGCTGACGAACGCCGTCTTGGCCACGCCGAACGCCGGGATGCCGGTGACCACGCCCAGGTGGCTGGCCAGGCCGCAGCGACGCGGATGCGCTACGCCGTACCCGTCGCAGACCAGCAGGTCCGGGCGGACGGTGAGCAGGTCGAGGACGGTGAGCAGGACCGGAACCTCGCGGAACGCGAGCAGGCCGGGAACGTACGGGAAGTCGCAGACGCCGGTCGCGGTCGCGCTGGCCACGACGGGCAGGTTGTCCGCCAGGTCGAGCACGACGACGGCACCGGCGAGTCGGCCCGCCGCCGACGAGTCCGATTCGTACGCGACGTCGACGCCGGCGACGAACCTCGGCGGATCGACCATCGGCTGGTCGACCCGTACCCGGCGGGCCAGCTCGCGCTGGATCTCGACGGCCTCCCGCTCGGTACGCGGTGTCGCCGCCGTCACCGCTTCCCCGTCCCGCGCGTGGCCGGCGGAAACGGCCGGTCCAGGCCACGGGCGGCGGCCAGCGGCAGCATCGCGCCGAGGGCCCAGGTCGCGATGCCACGGCCACGCGCCGACGGCCGTACACCGTAGCCGATGTGCCCGCCGGCGCGGCGCAGGAAGTCGTTGAGCCGGTGCCGCAGCGAGATCGCCCCGAGGTAGGCGTCCTGCTCGACGATCCACCGGTGGGTGGTGTGCACCCACCCCTCGTCGGCGGGCAGCGACTCGTCACCCTGGCGGCGCAGCCGGTCGACCCAGGTGGCGAACCCGGCGGCGGTGTCGACGTCGTCGGCCGGCCGCAGCCCGCTGCCGTCCTGGTGGGTGCCGCGTCCCCACTCGTCGCGGGCGTCGAGCCACGACGCGTACAGCTCGATGGTGGGTGTGATCAGCTCAGGCACGTCGGCAGACTACGCGGCATGGCAATCCGTATCCGCCGGCTCGCCCACCGCCTCTCCCTGCCCTGTCGTTGTGCCACCCGACCAGCTTGACCGCAGGGCTCAGACGCTCGGCGGTGGCGGGGTGGTGGTCAGTTCCCCGCACTTGGGGCACCAGCGGCTCTTGACCCGGAACGAGAACAGCCCGGCCAGGTAGCCGAGCACCGCAGCGCTGGTCAACGCGCAGACGTCCATGACCTGTTCCTTCTCTCCAGGGCGGGCAAGACATGACTTCGTCTCGGCGGCGACGACTCAGGTCACCGGGCCGGGGGCGGCGTCGGGCCGGCAACCCGTCGCCGACGGTCGATCCAGGAGGCACGCAGGGACAGCCAGCTCGACGGGCCTCGGGCGTACACCTCGGTCAGCAGGGATGCGAAGACCTCGCGCCGCCGGTCGGCCGGCAGGTGCGGTCGGGCCAGCTGTGGTTGCCGGGCGGCGGCCCGGTCCCACATCAGGGTTTCGGCGTGCAGGGCGTCGATCTCGTTGCGGCACGCACCGGTGCACCGGTAGACGCGGGTGGCGGCACGGACGGCCGGGGTCATCGGGGTCCGGCAGTCCGCACAGCGGATCAGTGCGGCCAGTGGGTATCCGGCCGGGTCGGGGTAGTCGACCATCATCAGCCGCCGCCGGTCAGCCACGGTGGGCGGCGACGGTACGGCCGAGTGCCGCGCGGGTCTGCCGGGCCAGGTCGACGATCGGCGGCCAGCCGTGGTCGACGAGGGTGCGCAGGTCGTCGTAGGCGTGCGGCGGCGCACCGTTGAGGATGTGCCGGTCGAGGCCACAGGCCCAGGTCAACGCCGCCAGACCCTGATCGGTGACGTGGAGACGGCGGCGGGCGCGCAGCGCGGTGGCCAGCCGGACGGCGGGCCAGCCGGCGGTGTTCATGTCGGTGGGCACCCACCGTTCGCCGCGCCCGACGAGGCGGCGGCGGGTCACTTCCCGACGTACGTGGCCGGCGCGGGCCAGTCGGGTGGCGACCTGCCGGACCGCGGTCTCGCTGAGCAGACCGACCCAGGTCTTCACCGGTTGCGGGGTCGGCGCGGCGCTGATCTGGGCGAGGATGCCGTGCACCAGGTCGTCGGGCGGGGCGACGGTCGCGCCGACGACGACCAGGCCGCGGCGCACGGCGATCCGCTGCGGGTAGAGCAGTTCGGCCAGCAGCGCGGCGGCCAGGCCGTGGCTGAGCGCGCGGGGGTGCAGCAACGGTCGGCCGTGCAGCCGGTGGTGGGCCATCCGGAACAGGTCGTCGGCCAGCGGGTACGTGGACATTCGGCAGACTCCTCGGCAACGTGCGCAGACAAGGGGCGTGGAACGCCGCCCGCCGCCACGCCCACCTCGGCAGCGACGACGGGCGGCGGCTCAGGTGCGCCAGACGATCAGCAGGTCGTCGGCGTCAGCACCGACGTACACCTGATCGATGGCCTCGCCGATCACGTCGGCGTCGGTGCGCGGCGGCGACACAGCGGCCAGGTCGGGGCGGCGGCGGGCGAGGGACAGGCCGACGAGCCGCTCGATCCGGCCCGCGTCGACCGGGTCCAGCCGGCAACCACACGGTCCCCGGTACGCCCGCCCACCGTCAGTGGTCCGCAACGGCTGCAGCCGCCGCCCACACGCCGCGCACATCAGGACCCCACGTAGCGGCCACTGGTCGGACGTGTCGCCGCGCTCGGGTTCCCCGACCGGTGGGCCGTCTTCGGGCAGGTCAGAGCGCAGCGAAGGCATCGAAGGACTCCTACGGGTGCACGAGGTTGGCCGGCGACGGAACGGGTGCCACCGGCACAGAGGACTGAAGATCACAGATCGTCGCGATCCAGTAACTCGCTTGGATCGACAGTGGCACGCCGAATCTGGTCCGTCAATTCTTCCATGGAAAAATCTTGCGACCATCTCGATCGGTCGGCCTTAATGATCAAGATGGATCGCGCTAGCCTGGTTGCGCTGACAGGCATGGATGGTCCAAGATGGCGGAATCACCTCACCCACTGTGGAGGCAGACGTGCCCAAGGTCGTCGGTCCAACCATCCCGCGCTGGCAGCTCGGCGAGGAGCTCACCCGCCTACGCCGCGCCGCCAACCTCACCGAGGCAGTCGTCGCCGACAAACTCGGCTGCTCCGAGTCGAAGATCAAGAAGGTCGAGGCGGGCTACGTCGGCACCAACCGCGCCGAGCTCATGGTCATGCTCGACATGTACGGCGTCACCGACGAGGCCGCCCGCAACGACATGATCGAGCTTCAGAAGCGAGGCAAGGAACGCGGCTGGTGGTCCAAGTTCGGCATGGTGCCCCAGCAGTTCGCGACCTTTCTCAGCCTGGAGTCCTCGGCGACCAGCATCCGCGTCTTCGAACCGCTGATGGTCCACGGACTCCTGCAGACCGAGGACTACACCCGCGCGATCGTCTCGACGCATACGCCTGGACTCACGCCGGATGAGATCGAACGGCAGGTGCAGATCCGCCGCGCCCGCCAAGAGCGGATCTTCGCGGACCCGCCGCAGACCTGGATCATCCTCGACGAAGCGGTCCTGCACCGCCGGGTCGGCGGCACCGACGCCATGCGCGCCCAGCTCACCCACATCCTCGACACCGTCAAGGCCAACCGTTGGCTCACCCTCCAGGTCGTCCCGTACAGCCACGGCAGCTACCCCGGTGAGCTCGGCGCGTTCACGATCTTCGACTTCGAGGAGGACATCCACTCCCCCGTCGTCTACGTCGAAGGCCAGGCCGGCGGCCTCTATCTCGAACGTGACGCGGACCTGCGTCGGTGTAACCTGGCGTACAACCACATCACAGCCGCCGCGCTCAGCCCGCCCGAGAGCGCCAAGCTGATCACCGCCCTGACCCGCGCCACGGGTTGACCGACGAGGAGCAGCACGTGACCCCCGACCTCGACCTCAGCGCTGCCGTCTGGCGCAAGAGCAGGAAGTCATCCACGAACGGTGGCTGCGTCGAGGTCGCCAACCTGGGTCAGGCGTACGCGCTCCGCGACTCCAAGAACCCGGACGGTCCGGTCCTGATCTTCACCCCCGAGGAGTGGGACTGCTTCCTCGACGGCGCAGAAAAGGGCGAGTTCCGCCAGCTCTGACCGCGACCTGCGGACGAACTACCCGCAGTGGCAGACACCGTGCCGGCGAGCCAGCTGCACCACCGGCCAGCCCGTACGTGTCAGCGTCGCCAATGATCATCCGCCGCGCACAGCTCAGCGACATCGACGTCATCATGAGCTGGCGACGCGAACGGGAAGCGTGGCTCGCAGCCCGGGCAGAAGACCAGTGGTCGATCCCACTGCCCCGGTCCGCCATCGCCGCGACCGTGTCCGCCGGGCAAACCTGGATGGTCTCCGATGGTAAAACCCCGGCCGCAACCATCACCCTCACCGCCTACGTCGACGTCGACGGGCTCTGGAAACCGGACCGCGACCCCGAAGCCCTCTGGTACCCCGAGGACGACCCCGCAGACGCGCTCTACGCCGCGAAGATGATGCTCCCGCTTGAACGAGCCGGCGACGGCATCGGCACCGAGCTGCTCGATTGGGCCGCCGGCCGAGCATACGACGCCGGCCTCACCTGGCTACGCCTCGACGCATGGACCACAAACCCACGACTGCACAACTACTACCGTCGACAGGGATTCCGACACGTCCGCACCATCTCCACCTGCGTCAGCGGAGCCTGCTTCCAACGCCCCGCCCAGCCTTACGAACCCCGGCCGCCGACTCAAACTGACACTGGCACAATCTATCGAGCTTGAGCAATTAGGATCGCAATTCTTTCACGAACATCTTCGCCCGTCGTCCAAAATTTCACAAACGAAGGAACTCCGCCGTTCAATAGATTCCATACATCTGCTGCGTAGACCATAGCCGAATCACCAGCGAGCCAGTAGGAATGAAGCCCGGAAGCCTCCGACACAAACTCCAGTCCCAGCCCTTCTTCGGCGCGGAGCACCTCTATAGCCATCAGCGCAGTTCCGCTATTCAAATAGAGTTGACCCTCGAGACCTAGCGCATCAGCAACCGAGAACATCGCATCACATTCGATCAGACAGTCAAGGCCGCCGAACTCCTTCACCCCAGAACAATCCAAACCAATCTCGACCGCTCCATCGATCTTGACGGAAGCACCAACCGGGCTTCCCGTTTCTACCGCGTACGATATCTCCAGTTCCTCATCCACGCCTTCAGGATCACAAGATGGGGCAAAAATGACCTCAGACTGGAAAAACCCACTTGCATAGGAGAGGCCGCCATACCGCGCCTGCAAGCGATCCAGCAGATCCACTATCGCGTCGTTCGAGTCACCATAGATCTTCCAATTTCTCGCCGAAGAGCATCTCCGGTCAAACCTCTTTTAAAGTCAACCCGTCGCGACAACGTCCGAAGAAAACGGACCGCGCGCCCAGAGAGCCCCGCAGGCGAGTCAACAATGTAAGCGCTTACCGTCGCGCTCATGGCGCACCTCTCGATCTGATGCCCGGCGCCGAAAGAAGGCGACTGCATGACTGGAAGGGTGCCAATAACCTGCCCCTACGCGATCCAGCACTACCCCATCGACGCCGCACCTCGGCGTTCCGGGTTCTGCGTCACCTGACCCGCACCCAACCCACACCAATTAAGAACCGTTACCATTGCTCACCCAGAAAACCTGGGACTACTTAACACAGAACGACCAGGTTTGGATCAGTGGATCGCCGGGATCAGCACGACCGCCTCTTCCGTCAACTCGCTATATCGAACTTCAGGAAGAGGCACTTCACACTGAACACTATGAACAACTTTACGCAAAAATTTAAAAGCGCTTGTTATTGAATGGTCCGCCAGAATTTCCCGTTCCCAGACACCTTCCCCTCGGGAAATCAGAATATCCTCATCTCGGTACTGCAACGAGCCCACCAGAGGATCAAGTGAATACTGGATCCATATACCCTTGCATGAATCAACAACCGAGGAGGCAGCAAGGCCAGCGTCAATACATGTTAGTGCGGCTTGCGCATACGTGCTCCACGGAGAGTCAAGGTCATGTCCATGCGGTACTGATCCCATCAACCGCCCCCTCAATGCCGCATGATCTTGACCTGCCGATCGACCCAGAACGTAATTCTCCACCTTGGCGATCGCAGCTTGCGCCTCAGGGAAAACCCACTGGCCATATGTACGTGTTTCAACGAGATCCAATAGGGGCGCCAGCCCCCTCCCACAAACCGCAAAGACGGTAGCCTTTCCACGTGACGGCAAGGTTGAGACCTCATCGGCCAGGCACTTGATCTCGGCGCGCAGGCCGCCTTCGTTAAAGATTGTCATCCGTGTTCGATCCCGCGATCCGTCAGTTGCCGAGCACAGTTATGTTCAGCCGGACCACATGGTGTCCGGGCATCCGTTCCCACCCGCTTTAGGGGCCACATTGATCCATCATTATCGGCGATCAAGTTTTCCTCCGCATGCCTGCCTCGACGACTCGGTACACGGCGAATACCCAACGCATCCGCCGCAGCAGCCTGTCCAGCGTCAAATCCATTGCTAGATCCAGCGACCAGATTACCTGCCTCGTCCTGCCCCACAGCGATCACACGTTGGTTGACTGCTGCAGGATGGTCACCCGCTTCGCGAATCTGCTGTGCATAGCCCTTGAGCGTCGGTACATCACACGACGCGTTGTTGTTGTGGACGAGGACCGGGTGGTCGCCGGCGAGTACATGGTACGTGTGGGTGTGGGCGACTGTCAGGTCGCGCATCTCCCGTTGGTCGCGGCGTGTCTGGACCGATACGACGGTGGCCTCGCCGCGGCCGGCTACCCGCAGCTTGGCACCCGGCTTGAGGTCGCCGGCGTCGATCCACGTCTGCCGGTTGTCGTCCCAGAAGGGGTGGTTCGGTGTCGTCTCCACCACGGTGGAGGTGCCGTCGCTGGTGCGGACCTGGACGTCGGTGAGTTCGTGGTCGGTGTTGCGGTGTAGTTGGGTGACGGGTTTCGGCGACGATGTGCCGGACACCGGGTCGGTGGCCACGACCTGGTCGCCGATGTTGATGTCGGTGATGGGGCGGGTGGTGCCGTCGGCCATCAGGACGCGGGTGTCGGGGGCGAAGCTGTGTGTACGGCATCCCGGACCTGATCCACCGCCGGCGGTGCTGCCGCCGCGTCCCGGTGGAGCCCGCGCGGGGCCTGCACCGCCGCCCTTGCGGCCGATCAGGTTGAGTCCCGGCACCGTCCCGAGGGCGGCGGCTTTGAGGTCGACGCGTCCGGTGGTGGCGGCCTGGGAGATGACGTCGGAGATGCCGTTCTCCACCGCGTCGCTGGCCAGCCGGGCGGTCACTCCGGAGCCGGCCTTGGCGGCGATCGCCGTGCCGACCTTCGCCGCGATCGCCCCACCGGCACCACCGGCCAGGCCCATGATCGCCCCCGTACCGAGCGAACCGAGCGCGTCACCGACGGAGTGGATGTCGCCCTGCGCCACATCCTTCGCCAGGTTGATCAACGCACCCGCACCCACCATGCACGCCACCGCACCCGCACCGGCGGTCACCGCCGTGCACGCCAACCCGGCCACGACCGCACCGGCGATCGCGGCGACCTCCAGGATGGTGTCCTTGTGCTCCACCACCCACTTCTTGGTGGCGTTCGCCGCGTCCTTCACCACGCTGACGGTCTTCTTCACCACCCGGGTCGCTTTCGCGGCGACCTTCTTCGCCGCCTGTTTGACCTGGGCGACTTTCTGTTTCACCTTCTGTTTCGCCTTGGCGACCTTTTTCGCCACGTACTTCTTGGCCTGGTTGACTTTCTTCTTGACCGTCTTCTTCGCCTTGGCGTAGGTCTTCTTGACCTTGTTCTTGACCTTGGCGGCCTTGGCTTTGACCTGGTTGACCTTCTTCTTCGCGGCGGTGGTGACCTTCCTCGCCGCGGTCTTGGTGACCTTCTTCGCCTTCTGGTAGGCGGCGCTGCCGTAACTCGACACGCTGGACACCGCCCGGCGGGTGACGCTGGACACCTTCGACGTCGCCTTCGACGCCAGCTTCGCCGCCGCCTTCAACGGGTTGCCCCAGTGCCCGGTCGGGTCGATCGTCGTCAACGGGGTGCCGTCGCCGTACTGGTAGCGGTTCGCGGCGATCGAGTCCGGCAGCGGGCTGTTCGCGGCGGTGTCGCGGGTGTCGAACTGGCCGGTGTCGGTGTTGTACCAGCGGGCGTGCATGTTCACCCGCGACGTGGCCGCGTCGGTCCACTCCGACTGGTAGCCCAGACTCCCCACGATTCCGGTGCTGGCGAGGACCTTGCCGAGCGGGTCGTACGTGGTCGCTCCGGCGAGGGTGGTGCCGGTCGTCGTGAACTGGCCGACCACGTCGGTGTGCAGATCCGTCCACACCAGCCGCTGCGTGCCACCCGCCGTACCGGCGACGACTTCACCCGACGGCCCCCGCACATACGTCGCCGTGTCGTCGGCCGCCAGGTCGTTACCGACCCCGGTGTACGCGAACCCCGGCCGCACCGCCCGACCCAACGCGTCGTAGTCGTAGGTACGGGCCGGCCCACCACCGCTCACCTGCTGGCTGTGCACCTGACCGAACGCGTCGGCGGTCGTGGCGACGGTGCCGGCGGCGGCGAGGGTGCCACGAGCCGTGTACGTGTACGCCGTACCGTCGGCGGTCAGCAACCGGTTCCGCTGGTCGTAGCTGAACAGCTTGCTGCCGTTCTGCACCCGGTTACCGGACTTGTCGTACGCGTACACCACCGTCGCCGAGCCGTTGTTCCACGACGTCAACCGGTCCGCCAGGTCGTAGCTGTAGGTGTTGGTGACGGCGGCACCACCGAATCCGGTGGTCGTCTTCGAGACCAGGTTGTCGTTGGCGTCCCAGCCGTAGCCGATCGCCGCGATCTGCGTACCGCCGGAGGTTTTCAGCGTGTCGCCGGTGAGCCGGTGCTGGGCGTCGAAGCTGAACTGGCGACGGTTGCCGGTCCCGCCGTAGGTGATCTGCGAGACCTGCGACAACGCGTTGTACGTGTACCCCATCGCCACGCCGGCGGTCGGGTTGGTCAGGCTGGCCAGCCGCCCGGCGGTGTCGTAGCCGTAGCTGGTGGTGCCGGCCGCGTCCTGCCGGCTGGCCAGCTGCCCGGCGGCGTTGTAGGTGAACGACGAGTTGCCGACCGGGCCGCTGATCGACAGCGGCAGGTCCCGGTCGTCGTAGCTGATCGTGTTGGTGCCGCCGCCACCGGAGAACTCGGTCATCCGGCCACCGAGGTCGTAGTCGAAGACCCGGTCCACGGTGGTCGCTTCCGCGCCAGCGCCTTCCTGGCGCAGCAGCTGGCCCATCTCGTCGTACTCGCTGCTGATGGTGACCCCGCCGGGCAGGTACTGGGTCACCGGTCGGCCGGCGGCGTCGTAGGCGACGCTGAACGTGCGGTCGGCCGCCGACGGGTGCGCCGTGGTGGACGGCTCGATCTGCTTCTCCGGCAGATGCCACGGGTTGTAGCCGGTCCAGAACACGTTGCCGCGTCCGTCGGTGAACCGGGTCCGGTTGCCGGACAGGTCGTAGCCGAAGGTGGTGACGATCTCGTCGGAGCCGGAGATCGGCTGGGTGTGCCGGGTCAACGCGCCGGTGGCATCGTACTCGAAGGTGGCGGTCGTGCCGCGCGCGTCGGTGGCTGCGACGACGTTGCCGGCCCGGTCGTAGCCGGTGGTCTCCACCGACAGCTGGGTGCCGGCCGCGTTGTGGACGGCGGTGGCGAGGACCCGGCCGGTCAGGTCGTAGCTGGTCGTCGTGTACGTGTCGTCGGGCAGGGTGGTGCGCACCGCCCGGCCGGCCCCGTCGTAGGCGTACCGGGTGATGTTGCCGGCCCCGTCGGTGACGGCCAGCGGCTGCCCGACGGCGTTGTACGTCGCGGCGGTGGTCACCCCGGTCGGGCCGGTCACCTGGGCGAGCCGGCCCCCCGGCCCGTAGCTGTACGTGGTGGTGTGGTTGGTGCCGGTCTGCCGGACCACGTCGGTGCTGGTCACCTGCCGGCCCAGGTAGTCGTAGGTGGAGGTGGCGACCGCGCCGGTCGGGTCGGTGGTGGACAGCAGGTCACCGGCGAGGTTGTACGTGTAGCGGGTGGTGCCGTCGTTCGGGGTGACCACCTTGGTCAGCCGGCCCAGCTGGTCGTAGGTGTACTCGGTGGTCTCGCCGAACGGGTCGGTCACCGAGGCCAACTGCCCCGACGCGTCGTAGCTGTGGGTGATCTCCGGGGTGATCGGGGTGGTCGACCCCGGCGGGGTGTACGCCGGCAGCTGCTCGCCGACCGCCCGACCGTCGGCGTCGTAGCTGGTCACCGACCAGTTGCCGGACGGGTCGAGGGTGTCGGTGACCTCCCCGAACGTGTTGTAGCCGACCCAGGAGACCGCGTTTGCCAGCACCGGTGACGGGCTGTCGACCGACTGGGCGTACGCCGCCGGCGCGGTCGTCTTGACCGCGTTGCCGTCCTCGTCGTAGGTGACGTACGTGGTGTGGCTGTTCGCGTCGGTGACCGCGACGACCTCGCCGTTGTCGTCGACCCGGTAGCTTTCCCGGACCACGTGGGCGTCAGCGGCGGGCGCGGTGCCGCCGTGCACGGCGGCGACCTCGGCGGGCGTCAACGCCTTCTGGTACGCCTGCACGTCGCTGATCTCGCCGGGCCAGTAGTTGTCGCGCAGACCGTTCCACTTGCCGGCGCCGATGACCAGCGGGCCACGGGCGGTGAACGGCCGGGCCACGGCGGAGCTGCCCTGCGCGGTGCCGTTGACGTAGAGGGTCATGGTGCCGGCGGCGGCGTCGTACACCCCGGCCAGGTGGGTCCAGGTGTTCACCGCCGGCGTGCTGGTCGACCGTACGGTGGTGCTGGTCGGGTTGGTCACGTCGACGCCGATGGTGCGGAACCGCCACCGGTTGGTCGGCTGGTCGTAGGTCAGGTCGAAGGCGTCCTGCTGGTCACCGGGTGCGGAGATCGCCTTGCGGAGTGCACCGTTGTCGGCCAGGTACAGCCAGCCGGTGACGGTGAAGCTGCGGCCGGTGTCGATCGCCGGGCTGTCGGTCTCGATGACCGAGCTGGTGCCGTTGAAGCCGGCGGCACCGCCGTGGCCGGTCGTCCAGGTGCCGTCGGCGACCGTGCCGGGGTTGTTGCCGGCCGAGTCGGCGGCCCGGCCGCCGGTGGTCTCGTCGAGCCGCCAGCGGGCCACCGGGGTCAGCGCCGTCGACGGGTACTCGGTGTCGGCGATGACCTCGCCGGCCGGGTCGTACAGGGTTTCGGAGAAGCCGACCGTGGCACCACCGGCGTCGGTCTGCCGCTCGGTGACCACGTTGTCGTCGGCGTCGTAGCCGTAGTGGGTGGTGCGCTTGAGTCCGTCCGGGTCGACGGTGGTCGACGTCTGCCGCCCGGCGGCGTCGAACGTGTGCGTGACGACCGTGGCGCCGTCGTCGCTGACCTCACGGACCAGGTTGCCGGCCGCGTCGTACTCATTCGACTCGACCACGAACGACGAGGTGCCGTCGGTGCGGACGACCTCGGCGATCAGCCCGTTGTCGGTGTACGTGTACTCGGTGGTCCAGCCCATCGGGTCGGTCTCGGCCGCGAGCCGCCCGGCCGGGTCGTACGACTTCGCCGAGATCAGCACGTCGGTGGCGGGCTGCGGGTCGTCCGGGTCGCCGGTGAAGCCGACCACCGTCGTGGTCAGCAGGTTGCCTTCGGCGTCGTACTCATTGGTGGTGACGCCGCCGTCGTGGTCGGTCTCGGTGACGACCCGGCCGTACGCGTCGTAGCCGAGGGTGGTGACCGTGCCGCCGGGGGTGGTGGAGGTGACCTGCTGGCCGTACTGGTTGTAGGTGTGCTGCTCGGTGCGGGGCGAGTCGCCGCCGGTCAGGTCGGCGGTGGTCTCGGTGAGGACGTTGCCGTCGGCGTCGTAGCCGTAGGTGGTGCGGGCGGTGTGCACCGCGCCGGTGACCCGGTTGGTGACCGCCGGGGCGGTCTCGGTCGCCACCCGGCCGGCGGCGTCGTAGGTGTAGGTCGTGGTCAGCCCGGCCGGGAAGGTGTCGCTGAGCTCCGTCTCGGTCAGGGTGCGACCCAACCCGTCGTACGTGAACCGGGTGACCTTGCCGCCCGGGTCGGTGACCTGGGCGAGGTCGCCGTTGGCGTAGTACTCGACGGTCTGCACCGCGCCGCCCGGGGTGGTGACCCGGGTCGGCAGGCCCGCCGGGGCGATCCCACCGCCGTACGCGGGGGTGCTGGTGCCGTCGGTGTAGCCGGTGGTGGTGACCCGGCCCAGCGGGTCGGTGATGGTCGTCTGGTTGCCCCGGGTGTCGTAGGCGTACGACGTGCGGTACGTGTTGTCGGTCTCCGAGGTCGACCGGCCGTCGCGGACGGTGAGCAGCAGGTCGTTGCGGGCGTCCGGGGTCAGCGTCGTGGTCGTCGCGTCCGGATAGTAGGTGTAGTACACCGACGAGCATTTGTTCGCCGACTGGTCCTGACAGCTGACGCTCTGCTTGGTGTTGCCGCGGACGTCCTGGAACGTCTGCGACCACACGCCACGGGGGTCGTAGACGAGACTGCTGTAGCCGCCGACGTCGTAGCCGAACTTGGTGACGTTGCCGAGCGCGTCGGTCTGCGCCACCGGCCGGCCGCCGTTGACCAGGTCGTAGCTGTAGGACACCGTTTCGCCGGTGGGTCCGGTGACCGCGATCTGCGACACCGGCATCGGGATCGCGGTGGCCACCCCGGAGATCATCGTGATGGCGACCGGCGCGGTCTGCTGCGACGCGGCGTAGTGGGCGGTGACCTGCGCCTGGCTGAGCTCGCTGGTGAAGAAGGCCGCTTCGGCGATCTGCCCCGGGAAGTAGCTGACCGATCCCGACAGCGACGGCCAGGTGCCCGGGGTAAGCCCGGCGCCGAGGTAGGCGTGCGCTGCGGTCGTGGCCTGACCGGCCAGGTTCAGTGTGCCGACGAGGTCTCCGTCGAGGTACATCCGCTGGGTGCTGCCGGACAGGGTCAACGCGACGTGGTGCCAACTGCCGTCCCGGACACTGCCGGCGGTGGTGATCGGCGGGTTGGTGCCCAGACACCAGCACCATTTGCCGCGCAGTTTGCCGTCGGCCCCGACGTAGAGCGCCGGAATCCGTTCGCCGCCGGCGACACCGCTGCTGATCGAGTTGGTCTGGAAGCTGTAGAGGATGCTGCCGGCGGTGCTGGCCGTGGGCATCTTGAACCACATCGACACCGACGCCGGACCGGTGCCGACGATGCGTTCCGGCGGCAACTCGACGTACGAGTCGCTGCCGTTGAAGGAAGCGGCGGTGGCACCGGCGAACGGACCCGCCGCCCCGAGGGTCACCTGGTTGAAGGTGGCGACGCCCCCGTCGACCTGGTTGACCGCCTCGGTGGCCGACACCTCGCCGAACCGCCAGTAGTCGGCCGGTTTGGCACCGAGCACCGACGCGGCGTACACGTCGGCGCTGCCGGCCACCGTCGGGGTGCCCATCGTCCAGACACCGCCGTTCTCGTCGGTGACGGTGGCGACCCGGCCGGTGCTGCCCTGGTAGGTGACCTGTGCGGTGACACCGCCGGACGGCCGGGTCACCTGCGACAGCACCGGATGGGTGCGGGTGCCGGCGGTGTGCAGCGCGGCGACGGTCGCCGCCGGCAACGCCTGGTTGTGGAACGCCACATCGGAGATCGAGCCGGAGAAGTAGCTGGCCGCCGCCGGGCTGACCCCGCTGTTCTGGTGGCCCGGCCAGTTGCCGCCGATGAAGCCGGCACCGACGTGGATGTTGTCGGCGTTGTCGGGCAACTGCATGATGATGCCGCCGAGGCTGCCCTGGGCGACGCCGTCGAGGTACAGGGTCTGGGTGCTGCCGGCCCCGGCCAGCGCCACGTGGTGCCAGTTGCCGTCGTTGACCGGCGCGGCGGTGGTGATCGCGGCGGCGGCGTTGCCCTGCCAGAACTGTCCCCGCAGCTTGCCGTCACTGCCGACGTACAGGGCCGGCACGTAGGTGGTGGGCGTGGTGCCGGCGGTGACCGGCGCCGCGCTGTAACCGAACAGCACCCCGTTGACGGCGGTGGTCCGGAACCACATGCTGACCGTCTGGTACTGGCCGTCCGCGACCAGGTCACCCGGCAACTGCAGGTACGACGAGGTGCCGTCGAACGCGGCGACGGTGGCCGTCGAACCGGGGCGGGTCGCCGGCTGGCCGAGGTTGACGGCGGCGTACCGGGCGTTGTCGATGCCGGCGTTGGCGAGGACGGCGCTGCGGGCCACGCTCGCCCCGGACGGCTCCGACAGCGGCCAGTACGAGTACGGTCCGGTGTCCAGCACGGTGTTGGCGTACGCGGAGATGCTGGTGTGCTGATAGCCGTGACAGGCGCTCGGGCCGGTCGGCGGACAGACCTGCACCAGGGTGTCGTCAGGCCCGTAGCCGTACTGCCAGGTCTCGGCGCTGGCCGGGATGCCCGGCTGTGCCGGGTCGGTGGCGACGGTCGCGACGTGCGGGTGGGCCGAGCCGGCCGGGGTGGACCAGGTCAGCCACAGCGACCGGCCGGCGGCGCTGACGATCCGGCTGGCCAGTCCGTTGGTGTACTCGATGGTCAGGGTGCGACCGTTGGCGTCGGTCACCGCGGTCAGCCGGAACACTCCGCCGCCGGCGGACTGCCCGAACGTGTAGACCGAGGCGTCCTTGTCGGTCAGGGTGTAGCCGATCAGGGTCGAGCCGCTGCGGGTCTCGGTGAAGGTGGCGAACCGGCCGGACGGGGCGGTGAAGGTGCCGTTGGCGTTGCGGCCGAACGCGATGTCCTGCCCGGTCGGGTAGGTGACCAGCACCGACTGGACGCTGCCGGCGGCGTCGGGCACGGCGGTGGCGCGTACGTCGAGCAGACTCGACCAGCCGGTGCCGAAGGCCGACGTACGCCGGGTGTCCAGGCTGTTGTAGTTGCGGGTGATGGTCAGCGACGGGCCGACGGTGGCGACGGTCGCGTCGGTCGCCGAGGTGGTGTAGTTGCCGATGCCCGGGTCGTAGCCCTTGCCGGCGTTCTGGCTGAGGTTGCTGGCCAGGGTGGGTTGCGGTACGCCGGTCGTGAACGCGTACGCCGGGTAGACGGCGCTGTAGCCGGCCTTGTCGTAGACCCGGACCGTGTACAGGTAGGTCTTGTTCCAGGCCAGGGTGCCGGTCGGCACCCGCCACGACGGGCTGGCCACCCAGCCGGAGTTGGCCACGGTCGTGGTCCCGGTGGCGTCGTAGACGACGTAGTTGTAGGTGAACCCCTTGTTCGGCCAGTTGTCCGGGTCCTTGGCCCGCACCAGCAGTTCCGGGGTGAGCGTCGGGGTGACCGCGTTGTTCGCCGGGTAGCGGACGTTGACCTGCGGCGCGACGTTGTTGGTGTAGGTCAGTTCGACGTACGGCTTGTAGGCGCCGCCGCCGTAGTTGGCGGAGGTGAACCGCTTCCAGCCGTCCGAGTCGGTCTCCGAGGCGGTCAGCGCCAGACCTTCGTTGACGCCGCCGGTGGACCAGTCGTTGAAGGTGGCGACGTTGAGCGGCACCGTCACCCATTTGCCGATACTGCGGACACCGTCGCTGTTCTGGCAGGACGGGTAGTTGTTGGTGACGGTCAGCGAGCCGATCGGGGCGGAGATGTCCGGCCCGGGGTGGCTGGCCGTGGACAGGTTCGCGACCGTCCACGCCTGGTTGACCCGGTGCACGTTGAAGGCCCGATGCTCCGTGCAGCTGTAGGTCCAGGTCAGGTAGAGCTTCAGGTTGGCGGCGGTGATCCGCTTGCCGAGGAAGCCGTCGTCGTCGAACTCGTCGAAGTGGATGAACGAGCGGGCCTTGACCCCGCCACCGTCGTAGGTGCCGACCGGCAGGTTGTCGCCGTTGTGGTTGGTGGTGAGGGTGTCGCTGTCGACGTACACGTCGCCGGTGGTGCCGGTGGTGGCGGTCGGGTCCACCCGGACCGGGTAGACCCGGGCCGGGTCGTCGAGCCAGGCCCGGTCGGCGGTGACCTGCAGTGCCTGGCCGCCGTCGGGCAGCTCGACGATGGCGAAGTCGACGTCGGGTGACTGCGCGGGTGCGCCGGACTGCGGGTGGACGTTGCTGTCCTCCATGAAGCCACGCGGGAACCAGGCGCGTGGCGTACCTCCGGAGTCGACCAGCTCCACCCAACCTTCGGCGGTGAGCCGAGGGGTCAGGCCGGTCAGGTTCAGCGGGAACGTCCAGGTCGACTGGGCCTGCGGTGAATGCAGGATCAGGGTCTCCTTGAGCCCGGCGTCGAACGTGATCAACTCGAGGTCGGTGTGCGGCAGGATGCCCCGGTAGGTGGCGGTGTTGCCGTCGACCTCGGCGTCGACGTCGGCCGCGCCGGACAGCTCGTAGGCGACGCGTTGCCCGCCGGGCAGCGCCAGCACACCCAGGTCGGTGTCCCCGGTGGCGTCGGCGACGCTGACCTGCAGGCTGTTCGCCCGCATGTGCAGCCGACCGTCGGCACGCCTGACCAGGCCCGTGTCGATCGGGCGCCAACTGCCGTCCCCGGCCCGGTAGTTGACCGGCCGGCTGTAGGTGCGCACCGTGGTCGACCCGTCGGCGTTGTCGTACACGTCGGTCCGGGCGGTGGCTTCGCTGGCGTCCCGGCGGCTGGTCGCCGCGTCGAAGCCGGGCTCGGCGACACCGGTCGGGGTGGTCGGGACCGCCGGGTCGTGCGGCTGGTACGGCGGCAGCGTGCCGGCCACCTGGTCGGCGGCCCGACCGGCACCGCCGTCGGCGTCGGTCGCGTCAGCCGGGACGTGATGGTCACCGGTGAACGGTGCCGGTCCGGCCATCGCCGGCGCACCGAGCGCGGCCGCCGCAGCCGACCACAGCGGACGGGTCGCCGTCCATGACCAGAGCCAGGAGACCGGCCAGTTGTCGGCCGGCACGGCACCGGCCGGCACGGCGACGGTCAGCCCGAACAGCAGCAGCGTGACGATGGCGATCCGACGGGACGCACGACCGATGGCACGGCGCATGGCCGCCCTCCCCCGTGTACCGAGAACTGTCCGACATCGATCATGCCGACGTCGGACAGTCTCCGATGGCACATGCGGAGCGCACAAGCATCCGTACGGAGGGTTGACCACACATCGCCGTCGGCGATTTAATCCCCGGCTCAGCCGATAGCCCGGTCGCCGACCGAGTCCTCAGCCCGGTCCCCGACCGAGTCCTCAGCTCAGTCCTCGGCCGGGTCACCGACTGCCGCGTCCACCAGTTCCCGGATCCGCTGCTGCAGCACCGCATCGTCGGTCTCGGTCACCACGGTCACGTTGCCGGCGTCGACCGCCGACGATCCATCATCGACCAACACGAAGCTGGCCTGCGGGTAGCGGGCGGCGTCGCGGACCGTCGCCGCCACCGGCCCCTCGCCCACCGCGAGAATCAGTTCACACCCGCTGCTGGCGAGGCTGGCGAGATAGCCGGCCGCGTTGTCGGCGGTCTGCGGGCCGTCGACTTCGAGGAACTGCACCCTGGCCAGCGTCCGCAGCGACGACTCCTGCATTGCGGCCCACACCGGCGCGGCGGCCGGGTCGGTCACCCCGGCCGAGCCGGTGAGCAGGCATACGGTGACGTCCCGGTACTCGCGGGCCCGAGGCTCAGCCGGATCGTCCGGCCACAGCGCCGCCACCAGCACCGCCAGAACGACGACGACCAGCGCGGCAATGACAGCGAGTAGTACGATCCGGGCCCGCCGTCCACTCAGGCGACCCGGTGTCGGCTGGCGGTCTCGACCGCCCACACGCTTCGGCACGGTCGCACCCTACCCGTCGGCAACCGCCGCTCCGCCGCACTGCTGCCGGATGAGACACGACCCTGGGCGGGTGCGGCGACGTACGACCCGCTCGGGAAGGTGGTGGCGAGTACCGGGGTGATCGGGAGTCTGGGGTTCCAGTCGGAGTGGACCGACGCGGTGACGTCGCGGGTGAACATGCATGCCCGCTGGTACAACACCGACACCGGGCAGTTCGACACCCGTGACACGGCCAGCAACGGTCCGGTGCCGGACTCGATCGCGGCGAACCGGTACCAGTACGGCGACGGGACGCCGTTGACGACGATCGACCCGACGGGGCACTGGGGGAACCCGTTCAAGGCGGCGGCGAAGGCGGTGTCGAAGGCGACGTCGAAGGTGTCGAGCGCGACCCGCCGGGCGGTGTCGAGCGTGTCGAGTTACAGCAGCGCCGCCTACCAGAAGGCGAAGACCGTCACGAAGGCCGCTGCGGTCAAGACGAAGGTGAAGAAGACCGTCAGCGTGGTGAAGGACGCGGCGAACGCCACGAAGAAGTGGGTGGTGGAGCACAAGGACACGATCCTGGAGGTCGCCGCGATCGCGGGTGCGGTGGTGGCCGGGCTGGCGTGTACGGCCGTCACTGCTGGTGTGGGTGCGGTGGCCTGCATGGTCGGTGCCGGGGCGTTGATCAACCTGGCGAAGGATGTGGCGCAGGGCGACATCCACCCGGTCGGTGACGCTCTCGGCTCCCTCACCACCGGTGTGTACCAAAGTTGGCAGCGGGTGCCTACGCACCTCGTCGCGCAGGCACCCGTACCGCAGGTCATTTCACCGCGCGGATGTCCTGGATGACGCCGTACCCGTCTGCGTTGTGTGTCACCTGGTGGGGGCCGAATACGTCCTGGAGGGCCTGGTCGAGGTGCCCACCCGGGTTGATGGTCCCCAGACCCGCACGGATGACCACCCGCCCACCCGCCTGCAGCAGCCGGTGCGCGGCTCGCACTGCGGTCAGGCACCAGCCGCGGTTGGCGAACAGCGGGCCGGGCAGGTTCTCGAAGAATATGACGGAGAATCTGCCGCCCGGCAGGTCCTCGGTGTGGTCGGCGACCCAGAAGTCGCCGACCCGGTGCGGCCCCTGGGCGTGATTGACGTCGATCGTGTAACTCAGGTGTGCAGGAATGAAGATGTCGGCGTGAGTGTTCGGATTCCCGAGCGGAATCCGGTGCCCGGGAAGCTGGTTTCCACCGACGTTGACGACATGGGTGGTCCCACATCCGACAATGATGATCGGCTCGTTGTTGTAAGGCAGATTGTCGACTGCGGGCATGAGGGCAGGCTGCATGGTGACCTCCGGGCTCTGAATGGACGCAGGCCAACGCTATGCCGAATCCCACCCGACCCCTACTGTCTGTCCGGGACCGGTCACACAAATGCCCTCAATGCACGATGTGTCGAGTCCTGGGACCGGGTTCCCCTGGCGAAGGACCCTGTCCGTCAGCGCTGTGCTCCGACACCACCGATGGTCGGCCCGGCCGGCCACAGTGCAGCCAGGTCGGCGGGGGCCAGCGGCCCTCGGTACGCGGCCCGCAGCACGGCCGTACGGGCGGCCGGACCACCGGTGTCGGCCAGTGCGACGAACCAGTCGATGCCCGCCGGGTACGCCCACAGGTACGACCGCAGTTGCGGGTCGACGCTGCGGTCGGCCAACGCGTTGCCGATCTCCTCGTCGGTCCAGAACGGCACCCGCTGTTGCGCCCACCGCACACAGTCGGCCACCGGCACGCCGTCGTTGACCGCCCGGTGCAGACCGGCCCGGACCAGCTGGGTGTAGTGCGCCAGCCGGACCCGCGCCACCGCCGGGGCGTCGTCGCCGATGACGAACAGCGGTAACGCCTGTGCCAGCCCTTCCAGCAGCACCTGGGTGTCGGTGTGCACCGACAGCAGGCGTACCGCGCCGTCGTCGACGGCGGTCCACCGCGCGTACCAGCTGGCCGACTGCAGGGCGTGGCCGAGCACTTCGTGCAGCGCGAACACCCGCGCCTGGGTCTCGGTGAACTCGGCGCGGTGCCGGTTGAGCCGCAGCCGGGCGGCCGTGCCGGCGCCGTCGAGCCAGTACGACCAGTAGGCGTCGACCTCGACCTGTTCGATCGTCAACTGGTAGGGCGCGTCGGTGCCGGTCGCCGCCCGTACCAGTGGTTCCAGGTCGGTCGCGGCCTGCTCGATGGCGTCGGCGGCGTCCTGGCCGCGCAGCCGACCCTCGACCCGGGTGAGGTGGGTGAGGGTCCGGTCGTCCCAGTCGACGTCGAGGTCGGCCAGGCAGGCGCGGGCCCGGTCGCCGACCTGCGCGAGGTGGTCCTCGGTCCAGCCGGCGGCGGAGCAGCCCTGGGTGCGCCGTACGTAGTCGGCCAGCGGCTGCCGCTCCCCCAGCATCGCGGCCAGGTAGGCGCGGTCGGCGGCGACGCGGGTCCGCAGCCGGGTGTCGGCCCGGCAGGCCGGCTCGTCGGCGATGGCGGTCAGTTCGGCCAGTACGGCGACCCGGCTGGTGGCCGGCGGCGGCGCGGCAGGGTCGGGCTGCGGTGGCCCGGCCCGGTCGGGCTGTGCTGGACAGCAGTCGTAGTCGATCACCGGGGTGGTGCCGCGTCGCCGTTCGTAGCCGTCCCAGGCGCGCAGCGTCGCTTCGATCCGGTCCCGCACCGCTGTCGTCGTCATGGTCCCCATCCTGTCGCACCGCGACCGGGCGGCAGCTGGGCACAGCGGATCCACAGGGACGGCACAGCGGGCTGCTGGGGCGGGCGGCCAGGGTTGGTCACAGCCAAGGCACGACACCGATGACATGTCGTCGTCACGAACGGAGAAAACGGATGCAGCGCGACCCCCGCCGGGACGGCACCGCACGGTACGAAGGCCGGCCGTTGCCCAGGCCGGACGAGGAACTCGTCGACCAGGGCCTCGGCTTCGACCTCGGCACCCTGATGGGCCGCCGGCAGATCCTGCGGGCCTTCGGCCTGGGCGCGGCGACCCTCGGGCTCGCCGCCTGCGGCAGCACCGCCGCCAGCAGCGGCAGCAGCGGTTCGACTGCGGCCGCCGCCGCGACGTCGGCCGGTGAGATCCCGGACGAGACCGCCGGGCCGTACCCCGGTGACGGATCCAACGGCCCCGACGTCCTGGAGCAGAGCGGTGTCGTGCGCAGCGACATCCGGTCCAGCTTCGGCGACGCCGACGGTACGGCCGAAGGGGTGCCGCTGACCCTGGAGTTGACCATCACCGACCTGACGGGCGGCGGTACGCCCTTCGCCGGCACCGCCGTCTACGTCTGGCACTGCGACCGCGAGGGCCGCTACTCGATGTACTCCGACGGCATCACCGACCAGAACTACCTGCGCGGCGTACAGATCACCGACGACGCCGGCAAGGTCAGCTTCACCACGATCTTCCCCGGCTGCTACTCCGGCCGTTGGCCGCACATCCACTTCGAGGTCTACCCCGACGAGGCCAGCATCACCGACGCGGCCAACGCCATCGCCACCTCGCAGGTCGCGTTGCCGCAGGACGTCTGCGACACCGTGTACGCCGAGTCCGGCTACGACGCCTCGGTCGGCAACCTGGCCCAGATCACTCTGGAGTCGGACAACGTCTTCGGTGACGACGGTGGCGTCCTGCAGCTGGCCACCGTCACCGGGGACGTCTCCGGCGGCTACGCCGCCGCGCTCACCGTGGCGGTCGACACGACCACCACGCCGAGCAGCGGCTCCGCCCCGTCAGGCGGTGGCGGGCCGGCGGGTGACGGTGGTCCGGCGGGTGGCGGCGAGGGCGGGCCGGGCGGTACGCCGCCCAGCGGTGCCCCGGGTGGTCCCGGCGGGGCCCCGCCGAGTGGTGCTCCGGCCTGATGGGTGTCCGCCGGCGCGGGTTACGGAGTCGGCGGTGGCGGTGGGATGGACGGCACCGGGTCGACGGCGATACCGACCGTGGCGGGCGTGGAGAAGTTGCCGGCGCTGTCGAACGCCCGGACCCGGAACAGGTAGGTGCCGTAGCCGCGTGACTCGCCGTACGCGAAGGTGTCGCCGACCAGGGTGACCGCCGAGACGGTCCCCGACTGCTGGATCTCGTAGCCGGCGACGAGGACGTTGTCGTCGGACGGGTCCCAGGTGATCTGGTAGTGGCCGTCGCGTGGGCCGGTGAGCCGCAGCCGTGACGGCGCGGTCGGTGGTTCGTCGTCCGGTACGTCGCCGATGGTGATGATGGCGAGGGGTGACGAGTTGCCGGCCGCGTCGACGGCGCGGACTCCGAAGACGAAGACTCCCGGCGGTGGGGGCGGCATCGTATAGCTGGTGCCGGTCGTGGTGGCGAGCTGGCCGCTGTGGGAGAAGATGTCGTACCCGACGACTCCCCGGTTGTCGGTCGAGGCGTCCCAGCGCAGGTTCAGCTGCTGGTTCTCGAAGGTGTGCCGAGGGTTCGCGGGGATCGTCGGTGGGTGCACGTCAGGGCCGGTGTCGTCGTCGCCGGGGGCGCACGGCTGGTTGTCGATCAGGCAGTGCACGGGGCTGCCGACGCCGGATGCGATCCAGCCGAAGCTGGTCGTGGCGCCGGCGGCGAGGGTGCCGTTCCAGCCGAGATCCTGGAAGACGTAGCGGGTCCCGACCCGGGTGAGTTGGGCGTTCCAGTGGCTGCTGATGCTGGTGCCGGCCGGCAGTTCGAGGTCGACCCGCCAACTGGTGATCGGGACCGGGGCGTTGTTGTGGACGGTCAACTTCCCGACGTAGCCGGTCGACCATTCGCCCTCTTTCGCGAAGTGGGCGATCGCCGCGTGGGCGGCGGTGGGGGCGAATCCGACCGTGGCGGTGCCGACGAGCAGCGCGACCGTCAACGCACCGACCCGGGTCCAGAAGGAGCGAAGTTTATTCATGTACTTCGATGCTACGCTTCCGGATCCCGCCAATCAATCGACCTTCCCGAATCCGCCACCCCGCATCTGAGGACGGATTTGCCGAACGGCCCTCCGGGACCACGGTGCGAAAACTACCGTGTGTCACGAACGGAGGGACGTATGCGACACGACCAGCTTCCCGGCACGGACACCACCTACCAGGGCCGCCCACTGCCACGGCCGGACGAGGACCTCGTCGACCAGGGCCTCGGTTTCGACCTGCGCACCCTGCTGGACCGCCGGCAGGTGCTGCGGGCGCTCGGCCTCGGCGCCGCCACCGTCGGGCTCGCCGCCTGCACCCGCAACACGGTCACCGAGCCGACCACGTCCCCGTCGGCGGCAGCGGCCACCACCGAGATCCCGGACGAGACCGCCGGACCGTACCCGGGTGACGGCTCCAACGGCCCGGACGTCCTGGAACAGAGCGGCGTCGTCCGCAGCGACATCCGCTCCAGCTTCGACGGGGCGAGCGCGACCGCCGAAGGCGTACCGCTGACGTTGGAACTGACCATCACCGACCTCGCGGACGGCGGTACGCCGTTCGCCGGTGTCGCCGTCTACGTCTGGCACTGCGACCGCGAGGGCCGCTACTCGATGTACTCCGAAGGCATCACCGACCAGAACTACCTACGCGGGGTCCAGGTCGCCGACGAGGCCGGCAAGGTCAGCTTCACCACCATCTTCCCCGGCTGCTACACCGGCCGCTGGCCACACATCCACTTCGAGGTCTACCCGAGCGAGGCGGACATCACCGACGTCGGCGCGGTGATCGCGACCTCCCAGATCGCGTTGCCACAGGACGTCTGCGACGCGGTGTACGCCGAACCTGGCTACGAGGACTCGATCGACAACCTGGCCCAGCTCAGCCTCGACACCGACAACGTCTTCGGCGACGACCGGGCCGAGCTGCAGCTCGCCACGGTCACCGGTGACACCGCGAGCGGCTACACCGCGACCCTGCCGGTCGGCATCGACACGAACACGACGCCGACCGGCGGGCAGCTCGACGGCGACGGGCAGCCGTCCGGAGCGCCGGTGCCGCCGAGCGGCCGCCCGTCCTGAGGTGCACCTGCGACGATCAGTCGCGCAGGGTCCACTGCTGGTTGGTGCCGGTGTGGCAGGCCCAGAGGATCAGCTTCGTGCCGTTGGCCGTCGCGGCGCCGTTGGCGTCCAGGCACAGCCCGGACTGCACGCCCCGGATGGTGCCGCTGGCGTCGACGGTCCACTGTTGGTTGGGCTGCTCGGCCATGGCCAGGCCGATGCCCCGTCGGGCACCGGTCACGACGGCGGTCCGGCCGGTCAGGTCGAAGGGTGTGCTCATCGGGCCGGCGCCTGCCAGTCGATCAGCACCTTCAGCACGCCGGCACGCCGGTCCAGCGCGTCGAAGGCGTCGGTGACGGCGTCGACGGGCACGGTCCGCGAGATGAGCGCACCCACCGGCACCGCTCCCGACGCCACCAGCCGGATCGCTTCGAGCATGTCGTCGCGCTGGTAAAGGCGGGCACCGCGCAGTTCCAGTTCGCGCCAGAAGAACCGGTGCAGATCGACGGCCCGTGGCTGGGTGTGGATCGCCACCAGCACCAGCCGTCCGTGGGTGGTCAGGACGTCGACGGCGGTGGCGACGCCCGGCGCCGACCCGGACACCTCGAACGCGACGTCCGCGCCCGCACCGACGGTCCACTCGGTCACCGCCGCCACCGGGTCGACCGTCTGCGGGTCTATCGTCTCGATCCCGATCCGTCCGGCGACGCCCCGCCGGAACGGATCCGGCTCGACCAGCAGGACCGGTGCGCCCCGCTGCTTCGCCACGGCGGCGATGAGGACACCGACCGGCCCGCCGCCGACCACGACGACGTGGTCCGTGGCGGCCACGCTCGCCCGCCGGACGTCGTGCACGGCGACGGCGAGCGGTTCGACCAGCGCCGCGTGGTCGAGCGGGACTCCCTCCGGCAGTGGCAGGACCAGCTCCGCCGGCACCGTCCAGGACGACTGCATGGCACCCGGCGAGTCGATGCCGAGGAAGTCCATGGCGTGGCAGACGTGCGACCGGCCGCGCCGACAGGCGACGCACCGACCACACGACCGGGTCGGCATAACCGTGACGGCCTGACCGACGGTCCAGCCGGCCACACCTGCCCCGACGGCGGCCACCCGCCCGGACATCTCGTGCCCGAGCACGGCGGGTACGCCGACCCGGGCGTCCATGCCGCCGTGGTAGATGTGCAGGTCCGTGCCGCAGATGCCGGTGTAGGCCACCGCGATGGTCAGCTCGCCGTCGCCCGGCGGCCGGCCGGCGCGGTCCTCGACCGCCAGGTTTCCAGCGGTACGGTAGACCACTGCTTTCATCGCACCTGCCTCTCGGTCTCGGTGGGCACCGGCCACGCCGGCGCCGTACGTCGACTCAGCTCGCCGTGGTCGGGGACACCTCGTTGCGGATGGCGGCTGGCCCGCCGTCGGGCTCCCCCAGCAATGGCCCGCCGTGGGGCTCGCCCAGCAGGTGCCGGCCGGCGCGCTCCGGCCGTACCAGCGGACCGTCGGCGGTCAGCGGGCGCGGTCGGCCGGCCGCCGCGCCGATCGCCGCCTCGTCGAGGCGGATGCCCAGGCCAGGGCTGTCACCGAGGACGAAGCAGCCGCCCTCGACGGACAGGTCGATGGTGGTCCCGACCGGCGGGTGCAGGTCCTGCAACTCGCTGACCAGGTGGTTCGGCACCGCGGTCGCGGCGTGCAACAGTCCGACCGGGCTGTTGCCGATCGGGCTCACCGGCAGGTCGTTGGCGTGGGCCAGGACGCTGACCCGGAGGAAGTGGGTGACCCCCCAGGCCGCCGACGTCTGGACCACGTCGACCGCTCCGGCCGCGATCAACGGCCGGAACTGCTCGAGGCCGGTAAGGTTCTCGCCGGTGGCGACCGATGCCCGGATCCCCCGGCTGACGACCGCGAGCCCTTCGGCGTCCCAGCGGCGCACCGGCTCCTCGATCCAGATGAGATCGAGGGTGCGTTCGATCTCGCCGACGTGCCGGACCGCCTGCTTGCGCGTCCACGCCTCGTTCACGTCGAGCATCAGACCGGGCCGCAGCCCGTGCGCCGCCTCGGTCAGCACGTCGCGGACCAGACACAGCCGCCGCAGATCCCGCTCGATGTCGAGGCCGCCCTTGAGCTTGGCGGCCCGCAGACCGTACGAGGCGTAGACCTCGTACTCGGCGACGAGTCGCTCGTCGGTCAGCCCGATGTCGAGGCCGGAGGCGTACGCCGGCACCCGCCGGTCGCGGCCACCGAGCAGTCGCCAGAGCGGTTCGCCGGCCGCCTGCGCCTTGATGTCCCACAGCGCGGTGTCGAGCGCGCCGATGGTGCCGAACACCGGCCCGGTGTGGCCGGCCTTGAACGCCTGCCGCAGCATGCGGTCGTAGAGTGCCGTCACGGCGCGCGGATCCTCGCCGTCGATGGCCGGGAAGATCCGTTCGATCTCGACGTGCGACCCGATGCCGACCCCGGAGATGCCCTCGTCGGTCTCCACGACGACGATCGGCACCGAGGTGACGCCGTCGGTGAAGACGCCGTTGGCGTCGCCGACCGGTCGGCCCCACTCCTGCACCGTCGTCAGGGTGCGATAGCCGGTGATCCGCATGTCAACCCTTCGTCGCGCCAGCGGCCACGCCGTCGGCGATCTGCCGCTGAAGAAAGAGATAGATCACCAGTACGGGAGCCGCGGCGATCAGGACTCCGGAGGCGAAGGTGGGGATGTCGTCGGAGTACTGGCCGCGCAGTGCGGTCACTCCCACCATGAGTGTCCGGTTCTCGGCCGACGGCATCAGCAGCAGCGCGATGAGCACGTCGTTCCAGCAGAACAGGGCGTCGAGGATGCCGACCGACAGCAACGCCGGCCGGCCCAGCGGCAGCATGATCCGGCGGTACACGCCGTACACGCTGCTCCCGTCGATCCGGGCCGCGTCGACGATCTCCGCCGGGATGGTCCGGTAGTAGCTCGTCAGGAGAAACACCGTGAACGGCAGGAACTGGGCCACGTAGGCGGCCACCAGCCCGGGGTAGGTGTCGACGAGGCCGAGGTCGGCCATGGTCCGGGCGATCGGCACCATGATCACCTGGAAGGGAACGAACAGTGCCGCCAGGCAGCCCAGGAAGATCACCGACGATCCCCGGAACCGGATCTGGCTCAGCGCGAACCCCGCCATCGACCCGATCAGCAGGAGCAGGACCACCGAACAGGTCACGACGAGCAGGGAGTTGGCGAAGTAGCGGCCCATCCCGACGGAGTTCCACGCGGTGCCGAGGTTCTCCCAACGCACCGCGTCCGCGAGGGAGAACCGGTCGAGGACGTACTCGCGCCGGGTCTTCGACGCGACGTTCGCGGTGAAGAACAGCGGATAGACCGTCGCCAGCGCGAGCAGCGCCATCGGGACGGCGACCACCCACCCGACGACCCACCGGCGGCCCATCAGTCCTGCCTTCCCGCGCGCCGCAGCAGGCTGATCTGCGCCAGCCCCACGACGAGCATGACGGCGAACAGGACCGTCGACGCGGCCGACGCGAGGGCGGGACGGTTCATCTGTCCCTGCTGAATCCAGATGTAGTACTCCGGCAGGTACGTCGAACCCTCCGGGCCGCCGCTGGTCATCACGTACAGCAGCCCGGACATGGACGTCAGCATCCCGATCATGGTGGTGACGAAGACGAACTGGATCGTCCGGATCAGGCTGGGGACGATCACGTGCCGGATGGTCTGCGGCAGCGACGCCCCGTCCACCCGGGCGGCGTCCAGCAGCGCACCGTCCAGAGTGGCGAATCCGGCGAGGAACACCACCAGCGCCATCCCGAACGTCGCCCAGACGTGCACGCCGACGACCGCGAACATGGCCACCGCCGGGTCGCCGAGCCAGTCGACCGGCCCCAGGCCCACCGTCGCCAGGGCGGCGTTGACCGGGCCGTCGAAGGCGAGCAGCAGGTTGAAGATCGCACCGACGATGACCGGCGAGAGCACGGCCGGGAAGAAGTAGACGCTGCGGTACCAGCGGTGTCCCGGAACCCGCAGGTAGATGAAGGTCGCGATCAGGCCCGGGATCGCCACGGCCACCGGCAGGAGCAGCACCAGCAGCCCCACGTTGCCCAGTGCCCGCTGCAACAGCGGGTCACCGAACAACTCGAGGTAGTTGTCGAGGCCGACCGCCGTACCGTCGCGGTCGCCGTCGCCGGTGAAGGAAGAGTTGACCCCAGCAGCAGCGGCCACAGCCGCAGCACGACGATGACGAGCACCGCCGGGGCCACCAGGACGTACGGGGCGAGGCGTTCGGCGCGTCGGCCGCCGGAGCGCCACCTGGCTGGCCGCCACCGGTCGACGCGCCGGTCGTCGGGTCGCCGCCGCAGCGCCGGCGGGGACTCGGTGATCGCCACGGCTCAGCCCGCGCGGTCGGAGTCAGCCAACTGCCGTACGGCCTCGTCCACGGTGACCGAGCCGCTGAGCAGTTGCTGGGAGAGTCTTCCCATCAGGTCCAGGGTCTTCGAGGAGAGCGCGACGTGCAGGGCGGCCTTCCCGGAGTCGAGCTGCGGCACGATCGTGGCGACGGCCGGTCCGCTGCCGGAGACGTCGATCGTGGTGTCCGAGGCGATCGCGCCGGCCTCCTGGTAGAAGGCGGTCAGCGCGTCGGTCGAGGTCAGGGAGCGCACCAGGTCCGCCGCGACCTGCGGGTCGGCCGTCCACCTGGCGACCGCGTAGCCGATGCCGCCGTCGTAGGGCAGGCTCGCGACGGCGCCGGTGGTGGCGACCGGGGCCGCCATGACGCCGAGGGTGTCGGGTGCCAGGAACTCGCTGAAGTCCTTCCAGTGCCCCACGTCGGACATCAGTCCGATCACGTGCGGCCTGACCGGACTGGAACAGCGCGAACGAGTCGTTGAACATCGCGGTCGAGTTGGCGCCGTCGTTGTTCAGCCCTTTGTCGCCGGCCTCTTTCCACAGCTGGAAGATCCGTTTGACGTTGGGCGAATCCCAGTCGCGTTCTCGTCGATCCAGGCGTCGTACTCGTCGGGGGTGAGGATCCCCGACGCGAGACCGGACAGGAAGAACTGGATGCCGAACCCTTCCTTGTTGCCGAGGGCGATGCATTTCGCGCCGGTCGCCCCGGTGATCGTCGCGCAGTCGTCGACGAACTGGTCCCAGGTCGTGGCCGGCGCTGTCGGGTCGAGCCCGGCCGCCTCGTAGAGCGCCTTGTTGTAGTAGATCGGATGCCCTGCAACGTCACCGGCGCGGCGTAGGTCCGGTCGTCCTTGGTGAACGCCTCCCAACCCGCCAGGCGCTGCCGGTCGTCGGTCACGAACTCGTCGAGCGGCAGGAGCGCGTCGACGCGGTCGCGGATCTGACCGCCTCCGTTGAAGAGGATGACATCGGGCCCTTTGCCGGCCTGGATGGCCGCGCCGAGCAGGGTGTAGTACTGGTCGAATGGCTGCGCCACGAATTCGACGGTGACGTCCGGGTGGGTGCGGGCGAAGTCGGCTTTCGCCTTGTCGATGTAGGCGGCGGACGCCGGGTCGCCGGATTTCCAGTCCCAGACCACCAGTGTGTCGTCCGACCCGCTGGACGGGGAGCGTGATCCCGTGGCGCTCCCACAGCCGGCCAGGGCCAGACCCGCGACGAGGGCGACCGACACGACAGTTCGGTACTTCATCGCTACTCACTTTCGAAGAGGGGGCCGGGACGAACCGGTCTTCGGGCGAGACAATTCACATGAACGTGACTCGTATGACGTGTGACGTCAAGAGGTGGACGTACACTGGCCACGGAGGTCGTGGGACGGCGACCACCCGGAGGAAAACATGACGGCAACGCAGCAGACCGCGCCGAACGCGTCGACACCCCCGGCCTGGACGCGACGACCAGCCAATCTCGCCACGGCGGTCACCGCCGAACTGGTGGAACGCATCGTTCGTGGGGTGCACCCGTCGGGCACGACACTGCCCGCAGAACCGGTCCTCTGCGAAACCTTCTCGGTGAGCCGCACCGTCGTACGGGAAGCGGTGAAGATCCTTCAGGAGAAGGGCCTGGTGCAGATCCGCCAGGGCAGCGGCACCATCGTCACCCCGACGTCGATGTGGGACATGCTCGACGAACACGTCCTCGCCGCGACCATCGCCGAGGACGACAGCCTGTCGATCCTCGACGATCTCGTCGTCACCCGACGCGTACTGGAGTCGGACATGGCCAACGTCGCCGCCCGCCTGGCCGACCAGGACACCGTCGATCGGCTACGCGCCCTGGTCGAGCGGATGGACGAACTCGTCGACGACCACGTCACCTACCACGACCACGACCGGGCCTTCCACGACACGATCATGCAGGCGTCCGGCAACCGCATCGCCCGCGGCGTGATCCGGGCGTTGGAGAGCCAGGTCGTCAACACCGCCCGGTACATGGGCCGGACCGAACGGTCGCTCTGCGTGGCCTCCAACCGCGGCCACCGGCGGATCTACGAACGCATCGCCGCCCACGACCCGGACGGCGCGGCCGCGGCGATGTTCACCCACATCACCGAAGCCTGGCTCGTGCGCCGCAGCGGCCCGGACAAACCCGTACGCCTCAAGCGGTGAGATCCCCACTGCCGTTGACCGCGATGATCCGGTCGATCAGCCCGCCACCGGGGAAGTCCAGCATCAGCAGCCCGGTACGGCGTACCGGCGGATGCACCTCGGGGCCCTCGTTGAGGTAGATCAGCAGGAACGGGTCGACGCCCTGCACACCGAGCGCGCCGCCGGCCACCGCCGCCGGAGTGGCGAAGACACTGGAGCCGCTGGCGAAGTTGACGTACAGCTTGGTGGGGTCACCGGCGCTGGTGGCGTCGAGGTGCCGGCGGACCTGGTCGCGTTTGGTGGCGATCGCCCCGACGTTCGGCACGTCGTACTCGTCCTGCACGTACGTCGACGAGCCGTGCCCCCAGTCGGCGAACTGGGCGAGCCCGTACTGGCCGTACCGACCGCCGCGCGGACCGTGCGCCACGGCCAGGACGACCCTGCCGCGGACCGCGCCCAGCGTCGGGGTGGCGGCGGCGGTCGACCGGTTCACCGACGGCGCCCAGAACAGCCCCGGACGGGCATCCCGGTAACGGTCGAAGATGTCCGCGAAGGCGAGCTGGCCGCCCGCGTCCGCGCAGGAGCCCAACTCGCCGGTGCACTCGTGCTTGAGCCGCATGATCACGGTCTCGCTCGGCCGCTGGGCGAGGAACCCGCCGAGCACCCGCAGCACGTCGTCGAAGTTGGCCTGCTGGTAGACGGCGCCATGATGGACGGTGAAAGTGTTGCCGGTGTTGATCCGTACCCGGATGTCGACCACCCGGATGCCGGCGTCGAGCTGGGCGGTGAGGGTGGCCGCGCTGTTGCCGTGGTTCTCCTGGGTCTGGGTCCAGGCACCGCCGTGAATCGACAGGCTCTGGTGGGTGCCGGGCAGCGACAGCGCCGCCAGGTTGGTGCCGTCGGGCACCCGACGCAGCCAGTCCGGGTTGCTGGCGGTACGCAGCGTGCGGTAGCTGGCGTCGGCGGCGAACGCCGGAGCGGGCAGGGCGACGACCGCGACGATGGCGGCGAGCAGGGACGCGGCGAGCCCGGCGACGGCGCGTCGCCAACGGGCCGGAGACACCATGGCAGGAAATATAGATCAGTTTCCGGCCGACTCGTAGCGGCGCAGCCCGGCCCGGAAGACCAGCGCCGCCACCGCCACGCAGTAGGCGGCGACCAACGGGGTCAGCCAGCCCAGCCAGGCCGGGCCCACCCCGACCCGGTCGCCGGTGCCGCCACCACCCCCGCCACCGAGGATCACGCTGGTCGGAAAGAAGCTGACGAACGCGAACGGCAACCCGACGACCAGCACCAGCCGTACCCCGAACGTGTAGACCGACACCGGGTAGCGGGCCAGGTCGCCGATCTGGTGCACCGCGTACGCGAAGATCGAATGCGGACTCTGCAACCAGAACGCCGACGAGTTGGTGGCCAGGTTGATCGACAGCTTGACCGCCATCCCGCTGACGAACAGTCCCAGCCCGCCGGCCACCAGCGCCGGTGACCAGGCGACGTCGACGCGCCACAACGCCCAACCGAACATCGCCCCACCGGTGACCAGGTTGCCCAGGCCGTTGATGCCGACGTCGTCGCTGAGCACCTGCAGCACCACCGGGTACGGCCGGACCAGCTTGTAGTCCAGCTCCCCCTTGTTGACCAGCCACGGCAACCGCCACATGCCCTCGAACAGCAGCGGCCCGACCGCGTCGGAGAGCACCACCACCGAGTAGATCAGCACCACCTCGGCGAAGGTCCACCCGTTGACCTGCGGCACCCGGGAGAAGACCGCGCCGAGGAACGCCAGGCCGACCAGCTGGGTCAACGCCGAACCGGCGACCAGGATCCAGAAGTCGGCCTCGTACTCCAGAGTGGCCCGAAGGTGGGCGCCGAGGCTGCGCCGGTAGAGCCGCACCCCCCGGCGCAGGCCGCTCCGGCGCGGGCCAGCGGCGGTCCGCGTTCGCATCATCAACCCCCGTGTACGGTCAGTTGGCGCACCGCCGCCCGCCAGGCCAGCCGGGCACCCCACCACAGCGCCACCGTCCACACCGCCTGGATGCCGATCAGCCGCCACGCGTCGGCCCCGGTCGCCTGCCCGAGATAGATCGTCGCCGGGGTGAAGGTCATCCCGGCGAACGGCAGCACCGCCGCGATCGCCTGCAGCCAGCCGGGCAGCAGCGTCAACGGCACCAGGGAACCGGAGAACAGGTTGGTGATCGCCTGCCGGGCCAACGACACCCCGAAGATGTTCTGCGTCCAGAAGCAGAGCAACGCCGTCAGGTAGACGGTGGTGAACCGCAACGGCAGCACCAGCGCGACGCTGACCGCGAACAGCGCCGCCTGCCCCGGCGGCGGCACCGGGACCGGCCCGGTGATGGCCAGCACCACCGCGCACACCAGCAGCGAGAAGGCGACCTCGACGACGGCCACGCCGGCGGTCTCGGCGAACCGGGCCCGCTGGTAGTCGACCGGCCGGGTCAGATCGACCGCGACCATCCCGTCGCGGATCCGGGCGGCCATGTCCCAGTCGCCGAACGACATCAACGCCCCGGTGACGTAGGCGACCAGCAGGTACGCCTTCATCTGCGGCCAGGTGAACCCGCCGATGCTGCTCCCGGAGCCGAGCAGCACCGCCCAGATCGACAGCATGGCGAGCAGTTGCAGCAGCACCCCGGCCATGCCGAGGACGAAACTCAACGGGTACGCCAGGGTGCTGCGCGCCGCCACCCGGGCCAACGCCCGGTACGGACGGACCGCCGCCGGCCGGGTCGGCGTACCGGCCGCGACGGTGGTCACGGGGCCGGCTCCAGGCGCAGCTCACCGGCGTACACCTTGCGGACCACGTCCTCGATCGCCGGCTCGTCGATGCGCAGGTCGCGTACCTCGGACACCGCCGACACGGCCGCGATCACCTGGCCGGCGGTGACCGCGAACCGGTCGAACCGGACGGTGAACTCCCCCGGCGTCTGGCCCGCCGTCACCTCGACGCCGGGCAGCGTCGCGGCGACCGCCCCGTACGGCAGCGGGTCGGCCAGGTGCAGGTGCATCGACCGGTGCCGGGCGAACTGGTCCTTCACCCCGGCCAGCGGCCCGTCGTAGATGATCCGCCCCTGGTCGATGATCACGATCCGCTGGCAGACGTCCTCGATGTCGCCGAGGTCGTGGGTGGTCAGGATCAGCGTGGTGCCGTCGGCGCGCAGCTCCCGTAGGAAGGCCCGGACCCGGTCCTTGACGGCGATGTCCAGCCCGATGGTCGGCTCGTCGAGGTAGACCACCCGGGGCCGGTGCAGCAGCGCGGCGGCCAAGTCAGCGCGCATCCGCTGGCCGAGGGAGAGCTTGCGGGCCACCACCGGCAGCAGCTCGCCGAGGCCGAGGACGTCGTCGAAGCGCGCCAGCTGCTCGCGGTAGGTGCGGGCGTCGAGGTCGTACAGGTCGCGCAGCAGGGCCAGGGACTCGCGGACCGGCAGGTCCCACCACAACTGGGTACGTTGGCCGAACAGCACGCCGATCTGCCGGGCGTTGGCGACCCGCTGCCGGTGCGGCACGACCCCGCCGACCCGGACCTCACCGGCGGTCGGCACCAGGATGCCGGCGAGCAGCTTCACTGTGGTCGACTTGCCGGCGCCGTTCGGGCCGACGTACGCCACCGCCTCGCCCGCCTCGACCCGCAGGTTGATGCCGTCGACGGCGGCGTGGTCGGAGAACCGTCGGGTGAACAGGTGTTTCAGCGCGCCGCGCAGACCCGGGTCCTTCACCGGCCGGCGGAACCGTTTGGTCAACCCATCAGCTTCGATGAAGGCCATATGCGGATCGTGCCGTAGAGACCCGTCGGCCGCCCAACGATTTTCCGTCCCTCGGTAAGGAGCCATACCCGTCAGGGCGCTGACATGCGCGGCGGTAGCCTCACCGGCGTGACAACTGCGTACCTGCGCCGGCCGCTGCTCGGCCTGGCCCTGGTCATCGGGGCCAGCGCCCTGTTCGCGATCAACGGCACCGTATCGAAGCTCGTGCTGCGCGCCGGGCTGGACGCCCCGCAGCTGACCGTGCTGCGGGCGGTCGGCGCGTTCGCCGGGCTGCTGGTGCTCAGCGTGGTGCTGCGGCCCGGGGTACGCCGGCTACGGGTACGCCGCCGCGAGGTGCCACTGCTCGTCGCGTACGGCCTGACCGGGTTCTTCCTGGTGCCGATGCTCTATTTCGTGGCGATCGCCCGGCTGCCGGTCGGCATCGCCCTGCTGTTCGAGTACACCGCGCCGCTGATGGTGGCGCTGTGGGCGTGGGCGGTGCAGCGCCAGCAGGTGCGGTCGCGGATCTGGGCCGGGCTGGGCCTGAGCCTGGTCGGGCTCGCCTGCGTCGCGCAGGTGTGGGGCGGGCTCACCCTGGATGCGCTCGGGGTGGCCGCCGGGCTGGGGGCGGCGGTGATGCTCGCCGCGTACTTCCTGATCGGTGCCCGTGGCGTACGCGACCGCGACGCGCTGTCGCTGACCACCCTGGCGTTCGGCGCGTCGGCGGTCGCCGGGCTGATCGTGCGCGGGGCCACCGCCGGGCTGGACGGCTGGCAGCCGCTGCTCACCCGCACCGACGGCGGCGTACCGGTCGCACTGCTCTGCTGCTACGTGGTGGTCCTCGGCTCGATCGTGCCGTATCTGCTGATCACCGCCGCGCTGCGGCACCTGCCGGCCACCAGCGTCGGCATCGTCGCCATGCTCGAGCCGGTGCTGGCCGCCGCGGTCGCCTGGCTGGCCCTCGGCGCCGGCGAGGCGTTGACCCCGGTCCAGTTGGCCGGCGGCGCGCTGGTGATCGTCGGCGTCGTGCTGGCTGAGACGGCCCGGCCCGGTGGTCCGCCGGCCACCCCGCCGGTGCCCGACGCCCCACCACCGCCGCCGGTCGCCCGGGTCGGCGTAACGGGGCCGTCCGGCGGGTAAGAGCGCCGGCATGAGTGCACCGAAACGCGTCGCCGTCGTCGCCCACCGCAAGAAGACCCTCGGTGGCGGCCTGGACGAGTTGCGGGCGGCGATCGCCGGACACGGCGCAGCGGACATCGACTGGTACGAGGTGCCGAAGAGCCGCAAGGCACCGAAGAAGGCCCGACGGGCCGTCGAACGCGGTGCCGACCTGATCTTCGTGTGGGGCGGCGACGGGATGGTACAGCGCACCGTGGACGCCCTCGCCGGCTCCGGGGCCACGGTGGCGATCGTTCCGGCCGGTACGGCGAACCTGCTCGCCGGCAACCTCGGCATCCCGGATGACCTGGGCGAGGCGGTCCGGATCGGTTTCGAGGGCCGGCGACGCCAGCTCGACCTGGGCAAACTCAACGGCGAGCACTTCGCGGTGATGGCCGGGGCCGGCTTCGACGGCCGGCTGATCCGCGACGCCGACCGCGACCTCAAGGACCGGGCCGGCAAACTGGCGTACGTCTGGACCGGCCTGCGCCACGTCCGCGGCGTCGCCCCCACGGTGCGGATCAAGGTCGACGGGACGACCTGGTTCGACGAAGCGGCCAGCTGTGTCCTGGTCGGCAACGTCGGCAGGATCACCGGCGGGATCCACGCCTTCGACGACGCCCAGCCCGACGACGGCTGGCTGGAGGTCGGGGTGGCAACGGCGCAGGGCGCGGTGGAGTGGGCGCGCACGCTGGGCCGGATGGCGGTCGGGCGGTCCGAACGCTCACCGTTCGTACGGGTCACCCGGGCGAAGCGGATCTCCGTCCGGCTCGCCGAGCCGATGACCTACGAGCTCGACGGCGGCGCCCGCGCCCAGGCCAGGAAGATGAAGGTACGGGTGGTTCCCGCCGCGATCACCGTCTGTGTCCCCGCCTGACCGACGCGTCACTGGCACGGCATGTCACTGGCACGGCGCGTCACGGAGCGTCACCACCCGAGGAGCAACTACGCGCGTGAACGATATTCCTCTGAGGAATAATTATTCCTCAGAGGAATATCGTCGTGACGCAGTACATGCGCGGGCCGGCCCGGCGACCGAGGTCGCGAGCGCACCTGACCGGGAAGGTTGTCGGCGACCCGTGCTCAGGGTCGGTGCGACGGTGCCTGGATGCGGAACAAGGTGTGGCGGCGCACCGGGCCGTCGGGCACGTTCGGGTGGTCGAAGTCGCCCGCCGGGTCGCGGGTCATCCCGATCCGCCGCATCACCGCCTGCGACCGTAGATTGCCGACAGCGGTCAGGGCCACGATCTCCGGCAGCGCCAGCTCATCGAAGCCGTACGCCAGGCAGGCGCGGGCCGCTTCGCTCGCGTACCCGTGGCCCCAGGCGCCACGGCGCAGCCGCCAGCCGATCTCCACCCCGTCGAACGGCATGTTGGCGTCCACCGGATCCAGCCCGGTCATACCGATGAACTCGCCGGTGTCGACCACCTCGACCGCCCACCAACCCCAGCCGCGCTGCTCCAGACCAGCCTGGCAGCGCAGCATGGTGGCGGCGCTCTGCTCACGGGTCGCCAGGCCGGGGAAGAACTCGCGGACCTGCGGGTCGGCGTTCATCGCCACCCAGGGCTCCAGATCGGATTCCCGCCAGTGCCGCAACAGCAGCCGTTCGGTGCTCAACTCCCCCATGCCGGCACTGTAACCGCCGCCCCCAGCGCCAACAGCCGGTCGGGCGAGACCAGGATCGACACGGGGTCGCCGGGCCAGTTCGGGTTGTCGATCAGGCCGGCACGGGAGGCGCGCTCGAAGTCGGATACATCGACGACACCTCCTTTCCGGCTCGGGACACCGCCGCCAGTGTCCCAGCCGGGCGGGGCCGCCCGCAATCCGATAACGGTGACCTGCTCCCGGCCTCAGCCGGCAGACGGTCAGCGAGCAAGATAGAGGCCATGCAGACACATCCGAACGTGCAGGCGGTGCAGGACGCGCTGAACACCGCCGACGCCCGGGACGGCTCCGGCGCTGGCTGCCAGGTCCAACTGTTGCCGGACGCGGTGCACACCGCCGCCGCTGCGGCGGCCGCGCTCGGCATCGAGGTCGGCCAGATCGCCAACTCGTTGATCTTCGACGCGGACGGGGAGCCGTTGCTGGTGCTCACCTCCGGCGCCCACCGGGTGGACACCGTCAAGGTCGCCGCCGACCTCGGGATCGGCAAGCTGCGCCGGGCCACCCCGGAGTTCGTCCGGGAGCACACCGGCCAGCCGATCGGCGGCGTCGCCCCGCTCGGACACCCGAAACCGGTCCGTACCCTGGTCGACGTCGCGTTGGAGCAGTATCCGCAGATCTGGGCCGCCGGCGGCGTACCCCGGGCGGTGTTCCCGACGACGTACGCCGAACTGCTGCGGATCACCGCCGGCACCGCCGCCGAGGTGGCGTGAACGACCCGGGCGACCCGCCGGGCCCGGTGCCCGGACTGGTCACCCTGCACGTCTGGCGGGTGCCCCGCCGACGGCTGCCGCGTGTCCTGGCCCGGATGGCCGTCGACGCCCGCCGGCTACGGCGCGTCGACGGCGTACGGTTCGCGAAGCTGCTCGGCACCGGGACCGGCACCGGGTTCGGCCCCACCGACGCCGACCCGACCCGGTGGGCGGCGCTCGTGGCGTGGGCCGACCCGGCCGCCGCGGCCGGATTCGACACCGGTCCGGTCGCCCGGTCCTGGCGACGGATCGCCGACGCGGCCGTCCGCGTCGACCTGCGGCCGCTGCACAGCCGGGGACGCTGGTCGGGTGTCGCCCCGTTCGGTACGCCGAGCGGCGGACAGCCCGACGCCGGGCGGCCGGTGCTGGCGTTGACCCGTGCCCGGCTCCGACCGGCGCGGGCGCTCACCTTCTGGCGGGCGGTGCCGCCGGTCGCCGCCGCCCTGGCGCAGGCCGACGGGTTGCACTGCCGGTTCGGCATCGGCGAGGCACCACTCGGCTGGCAGGGCACGGTCAGCGTGTGGCGCGGTACGGCGGACCTCACCCGGTTCGCGTACCGTCACCCGCAGCACCGGGCGGCCATCACCCAGACCCCGGTGAAACAGTGGTACGCCGAGGAACTGTTCGCCCGGTTCGAGGTGCTCGGCGTCGCCGGTGACCGGGCTGTGCTGGGCTGGCTCGGAGAGGACGTGGACAGGACATGCGGTGCTGGCGGCGGATGAGGGACGGACACCGATGAGGCTGGTGCCGTGGCTGCCGGACGACCTGCTCCGCCGGCTCGACGACGTGGTCGCCGTCTACGGCGAGGCGATGAACTACCGGGCCGAGTTGCTGGAGGTCCGGCGCGGCTACATCGCCACCCACGTGCGACGCCCCGGGTTCCGGGCGGTCGCCACCCTCACCGACGAGGGCGCGCTGGCCGGGTTCGGCTACGGTTACCACTCCGCCACCGGTCAGTGGTGGCACGACCAGGTGCGCGGCGCGCTGCCCCGGTCGCAGCGGCAGACCTGGCTCGCCGACTGCTTCGAGGTCGTCGAACTGCACGTGCATCCGCAGGCGCAGGGCCACGGGCTCGGCGCACACCAGCTGCGTACCCTGCTGCACATGGCCGCCGGTGCGACGACCCTGCTGTCCACCCCTGAGGCGGACGAGCAGCGGTCCCGGGCCTGGCGGTTGTACCGCCGGTTCGGCTTCGTCGACGTGCTGCGCCACTTCCACTTTCCCGGCGACGAGCGGGCCTTCGCCGTGCTGGGCCGTACGTTGCCGTTGCCGCAGCCGCAGCCGGCCGCGCACCCGGACGCGGCCCCGACCCCGCGACGCTCATGAACCTGCGGCGAACGCTGCCCTGGGCGGTCCTGGCGCTGCTGGTGGCCGCCCAGATCGGCTACCCGCTGACCGGCGGCGGCGTACGGGCGGGGCTGACCGTCGCCACCGTGGTGATCGGCTTCGTCCTGTCGGTGGGCCACGCCGTGCTCAGCCGGGGGCCGCGCAGCGCCGCCGCGCTGGTGCTGGTCACCACCGGCGGCGGGCTGGCGGTCGAGGCCTGCGGGGTGGCGACCGGGTTCCCGTTCGGCGGCTACGACTACGCCGGCACGCTCGGGCCGAAGCTGCTCGGCGTACCGGTGATCATCCCGCTGGCCTGGACCTGGATGGCCTGGCCGGCCTGGCTGGTCGCGACGCGGCTGGTCGCCGGCGCGGCGGTCCGCAGCGCGGCGGCCCGGGTCGCCGTCGGCGCGGTCGCGCTGGCCGCCTGGGATCTCTTCCTCGACCCGCAGATGGTCGCCGAAGGCCACTGGACCTGGCTGGACACCGAGCCGGCGCTGCCCGGGGTGGCGGACATTCCGGTCGGCAACTACCTGGGCTGGCTCGCCGTGGCGGCGGTGATGATGGCGTTGTTGCAGCTCACCGGTGCCGCAGGCAGGGCCGAGCCGGCGGCGGACCAGCCGATGTACGCGCTGTACCTGTGGACGTACGCGTCGAGCGTGCTCGCCCACGCGGTGTTCCTCGGGCTGCCGGCGTCGGCCGGCTGGGGCGGGCTGGGGATGGGACTGGTCGCGGTCCCGTTCGCGGTGGCGCTGATCCGCGCCCGCCGACGATGAGTGGGTGGACGGCGGCCGCCGGCGGCGCCACCGCCATCGTCGCGGTGCTGCTGGCGCTGACCGCGCTGACCCTGGTCAACGCGCTGCGCTGGCTGCGTCGCCCGGTCGCGGTGACGGCCCCGGTGACCGAACCGGTGTCGATCCTGCTGCCGCTGCGCGACGAGGCCGACCGGGTCACGCCGTGCCTGCGGGCGCTGCTGGCCCAACGGTGGCTCACCGACTGGCGGATCGTCGTACTCGACGACGGCTCGACCGACGGCACCGCCGAGGTGGTCGCCGGGATCGCCGGTGCCGACCCCCGGGTCCGGCTGCTGACCGGCACCGGCCTGCCGCCCGGTTGGCTGGGCAAACCGCACGCCTGCCAGCAGCTGGCCGACGCCGCCGCGCCGGACGCCCGCACGCCGGACGCCGGCACGCCGACCGGCGTACTGGTCTTCGTCGACGCCGACGTGGTCCTCGCCCCGGACGCGGTGGCCGCCGCCGTCGCCACCCTGCGGGCCGTGCCGGCCCAGTTGCTCAGCCCGTACCCCCGGATCGTCGCCGGTTCGGCCGGTGAACGGCTGGTGCAGCCGCTGCTGCAGTGGACCTGGCTGACGTTCCTGCCGCTGCGGGCGATGGAACGCTCGCCGCGTACCTCGCTGGCCGCCGCCGGTGGCCAGTTCCTGCTGGTCGACCGGGCCGCGTACGACCGGGCCGGCGGGCACGCGGCAGTGCGTGACCAGGTGCTGGAGGACATCGCGCTGGCCCGGGCGGTCAAGCGGGCCGGCGACCGGATCGCCCTGGCCGACGGGTCCGCGCTGGCGACCTGCCGGATGTACGGGTCGTGGCGGGAACTGTCCGCCGGCTACACCAAGTCGCTGTGGGCGTCGCTGCCGTCGCCGGTCGGTGCGGCCGCCGTCGTGGCGACGCTGCTGATCCTGTACGCCGTACCGCCGGTGCTGGCCGTGGCGGGCCTGGTCGGGCTGGTCGCCGGTGCCGGGCCAGCGGCCGCCGGGCTGGCCACGGCCGGGGTGGCCGGCTACGCGCTCGGGGTCGTCGGCCGGGTGGTGGCGGCGCGGGCCACCGGTGGCCGGCCCGTCCCGGACGGATTGGCACATCCGGTCTCGGTCGCGCTGCTCGGTTGGCTCGTGATCCGGTCCTACTATCTGCGCAAGCGGCGGCGCCTCACCTGGCGCGGTCGCCCTGTGCTCATGCCCTGAGCGCCGTGGGCCGGCCGGTGCCGGCCGGATCGGTGCCTGACCAGCTGCGAGGAGGACACCGTTGAGCCGGGTGGTGGTGATCGGTGCCGGGGTCGGCGGGCTCGCCGCCGCGATCCGGCTGGCGCACGGCGGACACGACGTGACCGTCGTCGAACAGGCCGACACCGTCGGCGGGAAACTGGCCCGCTGGACGCGGCAGACCCCCGACGGCGAGTTCACCTTCGACACCGGGCCGAGCCTGCTGACCCTGCCGCAGGTCTTCGCCGACCTGTTCGACGCCACCGGTGAGCCGCTGGAGAAGGTGCTGGACCTGGTCGCGCTCGACCCGATCGTGCGGCACCGGTTCCCCGGTGTCGGCGACGCCGACGCGACCTGGCTCGACTCGTGCGCCGACCCGGCCCGGTTCACCGACCGGATCGTCGCCGCCCTCGGCGAGGGTGCGGCCGCCGACTGGCAGCGGGTGTGGCGGCGGGCGCAGCGGATCTGGGACGCCTCCTGGCGGGACGTGCTGCGCCGGGAGGTCGGCTCGCCGCTGGCGATGGCGCGGCTGGCGTACCGCCTCGGTGACCTGGCGGCGATCGCACCCGGCCGGACCCTGCGCGGGGTGCTGCGCCGCGACGTGCGCGACCCGCGACTGCGGACCCTGCTGGAGCGGTACGCCACCTACACCGGCGCGGATCCGCGCCGCGCCCCGGCGGCGCTGCTCGCCGTGCCGTACGCCGAGTTGACCTTCGGCGGCTGGTACGTGCGCGGCGGGCTCGGTGCGCTCGCCGACGCGCTGCTGTCGCGCTGCCTGGACCTGGGGGTGGTGGTGCGGACCGCGACGACGGTCACCGCGATCGACGCCGCCGGCGGCCGGGTGCACGGGGTACGGGTGGCCGGGGAGTCCCGGCCGGTGCCGGCCGACGTGGTCGTGGCCAACGTGGACGCGCTGCGGGTCTACCGGGAACTGCTGCCGCACGCCGGACGGCTGGCCCGGCTCACCGACCGCAGCCTCGGCGGGTTCGTGCTGCTGCTCGGGGTACGCGGCCGGACCGAGCAGCTGGCACACCACACGGTCTTCTTCCCGGGCGACTACGACGCCGAGTTCGACGCGGTCTTCGGTGACCCGGGGCGCGGTCGCCCGGCCCGGCCGGCGGCCGACCCGACGGTGTTCGTCACGGTGGCCGACGACCCGGCGGCCCGCCCGGACGGCCACGAGGCGTGGTTCGTGCTGGTCAACGCGGCCCGCCAGGACCTGTCGTTGGCCGGGGTGGACTGGCGCCGGGAGGGTCTGGCCGACGCGTACGCCGACCACGTGCTGCGGGTGCTGGCCGAGCGCGGCGTCGACGTACGGGACCGGGTGCTGTTCCGCGAGGTCCGCACTCCGGCGGACCTGGCCAGCATGACCGGTACGCCGGGCGGGTCGATCTACGGCACGGCCGGTGGTCTGCTGCGGCCGGCCAACCGGGGGCCGGCGGCCGGACTGTTCCTGGTCGGCGGGTCGGTGCACCCCGGCGGCGGGCTGCCGATGGTGACCCTGTCGGCGCAGATCGTCGCCGAGCAGATCGGCCCGGCCGGGCGCTGACACCGGTGCCGGGTGGCGTCGACCCGGACATCGGGCGATGCGGGCGTCAGCTCAGGGTACGGCGGACAGCGGTGAGCAGTTGGCTGAGCCCGAACAGGGCCAGCAGCACCCACACCGCCGTGACGACGGTGAGCACCCCGGCGGCGAGATCCGGGGCGATCAGCGCGGCCGCCCCGGCCAGCAGCAGACCGACCAGGGCGGCACTGACCCGGGTCGGCCGCTCCCCCATGGTCACCGCACCGATCTCGCGCATCCCGGCCGCCGCCGCCCGGGCCCGCAGGTACTCGTGCAGCCAGGACAGCGCACCGGCGGCGACGACCAGCGGGCCGGGCGCGCCGGCCAGCCAGAAGGCGAGCAGCCAGAACGCCTCACCGGCCCGGTCGGCCAGCGAGTCGTAGACGTAGCCGAGCCGGGTGGCGCGCCCGGTGACCACCGCCAGGGCCCCGTCGACCGTGTCGGCGACCGCGGCCAGCAGCACCAGTGCGGCGGCGGCCAGCAGCCCGTACCCGCCACGGGCGGCGGCCACCGGCGTGGCGGCGCAGAGCACCAGCCCGGCGACGGTGACCGCGTTCGGCCCGACGCCGGCCCGGCCGAGCAGGTCGGCGACGGTGTGCGCGGCGCGCAGCCAGTAGCGCACCACCGGGGTGGCGGTACGCGGATCGAACCCGCCGTGCAGCCGTGCCCAGGTGACGGCGTAGTCCTGCCAGTTGAGCCGGGTGTCCACGACAGCTCAACCGTGGCCGGGCGCTACCGGTGGCGGGGCGGCGGTCACACCCGGGTGCCGGCGGCGACGCTGAGCCACACCTCGCGGGTGGCCGTCGACCTGTTCATGGTGATGAAGTGGATGCCCGGCACGCCCTCGTCGATCAGCCGCCCGCAGAGCAGGTTGGCCTGCTCGATGCCGAGCTGGCGGACCGCTTCGTCGTCGTCGGCGACCTCGGCGAACTGGGCGGCCAGCGCGGGCGGGAACGGCGCACCGGACAGCTGCTCGGAACGCTCGATGGTGGCCAGCCTGGTCACCGGCATGACCCCGGGCAGGATCGGCGTGTCGCAGCCGGCCGCCGCGACCCGGTCACGCAGCCGCAGGTAGTCGTCGGCGTCGAAGACCATCTGGGTGATCGCGAAGTCGGCACCGGCGCGGCACTTGCGGATGAAGTACGCGGTGTCGGTGGCGATGTCCGGCGACCGGGGATGCTTGTACGGGAACGCGGCGACGCCGACGCTGAAGTCGCCCGACTCGCGGACCAGCCGGACCAGGTCCTCGGCGTAGTGCACCCCCTCGGGGTGCGGGATCCATTCGCCGGTCGGGTCACCGGGCGGGTCACCGCGCACCGCGAGCACGTTGCGTACGCCGACACCGGCCAGCCGGCCGATGACGTTGCGCAACTCGGCGACCGAGTGGTTGACGGCCGTGAGGTGCGCCATCGGCAGCAGCGTGGTCTCGGTGGCGATCCGTTCGGTGAGGTCGACCGTGGTGTCGCGGGTGGTGCCGCCGGCGCCGTAGGTGATCGACACGAACGACGGCTGCAACGGCTCCAGCTCGCGGATCGCCTGCCAGAGCAGCCGCTCGCCGGCCGGGGTCTTCGGCGGGAAGAACTCGAACGAGAAGGTCGGCGCACCGGCGCGGATCAGGTCGCCGATCGACGGCTGGGAGCCGGGGAGTACGGACGGTAGACCGAGAGCCACGGATGTGACTGTACCGGGTGGCGGGTGAGATGCGTACCGGCCAGCCGATAGCGTCAGGGCGTGACAGAGAGCATCGCGGTCGCGCCGACCGACCGGGCCGACCTGCGTCAGCGGGTCGACCGCGCGCTGGCCGACTTCCTGCGCGAGCGGCGGCGCTGGTTGCGCGACGTCGACGAGGCCTTGATCCCGGTGGCCGACGCGATCGAGGACTTCGTGCTCGGTGGCGGCAAGCGGCTGCGGCCGGCGTTCGGCTACTGGGGCTACCGGGGCGCGGGCGGCGCCGACTCGGCACAGGTGGTCACCGCCCTGGCGGCGTTGGAGTTCGTGCAGGCCAGCGCGCTGATCCACGACGATCTGATGGACGGCTCGGACACCCGTCGGGGCGAGCCGTCGGTGCACCGACGGTTCGCCGCGGCGCACCGCCGGCACGGCTGGCGCGGCCCGGCGGACGGCTTCGGCGCGTCGGCGGCGGTGCTGCTCGGTGACCTGTGCCTGGTGTGGTCGGACGAGCTGCTGCACGGCTGCGGGTTGACCGCCGCGATGCTGCGGCGGGCCCGGCCGGTCTTCGACGAGATGCGTACCGAGGTCACCGTCGGGCAGTACCTGGACGTGGTGACCCAGTTCACCGGGGACACCTCGGTGCGCCGGGCCACCCAGATCGCCCAGCTCAAGTCGGCGAAGTACACGGTCGAACGACCACTGCTGCTCGGCGCGGCGCTGGCCGACGCGCCACCGTCGCTGGCGGCGGTCTACTCGGCGTACGGCCTGCCGCTGGGTGAGGCGTTCCAGCTGCGCGACGACGTGCTCGGGGTCTTCGGTGACCCGGACCGGACCGGCAAACCGGCCGGTGACGATCTGCGGGAGGGCAAGCGGACCTTCCTGGTGGCCTCGGCGTACCAGGCAAGTGGGCCGGCGGGCCGGGAGCTGCTCGACGCCCGGCTCGGCGACCCGGCGCTGGCCCCCGACGGCATCGACCAGTTGCGGGAGCTGATCGTCGCCAGCGGCGCGTTGGCGGTCACCGAGGCGCGCATCACCGAGCTGACCGCGCGGGCGTTGGCGGCGCTGGAGCCGGCAGCCGTCGAGCCACAGGCGCGGCAGGTACTGGTCGACCTGGCGGTCGCCGCGACCAGCCGCACCGGCTGACGGCACGCGACCGACCGCTGAGCGGTCAGCCGGTGGACGGTCAGCCGGCGGGCGGCTGTGTCGGCGGGCGGCGCTGGCGCAACCAGGTCAGCAGCCAGTCGCCGGTGCCGGCGGCCGGGGTGCGCCCCACCCCGCGACGCCCGAGCCACACCCACGTCGACAGGGTGAACAGCACCATGGCGAAGCCGAAGAGCAGGTCCTCCACCGGCGCGTACGCGATCCGCAGGCCGATGATCGCCCCGGGGTCGTAGGTGACGATCTCGCGGCCGGTCAGGATGCCGTTGGACAGCAGCTGGAAGCCGACGATGATCGGGTAGGTCGCCCAGAAGACCGCCCGCAGCACCAGCCGGGTCCGCAGCACCAGCAGGTCGACCAGCACGGCGGCCAGTACGCCGGTCACAGCCGCCAGGGTGTAGCTCATCGGGTGACCGGCCGCTGCTCGCGGGCCTCGTCACTGACCTCGTCGCCGGCCGACCACCGGTCGTCCGGCCGGCGGGGCCGGCCCGGCGGGGTACGCACCGCCCGGACCGCCTCGAATCCGAGCACGGTGCAGATCGGCACGACCACGAAGAACAGCAGCTCGTCCAGGGGCAGCCGGCCGGGCAGCAGGATCCCGGTGGTCTGCGCCGGGTCGAAGTCCCAGTGACCGGCGGCGATCGCCGCGATGTCCCACGCGACGAAGACCACGATCACCGGCAGCAGGGTCAGCAGCAGCCGGCGCCACCGCCGCAGTACGTTGACCCGCAGGATCGGTTCCAGCCAGAGCGCGGCGAGCAGGCAGCCGGCGAGCACCGCCAGGTAGCTGAGCCGGGCCATCGACGTCAGAAACCTTCGGCCTGGGCCCGGCGTTTCACTTCGCGGGCCCGGTCACCGCCGAGCGCCGCCGCCGGGATGCCGGGCAGCGTGTCGTCGGGGCGGTACAGCCAATCGAGGGTCTCCTCGTCGGAGAATCCGGCGTCGTGCAGCACGGTCAGCACCCCGGGCAGGTGCTTGCGGACGGTGCGGTTGGCGACCAGTTCGGCCGGCACCCGGCGGACACCTTCGCGGCGTACCGCCAGCAGCTCCCGGTCCCGGATCATCTGATGGACCTTGCTGATCGTCACCTCCAGCCGCTCGGCGACCTCGGGCAAGGTGAGCCAGTCGGTGGGACCGCCGGGGGTCGGTGTCGCGGACGCGGCGGTGGCGGGATCTGTCACATGACTACCCTGCCACGCAGCACACGCACGCCACCACGTACCCCGCAGGTAACGGTTTGGCCCGGTTCGGTCCGCCCGGGTCGATCAGTGTTCTGCCGCCACCCCCCGGCCGCATAGACTGCCTGCCGATGGACACACAGGTCGCCGATTCGCTGATGGGCTCGTTGATAGGCGGGCGCTACCGCATCCGTGCCCTCGTGGCCCGGGGCGGCATGGCGACCGTGTACACCGCCACGGACGAACGGCTCGAACGTACCGTCGCACTGAAGATCATCCATTCGACGCAGCTCGATGAGGTCCGCAGCCGCGACACGGGTTTCCTCGACCGGTTCACCGACGAGGCGAAGACCATCGCCCGGCTCACCCACCCCAATGTCGTCGCCGTCTACGACCAGGGCGTGCACGAGGGGCTGCCGTACCTGGTGATGGAGTACGTCCGGGGCCGGACACTGCGTGACGTGCTGGCGGAACGTCGCCGGCTCAACCCGGGTGAGGCGCTGGCCATCCTCGACCAGATGCTGGCGGCCATCGGTGCCGCGCACCGGGCCGGCCTGGTGCACCGCGACGTCAAACCGGAGAACGTACTGGTCGCCGAGGCACCGACCGGTGGCGCGGGCAACCTGATCGACAGCGTGGTCAAGGTCGCCGACTTCGGCCTGGCCCAGGCGGTGGAGGCCAGTTCCGAGGCGGGCGCCGGGCAGCTGATGGCGACGGTGGCGTACGTGGCACCGGAGCTGGTCACCGAGGGTCGGGCGGATCCGCGTACCGATGTCTACTCGGCCGGGATCGTGCTGTTCGAGATGCTCACCGGCCGGGTCCCGTACGACGGCGACCAGCCGGCCGTGGTGGCCTGGCAGCACGTCGACCAGGACGTACCGCCGCCGTCGCAGACGGTGCCCGGGATTCCCGCGATGGTCGACGACCTGGTCGTGCGGGCCACCCGCCGGGACCCGGGGCAGCGACCGACCGACGCCGGGGCGTTGCTGACCCAGGTGCAGGCGGTCCGCGACGATCTCGGCAACGCCAGCGCCAACACCGCGGTGCTGCGCCACGTGGCCCAGCCCACGATGGCGATCAGCCCCGTGCAGCCGGCCGACCGGCCGGCATGGGCCCGGCTGCCCGAGCCCAAGGAGAAGCGCGACCGGCCAGGGCAACGCCGCCGGTCCTCGGCCAGCACCGTGGTCCGGTCGACGGCGGCCGGTGGACCGCCGATGGCGGCGGTCGCCGGCGACAGCTACACCCCCGGCACCTACCGCAGCGGTGACGCCGGTGCCGGCACGTACCGCAGCGGTGACGCCGGTGCCGGCACGTACCGCAGCGGTGACGCCGGTGCCGGCGCCGGACGCGGCGGGTGGCTGCGGGACCCACAGAACCGGCTGGCGGTGATCGCCGGCGTGGTGGTGCTGGTCCTGCTGGTGGGCATCGGCGGTTGGTGGTTCGGGGCCGGCCGGTACACGGCCGCGCCCGAGCTGGTCAGCCTCGACCGGGCGCAGGCGCAGGCACTGGCCAACGAGCGGGGCCTGACCGTCCGGTTCACCGACCCGCGCCACGACGACACGGTGGCCCGCGATCTGGTGCTCGCCCAGGATCCGCCGGGCAACGGCCGGGTCGTACGTGGCGGCGAGATCGTGCTCACCCTCTCCCTCGGCCCGGAGCGCTACCAGGTGCCCGACGTGGTCGGCAAGACCCTCGACCTGGCCCGGGTCGACCTGGAGAAGGCACTGCTCGTGCTGGAGCAGGGCCCCGACCGGTACGACGACAACCTGCCCGCCGGCAGGGTGATCGCCGTCGATCCGCCGGTCGGCGCCGAGGTCACCGCCGGCGACGTGGTGACGGTGACGGTCAGCAAGGGTCGGGCGCCGATCACCGTGCCGAACGTGGTCGGGCTCGACGTCAACGAGGCGCGGCGGGTCCTGGAGGATCTCAAGCTGGAGCCGTTGGTCGCCTCGGAGGAGTCGGACAAGCCGAAGGACCAGGTGATCGGGCAGGAGCCGGCGGACGGTGCCGGGGTGGAGGAAGGCGCGGAGATCAAGCTGCGGGTGAGTGAGGGTCCGCCCGCTGTCACGGTGCCACGGATGATCGACCGTCCGTGTCCGGAGGCGCAGGCCGAACTGCAGGGTCTGGGCTTCACGGTCCGGGTCGACTTCAACCCCAACGGTACGGTCCGCTATCAGAGCCCGGGTGAGAACTCCCAGGTGCCGCCGGGCACCGAGGTCGTGATCGGGTGTCTGTAGTGCGGCCGGGGCACGGCGCCGACGGTCACCGGTGGGTCGGGTCGCACACGCCGACCTCGGGCGGGCTGGCGCGCGCCGCGCTGCCCTACGCCGACGCCGCCGGATCCGAGGTGGTGCAGGTCTACGTCGGCAACTCGCGCGGCTGGGCGATGCCCGACGGTGACCCGGCGCAGGACGCGGCGTTCCGGGACGGCTGCGCCGAGCGCGGGCTGCGCGCGTACATCCACGCCTCGTTGCTGGTGAATCTCGGCTCGCCGACCGCCGCCACCGTCGAACGCTCCACCGCGACCCTGGCGCACGCGCTGCGCCGGGGTCGCGCGATCGGCGCCGAAGCGGTCGTCTTCCACGCCGGCAGCGCCGTCGACGACGGGTACGCCGACACCGCGATGCGTCAGGTACGTGCGGCGCTGCTGCCGTTGCTGGACGCCGCCGAGGCCGCCGGTGAGCCGATGCTGCTGGTGGAGCCGAGCGCCGGCGGCGGCCGTTCGTTGGCGTCGCGGGTCGAGCATCTGCAGCCGTACCTGGCCGCGGTGGACTGGCATCCCCGGATGGGGGTCTGCTTCGACACCTGCCACGCCTGGGCGGCCGGGCACGACGTGGCCGCACCGGGTGGCATGACGGCGACGGTGGACGCGCTCGTCGCTGCGGTCGGCGCGGACCGGCTGCGGCTGGTGCACGCCAACGACTCCCGTGACGGTTGCGGATCCACCCGGGACCGGCACGAGACGATCGGCAAGGGCATGATCGGTGAGGCGGCGTTCGCCGAACTGATGCGGCATCCGGCCACGGCCGGGGTGCCGGTGGTGGCGGAGACCCCGAGCGACAAGCACCTCGGGCACGCCGCCGACATCGCCACGCTGCGACGGCTGGCGGACGACCCGGCCGCTCTGGCGACCGTCCGCCACCCGTCATCGACGCACTGACCTGGAGCTCAGGTACCGAACGCCCGGCGGATCAGGTACGGAGCCCGCGGTAGGCCCGCCCGGCGAGCGGAGCGAAGATCGCGGTGATCAGCAGTGGCCAGCCGATGGCGAGCCACACCGCGCCGTCGGCGAGCGGGCCGTCGGTGACGCCCGTCGGATTGCCGAACAGTTGGCGGACGGCGGTGGCGGTGGCCGACAGCGGATTCCAGGCGGCGATCGCGCCGAGCCAGCCGGGCATCGTCTCGGCGGACACGATCGCGGTGGAGAGGAAACCGACCGGCCAGACCAGCACCTGCACGGCCATTGTCGCGCCCTCGCCGCGTAGCAGCAGGCCGAGGTAGATGCCCAGCCACAGCACGGCGAACCGCAGCCACAGCAGCAGCCCGACGGCCAGGGCGACCGACGCCGGGCCGGCGTCGATGCGCCAACCGACGGCCAGCCCGCCGGTGATCAGCACGAGCAGTTCGACCGCCGAGGCGGCCATGTCGGCACCGACCCGGCCGAGCGAGACCGCCGCGCCACCGATCGGCATCGAGCGGAACCGGTCGGTGATCCCCTTGCGGGCGTCCTGGGCCATCGCGATGCTGGTCGCCTCGACGCCGAACATCATGGTCAGGGCTAGCATCCCGGGGAGCAGGAAGGCCAGGTAGTCGCCGCCGCCGGGGACGGTGATGGCGCCGCCGAACAGGAATCCGAAGATCAGCAGCAGCATGATCGTGAAGAGCAGGTTGAAGATCGGGGTCCACGGTTGGCGTACCCAGTGGGCCAGGTCCCGTTGAGTGATGATCCATCCGGCGCGCAGGGTGGTCACCGGCCGGCCTCCTTGTCGGTCAGCGCGAGGAACACCTCGTCGAGGGTCGGGCGGCGCAGTTGCAGGTCCTCCGGGGTGATTCCGAGGTCGTCGAGGGTGCGCACGACGGCGGCCAGCGCGGTGACGGCGGCGTCGACCTCGACGGTCACCCGGCGGGCGTCGGCGTCGACGGTCGCGGGCGCGCCGACCGCGCGGGACAGTCGATCGGCGAGTGGCTCCAGCGGTTCGCCGGCGGCCAGGGTGAGGCTGACCCGGTCGCCGCCGATGCGGCGCTTCAACGTGTCCGGGGTACCGCTGGCGGCGACCCGACCGTGGTGCAGCACGGTGATGTCGGTGGCGAGCTGGTCCGCCTCGTCGAGGTACTGGGTGGTCAGCAGCACGGTGGTGCCCTGCTGCGCGACTTCGCGGACGCCGCGCCAGACCTCGGCGCGGGCCCGGGGGTCCAGCCCGGTGGTCGGTTCGTCGAGAAACAGTACGGCGGGCCGCACGATCATCCCGGCCGCGATGTCCAACCGGCGGCGCATCCCGCCGGAGTAGGTGGCGACCGCCCGGTCGGCGGCGTCGGTGAGGTCGAACTGGTCGAGCAGCGCGTCGGCCCGCCGCCGGGCGTCGGCGGCGGTCAGGCCGTACAGCCGGCCGAACATGACCAGGTTCTGCCGGCCGCCGAGGATCTCGTCGACGGCGGCGTGCTGACCCACCACTCCGATCCGTTTCCGCACCTGCCGGGCCTGGGTCCGGACGTCGAGTCCGGCCACCCGTACGTCACCGGCGTCCACGTCGATCAGGGTGGCCAGCGCCCTGACCGCAGTGCTCCTGCCGGCACCGTTGGGGCCGAGCAGGCCGTGGATGGTGCCGGCCGGGACCTGCAGGTCGATGCCGTCGAGCGCGGCCCGGTCGCCGTACCGCTTGCGCAGGCCGTGGGCTGTCAGGGCGTGTTCCATCGCCACTCGCTCCTAACTCCGTATTGGTTACGGAATATACCGCTGCAACACCGTACACCACACGGCGTATCCTGCGCACATGGCTGATCAGGACGTCGACCGCACGCTGACGCTGCTCTGGCGCCGTACTCTCGGCACCCCGCAGGGCTCGCGGGGGCCGAAGCAGCGGGTCAGCGTGGACGACGTGGTGACGGCGGCGATCGCGGTCGCCGACGAGGCCGGCCTGGCCGCATTCGCACTGCGCAAGGTCGCCGACCGGCTCGGGCTGAAGCTGATGTCGCTCTACACCTACGTGCCGGGCCGCTCCGAGCTGATCGGCCTGATGGTCGACGAGGTGCTGGGCGAACGGGAACTGCCGGCACTCACCGGTGACCTGCGGCAACGGCTGCACACCGTCGCCCGGCACCAGTGGGACGAGGCACACCGGCACCCGTGGCTGCTGCAGGTCGACAACAGCCGGCCGTGGATCGGACCGAACGGGTCGGACCGCTACGAGTGGCAGCTCACCGCCGTCGAGGGCGCCGGCTTCACCGACCTGGAGATGGACCAGATCGTCACGTTGATCAGCGGGTTCACCGCCAGCGCCGCCAAGGCGTCCATCGAGGCGCGTCAGGCCGTCGACCGGTCGGCGATGACCGACGCCCAGTGGTGGGAGATCAACGCACCGGTTCTGGAGCGGGTGATGCCGCCGGGCGCGTACCCGATCTCGTCACGGGTCGGCACCGCCGCCGGCCAGGAGTACAGCTCCATCGGCGACCCGCAGCGGTCCTTCCGCTTCGGCCTGGACCGGATCGTCGACGGCCTGGAGCGCCTACTGGAACGCTGACGCGGTAGGACCAGCGCTAGCGCCGCAGAATGCCGGTGAGGACGGCGACCGCCCGGTCCACCGCGTCGTCGTCGACGTCCAGGTGGGTGACCAGCCGGGCGGTGTCCGGCCCGACCACCGAGACCAGCACTCCCTCGGCACCGGCCGCCTCGGCCAGCGCCGGCCCACCCAGCGCCGTCGCACTCAGGTCCAGCGCGACGATGTTGCTGCGGACCTGCTCCGGGTCGACGACGCCGTACGGCGCCAACGTCTGTGCCAGCCGGGCGGCCCGCGCGTGGTCGTCGGCCAGCCGCTGCACGTGGTGCGCCAGCGCGTACCGCCCGGCGGCGGCGAGCACCCCCGCCTGCCGCATCCCGCCGCCCATCCGCTTGCGCAGCTGCCGGGCGGCGGCGACCCGCTCGGCGCTGCCGACCAGCACCGAGCCCACCGGTGCGCCGAGTCCCTTGGACAGGCACACCGACACGGTGTCGAACAGCGCACCGTAGCTGGCCAACGGCACGCCGTCGGCGACGTGGGCGTGCCAGATCCGCGCCCCGTCGCAGTGCAGCGCCACCCCGGCCGTGGCGGTCAGCTCGCGGAGGCGACGCAGCACCGGCGTACCGATGATCTGCCCGCCGGAGCGGTTGTGGGTCTGCTCGACGGCGACCGCCCGGGTCGGCACCGCCCCGTACCCGGCCGGCCGCAGCATCGCCGCGACCAGGTCCGGGTCCGGCGCACCGCCGGCGGCGGGCCAGGTCCGCGAGGAGATCCCGCCGTACGCCGCCGCCGCACCGACCTCGTAGGTGACCACGTGGGCGTCGGCGTCGCAGAGCAGTTCCCCGCCGGGCGGCACCAGGGTCTGCAGGGCGAGCTGGTTGGCCATCGAACCGGTCGGGGCGAACAGCCCGGCCTCGTGCCCGAGCATCGACGCGACCTGTGCCTCCAGCGCGTTGACCGTCGGGTCCTCGCCGTACACGTCGTCGCCGACCTCGGCGGCGGCCATCGCCGCGCGCATCCCCGGTGTCGGCCGGGTGACCGTGTCCGACCGCAGGTCCACCACGGTTCCCGCCGACGGACCGGGTCGGGCCGGGTCAGCCACGCAGCATCTCCGCGACCAGGAAGGCCAGCTCGAGGGACTGCTGGGTGTTCAGCCGCGGGTCGCACGCGGTCTCGTACCGGTCGGGCAGGTGGATGTCCTCGATCGCCTGGGCACCGCCGAGGCATTCGGTGACGTCCTCGCCGGTCAACTCGACGTGCAGGCCGCCGGGGTGGGTCTGCAGGCCCCGGTGCACCTCGAAGTAGCCGAGCACCTCGTCGACGATGCGGTCGAAGTGGCGGGTCTTGTAACCGTTGGACGACTCGTGGGTGTTGCCGTGCATCGGGTCGCACTGCCACACCACCCGGGCACCGGCGGCGGTGACCTTCTCCACGATGGGTGGCAGAGCGTCACGGACCTTGTGGTTGCCCATCCGGCTGATCAGCGTGAGCCGGCCGGGGACGTTGTCGGGGTTGAGCTTCTCGCAGAGCTCGAGTGCCTGCTCCGGGCTGGTCCCCGGGCCGAGTTTGACGCCGATCGGGTTGGCGATGCGGGAAATGAAGTCGATGTGCGCGCCGTCGATCTGCCGGGTCCGCTCGCCGACCCAGAGGAAGTGCCCGGACAGGCCGTAGGCGCGGTCGTCGGAGATGCGGGTCAGGGCGCGGTCGTACTCCAGGGCCAGGGCCTCGTGCGAACAGTAGAGCGTGACAGTGCGCAGCGCCTCGTCGTCGGTCATCCCACAGGCCCGGATGAACGCCAACGCCCGGTCGATCTCCCGGGCGATCGCCTCGTAGCGCTCCCCCGCCGGGGACCGCTTGACGAACCCCTTGTTCCAGTCGTGCACGGCGTGCAGGTCGGCCAGCCCGCCGGCGAGGTACGCGCGGAGCATGTTCATCGCGGCGGCCGAGTTGGCGTACGCCCGGATCATCCGCTGCGGGTCGGCGACCCGGGCCTGCGGCGTCGTCTCCAGCGAGTTGATCATGTCGCCGCGGTACGCCGGCAGCCCGAGCGCGTCCGTCGGCGCCGAACGCGGCTTGGTGTACTGGCCGGCCACCCGGGCCACCTTGACCACCGGCAGCGACGCGCCGTACGTGAGCACCACCGCCATCTGCAGGATGGTCCGGGCGTTGGCCAGCAGGTGGCTCTCGGTGTTGTCGCTGAACGTCTCGGCGCAGTCGCCGCCCTGCAGCAGGAAGGCCTTGCCGTCACAGACCAGGGCCAGACGCTGCCGCAACTGGTCGACCTCGTACGGGGCGACGACCGACGGCACGTTGCCCAGCACCTGGCAGACCTCGTCGACCGCGGCCGGGTCCGGCCACGGCGGGGTCTGCGCCCGGGGCAGCTCCCGCCACCGGTCCAGGCCGAGCGCCACGTCCTCGACCGAGTCGATGGCGGGTCGGCTGGTCTGCAGGCTGGGGTGCCCGACCGACGGGTAGCTCAGCTGATGCCACTGTTGGCCCATGCGCCAAAGACTAGTCTGCGGTCGGGGCGCCGGGGTCGCCGGCCGGGGCGGTGAGGTCGCCGGCCGGGGGCGCTCCGACGGCGTCGTCGAAAACGGTGCCGACGTCGTCGGCCGGGTCGTCAGAGTCGACCGGCGGGTCGTCGGGGTCGACCGGCGGGTCGTCGGTGCCGGTCTGCGGGACGTCGGGGTCGGCCGCGCGGCTGGTCTCGTCGTGGATGCACCAGGTGCCGTCGTCGGCCGGGGTGACGGTGAACACCAGCTCGACCGGCACAGTCGTGCCGCCGGTGACGACCGTCACGCGGGTGGTGACCTCGTACCCGACCGTGGTCTGCCGGGTGCCGGCGATCTCCGCCTGCGGCACGGTGAACTCCTCGGCGAAGTCACCGTTAGGCCCGGTCGCGCTGGCCTCGAAGATCGGCTGGGTGGCGGGGCAGAACTGGGCCCGGCCCTGAGCGACGTCCTTGCTGCGCATCGCGTCCAGGTAGGCGTGCACCACCGCTTCGGACTCGCCCTGCCCGGTCGGCGTCTGCGCGGCCGACGGTGTGGGGGTCTGCGGCGCGGGAGCGTCGGTGGTGCAACCGGAGATCGGCAGGACGAGTACGACGAACGCCGGCAGCGCCACCCGTACCGTCTGGAACCGCATCCGCGTCCTCCTCTGTGACTACCCGGGCCGGGACGAGTCTACGGCGGCGGGCCGCACCGACCCGGTGACGGTGAGCGCGGCGGCCACCGCGTCGGCGACCTGGCTGACGTACCGGGCGGGCAGCGGGGTCCGGGCGACCGCCAGACGCCAGTAGAGCGGACCGACCATCAGGTCGACGAGCAGATCGGGGTCGGTCTCCGCCGGGATCTCCCCCCGGGCCACCGCGCGACTGGTCACCAGGCTGCCGATGCCCCGCTGGCTGTCGCGTAGCGCGGTCTGCAGGGTCTGCGCGATCGCCGGGTTGCGGGCCGCCTCGGCGAGCAGGTCGGGCACGATCTGCCCGGCCAGCGGATGGCGCAGGGCACGGGCCGCGATGGCGAGCACCACTTCGAGGTCGCCGCGCAGGGAGCCGGTGTCGGGCACCCCGGTCACCCCGACGGCCACCTCGGAGATGATCTCGATCACCATCTCGAGTTTGGAACCCCATCGCCGGTACACGGCCGTCTTGCCGACGCCGGCCCGGCGGGCCACCGCCTCGATCGACATCCGGCCGTATCCGACGGCGGCCAGCTCCTGGAAGACCGCAGCCCGGATCGCCTGTGTCACGTCCTCGCGGAGCACCGCCGCTCCGGCGGGTGCGCGTTTGCCGTCGCCCTGCATCCGTCGGAGTGTAGCCGAACGACGATACGGTTGCGTATCGTCGTTGGCTCCCCTACCGTTTCCGTCAGGACGCGACGGTATCGTTCCGTGCCACCGGGCGCCCGAGGTGAAAAATCGGACGGGCAGCTACGGAAGGGGTCGGAGGTGCGCGAGTGGCAGCGCTGGCTGAGGGAAGGACGGACGGGATGCAGCAGCCAACCAGCGGCACGACCGTGACGCTGGAACCGGAGAGCGGGCCGACGCTCGCCGAACTGGCCGAGCGGCACGGGCTGGCTGTCAGCGGCGCCCGGCCCGGCCTGGGCACCTACCTCAGGCAGGTGTGGTCCCGGCGACACTTCATCTGGACGTTCGCCAACGCCCGGCTGATCGCCACGTACACCAACGCCCGGCTGGGGCAGATCTGGCAGGTGATCACGCCGCTGGCCAACGCCGGCGTCTACTTCCTGGTCTTCGGGGTGCTGCTCGGCACCAACCACGGGATCGACAACTTCATCGCCTACCTGTGCACCGGCATCTTCATCTTCAGCTTCACCCAGCAGACGGTGAGCACGGCGGCCCGGTCGATCGCCGACAACCTGAACCTGATCCGGGCGATGCACTTCCCCCGGGCCAGCCTGCCGATCACCTCGGTCCTGGTCCAGGTGCAGCAGCTCGCCCCGTCGATGCTCGTCCTCGTGGTGATCATGCTGGTCACCGGCGAGTGGATCGACCTCAGCTGGCTGCTGCTGATCCCGGCCCTGATCCTGCAGATCCTGTTCAGCACCGGGCTCGCCCTGATGGTGGCCCGCTGGGCGTCGCGCACCAGCGACCTGTCCCAACTGCTGCCGTTCGTGATGCGGACCTGGCTGTACGCCTCAGGCGTCTTCTACAACATCGACCGCTTCACCGCCGACCTGCCGGGCTGGGTGGCGGTGGTGCTGCAGTTCAACCCGATGGCGGTCTACATCGACATCGTCCGGTACGCGCTGATGGACTCGATGGGCACCGCGCCCGGCTACCTGTGGCCGGCGGCCACCGCCTGGGCGCTGGTGATGATCGTCGCCGGCTTCGTCTACTTCTGGCGTGCGGAGGAGGAGTACGGCCGTGGCTGAACCGCTGGTCGCACCGGCACCCGGCACCGACACCCGGGTGCCCACGGTGATCGTCGACAACCTGCACGTCGTCTACCGCGTCACCGCGGGTGGCGGCGGACGTACCAGCCCGGTCGCCGCGCTGCGGCGCATCGTCACCCGCCAGCCCGCCCCGTCGGTACGCGAGGTGCACGCCATCCGGGGCGTGAGCTTCGTGGCGTACCGGGGTGAGGCGATCGGGCTGATCGGCAGCAACGGCTCCGGCAAGTCGACCCTGCTGCGGGCGGTGGCGGGGCTGCTGCCGCCCCGCCGGGGCAAGGTCTACACCCAGGGCCAGCCGTCGCTGCTCGGGGTGAACGCCGCGCTGATGAACGACCTGACCGGCGAGCGCAACGTGGTGCTCGGCTGCCTGGCGATGGGGATGAGCCCGGCCGAGGTACGGGCCAGGTACGACAGCATCGTGGACTTCTCCGGCATCAACGAGCGGGACGACTTCGCGTCGCTGCCGATGCGGACCTACTCGTCGGGCATGGCCGCCCGGCTGCGCTTCTCCATCGCCGCCGCGAAGAGCCACGACGTACTCATGATCGACGAGGCGTTGGCCACCGGTGACGCCGCCTTCCAGAAGCGCAGTGAGGAACGGGTCCGCGAGCTGCGGGCCGAGGCCGGCACGGTCTTCCTGGTCAGCCACTCCAACAAGTCGATCCTGGACACCTGCGAGCGCAGCATCTGGCTGGAGTCCGGGGTGATCCGGATGGACGGCCCGAGCGCCGACGTGGTCAAGGCGTACCAGGACCACGTCAACCGCAAGTAGGCCGCCCGGTCTGTCGCAGGACCGTACGGTCCTGCGACAGACCGGGCGCCGACCCTGTCTGCGGGTCAGCCGAGTCCGCTGCGGATCGCGGTGACCAGTTCACCGTTGCCGGTGTCGCCGGAGAGCTCCCAGAAGAAGGCACCGCCGAGACCCTGGCCCCTGGCGTAGTTCATCTTGCCGCCGATGGTGGCCGGGGTGTCGTAGCTCCACCAGTTGCTGCCGCACTTGGCGTACGCGGTGCCACCGACCGTGCCGGTCGCCGGGCAGGTGTTCTTGAGCACCTTGTAGTCCTCGATGCCCTGCTCGTAGGTGCCCGGTGCCGGCCCGGTGGCGCTGCCGCCCGGGGCGGTCTGGCTGACCCCGGTCCAGCCCCGGCCGTAGAAGCCGATGCCGAGCAGCAGCTTGCTGGCGGGGATTCCCTTGCTCTTGAGTTTCTGGATCGCCGCGTCGGACCAGAAACCCTGCTGCGGGATGCCCGGGTAGGAGGTCAGCGGCGAGTGTGGTGCCGTCGGCCCCTGCGCGTTGAAGGCGCCGAAGTAGTCGTAGGTCATCGGCATGATCCAGTCGAGGTTGCCGGCCGCGCCCGCGTAGTCGGTGGCGTCGATCTTGCCACCGCTGCTGCCGTCCGCGGTGATGGCGGCGGTGACCAGGGCCGACGGCCCGAACCGGGTGCGCAGCGCCGAGACCACGTTCTTGAACGCGTTCGGGCCGCTGGCGTCACAGGTGAGTCCGCAGGCGTTGGGGTACTCCCAGTCGATGTCGATGCCGTCGAACACGTCCGCCCAGCGGGGGTCCTCGACCAGGTTGTGACAGGATTCGGCGAACGCGGCCGGGTTCTGCGCCGCCTGGGTGAAGCCGCCGGACCAGGTCCAGCCGCCGAACGACCAGATCACCTTGAGGTGCGGGTACATCTGCTTGAGCTTGCGCAGCTGGTTGAAGTTGCCGCGCAGCGGCTGGTCCCAGGTGTCGGCCACCCCGTCGACGCTCTCCGCCGCCGTGTACGCCTTCTCGTAGTCGGCGAAGCTGTCCCCGATCGTGCAGCGTCCGCCGGTGGTGTTGCCGAAGGCGTACAGGATGTGGGTCATCTTCGCCGCGGACCCGCTGGTGTGGATGTTGCGCACGTGGTAGTTGCGGGCGTACACGCCCCACTGGGTGAAGTAGCCGACGACCTTCTGACCGGGCGGCGGCGGTGGTGGCGGCGCGGTGGTCGGTGGTGGCGTCGTCGGGGGCGCGGTGGTCGGGGGTACGCTCGTCGGCGGCGCGGTCGTCGGGGCCGGACCGCCGCCGCAGGCGACGCCGTTGATCGTGCAGTTCTGCGGGGCCCGGAAGGCGCCGGTGCCGATGTAGCCCCAGCTGATCGAGGCACCGGGGGCGAGGCTGCCGGCCCAGCTCTTCTTGACCGCGGTGTACCGGGTGCCGCTGCGGGTCACGTCGGCGTCCCAGAAGCTGCTGATGGTGGTGCCGGCGGGCAGGTCGAACTCGATCCGCCAGGTGCTCACCGGGGCGTCGGAGCCGTTGGCGACGGTCACCTTGACCTCGTGGCCGGTGCCCCAGTCGGAGGTGGCGACGAAGCTGGCGGAGATGCTGCCGGCGCCGAACGCCGCGGTGACCGGCACGGCCGCCGCAGCGGTCACCACTGCCAGCGCGCCGGCCCACACGGCACGGCGCAGGGATGTTCTCATGAGGCGTCTCCCTATTAGTTAGGAAACTTTCCATAAAGTGTCTGAGACGCTACTCACCTGTCCAACCGTTCGTCAAGATGTCGATATCTCGATGCGGTGGGCGACCGCGCCGCAGCTCAGACGCGCCGACGCCCAGAGAAGCCGCACTCCAGCCGGTGATACCAGCGGATCTCGCCGTCACCTTCCAACCAGCACCAGAGCACGGGGCGCCCGTCGAGCTCGCCCGGGAAGTCCAGCAGCACCGGGGCGACACCCTTGACCTGGATGTCCTGCTCGTTGACCTCGTCGATGATCCCGTAGATCCGGGCTTCCAGCCCTTTGACCTCGGCCAACCCGCCGTGCGGGCTCGGCACTCCGGCGGCCAGGTCGGCCCGCAACTCGGCCAGGTCCGCCCGCAGCGACACGAGCTCGTCGATGCGGGGTCGCAGGGTTGCCATCAGGTGCCGCGCCTGGGCGAGAGTGAACACGTCCGACAGTATGGTCCACCGAGCGGACCGGCGGACACCACCACCGCTGCCCCCGGGCCGCCGCCGGACGCCCGAGCGCCGGCGGCGGCACAGGGCGCGTCGGCGGAACGCGCCCCGGTCGGCCGGCCACCGGGGGGCATCCAGGGCCGGCACCACGACGTCGCCGCAGGGGGAAGTGTCGATGCGACGTCGGTACGGTGGTCCCGGCCGCGAACCGGTTCCGCTGATCAGGCGCCACAACCACCGTTGTTGCATACGGTAGCCACATCGCCACGTTCGGCGGAAGTCCTGGAACGTGAATGAATGCCTCAGGTGTGCTGCGCGGCCAGCTCACGGGCCCGGTCGCGGGCCGCCTCCAGCGCCGCGAGCAGGGCCGCCCGTACGCCGTGGTTCTCCAGCTCCCGGATGGCCGAGATCGTGGTGCCGGCCGGCGAGGTGACGGCCTCACGCAGCTTGACCGGGTGCTCGCCGGAGTCGCGCAGCATCACGGCCGAGCCGATCGCCGTCTGCACGATCAACTCGTGGGCCACCTGGCGGGGCAGCCCGAGCAGGATCCCGGCGTCGATCATCGCTTCCACGAGCAGGTAGAAGTACGCCGGCCCGGACCCGGACAGCGCGGTGACCGCATCCTGCTGGGACTCCGGCACCCGCAGCGTGGCGCCGAGTGGCGTGAACATCTCCTCGGCCAGGGCCAGGTGCGCGGCGGTGGCGTACCGGCCCGGCGAGATCGCCGTCATCGCCTGGTCGACCAGGGCCGGCGTGTTGGTCATCACCCGGATCACCGGAGTGCCCTCGGGCAGCCGCCGGGCGAAGAACTCGGTCGGCAGCCCGGCGCACAACGAGATGACCAGCTTGTCGGCCGGCACCTTCGGGCCGATCTGGTCCAGCAGAGCGGCGGCGTCCTGCGGCTTGACCGCCACCGCCAGCACCTCGGCCTCGGTGACCGCGACGAGGTTGTCGACCACCGGAACGCCGTACCGCAGGGCGAGGTCCTCGGCCCGCTCCCGACGCCGGGTGGTGGCCAGCAACTGTGCGGCCGGCCAACCGGCGCGCAGCAGTCCGGACAGGACCAGCTCACCGATCTTGCCGGCACCGATCACCGCGACCTTGTGCGCGCCGGGAGGCATCCGTACTCCGCTCTGCTGATGCGACACGCCCGGCGACGGACGGGCACGCGCGGACGTGTGCCGCGCGCCCCCACCCGTCGCCACGACGGTCAGCTGCCGAAAAAGACCTCGGCCTCGGTGTACCGCTCCAGCGGGACGGTCTTGAGCTCCCGGGTCGCCTCGGCCAGCGGCACCCGGACGATGTCGGTGCCCCGGATCCCGACCATCTTGCCCCAGTCGCCGTCGTTGGCGGCGTCGATGGCGTGCAGGCCGAGCCGGGTGGCGAGGACCCGGTCGAACGCGGTCGGGGTGCCACCGCGCTGAATGTGGCCCAGCACGACGGTCCGGGCCTCCTTGCCGGTCTTGGCCTCCAGCTGCTCGGCGAGCCACTGGCCGATGCCGCCGAGCCGGACGTGGCCGAAGGAGTCGAGCTCCTGGTTCTGCAGAACCATCTGGCCCTCCATCGGCTGGGCGCCCTCGGCGACCACGACGATCGGGGCGTACTGCTTCTGGAAGCGCTTCTCGACGTAGGTCGCGACCTGCTCGACGTCGAACTCACGCTCCGGCAGCAGGATCACGTTCGCGCCACCGGCCAGGCCGGCGTGCAGCGCGATCCAGCCGGCGTGCCGGCCCATGACCTCGACCACCAGGGTGCGGTGGTGGCTCTCGGCGGTGGTGTGCAGCCGGTCGATGGCCTCCATCGCGATGTTGACCGCGGTGTCGAAGCCGAAGGTGTAGTCGGTGGCGCCGAGGTCGTTGTCGATGGTCTTCGGCACGCCGACCACCTGGACACCGAGCTCGTGCAGCTTGGTGGCGACACCGAGGGTGTCCTCACCGCCGATCGCGACCAGGGCGTCGACACCCTGGGCGGCCAGGTTCTCCTTGATCCGCTCGACCCCACCGTCGATCTTGAACGGGTTGGTCCGGGACGACCCCAGGATGGTGCCGCCACGGGGCAGGATGCCCCGTACGTCGTCGATGCCGAGAGGCTTGCTCAGCCCCTCCAGCGGCCCGCGCCAGCCGTCGCGGAAACCGATGAACTCGTGACCGTAGCTGGCGACGCCCTTGCGCACCACCGCCCTGATCACGGCGTTCAGGCCGGGGCAGTCGCCACCACCGGTGAGCACGCCGATACGCATGATCCGCTCATCCTCCAGGAATCTGTGACCCACTCGAGCCCCAGGAACGAAGTCCGGTCAGACCGTCGGCGTCATTGCCGGCCCGGGGCGGGCCGTCAGTGCGCACTTTATCGGCCCACCCGGCGGCGAGGCGACCAGACCCCGAGGATCACCGTCGAGACGGACCCGGTCACCGGCGGTACGCCTGGCTGATCACCTGCCACCGGGCCAGGTTGTGCCGCGCGTCGACCAGCGCGTCGTGACGCTCGGCGACCGCCGTCGGCAGTGCCGGGCGGCCCGCGTCGTCCCACCGTTGCCGCAGATCCTTGGTGAACCGCGGCACCGGGCGGGGCAGCGCCGGCATCGCGCCCCACAGCTGCGCCAGGGCCACGTGGTCGTACGCGGCGTACCAGGCCCACAGCTCCAGCTCGTCGGCCGTACCGGCGCGCAACGGTGCCACCAGGAACTCGTACAGCTCGTCCCGGATCCGTTCGCGGGAGCGCCAGGCCGGGTCGGCCGGCGACGGAAGCTTGTCGAGCACGTTACGGCGCACCCAGGGGATCGCCCGGGCGGCGTCGAACTCGGTGGAGACCGCGTAGAACTCGCGGCCGTGCTCGTCGACCACGCCGATCGAGACGAGGTCGATGATCCGGCCGTCCTCGATGAACTCGCAGTCGTAGAAGTAGCGGTACGTCATCGCCGTCATCCTCGCCGATCGGCGTCGACGGCGGCCCGTCGGGGTACCGGCCGGGGCCACACCGCCCCACGGACGGACCCCGGCCGGCACCGCTTCCCCACGGCCGGATCCACCGGGCCCCCGTGTCGGCCCCCACCCGTCGGTGGATCTGGCCACCAGCCTGCCGGTTTGTCGGGCACAGGACTGTCACAGAAATGATTGTGGGGGTGTACACCACGCGACAGGCCAGCCATGATCTGATGTTGACACCGTTCTCCGAACGGTATCAATTTCATGTTCGCCCGCGTCGGTGCTGCATCCCCGGCCGGGTGCGATGGTGCCCTCGGTGGGATGGTGCCCTTGGTGGGGAGGGGTTGGACCGTGGAGATGCGCCTGCCGGAGCCGGGTGACGCGCTCACCGGCGTGGACATGTTCGCCGGCCTCGAACCGGAGGTCCGACAGCGGGTGATCGCCGCCGCCGTGCCCCGCACCTACCGTAAGGGGCAGTTGCTCTTCGTGGAGAACGATCCCGGCGATTCGCTGATCGTGCTCAAACGAGGCGCGATCGCGGTCTTCCGGACCGCGCCCACCGGCGAACGTGCGGTGCTGTCGGTGATCCGCCCGCCCGACGTTCTCGGCGAGGTGTCACTGCTGGACGCCTCCACCCGCTCGGCGTCGGCCGAGGCCATCGAGGACTGTGCCGCGCTGGCCCTGTCCCGCGGCGCGTTCATGGACCTGGTCCACTCCAACCCACGGATCCTCGACGCGGTGATGCGCTCGCTCGGCGCGCTGATCCGCCGGCTCACCGAGCAGAACGCCGACCACGTCTTCCTCGACCTGCCCGGCCGGGTGGCCAAGACCCTGGTCCGGCTGGCCGGGGAGAGCCACGCACCGATGATCACGATCGAGTTGAACCAGAGTCAGCTCGCGGAGATGGCCGGCGGCTCCCGGCAGAGCGTCAACCAGGCCATCGGCTCGTTCAGCAGCCGCGGCTGGCTGCGTACCGAGGGGCGTCGGATCGTGGTCACCGACGTCGCCGCGTTGCGTCGTCGGGCCGGCATGGCCGACCGCTGACCGGCACGCGGCCGCGGTACGGCCGACCGCCGACCGGCCGCAGGGCGGTACCCGTCGGCTGACGCGTACCGCCCTGCCCCTGCGTGATCAGGGTTGGGTGCTGGTCGGGCCGATCCAGTTGGTGCCGACCTTCTCGCTGGTCGGGCCGATCCACTCGGAAACGACCCCTTCCTCCTCCAACTTGGCCAACGTGCCGGCGTCGAGATCGACCATCTCCCCTGCGGAGTGGTCGACGCCGGACGGGTCGGTCCAGTCCTTCTCCAACCTCGCGTACACCATCTCAGGACTCCCCTGCTCGGTCTGAACTGGCGGAATGAATGTAGCCCGGTTCCACCCACCGATGGACTGTCCATTAGCCAACAGCCCGGTTATGGACAGTTGACCGGACCCGCGATACTCGGCGTGAAACACGGCGGTGAGCTGCGGATGCGGACCATCCCGCAGTGCCGGACCACCCGCCGCCACGCCCGAATCGTGAGCCGCTGGCCAGGGTGGTCGGCCAGATGCGACAGTAGGCTCCCGACTCGACGATCCGCGAGGAGGCCGACATCGCTGCTCCCTGCGAGAAGTGCGGCCGAACCGCAGCCGACACCGACCGCTTCTGCGGCGGCTGCGGTGCGCCGCTGACCGCCATCTGCGCCCACTGCGACCGGCCGCTGCCGGCCGATGCGAACTTCTGCACCTCATGCGGACAGCCACAGGGTGCCCGACGAACGGTCACCGAGCCGAGCCACGAGGACCGTCGACGGGTCAGCGTCCTGTTCATCGACCTGATCAACTTCACCCCGTACGCCGAACGCGCCGACCCGGAACAGGTCCGGCGGACCCAGACGGCCTACTTCGCCGTCGTGCGCCGCGTCGTCGGTCAGTACGGCGGCGTGGTCGAAAAGTACATCGGCGACGCGGTGATGGCCCTGTTCGGTGCCCCGGTGGCCACCGAGAACGACGCGGTCCGCTGTGTCCGGACCGGGCTCGACCTGCGGCGCGCGCTCGACGACTTCACCGACGGCGCCGGCGAAGGGCTGCGGTTCCGGATCGGCGTGGCCACCGGTGAGGCGCTGGTCGACATCGCCGCCGCCCGTGACGGCGGCCAGGCCTTCGTCGCCGGTGACGTGGTCGTCACCGCCTCCCGCCTGCAGTCGGCAGCACCGCCCGGCGGCCTGCTCGTCTGTGGCGTGACCCACGCCCTGACCAGGGACGCGATCCGGTACGACGCACAGCCGACGGTGACCCTGCGGGGCCGGTCGTCGCCGACCGAGGTGTGGCTCGCGCTCGCTCCGCTGCGTCCGCCACCGGTCGACCGGCAGACCGACGCCACCCCGTTGATCGATCGGGAGCACGAGCTCGGTCTACTCGTCAACGCCCTCTACCGGTCGATCCGGGAGCAGCGGCCCCAGGTGCTGACCGTGCTCGGTCAGGCGGGGATCGGCAAGAGCCGGTTGGTACGGGAACTGCTGCGGCACACCGAACGGATGGTCGACCAACCGGTGACCTGGCGGATCGGCCGTTGCCCGCCGTTCGGGGAGAACGTCACGTTCGCCGCGCTCGCCGACATCGTCAAGGCCGAGGCCGGCATCCTCGACACCGACCTGGCCTCCGTCGCCGCGCAGCGGCTCGCTACGGCGGTCGGTGACCTGGTCGGGCCGGAGGCCGACCGACTGGTCGACGCGCTGCGCCCACTCGTCGGGCTCCCGCACCGCAACCTGCCGGCCGAGGAGACCGAGTCGGCCTGGCGACGGTTCCTGCTGGCGCTGGCCGCCCGCCAACCCACCGTCCTGGTCTTCGAGGACCTGCACTGGGCCGACGAGGCGATGCTGCGCTTCGTCGAACTGCTCGGCGCCACCGCCCGGCAGGTGCCGTTGCTGCTGCTGTGCACCGCCCGGCCCGAGCTGATCAGCCGGGACCCGGCCTGGGCCGGGAGCACCGTCGGCGCGCTGACCGTCACGCTGCCGCCGCTGCGCGACAGCAGCGTCGCCACCCTGTACGCCCACATGTTCGGCGGCGTACCGTTCTCCGCCGACCTGCTCGGCCCGCTGGTCGAGGTGGCCGACGGCAACCCGCTGTACGCCCACGAGTACGTCCGGATGCTGATGGAACAGGGGTCGCTGCGGCGCAGTGGTCGCGGCTGGGTGCTCGACCACGACGCGGGCCTGGCGATCCCGGACAGCGTGCACGGGGTGATCGCCAACCGGGTCGACCTGCTGGACGCCGCCGACCGGGCGGTGCTGCTGGCCGCGGCAGTGGTCGGCGTGCAGTTCTGGCCGGGGGCCGTGGCCGCCGCGCTGGGACAGTCGGTGGAGCTGGTCGACCGGGCGCTGCGTCGGCTGGAACACCGCGACTTCGTCCACGAGCAGACCAGTTCGGCGATGGCGCAGCAGCCGGAGTTCCGGTTCCGGCACGTCCTCGTCCGCGACGTCTGCTACCAGCGGCTGCCGCGCAGCGAGCGGGTGGCCCGGCACGCCCGTACCGCCGACTGGCTCGACACCCTCGCCGGCGACCGCGACACCGACCTGGCGGAGGTCCTGGCGCACCACCGGTGGGCCGCCCACGAGATCGCCGACACGCTGGGTCTGGACACCGGTGTCTACGCCGGCCCGGCCCGTGACGCGCTGCACCGGGCCGCCCGGCGGGCCTACGCGCTGCACGCTCTCGACGTCGCCGCCGGGCACGTCGAACGGGCGCTGAACGCGGTCCGGCTCGCCGACACCGACGAGGCGGGGCCCCGGCTGCAGCTGGAACTGCTCGGCGCCGAGATCGCCTTCTTCCGCGACGGCCCGGCCTTCCTCGCCGCCGGTGGCGCCGACCAGCTGCGGGCCCTGGCCGACGCGCTGTCCGCCGTCGCGGACCAGGGCTGCGCGGCGCGGGCGTGGACGCTGTTGGGGCGGGCCGCCTGGCTACGGACCGACCGCGCCGGTGCGCTGCGGTGCCTGGACCGGGCGGTGGAGCTGTTCGACGCGCTGCCCGACAGCGACCAGAAGGCCGACGCGTACGCCGAGCTCGGTCGGTTGCACATGCTCAACCTCGAGCGGGATCCGGCGATCGCGGCGGCGGGGGCCGCCGCCGAGATCGCCGAGCGGCTCGGCCTGACCGAGACGCTGGTCGACGCGCGGATAACGGTCGCGATGGCCCGCTACCAGTCGGGCGAACGCGACGGCCTCGACCAGCTGCGGGCGGCCACCGCGATGTGCCGCGAGCAGCAGTTGCTGGCCCTGCCCCGGGCGCTGCAGAACCTGTCGTACGCGTTGTGCGAGGAGGGCGACTGGTCCGGCGCGCAGGAGCTGATGGCCGGTGCCGCCACCGGGTCCGGGCAGAGCACCGGGTACTCGGGCGAGGCGATGCGGGCCTACTTCGCCGGCGACTTCACCGCCTTCCTGGCCGCCGCCGACGCCTTCGTCGAAACCCCGAGCGGGCGGTGGGACATCCAGGTCCGAGGGCTGCGCTGCTGCCTTCGGGTGCTGCGCGGCGAGCCGGTGCCCGGCGCCGAGGCCGGTGACGTCGACGACGTGGCCGACGCGGTCCGGGCGGCCCGCGACAGCGGGTTCCGCCGGCCGTACTGGAACAGTCTCGGCCTGGGTGCGCTGTGCCGGGCGTTGCAGGGGCGCGACGCCGAGGCGGCCGCCCTGCTGGCGGAGCTGGACGACTCCTGGTCGAGGGTGCCGGCCCTGGCCAGCGGCGAGTGGATCGCCGCGGCCGCGTTCGCCGCCGCGACCGCCGGGCGGGCGGCCGCCGTACGGGTGCGGTCGATGCTCGACCGGGTGCGCCACCGTACGCCGTGGGCGCAGGCCGCGCTGGCCACGGTCAGCGCCGCGGTGGCGGCCGCCGACGGCGACCACCGCCGGGCCAACGAGTTGTACGCGGCGGCGGCGGCCGGGTTCGGCGAGATCGACGCCGTCACGGACCGGATGATCGCGCTGGCGCTGGCCGTCGGTGCCGCCCGGCGGGCCGGGGACCGGGAGGCGGCGATCCCGGCGTTGCCCGAGGTGCAGGGATTCGCGCTGCGCAACAAGGCGCCCGGGTTGCTGGGCCTGGGTGAGCAGGGCGCCGACGACTACGGCTGGTCGCCGACGCTCGCTTCCTGACCTTCGGCGGGCCCCCGGGCGCGAACGGCGCGCCCGACGCACTCCCGCAACCGGCTCCCGGCGTGTCACGATTCAAGGGCACGGCACGCCCCGGCCGGGGCCGCCGGTGGGACAGGGCGCGACGGCGACCGGTGAGGAGAGGGTTCGGTGTCTGCGGGTGGCGCGCGCCGGGGGCGGCGGGACAACGGCCTCGACGCATCCGAGTACGCGGTGGCCGGCGACGTCGATCCACGGGTCGGCGAGCACCTGCTCGACGTGCTCGCCGCCGGTGGGATCGCCGCGTACCTGCAGCCGTCGTCGGACGTCAATCCGGTGACCCGGACCACGACCGTGCCAGCACGGCCGATCGACCGGCTCTTCGTCGACCGGGTGCACCTGGACACGGCCCGGGGCTACCTGGTGCAGCTCGCCGAGGACGGCCCGGCCGCGCCGGGCGGCCGGGCGACGACCGGGCCGGCGGGTGGCGCCGGGTCCACCGGTGCTGACGGGTCGGGCGGTACGGCCGCAGCGGGCGGCGCAGCCGGCGGCGCAGCGGGGCCGTTCGGCGCTGACGGGTCCGGCCCGACCGGTTCGCCCGACCGGCGGGCGACGCCGGATGCCGATGTCGAGGCCGCCTGGGCCGGGATCATCGCCAACTACCATCGGAGCGCCCCGACGGACGTGGGCCCCGCGCCCTGGCCGGCGGCCGAGAATCTTCCCACCGGGCAACGCGGGCCAGCAGCCGGGCCGGTGGGCGACGGCACCGCCGACGCGACCCCGGCTGACCGCTCCGGCACCGACGCCACCGGCACGACACCCCCGCAGCGGTACCCCGGGCAGCTCCCCGACCCGGGCCGTAGCGCCGGCGACGACCGTACCGCCGGTGACGTCACCGACCCTGCGGGCCGCACCGGGGCCGAGCGTCCCGGACCGGCGGACACCGGGCCGACGCGGGGCGCGGGTGCCGACGATCCGCTGCCGTGGGCGGTCGGCTTCACCAACATCTCGATCGGCCGCCGGGGCGACGAGCCGTCCCTGCTGGACGGGTTGGACACGTTCGGCAGCCGACTGCCCGACGAGCCGGAGGAGGGCTACACCCCGCCGCCGCCACCGCCGCTGCCCCGGCTGTCGTCCGCAGCGGTGCTCGGGGTGCTCGCGATCGTCGCGGGGTTCATCCTGTTCGTCTTCCCGACTGTGCTTCCGGTTGACCGTGGGTTGGCCATCCTGCTCGGTTTCGCTGGCGTCGTCGGTGGCTTTGTCACGTTGATCTGGCGGCTGCGCCCGGATCACGACGAGGATGACGACATCGACGACGGTGCGGTCGTCTGAACCTGACCACTGGATGGCGGAAATTCTGATTCATTGACGACTGTGGTCACTCTGTAACAGTCGCGTAACTTGGTCTCAGTAGGAATAATTCCGGTAGCCGACCCCTCACACGTTCGCGATCACTCGCCATGCGCGGCCCTGCCGCAGCGAAACGAGGTCCCCTCATGCGTCAAAGTTCCCTCGTCGTGGTGGCCAACCGGCTGCCGGTGGACGACAGCGTCGCACGCGACGGCGCGTGCGAATGGCGTCGAAGCCCCGGCGGACTGGTCAGCGCACTGCACCCGATCCTGCAGCACACCCCGGCCACCTGGGTCGGGTGGGCCGGTGGCACCGGGCCCGCGCCGAGTCTGCCGGACATCGACGGCGTCCGGATGCACACCGTCGCGCTGTCCGCAGAGGACATTCGGGACCACTACGAGGGCTTCGCCAACGCCACCCTGTGGCCGCTCTACCACGACTCGGTCGAGCAACCGGCGTACCACCGCCGCTGGTGGGAGGCGTACCAACGGGTCAACCAGCGGTTCGCCGACGCGGCGGCCGCCGCCGCCGAACCGGGCGCGATCGTCTGGGTGCAGGACTACCACCTTCAGCTGGTGCCGGGGATGCTGCGGGCGTTGCGCCCGGACCTGCTGATCGGCTTCTTCCTGCACGTACCGTTCCCGCCACCGGAGCTGTTCATGCAGCTGCCGCGCCGAGCGGAGTTGATGCTCGGCATGCTCGGCGCCGACCTGGTCGGCTTCCAGCGCGCCCAGGCCGCGCACAACTTCGCCCAACTGGCGACGAAGGTACTCAAGGTGCCGGCCACCGACCGCCGGATCGCGATCGACGACCGGGTGGTGCGCATCGGCGCCTTCCCGGTCTCGATCAACATGTCCGAGATGGAGTCTCTCGCCGCCCGACCCGACGTGGTCGAACGTGCCCGGCAGCTGCGGGCCGACCTCGGTGACCCGCAGCACGTGATCCTCAGTGTAGACCGGATGGACTACACCAAGGGCATCGAGCAGCGGCTCAAGGCGTACAGCGAACTGATCGCCGACGGGCACATCAAGGTCCGCGACACGGTGATGGTGCAGGTCGCGGTACCCAGCCGGGAGCGCGTCGAGCAGTACCGGATCCTGCGCGACCGGGTCGAACGCGAGGTAGGCCGGATCAACGGCGAGTTCGGCCGGGTCGGCGAGCCGGCGATCCACTACCTCAACCAGTCGTTCAGCCGGGCCGACCTGGCGGCCCTGTACCGGGTCGCCGACATCATGGCGGTCACCCCGCTGCGCGACGGGATGAACCTGGTGGCCAAGGAGTACGTCGCCGCCCGGGTCGACGACGACGGTGCCCTGCTGCTCAGCGAGTTCGCCGGGGCCGCCGCCGAGTTCCAGCAGGCGTACCTGGTCAATCCGCACGACCTCGACGGTCTCAAGTTGACCCTGATGCACGCGTTGGAGGCCGCGCCGACCGACATCGCCGACCGGATGCGGTCGATGCGCGAGCACCTGCGTCACCACGACATCCGGGCCTGGGTCCACGGCTACCTGACCTCGCTGGACCGGACCGGCTCGCTGGCCGCCCGGCTCACCGCCTGAGATCGCACGGCACCGGGCGGGCCCGCACGTCACCGGCTGAGCCGCGTGGGCTCAGCCGGTGCCGGCGTCCAGCCAGTCGAGGATCGCGTCCACCGGCTCGGTCCAGCGGGCGTCGAGCATCAGGTCGTGTCCCATGCCGGGAAAGAGCAACGGCGCCCCACCGAAGCGCCGGGCCACCCGGTTCAGCGCGGCCACCGGCACCACCTGGTCGTCCGGGCTGCCGAGCACCAGCACCGGCGGATCGCCGACCGGGGGCTCGAAGCGTTGCCGCACCAGCAGCTGCCACTGGGCGCGCGCCGAGGCGGAGCCCAGTCGGTCCACGTACGACCGGGCGACCTCGTCTGCCAACTCCCGGCTGAACAACTGGCGGGCCCGCAGCCGCAGCCCGCCACCGAACAGCGCCGGTACGGTGCCGAACGGGTGCCGCCGCAACGCCGTACCGAGCAGCGGCCAACCGCTGAGCACCGGCGCGGCCAGCACCGCCGCCCGCGCCGGGTAACGGGCCAGCGCGTGGGCCACCACCAGTGCCCCGGCGCCGTGCCCGACCAGCACCGCCTGGCGGGGCAGTCCGGCGGCCGCCTGCACCACGTCGTGAACGTACGCCCGCAGGTCCGCCCGGGGTGCGGGGGCGCTGCCGCCGTGTCCCCGCAGGCTCACCGCGGCGGCCGGGAAGCCCCGCTCGGCGACCCGGTCCAGCCAGTGTTCGGCGAACACCCACGCGCCGTGGCCGAACCCGGGAACGAACAGCAGCGGTGGCCGGCCCTCGTCGCGCAGCACTTCGCCGTGCAGCACCTCACGGCGGACACCCGGGACCGGGTCGGCCCATTCCCGGGTACGCAGGATGCGGGTGGTCTGCGGACGCGGGCTCACCGGACCGACACCTCCAGACTGTCCAGGGACGATTGCAGGGCACCCAGGTAGCTGCGGTGGCCGACCTCGAACCAGTGCCGGGGTGAGTCGTCGCGCACCGCCACGTCGTGCCAGTCGCGGCCGCCGGCGGCCGACAGCCGCTGGGTCAGCGCGGCGGCACCCGCCGGATCCGCCGTCCGGGCCCGCAGCCAGCGGGCGAACAGTACGGTCTGCCAGTGGACCAGCGGGAAGATCCCGATGTCCGGCTGCGGCAGGCCGACCACCGACAGGGTCGGCCGCTCGGGCGCGAACAGGTGCAGGTGCAGCCGGGGCCGCCCGTCCGGACCGGCGCCGAGCAGCCCCGGGTCGAGGAAGTCGAACCGCGGCCGGTAGCCGGTGGCGAGCACGACCAGGTCGGGGTCGATCTCACTGCCGTCGGCGAGTTCGACGGTGTGGCGGCGGAATCTGGCCACGTCCGGCACCGGCGCGACGCTGCCGTGCCCGATGTGGTGCACCAGCTGACTGTTGACGATCGGATGGGTGGCGAGGACCTGGTGGTCCGGTGCGGGCAACCCGAAGCGGGTCAGGTCCCCCACGGACAGCCGCAGCACCCGTTGGCGGATCCACTGCCGCAGCCAGCGCGGTAGCGGCAGCGCCGACAGCCGGGCGTGCAGTTGGTCGAGTGGTCGGCCGGAGACGTACTTGGGCAGGTACCAGTAGCCGCGCCGGGTGGAGTGCCAGCACCGCGCTCCCTGCTGGCCGGCCTCCACCGCGATGTCGCAACCGGTGTTGCCGCCGCCGACCACCAGCACCCGGCGGCCGCGCAGTTGCGCGGCGTCGTGGTAGGCCGCGGCGTGGATCACCTGACCAGTGAAGTCGGACAGTCCATCGTAGGTGGGTTCGTGCGGGGCCCAGTTGTGCCCGTTGGCGACGACCACCGCCGCGTACCGCTGGGTGCGGCTGGCGCCGCTGCCACCGGTGCTGCGGGTGGTCACGTCCCACCGGTCGCCCTCGGCCGGGGTGATGCGGACCACCTCGGTGCCGAACCAGATGTGTCGGCGCAGGTCGAAATGGTCGGTGTAGCGCTGCAGGTAGTGCAGCAGCTGGCTGTGGTGCGGATAGTCCGGCCAGTCGTCCGGCATCGGGAAGTCGGGGTACTGGCTGAACGGCTTTGACGAGATCAAATGGGTGCTGGCGTACACCGGGCTGCGGTCGTGGCGCCAGTTCCACGCACCGCCGACGCCGGTTTCCCGCTCGTAGCAGTCGACCCCGAACCCCAGTTCCCGCAGATTCTTCACCGCGCACAGCCCGCTGGCGCCGGCGCCGATCACACAGACGTTCTCGCTCTGCTCGGAGATCGAACGGTCGTCGCGCCAGTCGGCGGCACCGGCGACGGGGTGGGCGCGGTCAGCGGAATCAGGCACCGGCAGTCTCCTTCGTACGGCTGCGAAATCCTGCCGGTTAGCCGCCCCGCTTGTCCAGCCCCGTCCCCGGTCCGGTGAGTACCAGATCGGCGACAACCGGGAAATGGTCGCTGGCCCGGCGGGCCGCCGGGGTGTCGACCACCGTCGCGGCGGCGACCCGGATCCGGGGGTCGACGAAGATCGCGTCGATCCGCCGCCGGGGTCCGGCGCACGGGAAGGTGCAGACGTCGCCGGCGCCGGCGATCGCCGCCGCGTCGGTCAACCCGGCCGCGACCTCGCGCCATACCGGCGAGTCCGCCCCGGCCGCCGGTGGGGTGTCGTTGACGTCCAGACCCAGGATGATCGGGTCGTCGACGTCGGCGCAGGCCTGCCGCAGCAGGCGGGCCTGCCCGGGGCGTTCGGCGGGATCGGTGGACAGGTGGGAGCCGACGACCACGAACCGCACCGGGCCGACGGCGCAGCGGGCGAACACCGCCGCGCGCAGATGCCGGCCGGGGGTCAGCGGGAACCGCACCGTCCAGCTGTCCAGCACCCGGACCCGCAGGCTGGTCAGCAGCAGGTTGCCCATCCCCGGCAGGCCACCGGCACCGACCACCATCGCGAACGAGTCGGCAAGCGCCGCGCTCCGGGCGCGCCAGCGCAGGCGCCGTGGTGCCTCCTGCAGGATCGCCACGTCGGGTGCGACCGACCGGACCACGTCGGTCAGCGCGGCCCGGTCGTCACGTTGGCCGTGGATGTTGTACGTCAACACCCGCAGCCGCAGCTCGTCGCTCACAACCGGCGGGCCAGGTCGGCGGCCCCCACCACACCGGCCGTGTTGCCCAGTTCGGCCGCCCGCACCTCGGCGACCGGGATCCGGACCCGCTGGGCCAGGGCTTCGGTGTACGCCCGCTGGGCCGGGCCGAGCAGCAGGTCGCCGGCGTCCACCACGCCACCGCCGATGACCATGACCTCCGGGTCGAGGATCTGCGCCAGGTCGGCCAGTCCGATGCCGAGCCACCGGCCGATCTGGGCGAACGCCTCGCAGGAGACCGGGTCGCCGGAGCGGGCCGCCGCCGTCACCATCGGTCCGGTCACCGCTTCGGCGTCGCCGCCGGCCAGGGCGAGCAGCGCGCCGGCCCGGTCCGGTTCCTGGCGGGCCCCGGCCCGGGCGAACCGGACCAGGGCGTTGCCGCTGGCGTACTGCTCGATGCAGCCGTGCCGCCCGCAGCCGCACAGGTGGCCGTCGGGTACGGCGAGCATGTGGCCCAGCTCGGCGGCGATGCCGTGGGCGCCCCGGATCAGCTCGCCGCCGTAGACGATGCCGCCGCCGATGCCGGTGCCGACGGTGAACATGACCATCGAGTCGGTGGCGTGCCGGGCGGCGCCGTACCGGAACTCGGCCCAGGCGGCGACGTTGGCGTCGTTCTCGACGGTGACCGGCAGGTCGACCGCCGCGCTGACGTACTCGCGCAGCGGTTCGTTGCGCCAGGCGATGTTCGGGGCGAACAGGACCGTGGAGCGCAGCGCGTCGATCCAGCCGGCGGCACCGATCCCGACGGCGGTGACCGGGTGCGTCGCGGCCAGCTCCAGCACCACCTCGACGATCACGTCCCGCGTCTTGGCCACGTCCTCGGCCGGTGTGTCGTGCCGGGTCTGCGCCACGACCTCACCGTCCGGATCGACGACGCCGCCGGCGACCTTGGTCCCGCCGATGTCGACTCCGATGGTCAGCGTCACCGCTGCCGCTCCCCTCTGCTGTGTTCCTCGCGCGCCGGTTGTCGCACCCGGTCGGGTCCGTCGACGCGGCGCCCCGGCCGGCCCGGTGGGGCCGGCCCGGGTGGCCGTGGTCGGTGTGGGCCTATCCCGGCAGTCCGTGCTCCGGCGCGGCGGGGCCCGACCCGTCCCCGTCGGCCGCGTCGGCGCGCGGGTCCCGGGCCGCCACGTCGGCACCGCCGCCGCGGCGCTCGACCGGTGGTGTGTCCGCCCCGGCGACGTCGACGGGGGCGTTCGTTGCGGCTGACCAGACGTCCCGATCACCCGCTGAGTCCGAATCATTCCCGGTGCGGGTGGCCCGGCGCCACACCTCGTCGTCCGAGGTCGTCCGCCCGGACGGGGGATCGTGCGCGCCGCCACGGGTGTTCCTGACCTGCGGATCGACGCCGGCCGGCGCGGTCGGACCCGGCTGCGGACCGGCGTCGGTCCCGGCCTTGGGCGCGTCGGGAGCAGCCCTGCCCGGGTCGGGGGCGGTCTGCTCCGGGTCGGGTGCGGTCTGCTCCGGGTCGGGTGCGGTCTGCTCCGGGGCGGGGGCGAAGGCGCGCAGCAGGCTGGCCACCCCGGCGGCGAAGTCACCGGCGCCGGTGGCGAGCCGCTCGGCCAGCTCCGGACTCGGGTCGCGCAACGCGCTGACCGCCCGGCAGATCGGGCAGACGCAGCAGGCCGGCTCACCGGTGGCCAGCGGGCCGGTGGCCCCGCCGAACAGGTCCCGGAGCATGCCGAGCCCGGCGGCGCCGTGGCGCTGCCCACGTGCCGCCAGTTGCGCCATCGCCAGGGCTGTCGCCACCAGGCGTTCCGCCTCGGCGCGCGCCGAGCCGGGATCCGGTCCCGCCATCTGCCGCCCCCTACCCGGCTTCCGCCGCGCCGAGCTGCTCCACCCGGCGCTTGAGCTGCGTCAACGCCGCGTCCATGATCATCTTTTCGGCCTTGCGGCGGAACATGCCCAGCATGCCGACGGAGAGGTCGACCTCCAGGGTGTAGGTCACCGTCGTAGTGCCGTCACCATTGTCCTCGATCTCGTACGAGCCGTCCTGGCGGCGCTGCATCCGCGACGGCTGCGCCAACCGCCATTCGATCCGGGAGATGTCCTCGGCGTACTCGTAGATCAACGTGTACTCGTCGGCGAGCACCCCGGCGTCGAGCACGAAGAAGACCTCGTGGGCGTAGCCGTCCTCGTACTCCTGGCGCACCTCGACCCGCTCCAGCGCCTCGGTCCATTCCGGGTACCGCGCGAAGTCGCAGATCACCGCCGTGACCCGGGACGCGGGCGCGGTGATCACGATCGACTTGGTGGAGGACTCCGCCATGTGGGGCAGGCTACCCGGTGCCGGGCCAAGATCAAGCCGGCGGCCGGCAACGACAGCCGGCGAGGTACGCGACAGGCAGCCGGCGCAGGTCGGCCGCCGGCCCGGTAGGTTGCGGGTAGCCGGACGCCGCGCCCGCAGGTCCGGCCCCACCCGAGTCCCCCAGCGCAAGGGAGTGCAGGTGCGCGAGTTCTCCGTACCACCGGTCGTCACCGTCGGTGAAGCCGCCACCCTGACCGACCCGGTCTGGGACAACGCCGAGCAGGCCCCGGACGCGGTGCAGTTCACCCGACCCGGGCCGACCGGGTACGTCGACGTGACCTGCCGACAGTTCCGCGACGAGGTGGTCGCCCTGGCCTGCGGCCTGATCGGGGCCGGCGTGCAGCCGGGTGACCGGGTCGGGCTGATGAGCAAGACCCGGTACGAGTGGACCCTGACCGACTACGCGATCTGGTCGATCGGGGCGGTCACCGTACCGATCTACGAGACGTCCAGCGCCGAGCAGGTCGCCTGGATCCTGGCCGACTCCGGCGCGGTGGCCTGCGTACTGGAGACCAACGCGCACGCGATCACCCTCGCCTCGGTCCGCGACCAGCTGCCCGCCCTGCGCGAGGTCTGGCAACTGGACACCGGCGGCGTGGACGAGATCGTCGCGCGCGGCGCGACGGTCGACGCCGCCCAGGTCGACCAGCGTCGACGGGCCCGGCACGCCGGCGACGTCGCGACGATCATCTACACCAGCGGGACCACCGGGCGGCCGAAGGGTTGCGTCCTGACCCACCGCAACATGTACGCCGACATCGCCAACGCGATCCCCGGTCTGCCGAACCTGTTCCACGAGGGCGCCTCGACCCTGCTGTTCCTGCCGCTGGCCCACTCCTTCGCCCGGTTGATCCAGATCGGCGCGGTGCACGCCCGGGCCACGATGACCCACGCCGCCGACCCGAAGAACCTGGTCGCCGATCTGGCCCAGGTCCGACCCACCTTCGTACTGTCCGTACCACGGGTGTTCGAGAAGGTCTACAACGCCGCCAAGCAGCGTGCCCACGGCGACGGCAAGGGAGCCATCTTCGACCGGGCCGACCGGGTGGCGGTCGCCTACAGCGAGGCCCTGGACGCCCCGGGTGGGCCGGGGCTCGCGCTGCGGGCCCAGCACGCCCTGTTCGACCGGTTGGTCTACCGCAAGCTGCGGGCCGCCCTCGGCGGGCGGTGCCGCACCGCGATCTCCGGTGGCGCGCCGCTGGGCACCCGGCTGGCGCACTTCTTCCGCGGCGTCGGGGTCACCGTCTACGAGGGGTACGGCCTCACCGAGACCTCCCCGGCGGTCTCGGTGAACCTGCAGCACGCGATCCGGATCGGCACGGTGGGCCGGCCGCTGCCCGGGGTGAGTGTGCGCATCGCCGACGACGGCGAGGTGCTGATCTCCGGCGACCTGGTGTTCCAGGGCTACTGGAACAACCCGGAGCAGACCGCCGAGGTGCTCACCGAGGACGGCTGGTTCCGCAGCGGCGACCTCGGCGGACTCGACGGCGACGGGTTCCTGCGCATCACCGGCCGCAAGAAGGAGCTGATCGTCACCGCCGGCGGCAAGAACGTCGCACCCGCCGTCCTGGAGGACCGGGTGCGGGCCCACCCCCTGGTCAGTCAGTGCGTGGCGATCGGTGACCGCAGGCCGTTCATCGCCGCGCTGATCACCATCGACGAGGAGGCCTGGCCGGGTTGGCTGGAACGCAACGGCCACCCGGCCGGGCGTACCGTGGCGCAGCTGTGCGACGACCCCGCGCTGCGGGCCGAGATCCAGCAGGCCGTCGACGACGCCAACCGGGCCGTCTCCGCCGCCGAGTCCATCCGACAGTTCCGCATCCTGAGCCAGGACTTCACCGAGTCCACCGGCGAGCTGACCCCGTCGCTGAAGGTGAAACGGGCCGTCGTGCTGACCAACCACGACGCCGCGATCACCGAGATCTACGGGAGCTGACTACCATCCGTCACGTGTCCGCACCGACGTCCGACGTGCCCCGCCCGCATCCACTCGCGGTGGTGGCCCGCCTGGTCATGCTCGCGCTCGTCGCGGTACTGACTCTGATCACCACCCGGGATCCCGCCGAATTGTGGTGGGTCGCGTTGTTGGCGGTCGCCGGCGTCCCGGCCGTCGTGGCACCCCGGCACCCGATCGTCGCCCCGGTCGGCCGGGTCGCCGAGGTGATCGTCGTCGGGCTGGCCACCAGCGAGGTGGCTGCGGCGGCGAACGCCCGTGGCGCGATCGGTGCCGGGCTGGGCGCGTCGGCGATGCTGCCGTACCTGTCGGTGCCGTTGACCGTGGCAGTGCTGCAGCGGCGGACCCGCCAGGCCGCCGGGCTGCTCGCCGTGGCCGCCGGCACGCTGGCCGTCTGCGGGCTGTTCACCGTGATCGACGGTGAGCGGCAGATCACCCAGCTGGGCTACGTGGCGGTCAGCACACAGTGGTTGATCTTGGCCAGCCTCGGCATCCTGGCCGCCGGCACCCTGCAACAGGTGATGCAGGCGCGCGGTGACACCAAGCCGGCACCGTACGCCGAGGCCACCCGGCTGCTCACCCAGCTGCGCAGCGTCGCCCGCCAACTGCCCGGTGCCACCCTCGACCCGGGCAGCATCTCCGAGCACCTGATCGAGGAGCTGCGCACGGTGGCGCCGACCGGGCGTACCGCCGTGTTGTCCGGCAGTGGCGGCGGCCGGCTGGTGGTCCTGGCCCAGGCCGGGCTGGAGCGGGTGGACTGGGAGACGACGCTGGACGCCGACTCCGCCATCGCCGACGCCTGGGCCAGCCAGTTGCCGCAGACGGCGGCCCGCTCGCAGGCCCGGTCGCACCCGGGTGGGGACGTCTCGGCGCTGGTGGTCCCGCTGGTGGCCGGGGTGCGGACGGTCGGCCTGGTGATCCTGGAGACGGACAGCGCCAACGCCTACCCGCCCCCGGTGGTGGCCCGGATCACCGCACTGACCCGGCCGGCGGCGCTGCGGCTGGAGGCGGCCCTGCTGTTCGACGAGGTCCGCTCGCTGGCCACCAACGAGGAGCGGCAGCGGCTGGCCCGGGAGATCCACGACGGGGTCGCCCAGGAGCTGGTCATGGTCGGCTACGGCATCGACAACGCGCTGGCCACGCTGCCGGACGGGGCCGACGAGACGGCCGATGACCTGCGGACGCTGCGCGGCGAGGTCACCCGGGTGATCACCGAACTACGGCTGAGCCTGTTCGAGCTGCGCAGCGAGGTCGACCGGCACGGCGGGTTGGCCGCCGCGATCGCCGAGTACGCCCGCACCGTCGGCTCGTCCGGCCGGCTACGGGTGCATCTGTCGCTCGACGAGTCCGGCGCCCGGCTGCCGGCGGCGACCGAGGCGGAACTGCTGCGGATCGCCCAGGAGGCGATTACCAATGCGCGCAAGCACGCTGGCGCGGCGAATCTCTGGGTCACCTGTGACATAGACCCCCCCTATGCGCAAATAGAAGTGTCGGATGACGGTCAGGGGATCGCTGACCAGCGTCCGGATGGCCGCTACGGTCTTGCGATCATGGCGGAGAGAGCGGAACGTATCCGGGGCCGGTTGGAGATCAGGCCACGACACCCGAGCGGAACGACCGTGGCGGTGGTGCTCGGAACCTCGCCCCGGCGCGATAGCGTGCGCGATAGCGTGACAGCATCAGAAGGGGAGTAGCCAGAGCATGACCACCAGCCCCACACCGACCACCCGGACCAAGGTCCTGCTTGTCGATGATCACGACCTCATCCGCAAGGGCCTGCGGCACGCATTCGAGCGGGACCGGCAGTTCGAGGTCGTCGGTGAGGCCGCGACGGCAGCGGAGGGCGTGCGCCAGGCCGGCGCGCTCCAGCCCGATGTCGTGATCATGGATTTGCGACTGCCGGACGGCAGCGGACTCGAAGCGACACGGGCGCTGCGCAAGTCGAGTTCCACGATGGGCATCGTGGTGCTCACCATGTACGCCGGTGACGACCAGCTGTTCGGGGCACTGGAGGCAGGTGCCAGTGCGTTCGTGCCGAAGACCGCGCCCGCGGACGAGGTCGTCGCGGCGGCACGGCACGCGGCCTCCTCCCCCAGCGCGTTCACCGCCGCCGACCTGGCCGAGGCGATGAAACGCCGGCTCGCCCCGTCGGGTCCGCAACTGTCGCCCCGCGAGGGCCAGGTGCTCCGGCTGCTCGCCGACGGAATGAGCGTCGCCGGCATCGCCAAGCAGCTGTTCGTCAGCGAGTCGACGGCGAAGACGCACATCTCCAAGCTGTACGAAAAGCTCGGGGCGGCCAACCGTGCCCAGGCGCTGATGACCGCGCTGCGGCTGGGCCTGTTGGAGGCCCCGGACGCGCCGAAGTTCTGACCCCGGTCACGTGGTGCCGGCGACGGGTGGGCCGGCCCACGTCACCAGGGGCACTTGGTCGAGCAACGATCGTCCCAGTTCGGGCGGTCTGGATACCGCGGCATCCAGCGGGCAGAATTACTACCGCTGCCAGCCAGGCATCAAACGCCGATCAAGGGACAAAGGGGCAGAAATGGATCGCCCGCACTGGGTATCGGAGGACATCGACGTCGAGCGACCGAGCGTCGCCCGGATGTACGACTACTACCTCGGTGGTTCGCACAATTTCGCCGTCGACCGGGCCGCCGCCCAGGCGATGATCGCCGCCGTTCCGGACGCGCCGCTGATGGCCCAGGCCAACCGCGCCTTCCTCCGGCGGGCCGTGCAGTTCCTCGTCGACGCCGGCATCCGCCAGTTCCTCGACATCGGATCGGGGATCCCGACCGTCGGCAACGTCCACGAGATCGCGCAGCGACTGGCGCCCGAGTCGCGGGTGGCCTACGTCGACGTCGACCCGATCGCGGTCGCCCACAGTCGAGAAATCCTCGCCGGCAACGATCAGACCACCATCCTGCAGGAGGACCTGCGCAACCCGGAACGGATCCTGCACGATCCACAGGTGCGCAAGCTGCTCGACTTCGACCAGCCGATCGCGGTGATGGTCGTCGCCGTACTGCACTTCGTGCCGGACTCCGACGACCCCGCCGGCATCCTGCACACAGTGCGCGACGCGCTCGCCCCCGGCAGCTACCTGGTCCTGTCCCAGGCCAGTGACGACGGCCGCAGCGACGCCGAGCGACGCGAGGCCGACCAGATCTACCGACGCACCGACAACCCGCTCAACGTCCGCTCCCGGGCAGCGTTGACCGGCCTGTTCGCCGGATTCGACCTGGTCGAACCCGGTGTCGTGTGGGTGCCGCAGTGGCGGCCGGAGACGCCGGACGCCGCCGAGGACGCCGAGCGCGCCGTCTTCATGGGCGGGGTGGGCCGGCTCAGTGGCTGAACAGCCGGATCCGCCGGGTGTCACCGCCGTGGCCCGTGCCTGGGCCAAGGCGGTGACGGGGACCAGTTACCTGCCGATGACGCAGGCGCAGCTGGAGGAGTTCCTCGCCGGTCTGACCCGCCGTCTCATGGCCGCACTGCGCGCCGAGCCGTTCAGCGTCCGGCCCGGTCACCAGGTCGGGGTCGAACTGGTCGCCGCCCACATCGCCTCGGCGGAAGGGCTCGGTCGTACCGTCGAGGTGCTCGACCTGCGGCTGCTGCGGGACCTCGACGTCGACCACCCCGACGGCCGCGACCGGATGGCACGGCTGCTCGGGGCCGTCACCACCGGGTACGCCCGGGCGCTACGCGACCGCACCCTCGACGAGCAGGAGACGATCCGCCGAGCTGCCCTGGTCGCCCGGGCACAGGCCGAGACGGCACTGCGCGACAGCGAGGCCCGCTACCGGCACCGCGCCACCCACGACCCGCTCACCGACCTGCCCAACCGCAGCCTGTTCACCCAGCGGCTGGACGCCGTCTTCGCCGCGCCGGGCGCGGCGACGCGCCGGCTCGGGGTGTGCTTCGTCGACCTGGACGGCTTCAAGGTCGTCAACGACACCCTCGGGCACCACATCGGCGACCTGCTGCTGACGTCGGTCGCCGACCGGCTGCGCCGCGGCGTCGGCGACCATCTGGTCGCGCGGATCGGCGGCGACGAGTTCGTCATCCTGGTGGCCGACACCACCTGCACCGACGACGCCCTCAAGGTCGCCGACGCGGCGTTGGCCGCGATCAACCAGCCGGTCGTCGTCGAGGGGCACGAGTTGCGGGTGACCGCGAGCATCGGCATCGTCGAGCGACCAGTGGCCGGCACCACCCCGAGCGAGGTGATGCGCGCCGCAGACGTGACGCTGCACTGGGCCAAGTCGGCCGGCAAGGGTCGGTGGGCGCTGTTCGACCCGGTCCGAAACGAGCAACAACTCGCCAGGTACGCCCTGTCCGCGGCCATGCCGGCGGCCCTGGACCGGGGCGAGTTCTTCCTCGACTACCAGCCGCTGGTCTCGCTGACCGGCGGCGCGCTGCTCGGCGTGGAAGCGCTGGTCCGCTGGCGGCACCCGGAGCTCGGAGTGCTCGGGCCGGACCAGTTCATCGCGCTGGCCGAGGACTCCGGGCTGATCATCCGACTCGGCGCGTGGGTCCTGGCACAGGCCTGCCGGGAGGCCCGCCGATGGCTGGATCACAGCCCCGGTGCCCCGTTCGTCAGCGTCAACCTGGCGGTCCGGCAGGTCAACGACCCGCACCTGGTGCAGTACGTCACCTCGGTACTGGCCGACACCCGGCTGCCCGCCGATCGACTGCAGTTGGAGATCACCGAAAGCACGTTGATGAGCACCGCCGACGGTCCGGTACGGACCCTGCGGGAGCTGGCCTCCCTGGGAGTCCGCATCGCCATCGACGACTTCGGCACCGGGTACTCCAACCTGTCGTACCTGCGGTCGCTGCCGGTGCAGGAGCTGAAACTGGCCGGCAAGTTCGTCGAAGGGCTACGGGTACCCTCCAGCAGCAACCAGACCGACGAGAGCATCCTGCTCACCCTGGTTCGTCTGGCACACACTCTGCAGCTGACCGTCACCGCCGAGGGCGTGGAGACCGCCGGGCAGGCGGAACGTCTGCGGGCGATCGGCTGCGACGCCGGGCAGGGCTGGCACTTCGGCCGGCCCGGCCCGCCGACCGGGATCACCGACCTGCTCGGCTGAGGCCGGGGCTGGGCGGCGCGGTCAGCCGGCCAGGAGCGAGGCCAACCGATCGGCCTGGGTGTCCCAGCGCCATTCACGCTCCACCCAGGCCCGGCCGGCGGCACCCATCCGACGGGCGAGGTCCCGGTCGCGCAGCAGCTCGGTGAGCCGGTCGGCGAGCTGGGCGGGATCGCGGCCGTCCACCACGTACCCGGTCTCGCCGTCGCGGACCGCGTCCGGCGCACCGCCGGAATCGCCGGCCACCACCGGCAGCCCGGTGGCCGACCCTTCCAGGTAGACGATGCCGAGCCCTTCCACGTCGAGGCCGCCCCGACGGGTGCGGCACGGCATCGCGTAGACGTCCCCGGCGGCGTAGTGGGCGGGCAGGTCCGCCCAGGGCACCGCGCCGGTGAAGACCACGTTGTCGCCGACCCCGGCCCGCGCGGCGAGTCGCGTCAGCCGGGCCCGGTCCGGGCCACCACCGACCACCAGCAGTGCCGCACCCGGCACCCGGCTGCGCACCGACGGCCAGGCCCGGATCAGGGCGTCCTGCCCTTTGCGGGGTACGAGCCGGGACACGCAGACGACCACCGGCCGGTCCGACAGCCGGTGGCGGCGGCGCACCGGCGTACCGTCGACCCCCGGATGGTAGGCGTCGGTGTCCACGCCGGGCGCGAGCCGACGCAGCTCGGTCAGCCCGCCCACCGCACGGTCGAGCCGGACCCTGGTGTACTCCCCCAGATAGGTCACCACATCGGCGGCCCGGGCGATCCGGCGCAGCATGGACCTGGCCCCGGGCAACGCGGCCCAGCCCACCTCGTGACCGTGGGTCAGAGCCACCACCCGGTGGATCCCGCCGCGTCGGCGCAGACCCTCGCCGAGCAGCCCGAGCGGCGCCGCCGCGCCGAACCAGACGGTGTCACAGCCCCGGGCCCGGGCCAGCGCGGCGGTCTCCCAGGCCACCGCCGGAGTGGGCAGCAGCATGCCGGTCGGATTGCGGACCACCTCGAACGGCTGCTCGGCGTCGAATTCGGCAGCCCCGGCGTGACTGGACGCGTAGACGACCACACTGGACGCCGGCTGACGCAACGCCAGGTTGTGCACGAACGACTGGATGCCGCCCGGTCGGGGCGGGAAATCGTTGGTGACCAGCAGGACCCGGTTCATCCGCCCGCCCCGTCGGCGGCGGCCGCCCGTGCTGCCGCCATCCGCTGCACCGTGGACGGGTGAGTGGCCGAGTAGAGGTACTCCCAACGCGGCGGATCCGGATCCGCCAGGTTGACCGCCGACAGCCGACGGTGCACCGCCTCGTACGCCGCCGGATCGCCGTGCAGCGTCAATGCGTGGGCGTCGGCCCGCTGCTCGATGCGGCGCGACACCAGCGCCTGCGCGGGTGTGGCCACCAGTCCGGCGACCGTGACCAGGGCCAGCAGCAACGCGACCGCACGCGGCTCGGCGATGCTGGCCGCGCCGGCGGCCCGCACCAGCGGGCCGACGCCGCCCAGCAGATAGATCCCGACCACCGCCGTGGCCGCGCCGAGGGCACCGAGTGTGGTGCCGGTGAGCACGTCGCGGTCCTTGGCGTGGCCGAGTTCGTGCGCCACCACGGCCGCGACCTCCACCGGCGGTGCCTCCCGCAGCAGGGTGTCGTAGACGACGATCCGCCGGGTCGGCCCGAACCCGGAGACGTAGGCGTTGACCGCCCGGGTCCGCCGGGACGCGTCGGCCACCAGCACGTCCCGGACCGGTACGCCGTCGCGCTCGGCCAAAGCCAGCAGCTCGACCCGCAACGGGCCGGGCGGCATCGGGGTGAACTTGTTGAACACCGGTTCGACCAGCACCGGCAGGATGAACGACATGAGCACCACCAGCCCGGCGGCACCGGCGGCGGCGAACGCCCACCACCAGCGCGGCGCGAGCCGGGTGATCGTGTAGAAGCCCAGTAGCGCGACGGCCGCGATCACCGCGCCGACGACGTACGACTTGACCAGGTCGACGGCCCAGCCGGACCAGCCCTGCGTGGCGAGGCCGTACTCGGTGAGGATCCGGTGCCGCCAGGCGGCGAACGGCAGGGTCAGCAGGTCGGCGAGCAGCACCACCGCCAGCCCGCCCAGCAGTGCCTGGGCCACCCAGTGGCCGCCGAAGGGCCGGCCGGCGAGCTCGACCAGTCGGGCGCCGATCGGGGTGAGCCCCAGCAGCAGCGCGACGACGAGGCCGGTCACCAGTGCCGCGTAGCGCGGGTGACGCAGGGCCGCACGGAACGCCCGGCCCCGCTCGACCTGGTCGGCGGGCAGGTCCCGCAGCGCGGCCAACTGCTCGGACCGGGGCACCGACGGCTGCTGCCAGGGCACCAGCACCGCCGCGGTCACCGCGATGGCCACCAGCAGCAGGACGAAGGCGAGCAGCGCCCAGGAACGAGGGGACATGTCCACAACCTCCCGGCAGCCGCTTGCCGGTCATCCTAGGCCGTGCGGGTCGCGGTGCCGGTGGCGACGCACTCAGGCGGCCCGTCTTCGCCGCCGTGGCCGCTGCTGACGGCCGCGGGCCGACCTCGGCGCCACGGCCAGCACCTCGACGTCGAAACCGGCGCGGGCCAGCGCCTCGATCGCGTAGCGCTCGCCGGCGTCGAGGGCACCCAGCTCGTCCGGTGTGTCGAGCAGTGCGCTGACCAGGCAGCCGTCACAGGCTGCGCCACGGGCCACCGTGCAGCTGCCGCAGTCGATGATCATCGTTGACCTCTCGTGTCGACGGACGTGGACGGTCGGCAGCGGTGGCCGGCCCCCGTGCCACGGATCGCCAACTGTCAGGCCGACCTGCCGACCCGACCACCGCAGTGACCCGACCACCGCCAGTGACATCGACGATAGGCAGCGGGTACGACATTTCCCGGCCGACGTTGTCGGTCCCCCTCGTAGCCTGTGCCGGTACGGCCGGATCGGCCGTCGTCCATCCAGTCGGACAGGAGCTCCCATGTCCAGCACGCCCACCGGTGAACGGGCCGATCTGCTCGCCACGATCCGCGCGCACCGGGCGTTCGTGCGGTTCACCACCAACGGTCTCGACGACGCGGCCGCCGCGACCCGCAGCACGGTCAGCGAGCTGACCATCGGCGGCATCGTCAAACATCTCGCCGCCACCGAGCGGAGCTGGATGGGCTTCGCCGTCGGCGGTGCGGTCGAAATGGAACGTCACCAGGTCGACTGGCTCGACCAGCACCGGATGCGGCCCGACGAGACCCTCGCCGGTCTGCTCGACCGGTACGCCGCCGTCGCCGCGCACACCGACGGGCTGATCGCCGAACTGCCCGACCTGGACACCGCGCATCCGCTGCCGCAGGCGCCCTGGTTCGAGCCCGGGGCGAGCTGGTCGGTCCGGCGGGTGGTGCTGCACCTGATCGCCGAGACCGCGCAGCACGTCGGGCACGCCGACATCATCCGCGAGGCGATCGACGGACAGAAGACGATGGGCTGACCGACGCGTCGGCCACCAGCTCCGGTCAGGAGCGGGCCAGCCGGCGCAGCAGGGAGTCGGCCCCCATCGGGTACGCACCGTGCCGGCGGACCCCGTCGGCCACCTCCCGGTCGGAGGAGACCACCACGATCGCCCGCCCCGACGGTTCGGCCCGGACCAGCCGACGGATCAGCTCGTCGGCGGTCTCGCCCTTGCGGGAGAACAGCACCCGCACCCCGCGTGGTGCCGGCGGCAGTCCGTGCATCCGCTCCGCGCCGTCGAAGACCACGGTCACCTCGTCACCGGTCTGGGCGGCGATCCCCCCCAGGCCGGTGATCAGGCGCTTACGCTGCTGCTCCAGCGGCATCTCACCGAACCCGCGTTTGGTCACGTTGTAACCGTCGACGATCAGGTGCGCCCGGGGCAGCGCGAGCAGGTCGTCGAGGCGGGCCGGGTCGTCGGTGTCCCGGGCGCGGGTGGTCGTGGCGGCCGCCGGCCGGTCGGTGAAGGTGTCCGCCACGTAGTCCGCCGGCAGCTTGTCGGCCGGATCGAGAGCCAGCTCCCGGCGCAGCCCCTGCGCGGCCTGGCCGATGGTCTCCAGCAGCAGCCACAGCCGGGCGTCGTCGACCGCCCGGTTCTCCTTGGCGAGCTGGCGGGCGGAGCCCGCCGACAGCTCCGCGTCGGCGAGCTTGGCCCGCAGCCGGCGCAGCTCGGCGTCGTGGTCGGCGGCGGCGCGCGCCGCCCGGCCTCGTTCGGTGGCGAGCAGTTCGGTGGCCCGCCGCTGCTGTGTCTGACTCTCCCGTAACGCGCGGGCCAGCAGCCGGGACTCCTCGCGTAGCTGGCCGAGCTCCTCGCGTACCCGGGCCAGTTCGTCGCGGAGCTTGTCCGCCTCGACCCGGGCGACGGTCCGGTCGTGTTCGGCCCGGTTGGCCCGCGCCTCGGCCTCGCGGATCGCCGCGGCCACGGCGGCGCTGTCGGCCTCCGCCCGTACCGCCGCTCCGGCCGCCGAGACCAGGTCCCGCCAGCCGGCGGGCCGCATCAGGTAGGCCAGCGCCGCGACCTCGACCGGGTCGGCCGCCCCCGGGGTGACCCCGGCGGCGATGGCCTCACCGAGCTCACCGGCGTCGGCCAGGGCCCGGGCGGCGGCCCGTTGGCGAAACGACGGATCGTTGGTGAGCTGGGCGGCGATCAGGCCCGCGCCGAAGCGGGCCCGCCGGTGCGGCGCGAACTTGGCGACCTTGCGCAGCGGAGGTGGCAGCTCGTCGGCCGGGATCTCCGGCAACGCGGCGGCGGCGAAGGCCACGATCCGGTTCCGTACCCCTTCCGGCAGGACCGGCTCAGGAGGCGGTACGGCGCCGTCCGAGGCTGCGGTGGTGGGCGAGTTCTGGGCGCCGGTCGTCGGCGCCGCCCCCTCGGGACGAGCGTCGGTCGGATCCGGTGCGGCCATGCACCCCAGTCTCCCACCGGTGGCCCGTCGCGTGCCCGACAGGAAGAATGATCTCTCTGGGTCGATCGGATCGTTACCAACGGTACGGATGGGGCCGGTGTGTCGTACCCGCGTCCTACGGTGTGCGCCGTGGTGACCCCCGAACCCGTTTCCCGTCCCGGTTACACCCAGGGCACCCTGGACGCCCTGCTGGGTGACCGGCACGCGGTACCGCTGCGGGACACCACGTTCGTGGTGCTCGACCTGGAGACCACCGGCGGCGCACCGGACGGCGGCGGGATCACCGAGGTCGGCGCGGTCAAGGTCCGTGGTGGCGAGGAGCTCGGGGTCTTCGCCACCCTGGTCAACCCCGGCCAGCCGATCCCCCCGTTCATCACCGTGCTGACCGGCATCACCCAGGCGATGCTCGTCCCCGCGCCGCCGATCGAGCAGGTGCTGCCGAGCCTGTTGGAGTTCCTCGCCGACGCCGTGCTGGTGGCGCACAACGCGCCGTACGACGTCGGGTTCCTCAAGGCCGCCTGCGCCCGGCACGGGTACCGCTGGCCGGCGCCGACCGTGCTGGACACCGCCGCGCTGGCCCGGCGGGTACTCAGCCGCGACGAGGTGCCCAACCGCAAACTCGGCACCCTGGCCGGGTACTTCCGCGCCACCCACCAGCCCACCCACCGGGCCCTCGCCGACGCCCGTGCCACCGTCGACGTGCTGCACGGACTCATCGCCCGACTCGGCGGCCACCAGGTGACGACGATCGGCGACGCGGTCGAGTTCAGCCGGGCCGTCAGCGAGGTGCAGCGCCGCAAGCGGCACCTCGCCGACGGCCTGCCCCGCGGCCCCGGTGTCTACATCTTCCGGGCCGCCGACGACCGGCCGCTCTACGTCGGCACCTCCGGCGACATCGCCACCCGGGTCCGCAGCTACTTCACCGCCGCCGAGCGGCGCGCCCGGATGTCGGAGATGCTGGCGGCGGCGACCCGGGTGGAGGCGGTCGAGTGCGCGCACCGGCTGGAGGCGGAGGTCCGCGAGCTACGGCTGATCGCGGCGCACGCACCGCCGTACAACCGTCGGTCGAAGTATCCGGAGCGGGCGGTCTGGCTCAAGCTGACCGACGAGCCCTACCCCCGGCTGTCCACCGTACGGTCGACGTCGCCGCAGGACACCGCGCTCGGGCCGTTCGCGTCCCGGCGGGCGGCGGAGCTGGCGGCGGCCGGCATCCACGACGCGCTGCCGCTGCGCCAGTGCACCCACCGGCTGTCCACCCGGACCCGTTTCCCGGCCTGCGCCCTGGCCGAGCTGGGCCGCTGTCCGGCCCCCTGCGAGCACCGGATCGACCCGGACGGGTACGCCGAGGCCGCCGTCGATCCGCTGCGGGCGGCGATCACCGCCGACCCGCAGGCGCTGGTGGACACCCTGCTCGCCCGGATCGACGGCCTTTCGGCGGCGCAGCGGTACGAGGAGGCGGCGGTGGTCCGTAGCCGACTCACCGCGCTGCTGCGGGCCACCCTGCGGATGCAGCGGTTGACCGCGCTGAGCGTGATCGCGGAGCTGGTCGCGGCCCGACGGGCCGCCGACGGTGGCTGGGAGCTGGCGATCGTGCGGCACGGCCGGCTCGCCGCTGCCGGAGTCTCGCCACCCCGGCAGCACCCACGGCACACCATCGACCTGCTGCGGGCGACCGCGGAGACCGTCCCACCCGGGCACGGGCCGACCCCCCGGGCCAGCGCCGAGGAGTCCGAACGGATTCTGTCCTGGTTGGAACCACCGCAGACCCGGCTGGTCAGCGTCACCGGCGGGTGGGCCTCGCCGGTACGCGGTGCCGGCCGGTTCCACCAGTTGCTGGTCAAGGCCGAGGAGGCCGCGCGGACGACAGGCAGCGGTTGACGGCACGGCAGCCGGCGGTTGACGGACGGGTCAAAGACTCGACCGATCGCCCACCCGCAAGTAGCCGATAGTACGACGCCCGCTCGCTTAGGCTGTTAGAGAAGTGCAGTCCTGTCAGCCAACGCCCGATTCGTGGCGTGCGGCCCCGGGCCGGGCGACCGGCCGGGGGCGGTGGGTGAGGAGGTGTCTCCGCGTGGACGTCGACGCCGGTCCCGGCGCCGCCATCGGACGTTTCCTGCCCACCGCGACACCGCTGTCGGCCCGACTGCGCGCCTGGCTGTCCTGGTCACCCGGCGCCCCTGACCCGGTCGCCGAGCTGATCCGCATCCACCGGTCGATCCACCCCTCGGCCGAGGCGGCCGTGCTGCGCCGCGGCTACCAGATCGCCGACAGCATGCACGCCGGGCAGTACCGCAAGAGCGGCGAGCCCTACATCACGCACCCACTGGCGGTCGCCGAGATCTGCGCCGGCCTGGGCATGGACACCACCACGCTGGTCGCCGCCCTGCTGCACGACACGGTCGAGGACACCACGTACGACCTGCCCACTCTCGCCGCGGACTTCGGCGACGAGGTCGCCCACCTGGTCGACGGGGTCACCAAGTTCGACAAGGCGTTCTACGGCAAGGCCGCCGAAGCCGAGACCATCCGCAAGATGATCATCGCGGCGGCCAAGGACGTCCGGGTCCTGGTCATCAAGCTCGCCGACCGGCTGCACAACATGCGGACCCTGGGGGTGCGCTCCCCTGCCTCCCGGGCCCGGATCGCCAAGGCCACCCTGGACGTGCTGGTGCCGCTGTGTGACCGGCTCGGTATCCAGAAGCTCAAACGCGAACTCGACGACATCGTCCTGTTCCACCTCGAGCCGGAGGCGTACCAGCGCATCGAGGAACACCTGGCCAACCGGCCGGGCTGGGCCGAGTACCTCGACGAGGTCTGCCGGCAGGCCCGGGTGGCGCTGCGCCAGGAGAAGGTGACCGCGAAGGTCGACCCGCGCCCACGGCACCGCTACTCGATCTGGAAGGACACCGTCTCCGGCGGCCACCAGGCACCGTTCGACCTGCCCCGCATCGAGGTCGTGGTGACCGGCCCGGACACCGACTGCTACGCCGCCCTCGGCGCGGTCCACTGCCGGTGGCGGCCGGTGCCGGGCAGGTTCAAGGACTTCATCGCCTCCCCCAAGAACAACCTCTACCGGTCGCTGCACACCACCGTCATCGGCCCCGGCGACCGCCCGGTGGAGGTGCTGATCCGGACCGAGACGATGCACCGCTCCGCCGAGTTCGGCATCGCCGCCCCGTACCACTTCCCTACCCCGGGCCGCAGCAGCGCCGCGACCCGCGCCGACGAACTGGCCTGGCTGCGCCGGGCGCTGGACTGGTCACAAAAGACCACCGACGCCGACCAGTTCGTCCACTCGTTACGCTGCGATCTGGTCGACGCGCAGATCCAGGTGTTCGCCGAGGGCCGCCCGATCGTGCTGCCGGCCGGGTCGACCCCGGTGGACCTGGCGTACGAGTTGGACCCGGCGAAGGGCGCGCACTGTCTCGCCGTACGGATCAACGGTCGACTGGCACCGCTCGCCTCGGAACTGACCGACGGTGACGTCGTCGAGATCTTCACCGAGACCGACGACCCGACGGCCGGGCCCCGGCCGGACCCGCCCGGCCCACGCCGGGAATGGCTGGGCTTCGTCAAGTCGCCGCAGGCCCAGATGCAGATCAACCGGTGGTTCGCCGAGCACTCCGAGCCGGGCATCAGCATCGCCGACAAGGTCCGGCTCGGTCGCGCCACGGTAAGCCTGATCCTGCGCAAACACGACCGGGCCCTGTCCAACGACAAGCCGCTGCGCCAGCTCGCCGAGCGGCTGAACTATCCGGACATGGAGACCCTGCTGGTCGCCGTCGTGGACCGGAGCATCGCGCCGGAGGCGGTGGTCGACCAGCTGATCGAGATGGTCGACAAACCGAGCTGACCTGACCCGGCGGCGGCTACCGGCTACCTCTAGCCTGGTCCGTATGATCACCCGTCGATCGCCCGCGCGCGCACTGCTGTACGGCGTGTTCTACCGCCTGCCGCACCCGGTCCGTCGGCGCCTGGTACGGATGGCCGTACCCAAGTACATAGTCGGCGCGGTGACCCTGGTTACCGACTCCGAGGCGACCGGTCACGGGGCGGGCCGTCTGCTGCTGCTGCGCCAGCCACCGGGGCGCAGCTGGTCGCTGCCCGCCGGTCTGCTGCGTCGCCGGGAGGAGCCGATCGTCGGCGCGGCCCGGGAGCTCGCCGAGGAGACCGGTATCGAACTGCCGGCGCAGCAGCTGCGCCCGGCGTCACCGAACGCGGTGGTGCACGCCAAGGGATGGGTGGACGTCGTCTTCGAGGTCGCCGTGCCGGCGTCGCAAACCGAGCTCGTCGTCGACGGCGCCGAGGTCTACGAGGCCGCCTGGTACCGGCTCGACGCGCTGCCCCGGCTCAGCCCGGCGACCGCCCGGCTGTTGGCCTACTACGGCATGGGGCCGCTCGCCGAGCCGGCCGTGGACCCGGAGTCGCGGTGACCGGGTCGCCGGCGGTCGACCCGGGCCAGGTCTGCGCGCTCATCCTGGCCGCTGGCGAGGGCCAGCGACTGCGACCGCTGACCACGGTCCGACCGAAGGCGTTGTGCCCGGTCGGTAACGTACCGCTGTTGGACCGGGCACTGCGGCGGGTCGGGGCGCTCGGTTTCGTCGGCCCGGCCCGGGTCGCGGTGAACGCCTGCTACCTCGGCGAACAGGTCGTGGCGCACGTCGGCGACCGCGCCCACCTGTCCGTCGAACCCGGTTCGCCGCTGGGCACCTCCGGCGGCGTCGGCCGGCTCCGGAGCTGGATCGACGGCCGCGGCGTCCTGGTCGGCAACGCCGACGGGTACCTCGCCCGTCCGGACGCGCCGCCCGGAGCGGACATCGCGGCGCTGCTCGACGGCTGGGCCGGCGACACGGTACGGCTGCTCGGTCAACGGCTGACCGATCCCACCGAGACAGGCGGGTTCGCCGGTCACCGGTTCGCCGGCTTCTCCCTGCTGCCCTGGCGGTACGTCAGCCGGTTGTCCGCCGAGTTCGGCAACCTGGTCCGCACCGTGTGGCGGCCGGCGGAGGCGGCCGGCGAACTGGAGGTGGTCACCTTCGAGGGGACGTACCTGGACACCGGGACGCCGCGCGACTACCTGGCGGCCAACCTGCACGCGGCCGGGGGCGCCAGCTTGGTCGATCCGACGGCGACGGTCACCGGCGTGGTGGACCGGGCGGTGATCGGCGCGGGCGCCATGGTCCACGGCTCGGCGGTACGGTCGGTCGTGTGGCCGGACGCGCAGGTGGCCGCCGACGAACAGTTGACCGACGTCATCCGGCTCGGTGCCGACCTGACCGTCCCCGCCGGCTGACCCAGCCCCGGCCGGCACAACGGTACGGACCCCCGGTGCGGCCCGGGCGCGGGACGCCGCTCGGGACCGGCCGGTGGGTGGGCGACTAGCATCAGCGGCAGGGCGGGTGTCGCCCGCTGAGGGACGGAGGACCCGGTGATCACCGCGATCGTGCTGATCGACTGCGCAACGGATGCCATCCCCGAGGTCGCCGAGACGCTCGCTGACCTGCCCGGGGTGAGCGAGGTCTACTCGGTGGCCGGGCACGTCGACCTGATCGCCATCGTGCGGGTGCGCGAGTTCGACCAGGTCGCCGAGGTGATCGCCGGTCGGATCTCCAAGGTGCCCGGGGTGCTGAACACCGAGTCGCATCTGGCGTTCCGGGCCTACTCCCAGCACGACCTGGAGTCGGCGTTCGCGATCGGGCTGGCCGACGCGGACTGACCCGCCCCCCGGGCCGGCCAGCGGCCACCGCCTGACCACCCCCAGACCTACCCGTCGGTAACATATTCTCGTACGCTGGTCGGGTGACGGAATCCGGCCCGGCGCTCGCGTACCAGCAGGACCATCTCGATCGCGGCAGCGACCGCCTCGGCCTGCACCTCTACCCCGAGCCGGACGGGCGGCCCGACGCACCGGCCGTGGTGATCTGCCCGGCCATGGGAGTGCCGGCCCGCTACTACCGGCCACTGGCGGGCGCGCTGCGGGAAGCCGGACTCGCGGTGGTCGTCGTCGACCTGCGCGGCACCGGGTCGAGCACCCCGCCGGCCAGCCGCGCCTCCCGGTACCGGTACGCCGATCTCGTCGCCGACGTCGGCGCGGTCCTCGAGTCGCTGAAGTCCCGGCTCGACGGCCGGACCCGCGTGCTGCTCGGCCACTCCCTCGGCGGTCAGGCCGCGCTGCTGCACACCGCGCTCACCGACGGCGTCACCGTCGACGGCGTCGCGCTGGTCGCGGTCGGGCTGCCGTACTGGCGGGTCTACCCCGGCCGGACCGGGTACGGGGTGCTGCCGATGACCCAGACCGTGGCGCTCGCCACCGAACTGCTGGGGGTCTGGCCCGGCTGGGGCTTCGGCGGCCGGCAGGCCCGCGGAGTGATCCGGGACTGGGCCTACACCGCCCGCGTCGGCCGGCTGCCGCACATCGACGGAGTCGACCCGGCACCGGCACTGCGGCAGATGCGGACCCCGGTGCTCGCGGTGAGCATCGAGGACGACTGGCACACTCCGCCGCAGACCCTCGACCACCTCTGTGGGTTCCTCGACGCGGCCCCGGTCCGGCGGGAACACGTCACGGCAGCCGAGACGGGTCGCCGGATGGACCACTTCACCTGGGTACGTAGCCCGGTGCCGCTGGCCCGGCGGATCGCCGCGTTCACCGACGGGCTGCCCCGGTGACGGGCTACGCCCGCCGGAAACTGATCCGGCGGGCGTAGCGGGTCGTACTGTCGGCCCGATCGATCAGCGGCTGCCGCTGCTGATCTCTTCCCGGTCGTCCTGAGCGGCGGCGGTGACGCCAGCCGGCTCCTCGGCCGGGTCGAGCGGCACGTGCGGCGGAGGTGCCGCCTGCACCGGCTTCTCGATCGGGAAGAAGAAGCCCTTGACCGCCGGGCCGAGTGCCCCGAGCCGGTTCATCTTCTTCGGCACCACCCAGCCGACGTAGTCCAGCTTGCCGTGGCCGTGCTCGTCGGTCGGGCCGAGCGGCTGGTGCACCTCGACGAACCGGCCGTCCGGCAGCCGCCGGATGATGCCGGTCTCCACGCCGTGCGCCAGGACCTCCCGGTCGTGCTGCTGCAGACCGAGGCAGATCCGGTAGGTGACGTAGTAGGCCAGCGGTGGCAGCAGGATCAACCCGATCCGGCCGGCCCAGGTCATCGCGTTGAGGCTGACGTAGAACTTGTCGGCGAAGACGTCGTTGCCGCCGGAGATGGTCAGCACGATGAAGAAGGTGACGGCCATGGCGCCGACAGCGGTCCGGGCCGGAACGTCCCGGGGCCGCTGCAGCAGGTTGTGGCTGGCCTTGTCCTTGGTGTAGCGCGCTTCGAGGAACGGGTACGCCAGGGAGAACATGACCAGGATGCCGGGGAGCACCACGGTCGGCCAGAACAGCGGCGGGATGACGTACCCGTCACCGATCGGGATGGTCAGTTCCCAGGCCGGCATCAGTCGGGTGCTGCCGTCGAGGAACATGACGTACCAGTCGGGCTGGCTCGCCGCCGACACGACGGCGGCCTCGTAGGGTCCGAACAGCCAGACCGGGTTGATCTGGAACACACCCGCCATCAGGGCGACCACCCCGAAGACGATCATGAAGAAGCCGCCCTGCTTGATGGCGTAGCGGGGGAACATCCGCTCGCCCACCACGTTGGTGTTGGTCCGCCCCGGCCCGGGCCACTGGGTGTGCTTCTGCTTGAAGACCAGGCCGAGATGGACGCTGATCAACGCCACCAGCAGGCCCGGGATGAGCAGCACGTGGGCGATGTAGAACCGGCTGATGATGATCGTCCCGGGGAACTCGCCACCGAAGATCGACGAGGTCACCCAGGAGCCGATCACCGGGATGGAGAGCATGATCGCCGAGGCGATCCGCAGGCCGGTGCCGGACAGCCCGTCGTCGGGCAGCGAGTAGCCGGTGAACCCGGCGAGGAAGCCGACCCAGAACAGCAGCGAGCCGACGATCCAGTTGGCCTCACGCGGCTTGCGGAACGCGCCGGTGAAGAAGACCCGCAGCATGTGGACCACGATCGAGGCCATGAACAGCAGCGCACCCCAGTGGTGCATCTGCCGCATGATCAGACCGCCCCGGACGTCGAACGAGATGTCCAGCGTCGAGGCGTACGCGGCCGACATGTGCGCCCCACGCAGCGGCGCGTAGCTGCCGTCGTAGATGACCTCCTCCATCGACGGGTCGAAGAAGAAGGTCAGGTAGACGCCGGTCAACAGGACGACCACGAACGAGAAGAGCGCGATCTCACCGAGCAGGAACGACCAGTGGTCCGGGAAGACCTTGTTCAGCAGCTTGCGTAGCGGAGTGGCCGCCTGGAACCGGTCGTCGATCTGCCCGGCGGCCTTGCCGGGCAGCGCCCGGGCATCGAACTTACGGCGTTTCATGGCCGCTCCCAGAAGTCGGGCCCGACGATCTCGGTGTAGTCGGAGGTGGCGACGAAGAAGCCCTCGTCGTCGACCGTGATGGGCAGCTGCGGCAGCCGACGACTGGCCGGTCCGAAGATCGGCTTGGCGTTGTCGGTGATCAGGAACTGCGACTGGTGGCACGGGCAGAGCAGCCGGTTGGTCTGCTGCTCGTACAGGCTCGCCGGGCAACCGGCGTGGGTGCAGATCTTCGAGTACGCGAGGTAGTTGCCCCACATGTAGTCGGACTTGCCCTCGGCCTCGTTGTTGTCCCGGGCGGTCTGCGCGTCGTCGGCCCGCAGGTGGATCAGCAGGGTCGGCGAGTCGGCGTACCGGTTGGTGTGCCCGCCGGGGATGCCGGGGAAGACGGTCATCTGGCCGCCGGCGCTGACGTCCTCGGGCCGGATCGGCGAGCCGTCCTCCCGGGTCAGCCGGACCAGTTCGGTCCCGCCGCCGGCGGTCTCGACCGGCGCCCACCCGGTGGTGGCCATCTGGTTGTTCTCGTGCGGGTTGCGGATCAGACCGCCGACCAGCGGCGCGGCTGCGACTGCGGCGACCGGTGCCAGGCCGGCCAGCAACGACACCCCGAGCAGCGGCCGACGCTTCACGCCGAGCTCGTCGGCCATGTAGGTCAGCGTGCTGCCGGTGATCTTGCGATCCTCGGCGCTGGACGGGCCGTCGTGGCGGTCCTGGATCGCGACCTCGTGCGGCAGCAGCTTCTTGCCCCAGGTGAGGATGCCGACACCGATGGCGAGCAGGGTCAACCCGAGGCTGATGCCGAGCAGCGGGGTGTAGTACTTGCTCATCCCGGTGCCGAGCTCGTACTCCCAGGGCCACCAGATGTAGACCACCAGGAAGCCGGTCGAGGCGAGCCCGGCGAACAGGAACAACGCGGCGACGAAGCGGCTGATCCGACGTTCCGCCCTGGTGCCGGGCACCGGGAACGGCGGCTCGTAGTGCACGATCTCGATGTCGTCGCGACGGGCACCCTCACGGAGCACGTCGAACGAGGTCAGCCGAGGGTCGTCCAGGCTCACCGGCTCGGGCTGCGCACGGTGCGCGGTGCTGGTCTCGATGCTCATGACTTCCCCGCAATCCACAGGCTCGCGAAGACCAACGCGGTGATGCCGACCAGGAAGACGGCGATGCCCTCGGTCACCGGGCCGTACCGGCCGAGGGTGGCCAGGCCACCCGGGTCCTGGTCGGCCTTGAGCCCGTCCTGGACGAAGGCGATGATGTCGCGCTTCTGCTCCGGGGTCAGCTGGTTGTCGCCGAAGACCGGCATGTTCTGCGGGCCGGTCAGCATCGCGGCGTAGATCTGCCGGTCGGTCGACGGGGCGAGGCTGGGGGCGTACTTGCCCGACGACAGGGCGCCGCCGCCGCCGCTGAAGGCGTGACACGAGGAGCAGTTGATCCGGTAGAGCTGGCCGCCGACGGCGATGTCACCGCCGTTGCGCAGCATCTCGCCGTCGGGCAACTGCGGCCCGCCGCCCAGCTCCTGGATGTACTGGCCGAGCTGGCGGATCTCCTCCTCGGTGTAGACCACCGACTTGCGCTCGGCCTGGGCCTCCTGGCGGGCCATCGGCATCCGGCCCGAGCCCACCTGGAACTCCACCGACGCCGAGCCGACCCCGATCAGGCTGGGTCCGCGCCCCTCGACGCCCTGGGCGTTGCGGCCGTGGCAGGAGATGCAGCTCTGGTCGAACAGCGCCTTGCCGTCCTCGGCGGCCCGGGACAACTGCGGGGTGTCCTGCGCCTGCAGGCCCGGCGCGAACACGGTGTACACACCGCCGGCCAGGAACAGCGCGACGAGCAACCGGACCGCGGTGCCCACCCGGCGGCGGCCCCGGCCGCGTGGCGTGGCCCGCCCGCTGCGCAGCCGCGCGAGGAGACCGCGGGAGCGGTCGGCTCGCCGGTCGGCGGGGGTGTCAGATGTCATGGCCTGTAGTCCTTAACGGTTTTGCGACCTGTCTGAAGGTTGCGACACGGCGTCAGCACGGAGCGTGACCGCAAGTCGATCATTGCAGCCAGTAGATCATGAGGTAGAGGCCGATCCAGACCACGTCGACGAAGTGCCAGTAGTAGGACACGACGATCGCGGAGGTGGCCTGCGCCGGGGTGAAGCGGCCCATCGTGGAGCGGATCATGTAGATCAGGAAGGCGACCAGCCCGCCGGCCACGTGCAGCCCGTGGAAGCCGGTGGTGAGGTAGAACACCGAGCCGTACCCGTCGCCGTTGATCTTGATGCCGTGGTGGACCAGCTCGCGGTACTCGTTGATCTGCCCCAGCAGGAAGATCAGGCCCATCACGAAGGTGATGGTGAACCAGCGGCGCAGCGCGTGCACGTCACCCCGCTCCGCCGCGAACACCCCGATCTGGCAGGTGACCGAGGACGCCACCAGGATCGCGGTGAACACCGTCGCGTACGGGATGTTCAACGAGACGGTGTGCTTCTCCCACATGCTGTAGTCCGCCGCGCGGATGGAGAAGTACATCGCGAACAACGCCGCGAAGAACATGAGTTCGCTGGAGAGCCACACGATCGTCCCGACGCTGACCATGTTCGGTCGGGTCAGCGAGTGGATCCGGCTCTTGTCAATCGCTGGGGCCGCAGTCACGCGGTCATTATTGCTGCCGGTCAGCGCCCACGATCGGCGGGGTGGCAAACCCGACCCGGTAGCGGGCCGGATGAAGCCGACCGGCTGCGTTGACATAGCCTCGACGGCGTGGCAGAGGCCGAGCTGATCGTCGCCGTGGAGCCGTTCACCGTCTCCGCGTTGTTCACCGAGGTCCAGTTGAACAACTGGCTGGCGCTCGGGCTCGTGGTCGCCGCCGGGCTGTACCTCTACGGCGTCCACCGGCTGCGGCTGCGCGGGGACCGCTGGCCGGTGTCGCGGACCGTGCTGTTCATCGGCCCGGGTCTGGGCGGTATCGCGGCGGTCACGGTCAGTGGGCTGGGCGCGTACGACACCACCCTGCTGTCCGTGCACATGGTCCAGCACATGGTGCTGTCGATGATCGCGCCGATCTTCCTGGCCCTCGGCGCACCGGTCACCCTGGCGCTACGGACGCTCACCGGCGCACCCCGACGGCGGCTGCTCGCCGTCCTGCACAGCCGGTACGTACGGGTGGTCACGTTCCCGCTGGTCGCGTTCGGCCTGTTCGTCATCAACCCGTTTGTGCTGTATTTCACTGATCTGTACCGGTTGACCCTGGAGAGCACCCTCGCCCACGAGTTCGTCCACGCCCACTTCATCATGACCGGCTGCCTGTTCTTCTGGCCGCTGGTCGGGCTCGACCCGCTACCCGGCCGCTGGCCGTACCCGGCCCGGGCGCTGCTGATGGTGCTCTCCGTACCGTTCCACACCGTGCTCGGACTGACCGTCATGCAGAGCACCACCCTGTTCGGCGGCGACTGGTACCCGTCCCTCGGCCTGACCTGGGCCGACCCCTGGGCGGACCAGAAGGTGGCCGGCGGCGTCCTGTGGGCCGGTGGCGAGTTCGTCAGCGTCACCATGCTCGCCGTGCTCGTCGTGCAGTGGATGCGCCAGTCCGAGCGGGAGGCCCGGCGCGTCGACCGCGACCTCGACCGCCAGGAGGCCCGACTCAGCCGTGACCTCGAAGGCCGGGCAGTGCCGCAGGCCCCGGAGACGGTCGCCAGCGAGTGACGACGGTGGCCGCCGGGCCGGCCACCGGTACCGACCGCGACGGTGCCGGGCGGTACGATCGGCGCGCAGCTACGAGGTGGGAGTCGAGCGAGAAGATGACCGAACGCGTGCACACCGTCCTGCTCTACAGCGACGACCCGCAGGTGCGGGACCGGATGCGCCTGGCCGTCGGCACCCGACCCGCCAGCGACCTGACCGTCGAGTTCGTCGACGCCGCCAACTACGCCGAATGCATCCGGCTGGTCGACGAGTACGAGATCGACCTGCTGCTGCTCGACGGCGAGGCCACCCCCGGTGGCGGGCTCGGCATCGCCCGACAGATCAAGGACGACCGCGCCGACTCCCCGCCGACCTGCGTGGTGATCGCCCGGGCCGCCGACCGCTGGCTGGCCGCCTTCGCCGAGGTCGACGGCACCCTGATGCACCCGCTCGACCCGGTGACCACCGGGCAGACCGTCGCTGGCCTGCTCCGCCGGCGGGCCGGCAAGCTGCCGGCCGCCTGAGCCGCACCACCCACCCCCATCGCACCTGGGAGGCCCCCATGGGTGACCGGTCCTGGCCGAACCTGCTCCACACCCTGATCACGGGCGAGCAACTCGCCACCGCCGACACCAACTGGGCGATGGGCGAGATCATGGCGGGCTCCGCCACCCCCGCCCAGATCGCCGGGTTCGCCGTCGCGTTGCGCGCCAAGGGCGAGACCCCGGCGGAACTGGTCGGGCTGGTGGAGGCGATGCTCGCCAACGCCGTACCGGTCGGCCTGCCGGACGCGCTGCGCGCCGACGCGGTTGACGTGGTCGGCACCGGCGGCGACCGGGCACACACGGTGAACATCTCCACGATGGCCGCGCTCGTGGTGGCGGCCGCCGGCGCCCGGGTGGTCAAGCACGGTAACCGGGCCGCCTCCTCCTCCTGTGGCGCCGCCGACCTGCTGGAGCACTTCGGCATCCCACTGGATCTGGGCCCCGAGGGGGTCGCCCGGTGTGTCGCCGAGGCCGGCATCGCGTTCTGCTTCGCCGCCCGGTTCCACCCGGGGATGCGCCACACCGGCGTGACCCGGCGGGAGATCGGTGTGCCCACCGTGTTCAACTTCCTCGGTCCGCTGAGCAACCCGGCCCGGCCGAGGTCCGGTGCGATCGGTTGCTTCGACTCCCGGATGGCGCCGGTGATGGCCGAGGTGTTCGCCGCCCGGGGCGACACCGCGCTGGTGATGCGCGGCGACGACGGGCTCGACGAGCTGAGCACCGCCGCCCCGACCCGGGTCTGGTTCGCCGCCGACGGCCGGGTGCAGGCGATGGTCGTGGATGCCGCCGACGACCTCGGGGTGGCCCGCAGCGCCCCCGGTGACCTGCGTGGCGGGGATGTCCGCTTCAACGCCGAGGTGGCCCATCGGCTACTCGCCGGCGACACCGGCCCGGTCCGGGACGCGGTCCTGGTCAACGCGGCGGCCGCGCTCGCCGCGCACGCCGTACAGACCGGCGCGGCGTCGGCCGACACGCTGCTGCCCACGATGCGCGCCCAACTGGACCGTGCCGCGAAGGCGATCGACGACGGGGCGGCAGCGGCGTTGCTGGACCGCTGGGTGCAGGTCGCCCGGGCCGCCCGCGACGCCAGCGGGGACTGACCACGCACGGGACCACTGGGACCGATGAGCCTCCAGCGACATTTTCACAGCAAGTTACGTGGATATTCCCAGTAACGCCCCTTTTATCCACCAATCCAGTGACGTAGCGTAGTCGCTGACCGCAAGGACGCGGCGTCCACCGCTCCCTCCCCCCTTGAGGTCAGCGATGCTGCGGATCTTCCTTACCGCACTGATCGTCCTCGGCGCACTCTTCCTCGTTTCCCTGCTGGTCGCCTTCGGCTACGGCCTGCTCCGCCCCGAACGGGTCCGCCGCCGGGCCCGGACCGCCGACGCCGACCACCCCCGCTACGGCCCGGTACGCCACGACCAGGTCGCCGTCCTGATCGCCTGCCGCAACGGGGCCGGTACCATCGCCGCCGCGGTCACCGCCGCCCGCCGTACCGGGGCACCGGTCTTCGTCGTCTCCGACGCCTCGACCGACGACACCGCCCGGCAGGCCGCCGACGCCGGCGCCGAGGTGCTCGACCTGGCCACGAACGTCGGCAAACCGGCCGCGCTGCACGCCGGTTACCGCCACTTCCGGCTCGGTACGCGGTTCCGGGCGGTCGCGATCCTCGACGACGACGTGATCATCGCCGAGAACTTCGTCACCGAGACGTTGGCGACGATGACCGACCAGGTCGCGATCGCGGTCGGCCACAACGTCACCTGGTGGCCACGCGAGCACCGGTGGAACCCGTGGCTGGCCAAGCGGGCCTACAGCTACTGGAACTATCAACTCTTCCTGCGCCGGATCCAGAGCCACTTCAACGTGATGAACTGCATCTCCGGCTCCAACTCCCTGTACCGGGTGGAACTGCTCGACCGGGTCCTGCCGCAGCAGCCGCCGTACATCGTCGACGACACGTACTGGGTGTTGGAGACCCACCGTCGCGGGCTCGGCCGGGTCGTCTACGCCCCCCGCGCCACCGCGCTGCTGCAGGACCCGACCACGCTACGGGACTGGTACAAGCAGAACCTGCGGTGGCTCTGGGGCACCTTCCAGGGCATCCTCGGTCACCGGGTGGGCCGGCGGGTCAGCACCTTCGACTACGCGTACGTGCTGCTGATCCTGCACTGGGCGCTGTACGTGCTCGGTGCCCCGGTCACGCTGTGGGTCCTGGCCAGCGCCGGACCGGGCCTGGGCACCGGCCTGCTGCTGCTCGCCGCCGGGCAGGGCATCTGGGTGGCGTTGGTCGCCTGGCGGCTGCGCCACCCGCAACTGCTGCTCATGCTGCCGCTGATCATGGTCGCCGACCTGATCTACCGGGTGATCTTCGTCCACGCGGCGGTCAAGGCGGTACGGCAACCCACCGTCGACCGCTGTGTCTGGTCCTCACCGGAGCGGATCGGCACCCCCGCGACCGCATGAACCGCGCCCCTCGAAGGAGGTGAAAACATGTCCGCCAGCCAGGACCTTCCGGTCACCGGAGCGCCGGCCGCCGCCCTCGGGCTGATCGGTGCGCTCTCCCTCGCCATCGGTACGGCGCTGGTCACCGTCGCCCGCTGGGGTGCCGCCCTGCGTCGCCGCCGGGACCGGTGAACCAGTGTCGGTGTCAGTGCTCGGCGGTACGCCGGGTGCCCGTGTAGTACTCGAAGAGCAGGCCGGCCGCTGCCGCCGTCACCGACACCAGACCGAAGATGATCAGCCACCACTGCCAGAAGACCAAGCCGAGCCCGGCGATCGTGGCGGCCAGCGCCACCCCGAACGGCCAGTAGCTGCCGGGGCTGAAGAAGCCGACCTCACCGGCACCGTCGGCGACCTCGGCGTCCGGCCGGTCCTCGGGCCGCAGGTCGATGCGGCGCGACACGAACCAGAAGAACCCGCCGCACATCGTGCAGAGCAGGAACGACAGGATCAGCGCCACGGTGCCGATCCACTCGACGTGCCCCAACTGCCCGTACGTCCAGGCCGGGTAGACCCCGGACACGACGAGCAGGAACGCCGCGACGACGGCGAAGATCCGCCACTCGGTCTTCATTGCGGCTCCTCAGTTCCCCGCGCCCTGGGGGGCGCTCGCGTTGCCGAAGTTCTGCGCGTCCCGCTTGGTCTCGAACGGGAAGGTGGTGACCGCGTACGGCTCCTCCCCGATCGCCCGCAGCGCATCCTGGGTGGAGGCACCACCCTGCTTCTCGTCGAGGAACCGGTCGTACTGCTCCGGGCTGACCACCCGCAGTTCGAAGTTCATCATCGAGTGGTACGTGCCGCAGAGCTCGGCGCAGCGGCCGACGTAGGCACCGTTCTGCTGGATGGTCACCTCGAACTGGTTGCGGATGCTGCCCGGGAAGACGTCCCGCTTGAACAGCAGCTCCGGCACCCAGAACGAGTGGATCACGTCGGTGCTGGTCTCCTCGAACCGGACGGTCCGCTCGGAGGGGACCACCAGCACCGGGATGATGTCCGACGAACCGACCGTCGACGCGACCGTATTGGCGTCCTCGCCGACCCCGTCGCGATAGTTGAACTGCCAGTTCCACTTGAAGGCGACGACCTCGACGGTGACGTCCGGGTCCTCGCTGAGCCGGTCGACGTCGGTCTGCACCACGGCCGTGTAGTAGAACAGCACCGACACGACCAGGATCGGGGCGATGGTGTAGAGGAACTCCATCGGCATGTTGAACCGGGTCTGCACCGGCAGCTGGTCGCCCCGCTTGCGGTAGCGGATGATGCACCAGAAGATCAGGCCCCAGACGAACACACCGACGGCGAGCGCGGCGATGACCGACCCGATCCACAGGTCGTACATCTGGTTGGCCTGCGGGGTGATACCGCCCTGTGGCCAGCCGAAGCCGTCGAAGGCCGCGCCGACGTCACAGCCGGTGAGCAGGGTGAGCAGTGCGGCACCGCCGAGGCCCAGCCCGGCCACCCGCTGCGGCCGGCTGCGCCGACCGCGCCCCTGCCCGGCCCGCGCACGATCACCAGCGTCGGGCCGTACGCCCGTGCGCTGCGCTGCTGAATCCCTCGCGACCACCTGGTCCTGCCTCCCTGACGGCGTCACCGATGCCACCTGCGCGCCGGCGCGCGAGCACCGGGCACGTGTGGCGACATCAGCGACCAAAGGCGTCACCGACGGTCGCAGATTACTCGACCAGTCACGCCGAGATCGGCGAGGGGTCTTGATTGTCACCTGCCACGACTGCCGACGGTGGTCGAGGTGGGGCGTACCGTCGAGGGCTGTGAGCTATCTCGACGCAGCGACCGCCGCGCCGCTGCACCCGGTTGCCCGCGAGGCCCTGACGGCGGCGTTGGCCGACGGCTGGGCCGACCCGGCCCGGCTCTACTCCCAGGCCCGCCGGGCAGGTCAACTGCTGGACGCGGCCCGCGCGGCCACCGCCGAGACGCTGCGGGTCCGCGCCGACGAGATCTCGTTCACATCCAGCGGTACGGTCGCCGCGCACGCCGCCGTACTCGGCGGTCTCGCCGGGCGGCGCCGGGTCGGCCGGACCCTGGTGCACTCGGCGATCGAACACTCGGCGGTGCTGCACGCCGCGCGGCGCCACACCGACGCCGACGGCGAGGCGGTGTCCGTACCGGTGGACCGGCTCGGCCGGCTCGACCTGACCGAGTGGTCGGCGGCGGTGGCCCGGCCGGGTGTGGCGTTCGCCGCCCTGATCAGCGCCAGCCACGAGGTCGGCACCGTTCAGCCGGTCGCCGAGGCGGCGCGGGCCTGCGCCGCACACGGGGTGCCGTTGTACGTCGACGCAGCCCAGTCGGTGGGCCGGGTGCCGGTGCCCGACGGCTGGTCGGTGCTGTCGGCCAGCGCCCACAAGTGGGGCGGGTTGCCGGGCGTCGGGGTGCTGGCGGTCCGCAAGGGCACCCGCTGGGAGTCGCCCTACCCGGCCGACGAGCGCGAGTCCGGCCGTACCCCCGGGGTGCTGAACCTGCCGGCGGTGGTGGCGTCGGCGGCGGCCCTGCGCGCGGCGGCGGCCGAGGCCCACGCGCAGGCCGCCCGACTGTCGGCGCTGGTGGACCGGATCCGCGCGACGGTCGCCGCGACCGTGCCGGACGTGGAGGTGGTCGGCGACCCGACCGACCGGCTGCCGCACCTGGTCACCTTCTCCTGCCTGTACGTCGACGGCGAGGCACTGCTGCACGCGCTGGACCGGCGCGGGCACGCCGTCTCCTCCGGTTCGTCGTGTACCGCGTCGACGCTGCGCCCGTCGCACGTGCTGGAGGCGATGGGGGTGCTGTCGCACGGCAACGTCCGGGTCTCACTGCACTCCGACACCACCGAGGCCGACGTGGACCGGTTCCTGGCCGACCTGCCGCAGGTGGTGGCCGACCTGCGGGCCGAGGCCGGAGTGGTCGGCCTGTGACCGACGACGACGCGGTGCTGCGGCCCTCAGGTGACGCGGCGGTGGAGACCATCGACTGCCTCGGTCAACGCTGCCCGCTGCCGGTGATCGCGCTGGCCCGGCGGCTGCCGCAGCTGCCGGTCGGGTCGGTGGTGCGGGTGCTGGCCGACGATCCGGCCGCCGCCCTGGACATCCCGGCCTGGTGCCGGATCCGCGGCCAGGAGTTCGTGGCCGCCTCGACCGTCGGCGGCTCCCCCGCCTTCGACATCCGCCGCACCCACTGACCAACGCCGGACCCATTGGCCTCCGCCGGACCCATTGGCCTCCGCCGGACTCACTGGCCGACGCCACGGGTCGACCGACGCCCGGGACACCTACTGCGACATGTCGGTATACCTGTGAGGAATAATTATTCCTCACAGGTATACCGCTGGGATCCGTGCCTGGCCCGGGTCGGCGCGCTGGACCTTGGATCGGCGCGCTTGGCCTGGACCGGCGGCAGCTGCTCCGGGCCGGCGTCATGCGTGCGAGGATGGCGGGCGTGAGTGCAGAAAACGGGTGGAGCAAACTGCTGGAGTCCAACCCAGGGCACTCACAGTGGTACGTCGACCGGTTCCGGTCGCTGGCGCGCGACGGTGTCGACCTCGACGGTGAGGCACGGCTGGTCGACGCGATGCTGCCGCGTACCGCGCGGGTGCTGGACGCCGGCTGCGGACCCGGCCGGGTCGGCGCGGCGCTGGCCGCCGCCGGTCACGACGTCGTCGGCGTCGACCTGGACCCGGTGCTGATCGATGCCGCCCGGCAGGACCACCCCGGCCCGCGGTGGCTGGTCGGCGACCTGGCCGAGCTGGACCTGCCCGCACAGGGCATCACCGACGGCTTCGACGCGATCGTCAGCGCCGGCAACGTCATGACGTTCCTGGCGCCGGACACCCGCCAGGAGGTGCTGCGCCGGATGCGGCTGCACCTGCGCGACGGCGGCCGGATCGTGGTCGGGTTCGGCACCGACCGGGGCTACCCGGTCACCGACTTCCTGGCCGACATGCACGCCGCCGATCTGGTCGAGGATCTGCTGCTGGCGACCTGGGACCTGCGCCCGTACCGCGACGACTCCGATTTCCTGGTCGCGGTGCTGCGACCGGCCTGACCTCCGCGGTTCAGGTCAGCTGGCGACCGTCGGGCGGGTCGACCCACACCAGCTGTACGGGGTGGACCATCCCGTACAGCCGCAGTGCTGCCTTGATGCCGCTGAACGGATTGGGGAGACCGCCGTTGGTGGGCACGACCACGGCTTCGTCGTCAAACGCCAGACCCCATCCGAGCACCCGACTGTCCTCGCTGCCCTCGGTCTCCTCGCAGATAGCGAAGCGCGCCGGCGGCTCCCCGTGTAGGTCTTCCAGCAGCCCGCGCTGCTCGTCATCAAACCCAGACAACCATGGCCCTTCGTTCCCGTCCACTACACGCTCCCCTCCATCGGCGGCTAGACGTCTAGCGTAAGTAGTTGCCTCGAGATTGGCAATAGGCAATGATGACTGCATCGCTAGCGGAAGGCGGGAGTGATGAGCACACGGATGGACCCCTCGGCGCTGCGCTGGCTGATCGGCGCCGAGCTGAGTCGCTACCGGCGCGACGTGCCGATGTCGCTGAGTGAACTGTCCGCCGAGACGGGGATCGGCAAACCCAAGCTCGGGCACATGGAGACCGGCCGCTACCAGCAGTTCCCGGACGACATCGCCAAGGTGCTGCGGACCTGCGGCGCCGATCAGCCGACGATCGAACGGCTCACCTCGCTGGCCGGCCGGTCGGATGCCAAGACCTGGTGGGCTCCCTGGGCGAACGTCGTGCCCGACTGGTTCCGGACCTACGTCGGGTTGGAAGGACTGGCCGACAGCGCGTTCGTCTTCGAGTCGATGGTGCTCCCCGGCCTGCTGCAGACCGAGGAGTACGCCCAGGCGCTCACCCTCGGCACCGGGTTCGTCCGGCCCGACCACGCTGAACGGTTCGTGTCGTTCCGTCAGGCCAGAGCCCGCCGGCTCACCGACGACGAGCCACTGACGCTGCACGCGGTGATCGGCGAGGCGGCGCTGCGGTTGCGGGTCAACGGCGACAACACCAGGCGCGCACAACTGCGGCACCTGGCCGACCTCGCCAGCCTGCCGCATGTCACCGTCCAGATCCTCCGGCCCGAGGACGGGCCGCATGCCGCTACGCCGCTCGGCAAGTTCGTGGTGCTGGACTTCGACCGGGTCCGGCCGATCGCCTACACCGAACTGCTCGACGGTGCCATGTACATCCAGGACCCGGACGGTGTCCGCACTTATACGATGGTGGCGGACAACCTGCGTCAGGCCGCTCTCTCGCCCGCCGATTCCCGCGCGCTGATCCGGGAGCTGGCCGACGCGGCATAGCGCTGGAGGCTGTCATGCCCACCCCCGACCTGACCACCGCCCGCTGGTTCACCAGCAGCCGCAGCGCCAACAACGGCGACTGCGTCGAGTGCGCCGTACTGCCGGACGCTGTCGCGGTCCGCGACAGCAAGGACCGCACCGGGCCGACGCTGCTCTTCTCCGCTGACCAGTGGACCGCGTTCGTCACTCGATTGGCTGCTGATCATGTTGGCTGACCCGACAGCGACCGCCCCGACCTGCGCGACGCCCGAAGTGCCCGCGTAAGCAGGCCCCAAGGGCGGTTGCGGGGACCTGAAAGGACGGTGATGGCGACGGTCCCCGATCACGCTGTGCTCGACTGGGTCGCTGGAATGATCGGCGGCGACGCGACTGTCCGGGTGGTGCGCGGACTGCGGGCAGGCGACAATCCGTGGCTGCTGCGGATCACGCAGCGCGGCCGTACCACCGAAGCGGTGCTCAAGACGGTCGACCCGGCGCGTCCCGCCCGGCTGTTCACCGAGATCGCCGCACTCCGGCTCGCTGAGGAACAGGGCGTAGCGGCACCGAGGATCATCGGATACGACACCGGCGACACAGGATCTGGGAGCGCCGCGCTCCTGCAGACCGTTGTGCCTGGTCGTAGTGCGATACCGATCGAGCCGACCGCCGCCCGGCTACGGGCCATGGGCGCGGTGGCAGGGGCCCTACGCACCATCGCCGTCGAGCCTTCGCCGCAGTTGCCGGTACGCACCCGACCGATCGCGGCGCGGGACTTCGCCCGGGAGCGGGCCGCCGGCACCGACCGTACGACCCCGCTGCTGCGCTACGCCGACGAGCGGATCCGGCGGCACCCGGTGCCGGTCGGCGATCTGGTACTGGTACACGGCGACCTGTGGCAGGGCAACCTGATGTGGACCGGCGACGCCGTCGCCGGGCTGATCGACTGGGACATGGCCGGAGTCGGCGACAACGGCATCGACCTGTCCGCGCTGCGGCTGGACGCGGCGCTGATGTTCGGCGGGAACGCAGCAGACCAGGTTCTCGCCGGCTGGGCCGACGTCACCGGCGTACGCCCGCAGTCACTCGCCTACTGGGACGCGGTCGCAGCGCAGAACCTGCCCAGCGATCTGGCGCTGTCTCTCGCCACGATCCACGCCCAGGGCCGCGACGACCTGTCGGCGGCGACCCTCAACGCCCGCCGTGACGCCTTCCTCACCGCCGCGCTGAACCGGCTGGGATAGCTGGCCGATCAGGTTGAAGATCAATGTGAGCGCTATGGGTGTCAACCAGCGTGGATGAGACCCATGGCGCTCACATTGATCTTGGCGCTGACCCGCGACGGGCCGACGGCCGAGCTGCTACGTACGTCAGGCGGGCAGGAAGGGGCGGACGTCCTCGGCGGCGGCGTCGCCGTAGGAGTCGGCGAGACGCTTGAGGAAGATGTCCGGCTTGACGTCGTACTCCTGCGGGCCGGTGGTCTCCAGCACCAGCGCGGCGACCAGGCAGCCGACCTGCGCGGCCCGCTCCAGGCCGAGACCCCAGCCGAGCGCGGCGAAGAAACCGGCCCGGAACCCGTCACCGACACCGGTCGGGTCGTCGGCGACGACGTCGCGGGCCACCGGTACGTGGATCCGCTCGATGCCCCGGCCGGTGATCTCCACCCCGTCGGCGCCGAGCGTGGTGACCCGTACCGTCACCAGGTCGAGCAGCTGGTCGCCGCTGAGGCCGACCTTGCTCTCCAGCAGCGACCGCTCGTACTCGTTGGTCAGCAGATATTCTGCTCCGTCGATGAGCTGCCGGACATCCTCGCCGCTCATCCGGGCCAGCTGCTGCGACGGGTCGGCGGCGAACCGGTAGCCCCGGTCGCGGCACTCGGCCGAGTGGCGCAGCATCGCCGCCGGGTCGTTGGCGCTGACCAGCACCAGGTCGAGCCCACCGACCCGGGCGGCGACCGGAGCCAGCTCGATGTTGCGGGCCTCGCTCATCGCGCCGGCGTAGAAGGAGGCGATCTGGCACAGGTCGTCGTCGGTGGTGCAGACGAACCGGGCCGTGTGCGCCAACTCGCTGACGTGTACCGAGTCGCAGTCGACGCCGTGGCGTTCCAGCCAGGAGCGGTAGTCGGCGAAGTCGGCACCGACCGCACCGAGCAGGACCGGCCGCAGGCCGAGCTGGGCCATCCCGAAGGAGATGTTCGCCGCCACCCCGCCCCGGCGGACGACGAGGTCGTCGACGAGGAACGACAGGGAGACCTTGTCCAGCTGGTCGGCGATCAGCTGACCGGCGAACCGGCCCGGGAAGTGCATCAGGTGGTCGGTGGCGATCGAGCCGGTGACGGCGATCTTCATGAGGGCCCTCGTGTGTCGGGGGTATGAAAAACGTGCGTCGGCCAGCTTACCGGCACGGGGGCGATCAGAACCCGTACCAGTCTCAATTGAGCACGATCTCCCCACACGTGACCGTCCGGTGCCGGCGGACCGGCCCGGACGGTGACGCGACCGACGGGATCAGTGGAAGGAGTCGCCGCAGGCGCAGGAGTTCTGCGCGTTCGGGTTGTCGATCGTGAAGCCCTGGGCGTCGATCCGGTCGGCGAAGTCGATCTTCGCGCCGGCAAGGTACGGGGCGCTCATCCGGTCCACCACGACCTCGACGCCGCCGAAGTCACTGACGACGTCCCCGTCCAACGAGCGCTCGTCGAAGAACAGCTGGTACCGCAGGCCCGAGCAGCCACCCGGCTGGACGGCGACCCGCAGCCGCAGGTCGTCGCGGCCCTCCTGGTCGAGCAGGGCCTTGACCTTCTCGGCCGCCATGTCGGTGAGGACGATGGTGGTCGAGGCGGCGGTCTCGGCCGTTTCGGACTGGGCTGATGTGCTCACGAGTTGGTCTCCCCTGCGACGGTGCGTATTCGTCCGTATCAGGTAACGCTAACCGCCCCGGCGGCGATTCCCAATCCGGCACCGACAATCTGTCCGTGACGAGCCACCAGTGTCACGCTCCTCATGACCGGACGGCCGGTCAGCGGCTCCACTGACCGGCCAGCCGAGCGGCGATCCGGCGCAGCCCCTCGGCCGGGCGGGCCAGCGCCTGCTCCAGCCCGCCACCCGTCTCCCCCCCGAAGTGGTCGACCAGGGCGTACGTCTCGGTGACCCCGGCCGCGGCGGCCTCCCGTCGGCCGGTGGCAACCTGGCCGGCCAGCACCACGCAGGGCAGTCCCCGGTCCCGGGCGGCACCGGCCACCCCCGCGACCACCTTGCCGCGCAGCGACTGGTGGTCGAACGACCCTTCGCCGGTGACCACCAGATCCGCCGCGTCCAGCGCGGCGTCCAGCCCGATCAGCCCGGTGACCAGCGCGATGCCGGATTCGCAGCGGCCGCCGAGGGCGAGCAGGGCGGCCCCGAGGCCACCGGCGGCGCCGGCTCCGGGCAGCGCCGCCAGCTGCGGGGGGCAGCCGGGCAGGCCGGCGACCAGGACGCCGGCGAAGCGTTCCAGCGCGGCGTCGAGCAGCAGTACGTCGGCCCGGTCGGCGCCCTTCTGCGGCCCGTACACGTTGCTGGCCCCGTGCAGCCCGGTCAGCGGATTGTCGACGTCGGTCGCCGCGACCAGTTCGACGCCCCGCAGCCGGGGTACGCCGTCCAGGGACTCGGCGGCGGCGAGCGCCGCACCGCCGTACGGCAGGGCGTAGCCGGCGGGGTCCAGCGGGGTGACGCCGATCGCGGCGAGCATGCCGGCCCCGGCGTCGTTGGTGGCCGAACCACCGAGCCCGACGACGATCCGGCGGGCCCCGTGCTCGACCGCCGCGAGCACCAGCACACCGAGGCCGTACGAGGTGGTGTGTTTCGGGTCACGCTCGGTCGGGGTCAGCAGGTGCAGGCCGCACGCCTGGGCGCTCTCCACGTACGCGGTCCGCCCGGCCGGGTCGTCGACCAGCAGGATCTCCCCGGCGACCGGCCGGCCCAGCGGGTCGACGGTGGGTACGGCGACCCGCCGCCCGCCGGTCGACCCGGCCAGGGCGTCGACGAAGCCCGGTCCCCCGTCGGACAGCGGCAGCTCCACGAGTTCGTCGATAGGTGCCCGGTCCCGCCAGCCGGCGGCGACGGCGGCCGCCACCTCGGGAGCGGTGAGGGTGCCGGCGAACTTGTCCGGACAGATCAGGACCCGCATGGTCTGGCAGTGTGGCAGGCCACACGCTGACTGGTCGCAGGCGGGCGGACCTGTGCGAGCATGGATCTCGTGACTTCGACGTGGGTTGAGCCGTCCAGCACCGCGACCGCCCTGTTGCTGCTCGGCCGGGGTGCCGATCCGGCGACCGAGCGCGGCGTGGAGTGTCCCGGTGACCTGCCGGCACCGAGCGATCCGGGCCTGGTCGCCCGGGCCAGCGCCGCCAAGGCGGCGCTGGGTGACCGGGTCTTCGTCCTCGGGCACCACTACCAGCGTGACGAGGTGATCCAGTTCGCCGACGTGACCGGCGACTCGTTCAAGCTGGCCCGGGAGGCCGCCGCCCGGCCGTCGGCGGAGTTCATCGTGTTCTGCGGTGTGCACTTCATGGCCGAAAGCGCCGACATCCTGACCAGCGACGCCCAGCGGGTGGTCCTGCCGGACCTGGCCGCCGGCTGTTCGATGGCGGACATGGCGGTGCTGGGTCAGGTGGAGACCGCCTGGGAGGCGCTCGCCGACGCGGGTGCGGCGACCTCGACGGTGCCGGTGACATACATGAACTCCTCGGCGGACATCAAGGGGTTCGTCGGGCGCAACGGCGGCGTGGTCTGCACCTCGTCCAACGCCAAGCGGGCGCTGACCTGGGCGTTCGAGCGTGGCCAGCGGGTGCTGTTCCTGCCGGACCAGCACCTGGGCCGCAACACGGCGGTGCTGGAGATGGGCCTGGATGCCGACGACTGTGTGCTCTACGACCCGCACAAGCCCGGCGGTGGGCTGACCGCGCAGCAGCTGCGCGAGGCGAAGATGGTGCTGTGGCGGGGGCACTGCTCGGTGCACGGTCGGTTCACCCGCAGCAGCGTCGACGAGGTACGGATGCGGGTGCCCGGGGTGAACGTGCTGGTCCACCCGGAGTGCCGCTACGAGGTGGTCACCGCGGCCGATCAGGTCGGCTCGACGGAGTACATCATCCGGACCATCGAGGCGGCACCGGCCGGTTCGGCGTGGGCGGTGGGCACCGAGCTGAATCTGGTCCGCCGGCTGGCGCTGGCCCACCCGGACAAGGAGATCATGTTCCTGGACCGGGCGGTCTGCTACTGCTCGACGATGAACCGGATCGACCTGCCGCACCTGGTGTGGGCACTGGAAGAGCTCGTCGCCGGTCGGGTGCCGAACCAGATCACGGTCGAGGAGCGGACGGCACACTTCGCCCGGGTCGCCCTGGATCAGATGTTGGCGCTGCCCTGATCGGATGCGCGACACCACAATTCAGTCACCGTACGTAATGTAGAACCTACATTTACGTACCGTCGTTCCCGAATTCGTGCCAATCGCAGCGCTTGCGGGATCCCACTCTCATCACAGAGCGCTATGCTGCCCCAGGCGACGAACGGGCAACGCGGATCTTCGATGCCCGTGGTTTCGCCCACCGCCGGCCGGGACACATTTCTCCCCGCATCGCCGGGCAACCGCTCCACCCCATACGACGGCAGCATCGACGCGCTGGAGGTTTCGTTGACCGACGACGTCCTGATCGTGCATGGCGGCACTCCGCTGCACGGACAGATCCGGGTCCGAGGTGCCAAGAATCTCGTCTCCAAGGCGATGGTGGCCGCCCTGCTCGGTGACGAGCCGAGCCGGCTGTACGACGTACCGCGGATCCGCGACGTCGAGGTCGTGCGCGGTCTGCTCGAACTGCACGGAGTCAAGGTCAGCGACGGCGCCGAGGACGGCGAACTGCTGCTGGACCCGGCAAACGTGGAGAGCGCCTCGTTCGACCAGATCAACGTGCACGCCGGATCCAGCCGGATCCCGATCCTGTTCTGTGGTCCGCTGCTGCACCGGCTCGGCCACGCCTTCATCCCGGACCTCGGCGGCTGCCACATCGGCCCGCGCCCGATCGACTTCCACATGCAGGCGCTGCGCGAGTTCGGCGCGGTCGTCGAGAAGACCCCGCAGGGGCTGCACCTGACCGCCCCGAACGGGCTGCACGGCACCAAGTTCGAGCTGCCGTACCCGAGTGTCGGCGCCACCGAGCAGGTGCTGTTGACCGCGGTGCTCGCCGACGGCGTCACCGAGCTGCGCAACGCCGCCGTCGAGCCGGAGATCATCGACCTGATCTGCGTCATGCAGAAGATGGGCGCGATCATCAAGGTGCACACCGACCGGGTCATCGAGATCCACGGTGTCCCCCGGCTCGGCGGCTACTCGCACCGGCCGATCCCGGACCGGATCGAGGCGGCGAGCTGGGCGGCGGCGGCGCTGGCCACCGGCGGCGACGTCAACGTGCTCGGTGCCCAGCAGGCCGACATGATGACCTTCCTGAACGTCTTCCGCTCGGTCGGCGGCGCCTACGAGGTCACCGACGCCCGGCCGCCCCGGGTCGGCAGCACCGGCCAGGAGGGTGGCATCCGCTTCTGGCACCCCGGCAACGAGCTGCGGGCGGTCGCCCTCGAGACCGACGTGCACCCCGGATTCATGACCGACTGGCAGCAGCCGCTGGTCGTCGCGCTGACCCAGGCGCGGGGGCTGTCGATCGTCCACGAGACGGTGTACGAGCAGCGGCTGGGCTACACCGAGGCGCTCAACACGATGGGCGCGACGATCCAGGTCTACCGGGAGTGCCTGGGCGGTACCCCGTGCCGGTTCGGTCGGCGCAACTTCAAGCACTCGGCGGTCATCGCCGGCCCGAGCAAGCTGCACGCCGCGGACCTGGTCATCCCGGATCTGCGGGCCGGGTTCAGCCATCTGATCGCCGCACTCGCCGCCGAGGGCACCTCGCGGGTGTACGGCGTCGACCTGATCAACCGCGGGTACGAGGACTTCGAGGCGAAGTTGGCCGATCTCGGCGCCCACGTCGAACGCCCCTGAATCCCCAACGATCTTGCGCTTATCGAGAGACATTCACGACAAATCTTCTCGATAAGCGCAAGATCGTCGGAGCAGGGTGCCGGCCGTACGGGTGCGAGGTGCGGCTGACGCCCCTGGTTGGCTACCCTTCACGCGTGCCGTCGCTGTTTCGCCGCAAAGCCGCCGCCGATGTCGTGGAAGCCGACCGACCGGAGGACGACCTCCCCACGCCTGAGGAGTCCGGCTCGGACCGCCCCCGGGGCTACACGCCGAGCAAGAAGGAGCTCGGGGTGGTCACCCCGAAGCGTCCGGCCGCCGGCCGACGGCCGGCCGGGGACGCGAAGCCGCTGACCAAGCAGGAGGCCCGTGAGCAACGGCGGGCCCGGCGGGCGGCGATCTCCGAGGAGTTCCGGCGGGAGGGTGGCCCCCGCGACCGCGCCCCCGAACGGGGACTCGCCCGCGACGTGGTCGATTCCCGCCGTACCGTCGGCACCTGGTTCTTCGGTGGCGCGCTGCTGGTGCTGATCGGTTCGGGACCGACCATGCCGCCGGTGGTGCAGTTGGGCTCGAACCTGCTCTGGGTGACCCTGGCGCTGGCCGTCGTCGTCGACTCGGTGCTGATCTCCCGCCGGATCCGCAAGCTGGTCCGGCAACGGTTCCCGAAGTCGACGGAGCGGATGGGTGGCCTGTACTTCTACGCCATCATGCGGGCGATGACGTTCCGCCGGATGCGCACCCCGGTGCCCCGGGTGCAGCTCGGCGACAAGATCTGACGACGACCCGGTCCGCCGGGCACGGCCCGGCTCACGGCACGCCGAGCAGCCGCAGCACCGCCGTGGTCGCGGCGGCAGCCACCACCACCAGGATGAACGGCGCGCGTCGGCATGCCAGGACCACCCCGACCAGCACACCGACGGGGCGGGCGTAACCGGCGAATCCGGCGGACTCGGTCAGCGCGGCGGTCGCGGCGAGCGCCGCCAGCAGGGTCGCCGCCGCGATCGGCAGCAGCCGGCGCAGCGGGGCGGGCAGCGTCAGCCGGTCGGCCAGCAGGACGCCGGTCACCCGGAAGGCGTACGTGCCGACGGCCAGCGCCAGCACGACGGCGAGCACCGTCATCGGACCTCCTGCGGTGGGGCCGGGCGGCGACGGCGACCGGGTAGGGCGAGCGTCACCAGACCGACGAGGGCGAGCAGGACCGGCAGGCCGGCGGGCAGCACCGGGGTGGTGAGTACGGCGACACCGGCACCGACCAGCGCACACCGCCGTACGGTCGGTTCCCGCAGCGCCGGCAGCAGCAGGGCGAGCAGGCCGGCCGGGAATGCCGCATCCAGGCCCAGGTCGGCCGGGTCGGCGACGGTGGTGCCGAGCCAGACGCCGAGTACGGTGCCGACGTTCCAACAGAGAAAGATCGCTGGCGCGGTCAGCCAGAAGCTGCGGTGTCGCCGGGCCGGGTCGGGCTCGGCGAGCGTGAACGCGACCGCCTCGTCGGTGAGCAGGTGGCTGCCGACCAGCCGCTGCCACCAGCGCTCCCCGATGACCGGGGCGAGCGCGAGACCGAACGGCAGGTGCCTGGCGTTGAGCAGCAGGCCGGCGGCGACCGCCGCCACTGGGGCGCCGGCGGCGAGCAGGCCGACCGCCATGAACTGCGCCCCGCCGGCGAAGACCAGGACCGACATCGCCACGGCCAGCCAGCCGGGCAGGCCGGCGGCGGTGGCGATCGCGCCGAACGAGGCTCCGACGGCTCCCACCGCAGCCGCCACGGCGGCGATGTCGCGGAGCCGGGTCGGGCCCGCCACCGTTCAGTGATCCGGCTTCATGTTCGGGATGATGAACAGACCGCAACCCGTTCGTCAAACCGAACGCTATCGACCGATGGAGCGTACATGTCCTCCGAGACCTCCCCACTGACGGCGATCCCGCACGCCGTACGCCGGGAACGGGACCGGGCCGGTCTGTCCCTGACCGAACTGGCCCGGCGGGCCGGCATCGCCAAGTCGACGCTGTCGCAACTCGAATCGGGCAGTGGCAATCCCAGCGTGGAGACCGTCTGGTCGCTCGCGGTCGCCCTCGGGATCCCGTTCAGCCGGCTCATCGAGCCGCCCAGCCCGGCGGTGCGGGTCGTCCGGGCCGGCGACGGGCCAGGACTACGCTCCGAACACTCCGACTTCGTCAGCACCCTGCTCTCGGCGGCGGCCGGCACGGTACGACGTGACCTGCACCTGGTCCGTGTCGAGCCCGGCACCGCGAGGGTCGCCACCGCACATCTGCCCGGCAGCGTGGAGCATCTGGTCGTAGCGACCGGACGGCTGCGTACCGGCCCCGTCGACCAGCTGGTCGACCTCGACGTCGGTGACTACGTGAGCTTCACCGCCGACCAGCCACACCTCTACCAGGCGATGACGGCCGGAACCTCCGCCGTGCTGATCATGGAGTACCGGTAGACCGACGACGACCGGAAATCCCACAGCGGAGAACACTGTTTCGATTCAGTCCGGGCGGTTCGGTAGCGTCGACCGAGCCTGCGCGGCTACCCTCCATCCGCAACCATGCTGCCACCGGGCCGGGGGACTCAATCGGGTTGCCACGGTTGCCGAGCGAGTATTGCGACGAGGTGACATCGCCGTGAGCGAGCCACGTGAACCGTTCACAGGGCTCCCGCCTGCCCGGCGACCGGTACGGACCACCGCAGCTCTCGACGGGGTGCGGGCGTGACCGAAGGCTACTTCGACCGCCGCTGGCAGTCCTGGCGTTGGGACGACGACGGTAACCCGGACGACGCTGATCGCGCCGGCGCGGACCGGACCGTCGCCGCCTGGGACGACGACGACCGGTGGGAGGCGATGCGTCGGGCCCGGGACCGTCGTCCCGAGGAGCCGACCTGGGTCACCGACCCCACCAACGAATGGGCTCCGCTGCCCGGTCAGCGCTACCCCGGCGACCCGTCGTCGCGCCGCCGCCCGCGCCGTGACCAGGACCCGCCGCCGCCACCACCGACGGCCGGCGTCGGCCGGGCGACCGTGTACCAGCCGGGCCCCGGCCGTGGTCGGCCGGGTGCCGAGGAGCAGCCCGAGGAGTACCGACGCCGGGAACCAGCCACCCGCCGTCACCCCGACGACGCTTTCCGTCAGCGACCGCACTCCGACGACGTCTTCCATCGGCGACCGCACCCCGACGATGTCTTCCATCAGCGCGGACCGGCCCCGGACCGGTACCGTGGCGCACCACCGCCGGACCGTGGCGCACCACCGCCGGACCGTGGCGCACCACCGCCGGACCAGGGGCAGCGACGGGGGCCAGCGGAGCCGTACACCGCCCGCCGGATCACCGAGCCGGGCCGACGCCCCGAGCCGCAGCCAGGTCGCGAGCCGCCCGCGCGCCCGCCGCACCCCGACGGCCAGCCGCAGCAGTGGGAAAGGCCACGGGAACGTCCAGCGGAGAGCCCACGGCGCGACGACCGTACCCGCAGCCAGCCGGACCCCCGCGCCGAGCAACCCTGGTGGCCGACCCGGCCCGCTGAGGCGGCCGGCCCGCCCGCGCGCCCTGAACCGGCCCGCCCACAGTCGGCCGAGGTCTACCGGGCGATGCCGGCGACCCCGCCACCGCCCGCCCGCCAGACCGCACCGCAGCGACCGTCGGTGCCGCCGCGCGATCAGCTGCCGCCGGCGGCACGGGCGGCCGCCCCGCCGACCGGGCGGGTCGACGGTCCTGAACGCCGCCCCACACCGCCGCCACCGCCGCACCGAACGACGCCGCCCCGCCCCCTGCCCACGGCGCCGGACCAGACCGGGGAGCAGCTGCCCATCCCGGTCTCCGCACCGGCCGGTCCGCCGCCGGAGTTCCGGGTCAGCACGGCCACCGGCGAGCATCCGCAGGTCCGACCGGTACGCCGGGAGCAGGCTGCGGACGCCACCTACGTCGTACGGGCCAAGCCCGAGCCCCGCCATGCTCCCCCGCCGTACATCGTGCGTGACCAGCCGGAACGCGAGGTGCCACCGTCAGCGGTGGTACGCCGTACCGCGCCGACAGCCACGCCGACGTCGGCCCCGCCCGCTGCCGAGGCACCCGTACCCGTGTCCCCGGCACCCCCCGCGCCGGTGTCGGCGGCACCGCCCGTGGCCGAGCAACCGGCACCGCCCGTGCCGGTGTCGGGGGCACCGGCGGATGGCGGCGCGGACGCCGACGACCGCGAACAGGTCGGGCACGAGCCGGCGCGACACCCGGTCGACGCCGACCTCGACGCCGCCGGCACGGCCGGAGCCGACGGACACCGGCCGGTCGATGGACACCGACAGGTCGAGGTCGAACAACCGCCGGGAGAGCCGCCGGCGGCGAGCCCGGACACGGTCCTGCCGGTCACCGGTACGGCGGCCGGGGCCGCCACCGCCCTCGGCGCGCCGACCATGCTGGCACCGCTGGTGCGCCCGGACGAACCGGCCGCCGCCGATGCCACCGACCAGACCCGACCGCCCACCGACCCGCCGGCACCGGCCGAACCCGCCCCGGCCGACCCGGAGCAGGTGCTGTCGGCGTACCGGTGGCGATTCCACCACGAGACCCTGCGGGAGCTGGTGGAGAATCCCGACGATCTGCGGGCGATCCGGGACCGGCTGACGGAGAAGATCGCCCCGGCGACCGACAACGCCACCCGGGCCCGGCTGCTGAGCCTGCGGGCGGTGGTCTCCCGCATCCTCGGCGACCTCGGCAAGGCGCTGGCCGACGCGAAGCTGGCGCTGGCCCACGCGGAAGCCACCGGTGAACTGCGGCGGATCGCGATCGCCCAGGCCCGGCTGGCGCACGTACTGCAGTGGCGTGGCGACTTCGCCGAGGCGGACCGGTTGTTCGAGGAGGCCAACTCGGCCGAACTGCCCGACCGGTTGCGGGCCACCATGCACGAACACGCCGGCCGGTCCTGCTACGACCAGGGCCGCTACATGGAGGCGTGCAACCATTTCGAACGGGCGTTGGAGCTGCGCAAGGTCGAGGACCCGGACCTCATCGCCCGCACCGAACTGGCGTTGGACGCGGTCTTCGCCAAGGTCGCCGAGAATGGCTGGGGGCCGTATCCACGCCAGCGTGACGAGATCCTCCAGCTGCACCGGGCGCCCCGGCCGACCTTCAGCGACCAGGCCCAGTGCTGGGGGTACGCCGACGCCGACGGTCAGCTGGTGATCGCCCCCGCCTTCGCCGACGTGCAGCCGTTCCACGAGGGTGTCGCCTGGGTACGCCGCCCCGAGTCCCGGTTCTGGGAGCTGATCGACGAGTCCGGAGCGGTCCGGATCGCCCAGACCGCCGGGTACATCAGTGTCGGCTCGTACTCCGACGGGCTCGCCTGGGTGACCGCCGACGGCACCGGCAGCTGGATCGCGATCGACCGGGACAACACCGTGGTGATCGGGGCCGGGTTCGACGACGTGCGGCCGTTCCGTCGAGGTGTGGCGGTGGTCCGCCGGGGCGGCTGGGGCGCGGTCGACAAGACCGGCCGGCTGCTGCTGCCCACCCGGTACGGCGGATTCCCGACCGCCTTGACCGACGGCCGGTACATCGACGGATTCACCGACGAGGGCCTGGCGATCATCGACGCCGGCGGGCGCAAGGGGGTGGTCGACCGGTCCGGACGGGTGATCGTGCCGCCGGTACATCCGGCGATGGCGATCCATCCGGTGGCGTTCCTCGTCGCGGTGCCCAGCGGCCGGTGGGGGGCGTTGGACCGGCGCGGTGAGCCGCTCATCGACCCGGTGCATCCGAGCCGGACGGCCGTGATGGACGAGATCGACCGGCTGTTGGCGGACACCAAACCGGTGCTGTGACGTGCGTCGCCCGGTAACCGGACAACCGGTCCGCCGCCGGCACCGCGAGATCGATTTACCGCTGTACGCGAGGCAGAGCGTGCAGCCGGAACGCGAACCGACGACTAGGGTTGGGCCATGGAATTCCGACACCTAGGCCGCTCCGGCATGCTCGTCAGCGAGATCTCCTACGGAAACTGGATCACCCACGGATCGCAGGTGGAGGAAGAGGCCGCCCACGCCTGCGTACGGGCCGCGCTGGACGTGGGCATCACCACCTTCGACACCGCGGACACGTACGCCGGCACCAAGGCCGAGGAGGTGCTCGGCCGGGCCCTGCGCGGTGAGCGGCGCGAAGGCCTGGAGATCCTCACCAAGGTCTTCTGGCCGACCGGCCCCGGCCCCAACGACCGGGGGCTGTCCCGCAAGCACATCATGGAGTCGATCAACGGCTCGCTGCGCCGGCTGCAGACCGACTACGTGGACCTTTACCAGGCGCACCGCTTCGACCACGCCACCCCGTTGGAGGAGACGATGGAGGCGTTCGCCGACGTCGTGCACTCCGGCAAGGCGCACTACATCGGGGTGTCGGAGTGGAACGCCTCGCAGATCCGGCAGGGCCACGCGCTGGCCCGCGAGCTGAAGATCCCGCTGGTGTCGAACCAGCCGCAGTACTCGATGCTGTGGCGGGTGATCGAGGCGGAGGTGGTGCCGGCCAGCGAGGAGCTCGGCCTCGGGCAGATCGTCTTCTCGCCGCTCGGTCAGGGGGTGCTGACCGGCAAGTACCAGCCGGGGCAGCCGCCACCGGCCGGTTCCCGGGCCACCGACCAGTCCGGCGGTGCCACGTTCATCTCCCGGTTCATGACCGACCAGACGCTGAGCACCGTGGCGCGGCTCAAGCCGCTGGCCGAGCAGGCCGGCCTGACGATGGCGCAGCTGGCCGTCGCCTGGGTGCTGCAGAACCCGAACGTCTCGTCGGCGATCATCGGTGCGACCCGCCCCGAGCAGGTGCGGGACAACGTCAAGGCCAGCGGCGTCCAGCTGGACAGCGGCCTACTCAAGGCCATCGACGAGGTGCTGGACCCGATCGTCGAGCGGGACCCGGGCAAGACGGTGAGCCCGGCCAGTCGGCCGTGACGGTACGGCAGTGACGTGGAGCGGGGCCGGTCGGGCCAGCAGGCCGGCCCGGCCCCGCTCCACGTCGACCACCGGGGCAGGAAGTCCCGGGGTCAGGTCACTGGGTGGCCGGCAGCAGGCTCATCCGGTACTCCGACCGGTCGTCCTCCAGCAGCTCGACGGAGGCGACTCCCGCCGCCGCCAGTTCCCGCCAGGTCTGGCCGATCCAGGACTCGGCGTCGGCCTGGGTGCCGAACGTCTCGGCAGGTCCCTGCGCGGGCTGGCCGTCCGCGTCCTCGTACCGCCAACTCCATGGCATCTCGCTGCTCCCCTCGGCGATGGACGCCCGTAAGCCTAGCCGCGACCGCTGACATGCGGCCGTACCGGTGATGTGGCCCCACGCCGTGACCGCCCGGCCGCCACCCGCCCGGCTGGTCGCGGTGAGGGGCGCGCGCCGTAAGGTACGGGCATGTCCGTTGACGGGTGGAAGTCCGTGCTGGTGCTCGGTGGAATCCGGTCCGGCAAGTCCGGGTACGCCGAGTCCCTGGTCGCCGACACACCGGCGGTGCGGTACGTGGCCACCGGTGCGGTGGACCCGGCCGACCCCGAGTGGCTCGCCCGGGTCGAGGCGCACCGGGACCGCCGGCCGTCGCGGTGGAGCACCGACGAGGTCGCCGGGCACCCGGCCCGCCTGATCGAGGTGATCGGTGCGGCACGGGCGGACGAGACACTGCTCGTCGACGACCTTGGCGGCTGGGTCACCGGGTTGCTCGACCCGGCACATCAACCGGCCGACGATCGGGCCACCATCGACGAGCTGGCCGCTGCGGTCCGGGCGAGCGCCGGGCGACTGGTGCTGGTCAGCCCCGAGGTCGGGTTGGCGTTGGTGCCGGCGACGCCGGTGGGGCGGGCTTTCGCCGATGCGCTCGGGGTGACCAACCAGGCGGTGGCCGGGGTCTGCGACACGGTGGTCCTGGTCGTCGCCGGCCAGCCGGTGCGGATCCGGTCGGCCGCGCGGGTCGTCCCTGCCGGGACCGTCCCCGCCGCGACGGTCGAGAGGCCCGCTGACACACCCGCCGAGCCCGCCACCGTCGTCGCCGGGCCAGCCGAGCCCGCCACGGCCGCTCCCGGGCCAGCCGAGCCCGCCACGGCCGCTGCCGAGCCCGCCGCCACCCGTGCCACCCTCGCGCCGCCACCGATCACGCCGGGCATGACGCTGCCGATGCCGGCCGAACGGGTCCGCACCGCCGCTGTCGAACGCCTGGACACCCTGGACCAGCCCGGTGCCGGGTTCGGCGGGCTGGCACGGGTGATCGGCTTCGCCGCCGCCACCCAGGACACCCCGACGCCCCGACCGTGGGAATCCGTACGCGTGGTGCTGGTGCACGGCGACCACGACGGCGGGGTCGCCGCCGGTGACAGCCCGCAGGAGTCGGCCCGCCGCGCCGACCAGGCCCGCAGCGGCGACGGCGCACTCGCCCGGCTGGCCGCCGCCGCCGGCGCCGACGTCACGGTGGTGGACGCGCCGGTCGCCGGTCCGATCGAGGCCGGCCCGGCGCTGACCGCCGACGAGGTCGAGGCGGCGCTGACCGCCGGCTGGACCGTGGCCCGGCAGGCCGCCGACGCCGGAGTGTCGGCGATCCTGCTCGCCGCCTGCGGTGCCGGCGCGGCCGGTGCCGCCGCCGCCGTGCTCGCCGCCACGACGGGGGCGGAACCGGCGGCGGTCCTGGGCCGGGTCGTCGGACCCGGCGCCCGGATCGACGACGCCGCGTGGATGTCACGGTGCGCGGCGGTCCGCGACGCGCTGCACCGCACCCGCCGGGGCACCCGGGGCGCCCACGACGTGCTGGCCGAGTACGGCGGCGGCGACATCGCCCTGGCCACCGGGCTGCTGCTCGGCGCGACCGCGCACCGGATCCCGGTCCTGTTGGACGGGCCGGTCGGGGTGGCCGCCGCGCTGGTCAGCCGGGACCTGGCCGGTCAGGCGCGGCACTGGTGTCTGCTGCCCGACCACGGCCGGCATCCGACCGTCCGGCACGCCGCCGACGTTCTCGGGCTGACCCCGGTCGTCGACCTGCATCTCGATCTCGGCGAAGGCACCGGAGCGTTGGCCGCGCTGCCGCTACTGCGCAACGCGCTCACCCTCGCCGGTGACCTCAGCGGGCATCCAGGGGTCGGTGACGACGACGCCGACCTCGACGAGGATGGCGACAGCGGCGACGACACGTTCGAGGTCACCCCGTTCGTGGAGCCGGAACCGGCCGGTCCGGGGCCGACGGACGGCGTACCGACCCGGTGACCGACGGCCGGTCGGCCGGGGTGCCGCACCGGGTGGCCGCCGGGGTCCGGCTGGCTGTGACCACCTTCACCGTGTTGCCGATGCGGCCCGGACCGGTGGACCGGCCGACGGCCACGGTCGCGATGGCCGTCGCGCCGGTGCTCGGCCTCGGGCTGGGCGCAGGTCTCGGGCTGGCCCTGGTCGCGCTGTCGGCCGCCGGGCTCCCGGCACTGGTCGCGGCCACGGTGGTGACCGGGCTCGCCGCCGCGTCGACCCGGGGCCTGCATCTGGACGGACTCGCCGACACGGTCGACGCGCTCGGCTCGCACCGCCCACCCGCCGGCGCGTTGGAGATCATGCGCCGGCCGGACATCGGCCCCTTCGGGGTGGTCGCGCTGGTCGTGACGCTCCTGACGCAGACCGGTGTGCTCGCGGCCGTCGCGGTGGACCGCGGCTGGCCGGCGGTGCTGGCCACCGTCGCCACCGCCGTCGCGGCTGGCCGGCTCGCGGTGACCTGGGCCTGCCGGCACGGGGTGCCGGCGGCGCGGCCGGACGGGCTCGGCGCGCTGGTCGCCGGCACCCAGGGACGGCCGACCGTCGGGGCCGGGACGCTGCTCGTGCTGGCCGTCGCCACGTTCGCCGTACCCGGCCGGCCCTGGCAGGGGCCGCTGGCGGTACTCGCGGCACTGCTGGTGTGGCTGGTGCTGACGCGGCACCTGGTACGCCGGTTCGGCGGAATCACCGGTGACGGGCTCGGTGCCGGAGTGGAGATCACCACCACGGTCGGCTACCTGGGCATGGTGACCGGTGGGTAGTCCGGCCGTGGCCGGCGGCCCGGCGGAGTAGCGTTCACCTGTCCAGTTCCGCACCACACCAGCGACGTACGACCCCGGGGAGCGTTGATGGCCAGCTCGGACGACCTGTTGCTGCCGGTCCCGGTGCCGGAGTCACTCACCGCCACCTACCTGGTCCCGGTGCCCCCGGGCGCGACGGCACCACCGGCCCCGGCGGCCCTCGACCGGCTCGGGGACCGGCTGACCCCACCGGTGGGCGAGCTCGCCCGGCAACTGCTCGGCGGACCGCTGCTGAGCGTGCAGTCCCGGGCCGTCGACGAGCTGCCCGACCTGCCGTCGGAGCTGCTGGCCGCGTTCGGTGCCACCGGCGGGCAGCTGGCCCGGCTGCGCGACGCACAGCGGTGTCTCGTGGTGCAGGCCAGTTTCCGGCCCGGCTGGCCGCCGGCGCACGAGTGGGGCGCGCGGGCGGTCGCCGCAGCGCTGGCCGACGCGCTCCAGGTCGACCTGATCGACCTGTTCGGCCTGCAGTTTCTGACCCCGGCGGACGCGGTGCGGTCACTGCCTGACGCCGACGGCCGGATCCGGTTGGTCGACTGGGTCCTGGTCCCCTACTCCCCGGACGAGGGCGGACTCTGGTTCACCACCAAGGGGTTGCGCCGGTTCGGTCTGTTGGAGTTGCAGGCGCAGCAGGTGCCGTCCCGGTACGTCCGCGCCTGGGGCGCGATCATGACCGGGGTCGGCCGGCGGCTACTGCGGATCTGGACCGAGGCACTCAGCGAGCCGGAGCCGCCGGCGTTCGTCCAGTTGCCGGTGCACCTGCCGGTGACCGGACACGACATCGCGGTCGCGTACGGCAACCAGGACCGGCACGATTCGGCGGGCTCGGCGCTGCTGCGGATCGCCCTGGATCCGTCGACCGATCCCGACGCCGACTCGTTTCTCACGCTCGGGCCGCCGCAGCACGCCGACGAGCAGGACCCGGCAGCCTACTTCGCCCGGATCTGCGGCGAGCTGTTCGGTGCCGGCCAGCCCGAGATCCACTACGCACGTCCCAGCGACGCGATGGCCAGGGCGGTCGCGTCGGCCCGCCGTTCGCTCGGCGAGATCCGCGCCCGGTTCCTGGCCGACGCCCTGCCCGCCGGGGGCCGGCTGCTGATCAAGTACGGGCTGGCCGCCGCCGACGGTCACGAGTACGTCTGGGCGGGCGTCACCGGCTGGCCCAGCCCTGGTCGGATCGTCGCCGCCAGCACCGTCGACGCCGTCAGCGACCCGTCGGTACGGGTGGGCAGCCCGGTCGAGGTCGACGCCGCCGACGTGGTCGACTGGGCGCTGCTCGACGGCGCCCGGATGGTCGAGGGTGGTTGGACCGAGGCGGTGCTGGACTCCGGCGACGGCACCGGCGGCGTCGGCCGACGCTGACCGGCCCGACGCTGACCGGCCCAACCCTGACGGGCGACGGGTCAGCGTACCGACGAGGTGACGAACGGCGGCGTGACCACCTCCATCGGTGCCCGCCGCCCACGAACGTCGACCTGGACCTCGACCCCGGCGGCGCTCACCGCCGCCGTGTCCAGCAGCGCCAACCCGATACCGACCTTGCCGGTCGGGGAGAACGTGCCGCTGGTCACCTCACCGATCGGTACGTCGTCGCGCAGCACCGGCATTCCCGGCCGGGGGATCGCCCGCTGCGTCGCGCGCAGGCCCCACAGCAGCCGGGCCGGCCCGGCCTGCTTCTCCGCCAGCAGCGCCGCCCGGCCCCAGAACTGTGGCTTGCGCCAACCGACCGCCCAGCCCAGCCGCGCCTGGACCGGGGTGATCCCCACGGTCAGGTCCTGGCCGTGCAGGGCGTACCCCATCTCGGTGCGCAGCGTGTCGCGGGCGGCCAGGCCGCAGGCACGCACCGGCACCGGGGCGTCGGCCGCCAGTACCGCGTCCCACACCTGCCCGGCCTGCGCCACCGGCACCACCAGTTCGTAGCCGTGCTCACCGGTGTACCCGGTCCGGCAGACCACCACCTCGGCGCCGGCGAGCCGGCCGGTGACGAAACTCATGTACGCGTGCCCGGTCGGCAACCCCAGCCCGGCCAGCAGGTCGGCACTGGCTGGACCCTGCACCGCGAGAACGGCGTGGTCGGTGTGTTCGTCGGTGACGGCGATCCCGCCGGGGGCGGCGGCCCGCAGCCGGTCGACCACGGTGGCGGTGTTCGCCGCGTTGGGGATCAGGAAAACGTGGTCGTCGGCGTACCGGTAGGCGATGATGTCGTCGACGACACCGCCGGTGTCCTCGTCGCAGCAGAGGGTGTACTGGGCCGCCCCGGCCGTGATCCGGTCGAGGTCGTTGCTCAGGCACGCGTTGACGAAGGTGACCGCGTCCGGGCCGGTGATCCGGGCCTTGCCGAGGTGCGACACGTCGAACAGACCGACCGCGCCGCGGACCGACTCATGCTCCCGCAGCACGCCACCACCGGCGTACTCCAGTGGCATCTGCCAGCCGCCGAACTCCGCGAACTTCGCGCCGAGGGCGACGTGCCGGTCATGCAGGGGTGACCGGCGCGGGGTGCCGCCGCCAGTCAAGGTCAGCTCGGTCATAGGTCGCAACTTACCGGCGGCCCCGGCGGTGGTTAGCATCGGCGGGACATCACCCCGTCCGGCGATCATGTGGCGCCGGAGACCGACCCGCCGGCCGCTCACAAAGCGGCCGGCCCTGCCGCCGGAGACGCCGAGTGACATCATCCACCACCACCCTGGACCTGGTCGACACCGATCCCGCCGAGCTGGCCGTCGACGCGCTCGTCATCGGCGTACACAGTCAGGACCGGTCCGACGCCGACCAGGGCGATCCTGCGGCGGGCCCCGCCCTGCTGCTGGCGACCGGGGCGGAGAGCATCGCCGTCGCCTTCGAGGGCCGGCTGACGCAGACCCTCGCGCTGCTCGGGGCGACCGGCGCGGCCGGTGAAGTGATCAAACTCGCCACGCTCGGCACCGTCGGTCCGCCGCTACTGGTCGCGGTCGGGCTCGGTCCGGAGCCGGCCGGGGCGGCGCCGGCCGCCGAGACGCTGCGGCGGGCGGCCGCGGCAGCGGTCCGGGCGCTCGCCGGCACCTCGCGGGTGGCCCTGGCCCTGCCGGTGCCCGACGACGCCGACGGGCCGGTGGCGTTGCGTGCGGTCGCCGAGGGTGCCCTGCTGGGCAGCTACCGGTTCGCCGGCTACAAGACGGGGCCGCAGCCGGGCAGGCGGGCCCCGGTGGCGTCGGTGGTGGTGCACGTGACGGACGCCGGCGACGCGGCGGCACAGGCCGAGGTGGCCCGGGCTAGGGCCGTGACGGCTGCCGTGGTCGCGTGCCGGGACTGGGTCAACGCCGCACCCAACGAGCTACGGCCTCCGCAGTTCGCCGATTCGGTCCGGGCGGCGGCCGACGCCGCCGGGCTCGCCGTGGAGGTCCTCGACGAGCAGGCACTGGCCGACGGCGGGTACGGCGGCATCCTGGCCGTCGGTAGTGGTTCCGCCGCCGCGCCCCGGCTGGTGGTGCTCTCCTACACGCCGCCGGGCGGTGCCGGGCCGGACGCGCCCCGGGTGGCGCTGGTCGGCAAGGGCATCACCTTCGACACCGGTGGAGTGTCGATCAAACCCGCCCAGGGCATGTGGGAGATGAAGTCGGACATGGCCGGCGCGGCGGCGGTCGGTGCGGCGATGCTGGCGATCGCGGCGCTGCGGCCCTCGGTCGCGGTCACCGCCTATCTGCCGATGGCGGAGAACATGCCTTCGGGTACGGCGTACCGGCCCGGCGACGTGGTCACCATGTTCGACGGCAAGCGGGTGGAGGTGCTCAACACCGATGCCGAGGGCCGCATGGTGCTCGCCGACGCGATGGCCCGGGCCTGCGCCGACGGTTGCGACTACCTGCTGGAGACGTCGACGCTGACCGGCGGTCAGGTGGTGGCGCTCGGCAAGCGGATCGCCGGGGTGATGGGCAGCACCGAGCTGTGCGAGCGGGTGCGGGCCGGCGGTGAGGTCACCGGTGAGCCGATGTGGCCGATGCCGCTGCCCGACGACGTCCGCAAGGGCATGGAGTCGGACGTCGCCGACATCTGCCAGGTGAACTCGTCGATGGACCGGGCCGGCCACATGCTGCAGGGCGGGGTGTTCCTGCGGGAGTTCGTCACCGACGGGGTGGCCTGGGCGCACCTGGACGTGGCCGGGCCGGCGTACCACTCCGGGGAGCCGACCGGTTACTGGAGCAAGGGTGGCACCGGTGTACCGGTGCGGACGCTGGTGCAGGTGGTGGAGGACATCGCGGCGAACGGCTGAGGGCGGGCGGGGCGCGGACCGGCGGGTCGGTCCGCGCCTTGCCGCGCTCAACCCCGCCTGCCGCGCTCAACCCCGGTCGGCGCGCCCGGCGCGTTTACGCCGCTCGTTGAAGTCGCGCATCCGCTGCGGGTAGCCGACCAGCGCCACGTCGTAGATCGGGATCGCCATCTTGTGGGCGAACCGGCGGGCGGCCTCGGGGCCGTCGACCCGGCGGCGGGTCCACTCGCCGTCGTGGGCGATGAGCATCACGGTCGTCTCGGTCACCGTGGTACGCGGCTCGATGAACGCCTCCACACCCCGGCGGCTGCGGATGAACTCCTCGAGATGGCCGAGGTCGGCACGGTTCGCCGGCCGTCCTCCCGGCGCCTGACTCGACTGCTTGCGCCGACGGAACCACGCCACCGGTGATCGCCTCCCCAACTGTCGTGCGGCCCCGGGGTCAGGTGCCGCGACACCGTCGGCGACCGATCGTGCACATCGACCGACACGGCAAGCCTACGTTGCGGCCACGTGTCCTTGGGCACCTCGTTGAGCGTTCAGACACTACAAGTGACAAGATGGCCGGGGAAAGTCTGCCCGTTCCATGGGACGACGAATGGGACGGCCCTCCTGTGCAGCGACGCGACCTGGGAGTGAACTGTGAGTGAGCCGAACGGCGGGACCTTCGACCTGGTCATCCTCGGCGGCGGTAGTGGCGGCTACGCGGCGGCCCTGCGGGCCGTACAGCTCGACCTGTCCGTAGCGCTGATCGAGAAGGACAAGGTCGGCGGCACCTGCCTGCACCGTGGCTGCATTCCCACGAAGGCGCTGCTGCACGCCGCCGAGGTGGCCGACACCGCGCGGGAGTCGGAGCAGTTCGGGGTCAAGGCCGACCTGGTCGGCATCGACATGGCCGGCGTGAACAGCTACAAGGACGGCGTGGTCGGGCGGCTGTACAAGGGCCTCCAGGGCATGATCAAGTCTTCGAAGATCACCTACGTGGCGGGCACCGGCCGGTTGGTCGGGCCGGACACCGTCGAGGTCGACGGGGCCCGGTACACCGGTCGCAACGTGATCCTGGCCACCGGCTCCTACTCCCGTACCCTGCCCGGCGTCGAGGTCGACGGCGAGCGGATCCTCACCAGTGAGCACGCCCTGGAGCTGGACCGGGTGCCGACATCGGCGATCGTGCTCGGCGGCGGGGTGATCGGGGTCGAGTTCGCCAGCGTCTGGCGCTCCTTCGGCGTGGACGTGACCATCGTCGAGGCGCTCCCCCGGCTGGTCGCGGCCGAGGACGAGGAGTCGTCGAAGGCGCTGGAGCGGGCGTTCCGCAAGCGTGGCATCGCCTTCAAGACCGGCAAGCCGTTCGAGAAGGTCGAACGCACCGAGTCCGGGGTCCGGGTGACCATCGCCGGTGGCGAGACCCTGGAGGCGGAGCTGCTGCTGGTCGCGGTCGGTCGCGGCCCGGTGACGGCCGACCTCGGGTACGAGCAGCAGGGTCTGAAGATGGACCGTGGCTTCGTGCCGACCGACGAGCGGCTGCGGACCAACCTGCCGAACGTCTACGCCGTCGGTGACATCGTGCCAGGGCTGCAGCTCGCCCACCGCGGGTTCCAGCAGGGCATCTTCGTCGCCGAGGAGATCGCCGGACGCAACCCGGCGGTCATCGACGAGAATGGCATTCCCCGGGTCACCTACTCGGACCCGGAGCTCGCGTCGGTCGGCCTGACCGAGGCGAAGGCCAAGGAGCAGTACGGGGCTGACAAGATCAAGACGTACAACTACAACCTCGGCGGCAACGGCAAGAGCCAGATCCTCAAGACCACCGGTTTCGTCAAGCTGGTCCGGGTCGTCGACGGCCCTGTCGTCGGCCTGCACCTGGTGGGCGCCCGGGTCGGCGAGCTGATCGGCGAGGCGCAGCTGATCTACAACTGGGAGGCCGACCCGGCCGACGTCGCACCACTGGTGCACGCCCACCCGACCCAGGGCGAGGCTCTCGGCGAGGCCCACCTGGCCCTGGCCGGCAAGCCGCTGCACGCCCACGCCTGACTAGAGGAGTCTTGTAGATATGCCGGTATCGGTCACCATGCCCCGGCTCGGCGAGAGCGTCACCGAGGGCACCGTCACCCGCTGGTTGAAGCAGGAAGGCGACCGGGTCGAGGTCGACGAGCCGCTGCTGGAGGTCTCCACCGACAAGGTCGACACCGAGATCCCCTCCCCCGCCGCCGGTGTGCTCAGCCGGATCGTGGTGAGTGAGGACGAGACCGCCGAGGTCGGCAGCGAACTGGCGGTCATCGCCGGGGAGGGTGAGAGCGACGGGCAGAGCGCGCCCGCGCCGGCCGCACAGGCCGCGGCTGAGCCCGAGCCCGAGCCCGAGCCCGAGCCGGCACCGCCGGCCGCGCCGTCGCAGCCGGAGCCGCAGGCCGCGTCGGCGCCCGCCGCACCGGCCAGCGGTGGCGACGCCACCCCGGTCAAGATGCCGGCACTGGGTGAGAGCGTCACCGAAGGTACGGTGACCCGCTGGCTCAAGCAGGTCGGCGACCCGGTGGAGGTCGACGAGCCGCTGCTGGAGGTCTCCACCGACAAGGTCGACACCGAGATCCCCTCCCCGGTCGCCGGCACCCTGCTGGAGATCAAGGTGGCCGAGGACGACACCGCCGACGTCGGTGCCGAGCTCGCCCTGATCGGCAGCCCGTCCGGTGCCGCCGCGCCGGCCGAGCAGCCGCCCGCCGCGCCGGCCGAGCAGCCGCCCGCCGCACCGCAGCCGCAGTCCGCGCCCGAGCCGGCACCGGCAGCCGCGCCAGCGGCCCAGGCCGCGCCCGAGCCGGCGGCCCAGGCAGGTGCCTCCTACGCCAGCCCGGCACCGGCGAACGAGACCGCCGCCCCGCCGGCACCGCAGACCCCGCCGGCACCCGCCGCCGAGTCGGCGAACGCCAGCGCCAACGGTGACGGCGGCGGTTACGTCACCCCGCTGGTGCGCAAGCTCGCCGCCGAGCAGGGCGTGAACCTGGCCGACGTACGGGGCACCGGCGTCGGTGGGCGGATCCGCAAACAGGACGTGCTGGCCGCCGCCGAGGCGGCCCGGGCGGCCGCAGCACAGCCGACGGCGCCGGCCGCAGCGCCGGCGGCCAAGCCGGAACCGAGCCCGCTGCGTGGCCGTACCGAGAAGATGACCCGCACGCGGACCGTCATCGCCAAGCGGATGTACGAGTCGCTGCAGACCTCGGCCCAGTTGACCACGGTCGTCGAGGTCGACGTCACCAAGATCGCCCGGCTGCGGGCCAAGGTGAAGGCCGACTTCCAGGCCAAGCACGGCGTGAAGCTGTCCTTCCTGCCGTTCTTCGCGCTCGCCGCGGTGGAGGCCCTGCGCACCTACCCGGTGGTCAACGCCTCGATCGACATGCAGGCCGGCACCATCACCTACCCGGAGGGTGAGCACCTGGGTATCGCCGTGGACACCGACCGTGGCCTGCTGGTCCCGGTGATCCGCGACGCCGGGGACCTCAACCTCGGTGGCCTGGCCCGGCGGATCGCCGACGTGGCCGAGCGGACCCGGACCAACAAGATCGGCCCGGACGAGCTGTCCGGGGCGACGTTCACCCTGACCAACACCGGCAGCCGGGGCGCGCTGTTCGACACCCCGATCGTCCCGTCGCCGCAGGCGGCGATCCTGGGCACCGGGGCGGTCGTCAAGCGGGCCGCCGTCGTCACCGACCCGGAGCTCGGTGAGGTGATCGCACCACGGTCGATGGTCTTCCTGGCGCTGTCCTACGACCACCGGCTGGTCGACGGCGCGGACGCCGCCCGTTTCCTCACGGCGGTCAAGGACCGGCTGGAGTCCGGCGCGTTCGAAGGTGAGCTGGGTCTGTCCTGAGCACCGTCTGATCCACCGTCATGCGCGAGGGCGCCGGCCAGTGTGGCCGGCGCCCTCCGCCGTACCGCTGCGGGCCTCGCCGTACCGCTGCGGGCCACGTCGGAAGCGGGGTGGTCGGCGACTGATCGCGCCTACCCGCATCCGCCGCCGGCCCGGTAGGCGAAGATGTCGGTATGCGCATCCTTTTGGCCGGCGCGTCCGGCTTCCTCGGCACCCGGCTCGCGGCCCGGCTGCGTGCCGACGGGCACGACACCGTCCAGCTGGTACGCCGGCCGGCGCGCGGCCCCGCGGAGGTCACCTGGTCGCCGTCGTCGGGGCAGCTCGACCCGGCGGCGTTCGACGGCGTCCGAGCGGTGGTCAACCTGGCCGGGGCCGGGGTGGGCGACAAGCGGTGGACCGACAGCTACAAGGCGTTGATCCGGTCCAGCCGGGTGGACAGCACCGGTACGCTCGCCACCGCCATCGCCGCGCTGCCGGCGACCGACCGGCCCGCGGTGCTGCTGAACTCCTCCGCTGTCGGCTGGTACGGCGACACCGGCGACCAGCCTGTCGAGGAGGACGCCCCGGCCGGTGAGGGTTTCCTGTCCGACGTGGCCCGGGTCTGGGAGGCGGCGACCCGACCGGCGGAGGACGCCGGGGTACGGGTGGTGCGGCTGCGGACCGGGTTGCCGCTGCACCGCGACGGCGGTCTACTCAAGCCGCAGTTGCTGCCGTTCCGGCTCGGGCTCGGCGGGAAGCTGGGTAGTGGCCGGCAGTGGGTGCCGTGGATCGCGATCCAGGACTGGCTGTCGGCGGTCGTCTTCCTGCTGGAGCGTGACGACGTCTCCGGACCGGTCAACGTGGTCGGGCCGAACCCGGTGACCAACGCCGCGTTCGGCACCGCGCTCGGCGCGGCGGTGCACCGACCGGCGATCATGCCGATCCCGGCGTTCGCGCTGCAGATCGCGCTGGGCGAGTTCGCGGTCGAGGCGCTGCGCAGCACCCGGGTGCTGCCCGGGGTGCTGACCGGGGCGGGCTTCACCTACCGGTACCCGCAGCTGGCGGGGGCGCTACAGGCCGCCCTGCACGACGACTGATCGGCCGCCGGCCAGTACGGGCAGCAGGTCGTCGCCGATGGCGGTGATCAGCTCGCCGGTGGCGGCCGGCCCGACGCCCTCGACCATCAGCAACTGCCGGTGCACGCCGGTCGCCGCCGCGCTGGCGGTCAGCGTCGCCGCGCAGTCGACGGCGTCGCCGATCGGGTGGATCCGCAGCAGGTGGTCGACGTAGGCGTCGAGGTCGCGGTGCGTCGGCGGCGAGCCGTCGATCCGCACGTACTCCCGGGTGGTGGCCAGCCACGGCGGCAGCTCCCGACGCAGCTGACGCAGCGCGGCCGCCCGGTTGTCGGCGAGCCCGACCAGGTGGACCGAGGCGTGCGGCACCGTCGCCGGGTCGTGGCCGTGGTCGGCGGCCACGTCGGCGTACCGGGCCAGCAGCGCGGCCTTGGCCGTGTCGTCGTCGTGGACGCCGAGCAGCAGGGGCAGCCCCCGGGCGGCGGCGAGGGTGACCGTCGCCGGTGACGTCGCGGCCACCCAGATCGGGACCGGCCGGGCCGGCCGGGGCACCACCGGCACCGTACGGAAGCGGAAGAACTCGTCGTCGGCGGTGACCGTCCTCGCCCCGGACAGCCAGCGTCGTAGCAGGTCCAGGGAGGTTTCGAAGCCCCGCTGGTAGCGGTCCAGCCCGGTGCCGAAGACCTCCAGGTCGACCCAGGGCCCGCCACGGGCGACACCGAGCCGGAACCGGCCGCCGGAGACCGTGTCCAGCAGGGCCGCCTCCTCGGCCAGCGCGACCGGGTGCCGGTTGGACAGTACGGCGGCGGCGGTGCCGACCGTGATCCGGTTGGTGGCGCCGAGCAGGTAGCCGGCCAGGGTGGTCGCCGACGGGCACTGCCCGTAGGTCAGGAAGTGGTGTTCGGCGAGCCACACGCCGCCGAGACCGGCTGCCTCGGCGGCGCGGGCGTAGCCGACGGTGGCCGGCAGTCCGTGGGCCGCCAGCAGGAAGAGGTCCACCGCGGGCGGTCGCGGGTCGCCGGCCACCGGCGAGGTGGTCGGATCAGCAGTCACGCAGCTCGGGTGACTGGTTGCGGATCTGCGCGACCGGGGAGATGAACCGCTGGTAGGTCTCGCCGCCGACGGCGGAGAGCTTGAAGGCGGCGACCCGGTGGCAGTTCTGGAAGGCCAGTTTGACGCCGAAGTGCCGCTCCAGGCCGCCCCGGATCGCGTCGCTGGCCAGGGCCCGCAGCAGCTGACCACGTTCGGCCTCGCTGGGCGGCGGCACCGCGTGGTCGGCGAACTCGGCCGTGGTGCCCTGGGCCTGGGCGGCCACCTCGGACACCACCGACCAGGCGTACGGCAGGGACTGGCGTACGCAGTCGACGAACTCGGCGTCGTCGATCTGGCCGGCTTCGGCCCGCTCCAGCAGAGCGGCGGGTACGTCGAGGGACATGCTTTCTCCTCACGCAGGCGGTCAGCGGACCAGGAGGTCTGGCCCGAGAACGAACTCCGGGTCGACCTGGCCGGCGAGGTCCTCGCCGACCCGGTCGTTGGCCCAGGCGGTGGCGTTGCGCAGGTGGAACTCCACCGCCTGCCGGGTGTAGCTGGCCCAGTCCTTCACACAAGCATCGACGGTCGTACGCATCGTGTCCAGTGCGTCACGGTTGGTTGGCTCCATCGCGGTGATCGGCTGGTGCCGACCGCGTTCGGCCGCCTTGACGAACGCCGACCGACCGATCCAGGTCAGCAGGTCGTCGCCGACGTGCTCGCGCAGGAAGTCCACGTCCGACTCGTCGTCGATCTTGTTGCCGACCACGTGCACCCGCACGCCGTAGTCGCGGGCGTAGCCGACGTACTGCCGGTAGACGCCGACGCTGCGCACGGTCGGTTCGCAGACCAGGAAGGTCGCGTCGAAGCGGGTGAACAGCCCGGAGGCGAAGGAGTCGGCACCGGCGGTCATGTCCACGACCACGTACTCGCCGGGTCCGTCGACCAGGTGGTTGAGCAGCAGTTCGACCGCGCCGACCTTGGAGTGGTAGCAGGCCACCCCGAGGTCGTCGGTGGCGAACGGCCCGGTGACCGCCAGCCGGATGCCGGCGACCTCGCGCACCAGCGCGTCGTAGATCGGGTTGGCCCCGACCACGGTGAGCAGCCGGGAGCCGCGTCCGGGCGGGGTGGTCTTGACCATGGCGGCCGCCGAGCTGATCCGGGGATTGTCCCCGCGTAGGTATTCCTTGATGTCGGCCATGTGGTCGCCGAGCGCCGGCAGCAGCACCGCCTCGTCGTCGCTGGCCCCGAGGGCGGCGGCGAGATGCTGGTTGATGTCGGCGTCGATGGCCAGCAACGGCGACGGCCCGCCGTCGACCCCGACCGCCGTAGCCGCCAGGTGGCGGGCGAACAGCGCCGCGAGGGTGGTCTTGCCACTGCCACCCTTACCGACAAAACAGATCTTCACCGCAGGTCTCCCAAACATCTCAACAGGTACGCTTACATTGGAAGTCATTTCCAATAACTTCGTCAAGTCCAGGTACGGCACGGGCGTGTCGGGCGAAATTGGTAATCTCCGCCGGTGCCGACCGCCCCGTCCCCGCTGCCCGACACCGCCGCGTCCGACCCGCCGGCGACCGGCCGCCGTGCCCGGCCGGTGCTGCCCCGGCTGACCGGTCGACGCGCCGACCTGGCCGTGGTGCTGGTCGCGCTGGCGCTGGCCGGCTGGGTCACCAGCGGCCTGTGGGCCGACCCGAACGACCGGGCGATCACCGTCAACTCCAGCGACCAGGCGCTGTTCGAATGGCTACTCGGCTACGGCGCGTACGCGCTCACCCACGGCGAGAACCCGCTGTTCACGTACCTGCTCAACGCCCCGGACGGGGTCAACCTCGCGGTCAACACCTCGATCACCGTGTACGCGGTGCTGTTCGCCCCGTTGACGTTCCTGATCGGGCCGCCGGCCACCTTCCTGGTGATCCTCACCCTGAACCTGGCCGGCACCGCCGTCGCCTGGTACTGGCTGCTGTCGCGGCTGCGCACCGGGCCCGACGGCACCGGGGCCACCGGCGCTGAGGCCACCGGCACCGGCGACACCGGTCCGCCGTTCGTGCCGTCCCGGCTGGCCGCCGCCGTCGGTGGGCTGTTCTGCGGCTTCGCCCCGGCGATGGTGTCGCACGCCAACGCCCACCTCAACTGGACCGCGGGCTGGCTGGTGCCGATCATCGTCTGGCGGGTGATCGCGCTGCGCGGTCGCCCGGGGGCGCGACCGTTGGCCGCTGGCGGCTGGGCCCGCAACGGTCTGATCCTCGGTGCCTGCGTCGCCGCCGCCTTCTCCATCGCCGCCGAGGGCCTGTTCTTCACCGCCCTGGCCTGCGGAGTCTTTCTCGGTGTCTGGGCGCTGGACCGCAGCCGCAGCGCCGAGGTCCGCGACGCGCTCCCCCGGCTGCTGCGCGGCCTGGCGGTCACCGCCGTGGTGGCGACCAGCCTGCTGGCGTACCCGCTGTATCTGCACTTCCTCGGGCCGCAGGTCTTCCACGGCACCGGCTTCGACGCCCGGATCCACAGCGAGGACCTCCTCGCCTACGGGGCGTTCCCGGAGCGGTCGCTGGCCGGGGTGGCCGGGCTGGGCACCTCGTTGGCCCCGAACGAGACCGAGGAGAACAGCTTCTTCGGCGTACCGCTGCTGGTGTTGACCCTCGCCTGCCTGGCGCTGCTCTGGCGGGCCGCCGACCCCGGCCGCCGGGCCACCCTGCGGGCCCTGGCCGGCACCGCCGCCGTCTTCGCCCTGCTCTCCCTCGGCCCCCGCTTGAAGATCGACGGAACGATCACCGACATCCCGTTGCCGTACGCCCCGTTGGCCGGCGCACCGGTGTTCAACGCCGCGCTGCCCGCCCGGTTGGCGATGGTCGTCACCCCGATCGTCGGCATCCTGCTGGCCCTGGCGCTGAGCCTGCTCCGGCAGCGGCGGGCGGCGGGCGCGGGCACCCCGCGCCGGTGGCGGCTGTGGACCGCCGGGTACGTCGTGGCGCTGCTGCCGGTGGTGCCGGTCAGCCTGCTCACCGTCGAACGCGAGCCGATCCCGCAGTTCATCACCAGCGGCCAGTGGCGCGACCACGTCAGCCCCGGTGGGGTGCTCGCCCCGGTCCCGTTCACCCTCGACGTGCTGCCCGACGGGCAGCGCTGGCAGGCGTACGCCTTCGCCGATCGGCAGGGTGAGTTCGCCATCCCGTCGGGCTTCTTCCTCGGTCCCGGCGGACCCGACGGCCGGGGCCGGATCGGACCGGTCCCCCGCGCCACCGACGCGCTGCTGCACGAGGTCGCCCGCACCGGCGTGGTGCCGCCGGTCACCGACGCCGACCGGGCCGCCGCCCGCGCCGACCTGCGCTACTGGAACACCGAGGTGGTGGTGCTCGCCGACCGGGTGCACGGGGCGAAGTTCCCGGTCGACGCCGACGCCCTGCTGACCGCGACCACCGAACTGCTCGGCCCGCCGCAGCGGGTCGCCGACGTCTGGCTCTGGCCGGCACCCGACGGCGGCTGGTGAGCCGAAGGCGGTCTGGTGAGCCGGGCCACGGATCGGCGCGACCGGCGGGTAACGCACTACGCTGGACGACGTGACCAGCACCGTGTCCCGTCTGCGAAGTGTCCGCGCCGGAGTCGTCGACTACGGCACCGCCTGGCAGGAGCAGCGCCGGCTGCACGCCGCAGTGGTGGCCGGCGAGGAGCCGGACACCGTGCTGCTGCTGGAGCACCCCAGCGTGTACACCGCCGGCAAGCGCACCGAACCGTGGGACCGCCCGGTCGACGGCACCCCGGTGGTCGACGTCGACCGGGGCGGCAAGATCACCTGGCACGGCCCCGGTCAGCTGGTCGGCTACCCGATCGTCCGGCTGCCCGAGCCGATCGACGTGGTCGCCTACGTCCGCCGGGTCGAGCAGCTGCTGATCGACGTCTGTGCCGAGTTCGGGCTCGCCGCCACCCGACTCGACGGCCCGAACCACAGTGGAGTGTGGGTGCCCGCCGACGAGCGCGGTCCGGCCCGCAAGGTCGCCGCGATCGGCATCCGGGTCGCCCGGGGGGTCACCCAGCACGGGTTCGCCATCAACTGCGACCCGGACCTCACGGCGTACGACCGGATCGTGCCGTGCGGCCTGCGCGACGTCGGTGTCACCTCGCTCGCCGCCGAGCTGGGTCGACCGGTCACCGTCGCCGACGTCCTGCCGGTCGTCGAGCGGCACCTGCCGACCCTCGGGTGAGCGAGCTCACCGCCACGGTGGCGTGAGCGGGGTCGCCCACGCACGCCGGTCGACCCCGGCCGGCGTAGGCTGACAAGGGTGACCATTGCTCCGGAGGGACGACGTCTTCTGCGCCTGGAGGCCCGCAACGCCGAGACCCCGATCGAGCGGAAACCACCGTGGATCAAGGTCAAGGCGACGATGGGGCCGGAGTTCACCCAGCTGCGTGGGCTGGTGCAGCGGGAAGGGCTGCACACCGTCTGTCAGGAGGCCGGCTGCCCCAACATCTACGAATGTTGGGAGGACCGCGAGGCCACCTTCCTGATCGGTGGCGACCAGTGCACCCGCCGCTGCGACTTCTGCCAGATCGACACCGGTAAACCCGCCGAGTTCGACGCCGACGAGCCGCGCCGGGTCGGCGAGTCGGTCGCGGCGATGGGGCTGCGGTACGCGACGGTGACCGGGGTCGCCCGCGACGACCTGCCCGACGGCGGGGCCTGGCTGTACGCCGAGACCGTCCGACAGATCCATGCCCTGCAGCCCGGCTGCGGCGTCGAGTTGCTGATCCCCGACTTCAACGGCGACGACCGGCAGCTCGACGAGGTTTTCGCCGCCCGGCCGCAGGTGCTCGCCCACAACGTCGAGACGGTGCCCCGGATCTTCAAACGGATCCGTCCCGGCTTCCGCTACGACCGGTCCCTCGACGTGCTCACCCGGGCCCGCGCCGCCGGCCTGGTCACCAAGTCGAACCTGATCCTCGGCCTCGGCGAGGAGCGCGACGAGGTCTCCCAGGCGTTGCGGGACCTGCACGACGCCGGCTGCGAGCTGATCACCATCACCCAGTACCTGCGCCCCACCCCGCGCCACCACCCGGTGGTGCGGTGGGTCAAGCCGGAGGAGTTCGTCGAGCTGCGGGACGAGGCCGAGCAGATCGGCTTCGCCGGGGTGATGAGCGGCCCGCTGGTGCGCTCGTCGTACCGGGCGGGGCGGCTGTACCAACAGGCGTTGCGCCAACGCGAGGCACAGCCGACCGCCGGCTGAACCGACTCGCGTCCGGCAACTAGACTGCCTCGCATGGCGAAACCCCAGGAGAAGGTGTCGTTCGGCCAGCGGCTGAAGCAGATCGGCATGGTGTTCTCGTTCACCGCCAAGCGCGACAAGTGGTTCATGCCGCTGGCGGTGGCCGCCGTCGTGCTGCCGCTGGCGATCACCGTGCCGGTGGTGCTGGCCTGGGGTTGGATGTGGCTGCCGATCGGCATCCTGCTCGCCCTGCTCGCCCTGCTGATCGTGCTCAACCTGCGGTCGAACACGGCGATGATGAACGTCGCCGAAGGGCAGCCGGGTGCGGCTGCCTCGCTGTTGGAGAACATGCGGGGCGACTGGCGGGTGACGCCGGCGGTCAGCTCCACCACCCAGATGGACATGGTCCACCTGGTGATCGGCCGTCCCGGGGTGATCCTGCTCGCCGAGGGCAACCCGCAGCGGGTCCGTGGCCTGCTCGGCCAGGAGAAGCGCCGGCTGGCGAAGGTGATCGGCAGCGCCCCGTTGTACGACTACGTGATCGGCACCGACGAGGGTGAGTTGTCCATCCGGAAGATGCGGATGACGCTGGCCCGGCTGCCCCGCAACCTCACCGGCCGGGACGTCAACGCGCTCGACAAGCGGCTGTCCGCCTTGTCGGCCCGGCCGCAGCTGCCCAAGGGCGCCATTCCGAAGAACATGCGCCCGCCCAAGGGGGCGTTCCGGCAGAGCCGGGGGCGCTGACCACCTGATCAGGGGAGGATCCCGATGGGCCAGGGCGTGCACATGCAGGAGCTGCCGGGTATCGGCCGGCGCTACGACGTCGATCTCGGTTCCAGCAGTCAGCGGGTGTCGGTGGTCGTCCGCCGCGACGGCACCCGTGACCTGTACGTCTTCACCTCCCGCTCGGACGAGCCGACGGCCGTGCTGGAGTTGACCGAGGAGCAGGCCCGCAAGGTCGGCGCGTTGCTCGCCGGCACCTTCTTCGAGGCGTGAGTCCGGACCTTCATGCACGCTGACCTGATCGGTCTGGGCGCCCTGGTGCTCATCGCCGGGCTGCTCGCCCGGGGTGGCCGCCGGCTCGGACTGCCCACCGTCCCCTTCTTCATGCTCGCCGGGATCCTGCTCGGCCCCGCGACGCCCGGTCCGGTGCTGATCGAGCATCCCGAGGACCTGACTCTGCTCGCCGCACTCGGGTTGGTGCTGCTGCTGTTCAGCCTGGGTGTCGAGTTCCCCGTCGAGCAGGTCCTGGCCAGCGGCCGGCGGCTGTTCATCGCCGCCGGCAGCTACATCGGGATGAACGTCGGTGCCGGCCTGGGGCTCGGTTTCGCCCTGGGGTGGGGCACCGCCGAAGCCCTGGTGATCGGCGGGGCGCTGGGCATCTCGTCGTCGGCGATCGCCACCAAGCTGCTGATCGAGCTGCGCCGGCTGACCAACGCCGAGACCCCGGTGATCCTCGGCATCGTCGTCATCGAGGACCTGTTCCTCGCCTTCTACCTGGCGTTGCTCACCCCGGTGCTGTCGCCGTCGGGGTCCGCCGCCGGGCTGGTCGTCGACATCGCGGTCAGCTTCGGCTACCTGCTGCTGTTGTTCGCGGTGGCCCGTTTCGGGGCCCGGCTGATCGGCCGGCTGATCGGCAGCCACGAGGACGAGATCCTGGTGATCCTGGTCGTCGGGCTGGTGCTGCTGGTCGCCGGGATCTCCGCCGAGGTCGGGGTCTCCGACGCGATCGGCGCGCTGATGATCGGCCTGGTCATTTCGCGGACCACCGTACGGGAGCGGGTCGAGCGGCTGACGCTGCCGCTACGGGACCTGTTCGCCGCGGTCTTCTTCGTCGCGTTCGGGCTGAGCATCGACGTCGGCGAGCTGGGTGCGGTGGCCGTTCCGGTGGCGGTCGCCGTACTGATCACGGTGGTCGTGAACGTGACGGCCGGGCTGGTGACGGCGGCACTGTTCGGGTTCAACCACCGGGGCGCGGCCAACGTCGGGCTCACCGTACTGGGCCGGGGTGAGTTCTCCCTGATCCTGGCCACGCTGGCGCTGGCGGCCGGGCTGGACGCCCGGCTCGGGCCGTTCATCGCCCTCTACGTGCTGGTGCTCGCGGTGCTCAGTCCGCTGCTGGCGGCGCAGTCGCGCTACCTGGCCCGGGTGTTCCCCGACCGGCTGCTGCGCTCGCGCTGGCGGTACGTGCGGGAGGAGACGATGAGCACCGCCTGCCGCCACCTCGACCGGGTGGCGGTGACCGAGACCGACACCCGCGAGTGTGCGTACTGCGCGGAGACCGGCGACGACTGGGTACAGCTACGGATGTGCCTGACCTGTGGGGCGGTCCGCTGCTGCGACGATTCGGTGAACAAGCACGGCACGGCGCACTTCGCCGAGACCGGGCATCCGCTGATGCGCTCGTTGGAGCCGGGTGAGGACTGGTGGTACTGCTTCGAGGACCGGGTGCTGGTCCGCCAACCGGCGGACCAGGGCGCCCGGTCCGGCTCAGCCCGCGACGGTGACGACGACGGAGCCGGCGGCGCGGTCGTGCAGGCCGCGCCGCCGCTCGTCCATGATCAACGGCGGGACCACCAGGGCGAGTAGCAGTCCGCGTAGCAGAGCCCGGGGTACGCCGATCCGACCGCCGTCGGCGTCGGACACGCACCGGATCCGGGCCAGCCACATTCCGGGCGTCTGGGCGAACAGGCCGAGGAAGATGCCGTACTCGGCGATCAGCACCACGACGGGCGGCCAACCGGACCGGGCCGGGTCGGCGAAGAGTCCCGAGATGAGCACACAGAGTAGCCAGTCAATCACCAGCGCCCCGGTACGCCGGAGCAGACTGGGCACCTGCCCGTCGCCGGCAGCCGGACCCCGGGCCGACCCACCGGCGGGCGTGTTTGCGCTTGCCGCCACGCTGTCCCCCCTCGCGATACCCACGAACGGCCAGAGTAGTCGGGGCCATCTGCCGTATCCTGCGGGGGACGATTGGCCGGGATCACGCTCCGCACGTGACGTAACACGGCGGAAACATTAGAGACATGGTGGGGCAACCCCACGGCCATAGCGTCGCGACCAGCATAGCCATCAGTGCGACGTGCCAGGAGGACGTGTGTTCGCCAATCCCGAGGAACTACTGCGGTACCTCAAAGACGAGGGCGTGAAATTCGTCGACGTACGCTTCTGTGACCTGCCCGGCGTGATGCAGCACTTCAATCTGCCGGTCGAGTCCGTCGACGAGGACTTTTTCACCACCGGCCTCGCCTTCGACGGGTCTTCGATCCGTGGTTTCCAGGCGATCCACGAGTCGGACATGCTGCTGCTGCCGGATGTCGCCACCGCCTTCATCGACCCGTTCCGGATCGAGAAGACGCTGGCGTTGAACTTCTTCATCCACGACCCGTTCACCCGCGAGCCGTACTCCCGCGACCCGCGCAACGTGGCGAAGAAGGCCGAGTCGTACCTCGCGGCCAGCGGCATCGCCGACACCGCCTACTTCGGCCCCGAGGCGGAGTTCTACATCTTCGACTCGATCCGCCACGAAACCTCGGCGAACCAGGCGTACTACTACATCGACTCGATCGAGGGCGCCTGGAACACCGGCCGCGAGGAAGAGGGCGGCAACCGCGGCTACAAGACCCCGTACAAGGGTGGGTACTTCCCGGTGCCGCCGGTCGACCACTACGCCGATCTGCGCGACCAGATCGTCCGCAAGCTGATCGACACCGGCTTCACCGTGGAGCGCTCGCACCACGAGGTCGGCACCGCCGGTCAGGCCGAGATCAACTACAAGTTCTCCACCCTGCTGCACGCCGGTGACCAGCTGCAGCTGTTCAAGTACATCGTGAAGAACACCGCCTGGGCCGCCGGCAAGACCGCGACCTTCATGCCGAAGCCGCTGTTCGGCGACAACGGCTCGGGCATGCACACCCACCAGAGCCTCTGGCTCAACGGTGAGCCGCTGTTCTACGACGAGACCGGCTACGCCGGCCTGTCGGACACCGCCCGCTGGTACATCGGCGGTCTGCTGCACCACGCGCCGTCGCTGCTGGCCTTCACCAACCCGACGATCAACTCGTACCGTCGGCTGGTGCCGGGCTTCGAGGCGCCGGTCAACCTGGTGTACTCGCAGCGCAACCGCTCCGCCTGCACCCGGATCCCGGTCACCGGCAGCAACGCCAAGGCCAAGCGGGTCGAGTTCCGCGTGCCGGACCCGTCCGCCAACGTCTACCTGGCGTTCTCGGCCATGCTGATGGCCGGCCTGGACGGCATCAAGAGCAAGATCGAGCCGCCGGCGCCGATCGACAAGGACCTGTACGACCTGCCGCCGGAGGAGTGGGGCGACGTCAAGCAGGTGCCGGGCTCGCTGCCGGCCGTGCTCGACTCCCTGGAGGCCGACCACGACTTCCTGCTGGAGGGTGGCGTCTTCACGCCGGACCTGATCTCCACCTGGATCGACTGGAAGCGCGCCAACGAGGTCGACCCGGTCCGCCTGCGGCCGACCCCGCACGAGTTCGCCATGTACTACGACTGCTGATCCACCCAGCAACGGCCGGCGGGGCCGGGTGCGAGCGTGACGCTCGCACCCGGCCCCGCCGCCGTTTCCCCGCCACCCCTCCCCCGCGACCCCTCCCCGACGATCTTGCACTTATCGACGGACAATCCCGACAAATCTTCGCGATAACCGCAAGATCGTCGGGGAACGGGTGGCGGTGCGGACGACAAGGACGGCGAGTAGCCCGCACATCGCGACCGTACCGGGGGCCTTGGTCATCGCCGCGACTCCGGAGCCGTCGGGGAGTACCAGAAAACAGCTCACCGCCGCTGGCAGCAGGAACCACCGGGTGCGGTACGCGGCGGCGGCGAGCAGCGCCAGCGGCCACACCAGATACCACGGGTAGAACACCGGGGCGGCCACCACCGTCGCGGCCAGCGCGACTCCGGCCCCGTACACCGCCTGCCCCCGGTCACCCACCGGCAGATACCGTCCGTGGACACGGCTGACCGGACCACGCCACCGGGCCACCGGTCCGCTGCCCCGCCACACCCACCACCACAGGGCCACCAGGAACGCGGCGAGCAGCACCAGCGCCGACATCCGTACGACGCCCACCGCCTGCGGCGCGCCGCCGACCGGACGGGCAAGATAGTCGATCAGCAGACCGACGGCGGTCGGCGGAGATGTCCACTGTCGAGAGTCACCGCTGCGGGTCAGCCCGACCACCCAGCCCCACCCCGACCCGACCAGCAGCGACGTCGCCACGACCGCCGCCACGACCCCGGACAGCACCGCCGCACCGGCCCGCACCAGTGCGGCGGGGCGGCGCACGCCGCTGACCGCCAGCACCACCGCGAACGGCACCACGACCAGCGCGGTCACCTTCACCGCCACCGCGAGGCCCAGCAGCACCCCGGCGGCCACCGGCATCAGCGCCGCCGCACCGCGCCCCAGCGCCCCGCCGGCGGGCCGGTCACCGTCGGCGTCCGGTGGTACCGGCCGGGCGACGAGCAGCCACAGCCCGGCCACCAGCAGACCGACCATCAACGCGTCGTTGTGCGCCCCGGAGACCAGGTGCACCAGCACCACCGGGCAGCCCAGCGTCAGCCACAACGCCCGCCCGCCCGGCAGACCACAGCGCCGAGCCAGCGCGGGCAGGGTGAGCGCCACCAGCGCCAGACCGGCCACGGCCGCCGCCCGCAGGATCAGCACCGTGCCGGTCAGGCCCACGCCTGCGGCGGCGGCGAGTCCGGCCAGCCAGATGAATACCGGACCGTACGGTGCCGGGGTGTCGCGCCACAGCGGGGCGACCGCGTCGAGCCAGGGGCAGCCCTGCCCGGCGACGCCGGCGTACGGATCCCCACCGGTGTGGTACGTCCACCCCTGGCAGGCGTACGAGTAGATGTCCCGGCTGGCCAGCGGCGGAGCGAGCAGCAACGGCACCGCCCACAGCCCGACGGTGACCAGCGCCCAGCGCGCCGACGGCACCCCGTGCCGGGCCGACCACCACGCCCAGACCAGCGCGGCGGTGCCGGCGGCCCAGGCGAGCACGCTGAGCACTCCGCGACCGCTGGTGAACACCGCCCAGCCGGCGGCCGGCGGGTCGGGCGACGCCCCGCCGAGCACGGCGGCCAACGCCAAGCCGAGCGCGCCGAGCAGCCCCGTCCAGCGGATGAGGTGATAGCGCGCGCCGGTGACCGGGGCGCGCTCAGGCGCCAAGGACCCGTTCGGCCGCCGCCCGGCAGCGGCGGGCGGTCCGCAGATAGCCGTCGAGGAACTGGCCGGCATCGGCGGCACCGAGCAGCCGCACCACCCCGGCCAGCTCCGGTCCGTGCCGGGGCAGCTGGTCGCTGGCCCGACCCCGGACCAGCATCAGGGCGTCGCGGACCCGGGCGGCGAGGGTCCAGCCGGCCCGTAGCGCGGCGGCGTCGGCCGCGCCGACCAGCCCGGCCTCGCGGGCGGCGGCCAGGGCGACCAGGGTACGGGTGTCACGCAGCGCCGGCACCGCGTGCGCGTGGCGCAACTGGGTCAGCTGCACCGCCCACTCCACGTCGGCCAACCCGCCGCGCCCCAGTTTGGTGTGGGTGGCGGGATCCGCACCCCGGGGCAGCCGCTCGGTCTCCACCCGGGCCTTGATCCGGCGGATCTCCACGATCTGCTCCCGGCTCAGCCCGCCAGCGGGATAGCGCACCGGGTCGGCGACGGCGAGGAACTCCGCGCCCAGCGACGTGTCGCCGCAGACGAACCGGGCCCGCAGCAGTGCCTGTGCCTCCCACACCTTCGACCAGCGGGCGTAGTACTGCGCGTACGCGGCGAGGCTGCGCACCAACGGGCCGTTGCGGCCCTCCGGACGCAGATCGGCGTCGACGCCGAGCGGCGGGTCGGGGGCGGGCATGCCGAGCAGCCGGCGCAGCTCCTCGGCGACCGCGCGGGCCGCAGCGCTGGCCTTGTCGTCGGCCAGGCCGGCCGGCGGGTCGTAGACGAACAGCACGTCGGCGTCGGAGGAGTAGCTCATCTCGTACCCGCCGAGGCGGCCCATCCCGATGACGGCGAACCGCAGGCCGGCCGGCGGAGGTACGGTCGCGGTCGCCACCTGCAGCGCGGCGGCGAGCGTACCGTCGGTGACCGCCGACAGCCCGGCACCGATCGCGGCGATGTCGAGCGGGCCCACGTCGTCGCGGTCCGGAGCCAACGACCCGGCGCTGCGCAGTACGTCGGCACAGGCCAGCCGGAGCAGTTCCCGCCGGCGCAGGGCGCGCACCGCGCGGACGGCCGGCACACCGTCAACCGGTTGCCCACCGCCGGTACCGAGGTGTCGGGCGGCCACGGCGGCGAACCCCGCCGCGAGCTTCGCCGCGCTCTGCGGGGCCAACTCGGCGTCGACGGCGAGCATCCGCAGCGCCTCCGGCTCGCGGGCGAGCAGGTCGGCGACGTACCGCGACAGGCCGAGGGTACGGGCGAGCCGGCCGGCGACCGGGCCTTCGTCGCGCAGCAGCCGCAGGTACCAGGGGGTGCTGCCGAGTTTGTCGGAGACCTGGCGGTAGCTGAGCAGGCCACGGTCGGGTTCCGGGGCGTCGGCGAACTCCTGCAGCAGCACCGGCAGCAGGGTGCGTTGGATCGCGGCGGTCCGGGAGACCCCGCCGGTGAGCGCCTCCAGGTGCCGCAGCGCCCCGGCCGGGTCGGCGAAGCCGAGGACCTCCAGGCGACGGCGGGCCGCCTGCGGGGTCATCCGCAGCGACTCGGCCGGCACCCGGGCGACGGATTCCAGCAGCGGCCGGTACAGGAGTTTGGCGTGCAGCCGGCGTACCTCGGTGGCGTGGCTGACCCAGTCGGCCCGGAACGCCTCGACGGCGGACGCCCCCGGTGTCGGGGTGTAGCCGAGGGCGTGCGCCAGCCACCGTAGGGCGGCCGGGTCCGCCGGCACCGTGTGGGTACGCCGTAGCCCTTGCAGTTGCAGCCGGTGTTCGACGCCGCGCAGGAACCGGTAGCCGCGCAGCAGCGCCTCCCCGTCGGCCCGCCCGACGTAGCCGCCGGCGACCAGGGCGCGCAGCGCCGGCACGGTGCCCGGGGTACGCAGCGTCTCGTCGACCCGGCCGTGCACCAGCTGCAGCAGCTGGACGGCGAACTCGATGTCGCGCAGGCCGCCGGGGCCGCGTTTGATCTCCCGTTCCAGCTCCCGGGGTGGGACGTTGTCGATGATCCTGCGCCGCATGGCCCGGACGTCCTCGACCGCCTCGGGCCGTTCGGCGGCGTGCCACACCAGCGGCGCGAGCAGCCCGATCCACTCCTGCGCGAGGTCGCGGTCCCCGGCCGCCGGTCGCGCCTTGAGCAACGCCTGGAACTCCCAGGTACGGGCCCACCGCTGGTAGTACGCCAGGTGACTGGTGAGGGTCCGCACCAGCGGCCCACGGTTGCCCTCGGGCCGCAGCGCGGCGTCGACCGGCCAGGCCACCAGCCCGCAGATGTGGATCAGCCGGGTGGCCAGCGTGGTCGCCACGGTCAGGTCGGCGTCGTCGGCGGCGACGAAGATCACGTCCACGTCGGAGACGTAGTTCAGCTCGTCGCCGCCGCACTTGCCCATCGCCACCACCGCCAGGCGCGGCACCGGCGTTCCGGCCGGCAGCTCGGCCACGGCGATGTCGTAGGCGGCGCCGAGCGTCGCGTCGGCCAACGCCGAGAGGGCGGCCATCGTCTGTTCCAGACCACGCCCGCCGGTCAGGTCGGCGGCGGCGATCCGCAGCAGGGCCAGCCGGTACGCCCGGCGCAGCCCGGCGATCGCCGGAGGGCCGGTGGGTTCGCCGAACCATGCCGACCCCAGGTCGAGACTGCCGTCGGCGCACGGGGCGACGCCGTTGCCGCCGGTGGCCAGCTCCAGCCACTGCTGCGGGTTGGCGACCAGATGGTCACCGAGGCTCGACGACGCCCCCAGCACGGCGATCAGCCGCCGACGCAGCCCGGCGTCGGCGTGCAGGGCGGCCAGTACGGGCGAAGCGGCGTCGTCGGCGCGGTGCCGCTGCTCCGCCTCGACGAGCCGGTGCAGCTGCCGCAACGCCAGGTCCGGATCGGCGGCCCGCGACAGCGCGGCGAGCAGTTCACCCGCCGGCGGGTCCACCGGCTGCTGGGCGGTCGCGTCCCACAGTCGCAGCCCGTCCGGACCGAGCAGGTCGTCGGCCCGCACGGTGCCGGTGCCGGTGACGTCGAAGCCGTACCGGGCGAGTCTGCCGGCGGCGCTGGTCGGTCTGCTCATCGGTGCCCCTGGCCGCCGAGCAGCGGCAGGGTCCGGGGGACGTCGGCACCCGGCAGCTGGCCGAGGGCGAGCGCGGCGAACCGGGCGGCGAACGGCTGCCAGACGTCCTCGATGTCGCCGAGCACCTCGACGCAGGCGTCCACCACGACGTCGGCGGGCAGCCGCAGCTCGGCCAGGACGGTGGAGCCGGCGGCCCAGGCGCTGATCATGTCGCGGTCGCATTCGATGTGGAACTGCAGCCCCCAGGCCCGGTCGCCGAGGCGGAACGCCTGGTGCGGGTAGTGGGTGGAGGCGGCCAGCAGCACCGCGCCGTGCGGTAGCTCGGTGATCTCGTCGATGTGCCACTGCAGCACGTCGGGGGCGAGTGGCACGTACCGGAACAGCGGGTCGGTGCCGGCGGCGTCCCGCTTGCCGACCAGGGCCGGCCCGATCTCCGGCCCGGCCGCGCTACGTTCGACGGTGCCGGCGTGCGCGGTGGCCAGCAGGTGGGCACCGAGCCCGATCGCCAACGTCGGGATCCGCTGGCGGACGGCCTTGCGCAGCAGCCCCTCCACCGCTGGCAGCCAGCCGGCGTCCGGACCGGGGTCGACCGCACTGGGCCGACCACCCAGGACCACGACGGCGGCGTACCCGGCCGGGTCGGCGGGGACCGGGTCGTCGGCGTACGGGCGGTGCACCTCGACGGGCAGACCGGCCTCGGTGAGCCACTCCCCCAGCCGTCGCAGGTCGTCGGTCGGGTCGTTCTCGATCACCAGCGCGCTACCCACGGGTCGAGGCTATCCAATCGGCGGCGGGTACGGCGGCAGGTGGTACCCGGCGCCGCCCCGGTCGCCACTCGTACGCGCCCGCCGACGCCGGCGCGTACCCTGACCGGGTGACCGGTCTGCTGTCGACGGGCGGGGTGCTGCGCCCGCCGGCGCTGCGCCCCGGTGACGAGGTCCGGGTGGTGGCGCCGGCCGGCCCGGTGGCTGCGGAGCAGGTCGAGCGGGGAATGGCGGTCCTGGCCGGTTGGGGGCTGCGGCCCCGGCTGGCCCGGCACGCGCTGGGCCGCCACGGTTACCTGGCCGGCACCGACGAGCAGCGGGCCGCCGACCTCGTCGAGGCGCTCGCCGATCCGGCGGTGCGCGGTGTCTTCTGCACCCGGGGCGGCTACGGCAGCCAGCGGATCGCCGACCGGCTCGACCCGGCGGCGGTACGCCGGGATCCGAAGGTCGTCTGCGGCTACTCCGACGTGACCGCGCTGCACCTGGCGCTGTGGCGGACGGCCCGTCTGGCGGGCGTGCACGGCCCGGTGGTGGCCTGGGACGACCAGCGGTGCCCGGCGGAGTCCGCCGAGTCGCTGCGAACGGCGGTGATGGGCGCCGCGCCGACGGTCGTCGCCCGCTCGCCTCTGGAGGCGAGCGCACCGGTCGCCGTACCGGGTCGGGCGAGCGGCACGTTGCTCGGCGGCAACCTGTCGTTGCTGGCCACCTCGGTCGGCACGGCGGACCTGCCCGACCTGTCCGGCGCGATCCTGCTGGTCGAGGAGATCGGTGAGCCGCCGTACCGGGTGGACCGGATGCTGACCCAGCTGCGCCGCAGTGGCGTGCTGGCCGGCCTGGCCGGGGTCGCGCTCGGGCAGTTCACCGGCTGCGCCGACCGGCAGGGGGTCGACGTCGCGCAGGTGCTGGGCGAACGGCTGGGCGATCTCGGCGTACCGGTGCTCGGCGGGTTGCCACTCGGGCACGGACAGACACCACGCACCGTCGGCCTCGGTGTGCCGGCCACGCTGGACACCGTGGCCGGCACGCTGACGGTCGAGCCGGCGGTACGGCCGGCCTGAGCCGTCGGCACCGCACCGCCGGCTCAGCTGACGTCGCTGGCAGCCGGCTCAGCTCAGGTGATGCAGGCGCAGACGATCAGCGCTGCACCGAGGTGGGAGGCGGCGCTGACCCGGGCGGCCGGGTGCGGTTCGTCGGAGCAGATCACCACGCCGAGCCGGCCCGGGGTCAGCCAGTCCAGCACGACGAAGGCCAGCGCCATGACGCCCAGACCGATCAGCCCGAACAGGATGGTCGAGGCGAGTCCCTTCACGAACGACGGGTAGCTGGTGAGGATCGCGGTGAAGACGATCCCGGCCACGCCGAGCTGGTTGGCGGCCAGCAGCAGTCCGGCGTTGGCGTTGCGCTGCACCCAGATCAGCTCCCGCAGTTTCCCAGGAGTCAGCCAGTCGACCACCACGAAACCGGCGGCCATCAGCGCGATGCCGACCACCCCGAACACGATGCTCTGCCAGGCTCCGCTGAGCAGGTCCTCCCACACGCGACGTCCCTCCCCTTCCGCCGCCGGGGCGGCGGCAGTGTCGGGAGGGACGATAGCGGCCCCGCGCCAGCCCTGGCGCGGGGCCGGCGTCAGCCCGGCGGCCGTACGGTCAGAGCGCCCCGAGGTAGCGTCGACGCTCGTACGGGGTGACCTCGCGGCGGTACTGCTCCCACTCGGAGCGCTTGTTGCGCAGGAAGAAGTCGAAGACGTGCTCGCCGAGCACCTCGGCGACCAGCTCCGAGCGGGACATCACCTCGATCGCCTCGGAGAGGTTCTCCGGCAGCGACTCGTACCCCATCGCCTTGCGCTCGGCCGCCGACAGCGCCGACACGTCGTCCTCGGAGCCGGGCGGCAGCTCGTAGCCCTCCTCGATGCCCTTCAGGCCGGCACCGAGCATGACCGCGAAGGCCAGGTACGGGTTGGTCGCCGAGTCCAGCGACCGGACCTCGACCCGGGCCGAGTTCGGTTTGCCGTACGCCGGCACCCGCACCAGGGCGGAGCGGTTGAGGTGCCCCCAGCACACGTACGCCGGGGACTCGGTGATCCGGTCCGGCAGCGCCTGCGGGAACAGCCGCTTGTAGGAGTTGACCCACTGGTTGGTGACGGCGGTGTACTCGGGGGCGTGCACCAGCAGGCCGGCGATGAACGCCTTGGCGACCTTGGAGATCTTCATCGGGTCACTGGCGTCGTGGAAGGCGTTGCGCTCACCCTCGAACAGCGACAGGTGGGTGTGCATGCCGCTGCCGGGCTGGTCGGTGAAGGGCTTGGGCATGAAGGTCGCCGCGACGCCGTGCGACAGGGCGACCTCCTTCACCACGTGCCGGAAGGTCATGATGTTGTCGGCGGTGGTCAGCGCGTCGGCGTAGCGCAGGTCGATCTCCTGCTGGCCGGGGGCGACCTCGTGGTGGCTGTACTCGACCGAGATGCCGATCCGCTCGAGGGCCAGCACCGCCTGGCGGCGGAAGTCGCGGGCCACCGCGTGCGTGGTGTGGTCGAAGTAGCCGCCGGAGTCGACCGGTACCGGGGTGGAGCCGTCGGTCGGGCTGCTCTCCAGCAGGAAGAACTCGATCTCGGGGTGGGTGTAGAAGGTGAAACCCTTGTCCGCCGCCCGCGACAGGGCCCGGCGCAGCACGTGCCGGGGGTCGGCCCAGGACGGCGTACCGTCGGGCAGCAGGATGTCGCAGAACATCCGGGCGCTCTCGCCACTGACGCCGCCCTCGAAGGGGAACACCTGAAAAGTGGTGGGATCCGGCATGGCGACCATGTCGGACTCGAAGACCCGGGCGAAACCTTCGATGGCGGAGCCATCGAAGCCGATGCCTTCTTCGAATGCTGCCTCGAGCTCAGCCGGCGCGACCGAGACGCTCTTGAGCGTGCCGAGCACGTCGGTGAACCACAACCGAACGAAACGGATGTCGCGCTCTTCCAGAGTACGGAGCACGAACTCCTGCTGACGGTCCACGTCTACCCCTCGTGACACTGGTCTGCCCGGACCGGTTCCATTCTCCGCGCTGGTGCCCTCCAACGCAGGACCAGGTGCTGTCGGCTCCCACCTGAGCAGCCCAGTCTTTCCCGACCTCGTTACGCCGACGTTACGGGACCACTCCGGTCACGCACGTGCCGGGGCCGACCCACAACCCACACCGTTCCGGCGCGTTAGTCCCAATCGGCACGAAAGGGGATATTAATGCAACGGCCGCACCGCGTACCGGGATACCACCGTACGGTCACCAACTGGTCGGCACTGACCCGTTACGCGATGAGCCGCTCCGCCCTCGGCGGCGGGCTCGCCGCCGGACTGGCCGTCGGCACCATGGTCGGCGTACCCCCTGCCGCACCGCCCGGCGACGATCCGGTCACCACGCCGTCGCGCGTCGTCGCCACCCAGCCCGATCCCGGTGCCGTCCTGCTCGCCGCCGCCGACCTGCCGACCGGCTACCGCCCCGTCACCGCGACCGGCCCGACCACGACCGATGGCGGGGGCGGCACGACCCCCACCGCTGACGACGATGGCGACACCGGCTGCCGCCGGCTCTTCGAACGCCCCTGGTCGCCGGCGGCCGACGGCGACCGCCCCGCCACTGATCAGCTGGTGGCCCGGTACCAGGGCCCCGACGGCGCGACGCTGCGCCAGTCGCTGACCCTGCTGGATCCGGTGGCGGCGGGCGCCGCCGCCGCCGACTGGGACACCGTCGCCAGCCGCTGCGTCAGCTTCGCCGCCCACCTCGACGACGGCACCCCGGTGACGGTCCGGGTGCACCGCCGGGAACGGGTGCCGGTCGGCACGGCCTGGTCGCTGCTGATCAGCGTCACCGACCGTACGGATGACGGCCCCGGACCGCAGACCGGCTACCTCGCGCTGGCCCACGACGACGGCCTGCTCGCCACCGTGCGCCACCTCGGCCCGGTCGGCGCGGTCGCACCGGGTGACGCCGCCGCGCTGCTGACCCGGGCCACCGCCAAGGTGGATCCGGCGGCCCCGCTGCTGCGGCACACCGCCGGGTGACCGTTGCGGTACACCGGTGACCCCTGCGGCGGTGGCGTGACCCCGGTGACGCTGCCCGCCGCCGGTGCGATTGACTGCCGCACCGGTGGGGGAAGATAGCGTCATGCCGACGCTGCGCATCGCTCTCGCCCAGGTCAACCCGACGGTAGGCGACCTGTCGGGCAACGCCCGGCTGGTCCGCGACACCGCCCGTACGGCGGTGGAGGCCGGCGGCCAACTGGTCGTCTTCCCGGAGATGATGCTCACCGGCTACCCGGTCGAGGACCTCGTGTTCCGGGAGTCGTTCGTCGCCGCCTCCCGTACCGCCATCGGGCGGCTCGCCGCCGACCTGGCCGCCGACGGCCTCGGCGAGGTGCCGGTGCTGGTCGGCTACCTCGACGCCGACGGACCGGCGGCGATCAGCGCCGAGGCCGACCCGGGTCGCGGGCCGCGCAACGCCCTCGCGGTGCTGCACCACGGTACGGTCGTCGCCACCTACCTCAAGCACCACCTGCCCAACTACGGCGTCTTCGACGAGGACCGCTACTTCGTGCCGGGCACCGCGCTGACCGTCGTCCGCGTCGGCGGCGTCGACGTGGCGTTGACCATCTGCGAGGACCTGTGGCAGGCCGGCGGTCCGTTCACCGCCGCCCGGCGGGCCGGCGTCGGCCTGGTCGTCACGGTCAACGGATCACCGTACGAGCTGGACAAGGACGACGCCCGCCTGCCGCTGGTACGTCGCCGCGCCGCCGAGGCCGGCGCAACGGTCGCGTACGTCAATCTCGTCGGCGGGCAGGACGAACTGGTCTTCGACGGCGACTCGATGATCGTCGCGGCGGACGGCACCCTGCTGGCCCGTGCGCCCCAGTTCGTCGAGCACCTGCTGCTGCACGACCTCGACCTGCCGGCCGCCGACGCCCCGGCGCGCGACGTCGACGCCGCCACCGCGACGACCGACGCCGGGGAGGCCGCCGCCGAGGACGGGATGGACATCGACCGGGTGACGATCGGTGGCCCGCTGCCGGACCCGGGCGGCAACCCGGCCCGTGGTGGGATCGCCGCGCCGCTGCCGACCGAGGCGGAGATCTGGTCGGCGCTGGTGCTGGGCCTGCGCGACTACGTCCGCAAGAACGGCTTCTCCTCGGTGGTACTGGGGCTGTCCGGCGGCATCGACTCGGCGGTGGTGGCGACGATCGCGGTGGACGCGCTCGGCGCGGACCGGGTCGTCGGGGTGTCGCTGCCCAGCCAGTTCTCCTCCGAGCATTCCCGCGCCGACGCCGCCGAACTGGCCAAGCGGACCGGGCTGGACTACCGGGTGGAGCCGATCCAGCCGATGGTGGACCCGTTCCTGGCCAACATCTCGCTGTCCGGCCTGGCGGTGGAGAACCTGCAGGCCCGGGTGCGCGGGGTGATCCTGATGGCGCTGTCCAACCAGGAGGGTCACCTGGTGCTGACCACCGGCAACAAGAGCGAGCTCGCGGTCGGCTACTCCACTTTGTACGGCGACTCGGTCGGCGGGTTCAACCCGATCAAGGACGTGTGGAAGACCCTGGTGTGGAGGCTGGCCCGGTGGCGCAACGACGACGCTCTCCGGCGCGGCGAGGAACCACCCGTCCCGGAGAACTCGATCGCCAAACCGCCCAGCGCCGAGCTGCGCCCCGGGCAGCTCGACACCGACTCGCTGCCCGACTACGCGGTGCTCGACGCGGTGCTCAGCGGATACATCGACGGCGACGCCGGCCGGGACGACCTGATCGCCGCCGGGCACGACCCGCAGCTGGTGGACCGGGTGCTGCGGCTGGTGGATCTGGCCGAGTACAAGCGCCGGCAGTCCGCGCCCGGGGCCAAGATCTCCATCAAGGCGTTCGGCCGGGACCGCCGGCTGCCGATCACCAACCGGTGGCGTGAGCCCGGTGACGGCTGACACCCGGATGAGGTGTGAATTCCTGCACTGAAGCCTCTCCGCGTCGGTGCGGGCGGTGGCACGATCGGTGCGTACCCCGGGGACCGCGACCGCGGCCACGAGGGTGAGAGGAGACGACGATGTCCCGATCGACGCCAGGTGCCGGGCTGCCGGCTGCCGAGCCCACCGAGGTGGTCGCGCTCTACGGCGGCCCGGTCAGCCGCCGGGTCCGCACCCGTGACCTGATCGCCGCGAAGGAACGCGGCGAGCGGTGGGCCATGCTCACCTCGTACGACCAGTACACCGCCGCGATCTTCGACCAGGCCGGCATTCCGGTGTTGCTGGTCGGCGACTCCGCGGCGAACAACGTCTTCGGCCACGAGACGACCGTGCCGGTCACCGTCGACGAACTGCTGCCGCTGGTCCGGGCCGTGGTCCGGGCAACCCGGGGCGCGCTGGTCGTCGGCGACCTGCCCTTCGGCTCCTACGAGGAAGGGCCGACCCAGGCGCTACGGACCGCAGTGCGGTTCATGAAGGAGGGCGGCTGCGGCGCGGTCAAACTCGAGGGCGGCCGGCGGGTCGCCGACCAGATCGCGGCGCTCACCGGGGCCGGTATCCCGGTGATGGCGCACATCGGCTTCACCCCGCAGCGGGAACACACCATCGGCGGCTACCGGGTACAGGGGCGCGGCGACGCCGCCGACGAGGTGGTCGCCGACGCGCACGCGGTGGCCGAGGCCGGCGCGTTCGCCGTGGTGCTGGAGATGGTCCCCGGCGAGGTCGCCAAACGGGTCACCCACGACCTGCCGGTGCCGACGGTGGGCATCGGCGCCGGCCCGGAGACCGACGCGCAGGTGCTGGTCTGGCAGGACATGGCGGGGATGCGTTCCGGGCCGACCCAGCGGTTCGTCAAGACCTACGCCGACCTGGCCGGAGTGCTGGCCGACGCGACCCGCAGGTACGCCGACGACGTCCGAGGCGGCCGGTTCCCCGCCGCCGAGCACACCTTCTGACCGTCGCGGCACGGTGCGCCGACCGCTTGGGCACGGCGCGCCGACCACCGCCGACCGTCGCGGCGGGGCCGGGGAGCCGGCCCCGCCGCCACGGTCTCAGACCTCGGTGACCCGTACCCCGGAATGGGTCTTGTACCGTCGGTTGATCGCGATCAGGTTCGCGGTGAACGCCTCGATCTGGTGGGCGTTGCGCAGCCGGCCGGCGTAGATGCCCCGCATCCCCGGAATCCGGGCGGCCAACGCCGCCACCACCGCGACGGCGTCGCGGTCCTCGGCGCAGATCAGCACGTCCAGGTCGATCCGGTCGATCGCCGGATCCGCCAGCAACGGTGCGCTGACGTGGTGGAACGCCGCGCAGACCCGCGAGTCCGGCAGCAACGCGGCGGCCTGCTGCGCGGCGCTGCCCTGCTCGACGGGCAGCGCGTACGGCCCCTGCTTGTCGAAGCCGAGCGGGTTCACGCAGTCGACCACGATCCTGCCGACGAGCTGCTCGCGCAACGCGACGAGGGTGGCCTCGTGCCCTTCCCAGGGCACCGCGATGATCACCACGTCGGAGTCGGCGCAGACCTCGTCGTTGCCGCCCCCGCTGATGGTGTCGGCGGGCACCCCGGGCAGGGCGGCGATCTCGGTGGCGGCGGCGGCGGCGCGGGCCGCGTCACGTGAGCCGATCCGCACCCGCTGGCCGGCCCGGGCGAACCGGTACGCCAACCCGCGCCCCTGGTCGCCGGTGCCGCCGATGATGCCGACCGTCAGCCCCATGACGTCGGGCAGTGTGCTGGCGTCGTATCCCATCAGGCCATCCTTGCCCATCGGGGCACGTCGTGGGTGCTCCCGTGACGCGTTCCACCCACGCTGACCAGCATCGCGACGGCGCGTAGCCTAGGCGGTGCCGGCCGGCGCGCCGGCGGGTCCCTCGGTGGGTGCGCCGGCGGGTCCCTCGGCGGGTGCGCCGGCGGGTCCCTCGGCGGGTGCGTCGGCCGGGTAGCGGAACAGCACCTGCCGGCTCGCCGGGTCGGCCGTCACCAGCCGGACCCGGACCCGCTCGCCCACCGGCGGTGCGCCGACGCACCGGGCGATGACGGCCGGTTCGTCGAGGGCGACGGTGCCGCGCGGCGCGCGGGTGGCGCTGCCCGGGTCCGCGTCCAGCACCGCGACGTCGAACTCGGCACCGAGGCGGTGCTGCAGCAGGACCGCCTCGGTCAGGTCGACCGCCGCGCGGGCGGCGGCCCCGGCGGTCCGGTCAGTGCCGGCCATCACCTCCGGTAGCCGGGGCAACGCCTCGACGATCGCCGTCGGAACCTCCCGTCCCGCGGTCACCGCCAGACACACCTCGGTGGCGTACCGGTCAGCCAGCCGGCGCAGCGGCGCGGTGACGTGCGCGTACGGTGCCCCGACGCCACCGTGGCCGGTCTCGGCCGGCGGCTCACCGGCGAAGGCCGTGTACCGGGCGCCCCGCAGCAACTCGGCGGCGTGGTCGAGGAAAGCGGCACCGCGTGGCTGGGCCGGGTCGACCCCGGCGGTCACGTCACCGACGGCCGCGCCCGGTGGCCACCAGACGCCGAGGGCGCGGGCGGCGGCTCGCAACCGGGCCACCGCCGCCGGTTGCGGTGCCGGCATGGTACGCAGCAGTCCGGTCCCGGCCTCCAGCATGATGCCGGCGGCGGCCATGCCGGTCAGCAGCGAGATCTGCGCGTTGTGTTCCTCGATCGGCAGGGGTGGTCGCAGGACCAGGCGCCAGCCGTCCCCGTCGGACTCGACGTCCTGATCGGGCAACGGCAGGGTCACCGCGCCCCGGGCCACCGCCCGCGCGGTCAGCAGTTCGCCGATCTCGGGCAACAGCGCGATCGGTGCGGCGAGGTCGGCGAGTCGACCGGCGGCCAGCGCGGCATGCGCCGACGGATAGTCCAGCTGGGCCCGGCTGCGCACCCGGGCCCGCTCCAGCCGGGCGGCCACGAGATCACCGTCGGCGGCCAGGTCGAGGGTCCACACCACGGCAGGCCGCACGGCGTCGGGCAGCAGGCTGGCGGCGCCTTCGCTCAGGCTGGCCGGGTGCAGTGGGATGGTGCCGTCGGGCAGGTAGATGGTCTGGCCACGACGCCAGGTCTCGGCGTGCAGCGGGCCGCCATCGGCGACGAACGGGGTGACGTCGGCGATGGCGTACCGGATCCGGAAGCCGCCACCGGGCCGGCGGTCCAGGCACATCGCCTGGTCCAGGTCACGCGACCCGGGCGGGTCGAGGGTGACGAACGGGACGTCGGTCAGGTCGGTGTCCGGCAACGGTACGCGGGCCGCCGCCGCGTCCGCCTCGCGCTGCGCCGCAGGCGGGAACGCGGTGGGCAGTTCCAGCTCGCGGCGCAGCGCGCCGAAGTCGATCCGGGGCGCGGTCAGACGTGGGAGCGGCACGGACCATTCCTAGCAGGCCGTCACCACCGGTGGTACGGCGCTACCGCGGTGCCCCGACGGCAGCGCCCCGTACCGATGGTGACGCGGTCGGGGACGGTCAGCGACCGGCCTTGCGGGCGGTCTGCGTACCGGCCTTCCTGGTGGTCTTCTTCGCGGTCGTCCGGCTGGCCGCCGCCTTCTTGCCGGTGCCCCGCTGCGCCGGGGTGGCGTTCTTCGGCGAGGTGACCTGCTGCAGCCGGCCGGCGGTGCGTGCCACCGCCCCGGCGACCTTCTTACCGGCCCGGCCGGTGGTGCCCTTGGCCGGAGTCGACGTGCCCTTCGTGGTCGTCGACCGCTTGGCCGTGGCGGATTTCGCGGTGGACTTGCGGCCGGTCGTGGACTTCGCGGTGGCCCGCTTGGTCGTCGGGCCGCTGGCGGTCGCCTTCTTCGCCGGAGCGGTCTTGCGGGCGGTCGCGCTCTTCGTCGCCGTGGTCTTGTTCGGTGCCGTCTTCTTCGCGGTCGCCGTGGTCTTCGTCGGCGCTGTCTTCTTCACGGTCGCTTTCTTCGCGGTCGCCGTGGTCTTCTTCGGCGCCGTCTTCTTCGCGGTCGCCGTGGTCTTCTTCGGCGCCGTCTTCTTCACGGTCGCCGTGGTCTTCTTCGGTGCTGTCTTCTTCGCGGTCGCTTTCTTCGCGGTCGCTTTCTTCGCGGTCGCCGTGGTCTGCGCCGCAGTGGTGCGTTTGGCCGTGCCGGTCGACCGCGCGGACGTCGTTCTCGACGAGGTGCCGGTGCTCGACGCCCGCCGGGTGGCGGGGCGGGTCGTGGCCTTGGTGCCAACAACCATGTCTTTCTCCTCCTTGCGGACTTCCTGTGGATTTGTCTCCTTAGGAGACAACGGAGTCTCCAGATCCGACCCGATCGGGACGGACCGGCCTAGCCCTGCTCCCCAGTCCAGCGGGCGTTCTCGGCGTCCCACTCCTCGTTGCGCTCCGACACCCGCTGCAGCGCCTGCTCAGCGTCGGCCTTCGAGGCGTAGGGACCGAGCCGGTACTTGGCGGCACACAGATCCGCCCCGGACTCCACGCGCTGATGACGCAGGCACCAGAAGTACCCGCCATCAGGTCCGCTGTCGCTCATGAGAACACTGTGCACGGAAAATCAACCAAGCGCCACCGTTTCGCCCAAAAAAGTGCTATGCCTCCATGGTAGAGCGATTGCATTAGCCCAGCTCAATCGCGATGACCACTGGTCAATGCTACGGATAATGCTTGCCACACAAGGGATTCGTTGCGATTCCGCCGATCATCCGCCAGCTGCAGCCGACCTCGAGCAGGGGGCACTGCAATTCGCGACGACACACCGGGGCGACCGCCGGTGACACGCGTCGCCGGACCGGGCGGGCCCTTCGCCGGGTCACCTCGACTGGTCGAGCAGCCGGCGCAGGCCGTGTCCGTCCTCGACGGTCACGTCCGGTACGCCGTCGGGCAGCCCGCGTTCCCGCGCGGTGCGCTCCGACACCATCAGCACGGCGGCACCGGCCCCCGCGCGCCGGGCACATGGAACGTCCCGGGCCGGGCTGTCGCCGACGAACCAGCAGCGCTCGACCGGTACGCCGATCGCCCGCGCCGCCAGCCAGGCGACCTCCGGGTTGGGCTTGCGTACCCCGGCTTCGTCGCTGTAGATCTGCACGGCGAACCGGTCGCCGAGACCGACCTCGGCGAGGAAGTCGCGGTGCGCGGCACCGCACAGCGTGTTGCTGACGATCGCCAGCGGCAGGCCAGCCTCTGCGGCGGTGGCCAGTGCCTCGCGGATCCCTGGGCGGACCGCCCAGTCCGGCCGCCGGGTCCACTGGTAACTCAAGGGGGTCGCCTGATCCAGGACGGCGTCGCGTGCTTCGGCCGGCCAGCCGACGGTGAGGAACTCCTCCCACACCTGCCGGTGGCCGTACTCCCGTGGGCGGTCCTGCTCGCCCACCCGGTCACGCCACGCGGCGTACGCGCGCCGCCCGTCGGTCAGCGACCTGGTGATGGCCTCGACGGTCATCCGGCCGCCGGTCAGCTCCCGTAGTCGGTCGGCGAGTCCGGTCGGCTGCGGGGATCGGGCCGGGGCGTCGACGAGGACGCCACCGAAGTCGAGCAGCAGGGCGTGGGGGGTGGCCAGCATCCTGCAATCATCGCGACTGCCGGCCCGCGGCCACAGTGCCGGCAGCACGTATTGGAACAGGAAGGGATGTTTACGCAAACATCGTCTCCACTGATAGTGTCAGCGCCACTACCGGCACCGGCGTCACGACCGGCCGACGGCGATCGTTCGTCAGGCGCCGGCGACGACCAATGAGAAAGGAACGGAAGGAATCCGATGAGCCCTTCCCGCCCCGACCCGTCACGGGGCGACACCGAACCACCGGCCGGGTCCGCCGGTGACGACCGGCCCCGGGTGCAACGCCGTCGGGTCTCCATGGCGGACGTCGCCCGGCTGGCCGGTGTCTCCGCGCAGACCGTGTCCCGGGTCTCCACCGGGCATCCGGGCGTCGTGGCCAGCACCCGCGAGCAGGTGATCGCCGCCATGCGCCAGCTCGGTTACCGGCCCAACAGCGCCGCCCGCGCCCTCAAGTACGGCGAGTTCCGCACCATCGGCGTCATCACGTTCACGCTCTCCACCACCGGCAACAGCCGTACCGTCGAGGCGATCGCCACCCACGCCGCCGCCGAGGGGTACGTGATCACCCTGATCCCGGTCGCCGCCCCCACCCAGGACCGGGTCCTCGGCGCCTTCACCCGGTTGGGCGAGCTCGCGGTCGACGCCGTCATCGTGATCATGGAAGTGCACCTGCTCGACGCCAGCACCATCGTGCTGCCGCCCGGTGTGCACGTCGTGGTCGTCGACTCCGACGCCGGGCAGCGCTACCGGGTCGTGGACACCAACCAGGCCGACGGCACCCGGCAGGCCGTCCGACACCTGCTCGACCTCGGGCACCGTACGGTATGGCACGTCGCCGGCCCGTCGGAGTCGTACGCCGCCGAGCGCCGTGCCGCCGCCTGGCGGGCCACGCTGGTCGACGCCGGCCGGGACGTACCGCCGCTGCGCCGGGGCGACTGGTCGGCCGGGACCGGTTACCGCATCGGCCTGGAACTGGCCGACGAGCCGGACTGTACGGCGGTCTTCGTCGCCAACGACCAGATGGCGCTCGGCGTGCTGCGGGCGATGCACGAGCGCGGCCGGGTGGTGCCGCGCGACGTCAGTGTGGTCGGCTTCGACGACATCGCCGAAGCCGGCTCGTTCATCCCGCCGCTGACCACCGTCCACCAGGACTTCGCCGAGGTCGGCCGGCACTGCGTCGAGGCGGCGCTGCTGCAGGTCCGCACCGGCACCACGCAGACCGGCACCACGTTGGTGCCGACCCATCTGGTGGTCCGGGCCAGCACCGCCGCCCCACCAGCGGCGCGCTGACCCGTGCCGGCGGCGCACCCGACCCGTGCCGGCGGCGCGCTGACCGGGTCCCACGCCCGGTCAGTGCGCCACTGACACCGCCCGTACCGCGACCGCCCGGGGCGGCAACGTCTCCGCCGGCCCGATCACCGGTTCGCCGGGCAGGTCGGTCAACGCCACCGGCTCGTCGGTGCGGTTGATCAGGAACCGGTACTCCCCCCGGACGGCCAGCTCGACCCGGCCCCGCAGGTGCTCCGGCAGTTCGCTGCCGACCCCGGCGGCGTCGGCGAACCGGGCCAGGACGTCGACCAGCCCGGCGGCACCGAGCCGGGTCGAGACGTAGCCGGCGGAGCCGGCCCCGACCGGCCGGCGGGTGATCGCCGGGCGGCCGGCGTACTCGCCGGTGCGGTACGCCGCCAGCACCTCGACCTGCGGATCGGTCACCGTGATCCGGTCGGTCCACAGCGTCGCGGAGGCGCCGGTGTCCAGCAGCACCTGCTCACCGTCGGGCAGCGGACCGAACTCCTCGATCCGCACACCGAGCAGGTCCCGCAGCGCCCCCGGGTGGCCGCCGAGCCAGATGTGGTCGTGCTCGTCGACGATGCCGGAGAAGTAGGTGGTCACCAGGTGACCCCCGGCGTCGACGTAACCGCGCAGCCGCTCGGCGAGCGCCGCCGGCATCAGGTGCAGGATCGGGGCGACCACCAGGTCGTAGCCGCTGAAGTCGGCGGCGGCCGGCAGCACGTCGACCCGGATCCCGAGCGCGAGGAACGCCGAGTACCAGTCGAGCGCCTCCTGTTTGTAGCGCAGCCGCGACGTCGGGTGGGAGTCCTGCTCACAGGCCCACCAGGACTCCCAGTCGAACAGGATCGCCGCCCGCGCCGGGGTGCGTGGCGTGCCGGCGACACCGGACAGGTCGGACAGCGTACGGCCGAGCGCGGTCACGGCCCGGAACAGATCGCTGTCGCGCCCGGCGTGCGGCAGCATCGCCGAGTGGTACTTCTCGGCACCGGCCGCCGACTGACGCCACTGGAAGAAGCAGACCGCGTCGGCGCCGTGCGCGACGTGGGTCAGTGAGTCGCGGGCCAGCTCACCGTCGCGTTTGGCCAGGTTGACCGGCTGCCAGTTGACGGCGCTGGTGGAGTGTTCCATCAGGAACCAGGGACGGCCGCCGGCCAGGTTGCCGGTCAGGTTGGCGGAGAAGGAGAGTTCGTCGAGCGCCTGCGGTCCGGGGTGCACGTAGTGGTCGTTGGCGACGAAGTCGACCTCACCCGCCCAGTCGGCATAGTTCATCCCGGACGACTCCCCCATCACCATGAAGTTGGTGGTGACCGGCACGTCGGGGGTGACCGCCCGCAGGATGTCGCGTTCGGCGCGCAGGTGCTCGCGCAGCGCGTCGGAGGAGAACCGTTTGAAGTCCAGCTGCTGGGTCGGGTTCGGGTACGACGCGGCCTGCCGGGGCGGCAGGATCTGGGCGAAGTCGGTGTACCGCTGCGACCAGAAGGCGGTGCCCCAGGCGTGGTTGAGCGCGTCGATGTCGCCGTAGCGGGCCCGCAGCCACGCCCGGAACGCCTCGGCGGCGTCGTCGGAGAAGTCGTAGACGTTGTGGCAGCCGAGTTCGTTGGAGACGTGCCAGGCGGTCAGCGCCGGATGGTCGCGGTAACGCCGCGCGATGGCCCGGACCAGCGCCAACGCGTACGTCCGGAAGACCGGTGAGGTGGGTCGCCAGTGTTGCCGGGCACCCGGCCAGACGGTGGCGCCGTGCCGGTCGACCGGCAGGATCTCCGGGTGGGCGGCGGTCAGCCAGGGCGGCGGTGACGCGGTCGCGGTGGCCAGGTCGACGGCGATGCCGTTGCGGTGCAGCAGGTCCATGATGTCGTCGAGCCAGGCGAAGTCGAACTCGCCGGGGCCGGGCTGCAGCCGCGCCCAGGAGAAGATGGCCAGCGAGACGATGTTGACGCCGGCGGCCCGCATCGCCGCGACGTCGTCGTCCCACACGTGCCGGGGCCACTGCTCCGGGTTGTAGTCGGCGCCGTAGCCGATCCGGGGGCCGCCGGTGCCGGGCCAACGCAGCCAGCGGTAGTCGACGCCGAATGCCACGTACTTCTCCTCGTTGGTCGGGGTGGGAACGCCGCAGGCCCGGCACCGCCGTCGCGGCGGTGCCGGGCCGCACGGATCAACTGATGGTGAAACCCTGGTCGGTGCCGTACGTGGCGCAGGTGTCACGCCAGGCGGTCAGCGCCTCGGCGAGCGGGGTGTCCGACACGTACGCCTGCCCGACGGTGTCGTTGAACACGCTGTTGGCGTAGACCTGGAACGGCAGGTAGGACCAGCCCTCGACGACGTTGGCGGCCGACTCGGCGAAGATCTCGTTGGCCTTCTGCCCGCCGAAGTACGGGAACTCGGTGCCGAGGAACTCCGGCGAGGTCAGCTGCGCGGTGGTGGCCGGGAAGGCACCGCCGTCGACCCGGATCTGCACCCCGTCACCGGCGTTGGCGTAGTCCATGAAGCCGTAGGCGAGAGCCTTGTTGGTCGCCGCCGACGGGATGGCCAGCGAGCTTCCGCCGTTCTCCGCGCTGGCGGTGCCACCGGCCTCCCACTGCGGTAGCGGGGCGACCTGCCATTTGCCGGAGCCGTCGGCGACGCCGGAGATCAGGTTCGCCGGCATCCAGGCCCCGGTGGCGAGGCTGGCGATGGTGCCGTTGGCCAGGCCCTGGTACCACTGGTCGCTCCACGGGCTGACCGGGGCGAGCAGGTCCTCGCTGATCAGCTGCTGCCAGATGGCGGCGAACCGGGCCGAGCCGGGGTCGGTGAAGTCGATGCCCACCGACGTGCCGTCGACCTGGAACGGCTGGCCGCCGGACTGCCAGATCAGGCTGGTGGTGAAGCCGGCGTCACCGACGTCGTTGGTGATGTAGACCTGCGGGTCGGCCTGGTGCAGCTTGCGGGCGGCGTCGACGTACTCGTCCCAGGTGGCGGGGACGGCGACGCCGTGACGGTCGAACACCTCCTTGTTGTAGAACAACGCCATCGGGCCGGAGTCCATCGGCAGGCCGAAGATGCCGCCGCCGGTGTTCACCGACGACCACGGCCCGGGGGTGAAGGTGTCGGCAAGGCCGTCGGCGCCGTACGCGGTGAGGTCGGTGACCGACTCGGCGAGGGCGAACTGCGGCAGCGCGTAGTACTCGATCTGCGCGACGTCGGGCAACCCGTCACCGGCGGCGATCGCGTTCTGCAGCGCGGTGTACTGGTCGTTGCCGGTGCCGGCGTTGACCAGGTTCACCTTTACCTTGGGGTACTTGGCCTCGAAACCGGTGACGACCTCGGTCAGCGTCGGTTCCCAGGCCCAGACGGTGATCTCACCGCCGGCTTCGAGGGCCGCGGTGACGTCGCTGGCCGAGACCTGGTCGCCGCCGTCGCCCTCGTCGGCGTCACCGGAGCCGCAGCCGGCCAGGGCCAGGGTTGCTGCTGCGGCGGCCGCGACCGCCCGCAGTGTGGTGCCTTTCATGAGTGTCCCTTTCACAGGTGATGGGAGGGTGGTCACTCCTTGACGCTGCCGGCGGCCAGACCCGACTGCCAGTAGCGCTGCAGGAGCAGGAACGCCGCCAACAGCGGCAGGATGGTCAGTAGCGACCCGGTGATGACGAGGTGGAACACCGGCTGCCCACCGGCGGTGGCGGCCTGTTCGTTCCAGGCGTTGAGGCCCAGCGTCAGCGGGTACCAGTCCGGGTCCTTGAGCATGATCAGCGGCAGGAAGTAGTTGTTCCAGGTGGCGACCATGCTGAACAGCGCGACGGTGACAATGCCGGGGGCCAGCATCGGCAGGCAGATCTGGAACAGGGTGCGGAACTCGCCGGCCCCGTCCATCCTGGCCGCCTCCAGCAGCTCGTCCGGGATGGCCTCGGCCGCGTACGTCCACATCAGGTAGAGACCGAACGGGGTGATCAGCGACGGAATGATCACCGCCCACGGGGTGTTGGTCAGGCCGAGCTGACTGAACATCAGGAACGTCGGCACGGCCAGCGCGGTGCCGGGTACGGCGACCGCGCCGATGACGATCGCGAAGACCGCCTTACGGCCGACGAAGTCGAACTTGGCCAGCCCGTACCCGCCGAGGGTGGCGAGCAGGGTCGCGCCGCCGGCGCCGGCGGCCACGTACAGCATGGTGTTGCCCAGCCAGCGCAGAAAGATCCCGCCGTCGTAGGTGAGCGTGTCGACGACGTTGTCCCACAGGGCGAAGTCGTCGGCGAACCACAGCCCGAACGAGGAGAACAGGCCCTGCTGCGACTTGGTGGCGTTGATCAGCAGCCAGGCCAGCGGGATCAGGCTGTACACCAGCACGATGCCGGTGAGCAGGGTCAGGGTGACACTGCGGACGGGCCGGCGCACCCTGGTGATGGCGGACATCAGCGTCCCTCCCGCATGCCGCGCAGCTGGACGACGTACGCGATGGCCATGGTGATCAGGCCCATCACGATCGCGACGGTGGCCGAGTAGTTGTACTGCTGGCCGGAGAAGCTCAGCGAGTAGGCGTACAGGTTGGGGGTGAAGTAGGTGGTGATCGCGTTGGGTGCCAGGTGCTGCAGGATGCTCGGTTCGTTGAACAGCTGGAAGCTGCCGATGATGGAGAAGATGGTGGCGATGACCAGGGCGCCCCGGATCGCCGGAAGTTTGATCGACCGGATGACCCGCAGCTGACTGGCGCCGTCGACCTCGGCGGCCTCATAGAGAGTGGCCGGCACGACCCGCAGCGCCGAGTAGAAGATCACCATGTTGTAGCCGACGAACTCCCAGGTGACGATGTTGCCGATGGCGATCAGGACGAGGTCGGGGCGCAGCGGGTCGGGCAACGCGGTGCCGAACGCGTCGTTGATGTTGCCGACCAGGCCGAACCGGTCGCCGTACATGAAGCCCCACATCAGGGTGGCGACGACGGCCGGTACGGCGTACGGCAGGAAGATCGAGACCCGGAAGAAGCTCTTGCCGTGCAGCCGGCCGCTGTCGATGGCGAGCGCGACGAGCAGCGCGATGGCCAGCATGATCGGCACCTGGACGACGAGGAAGAGGCCGACCCGGCCGAACGCGGACCAGAACTGCGGGTCGGTCAGCGCCCGCTGGTAGTTGTCCAGGCCGACGAAGGAGTTGCCGCCGATCAGTTGCCGGCGGTACAGGCTCAGGTAGATCGAGTAGCCGATCGGCGCGATGAACACGAGCGCGAAGACCAGCATGAACGGACCGACGAACTGCCAGCCGGCCAGGGGACGTCGCCGGCGGGGCCGGCGGCGGACGCCACCGGCGGCGGCGGCCGTCCGGGGAGGTGTCGGTGGGGTTGCCATTGCGTTCGACCTCGGGTCACGTCGGTAATGTTTGCGCAAACATCGAGGCCTGATGGTGGCACCGGGGCCGACCGCCGTCAACCCCCCGTCAACCCCGCAGTCGCGTCAACCTCGCCCGGATCGGCTCCGCGTCCGGATGCTGCAGGCCGTCGAGGATCTCCACCGCCGCCGACCACCACCGCCGCGCGGCCGACACGTCGCCGGTCTGCGCGCCGATCTCCCCGAGGCTGCTCAGCACCAGCGCCTCCAGGTGCCGGTCCCCCAGCCCCCGGAACAACGCCAGCGCCTCCTGGTAGCAGGCGGCCGCCTCGTCCGGATGCCCGAGATGCTGGTACGCGTACCCCAGGCTGTGCCAGGTGCTGGCCAGCCCCGGCCGGTCGGCGAACCCCTGCAGCACCTCCAACGCCCGACCGCACCAACTGAGCGTCTCGGCGTACTCGCCCAGCCGGGCGTGCTGCCAGCCGACCACGTTCAGCGCCTTGCCCGCCCCCCGCAGGTCACCGGCCGCCTCGTACAACTCGCACGCGGTCCGCCCGTGCGCCAACGCCTCCCGGTGGCGCTCCTGCCGCTCCCGCAGCAGGGCCAGGGCCATCTCGGTGAGTCCCTGCCGCGCCAGGTCACCGCGCCCCTGCTCCACCGTCAACGCAGCCAGCAGATGGGTCTCGGCCTCGGCGTGACAGTTCGTCCGGGTGTACGCCCGGGCAATGTTGCGGTGCGCCGCCGCCTGCGCCGCCGTGTCCCCCAGCCGCCGCGCCACCTCCAGCGCCGCCTGCTGCATGACCAGCAGATCCCGCCAGTGCCCCCGCCGGTCCAGGAAGGTGTAGGTCACCTGGGACAGCGTCACCGCCGCCGCGTCCAGTCCGGCCGCCAACGCGACGTCGAACACCGCCACCAGCACCGGCTGTTCGACGGCGAACCAGGCCAGCGCCGCGCCAGCGTCGGCGAACCGCTCGGCACCGACCCCGGACACCGCCGGCGACGACGGCGGCGACGGCACCGGGTTCGACTGCAGCGCCCGGTCGGCCTGGTACGCGCTGTGCGTGTAATGGTCGACCAGTCGGCGTACCGCCGCCGCCCGGTCCGCCGCGGTCTCCGACCGACGGGCCTGTTCGGCCGCGTACACCCGCAACAGGTCGTGCAGCCCGTACCGGCCGTCGGCCAGTTCGTCGAGCAGGTGCGAACGGACCAGTTCACCGAGCACCCGCCGGACCTCGACCGCCGGCCTACCGGCCAGGCTCGCCGCCGCCGGCAGGCAGATCGTCGGACCGGGATGGTTGCCCAGCAGTCGGAACAGCTGCGCCGCCGCTGGGCTCAACGCCTGGTACGACCAGGAGAAGACCGACCGTACGCCGAGCTCCGGGTCGTCGGCGGCGAGCGCGTCGAGACGTTCGCCAGCGGTCCGCAGCTCGGCCGCGAGCGCCGCCAACGGCATCTGCGGCGCGGTCGCCGCCCTTGCGCCGACGACCGCCAACGCCAGCGGCAGCCCGACACACCGCGCCACGATCTCGTCGACCGCGTCCGGTTCGGCGGCGCAGCGCGCCACCCCGACCCGGTGCCGCAGCAGTTCGGCCGCCTGCGACCCGTCGAGCAGGTCCAGCGTCACCGGGAACGCGCCGTGCGCGGCCACCAACCCGGTCAGCTGGTTGCGGCTGGTCACCACGACCAGGCACCGGGGCGCGCTGGGCAGCAGCATCCGCACGTGCCCGCTGTCGCGCGCGTTGTCGAGCACGATCAGCATCCGCCGCCCGGCCAGCGTCGTCCGCAGCAGCGCCGTCTGGGCGTCGAGCTGCGCCGGCACCCGGGCCGGTGGCACCCCGAGCCCGTCGAGCAGCAGCCGCAGCGCGGCCGCCGGCTCGGTCACCGCACCGTCCGGGTCGAACCCCCGCAGGTTCAGGTAGAGCTGGCCGTCCGGGAACCGGTCCGCGACCTGGTGCGCCCAGTGCACGGCCAGGGTGGTCTTGCCCACCCCCGCCGTGCCGCTGACCGCCACCACCCGTACCGCACCGGCGCCCCGGTCGTCGTCGGTGGCGTCGGCGAACTCGGTCAACCGGGTCAACTCCGCCTGCCGACCGCTGAACCGGGCCAGTGCCGGCGGCAACTGCCGGGGCACGGACCGGGGCACCGGGTCACCGCCGCCGGGGCCGGGGCCGGGGGCGGCCGGCGGGGCCGCGCCGGCACCGGCCGCAACCGTGACCGGCAGCGGCACCTCGACGCCCCGGCGCTGCTCGTCGACCCGGTCCCGGGCGCTGGCCAACGCACCCCGCTCGATCGGGCTCGCGCCGAGCAGGCCGACCAGGACGTCGAAGCGGTCCGTCGGCGGCAGCGTCTTGCCGGTGAGGTACTCGGCGACGGCCGTGTGCGACCAGCCGGCACGGGCGGCCAGCAGCCGGTACGACAACACCCGGTGGCCTTCGCGGCGGGCGTGCCGACGCCGCAGGGCACGCAGCAGGCCGGCAAGATCGTCGACGGTACGGGCAGTGGCGGCGTCACGCAGCAGGCGGTCCGGTGGTCGGGTGTCCACACCGTGCACCATCGCGACTCGCACGATCCTCCACCGGCCCGACGTCACGGCGGCGACCTGACGGCCCCCGCTCCACAACGGATGTTAGTCGATGTACGCCGATGTACGGAGATGAACGAGATCACGGCCACAGCGGCCGGGAACCGGGCACCCTGTACGGAGAACAGATCAGACACCGTACAAGAGGGACGTCCTCGCCCACGCACCGTCGCGTCCGCGCGGGCCGTCCCGGCCGTACGCGACGATCAGGGAAGGACACCGCGATGTACTGGTCCAGGCGCTCCACCCGGTAACCGGCCGACCCGCCGAACCGTGCCACCGTCGCGATCCGACGTCGCGGCGACGACCGCGCCACCACCATCCACCGGTGGCGTCGGCTGGATACGTTCAGGCGGCGGGTGACCGGACGGGGCCCCGGTCACCCGCCCAGCTGCCCGACACCACCGGGCGTCGTTGACACCATGACGGCGACGACCGACCCGGTGCGAGGTGGCGATGTGTGAGTCCCGGCCGACGGGGCGCGGTTCCTGGTGGGCCCGCTGGCGGGACTGGATCCCGCTGGGTGCACTGACCATCGTGGTGCTCGCCGGCGGGCTGGTACAGCTGACCGGCCACCGTACCGTCGCCGACGCCACCTGGGCGGCGGCGACGCTCGCCGCGCTGGTGGTCGCGCTGCGCTGGACCGTCCAGTCGGTACGGCGTCGACGCGTCGGCGTCGACGTGATCGCCGTACTGGCGCTGATCGGTGCGCTGCTGGCCGGCGAGCCACTGGCCGGCGCGGTGGTGGCACTGATGCTCGCCACCGGACACACCCTCGAGACGTACGCGCGGCGGCGGGCCCAGCGGGACCTGCAGGCGCTCGTGGCGCACGCACCCCGTACCGCGCGCCGACGGGCCGCCGACGGCACCGTGGACGTCGTCGACGTCGACGACGTCGCCACCGGCGACCAGCTCGTCGTCGGCCCCGGCGAGGTGGTGCCGGTCGACGGCGTCGCCGAGGATCCGGCCACCTGCGACGAATCGGTGGTGACCGGCGAGTCGCAGGCGGTGCACCGGGCCGCCGGGGACCGGATCGCCAGCGGCGTGGTCAACGCCGGCTCCGCGTTCGGCCTGCGGGCCGTCGAAACGGCGCAGGCCAGCACGTACGCCGGGATCGTGCGGATGGCCGCCGAAGCCGGCGCCGGCAAGGCCGCCACGGTCCGCCTCGCCGACCGGTACGCCGCTGCCTTCGTCCCGTTCACCCTGGCGCTGGCCGGCGCCGGCTGGATCGTCTCCGGCGAGTTCGTCCGCGCCGTCGCGGTGCTGGTCGTCGCCACTCCCTGCCCGCTGCTGCTGGCCACCCCGGTCGCGGTCGTCGCCGGGCTGTCGCGCGCCGCCCGCCGAGGTGTCCTGGTCCGCGACGGCGGCGCGCTGGAGCAGCTCGGCCACGCCCGTACCCTGCTGGTCGACAAGACCGGCACGTTGACCACCGGCCGGCCGGAGACCGCCGACGTCGTCACCGGCCCCGACGGCGGTGAACCGGCCGAACTGCTGCGCCTGGCGGCCTCGGTCGAGCAGCTCTCCCCGCACGTCCTGGCCGGCGCGGTGGTCCGGGCGGCACGCGGACGCGGCCTGCGGCTCGTCGCCCCGACCGAGGTGACCGAGGATCCCGGCCGGGGCGTGCAGGGTCGGGTCGACGGCCGGACGGTACGGGTCGGCCAGCCCGACGACCCGCTGCCGGACTGGGCGGGCGCGGTCCGGGACCGGACCGAAGCCGACGGGCTCTCCACGGTGTGGATCACCGTCGACGACGTACCCGCCGGGGTGGTCCTGCTGCGCGACCCGGTGCGGCCCGACGCCGCCGCCACGGTCACCCGGCTGCGGCAGGCCGGCTTCACCCGGCTGGTCATGCTCACCGGCGACCGGCCGGAGGTCGCCCGGCAGGTCGCCGCGCAGGTCGGGGTCGACGACGTCGTGGCACGCTGTTCGCCGCAGGAGAAGACCACCCGGGTACGCGAGGAGTCCGCCCACGCGGTCACCGTGATGGTCGGCGACGGCGTCAACGACGCACCGGCGCTGGCCGCCGCCGACGTCGGAGTGGCGGTCGGCGGGTCCGGGGCGAGCGCGGCGGCCGGAGTCGCCGACGCCGTACTCGCCGTCGACGAGTTGGGCCGGCTGGCCGACGCGGTCGACATCGCCCGCCGGTCCCGGCGGATCGCCGTGCAGAGCGCCGCCGTCGGCATGGGCCTGGCCGTGGTGGCGATGGTGGTCGCCGCGTTCGGCCTGCTGCCGCCGGTGGCCGGCGCGTTCACCCAGGAAGGCATCGACGTCGCGGTGATCCTCAACGCGCTGCGCGCCCTGCACCCCGGCGGCCGCCGCCGACCCCGGCGGCGATGACCGTCCCGCCACCGTCGGCAGACCTGGCTGGGGCGGCGGGCTGGGACGGCGAGCCGGTGCCCTCCGTCCTGCCCGCAGGTATGTTCTTGAGTCTCATACCTCTGAGGAATAATCATTCCTCAGAGGAATACTCATCATTCGCAATACCCGTCTGGCGGGCAGGCTGCGGACCTGCCCAGTCGGTGGCGCGGCGGCGGTAGCCTCGGGGCGCGTGGACGACGACGCGATCATGGGACTGCTGAGCAGGGTGTACGCCTCAGCCAACAGCCACGTCGACGACGCCGGGCACCACGCCCACCGCGTACCGTCGACGATCCCGGCGCACGCGCTGGCCGCCCTCGGCGCACACGGTCTGACGCCCAACACGTTCCGCCGGTTCGGCCACGACGACGCGGTCACCGGACTGCGCCGGCTCGCTGCCGCCGTACCGGAACGGGTCGCCGCCGACGCCTTCGTCGCCGGGCTGGGCAGCGCGTCGCGCAGCTGGCGGGCGGTGCTGCCGGCGTGGGCGCTCGGCACCACCATTCCGGCGCATCCGGGTCCGAACGGCGACCGATGCTGCGACGTCTGCTTCCTGACCGCCGAGACGACCCTCGACACCACGCTCGCCTGGTGGCAGCGGGCCCGGTCCGGGTCACCGCTGCCCGGCGACGTGTGCGGCTACCTGCTGACGTTGGAGTCGGCGACCCCGCCGCTGCCGGCACCGCAGCCGTACGACGTGTGGGTGCTGCACGGCATCCTCGACGTGATCCGCTCGCTGCCGGCCACGACCAGGGCCGGCGGGACGGTGCAGGCGCTGCGGGCAGCCGGGCTGCTGCCCGGTGCCGACAAGTGGACGTACCGGTCGCTGTTGGAGGATCTCGCCTTCGTCGGGGTCCTGCAGACGGCGTACCATCCGGGGACGCTGACCGCGTTCACCACCGCCCGTGAGCGGGACCGGCGGCCGAACGCCCGGGTCGAGGTGGACGCGCCGCTGTCGTTCTGGCGGGCCGCCGACGGGGTGACCGAGTCGCTGGCGCGGCGGCTGTTCGGGCACCTGCCCCGGCCAGCCGACCGGCCGCCGGCACCGACCTCAGTGTCGGCGCGGCGTGGTGCCCGGTCGGCGCCGCTGCCGGTGGCGCTGCGCGGCGAGGCCCGCGCCGGCGACCTGTACGCCGTACGCTGCTGCGAGGACGCCTGGGTGCTGGCGTACTGCCATCGGGTGGACGATCGCGGCGGCCGACGGTACGGCCTGGTCGAGTATCTCGACGGGGTGTTCGCCGCCCAGCCGACCGCCGCCGATGTGGACGCCACGGCCGACCGGCGGCTGCGCGGCCGTGGGTCGGACCGCTGGCAGATGTGGACGTCACGGTTGGACGCCACCACCGGGGTACGCCGGATCGCCCGCGACATCGCTGCGCCGGTCGACGATCGGCCCGCGCCGGAGCGGGTGTCCACCGGCGGAGCGAAGGACCTGGCACACCTGGCATCGTGGTGCTTTCCTGGCATGTGACCGGTTTCTGGCACATGGTCGCGGGGCACATCCGGCGGTACGGTCCGATGCCGATCAACGTGACTGTCGCCGACAGCCACCCGTTGTCGAGAGGAATGAGCCCTCCATGCGTGTTGCCCGTACCGCCGCCGTGGCCTGTCTGATCCCCGCCGCGCTGACCCTCGCCGCCTGCGGCGACGCTGCGCCAGATGCGGAGCCGACCACCGACACGTCACCGACCGCCAGCGCAGCGCCGACCGCCGATGCCGACTTGTCCGGCACCGGATCCGACGCGCCGGGTGACGGCGGTACGGCCGCCTGCGCCAGCACCGACCTGGCCGTCGACGTGATCTTCCAGAAGGCCGGGGTGGCGATGCTGGCGCTGACCAACGACTCAGCGGCACCGTGTCAGCTCGACGGTTGGGTGACACTGGCCTTCGAACGCGCCGACCGCAGCCCGGTCGACGTCGCCCAGCAGCAGGTTGAGCAGCCCGGGCCGCCGGTGGCGACCGACCTGGATCCGGGCGAGTCCGCGTTCGCCGGCGTCAAGTGGGCCACCTGCGACCCAGCGTCGACCGACTGCGCGGTGGCGACCACGGTACGGGTCGGCGCGCCCGGTGACAGCACGACGGTGGTCGCCCGGACGGTCGGCCTGGACGGCGAAGAGGCAGTCGGCGAGTTGCCGATCGCCGACGTGCAGATCGGCTCGATCCAGCCGTCCACCCAGGGCGTCGTCGCCTGGTAGACCGAGTTCAGGTCGCCGCTACCCGGCAACCCTCCGGCGGATCGCGTCGCGGGAGGCGGTCACCGTACGGCGTAGTTCGTCGATGTCGACGTCGACGTCGACCAGCCGGCCGCCCGCCTTACGGACCCGGCCACCGACCACGACCGTGTCGATGTTGCGGGCGTCGGCGCCGAGCACCAGCGTGCCGACCGCGTCGTTGAGCGGCATCGTGTTGACGTCGTCGGCCCGGACCACCAGCAGGTCCGCCTGCTTGCCGGGGCTGATCGAGCCGGTGACGTCGCCGAGCCCGTTGGTCCGCGCGCCCTGCGCGGTGGCGAAGTCCAGCACGTCGCGGGTGGTGATCCGCTGCCCCACGGGGTGATCCGTGCCGTACGCGGCGTGCACCGCGCGCATCCGTTGGATCGCGTGCAGCGCCCGCATCTGGGTGAACATGTCGCTGGCCAGCGCCACTTCGACGTCGATGCTGAGCCCGGGTCGCACGCCGACGGCCAGTGCCTCGTCGATCGCCGGCACCGCCGTCTCCAGCCCGATCTGCGCCTCCGACGTCGGGGCCAGCGACACGGTGGTCCCGGTGTCGCCGATCGCCCGCCAGGCCCGCCCGGTGAGCCCGGTGGCGTGGATCAGCGTCACGTCCGGGCCAAGCAGACCAGCGGTCGCCCAGCTCTCGATCGCCGCCGACGAGGATTCGCCGAACACGGCGTCGATGCTGACACCGATGCCGAGATCGCGAGCAAGTGCCGCCAGCTCCGGCCCGTACGCCAACGCCGATCCGGCGATCTCGTCGGTGGCCAGCGCCGCCAGCCGTACGGTCACCAGAGCGTCGTTGGCGCCGTGGAACTTCTCCCGCAGCCGGACCAGGTCGGCGGGCCACTGCTTGTCCCAGTCGCCGAAGTGTGGACCCATCGAGGCGTGCACGCCCCGGATGCCGGTGTCGACCAGCGCCTGCACCGCCGCGTCCGAGTGAGCCGCAGTGCGGGAGTTGTGCGAGAAGTCGAGCATCGTGGTGATGCCGGCGTCGAGGGCGGTGAGCGCCGCGAGCCGGGTGCCGACGTACATGTCGTTCGGGGTGTACGCGGGTGCGACGCCGGCCAGCGTCGACATCACGTACTCGCCGAGGTCGCCCACGTCGGGGATGCTGCGGCGCAGCTGCGCCTGCCAGGCGTGCCGGTGGGTGTCGACGAAGCCGGGGCAGACGATGCCGCCGGTAGTGTCGACGACGGTCGCGCCGGCCGCTTCCGGGTGCGACCGCAGGTCCGTGCCGACGGCGACGATCCGGTCGCCGCTGATGAGCACGTCACCGGAGGCAAGGTCACCGATCGTCGGGTCCATCGTGACGACCGCGCCACCGCTGAACAACGTCATGGTTCGCTCCTTGTCGCAGGGTGGGACCTGTCCACCGTGCGGGCCGGTGCGACGGCCAACCAGGCCGGGCGTAACCAGGGTGTGGTGCACCCTGGATGGCCGGAGCTTGCGCTGGTTAGCGTGGGTGGCATGCCCACCACCGCGCTCGGCGCCTTTCTGGTGGCCCGACGGGCCCGGCTCACGCCGGGCGATGTCGGGTTGACCTTCAGCGGCACCAGGCGGGTCGCCGGCCTGCGCCGCGAAGAGGTCGCGGTGCTGGCCGGGGTGAGCGTCGACTACTACACCCGACTGGAGCAGGGCCGGGAACGCCACCCGTCGGCGTCGGTGCTGGATGCCGTGGCCAGGGCGCTCGATCTCGACGCCGACGCCCGCGACCACCTGTTCCGGCTGGCCGACGTCACACCCGGCACCGGCCCGCCCGCAGGTAGACCAAGGTCTACGGGAGCTGCTCGACGCCTGGCCGGACACCCCGGCGATCGTGGTCGACCGTCGGCTCGACCTGTTGGCCGGCAACGCGCTCGCCGACGCGTTCTACGCCGACTTCACCGAGCCGGACAACTTGGTGCGGATGACGTTCCTGGACCGGGCCGGCCGGACCTTCTTCGTCGACTGGCGCCGCTCCGCCGAGGCGTGCGTGGCGAACCTGCGCCTCGCCCTCGGTCACGACCCGCACCGCCGGCGGGCCCACGACCTGGTCGAGGAGGTGGGCGCTGCCAGCGCGGAGTTCCGCCGGCTGTGGCAGCGCAACGACGTACGGGGCAAGACCCATGAGGCGAAGACGTTCCGGCACAGTGTGGTCGGTGAGTTGACGTTGACGTACCACGCGTTCGATGTGCGTGGAGCCCCTGGTCAGCAGCTGATCGTGTACCGCGCAGCGGATGATCGCAGCGCCTCAGCGCTGCGGCTGCTCGGCACCCTGGCCGCGAGCAACTGGCTGTCCTGATGCAGAAATTTCTGTGCCAGATTTTCGACGGCAGGACCTCGTACTGACTAGTGTCTGTTTTGGACCGGAGTCGATCGGCGATTGATGACCAGCCCGCGTGCTGTGTAACGTGACCGTTCACATCGATGTTTATCGTTTCGATGGCACCCCACACGGTCAAGGAGACACCCGATGTCCAGATAAGGCATCGCCCATCCACCGCCTGCCGACGGCCGGGTACCGACCGGCCGGCGGCTGGCCCGGCGGCGTCCGTTCGCGCTGCTCGCCGCGGCAGCGGCGGCCGTCCTCGGGCTGGCCGCCGGCATCGTCGCGACCAGCCCGGCGGCGGTGGCCGCCGACAACCCGTACGAGCGGGGTCCGGACCCGACCCCGGCGAGCGTCGCCGCTCCGAACGGACCGTTCGCCACCGCGCAGGTCAGCGTCCCGCCGGGGTACGGCTTCAACGGCGGCATGATCTACTACCCGACCGACACCAGCCAGGGCACCTTCGGTGCGATCGCCATCTCCCCCGGGTACACCGCGCTGTTCTCCGTCGAACTCGCCTGGATGGGGCCCCGGCTCGCCTCGCAGGGCTTCGTCGTCATCGGCATCGAGACCAACGACCGCAACGACTTCGACACCGCCCGGGGCACCCAGCTGCTGGCCGCGCTGGACTACCTCACCGGGCAGAGCTCGGTGCGCAGCCGGGTCGACCCGAACCGGCTCGCCGTCGCGGGTCACTCGATGGGCGGCGGCGGCGCGTTCAGCGCGGCGCTGCGGCGGCCAGCACTGAAGGCCGCGGTCGGCTTCACGCCGTTCTCCCCGTCGCAGAACCTGACCAACATGCAGGTTCCGGCGTTGCTCTACTCCGGACAATACGACACGGTCACCACCCCGTCGTCGGTCAGCAACCTCTACAACGGGCTGCCGTCGACGACCGAAGGTGCGTACATCGAGGCCGCCGGGCTGGACCACAGCTTCCCGACCCGGCCGAACACGCTGCTGATGCGCACGATGATCCCCTGGGTCAAGATCTTCCTCGACAACGACCTGCGGTACACCCAGTTCCTCTGCCCACTGATGGACTCCTCCGGGGTGCTGCAGTACCGCAACACCTGCCCGCTCGTCCCGCCGGGCCTGCCGTCCCCGTCCCCCACCACCGCACCGCCGACGACCGCACCGCCGACGACCGCGCCACCGACGACGGCGCCACCGACCACCGCTCCCCCGACGACTGCACCACCCACGACGGCCCCGCCGTCGGGTGCCTGCACTGCCACCTACCAGACCATCGGGTCGTGGCCGGGTGGTTTCCAGGGTGAGGTGACCGTCCGGGCCGGCAGCTCGGCGATCAACGGCTGGACCGTCGGGTGGAGTCTCGGCAGCGGCCAGAGCATCACCCAGATATGGAACGGCACGCTGAGCACCAGCGGCTCCGCCGTGACGGTACGCAACGTGTCGTACAACGGCTCGCTGCCGGCCGCCGGCACCGCGACCTTCGGCTTCCTCGGCTCCGGATCGCCGTCGACGCCGTCCACAGTGACCTGCACCAGTCCCTGATCCCGCTGAACGGTCCAGGACGACTGAACGATCCGGGGCGACGACACGACTGGCCGTCGTCGCCCCGGACCGGCGCTCACCGCTGCCGCCGGTAGAGTAGGCGCAGCCCGTCCCGCTGCACGAAGATCTCCCGTCGGTCGACGGCTGTGCCGTCGCGGTCGAGCACGTAGCCGGTGAGCCACACCCAGTCGGCGTAGGTCCAGCGTTTGTCGACGGCGGTGACCCGGAACCGGAAGCCCCGGTCACCGGCGAACTGGACGCTGGCGGCGGCCCCGATCGCCAGCACGTCACCCGGCTCAGGTGCCGGGGTCGATGTCGAGTTCACCGACGTACGGCAGCCGAGCCTGATCGCTCTGCCAGTCCCGCAGCGCCTACTTGAGCAGCGACAACTCGTCGACGAGTTGGGCGATGCTCTGGTCGCGGCGGCGTAGCTCGGCGGCGACCTGGGCGACGTACGCCGCGACGTGCCGTGGGTCGAGGCCCCGCCAGCGGGTACGGAAGCGCACCCGGGCCACCTGCTCGGCGGTCAGCGGGACCGGCGCGGCGTCCCCCTCGTACGTCTCGCCGTTGACGCTGACCACCGGCGGCCGGTGCCGGCCGAATGACCTGGTCACAGTGCTTCTCCCTCCGGTGGCGGCGGTCCGGGCCAGGTCGTCCGGCCGCACCAGGGACACCATCTGACTTTCACCTTGAAGGCGAACAGTCCAGCCAGGAATCCCAGCAGGACCGCGCCGATCAGCGCACCGATTTCCACGAGGACCTTCCCCCTCTTCAGGTCGGGGCACCGGCCGGCCTCCTTGCCGCGACGCCGGCCGGCGCCCAGGTGGGTGGGGATGTGCGTCCCTCCAGCCCTGCTCGGATCTCCAGAGCACTGGCTGCAGGTCGGTAGATCGACACTCCATGATGCGACCACCGAGTGTCATACTGCCTCAGCATGAATCGCGTATGCAAGACTTGCTTTCAAGAGTCTTGAGGATGCCCTGATGTTGTCCCGCCGACACGGGACCCGCACACTGAGAGGGAGTGAGGGGAGCATGGACGTGGCCGCGCGCAAGCACCTGCCGACTGTTCGCCTGCGCCGCCTGGCATACCAGCTGCGCGGGATGCGCAGCGACGCAGGGCTCACCCGCGAAGACGCCGCCGAGAAGACCCACATGAACAGCGCAACCCTGTGGCGGATCGAAACCGGCAAGGTGCGACCGCAGAAGCGGACCGTCCTCGCCCTGCTCGACCTCTACGGCATCAGCGACGGGCAACAGCGCACAGAGCTGCTGGACCTGCTCAAGGACTCGAACCAGCTGGGCTGGCTCCAGGCGTACGAGGAAGTCCTGTCGGACGAGTACAGCGCCTACATCAGCTTCGAGGCCGAGGCCCGCAGCGTCCGCAACTACGAGCCGCTGTTCGTGCCAGGCCTGCTGCAGACCGAGGAGTACGCCCGAGCCGTCACCGCAGGAGTGCTGCCCGAGTGCAGCGAGTCCGACGTGGCGCATCGCGTCGAGGCTCGGATGAAACGCCAGGAGTCGATCACCAAGGACACGCCGCTGAAGCTCTGGGCGATCATCGACGAAGGCGTGATCCATCGCCAGGTCGGCGGGGTCGACGTGATGCGCGGCCAGCTACGCCACCTCGCCGACATGACCAAGCAACCCCACATCACCCTCCAGGTGCTGCCGTACGAGGTTGGTGCCCACGCTGGCATGCACGGCGCGTTCGCCCTGATGGACTTCCCCGACCCGTATGATCCGGAGCTCGTCTACATCGAGAACCGGGTCAACGCGATGTTCCTGGAGAGTCCGTCTGAGATCGCCAGCTACAGCTCGCTGTTCGAGTACCTCCGCGCAGCAGCGGTCGACCCAGCAGGGTCGGTCAGGATGATCAAGAAGTCCATCGACCGCATGGACGAGAAGGGAAGATGACGATGAAGAACTGGCAACTGGAGAAGGCCGAGTGGCGCACGAGCAGCCGCTCCGGCGGCAACGGGAACTGCGTTGAGGTCGCCGACAACTTGGCAGCCGCCATCGCGGTACGGGACAGCAAGGACCGTTCCGGCCCCGTGCTCGCATTCTCCCCCACCGCTTGGGCGTCCTTCACCACGTCGCTGCGGGGCGAGTGAGACCAGCCCGAGTTGCGGATGCGTGACCGCGCCAGGTATCCGGCGCGGTCACGCCAACGCCAGCCATGGCCACTGCCCTGTACGCCGCAGTGTGCCCCGGCTCGCCGCCGGACATCTCGGACCCGTACCGCCCCATCGATACTCCGGCCGGCACCGGAGACCGAGCGAAATCCGGCTGGGAGGCCATGCTCGACCACCTCGCTAATCCCCACATTCTGGCTCGATATGTGGCGACCCAGCAAAATCTGTTTCTACAAATCTACCCATTCTCCATCTTCAACCGAAAAGACCAACTTCTGGGCAGCCGGTTGTGATTGAGCCCATTCAATAACCACTAACCTGTCGCCTTCGATTGCCAACTGCCCTACGATGTTGCCGGTCCCGTCAGGATCGAGAAACTGATCCGACCACATTGCGTGCCAGGCCACTTCTTCGCTACCCGGCTGCGGCGGATAGACGTAGACGATTCCATGACCAATACGTGGTCGCCCAACTGGTAGCGCCGAATCAATCTCAACCCCCCGCAGGTCTTCCGGCAGATAGTCAGCGAACGCTCTTCGCACCTTCTTCTCCACGCACCAGGTATCTCACACATATACCGAGAAGTCAAGCCACTTGGACACCTTCACTCGGAGTAGATATTACGGACGCCGCGATTATTCAGATCAATGACGACCGAAGCAACGACAAGCGTATCAACTACTCCAGCCAGATGCATACCAATTCAACCCCATCTGCGGAGTGCTGTCGAACCGATAGTTACCATTGCTCTGGCGATGGAACTTAGGGCTTTTGACCCACAGGTAGTATCGGCCGGGGTACTGTGTATCGGACCAGTTGTACTGATGAACAATACCGCCATGGGCAACAGTAGCTTCATACGCGGTATACCCAGCTGAACCAAAGCACTGGACAAGTTGATTCGCAGCATACGGTCCAGACCATCCCCACTGATTATACGTACCTCCACTTACTGGAGCACCCTGAGGCTGGGCCGAACTGAAGTACAGTCGTTCACCTTCTGCGAGAACGCGGTAAACCGCGCGGGTCGATTCGAATCTGAACGGCCTTGATCGCGTATTTCCGCCCCCTATCAAATGGTCTTCGATATAGAAGTCCGTGTCACCGAGCTTCGTTCCACCATACCCATATGATCCACTTCCAACAAAGTACGCATATGTGGCGGTACCAATATACCAGCACCCAATCGCAGCACAAACCCCATTGGCAACAGATAGACCATTGCCAGCTTCCGCTTTCATCCTCAACGCTCTAGAGCTAACCGGAGAAGGGCAAAACCAAGCCCCCTCTCTGAAATCCTCAGAGACAGCGCACTGATCATTCTTAATCTCCTGACTAAATTGATCCCTAGGATTCAACTCTTGGCCATGCGCTGGCGCAATCAGAAAGGTGAGCAACGACATGATTGTAAAAGCAGAAACTACACTTAACCTACGCATCACACCTCAATCTTGACGAAGGATATTCCTTACCCCAGATGGTAAGGGTCTAATTAATACAAGTGAATGGCACAACTTGAGCAAGTTTCCTGACACCTTCATGACAGCATGACAGCGATGTCCTCAGCAACAAATCGTTCGTGAGGGTCGGAATGCTCGGCCCTCGGTGGCGGCCATCGCCTCTCTGACGCCGCCCTATCAGGGAACCACACCGACGTGAGTGGCGATTTCCCTGATGCCCGGCAGAGCGTTCCGCGTGTCGGGGGCGAGCAGGTCGCGGATGAGGCTCTGTGGCCGAGGACTGTAGCGGACCTCCTGCGGAGTGTCGGATTGCGCCGTGAGGAGTAGTCCATGACAGCCTCTACCGATCGGGCTGCGCGACGTTGCTCCGCGCGCCCTACGGTCCCCCGACCTGATTCCCGCCCTCAAGGTAGACAGTCCCGCTGTCCGTCGCCGCTTCCACAGCGGCGGCGGCCCGCCGGGCCAGCAGCGGCGAGAGCCGCTGCTGCGCCTGCGGCAGGGTCGACCACGCCCAGCTGCGCAACTCCTGCGGCGGCAGCCGGATCGCGTCGGTCTGCGATGCGTCCAGGACACCGCCGTCGTACACGAACATCACTCCCTCGGTGCGGCCGGCGCGAGGCGGCACCCAGTCGACCACCAGCAGCCGGCCGGGAGCGACCGCCAGGCCGAGTTCTTCGGCCAGCTCACGGACCGCCGCGTCGTACGGCGACTCGTCGGCCTCCACCACGCCACCTGGTAGTTCCCAGTAGTCCTTGTACGTCGGCTCGACGAGCAGGATCCGACCGTCACGGTCGCGCAGCAGCACGGCCGCACCCATCCGCTTGCGCGGCAACGTCGCTGTGTAATCGTCCGGCGGGGAGCTCACCACCGGAGGTTAACCGCCTCAATGTCCAGCTGACGGCGGCTTCCGCCCGGCAGGGCCCCGTGGCGTCGGGCCGCCTGTACCGATCAGGAAGCGAGAAGCACCAGCCGCCGCAGCGCGGCTAGCGTGACCCTCGGTCACACCCGACAACGACAAGGAGCGACACGATGAGCAGGGCAGGCACTGACGGTTTCTCCGAGGGCGAGCGCGCCGCCATGAAGGAACGCGCCGCAGAACTCAAGAAGGAGACGACCCGCAGTCGTGGTGGCAAGGCAGCCGCCGAGGAGCTCGACATGCTGTCGAAGATCGCTCAGATGGAACCGTCGGACCGCGCACTGGCCGAACGGGTCCACGCCATCGTCACCACCAACGCCCCCGACCTGTCCCCGAAGCTCTGGTACGGCCAGCCGGCGTACGCGAGGAAGGGCAAGGTCGTGTGCTTCTTCCGCAGCGGACACGCGGACAAGGAGCCGTACTCCACCTTCGGCTTCACCGCTGCGGCCAACCTCGCCGACGACAGCGGCCTGTGGCCGACGTCCTTCGCCGTCGCCCAGCTCAGCGAGCAGGCCGCAGAGACCATCGCCGCCCTCGTCAAGAAGGCCGTGAGCTGACGTGCAGGTACGCCTTCGGCCGAAAGCGGAGCGCCGGTGACGGGGTGGATTGCGGTACGATCGCTGCGCCGTGCATGACTGCTGCCCGAGGAGGTGAGTCCGATCAACGCTGTGACAGGTCGGGACTCCCTCTCCCGCATGGTCTAGGGAGCGCCCGCAGGGACTCCCGAAAGGCGCGTACGCGCATGCACAACATCCAGGAAGAACACTTCGCCGTCGACGGCGTACTCGCTGTGCTCTGGACCTCAGCCGGCAGCGGCGCCGACCGCCCGCCGCTGATCGTCATCGGCCACGGCGGCGGCCAGCACAAGACCGCTCCCGGTGTCCTGCACCGCGCCCACCGTTTCGTGTCCAGCGGATTCGCGGCCGTCTGCGTGGACGCTCCGAACCACGGCGACCGTCCGACCGACGAGCGCTACCAGCGCATCGCCACCGAGATCCAGGCCGCTGCCAGCTCCGGCAGCGACCTGGCCGCGCTGCTCGCCGACTTCCACGCCCTGGTCGCCGAGCAGACCGTTTCCGAGTGGCAGGCCGTCCTCGACCACCTCGACGCCGGGCCGGTCGGCTACTGGGGAGTCTCGCTGGGCTGCGGGCTCGGCGTACCGTTCGTCGCCACCGAACCGCGAGTGCGGGCGGCGGTCCTCGGTCTCGGCGGTGCCGCCGCCTCATCCACGCTGGAAGCTGCGGCTCGCGTCACCGTGCCGGTCGAGTTCCTGATCCAGTGGGACGACGAACGGGTGCCCCGGGAGCAGAGCCTGGCCCTGTTCGACGCGTTCGGCTCGACCGAGAAGACGCTGCACGCCAACCCGGGCCGGCACGCCGACCGGCTCCCGGAACACGAGCTGGACAGCACGGTACGGTTCTTCACCCGCCACCTCATGCCGCACTGACCAGCACTGATCGAAGCTGGCATCCGTCCGGATCGGCTCGACCTCAGCAGACCCGGTTGCCGTCCTCGAGACGGCGGGTCCGGCGTACTTCCGCGAACGCGGCACTCGATCACCTGCTGCCCCGTACGGCTCCTGACGCGACGCGGACGAACGGTCCGTGACCGGCGGAGCGCTGCTGGGCCAGGGCCTCGGGCAGAGGCATGGGCCGAAGGCACCTGGCCCAGCGGCATCTCACGGGCTGGAACAGGTCAGAGACGGCGAGGACGGTGAGCCGGAGCCGAGGAACCCGAAGGTCGCGGTGCCACCGGCCGGCAGCGTGCCGTTGTAGTCCACATTGCGTACCGTGACGCTGGAACCGCTGGTGCTGAGGCTACCGTTCCATAGCTGACTGATGGTCTGCCCGCTGCCGAGGGTCCAGCGGACGGTCCAGCCGTTGATCGCTGTGCTTCCTGCTCGTACGACCACCTCGCCCTGGAAGCCACCGGGCCACGAGCTGACGGTCTGGTAAGAGGCGCTGCAGGCACCTGTGGTTGGTGGCGCGGTCGTCGTTGGTGGCGTGGTGGGCGGCGCCGTCGTCGGCGGCGCCGTCGTCGGTGGTGCCGTCGTCGGTGGTGCCGTGGTGGGCGGCGCTGTGGTGGGCGGCAGCGGCGTCCCGGACAGTCTCGGGCCCGCGCAGGCGGTGACAATGCCGGGGACGTCGTTTGCCGCGTCGAGCGAATAGCTGTACGGCGGGTTCGTGAACGGAGTGACGCCACTACCCTGGGCGCCTGTGTCACGCCGACCGCTGGTGTTGTCGTAGACGTTTCCCCGCGCGGTGATGTACGTGGGGTTCGAGTCCTGGAACCGGTGCGGGTCCCGTATGTCCTTGAAGTAGTTGTTCTCCACGAGTACGGAGGCGTACGATCCGGTGCCGATGGCGTACGCGTTCCCGGGGGAATTGTAGTAGCTGTTGTAGACGTGGCCTTTGCCGAACAGCATTCGTGGTCCACGCTGGTCAACCAGATCAGCGAACCAGTTGTGGTGGTAGGTGGCGTTCAGCTTTCCGCTGTCGGTGTCGCCGTGGGTCGAGCCTCCACCCACCAGGCTGGCCAGCCTGTGCGAGTGGGAACTGTTGGTGTACCAGAACTTGACCCAGGACACCGTCATGTAGTCGACGCCTCGGGTGAGGTCCAGCAACCCGTCGCTGGCGTCCCACAGGTTCAGGTGGTCGAACCATAGGTGGTGGGCGTTACGCGCGGCGATCGTGTCGGCCGGGCTGCTGCCCTGGCCGCCGCCCTGCACGTTCAAGTTGCGGATGATGATGTTGCTACCGCCGTTGATGTTGATGCCACCACGGATCGTCGCGTTCGAGTCTGCGCCGATCAGGGTCTTGTTGCTGCCGACCTCCACGGCCGACGACCCAGTGCTGATCGTACCGGATATCCGTAGCACGCGTGGAGTCGAGTCGTTGGCGTACTGCCGAAGGTCGCTAAGCGATGTCACCGTCTGCGGGGTGGCGTTGCCGCCGCCGGTCGTCGTGGCGACACCGTTCGCCGACACTGACGCCCAGCCGAACAGCCGGTCATCGCAACTTGCCAACACTGATGCCGCTGGTTCGTCTGCCGGGGCCTGAACAGCGGCAGCCGACATGCCGGACACGGCGAGTGCCCCGACAGCGGCGAAGGTGACAGCCACACCAAGCACGGTCGTCGTACCTGGTGGACGGCGTCTTGTGAAAACGCTGGTCCCAACGTTCTTCACGAAGTGCCTCCTGTTTCTACTGCGATGGAGCGGCCAGAAGTCAGCGGAATCTGACTCAGATGAACACTGTTCCCGAGGTACACAGATCCGTCGGCAATGCCCATGCCGTTCGGATGCGCTGGCGATCCCGGCCCTGTGCCACCGAAAGCCAGCCGGAAGCGGTCGGCCGCATGCCGTTCCGTTCGCGCTGAGCACACAGCCGTGAACCGTCGGTACGGCGGCCCGGTCACCGGCCGACGGATGCCCTCGACGGAGCACAGATCACACACAGTACATAGATGCTCAGCTATGAAGGAGATTAACTGCGGCGACGTCGATCGTCAAGCAGTTCCAGCCACTCGGTAACAGCCCCGGCCGACCGACCCGCCTCTCGGAGCTACTGCCGGTCGCCTGACCGACGCCGGTCGGCGTCTCGGATGGCGTGCCGGACAGCAAGGCGAATGACCCAGTAGAGGACGACGAACCCGACCGCGTAGACGACGAGGGCACCAACGGGGACGGCGAGGGAGCCGATCTGCAGGATGTCGGACACCCCACCGACGATAGGGCTCTGGCACGAACGCCGATGCCCCGCCCTGTTGACGCAGCCGGCGAAGCGCATGTGGTGCGATCTATGCCGAACTTGGGTGGGACGGACGAGTCGACCTGTACGCCGGATTCTGTCCCGTACGCGCCGGTTGCCCGGTCGCGCAGCGGGGGCGGCCATCCATCTCGGCCTACCGTCGCCGGCAGGCTCCAGCGGCCTACCCGCAGGCTCGGGCGGGCAGCCCTCGAACGCCTGCGCAGGTCGGCGTCTCGCGACACCGGCCCTTTTGGCCTTGCTCCGGGTGGGGTTTACCGAGCCATCCCGGTCACCCGGGATGCTGGTGGGCTCTTACCCCACCGTTTCACCCTTACCTGGCGTTTCACCGCCCGGCGGTCTGTTTTCTGTGGCACTGTCCCGCGGGTCGCCCCGGGTTGCCGTTAACAACCACCCTGCCCTGTGGAGTCCGGACGTTCCTCGGCAACAGGGGACGTATCCCCCGCTGACGCGGCCGCCCGGTCGACTCGTCCGTCCAAGGACCAATCGTACGCAGCCCACGATCACCGCCGAACGACAGGCTGGCCGAGGCCTGGGCCAGCGGCGATCTAGAAGGATTGTGGTCGATATACCGGCCAGATCCTTCTAGATCCACGGCGCGACACTCACCCACCACACGACGCTCGCCCACAATCAGGTGCTGCTCAGCTGAGCAGCTCCACCGGTGGCTGGCCGCGCTCGTCCAGCGGCAGGTGGCCGATGTCGTTGAAGCTCACCAGAGTCGGCGCAGCATCGGCACGCCACTGCACGATGGTCAACCCGCAGTTGAACTGGTTGAGCCCGAGCCACCGCCAGTACGGCGCGTCCAGCGCATGCCGGACGAACCAGCCGATCACGAAGTTGTGCGTCACCACCAACTCGTACCGGTCGACGTCACCGACCCGCCCCCAGCGGTTCACCGCTGCCTGGACCCGCACCGCGCCCGGGTCGCGCTCCAGTTCCGGGACCGCGTCGAGGAAATCGGCGTACCGCTGTGGCACCGTCTGGTCGGCACGCCCGGGTGTCGGCACCGGCGTCACGTCGGCGGCGAACCGGCACTCGTGCACCGGGACCTTCGGCAGGAAGTCGGAGAGCTCCTCGGCGGTCTGCGCTGCCCGCGCCGCCGGTCCGTGGTGGACAGCGTCGAACGGCACCGCACGCAACCGGGCACCGAGTCGACGCGCCTGCCGCCGACCGAGCTCGGACAGACCAGGGTCCGGCCCGGTCCCGTCGCTGCTCTGCTCGCCGTGCCGGACCAGATACACCAGCGTTCGCGCCATCCGACCATGATCGTGGGTGGCCGGCGTCGTCGGAGCACGGGCCAGCGGCTCAGCGTAGGGCGCGGGCCAGGAGCAGGACACCGATGCCGACGCCGAAGATGACGATGCCGAAGCGCAGTACGGTCGGCGGAAGCTTGCGCACCACCCGCGCGCCGACGTATCCGCCGACGATGGTGGCGGGGGCGACGACGGCAGCTGCCAGCCAGTCGACCTGGCCGAAGATGGCGAACACGGCGACGGTGGTGACCCCGACCGCCGCCGAGAGCAGGTTCTTCAGTGCGACCACACCGTTGAGGGTTTCGTCGAGCACCAGGGCCAGTCCGGCGACCAGCATCACCCCGAGTGCCGCACCGAAGTATCCGCCGTACGCGGCGCAGAAGAAGGTCATCGCCTGCAGTGACCACTGCTCAAGCCCGGCCGGCAGGTGGTGGGGTTCGCCGACGAGTCTCCGCAGCTGGTTCTGGAAGCCGAGCACCGCCGCCGCGCTGATCACCAGGAACGGCACGATCAGCTCGAAGGCCCGGGGCGGGGTGACCAGCAGCAGGACGCAGCCGAGGATCGCTCCGGCGACGGCGGTCGGCACGAGGCGCCAGATCTTGCGCTGACGCGGCAGGTCGTCGCGGCTGCCGAGGGTGCTGGCGACGTAGCCGGGGCAGACCGCGATCGCGTTGGTGACGTTCGCCGCGACCGGGGGCAGCCCGACCGCGATCAGCGCCGGGAAGGTGATCAGCGAGCCGCCGCCGGCCGCCGCGTTGACGGTGCCCGCCGCCAGTCCTGCTCCGACGAGCAGGGCCAGCTCGGCGATGTCCACCCGTCGGAGCCTAGCCGCCGCGGATCATGGTGACCCGCACCCGCCCAAGATCCCGACGATCTTGCAGTTATCGAAGGACATAACGGAAAAATCTTCGCGATAACTGCAAGATCGTCGGGAAAGAGAGGGGGTCAGGGGGTGGCGATGCCGGCGAGGTGGGCGGTGTCGTTGACGGTGCGCACGGCTACCCCGCCGTCGGGCCAGGTGTCGATCACCGAGATGCCGGTTGGGTCGAGGTAGAGGCGGTGCAGCAGCGCGTCCCCGGCCCCCAGCGCGTCCCGCAGCATGATCTTGAGCGGGGAGACGTGCGAAACGACCACCACGGTCTTTCCCCGGTACGCGGTGAGCAGTCCCCGCACCGCCTTACGTACCCGCGCCGTCACCTGCACGAACGACTCCCCGCCCGGCGGGGCCAGCGCGGTGGAGCCCAGCCACGCGGTCAGCTCGGCCGGCCAGCGTTCCCGGACCTCGGCGAAGGTGCGGCCCTCCCATTCGCCGAAGTCGCATTCGATCAGGTCGTCGTCGGGGCGTACCGGCGGGTCGCCGACCTGCGCGGCGATCGCCGTGGCGGTGGCGACGCAGCGCGACAGCGGCGAGCTGACGATCACGTCGACAGCGGAGCGGATCACCGCGATCCGGGCGGCAGCGGCGGCGGCCTGCGCGACGCCCTGCTCCGACAGCGGTACGTCGCCTCGCCCGGAGTAGCGGCTCTGCTTGTTCAGCCCGGTCTCGCCGTGGCGGACCAGGATCAGCCGGGTGGCGGTGGCGGTGGCCGGCGGCTCCCAGGAAGCGGTCGGGGTGGGGCCGGAGCCGCTGGTGTCGAACATGGACTCACCGACGAGCTCCGGCGACTTCGGAGCGGCGTCGGGCTCCGGCGACACCCGACCAGCAGCGTCGGCGGCCGCCAAGACCGGACCAGCACCGGCGGCCGGCGGGACCGGCCCAGCATCGGTCGCCGGAGTCGGTTTCCCGGCGGCCCGGTCCATCGCCTGGTTGGCGAGCGCGTCGGCCCGCTTGTTCTTCTCCCGGGGAATCCAGCCGAAGCTGACCAGGTCGAACTCGCGGACCAGGGTGGCGGCCTGCGCGGCGAGCGGACGCAGCCCCGGGTTCTTGATCTGCCAGCGGCCGCACATCTGCTCGACGACCAGCTTCGAGTCCATCCGTACGTCGACCGCGGTCGCGCCGAGTTCGGCGGCGGCGCGCAGCCCGGCGATCAGGCCCTGGTACTCGGCGACGTTGTTGGTGGCGACACCGATCGCCTCGCCCCGTTCGGCGAGCACCGCGCCGCTGCCGGCGTCGAGCACCACGGCCCCGTACCCGGCGGGTCCCGGATTGCCCCGGGCGCCGCCGTCGGCCTCGACGATGACCTTCATCGCGCTGCTCACAGGCCCGACTCGGCGGTCCGCACCATGATCCGGCGGCAGTCCTCGCAGCGGACCACCTCGGCGGGGTCGGCGGACTTGATCCGGCTCCGTTCGGTGGCGGAGAACTCGATCCGGCAGCCGCCGCAGCGGCCGCCACGCAGCAGGGCGGCGGCCAGCCCACCGGAGTTCTCGCGGATCTTGTCGTAGAGGGTGACCAGGTCGGCGGGGAGGTCGTTGGCGAGCGGGGCCCGCGACGAGGTCTTGAACTGTTCCTCGCTGGCGATCTCGGCGAGGGCCCGTTCCCGGGCCTGTTCGACGTCGGCGCGCCGCTGCCGCGCGGTGTCGAGGCGGCCGGTGACCTCGTCGAGGGTCGCCTGGGCGGTCTCCCGCTGCTCCATCAGCTCCAGTTCGGCGTCTTCCAGCTCGGTCTGCCGGCGGGTCAGCGACGCCATCTCGTGCTGCAGTGCCTCCAGTTCCCGGGCCGGGCCGGAGCCGAGGGTGAGCCGGGCCTGGTCCTTGTCCTTGCGGTTGCGGACCTGTTCGATGTCGCGTTCCAGGCGGGCGATGTCACGGTCCAGGTCGTCGACGGCGACCTGGGCGCGGACCCGTTCGTCCTCCAGGGCCGACAGTTCCCGGGCCAGGGCGTCCAGTTCGGCGTGCTCGGGCAGGGTCCGCCGGCGGTGGGCGAGCTGGGCGAGCGCGGTGTCGATCGCCTGCAGGTCGAGCAGGCGGCGCTGGGCTTGCGGGTCTGCCTTCACGGGCGGTGCTCCTTATGGGTGGGTGGCGGCGGCGTGTGCCGCGACGACGGGGCGCCCGGCCGACGGCACGTGCAGCGTCCACGGGTCGGTGTCGAGGTCGGATGCGGTCGCCTCGACCGCCAGGTCGGTACGCAGGTGGGCGGCGAGGTCGTCGAGCCAGGGTCGTTCGGTGGCCCAGTGGGCGGCGTCGAGCAGCGCCGGTCCGGCGCCCGAGGCCTGCTCGCTGACCGGGTGGTGGCGCAGGTCGGCGGTGAGGTAGGCGTCGACTCCGGCGGCGTTCGCCGCGTCGAGCAACGAGCCACCGGCCCCGCCGCAGACCGCCACGGTGGTGATGGTCCGTTTCGGGTCGCCGGCTGCGCGGACCCCCCAGGCCGTGGGCGGCAGCACCGCGGCGGCGTGCCGGGTCAGTTCGGCGAGGCTCAGCGGTACGGCGAGGGTGCCGATGCGGCCGGAGCCCTGCCCGGCGACGGTGGCGGCCGGGCTGCCGGGTGCGGCCGGTACGAGGGGACGCAGGTCGGTCAGGCCGAGTCGGGTGGCGAGGGCGTCGGAGACGCCGGGGTTGGCCACGTCGGCGTTGGTGTGGGCGGCGTACAGCGCGACACCGGCCCGGATCAGCTGGTGGACGATCCGTCCCTGGTACGTGGTCGGGGCGACGGTCGAGACGCCGCGCAGCAGCAGCGGATGGTGGGCGATGATCATGTCGGCGCCGGCGGCGACCGCTTCGGCGACCGATTCCGGTACGACGTCGACGACGCACCACACACGGCGTACCGGCGCGTCGGGTTCGCCGAGGATCAGTCCGACGCGGTCCCATTGCTCCGCCCAGGTCGGCGGGTACCGCCGCTCAAGTGCGGCGATCACCTCGGCGACCCGGACCGGCGGCGCGTCGGTGGCCCGTACCGGTGGTGATGCAGTTGTGTCCACGGCGGCCCAGCTTACCCACCTACCGGTCGGTGCCCGCGACGTTCAGCCGGTGGCCAGTTCGTCGTCGAGCGCGTCGAGGGTCAGCTGCCACGGGATCCGGTCGATGATCTGCTCCCCGGCGCCCGGTGGCTGCAGCGGCAGGACATCCTCGCCGAGCAGGACCCGTACCCCCCAGTCGCGTAGTCGGGCGACGCTGGCCCGGAAGGCGGGATGTCCGGCGAGCGCGGTGTTGGTGAACGGCAGCGCGACGATCGGCAGGCCCTTGCCCTGGGCTTCGACGACCAGGCCGAGGGCGAGGGTGTCGGTGATGCCGGCGGCCCACTTGTTGATGGTGTTGGACGTGGCCGGGGCGACGATGACCGCGTCGGCGGCCGGGAGCACGTCGGGGTCGCCGGGGTTCTTGTAGTCGGCCCGCACCGGGTGACCGGTCAACGCGGCCAGGCCCGGTACGTCGACGAACTTGCGTCCGTCCGGGGTGACCACCACGCACACCCGCCAGGCACGTTGCTGGGCGAGGGTGACCAGCCTCCCGACGTGTCGGGAGGCTGGGCTGCCGCAGGCGACCACATAAAGGGTGCGGGCACCGGCCGGGGTCACGCCACCACCTCTACCATCATCGGTCGGTTCCTGTCGTCCACCTGGTCACACGCCGACTCCCATGTGCTCGGCGAGCTCGGCGACCGGGCCGGCCGGGGTGCCCCGGGTGCGACGCAGCACGTCGGACATGACGGCGTGGGCCACCGGGCGGCAGCGGATCTCGGCCGGTGCCAGCCGATCGCCCTCCAGCAGCATCTCGGTGGCCTTGTCCAGTTCGCCGAACTGTGCGTAGCCACGGGCGATGTCCAGCATGTGGTGGGCCCGCCGCTCCGGCAGCAACGCGTTGAACCCGGGTGCCTCGATGACCGACCGGTGGGTCTCCACCGCTGCCTGACCCTCGCCGAGTTCGACCGCCGCTGCGGCCCGGTGCAGCTGCACGTTGGTCGGGCCGAAGCAGGTCCAGTAGTGGTTGTTGTCCTCGCCGAGCGCCCGGGCGGCGTCCTCGGCACCGTTGATCAGATCGCGAACGGTGGCGCTGTCACCGATGCGGGCGGCGGCCATGGCCCCCTGCAGCAGCAGCAGCCCGTACACCGACAGCTGCTCGGGGGTGCTGGACCGGTCGTCGCCTGGGGCCAACCGGTTGGCGATGTTAACGTTCACCTCCAAAGCCGCGCGTGAGCGGCCCAGGGCGAGCAGGGCGTTGCCGACCCGGCAGGTCGCCACCCCGGTCAGCAGCTGGTCGCCGGCCCGATGGGACACCGCGATCGAGCGGTCGGCGGCCAGCCAGGCGAGGTCGTGCTCGCCGAGCTTGCGCAGGGTCGACGAGGCGATCTGGTAGAGCTGGCCCAGCAGACTCGCCACCTGCCGTGCTTCGTCGCCGCTGGTGTAGTGCGCGTCGGCCGCCTGGGCGTCGCGCAGCAGTCGGGGCAACGCCCGTGCCAGTACGCCGTACTTGGCGTGTTGGAAGGTGAGCCAGGCGTGGTTGGTGGCCTTGCGCATCTCGGCCAGCTGCGGTGGTGCCGCCGCCGGGTGGAAGAAGGTGCTGATCGAGTCGTAGCGCTCCAGCGCCGCCCGGATCTCCTCGACCTCCACCTGGTCGATGCAGCTGATGCTCTCCGGGCGCCGTTCCGGGTCTCTGCCGAGCAGCAGCTGCACGTCGATCTGGAGCACGTCGGCGATCTCGTGGACCACGGAGAACTTGTCGAGTCTCCGGACCCCGCGCTCGACCTTGTCGACCCAGCTCTTGGACTTGCCGAGCCGGTCGGCGAAGACCTGTTGGGACATCTTCCGCCGGCCTCGCCAGTAGGCGACGCGGCGGCCGATGGGTAACTCCTCCACGCTCATCTGTTCCCCCCTCGGGTCACCCGGCGCCCCCCGGTGCCGGCGTTTGTGCTGGTCGAATCGGCATCCCCCCGAACGCCGGGACAGCGGACCGTGCTCATCGCACAGCCAGTGCGTTAGGTCCATCACAGATGCTCGTAGTTTTCGATGCAAGTTGCAAAGGCCTGGCAGCCAAAAAACTTTCCGGCGTGTCGTCGAACGGGTCCTCCGCTCGACCCACGCCGGTCGTGGCTGTCTCATCCGTTCAGCACGACCACAAAGCTTGGGGGAATCTCGATCATGCGGTGGACGGTCCAACCGCCCTCCTTCGGCCGCCTTCGGCTGCGCCGTGCCGCGCTGCGGTACGCCGCGCACGGCTGGCCGGTGACGCCCGGAGCGGTTCTGTTCAAGGGCCGATTCCGGTGCGACCGGCTCAGCTGTCCGATCCTCGGTTGCCACCCGGCGCAGGAGACCTGGGAACGCGACGCCAGCGACCGGCCCGACCGGGTGAGCGCCTGGTGGCGTACCCGCCCCCACCCGGTCCTGCTCGCCACCGGGCACGCCTTCGACGTCCTCGACGTGCCGGCCCGCCTCGGCCTGCGGGTGCTGTGCACCCTCCGGCTGCGCGGCGGTGCCGCGATGCCCGGTCAGGGCCAGCTGCGCGGTCCGGTCGCGGTCACCCCGACCGGACGATGGATGTTCCTGGTACGCCCCGGCGACACGCTGCGACCCGAGCTCGACGACTCGTTGGACGTGATCCAGCACGGGTCCGGGTCGTGGATCCCGGCACCGCCGACGCTGCTGCCCGAAGGGCCGGTCCGCTGGGCGGTCGGCCCGCAGGAGGTCGGCTGGTACCTGCCGCACTCCTACGCCGTACAGCAGCTCGTCGTCGACGCCCGGGAACTGGCCGCACCGGCCGTCCCGGTGCCCCGGTTGCCCCGGCCCCGCACCGCGCCGGCCGGAGCGGTCACCGCACCGCCGCCGGTCGCCGCCCACGTGCCGGTCGCCGTCCCCCGGCAGGTCTCCACCCTGCGCCGCGCCCTGTAGCCGCGATCGGGTCGCAGCCACGATCGGGCACAGCGCCCCCGAACCAGGACCGACCGGACACGGTGCTCGTCCGGGTGAGCGCCGGTGCGGTGGGTGAACCTCCCCGCTGCCGGCGCTCACCTCGCCCGGGGTAGCCGTACCTTCCCGACACCTCGCCGCCGCAGGGTCTGCGCCCTGCGGCGGCGCGGCGTATGCCGGTTCACGCATGTACCGCCAGACGTGGGCGGAGTGGGCCGCAGCCGAATGGGTAATGCGCCGATGGTCGTCCGCCCGGCGACCACACACCGCCGGGACAGCCGACGCGGCACGCCTCGGCGCCTCGGCGCATCGACGCACCGTCGGGTCAGTTCGGGAAGGGAAGGCACGCCATGCTCAGCAGGGAGGACCAGCGCCGGTTCGACCAGATCGCCCGCCATCTGCGGACGACCGATCCGGAATTCGTCGCCCGCCTGGGCGATCAGCCCGCGACCGTACGCAACCGGGCCGCCATCGTCACCAGCGTGCTGCTGTGGGCGATGATCCCGATGCTCGCACTCTTCGGTGGCTGGATCGCTGCCGTCATCTGCACCGTCGCGCTCAGCGCCGCCGGGGTGCTCGCGCTGCGCGCCCGCCGCTGGTGACCGCGCCGTCCGGCGCGGGCCCGGCGTCGGCGGACGGGCCGGCGTCGGCGGACGGGCCGGCGAACCGCCGGTACGCCCGGCCGAGCAGCTCCACCAGACCGGGTCCACCGATCGTCGGTGCCGGCGCGCCGAGCTGACGCAGCAGCAGGTCGGCGCCGGCCGGCAGGACCGGCTCCCGGGCCGGCAGCGGCACCGGTGCACGCCAGAAGTCGACGTCCGCCACCGGCGGCGTCAGGTCGGCCAGTGCCGCCGCGGCACCGACCGGCGAGCCGGCCGCGGCGGGACCGGCCACCGCGGGGTCAGCCACCGCCGGGTCGCCCTCGGGTGCCGGTGCCGTGACGTCACCGCCGGCACGGGCCCGCCGCAGCTGCGCCAGCAGCGTTGCCCGGTCCCGCCCCCGCCAGTGCAGGATCTGGAACGGATCGGTGTCGAACTCCTCCGCCAGCAGGTAGCAGGTCGCGGCCAGGTGCTTGCACGGCACCGCCGCGTCCGGGCAGCTGCACCGCATCGTCAACTCGTCGATCCCGGCGGGGAACAGCGGTGCGCCGGCGGCGGCGAACACCTCCTCCAACTCCGGCGGCAGGTCCCCGGCGAGCAGCCGGGCGCTGTACAGCGCCTGACCGGCCAGGGTCTGCTCGATGCGCCGCCACACCGGTGCGCCGAACGGCGTCAGCCCGATCCGCACCTGGTACGGCCGGGGCCGGGAACCCTGCACCTGGGCGGTCACCGCGCCGGGTGCGACCGTCAGGGCGAGCACCTGCCCGGCCCGGGCGTAGGAGCGGCCCCGGGTCAGCCGGGTACCCAACGCGAACGATTCCAGCACGTCGACGAAGCGACGCGACCACCACGACTGCCCGATCGCGCCCCGGGTGCTGCGGGCGCGTAGCCCGCCGTCGACCCGCCGGGGCCGGCCGTAGTCGTCGAACCGGCTCATTCGACCACCGCCCCGGCCTCCAACGCGAACAGCTCCCGCAACTGCGCGGTCGACAGCTCGGTCAGCCACTGCTCACCGCTGCCGACGATCCGTGCGGCCAGGCCGCGCTTGTCCGCCACCATCGCCGCGATCTTCTCCTCCACCGTGCCGGCGCAGACGAACTTGCGGACCTGCACCGACCGCCGCTGCCCGATCCGGAACGCCCGGTCGGTGGCCTGGTCCTCCACGGCCGGGTTCCACCAGCGGTCCACATGCACCACATGGTTGGCGGCGGTCAGGGTCAGCCCGGTGCCGCCGGCTTTCAACGACAGGACGAACAGCGGCGGCCCGGCCCGGCCCGCGCCGTCGGCGTGGCCGTCCTGGAACCGGGCGACGAGGTCGTCGCGCTCGGCCTTGGCCAGCCCGCCGTGCAGGAACAGCACCTCCCGACCGGTGTACGCCGACAGGTGCCCGCGCAGCATCGCGCCGAACTCGGCGTACTGGGTGAACAGCAGCGCCTTCTCCCCCGCCGCCAGCACCTCGTCGAGGATGCCGGTGAGCCGGTCGAGTTTGCCGGAGCGCCCGGCCAGGTGCGAGCCGTCGCGCAGGAACTGCGCCGGATGGTTGCAGATCTGCTTGAGTTTCGTCATCGCGGCCAGCACCAGCCCGCGCCGCTCGGCGCCGTCGCTGGACTCGATGCGGCCCATCATGTCGTCGACCACCGCCTGGTACAGCGAGGCCTGTTCGGCGGTGAGGTGGCACAGCACCTCCATCTCCAGCTTCTCCGGCAGGTCGGTGATGATCGACGTGTCGGTCTTGAGCCGGCGCAGCACGAACGGGCCGGTGATCCGGCGCAGCCGCCCGGCGGCGTCGGCGTCGCCGTGGCGTTCCACCGGCTCGGCGTAGCGGCGGCGGAAACTGGCCGCGCCGCCGAGCAGCCCCGGGTTGGCGAACTCCATGATGGACCACAGGTCGGCGAGGCGGTTCTCCACCGGCGTACCGGTGATGGCGACCCGGTGCCGGGCGGGCAGCGACCGGACCGCGACGGCCTGCCGGGTCGCCGCGTTCTTGATCGCCTGCGCCTCGTCGACCATGATCCGGTGCCAGCCGACCTCGGCCAGCTCGGTCGCGTCGCGGGTGGCCACCGCATAGGTGGTGATCACCAGACGGGCGTCGGACACCGCCGCCGTGAACCGCTCGCCGCGCGGCCGGTCGGTGCCGTGGTGCACGTGCACGGTCAGCTCCGGCACGAACCGGGCCGCCTCCCGCTGCCAGTTGCCGACCAGCGACATCGGACAGACCAGCAGCGTCGGGCCGGCGTCGGGTGCGTCTGCGGCGAGCAGGGCGAGCAGCTGTACGGTCTTGCCGAGCCCCATGTCGTCGGCGAGCACCCCGCCGAGCCCGAGGGACTGCAGGAACCGCAGCCAGGCCAGCCCCCGCTGCTGGTACGGCCGCAGCTGCCCCCGGAAACCGGCCGGTTCCGCCACCGGGGTGAGCCGACGCTCCATCTCACCGCTGAGCAGGTCACCGAGCGCGCCGGTGGCGTCGATGCCCAGCACCGGCAGTCCCACCGCGTCGTCGTCCGCGTCGAGGGCGACCCGCAGCAGGTCCGTGACGGTCAGCGCACCACCGGTGCGCAGCAGCGCCAACCCGGCGGCGATCCGCTTCGGGTCGACCTCCACCCATTCGCCGCGTACCCGCACCAGCGGTGTCTTGGCCCGGGCGAGATCGCGCAGTTCCCGCTCGGTCAGCGGCTGGTCGCCGAGGGCCACCTCCCACCGGTAGTCGACCAGGTCGGGCAGGCCGAACCGGCGGTCGACGGCGACGGTGCCCGGCGCGGTCGGGGTGCCGGCCCGCAGCCGGGCACCGAGCCGGGCCGCCGGCCGCTGCCACCAGGAGGGCAGCAGCACGCCGAACCCGGCGGCGTGCAGGGTGGGCGCGCCGTCGCGCAGGAACCGGTGCGCCCCGGTGACGTCCAGGTCGACGCCGTCCGGGGTGGCGGTACGCAGCGCGTCGTCGATCGCCGGCCAGAGCCGGCTGGCCCGGCCCAGCTCGGCCAGCAGGGTCTCCTGCGGCGCGGCGGTGTGCCGGGCCAGGGCCGGTACGCCGCCGCTGCCCCAGACCGCCGGGGCGTCGACGACCAGGCTCGGTTCGGCGGTGGCCTGCAACGCGAACTCCAGCCGCCAGCCACCGGTGCCGTCACCGGCGACAGCCGGGCCGGCGGCACCGTCACCTGCGGTGACCGGTTCCTCGGTGACGGGGTCGGGTTCGCGCAGCCGGAACAGCGCCCGTACCGGGCCGCCGGCCGCGTCGCGCTGCCACTGCTCCAACTCGGTGACCAGCGCGTCGAGGGCCCGCGCTCCAGCGGTGAAGTCCCGCCGGGGTCCGGTCAACGCGGTCAGCCAGGCGTCGCGGGCGGCCAGCGGCCCGGACCGGGCCCGACCTTCGGCCAGCCGTACGCCGTGCAGCGCGGCGCGCGCGGCGGCGTCAGTCAACGCGTCCAGCGCCTCGGCGACACGTTGGTGCCCGGTGTCGGGCGGCGCGGCGGCCAGCGCCGCCGCCGGGGTGGCCAACGCCAGCGACCGGGCCCACCGCCGGTCGGCACCGGTCAGCAGCGGCAGCCAGCAGGCGGTGGCCGAGCCGGGTGCCGGCCCGGTCCGCACGGCGGGCAGCACCCGGCCCCGGGCGACCAGTTCGGCGGCGAACCCGGCGAGCAGCGCCAGGTGGCGCACTCCGGCACCGATCACCAGCCCGGCCGGCAGACCATCCTCCGGTCGGCCGCCGCTCGGCGCGGCGTCGGCGGCCGGATCGACGTCGTGCAGGGTGCAGAGCACCGGCAACGCCTCGTCTGCGTCGAACTCCAGGGTGGACACCAGCCAGTCGGCGTGGCCGCCGACGCGGGCCGCCCTGGTGCTCGGCGCGTCGGACTGGGTGCGCACCAGCTCCGGTGACTCGACCGGAGCACCGGCGACGGTCGGCAGCCGGACCGCCGTACTGCCGGTGACCGCCTTGACCGCCAGCGGGCCGAGCAGCGGGCTCAGCACGGCGGTCAGGGCCTCGTGTCCGGCGGCGAACGGGTGCGGGCGGCGGCGCGGCGGTCGCCCCGGCCGCCGGGGCGGCGCCGCCGGCAACGTCGAGTCCTCGGCCCAGACGGCGAGCCGACCACCGGGGCCGAGCAGGCCCTGCACCACCAGCACAGCCACTCCTTCACCGTCGGCACCTGCGCCGATGGTACGGCCGACGCCCGCCGCGGCCGGTCAGCCGTGCCAGGAGCGCCACAGCGCGGCGTACGCGCCGTCGGCGGCGATCAGCTCGTCGTGGCTGCCCTGTTCGGTGATCCGGCCCTGGTCCAGCACGGCCACCCGGTCGGCGTCGTGCGCCGAGTTCAGCCGGTGCGCGATGGCGATGACGGTCCGACCGGCCAGCACCGCCGCCAACGCCTGCTCGGTCCGGCGGGCGGTGGTCGGATCGAGGGCGGCGGTCGCCTCGTCCAGGATCAGGATGTCCGGGTCGGCCAGCACCAGCCGGGCGAGCGCCACCTGCTGGGCGTGCGCGGCCGACAGGTCGAGCGCGCCGTCACCGAGTGCCGTGTCCAGGCCGTCGGGCAGCTCGGCGTACCAGTCGGCACCGACGGTGTCCAACGCGGACCGTAACGCCGCGTCGGACGCCTCGGGGGCGGCGAACCGCAGGTTGTCGCGCAGCGTGCCGATGAACACGTGGTGCTCCTGGGTGACCAGAGCGATCCGGCGACGCCGCTGCGCCGGGTCGAGGTCGGTCACCGGGCAGCCGCCGAGGCGCACCGCGCCGTCACGGGGCGTCTCGATGCCGGCGATCAGCCGGGCCAGGGTCGACTTGCCGGCCCCGGACGGTCCGACGATCGCCAGCCGCTGCCCGGCGGCGACCGTCAGGTCGATGCCGCGCAGCACGTCGACGCCGGCGCCGTAGCCGAAGGTCAGGTTGGTCACCCGCACCTCGCGGCCGGTCGGGGTGGCGCCCCGGCCGCGCGGTTCCGGCGGCACCTGCCCGACGCCGAGGACCCGGGCGTACGACGCCAGCCCGCGCTGGGCCTGTTCGATCCACTGCAGGATGGTGTCCAGCGGGTCGACGGCCTGCTGCAGGTAGAGCGCGGCGGCGACCACCGCGCCGAGGGTGACGGCGTCCCGGTGCAGCAGCAGCCCGCCGACCAGCAGCGCGGCACCGATCGGCAGCGCGACGCTGGCCTCGGCCACCGGAAAGTACACCGAACGCAGGGCGAGGGTGGCCCGTCGGGCGGCCCACAGGTCGGCGATGCGGGTCCGGGCGGCGCGGATCCGTTCGTCGCCCAGCCGCAACGCCTCCACCGTGCGGGCGCCGTCGGCGGTGGTGGTCAACGTGTCGGTCAACGCGGCCATCGCGGCGCCCTCGGTGAGGTAGGCCGGCCGGGCCCGGCGCAGGTACCACCGGGTCACCGCCACGATCGACGGCAGGCCGATCAGGCCGGCCAGCCCCAGCAGCGGATGCAGCCAGAACACCGCGCCGAACAGCAGGACCAGTTGCGCGGTGGCGATCACCACCACCGGCACCACGTCGCGGACCATGGTGCCGACCGTGGCGACGTCGCTGGAGCTGCGGGTGGCGAGGTCGCCGGTGCCGGCCCGTTCGACCACCGACACCGGTAGCCCGAGGACGCGGTGCACGAAGTCCTCGCGCAGCCGGGCGACCGCCCGTTCACCGAAGCGCAGTCCGACGTACCGGGCGAAGCGGGTGAGCAGCCCCTGCAGCAGGACGAAGCCGATCAGGGCCGCCGCCAGCCGGTCCACCGCCGCCACCGACGCGCCGGTGGTGACCACGTCGACGATCCGGCCGAGCAGCCACGGCCCGGCCAGGCCGGCCAGGGCCGCGCCGACGTGCAGCACCAGGATGCCGGCGACCACCCAGCGTTGCTGGCCGAGCAGTTCACCGGTCGCCCGCCGGACGGTGCGTGGGTCGGCCACCGGCAGCCGACCGGAGGCGGTCACGACCGCCCCAGCGTCGCCGTCGACCCGCCGGCCGGGTCTTGCCGCCCGGCCGCGTCGGTCAGTTCGCCGCCCCGGGCGACCAGCGCCCGGTAGCCCGGGTCGCCGGCCAGCAGCCGCGCGTGGCTGCCGACCCCGACGACCCGGCCGCCCCGCAGGTACGCCACCGTGTCGGTGGCCGCGAGCAGCAGCGGGGACGTTGTGACCAGCACCGTGGTCCGGCCTGCCCGCGCGGTGCGCAGCCGGTCGGCGATCCGCGCCTCGGTGTGCGCGTCGACCGCCGAGGTCGGCTCGATCAGGATCAGCACCTCCGGCTCCACCAGCAGCGCCCGGGCGAGCCGGACCCGCTGGCGTTGGCCGCCGGAGAGGGTACGGGCGCGACTGTCGATCGGAGTCGCCAGGCCGTCCGGCAGCGACGTCACCACGTCGTCGGCGGAGGCGACCCCGACCGCCGCCCGCACCCGTTGCTCATCGGCTGCGGCCGGGTCGTCCGCCCGCGCAGCCTGAGCGTCCGGGTCGTCCGCCCGCGCACCGTGCAGGATCTGCCGCAACGTGCCGGCGAACAGGTACGCGTCGTGGTCGGCGACCAGGATCCGGGCCCGTACCTCGTCGCGCGCGACCGCGCCCAGCGGCACCGCGCCCCAGGTCACGCCGGACCGGCGGAACCGGCCCAGCCGGTCGGCCAGCGCCTGCCCGTCGCCCGGGTCGTCGGCCGCCACCCCGATCATCCGCCCGGCCGGCACGGTCAACCCGCTGTCGGGATCGTGCAGGCCGGCCGGCCGCGACGGGGCGGCGACGGTGTGCCGTGTCGGCAGGTCGGTCACCGGATCGGGGGTGAGCCGCAGCAGGGCCACGATCCGGCGGGCCGCGACCCGGCCCCGGATGAACTGGTAGCTGCCCTCCTGCAGGAACCAGACCGGGACGGTCAGCGCGGCCACGTACCCGTAGACGGCGACCAGCTCACCGACGGTGATCTCGTCGGCGACCGCCATCCGGGCGGAGAGCCAGACCACGGCGGCGAGGAACAGCCCGGGGACGGTGACGGTGAGCGCTTCGATCCAGCTGTTGACCGCCGCGACCCGGTAGCCGTGCCCGCGCAGCCGCTGCGACCCGGTGACGTAGCGGTCGGCGAACAGGGTCCGGCCGCCGACGCCGGCCAGCACCCGCAGCCCGGCGACGATGTCACCGGCGCGGGCGGTGAGCTGGCCCTGTTCCCGCCGGTAGGTCTGCTCGGCCCGGTCCAACCGGCGCAGCAGCGGGCCGAGCAGCGCCGCGACCACCGGTACGCCGATCAGGATGACCGCCGCCAGCGCCGGCGAGACCGACCAGAGCAGGACCGCGACCACCAGGTACGCGAGCACCGCGCCGACGCCCGGCCCGGTCAGGGTGAGCACATGCGAGGTGTGGGTGATGTCGGTGCCGCCGACGGTGGCCACCTCACCGGTGGCGAGCCGGCTCGGCAGGACCGCGCCGATGCGCGCCAACTGTCGCGACAACACTCCGGCGGAGCGGGCGGTGGCGTCCTCGCGGATGTAGGTCATGGTGCGGTGCCGCAGCACCCCGACGACGGAGATCAGCACCCCGGCGACCAGGACGGCGCCGACCCACCAGGCCAGTACGGCCCACCGGCCGGGGCGCAGTCCGTCGTCGATCGCCCGGGCCACCAGGTAGGGCCGGCCGGCCAGGCCGACCATCCACACCGTACTGAGCGCGGCACCGCGCAGCACCCGCCACGGTTGGCGGCGCACCAGCCACCACAGGTACCGCACCGGCCCCCGGGTGTCCGCCGTCCCCGGATCGGCGTGGGGGATCGTCGGCGGCACCCGGCCAGGTTACCGGGACCGACCGGGACGAGCGGGGAATTATCCGGCGCGGACGGTCGCGGCGACCTGCTGGAACTCCCGCCAGTGCACCGGGGGCGCGGTGCGGCCGCGCCGGTCGAGGTAACCGGCGGTACGGCGACGGGCGGCACGCAGTGTACCGACTGCTTCGCGCAGGGTACCGGTCGCGCCGGGGTCGACCAGTCGGTGCGGACGCAGCAGCCAACCGTCGGCGCCACGGGTCAGCTCGCCGCGCAGCAGGACGTTGCGCAGCCCGTCGAGCCGGTCGTCGTGGCGGTGGACCAGCAGACTCGCCGGTCCGGCCACCGGCTGCACGTCGTCCGGTCCGGACAGTGCCCGGCCGTCGTCCGGTCCGGACAGCGCCCAGGCGTCGTCGGCGGCGACCGGCCGGACCCGGGTCAGCACCGGGCCGCCGGTGGCGTCCCGGAAGCCCAGCACCGCCGTCGGGAACCGGTCGATCACCCCGGCCCCCAGTGGCGTTCCGGCCGTGACGGAGGCGGCGCGGGGCGGGTCGGCGGCGACGGTGGTCACCCGCTGCGGGGTGATGCTGATCAGCAGCCGGGTGAAGTACCAGCCCATCAGCCAGCGGGCCGGTGGCGTCAGGTAGCGGCGGCTGTGCGGCTGGCGGTCGAACAGCATCGCCCAGTAGTCCTCCAGCCCGGCCGGGCTGGTGACGATCTCCTCCGGGCAGACCGCCGCCCCCTGCACCAGGATCGCCGGTGCGTCGTGCGGCAGTCCGCTCGCCGTCCGATCGGAGAAGAGCAGCGCCACCCGGCCGTCGCGGCGGACGTTGAGCGCCTTCTGCGCGAACGCCAGCGACGTGGTCACCAGCAGGGTGCCGTCGGGACGGCGCGACGCGGCGGTCGGCCAGGCGATCGGCGTACCGTCGCGGGCCAGGGTGGCGAACTCGCAGGTGCGGTAGGCGGCCAGGATGTCGGCCAGGCCGGAGTCGATGTCGATCATGCCGGGAGGCTAGTGCCGTGTGATCTCCCCCGCTCGGCGGCGGCGGGCAGGCACCCCGGTGACCCTGCTCACGGCCGGCCGGGCCACCGCGCGCGGCAGCGGGCCCGGCCCGGTAGCGGCCCGGCCCGGTGGCGGCGATCATGCACAATCAGGCAGGTCAGCACGTTTTCGATCATGGGGGTGGCGCGGCCGTGGGGTGGTGGTCCTGGTTGGTGTGGTGCGGCGGCGGCGCCGTACTGCTGGTCGCCGGATTCGCCGCGGCGATGCTGCCCCGGCACCGGGCGCGCCAGCAGGACCGGCGGATCGCCTGGTCGACGGCGCGGGCCGCGATCGACGCCGCCCAGGTCAGCCGCGACGCCGCTCCCCGACCGGTCGCCGAGGCCGAGCAGCTGCTCACCCGGGCTCAGGCGCTCGCCACCGACCGGGGCGGCCCGACGGCGGCCCACGTGGCAACCGACTACGCCCGCCGCGCCGACCAGCTGTGGCAGGCGGGCACCCGACCGGAGCAACAGCCGTGAGACGACCGCGCCGCTGGCCGACCGAGGTACTGCGGTGGAGCGCGCTCGGCGGGGCCGTCGTCGTCCTGGCGACCTTCCTGCTGGCCCAGCGGCAGAGCGTCGACGTCAGCTATGGGCAGTCGCCGGCCCGCGCGGCGATCACCGAAGGCTCCGCCGGAGAACTCAGCGACGCCACGGTGCCGTCGGTCGAGGAGATGACCGCGCTGGTCGCGGCCGATCCGGTGGTCCGGCTGCCGGGCGCGGTCGCCGACTGGGACACCGACCGGGTGGCCGCCGCCATCGGCGACACCGACGTGCGGATCCTGGTCGCCCCGCCCGGCCTGGACGAGGCGGAGCGCGACCGGGTCCGCGAGGTCGACAACGCCACCGTACGGATCATCGGCACCCAGGTCAGCGGCGGCTTCTACCAGGCGTACTCCACCGACCTGGACAGCTGGCGCGGCCAGTTCGCCACCGGCGACGTCACCGGCCTGCTGACGGTCCTGATCACCGCGCTCGCCGACGAGCCGAAGCCCACCAACGAGGAAGGGTTCACCTGGCGGGACCCGACCCCGGCGGAACTCGCGCCGGTCGTCGGCGACCTGCGTACCGCCGGGTGGCACGCCGCCGACGGCGCGACCCTGGCCGACGTGCCGCGACAGGCCGCGGCGACCGCCTTCCCCGACGGCACCCTGCGGGTGGTCGCCCTGCCGGCGCAGCCGTACGGCGAACCGGTGCCGAACTACGGCCCGGCGCTGGCGGCGGCCTTCCCCGGCGACCCGGTCGTGGTGCAGATCGGCAACTGGATCGAGTACCACGGCCCGTCCGCCGACGAGTTCGCCGAAGTCGCGGCGGCCAGCTTCTACGGCCAGTTCGCCGACCGGCTGAGCCGCTACGACTACCCGCAGGCCACGGTGCTCGGCGCCTATCTGAACCGGATCACCGACGTCCGCTACGCCGGGCTGTTCGACCGCCCGCTGCCGTACCAGCCGTTCGACCCGCTGCGGGTGGCGCTGCCCGCCCTGCCGTGGCTGTTCGCTGCCTGCGTGGTGTTCTTCCTCGCGCTGTCGGTACGCGCGGTGCTGCCCGCCGGACCTCCGGCCGGTGACCGCCGCAACAGCCTCGCGTACGGTGCCCCGGCGGCCCGCGCCGCCGGACTGACCGCGCTGGCGGTCGAGCTGTCCGCGCTGGCCGGCGGTGCCGCGGACGCGCCGCTGACCCGGGGCATCGGCAAACTGCAGGCGGCCCGCCAGGCGTTGGGCGACGACCTGCCCGACCGGCACGTGCACACCCTGCTCGACGACGCGGAGGACGAGTTGGACGCCACCGCCCGGCTGGTCGGACTCGACGGCTACCGCCCGGACGTCTACCTGCGGAGCCGGCTCGGATGAGGCGGCTGCTGCGGTTCACCGGTACGCCGTTCGGCCTGGCCACGCTGGCCTGTCTGGTGCTGGCCGGCTGGGCGCTGTGGTCCGGTGGCGTCCTGGACGGCCCGATCGCCCGCGAGGTCCGGGGCTCCTCGGTCTACGCCGCCCCCGGGGTGGAGCTCGACGAGGCAGCGGCCGAGCGGGTCATCGGCAACCGGCGGCTGGTCGTCGTCCTGCTGGCGCCCGGAGCAGACCTGCGCGACGGCTGCCGGGCGACCGAGCGGGCCGCCGACGGGACCGTGGCGGTGGCGATGAGCCGGGAGGTCGACGACGACGGCTACGACACGTACGGCTGTGCCTGGCTGCCTGACCGCGACGACGCCAACTTCGGCCGGGCGGCCGTCGCCGAGACGACCATCGCCCGGGGCACCGACCAGTTCGCCGACGACCCGGTCGAGGCGCTCAAGGTGATGGTGGTCAACTACGACCTGCTGGTGCGGGCCGGCACCGTCCCGGACGGGGCCCGCACGATCAGCCCGTCGCTGCCGCGCTACCTGATCGCTGCCGCCGCGCTGCTCGCGGTCGGCGTCGGGGCGGCGAGCATCTGGTTGGTCGCCTGGCGGGCGGGGCGGCTGGCCGATCGGCGGCTGGCCCGGCGCCGGGAGTTGGCGGACAGCCGCAGCCGGTTGTCGGCCACCGCCGCCGCCCTCGCCCAGCAGATCATCGACCTGGACCGGGGCTACACCCGGGTCGAGCGGACGCTGGCCCGTACCCGTACCCGGGGCACGTCAGCCGGCGGTGACCTGGCCGCCGAGCGCCGCTCCTTCGTCCGGCGGTACCGTCGACTCACCATGGACTACACGAGGGTGCTGGCCGACATCGCCGCGGCCGACCGCGCCGACCGGGCCGATGTCGACGAGCTCACCGCGCGGTTGGCGGCGTTGAGCCAGCGCGGCAGCGAGCTCGCCGACTCCCCCGCAGTGACCGGCGGCTGAGCGTGCCGCGGCGACGGGCACCCGCACGGGCGGCGCAGTCCCGGCCGACGGCGCAGTCGCGGCCGGCGGCCGGCGGTGGCCGATGGGTGGAGATCTCGCCGGAACGGATCCGGGGCTGGCTCGACGGCTTCTACGGCCGCCACGACGGTGCCAGCGAGGACGGCCTGACCCTGACCGGGACCAGCAACGGCGACACCGCGACCCTGCTGCCGCCGCCGGGCATCGAGGGGGTGACCGACGTCGACGGCCTGCTCACCGCGCTGGTCCGGCCGCCGCGTATCGGTCTGCTACTGGCCCGCAAGGGAGCGGTGGCGGTGGGCGTCGTCGACGGGACCGCAGTCGTGTCCTCCAAGGTGGAGCGCCACTACGTGCAGGGACGCACCGCCGCCGGCGGGCAGTCGCAGCAGCGGTACGCCCGCCGACGTGACAATCAGGCGACAGCGGCCGCCGGCCGGGCCGCCGACGTCGTGGCCCGGGTGCTGTTGCCGTACGCCCCGGGGTCGGCGGCGCGCGCCGGTGGCACCGGGTCGGAGGTGGTGCCGGTGGCCGGCGCCAAGGAGCCGGTGCGCGCCCTGGTCTGCGGCGGTGACCGGCTGATGATCGACGCCGTGCTCGCCGACCAGCGGTTGGCACCGTTGCTGCCGTTGCGTCACCCGCACCTGTTGGAGTGCCCCGAGCCGCGACTCGCCGTCCTGCAGGATGCCGCGGTCACCGCCCGCCGCGTCCGGATCCATCTCATCCCCTGACTACTGCCCCGCCGGCTCCCCCCTCCTCCTCCCCCAAGATCGCGACGATCTTGCAGTTATCGATGTGATTCGTCCGCTATGTCCCTCGATAACTGCAAGATCGTCACGGGCGGGGCCTAGCTGAACCGGAGGGTAACTTCCTAAGCTCGCCTTTGGTGGATCAGACGATCGACCAAAGGAGGCCCGTGACAGCGCCGACCTCACACTCTCCGACGGAGTTGACCCTGCCCCGGGTCCGCACCCTCTGGATCACGGCGTACGTGCTGGCGATGGTCGGGGTGGCAGCCGGCTGGTTCGGCCCGATCCAGATCCTGCTACCCGAGCAGGCGGCGGAACTCGCCACCCACACCACCATGAGCAAGGAGACTCTCCTGGCGGTGGTCACCAGCTACGGTGCGGCCGCCTCCATGTTGGCCAACCCGGTCTGGGGGATCGTCTCCGACCGACTGCGGACCCGCTGGGGGCGACGTCGTCCGATCCTGGTGGCCGGCGCCGCCGTCGGCGCGACCGGGCTCGCCGTGCTCGCCGTCGCCGACACCGTACCTGTGATGATCACCGGCTGGACACTCGTCCAGATCGGTCTGAACGGGCCGCTCGCCGCCCTCGCCGCGATGATCGGCGACCGCGTGCCGGAGGAGCAACGCGGGACCGTCGGGGCGCTGTTCGGAGTGGCCCAGATCGTCGGGGTGGTCGTCGGGACGGCGGTCGCCGTGGTGATCGGCGAGACCGCGCTCGGCTATGCCGCGCTCGCGGTAGCCGCCCCCGCCCTGATGGTGAGCCTGGTGCTGGCGCACCGCGAGTCACCGACCAGTCACCCCACGCCACGGCGGGTCACCTCGGCCGAGGACGCGTCCACTGCGCGCACCATCGCGAACATCCCGTCGGCCGGACCAACGGCGGAGTCGTCGGCTGAGCACCTCGGCGCTGCGGGCCAGAACCCCGTCACGACCGTCGCTGCGGGCGGCCATGGTGCCCCGTCGACGGCGGCGCTACAGGTGCTGCTGCGCCCGGGTGCCGACTTCGGCTGGGCCTGGCTGATCCGGTTCCTGTTGAACCTGGTCAACGCGCTGGTCCTGCTCTACCTCTACTACTACCTGGCCGACCAGGTCGGCGTCGACGACCCGGGCACGCTGGTGCTGGTGCTCACCCTGGTCAACGTCAGCATCGCCGGCGGATGCGCCGCCGTCGGCGGGGTGCTCTCCGACCGCTGGCGGCGCCGCCGTGGCTTCATCGCCGCTGGCGCCGGTGCCCTCGCCGCCGGCACCGCCCTGCTCGGGCTGCTGCCGTACCTGCCGGCAGTGCTGGTCGCCACCGTGTTCATCGGTGCCGGCTGGGGGCTGTACGTCGCCGTCGACATGGCGGTGATGACGCAGGTCCTGCCCGACGCCGGGACCCGGGCGATGATGCTCGGCGTGGCGAACGTCGCCGCCTCGCTGCCGCAGCTGGCGGCACCCGTACTGGCCGCGCCGATCGTCACCTCCGCCGGCGGCTACCCGCTGCTGTACCTGGGCACCGCCGGGGTCGCGCTGCTGGCCCTGGCCTGCCTGCCCCGACTGCGCCGCGTCGGATGAACCGCCCGCACCCGGCGTACCGCCCTCTGGAAGGAGCACCCGTGTCCGCCACCGTCCCGCTGCTGCCCGCCGGCTTCCGCTTCGGCATGTCCACCTCGGCGTTCCAGATCGAAGGCGCCACCGATGTCGACGGTCGGGGGCCGAGCATCTGGGACACCTTCACCGCCCGGCCCGGCACGGTCCGCCACGGCGAGAACGCGACCGTCGCCGTCGACCACTATCACCGGTACGCCGAGGACGTCACGCACGTCGCCGACTGCGGGGTGCACGACTACCGGTTCTCGTTCGCCTGGCCCCGGGTGCTGCCTGACGCCACCACCGTCAACCCGGCCGGGCTGGACTTCTACGACCGGCTGGTCGACCGGCTGCTCGCCGCCGGGGTGCGGCCGGTGCCAACGCTGTACCACTGGGACCTGCCGCAGGTGCTGGAGGACGCCGGCGGCTGGCTCTCGCGCGACACCGCGTACGCCCTGGCCGACTACGCCACCGTACTGGTGGAACGGCTCGGCGACCGGGTCCGCGACTGGATCACCATGAACGAGATGAGCGTGCACGCCCTCTACGGCTACGCGCTCACCGAGCACGCCCCGGGGCGTGGGCTCGGGTTGGCCGCGTTGCCGGCGGCGCACCATCAGCTGTTGGCGCACGGACTCGCCGTACAGGTGCTGCGCGAGCACGGCGCGGCGGCCGTCGGGGTCGCCAACCAGCACTTCCCGGTGCTGCCGGCCAGCGACGACGTCGCCGACCGGACCGCCGCCGCGCTCTTCGCCGACCTGACCAACTGGTGCTACTCGGACCCGATCCTGCGCGGCGAGTACCCCAACCCGCTGATCCGCGACGGCATCGGTACGCCGGACGCCGTCCTGGACCGCGATCTGGCGGTCATCGGCACCCCCCTGGACTTCTACGGGGTCAACTACTACGAGCCGACGATGATCGAGTCCCCCAGGGCCGGCAAGGACTACCGGGGGGTGCTGGAGGTCGACATCCCTGACGGGCTGCCCTTCTCGCCGGTGCCGGTGCCGGACGTGGCGCGGACCGACTTCGGCTGGGCGATCGCGCCGAGCGGGCTGACCGACATCCTGCGGACGCTGCACGAGCGCTACCCGGGTATGCCGCCGGTGGTGGTCACCGAGAACGGCGCGTCGTTCCACGACCCCGGGCCGGACGCGACCGGGCGGATCGCCGACAGCCGCCGGATCGCCTTCCTCGACGCGCACCTGCGTGCCGTGGGCGAGGCGGTCGCCGCCGGCGTGGACGTGCGCGGCTACTACGTCTGGTCGGCGATGGACAACTTCGAGTGGGCCGCCGGCTACGACGAACGCTTCGGCCTGGTCCACGTCGACCGCGCCACCCTGGAACGGACCCGGAAGGACTCGTGGTACTGGCTGCGGGACGTGATCGCGGCTCAGCCGGCGGGTGCCCGCAGCTGATCGACGAAGGCGGTGGCGAGCCGGTCGAGCCGGTCGGCGCGGCCCTCCTCGGGGAGGCCGTCGACGAGACTCAGCAGGGTGCTGCCCTCGACCAGGATGATGAAGTCGTCGAGCACCTCGTCGTCGGCGACGCCGGCCCGCAACTCACCCCGGTCGCGGGCCTCCCGCAGGCAGACCTGAAGCAGTGGGCGGATCCGCTGGTGCGACTCGCGGCGGGCGGCGGCCAGCCGGGGGTGCGACAGCGCGGCCCCGGCGAACGCCACGTTCACGTGGGCGTCGGCGGCCCGCTCGGCGTCGAGCGGCAGGACGGCGTCGAGCGCGGCCCGCAGCGCGGCCAACCCGTACAGTCGGCCGCCGATGCGGAACGCGCGGGCGACGATCCGGTCGTAGATCGCCTGCTGCGCCGCGACCAGGATGTCGTCCTTACCGCCGAGAAAATGCGCCAGTACGCTGAGCGAACAGCCCGCTTCCTGGGCGATCGCCCGGGTGGTGGCGCCCTCCACGCCCCGCTGCCGCACGACCTGCCAGGTCGCGGCGAGCAGCTCGGCCCGCCGCTGCCCGTGGTCGACGAGTCTGGGCACCAGGCCAGCTTAGGTGACCACCGGTCACCGGCGCCGGACCTGGGCGACCACCGGACCTGGGCGGCCAGCGGACCTGGGCGGCCAGCGGACCTGGGCGACCTCCGGGCCTGTCGGCTCAGTACCGCAGCCCGGCGGGGGCCGCCGACAGTCCGGCCGCCGTGACGTCCCGGGCGGGCCAGCCGCCGGGCAGATCGGTGTACGCCGGCACCGGCGCCGGCTCGTCGCCCGGGGTCTCGGCGTCGAGCACGAAGGTACGCACCAGCCGCCCCACCCGGTAGCTGCCGGGCCGGTCGCCGTCGCGCAGCAGACCGGCGTCGATCAGCTCCTCGGCGAGGTCCTGCCCGTCGCGCATGACCGCTTCCGGGTCACATCGGAAGGACAACCGGGCGATCCGGCCGAGCAGCGTCCGCGCGTCGGCGCTGAGTCCCTGGTACGCCGAGCGCAGCGCGGCACGCAGCGACAGGTCGCCGACGCGCAACCAGTCCAGCGCCGTCGCGGGGCGGGCCAGTCGGGCCGTCACCTCGCACAGCGACAGGTCCGGTCGGGCGGTCAGTTTGCGCAGCGTGATGTCCAACGCCAGCGGCAGGTCGCCGCAGAGCGCGGCGAGCCGTTCGCACTCTCTCGGCGCGGTGGCGACACGGTCCGGTACGGAGGCGGCGATCATCGCCAGCGCATCGGCCCGGGGCAGCACGTCGAGCCGGATCCGGGCGACACCGTCGAGTCCCAGCAGTCGGCTGCGGCTGACCAGGATCGTGCGGCTGCGCCGCGACGCGGTCAACAGTGGACGGACCTGTCGCTCGTCGCGCACGTTGTCGAGCAGGACCAGTAGTCGGCGCTCGGCCAGCAGCGACCGGTAGAGCCCGGCGCGCTGGTCGACGGTGTGCGGCACCTGGTCGGCTGGTAGGCCCAGGGCGTGCAGGAAGTCCTCGAGCAACTGCCCGATCTCCGACGGGGTGCCGCGCAGCGCGCCAAGGTCGGCGTACAACTGTCCGTCGACCAGGTCGTCGGCGACCTGGTGGGCGTACTCCAGGGCGAACCGGGTCTTGCCGATCCCGACCGGGCCGGTGACCAGCACCGGGGTCGAGGACGGTGTCCGGACACGGGCCAGTTCGGCTGCCCGGCCGACGAACTCACCGCACCGCCACGGCAGGTGGGCCGGTCGCGGCAGGTCCGCCCCGGTCGGCCGGCCGCAGGCACGGGTACGGGTCGGCGGGTCGGCGGTGGCCGTCCGGGCGACCTGCATCCACCGTCGCCGCCACTGTTCGCGGTCGCCGCCGCAGGCCGCGACGAATCCCAGGGTGACCTGCAACGTCGGTAATCGGGTGCCGCTGGCCGCGCTGGACAGCACCGACGGTGAGTACAGCGCCGAGCGCGCCATGTCGCGGTATGTCGGCTTTCCAGCCTGGGCGCGGAGTTTGCGCAGTTCACTGGCAAAGGCAGCTACCTCTCCTCCTGCGACGTCCACGGGCTTCTCCGGTCTCGCCATGAGGGAATCCCCTCCCACGTCGACCCGATTGAATCTTTGTAGAACATTCGAGTGCCTTCGGGAATCGGGCATCCGCCCGGTACAGCGGGACGCCGTCAGGACACCGTCACCGGTTAGCCATTTCAGCCGATGAGGGCGTTGAACGGCAGGGTTGATCTGCCCGAACAATCAAAGCTGGCGGAAGTCGGACATCGATCCGGCATCCCTGTCGTCCCAGTTGGACGGACAGTCCGATCGCTTGCATCTGGAGACGATCGCAGCGGTTGGCTGATGGGCGTGCCGGTGTGCCGTACCGCCACGAGTGTTCTATCGTACGTGGACTGAAATTCCCGTCGGCACGGCCGGGCCGGGAATCGCCGACCGGGCCGACCGAGGCGCGATCAATGGGGAGGGCGCGATCAACCACGCAGGCCAGCCACGCCGGTCCGGCACCTGACATCTCGCCCGAATCGCCGCTGCGTACCGGCCGGAAGCACCGTAATCAGCACAGTTATTGACGCACGGGGCGAACCGCCCCGTGCCCGAACACCGAGGAGCGACACCGTGGTAGACAGCACGCAGCAGGGCCGGGCCGAGTCGTTGCGGTCGATGCACAGCGGCGGAATCCTCGTGCTGCCCAACGCGTGGGACGCCGGGAGCGCGGCCGCGATCGCGGCCGCCGGAGCCAGGGCGATCGCCACGACCAGCGGCGGCGTCGCCTGGTCGGTCGGGCGCACCGACGGGCACGGGATGAGCCGGCAGGAGATGGTCGACCAGATCCGGTGGATCGCCGACGCGGTCGACGTCCCGGTCACCGCCGACATCGAGGGCGGCTACGGGCCGACGCCGGGCGACGTCGCCGACACCGTCGAGGCGGCCGTCGCCGCCGGGGCCGTCGGGGTCAACATCGAGGACTCGCGGGCCCCGGGCGGCCCCCTGTTCGACCTGGCGGAACAGGCCGACCGGGTGCGCGCGGCGCGCGACGGCGCGACCCGTGCCGGCCTGCCAGGACTGGTGATCAACATCCGTACCGACGTGTTCCTGTTCGGCATCGGCGAGCCGGACGGTCGGCTCGCCGACGTGATCGAGCGGGCCGAGGCGTACGCCCAGGCCGGCGCGGACTGCCTGTTCGTCCCCGGGCTGACCGACCTGGCCACCCTCGCCACGCTGACGGCGTCGGTCCCGCTGCCGGTGAACGTGATGGCCGGGCCGGGAGCCCCGACGGTGGCCGAGTTCGAGGCGGCCGGCGTGCGCCGGGTCAGCCTCGGCACCGCCGTCAGTCAGGCCGCGTACGCCGTCGCACAGCGCGCCGCCATCGAGGCCCTGACCAAGGGCACCTACGACGAGCTCGACGGCGGCCTCGACTACGGCACGCTGAACGGCTACTTCACCCGCTGACGCCTCACCCACCACCCCGGTGGTCGGCGCGGGTCACCAACGACCCGACCACCGGGGTGCGTCATCACCGACGTTGATTGTCCGTGCCGGTCAAACCTTTCGGCCAACTGATCCGCTGACTTCAATCGGTGGCATCAGCACTGCCGAGGGGATGCGATCGAATGACAGCAGAGCATGTGCCACGTGACCCGGTCGGGAACGATGTCGACGGCAACGGTTCGGCGTCGTCGGCGGCCGAGATCCTGGCCCGGGCCAGAGCCGTAGCACCACTGCTACGGGAACGCGCCGGCGAGATCGAACGGGACCGGCGACTACCCGCCGACGTGGTCGAAATGCTGCGCGGCACCGGAGTTTTCCGGATGACCTTCGGGCGCAACTGGGGCGGCCCGGAGTTGAACTCGATGGAACAGACCGAGGTCATCGAGGCGTTGTCGTACGGCGACACCGGTGCCGGCTGGTGCGCGATGATCGGCTCGGACTCCGGACTGTACGCCCAGTTCCTGGACGAGTCGGTCGCCAAGGAAATGTTCACCAGTCTCGACATGGTGACCGCCGGACTTCTCTTTCCGACCGGGCGGGCCGAACGGGTTCCCGGCGGATACCGACTCAGTGGCCGCTGGCCGTTCGGCAGCGGCATCACCCACGCCGACTGGGTCATCTCCGGGGCGTTCATCTACCGCGACGGGCAGCCGGAGCCGGGCCCGGACGGCGACCCGCACGACTCGAAGCTGTTCTTCGTGCCCCGCGCCGACGTCGAGGTCGTCGACACCTGGCACAGCACCGGCCTGGCCGGCAGCGGCAGCTGCGACTACACGATCGACGACGTGTACGTCCCGGACGGGCGGACCGTCACCTTCGACACCGTCCGCAACGGCGCGGGGCCGCTCGCCCAGCCGGAGGTCCACATGCGCAACATGCCGGGTGTCCCGCTCGGTGTGGCGCGGGCCGCGCTGGACCACGTCGGCGACACCGTCGCCGGCCGGGTCGGCCCGACGTCGCGGTCGATCGCCGACGACTACCGTACGCAGGTCGTGCTGGCCGAATGCGAGGCCGACTACGCCGCGACCCGGCACGCCGTGTACGCGGCGCTGCGCCGCCAGCACGAGGTGCTCGCCGCCGGTGGCGCCCTGGACGACCTGAGCCCGCGGGAGCGGGCCGCGCTGCCGCTGTCGCGCTGGCACGCGTTCCGGACCGCCCGGTCGATCGTGACCCGCCTGTACGACCTGCTGCAGACCGCGTCGATCTACCGACGCTCCCCGATGGACCGGTGGCTGCGGGACACCACCACGATGTGTCAGCACGTCGTGGCCCAGGAACGGATTCTGCAGTCGGCCGGCGCGTACCTGCTCGGCGGCACCCCGTCGTTCGCGCTCTCCCTCGGCGTCATCCGGCCCGGCGGTGCCGGCCGACGCGCCTGACCTGCCCCGGAGCAGATCCCTGCGGGCGACCCGTACGCCCGCCCGGAGGGCGACCCGTATACCCCCGTACGCCCGCCCGGAGGGCGACCCGTATACCCCCGTACGCCCGCCCGGAGGGCGACCCGTATACCCCCGTACGCCCGCCCGGAGGGCGACCCGTATACCCCCGTACGCCCGCCCGGAGGGCGACCCGACCCCCAAACAGCGAGGTGGAACACGTGTCTGGACAAGATGTCGACGTCCTGATGATCGGAGCAGGCCCGGCGAACCTGGCGCTCGCGGTCGCGATCGAGGAGTCAGGTGCGCCGCACCTGGCGAGCAACGCGCTGATCCTGGAGCAGTATCCCGACGTCAAGTGGCAGCGCAACCTGCTGCTGCCGTGGGCGCGCAGCCAGGTGTCGTTCCTCAAGGACCTGGTGACGCTACGCAACCCGAAGAGCCGGTTCTCGTTCCTGAACTACCTGCACGAGCAGGGTGAGCTCGACGACTTCGTGAACCTGTCGACGTTCAACCCGTACCGCTGGCAGTTGTCGGCGTACCAGCAGTGGGTGGCTGACAACCTGGAGCAGGTGCGGATCCGGTTCAACGCCCGGACCGAGCGGATCGATCCGCGCACCGACGCCGCCGGCGCGATCGTCGGCTGGACGGTCACCCTGGCCGGCGGCGACACGATCACCTGCCGGGACCTGGTCGTCGGGGTCGGCCGGGACGCGCACGTGCCGGACGTCTTCCGGGACCTGCCGGCCGACCGGGTGGTGCACAGTACGCAGTACAGCTCCCGGATCGCCCAGCTGCCCGCCACCGGGCGGCCGCTGCGTCCGGTCGTCATCGGGGCCGCGCAGAGCGCCGCCGAGATGTTCATGGCGCTGCACCAGGACATCCCCGACTGCACCCCGACGATGATCATGCGGTCGATCGGTCTGCAGAACTATCAGACGAGCAAGTTCGTCAACGAGCTGTTCTATCCGTCGTTCGTCGACGAGTTCTACGACATGCCGCCGGAGGCGCGGACCCAGGTGCTCACCGAGATGCACGTGACCAACTACGCCGGCCTGGCCCCGCCGTTCCTCGACGAGATCTACTCGATGCTGTACCAGCAGAAGATGCTGGGCCAGCAGCGGTCGGCCGTACGGCACCTGACCGAGGTCGTCGGCGCCCGGATGGACAACGGCGAGGTCCTGCTGGACCTGCGCAACCGCAAGAACGGCAAGATCGAGCCGTTGCGCTGCGACATGGTCTTCCTCGGCACCGGCTACGACCCCCGGATGCCGGCCATGGTGCGGGCGATGGCCGACCGGATCGGGTTGAGCGACATCACGGTGAGCCGCCGCTACCGGGTGGACCTGGCGGAGACCGCGTGGGGCGCGATCTACCTGCAGGGCGTCAACGAACGTACCCACGGCATCGCCGACTCGCTGATCAGCGTGCTGGCGCACCGCTCGCAGGAGATCACCGAGGACATGCTGGACCGACGGGCCGTGGCGCCGGCCGCGGCGCAGGGGTGAGTGCCATGGTCGAGGTCCGTCCGCTGCACCGCGACAACCTGACCAAGGCGTACGGCCTGGACTCCCAACGGCTGCTGCCCTGGCCGGCGCTCAACGCCCCGTTCGAGGGCGCGTGGTGCATCCTGCGCTCCGGCGACGAGTCCACCCCGCACTCCCACCACGAGTACGAGATCTTCATCGCGATGGCCGGGCGCGCCGAGTTGGACGTCGACGGGGTACGCCACCCGTTTGTCGCCGGCGACATCGTGCACCTGCCGCCGGGCTGCACCCACAAGGTCGTCAACGACAGCCCGGACGACTTCGAGTACTACGGCATCTGGTGGGACGCCGCGATGTCTGCGACGTTCCTCGCCCGGCACTGGGAGCAGCTGCGGTGAGCCGCCGTACGTTGATCATCTCGCCGGCGCCGACGGCCAACGGTGACCTGCACCTGGGCCACCTCGCGGGGCCGTTCCTCGCCGCCGACGTCCACGCCCGGTACCTGCGGGCCACCGGCCGCGAGGCGCTGCTGGCCACCGGGTTCCAGGACACCTCCACGTACGTGGTGACCACGGCCAGGCGGCTGGGCGTGACGCCGAAGGCCCTCGTCGCGCGGTCGGCGGCACAGATCGAGACCACGCTGGCGGCGGCCGGGATCGACGTCGACGGGTTCACCGGCGACGAGGACCAGTTCGTCAAGCAGGTGCTGCGCTTCATGGAGCAGCTGCACGCCGCCGGGCGGTTCGAACTGCGTACGGTACGGCTGCCCTACTCACCGGCGACCGGGCAGTACCTGGTCGACGGGTTCGTCCGGGGCGGCTGCCCCCGGTGCCTGGCCGACGGGTGCGCCGGGCTGTGCGAAAGTTGCGGTCACCTGCTCGCCGCCGGCGACCTCATCGATCCCCGCTCGACCGCCGACCCGAACGACCCGGTCGAGCTGCGCGACGCCCGCGTGCTGGTGCTGCCGCTGGAGCGCTACCGGGAGCGGATCCGCGAGCACTTCGACCGGTACGGCGCCGCGATGCGTCCGCACATGGCGCAGACGATCGACGAGTTGCTGTCGCGGCCGCTGCCGGACTACCCGGTCACCTATCCGATCTCGTGGGGCATCCCGGCCCCGTTCCCGGAGGTCGCCGGTCAGGTGATCAACCCGAACGCCGAGCCGGCGGCGTGGAGCATCTACTGCGGCACGCTGGCGGCCCGTGGCCGGGGCATCCCCCTGGCCGGTGACGACGAACTCTGGCGGGCCGGGGCCGACACCAAAGTGGTCTACTTCCTCGGCTTCGACAACACCTACCCGTTCGCCGTGGCGGCGGTGGCGATGCTGCTCGCCGCCGACGGCCGCTACCTGCTGCCCGAGGAGTTCGTGACCAACGAGTTCTACGAACTCGACAACGCGAAGTTCTCCACCAGCCGGGGCCACCTGGTGTGGGGCCGGGACCTGGTCACCGAGGTACCCCGCGACCTGGTCCGCTACCACCTGGCCGCGACCAGCCCGGAGACGCAGCGCACCGACTTCAGCCGGGCCGCGTTGACCCGGGTGACGACCACCCGGCTGGTCGACCCGTGGAACCAGGTGGTCGACCGGGCGCAGCGGGTGCCCCAGGGTGCGCCGCTGCCGGTGTCGGCGTTCTCCCGGTCCGTGGCGGACCGCATCGTCGAGCGCTTCGCGGCCTGCTACGAGTTGGAGTACTTCAGTCTCACCCGGGCGGCGGAGACCCTCACCGAGCAGCTGCAGCGGCTGGCCGGGCGGGACGTACGGCCGGGCGAGGAGGGCGACTTCTGCCACGAGGTGGACGTGGTGCTGCGCTGCGCCGCGCCGATCCTGATCGACCTGGCGGCGGCCCTGCCTGAGCCGGGCATCCCGGCGGCGGGCACCGGCCCGACGAGCGTGCTGCCGAGGGCGTTGCCCCGGTTGACCGGACCGGTGGGCTGAGATGGGCACCGGCACCCGGTCGGCCCGGCGGGTGGTCGTCGTCGGGGCCGGGGTGACCGGCCTGGTCACCGCGGTCGCCTGTGTGCTCGCCGGACACCAGGTGACGGTGCTGGACCGGGGGGCGATCCCGCATCCCGGGTCGAGCTCGTTCGACCAGCACCGGGCGATCCGGGCGCTCGACCCCGACGACCTGCCGGGCACCCGACGGGCGGCGCTGGCCCACCAGCGGTGGCTGGAGCTGGAGACCCTGCTCTGCGGTTCCCACCCCGGCGTCGGCTTCTACCGGCGGGTCGGGGTGCTGACCGGCTGGCCCGGTGGGCAGGTCGAGCGGGTCGCGCAGGTCGCCGCCGACGCCGGCCTGTCGGTCAAGCTGGTCGAACCCGACGAGGTCGGGCAGATCCGGTTCCCGGCCGGGGCGCGGGCGGTGCTCGAACTCGACGCCGGTGTCCTGCTGGCCGACCGGGTGCTGTGGGCGGCGGCGCGCTGGCTGGCCCGGCACCCGGCCGCCCGGCTGCGCGCCTGGTCCCCGGTGGCCTCGGTGGACACCGACCGCGCGCGGGTGGTGCTGGCCGACGGCGGCTGCGAGCAGGGCGACCTGGTCCTGGTCGCGGGCGGGCCGTGGACGGGGTCGCTGGTGGACGTACCGACCGTGCTGCACCGGCAGACGATGGTCTACCTGCGTCCGCCCGCCGACCTGGTCCGCTGGTGGGACACCGCGCCCAGCGCCGGTCGGGTCGGCGCGGACGGTCGGGCCTGGCTGCTGCCCTCCGGTGCCGGCACACTGCTGAAGGTCAGCACCGACGCGGCGTGCCGGGTCGTGGCCGACCCGGACGACGACGAGCCGGCCGACGAGCGGCACTGGGTCGACCGGATCCTGGCGGCGGGAATCCTGACCGGCACGGACCGGTACACGGTCGCCGCGGTCAAGCGGTGCCACTACGCGGTGGACGCCACCACCGGCGGCGCCCACCTGGTCCGGCTCGGCCCGGCGGTGTACGCCCGGGCGGCCAGCGGCGGCGACGGATTCCGTACGGCGCCGTTGGTCGCCGACCGGATCGTGGCCGCGCTGCGGCCCACGGACCGGCACCCCTCACCTGACATTTTCTGAACCGCACCCCCCTGATCGGAAGGAACACACGATGAGCAGCTCCCCGAACGTGCTGCTGGTGATCGGTAGCGGGCTCAAGCTCTACCGGGAGTACCTGGTCCGCTCGGCGGCGGCCCGCGCCCGGGCGGCGGGTCACCAGCTGGTGCTGATCAACAACCTGCAGCCGACCTGGCAGCACGAGTACTTCGCCGACATCGAGGTGGTCAACGTCTTCGACCACGCACTGCTGGCCCGCACCGCCCGGGAGATGGCGACCCGCTACACCGTCGCCGGCGTGCTGTGCTGGGACGAGCCGCTGGTGATGCCGGCGGCGGAACTGGCCGCCGAGTTCGGCGTTCCGGGGCTGAGCGTCCCCGGCGTGCAGGGCTGCCGGGACAAGTACAGCGCCCGGACCCGGCTGACCGAGGCCGGCCTGCTGCAGCCCGGTTTCGCGATGACGGCCGACCTGGCGCAGGCGCGGGCCGCCGCCGAACGGATCGGCTATCCCGTCGTGGTCAAGCCCCGGGCCCTCGGCGCCAGCATGGGTGTCGTGCTCGCCGAGGACGAGGCGCGACTGACCGAGGCGTTCGAGGTCGCCTCGGGGGCCAGCCTCGTCGGTGACGAGCCGTTCCGCGGCGGCGCCATCGTCGAGCAGTACGCCGTCGGCCCGGAGATCAGCATCGACGGCGCGGTCCACAAGGGCGAGTACCTGCCGATGTTCCTCGCCCGTAAACGCACCGGCCCGCACCCGTACTTCGAGGAGATCGGGCACGTGGTGGACGCGGCTGATCCGCTGCTGCACGACCCGGTGCTGATGGAGACCCTGGCCCGGGCGCACCGGGTGCTCGGTATCGAGGACGGCATCACCCATTCCGAGGTGCGGTTGACCGACCAGGGGCCGCTGATCATCGAGATCAACGGCAGGGTCGGTGGCGACCTGATCCCGTACCTCGGCAAGATCGCCACCGGGATCGACCCCGGCGAGGTGATGGTGGACGTCGCACTCGGCCAACGCCCGGAGATCACCCGGTCGCAGCGGGGCGCGGTCGGCATCCGGTTCGGCTACCCGGCGACCGACTGCCTGGTCCACTCGGTCGAGGTACCGCAGGAGGCACCTGGCCTGGTGACGGCGTCGCCGATGGTCGAGCCCGGCACCACGCTGCGGCTGCCGCCGGGCGGCTACATCGCCCGCCACTCGTTCGTGGTGTGCCAGGCCGACGACCCGGTGACCTGTGAGCAGCGGCTCGACGCCGCCGCCGCGCTGGTCGTGGTGACCGCCGAGCAGGTCGCCGCGAAACCACCGGGCGCGGTGCTGGAGATGCCCGCCGGGCTGCTGGACGTGGACGAATGATCAGCTACGAGGGGCGGCTGTTCCGCAAGGCGGGCGGCGGCGACGGCACCGTCGCCCGCTACCGCCAGGACGGCGACCTGGTCTGGGCCGACTTCGGTGGCGGCGCGGTCCGCCGGGGCACCGTCACCGGCACGTGCGCGCCCGACGGCACCCTGCGGTTGGCGTACACCATGGTGCTGGCCACCGGAGAGGTCATCGCCGGGCACACCGTAAACGTGCCACAGTTGCAACCGGACGGTCGGCTGGTGCTGCGCGAGCAGTGGCAGCGCTACGGCGAGCACGCCACCAGTGGAGTGTCCTACCTGGAAGAGGTCGCGCCGGGTGGACGGGAGGGGTCCGATGACTGACTGGGACGGACTGCGGACGGTCGTCGGCGGGCGGCTGCGGCTGCCCGGCGACGACGGATTCGACCAGCGCACCATGCCGTTCAACGAACGGTTCCGCGACGTGGTGCCGGCGGCGGTGCTGTCGGCCACCACCGGCGCCGACGTCAGCCGGGCGATCGGCTGGTCCCGCGACGCCGGGATCCCGGTCGTCGCCCGGGGCGGTGGCCACAGCTACGCCGGCTACTCGGCCAGCCGAGGGCTGATCCTCGACCTGCGGGAGCTCGACAGCGTGCACGTCGACGCGTCGACCGGGCTGGTCACCGTCGGCGGCGGCACCCAGATGCGCACGCTCTACGCGGCGCTGCGGAAACACGACCTGATCCTCCCGCTGGGCAACTCCGACGACGTCGGCATCGGCGGCCTGGTCCTCGGCGGCGGCGTCTCGGTGGTGTCCCGGGCGATGGGGCTGACCTGTGACTCGCTGGTCCGTACCGACGTCGTCCTCGCCGACGGCAGCGTCGTGACCTGCGACGCCGACCAACATCCGGACCTGTTCTGGGCGTGCCGTGGCGGCGGTGGCGGCAACTTCGGGGTCAACGTGTCGTTCACGTTCCAGGCCCGGCCGGTGCCGGCCACCGCCACCTGCCTGGTGCTGTGGGACTGGCCGCACGCCGTCGACGTGCTCGCCACCATGCAGGAGGTGATGCGCCGCGCGCCGCGCGAGTTCGCCGCCCGGATCGGGGTGAGCCGCGCGGTGGGCGGCGACGCCGTGGTGTCGGTGATCGGGCAGCACCTGGGCTCCGCCGACGAACTACGGGAGCTGCTCGCCCCCGCGCTGGCCGCCGCGCCGGCGACCCGGATCGACATCGCCGACCGCAGCTACTGGGACGCGGCGGAGTACCTGCACCACACCACCGCCGGCGGGGCCTTCGCCGTACGGACCCGCTGCGTCGGCGAACCGTTGGCCGAGGCGGGGCTGCGGGCCATCGTCGCGGCGGTCGACAAGTGGCCGGGCAGCGCCAACCCCGACGGCGCCGGCGTCGCCCTGTTCACCTGGGGCGGGGCGATCGCCGACGTCCCCGCCGACGCGACCGCCTTCGCGCACCGGGACACCCTGTTCCTGGTGTCGATGGACACCTCGTGGCAGCCCGACGAGCCGGCGACGGTGGTCCGGGACAACCTCGACTGGCTCGCCGCGCTGCATCAGGAGATGGGCGGGTACGCCTCCGACGCCGCCTACGTCAACTTCACCGACCCGGACCTGGAGCAGTGGCGCACCGCGTACCACGGGGTCAACGCGCAGCGGTTGGCGCAGGTCAAACGCCGCTACGACCCGGACCGCGTCTTCTCCTTCCCGCAGGCGCTCTGATCGGCATGGAAGCGGACCTGCGAGCGGTGATGCGCCACTTCGCCACCGGCGTCGCCGTGGCGACGACGTACAGCGACCGGGCGGACGGCAGGCACCACGACGCGGTCACGGTCAACTCGCTGACCTCGGTCTCGCTCGATCCGCCGCTGGTGTCGCTGTGCCTGCGACTGGATTCGGCGTTCCTGGCCGATCTGCTGGCCACCAAGAAGTGGGCGGTGTCGATCCTGCCCGACGCGGCCCGCGACCTCGCCCGGCGACTGGCGGTGGACCGGGCGCGCCGGGCCGGCACCGTCGGCACGCTGCCGGCGACCGCCGGGGCACGCACCGGCGCGCTGGTGCTCGACTCGGCCAGTTGGATCGAGTGTGTGCTGTGGGACAGCTTCGACCTCGGCGACCACACCCTCGTCGTCGGCGAGGTGGTCGCGGTGGACGACCGGGCGCACGGCCCGGCGCTGGTGTTCCTGCACGGCCGCTACCACACCCTCGACGATCCGGCGCAGTGACCAATGTCCGTCCGTCCCGTGACACACGAAAGGTCAGCGACATGAGCAAGATCCGCCAGGTCTCCGGCGACGAGCGGTTGCACACCGCGTTCACCCTCTACCCGTACGCCTTCGACGCGACCCCGTCGGCGACCGCCGCCGACGAGCTTCGCGGGGTGCTGCCCTACCACGAGGACAACCACACGCTGATCGTCGAGGAGGACGGTCGGACCCTGGCCACCGTGGGGGCGATCCCGATGCGGCAGAACCTTCGGGGTAGGGCGATGGGGATGGCGGCGCTCGCCTGGTTGGCCACCCGTCCCGGTGCCCGTCGGCAGGGCCACGGTCGCCAGCTGATGCAGCAGATGCACCGCGACATGCTCGACAAGGGAAACCTGCTGGCGGTGCTCTACCCGTTCCACCCCGCCTACTACAGCAGGTTCGGCTACATCGGACTGCCACTGAACCGGACCGCCTCGTTCACTCCGCAGGGACTGGCCCCGCTGCTCGACGTCACCCTGCCCGGCGAGGTCTCCTGGCAGAGCATCCGCGAGGGCTTCGACACCTGGCGGGCCTTCCAGCGGCAACTGTTGGAGCACCGGCACGGCTACATGTTCACGCCTGACTTCCGGGCCGCGCGGGCGTCGAACGCCGACGATCGCTGGCTGGCCTGCGCCACCGTCGACGGGGAGGTGGTCGGCCTGGTCACCTACCGCGTCGACGGCTACGGCGGCACGCTGCACGCCGACGAGCTGCTCTACACCAGTCCGATCGGCCGGGCGTTGCTGCTGCAGTTCCTCGCCCAGCACGCGTACCAGGTCAGCCGGATCGTGATCACCGTCGCGCCGGACGAGTTCCCCGAGACCTGGGTGACCGGTCTCGAGGTGCTGACCTCGGCCGAGGCGACGTTCCCCGCGTCGCCACCGATGATGGGGCGACTGCTGTCGATGGACGCGCTGCGCGGCCTGCGCTGCGCCGCCGCCCGGGTGGAGGTCGACGTCGTCGACGACGACCTGCTCGCCGGCCGGTACCTGCTCGACGGCACCGACGGCACGATCACCGTGACCGCGACCGACGACACCGGCCCGACGCCACGGGCGACGCTGACCGCCGCCGGGCTCTCCGGCCTGGCGTACGGCGTCCTCGACCCGCTCGACCTCGTCGCGCGCGGGCTCGGCGAGGTCGACGCCGAGGCGGCGGTGCAGTTGCGCACCCTGCTGCCGCGCTGCACGCCGCACGCCTTCGGCAAGGGCTGACCGGCTCGGCCGCACCTGGGCAGGCCGGGCCGGGTCCGACCGGTGCGACACCGGTCGGACCCGGCCGCTTGCCGTCAGGCGGGCCCGACACCGTCCCCGGGGTGACGGGACGCGGCGGTCGCAGTCAGATGATGTCCGAGGTGGGGACCGGGGCCGCCCAGGGGTTGACCCGGTGCAGGCCGGCGGCGGCCCGGCGGGCCCGACGGCTGGCCAGGTCGACCGGGGCAGCGGCGATGTCGCGCCGCACCTCCTCGGCGAACGCGCCGACCGGCACCGGCACGTCGTAGCTTCCCGGCACGGCGCAGTGCCGGACCAGCCCGGCGTCGACCAGTGACTCGAGCAACTCGTCGGCGCTGTCGGTCGAGACGTTCATCGCCCGGGCCACTCCGGTCACGGTCATCGACCGGACGCCGTCGCCGGCCAGCCGGCAGAGCAGGTCACGGGCCGTGCGGGCCAGTCCCTGGTACGCCGACCCGATGCGGTCCCGTACGGTGACGTCGCCGACCGCGAGGACGTCGAGCAGCCGCCGCCGGTCGGTGAGCTGCCCCGCCGTGTAGCCGAGGGTCCGGCCCGGGCGCGCGGCGATGCGGCGCCCGACGACGTCGACTGCGAGCGGCAGGTCCCCACAGGACTCGGCGATCGCGTCGGCGGCGGCGTACTCGGCCCGCACCCGCGCCTCGCCGACGAGCCGACCGAGCAGGTCCAGCGACTCCGCGCGGGTGAAGACGTCCAGCCGAATCCGATGGGTACCGCACAGGCCCAGCAGCCGGGGCCGGCTGGTCAGGACGACCTGGCTGAACGCGCTCTGCGCCAGCAGCGGACGGACCTGGGCCTCGTGCTGGACGTTGTCCAGCACGACGAGCAGCCTGCGCTGCGCCAGCAGGGACCGGTAGAGGCCGATCCGCTGCACCGGGCTGTCCAGGATCTGGTCGACGGGCACCCCGAGGGCCAACAGGAAGTCCCGCACGATCGTCGGGACCGCGTCGCCGTCCGGGCCGTGGGTGGCGAGGTCGACGTACAACTGTCCGTCGGGGAAGTGCCGCCCGGCCTGCTCCGCCAGGCGCAGCACCACGGCGGACTTCCCCACCCCGGCCAGGCCGGTGATCAGGATGGGGGCGCGCGCGTCGGTGGGCGGGGCGATCAGTCGGCTGAGGTCGGCGATGACGTCGGCCCGGCCGACGAAGGCACCGGGGGCCATCGGCAGCTGCGCCGGGCGGGTGGGAACCGGGGGGCCGGGGGCGTCGCCGCCGTACGGGCGGTCGGTCCACGCCGCCGCCGGTACGCCGGACTGCTCGGCGATGTCACGCCACCGCCGCTCCCACGCCCCGAGGTCGCCACCGCAGGCAGAGACGAACGCCAGGGTCACCGCCAGCGTCGGCAGCCGTCGCCCGTCCGCCGCGCTGGACAGCACCGACGGCGAGAACAGCGCCCTGCGGGCGAGCTCGCGGTAACTTGGATTGCCCGCCCGGCGGCGCAGCAGTCGGAGATCGTGCGCGAATGCCGGGATCGGTCCGCCGGAGGCATCCAGCGGACGTTCGGGTCGTCCCATTTGTTCCTCCCCGATGGGTCTTGCCGTCCAGCCGAATGCTACCTGCGAACTGATCATCTGGGCAGTCCTCAGGACCCCCGTGCGGTAAGTAGAAATTGATTTGGTTGATTGTTTTGTTATCTGACGATGGCAGCCAATCCTAGCGTCTGTTGGACTTCGATCAGCACAAACGCCCTGGCGACTGTGCCCAAATCCAGTGTCATCGGCCAGACGGGTTCAACGGAGGAAGTGTGCGATCATCCCATACCGCCCAAACAACGGCAATGACCGGCACAACGGGCCGGCCCACCGCCACCGACGACACCGTCGCGGACGCTGGCGACGGCGTGATCATCAGCTACCACGGCACCGAGCCGGAGAACGCCCTGATCCCCGGCCACACGACCGAGTCCGGCGGGGTCAAGGTGATCGCCGCCCTGTTCCGCGGCCTGGTCTCGTACGATCCGATCGACGCAAGCCCCCGCAACGAGGTCGCCGAATCGATCGAGACCACGGACTCCACCCGGTTCGTCGTCACGCTTCGCCCCGGCTGGACGTTCCACGACGGCTCGCCGGTGACGGCACGTAGTTTCGTCGACGCCTGGAACTACACCGCGTACGGCCCCCACGGGATGCAGGCGGCGAGCTTCCTCTCCCACATCGAGGGATTCGACGAGGTGAACGCTGCCGACGCGACCGTCAGGGAATTGTCCGGACTGAAGGTGATCGACGAACACACGTTCGTGGTAACCTTGTCCGCACCATTCTCCGAATTCCCGGTCACCCTGGGGTGCAGCGCATTCTTCCCATTGCCCGCAGCATTCTTCGCCAACCGCGAGAAATACGAGGCCCACCCCATCGGGAACGGTGCCTTCCAGTTTGTTTCCCGGGAACCGGAGAAATACATTCTCCTGCGCCGCTACGAGGGGTACGCCGGAGCCGAGAAGCCACACATCGGCGGCGTCGAGTTCCGGATCTACGCCAGCCTGGAGGACGCCTACCACGACGTGATGGCGGACAAGCTCGACTACCTCGACGTCACCCCGTTCTGGGCCTTGACCGACAACCGGTACCTGCGGGACCTGCCGAACCGCACCCACGACCGGACATATCTCGGGATCCAGACGATATCCTTCCCGCTGTACGATTCCCGCTACGCCGATCCCCGATTGCGTCAGGCGATCTCCATGGCGATCGACCGGGCAACGCTGATCGACCGGATCTTCCAGGGCCATCAGGTCCCGGCCGACGGCCTGGTGCCACCGGCCGTCTCCGGGCGGGCCGAGAACCAGGGCGGCGAACTGTGCAGCTACTCCCCCGTCCGGGCCAAGGAACTCTTCGACGCCTGTGACTTCACCGGCGAGATCGAGCTGACCTCCAACGTCGACTCCCCCAACCAGCCGTGGATGGAGGAGGTCTGCGCCTCGGTCACCGCGACGCTCGGCGTACCGTGCCGATTCGTGCCGATCCCCACCCTCGGAGAGTTCCGCCGGCGACTCAACGCCCAGGAAATCACCGCGCTGTTCCGATCCGGCTGGATCGCCGACTACCCGTCGATCGAGAACTTCCTCAGCCCGATGTTCCGCACCGGTGCGTCGGACAACGTCGGCAAGTACAGCAACCCTGCGGTGGACGCCCTGCTGTCCGCAGCGGACCGTGCGCCGACCAGTGCGCAGGCGTGGGATCTCTATCAGCAGGCGGAACGGCTGATCCTGCAGGACATGCCGACGATTCCGATCTGGTACCAGAGCACCCTGTCGGCGTGGTCCACCAGGATGCGCAACGTCCAACCGAACCCGTTCCGCGAGCTCGACCTGTTCAGCGTCAGCGTGGCACCACCAGAGACCACAACGGACTGAGACTGCGGACGGGACGCCGGCGCGGCCGGCGTCCCGTCCGGCCCGATCGACACGTCGAGTCAGTCACCACAACGGTGGAAAGGCGAACCGTGAACCGTGAACTGCTGATGTCCGACGCGACCCATTTCCGCGTCGACTACGAAATCAACCCGTACATGTGCACCGGGGTGCAGCCGGACCCCGCGGCCGCGGTCGCCGAGCACGCCGCGATCGCCGCGGCGCATCTGGCGGCCGGGCGCAAGGTGGAGTACCTGCCGTCCGCCCCGCAGTGCCCGGACATGGTGTTCACCGCCAACGCCGCCGTGGTACGCGGCGGCCGGGCGGTGCTGGGCGACCCGCCCGCACAGCGGCAGGCGGAGCTGCCGTACTTCCGCCAGTGGCTGACCGAGCAGGGCTACGACGTCGTCGCCGCGCCGTACCCGTTCAGCGGTCAGGGTGACGCGCTGGCCTTCGGTGACCTGCTGCTGGCCGGCTACGGCTACCGCACCGACCGGCGGATGCACCCGGTGCTCGCCGCCGAACTCGGCTACCAGGTGGTGCCGGTACGTACGGTGAGTCCCCGCTGGTACGACCTGGACCTCGCGGTCGCGGTCGTCGGCGGACCCACGAACACCCTCGCCTGGTGCCCGGCGGCGCTCGACCCGGCCAGCCAGGGGCGGTTGCGCGACCTCGCCGTCGACCTGATCGACGTCGACGTCGACGAGGCCGCCCGGTTCGCGCTCAACCTGGTCAGCGACGGCACCACGGTGACGATGACCCGGGGCAACCCGGGTCTCGCCAGCGCGCTGCGCGAGCGTGGCCTGCAGGTCGTCGAGCTCGACACGACGGAACTGGCCAAGGGCGGTGGCGGAATCCGCTGCACCGCCCTGACACTGGACAACCCGCCGGCCACGACCGGCTGAGGTGCCACCCCGCCGATCAACCACGGTTCGGCTGCGGCTCCCGCTCGTCGTCGGCGACGGCGTCTGCCGCAGCCGGCACCGGCGGCGTCGCCGTCCCGCCCGTCGCAGTTGCGACCGGTGGCGTTTCAAGCGTCGGCGTTTCGAGCGTCGGCCGCATGATCTTCATCGACAGGACCGCCGCGCCGATGCTCAGGAAGCCGGCGACGTACCAGACCGGCGCGTAGCCGCCGAAGCCGTCCCGGGTGATGCCGGCCACCGTCGCCGCGATCGCGGCACCGATCTGGTGGGAGGCGAAGACCCAGCCGAACACGATCGGCGCGGACATCCCGAAGTGCTCCCGGCACAGGGCGACGGTCGGCGGCACGGTCGCGATGAAGTCCAGACCGTAGAAGACGACGAACACGATCATGAACCCGGTCACCTCGTCGGCGAACACGTGCGGCAGCGCCAGCAGCGAGATCCCCCGCAGCAGGTAGTAGACCGCCAGCAGCAGCCGGGCGTCGACGCGGTCGGTGAGCCACCCGGACAGGATCGTGCCGACCAGGTCGAAGACACCGATCAACGCGAGCAGCCCGGCGGCGGTGACGCTGGGCATGCCGTGGTCGTGAGCGGCCGGGATGAAGTGGGTGGCGACCAGGCCGTTGGTGGTGGCGCCGCAGATGGCGAAACCGGCGGCGAGCAGCCAGAACGGCCGGGTCCGGGCGGCGTTCCTCAGTGTGGTCACCGCGAGCCGGGCCGCGTTGCCGGAGGGCGGCGGCGGCTTCACCACCTCGTCCGCCCCGTGCGGCGGAATCCCGATGTCCGCCGGATGCTCGCGGAAGAACAGCAGGATCAGCGGTACCGTCGCGAACGCCACCATGGAGACCACGATCGCGGCGGAGCGCCACCCCGCGGACGACTCCGCCATCGCCGCCACCAGCGGCAGGAAGATCAGGGAGCCGGTCGCGCCGCCGGCCGACAGGATGCCGGTGACCAGGCCGATCCGCTTGACGAACCAGCGGGTGCCGATGGTGGCCACGAAGCCCAGCGAGATCGAGCCGGCGCCGAGGCCCACCAGCACACCCCAGAGCAGGACCAGCTGCCAGGACGCTGTCATGAACACGGTCAGGCCGCTGCCCAGCGCGATCAGGGCCATCGCGCCAGCGGTGACCTTGCGGACACCGAACCGCTCCATCAGGGCGGCGGCGAACGGCGCGGTGACACCGTACAGGGCGAGGTTGACCGACATGGCGAAGCCGATGGTGCCGGTCGACCAGCCGAACTCCTGCTGCAGCGGCTCCACAAGTGCCCCGGGCGTGGCCCGGAAACCCGCCGCGCCGACCAGGGCGACGAAGCCGATACCCGCGATCATCCACGGCCACAGATGCTTGGTGCGAATCATGCGGCAAGCGTCGTCGATCACCGCCGACACGAGGAAGTGGCTCTAGAGCCAACATGTGAAAGAATCAGGCCATGGATCGCCCTCACCTGATCGCGGTGCTCGCGTTGGACGGCGTGGTCGCGTTCGACATCGGCACCCCGCCGCAGATCTTCCACTCCGCCCGCGACGACCGGGACCGACGCCTCTACCAGGTGCGGATCTGCACCCCAGGCGGGGCTCCGGTGCGCAGCGCCGCCGGGTTCACCGTCACCGCCGATCATGGGCTGGAGCTGCTGTCCGAGGCGGACACCGTACTCGTCGCCGGGGTTCAGGACCAGGTCCAGGTCCTGATCGACGGCACAGTGGACAACCAGGTCCGCGACGCGCTGCACGCGGCCGCGGACCGCGGCGCCCGGATCATGTCCACCTGTACGGGAGCCTTCGTCCTGGCCGGTGCCGGCCTGCTCGACGGCCGCCGGGCCACCACTCACTGGGCGCACGCCGACGACTTCCGCCGCCTGTTCCCCCGCGTCGACCTCGACCCGGACGTGCTGTTCGTCGACGACGACGGCATCCTCACCTCGGCCGGTGTCGGCGCCGGCATCGATCTGTGCCTGCAGATCGTGCGGGACGACCACGGCAGCGAGATCGCCAACTTGGCCGCCCGCCGGTGCGTCGTGCCGCCGTGGCGCCCGGGCGGCCAGTCGCAGTACATCGTGCGCCCGGTCCCCCAGGTCACCGACACCTCCACCGCCCCGGCCCGCGCCTGGGCGCTCGAACACCTGCACGAGCCGCTGGACCTGCGGGTGCTGGCCGCGCACGCCCGGATGAGCGTACGCACCTTCACCCGCCGGTTCCGCGAGGAGACCGGCCTGAGCCCCGGCAAGTGGATCACGCAACAGCGCGTCGAGCGGGCCCGGCACCTGCTGGAGACGACGGAGATGGTCATCGACCAGGTGGCCCGCCACTCCGGCTTCGGTACGGCGGCAGCGCTGCGGCAGCAGATGAGTGCCACCGTGGGAGTCCCGCCCAGCGCGTACCGCACCACGTTCCGGTCAGCCGACGCCACCCGCGCGCACCGGGTCTCCGCGCTCGTCCGCTGATACCCCGCGCGTCCTGGTTCGACGTAAAGGGCGGCGTCGCCCGCCGCCGATCACCGGGGCGACGTACCGGGCGGTGTCACCACCGCACGCCATCGATCACAGTGGCGCAGGCACACGATCGTCCAGCACCGGTGTCGGTGCCGGACCAGCGTCGTCGGCCGTCGGGCCGGTGCCATCGCCGGCCGCTGGCGCGGCGGCCGGCCCGGCCGCCAGCAACTCGTTGAGCACCTGGATGGCGCCGGTGATCCGCAGCAGGGTCTGCTGAATGTCGGCCCGCCGGGCCTCCACCTCGGCGAGCATCTGCTGGCCGGCGCGCAACTCGGCCTCCAACTCGGCGACCCGCTGCGCCAATTGCTCCCGCATATCTTGATCCGTCCCGTCGAGGGTTCTCTGTCACTGATCGTCGATTTCGAACTGCCAGAAGGTCTTCGTGTGCGAGGCCACCGGCTGCCCCGGGATCCAGGTCAGGGCGTACCGGTACTGGCTGTCGCCACGCTTCTGGCCACTGTCCCAGATGTAGCTGTCGTAGTAGGTGTTCCGCAGCTTGCAGACCAGCTCGTTGTCGGCCAGCTTCTTCAGGATCTTCAGCTCACGCTCACCGATGGTGACGTCACCGATTCGCACCGTCTTCGCGTTCACCTGTCCGACGTGTATACCGCGATACTCGCCATCGCCCGCTCTGAAATGGAACCCGGCCGGGTCCACTTCGAGCTGGTACGCGTACCGGCCACCGTGGTGGAACCGGATGGCGAGCGGCGTGGCCGGCACAGTCGGCGGGGACGCGTCGGCCTGCAGCAGTTCCAGGAAGACGAGTTTGCGGCCCGGCTCGACGTCGCGGGCGTCCCGACGCAACAACAGATGCCGGTGCTCGGCCCGGACAGCCAACTGGTAACCCTCGACGGCGTCCATGCCGACCCCGACCTGGCCGGCCGGGTTGATGGTGAGCCGGGCGGCCTGATTGGTGACCAGCGTCAGCGGGCTCGTCGTGCCGGTGCCCACGATCATCCCCGCCGGCGCACCGAACATCCCGGTGTCGTGCGCCATCACCCGGCCGTCCACCTTCGCCGTGCGTACCGACAGCTTGGTGGTCGCCGTGCCGACCACGTCGACCACCCGCCCCCAGCCGTCGGCACCGGACAGGTCGGTGGTGCCGATGCCGACGTGGCCGTTCGCGCCGACGAAGAGCCGGGTCGTGCCGTCCGGGTCCGAGTCGTGGGTCCGCACGTGCAGGCCGCGTCCGGCGGCCGACCGTCCGTCGTACTCCACGGAGAAGCCCTGGTTGGCCGCACCGGCCCAGAACCGGATTCCGCCGCGACGCTGATCGTCGGCGGCGAACCGGAACGTCAGATGCCGGTCCTGCGGGTCGAAGTCGCCCACGTCCAAGCCACCGCTGCCGACGGAGGCGGTGCCGATCCCGATCCCGCCGGACATCGACAGGCTGGACCGGTGGGCGGCGGTCGGGTCCACCGTGACGTCGCCGTTGGCGGCCACCGTGAGCCGGCCGAGCAGCACCGTCGGACCCTCCAGTTCGGGCGGGGCCTCGGCGGGGGCGACCGCCGTCGCTCCGTTCGGGGCAACCGCCACGACCTTCGGCCGCTCCTCCCAGCGCCGGGCGCCCACCCCGCCGTCCCCGGTCTGTCCCACGTCCGTCGGGGACTCCTGGTAGGCCAGACGCACCTCGACGTTCTGCTGGTTGGCGAATCCCGAACCCAGCGCAATATCGGTGCCGACGGCCAGGACAAGGTGCCGGCCCAGGGCGTCAACCGCCATCCCGGCGGAGACGGTGACCGTCGACGGCTCGTCCGCCGCGGTCAGGGTCAGGCCGTCGCTGACGCCGGTGAGCCGCAACAGTCGGCTCTGCCGACGCTCGCGGTCCAGGTGGAACTTCTGCTCGTCGATGAAGTCCTGGTCCTCCAGGAACTGCCCGTCGAAGAAGCGGACACGCTTCGATACGACGTCAGGTTGGGTGTAGTCCGCCATCGGACCTCCTCCGGTTTCAGGTCGAGTCGCGCGTGCCGAGCAACGTGTTGCGGCCGAGGACGAGCCGCTCCGGCTTGCCGCCTTCGCTTTCCTTCAATTCCTCGGAGACCAACCGCATCGTGGGCACCACGACCTTGAGCGCGTAGAACGTGTGGGCCGGCTTCTCCCGGTCGATGATCGCCCGGGCGGTCTCCTGCACCCGGCGCAGCTCGTCGCGGTCGGCGGCGCCGAGAGTCAACTGGACCTGGAAGTAGTGGGCGGGAGTGTCGTAGTCGTCGAGGATCACCACGTCCTCCCGGGTCACCTGGTCCGCCAGCGGCCGCAGGTAGATCTCCAGCATCCGGCGCAGCCCGGCCAGGGTCCCCCGCTGCCGGTACAGCGGCACGACCTCCCGGATGAAGCCACGCTTGGTGGCCGTGTCCCAGTCCGCCCGCAGACTCAGCGCCACCCACCCGGCCAGCCACGGCAGGAAGTCCTCACCGGTGTGCACCGGGTCGATGTAGTCGGCGGACCGTTCGATGGTCTGCTCCAGACCCTCGACGTCGTCGCGGCCGGTCAGGATCGCCTCGAAGGCGAGCAGGAAGCGGCCGGCGAACGGGTCCTCCCGGAACATCGCCGGCAGGTGGTCGAGGTACCGGCTCATGGCGCGACCGCCCCACTCGGCAGGTGGGTGCGGCCGTACGTGTCGTAGCCGACCAGGTCCAGCCGGGCCAGCCGGGGCAGCTGGTGCACGTCCAACTCGATACTGACCGCCGTACCGCCCCCGCCCCCGGCCGCACCACCTGCGTCGACCAGGGTGAGCCGCACGTTCTCGAGGTAGTCGAGCAGCGGTGACTGTTCGAGTACGGCGTACACCTCGGACGGGTGGATGCCCTGCCCGAAGGGCCAGCCGGTGCCGGCGGCGCCACCGGTGAGCGGGTCGTAGAACCGGTGCAGCCGGGCCTGTGCGTCGGCGAGGGCGTCGGCCGGCGGGGCGTCCTCGCGCAGCGCCAGGTCGGCGGAGACGCCGATGTCGACGTACTGCGGGCCGACGACGTGGTGGCGTACGGTCAGCAGCCGACGCGGCTCGAGAAAATCGTGCAGCTCGGTGGTCAGCGCCTCGGTGGGCACCGGATGGGTGTCGGTCGCCGCACCCGGTTCGGGGACGACGACGACGCTGACGTGCGCCGGGGCGGGCGCGGCCGGATCGGGGCCGGCAAGGTCACGACCGGCGACGCACCGGACCCGTCGGACCGGGGCCAGCCCGGCGGCCTGCGACTGAGTTGGCCAGGTCCGGCGGACCAGGTACTCGTAGTCGTCTGCGGTCGCGGCCCGGTAGCGTTCGTGCAGGTCGGCCAGGCTCTGCCGGACGGCGGCGTCGAGCCCACCGGCGGCCGGCGGGGTCCACTCGGGGCCGTTGAGCAGCTGCAGGAAGTTGCGGGTGTGGCTCGGTGGGATCTGGTTGACCTGGTACAGCTGCATTTCGGTCAGCCAGGCCAGCATCTCGACCAGGATGATGCCGGGGTCGCTGGGGTTGTGGTCGGTCCACTCCGGCAGCAGGACCGGGATCAGCGACCGCGCCTCGCCGACGAGGTCTTCGTAGTCGCGGTCGTCGAGGTTCGGCAACTCAATCGGCACGGCGGTCCTCACGCTGGAAGGGTCACGGTGATCTGGTGCCGCCCGGAGTAGACCAGCGCCCGCGCCAGCCACCGGGCCAGGTCCGCAGCCACCGGCTCGGCCGCACCCTGCGCGAGCGAACGGTCGAGGACGGCCGCCAGACGCTCGCCGAGCACGTCGGACTCGGCCACCTGCGCCACGTCGAGCTCGCGGACATGGTCGACTCCGTCGATCGCGGTGACCGCCGCGTACAGGTCCGAGCGGTGTGGCTTGCGGCCGAACGCCCAGCCGGTGCCGTCCGGTCCGCCGGTCAGCGGATGCAGGAAGCGGTCCAGGGTCTGCACGACCCGCGCCTGGATCAGCCCGGCGGCCTCGGCAGTGGTAGCCACCACCGTGGCGGCGACGGTCACCTCGATCCACTCCGGTCCGGCGACCCAGAGGCCGACGGTCGGCGCGCACCGCGCCCGCAGGTGCTGATCCACCTGGCGCAGCAGTCCCAGGCTGGGCGCCGGACGGGCGGCGGCGGAGACCGGAACCACGATGACCCCGACCCCGCCGACGTCAGCCTGCTGATGCTCACCGCCCGGCTGCCCGTCCGGATCGAGCCACAGGTTGAACGGGTCGAACCCGCTCGGCGGCACCGCCTGGGCCCGAGCCACCTCCGTCGAGGACTCGAACGCGAGGTCCACGAAGTCGTCGACCGTGACCGCCCGGTCGCGGTGGCGCAGCGCCTTCGGTCCCCGGACCCGTACCCGCTCCAACGGCTCCCAGCCCGCACCACCGGAAGCCGGCTCGTGGTTGGTCACCGAGTCCAGGTAGGGCACCGCGGATTTCAAGGTGGTGATGGTGCCCGCCGGTCGGTTGCCCTGCTCACCGCCGCCGGTGCGGTAGGTGATCCGGACGTTGTTCTGCCCGAGCGGCACCACCCGCCCCGCCTGGCCGTCGCCGAATCCGATCTCACCGGTCGCGGCGTCGATGGTGTAGTGGCGGTCACCCGGCCCGGAACGGTGAAAGTCCGTCACCTCGTGCCAGCGTACCCAGATCTGCTCGGCATCGTCGGTGACCGTGACCGCACCCGGGCCGTCGGCCTCGACGAGCGCGGCCTCCTCCGTCGGCGACGGCCGCTGCGGCTCGCGCACGACGAGCCGCTGGCCGGCCAGCACCGGCGTCTGCGCGGTGGTCAGTCGTTGACCGGCCTCGGCGACGCCCGATCCGAGGATCTCCTCGGTGATGGTCGTCGTCTGCGTCGCCCAGGTCGTGTTCGGTGCGACCCGGCGCAGCCGGGGCGGGATCGCGAAGCTGCCGCGCCGGTGCCGTAGGCGCAGCCAGCACCGGTGCTGCCCGAAACGTTCCCGGGCGGCCAGGTCCGGCGGACCGACGAAGCGGACCACGCCACGGTCGCCCAGCGTCCCGGTCTCGTCGATCGCGGCCAACGGCCGCCAGCCGTCGACGCCGCTGTACTCCCACACCAGGTCGGCCCGGTCGGTCAGGTCGGCCCCGGCGAGCCGGTCGGCGGCCACCTCCTCCGGCGCCGGTGGCTCGACCTGCAGGTAGAGCGTGACCGGGCGGTTGCCGAACGGCTGGTCGAAGCCGAGGTAGAGGGCGGGGTCCCGGTGCGGATTGGGGACGAACGGGGTGACCTCCCACGGCTCGTCGCCGGCACGGTGATGGGTGACGAGGCGGAAGTCGTTCTCGGTGACGCAGGCCTGCGCCGGGACCGCGGCCGCGAGACCGGCGCGGGACCGCCAGGACAACGTGGTGACGACCGGCGGCGCGAAGGTCGCGTCGACCAGTTCGTAGCCGCCGTCGTCGTTGCGTGTGTAGTGGGCCGCGACCCCGTAGTCGCCGCCGATCAGCCGGACCCGGACCCAGTACTCCTCCACCCCGTTGACCTCGGTGGGCGCGAAACCGACCGGCGGGGTGAGCGTCACGGTGGCGCTGTCGGTGAACGCGTACTCCGGGTCGTCGACGGTCACCGTACGCCAGGCCACGCCGTCCCAGGCCTCCCAGACGAGCCGTGGGCGACCCTCGGTGCGTACCGGCGGCACTGCGGGACCGGCCGGGTCGTCCGGGTCCGCCGGGTCGGCCGGCCCGTTGGTCAGCGTCACCTCGACGACGAGCTCCGCGCCCGGCCAGACCAGGTTCGCCGGACAGGCCAGGTAGCAGGTGTCGTTGAACCGGGGCTGCTCGCCGAAGGGACGGAAGTCCTTGGTCACGTCGATCGGGCTGGTGTTGCTGACGGCGTGCGGCAGCGCCACCGGGTCCGGTGCCGTCTGCATCCAGACGTCGATGGCGGTGATGACGGGCAGCTCCCAGTCATAGCCGACGGTCACCGCCGCCAGCTGGGGCAGGGTGGCGTACGTCGCCCCGTCGTCGACGATCTCGGCCCGCAACCAGTGGCCGGACCGTCCCTGGAACAGCTCGGCCGGCCACTCGGCCGGCATCCGGAAGCTGATGTCGCCGTCGCGGGTCAGCGCCTGCGTACCGTCGCGCAGCCGGGCGGGAGTGTCGAAACCGGACGCCACCTGCGCCGTGCTGGACCGGCCCAGCGGCTGCCACTCGTCGCCGACCTTGTACGACCACACCACCTGCACCCTGGTGTCCGGGACGGCCGTCGCCGGTCGGGCGAGGGTGACGGTCAGTCGGACGACGGCACCGGGAAACGCCGTCGCCGTCGGGACGCTGAGGTAGCACCGCCGGACCTGGCTGCTCTCACCGAACGGGAAGACCCCCGCGACGTCGACCTGCGGGGCCCGCTGACCGGCCGCGACAGCGTCGAGGGCCAGCCCGGTAACCGGGTGCGGCAGCGGCATGTCGAGCTGCGCGCGTAACCATCCGGCGGTGGTGCCGTTCACGTCGTACGCGGGCAGGGGCGGCAGGCCGGCGAGGGTCACCACCAACGCGGTGTCCGCCAGCACCGTGTCGGCGTCGACCGGCTGCCACCGGGCACCGTCCCAGTACGCCCAGGAAAGCGGCCAACCGCCGAGCACCGCGACGTCCGTGGTGGTCAACCGTACGGTGACGGTCTTGGTCCCCTCGGTGGCGAGGACCGGGTCGCAGGCGACGTAGAACCGGTGCGGCACCGGCTGATCGCCGGTGAAGGCGGCGAACGACTCGTCACGCTGGCCGGTACCCGCAGCGCTGCGGTCGGCGTAACTGTCCTGCGGCGCGTCGTCCACGAGCACGGCCCGCAGCTGGGCCGGGGTGACCACCAGGTCGGTCGCGGTCTCGAAGACGACCTCGTCGTCCTCGCCGTCGCGCGGGGTGGCCGCGACCTGAGTGCCGGCCGGGACCACCGCTTCGGTGCGGCTGCCCTGGGCCAGGGCGAAGGTGAACGGTACGCGGGCCGGTCGCGGCGGCACCGGTCGGGTCCCGATCAGGTTGAGGAACGCGAGGTAGTCGCGTTCGGGCACCTGGTTCAGCCGCTGCACCACCAGTTCGGCGTAGCGGGCGAAGATGCCGATCAGCGCCTGACCGGCGTCGGGTCGCCCATCGGCGGGTGGCCGCCAGTCGCTGTACCGGGTCGCCAACGCGGCGGTCTCGGCGGCCAGCGCCTTCCGGTCGCGGGGATCGATGGGTGGGGGCTGTCCGGTCATGCGAGGTAGAAGGGGTAGACGAGGTTGAACCGGCTGTTGGTCGAGCGCACCTGGTAGTTGATCTCGATGAGCAGTCGGCGCCGGTCGGCGGGGTCGGGTGCGGCGTAGACGTCCAGCACGTCGATCCGGGGTTCCCAGCGGGCCAGTGCCTCGCGCACGGACCGGCTGACTCGACCGGCGGTGCCGATGTCGTTGACGTCGAAGACGATGTCGTGGATGCCGCAGCCGAATTCCGGCCGCATCACCCGTTCGCCGGGTGCGGTGCCGAGGATGAGTCCGATCGACTGGCGGATCAGTGCCTCGCCGTCGTCGCTGAGCCGGATGCCCTGCGCCGGCTGGTGGCCGACCGGGAACGCCCAACCGGTGCCGAGGAATCCGTGTTTCACCGTGCCGGTCACCCGATCGTCACCGTGCCCGTGGCCAGGACCGTGCCGCTCGGCAGGTCCTGCGGATCGTTGCAGGTCGAGGCGAGGTCGCCGGACCTGATCGCCGGCTTACCGTTGATCTTCACGGTCGCACTGCCGCCTTCGAGGGTGGCCGTGTTCGACGGCTGCTTCTGGAACGACGTACCTGGCGCGGTGGGTACGTGTGCCGGGGTGTTCTCGGCGGTGGAGCCGGCCACCGCCGCCGGCTTACCCATGATCTTGACATCGGCGCTCAGCCCGCCGTTGATGATCCCGGTGAAGGGATGCGGCAACGGTGTCGGTGTCGGCGCGGGTGCCCCGGGCACCATGACGATGTGGATGTCGGTCGCGTTGACCCGGTCACCCTGCTTCGCCGCGAACTGCCCCATGAGAACTCACCCCCCATTCAGTTGATGTTGACTTGACTGCCCTTGATGTCCAACTGCCCACTGGACTTCACCGCGAGCGCGGACTTCGCCTCGACCTTGACGTCGGCAGTGGAGGTGATCTCGACGCCGGCACCGGCCAGCCGCAGCCGCCCGCCGGCGGAGATCACCACGTCCGCGTCTGCGGTGACGGTGATCTGGTTGTCCTTCGTACTGATCACGATGCTGTTCCTGCCGCTGCCGTCGACGATCTCGATCCGCTCGTCCTGCTTGGTGTCGACCAGCCGGATCACGTGCTTGCTGCGGGAGACCATCACCCGTACGTCGTTGCGGCCGTCGGCGTTGGTGACCGGTGGGGCGTCCTTGCCGTTCCACAGCGCACCGACGACGTAGGGGACCTCCGGATTGCCGTGTTCGAAGGCGACCAGGACCTCGTCGCCGACCTCGGGCAGGAAGTAGCAGCCCCGGCCGGGGCCGGCCATCGGCGAGGCCACCCGCGCCCAGTCGGTCTCGACATCGTCGGCCAGCCAGGGCAGCGCCACCTTGACCCGGGCCAGACCGTCCGGGTCGCTGTTGTTGGTGACGATGCCGATCACCACCCCGTGGTACCGCCCGTCCGGGTAGGCCTGCTCGCCACCCGCCAACTGGTGGTAGACGTCCGTCACGCCGCGTTCCTCCGTACTTCGAGGCGGGACCGGTAGCCGTGTGCCGCGGTCACCGAGTGGTCGACGGAGACGACGTAGTACTCGCCACTGAAGGTCTCACCCGCTCCCTCGATCCGCACCACCTCGCCGGCGTGCAGGCGAGGTTGCCCGCCGCACTCGGCCTCGCCGGTGATGTAGCTCAACGCCAGGTCGTCGAACTGTCCCCGGGCGATCTGGTCGGCGCGGTCCTGGTTCGGCACCGGCAGGTCCACCCTGGTCGATCTGGTCCGGCCGAAGACCCGGCCGACCTCGCGGGGCCCGGTGACGGCGCCCATCGCCGTGGACTCGGATCCGGAGCCGAACGTGGCGACGACGGCCTTCTTCGTGGCCACGTCCCAGCCCCGTACGGAGTGTTCGGCAGCCTGGCCCATGGTCCGTAGCCGGGGGGTGAACTGGGAGATGTCGTCACCGACGCGCAGCTTCGCCGCCGGCACCCGGCCGAGCTGCGGCGGCCGGAAGGACAACACCTTGTCCCGTACGTGGATCTCGTACCCGATCAGCCCCGCCCGCCGCTGCAGGAACTCCAGATCGGTCTGGTTGTTCTGCAGTACGTAGTCGAGGTCGGTGCCGGTGTCGGGTACGTCGGCACGCAGACCGGCTTCCTTGGCCAACTGCCGGGCGATGGTGCTGTCCCTGGTACGGGTGAAGGTCCTGGTCCGCTGCCGGCGGGCCAGCCGGTGTCGCAGGTCGTAACCACGGATCGTCAGCATCGGCGGACGACCTTCCACGAATGACGGTTCCAGACTGGTGATCTCCCCCGTGATCGCCAGGTGCAGGTTCTTCACGTACCCGAGGGAGATCCGCATCTCGGTGCCGACCGCGAACAGCATGGAGTCCGACCAGGTGACCCTGAGCCGCTCCGCATCCCAGTTCTTCAACGTCACGGTGAACATGCTCAGCGCGTTCAGGTCCTCCAGCACGGTCACCGACTCGACGTCGGAGTGTGCGTCCGGCGGCAGTCGCCGGCCACCACACCGGATCTCGAAGTCCGGCCCCGAATCAGCGGTTTCCATCGTCTGACTCTCCGCTCAGCTCAGCCGCGGGATGGTCAGCACCGTGCCGGGACGCAGGTCACGTGGGTTGACGATGCCGTTGGCCGAGGCGATGTGCCGCCACAGGCGTGGATCCCGGTACTCGGCGGCGGCGATGCTGTGCAACGTGTCGTTGCGCCGCACCACCCACGTCTTGTGCACGTCGGAGGAGTGCAGCTCGCGCTCCTTGAGCTGCGCGTCGGTGAGCGACTCCACGAAGCTGCACGAAACGGTCGCCCGCACCGGCGTGCCGTCGGGCAGGAACATGGTGAACCGTTCGCTGATCTGGGTGAGCACGCCGGTGAAGATGTCGGCGAAGGCCCCCCAGGACAGGGTGCACAGCGGTGGCCGGTGCAGTTCCTTGTCGAACTCGGCCAGCCGGGCCACCCGGTTGGTCAGCACGGTGACGTCGGTCGCGTCGCCGGTCTGGAACGGATTGGGTGGCGTCACCAGCGAGGTGGCCCGGGCCCACATGGACGCCTCCGCCCTCGACTCGTAGGTGTCGAAGAACAGCTCGAGCGACAACGTCGCGGGCTGCATGGCCGCGAACTCCTGCTGCAACCCGCTCCACGTCCAGGCGCTGCCCTTGCCCGCGCTTTCGTGCGCGTGCCAGTTGACCGACCGCGACCGGGTGATCTCGTGCGGGTTGAACAGCGCCTCGATCGGGCCGTTGCGATCGAAGTCCGTGCCGTCGTGAGCGATGGTCAGTTTCTGCAACCCGCCGCCGCCGGGGCCGAACCCGAGCGCGGCGCTGGCCAGGCCTGCCTTGTTGAGACTCACCGCCGCACCGCCCGACGCTCGGCCTCGACCGCCAGCCGGCGCATGATCCGGCCGTGCACCTGCTCGGTGACCTGCCCGACGTCGACCTGCGCGGCCGGTTGAACAGGCGGCTGCGGCACACCACGATCGGCCCCGGACGCTGCGGCCCCGAAGCTGCCGGGCCGGGGCCCGGCGCCGTCGCGCGAGCCGAATCCACGGCCGCCACGCTGCGGTACGCCGGTCGCCGTCGGTACGCCGAGAGCGCCAGGTGCCGACCGGATCTGCGGGCCGGCCGCCGACGGCGCGGCCAGCGGAAGCTGCGGTGCCGGTCGGGCCGCCGGGGGCCGCGCCGTGACCACCTGGGACGGCGTCGCAGCGGGCGAGCGCTGCCCGACGGTGGACGGCCCACCGGCAGCGGGCCGGTGGGCGGGATCTGCCGTGGGTGGGAGGCGGAAGGTCAGGTGGGGTCCGCTGGCCATCCGGCCCGGGTCGCCGGTCAGCCCGGTCCATTCGGCGGAGCCGGCCACCGTCGGACCCGCGGCAGTGGGAGTCCACGACCCGGCGGCGGCACCTGGAGCGCCCGTCGGCACCGCCGGCCTGGTGGGCGACGGCCTGCTGGGCGACGGGCCAGCGGACGCCGGCGCTTCGGCCGGGCGGGCCGGCAGTGGCGCGGAACCCTGATCGGTGGGTGCGGCCACCTTGCGTTGAATGGTCAGCGGTCGGTCGGCGCCCGGCCGGGGCGTCACCGGCGGCACGGCCGGGCCGGCGATCCCGGGACCGGTGGCGGTCCACACCGGGCTCAGCGCGGCGGCCGGGCGGGCTGGACGCGCCGACACCACCGGGCTGGACGAGACGGCCGGCGATCCGCCGGCCGGGTCGGCAGCCGGGCGGCGGGCCGCCGCGACCGGCCCGGGGTGCGCCGGGGCAGGTGGCCCGGCGTTCGCCGGGGCGGCGGGCGGGCTGGTCGGCAGAGCACCGACCGGGGCAGGGCTTCCGGCGGACGGTGGCGGTACCGGTTGCGCGTACACGATGGGTGTCGTCGGCCCGGCGTGCTGCTGGGTGGCCAGGTCGACGTAGCGCGAAGCGACCTCGGCCAGTGGCAGACCCGCCGGCATGGTGTGGTGGCGGGTGAGGGTGGACCGGGCCTGGCCCAGGTCGATCAGGCCGGGTCGGCGGGCCGGCCGGGCCAGCCGGTGGACCAGCGCCGGGTCGAAGGTCGTGTCGTCGTCGTTCATCCCAGGCTCCCGGTCAGCCGACCATGCCGGCCACGCCGTGCGCCAGCGCGGCGGCCTGGCCCAGCAGCGGCTTGGTCAGGCCCTCGTGCACCAGCTCCAGCGACTCGAAGCCGACATCGTCGCCGCTGGCGCTGAACGTCGGGCCGGTCCAGCGCACCGGCAACGCGTTGCGGAAGTTCCACCACATCACCGGGATCTGCCGCCGGTCGAGCAGCACGATCGTGCCGCTGCGGCGTTGGATGACGCCCCGGGTGGTGTTGTCGTACCAGCCCCACAGACCGCTGAGTGGGCTCAGCCCCTGCCGCAGCACCAGGTGCGCGGGGGTGGCCGCGCCGGGCAGTTGGTGGACGAAGCCGTTCACTCCGCCCTCCCGGACCGACTCCATCTCGATCTGGCTTTCCAGACCGCTGACCTCGTTGAATCCGGCGAGCAGCAGGCCTTCGATCTCCACCGCGAAGTTGAAGGTCTGGAACGGGTCCGGCAGCCGCAGGCCGGTCCAGTTGCCGACGGCGGCAGGTGCCCAGCTGAGCCCGAGCGGAATCCCGGTCGACATCATCTCCGTGCCCCTCCCTGTTCATTGAGTCGCTCGTTGATCCGCGCGACCTCCGCGACCCAACGCTGCCGTTCCCGGTGGTCCAGCTGCATGATCTCGTGATAAGGCCAGTGAAAGTGATAGGCCAGGTACGCTACTTCCTCGTGCAGCCGGTCCGGGGAGTAGCGCGTCATCCCCCCAGGCTGGGTGGCTCCACTTCGAACGATCCGCTGCAGTGTGGGCAGTCGACCTGCAGCCGGGCGTGCCCGTTGAGGTTGATCCGCTGGTAGAAGTCCTGCAGGTAGGCGAGATCGGCGGAGTAGAGGTTCTCGACCACGTTGGTGTTGATGTACTCCAGCCCGCCCAGCCGGGTGATCACCCGGGCCAGCAGGATGATCACCAGGTAGCCCGGGTTCGACCGTACCCGGGGATCCTTGATCGGCTCGATCTCGTCGAGCGCGGTGGCCATCCGCATGGTTCCCTCGCGGTGCACCGTGCCGTCCGGCGCGACCAGGCCGTGCGGCAGGGTGAACGGGAACTCGGTACGGCGGGCCTCGGCGACGCCGGTCAGCTCCACTGGTCGACCTCGATGCGTTCACAGGCGAGGATGAGCTGCTCCACGGCGATCTCGTCGCTGGTCGCGCTGAGGCTGGGCCCGCTCCACGACTTGGGCCAGCAGTCGAACAGGTTCCAGGTCACCTTCGGGTTTCCCTGCTGGTCGAGCAGGGTGATCGACACGTTGTGCCGTTCCACGGTGCCCTTCATCACCTTCTGCCGCCACTCCCACAGCTTGCTGTCGCTGGTGAGGCCACGGCTGAGCGTGATGTCAACGTAGCTGTTCAGCCCGGGAATCTTGCGCGGCGCCAGGTTCCGGTCCGTACCCTCCCGGTACTCGGCCGCGTTCTGGCTGGTCTCCAGCCCGGAAGCCTCCCGGAAACCGGCCCGGGTGATGCCGTCGAGCTCCACCGCGAAGTTGTACCCGAAGTATGGGTCGAGTCTGTCCACAACCGCACCTCACTGTTTGTCCGCACCGACTGATGTCTGCACCGGTCACGCCACGCCGACCGTCACCCCGCTCGCGCCGTGGATGACGCGAACGGTGATGAACTCGGCCGGCGCGGTCGGTGCCACTCCGATGTGTGTCACTACCACCCCGGCCTCGATGGCCGCAGGTGGATTCGTCTCGTGGTCGCACTTGACGTAGAACGCCTCGGCGGGCGTGCGGCCCTGCAGGGCACCGCGCTGGAACAGCCCGTCGAGGTACGCGGTGAGTTCCCGCATGATCCGCACCCACAGCCGGACGTCGTTGGGCTCGTGGACCAGGCCGGTCATGAACTGTTCGATCCACCGGCCGATGGTGCTGACCAGGCGGCGGGCGGTCACGTCCTGCCAGGCCGGGTCGGCGCCGAGGGTACGCGCGCCCCAGACCCGTACGCCCCGGCCGGGCAACGCCCGCAGGCAGTTGACCCGCTGCCCGTACAGCGTGCCGACCTCGGCAGCGGTGAGCTGCACCTGCAGGTCGACGACGCCCTCGACCACGGTGTTCGCCGGTGCCTTGTGGACGCCGACCCGCTGGTCGGCGGTGGAGTACACGCCGGCCACGTGCCCGGACGGCGGCAGGTGACGCAGCCGCCCGTCGGCGCCGGACGCGCCCAGCCAGGGGTAGTACAGCGCACCGAAGGCACCGTCGGCCCCGGTCAGCGCTGCGGACTGCTCGGCGACTGCCGCCGGGTCCACCGCCGGGACGCCGTCGAGCAGCGCGAACCGGTCACCGCGCTGCCGGCAGTGCCGCAGCATCGCCTGCTGCGCCTGCACGACCGGGGCGAGATCCTTGTCGACCGGCCACGGCGCGGCGGCGACGATGTCGGGGGCACAGACCAGGTCGACATCGTCCAGGTCGTCCAACGTCGCCAGGCCCTCCTGCACCGCCTCGACGGGCGACAGCGCCCGGGGCAGCCGGACCACGTGACACATCGTCCCGCCGTTGTCGAAGAACCCCCGGACCGCGTCGGCCAGGAAGCCGTCCGGGGCGTCGCCGGAGGTCGCACCGCCGAAGATCGCCTCGAACTGCGGCCACAGGGTCAGCCGCTGCGGGGTGTACGGGCCGGCGGCGGCCCGGCCGAGGAAAGCGGGCACCCCGGTGAGCTGGGTCGGTGGCGGCGGCGGGAACACGTCCTGCCGGTGCACACCGGGTGTCACCTGGTGGGTCACGGTCACGTCCGGCTGTCCACTACTGGATTCCGCCGGCCCACTGGCTGATCCGGAACACCACGAACTCGGCCGGGCGTACCATCGCCACCCCGATCTCGACCACCAGCTGGCCGGCGTCGCGGACCGCGGCCGGGTTGACGGTCTCGTCGCAGCGTACGTAGAACGCCTGCTCCGGGGTGTTGCCCACCAGCGCGCCGGAGGCCCACACGGTGGTCAGGAAGGCACCGACGTTACGCCGGATCTTCGACCACAGCTCCGGCGCGTTCGGCTCGAAGACCACCCACTGGGTGCCCTCGTCGATCGACTCACGCAGGAAGTTGAACAGCCGCCGGGAGGAGATGTAGCGCCACTCGGCCTGATCCTTGCCGGCGAGGGTACGGGCACCCCAGATCGTGATGTTGCCGCCGAACTTGCGGATCACGTTGATGTCGTCCGGGTTGAGCCCAGCCTGCTGCTGCTTGCTGACCAGCGCCTCGACGCCCAGCGCACCCCGGATCACCTCGTTGGCCGGCGCCTTGTGCACACCGCGTTCGGTGTCCACCCGGGCGTACACCCCGGCGATGTGCCCGCTCGGCGGCTGGTACACCTTGTTGCCGTCGGCGTCGGTGGTGCCCACGTCGATCCACGGGTAGTAGATCGCCCCGTAGCTGCTGTCCCGGACCTCGCCCTGGATCGCTTCCTTGGTCAACGTGGTGGTCTGCCGACCGTCGAGGATCGCGAACCGGTCCTGCAGGTACTGGTTCTCGCAGTGGTCGAGCAGCGCGGTCTGCACCGCGTCGCTCACCGCGCCGGGAATCGCGACCAGGGCGATCTCGTCGATCGCGGCGAAGGTCGCCAACGCGTCGATCAGGTCGTCGTCCGACGATGCGGTGTCGGCGGCAGCGGGGGCGGTGTCGGCGTCGTCGTCATCGGCAGCGTCGTCGGCGGCGGGGGCGGAGGGGGCGGCTGCGGCGACCCGGGTGATCCAGCAGCGGCCGCCACCGTTGTTGAAGAAGCCGTAGACGGCGTGGGCGAGGGTGCGGTTGCCCGGCTGGATGTCGCCGAAGAGGTTCTTGAACGTCTCCCAGCCGTCGACCAACTGGGCCTCGCCGGCGGGCGCCACCACGTGGAAGTCGGCCGGCACGGGGGTGCCGTCCGCCGTCACGCCGACGCGACCGGGCAGCAGCGGCATTGTGACGTCGTCTGCGACGACACCGACGAACCCGGCGGTGCTGGTCCCTACTCCGGCGATCGGCTTGATCGCCGAGGGGACCTCCTCGACGTACACGCCCGGCGCTAGATACTGCGGCATCTGTGGGTACTCCCCCTCGTCAGGACTCGTGGCCCACGCCCTGGCCGACCCGGACAACCGTCTCGGTCACCTCGGGCCCGACCGGCGTGGATTCGAACACGTCGACGCTGAGCGTGACGCTGTAGTGCAGAACCGCCTTGGGTCGACCGCCCATGGCCTGCCAGAACTCGCCGATTCCCTGCAGCTGGCTCTCGGCGGTGACCATCGCGCGCAGCGGCGGCTGCTGACCGGCCAGGTCACCCCGCAGGTAGTCGGCGGGGATCTCCCGGTGGCGCAGCAGCACCCGCAGTACGTCGCCGAGCAGCCGGTGCTCGTCCTGAGCCGGGTTGGGTGCACTGTCGTTGGGCCAAGCGGTGACCAGATAGGAGCAGTCGACCCGGGCCGGCACCCGCCGGCGGGTGATCATCCCGGACTCCTGCCGGGTATTCTCCCACTGGTTGGTCCGCAGCTCGTGGTTCTCCCGCACGTCGTAGAGGAAGAACGCGATCGCGGGCAGGGTGACGCCGGAGGGCGGGAACTGGTCGTCAGGCGTGGCGAAGCTGATGGTGATGCCGGGCAACGCCAGCTCGCCCTGCACGAGAGCGGCGAGCGATGCGTCCAGATCGTGAAACACTGCCCTGTCCCGCCCTCAATTGCGTCGTTCGCGCCGGTCGACAGGTCTACCAGGCGGGCGTCCCACGAGCGTCTGCGTCGGCGTCTACCGCACCGCCTCGGAGGATCCTGGGCGACGGGACAAAGGGCTTTTGACCTGGTTATTCACATGTCAATGTGAATAGCGCCACACGAATATCGGGCTGTCCCGACCGCCACAGTCACGAGATGAACAGCCCCCTGAAGATCTCTCCCGCCTTGGAGACCTCCCTCTGCGCGTACCCCTGTCTGTCGCGCAGGCTGTTGCGGACCCGGACCGCCATGTCGGCCCACTCGTTGGGCTGGTACGTATGCAGGTAGGCGTGCCCCTCGGTCTGGGCGAACCGCCGGTTCTCGACGACCACACCGGTCCCCCGCGCGGCTCCCCGGCCGACGCGAGGCGTGACCAGCTCAACGGCGTTCGCACCACCGTTGGCGGAGGTGTCGAAGACCTTGTCGCCCGTTCCGGCGAGGACCCCCTCGACCCACTCGCCGCACATGACGTCCAGGGCGACACCGGGGGCCAACCGCTCCTTCATGCCCGGAAAGACTGGTTGCACATAGTCACGCCCAGTAAGCCGCAGTAGTTCCTCGACGAGATCGTCGTTGCCAAAGAGCCCCTCGAGCTCGGGATACGAATCGACAATCTGGTTTCTGACCGTGGAGAGTCTCGTCTTGTAGAAAAAGATGCCGGCATGGTTCTTGTTCAGCCTGGTCCACCGGTTCATTCTACCGACAGTGAGATAGTAGATGATGAGAGCGAACAGTCCGCGCGCCTCGGCAAGCGCCGCGTCGCTGTAGTCGTCATCGATGTTGTTCTGGATCCACTGAACAACGTCACCAGCTCGGGTGTTGGCCGCACCCAGGGCGACCTTGTACGTCGCCAACCTGTACTGCCCCGTCCCGGGCGCCGTCGGCTGCGCTGCCCGGTCGGCGAATTCGTCGCTGATCTGGGTGACCGACAGTCCGTAGGTCGCCTGCACATGTGCGTGCGCGCCCGTCAGCGTTCCCGCCGGGGCGGTGGATCCGTTCGGGTATCCGACGAAATTCACGCCGGCAGGGTTCGCGGTCAGGCCGGGGACACCGTCCAGCGCCACGTTCGTGTTCGGCGTGAGCGCCTGGTTTTCGATGTGCGTCGCCACCTGCACGAGCCGGTTCATGACGCCACGCACCGTGCTCTCGGAATCCTTGAACTCATCCATCGGTCCGGTCACGAGCTCAAGGATCGGGGCCGGCTGGCCGGCGCCACGAAGCGCATCCGGCACGACGGTGGAGTCCAGGTCCGGGGTGTGGTCGACATGCGCCTCGAAACGTTTGCCGCTGGCAACCGCCGTGGCGTTCTTCCTGGGCGTGCTCTCCACCCCGCCCCGCCGGCTGAACAACGGCACATGATGGAGCTCCAGCTCGAACCCGAACTTACGCTGCGCGAGAGCGGGTCCCACCGTGGGCGTCGGCCCGGTGGTACACGGTCCGGCGGCGCCCTGCTGGACGGTGTGCGTCAGCTCGTGCCCCAGCAGCGCGTCACCCCGCGCGCTGCCCGGCCGGTACTCACTGCGGCGTACGAACACGTCGGCGCCGACGGTGAAGGCCCTCGACCCGAGCGTGTCGTTCAGCCGATCGGACTCGGCACCGACGTGTACCCGTACCCCGCTGAAGTCCGCCCCCGACACCCGCTCCATCCGCTCCCGCACACCGCCGGGCACCGCCCGCCCACCGCTGCCCCGCGCCCGGTCCACCGCCCGCGCGAGGCCAGGATCCGCCGCACCACCGGTAGGCGTGCGCACCCGACCGATCGCCTCCGGGGCACGCTGCACGGACGACCCGAACGCCAGCTGGGAGATCCGGTCCGCCTCCCGCTCGTACGGATCGTCCACCGGCCCGACGTTCAGTTTCGCCTGGATGATCGCCCCCGCGCCACGATTGCCGTACCGCCGCTGCAACGCGTCGCGAGACGCGACGGGTCGACGCGGAGCCGACCCGGACCCGGAGGCCACCACCGGGGACCGGTGCGCCACGCCGCTGTCGTGCTGTGCCGAATGCACGTCGAACCCTCCACAGTCTCGTCAGAAGCGCCGATCAGCGGCGACCTTCCCGTTCAATAGGTCGGCGCCGAATTCCCCCGCCGACAGGATCTTGCCCATCTTTTGATACTCACGTCTGGTCGCGTGGATCAGATGCGCCATGGTCACCTTGCCACCGTCGGCGGCGGCGAGGAAGGCGCTAGCGAGAGCGATGTTGCGGATGTTTCCGCCCGGCAGATCGACCTGCCGGGCCAGCAGATCCAGGTCGAGGTCGACGTCGAGCGGCGCCTGCTCGGGCCAGACCTGCGCCCAGATGCGGCGACGGTCCGCTACCTCGGGGACCGGGAAGTCGACGGTGGCGTGCAGCCGGCGGGTGAACGCGTCGTCGAGGTTCTTCCGCAGGTTCGTCGCCAGGATGACCACTCCCTCGTGCTGCTCCATCCGCTGCAGCAGGTAGCTGACCTCTAGGTTGGCGTACCGGTCATGCGCGTCGCGGACCTGGGAGCGTTTGCCGAACATCGCATCGGCCTCGTCGAAGAAGAGCACCGCGTTGCTGGTGGCGGCCTCGGCGAAGATCTGGGACAGGTTCTTCTCGGTCTCACCGATGTACTTGCTCACCACCGTCGACAGGTCGATCTTGTAGAGGTCCAGGCCGAGCTCGTGCGCGAGCACGTCGGCGGCCATCGTCTTGCCGGTGCCCGACGGGCCGGCGAACAGCACGGCCAGCCCTCGACCGTTGGCCAGCTTGCGCTCGAACCCCCAGGACTCGTAGATCAGAGCCCGGTAGCGGACCTGGTTGGCGATCTCCCGTAGCTGTTGCATCCGGTCGGCGGGCAACACGATGTCATGCCAGCCGTAGTGCGGCGTGATCTGCTGGGCCAGGTCGGCCAGCTTTCGGTTGGACTGCAGCCGGCATGCCGCGTACAGGTCGGCCTGGGTGATCCGGGGCGCGCCGGGTGCACGGGTGTACGCCAGGTTGTGAGCGGTCACCGCGGCGTCGCGGATCTGGCCGCCGGTGAGCCGGAACTTGCCGGCGACGGCGGCCAGGTCCAAGGTGTCCTGGTCCAGGGTGTCTCGGTCCGCCCCGGCAAGCGCGCCGTCCCAGATGCGCAGCCGCTCGGCGTAGCCGGGCGCGGGAAACTCCAGCCGGGCGAAGGTAAGGCCCGCCGGCAGGTCGGCCGGCTCCCACGAGGTGTCACCGGTAAGGAACGCCGGAGCAGGGTACGCCGCCAGGGTGGACAGCAGCAGCGACAGTCGTGGCCGGGCCTGCTCGACGAGCAACGGGTCGACGTCCGCCCAGCACATCACCGCGCCCTGCAGCCGGGCCTCCCGCTCGGCCAGGCCGACCAGGGTGACGAACTCGTCGAACGGGCGGTCGGCCAGCAGATTGGCGGACACCACCAGCAACGGCGCGTACCAGTGGCGCGCACACGCCGCCGCGACGCTGCGCCGGCCGACGCCGTAGTCCCCATGGCAGTAGACCACCAGGTCGTCGCCGGCGTGCTCGCTCAACCGGGCCAGTGCCGCTCCGAACTCCGCCGGGAAGTGCAGGTCGTCGAGGGTCCGGGTCGGTGCGACGATCCGGGCGTACGGCTGAAGCTGCTGGGCGACGTCGTCGTCTTCCAGCAGGAAACCGACGACCCGTGGGTCCAACCGGAGGTTGTTACCCAGCAGTGAGTGCACCGGTGCGGTCGGGTCCTCAGTCGACGTGACGAGCCGATGCCGGAGCAACGGTGCCGACGGCGCGAACCGGGCTCGCGCGGCCATCCGCGACTGACGGTCCGCGCACAACATCGTGAGAACGAGATCGACCGTCGGCAGCCGGCGGGTCAGATCGTCGTGCAGGTAGCCGTACAGCCGTTCGTAGCTCCGGTCGATCTCGGGCGCGAGGCAGGCCACGATCACTTCGACATCGAACGGGGCGAGGTCGAACATTCCGGCCAGCGCGACCAGCCGCAGACCCACGCCGTCCCGCAGGCTCTGCGCCACCCGCTCGCCGATCTCGTGGGACAACTTGTCCAGCTCGGCCGCGGTCCCCGGGTCGTCGTCGCCCGGCGGCGCCCAGTCGGGTACACCGTCCAGCAACGCGTCGGCCTCGGCCTCGGAGACATAGAAGGTGGAAAGCTCACCGCCGGGCCGGGGTCGGGCCTTCCGGACCCGACTGACCTGCCTACCCAGCACCAGGTCGAGCCGGGCGAGTTCGGCCAGCAGGTGCTCCGTCGAGTTGGCGTACCCCGCACCGTCCATGGATCCCCGCACCTCGTCCCGGTTGTCCCCGACCGGTACATCATTGCCGCCGGAAGCGGCCGGCGCGATCGTGGATACGCCGACAGTCTGCACCGATCGGCCGCTTCCCGGTCGGATGTCCGCCGCCCGGTCCGCCCGGATCTGCTCGTAGAGGACCGTGGTGTCCACCGACGGGCGCACCCCGAACTCCTCGTCCACCACCGACGTACACAGATCGTACTGACGAAGCGCGGCGATCCGGTCACCGGCGGCGTAGTGCAGCCGCATCAGCTGGCGGTGGGTCCGCTCACGCGCCGCGTCGTGGCGCAGCACGGTCTGACCGAGGTCCACGCCCTTGGCGTAGAGACCACGGGCCTCGCAGTAGCCCATGAGCTGTTCCTGCATCGACAGGTAGGTGTCGCGTAGCCGGTCCCGTTCGGCACCGCACCAGTCGTGGTACCAGGTGGCGAGGAGGTCTCCACGGTAGAGCTCCAGCGCGTGCTCGACCGTATGGGCCTGGTCGTCGGAGAGCGCTCCGCCGGGCACGTCGCGGACCGCCGCGTAGCTCTCCTCGAACGCGTCCACGTCCAGCCAACAGGACGCCTCCGGGTTGATCCGCACCCAGCCGGGGTCGATGACGACGAGTTCGCTCGCCGGGCGCTGGTCGTTCGGCTGGTCCTGCATGCTCGTGTTGAGCCGCCACAGTGCCTGGCGCAGGTACTTGCGGGCAACGCCGGGCTCGGCCCCCGGCCAGAGCAGTTCCGAGATGGATTCGCGGGTGTGCGTCCGGTTCCGATGAATGAGCAGGTAGCCGAACAGCTCAAGGGCCTTGCCAGGCGGCGCACTGAGTGGTTGACCACGTCGGAGGATCGAGACATCGTCAAAGAGTCTCACCTGCACGACGTGTCTCCTTCGTACCGCAACGGCCCGCCCGGCCGGCCCCGCCAGCGCGGGCGCCGCTCGCCGCACGTCGTCCCCAGCTCCGGTGCCAATCAGGACATAGGGGCGCCACGCTACTCCACGGTGCTCCGACTGGTCATCGCGACTGTCGTCGACCGGCCACTTGGACTGCGGCGACAACCGGGCCGGCAGGTCCTGTCCCGGCCACGGTCTGCGGTCCGTCCTGGAACGAGATCGACGTCGAGACCGGCGACCTGGAACAACCGTCACCGTCTGTGATCGGCGACCACAAGGCCGGACTATGGCCGGCCGTCGTGGAGCATCCACAGCCGGGTCAGGGTCTGCTTGTCGTCGCCGGGCACATGTCCGTTGACCGCGCGACAGACCCAGCCCAGCCGCAGCGCCACCCGAGTAGCGGCAACCAGGTCGCCAGTGAACCGGTCGACACAACGGCGCCAGATACGCGTCCGGGAACGGGGCCGGGGTCTACGGAGTCCTGAACGTCGTCCAACCCCGACGCCAGCACACCTTCGACAGTGACCGACAGGGTGAAGAACGGATGCGACGCGCAGGCGTCACCCCAGTCCATGATGAGGTGGCGGCCGTCGCAAACGAAGATTTGCACGTCGTGCAGGTCGTCGTGCTGCGGCAACTCCGGCAGTCCGTACTCCGCAGGCTCGGCACGCAGCTCGGCCACCATCGGCACCGCGTCGCGCAGACGCCGCAGCGCGCCGACCTCGTCGATAATCCGTGCGTACGCGTCCGGGAGGGTGGCGAGCCGCCGGTCGGGCGACCCCAGCGCGAGCAGGTCGTTGACGTCGTCGGCCAGGTCGAGCTGCACTCCGGCGTGGCGCGGCAGGACATCCCGCCACCGGTCCAGGCTCCGCTCGGACTGCGTCACTACCCGCAGCGTCTCCCCCGCGTCCGCCATCAGCATCCAACCGGCGGCGGGTCGGCCACCAACAACGTCGGCACTGCGTCGGGCTGGCGGGCGGCGATCCGCCGCACCCCGAGCTCGTCGAGCCGGCCGTCGATCCGATCCCGCACCTGGGCCAGCCACTCCGGTCGCGCAAGCGTCTGTCGTCCACTGCCGCGATGCTATTGAGCCCTGCCGCCGAACCAGGGCGAACCATCCCAACGCGGTGAACACGACGAGCAGCGCCACCGCAAACAGGGCGGTTCCGAGCCAATGCGGCATCGGGACAAGGAACGGGACCTGATGGATGAACAGACCCGCGCCGATCAACGCTTGGCACCAACCGTTGCGGACCGGCTGGGACCGTTGGCTCACCGTCGGTCGAACGAAGCGAAACCTAGACAGGGGCGATCGACGCGTCATCGCGGTGTGGACACCGAGTACGACCAGAAGGAGGCCACACACAGTCACCACCAGGTGGACGGCCACCAACAGGGGGTCGGTGTCACTCAAGCTCATCCGGCAATCATTCAGGCGGGAGTCGAGGCCGCGAGTCGATCTGACTCCACCGGGGGCCGGACGGGCGGGCCCTCGAACCTGCCCCGTCGCTGGTCGGGATAGGTGGGCACGGCAGGTTTCGAACCTGCAACCCCTCGCTTGTAAAAGCCACTCTGGCTGTCCACCCTGGTCCGACACCGCCCCGATCATGCGCACCATCGGCTTGAGGACCTCTCCGGACAGTCCCGTACCACAGTGAGCGAGACGGCATACTCGGTGATGTGACAGACAACCTCGGCCGCTCCGGCCGGTCAGGCGATGCACGGGAGATGTTCTCAGGTTTCTATGCCGTGGTGCTCGACCATGCAAAGGGTTCGGGCAGACGAGTTCGCTGGTCGCCAAGCCACGATGCCTGGCTCCGCAGCGAAGGTTACGGCCGATACATGCAGCACCCGTGGCTTAGTGAGCCCGGGGAAACTTACGGTGACGCAGACGCCCCTAGCGAGAAGGATCAAGCTGCAGCAATAGCGCTCGCCAACAGCGTCATCCACGCCGATGGACGACCATTTTTCTGCGAGCGATGCCACAAGAGCGATGCAGGAAGCCATTTTATTGCGCCGAACATACACAGCGAGCCCGAGCTCTATTGCCTTCAAATGCCTACTTGCAGCGTGGTCGATTCATCGGGTGGAGGTGGCCTACTCAAGCACTGGGGAAGTCCATTCGGCTGCCAGTCCGTGAAGCATTGGATTGATACGGGCGATCTCGGTCGGACTCCATTCATCGGCCCACTGGCGGCTTACGTTTTTGGACGACCACTGCCTGCGGATGAAGTAATTAACCGCGAATGGTGCTCTCGCTGCGCCGGAGCCGCAGGAAACATGCGACACAACGCCACCGCACAGGGTGCCGACGAAGTCGAATGGACACGGAAGCAAGTTCGAACGCAAGTTCTATATTTGTCGCGCAGCCTGACGGAGCACTACAGCAGGGAATAGGCTCTCGACGAACTAGCCCTTCAAGTCAGGTCAGTTTTGACCCGCTAAAGGGGGCATCTTCAACGCGTCGTAGACAGTTGCCGCATCAGTCAGAGACCCGCGCCACGTACCGAACCGCCATGGCGTCGGAACGGATGATGTAGCGAGTCGCTTCGAACGAGAAGCCACCGGAGTCGAAGGAGACGTGCAGCAGGACGATGACGGGCACACCGGGCGGGTGTTTCAGCGCCTCTGCCTCGTCGCGGGTCGGGAATCGGGTGCTGAGCTGTTCTCTGATCCGCGCGGTCCGGTATCCGAGTCTTTCGAGGGCAGCGAAGGTCCCGCCTGGCCCCAAGTCCAGTTCGGTCGCAAGGGCCGAGGTTCCGACTACGCTCGTCGGCAGGTAGCTGTAGCCGAGTTGGACGGGTTTGCCGTCGGCAAGGTATCTGTTCTCTCGGAGGGTGACGGGGTCGCCCAAGCCCAGGGATAGCATGGCGGCTACGTCGCTCGGCGGCTGCTGTCGGGATACGGCGAGGCATTCGACACGTGGTGTACGTCCCTGCATGGTTGACTCGGCAGCGAACGGTGTCAGGTTCTGTTCCCGCAGGAAGGGGTTGGCGTACCGATCTGCTCCGAGGCGCATGAGCGGTGGCCGACTGCGGACGAAGACGTCGTAGAGCATCGTCGCGACCTGCGACCATTGGGATGCGCTGACGAGCGCTGGTCCGCTCATCTGCGTGAACCACGTCGAGCGCGTTCTCCCCGCTTCGACGTCGCGGTCCAGACCGTCGCCGGACACTGCGGATCGGGATGGGAATTCGCGCTCCTGGCCATCGGGAGTGGCTTTTACGAGTCGCATGAGCTGGCCTTCGGCGTTGAGGCAGGCGTCCAGCGCTTTGGCGAGATGCAGGCTGGGCGGCTTCTTGCCGTTCTCGACCTCACACAGATACGAGCGTGAAAAGTACGCCTTCTTTGCCAGATCCCGGAACGACATCCCGTGTTCCTGTCGGAGTCTGCGCATCAGTCGGACGAAGTCCGGGTCAACGACGACCATTTCGGTTCCTCCCGAGTGGCAGGGGATCAGCGACTCTGCTCCGTTGAGGTCGGCGCTGTACCAGCGCGACGCCCGCCAGGACCAGGAGCATCCCGAGGACCATGGAGGCTGTCACCTGCTCGTCGACGACCAGGAATCCGAGGATCACCGCGACGACCGGCAGCAGGTAGGTGACCGTGGATGCCACGGTAGGTCCGTCGTCGGTGATGAGCCGGTAGTTGAGCACGTAGGCGGCCCCGGTGCCGAGGACACCCAGGATCAGCAGGCTGACCACCGCGTCGAAGCGCAGGTCTGGCACGGTCAGGCCGCCGAGGGGCAGAGCCAGGATCATCAGGATCGTTCCGGCGACGAACTGTGTGGCAGAGAGCATGATCGGCGGGATTCCCCGGTTGGTGAGGAACTTGCCCATGTAGACGTAGGAGACTCCGTAGCTGGCGGATGCCGCCAGGATCGCCAGCCCTCCCCAGCTGGCGACCTCGCTCGCCGACTTCCACGGCGTGAAGATGACCACCGCGCCGACGAAGCCGAGGGTCAGTCCCGCTCCCCGCGACCACGTCGCCGTGCGGTCGGCTCCGACGACGAAAGCGATCAGCGCCGTCCACAGGGGCGTGGTGGCGTTGAGTACCCCGGCGACACCGGAGCCAACGGTCTGCTCACCGATGCCGAACAGGGTGTACGGGATCGCGTTGGCGACCAACGCCGCGACGAACAGATGCCCCCACGTCGACCGGTCGGCCGGGAACCGCAGCCCCCGGTGCAGGGCGACGGGCATCAGCACCAGTGCACCGAGGGCCAGGCGGACAAGGACGATCTGCACCGGGGTGAAGCCGCGTAGCGCCAGCTTGATCCAGAGGAACCCTGACCCCCACAGCAACGCGAGCATCACCAGCCGGACGAGACTGCCTCGACTCATCAGACGGTCCTGTCAGTCCTCTACGGGTATGTCGTAGTCCAGGCCGTTGAGGTCGCCGCGCATCACGAACCGGGTGACTTCGAACGGAGTGTGCTGCTCGTCGAAGCTGGTGTGCAGCACCTCGATGACCGGTACGCCGGGCGGCATCCCCAACCCGGTCGACTCGTCGTGGTACGGCATCCTCGCCGAGATCTCCTCGCGGACGCGGGTGATCCGGTGGCCGAGTTCTTCGAACCTGGCGTAGATGCTGCCCTCGCCGAGGGTCCGCTCGGTCGCCAGCGGCGACCCCTCGGCGACGTCGACGGGGATGTACGTCACGCCGACCTGTACCGGCTCGTCGTCGGCGAAGTACCAGTTCTCCCGGCGGACGACGGTCGCGGTGTTCCCGTCGAGGCCGAGGCGTTCGGCGACGTCCGGTGGAGGCTGGTCGCGGATGACCGACCGGCATTCGGTCCGGGGTACGCGGCCCTGTTTCGTGACCTCGATGCGGAACGGCGACAGTCCCGTTTCGTTGCGCAGCTGGCGGGAGTAGCGGTTGGCTCCGAGGCGCATCAGGGGCCGGTTGGGGCGGACGTAGACGCCTCGCCCGTGCTGCGCGACGACCAGGCCTTCCCCTTGCAGGATGCTGATCGCTTCCCTGGCGGTGTTGCGTGCCGTGCCGTAGCGGGCGGCAAGGTCCCGCTCCGATGGCAGCTTGCCGCCGGGTGGCAACTCCCCCGCTTGGATGCTCAGACGCAGGTCATCGGCTATCCGCCGGCTGGGTGGTCGCTTATCTGTGCTGGTCGGCTCGTCCATTTCTGGCCTGCCTGTCACTGGGGGTCAACAACACGCTCCACGCTACCTCCAACTGGCTCAAGCCAGTAGTGGGCGGCTGTTCGCTATGCACCACAAACTGGCTCAAGCCAGTAGTTTGAGCGGGCCGATCTCCATCGACGGCCTAGGAGCACGGGCGTCCACTGGCGACCATCGTCGCAGGCGAGGAAGTGAGACGACGCAGGGCACCGGGCATCCGGTGCCCTGCTCGCGTGCTGGTCAGAGTGTGGGCGCGGCAGGTTTCGAACCTGCGACCCCTCGCTTGTAAGGCGAGTGCTCTTCCACTGAGCTACGCGCCCGGGCACGGCGGATTGACCGCCCCGGCGGCGGCTAGCTTACCTTGCCACGGTCGGCGGCCCGGCGGCCCCGTCCCATGGTGCGGAACGCGGCGTACCGGACGCGGCCGGCAGGTACGGCGGGACCTGCCGCACAGGGACGGCGGGGCCCGTACGGCAGGGACAGCGGGACCCGCCGGACGGTGGCCGGTCCCGCTGCGTACCGCCGGGATCCGCCGGTCCGGATGCTCAGTCGGACAGCTCGGCGATGGCCTTGCGCCAGGCTGCCTGATCGCGGGCCTGGCCGGGGCCGTTCATCTCGGCGAACCGGACCACGCCGGCCTTGTCGATGAGGAAGGTGCCACGGTTGGCGATCCCGGCGGCGTCGTTGAACACCCCGTACGCCTGGGCGACGGCGCCGTGCGGCCAGAAGTCGGCGAGCAGGGGGAACTGGAACCCTTCCTGCTCGGCCCAGATCTTGTGGGTGTAGACCGAGTCGACGCTGACCGTCAACGTCTGCACGTCGTCGTTGACGTACGCCTCGAGGTTGTCCCGGACCTCCTGCAGCTCGCCCTGGCAGGTGCCGGTGAACGCGAGCGGGTAGAAGATCAGCAGGACGGCCTGCCGACCCCGGAAGTCCGCCAGCCGGACCTCCTGGTTGTTCTGGTCCTTGAGGGTGAACTCCGGTGCCTGCGTACCGACCTCGACTGCCATGTCCGCTCCTTCACTCACTTCTTCGCCTTGGCCCCACGGCGCAGCACCAGCCGGGCGGCACTCCAGTCCTTGCCGGCGTTGACCATGGAAGTCTGCTGGAGTCCGGCGCTGGGGGCGGACTCGTTGATGTCGCTCGGTTCGACGTGGCCGTCGCGCCCGGCCTTGGGCGTCAGCAGCCACACCACGCCGTTGTCGGCCAGCGGGCCGAGGGAGTCGACGAGCAGCTCGAACAGGTCCCCGTCCCCGTCGCGGTACCACAGCAGCACCGCGTCGACGACCTCGTCGGTGTCCTCGTCGACCAACTCGCCGCAGCGGTCGGCCAGGGCGTCGCGGAGATCCTGGTCGACGTCGTCGTCGTAGCCGATCTCCATGACCACCATGCCCGGCTCGATGCCGAACCGGTCCGCCAGGCTCCGTACGCCGTCGGCGGCCTGACCAGCGGTCGCGCTCACTGTTGCTTGCCTCCTCGTCTTGAGCTGCCGGTATCCGTCGGACACCGATAGCGGGTAGTTCACACAGTTGTGCCGGCCGGCGCAAGTGGCGCACCGAGTTCACCGGAATTTACCGCGCCAGCAGCGCTCGGGCACCCTGGGTGATGGCATCTTCGCTGACCAGCACCTGATGTGCGGCGGGGCCCAACGGGATGAGCGAGTCGAGCGCGGCGATGCGGGCGGCGGCACCGACGTACCCGGCTTCGACGAGCGCGGCGAGGACTCCTTCGCCGACTCCGCCGGAGCGGCGGGTCTCGTCGACGATGAGTACCCGGCCGGTGGCGGTGGCCTCCCGCACGATGTCGGCGACCGGCAGTGGGGCCAGCCAGCGCAGGTCGACGACGCGGCAGCCGATCCCCTCGGCGGCCAGTCGGGCGGCGACCCGCAGCGACATCCGTACGCCGTTGCCGAAGGTGATCACGGTCAGGTCCTCGGCGCTGCCGACCGGGTAGCTGCGGGCCCGGCCGACCGGAACGTGTCCGGTGCCCCACTCCCCGGGCGGCGGGTAGGGCGCCAGCCACTGCCCGTCGTCGGCGGCGTACAGGTCGCGGGTCGCGTACCCGGCGACGGGTTCGACGAAGACGCAGACGCTGCCGTCGACGGCGGCGCTGGCCAGGCAGGACCGCAGCAGTCCGGCGGCGTCGGCGGCGCGGGCCGGTACCGCCAGCACGATCCCGGGGATGTCGCGCAGCACCGCGAGGGAGTTGTCGTTGTGCCGGTGCCCGCTCAGGGCGTCCTGGTACGCCAGGCCGGGCACCCGCAGCACGAGCGGGTTGCGGTAGCCGCCCCGGGAGAGGAACTGCGCGGTGGCGGCTTCGCCGCGCAGCTGGTCCTCGCCGCCGTGCAGGTAGGTGAGGCCCGGCAGTTCGACCACCGGCAGTTGGCCGGCCAGGCCGGCGCCGAGCGCGTGGCCGAGAACGGTGGTGGCGTCGCCGGTGGTGTCGAACACCCGGTTGCCACCGAAGCGCTCCCGTAGCCCGGCGGTGACGCCGTACCGGCCGCCCTTGGCCGCCACGTCGGCGCCGAGGACGATCATCCCGGGGTAGGCGAGCAGCCCGTCGGCGAGGGTCGCGTTGATCGTCTCGGCGAGGGTCATCGGGCCGCGTTCCTCGGGCAGCCGGGTGCCCAGGACGCTGGCGCGGGCGGTGGCCGCGGCGCCGGCCGCGCGGGCGCCGGTGTCGGTGACCACCCGGGCGACCCGGATCGGCCGACGCGGCGCGGTGGTGGCGACGACCTGGGCGGCGGTGGCGAGTTTCGGCTCGCCGATGACTTCCTCGGCGACCTTGCGGACCTGCCAGCCGACCTCGTCGTACCGGGAGATGATCTCGTCCGGGGTGGCCAGGCCCGCCGCGACGAGCAGCCGCGCGGTGCCGACCAGCGGGTCGCGGTCGACGTCGCGGTCGATCTCCTCGGCGCTGCGGTACGCCGATTCGACGTCGGTGCCGGCGTGCCCCATCAGCCGTACGGTGGACAGGTGCAGCAGCGCGGGCCGGCGCTGCTCGCGGACCCAGGCGGCGGCCTGCGTCGCGGTGTCGTAGGTCTGGGCGAGGTCGCAGCCGTCGGCGGCGAAGTAGTGCAGGCCGGGCCGGGAGCGCAGCGTCGCGGCGACCCAGCCGTCCGGCGACCGTACGCTGAGGCCGAGGCCGTTGTCCTCGCAGACGAACAGCACCGGGGTCTTCTCTCCGGTGTGGTCGGCGTGGCCGGCGGCGGTGAAGGCGGCGGTGGCGGCGGCGTGGTTGACCGCGGCGTCGCCGAAGCTGCAGACCACGATCGCGTCGTCCGGCCAGGGCAGTCGTGGTTCGAGGTACGGACGGCTGGCCGCTGCCGAGCGGGCGAGCCCGGGTTGGCGTTGGCGCACCGTCGGGACGAGCCGGCGCATCCGTTCGATGGCGAGCGCCAGGCCGACTGCTCGGGGCAGGTGCGCGGCGACGGTGCCCGAGGTGGGGACGACGGCGATCCCAGTGCTGCCGAAGACCGTGGCCCGGCCGCCGGTGATCGGGTCGGCGGCGGAGGCGACCGCACCGCGCAGCACGTCGCGGGCGGCGTCGGAGACGGGGTCGGTCTCCGCGTCGGCGGCCCCGGTGTCGGCGTCGTCGTCGGCGTCGGGTCCGGCCATCCCGGGGGCGTGCCCGACGGGCTGTGCGGCCCGGGCGACCCGGGCGCAGTAGAAGCCGCCGGAGCGGTAGTGCAGCAACGCGGGGTCGGTGACCCGGACGGCCGCGGCCAGCGCCGCGTTTCCTTCGTGTCCGGAGGAGCCGAGGGTGTCGAAGCCCTCGCCGAAGCTGCGCAGCCAGCGCTTGGCCAGGTCGAGGTGGCGGCTGGTGAGTTGGGCGTCGAACAGGGCGAGCGCGGTCTGGCCGGTGAGGACGGTGTCGTCGCGGACCGGTTCCTGCGGTGCGCGGCGGTCGGTGGGGCCGGTCATCTGGGCGACCGCGGTGCGGAACCGCTCGTCGAGGTCCTGCGGGGTGGTCACGTCGGACAGCATTACCGACCCTCGCCAGGTTCGGCCACCGGGCGGCGGGCGGGCCGCGGGGCCGGGTCGGGGCAGGCGGCAGCGCCGCTGGTGGCCGGGGAGGTCATGGTCGCGATGCTACGCGGCGTCGCGGCGAACGGCAGGGCAGCCGCGCCGCCGGGTGCGGCAGGAGGAGGGCGGCGGCCGTTGCGGCGGCGGTATATCATTGAGTTCAGTATGTTCTGAACGTTCGCAACCCTACGAAATCAAGATCGATCCGCGCGGCACGATCCATCCGCGCGGCACGATCGACAGCGAGGAGTGCCATGGTTGCCGACCTGCCCGTCGAGCGGCGCTACGCCGAACACGCCGGGGTGGTCCTCGGCGGGATGGGCCTGCCGCCGGCCGCCGGCAAGATCCTCGGCTGGCTGCTGATCTGCGACCCCCCGAGTCAGGCCAGCAGCGACCTGGCCGCCGCCCTCGAAGTGTCCAAGGGCTCGGTCAGCACCAGCATCCGGCTGCTGGAGCAGGGTGGCCTGATATCCCGGGTGCCGGTGCCCGGGCGACGTGGCGTGGCGTACGAGGTCGATCCGGCCGGCCTCGCCAAGCCGGACATCGCCAAGTTCTGAATCTTCCGGGAGCTGCTCGAACAGGGAGTGGAACTGGCCGGCGGTCCGCAGGCGCGCACCAGCGAACGGCTCGTCTACCTGCGTGACTTCTACGCGTTCATCGAGCGCGAGATGCCGTTGATCGTCCAACGCTTCGAGGCGGAGCGTCGACAGACCCGATCCAAGGAGGCGAGGTCCGATGGCTGACCCGGCCATCCGTACCGAACGACTCGTCAAGACCTACGGCCGCAACCGCGGCCTGACCGGACTCGACCTTCAGGTCGAGACCGCCGAGGTGTACGGCTTCCTCGGCCCGAACGGAGCCGGCAAGTCCACCACCATCCGACTGCTGCTGGACCTGATCCGCCCGACCAGCGGGACCGTCCGGGTGCTCGGGCTCGACCCGCGCACCGACGGGGTGGCCCTGCGACGGCGGATCGGCTACCTCGCCGGCGACTTCGTCGTCGACGGCCGGCAGACCGGTCGCGAACTGCTGACCTACCTGGGCAATCTCCGTGGCGGCGTACCCCGGACCCGGATCGCCGAGTTGGCCGAGCGGCTCGACCTCGACCTCGGTCGGCGGATCAAGGGCCTGTCCAAGGGCAACCGGCAGAAGGTCGGCGTGGTACAGGCGTTCATGCACTCCCCGGAGCTGCTCATCCTCGACGAGCCGACCAGCGGGCTGGATCCGTTCCTGCAGCAGGAGTTCGTCACGATGGTCCGGGAGGCGAAAGCCGCCGGGCAGACCGTCTTCATGTCCTCGCACGTGATGAGCGAGGTCCAGCAGACCGCCGACCGGGTCGGCATCATCCGCGACGGCCGGCTGGTCGCCGTCGACGGCGTCGAGCAGCTGCGCGACCGCGCGGTCCGGCGGATCGAGATCGTCTTCGACGCCCCGGTGCCCGCCACCGAGTTCGAGGCGGTGCCGGGCGTCAGCGATCTCACGATCAGCGGTCACCGGCTGCGGTGCCGGTTGGACGGACGGGCCGATCCGCTGATCAAGGCGGCGAGTCGGCACACCGTGATCAGCCTGCTCGCCGAGGAACCCGACCTGGAGGAACTGTTCTTCACCTACTACCGGCGGGAGGAGGCCGACCGTGCTGCTGTCTGACCCGTTCACCAAGGCCCTGCGCGACACCCGACGGTCGATGCTGACCTGGGCGGTGGCGATCACCGCGGTCGGCGCGATGTACGCGTCGTTCTGGCCGACGATGCAGACCCCGGAGATGGCCGAGGCGATGGCCGCCTACCCGGAAGGGATGCTGGAGGCGTTCAACTTCAACGACGTCACCAGCCCGGCCGGCTACCTCGGCAGTGCCGTGTTCGGCCTGCTGATCCCGCTGCTCGTCGCCGTCCTCGGCATCACCGCCGGCGCCCGGACGATCGCCGGCGACGAGGAGGCCGGCTCGCTGGATCTGCTGCTGGCCCACCCCGTCGGGCGGGCCAGCGCCGCGCTGCGTCGCTTCGCGGCGGTGGTGGTGTGGCTGGCGCTGACCGGTGCCCTGCTGTGGCTGGCGCTGGTCGCCGTTCGCGGCCCGGCCGGGTTCACCGCTGTCGGGATCGGCGCGTTGGCCGCGATGAGCCTGCACCTGGTGCTGTTCGGGACGGCGTTCGCCGCCCTGGCGTACGGCGTGGGCGCGGCGACCGGCAGCCGGGCTGCGGCGCTCGGCGTCGGTGCCGTGGTCGCCGTGCTCGGCTACCTGGCCAACGCCGTACTGCCCCAGGTCGACGGGCTGGCCTGGGCCCGGCATCTCTCCCCGTTCCGGTGGTATCTCGCCGGTGATCCGCTGGTCAACGGCGTGCAGGTCGGCGGCGTACTGCTGCTGGTCGGCTTCGCCGCCGTCGGCGTCGCCGCCGGCACCTGGCGCTTCACCCGGCGCGACATCGCGGTCTGAGCCGTGCGCGGTGGGTGGCTGCGGCGGTCGCCGCAGCCACCCACCGCTCGGCCACCCACCGCTCGGCCACCCAACGCTCGGCTGCCCACCGCAGGCCGGCCTGGCAGACTGGCCGGCATGGACACCGAGGTCATCTCGATCCGCACCGGCTCCCGGCCGGTCGTGCGGGACATCACCACGCAGGCGCAGCGGTTCGTCGCCGGTCGTGGCGACGGATTGCTGCACGTGTTCGTGCCGCACGCCACCGCCGGCGTCGCGATCATCGAGACCGGGGCCGGCTCCGACGACGACCTGCTCACCGCGCTGGACGCCCTGCTGCCCACCGACGACCGGTGGCGGCACCGGCACGGCTCGCCCGGCCACGGCCGCGACCACGTGCTGCCGGCGTTCGTCGCGCCGTACGCGAGCCTGCCGGTCCTCGGCGGCCAGCTCGCCCTCGGCACCTGGCAGTCGATCTGTCTGGTCGACCCGAACGGCGACAACGCCGACCGCTCGGTACGGTTGTCGTTCCTCGCCGGCTGACCGGGCCGCCAACTGGCCGGCGGCGGCGCGTGGCGGTACGGTCGACCTGAAGTTACCGCCTGGTACCTGTGTCCCAGATCGCCTCTATGGCGACCACGCGTGACGCAACCGCCCCCCAGGGGGCAGGATGGTCGGTAGAGACCTATCCCACACACAACTGAGGGAACGCCTGTGGCCACGGAACGCAAGCGCCCGGTGATCAGCGACGGCCTGCCGAGCCAGCTTCCGGACATCGACCCTGAGGAAACCAGCGAATGGGTCGAGTCACTCGACGGAGTGATCGACGAACGCGGCGCCAAACGCGCCCGGTACGTCATGCTGCGCCTGCTCGAACGGGCTCGGGAGCGCCAGGTCGGGGTGCCGCCACTGACCACGACCGACTACATCAACACGATCCCGCCGGAGCGGGAACCCTGGTTCCCCGGCGACGAGATGATCGAGCGGCGGATCCGCGCGTACATCCGGTGGAACGCCGCCGTGCTCGTGCACCGCGCGCAGCGGCCGGAGATCGGCGTCGGCGGCCACATCTCGACGTACGCCAGCGCCGCGTCGCTGTACGAGGTGGGCATGAACCACTTCTTCCGCGGCAAGAACCACCCCGGCGGCGGTGACCACATCTTCTTCCAGGGGCACGCCTCTCCCGGCATGTACGCCCGCGCCTTCGTCGAGGGCCGGCTGTCGGAGCAGCGCCTCGACGGTTTCCGGCAGGAGCTGTCGCACGCCGGGGCCGGCGGCGGGCTGCCGTCGTACCCGCACCCGCGGCTGATGCCGGACTTCTGGGAGTTCCCCACCGTCTCGATGGGTCTCGGCGCGATCAACGCCATCTACCAGGCCCGGTTCAACCGCTACCTGCAGCACCGGGGCATCAAGGACACCTCCGACCAGCATGTCTGGGCGTTCCTCGGGGACGGCGAGATGGACGAGCCGGAGTCGCTCGGCGCCATCGGCCTGGCCGCCCGCGAGGAGCTGGACAACCTCACCTTCGTGATCAACTGCAACCTGCAGCGGCTGGACGGCCCGGTACGCGGCAACGGCAAGGTCATGCAGGAGCTGGAGTCCTTCTTCCGGGGCGCCGGCTGGAACGTGATCAAGGTCGTCTGGGGCCGGGAGTGGGACCCACTGCTCGCCGCCGACACCGACGGCGCGCTGGTCAACCTGATGAACACCACCCCGGACGGCGACTACCAGACCTACAAGGCCGAGTCCGGGGCGTACGTGCGGGAGCACTTCTTCGGCCGCGACCCGCGCACCCGCAAGATGGTCGAGGGCCTGTCCGACGACGAGATCTGGAACCTCAAGCGCGGCGGGCACGACTACCGCAAGCTGTACGCGGCGTACAAGGCGGCCACCGAGCACACCGGCCAGCCGACGGTGATCCTGGCCAAGACGATCAAGGGGTGGACGCTCGGCCAGCACTTCGAGGGCCGCAACGCCACACACCAGATGAAGAAGCTGACCCTGGACGACCTGAAGACCTTCCGGGACCGGCTCTACCTGGACGTACCGGACGAGCAGCTGGAAGCCAACCCGTACCTGCCGCCGTACCTGCGCCCGGCCGACGACTCCCCGGAGATGACCTACCTGCAGGAGCGCCGCAAGGCCCTCGGCGGGTACGTGCCGACCCGGCGGACCGCCGCCCGCCCGCTGGCGGTGCCGGGCAGTGAGCGGTTCGGTGATGTCAAACGCGGCTCCGGCAAGCAGAAGGTCGCCACCACGATGGCCTTCGTCCGGCTGCTCAAGGACATCATGAAGGACCGCGAGTTCGGCAAGCGGTGGGTGCCGATCATCCCGGACGAGGCGCGCACCTTCGGCATGGACTCGCTGTTCCCGACGCAGAAGATCTACTCACCGCACGGGCAGAAGTACACGGCGGTCGACCGGGAGCTGTTCCTGTCGTACAAGGAGTCCACCGCCGGGCAGATCCTGCACGAGGGGATCAACGAGGCCGGTTCGGTGGCGTCGTTCACCGCCGCCGGCACGTCGTACGCCACCCACGACGAGCCGATGATCCCGCTGTACATCTTCTACTCGATGTTCGGCTTCCAGCGCACCGGCGACGCGTTCTGGGCGGCCGCCGACCAGATGGCCCGTGGCTTCGTGCTGGGTGCCACCGCCGGGCGGACCACGCTCAACGGTGAGGGCCTGCAGCACGAGGACGGTCATTCCCAGCTGCTCGCCGCGACCAACCCGGCGGTGGTGGCCTACGACCCGGCGTTCGCGTTCGAGATCGCGCACATCGTGGAGAACGGCCTGCACCGGATGTACGGCGAGTCGCCGGAGAACATCTTCTACTACCTGACGGTGTACAACGAGCCGATCCTGCAGCCGGCCCAGCCGGACTCCCTCGACGTCGAGGGCCTGCTCAAGGGGCTCTACCGGTACTCGCCGGCACCGCAGGTGAGTCGGGCCGACGGCGGCGAGGCGCCCCGGGCGACGATCCTCGCCTCCGGCACCGGCATGCAGTGGGCGCTCAAGGCGCAGCAGTTGCTCGCCGAGGACTGGGGGGTGGCCGCCGAGGTGTGGTCGGTGACCTCCTGGACCGAGCTGCGCCGCGACGCGGTCGCCTGCGAGGAGCACAACCTGCTCAACCTGGGCGCTGAGGCGCGGGTGCCGTACGTGCGCACGGCGCTGGCCGACGCGCCGCAGTCGGTGGTCGCGGTCAGCGACTGGATGCGGGCGGTGCCGGACCTGATCGCCCGCTGGATTCCGGGTGACTACACCTCGCTGGGCACCGACGGGTTCGGTCTGTCCGACACCCGGCACGCGTTGCGGCGGCACTTCCACGTCGACGCCGAGTCGGTGGCCGTGGCGACGCTGCGGCAGTTGGCGTTGCGCGGCGAGGTACCGGCCGAGGTGCCGGCGGGGGCCGCCAAGAAGTACGCGATCGACGACGTCAACGCCGCTCCGGTCGGGGAGACCGGCGGCGACTCCTGACCGGTTCCTCGCATCCGACAGTAGGGCCCCGGCGGTGATCCGCCGGGGCCCTACTGTCGGTCGGCGCAGGCCGGTCGGCGGCCATGGACGTCCGGGCCGTCGGGCGGCCATGGACGTCCGGGCCGGTCAGCAGACGTCGGCGGAGTGCCGGGCGGCGGCCAGGTCCGACAGCCGTCCCAGGGAGGTCTCCAGGTCCGCGCCGACCCGGTGCTTGCCGAGCCGCAGCAGGGTCGCGCTGACCTGGCCGGCCGGCCACCGTACGACGGTCAGCCGGACGGCCGTGCCGTCGCCTTCCGGGGTGAGCTCGACCTGCACCTCGGTGCGGGCCTCGGCGCGGATCCCCGGGCCGGCGGCGCGTTCCCGCCAGGCGATCAGCTTCGGCGGCTGGAACTCGATGACCTCGGCCTCGGCCGCCGCGCCGTCGGCGGTGTGCACCCGCATCCGGCGGGTGTCGGTCCCGATCACCTCGGCCTGGCGGACCCCGGCGAGCCAGTCGGGCAGCAGCGCGGCCTGCCCCACCACCTCCCAGACGGTGTCGATCGGTGCCTCCACCCGCCCACTGCGTTCGATGAGGATCATCTGCCCTGCCTGTCTGCCTGCTCGTCGGGACAGGCGCAGCGTAAATCACATTAACCGCAAAAGGTGCAGACTTCGTGGTTCAGGTAGATGCGGACAACACCACGAAGCCGACGTCGCGGGCCCCTGACCACCGGTCGGCCAGCCGCCGGCCGTAGGCTGGAGGACGTGACGGTACGCGTACGCTTCGCCCCCTCCCCCACCGGCATGTTCCACGTCGGCGGGGCCCGCTCCGCGCTGCAGAACTGGATCTACGCCAAGCAGCACGGCGGCGTGTTCGTGCTCCGGGTGGAGGACACCGACGCGGCACGCAACCGCCCGGAGTGGATCGACGGCATCCTCACCGCGCTGGACTGGATCGGCATCCAGCGGGGCTCCTACGAGGGCCCGTACTTCCAGTCCGCCAACGCCGACGAGCAGCGGGCCGCCGCCGAGCGGCTGCACCAGTCCGGTCGGGCGTACTACTGCGACTGCGCCCGGGCCGACGTGCAGGCCCGCACCGGCAGCGAACACCGGGGGTACGACGGCTTCTGCCGCGACCGTGGCCTCACCGCCGGCGCCGGCCGGGCGCTGCGCTTCCGTACGCCCGACACGGGGGCCACCACGGTGATCGACCTGGTCCGGGGCGAACCGACCTTCGACAACAAGTTGATCGAGGATTTCGTCATCGCCCGCGCCGACGGGTCACCGGTGTTCCTGCTGGCCAACGTGGTCGACGACATCACCCAGGGGATCACCCACGTGATCCGCGCCGAGGAGCACCTGCCCAACACGCCCAAGCAGCAGCTGCTCTGGGAGGCGCTCGGCGTGAAACCGCCGATCTGGGCTCACGTGCCGGTGGTGGTCAACGAGAAGCGGCAGAAGCTGTCCAAGCGCCGCGACAAGGTGGCGTTGGAGGCGTACCGGGACGAGGGCTACCTGGCCGACGCGATGCGCAACTACCTGATGCTGCTCGGCTGGGCACCCAGCAACGACCGGGAGATCGTCGCATGGTCGGTGATCGAGCAGGAGTTCCGGCTGGAGGCGGTCAATCCGTCGCCGGCCTTCTTCGACGAGAAGAAGCTGCGCGCCTTCAACGGCGAGTACATCCGGGCACTGTCGGTCGACGAGTTCGTCGCGGCCTGCCAGCCCTGGCTGACCGGGACGCCGCCGGAGCCCGGGACGCCAGCGGGCACCGGCATCCCGGTGCCCCCGTGGCGCCCGGCGGACTACGACCCCGCCACGTTCGCGGCGGTCGCGCCGCTGGCCCAGACCCGGATCGCGGTGCTCAGCGAGATCGTCGCCAACGTGGACTTCCTCTTCCTCGACGCGCCGGCCGTCGACGACGCCGCGTGGGCGAAGGCGATGAAGGAAGGTGCCGCCGACCTGCTGGACGCGACGATCGCCGCCTTCGACGCCCTGCCGCAGTGGTCGGCTGAGCCGCTGAAGGCGGCGCTGGAGCAGGTCGGTGCCGCGCGCGGACTCAAACTCGGCAAGGCCCAGGCACCGGTACGGGTGGCCGTGACCGGTCGGTCCGTCGGGTTGCCGCTGTTCGAGTCGTTGGAGGTCCTCGGCCGGGACCGGACGCTGCGTCGCCTTCGCGACGCCCGCGCGACGCTCGGCTGACCCCGGGTCCGGGCTCGGCTGACCCCGGCGTCAGCTGCTGCGGCGGCGGCGGACGAAGAACGCCCCCGCCGCCCCGGCGACCAGCACCACCAGCCCACCGACCAGCCACGGCCACCAGGGGGTGCTCTCCGTGGAGCTGGTGGCCTGCGGCGTCGCCGGTGCGGCGGACACCTCGGTCGTGGCTGGCGTCGACGGGGCGTCGGTCGGGCTCGGCTGTGCACTCGGCGTCGGGGCGGCCGTCGGCTCGACACCGACCGTCACGGTGAACGCGAGCGTGCCCTTGACCCAGTGCCCGTCGGTCGACAACACGTTGTAGTTCACTGTGTACTCACCGGCGGGACCGGGCTGGACCGCCACGCTCACCGCCGAGCCGTCCACGACCGGTGCACCGGTCGACGCCGCAGCACCGTCCGGGCCGGTCACGCTCAGTTCGGTCTGCTCCTGGTTCAGCCGCGCCAGGAAGGTCAGCTCGACCGTCTCCGGGGCCTGCGCCAGCTCGGCTCCGTCAGCCGGGTTGCTCCCGGTCAGCACGTTGTGCGCGTACGCCGCCGACCCTCCGAACAGCACACTCAGCAGCCCAGCCACCACCGCGAGCAAAACCGCTGGTACGCGTACCACCCTGTCCCCCACATGTTGCGTTCGCCGGATACCATCTGTCGCCAGATACGTGCTGGGCCGCCGTCCGGTCGACCTCCCTAGTTGGTCGGCCACCGGCCCGCGATGGTTCCCGAAAAAAAACTGTCCGGTGGGTGCAACCGTCCAGGGTCGCGCGGAGTCTCTCACAGTGAGGGTCCACGGCCTCGCACCCCGTCGGATTATGCCGGGCCGCCGTCGGGTAGTGAGCACGTCGACGACGTACATGACCTCCGCGGGGGCGAGGGAGTTGACCATGAGACAGCGGGCCACCGGCCGACTCGTCGCGGCCACTGCGCTGCTCCTGGCATTCGGCGCGGCCACGCTGACGGCCGGCCGGGCCCAGGCGGCACCACCAGCTCCAACGAGCGTCACCGTCGAAGGTGACGACATGCCGGAGCCGTTGACTGTGACCGCCGAGGCCGACAGCGAACTGTTCACCGCGATGCTGGGGCAGGTGAACTGGCTCACCGGGCCGGGGCAGACCAGCTCGCCGGAGCCGGCCGCGCTCGGCCCGAAATATCAGATCGTGGTGCTGATCGACGACGATCCCAGCCGCAGCTACGAGCTGTACCCGCTGGCTGAGGGGGGTCCTCGGGCGTTCCGGCCGGCGGAGCAGCCTGACGGCAGCAAGACCACGGCCGCCTGGTTCTTCGGCCGGCTGACGATGTCGGAGACGCTGCGGGCGGCCGGCGCTCCCCTGCCGGCCCGCCCGGACAGCATCAGCGGCGGTATCGGCGGCGGCGAGCGGGTGATCCCGCAGGACGCGCTCAACCCGGGCGAGGACCTGGACAAGATGTTCGCCGAGCTACGGCATGTGCTGCTGCTCAACGGAGCTGTGGTGGTCAGCATCACGCTCGGGCTGGCCGCGATCGCGCTACTGGTGCGGCGCCGGACCCGCTGAGCGGGCACACCGGGGCCCGGCTGCGCGGTCGTACCGGGGCCGGACCCCCGGCCCGGTCAGCACCAGCGGTGCGGGGGCCGTTCCCGGCGAGCGCTCCGTTGGCGCGGTCGCACCCCGAGGTGCCGGTGGGCACCCGCCCATCCGCGCTGGCCCGCACAGCACCCCGAGGTCGGGTGCGGCCGGGAAGCGTCGATGCGTTCCTCGCCCGGGCCGGCGAAGGACCGCCCGGTCACGGGCTGGTCGTGCTCCGCCTGCTGATCATGACCGGCACCGTTGCTCTGCCCCGCCCCCACGTGCGCCATCACGATCTCCTCACCTCGCACGAGCCGTCCCGAGACGACACCTTGCCAGGTGGGGTCACCGGCGGTGCCGGCGGACCCGATGGTCCGGGCACCCAGCGTGCGACCAGCGACACGAGCAGCACGGCGAGCAGGCAGCCGCCGATCACGTCGACCGGCCAGTGGGCCAGCAGCAGCAACCTGGTCGCCCCGATGAAGCCGGCACCGAGGCCGACCAGCGTCACGACCAGCAGCCGGCCCCGGCGGCTGGCACCGGGCCAGGCCAGCAGTACCACGGCCACCGCGACGGCGGCGGCGTTCGTCGTGTGACCGCTGGGAAAGCCGTTGGCGGCCACGGTGATGAATCCGTCCACCGGTCGCGGCCGGTGCAGCAGCCACTGCCCGGCGAACCAGCCGGCCGGAACGACGACGGTGACCACCCCGCAGAACCAGGCCCGGGTGCGCTCCCGCCGCAGGGCGAACAGCACGGTCGCGGCCACACCCGCCGCGACGAACGACACCGTGGCGGCCAGATCGGTGGCGTACCGCAGCACCGTCACCAGGGCCGGACGGTCCGCCGCGTACCCGCGCAGCCGCTCACTCAGCGGCCCGTCGACCTGGGCGACGATCGTCGGCTCCACGATCAACAGCACGGTCAGCACCGCCAGGACCAGCCCGGCGGACAGCGGCACCGCGATTGGGGGACGGGCGATCATCCGCCCATGGTGGCACGGCTGCTGTCCCGCCGCAGGCGGAGCGTGACAGGCTGGCAGCGTGGGCAGCAGGAACAACGACCGGTCGGGTACGCCGCCAGCGGACGACACGGCCGGCAACGGGGACGGTCGGCTCACCGCCACGGTGCGTCGGATCGAACGGTCCGCCGGCGCGCTCGCCACCGCCAGCGTGGCCCGGATGGACGAGGCGCTGCCCTGGTTCCGGGAACTGCCGGCCGACCAGCGGTCCTGGGTGATGGTGATCGCCCAGGCGGGCGTGCGGTCGCTGGTCGACTGGCTCCGTGACGGCGGTGGGGCCTCCGGCAGCCCGCAGGAGGTCTCCGACGAGGTGTTCGCCACGGCCCCCCGGGCGCTCGCCCGGTCGATCAGCCTGCAGCACACGGTGGCCCTGATCAAGGTCACCATCGACGTCGTGGAGGCACAGGTGCCGCATCTGGCGGCCGCCGGCGAGGAGTCGTTGCTGCGGGAGGCCGTCCTGCGGTTCTCCCGGGAGATCGCCTTCGCCGCCGCCCGGGTGTACGCGCGGGCGGCGGAGTCCCGGGGCGCGTGGGACGCCCGGTTGCAGGCGCTGCTGGTGGACGCGTTGCTGCGGGGCGACTCGTCGGACGTCCTGGCGAGCCGGGCCGCCGCACTGGGCTGGACCGACGCGACCCCGGTGTCGGTCGTCGTCGGCCGGTCGCCCGGTGGTGAGGTGGCCGCGGTGCTGCAGATCGTCTACCGGGCGGCCCGGCGCCTCGGGGTGGAGACGATCGGCGGGGTGCACAACGACCGGCTCGTGGTGGTCCTGGGCGGCGCGGCGGACTCCTTGGCGGCGACCCGCAACCTGCTGGACGCCTTCGGCACCGGTCCGGTGGTGGTAGGGCCGATGGTGGCGAGCCTGGACGAGGCGACCGAGTCGGCCCGGGCGGCACTGGCCGGCTATCGGGCGGCACCGGCCTGGCCGGGGGCGCCCCGCCCGGTAGCGGCGACCGATCTGCTGCCCGAACGGGCCCTGGCCGGCGACCCGGAGGCGCGGCGGCGGCTACGCCGGGACGTGTACGCCGAACTGGTGCGCACCGGTGGTGAGTTGCTGGACACGCTGGACGCCTACTTCGCCGCCGGCGCGGTGCTGGAGGCGGCCGCCCGGGCGTTGTTCGTGCATCCGAACACCGTGCGGTACCGGTTGCGGCGCATCGGCGAGATCACCGGGCTGTCACCGTTCGCCGCGCGCGACGCGTACGCGCTGCAGATGGCGTTGGCGATCGGCCGGCTCGACCCGCCACCGCCGGTACGCACCGTCCGAAGGCCGGCGGACCCGAGCGCCGGCTGAACGGCCCTAGCCGACAAAACCGGCTCAATCATCACTACTGGGCCGCTCGTTGTAGGGTTCCTCCAACAGCGGTAGTGCGGATTGGTACCTCACCGCACCCAGTTGAACCGTGCGCATCAGGGAGAGTCATAGCCGTGCTCGCCGTACTCTCACCTGGCCAGGGGGCCCAGAAGCCTGGCTTCCTGAGCCCCTGGCTCGACCTGCCCGGTGCCCGGGCCCGCCTTCGGTGGTGGTCCGCGCTCGCCGGGGTCGATCTGGTCCACCTCGGCACGACCGCCGACGCCGACGAGATCAAGGACACCGCCCGGACCCAGCCGTTGCTCGTCGCCGCCGCACTGCTCGCCGCCGAGCACCTGCCCGGTGGCTCCCCCACCGGCCCCCGCCCGGGCGGACTCTACGACGTCGCCGTCGTCGCCGGACACAGCGTCGGCGAACTCGCCGCCGCGTCGCTGGCCGGTGCGCTGCCGGCCGAGTCGGCGATCACCCTGGCCGCCGTTCGGGGCCGGGAGATGGCCGCAGCCTGCGCGATCGAGGCCACCGGCATGGCCGCCGTCCTCGGTGGCGACCGTGACGAGGTGCTCGCCGCCATCGACAGCCACGGGTTGCACGCGGCCAACCACAACGGCGCCGGCCAGATCGTCGCGGCCGGCGCCAGCGACCGGTTGGCGAAGTTCGCCGCCGAGCCGCCGGCCCGCGCCCGGGTCGCGGTGCTGCAGGTGGCGGGCGCGTTCCACACGCCGTACATGGCCACCGCCGAGGAGGCGCTGGCCTCGGTCGCCGCCGGCATCATCCCGGCCGACCCCAACCGCATCGTGTTGTCCAATCTCGACGGCACCGCCGTCGACCACGGACGGGAGCTGCTGCAGCGTCTCGTCCGCCAGGTGACCGCGCCGGTGCGCTGGGACCTGTGCATGCGCACGCTGGCCGAGCTCGGCGTGACCGGGGTCCTGGAACTCCCGCCGGCGGGGACCCTGGCCGGACTGGTCAAGCGGGAGTTCAAAGAGCGCGGCGTGCCAGAGATCGTCACCCTGCGTACCCCCGACGACCTGCCCGCCGCCCGCGACCTGATCGCCCGGCACGGCGTCGCGCCCCGGCACGAGCCCACCCGGCAGTTCCGCGTCGTGGTCTCGGCCAGTGCCGGCACGTTCGAGCCGGCCGCCGGGCTGGCCGAGGGTGACCAGCTCACCGCCGGCCAGGTCATCGGACACGTCACCACCCGGCAGGGTCCGGTCGAGGTCACCGCGCACGACGCCGGGGTCCTCACCGAATGGCTCGCCCACCACGACGACCCGGTCGCGCCCGGCCAGCCGTTGGCCCGGATCAGCGGGTCCCCACTGTGATCGCGCACCGCGACGGGAAGGCACCATGATGACCGGATCACGGATCGTAGCCCTCGGGCACTACCAGCCGTCCCGGGTGGTGACCAACGACGAGCTGGCTCAACTGGTCGACACCAACGACGCCTGGATCCGCGACCGGGTCGGGATCGTCACCCGACGCATCGCCGACTCGGAGACCGTCTCCGACATGGCGGCCGCGGCGGCGGACAAGGCGCTGGCCAACGCCGGCCTCACCCCCGACGACATCGACCTGGTGGTGGTGGCCACCTGCACGGCCATCGACCGCAGCCCCAACGTGGCCTGCCGGGTCGCCGCCCGGCTGGGCATCCACGCCCCCGGCGCCTACGACATCAACACCGCCTGCTCCGGGTTCAGCTACGCGCTCGGCACGGTCGACCACGCGGTACGGGCCGGCGCGGCCCGCAACGCGATCGTCATCGGCGCCGAGAAGCTCTCCGATTTCACCAACTGGACCGACCGTTCCACCTGCATCATCTTCGGCGACGGTGCCGGTGCCGCGGTGGTCACCGCCACCAGCGGCAGCGAGCCCAGCGGAATCGGCCCGGTGGTCTGGGGCTCGGCCCCGGACAAGAGCGACGCGGTCCGGATCGAAGGCTGGCGACCCTACATCGAGCAGGAAGGCCAGTCGGTGTTCCGCTGGGCGACCACGGCGCTGGCGCCGCTGGCGCTGCAGGCGTGCGAGCGGGCCGGCGTGGACCCCGGCGACATCGGCGCCTTCGTCCCGCACCAGGCCAACGCCCGGATCATCGACGGCATCGCCAAACGGCTCGGCATGCCCAACGCGATCGTCGCGAAGGACATCGTCGAGTCCGGCAACACCTCGGCGGCCAGCGTACCGCTGGCCCTGTCCAAACTGGTCGAACGGCGGGAGATCCCGTCGGGCGCCCCGGTGCTGCTGTTCGGCTTCGGCGGCGGCCTCACCTACGCCGGGCAGGTTGTCCGCTGTCCCTGAGCGCCAACCGCACCCGTGCGGTACGGCGTACGCCCGCCGATCGGGCGCACGCCAGTGTCAACCCATCCGAGAGGAAAGCAGAAACCCATGACCCGTGACGAGATCACCGCAGGCCTCGCCGAGATCCTCGAAGAGGTCGCCGGAGTCAACCCGGACGACGTGGCTGGCGAAAAGTCGTTCACCGACGACCTGGACGTCGACTCCCTGTCCATGGTCGAGGTCGTGGTGGCCGCCGAGGAGAAGTTCGGCGTGAAGATCCCGGACAACGAGGTGCAGAACCTCAAGACCGTGGGCGACGCCGTCGCCTACATCGAAGCGCAGGCGTGACGATGGTCGACGTCGTCGTCACCGGACTCGGCGCGACGACCCCGCTCGGCGGGGACGTCGCGTCGACCTGGGATGCCATGCTCAACGGCAAGTCCGGAGTCGGCCCGCTCACCCACGAGTGGGCCGCGCAGCTACCGGTCCGGATCGCCGCCGAACTGGCGGTCGACCCCGCCGAACGGCTGGACCGGGTCAAACTGCGCCGACTCGACCGCTCCGAGGCGATCGCGCTGATCGCCGCCGGTGAGGCGTGGGCGGACGCTGGGCTGGCCGACGCCGACGTCGACCGGGAACGCCTCGGCGTCACCGTCGGCTCCGGGATCGGCGGCGCACTCACCCTGCTGGCCCAGGACGACATCCTGGAAGCCTCCGGGCCGCGCCGCGTCTCGCCGCACACCGTACCGATGTTGATGCCCAACGGCCCGGCGGCCTGGGTCGGGCTGGAGCTCGGCGCCCAGGCCGGGGTGCACTCGGTGGCCAGTGCCTGCGCCACCGGCGCCGAGGCCATCGCGTTGGGGCTGGACATGATCCGCGCCGGGCGCGCCGACGTCGTGGTGGCCGGCGGCACCGAGGCGGTCGTGCACGGCCTGCCGATCGCCGGCTTCGCCGCGATGCGGGCGATGTCCACCCGCAACGACGATCCGGAGCGGGCGTCCCGGCCGTGGGACCGTGCCCGCGACGGGTTCGTCCTCGGCGAGGGTGCCGGCATCCTGGTGCTGGAACGGGCCGAGCATGCTGCCGCGCGCGGTGCCCGCGTCTACGCCCGGCTGGCCGGGGCCGGGATCACCTCCGACGGGTACGACATGGTGCAGCCGCATCCCGAAGGGCTGGGTGCGGCGCGGGCGATCCGGCTGGCGCTGACCGACGCCGGCGTCTCCGGTGCCGACATCGCGCACGTCAACGCGCACGCGACCTCGACCCCGGCCGGCGACCTGGCCGAGCTGGTGGCGCTGCGGTCGGCCGTCGGTGACCATCCGGTGCTGACCGCCACCAAGTCGATGTCGGGTCACCTGCTCGGGGCGGCCGGCGCGTTGGAGTCGATCGCCACGATCCTGACGATCCGCGACAGCGTGGTGCCGCCGACGATCAACCTGGACGACCCCGACGAGCAGCTCGACCTCGACGTGGCCGCGCACAAGGCCCGGCCGTTGGACGTTCCCGCCGCGCTGAACAACTCGTTCGGCTTCGGTGGCCACAACGTGGCGCTCGTCTTCACCCGGCCCTGACGGTTACCAGATGGCCCCGGTCCAGTCGAAACTGGGCCGGGGCCTCGTCGTCGGATGTCGGTGCCCGGACCGGTTCGTCAGCTGGTGCAGCTGGTCGCGGGTAGGCCGTCGACCGGCACCGGCAGCCGACCCGGAGCCGGTGCCGCGCCCCGCAGCACGTCCGCCAGTGCCTCCATCGACGCCGGGCTCGACGAGTACGTCGCCAGCAGCGAGGGTGACCGGGAACTGGCGAGCAGGTACGGGGTGTCCATCGCCACGGTGACCGCCGCAGCGGAGCTCAGGTCGGCGGTGCCGTCGCCGTAGCCGACCAGGTGCACCACTGTTCCGCCCCGGTCGACGACCTCGACCCCGCCGGCGCGCAGCGCCTCCACCAGCAACGCCCGGGTCCGGTCCCGGCCACCCGACGCGGTGACCGTGACCGGGCCGTCGACACCGGAGCAGGAGCCGCGTACCTGGGTGATCGCCGCCGCCGCCAGCTGCCGGGCCGCGGCGTAGTGCCCGGCCGCGCCGAGCACGGTCATCGGCGGTACGGCGGCCTCGGCGAGGCGCTGCTTGAGGGTCAGGACCCGGGTGACCGCCTGCTGCAGGCGTTCCCGCGGCAGGGATCCGTCGCGTAGCGCGGCGAGCAGCCCGTCGTAGGCGGCGGAGACGTTCGGTGGCATCAGGATCAGGTCGTTGCCGGCGTTGATCGCGGCGACCGCCGCCTCCCCAGGCGGCATCACCTGGGCCGGGGCCATGTTCATTCCGTCGGTCACCGCGACGCCGTCGAATCCGAGCTCGCCCCGCAGCAGGTCGGTCAGCACCTTGCGGGAGAAGGTGGCGGCCACCCCCGGGTCCACGGCGGTGACGTCGAGATGGCCGGACATCACCAGGCCGGCACCGGCGTCGATGCCGGCGACGAACGGCGGGAGGTCGGCCGCACCGAGCGCGTCCCGGTCCTGGTCGAGCACGGGAAGGTCGCCGTGTGAGTCGACGGCGGTGTGACCGTGCCCCGGGAAGTGCTTGAGGGTGGCTGCCACGCCGGCGGCCTGCAGGCCGCGTACCGCGGCAGCGACCTGCGCGGCGGCAGCGGCCGGATCGGCACCGTACGACCGGGAGCCGATCACCGTGCTGTCGACGCCGAGTACGTCGGCCACCGGGGCGAAGTCGACGTTGACCCCGAGAGCGGCGAGTTCGGCGCCGGCGGCCCGCCAGGCCGCCTCGGTCAGCTCCGGCTGCCCGGCCGCGCCGGCGGCCATGGCACTGGGCAGCAGCGTCACGCCCTGGGTGATCCGGGTGACGATGCCGAACTCCTGGTCGGTACCGATCAGCAGGGGCAGCTCGCCACCGCCGTCGGGCAGTGCTGCGGCGGGCAGCCGCCCGGCCGCCTCCTGCAGCCCGGTGGTCAGCTGCCGGACCTGCGCCGTGTCGTCGACGTTGGTGGTGGGCTGGTTGCTGCCGGTGGGGTCGTCAGCGGAGAAACCGACCAGGATCAGACCGCCGAGCCGGTACCGCTCGATCATCTCGGCGGGGGTGTCCACCCCGGCGAGCTCCCGGTTGCCGGCCGCCGAGCCAGCCGAGACCTCCGTGGCGGAGGCCCCGTAGGCGTACGGCATCAGCACCTGCCCGACCAGATCCTCGTCACTGAGTGTGGCGACCAGGCGGGCGGCGGGGGTCGCCGACTCGGCCGTTGACGTCGGCGCGGCGGACGGCTCGTCCGCACTGCTGGGGGTGGCGTTAGGGGTCCCGGTGCGCGCTTCGGCGCAGCCGGTGGTGACGCCGACGGCAGCAAGCAGCAGCGCAGCGATTGTTACTCGGGGTGAGGGGAACACACCGGCCATCACACCAGGCTACGACCTGCCGGCAAGCTGCGGCCGACGCGAGCGGCGAACTGCTCCTGTGGGTGAGCCGGCTTTCCTGGCCAGCGTGCGCAGGTGGCCCGGCAGCCTCCGTCCTCACCCCACCCGGGTGAGCAACGTCACCGGCGCCCCCTCGCCGGCGTGCCGGTACGGCTCAAGCTCGGTGTCCCAGGCGGTTCCCAGTGCCTTGTCCAACGCGTGGGCGACCGCTTCCGGTGCCGGGGAGGCGGCCATGATCGCCCGGATCCGGTCCTCGCCGAGCTGGATGTCGCCGGCCGCGCCGGTGGTCGCCCGGAACAGCCCTCGTCCGGGCACGTACATGAACCGCTCTCCGTCGGCACCCGGGCTGGGTTCCTCGGTCACCTCGAACCGGATCATCGGCCACTGGCGGAGGGCAGCAGCCAGCTCGGCCCCGGTCCCGGCACGGCCGGACCAGCCGCATTCGGCGCGCCGCCCGTTCGGGTCGAGCGGTTGCGCCGTCCACTGCAAGTTGACCGGCGCGACGAGGACGCGCGATATCGCCCATTCGACGTGTGGGCACACGGCGAGCGGGGTCGAGTGGACGTATACGACGCCACGCGTTGGCACGGTGACCTCCCGGAGAGCGAGGTGCGTCTTCCCCTACGACCTCGGCCACCGAGTGGTGTGACCCATGATGACTGCTGTGACGGGTGGTGCGCCAGTGAATCGACGAACTCGTCGCCGACATTTGTCGCGCCGGTCATCCCGGCGACCCGCCAGGCTCTCGGACAGGCGGGGAATGGCCGGCATCGGGGCGTCGTTGTCCCTGCTGGCCGGCCAGGCCAGCAACGGCCCCCGGTCGACCGTCCGGTAAGATGGACCTGGCGTCTGTCGGCGTGCCGGGCTTCTGTTCGCATCCGCACCAGGCAGTCCGCTCCAGATCGAGCAGTTTGCACCAAGATCAGGCAGTTCGGCTCAATTGTCCGTATCCGTCAGTCCTACAAGGGAGTCCCCCCGTGGCGAGCAACACCTCCAAGACCGCGCGCGCGTCAGTCCGCGCCGGCCAGGCCGGTCAGGGTGGTGCCCTGAGCGTCCTCGGCGAGTTCAAGTACCTGATCCCGCTCAACAGCGGCAAGCACGCCTACGTACGTAACCTGACGACGGGCAAGACCGCCCACCTGCGTACCGACTCGGCGGCCTTCGTCGAGGAGATCCGGTCGCTGGCCGGTGCCGGGCACGCCGCGAAGATCCGCGCCGAGCTCAACGCGCTGGCCAGCACCCACCCGGAGCACGGCTGGGAGCTGACCGAGAAGCGGCTCGTCGAGGCCGGGGTCTTCGAGGCCTGACGTGCCCGCCCCGGGCCACCGCGCCCGGGCGGACGAACTGACGACGGCCCCGCCGGGATGTTTCCCGGCGGGGCCGTCGCGTATCTGCTGCCGTCCCGACTCTGCTGCCGTCCCGACGACGAGCGCCGCCCTCAGTCGAGGATCTCCACCTGTCCGTTGCCCAGGTCGTAGACGCCGCCAGCCACGTCGATCCGCCCGGCGGCCAGGGCCGCCGCGAGCGCCGGCACCTCCCGCAACGCCCGTACGGTCCGCTGCACGTGGGCCCGGACCGCGAGCGGTTGCACGTTCGGATCGTCCAGGCCGACCTGGGCCACCGCCGGGGCGATCTGCTCGACCAGGTAGCCGACGCTGCCGGACGGTCGGGTGCCCGAGCGTTCGGCAGCGATCGTCGAGGCCACCGCGCCACAGCGTTCGTGTCCGAGGACGACCACCAGCGGCACGCCGAGCGCACCGACCGCGAACTCGATCGAGCCGATGATCGCCTGATCCAGCACCTGGGCACCGGACCGGCCGACACAGATCGAGCCGAAGGTCTGGTCGAAGATCGCCTCCAACGGCACCCGCGAGTCGATGCAGCCCAGCACGAAGGCGATCGGATGCTGCTCGCCGAGCGCGGCGCTGGCCGCGGCGGCGGAGATGTCGTGGCCGTGCCGGGGCTGCCCGGTGACGAACCGCCGGTTCCCGGCGAGCAGTTCGGCCAGTGCCTCGGCCGGTCCGGGGTGATCCGGCGGCGGTGGGCCGTTCGGGCGCGGTGTCCGCGACTGCGGCGGCTGAGGTGGCGGTGGCGGTGGCGGTGGCGACATGGTTGCAGCCTGGCGTGCTACCGGCCGGTCGGGAAGGATGTTGCGAATCTTCTCACGGTGGCGGTTCGGCACCGGGCCCGCCGGGGTACGTCGGTCGATGCGGTACGCAGGCACGGACGACCGGCGGAGGTGGGTGTGACCGACGTTGACAGACGGCGGGAGGTCGCCGTACGGCTGCCGGACGCGGCGGTGCTGCACGGCGAGGTCTCCGGTCCGGCGGACGCCGCGCTGACGGTGGTCCTGCTGCACGGCTGGACCCTCGACCTGCACACCTGGCACCGGCAGGCGGCCGCGCTGGCCGGGCACCCCGGCGTACGGGTGGTGGCCTACGACGCCCGTGGCCACGGTCGGTCGACGTCCACCTGTCTGGCCACGATGACCCTGGAACGCCTCGGTGACGACCTGGCCGAGGTGGTCCGCCAGGTCGGTGGCACCGGCCCGGTGGTCCTGGCCGGGCACTCGATGGGCGGCATGGCGATCATGGAGTACGCGCACCGGCACCCGCAGGAGTTCGCCGACCGGGTGGCCGGGCTGGTGTTCGTGGCCACCACCGCGCAGGGACACACCCACACGGTCTACGGACTGGCTCCGCCGGTCGCCCGGCTGGTGCGGATCTGCGAGCTGGCCGGCGCGGGCGTGCTCGCCCGGTGCGGCACCTGGCGACCGCACCAGGACCTGCTGCGTCCGCTGCGTCCGACGCTGCGGTGGCTGCTGTTCGGCGACTCCTGCGATCCGCAGGACCTGGCGCTGACCACGACGGCGGTGAGCCGGGCCACGCTGCGGGCGATCGGCGGCTACCGGACGTCGATCGGCGCCCAGCAGCGGCTGTCCACCCTGGCGGCGATCGGCGACCTGCCGGCGGCGGTGCTGGTCGGCGACCGCGACCGGTTGACCCCTCCGGTCTGTGCCGAGTCCATCGCCGAGGCGCTGACCGACACCGATCTGACAGTGTGCCCCGGCGGCGGACACATGTTGATGATGGAACGGCCGGACGAGATCACCGCGGCCGTACGGGGCGTCCTCGACCGGGTCGGCGTCGGGAGCGGGTCGACGCGGGCCGACGAGCCGGCCGGTGCCCTACACGGCACCGAGGTGGCGCGCGGACGGTAACGTCGTAAGGCTGCCGGGGTCGGCCGGACGTCACGGGGAGCACCCGTGCCCGCCGCGTCCCGCAGTCGTGACCGTACCGCTGACGGTCCGCCGGACACCGGACGGACCGCCCCCGTTCAGGAGCCACTGCGTTGACCGACGCCACCACGCTGGACCAGGAGATCGCCGTCGAGCAACGGCACGTCGACCGGGTGTACGCCCGGTTGGCGCAGATGCGCTCCGACGCGGTGCGCGCCGAGCGCGACGGCTACCGGCTGGCCGGCGTCGGCAACGTCGGCGCCCTGGTCGAGCGCGACGCGATGGTGTTCCACGCGGCCCGACGGCGGCACCTGCTCGACGCCGAACACGAAGGACTGGTCTTCGGCCGGCTGGACCTGCGCGAAGGGACCGTGCTGCACGTGGGCCGGCTCGGGATCCGCGGTGAGCGGGCCGAGCCGCTGCTGATCGACTGGCGGGCGCCGGCGGCGGCGGCGTTCTACCGGGCGACCCCGGCCCGCCCACAGGGGGTGGTGCGTCGGCGCACCATCTCGTCCCGGGGGGAACGGGTCACCGGGGTGTCGGACGACCTGCTCGACCCCGGATCGGCACCGGCGGGGATGCGGGTGGTCGGTGACGGGGCACTGCTGGCCACCCTGGCTCGGGCCAAGGGCCGCGGGATGCGCGACATCGTGGCCACCATCCAGCAGGAGCAAGACCAGGCGATCCGGTCACCCGCGTCGGGGGTGACGGTGGTCTCCGGCGGGCCCGGCACCGGCAAGACCGCAGTCGCGCTGCACCGGGCGGCGTACCTGCTGTATGCCGACCGGAGCCGGTTCGCCGGCGGCGGCATCCTGGTGGTCGGGCCGACAGCGGTGTTCGTCGAGTACATCGCCGCCGTCCTGCCCGCGCTCGGGGAGGAGAGCGCCACGTTGCGGTCGTTGGGTTCGCTGGTGCCGCACGTGTCGGCGACCCGGACCGATCCGGCGGCGGTGGCCGTGGTGAAGGGGTCGCTGCGGATGCGGCGGGTGCTGGAGCGGGCGGTCCGCGACGCCGTACCGGACGGGCCGACCGAGCTGCGGCTGCTCTACCGGGGGCAGCTGCTGCGATTGCGCGAGGCCGAACTGAACGGGATCCGGGCGCGGGCGCTGCCCCGGGGTGCCCGCCGCAACGAGGTCCGCCGGGCCGGCATCGACGGACTCTTCGACGCGCTGTGGGCACAGGCCCGCCGGCTCGTGGCGGCGTCCCGGCTGCCGGGTCAGGCCGAGTTCGAAGACGAGCTGTCCGATCGGGACGATTTCCGGGACTTCATCAAGGCCTGGTGGCCACGGCTGCTGCCCCGGCACGTGCTGGCCTGGCTGGCCCGGCCGGAACGGCTGCGCCGCTACGCGCAGGGGATCCTCGAACCGGCGGAGATCAGGTTGCTCGGGGAGTCGTTGCGGGACCTGGCCGAGCAGGGTCCGACGATCGCCGACGTCGCGCTGCTCGACGAGTTGGCCGAGCTGCTCGGTCGACCGCCGCAGCCCAAGCGCCGCCAGCAGGATCCGTTCCGGCTCGCCGGTGGGGTACGAGAGGTGACGACCTTCGTCGACCGGGAACGGGCCGCGCGGGCGGCGGCGCGGGAACGGCCGGTGGACTACCGGGAGTACGCCCACGTGGTGGTCGACGAGGCACAGGACATCTCGCCGATGCAGTGGCGGATGATCGGCCGTCGGGGGCGGCTCGCGTCGTGGACGGTGGTCGGGGATCCGGCGCAGACGGCGTGGACCGGGGATCCCGGCGAGCTGGCTCAGGCCCGCGACCGGGCGTTGGGTCGTCGGCCCCGGCAGGAGTTCCAGTTGACCACCAACTACCGCAACCCGGCGGAGATCTTCGAGCTGGCGGCGGAGGTGATCCGTACCGTCGCCCCGGACGCCGTGCTGCCGACGGCGGTGCGCTCGACCGGGGTGCCGCCGCGCCGCGAGCAGGTCGACGTCGCCGCACTGCCGGCGGCGGTCCGCCGGGCGGCCACCGCGCTGCTCGCCGAGGTGGAGGGGACGGTGGGGGTGATCGCCGCGGTGGCCCGACGCGACGAGGTCGCCGGCTGGCTGGCCACCGAGCTGACCGACCCACGTCTGCAGGTCGTGTCGAGTCTGCAGGCCAAGGGCATGGAGTACGACGGCGTGGTGCTGGTCGCGGGAGCGGAGATCCGTGCCGAGTCGGCAGCGGGCGTACGGACGTTGTACGTGGCGCTGTCCCGGGCGACCCAACGGTTGGTGACCGTCGATCCGGTGCCGGGCGGCGGCTGACGGGCCTGCTCCGGCGGCTCCCGGCGGGGGTGGTGGGCGCCGCCCGGTCATCTGTTGCACATATCGCTATGTGGGCATTAGTCTTCGGTCGGGGCACCGGGCGACGGAAGGTGACCGGGATGGGCGCGGGACACGATCACGGAGCGGGCACCGCCGGGCAGCGACACTACGGGCGGCTGTGGATCGCGTTCGTCCTGCTGGCGGTCTTCATGGTCGTCGAGGCGGTGGCCGCGCTGCTCACCGGCTCCCTGGCGCTGCTCTCCGACGCCGGGCACATGTTCACCGACGTTCTCGGCATCGGCATGGCGCTGGCCGCGATCGCCGCCGGCCGTCGCGCGTCCGACGATCCGCAGCGCACCTTCGGCCTCTACCGGCTCGAGGTGCTCGCCGCCCTGGCGAACGCGGCGCTACTCGCCGGGGTCGCCGGCTACGTCATGGTCGAGGCGGTCCGCCGGTTCGCCGACCCGGAGCCGGTGCCCGCCGGCCCGATGCTGGCGGTGGCGGTGGCGGGCCTGGTCGCCAACCTGGTCGCGTTCGGGCTGCTGCGCGCCGGCGCCAAGGAGAGCCTCAACGTCCGGGGCGCCTATCTGGAGGTGCTCGGCGATCTGCTCGGCTCGGTCGGGGTGATCGTGGCGGCCCTGGTGATCGCCACCACCGGCTGGTGGTACGCCGACCCGGTGGTCGCCGTCGCCGTCGGGGCGCTGATCCTGCCCCGGACCTGGCGGCTGGCCCGCTCCGCGGTGCGGGTGCTGGTCCAGGCCGCGCCGGAGCACGTCGACGTGCCCCGGGTCAGGGCCCGCCTGGCCGCCGTGCCGGGCGTGTGCGACGTGCACGACCTGCACGTGTGGACCCTCACCCAGGGGATGGAGGTGGTCTCGGCGCATCTGGCCACCGTGGCCGGTGCCGAGGTCGGCGGGGTGCTGCGCGACGCCCGGCGGGCCCTGCACGAAGAGTTCGGAATCGATCACGCAACGCTGCAAGTCGAGCCATTGTCGCCTGCGGACCCCTGCGGACCGACGGACTGGTGATTAGCGGACGCTTAAGTTTCGTGACCTTCCCGCGACGCAAACAACGGCGATATACCTTTATTTCCGATTTATCTAGACATAATATGTTCATCGATCTCGCGACAGATGGCGACCGGACCGGTAGCCTCGGCCTCGGTCTTCGTCCGGGCGGCGCCCCTCCGGCGCCCGCGAAGGCCGTCGCCTAATCGCCTGTACGGCGAGCCGGGGAACCACGTTCCTGGGGTGCATCCGCGTCAGCGGTAGGGATCTTCCGTCCCGAACCCGTCAGCTAACCCGGTCGGCGGCTGACGGAAGGAACCTGCACGGTGACGTACCCGCTCCCCGAACGACCCCGGCGCGCGACGCCGGGGCGGAAGAACCGCTTTGCCCGCCTGGTGCCGCTGGCCGCGATCCTGATCGCCGTCACCGGAGCGCCGGTCGGTGCCCCGGTGCCGGCCGGTGCCGCGCTACCCGCCTACGCTCCCGCCGGCTCCGACGACGAAGGCGGCACCCCGAGTCTGCGCAAGGAGCTCGACGCGGCCTCGCGCGGCTGGATCGACGCCAAGGCCGCGCTCGACAACTCCGGCAAGCGGCAGAAGCAGCTCACCGCACGGCTGGCCGAGGTCGAGACCGAACTCGAGGTCCGCAACACCAACGTCGGTCAGCTCGTCGACCGTGCGTACCGCAACGGCCGGCTCGGTCCGGTCTCTGCGCTGCTGAACAGCACCTCGCCGGAAGGCTTCCTCGACCGCGCCGCCGCGTTGAGCGCGGTGACCGCCAACGAGGAGAAGCAGCTGCGCGAGCTGTACCGCACCCGCGACCAGGTGACCCGGTCGAAGGCGGCCATCGAGAACGAGATCCGCGAGCAGCGCAAGCAGCTGACCATCATGGATCAGCGCAAGAAGCAGGCCGAACGGGCCCTCGCGGTGGCCGTCGCCGCTGAGGAGCAGGCCCGTGAGCAGGCCGAACGCGAAGCGGCGAACAGCTCCGGATCCGGATCGTCGGGCTCCGGATCGTCGGGCTCCGGATCGTCGGGCTCCGGATCGTCGGGCTCCGGATCGTCGGGCTCCGGGTCGGCCAGCGCGTCGGCGACGCCGGCACCTCGCAACGCGAACGGCTCCTGGCCGAGCGAGTCCTGCAACGTCGACGACCCGACCACCTCCGGCTGCATCACCCCGCGTACGTTGCACGCGCTCAACCAGGCCAAGGCCGCCGGCTTCACCCGCTATGTCTCCTGCTTCCGCAACGGCGGCTCGGGTGAGCACCCGAAGGGCCGGGCGTGCGACTTCGCCGCCCAGCCCAACGGCTTCGGCGGGGTCGCCAGCGGCGGGGACAAGACCTACGGCGACAACCTGGCCAACTACTACATCGCCAACGCCGACCGGCTCGGCGTGCTCTACGTGATCTGGTTCAAGCGGATCTGGCTGCCCAGCAGTGGCTGGAAGGCGTACAGCGGTGCCGGCGGCGACCCGTCGAGCGACCACACCAACCACGTTCACCTGTCCGTGTACTGATTCCTCCCCCGAACGACGGCGGTCACCGAACGGTGGCCGCCGTCGTCGTGTCCCGGCCCGCGCGATGCGCCGGCTCGGCCCGGCCGACCTGCCGACTCAGCCCGCGCGATGCGCCGACTCGATCCGCGACCCAATGGTCGGCAAATGGCATCGGCGGTATGCGGGCACAACGAATGGACTGATAACGAATGGACTGATTGCGAAAAGCGCCGACGCCGACCGGCGTTCCGGCCGGCAACGACACCGGACAATCAGTGAGAGCGCTCTTTCAGCTCACCGTCACCCCGACCCTACCCCGTGTTGTCGGAGCCAAGGAGGCTGTGAGAGCGCTCTCACGAAGGTAACGAGCAACCCGTGCGGCTGTCAACCGGAACAGCCGACGCCTACCTGATTCACGAAAGTTCATGTCCGGATATTGACAGCAGGGCCAGGTCTCTGGTGACCTCCTGGCAATAATTCATTAATGGGCGTGAAACAGTTTGTGATCTTGGACTACGCCCGATCTGACCGGAGGCACCATGACACTGTCGATCCGAGGCGGGCGCCGAAGCCGCACGCCGCGCCGGATCCTGGCAGCCACCACCGTGACGGCGCTGGCAGCCGCCGGACTGAACTTCGGCGTGCTGCGCACCGCCGACGCCGCCACCGTCGGCGCCGGCAGCTACACCACCACCCGCCCGGCCGGTGCCGCCGCCCCGACCGCCTGCGGCAACATCTCCGCCAACCCCCGGCAGTACGTGACCGGCAACGCGCCTACCGGTGCGGTACCCACCAACGACTGGTGGTCGTCGCTGCTGTTCAAGCGCTACAACTGCGCGTACTCCGATCCGCTGCACGCCCACCCGATGTCGTTCCAGCCGGCCTCCGGTGGGCTCGGGGTCTCGTACACCACCGAGGCGGCGATCTCCGGCACGTCGACCGGCGTCGGCGAGTACCACTACCCGTACACCCGGGAGTTCACCCTCGGCGTCGCCGGACTCAACGCCCCGGACGTCAAGGTCGACGGCTGGACCGACTGGACCGTCAGTCCGTACTGGTCCGACGGCACCCGCACCCTGCGCACCACCGTCGGCCACGGCCTGCCGTTCGTGTACGCCCAGGTCACCGGCGGAAACGCACAACTGTCGTTCCCCGGCACACCGACGGTCTGGCACCACAGCGGCACCCGCGTCGGATTCTTGATGCGCGGCCACGACTACGTCGCCTACGCCCCCAGCGGCGCGACCTGGACCGTCTCCGGGACCACGATCAGCTCCACCCTGGCCGGCCGTGGCTACTTCTCGGTGGCGCTGCTGCCCACCTCGACCGGCACCAGCGCCGCCCGGCGCACCGCGCTGATGGACAGCTACGGCCAGTACGCCCACGCCCACGTCACCGGCACCCGGGTCAGCTGGAGCTACGACCAGGCCAGCAGCACGGTCGACGCCACCTACAGCTTCACCACCACGGCCCGTGAGGGCTCCGCCACCGGCACGGTCGTCTCGCTCTACCCGCACCAGTGGAAGCACCTCGACGGCGGCAGCCCGATCGCGGAGACCTACGTGTCGGCCCGGGGCCCGATGCGCAACCTGGTCGGCGCGACGTCGTTCCGGACCGCGATGCGCTTCCACGGCGTACTGCCGGAGGTGCCGGCGGTGGCCACCAGCACCGGCGCCGACCTCGCGACCCTCACCGCCCACCTCGACCAGGCCGCCTCCGGAGACCCGTTCGCCGGGTTCAACAACGACACCTACTGGACCGGCAAGGCGCTCGGCCGGGCCGCCCGCCTGGCCGAGATCGCCGACCAGCTCGGCCGGACCGCGCAACGCGACCACCTGCTCGCCGCGATCCGGACCCGGCTGACCGACTGGTTCACCGCCAGCCCCGGCAAGGCCGAGCGGGTGTTCTTCTACGACCAGGCGTGGGGCACCCTGGTCGGCTACCCCGCCTCGTACGGCTCCGACACCGACCTCAACGACCACCACTTCCACTACGGCTACTACATCGCCGCCGCCGCGACGCTGGCCAAGTTCGACCCGACATGGGCGTCGACCAGCCAGTACGGCGGCATGGTCAACCTGCTGATTCGCGACGCGAACAGCTGGGACCGCAACGACCCGATGTTCCCGTTCCTGCGTGACTTCGACATCTACGCCGGGCACGACTGGGCGGCCGGGCACGGCGCGTTCTTCGCCGGCAACAACCAGGAATCCTCGTCGGAGGGGATGAACTTCGCCAACGCCCTGATCCAGTGGGGTCTGGCCACCGGCAACACCGCGATCCGCGACGCCGGGCTGTACATCTACACCACCCAGTCGGCGGCCATCCAGGAGTACTGGTTCGACTCCTCGGACACCAACTTCCCGGCCAACTTCGGGCACCGGTCGGTCGGCATGGTCTGGGGCGACGGTGGTGCGTACGCCACCTGGTTCAGCGCCGAACCGGAGATGATCCAGGGCATCAACATGCTGCCGATCACCGGTGGCTCGCTCTACCTCGGCTACCGGCCGGACTACATCGCCACCAACTGGAACGCGCTGGTCAGCAACAACGGGGGTCCGCCGACGGTCTGGCAGGACATCCTCTGGTCGTTCCAGGCGCTCGGCAACGCTGACGCCGCCCTGACCAGCCTGCGGGCCAACCCCAACTACCCGGTCGAGGAGGGCGAAAGCCGGGCGCACACGTTCCACTGGGTGCGCAACCTGGCCGCGTTGGGCCGCGTCGACACCGGCGTCACCGCGAACACCCCGCTGTACGCGGTGTTCAACCGCAACGGTGCCCGCACCTACGTCGCGAGCAACATCACCGCCGCACCGGTCACGGTCACCTTCTCCGACGGCACCCGACTGACCGTGCCGGCCGGGCGGACCGCCACCAGCGGGGCGCACACCTGGAGCGGCGGCAACGCCACCGGTGCCCCGGCCACCCCGAACCCGTCGCCGAGCCTGTCCCCCACCCCACCGGCCTCGCCCACGCCGGGTCCGACCACCCCGCCGGTCACCTCGGACCTGTTCCACCTGCGGTCCGCCGGGGTGCTGAGCAACACCGCCGGGACGGCCGCGACGACGGTGACGGTGCCGTCGGCGGGCGGAGCGAACCACGACGGTACGCCGCACAACCCGGTCACCTTCCGGGCCTGCGGGTTGGCCGGTGCGTACCGGTCGGCCGGCACCACGTTCGCCCTGCAGGTGGACGCGGGCACCGCGGTCGGCGCGGGTATCCAGGCCCGGGTGTCGTACGACTTCACCGGCTCAGGCGCCTACAGCCGTACGGAGACCTACCACTACTTCGCCACCGACCCGGTGCCCGGCACCGAGACGTACCGCAACAGCGCCGGCCTGCGGTCGGCCTCGGGTGACTTCCGGGCGATGAGCAACGGCTGCGTCCGACTGGAGTTGTGGAACGCGATCGGCAACGCCGCGACGACGGTACGGGTGGATGCCGCCACGGCGGCCGCCGGTCAGTCGACCGTACGGGTGCCGTTCCAGCTCGGCTGAGCGGACCCATGAGATGCCGCTGCCCCGGGCGGACCACCGCCCGGGGCAGCGACCCGCCGGGAGTGTGTCAGTGGGAGGACCTGCCGGCCAGCACGGACTCGACGGCCGGGCGGTCCAGCAGCTCCCACAGCGCGAAGGCCGCTTCGCTGCTGCTCGGTCTGGTGTCAGCCCGTTTGGCCATCAACGCCCGACACAGTTCTGCGACGGCGCGCGGCATCCCGGTGACGTTCAGTACGGGGGTCGGGGCCAATGCACTGAACCGTACGTCGGCCGCCGACCGGCCCGGGCGGGCCGCCGGGTAGGGCGAGCTGCCGGTGACCATCTGGTAGAGCAGCACGCCCAGCGCGTACACGTCGTCGCTCGGCCGGCCGGGTCCGCCGACCGGGTGCACGGGCAGGTCGGGCCGACGCGGTCCGGAGGTCCACCCGGTACGGTGGCCCGGACCACGCGCTGGCCGGTCCGCGACCGTTGCCAGCCCGAAGTCGATGATCTTCGCCCCGGCATCCGTCAGCATCACGTTGCTGGGGGTGAGATCGCGGTGTACCACGCCCCGACGGTGCGCCACGGCCAGCACGTCGGCGGCGGTGGCGGCGATCCGCACGGCATCGGACCACGGCATCGGGCCGTCGCGCAGGCGGGCGGTCAGCACCCAGCCGGTGAGCAGTTCCATCGCGACGTACGAGGCGGTGCCGCCACCACCGAGCGGCATCTCGCCGACGTCGTACACCCGGGGCACGCTCGGGTGCCGCAACCGGTCGGCGATCATTGCCTCCCGGCGGATGTCGGCGTGGGCACGACGATCGCCCCGGACAGCCGGGGCCAGCAGCTTGACGGCGATGGGACGGGCGTTCTCGATGTCGATCGCGCGGTAGACGACCGAGACACCGCCGCGTCCGATCGGATAAAGCAGGACATAGCGCCGGAGAATAGTGGTACCCACCCGCAACCATGTCACGAGCGACTATTTTCCAGCAAGATCGATAACCCGACAAGCATTGCGGTCGAGTGTTAACCGGGCGCTAACGTGGCCGGCTGCAGGCCGGGTCGCGGAAGCAGGTTGCAGCCGCCTTTTGTGCCGACGGCCGGCGTGTCCTCGGACGTCAGCGCAGTGGCACCTCGCGCTCGGCCGCGTCACCGACGTACGGCTCGGGAGCGCCGAAGAGCCCGAGCAGGCCGGTCACCCACAGCTGCCGGTGCACGAACCGGCTCGGCTCGGTGACCACGAGCTTGATGCCGCTGACCTCGGCGGCCTGGAAGCCGGCGACCATGGCGCTGATGCCGACCGAGTCGATGAAGGTCACCAGACGCATGTTGAGCTGAATCCGGCTGGGCCGGCCCTTGGTCAACACGGCCTGGACCGCCTCGCGCACCTCGTGTGCCGTATCTACGTCGATCTCACCTTGCGGCGCGATCTCCACAATTCCACCGGGCAGGGTCGATGTCACAACCGACAGGCTCACGCGAGCACCTCCACTCGCCCACCAGGGCGTCTCGTCAGTACGCGGGCCGGGACCGAGCGTATTCCCCAGCGCGGGTCGCCGCCAGCCTTCGGCCGGCCGGATCCGCATCCGACGGGCATAACAACCACACACAGCATGACATTCCGCATCATAGCGCCCGACACAGTGAGCTATGCAACGCGTACCGCCTGCAGGCATCTCCTGGCCCCCGCCGCCCGCCAGCCCGACAGGAATCCCAGGTCAGGAAGCCCGGGTAGCGACACATCGCCGGGTGGTGACGCATGACCGACTGTCGCCTCTACCTTAGCCGCCCGGTACGACAGCCAACGGCTGCGACCGACCGGGGCGGCCGGCGGTCGGTGATCCGACCGACGAACGCCGCACGCCCGGCACGTTTGCCCAGGCTGGCCGCTGGGCACGAGAAGACATCGCAGCGCGCCGCGCCGGTCCGGCACCGTCCGGTCGTCACGGCGCTGAAGGAGGTAGCAGCATGTTCGCGACCCACCTGATGGAGCGCCGCCGCAAGCCGCAACGGATGACCGACCAGGCATGGGCTCAACTGGTCTCGGCGGTCGGCTCCGCCGGAGACGCCGCCCGGCTGGCCGGTCGGCGCACCTCACATCTGGCCAACGGTGCCGGCCACCGGATGGGGCCGGCCACCGAGGAGGCCCGGCACCGGGCGATGGCCGCCGTCGACGCGCTCGCCGGTCGTCGACGTCCACCGACGCCCTGGGCGTGGATCGCCGGCGCGGCCGCAGCCGGCGTTGCCCTCGGCTGGCTCGCCGGGGCAATGACCCGATCGGTGATGCGTCCCCGCGACGGCCTCGGCGACGACACCCGGATCGAGTTCGTCGACGTGGACGAACCAACCGGCACACTGCGACGCTGAACGCGCCACGCACGGTCGCACGGTCGCACGGGTGGTACCGAGGTCGGTGCCACCCGTACCGCCGTCTGCGCCGACCACACCGGCACCGGCCGACGGGTCGACCCGGCGGCACGTAAGGTGACCAGGTGGGACAGGACGAGCAGGACTGGGCACGGCAGCGGCAGCAGGCCATCGCCGCCCACGCCGCCGACCAGCACCAGCGCGGCACCGCCGAACAACGACAGGCCGCCGCCCAGGTCGCCGACTTCGTGGCCGCCGCCCGGGACCGGGGCCTGACACCGCAGCCGCTGACCGCCCGACCACACCGCGGCTGGGGACGCTACCGGACCGGACTGTCCGGCTGGTACCTCAAGTCCGACCGGTCGCTGGCCGTCGGCACCGACGGCAATCTCTACCTGCTGGCGGTCCCGGCGAGCCTGCGGGCACGGCTCACCGGAGTCCGGATCGCGCCGATGCGCCCCCGTCTGGTGATCGGGGCCGGCGGGCGCGACGGTGAGTCGATCCCCCTCGCGGTCCTGCTCGAGCGACGTCTCGGCGCACCCGACCAGCAGCCCTGACGCCCGAGACCGGGCCGGCCTCTCCCCGTTGTCCTCGATTGGACATCACGGCCGTCGATTACTCTCCGAGTTTTCGCATACACTTTGAGTTACGTCGCTATCTGATGGGGCCCCACGGGACGACGGTCCATCACCCCCGGCGCGTCACGACCACGCCAAGACGCGCCGTACCCGGAGGAGGCACCATGTCCGAGTCCATCAGCGCGGAACAGGGCACCGCCGTCACCGAACAACCACCGACCACCAAGACCGACCGCGAGCGCGCCAGCATCGCGCTCGTCCCCGCCACCGGCGCCGGCATGCCACCGACGGCGCAGACCTTCTTCGCCGTCGTCAACGCCAGCGGCGGCCTGGTCCGCGGGTTCGGGGTGGTCTCCGCCACTCGCCTGGCCGCTGGCACGTACCAGGTGGTCTTCAGCCACGACCTGACAGGTTCGGCCTACATCGGCACGATCGGCCTGCCCGGCAGTTCCGGCGCGTCCGCTCCGGGTGAGATCACCGTCGTCGGCCGGGCCGGCATCCCGAACGGGGTGTTCGTCCAGACCTTCACCAGTGCCGGCGTGCTCGCCGACCGTTCCTTCCATCTGGCGGTCGTGTCCTGACCCGGGCCCAGCCCGCCCCGCCCGGCCGTGCAGCGGTCCGACGGACCCCGGGGGCCGGTACGCCCGCAGCCGCAACGACGCGGTTCGTAGCCCCCGAGGCGGCGCGTGCCGGCCCCCGGCCCCGAACAGGGTCGACAACGCCGTGACGGGCGTGGACTCCGCGGAGTCCACGCCCGTCACGGGCGGGGGATCGATGCTCTCAGTAGCGGGTGATCAGTTCACCACGATCCGGACCGAGTCGAAGGCCGGGGTCTGGTTGGCCCGCTCCGACATCGGCACCCGGTGCGAGCCGTCGCCGGCCCAGACCGAGCACTGCACGGTACCGGCCTGCGGCATACCCGAGACCTGGATCGTCACCTGGTCGGGCTGAGCGCCGCCGCCGCCGTCCTCGGTCGCCACGAAGAACTCCGGAACCGGGGCCGGGTCCGGCGCGACGTCGGTGGACTGCAGCAGACGGCAGGCCGTGTGGAAGTGGCCTCGGGTCAGGCCCTGCTCGTTGAGCAGCGAGCTCTCGATGTAGTAGCCGCCCTGACCGGCCGGCAGGAAGCGGTCCCGGATCAGGTTGCGGGTGCTGACCCGGATGGTGAACGGCTCGTTGACGTTGACTTCCTGCGGGAACTCGGTGATCAGCAGCGACGGGTTGTTACCGGCCGAGCCGACCTCACCCATCTCGGTGTCGACGCAGCGGTTACCGATCTGGAAGCCGTCGTGGTCGTCCAGGTTGCTGTTCTCACAGCTGTTGGCCAGAATCTCCAGGCCGTTGTTGCCGCCGTCGTTGTTGCCGTTGTCGCCGTCGTTGTTGCCGTTGTCGCCGCCGTCGTTGTTGCCGTTGTCGCCGTCGTTGTTGCCGTTGTCGCCGCCGTCGTTGTTGCCGTTGTCGCCGCCGCCGTCGTTGCCCCCGTTGTTGTCGCCGCCGTTACCCGGACGGTTGACCAGCTGACAGGTGGCCAGCTCCTCGAGGTTGCGCGGACGCGGGGCGACCCGGCCGATCGCGATCGCGATGCGGTCCAGCGTGGCGACCCGCTTGCTGGCCAGCGGGCCAAGGATCGCGTTGTTGATGAAGTTCGGTCCGCCCTGGCCCGCCCTGTTGACCAGATCGGCGTTGGCGTCGTCGATCTGGGTCTGCAGCAGCTGCAGGTTGCGGGTCACCTCGTTGCGGGCCGCAGCCGGGATCTCCGGCAACTGGTCCTCTACCGAGGGACACTCGATGGTGGGCGTGGCGACCACCGTGTTGCCGCTCTCGCACTCCTCGATCGTGGTCTGACCGTCACCCCAGTGGTGACGCACCTCGCGCCCGTTCTCCCGGGTGACTGTCGTGGTGACGCCGCCCTCGGCGGTCGAACCCGGGCTGGGGGCGACGCATTCGCCCGAGGTCCTCAGCTGATCGTTTGCCGAGGACACCTGGGTGACCGCGACGATCCCCGCGAAGACCGTGACCGTGCCGAGAACAGCGATGAGCCGTTTGTTCCGGGAGCTGACGCCGCGCTGGCCTCGGCCACGCGGGGTCGAACTGCGCCGTTGTGCCGACCTGTACATGGGGTTTACCTACTCCTTCTCGTCGAGGGCGGCGCGGTTGACAGGCGTCGTCCGGTGGAGGCAGCCGTACTCTGTCGTGCTGGTCAAACGGGTGCCTTCAACACGCCCACTTCCTATGCCGGAACGAGATCGCACCACGTTTACGCGATCACACGCTAAAAGCGGGTTTCCGGCACTGTCAAGCAACACCAACCCCACGACTGGGTCGACTCACAGTTAGTGGAAAATTGGCGGGCATCCCTCAACCGGCCGACATCATACTTTCGGTCAATGCTGGAGGTTCAACGTCGCACCAGAAAACTTGTTTCCGCAGGTCAGAGCCGCACAGGACCGATCGTCGGCATTCACCCCGTTCGACCGTCCCGAACCAGCATTTCACCCCCCGCGACTGACCGGAGACGCAACGGATACGATGCAGGTCCGCACAGTCGAGCAGTGAGAAAATCCACGCTGGCGACCCTGATTCGCCCGCGCGGAGAGTGCCGACAAGTCGATGTCACCGGTAGCGGCAATCGTCGACGCAGAGTGCAACCGGGCACAACATCCGAACGGCTGAGCCGACCCGGCACGCCAGCGCCGGGCACCGGTACCCCGGCCGCCCACACACAGGTGCGCCGTGCCGGACGGACCGGCACGGCGCACCTGTCGGTGTCGACGGTCAGGCAGGCAGGCCACCCACCTGGGTGTTGATCCAGCTCCGGATCGACGGCAGGTCGCCGTAGATCGACGGAGCGGTGGCGCAGGTCGAGCTGTTGTTGCCGGCCCGGCTGGTCGCGCCGATCAGGTGCCAGCGGCCGGAGACCATCCGCACCTGCGGGCCACCCGAGTCGCCGTAGCAGGCGCCCGCGTTGCCGTTGGTGTTGTTGGTGCAGATCTCGTAGCTCGCGTCGATGCCGAGGCAACGGCTGTCCGCCACGATCGACGTGTCGAGTTCGTGTGCGATCGTCGGCGCCGAGCCGCAGCCGCGCGGCGCGCAGGTCTGACCCCAGCCGATGATCCGGGTCGCGGTGCCGACTGCGCCGGAGGTGGTCGGGATCGGGGCCGGCGCGTAGCTGACCGAGCTGGCCAGCTGCATCAGCTTGACGTCGATGCGCGGGTGGTTGACCGCCCGGATCACTGAGACCACCGTGCCGCCGCTGCTGCGGTTGACGCTACCGACCCGTACCGAACTGGGCGTCGGGCAGTGCCGGGCGGTGACCACCCAGTTCGCCTTGATCAGCGAACCGGTGCAGCCCGAGGTGTAGACCAGGAACGGGTAGTTCTCGGTCGCCGGACGACCGTTGACCACCAGGATGCCGATGTCGTCGGCAGTGCTCGACGGGGGCGCGGCCTGGGCCGTCGCGGGCATCGCCAGGCTCGCGGCGGCGAATCCGGTCGCCAGCAACAGCCGGGACAGGAGCGGGAATACCTTCATCGTGCGGTGTCCTCATCGTCGGGGGGTTCCGCGCCCGCCTTGTGGGCGGCGCGGCGATACGACAGGTGGTGCGCCTGAGCGACAGGCACTTCGGGTACCCGGCACGAACACTATCGACAAAAACAACAACTTCAATATGTACGGGGATACCGGTCCTGCCCTATTACGGCGTGATGAGGCATCCGCCGTCGACCGTCACAACGCCTCACCGCGACGGCGTACCGTCCAGCAGGGACCGCAGCCGGGCGACCGCCGCCGCCCGGTGACGCACCCCGAGCCGGGCGAACACCGCCTCCAGGTGCTTGCGTACCGTCGCCGGGGCGATGCCCAGCTGGCGGGCGATCTGCTCGCCGGTGGCCCCGGCCGCCAACTCGACGGCCACCTGGCACTGCCGCGGAGTCAGACCGACCGCTGCCAGGCGTTGCGGGCCGTCCGGGCGGGGCCGCAGCAGCACCACGTGCGGGCCGACCGCGCTCGGCACCACCACCGCCTCCAGGGTGCCGGCCGGCCCGGTCACCGGCAGCGGCGCGGACCGGGTGGCCGGCGTCGCCGGATCGTATCCGGTGAGCACCGCACGGACCGCCGCCAGCGGCCCGTCCGGCAGCAGCGTGCCGTCGGCGACGTCGAGTCCGTACCGGGCGGCGCTGGGCACCGCGCCCGGTGAACTCGTCGTCACCCGGCCGTCGTCGTCGACCAGCACCACCACCCAGCCCTGCGCGCCAAGCGTGGAGCCGAGCATCGCCGAGTCGGCCCGCAGCTGCACCGCCCGGTAGGCGTGCACCAGGTGCGGGCGCAGCAACGCGAAGATCCGCCGCTCGGCCGGGTCGAAGCCTTCCGCGCCCCGGTTGACGCCGAAGGCGACGAGCACCCCGGGTGGGGCCGGCAGCACCACCGCCAGCTGGCTGCGGATGCCGTTCGGCTGGTAGAACTCCCGGTCCAGGGTGGTGCCGTGGACGGTGCCGAGGCCATCGTCGCCCCACCCGAGCACCCGGGTGTCACCGGTGGTCAACGCATGCCGGACCAGCGGGTTGTCCATCATGTACGCCTCGAACGGAGGCTGGTAGCGGCGGAACCAGCCCGGGCCGGGGTCCGGGTCGATCAACGCGAAGGCCCGGCCGGCGAGCGGGTTCAACTCGTTGTACGACACGCTCAGCGCCGGGATCAGCTCCCGGATCCCGGCGCACGCGGTCCGCGCGTAGCTGTCCAGGTCGGCTGCGCCGATCATCCGGTCGACCAGGTCCAGCAGGATCTCCGCGCCCGGCGCCGGCGACGTCGCGGTGGTGGTCACCAACCGACCGTACGACGGTACGTCAAACGTCGTATTGCCCGGCCACGGCGGGTCCGACCACGCTGGGCAGATGTCAGCAACGGTCACCGGACGCCGTCGGCGACCGCTACGTGGTCCCCGGGCGGGCGGCGTACCGGTGCTCGTCGCCACCCTGGTGCTGGCCGGCTGCGGCTGGTTCGACCGCGACCCGGACCCGCAACCGGCCGCCGACGGCGGCTACAGCGCCCGGCCGGTCACCGATTTCCTGCCCGCCGGGGTGACCGTCGCGCCGGACACCGGGTCGCCGCGACCGGCGGGGACAGCCGGCGGCTACCGGGTACGCGCCTGGGACGGCCTTACCGGACCGTGGGGCGACGGGGTGCCGTGGTCGGGCACCCTGCGGCTGGCGCTACCGGATCCGTCGAGTCGGCCGACCGCGTACCCGGTGACCTCGGCCGGCGGCATGCCACTGCCGCAACCCGCGATCCACGTGCTGGACCTCGACGGCGGCGGCACCGCGAAGGTACTCACCGACCCCGCCGGACGTCGGGTGGGTGCGCTGGTCGCCTCGCCCGGTCGGTACGCCAGCCTGCTCGACCTCGACGGCGACGACACCGTCGACGTCCTGGACGTGATCGTCGTCGACCCGCCGGGGCGGCTGGTGGCCCACACCGCGACCGGCGAGGCCTACCACGACGCGGTGGCCGCCGGCGGCGCCGACTGCACCGGTGCCGGCCCGGCCGGCTGGGACCGGCGGGTGCGGCTGGTGCTCGACTGCTCCGGCGCCCCGGTGCCGGCCACCGCCCGACCGGCGTTCGCGCCGGTCCGGCACCCCCGGGCGGTCGGGAGCCTCCGGACGGCGGGTCATGCCCAGCCGGACCCGGGGGCCGCCGCCGAGATCGTGGTCACCGCGCGGGACGCGGCGTCGGCGGTGACCGACGCCGGCCGGCCGCCGACCGCCGACGACATCGCCGACGCCACCCGGTTCGCCGAGGACCTCGACCGGTACGGCGGGGCCGTCGTCGCCGGGGCGGTGCTCAACGACCTGCTCTCCGACTCGATGCCGTCCTGGCTGCCGGACGTGCTCGCCTGGGTCGGCGACCAGACCGGGTCCGAGGTCGACGCCGCAGCCGCCGGTCGGCTGCTGTCGCGCTCCACCGACGACCTGCTCGAGTTGGCCCGGATCCAGATCCTGCTGCTCGGCGGCGAACCGACCGGAGCCGACGAATCCGACGCCGGTGCCGGCGGCGGCTGCGCGTTGCGAGACGCGCAGACCGGCACCTGCTACGACGGGTCGGACGGGGTCGGCCAGTCCTGGGGCGACCCGCACCTGCGCACCTTCGACGGTCTCGACTACGACTTCCAGGCGGTCGGTGAATTCGTGCTCGCCCGTTTCGCCGACGACGCCGCCGAGGTGCAGGTGCGCTACCGCCCGTACCGGGACTCGGACCGGCTGTCCACGACCGGCGCGGTCGCCGTCCGGCTGCCCGGCGGGGTCGTCCGGATCGACCACCCCGGGACCGGCGTCGACGCGGTCACGGTCACCGTTGCCGACGGGACCACCGGGCCGGGCGAAACGCTCGACCCCGACGGCCGGCGAACCGTCGGCGACCAGCAGGTGGTCCGCACCGGCCGTCTCGTCCAGGTCGGACTCCCGGGCGGCGGACGGGTCTTCGTGACCGCCCGCGCGGCGCTGCTCGACGTCGCCGTCGTACCGGCCGGTCGGCCGGTCACCGGACTGCTCGGTGACGCCGACGGCGACCGGGCCGACGACCTGCGGACCGCCGCCGGGCAGACCCTCGACCCGGCCGCGCCGTCCGCCGCCGACCTCTACGGCGGGTACGCCGACAGTTGGCGGCTCACCGACGCCACGTCGGTGCTGCCGTACCCGGACGGGACCGGCACCGACGACTTCACCGACCGGGCCTTCCCCGCCGGGCCGACGACGCTCGCCGGGCTACCGGCCCGACAGCGGGCGGCGGCGACGGCGCTGTGCCGGCACCGGGGCGTCACCGACCCGGCGCTGCTCGCCGGCTGTGTGCTCGACGTCGCCGGCACCGGCGAGGCGGACTTCGCCGCCGGTGCGGCCGCGGTTCAACGGGTCACCGGGGACTCCGACGACGACCAGGTCCTGGCGGTCGCCGACCGGCGCTACCCGGTGCGCGGCTGGGCGGACGGGGTCGAGCGGGCCGCCGCCGTCGACGCCGGCCTCGTCGGCAAGGACCCGACCGACGCGCTCGGCCCACGCGACGTCCGCAACGTGCAACTCGGCGAAGGCGACACCGAATGCGAGTTCCCGCTGGTGCTGCGCCTGTCGGCGACGCCACTGACCGACGGTCCCGGTGCCGACCTCGGCGTGGTGCAGATCGGCGCGGGCGACGCCCGCTACCAGGTGTGGGTCGCGGCCACCGGCTCCGACCGCTGGCGGTGGGTCGGCACCGGCGACGGTCCGGCCGTGTTCGACCTGGCCGGGGTGCTCGACGCCGACCAGCGGGCCGACCGGGTGCGACTGTGCGACCCGCCGGCCGGCGTCGACGGGCCCCGCCGCGACGACCGGCAGCTCGGGCCGGCGATCGACGCCGTCGCCGCGCTCGGCATCACCGACGCGGTGACGGTGGCCCGGTGAGACGGGGCAGTGCTCAGTCAGGAGGATCTCCAATGTCGAGGATGTCGATGGTGTGGCGGGCCGGCACGGCCACCGGCGTGCTGGTGCTGCTGGTTTCCGGTTGCGGCTCCGGTGATGCCGCCGCCCCATCACCGGCCGGACCCGGTCCGGCCGCGTCGGCCGTCACGGAGGCGTCGGTGGAACCCCGATCGGGTGACGCGCCAGCGGCCGCCGGGCACCTGCCCGACGAGCAGACCCTGTGCGGGGCGGTCGACGAGGCCCCGGTGGTCGACGTGCTCGGCGGGCCGGTCGCGGTACGCGCGTTCAACCCGCCCTCCGGTAGCGCGGTGAACGTCTCCTGCGTCTGGGAGAACGACAGCGGCACCCGCAGCGTGACGATCCGGTTCGGCAGTACGCCGAACTTCCGCGACGCCGTCGACAACGACCTGCTCGCCGAGTACGGCGAGGGAGAGTTCACCGGGCTCGGCGTCGAGGCACACCGTACCGTCTACAAGGGCGTCATCCTGGCCGGCCCGCACGGCTGGGCGGTCGAGGTGGCCGTCGCCGGCACCGTGACCCCGACCGACGGGCAGCTCACCGCGCTGGGCCGGGCCGCGCTCACCGCCGCCGAGACGACCTCCTGACGCCGTCCTGACGCCGTGGCGTGGTGACGCACCGACCGGGTGCGGGAGCGCCGGTAGCTGTCACGATCGGGACAGCGTCGCCGCGTCACGCCGGGCAGGATCGGGCGGATGTCGCGCCGGGCCCACGTACCGCAGCAGTTGCGGTTCGCACCGTTCCGGGGCAGCGCCGCTGTCGCCGACGGACTGCTGACCCAGCGAATGCTCGCCGGCCCGACCTGGCGACGCATGTTCCAGGACGTCTACCTTCATGCGGCGGCGGCCGACAACGCCGATCATCGGACCTGGTGCGAAGCGGCGGCGCTGTGGCTGCCGGCAGGTGGCGCGATCGCCGGGCTGAGCGCCGCGTACCTGTGGGGTGTCGATCTGCTTCCCCGCGACGCGCCGGTCTCCGTCGCCGTACCACCCGGGTCACGGATCCGGCAGCCCGATCGGATGGTGGTACGGCGCGTCCGGCTCCCGGCAGGGGATGTGACCCGGTTCGGCGGCCTGCCGGTCACCACCGGCCTCCGCACGGCGTTCGACCTCGGCGCTCACCCGTCCCGTACCGATGCGCTGGTCGCCGTCGATGCGCTGCTGCACCGGCGGGTGGTCAAACTGCCCGCGTTGTGCGGGTTGGTCGAGGAACGGGCGGGCTGGCCAGGAGTACGTCGGTTGCGGGAGCTGCTGCCGCTGGCCGAGCCGCGCACCGAGTCGCCGATGGAGACGAGGTTGCGGCTGCTGCTGCACGACGCCGGCCTGCCACCTCCGGTCGCCCAGCACGAAGTGCTGGACCCGCTCGGCCGGCTCGTCGCCCGGGTCGACTTCGCGTATCCGCGGTGGCGACTGGCGATCGAGTACGAAGGTGATCACCATCGGGAGCGGGCGCACTACCAGCAGGACGTTGCCCGGTTCAATGCGCTACGTGACTGCGGGTGGCTGGTCCTGCGGTTCACCGCCGACGATGTCCTGCGGCACCCGGACCGCACCGCTCGGCAGGTCGCCTCAGCGCTCTCGCGACGACGACGCCACCGCAACGACGACGCGGTTTCTACATAGCATACGAATTGATGCGCTCTGAACGTATGCCATGTAGAAAACGCGGTGGCATCCCACCGCCGGCCAAGCGGTGTGGCGGTCACCGCTGGCCGGTCAGGGTGCGCCGGACGAACTCCAACAGCAGCGCCCATTTGAACGCCGCCTGGCCGTTGTCCGCCGCTGCCGAGTGTCCACCTTCGATGTTCTCGTGATAGGTGACGTCGTAGCCGTACTCCCGCAGCCGGGCGACCATCTTGCGGGCGTGACCGGGGTGCACCCGGTCGTCGCGGGTCGAGGTGAGAAACAGCGACGGCGGGTACGCCCGGGCGGGACGGACGTTCTGGTACGGCGAATACTCCCGCAGGAACGCCCAGTCGTCGGGGTCGTCCGGGTCGCCGTACTCGGCCATCCAGGACGCCCCGGCGAGCAGCTTGTGGTAACGGCGCATGTCCAGCAGCGGCACCTGGCCGACGACCGCGCCGAACAGCTCGGGGTAGCGGGTCAGCATCACCCCCATCAGCAGCCCGCCGTTGCTGCCGCCGTAGCAGCCGAGCCGGTCCGGGGTGGTCAGACCCCGGGCGACCAGGTCGGTGGCGACGGCGGCGAAGTCCTCGTACGCCCGGGGCCGTTCGCCGCGCAGCGCGGCGGTGTGCCAGCGGGGTCCGTACTCGCCGCCGCCGCGGATGTTGGCGACCACGAAGCTGCCGCCCCGGGCCAGCCAGCCGGTGCCGATGACCCCGCTGTAGGCCGGTGTCCAGGAGATCTCGAAGCCGCCGTACCCGGTCATCAGGGTGAGCCCGGCGGCGGACCCGGACCCGGCAGAACCGGCGGATTCGGCACCGGTGACCAGGAAGTACGGCACTTCGGTGCCGTCGTCGGATACCGCGAAGAACTGCCGGACGGTCATCGCGTCGGCGTCGAAGAAGGCCGGCCCGGTCTTGACCGGGCGCACCGGGCCGTCGACGCTGCCGTGCAGCAGGGTCGGCGGGCGGGTGAACCCGGAGGTGTCGAGCAGAAACTCGTCGCCGAGATCCGGTTCGGTGTCGGCGATGTCGGTGTGGTCGAACCCGCCAGCGTCGGGCAGCGTCCGCCGCTGCCAGCCGTCGTCGCCCGGCGTCAGTACGGTGATCTCGCTGCGGACGTCGGTGAGGGTGACCAGCAGCAGGTGGTTGCGGGTCCAGGCGTGGTAGCTGAACGCGGTGTGCTCGGTGGGGGCGAAGACTGTGGTCAGCTCGCGCTTGCCGGCGAGGAACTCGTCGACCGGGGTCACCAGCACCGCCCCGGCCGGGTGGGTGACGTCCCCGGCCTGCCACGGGCTGCGCAACTCGATCAGCAGCCACTGCCGGTGCAGGTCGATCTCGGCGTCGTCGGGTACGTCGAGCGGCTCCCACTCGCCGTCGCCGCGTGGCAGGTAGGTCCGGCTGCGGAAGAACTCGGTACGCCGTACCGCCAGGTCACGTTCGTAACCGGGGGTCGGGTCGTGGATGACGGAGACGGTGACGTCGTCGGTCTCGCCGGCGAAGGCCACCGGGGCGTCGGCGAGCGCGGTGCCGCGTCGCCACCGGCGGACGGTCCGGGGGTAGCCGGAGGTGGTCAGGGTGCCCTCGCCGAAGTCGGTGCCGACGTAGATGTGGTCGACGTCGATCCAGCAGACGCTGCTCTTGGCCTGCGGCACGACGAAGCCGTCCGGGACGAAGGCCCGGGTGGTGAGGTCGAATTCGCGGACCACCGCGGCGTCGGAGCCGCCCCGGGACAGGGTGATCAGGGCCCGGTCGTACGCCGGCCGCAGCACCTGGGCGCCCTTCCAGACCCAGCTCTCGCCTTCGACGCGGGCGAGCTCGTCGAGGTCCAGCAGGATCTCCCAGTCCGGCTGCGCCGCCCGGTACTGCGCGAAGGTGGCCCGCCGCCACACCCCGCGCGGATGGTCGGCGTCCTGCCAGAAGTTGTAGAGGTACTCACCGCGCCAGGTCGGGTCGGGAATCTTCTCCGCCGAGTCGAGCACCTGTTTGATCCGGTCGCGCAGCATGCCGAACCCGGGATCGTCGGTCCAGGCGGCCGTGGTGGCGGCATTGCTGGCCCGGACCCAGTCCAGCGCCGCGTCGCCGTGCACATCCTCCAGCCACAGGTACGGGTCGTCGTCGCCCGCCGCGTCGTGGTCCTGCTCCGCCACCGGTCCGCCCTCCCCTGCCCCGGACCGCTCTCCGGGGTACGCACCAGGATAGGCAAACCCGTCGTACGGCACGGACCGCCCGGGCGGTGGAGACTGGACGCTACTGTGACGGTCGGACAAGATTGACGCACGTCCAGTGACGGGCCGGCGCGACGATCGGGGTCGACAATGAGCAGCATGCGGGAGGCGCAGCGGGCGCACGCACAGCAGGTGCACGCCCAGCACCGCACCCAGGCCTTCGCCTACCGGCAGCACCAGCAGATGCTGTGGGAGGCGGAGAACGCCCGGCAGGCCGCCGAGCGGGCCGCCGCCGACGACGAACGCCAGCGCAAACGCCTGTACACCGAGGCCCGTGCGGCCAAGGTCGCGGCGGCCAACGCGAATCTGCGCTCCCGGGTGGCGGAGTTGGAGGACCTGCTCGCCGACACCCTCGCCGTCGACGACCACATCGACCTGAACCGGCTCAAGCGCACCGCCGCACCGCCGCCGTTCGACCCGGGCCCACTCGCCGTGGCGCTGACCCCGCCGAAGTGGTCCGACTTCGCGCCACCGGCACCGGCCGGGCTGGGCAAGATGTTCGGCGGCGAGGTCCGCCACCAGCAGTTCCTCGCCGAGGCACAGCAGGCGTTCGCGCAGGCCACCGCCGACCACGAGGCGGCGGAGGCGCAGCGCCAACGACGGCTCGCCGCCGCCGAGGAGCGCTACCGTGAGCAGTGCGAGAAGCTGGCCGCCAAGGCCGCCGCACACAACGCCGCGATCGACCGCTTCTCCGCCGTCTTCGCCGCCGCCGATCCCAAGGCCGTCGTCGAGTACTTCGGACTGGTGCTGGGCAACTCGGTCTACCCGGACGACTTCCCGCAGCGGTACCGGCTGGCGTACCTGCCCGAGTCCCGGCAACTGGTGGTGGAGTACCAACTGCCGACGGTCGAGGTCATCCCCCGGGTGCGCGAGTACCGCTTCCAGCCGGCCGAGGACGAGGTGACCGCGGTGGGCCGCCCGGCGGACGAGATCGCCCAGCGGTACGCCGACGTGGTCACTCAGATCACCCTGCGCACCGTGCACGAGCTGTACGAGGCCGACCGTACCCGGCTGGTCGAGACGGTCTGTCTCAACGGCATCGTCGACACCCTGGACCCGGCCACCGGGCGGCGGGCCCGCCCCTGCCTGGTCAGTCTCCGGACCACCCGCGACGAGTTCGTCGCGATCAACCTCGCCAAGGTCGACCCGGCCGCCTGTCTGCGTCGACTCGACGCCCGGCTCTCCGCCCGCCCGGCCGAGCTGGCACCGGTGTCGGCCGTGGTCGACTTCGACCAGGTCGACAAGCGGTTCGCCGACGAGATCGACGTCCTCGCCGACCTCGACCAGCGGCCCAACCTGCTGGCCATGCCGGCTGAGCAGTTCGAGCAGCTGATCGCCGACCTGTTCGTCAAGCTCGGGTTGCAGATGCGGCAGGTACGCACCACCGCCGACGGCACGGTGGAGTGCCTGGCGCACGACCCGCGACCGTTGTTCGGCGGCACCGTGGTCGTACTGGCCCGACGCGGCGGTGGCACCGTCGACGTCTCGGCGGTGCGTGACCTGTTCGGAGTCGTCCAGGCGGAGAACGCGTCGAACGGCATCCTGGTGACCACTGCCGGCTATACGCCGGCGGCGCACGACTTCGCCTCCGGCAAGCCGTTGGAGCTGATCGACGGTTCGGCGTTGCTGCACATGCTCGCCGAGGCTGGCGGGGTCAAGGCACGGATCGACAGCCGGACCTGAGCGCCACCGCCGGGACGGCCCGACACCGGATCAGGCGGTGTGGCCGCCGTTGACGGTGATCCGCTGCCCGGTGACGAAGGCGGCACCGGGCGAGGCCAGATAGCAGACCGCCGCCGCCACCTCGTCCGGCGTACCGATGCGCCGCAGCGGCACCTCTGCGGCGTACCCGCGCAGTGCCTCGTCGGTGGTGCCGGCGTGCCGCTCCACCGGGATCCACCCCGGCGCGACCAGGTTGACCGTGATGTTCGACGGGCCCAGCTCCCGGGCCCAGGTACGGGTGAGGCCGACCTGCGCGCCCTTGGCGGCGGCGTACGCCGACCAGCCGGGAGTGCCCCGGTCGAACATGTCCGAGCCGATCTGGACGACCCGTCCACCGCCGGCCGCCCGCATCCCCGGCAGCACCGCCTGCACCAGCAGGGTCGGGCTCTTGACGAAGAACGTCAGCTGGTCCAGGTGGTCCTGCCAGGTCAGTTCCTCCACGGCCCGTTGCGGCTGCGGGCCGGTGGCATTGGCCACCAGCACCCGGACCGGGCCGAGTCGCGCGGCGACCGCCGCCACCAACTGCGTCACCTCGGCTTCGTCGGTCACGTCGGCGCCGAACGCATCGGCGGTGCCGCCGGCGGCCCGGATGTCCGCCACGACGGCGGCCGCGCCGGCCGCGTCCGACCGGTAGTTGACCGCCACCGCCCATCCGTCGGCGGCCAACGCCCTGGCCATGACCGCCCCGAGCCCCCGGGACGCTCCGGTCACCAGCGCGGTACCCCTGCGTACGGTCCTGTCGTCTGTCACCGGCCCATCCTCCCCTGCCGGGCGGGCGGGCCCGCCGCCTCCCTGCCCAGGCCCGCCGCCTCCCTGCCCAGGTCGGTGGGCCCGCCGTCGACGCCGGTGGACCGCCCGTCGGCTGCGTCACGCTCGACGCCGGCGTCCCCGGCGACGCGTTACATTTGTCGGCATGTCAGGCGACGCCGCGCACCGTGCACCACTGTGGTGGGTGGCACGATGGTGCGGCCGGGCCCTGACCTACCTGGCTCTCGCGGTCCTGGCGCTGTCCGCCGGCGCCGGTGAACAACCGTACGGGTGGCCACCGGCGGGCGCCACGGTGCAGGTGAGCACCCTGGCGGCGCCGACCGTCGGCATCGCCGCCACGCCGCACCAGGCGTCGGCGACCAGCCAGAGCATCCCCGTCACCCGGCAGGCGACGCCGGTCCACGGCGGTCCAGCCGCCGATGGGGCGCCGGAGGGCCTGCCGTCGGTGCCGACCGGGCCGGCCGACGTCGGCGCGACCTCCGCGTACGCCGCAGCGCCGGCACCGCCGCGTGCTCCGCCACCCCACGCCGACGGCACGCGACCGCAGGCCAACTGACATCTGCAGGCCAACTGACACCTGCTGACCGGTTACGCCCCCGTCCTGCCGCCCACGCTCCGGCGCCGCGCCCGTGCCGACCTGTGCCCGGCGGTGACGCCGCCCCTCCTGTTCGCCGTGACCGATGAGGTGACCGTTGACCGACATGGCACTCCACCAGTTTCTTCTTGACGTGGCTCTGGCAGGTGTCGCCGGGACCGTGCTGCTACTGGCCGCCGCCGGCGCGCTGGTCCTGCTCACTCTCCGTACCCGTTCGGCCGGCGGGGTCGGTCCCCGCCCGGGGCGGCGGAGCCGGCGGGTGGCGCAGGCCCGCGACGCCTACCGCTACGCCGGCGAGGTCGCCGTCGCCGCCGCCCGGGCCGAGCGGACGGTACGCCGCCGACACGACCAGTGGCAGCAGGACCACGCCGCTCTCGACGCCGCCTGGCAGGACTTCGACGCCGCCGACCGGGCGGTACGGCGGCTGGCCGCCGCCGCCACCCTGCCGGCTCCGACCACCGACCGGACCCCGGCCGAGTACGCCGACCGGGAACGTCACCTGCACCGGGCGGCGATGGCCGCGTACTGGCGCCGTGAGCTGACCGTACGGCAGCTGACCGACGCGCTGGCCAACCGCAACGGCTGGGATCCGCGCCGGCATCCGGTGGAGCAGGAGCTGGCGCTGCGCGCAGCGATCCGCGACGAGCGCTACCGGCAGTACCGGGCCGTCGTCGAACGGGAACGCGGCGCCTGGCAGGCGGTGGAGTCGGCCCGTACCGCCGCCCGCAGCCTACGGGCGGAGGCGGTCGCCGCCGACGCCCTCGCATGGCGGCTGCGCCGGTGGCGGCCCCGGGCCGCCGATCCGGTCACCGCCGCCGGCGGCGGTGCGACCGCCGCCATCGGGGCAACCGGCTGGCAGCCGGCGTGAACCCGCTGGTCGGCGCGGGTGCTGCCGACGGCCGGCCGGTCAGCGGGGGAAGTAGCGGTCCAGGAAGTCGTTGTGGAACACCCCGGCCGGGTCGTAGCGGACCAACAGGTCGGCGAAGTCGGACCACCGCTCGTAGCGGCCGGCGAGCACGTCGGCGTCGACGGTGAACAGTTTGCCCCAGTGCGGCCGGGGCGCGTACGGCGCGAGTGCCTGCTCGATGGCGGTGACCACCGGCAGCACCGCCGTGGTGTCGGCCACCCAGGTGAAGTGGATCGCGACGGCGCCGCGCCGGTAGTTCATGCTCAGCCACAGTTCGTCGGCGGCGACCGTACGGATCTCGCAGGTCTGCAGCACCGGGGCGATCCGCTCCCGCAGCCCGGCCACCGCGTCGAACGCGGCCACCACGTCGTCGGCCGGCACCAGCCACTCCGACTGCAGTTCGGCACCGCTGCTCGGGGTGAAGTCCAGCCGGAAGTGCGGCAGCCGGTTGTGCCACGGGCCGGCCACCCCCAGCTGGCTGGTGCAGTTCTCGGCCGGCATCCCGGGCACCGGGTGACGCGGCCCGTCGGCCGCCGTCAGCCCCCACCCGTCGGCGTCCACCGGGGCGGCGTCGGCGTCGGTACGCCGTTTCACCCACACCTGGTCGACGTCGGTGCTGCTCCAGTCGGTGAACAGGCTGACGCTCCAGCCGCTGGCCGCGATCTGCGGCCAGTGGGCGACGAGTGCGTCCCGGGTGAGCCCTTCGTAGACGTACTGCGCCACATCGAAGGTCGGCTGGATCGCGAGCGTGACGCTGGTGACGACGCCGAGTCCGCCGAGGCTGACCACCGCGCCGGCGAAGTCCGGGTGGGTGTGGTCGAGCCGGACCAGGTCGCCGTCGGCGGTCACCAGGTCCAGCGCACGCACCGCCGTGGCGAGGTTGCCGTTGTGCTGGCCGGAGCCGTGGGTGGCGGTGGCGCAGGCCCCGGCGACGGAGATGTGTGGCAGCGAGGCCAGATTGTGCAGCGCGTAGCCGTGGGCGTGCAGATGCGCGGCGAGTTCGCCGTAGCGGATGCCGCCGCCGGCGGTCACTGTCGACGACGCGGCGTCGATGGTCACCTCGGTCGGCAGGTTGGCCAGGCTGACCAGGTCGCCGTCGGTGTCGGCGAGCCGGTTGAACGAGTGCCCGGTGCCGAGCACCCGCAGCCGGTCCGCCCCGGCCACGATCCGCCGCAGTTCCTCGACGCTGCCCGGACGGTGGATCTGGCGCGCGGCGAAGGTGACATTGCCCGCCCAGTTGGTGACCGCTGCGGTCATCGGCCCGCACCCCTCTCCCCGACCCCGCCCACCGTACCCTGGATGCGATCCGTCCTCGGGGCGGTCCGGTCGGTGGACCGGTGACCACGACGGTCGAGCACGGAGGTGGCGTCATGCGCGTGGCGGTGTTCAGCACGAAACCGTACGACACGCGGTTCCTGACCGAGGCGAACGCGGCGGCCGGGCACGACCTGGTGTTCCTGGAGCCGAGGTTGTCCCCGGAGACCGCGCCGTTGGCCGCCGGTGCCGACGCGGTCTGTGCCTTCGTCAACGACGACCTCAGCGCGCCGGTGCTGGAGACGCTGGCGCACGGCGGGGTCCGGCTGATCGCGCTGCGCTCGGCCGGGTTCAACCACGTCGATCTGGCGACCGCGCGGCGGCTCGGGCTCACCGTCACCCGGGTGCCGGGCTATTCGCCGTACGCGGTCGCGGAGCACTGCGCCGGGCTGGTCCTGGCCCTCAACCGCAAGATCCACCGGGCGTACAACCGGGTACGGGAGCACAACTTCGCCCTCAACGGGCTGCTCGGCTTCGACCTGCACGGGCGGACCGTCGGCGTGGTCGGCACCGGCAAGATCGGCGTACGGTTCATCCGGATCATGGCGGGTTTCGGCTGCCGGGTGATCGCCGCCGACCCGTACCCGGCGGACGAGGCGGTCGCCGCCGGGGCCAGCTACGTACCGTTGCCGACCCTGCTCGCCGAGTCGGACATCATCACCCTGCACTGTCCACTCACACCCGAGACACATCACCTGATCGACGAGGAACGGATCGCGCAGATGCGCGACGGCGTGATGCTGATCAACACCAGCCGGGGCGCGCTGGTGGACACCGCCGCCGTCATCCGGGGGCTCAAGAGCGGCAAGATCGGCTACCTGGGGCTGGACGTGTACGAGGAGGAAGCCGATCTGTTCTTCGAGGACCTGTCCGACCAGATGCTGCGCGACGACCTGTTCTCCCGGCTGGTGACCTTCCCGAACGTGCTGATCACCGGCCATCAGGCGTTCTTCACCGAGGAGGCGCTGCACAACATCGCCGCGACCACTGTCGCCAGCCTCACCGCCTTCGAGCGGGAGGGTTCCGCCGCCCGGATCGCACCCGACGCGCTGGTGCACTGAGCCGGGGCCGCCGTGCCGTCCACTGCGCTGATTCCTACCTACGGTTGCGCCATCACCCGGGTCGCTTGCTAACTTGCCTGGTTGTTCGTCCGATATGCCCGTCCGCACGTACCGGGCGGCGGTGGTGTCGGCAGTCGCGGGGAGTCATCGTGTCCGTAGAGGAAGAACCGCCGGACGGTCCGGTCGCCAGGCGCGCCAGCGCGTACGCCGGTGACCGGGCACACGCCTTGCGGACGTTGTTCCCCGCCGCCACCGCACGCCGGGCGAGACAGGCGCCAGCTCAGCCAGCGGCGCACCAGCCCGTGCCGAAGCCGGCGCAGCCGACGCCGAAGCAGCCAGCGGCAGCGCAGCCGGGCGCGGTGGCGGACACCGGGACGGACCGACCCGGCGGACGCCGACGGCTGCTGCTGCTGTGCTCCGCAGGGGCACTGGTCGCCGTGACGGCGGCCCTGCTGTGGTGGATTCCCCGCGACGACCCGCCCGCCGACGCACCACCGCCGGACCCGCTGTCTGCGGTCGCACCGCAGGTCTCTGCTGCGGCCGTCACCCCGCCCGGCTCCACCGGACCGACGGCACCAACGGCGGAGGCGACACCGGTGCCGCCGTCACCCGGTCCGACGGTGTCGACACCACCGGACCGGTCGGCCACGCCGGCCGCCGTACCGCCGCCGTCCGTACCACCGTCCGCGCCGACCGATCCCACGCCTCGGGCCGGACGCCCCAACCCGGACGGGCGCAACCTGGCGCTGCGACGTCCCGTCTCGGCGTCCAGCGCGGAGGCTCCACATTTCGGGGCCTCCGCCGCCGTCGACGGCGACCTCGGCAGCCGGTGGAGCAGCGCGTTCCGCGACCCGCAGTGGATTGCGGTGGACCTCGGCGCGCTGTGGCGGATCCGCAGCGTCACGCTGCACTGGGAACACGCGTACGCCGTCGCCTACCGGGTGGAGACCTCGGCCGACGGCCGACACTGGTCGACCGGGTACGCGACCCGCACCGGCACCGGCACCGTCCATCTCGAACTGTCCGGGACCGACGCCCGCTACGTGCGGATGTCCGGCACGACACGCAACGGCCAGTACGGCTACTCCTTGCTGGAGTTCGAGGTGCGCTGACGCCGTCACCGCCGGTCAGCTGCCGCCGCCGGCCAGCGGCGGAACACCCAGCTGCGCAGCAGCAGGAAGCGCGCCACGGTGGCGGCGAGATTCGCCGCCACCAGCACCGCCACCTCGACGGCGCGACCGGCGGCTGGCACGGCGGCGTCGAGCAACGCCAGTGAGCCGCTGGTCAGCGCCAGCCCGACGGCGAACACCGCCAGGCCCTGCAGGTGGTGCCGGCCGACGCTGCCCCGTCCGCTGACGCCGAAGGTGAACCGGCGGTTCGCGGCCGTGTTGCCGACCGCAGTGATCAGCAGAGCCAGCAGGTTCGCCGACTGCGCCGGCAGACCGGCCCGCAACAGAGCGAAGATCACGACGTACGCCAGGGTGCTCGCCGCCCCGACCCCGGCGAACCGGATCAGCTGGCCGGTGAGCCCCTCACCGGCCGGCCGGCCCAGTTCGCGGCGGACCTCGGCCAGCGGCAGGGACCCGGTGGCCAGGTCCCGTCCCACCCGCGCCATCCCCTTGAGGTCCGCGATCGCGGTCGAGACGATGTCGACCCGGCTGTCCGGGTCGTCGACCCAGTCCACCGGGACCTCGTGGATGCGCAGTCCGGCGCGTTCGGCCAGGACCAGCAGTTCGGTGTCGAAGAACCAGCCGGTGTCGCGGACCAACGGCAGCAACCGGTCGGCAACGTCCTTGCGGATCGCCTTGAACCCGCACTGCGCGTCGGAGAACCGGGCGGCGAGGGCTCCGCGCAGCAGCAGGTTGTAGCCCCGGGAGATGATCTCCCGCTTCGCTCCCCGGACCACCCGGGAGCTGCGGGACAGTCGGCTGCCGATGGCCAGGTCCGAATGGCCGGAGATCAACGGCGCGACCAACGGCAGCAGTGCGGCGAGGTCGGTGGACAGGTCGACGTCCATGTAGGCGAGCACCGGAGCGGGCGAGGCGGACCAGACGGCGGCGAGGGCCCGGCCCCGGCCCTTCTGCGGCAGGTGCGCCACGACGACCCGGGGCAGGTCGTCGGCGAGGGCGGCGGCGACCTGGGCGGTACGGTCGGTGCTGGCGTTGTCCGCGATGGTGATCCGGAAGGGGTAAGGGAACGTCTCGACAAGGTGCTGGTGCAGTCGACGCACGCAGGGTTCGAGGTCGCGTTCCTCGTTGTGGACCGGAATCGTGACGTCGAGCACGGGCGGCGGGTCGGTGACGGACCCTGCCTCGTCGGACCGTGGTCGTGGACCGGTCAGCGCGGCGCCGTCGGCGGGAAGCATCGTGGTGGACATGCCTCGACGGTGCGGCGACGGGCTGGGCGGGCGTTCGGACCGGCCTGTGTCCCGGCTGTGCGACTGACGACGTTCAGGTGAACGCCCTCCAGGGTGGGACGGGACGGTTGAGCAGGTGGACGGCACGACGCCGCCCCGGCGGTCGCGGCTGCTGTGCCGTGACCGCCGGGGCGGCGTCGCCGGTGTCGTTCAGTCGGTCGCCGGTGCCGCTGCGCCGGCGGTGAGGTCGTACACGGTCACGCCACCGATCTCGGTCGCGGTGAAGGTCTGCGTCACCCAGGTCGCGATCTGGTCGGCGGTGTCGCTGCCCGAGTCGCTACGCGGCAGCGATCCGGCGATGAAGTAGTGGATCGCACCGTCGGCGACGTACTGCTGGAACTCGGCAAGGGTCGGTGACGGGTCGCTGCCATTGAACCCGCCGAGCGCCATCACCGGCTCCTCGGTGGCCAACTGGTAGCCGGCGGCGTTGTTGGCACCGACCGCTGCGGCGACCCAGGTGTACGCGTCGGCGTCGGTACGCAGCGCGGCCACGAGCTCCTCGGGGGCACTGGCGGCGTTCAGCAGTCCGCCCATTCCCCCGCCCGGTCCGGCCGTACCGCCGGTCGGGCCGCCCATGGTGCCGTCCGGCTGGCCACCAGCGGGGCCGCCGTCGGCGCCGCCGTCCCGGCCGGTGCCGTCGGGGGCACCGGCCCCGTCGGGTCCGCCCGCGCCGTCGGGCCCGCCGGCCCCGTCACGACCGCCGGCCCCACCCGGCCGGCCCATCCCGCCCGGCCCGGCCATCCCACTGGTGACGGCCGGACCCGCGCTGGGAATCGCTCCCGTGTGGGCGGTGGCGGCGGTCTGCACCGCGTACCCGGTCGGGCCGGCCAGCACCGCGATCAGCGCCGCACCGGCCGCGACCAGCCCGAACCGACCCGCCGACCGGCCTGCCAGCAGCAGTGCCACCACCGCGCCGGCGCCGAGCACCGCGACCGCGACGCGCAGCCAGGGCTGCCAGTCGGCGCTGCGGCTCAGCAGCGTCCATGACCAGGCGGTGCTGACCGCCACCGTGGCGGCGAGCAGCATTCTGATCCACAGCCGGTGGCGGCGCCGCCACAGGGTCGCCGCACCCATGCCGACCAGCGCGCCGACCGCCGGCGCGAGGGCCACCGTGTAGTACGCGTGGTAGATGCCGGCCATCAGGCTGAACACCAGACCGGTGGTGAGCAGCCACCCTCCCCAGAGGAGGAATCCGGCCCGTACCCGATCGGTGCGTGGGGCCCGCGCGCGCAGCACGAGCCCGGCGGCCAGCAGGATCAGCGCCGCCGGCAGCAGCCAGGCGATCTGTCCGCCGTTGTCGGCGTCGAACAGCCGGGCGAGGCCGGTCTGCCCCCAGCCGCCGCCACCACCGACCGAGCCGACCTGCTCCCCGGTGATCCGGCCGAGTCCGTTGTAGCCGAGGGTCAGTTCCAGGATGCTGTCGGACTGGGATCCGCCGATGTACGGGCGGTACCGCGCCGGGACGAGTTCGACGATCGCGATCCACCAGCCGGCGGCACCGACGATGGCGAGGCCGCCGAGCAGCAGGTGCAGGATTCGGCGACGGACCGGGGCCGGCGCGGCGATCAGGTACACCAGCGCGAAGGCCGGTACGACCAGCAGTGCCTGCAGCATCTTGGTGAGGAAGGCGAACCCGATCGCGGTGCCGGCCAGCAGCATCCATCGGGCGCTGGCGGTCTCCACCGCCCGGACGGTGGCGTACGCGGCGGCGACCAGCAGCAGCACGAGCAGCGCGTCCGGGTTGTTGAACCGGAACATCAGGACGGCGACCGGGGTGACGGCCAGCACGAGGCCGGCGATCAGGCCGGCGGCCGGCCCGTACCAGCGCCGGACGGTGGCGTACAGCAGACCGACCGCGGCGACGCCGGCCAGCGCCTGCGGCAGCAGGATCGACCACGAGCTGAGCCCGAACAGGCGTACCGACGATGCCATCAGCCACAGCGACGCCGGCGGCTTGTCGACGGTGATCGAGTTGGCGGCGTCGGAGGAGCCGAAGAAGAACGCCACCCAGCTCTGCGACCCGGCCTGGGCCGCCGCCGAGTAGTAGGCGTTGGCCCAGCCGGAGGCGTCCAGCCCGGTCAGGTAGAGGGCGGCGGTGGCCAGCAGCAGGGCACCCAGCGCGGGTCGGGCCCAGCGCGGCTCGCCCGGCGGGCCGTGGACCAGGCGTCGCCACCGGGTGGCCGGCTGATCGACGGTCGGCTGATCAGCGTACGGCCCTCCCGGCCCGGTGCCGGGTTGCGGACCAGGCGGTCCGTCCTGGCTCGGCGGTCCTGCCGGTACGGGAGCAGACAGTGTCGAGGTCATGCGTGAAGGTTCGGTCGGTCAGCTCGCCGGGCCGTGTGCGACGGCTGTGCGACGGCTGTGAACCTGCGGGCTCGTCCGCGACGAACTGGCATCTGATTTCAGTTCATGTCGTTTGAATTACTGCAATGTTACGAAGAGTCGCCGCGCCGACCCTTGACACTGTCGCCGAGCAGTCCCTATGGTCAGTTGAGTTGTACATGGTTGTCCATGAACAAGAGGCCAGGATGAAGATAGCAGTAGTCGGGAGCTACGGTGCCGGACTCACCATGCGGGTGCCCCGGGTGCCGGTCGCCGGAGAGACCCTCACCGGCGGTGACTTCAGTTCCGGGCATGGCGGCAAGGGCTCCAACCAGGCGGTCGCCGCCGCTCGGCTCGGGGCACAGGTCAGCCTGCTGAGCGCGGTCGGACCCGACCAGTTCGGCACCGCCGCCCGACAGATGTGGGCCGAGGAAGGTGTGGACGCCACGGGGGTGCGCACCGCCGACGCCGCGACGATGGTCGGCGTCATCCTGGTCGACACCCACGGCGAGAACCGGATCGTCATCGCCCCCGGCGCCCTCGACCAGCTCACCACGGCCGACGTGGACCGGTTCGCCGACCGGATCACCGACGCCGACACCGTCGTCGTGTCACTGGAGATCCCACTGCCGGTGGCGACCGCCGCGCTGCGCCTGGCGCACGCGAACGGCGTACGAACCCTGCTCAACCCGGCACCCGCCGTCGAACTGCCGGACGAGGCCTGGGCGTGGATCGACGTGCTCACCCCGAACGCCAGCGAGGCCCAGGTGCTGACCGGCCACCAGCCGGACGGCAACGCGCACCCCGACGACCTCGTCGACCTCATCCGCACCCGGTACGCCGGTGCGCTGGTACTCACCCTCGGCGCCGCCGGTGCCGTCGTCGACCATGACGGGCGGCGCGTCGTCGTCGAACCGGTAACCGTGCCCCGGGTCGTCGACACCACCGGCGCCGGCGACGCCTTCACCGGCGCGCTCGCCGTCGGCCTGGCCCGCGGCGACACCCTCACCGACGCGGCCCGGTACGCCGCCGCCGCCGGCGCCCACGCCGTCGGCATCGCCGAGGTCGTCCCCGCACTCGCCTACCCCGACGACGTCGCGGCCCTGCTCAGGAGACGAGACCGATGACCCAGACGACCACCCCGGCGCCCCCGGTCGCCGTACCGGCCGCCCCACCCGCCAACCGGTCACCGCTGCGCCGATTCCTGCACGCCCGCGAGGCGAGCACCTTCGGCGCGTTGATCGTCCTGTTCGCCCTCGGTGCGTTCCTGGCACCCGGGTTCCTCGGCACCAACAACTTCCTCACCGTCGGCCAGCAGATCGCCCAGATCGGCATCATGGCCGTCGGCGTCACCTTCGTCATCATCAACGCCGAGATCGACCTGTCGGTCGGCTCGATCTACGGGCTCGGCGCCATCGTCTGCGGACTGCTGATGACCTCGGACGTCGCCTGGCCACTGGCCGCCCTCGGCGGGGTAGCCGCCGGCGCGCTCGCCGGCCTGCTCAACGGCCTGATGACCGTCGGTTTCGGCATCCCGTCGTTCATCGTCACCCTGGGCACCCTGAGCGTCTACCGTGGTGTCACGCTGCTGCTCAGCGGCGGCGCACCGATCTCCCTGTCCGCCCGGGAACCAGGCGTAGCCGAGTTCAACCTGCTCGGCCAGGGACGACTGTTCGGGCTGCTGCCGATGCAGCTGGTCATCTTCGCGACGGTCGCCGTCGTCTTCGCCATCGTGCTGTCGCGCTCCCGCTACGGCTTCAACACCTACGCGGTGGGTGGCAGCGCCGAAGCCGCCCGGCTCTGCGGCATCCGCACCGGCCGGGTCAAGGTCGCCGCTTTCACCATCTCCGGCACCCTGGCCGCCCTCGCCGGCGTACTCGGACTGTCGTTCCTGTCGTACGTGCAGGGCGTCACCGGCACCGGGATGGAGCTGACGGCGATCTCTGCGGTGATCATCGGCGGTGCCGCGCTGTTCGGCGGATCCGGCACCATGCTCGGCACCGTCATCGGCGTCGCCTTCATCGGTGTCCTGCAGAACATCCTCAACCTGCGCGGCATCTCGTCGTTCTGGCAGACCGTGGCCACCGGCGCGGTCATCATCCTCGCCGTCGCGGCCGACACCTGGCTGCGCAAGCGATCCGGTCGACGCTGACCCCGGTCCAGCTCACCACCCATCCACCCCGACACACCAGCAAGGAGCCTTCGACATGCGGTTCTCCCTCCGGCGACGCACCGCCTTCGCCGCCGTACTCGGCGCGAGCCTGCTCGCCGCCACCGCCTGCGGTGCGGTCACCCCGGCCACCGACTCCGACTCCGCCTCCGGCGACGGCGGCTTCCAACTCGCCGACTACATCCAGGAGGCGGTCGACAACGGCGACCAGCTGAAGATCCGGCTCAGCTACCACGACCCCTCGCTGGCGTTCGCCGTACCGATCCGCGAGGGCATGCAGCGGGCCGCCGCCGAACTCAGCGTCGAGGCCGAAATGATCGGACCCGCCGGAGGCAGTGCCGCCGACCAGGTCGCCGAGCTGCAGACGCTGATCAACCAGCGGCAGATCCACGGCCTGGCCGTCTCCTCGGCCAGCAACGACGCCCTGATGCCGGTCATCGCTCAGGCCTACGACGCGGGCATCCCGATCATCTCGTTCAACACGAACAACCCCGACTCGCAGCAGATGGGCTTCGTCGGACAGGACCTGGTCGCCTCCGGCGCCGCGCTGGCCGAGGAGCTGCTCGGCGTCCTCGACGGCCAGACCGGCAAGGTCGTCGTCGTCTCCGTCGACGCCGGTGCCGGCTGGTCCAACGACCGCTTCTCCGGCTTCCAGTCGGCCCTGGAGGCATCCGGGTTGGACATCGTCGGACCGGTGAACACCGGCAACGAGCCGAGCGCGGCGTACAACACGATCGAATCGACGATGGCGGCACAGAACGACGCGATCGCGCTGGTCTCCCTCGACTGCTGCAGCTTCACCGCCGGTGCGACCTGGCTCCAGCAGTCCGGTAACGCCGGAAAGATCCACTCGGTCGGCTTCGACGTCCAGCCGCAGACCGTCGAGTACCTCAAGGCCGGTGTGGTCGACCTGACCATCAGCCAGGCCCCGGCCGAGCAGGGCTACCAGGCCGTCAAGCTGCTCACCGGCTTCCTCAGCGACGGCACCGCGATCAGCGACGTGGACACCGGCGTCCTGGTCGTCACCCCAGACAACGTCGACGACGTACCCGTGGAGGGCTGAGCCGATATGACCAGCCCGGCCACGATCAGCACCCCGACGGCCACCGCCGTCGCGGTGACCGGTCTGTCGAAGCACTTCGGACCAGTCCGTGCGCTGCACGACGTGACGATGGACGTCGCCGCCGGAAGCCTCACCGCCGTCATGGGCGAGAACGGTGCCGGCAAGTCGACGCTCATGAAGATCCTGGCCGGCCTGGACTCCCCCACCAGCGGGACCGTGCAGGTCGCTGACGAGCAGGTCACCCGGTTCGACCCGGCCAATCTGCTCAGTCGGCACCGGGTGGCCCTGGTGCCGCAGGAACTGGCCCTGGCCACCGACCGGACCGTCGCCGAGAACATCCTGCTCGGCGCGGAACCCGGCTCCCGCGTGTTCCCGAACCGGCGCCGCATGGACGACCGGGCCGCCGCGCTGCTCGACCGGCTCGGCGTACGGCTGGATCCCCGCCGTCGCGTCGGCGACCTCGACGCGGCCACCGGGCAACTAGTGGTCATCGCCAGGTCGTTGGCCCGCGACGCCCGCCTGGTGATCCTCGACGAGCCGACGTCGATCCTGTCGCCGGCCGAGTCCGATCGGCTGTTCCGGGTGATCCGCCAGCTGCGCGACGACGGCGTCACCATGCTGTACGTCTCACACCGGATGCCCGAGGTGTTCGCCCTGTCGCAGCACATCCACGTGCTGCGCGACGGTCGGCACGTCGGGCACTGGCCGACCGCCGACGTGACCCCCGACCAGGTGGTGGCGGCGATGGTCGGCCGGGAACTCGCCGGCGAACTCGACCGCGGCGGCGGACACGCCGCCCCGGCCGGCACCACCCCCCGGCTGCGGATGCGCGGCGTCACCGGCACGGGATTCACCGACGTCGACCTCGACGTCGCGCCCGGCGAGGTCGTCGGCATCGCCGGGCTACCCGACAGTGGACGGGTCGAGCTGCTGCGGGGCATCTTCGGCGCCGACCCGGTCAGCGGTGGTGACCTGCAGCTCGACGGCACGTCGTTCACCGCGCGTACCCCCCGCGACGCGATCCGCGCCCGGGTGGCGTACCTGCCCGGCGAACGTCGCCACCAGGGCGTCCTGCCGACGATGAGCGTCGCCGACAACATCAACATCCTGACCCTCGGTCGCCGGCAACGGTTCGGTCTGCTGCCCCGGCGTGCTCTGCGGCGCGACGCCGACACCCGGGTCCGCCAACTGCGGGTCAAGACCGCCGACTCCGCGCAGGGCATCACGCAGCTGTCCGGCGGCAACCAGCAGAAGGCGCTGCTCGCCCGCTGGCTGGCCATCGAGCCGCGGCTGATGCTGCTCGACGAACCCACCCGGGGCGTCGACGTCGGCGCCAAAGCGGAGATCTACCGGCTGTTCCGCGACCTTGCCGCCGATGGGGTCGGCATCGTCGTCTCCTCGTCGGACCTGCCCGAACTGCTCACCGTCAGCGACCGGATCGCGGTGCTGGCCGCCGGCCGGCTCGTCGGGGTCCTCGACGCCGACGACGCCACCGAGGAGAGGGTCATGGCGCTGGCCACCGGCGCCCACACCATGCCGGAGGGCACCCACATCATGAAGGAGAAGGCATGAAACGTCGAGGCATCCTCAACGCCGAACTGTCCGGGGCGCTCGCCACGCTCGGCCACACCGACCTGCTGCTGGTCGTCGACGCCGGGTTCCCGGTCCCCCGTACGGCGCACCGCGTCGACCTGGCCATCGCCGAGGACCTGCCCCGGCTGACCACGGTGCTCGACCTGATCGCCGACGAGCTCATCGTCGAAGGCGTGGTGTACGCCGAGGACGTCGCCACCCACAACGCCCCGCTGGCGGACTGGCTGGCCCGGCGCTTCCCCGGCGTACCGACGACCACCCGGGCCCACGCCGACGTCCTCGGCGAACTCGCCCAGCAGGCGAAGGTGATCGTACGGACCGGCGCGTTCAACCCGTGGGGCAACGTCGGCCTGGTCTGCGGGGTCGACGTACCCCGCTGGTTCGACGAGCCCGGTGTCGTCGTCCCCGACTACTACCGGGACCGGATGTAGCCGGTCCGTCCGCCGCGCAGGCGTACCGCACCGCCGGCCAGTCGCACTCCGCCACCTGCCGCACCGCCGCCAGCCGCACCAGATGAACCTTGGAGAGATCGTGATTCCTGCACCCCGCGCCGACATCGGGACGACCCCCGCAGCGTTGGCGCCCTACATCCAGCACACCCTGATCGAGGTCGGCACCACCCACGACCAGATCGTCGCCCACGCCGAGGAGACCGTCCGGTACGGCTTCAGCGCGGCGATGGTGGCCGGCTCGTGGGTCGCCGAAACCGCCGAGGTGCTGCGCGGCACCGGCGTCGAGGTCGCCTCGGCGTTGGACTTCCCCACCGTCGGCGTCACCACCAGCGCAGGCAAGGCCGCCGAGGCGGAGAGCCTGGTCCGGGCCGGTGCCCAGCAGATCGACATCGGCGTGCAGATCGGCTGGCTGAAGAGCGGCCGGTACGACGCGTTCCGCGACGACATCGCCGGGGTGGTCCGCGCGGCCGGGGTACCCGTCAAGGTGATGCTGGAACTGCCGCTGCTCACCCCGCAGGAACGCGACATCGCGGTCGAACTCTCCATCGAGGCGGGCGCGGCCTACCTGAAGAACGCCAGCAGCGGAGCTGTCGAGGTCGCCAACCCCGACAGCGTCGCCTACCTGGTGGCCCGGGCCCCGCAGGGCGTACTGGTCAAGGCGTCCGGCGGGATCAAGTCCTACCCTCAGGCCGTGGCGCTGCTCGACGCCGGGGCGGTGCTGTTGGGCACCAGCGCCGGGGTGGCTATCGTCACTGACCAGACCACCGCCGCGACGACCAGTTACTGACCCGCCGATCCTCTGTCCTGTGCGGACACCTGACCGGTGTCCGCACAGGATGGCATCATGACGATGAGGCGCCATGTCCGACCAGTTCAGCACCGCCGCACCGGCGGAGCGGCTCGACCGCGACGCCCCGGCACCGCTGCACGCCCAGGTGTCGGAGCAGATCCGCGCCCGGATCGTGTCCGGCGAGTGGCCGCCGCACTACCGGCTGCGCAGCGAACCGGAGCTGGCCGTCGACCTCGGCATCTCCCGTGGCACCCTGCGCCGTGCCCTCGCCACGCTGATCCGCGACGGGCTGCTGGTGCAGGTACGGGGGCGCGGCACCTACGTCACCTCCACCGCGATCGAACCGTCGATCGCGCAGAAACTCACCACCCTGTCCGAGGACTTCGCCCGGCAGGGGGTCACCGTCTCCACCCAGGTCCGCTCGCACCAGGTGATGGCCGCTCCGTCGCCGGTCGCCGCACTGCTCGACCTGCGCCCCGGGCAGTCGGTGCTGCGGCTGGAACGGCTCCGGGCCAGCACTGACGGGCCGGTCGCCTGGCTGGTCAACTACGTACGACTCGATCTGGCACCCGGCATCGAACACGCCGATCTCGCCGACCAGTCGCTGTTCGGGCTACTGGAGAACGAGTACCGGTTGAAGATCAGCACTGGTCGGCGTACCTTCACGGCGACCGCCGCGGCCGGTGACGTCGCCGTTGCGCTCGGCGTACCCGACGGGTTTCCGCTGCTCTACCTGGAGCAGATCACCTACCTTGACGACGGACGGCCGATCGAGTACTCGGACGTCTGGATTCACAGCGAACGGATGCGGGTCACCTCACTGCTGTCCCGGCGCTGACCCCGGAAATGTTTCGCGCCCACCGGCGGCCGGTTCCCCGGATCCGCCCATCCACGCCGGTTATCTGGCTCCCGCAGCGGAGACTCTAGTTCCTGTCCGACGGATGCTCCGCCCACCGCCACCGGCAACGCGGCCGGGACGCCGATGGGACGCCGAGCGCACCGAGAGTCAGGAGTGACGCCATGGGATACCTCACCATGTCCGACGGCACCCAGCTCTACTACAAGGACTGGGGCTCCGGCCCGGCAGTCGTCTTCTCCCACGGGTGGCCGCTGAACGCCGACGCCTGGGACGGACAGCTGCTTTTCCTCGCCCAACAGGGGTTCCGGGTCGTCGCCCACGACCGGCGCGGCCACGGCCGGTCCAGCCAGTCGCCGGACGGCAACGAGATGAACACGTACGCCGACGACCTGGCCACCCTCATCGAGGCACTCGGCATCACCGACGCGACCCTGGTGGGCCACTCCACCGGCGGCGGTGAGGTCGCGCGCTACATCGGCCGCTACGGAACCGACCGGGTCTCCAAGGCCGTGCTGATCTCCGCCGTACCGCCGATCATGGTGCAGACGCCGGACAACCCCGACGGGCTGCCGCTGGCGGTGTTCGACGAGATGCGGGCCACGCTGGCCGCCGACCGTTCGCAGTTCTACCAGGACCTGGCGTTGAAGTTCTTCGGCGCCAACCGGCCCGGGGCGACGGTCTCCAAGGGCGTGCTGGACCAGTTCTGGGCCTGGAGCATGCAGGCCGGCCTGTGGAACGTGTACCAGTGCGTCTCGGCCTTCTCGGAAACGGACTTCCGTGACGATCTGGCCGCCTTCGACATTCCCACACTGGTCATCCAGGGCGACGACGACCAGATCGTGCCGATCCGCAACGCGTCGATGAAGACCGCACAGATGGTGCCGGGTGCGCAGGAGGCGTACTACCCGGGTGCCCCGCACGGCATCACCGCCACCCATCAGGACCAGGTCAACCAGGATCTGCTCACCTTCCTGAAGAGCTGACCCGGGGTGGCGCGCCGGGGACGAACGATCGGCTCCGGCAGGTACGGGTGGTCCGTCGGCGACGGACCACCCGTACTCCGTCATTCGCCGCGTCCGCGGCGCGCCAGTCGCGCCCGCGGACGCTACCGATGCGGGTACGCCCGACAGCGCGGGCACCGGATAGGATTCACCCCGCCGGGGCGGTAGCTCAGCCGGTCAGAGCAGGGGACTCATAATCCCTCGGTCGCGGGTTCGAGCCCCGCCCGCCCCACCTCACGCGATACCCAACGGGGGTAGGGGTCGCAGAGATGCAGGCCACGGCCGCTGTCGTGGCCGCCCTGTCGTACGGCGACCGGGCTCCGCGCCGGGGATTCGTGGGTCAGCCCTGGCCGGGCTCGCTACGGGTAGCCCTGCATCCTTGTCAGGGCGGTCCGGAGCGTCCTCAGCTCAAGGCTGTGTGCTGGGTTCAGCTCGACCAGAGACTGGCGATCGGGACGGCGAGGATCCGTTCGCTCAGCGCGAAGACCCGAGGGCCGGTGTGAACGAGAAGCCCCATGGTGAGCCTTGCGCCGAGCCGGTCGCGTAGCCACTCCAGGTGGCGGGCGTCTGCGTGGGAGGGGGCCGCCGACGCCTTGATCTCGATCGCGATGACCTGGCCGTCGCGTGCCTCGATGAGCAGGTCGATCTCGTGGCGGCCGTTGGCGTCGCGTAGGTGGTACATGTCGGCGCCGACGACGCTGATGGCGCACTCGGCCCGTAGCTGCGCGGCTACCAGGGTGTCCAGGATCCGGCCCAGCAGGTCATTGTCGCGAAGAGTGCGGCGGTGATCGACCCGTAGGAGCGGGCCGAGCAGTCCCGGGTCGATGAGGTAACGCTTGGGCAGGCGTACTGCACGGTCCATGAAGTTGCCGGCCCAGGCCGGTACTCGTTGAGTGATCATCAGACTGTCGAGCAGGTTGTCGTAGTTGACGGCGGTGTTCCGGTCGATGCCGGCCGCGTCGTAGAGCAGCTTGTGAGTCGGAACGCCACCGGTATTGGCGGCGATGACGTGCAGGTATCTCCGCATGCGACCGGGATCGCGCGCTACGCCGAGCGCGGGTGCTTCCCGGGTGACGAGGTGGTCGACGTAGCCGGTCAGCCATCGGTCTCGCGCGCGATCGCCTGACACCCGCAACGCCTCGGGCCAGCCGCTCGTCAGCGCTTCGTCCACGTAGTCGTGCAGGTCCCAGTGGGAGGTCGGGTTGCCGAGGGCGTCGGCACCGTCGCCCAGGATCCGGTCGACCAGCGATGTCGAGGCCGGATCGCCATGGCGTTCCCGGCCGACGAGTGGATACATCGTCAGGCGGACGATCCGGCCGGTAGCAGGCCAGCCCGACGTCGTGAGGTCGGCTTGCGATGAGCCGGTCAGTACGAATCGTCCCGGCCTGGGATCGTCGTCCACGGCCCGCTTGACTGCGCCGAGAACTTGCGGCACCAACTGCCACTCATCGATCAGAATCGGCTCGTCAAGTCCGCGAATTGCGGCGTCGGGGTCGGCTGCCACCACGGCAGCCTGCGCGGGAACATCCAGGCGCAGGACCGAGGCCGTGTGACGTCGGGTCGTGGTCGTCTTGCCGCAAGCGCGCGGACCGACGACGAGGGCGGCGGGGTGTGAGGCCACGACCTCGCGAAGCTCCGAGTCGAGAAGGCGGGGTACGTAGGCGCTCATCGAGAGTTCCAATCCAGATCTAGCACAGCTGGAAATCATAAAATAGCACGCTGCCTGGACATGATTTAGCCCAGCATCGGATCATGATCTGGCACGTCCAGTCCGGGCTGCGTCATCAACGCGTCGGCGACCACTTGCCCCCTCGAATCAGCACTTGGGCGGTGGCCAGGTGGATGGCGTCGAGGCTGCGGAGCGTCGGCTCGGCGAACGCGGCTGCGGTCGCACGGGACACCGGCTAGACCGCGCTCCGCACCGCCCGTTGCCGAGGCGAGGTCGTCGGGGTGATCACCTTGACGTCGTTCGCGGCGAGCGCGTCACGCAGCTCGGCGGGGGGTGCGCTGTCGGTGATCAGGTAGTCCGCACTGCCCAGCTCGCAAACCTGGGCGAACAGCCGGCGGCCGAACTTGGAGGAGTCGGCGAGAATCGCCACCCGCCCCGCCCGTGAGATCATCTCCTGCATCATCGCGGCCTCGGCGAGGTTGCTCGTCGTGAAGCCGGCATCCGCGTCCACCGCCCCGACACCGATCAGCGCCAGGTCGCACCTGATGTCCAGTTCGGCGCCGCCGTTGGCCCGGAAGCTGACCGGCCCGATGGTGGCGAGCGTGAGGGTGCGCACCGCGCCACCGAAGACGTAGATGTCGCGGATCGCGGTGGGCGGCAACGCGCCGGGAACCAGCAGGTTGTTCGTCGCCACCGTGAGGTCGCGGTGCTGGCCCAGGTTGCGGGCGACCGCCAGGGTGGTGGTGCCACCGTTGATCATGATGGTCGAGCTGTCCTGGACCAGGGCCGCGGCCAGTCCCGCGATCTTCTCCTTCTCCTGCTCCTGCAGGGTGAGTCGCTGGTCGACCGCCCGATCGGTCCGGGACACCGTGGAGAGACTGACGGCTCCACCGTAGGTGCGTACGAGCACCCCGTCGGCGCTGAGCTGGTCGAGGTCGCGCCGGACGGTGTCGATCGAGACACCGAAGCGTTCGGCCAGTTCACTCACTGTCACCTGGCCGGTGTCAGCGACGTACGCGGCCAGTTGAGCCTTGCGCCCGGCGGGTAGGTGGCGCTGCCGCTCGTCCCTGTCGACGTTCATGCTTCCCCCTTGTCAATGCGGCAGTATGCCACAACCACGCGCTTGTCGCGCACCTAGGAGCAGCGGACCGCATCAACTTGCAGCATCCGGCAGGGGGAGCAGCGGAACGTCGCACAGCGCTCTGAGCAGCCGCAAGGAGTACCGCAAGGCCGGTCCGCTCACCACCTGGCCGCAGCGTTCTGCCGCGTTACGCATTTTTCTGCTGTTCTCCTCTTGTCCTTGCCCGTAACACGTTGCTAACGTGACGCCAACCTGGCAGGTGATCGAGAGTCTTGGATATAGAAGGAGTTCGCCATGTTGTTTCGGGCTACCCGACTGAGACGAGTGATAGGGACGGTCACGGCGGCGGCGACGGTCGCGTTCGTGGCGGCGTGCGGCACGGACGATGCCGCGGCCGACGGCACGGTGACGCTCGAGTTCGCCCAGTGGTGGGGTGCCGAACTGCCGGCCGGGGAGTTCGACAGGATCATCAGCGACTTCACCGCACAGCACCCGAACATCAAGATCGAGCTGCTTAGTGCGCCGTACGCCTCGACCAAGCAGCAGCTGCTCACCGGCGCGGCCTCGAAGACCCTGCCCGACGTGGTCGGCCTCGACGGCGCATGGGTCAACGACTTCGCCCGCCAGGGCGCGATCACCGACCTGTCCCAGCTGATGGCCGACGCCGACTACGACGACAGCCAGATCGCCAGCCAGATCCAGATCGACGGTAAGACCTACATGATCCCGGTGGTCAACTTCGTCTACCCGCTCTTCGTCAACAAGGACCTGCTCGCCAAGGCCGGCGTCGCCAGCGCGCCGACGACCCGCACCGAGTTCCTCGAGGCAGCCGAGAAGATCAGTGCGAGCGGCGGCGACGTCAAAGGCTGGGCCCTGCCGCTCGACACCGCCGTGCCGAACGGGGTCCAGAACGACGTGATGTCCTGGCTCTGGGCCTCCGGCGGCAGCATGCTCACCGACGACGGCAAGCCGAACCTGACCAGTCCGCAGGTGAAGAGCACGGTCGAGTTCGTCAAGAGCCTCAACGACGCCGATGTCATCGCCCCCGGTGCGCTCACCATGAAGGAGCAGGACAAGGTCGAGAAGTTCAGCAACGGCCAGATCGGGATGATGGTCGACTCGCTCGCGCACATCAACCTGATCAAGGAGAACCAGCCGGACCTGGACTTCGAGGTGGTGGCGCTGCCCGCCGAGGACGGCTACACCGGCGAGCGGGGGATCCCCTACGCCTCCTGGGGCATCGGGATCTCCGAGTCCACCGAGCACAAGGCCGAGGCCTTCACGTTCGTGTCGTACCTGATGAGCCAGGAGACGAACGCGTCGCTCAGCACGATCGCGAACGGCTTCCCGGGCAACAAGGATGCCGAGCCCGACTTCAGCAACAGTGACCCGCTTTTCCGGGCCGCCTTCGACATCTACCAGCAGGGCTACCCGGCGAACGAGTTCGTCGGCCTGCCCAAGTCCGAGGATCTGATGCGTTCCTTCGCCGAGCAGTTGCAGCTCGTGTTGACCGACCGGTCGAGCGTCGACGACGCCCTGACCGCGTCGCAGGAGAACTGGTCCTCGGTCATCGAGTAGCCGTCCGGGCGCCGCGCCGGCAGAGCCGGCGCGGCGTCCCACCAAGGAGACAGCCCATGACTCTGACCGCACCGCGGACCCCGACGCGTGCCGTGCCGGCCACCGCCGCCAGGTCCCGCTCCACCCTGGCGCGGCGCCTGGTTCCGTACGGCTACCTGTCCCCCACGATGGCGCTGATCGTGGTCCTGATGGTGGTCCCCATCCTCATGGTGGTCAGCTACTCGTTGCGGGACAACGTGATCGTCCAGGAGAACTCGGTCTTCGTCGGGTTCGCCAACTACACCACGGTGCTGACCGACCCGAACTTCCTGGCCGCGCTGCGCAACACCGCGGTCTTCATCTCCGTCAGCACCATGGCCCACCTGGTCCTCGGCCTCGCCTTCGCGATGATGCTCAACACACAGTTGCTCAGCGGGGTCACCAGGGCGATCTTCCGGATCGTCCACATCCTGCCGTGGCTGTTCACCATCGCGGTGATCGCCGTGATCTGGCGGCTGCTGCTGGACCCGGCCGGCGTGGTCAACTACGTACTGCAGACCCTGGGGCTCGTCCAGCAGGGCGTGAACTGGTTCGGCGATCCGACCATCGCGCTGTGGGCGGTGACGTTCGTCAACATCTGGTCCGGCTACCCGTTCTTCATGATCAGTCTGCTCGCCGCGCTGCAGGGCATCCCCGCCGACCTCTACGAGGCCGCCGCCGTGGACGGCACGACCTGGTGGCAGCGGTTCGTCCACGTGACGTTGCCCCAACTCCGGCCGGTGATCATCAGTATGGCGGTGCTCGATCTGATCTGGACCTCGCACCAGTTCGCGCTGATCTGGATGACCACCGGCGGCGGCCCGCTGAACTCCACCGAGATGCTCAGCACCTTCACCTACAAGCAGGCATTCAGCGAGTACGAGTTCGCCACCGCCTCGGCGGCCGCTGTCGTCGTCCTGCTGCTCACGACCGTGCTGGCCTTCTTCTACGTACGCTCGCAAAGGGAACGGTGAGGGAGATGGCCCCCGTCAAGGCGCGACGCCTACTCGCGAAGGCCGGCGTCGTCACCGGGCTGGTCGCCGGTGGGCTCTTCGCCGGTCTGCCGGTCCTGTGGATGCTGTCCACCTCGTTCAAGCGCAACGGCGAGGTCTTCGCAAGCCCTCCGCAGCTTCTCACCGAGGGCTTCTCGCTCGACGCCTACCGCGCGATCCTGGGCAACGGCGCCCAACTGCGGTTCTTTCTCAACAGCTACATCGTCGCCTTCGCGGTGACCATCCTGACGCTGCTGGTCGCCGTGCTCGCCGGGTACGCCTTCAGCCGTTTCCGGTTCCCGTTCCAGAAGACCATCAACGCCGTGATCATCAGCGTCCAGGCGGTGCCGCCGATCACGCTCGTCATCCCGTACTTCGGGCTCATCGTCGCACTCGGGCTGTACGACACCTACGCCGGCCTGATCCTCACCCACATGGTGTTCACCCTGCCGTACGCGATCATCATGATCACCGCGTACCTCAACACGCTGCCCAAGGAGCTGGACGAGTCCGTCAAGGTCGACGGGGGCAGCGGCTGGACCGCGCTGTGGCGGATCCTCGTGCCGGTCTCGGTGCCCGGTCTGGTCGCGGTCGGCGTCTACACCTTCATGATCTCGTGGAACGAGTACCTGTTCGCGCTCACGCTGACCCGCACCGACGAGATGCGCACCGTGCCCATCGGCATTCAACTGCTCATGGGCCAGCACTCGTACGAGTGGAACCAGATGATGGCGATGAGCATCCTCGGTTCCATTCCCGTCCTCATCCTCTTCCTCATCTTCCAGCGGCGTTTCATCGGTGGACTCACCGCCGGCGCCGTGAAGACCTGACCCACCCGGTAACCAACAGCCACTAAGGAGTAAGTCGGACATGCTGACGACCGGCAAGGCGATTCTCGACGTCGCCAACGCGCACAGCTTCGCCGTGCCAGCCTTCAACATCAGCGACTGGGCGATGTTCAAGGGCATCGTGGAGATCAGTGAGGAGATGAACGCCCCGCTGATCGTGGGGATCCATCCGGACGAGGTCCGGCACATCGGCCGCGAGATGATCACCGGTATCGCCGAGCGGTCACACCACTCGAGCGTCCCGATCGCCATCCACTGGGACCACGGCGCCACCTACGAACAGATCCTGCAGGCGATCCAGTACGGCTTCACCTCCGTGATGATCGACGGGTCGTTGCTGCCGTTCGAGGAGAACATCGCGATCACCCGGAAGGTGACCGACTCCGCGCACGTCCTCGGCGTGTCCGTGGAGGGCGAGCTCGGCACGATCGGTGGGAACGACAGCTACGCCGAGGCGGGTGCCGCCGAGATCATCTACACCGATCCCGACGACGCTGTCACGTTCGTCGAGCAGACCGGTGTGGACAGTCTCGCCGTCGCCATCGGCACCTTCCACGGCATGTACCCGGCCCATCTCAAGCCGGAACTGAAGCTCGACCTGCTCAAGGAGATCAAGAGCCGGGTACAGATCCCACTGGTGCTGCACGGCGGGTCCGGCAACCCGGACGACGAGATCCGCGAGGCGGCCCGGACCGGCATCAACAAAATCAACATCTCCACCGACATCAAGGTCGCCTACCACAGCAAGATGCGCGAGGTGCTGGGCAACGATCCCAAGACCCGCGAGCCCAACGCCATCCAACCCGCCTGCATCGAGGCCATGAAGGTGGTCGCCGCACAGAAGATCGAACTGTTCGGCGCGGCCGGCCGGGCCTCGCTCTACTGACATGGCGGACGCGTCCCGGATCGTCCTCGGCCTCGGCGGTTGCGTCGACTACGAGGTGAAACTGACCGCCGAGGTCATGCAGCAGCTGGTCACCGCGTACGGCATCGGCGCCACGGAACTCGCGGCGCCGTCGACGGTGGCCAGCGAGCGGGACCTGGTGGTGTCGATTCTCAGCTACGTCGCCCGTGGGGGTGGTGGCGAGCACTACGTCGCCGCCGCCCCGGCGCTGGAGAGCTTCGCCAACCGGCTGCCACGCCGGGTGGCGCTGGGTGGCACGTCCGTACGGGCCGGGATCCTGATGAGTCGGCTGGGCGTGCCGTCGACGCTGCACCTGGTCACCGTCAACGACACCGTGCGCCGGCTGTTGCCGCCCGAGGGCGACCACTTCGCCGCCGACGCCGAGGACACCCTCTATCCGCACCTGATCGTCCAGTACGACCAGGGGCTCCGGATCCGCGCCGGCAACCTCGACATCACCGCACCGTTTCCGAACCGGCTGATCTACGTCAACGACCCCGCCAACGGCGCCATGCCGCTCAGCGGAGATCTCGGCGAGCGGCTCAGCCGGGCAGATCTGTTCCTGATCTCCGGATTGAACGCGATGCGCTGCGCGGAGCAACTCGACCTGCGGCTCACGGAGCTGCGCGGGCATCTACGGCGGCTGCCCGCCGGTGCGGTGACCTACTTCGAGGACGCCGCCTACCACGAGCCCGCGTTCAGCCGCCGGGTTCTGGCCGCGCTGCGGGACGCCGTCGACGTGTACGGACTGAACGAGGACGAGTTGCAGTCGTACCTCGGGCACCCGGTCGATCTGCTCTCGGCGACCGAGGTCGCCGACGCGCTCACGGCGGTCAACGCGCTCGTGCCCGCGCCGACGGTGGTCCTGCACACGAGGTACTGGGCCGTCGCCCTCGGTCCACACGCGTCGACGTACGCCGATTCCCTCGATGCCGGCACCGTGCTGGCCGCCGTCCGCTACCGCCACGGTGACGACTTCACCGACGCCGACATCGCCCGTCTGCGTCGGCGACCGCGCCGGCCCGAGTCCGTGGAATTCGCCGCCGCGCTGCGTGCCCGGATGGGCGAGACGGTGCACTGCGTACCCGCCTTCGCGCTCGACGTGGCGCGCCCCACCACGGTCGGGCTGGGCGACACGTTCGTCGGCGGTTTCCTTGCCGCGCTCGCCTGGCAGCGGACCCGACCGGCCGGCGACCCGACTCCCTTCCTCGACCAGATCGTCGATCGATGACCATCCAGGTGCTGCCCGCCAACCAGCCGGAGACGTTCTACCGGGGCGCTGGCCGGATCGCCGGTTTCCGCAACGTGCCGGCCGCGCCCGACCGCCCCGAGGACTGGGTCGGCTCGGTTACCACCCGGTTCGGGCTGGGCCCGTCCGGCCTGTCCACGCTGTCCGACGGCCGGCTGCTCGCGGACGCGATCGCCGCCGACCCGCACTGGTGGCTCGGCCCGCAGCGAGCCGACCCAGGCGTACTCGTGAAACTGCTCGACGCGGGCCAGCGCCTGCCACTGCACGTCCACCCCGACCGCCGCTTCGCCACCGCGCACCTGGCGTCGCCGTACGGCAAGACCGAAGCCTGGGTGATCCTGTCGGCCCGCCCCGACGCGTACGTCCATCTCGGCTTCGCCCGTGACGTGTCGGCCGATGAACTTGCCGGCTGGGTGACCGGCCAGCAGACCGGGCAGATGCTGGCCGCGACCAACCGCGTTCCGGTGTCCGCCGGCGACGCGATCCTCTGCCCCGCCGGCCTTCCACACGCGATCGGCGACGGCATCCTGCTGGTCGAGGTCCAGGAGCCGACCGACTTCTCGGTGCTGCTCGAGTACGAGGAGTTCGGCCTGGCCGACGGCCATCTGGGCCTCGGCTACGACCTGGCGCTGGGATGCGTCGACCGGAGCAGGTGGACCCCACAGAGGCTGGACCAGCTACGGGGCGGCCGACAACTGCTGCCCGAGGCGGCCGACGAGTTCTTCACCGCGCACCGGCTTTCCGGCGGTGACCGGCTGAGGCAGGGATTCAGCGTCCTGGTCGCGGTGGCCGGCGAGGGCAGCGTCGCCGGTGAGTGGGACGACCTGCCGGTACGGCAGGGAGACACCCTGCTGGTTCCGTACGCCGCCGGACCGCTTCGGCTGGACGGTACGGTCGAGGTGATCCGTCTGGCACCGCCCGAGCGCTGACAGATCCGCCCGACCCCGCCAACCGCCGAGTTCCCCGCGCCGGAGACGGCATCTGCCGGTCCGCACGTCACGTCCGGCGTCGTTCTTGAGACAGCTGTCTCAGGGTCACCCATACACGTGACGGATCAGGCGTCGACAGGGTCAAATGTCTGGACCGCCAGCGCGTCGGCCCGACCGACGCCGCACCACGGTGCCGCCGGCGTCGGCCGGACCCAGCGCGACCAGGGAGACGACATGGCGCCGATCGGAAACGACCGGCCGGTGCCGATCGGCAACCGCCTCCGGGTGCGACCGGACGCCCGTCGTCGGGACGCCGGCTGGCTGGCCGCAGCCGCAGACGTCGAACAGCACCGGATCGAGGGGCGCTGCCCGGCGTGCGACCCCGACGGCTGCGAGGTGCTCACCGCCGCCGAACTGATCGTCGCGACGGCTGCCGACTCGACGGCACTTCCCCATCACTGAATCCGTCACATTCCGCAATCTCTGATTGACGATTCGCAGTCGATTTCGGTTTACTTTTTCAGCCGGCCTCGACAAGTCTGCGACGGCCGTCTCACGATCGACGTTTGTCCCTGGTCAAGGTCCACAAGCACGGATAACGTCGAATTCACCTGAGGGCGCTCAGGATTTCCACCACCCCGGGGGCCACCTTTCGGCAGCGCCGAAAAGACAACGGCACAGGTTCCCTGACCGCTGCGGCCCATTCGCCGGCCTGCGGCCGATCCGCCGACCTGTGAGCAATTCGCCGACCTGTGGCCAACGGCATGAACGACCCACCAATGAGGAGGACAGGTGTATCCGTCGTCGGCCACGCCCCGCCCGATTCCATCACGAACAGCCCGGAGGTCCGCCGGTGACACAGCCCGGCCGGACCGCGCTCGGCGCCGGATCCGTGCCCTGCTGGTCACCGCCGCAGCCGGAGCACTCGCGGTGGCCGGACTCACCGCGATCCCCAACGCCAGCGCTGCGGACAATCCCTTCGAGCGGGGTCCGGCCCCCAGCGCGGCCAGCATCGCCGCAGTCCGGGGTCCGTTCGCCACCTCCCAGGCCACCGTGTCGTCGCGCAGCGCCGACGGCTTCGGCGGCGGCACGATCTACTTCCCCACCAGCACCAGCAGCGGCACCTTCGGTGCCGTGGCGATCGCTCCCGGATTCACGGCCAGCCGTTCCAGCATGGCGTGGCTCGGACCGAGGCTCGCCTCGCAGGGTTTCGTCGTCTTCAACATCGACACGATCACCCGGTCCGACCAGCCCGCGAGCCGGGGCCGGCAACTCCTGGCGGCACTGGACTTCCTGGTGCAGCGCAGCACCGTCCGCGACCGGGTGGACCCGGACAGGCTGGCTGTGATCGGCCACTCCATGGGCGGTGGTGGCGCGCTCGAGGCGGCCCAGGCCCGCCCGACGCTGCAAGCGGCGATCCCGATGACTCCGTGGAATCTCACCAGGAACTGGTCCGGACTCGAGGTACCCACACTGATCATCGGGGCCGAGAACGACAGCATCGCGTCAGTACGTACCCATTCGAAGCCGTTCTTCGGCAGCTTCCCGTCGGACCTCGACAAGGCGTACCTCGAATTGAACGGCGCGAGCCACTTCGCGCCGAACATCTCCAACACCACCATCGCGTCGTTCAGCATCTCGTGGCTGAAGCGCTTCGTGGACGACGACCTGCGGTACGAGCAGTTCCTGTGCCCGCCGCCACAGCCGGACCGACAGATCTCCGAATACCGGGACAGCTGCCCGCACTCGGCCTGAGCCGGCCGGCGCCGGCCGGCGGTGGCACCCGCCGGCCGGCGGTGGCACCCGCCGGCCGGCGGTGGCACCAGCCGGCCGGCGTCGACCCGAGTCGGCGTCGGCTGCCGTCGCGACTGCTCAGGTCACCGGGGTGAACAGTGCCCGCAGTGCCTGTTCCATCCGGCCGAGGTCGGCCGGTTGGTCGGTGAGCAGCTCGGCGTAGACCGCAGACTCCACGATGCCGATGTAGAGGTACGCCAGTGCCTGCGGATCGGCGACGACCCGGTCGAGCTCGGGCCCGAGCACCTCCCGGAAGACCTCGACCTGGGCCTGGATGAAGCGCTGGTGCACGCCACCAGGTTCGGCGAAGAAGACCGCGCCGCTGTCTCCGGCTCGGCGGTCACGAAACGCCGCAGCGGCGAGGAGTGCCGCACACCGCTGACGTAGTGCCGGGTCACCTCGACCACCCCGTCGACGCCCGGTAGCCCTCGCGCGCGGCGGGACTCCGCCAGCCGTCGACTACCGAGCTGCCACAGCACCTCGCCGATCAACTGGTCCCGGCCACCGGCCACCCGGTACAGGGTGGCCCGGCTGACGGCCAGCGCGGCGGCGAGCGCGTCCATGTCCACCGTGCCGTGTTCGAGAAAGTACTCGATGCCGCCGCAGACGACCGCTGTTTCGCTGATCACCCGGCGAGGAGCCGGGACCACCGGGGCGGCTGCCGCGCTCGTCCGGTCACCGCGAATGCCCGCTCCGGCAGCCGCCGGCACCTGGTAAGTCATCAGATACCTTCCGTGGATACCCCGGCCTTCAGGCCGGGGAGGAAACGGACTCCTGCGGAGCAGGGCAGGGAAGTCGATTCGCCGCCGAGGCGGATCGTCGTCCACCACCCGCACACCGGAACATGCGGACAGGTGTGCTAATGTGGCGTTGCCTTTCCGGTGACAACCAAGCCGGTCGGGCCTACCGCCGGGCTGGCGGAAAGTGGCGTCTGTGGAGACTGTGTAAGACCGATGGGCGGTATTCCGTCCCTTGCCGTTGATTCGGGTCGGCTGTGGTCGGCGAAGCAGAAAACTCAACCCGTGAGGGTCGAATCTCCCTGCTACAGCAGGGAGAGATGTCAACGGCCCCATGACTGGTTCACGGTCGGCAGCGGCCACAGGTTCATCGTAGTGCCGTTCGTCGCTCCCCGGCACGCTCAGGCGTGCCGGGGCCGGCAGTGCAGGGCCACGCCGGCGACCCGCCAACCGCTGGCCAGAGCACCTTGGATCGACGGGCTGTCCCGGTGGTCGCCAGCGACGAAGAGACCCTCGTCGATCCGGGCTGGCTCCCGTAGTCGGCCGTGCGGGGGCAGGGCCGCCGGCAGAGCGTCCGGCACCGCGACCGTACGCAGATGGCGCCAGTCGCGGGTCGGGGTCCGGTACAGCCATTCCAGCTCCGCGCGGACCACCGGCTCGGGCACCGGGTCCGGCCCGACGACCGAGGTGGCGACCAGATGCTGCCCGGGCGGGGCGTACCCGCTCGCCGCCTGGCTGATCACCACGCTGTTGGCGACCACGCCACGGCGGTCTCCGTCGAGCAGCAGGATGGGCTCGTCCGACGGAGGCTGCGCCGTCGCATGGTAGTAGGTGGTCAGTTGACGCATCGCGACCCGACGCACCGTTGGCAGCAGACGCGTGGCGGCGGGCGGATCTGCGGCGACGATGACGTTACGGCAGCGCAACTCTCCATCGACGGTGCGGACCACACCCGGTGCGACGGCGGTGACGTCGACCCCGAGCAGAATCCGGTCGGCGGGTAACGGCGCGGCGACCGCCAGCGGCAACGCCGCCATGCCGGCGGCAGGCACCGCGATACGGCCTCGGGCGAACGAGCGGAGAATCATCGCCACCACGTGGCTGGAGGTCTCCAGGGTCGGGTCCGCGAGCACCCCGGACAGGAACGGCAGCAGCACCTCGTCCACGATGCGGGGCGACAGGCCCGCCCGCCGGAGTTCGTCAAGGGCGCTGGTCTCCGGGCGGGCGAGCAGCCGCGCCGGGTCGGTGGCGGCGTAGCGGGCGAGCAGCAGACCGAGCAGGACCCGGTCGGACAGGCTCCCCACGCCGGCGAACAGCGTCGCGGGAGCGGCGGCGGGCATCCGCAGCGGATGCGCCAGCCGGACCGTGCCCGCGCCCCGGCGCACCAGCACGGCCGGGGTGAAGTACCCCAGGTCGAGCCGGTCCAGATCGACCAGGTCGATCAGCCGGGGGTACGCCGTGTTCAGCACCTGGAAGCCGCGGTCGAACCGGAACCCGTCGACGACATCGGTGGCGACCCGACCGCCGATCCGGTCGGACCGGTCGACGAGCAGAAAGTCGGCATTGGCTGAGTGCAGTCGGCGGGCGGCGGCGAGACCGGCCAGCCCGGCACCGATGACGATGAACTCCCGATCGGTGGCCATGTATGGGAGCTCCCCCGTTTGGACTCGAACCAAAAACCTGCCGGTTAACAGCCGGCTGCTCTGCCAATTGAGCTACGGGGGACTGCCAGATCGCCACGGCCCGGATCACTCCGGCCGCCTGCGACGGGACAAGAGTACAGGACATCGTCGCCCGGTGGGTGACCGGGTCGGGTCGAACCCGCCAGCGGGAGCCCACCCCGGCGGCACCGATACGACCGACAGAACCGGACAAATACCGGAGATGTCTGCGCTGACGCGTGAACGGGTAGCAGGATGGGTAGACAGCACCAGACAGACGACGCAGGCACGACCGGGTCGATTCATCGACGGCCGGCACGGACCTCGAGTCCGGCACCGGCCCCGGTGAACGCCCGGGTCAGGTACGGAGGGAGCCGCCATGCGCGGAAAGCTTTGGTTCATCGGCGGGGTGGCCGTGGGTTTCGTCCTGGGCACCCGCGCCGGCCGGGAGAAGTACGACGAGCTGGTGCTCAACGCCCGCAAGGTGATGGACCACCCGACGGTGCAGGAGGCCGCCGGAGTAGCCCAGGCCCAGGCGAACCGCCTGTACGCCGAGGGCCGGGAACGGCTCAGCCACACCCGGCTGGGCGAGAAGCTCAACGGCCACGACCACACCGCCGACCCGTCCGCCCACACCGACAGCCTCAGCAGCGCCGGCGTGACCAGCGGCGCGGCGGCCAGCGGCGGCACGACCGGCAGCGGCACGACCGGCGGTGTCGGCACGACGCCCCGACCCGGCGGCGCGAACAAGGCCGCCGGCACCAGCAAGGCCACCGGTACGGGTGGCACCGGCGACTGAGCCGGCCCGACCTCGGACGGGTCCGGGCCGGTCACCCAGTGGGTGACCGGCCCGGACCCGTCAGCGTCAGTCGCCGATCCCGGTGCACAGCCTCCGCTGTGGTGTCAGTCGCCGCTGGAGAACGCCGCGTCGAAGGCCGCCGACGGGGCGTCGAACGCGAGCCGCCGGACAAACTGCAACGCCTCCGGGGCACCGACCAGCCGGTCCATGCCGGCGTCCTCCCACTCGACCGAGATCGGACCGTCGTACCCGATCGCGTTCAGCGCCCGGAAGCAGTCCTCCCACGGCACGTCGCCGTGCCCGGTCGAGACGAAGTCCCAACCACGACGCAGGTCCGCCCACGGCAGATGTGAGGCGAGCCGACCGCGTCGGCCGTCGCCGGTGCGTACCTTGGCGTCCTTGCAGTCGACGTGGTAGATCCGGTCGGCGAACTCCAGGATGAAGTTGACCGGGTCCAGCTCCTGCCAGACGAAGTGCGACGGATCCCAGTTGAGCCCGAACGCGGGCCGGTGGCCGATCGCGTCGAGGGTGCGTCGGGTCGTCCAGTAGTCGTAGGCGATCTCGCTCGGATGCACCTCGTGCGCGAACCGGACCCCGACCTCGTCGAACACGTCGAGGATCGGATTCCACCGGTCGGCGAAGTCCTGGTAGCCGCGTTCGATCATCGACGGCGGCACCGGCGGGAACATGGCCAGGGTGTGCCAGATCGACGATCCGGTGAAGCCGATCACGGTGGAGACGCCGAGCTTGGCGGCGGCCCGGGCGGTGTCCTTGATCTCCTCGGCGGCTCGCTGCCGGACGCCTTCGGGCTCCCCGTCCCCCCAGATCCGGGCCGGCAGGATGCCCTGGTGACGCTCGTCGATCGGGTGGTCGCAGACCGCCTGACCGACCAGGTGGTTGGAGATCGCGTACACCTTGAGGTTGTACTTGGCCAAGGTCTGCAGCTTGCGCTCGACGTAGTCGTCCTCGGCGAGGGCCCGGTCCACCTCGAAGTGGTCGCCCCAGCAGGCGATCTCCAGGCCGTCGTAGCCCCACTCCGAGGTCAGCCGGCACACTTCCTCGAACGGCAGGTCGGCCCACTGGCCGGTGAAGAGGGTGATGGGTCGCGCCATGGTCCTTCTCCCGTTGTCGTTACTGGGATTCCGGCCCACGCCGCCGGTGCGGCGTCTGGTGGTGGACCGGTGCGAGGTGACGGCCCGGTGGAACTGTCCGGTGGTACGGCCGGGCCGAGAGCCGACCGGTGGGGCGGTCACGGACACGCCAGGGCACGCCGACGGGGTCGGCGGTGGACACACCGTGACCCGGGCGGGTTGCGCCTCCCGCCCGGCCACCGGCCCACGCGGGGGCCAGCCAGCCTCACTCTAGGCCGGTGTAGCCGACAACGGTAGGCCCGGCTCAGTACCCCCACTCGGCGAGCGGCTTCTCCAGCACCCGGTCCATCGCCGCCAACTGCTGCGGGCCCAACTCCCGCTGGTACGCCGCCCCCCGGTTGCCGTGGAACTCGTACCGGCGGAAGCCCCGGTCGAACCCGGGCGACCAGTCCAGGCCGAGAAAGTCCAGCATCCGCGCGGTCTCCTCGCGGGGGGCGACCAGCAGATCCTCGTACCGCACGTCGAGCCACTGCCCGACCGGGTGCGCGGCGCGGGCCTCGACGAAGGCCGCCATCAGCATCTTCCAGCCCAACGCGGCGAGGACGGGGAAGGACCGGTCGGCCTCCTCCCATTCGGCACGCAGGTCGGACGGCAGCGGGCCGAGGAACCAGTTGTCCGGCCCACGCCAGCCGTCCCACCAGCCCATCTGCAGCCACGAGTTGGCCACCGCGCGGCCGTCGCGGACCACGTTGACCACCCGCAGATCCGGGTACGCGGCGTGCAGCCACCCGGTGCGCGGCCAGCCGGTCACATGCTGCAGCAGCACCTGGCAGCCCTGCTGCCGTACCCGCCGGTCGAAGAAGGCCCGCAGCCGCTGCTCGACGTACGGGGTCAGATCGTCGGCCCGCAGGTCCCGGCACGGCCGGGAGTAGCCGGCCATCACCTGCCGGTCGATCAGCTGGTACGCCTCGGACGGGGCGACCCGCAGCCGACCCCGTTCCAGCAGCCGGCGGCTGTGACTCAACGAGGTCATCCCGGCCGGCCGGGGTGCCGAGCGCCGGTAGAGCCGGCCGTTGCGCCGCCCGGCCAGATTGAGCCGGGGCAGTTTGTCGTCCAGGCCGGAGACGAAGCCGACGGCGGGGTGCCGGGCCAGGATCTCCTGCACCAGGGTCGAGCCGCACCGTCCGGTGCCCACGACGACGGACAGCATGGTCAACCCTCCTTGGTCGGGGCCGGGACGGAGACCGGCTGCGGCGGCACCACCGACCCGGACTCAGGGGACGCCGGCACCGCTGGATCCGACGACGCCGCAGCGGGCGGTACCGGTCGGCGTACCGGGTAGCCGAAGCGCCGCAGCAGCGGCAGGGTCACGGCGGTCACCACCGCGTACGACCGGCCCGGCAGCGCGCGGAGCCATTCGGCGTCGTCGGTGATCGGCACCGCGCCGGTCCGGTGCCGCGACGGGTTACCGGCGACCGAGTGCGTCGGTGCCAGGGTGACCCGACCGGCGGCGTCCAGCGGCAGCCCGGCCGGGTCGAGCCCAGCGAAGGAGGCGATCCGCCGCAGTTGCCCGGCCGGATCGGCGACCACGTCCTCGTAGCGGATCCGCAGGTAGCGGTCCGGGCCGTCGCCGCCGAACAGTCGGACGGTGGCGGCGTTCCAGACCCGCCACAGCAGCGCCGCCTTCCACACCGGCGGCCGGCTCATCAGCTTCTGGTCGCCGGCGCCGTCGAGACCGCGTCGGCGTCGCCAGGAGAAGGTGGTGCCACGGGGATCCCGGACCAGGTGCAGCACCCGCAGGTCGATCCCGGGCAGGTCACGCAGCAGCGCCCCGTACGGCGGCAGTTTCGACGAATCGACGATCACCACCGGGCCGTTGCCGGGCGTGCCGGTCTGGCGGGCGATCGCCTGGTAGATCGCGGCGATCACGGCGTCGTCGGGGTGCGGCGGTACGGCGCGTCGGCCGGTCGCGGCCCGGCGCAGCAGGGCCGGCAGGTCCCGCATCCGCTGCCGGGTCCGCAGCCGCGCGGCGATCCCGGCCGCGTCGGGCGCATCGAGGGCGTCAGGCGTACCGGCGGCGTCAGGCGTACCGAGGGTACGGCGGACCGCCCGCCAGGTGGGGCAGCTGTCGAACGGCTCACCGCAGCCGCACGGGCGGTTGTCGACGATGCCCCGCTGCCACAGGTAGCGCAGCTCGCCGGCGGCGAAACAGCCGTCCAGCTGGCCGAGGACAGTGGTGATCAGCGTGCTGCCGCTGCGTCCACTGCCGGCCAGGTAGAGCACCCGTACCGGGATCGGGTCGCCAGCCGGGTCGGTCATCGCCGGCCTCCGGCGGGCGCGGTCGTCGCGGCGGTCCGGTAGGCCTCGCGCAGCCGGGACAGGTGCAGCTGCGGGGTGAAGTCCCGGTCGATCTTCGCGCGGGCCTGCATCCCCATCGTGTACGCCCGGTCGGGGTCGGCGACCAGTTTGCCGACGGCCTCGCCGAGCGCCGCCGGGTCGTCGGCCGGGACCACCTCGCCGTCGGTGCCCGGGGTGATCAGCTCCGGCAGCCCGCCGAGGTCGGTGCCGACCACCGGTACGCCGCAGGCGAACGCCTCCAGCACCGCCATGGGCTGGTTCTCGTGCCAGCGCGACGGCACCACGGCCACCGCCGCCGACCTGATCAGCTCGTGCAGCCGGGCCTTGTCGAGCCGGCCGTGGAACCGCACCCGGCCGGGTGCCACCCGGTCGGCGAGCGCCGTCACCTCGGGAAGCGCCGGGCCGTCGCCGGCCACGTGCACCGGCACCTGACGGGGCAGCCGGGTCACCGCTTCGACCAGCACGTCCACTCCCTTCTCCGGGGCGATCCGGCCGGCGAGGACCACTCCCCCACCCGGCGAATCCTTCACCGCCACGGTGCCGGTGTCCACGAAGTGGTTGATCACCTGCAGCCGGTCCGGGTAGACCCCGGCCCGCCGCATCACGTCGGCGAGGAACCGGCTGGGGCTGACGAACACCCCGACCGGGCCGTACGCCCGTAACTGTCGGTGCAACCAGGTCTCTACGGCGAGTAGCGTACTGGCGGATGCCGATCCGTCCTTGCACCTGCGCCGCGCGGCGTGTAGCGGACCGCCCTCCACGCACGCCTGGCAGACCCTGCCCTGGTCGAGCAGCTGGTAGCTGGGGCAGGCGAGCTTGTAGTCGTGCATGGTCAACACGCACGGCACCCCGGCGTCACGGGCGGCGGCCAGCACCGACGGAGAGAGCTGGTGGTAGATGTTGTGCAGATGGATGACGTCCGGGCCGAAATCCTCGATCACCCGGGTCAGGCCCCGGCGACTCGCCGGTGACCAGACCATCCGACCGACGGCGACCAGCCGGGGTGCCAGGCCGCGCGGGGCCGGTTCCAGTTCGACGTACGGCGGAAAATGCTCCGCGTAGCGCAACGGCCGGTCGTTGTCCGGGTGGGTCATTCCGAAGTACGCGACCTCGTCCCCGGCGGCGCGCTGCAGATCCGCGAGGTCCAGCAGGTAGCCCTCCGCACCACCACGCCGATAGAGAAACTTGTTCACATGGAGGACACGCATCTCATCCGGCCCGCTCGCTCGACACCGGGGTGCGTCCACCCGGTTATGGTGGCCCAGGACTCCCGCCCTGAGCTGCTGCCTCACGCTATGCACCGGCGTCGGGTTAGTCCAGTACCGAATCGCCAACTAGCTGATCGGATGATCTCGTGTGGCTGACCAGCCTTCGTTCTGGCGTTTCGCCCCGATCGGTGGGTAGCCTGGCCCCGGCCCGACCTCGCCCCAGCCTGGCCACGACGGCTGGTGACGTGCCCGAGGAGGACCGGTGAGCAACGACGACGAGCCCTCCACCCTGGCCTGGACCGCCCGGCGGATCGCCCGGCACGCCCGGTGGATCCGCACCGAGGGCCTGCGCCGGCTCGTCGAGGAGGACCGGCTCAACCCGGTCGACCGGGCCGGCACCGCCTGGACCAAACTGCGCTGGCGGCGACGCCACGGCGTACCGCCCGGGCAGGCCATGCCGGTCTACCTGGTCGGCCTGCAACGGTCCGGCACGAACATGCTGGTCCGGGGCCTGGAGGCCGCCGGCGAGTTCGAGGTGCACAACGAGAACGACCGGCGGGTGTTCCACCGCTTCCAGTTGCGCAACGACGCGGTGCTCACCGCCGTCGTGCGCCGCAGCCGGCACGCGTACGTCCTGATCAAGCCGCTGTGCGACAGCCACCGGGTGGACGAACTACTCGCCCTGCCCGGTGTGGCGCCGGGCCGGGCGATCTGGGCGTGGCGTGACGTCGACGACCGGGCCCGCTCCGAGGTCGCCAAGTTCGGCGACGCCAACCTGCGGGCCCTGGCCACCATCGCCGACGGCACCATCGGCCGGCGCTGGCAGGGCCAGCGCCTCGACGCCGACACCTACGAACTCGTCCACGGCTTCGACTACCGCACGATGGACCGGTACACCGCCGCCGCGCTGTTCTGGTACGTCCGTAACAGCCTGTACTTCCGGCTCGGCCTGGACCGCCGCGACGACGTCCTGCTCAGCTCCTACGACGCGCTGATCGCCGACCCGGCCGGGCAGGTCCGCCGGCTCTGCGACTTCCTCGGGTTGGCGTACCGGCCGGAGTTGTCCGCGCACATCGCCCCCCGCGCGCCGCGCCGCCAGCCGCTGCCGATCGACCCGGCGGTCCGTACGCTCTGCGACGACCTCACCGTCCGCCTCACCGGCGGCACGCCGGTCCCCGCCACCCCGCCCCGCCAAGTCGACACCGACCGGTGTGCCCCGGTGCCCGTGGAAAGGACCGACCATGGCTGAGACCGCCGCGCAGCCCACCACCACCGCCGACGCGGTGGCGGCACCGACGGCCCCCATCTTCCTGGTCGGCTGCCAGCGCTCCGGCACCACGTTCCTGCGGCTGGTGCTCGACTCGCACTCGCGGATCTCCTGCGGACCGGAGACCCGGTTCCTGCCGGACCTGCGGCGCATCGTCGGATCCGACTGGGAGCGGCTGGCCCGGTTCGGCTTCCCCCGGGAGGACTGGCTGCGCCGCATCGCCGACTTCTTCGGCGGCGTGCACGCCGACTACGCGCAGGGTCGCGGCAAGGCCCGGTGGGCCGACAAGACCCCGCTGTACGCGATCTCGCTGGACTTCGTCACCGAGGTCTTCCCCGACGCGCAGATCGTGCACGTCATCCGCGACGGCCGGGACGTGGTGGTCTCGCACCGCAAACGGTTCGGCTACTGGTCGGCGGTGAAGTGCGTGGTCAAATGGCCGCGCTACATCCGTACCGCCCGTGCGATGGCGGCCAGCCTGCCCGCCGACCGGTACTACGAGCTGCGCTACGAGGACGCGGTACGCGAGCCGGAGAAGTCGATGCGGGCGCTGTTCGAGTTCCTCGGCGAACCCTGGGAGGACGGCGTGCTCGACTACGTCGACAAGCCACACGACGTGGCCGGCAAGTACACCACCGAGGCCGACCGTCGGCGGGCGGCCGCCGGCACCGACTCGGCGATCTACGGCTCGCGGGTCGGCAGCTACCGTCGCGAACTGGACCCGTTCCTGCGACTGCTCGTCGCCGTCTTCTCCGGCCGGATGCTGCGCGAACTGGGCTACCGGTGAGCGTCGTGGCCCGACGCGACGCTGCAGGCCGGCGCAACGCCGTAGGCCGGCGCGCCGTCGCGGCGGCGCTCGGCGTACTGCTGCTGCTGGCCGGCTGCACCAGCGGCGACTCCGACGTCAGCCCCACCCCGCCGCCGCCGACCGGCGCACCGTTGCCGGACCTGCCGCCGTACCCCGCCGACACCCACCCGTTCGGTGCGCACTGGGACTGGAACCGCTACGACGAGTTCCTGCCGTACCTGCGCAAACTGTCCGGCTCCGCGACGTACCACGAGATCAGCTGGTGCAGCATCGAGCCGGTCGCCGGCCGGCCGGACTGGACGGCGCTGGACCGGATCGCCCAGCGCAGCCAGGACCTCGGCATCGCACTCAACATCAAGATCCGGACCGAGATGTGCTGGGCCACCGGCGGCACACCGGAGTTCCCGCGCGGCGAGGCGAACAAGACCGAGTCGACGATGCCGCTGGACATGGCCGCCTACCAGCGGTTCGTCGGCGAGGTGGTGCGCCGCTACGCGCCCTACGGCGTGCGGCAGTACGCGATCGAGAACGAGGTCAACGCCCAGCAGTACTGGCGCGGCACCCCCGAGGAGTACGTCACCCTGGTCACTGCGGCCGCCGAGGCGGTCCACGCCGCCGACCCGGACGCCGTGGTGGTCGACTCCGGCATCAGCAGCGTGGCGTACGGCTTCGGGGTGGTCGACCGGTTGGTCCGCGCCGGCCGCGACGACGAGGCCATCGCCGCCTACAACGCCTACTTCCAGCGTCGCATCGGCACCCGTGGCCGCAAGATCCCGCAGGTGGAGACGATCGAGACGCTGCGTACCGCGCTCGACAACGAGACCAACGTCCGCAACGTCGCCTTCCTGGCCGCCACCGAGCAGCTGATCGACGACGGCGTCGTACAGCTGCGGCAGGTGCACTACTACGAACACTTCGAGGGCGTACCGGCGCTGCTGGACTACCTGGCGGCGGAGAACCCGGCCGACGTACCGATCGAGGCGTGGGAGGTCGGGCAGTTCTGGCGCGACGGCGACGGCGACGACATCAGCCGGGCCGAGGAGGTCGTCAAGGTCTCCACGATGCTGCTGGCCGGCGGCATCCGGCAGGTGATGTGGCTGCCGCTGGGCTACAACCCGAACAACCGGGCCGGCAGCGAGGTCCGTTACGGGCTGCTGGAACCCGACGGTACGGAACGGGAGGCCGGCCGGATGTTCGAAAGTCTGGCGATCGCGGCGCGGGGTGCCACCGTCACCCCGGTCCGGCGGGACGGGCTGATCGGGGTGGCGTTCCAGCAGGGCGCGGAGAGCACCCTGGTCGTCTGGTCGAGCGAGTTCAACGACGAGCTACGGGTCGCGCCGGTGCCGAGCCTGCGCACGGGTGCGGCCGGAGCCACGCTCACCCCGGCCGGTGCCGAGGTCACCATTTCGGACCGCCCGATACTGCTGCGGGCCACCGGCACCCCCGAATCGATCCTCGCCGACGTCGACTGAGGCGGATCATCAGCGACACCGACACGGCACGATCGCCGGCCTGGCGGACCGGGTCCCGTAGGGTGAAAGTAATGTCGGTCAGGTGGAGAAGCATCCGTTCTCGGCCGCCGAGTTCGCCGACATCTACAGCAGAGTGCCGCGACTGACCGCCGAGGTGGTGTGCGTCGACTCTCGCGGTGTCGTGCTGACCAGGCGGGCTGTTCCGCCGGCCCAGGGGAAATGGCACCTACCCGGTGGGACGGTGTACTTCGGCGAACACCTCCACGACGCGGTCCGGCGGGTCGCCCGGCGCGAACTCGGGGTTGCCGTGACGGTTGGCCGAATGCTCGGATACATCGAGTACCCGTCACTGTTGCGGGAGGGATACCGTGGCTGGCCTGTTGGCATCGCGTTCGAAGCGACGCCGAGCGGCGACCGGCTGACCGCCGACGAGCAGGCTGACGAGGTGGGCTGGTTTCGCAGCGTCCCGCCCGGCACGCTGGCGGAACAGGCAGAGTTCCTGGAACGGTTCTTCGCCGCCGAGGTGAGCGTCGGCCGGCACTGAGCCGCATCAGCGGCGGCGGTCGAGGATGGCCAAGATCTCCCGGCGGACCTGCTGCGGTTCGTGGATCAGGCGGCGGTGCGCGAACCGGACCACCTGGATGCCGGCGGCCGCGAGCAGCGCGTCGCGCCGCAGATCGATCTCACGCTGGGCTGGGCTGCCGTGCGACGCCGCCCCGTCGAGCTCGAAGTCGACCCGTTCCCGTTCGGCGTACACGTCCAGGTAGACGGTGCGGCCGCCGTCGACCCGGACCATCTGCTGGCGTCGGAACGCGGGCATGCCGGCGCCGACGAAGACGTGATCGTGTCCCCAGATCTCCAACTGGCTGCGGCAGCCGGCGGCCAGCTTCGCCAGTAGCGTCCACAACGCGGCCCGGTCGGTGAGCCGGGGCAGCTCGTCGAGGGCCGCTATGAGCCGGCCCGCGTTCGTCCACCTGTCGTTGACGGCTCGGATCAGCGGAGCCGGCCGGTCGGCGGCCGGCAGCAGCGGCCAGGACTCGACAAGACTCCGCTCCAGCCGTACCACCGGTTCTCCGCCCCGCACCACCACCTGCGGCGGACCGACGACGAACCCCCGCCGGTGGTGCACCGTCAGCCCGGCCCGGCTGCGCATGCCCGCGCCGTACGGCACCGTCAGGTGCAGTGCCTCGTCAGCGGGTTGCCGGCGCAGCCCCCAGAGCTCGAGTGCGGTGGTGTGGCTGAACGCGGCCCTACCGTCGGCGTAGGCCAGTACCGCACGTCGTCGCGACTGCGGTCCGAGATCGCTCAGTTGCGGAGCTCCGGAACGGTTGTGGTCGAGCAGGTCGGTGGCGACGTAGACGGTCGGCAGCACGTGGCGGAGCCGGCCGGCGGCGACCGCGTTCTCCAGTGCCCAGCGGGGCAGCACCTGGGACACCTGGTTGCGGGTCACCACTCCCCCGGTACGGCGCAGGAGTGCGTCGAGCACTGGGTCCATGACCGTCGACGATGCCCCGGCAGCGGTCTGTGGCACGACCGGACGCGTGTTGGTTGTGGACAGACGGCTCGGCTGTGGAGCGGGCGGCGCCGGCCTCGGTGATGTGCTATCGGTCCGTCATGATCAGTTGTCGTATTTACGGGCTCGCAACGGCGTGTCGGCCGTAGATACGACAACTGATCATGAGGCAGCGGTCGGCTGCTCCGGCGCGGGGCGGCGGTCGTAGGCCGCCAGAGTCGCCTTGTTCGTACTGGCGTCCTGGAAGATCAGCTCCCACGGGCCGGTGTTGACGTCCATCTCCTTGCCGAATCCGATCCACTTGCCGCTCAACCGACGCCCGGTCGGCTCGGCCAGGAGTTGAATCGCACCGTGGTAACGGGCACCCCGGTAGTAGCCGTGCGGTGCGGTCTGCTCGACCCAGGTCCCGGTGACCACGTTGCCGTCGACGGTGAGGTCCATGGTGAGTGGCGCGTCGGAGGATCCGGGCAGACTGCGTACGGTGAGCCGGTCGCCGTGCTGCAGCAGCACCACGTAGTGCCGACCGGTGAACATGGCACCACGACCTGAGCTGTGGTACTCGTACCGGGACAGCCACACCCCGGAGTAGTTGCCGGTCGGCGCGGTACGCGGGGCCGGCCCGCCGCTCGGCACCAACGGGGTGGCACTCGAGATCTCCACGACGTGGTCTCCTCCCTCGTCGTCCGTGCCGCCCAAGCATATGAAGTAGCGGGTACGCCTCCGCTGTACTCTCCGGCATGTGAAACTTTCAGGAGACACTTGGTGGTGAACCATGGCAGAAGCCGGTGAAACAGCCGAAACCGTCGCTGCTCACCTCCGTGAGGAGATCCGGACCGGCGAACTCGCCGAAGGCGACAGGGTGCCTACCGCCAACGCCGTCATGGACAGATTCGGCGTCGGCAGAGGGGCAGCACAGCAGGCGCTCAACGCGCTGAGGGCGGAAGGACTTGTCACCTCGCGGCGCGGCGCCCCCGGCATCGTCAAGGGCTGGTTCGCCCGACTCGAACGGGTCATGCCAGATCGCCTGGACAGCTCGAAACAGCTGGGGCGAACCATCCATCAGCATGATGCCGGCGACCGCCCGATCCGCACCGACGTCGAGGTCGACGAGCTTCCGGCACCCGATTTCGTTGCCGCAGCCTTCGGCGTCGATGAGGGCGATCCGGTGGTTCGCCGCAAGCGGGTGCACTGGGTGGAAGGTCGCCGCGTCCAGATATCGGCGTCCTACTTCCCCGTCGAGCTCGCACGGGGCACGGCGATCGTCTACAAGAACTCCGGCCCGGGCGGGGTGTACGGCCGGCTTGAAGATCAAGGATGGAAACCGACCAGGTTCGAGGAGCGGGTCGTCGCCCGGCCGCCACATCCGGACGAGATTGACGACCTGGACATCGCACGCAACAGGGCGACGGTGCTGCAGATCACCCGGTACGCGAGGTCCGGCGACCGGTGCGTCGAGGTCAACCGGATGGTGCTGGATGCAGGAGTCTACGAGCTGGTGAATCACTTCGATCTGACAGCACACACCGACTGACACCTGCAACCGTTGACATGCATATGCAAGTTTGTCATCCTGGGTCTCATCCGACAGGAAGCCCCGTCACCGGGATGTCGTGACCGACTTCCCGGCGCAGGGCGGAGACACAGGGAGACGTGACATGCCAAGCACAGTTCTGGTGGTAGGCCCACGGGAGCTACCCGCGAGCGGGACGGTCGAGGTGTGGGCCGACGCCGGCAGCGGCGGGGTCGGGCAGCGGTTCGCCGTACCGGTCACCGACCTCCAGATAGCCGAGGTGGACAGTGGAACCGGCAGGTACGCGGTCTACGCGCTCCGTGCCCGCCACTGACCTGACCGTGGACGATCCGGTCAGCTCCGGGGCGACCAGGTGTGCGGCCAGCCGAGCAGGTCGGCGAGGTCGGCGTTGTACGGGGCGAAGTAGTCGCCGAGCTGGGTGCGTAGCGAGTCGGTCAACTCCCCCGGCCCCCGGTCGGTCCGCCGGGTGTGCTGGGCGAACGCCGCCGGGGTGAACGGATCCAGGTCGAGGAAGCGCAGCACCCGGTCGTAGACGCCGGCCGGGTCGGCGTACATGTCCTCGCTGCGCAGCACCAGCAGCCGGTCCGCCGGCAGTACGGCGTACCAGCGCCGCAGCTGCTCGGCGTAGCGCCCCCGCGCCAGATACGAATAGTTGCGCAGGGCGGTGTGCGCGGTCGGGCTGTCCGGCCCGTCGCGCAGCGCGTCGGCCAGCCGCTGCTCCTCGGCGTCGACCGCGTCGGCGAACGACAGCGGTTCGGCCCCGTACGAGCGGGTGTGCAGGTAGTGCGAGTAGGCCCGCTCGACCGGATCCCGCAGCAGGGCGATGCAGCGGGCCTGCGGCAGGCCGGCGGCGACCCGGGCCGGCACGCTCGGGTGGAACAGGTAGTACGGGCTGGCCTCGAAGCTGCGTACCCCGGCCGGGCGGGCGGGGAAGTGTGCCCGGTACCAGCGTTCGCCGCGTCCATGGTGGATGCTGAAGTACTGCAGTTCCTTGCCGGTGGCCGGACGCACCTGCGGATGCGCGGCCAGGTAGTGGTGCAGCGAGGTGGTGCCGCAGCGCTGCCCACCGATGATCAGGAAGTCGGGCGGTGCGCCGAGCTGGCCGGGCACCACCGACCGCGCCCAGGCCCGCGCACCGCGTACGGTGCGGCGCAGCCGGTCGGTCGCGGTCCGGTTTCCGGTGGTCATCGCGGCACCTCCGCCAGGTTCGCCGCCGACGGGTCCGGTCCACTCTGGCCGGGCAACCCGCCCGCGCCAGCGCCGTCACCGCCACGGCCGCCGCCAGCGCCGTCACCGCCACGGCTGCCGCCGGCACCGCGCCGACCACGGCCGCCCCGGCGCAGGGTACGCAGCACCATGACGTCCTCCCGGCTCAGGCCCAGCGCCAGCACCACCCCGACGTAGGTCACCACCACCACCGGCAGCCCGACCAGCAGCTGCTCCGGCCAGCCGGGCAGCAGCAGCCGGACGACCAGGCCGGCGGCGAACGCGGCCAGCCCGGCGGCGAACCCCTTGAGCATGCCGACGGTGACCGGCACCGCGTGGATCAGGGCCCGGACCTGCAGCACCCGGGCGATGTTGACCACCGCGAGGGAGATCGCCCAGGAGATCGCCGCGCCGATGATCCCGTACGCCGGAATCAGCCAGAGGTTGAGCAGAATGTTCAGCAGCAGGGCGGCGATGTTGTCGTACATGTTGATCGCCACCCGGCCGGACATGTTCAGCACCGTGCCGCACGGTCCGGTGGCCGCGTTGACCAGCTGCCCGACGGCGAGGATCAGGGTGACCGCCGCCCCGGCGGCGAACCCGCCGCCGAAGACCGTCAGCAGGCTCTCCGGGAAGACCAGCAGCGCCACGAACGCCGGCAGCGACAGCCGGACCACCCAGCCGGTCGCGGCACCGTAGATCCGCCGTACCTCGTCGGCCCGCCCCTGGTGGTGCAGGTACGCGAGGTACGGCCCGAACGCGGCGTTGATCGGCGCGAGGACGAAGATCGCGACGGTGACCAGCCGGGTGGCGACGTTGTAGACGCCGATCTCGTCGTTGGCGAAGAAGCCCAGCATCAGGGTGTCGACCCAGATCAGCCCGGTCGACGACAGCGACGACAGCCAGCTGACCGTGGAGAAGCTGAACAGTTGCCGGGGCCGGTAGACGACCGGGCCCGGTGCGACCTTGCGCATCAGCCGGGCCAGGGCGCCGAGGGCCAGCAGGGCGGCCGACCAGCCGGCGATGACCAACGCCCAGTAGCTGCCGGTGACGCCGGCCCCGAGGATCAGGGCCAGGGCGGTCAGTAGGAGCCGGGTACCCGGTTCGTAGATCTGCCCGATCAGGGTGAACGGGCGCTGGGTACGCCAGCCCCGGGTGGCGGCGAGCGCCGCTTCGCAGACGGTCAGCGCCGGCAGGGTCAACGCGACCAGGCGCAGCCCGGTGACCAGTCCGGGGTCGTTGAGCGCGGCGGCCAACGCCGGTGCGGCCAGGGCCAGGGCGACCGCGATCGCGGTCGCCGAGCCGGCGGAGATGGCCAGGCCGAGCCGGATGGTGCCACGGATCGCCGCCGGGTCGTCGTCGGCGAGGTGTACGGCGACGAACCGGGTCAGCCCGGCCCGGAACCCGGACAGCGACAGCAGGCTGAGCAGGGCCAGCACCGCGTAGCACTGGGCGTACTGGCCGACCTCGCTGATCCCGAGGAACCGGGCCAGCAGCAGCATGACCAGGAAGACCGCGCCCTGGTTGAGGACGGCTCCGACCAGGTTCAGTCCGCCGCCGCGGGCCATTCCCCGGATGTGCTGGTCGCCGGACTCGGCGCCAGCGGTCGACGGCGTGACCCCGGCGGGCACGTCACCGCCCCGGCTGCGGTTCGAGCGCGCCACCTGACCCGTACACCCGGCCGCCGCCGCGCGAGAGCTGCCCGGCCGGCGTGGCCCGGCCCACCCGGGCCACCGGGATCTCCCGGGTCTCGTCACCGCCGGTGGGGCGCGGCCCCGGCGGCGGCACCGGGGTGTCGGTGCCCGACGTCGGCGGGTCACCGGCCCGGTTGCGGGCCAGCAGTTCCAGCATCGCGACCAGGACCACGGCGAGCAGCAGTCCGGCGCCGGCGACCGGCACGGTGGCGTTGATCAGGCTGGTGGTCCGGGAGACCGCACGGACCGCGCCGACGCTGGCGACCTCCGCCGGGTCGGCGGCCTGTACCTGCGCCCGCGCCGCCTGCAGGCCCTGCCGGGCCGAGGAGAGCGCGCTGGTGGCGGCGTCGCGTTGGGCGATCAGCGCCTGGTAGTCGGGCAGTTTCGGGCCGATCGTGTCGAGCTGCTTCTGGCCGGCCTCGATGGCGTCGGTGGCGGCGTCGGCGCCCCGGCCGTTGCCGACCGCCTGCATCTGCAGCCGCTGCTGCCGCAGGCTGGCCATCTCGTTGAGGGTCGCCTGGTAGATCTTGTCCGGCTGGGTGACCTTGTTCTCCTTCTCCCAGGCGGTGATCGCGGCGGTCGCCTCGGCCACGTCGGTGCTGGCGGCGGTGACCTGCTCGGTGGCGATCGCGACCTGCGAGGAGAAGAGGAAGGCCAGCGCGCGTTCGGTGGTCGCGGCGAGCACCGGGGCGACCGACGCGCGGTCCGGCGAGGTGTACGCGATCTCCATCTGGCTGCTCGCCCCGACCTGGCTGACCGCCAGCCCGGAGCGCAACCGGTTGGCGGCCACCCCGGTGTCGGCGGCGACCTCGTCGACCACCCGGGGCGAGGTGGCGGCGGCGCTGAACGCGGCCGCGAACTGGTTGGCGGCCTGGTTGCCGGTGTACTGCTGCGCGGCGGCCCCGCCCACCAGGGCCGGGGCGGCCACGTAGGCGGTGGCGGTGTACTGCTGCGGGGCGATCAGCACCAGCGTCGCGGCCGCTCCGGCGGCCAGGACCGGCACACCGACCAGCAGCCACAGCCGCCGGCGCGCGATGCGCAGGTAGTCGACGATCTCCACGCTATGGGCTCCTACTACTCGTACCGGACTGGTGGTGCCGGGGCGGCCACCGACGCAGTGGCGGCCCGGCCGTGGGCGATGGCGCTGGCGGCAGCGGCGAAGGCGACGAAGTACCAGAGTGTCACCACGTTGGAGATGACGTTCGAGCCGAGGCTGACCGCGATGAACGATACGGCGCAGCCGGCGAATCCGACGGCGACGCCCCGTTCCAGACTGCCCGGTGGGGCGCGGCGCAGCGCGGTCCGGGCGGTGTGCAGCAGCAACAGCAGCATCGCCAGGTAGGCGAGCAGGCCGGCGAGCCCGGTTTCCACGTACGCCCGGAGCAGGTCGTTGTGTGGCTTCTTGGCCTGCGGTGTCTCGTGCTGGGTCATGTTGGGCCCGATGCCGGTGACCGGGTTGCGGTTGGCGAGCGGGATGATCTCCGCCCAGTAGCCCACCCGCCACTGCAGGGTGTTGCCGGTCGGGCCGCCGCCGGTCGGCCGGTCCTGGGCGAGTTGGGCGAACCGGTCACCCACCGACGGCAGCAGGCTGACCCCGGCGACCGCGACGATCAGCAGGGTCGCCAGCATCCGGCCGCTGCGGTGCAGCAGCGCGACGACGATCAGGCCGAGTGCCGCGCCGAGGATCGCCGACCGGGTGTTGGTGAGCATCAGGAAGATCAGGGAGAGCCCGAGCAGTACGGCGAGCGCCACCTGGGCCCGCCGGGCCAGGAACCGGTAGATCGCGAACCCGAAGATCACCAGGAACATCAGGTACCGGCCGAAGGTGGTGGACTGGCTGAACGGGCCACTGACCCGGATGAACTCACCTTTGACCTCGGACGGCACCTGCCCGAAGGCGCTGGTCAGCACGGTGTAGAGCAGAGCCAGGGCCAGCGAGGCGTAGCAGGCGATCAGGATCCGCCGGATCGCCGCCCGGTCGGGCATCAACTGCTCGAGAACGACGAACATGACGACGACGGTCATGATCCGCAGCGCTTCCAGCAGGCTCGGCGTCGGCCGGTCCGCACCGAACGCGCTGACCAGGGCGGTCGCCCCGACGAGCAGCATCGCCCAGCCCAGCGGGGAGCCGCGCAGCCGGCCCCGGCGGCGCAACTGCGCGGCGAGCCAGAGCCCGGCGGCGAGCAGGAACAGCACCGCCACCATCGTCGACGGGTCGGTCAGCCGGGACGCCTGCTCGGTGTCTGCCCGCCCGGCCGTGGGTCCGCTGAGTTTGACCACGTCCAGCAGGGGCCGCACGGCGAGCATCAGGATCACGTACCCGGAGAACCGGGTCATCGCCAGGACCCCGACGGCGAGGCCGGCGGTCAGCGCCAGCGGCAGGACCACGCCGCGCCGGTCCCCGGCGGCGAGCGCCAGGCCGGCGGCGACCGCGACGGCGGCGGCGGCCACCGCGGCGAGCAGGCTGAGCACCCGCCCGGCCGTCCGCGCGGGTCGGGCATGACCGGGTACGGCGGAGCCGCCGGACGCCATGGCGTCGTCCGGCACCCGACCCGCTGGCCGGGGCTCGTGTCGTGTTGTGGTCACCGCACGCCGATCCGCTGTTCCGTCGCCTGGAAACGGCCCGTCAGGGTCGCCTGAAATCTAGTCGGGTCCCCGATGAGGGAGTATGGGCCGACACGCCGGGAGTGCGCATCAGCCGTCTGGTTCCGACCGGACCTTACGGCGGGGCCGGATCAGCGGTGTCCGACGCGGTTGCAGCAGTTCGTGGTAGAGCGTCTCGAGTTCGGTGGCGGCGGCGTCCCAGGTGTACTCGCTGGTGACCCGGTCGCGTAGGGCCTGGGCTCCGACCCGCTCGCCGGCCGGGTCGGTGACCAGTTGGCGCAGTGCCCGGACCAGGTCGTCGGTGTCGCCGTCGCGGAAGATCCGGTGGCCGGGTCCGTCGGTGGTGAGCACCTCGACGTGCGGGGTGATGTCGCTGGCGATCACCGGCAGACCGTACGAGGCGGCTTCCAGCAGGGTCAGCGGCAGCCCTTCCAGCCGGGACGGCTGGACGAACCCGGCGGCGTGCGAGTAGAGCTCGGCGAGCAGGTCGCCGTAGGCGAAGCCGGTGAACACGATCCGCGGGTCGTCGACCGCTTCGGCGCGGACCCGGGCGACGAAGTCGTCGCTGAACGACGACCCGCCGACGATGGCCAACCGGATGTCGGTGTCGACCTGACGGAACGCGCGGACCAGCAGGTCCGCCGACTTTTCCGGAACGAGCCGGCCGACCATCAGCAGGTAGCGCCCGGGGGTGAGGCCGAACCGGGAACCGATGTGCCGGGCCGGGACCTGCCGGGGGGTGCTGACCCCGTTGGGGATGTAGTTGGCCAGGCTGCCGAACCGGGTCTGGTAGTGGCTGGCCAGCCCCCGGGAGACGGCGACCCGGGCGTCGGGTACGTAGCCGGAGAGCCAGTGGGCGGTGCCGAGGACGGTCTGAGCGAGCCGGCTCCACTTGGCCCGCTGCTGGTCGAGGCCGTGCACGGTGAGGACGACCTTGCTGCGGGCGAGGTAGCGCGGCAGTGGCGCGACCAGGCCGGGGCCGAGTCCGTGGTAGTGCACGATGTCGGGCCGTTCGCGCATGGCGGCGAGGGTGGAGGTGGTGGAGTGCACGATGGCGTCGAGGTGTTTGCTGGCAACCGTCCGTACCTGACGCAGCCGTACGCCCCGGTATCGGTCCATCGGCACGGAGCCGTAGCTGGGCCGGCAGTAGACCGTGACGTCGTGGCCCCGGCCGGCCAGCCGGCTGGCGAGCTCCTCGACGTGCCGCTCGATCCCGCCGTAGGTCGCGGGCATCCCCTTCTGGCCGATCATGGCGATGCGCAGGGGCCGGTACCCCGTGCCGGTCTCGGCACCTTCCTGGTCGACCGGGCGGGAATTCCCAGTAACCTGATGGGGGATGGCCACGATGCCTCCTTGGGATCTGCTGGTCAGCGCTGCCGCTCAGCCACCGACTCAGCCAGGGCGGTCAATTCCGTACGCGTCTCGGGGGTCAACGACGCATCGACGAGAATGGTCACCGCTTCCTGGGTACGAATCCGGATCATCTGCTCGATCGCCTCAAGCGCCCCGGTGTCGACGATGATCGTGCGCAGCTCGTCGGCCCCGGCGGCGTCCAGCTCCGGGTTGCCGAACAGTTCTCGCAGCCGCACGGTCTGACCACGGTCCGCCATGTTGCGGGCCAGCGCCATCATCACCGTCGACTTGCCCTCTCGCAGATCGTCGAGCACCGACTTGCCGGTGACCGTGGGATCGCCGAACACCCCGAGTACGTCGTCGCGGAGCTGAAAGGCATCGCCCAGTGGATCACCGAAGGCAGCGTACGCGGCCAGCAGTTCAGGTCCAGCCCCAGCTAGGGCAGCACCGATCTGCAATGGTCGGGTAACCGTGTATCTGGCGGCTTTCATCCGGATTACCGTCAGCGCACTGGCCACCGAACCGTCGCCGACACCGGAGACCAGGTCCAGGTACTGACCGGCGATCACCTCGGTGCGCATCCCGGCGAAGACCGCGTAGCCGCGCCGGATCTGCTCCGCGTCGAGGCCGCACTCGTGGAACATCTGGTCCGCCCACGCGGCGCAGAGGTCACCGCAGAGCAGCGCGGCACTGTGCCCGTACCGGCCGGAATCGCCCCGCCAGGCCGACCGGGTGTGCAGGTCGGCGAAGACCCGGTGCACCGATGGCTCACCCCGACGGCAGTCGCTGCCGTCCATGATGTCGTCGTGGATCAGCGCGAACGCGTGGAAGATCTCCAGCGCGGCGGCGGCCGCGACGATCTCCCGGCAGTCGGCGCCGCCGGCACCGCGCCACCCCCAGTAGCAGAACGTGGGCCGCAGCCGCTTACCGCCGACCAGAACGAACCGGCGCAATGTGTCGTACACCCCGCGCGGTGCCCCGTCCGGCCAGTGCGGGTCCTGCCGGTCCAGGAACGCCGTCAACTCCGCGTCGCACCGGGCCCGCAGCGGCGACACGCTGCCGGGGCGGGCCGGGGCGACGGTCACCGGGCCGCCTCCGTCGCCGGGGCACGCACCGCGTCGCCGAGGCCGGCCAACTCCAGCAGCAACGACTTGACCTCGGTGGCGGCGACGCGGTCACGGGCCACCGCCGGGTCCGAGCAGAGCAGCACCGGACCGTCGGCGGGATCGGCCGGCAGCCGGCCGTGCGAGCCACGGACCGCCCGCGCGCCGGCGTCCAGTCCGACCACGTTCATCGTGTACCGCAGGCCGACCTTCTTGCGGGCCAGGGCGATCGCCGCCCGCGCCTTCGCCGCGCCCGGATTGGCCGGGTCGAACAGCAGCTCCGCCGGGTCGTAGCCGGGTTTGCGGTGGATCTCCACCAACCGGGCGAAGTCCGGGGCCGCCGCGTCGTCACGCCAGTAGTAGTAGGTGAACCAGGCCTGCGGCTCGGCGACCAGCACCAGTTCGCCGGAGCGCGGATGGTCCAGCCCGGCCGCCGCCTTGCCGTCGGCGTCGAGGACCTGCGCCACCCCGGGCAGCCCGGCGCAGAGCGCGGCCACCGCCGGCACGTCGGCCGGATCCCGTACGTACACGTGGGCGATCTGATGGTCGGCGACGGCGAACGCCCGCGACGTCCACGGGTCGAGGTACTCCATTCCGGCCTGGGTGTAGACCCGCAGCAGACCTTCGGCACGCAGCAACCGGTTGACGTGCACCGGCTGCGACACGTCGGTGATGCCGTACTCGGACAACGCCACCACGGTCGTGCCGCGCGCCGCCGCCGCGTCCAGCAGCGGGGCGAGCACCGCGTCGAGTTCGGCCGCCGCCCGCTGCGCGTGCGGACCGTCGCCGCCGTACCGTTGCAGGTCGTAGTCGAGATGCGGCAGGTACGCCAGGGTCAGGTCCGGCGAATGGTCGGCCATGATCTGCCGGGTCGCCTTCGCGATCCACTCCGACGACACCAGGCCGGCACCCGCACCCCAGTAGGAGAAGAGCGGGAACGTGCCGAGCCGGCCGGTCAACTCGTCGTGCAGCTCCGGCGGGTCGGTGTAGCAGTCCGGGTCCTTGCGCCCGTCGGCGTGGTAGATCGGCCGGGGCGTGACCGTCCAGTTGACGTCCGCACCCATGGCGTACCACCAGCAGATGTTCGCCACCGTGTATTCGGGGCGGACCCGGCGGGCGGCGTGCCACAGCTTCTCCCCGCCGACCAGGGCGTTGTGCTGGCGCCACAGGAACACCTCACCGAGGTCGCGGAAGTACCAGCCGTTGCCGACGATGCCGTGCCCGGCCGGCGTCTCACCGGTGAGGAACGTCGACTGCACCGAGCAGGTGACCGCCGGCAGGACGGTGCCGAGTTCGGCCTGGAAACCGGTGTCGGCCAGCGCCGCGAGCCGGGGCATGTGGCGCAGCAGCCGGGGGGTCAGCCCGACCACGTCGAGCACGAGCAGCGGGTTCATGTGGCCTCCGATCCGGCGGCGGTACGGGTGCGGGCGTCCAGGCCGAGCGCGACCAGTTCGTCGCGGGCCTGCGCGAGCTCGGCGGCGATCCCGGCGGCGAGCTGCGCCGGCCCGCTGGGGCGTTGCCCTTGCGGCAGCACCCCCCAGGTGTAGGTCTCCACGTCGAAGTGGTCGCAGTCGGTGCCGTCGACGACCGCGGCCAGACCGGCTCGCAGCTGCGGCATCGTTGCGGCCAGTGGCGCGACCGGCGCGGCGTGCAGCGGCACGTGGTAGTGCACCCGCCACGGGCCGGGCAGCGCGGCGTCGAGTGCGGCATCGAGATCGTCGGTCGCCCCGGCAACACCCGACCGGGTCTGGTGCAGGAACCGTGGTTCGACGTACCCGGCGATCGCGGACCGGTCGCGGACCGGGTCGGTGACCTCCAGCGCGGCCGACACCTGGACCTTGACCACCGGCAGCCCGGCGGCCCGCAGCCGGCCGACCGCAGCGACCGGCTCCTCCCATGCGCAGGCCAGGTGAGCCAGGTCGACGCAGACGCCGAGCCGGTCGGTGTCGACGCCGGCCAGCAGCTGCGCGGCCTGGGCGGTGGTCTCCACGGCGCAGCCCGGTTCGGGTTCGAAGCCGACCCGGACGGCCCTGCCGGTCTCCCGTTCGACGTCGGCCAGTCCGGCGGCCAACCGGTCCAGCATCCGGGCGCAGGCGTCGGCCCGGTCGCGGTCCCACGGCTCGCGCCAGGCCAACGGCAGGGTGGAGATGGAGCCGCGCTCGGCGTCGTCGGGCATCAGGTCGGCGAGGATCCGGGCCAGCGCCAACGTGTAGTCGAGCCGACGCGGGTCGGCCCAGTCCGGGTGGTAGACGGCGTGTTTGACCACCGGCGCCTGGAACGCCTCGTACGGGAATCCGTTGAGGGTGACCACTTCCAGGCCCCGGTCGGTGAGCGCGGCCCGCAGCCGGCGGCGGGCCGCCGGGTCGGCGTTCAGCGCGGCGGCGGCCGGCGCGGCCAGCCACAGCCCGAGGCCGAGCGGGTCGGCGGCCAGCTGCGCGCGCACCGGCACCGCGTACGTGTCGAGCTGGTCGAGCACCCCGGCGAGGTCCTCGGCCGGGTGCACGTTGGTGCAGTAGCTGAGGTGGACCGTACGGCGGTGCCGGTCGGAGAGCCGCATCAGCCACCACCGCGCATGATCGAACTGCCTTCGAAGGTCGGCGCGGGGGCGACGACGTCGCCCAGGTCCAGCCGACCGGACTGGCCGTAGAACTCCACCGGGTTGCGCCACAGCACCCGGTCGACGTCGTCGTCGCTGAAGCCGGCGGCCAGCATCGCCTCGCCGGTCCTGCGGGTCAGCAGCGGGTCGGATCGGCCCCAGTCGGCGGCCGAGTTGACCAGGATCCGCTCCGGGCCGTACTGCTTGAGGATCTCGACCATTCGCGGCGGGGACATCTTGGTCTCCGGGTAGATCGAGAAACCCATCCAGCAGCCCGACTCCTTGACCAGCCCGACCGTCACCTCGTTGAGGTGGTCGACGACGACCCGGCCGGGTGCGATGCCGGACTCGGCGACCACCGCGAGGGTCCGTTCGGTGCCCCGGGCCTTGTCCCGGTGCGGGGTGTGCACCATGGCCGGCAGCTCGTGCGCGCGGGCCAACGCCAACTGGGCGGCGAACGCCTCGTCCTCGGCCGGGGTCATCGAGTCGTAGCCGATCTCACCGACCGCGACCACCCCGTCCTTGACCAGGTAGCGGGGCAGCACGTCGAGCACACCCGTGCAGCGGGGGTCGTTGGCCTCCTTCGGGTTCAACGCCAGCGTGGCGAAGTGCCGGATGCCGAACTGGCTGGCCCGGTACGGTTCCCACCCCAGCAGGGAGTCGAAGTAGTCGACGAAGGAGCCGACGTTGGTGCGCGGCTGGCCGAGCCAGAACGCCGGTTCGACCAGGGCACGGACCCCGGCGTCGGCCATTGCCTGGTAGTCGTCGGTGGTCCGCGAGGTCATGTGGATGTGCGGGTCGAAGATGCGCATTCACCCCTCCTGTCGGGTGGTCGTGTCCGCTGCGGCGGATTCCAGTCGCCGCAGCAGGGCGAGCGCGTCGTCGGGCAGGGCCCGGCCGGCGGCGACCCGTTCGTCGTGCAGTCCGGTCAGCATGATCAGCAGCTCGCCGTCGGCGCGGGCGTCGAGGTCGTGCACGGCGGCCAGCGGCACCCCGGTGAAGACGCACTTCAGCACCGCCTGCCGCCACGCCGGCTGGTCCAGGTGGCGGGCGTAGTCGCCGAGCGCGGCGGCCAGCAGGCGGGTGTCGTTGGTACGGATCGCGTCGTGCAGCAGCGGCACCGCCCGGTCACCGATCGGCAGCAACGGCAGTGCGGTGAGCACCGCCCGGCGTTCGGCGGCATCGCCGTACTGGTAGCAGTCGGTCACCGCGACGGCCAGCGTCTGCGCGTCGGTGACGGTGGCCAGATCGGCCAGCAGCACCGCCCGGGCGGCGACGTCGGCGCTCCAGCCGGGCGCGCCGGCCAGGTCGGCACGGCCGCAGCGGCGGCCGACCGCGGCGAACAGCGTCGGCAGGGCGGCCGGGTCGGCCACGATCCGGGTCCGCGCCTGCGCGAGCCAGTCCGGATCGGGTACGTCGTGCAGCGCGGCGACGAGTCGCGCCACGACGGTGGTGGGGTCGGCGGTCGCGGTGGGCTGGTTCACGACTTGCCTCCTTCGTCACGGGTGCCGGTGCCGGCTGCCGCGCGGGTGCCGGTGCCGGCGAGGGCCCGGCGCTGGGCGGCACGGAGAAACTCGATGGAGTGGGCGGCGACCGCCGGGGCGGCGTGCGAGTGCCGGGGCAGTTCGACGGCGACCAGGCCCCGGTAGCCGGCCGCGCCGAGGGCGGCCAGCACCGGCGGAAAGTCGATCTCGCCGGTGCCGAACTCGAGATGCTCGTGTACGCCCCGGCGCATGTCGTCGATCTGAACGTTGACCAGGTGCGCGGCCACCTCGGTGACGCACTGCGGCACCGGCAGCGGCTCCAGGCAACGGCAGTGCCCGATGTCGAGGGTGATGCCGAACCGCGCCGGATCACCGAGTGCCGTACGCAGCCGCCGCCAGTCGGCGATGTCGGCCACCAGCATGCCGGGTTCGGGTTCGAAGCCGAGGGTGACGCCGGCGGTGTCGGCGGCGTCGACCACGGAGGCGCAGCCAGCGACCAGCCGTTGCCAGGCGGTGGCGTCGTCGACCTCGGCCGGGCGTACCCCGGACCAGAAGGAGACCGCTTCCGCGCCGAGGTCGGCGCCGATCGCCACGGCCCGGCGCAGGAAGTCGATCCGGTGCGCGGCCGCGTCGTGCAGCAGGGTCGGGGCGTGCTTGTGCCACGGGTCGAGCAGGTACCGCGCGCCGGTCTCGACGACCACCGCGAGGCCCAGGTCACGCAGCCGGTCGGCGACCCGGGTCACCGTGGCGGGCAGATCGGGGGCGTACGGGTCGAGGTGGTCGTGGTCGAGGGTGAGGGCGACGCCCTGGTAGCCGAGGTCGGCGAGCAGGGCCAGCACGTCGGTCAACCGGTGGTTGGCGAAACCGTTGGTACCGTAGCCGAACCGCAGCCCGGCCAACGTGTCGACGCTCGGGTCGACGCTGAGGGCGGCGCTCGGGTCGGCGCTCATGTCGGCGACACCAGGCGGGCCAGCCGCCGGCCCAGCGGTGCGGCGGCGGCCACGGCGAGCCCGACCAGGGTCGCCGCGCCGGTGGCCGTCGCCGCCGACCGGGCGGTGAGCGCGCCCTGCAGGGCGGGCAGCCCGACGATGCCGGCGCCGACGGCGGCCTGCACCTGGTGCGGTGCGGGATCGCGGGCCACCGCCGCCTGCGCGGCACCGTAACGGGCCGCGTACCAGCCGGCGAGGCTGGCGGTGACCGCCGCGCGCCACCAGCGGCCGGCCCCGGCCGATGTGGACCCGGGCGCTGTGGACCCGGGCGCTGTGGACCCGGGCGCTGCGGGTCGCCGGACCGCCGGTGCGACGGCGGCCACGGCGATCGCGGCGGTGCCGGCGATCGTCGCCGCCGGCAGCCGGGGGTCGGCCCCACTGACTTCACTGCGGGACAGCTCGGTGACGGTGTAGGTGTGCGCGGCGACCGCCAGCGCGGCGGGCAGCGCCGGCCGCAGCCGGCCGGACCCGGCGGCCCCCAGCAGCACGTCCAGGCCCCGGCAGGTCGCCATCACCGCCGGCCCGGCGGCGGTGTTCTTGGCCCACAGGTCGTACGCCCAGACGGCGGCGGTCAACGGCACCCCGACGGCGAGAGCCCGACGGCCACCGACGGCGGCGGTCACCGCGAGGCTGGCGGTGGTGAGCCCGGCCGCGACGGCGAGCGCGGTGCCCGGCGCGACCCGGCCGGACGGGATCGGCCGGGTCGGCCGTTCGACCGCGTCGAGCTCCCGGTCGGCCCAGTCGTTGGCGGCCATGCCGGCCCAGTAGAGGCAGACCGACGCGCCGGCCAGGCCGGCGGTACGCGGTCCGAGCCCACCGGCGGCGGCCGCGCCGGCCACCACGTCACCCGGTACGGACAACGCCGCCGGCGCCCGGACCAGCTCGGCGAGGTCGCGCCACCGTACCGACATCAGCGTGCCCCGCCGGCGTCGGCCGCCCGGTCCTGCAGGTCGGCGACGAACTCGACGAGCACCCGCCACTGATCGCCCAGGGCGTGCGGGCCGTCGCCGATCGGATCCTTGAAGAAGAAGCCCAGCTCGGGCAGGGGTCCGCTGCGTCCGGCGTGCTGCGCCGCGGCGGTCAGCCGGGCCAGGTCCAGCACCAACGGGGCGGCCAGCGCCGAGTCACAGCCGTGCCAGGTGAACTCCATCCGCATGGCGGTGCCGAGGAAGCCGGAGAAGGTGATCAGGTCCCAGGCGGTCTTGAAGTCACCGATGTCGTCGACGTACTCGATGCGGGTGTGGCCCTGCGGCTGGTAGCCGAGGATCTCGGCGAGCACCCGCTGCTTGCTGGCCGATTTGGCGGCGTTGGCCGCCGGCTCGGCCAGGTTGGCGCCGTCGCCGCCGCCGAGCAGGTTGCTGCCGGACCAGCTGCGTACCTGCAGGTTGCGTAGCGCGAACATCGGCGCGAGCACCGCCTTGACCAGTGTCTCGCCGGTCTTGCCGTCGTGCCCGGCGTACGGCGCCGAGCGTTGCCGGGCCAGTTCGGCGAGGGCGGGCAGCCGGGCGCCGGTCGACGGGGTGAAGTCGACGTAGCCGCAGCCGGCCTGCAGTGCCGCGTACGCGGCGAGCGCGCTCGGTGGCAGCACCGGCTCCGGCCCGGCCAGCGCCTCGACCAGCGCGTCGAGGCGCTGATGTGCCGGGTGCGGTGGCGGCGCCGGCTCGGTGGTGGAGACGTTGACGACGACGACCTGGTCGAGTTGGTGCCGGTCCCGGAAGCCGGTCAGGTCGGCGGTGATGGCCGCCGCCGTCTCGGCCTGGGTGGCCAGGGCCGGCAGCGGTCGGATCTGCGGTTCGATCCCGGCCAGCTCGGTGTGCAGCGCGGTGACCAGCCGGACCGGTACGACTCCGGCGCTGGCCAGCGCGTCGGCCTTCTTGACCAGTGGCGTCGCGGCGATGTCGTGGCCGCCGAAGACCAGGTCGGCGAAGCCCGGCAGGGCCGGGCCGCGCAGCGGCGGCAGCTCCGTGACACATCCGGTGGCGTCCGCCAGCCCGGCGCGCAGTGCCAACGCGCCGACGATGCTGGTGACCGCGACCGAGCCGCGGGCTCCGATCAGCCAGACTCCGGTTCGCATTCCTGCCTCCAAACCCCCGCCGCCGGCGGTTCGTCCTGCGATGGGTCAGCTGACCCCGCCGATTCAGATGAGGCCCCGTCCGTCCGGGCGCGCCAGGGTGGCACCACCGTCGACGGCACCGAAGTCGGCGTCAACGACGCCGTCGCCGGGCCCGGTCGACCGGACGGACGGGGCAGTGGCAGACAGGGACGTTCGGCGTTCGGCCCTGTCTCCCCCGCGTTGGCCGTGCGTGCGGGCCGGCAGGTACGTCGGTCCGCGGTCGTGCTGGTGGTCCCTGGCCGGGGGCGGCTGGTGCGCCCGCCCCCGGCAGTTACCGGGTTGTCACCCGCGCCGCCGGGATCCGTTCGGGTCCCGGCGGCGCGGGCCGGGGTCAGCTCGCCGGGTTGAACTGCACCCAGTTGAGGTAGACCAGGTTGCTGTCGGGACCACCGTCCACCGTCCGGAACACCAGGTAGAGCTGGTGCGTCCCGGCCGGGTGGTCGATCGCGACGTCGTGACTGGTCCAGTCACGCGAGCCGGAGGTGGCGTTCAGCGTGGTGCTGGCCACCAACGGTCCGTCCGGCGCGTCGACCCGCACCTCGACGACCGCCTGAGGGTCACCCACGGTCGACGAGGAGCCTCGGCTGTGCCGCAGGGTCAGCGACTCGATCCCGTCAAGGTTGATCGGATCGAAGGCGATGTAGTCGTCGCCGTCAATGCTGGACACGTGCAGGCCGCCGCCGGTGTCGGTGGTGTTGGAGGTTTCGACGCCCTGCTTGATCTGGGCGTACTCGGCCTGCTGCTGGTAGACCTGGATAGTGGCCTGGCCGACTGTGGTCAGTGCCGGCTGGCCGCCGCCGCCCAGGTCGGTGTAGCGGGCGCTGATGCCGCCGAACAGGTAGCTACCAGCGTGGTCGGCACCGTCGGCCGGGGTCGGCAGGGTACCGGTGCAGCCGGTGGTGCTGGTCTGCGGGTGGCCGTGCTCGTCGTGGCCGAGCACGAAGGTGACCTCCACCCGGTCACAGTCGATGCTGCCGTCCTCGGGGTCGGTGACGGTCACCGCGTACGGCACCGTGTCGCCCCAGTTGAAGAAGGAACCGGACACCGGGAGGGTGACCTCCACCGTCGGAGCGGTGTTGCCGACCGTGATGGTGCGGCTGAGCGTCGCCTGCTTACCCGTCGAGTCGCTCACCGTCAGCTGGGCGTAGTACACGCCGTTGCTGGTGTAGGTGTACGACGGGTTGGCCTCGGTGGAGTCGGTGGTGCCGTCCCCGTCGAAGTCCCAGGCGATGCTGATCGTCTCGCCCACCTCGGGGCTGAACGAACCCTCGCTGGAGAACTGCACGGTCAACGGGGCCTGCCCGGACGTCGGGCTCGCGTCGAGCTCGGCGACCGGACCGCGGGTGCCCTTGACGTACCGGATCTGGTACAGCGAGGCATCCGGGTTGGCCCGGAAGAAGCCGTCACCGTAGTCCAGCACGTACAGGGTGCCGTCCGGGCCGATCTCCATGTCCATCGGGTTGTCGAAGGTGAAGCCGGGTAGGAACGCCTCGACACCGAAGAACTTGCCACTGCCGTTGGTCCGCATGTTGAACATCCGGTCCCGGCTGAACTCGCCGAAGAACACCGTGTCGTGGTAGTACGCCGGCAGCTTGTACTCCGACTCCAGCGATTCGTCGTACTTGTAGATCGGGCCACCCATCGGACCGACACCGCCGGTGCCGATCACCGGCCACTGGAAGTCACAGCTGCCGACCGGGTCGACCAGGTAGCTGTCCCGGCAGGTGGTGGTGGCGTTGAACGTGTACCAGAACTGCGGCTGCTCCACCGGCGGCAGCACACTCAGACCGGTGTTGCGCGGCGAGTCGTTGATCGGCGCGGCGCAGTTGAACGGCTCGCCCGAGGTTCCCGTCTCGAAGTCGTAGTCGACGTACGGCAGGGTCGGCGAGTAGCAGTACGGCCAGCCGTAGTTACCTGCGGTCTTGGTCGCGAACCACCGGCCGGTGCCCTCCGGGCCCCGCTGCGGGTCCGGGTTGCGCGAGTCCGGCGAGTAGTCACCGATGTAGACGAAGCCACGGTCGTCGACGTCGAACCGGAAGGGGTTGCGCAGGCCCATCAGGAAGATCTCCGGACGGGTCTTGTCATCGACGTCCTGCGACTCCCGGAACAGGTTGCCGGCCGGGATGCTGTAGCTACCGTCGTCCTTGACGCGGATCCGCAGCACCTTGCCCCGCAGATCGTTGGTGTTGGCCGAGGAGCGCGCGGCATCATAGGCCGGACCCCGAGTGGCCGACCGGTTGATCGGGGTGTAGCCGTCCGAGCCACTGGCGTTGGTGTCGTCGCCGGTGACGAGGTAGAGCAGGCCCCGACCGTCGAACTTGACCTCGCCGGCCACGTGGCAGCACGCCCCGCGGTCGACGTCAACCTTGATGATCTCCTGCTCGGTCGACATGTCCAGGTGCGGGGTCGGCTCCTCGACGAACTTGACCCGGGAGAGCAGGTTGTAGCCCTTGAACGGCTCCCAGACGCTCGGGTCGTCGCTGTTGGCCGGCGCGTCACCCTCGTTGACGCCCGGGGTGGCCGGGTCGTCCACCGGAGTGTCCAGTGGTGGCGCGTAGTAGAGATAGACCCACTTGTTCTCGGCGAAGTTGGGGTCGAGGGTCACCGACTGCAGGCCGTCTTCGTCGTGCTGGTAGACGTCCAGGTTGTTGATGACCGGGCTGGCCCCCGACGACGGGTCGTACAGACGGATTTCACCGGCGCGGGTGTTGTGCAGCACCCGGCCGTCGGGCAGCACCGCGAGGGTCATCGGCTCACCGGGCTGGTCGTTGAGCACGACGCGCTCGTAGTTGGACTCGACGGTCGCGCCGCAGTCACCCTCGGCGATGCCCGCAGCCCATTCGATGCCACCGAGCAGGTGCTTGCGGACCGCCCCGATGGTGAAGGTGTCCGCCGAGGCGCCGAGACCCGTGTACCAGGAGCGGCCGCCCTGGTAGTCCTGGCACCAGGAGACCGGGTGGTCGGCGCCCATGCTGCTACCGTCCAGCGACGTCGGGTCGACGCTGACCAGCACGTGCTGCACACCGCGGACGTTGCCGGTGTAGTTGAGGTACTCGTCCTCGACGATCACCTCGCGGGGCATCGTCGCCGTGGACGGGTGGTAGCGGTCAGCGACGTCGATGACGCCAGCACCGTTGGCGGTGGTGCCGGTCGAGGTGGTACCGACCAGACCACGGTAGAAGGCCCAGTCCGGCTCGGCGTCCACCGCGAGGTGCACGCCGAGGTACCCGCCACCGGCCTTGATGTAGTCCTCGAACGCTTCCTGCTGCGCGTCGTCGAGCACGTCACCAGTGTTGTTGATGAACACCACGGCCGCGTAGTTGGCCAGGTTCGCACTGGTGAAGCTGGTCCCGTTGCGGGACACGTCGATCGTGAACCCGTTGTTCTTGCCGAGTGTACGGATGGCGTTGACACCCTTGGCGGTCGACGGCTGGGCCGCCTCCTCGCTGTGGGTGTAGACCAGCACCTGGTAGTCGTCGTGGTGCTCGTGGCCGTCGTGGGCGACCGCTGGCGCGGTGGTGATCATGGGTGCGGCGAGTGCCGCACCCGCGGCGACGGCAAGCCATCGCCGGGCGGATCTACTCATCAGTCGTTCCTCCGGGGGTTCGGGAGGCTCACGCCTCACCGTGGGCACTGATTCCGTTGTGGACGGACAGTTACGGTTGGTGCCTCACCCCTGGCGCGGTGCCACGTCCGCCAGAGTCTCTATCTGGTACGCCCTGCTGGCCGTCCGGCGTGACCGGGGAATCCCGATCCGGTCACGCCGGACGAGCCGTCCTCGTACCCGCGGATCACCCGGCGCGGGGCGCAACCGCGCCGGGTGACCCTCGCCCACGGGACGAGGAGTCTCGGTTCCAGGCGTCTCGACGAGGTCGAGTCGCTCAGGCCGGTGCCGTGGTCTTCGCCGAGTCCACGGTGACCCATTCGCCGAGCCCGGCCGACTCCTCCACCGCGGCCAGCGCCTGCTGGACCTGGAGGGCGTCGTCGAAGGACGGTGTCGGGTCGTCTCCGGCCGCCAGCGCCGCGACGAAGTCACGGGCCTGGTGGGTGAAGGAGTGCTCGTACCCGATGCCGTGGCCGGGCGGCCACCAGGCGGACAGGTACGGGTGCTCCGGTTCGGTCACGATGATGCGGGTGAAGCCCTGCTCGGCCGCAGGTCGGGTGGCGTCGAAGAACTCCAGCTCGTTCATCCGCTCGAAGTCGAACGCGACCGACCCGAGCGAGCCGTTGATCTCGATCCGCAACCCGTTCTTGCGTCCGGCGGCGAAGCGGGTCGCCTCGTAGCTGGCCACCGCCCCGCCGTCGAGCCGGGCCATGAACAGCGCGGCGTCGTCGACGGTGACCTCGCCGGTGGCCGGTTCGGCGTCGTCTGCGGACCCGCCGCCGGCCGAAGCGGAAAGCCCGCTGGAACCGGCTGGCAGCGGCCGCCGCTTGACGAACGTCTCGGTCAGCCCGCTCACCCGGGCGATCCGTTGGCCCGTGACGAACTGGGTGGCGTCGATGATGTGCGCACCGATGTCACCCAGCGCCCCGGAACCCGCCTTGTCCTTCTGCAACCGCCAGACCAACGGAAAGTCCGGATCGAGGATCCAGTCCTGCAGGTACACCGCCCGCACGTGCCGGATCGTTCCGATCCGGCCGTCGGCGACGAGTTGACGCATCAACGTCACCGCCGGCACCCGCCGGTAGTTGAATCCGCACATCGACCGGACGCCGCCGGCCCGGGCGGCCCGGGCCGCGTCGGCCATCTGCTGTGCCTCGGCCACCGTGTTGGCCAGTGGCTTTTCGCACAGCACGTGCTTGCCGGCGGCGAGCGCCGCGATGGCGATCTCGGCGTGGCTGTCACCCGGCGTACAGATGTCGACCACGTCGATGTCATCCCGAGCGATCAGCGCCCGCCAGTCGGTGGTGTGCGACTCCCAGCCGAGCCGGTCGGCGGCCTCGGCCACCTTGGACTCGTCCCGGCCGCACACCGCGGTCATCCGGACCCGCGCCGGCAGGTCGTAGACCCGGTTCACGGTACGCCAGGCCTGCGAGTGCGCGGCGCCCATGAACGCGTAGCCGACCATGCCGACCCGCAGCTCGTTGTGTTCAGCGGACAAGGTAAGCCTCCCCGAAAAGGTCAGAACCCGAGCGGCAGGTACTCGCTCGCGTTCTCCTTGGTGATGGTCTCCGAGGCCAGGATGATCTCCTTGGGCACCTGCAGCTCGACCAGGTCGGACATGCCCCGGCCCTGTGCGATCAGGCGGGCGAGCGAGATCGCCGAGGAGGCCATCGACGGGCTGTAGGTGACGGTCGCCTTCAGCACGCTGTCGTCGGCCTGGATCGCCTCCATCGCCGCCCGCGAACCGGCACCGCCGACCATGATGAACTCCGACCGGTTGGCCTGGCTGATCGCAGCCAGTACCCCGATGCCCTGGTCGTCGTCGTGGTTCCAGATGGCGTCGATTTCTGGCAGGGCCTGCAGCAGGTTGGCCGCCTCGCGCTGGCCGGAGTCGGCGGTGAACTCGGCCGCCCGCCGGTTGGCGACGGTGAAGCCGTGCACCTCGAGGGCGTCCTTGAAACCGGCGGACCGCTCCTGGGTCAGCTCCAGCGCGTCGATCCCGGCGATCTCGGCGATCACCGGGTTGGCGATGCCCTTCTCCTGCATCTGGGCGGCGATGTAGTTGCCCGCCGACACGCCCATGCCGTAGTTGTCGCCCTTGATCTGGGTGCGGTAGGCGAGCGCCTGGGTGAACGCCCGGTCCAGGTTGACCACCGGGATGCCGGCCTCCATGGCCTGCAGGCCACTCGCGGTCAGCTCGGCTCCGTCGTGCGGCAGCATCACGATGACGTCCGGGCTCTGCGAGATCAGCGTGTCCAGCGCGGCCCGTTGAGCGGCGGCGTCGGCGCCGGCTTCGACCGTGAGGAACTCCACGTCGGAGTACGCCTCGGCCTGGGCCCGGGCGTTGTTGGTGATCGCCGCGAGCCAGCCGTGGTCGGCCGCCGGTGCGGAGAAGCCGATGGTGACCGTCTCACCGGGTTCGGAGTTGGGGTTGCCCTGGTTGGCGGCCTGGGTCTGGGTGTTGGTCGGCGCGGCCTCGTTGCTGGTGCACGCGGACAGCAGCACGCCGGCACCGACGGCGGCACCGCCGATGAGCAGCCGGCGACGGGACGAGTCGGCGGCGCCGCGGGCGCCGAACAGAGCCCGGCGGGACAGTGCGGTCATGACGACCTCCTGGATCGGAAGGTGGAGGGGTTATCGGGGTGTGCGGATCCCGGCGGCCGTCGCGAGCGACGGTCACCGTGTTCGGTGGTGGATCGGAAGCGGCGTTACCCGGGCCGGGTCAGGCCGGTTTTCGGGTCAACAGCTGACTGAGCGAGTTGAACCGGAACTGCTGGATGAGCACGGCCGCCACGATGATCCCGCCCTTGATCATGTTCTGGGATTCGGTGGAGAGGCCGTTGATGGCGAACAGATTGGTGATGGTGGAGAAGACCAGCACCCCGAAGAGGGCGCCGATGATGGTGCCGCGGCCGCCGGTGAGCAGCGTGCCACCGATGATCGCTGCGGCGATCGCGTCGAGTTCGTACATGTTGGCCATGGCGGCCTGGGCCGAGTTCGCCTGGGCGGTCAGCATGATCGCCCCGATGCCGCAGCACAGTCCGGAGAGTCCGTAGATCATAAGGGTGTGCAGCCGGACGTTGATCCCGGCGAGCCGGGCGGCCTCCGGGTTGCCGCCGATGGCGACCGTCCGACGGCCGAAGGTGGTGCGGTTGAGCAGCACCCAGCCGGCGGCGACCACCCCGCCAAGGATGATCACCAGCAGCGGGATACCGAAGATCCGCTCCGTGGCCATGCCGTTGATCGTCGACGAGGTGGAGACCTGCGTCTGCTTGCCGGAGATGAGTGCGGCCAGGCCACGGGCGGCCACCATCATGGCCAGGGTGGCGATGAAGGCCACCAGCCGGCCGTACGAGATCAGGATCCCGTTGACCAGGCCGACGCAGAGCCCGACGACCACCGCGGTGAATATCATTCCGCCGGCACCGTAGCTCTGCGTGGCCACAGTGGTCGCCCAGACGCCGGCCAACGCCATGATCGCGCCGACCGACAGGTCGATGCCGCCGGCGATGATCACGAAGGTCATCCCGACGGTGACCACGCCGATCGCGGAGGCCTGCTGCAGGATGGTGAAGATGTTGTTGCGGACCCAGGTCGGGTCGCTGTAGAGGTCGGGTCGGGTGGCGGCACCGATGACGACCAGCACGACGAGGACTCCGACCAGCCACAGGTTGCGTCGGGCGTACTCACTGGCGTCCGAGCGCCACCAGCTCTGCCGGGGTGGTGCGTCCGTGCCGTGCGCCGGCGACGCTGCCGGCTTCTCCTTACCGGGTACGGTTGCCGTGGCCTCGTCCGCGGTCACAGTCCTACTCCTTCGCTCACCGGCTGGCCGCTGGCCAACTGGTCGGGTCGCCCGGTCACGCCGCGGCGCCTTCCATCAACGACCCCGCCATGACGAGGTCGAGCACGGTCTCCTCATCGATCTCGCCCGCCGGTGCCTCCCGGATGACGCGACCTTCCCGCATCACCAGGACCCGATCGGCCAGACCGAGCACCTCGGGGACCTCGCTGGAGACCAGCAGGACCCCGACGCCCTGCGCGGCCAGGTCGTGGATCACCTGGTACAGCTCGGCGCGGGCACCGACATCGACCCCCCGGGTCGGCTCGTCGAGCAGCAGCAGCCGGGTGTCGCCGAGCAACCACCGGCCGACCACCACCTTCTGCTGGTTGCCGCCGGAGAGTTGCCGCACCGGCCGGTACACCCCCGGCGGCCGCAGTTCAAGCGACGCGGCGACCCGCTCGGCCTCGGCGACCTCCCGCCCGGAGTCGGTGAAGCCGACCCGGGACAGCTGCGCGAACGTTGCAAGGGTCATGTTGCGGAAGATCGGTTCGCCGAGCAGCAACGCCTGGCTCTTGCGCTCCTCCGGAGCCATGCCCATGCCGGCCCGCACGGCCGCGCCGACGCTGCCGGGCCGGACTGCCCGGCCGGCCATCCGGACGGTCCCGGACTGTGCGGTACGCGCTCCGAAGATCGTTTCGAGCAGCTCGGACCGGCCGGAACCGACCAGCCCCGCGATACCGACGATCTCGCCGCGCCGGACGGTCAGCGACACGTCCTGGAACTCCCCCGCGCGGCTCAGGCCGGCGACCTCCAGCAGCTGCTCACCGTGTGAGTTGGGCTCGCGCTGCGGGAAGACGTACTCGATGGACCGGCCGGTCATCCGGCTGACCAGCTCACGGGTCGGGGTGTTCTGCGCCGGCAGGTTCTGCGCCGTGGTGCGGCCGTCCTTGAGGACGGTGACCCGGTCACCGATCTCGCGAATCTCCTCCAACCGGTGCGAGATGTAGATGACGGCGATCCCCTGGGCGGTGAGTTCCCGGATGATCCGGAACAGGTTGTCGACCTCGTCGTGGGCCAGCACCGCGCTCGGCTCGTCCATGATGATCAGCTTCGCCTCGTACGACAGCGCACGCGCCATGCTGACCACCTGCTTGCCGGCAGCCGGCAGCGACCGGACCATGCGCCGGGGCGGGATCTCGCCGTGCCCCAGCCGGTCGAGGATCTCCCGGGTACGTCGGACCATCTGACCACGGCGGACGAACCCGGCGGTCCGCGGCTCGTGACCGAGGAAGACGTTCTCCGCCACCGACAGGTCGTCGACCAGGTCGAGTTCCTGGTAGATGGTGGCGATCCCGGCCCGCATCGCCGCCTGCGGGTTGGCGAAGCGGACCGGCTGCCCCTGCCACTCGACCCGGCCGGAATCGGGGCGGTGCACCCCGGCCAGCACCTTGATCAGAGTGGACTTGCCGGCACCGTTCTGCCCGAGCAGGCAGTGCACCTCGCCGGCCCGGACCTCCAGCTGGACGCCGTCGAGGGCCCGTACGCCGGGGAAGGTCTTCACGACGTCGGTCAGCCGCAGGACCACGTCGCCGCCCGCCTGGACCGTCGGGGTGGCGGTGGCGGCGTCCGAGGTGTCCGGTGCGACGTCGGTCGGCTGCCCGTCGACGGGCTCGACGGCGCTCACGACGCCTGCTCGAAGGCGACGTCGCTGGCGAGTACGGCGGCGCCGGTGACCCCGGCGCGCGCACCCAGTTCGGACAGGACCACCGGCAGGTTGCCGGTGGCCAGCGGCAGCGACCGCCGGTAGACGACGCTACGGATCTCGGCGAGCAGAATGTGCCCGAGGTGGGCCAGCCCGCCACCGATCACGATCATCGACGGGTTGGCGAAGCTGACCAGGCCGGCGAGGACGCCGCCGAGACGTCGTCCTCCGTCGCGGATCAGACGGATGCAGGTCACGTCGCCCTCCATGGCGCACTCCGCTACGTCGCGGGCGGTGAGTTCGGACCGCTGGGTGAGCCGTTCGGCCAGCGCCGGCGAGGTGCCGGCGCGGGCGGCGACCGCCGCCTCCTTGCCCAGCGCGGCACCGCTGAACAGCGCCTCCAGACAGCCGACGTTGCCGCAGGTGCACATCGGCCCCTGCGGGTCGACCTGGATGTGGCCGATGTCCCCGGCGCAGCCGTCGATGCCCCGGTAGACCTCGCCGGAGAGGTAGATGCCGCACCCGACCCCGGTGCCCAGCTTGACGAAGAGGAAGTCGTCGACCGAGTGGGCGACACCACCGTGCCGCTCCCCGATCGCCATGATGTTGACGTCGTTGTCGACCACCGCCGGGCAGCCGTGCTCCCGGGTGAGCAGCTCGCGGACCGGGAAGCGGTCCCAACCCGGCATGATCGGCGGGGACACCGGCACCCCGTCGCGGTAGCTGACCGGTCCGGGCACCCCGATGCCGATGGCATCGAGGCGCTCGTGCACCCCTTCGACCCGGGCCTTGGCGAGCAGCTCGTTGATCCGGTGCAGGATGACCTTCGGCCCCTGCCGGATGTCGGCCGGCTCGGTGTACGCGGCCACCGGCTCCAGCCGGCCGTTGGTGATCTCCACGTCGACCGAGCTGGCGCCCAGGTCGATCGCGGCGAACCGCAGGTCCGGGTTGAGCTCGACCAGGGTCGAACGGCGCCCGCCCCGTGAGGCGGCCATCCCTGCCTCGGTCACGAAGCCGGAGGCGACCAGCCGCTCCAACTCGGACAGCAGGCGAGGGCGGGGAATCTCCAGCTGGTCGGCGAGCTCGGCCCGGGAGACCGGTCCGTTGTCCCGCAGCAGTCGCAGCAGCTGGAGGTGCAGAGGATCCGCCGTACGCATGGGGTCCACCTCCGACAGTGAGTTAACACCGAGGCGACCTCGGCGTGTCGTGACCGAAACACTAAGAGTCTTCTCAGTCTTGTGTCCAGAGTTTCGGTCCGCTGAAGCAAAACTTTTTCTGATCGTGACAGAAGTTGGTGAAGCATGCTCGAACAGGGGTTGACCTGGTCCGATGTATCTGGTTCAGGGCACGAGGGATCGACGGATCGGCCCCCGCTCAACGAGTGCGGAACCCGGACACGCGGAACCGGGGTGCCGACCGCCGCCGCTGCGGCGGTCGGCACCCCGGCCGGTTCACGCGGTTGGATCAGTGGCCGCCGTGCCGGGTGGCGGGCGACCGGTGGATCACTCGCCCTGGCTGTAGACGGTCAGTTCCGACATGTGCTGGTAGCTGCGCTCGGCGAACTCCAGCGACTGACCCGGGTTCTCCGATCCGCCGGGAGCGGTGTCCTGCTCCCAGTTGGCGTGGTGGAAGTCGTAGTGCCCGATGGTCTGGAAGAACTGCTGGAAGTTGATGTCGCCGTCGCCCATCGGCGTCATCTCGTAGCCGTTGCTCTGCTCCGGGCTCCTGGCACCGTCCTTGGCGTGGAACAGCGGGAACCGCCGGGGCCGACGGGCCACCGTCAGGATCGGGTCGAACACCCGGGTCCGCTCCCGACCAGCCGAGTTGATGAACGTGTGGTGCTTGTGCCGGGCGACGTAGCCCCAGTAGATGTCCATCTCGAAGTAGACGTACTTCGCGTCGGTCTTGGCCATGAAGTACTCGAGCTTGCGGACACCGGACGAACGGGTCGGCCGTCCCTGCTCGTCCAGCGGGCCGGAGTCGAGCAGGAAGTTGTACGCAGCGTCATGGTTGTGGGTGTAGAGCCGCATCTTGCGTTCCCGGGCCTGCCGGCCGAGCTCGTTCCACAGGTCAGCGGCCTCGTCCCAGTCCGACTGGTAGTCGCTGCGGGTCGGGTCGCTGCCGGTGCCGATGTTCTTCATGCCGAGTTCCTCGGCGATGTCCAGCTGCTCCTGGAAGGTGTCCGCCCGGATCGACACGTGGCAGCCGTTGGCGACCAACCCGTTGTCGTCCAGGATCTTGCGGATCTCGGTCGGCGTGATCTGCCGGCCGAGGATCTCCTCGCTCTGGGTGTAACCAGCGAACTCGATCTCCTTGTAACCGAGTTCCGCCAGGCGGGCCAGGACCCGCTCGAAGCCGTACGGCACGCCGCTGTCGTCCGGGGCGGCCCGGATGCGGTCCCGGACCGAGTAGAGGATGATGCCCCGGTTCTGCTCGGGGATCAGCGGGTCCACGGACCAGCCGCCGCCGGCCCGGGCCGGACGGCTGGTCTGCAGCACCGGCAGCCCGGCTGCACCGAGCACGGCGGCGGCGCCGGCCGATGCGGCGAGGATGTTGCGGCGGGTGAGCGCCGGATTGGGTGGCGAGAGTTGCCCGTTGCGGCGTAGCACCTCGTCCATTCTGTCCACCTTTCTGCAGCGGCTCACAGAGCCGCCGATGACGAGTGAGGAGGGTCGGGGTGTACGGAGCCGCACGCCGCCGAAACGCACGACCCCGGGGCGGGGGTTCGGATGGGTGGGTTCGGGTCGGTGCCGCAGTCGCGGCACCGACCCGAACCGCAGCTGTCACCGCCACGCCCCTGGCGGGTGACAGCTCGGGCCTGGTGGCCCTGGTCGCGACCGGCGTTGACGACGCTGTGTCGCTGGTGTTACGTCTGGAGCAGACATTAACTCCAGAGACCAGAGGAAAGAAAGACCCCGACGAGCCAAACTTTCAGGTGAACTACCGATGGCTTTGTCTTCTACCAGCCAGAAGTCTGTACGACAGGACCTAGTTAGATCGATGATTGTCGCAGAAGGGTGCCTCCAGGACGTCAGTTGCAGAGCAGCCGACCTACCCGACGCCCGGCGACGGTCAGCCCGAGCACCGTCACCGCGACGAGATAGCCGACATCGACCAACTGCATCCACCCGACAGTGTCCACGGCGATCGCCCGGATCAGGTGGACCGACCGGTACAGCGGGGTCAGCTCGACCAGCCAGCGCAGTACCGACGGGTACGCCTCGGCCGGCACGAACGTCCCGGAGAACAGGAAGACCGCGAACTGGGCCGAGCCCATCAGGTCGAAGTCCTGCCAGCTGCGCATGTAGGTGGACAGCGCCATGCCGAGCCCGCCGAAGGCGAACCCGACCAGGATCGCGGCCGGGAACGCCAGCAGCGCCCGGGGGACCGTCGTCAGCCCCATCACGACCATCACCAGCAGGAAGGTTGCCGAATAGATACTGCCCCGCGCCATCGCCCAGCCGAGCTCACCGAAGGCCAGCTCGGTCGGGCGGACCGGGGTGGCCAGGATCCCGTCGTAGAGCTTGACGAACTTCATCTTGGCAAAGAAGTTGAACGTCGTCTCCGACAACGTGCCGGTCATCGCCGAGGCGGCGAGCATCGCTGGGGCGACGAACGCTGCGTACCCGATGACGGCCCCGCTGCCCGGCCGGGTGATGTCCCCGATCAGCCGGCCCACGCCGACACCGATCGAGAACAGGTAGAGCAACGGCTCGACCACCCCGAAGATCATCACCACCCAGTACGTGGACTTCAGGGCGGCCGCGTTGCGCTCCATCACCGACCCGGCCCGCCGCACGGCCGCGCCGACCCCGAGCATCTGCGGCAGGACGAGGGTCACCACTGTTGCCTCCTCTAGTGGATCAGACGCTTGCGGAACCGGGTGACTGCCAGCCACCACCTGGCCGCCGCCCAGAGGCTCAGGTAGCCGAGATGCCCGGGGACGGACCAGGCGGGCGTGATGCCGAGCGAGGCCGCCCGGCACAGGTCGACCCCGTGCCAGAGCGGCGACAGGTACGCCAGCCAGCGCACTGTCACCGGCAGCGACTCCACCGGGAAGAACACCCCGGCGAACAGGGTCATCGGAATGACCGCGAACCGGAACACGATGACCATGTAGCTGTCGCTGCGGATGGTGGCCGCGAAGGCGGCCACCGGCAGGGCGACGGCCGCCGCGAGCAGCATGGCCACCGGCAGGGTCAGCACCGCCCAACCCGAGTGCAGCGCACCGAACGCGGCGGCCACCGCGACGAAGGCCACGGCACTCGCCAGCACCCGCAGCAGGACGAAGGCGAGCAACCCACCGACGATGTCGGCGATCCGTAGCGGAGCGGCTATCTGCGAGTAGTAGGTCCGTTGCCAGGTGAACCCGCCCAGCACCGGCCAGGAGGACTCCCCGATGGCCACCTGCAACGCGGTGGAAGCGATCAGACCGGGGACGATCCAGTCGAGATAGCTGAACCCGCCGACCCCCTGGTCGACGTAGACTCCCACCCCCACACCGAAGCTGAGCACCGTCAACAGCGGCAGCAGGAACGACGAGAAGACCGACGACCGCCAGGTCCGCCGGTAGGCGGTCAGGTTGGCTTCCAGGACGCTCGACGCCGGCCCGAACAAGCTCCGGGCCCGCGCCCCGGCCGATGTTGTACCGCCCGGGTACGACATCGTGGAAACGACGCCCCGGAACGACCGCCCGAGACCTACCGGCCCGGCGTACTCTACGGCGACGGCGGGACATCCTCACCGGTATTCCGTCTCCCGGGTCCGCCGCCCGGGATGGTCGCCAGGTTCTCGACGGTGGTCAGCAACAGCACCCGTTGCAGCGCCTGCCCAGCGGCCAACCACTACCGCTCGGTGTCGCCCGTGGTGGAAGGCACGAGAATGGCGGGGTACGGCTCGAAGCGTGCGGTGGACCGGGTCAGACGCGGCGCCGCCAGGCCGAAGTCACGGATCGGCAGGGCTTCCAGGGCGTCACACGGACCGATCGCCGACCGGGACTCCCGCCGTCAGTGTAGGCGGTTACGCTCGATCGCCGGCGCCGCGGCGCGCTCCGCCCAGTCGATCCGGCGCACCTCGTATTCGACCTCGCCGTGCTCGACGCCCTCGATCGGATCGTCCCACTGCAGGTGGAAGCAGCGGGCCAGGCGCAATCCGGCCGCTTCCATCACCCGCCGCGAGGCGACGTTGACCGCCATCGTCTCGGCGAATACCCGGTCGACGGTCGGGTGATCGAACGCCATCCGCAGCAGTGCTCGGGCACCCTCCGAGGCGTACCCCCGGCCCCAGGAGGCGCGTCGCAGTCGGTACCCGAGCTCCACCTCGGTGATCGCCAGCCGACCACTGCGGCCGTTGACCACACCGTCGGCGGGACCGGTGACAGCCGGACCGGCGACGGCCGGCTTCAGCGCGAACCAGCCGATGAAGGCACCGCTGGAGCGCTCGATGGCGGCCCACTTGCCGAAGCCCGGAAAGCGCAGATAGTCACGCAGGATCGCGGGCAGGACCTCGCGGCGTACGGTTTCGGCCGGGGTCGGTCTGCCTCCGGTAAGGTACCGCATCACCTCGGGGTCACTGTCCAGCTCGACGAGCAGTGGCAGGTCGTCGATGGTGAAGCGGCGTAGTGACAGCCGGTCGGTCTGCGCGATCATGCCCGGCCGATTCTAGTCGATCAGGGTCCGGCCGGTGAGATGCAGGAAGACGTCCTCCAGACTACTGCGCCGGATCAACGCGCTGTTCGGTGCCAGCCCACGGCGGTACACCTCGTTGAGCGCCCCGTCGCCGTCGCCGGTGTAGGTCAGGATCCGGTCCGGCAGCACCTCGGTCCGTTCGGCGATTCCGCCCAGTTTGCCGGCGAAGCTGTCCTGGTCGTCGGTCGGGAACCGGAGTTCGACCACCTCACGGTTGGAGTAGCGGGTGATCAGGTCCCGCGGCGAGCCCTCGGCGACAATCCGACCGCCGTCCATCACCACCAGTCGGTCGCAGAGCTGCTCGGCCTCGTCCATGTAGTGCGTGGTCAGCACCAGCGTGACGCCCCGTTGCTTGAGCTGGAACAGTCGCTCCCACACCAGGTGCCGGGCCTGTGGGTCCAGCCCGGTGGTCGGCTCGTCGAGCAGCACGATGTCCGGCTCGTTGACCAGGGCACGGGCGATGGTGAGTCGGCGTTTCATGCCGCCGGACAGCGGCTCGACCTTGCTACCCGACCGGTCGCGCAACTGCACGAAGTCGAGCAGTTCGTCGGCGCGGCGCCGGGCGACCGGTCGCGGGATCTGGAAGTAGCGGGCGTAACTGACCAGGTTCTCCCGTACCGTCAGTTCCTGGTCGAGGTTGTCCAGCTGCGGGCAGACGCCGAGCCGGGCCCGGATCGCCAGGCCGTCCTGCTGCGGATCCATCCCGAGGATTCGCAAAATGCCGCCGCTGGGCGGGGAGACGCAGCCCACCATCCGCATGGTGGAGCTCTTGCCGGCGCCGTTCGGCCCCAGAAAGCCGAACGCCTCGCCGGGCGCGACGTCGACGTCAATGCCGGCGACTGCGGTGAACGTCCCGAACCGCTTGACCAGACCGCGTGCGTGGATGAGTGGCCCGTTACCCCGTTCAGTCACGGCCACGACGCTACCGCGCGGCCCCGACAGGGACGCCAGCGAGTTTCGCGAGCAAGGCGCCTTTCGTCAGATTGAGGACAAAGTATAGTACGAACGTCTTGAAGATTGCGCTTCAATGCACTAAGTTTGCCATCCTGACTCGCTACTCCCGGGTCAGCGGGCGAGTTCGTCACCTTGCCCGGTCCCTGCCCACGCCGGTCCGCTTCGCCCGCGTGTCCACCGGCCCTCCACGCGGACGACGCCACGTGCCGGACCCAGGTAAAGGACAATGACCAACGTGCTGGGAGTGTGGCCGGAGAACACGCACCAGGCGCAGATCCTGCGCCTGCTCCGCGACGGCCCGTGCTCGCGCGCCGAACTTGGCGACGCGGTCGGCCTGTCCAGGTCGAAGGTGGCCACCGAGCTCGACCGGATGATCGACCGGGGTCTGGTGGAGACCGCCGGTCCGGCCGCGTCCCGGGGCGGTCGTCCGTCGTCGATCGTCCGGATCGCCGCCGCCACCCGCTTCCTCAGCATCGACATCGGCGCGAGCACCCTGGACGTGGCGCTCACCGACGGAGAGCTGCAGGTCGTGACCCGGATGACCGAGCGCACCGAGCTGCACCAGGGGCCGACGACGGTGATCGCGCAGGCTCTCGAACTGGTCACCAAACTGGCCGCCGACTCGGGAACCACGCGGTTCACCGGCGCCGGCATCGGGGTGCCCGGTCCGGTCAGTGTCCACGAAGGCGTGCCGGTCTCGCCACCGTTCATGCCGGGTTGGCACCGCTTCCCGGTACGGGAGATGTTCAGCACCGAACTCGGCTGCCCGGTGCTGGTCGACAACGACGTCAACATCATGGCGCTCGGTGAGAAACACGCCGGCATCGCCCGTTCGTTCGAGGACTTCCTGTTCGTCAAGATCGGCGCCGGGATCGGCGCCGGGATAGTGGTCGACGGAGACGTCTACCGGGGAGCGAACGGTTGCGCCGGCGACATCGGCCACACCGCTGTCGACGAGAACGGGCCGCAGTGCCTCTGCGGCAACGTCGGCTGCCTGGAGGCGTACTTCGGTGGTGCGGCGCTGACCCGCGACGCGGTCGCCGCCGCCCGAGCCGGGCGTTCCGACCAGCTCGCCGAGCAACTCGCCCGGATCGGCACGCTCACCGCGCTGGACGTCACCCGGGCGGCCGCCGCCGGCGACCCGGTCGCGGTCGGCATGGTCCGCGACGGTGGACGACGCGTCGGCCAGGTGCTGGCCCGGCTGGTGAGCTTCTTCAACCCGGGGATGGTGGTGATCGGCGGCGGACTCGCCGGGATGGGCCACGCGTTGCTGGCCGAGATCCGCAGCGTCGTCTACCGCAGCTCACTGCCGCTGGCCACCGGCGACATGCCGATCGTCCTGTCCGAGCTGGGCGACCAGGCCGGTCTGATCGGCGCCACCAGGATGATCAGCGACCACGTCTTCACCGCCGGCTGAGCCGACGTACCGGCCCGGGCGCATCCGCTACCGGACGGCCGCACCGCGGCAGGTGGTCACGGCTGCTGCTCGACCGACGCCCTGGCCGCGGCCACCAGATCGGCGGTCTCGGCGGACAGGGCGTCGGGGTCGGCGCCGGGGTCGTACCGGACGGTCCAGGTCAAACCGTCGACACCAGGCACCCGCCGGGCCACCACCCGCAGCCCGCCACCGTCGAGCCGCTGGTGCGCGGTGTAGCCGACCGAGCGGGTCACCCGGGCGCGCACCTGGTTCGGCACCTCCCCGGGGTCGGGCAGGTCGACGGTGACGGTCGGCTGGTCGGCGACGATCTCGTACCCGTCCCGCTCGCCGGTGACCTCGGCCGGGGTGACGGCCAGGGTCCGCCCCGACCAGGCCGCCTTGTGCACCTGATGCCAACCGAGCCGATGGTCCCGACCCGGCAGCCACATCCCCAGGTTGGTGACCACCAGCGCCCCGTCGTCGGCGGTGGCCGCCCAGGCGACGATCCGCTCGTCGCGGGCCATCGTCGGACGCAGCGCGGCCGGCAGCCGCGCCGACCGGCGGAACATGCCCCAGCCCACTACAGTCCCCCCACCGCTCGTTCGCGCAGCGCCCGCGCCTGCTGCTCCAGGGAGAACAGTTCCCCGGCGAGGCTCAGGTACTCGTCCTTGTTCGCCACCGGGTTGATCCGCTGCACCTTCGACTTCAGCTCCCGGATCCGGGCGGTGACCGCGCCCCACTGCAGCCGGGCGAGGGTCACCGAGACGTAGTGCGGGTCCGGCTCCCGGTCGACGTGCGGCGGCTCGACGGCGAGTTCGCCGACCAGTGCCCGGGCGGCCAGGTCCGGGCAGGCGTCACGGACCTGTTCGATCCAGACCGCGCCGGTCACCGCGACGGCCGCGCCCCCGGCCGTGGCCATCGCCGCGCGGACCCCGGCGTGGACGGGATGCAGGTACACCTCCGGGCCGAGGGTGTCGAACATCGGCCCGGCCAACACCGGCACCTGCAGGCCGAGTTTCAGGGCCTCCCGCTCGACCAGCACCTGCGGGTCGTCGGGTTCGGTGGCCGGCCGGGACGGCGTCGACGCTGCCGACGCCGACCGGTTGCCGGCCGTACGGGGGGGCGGTACCGCGCCGGCGGCGAGCACAGCCCGCTGCACCGGCTCGATCTCCATGCCGAGATCGCCAGCGAGCTTGCGGACGTACTCCGGACGTTTGTCCCGGTCCTTCAGCTTGGCCACCAGCGGCGCCGCCCGGCGCATCGCCTCCACCCGGCCGTCGACGGTGTCCAGGTCGAAACGGCGCAGCACCTGGCGCAGCGCGAAGTCGACCAACGGCTCCCGGCGGGCGACCAGGTCCCGTACGGCGAGGTCGCCCTTTGCCAGCCGCAGGTCACACGGATCCATGTTGTCGGGGCTGACCGCGATGAAGGTCCGCCCGACGAACCGCTGGTCCTCCTCGAATGCACGCAACGCGGCCTTCTGCCCGGCCGCGTCCCCGTCGAAGGTGAAGATGATCTCGCCGGCGACGGCGTCGGTGTCCATCAGCAGCCGACGCAGCACCCCGATGTGATCGGCGCCGAACGCGGTGCCACAGGTCGCCACCGCCGTCGGCACCCCGGCCAGGTGACACGCCATCACGTCGGTGTAGCCCTCGACGATGACCGCCCGACCCTGCCGGGCGATCTCCCGTTTCGCCTGGTCGATGCCGTAGAGGACGTGGGACTTCTTGTAGATCGGGGTTTCCGGGGTGTTCAGGTACTTGGGGCCGTCGTCGTCGTCGAACAACTTGCGGGCACCGAAGCCGATGACGTCGCCGGCGAGGTCGCGGATGGGCCAGAGCAGCCGGCGACGGAACCGGTCGATCAGTGACCCGGACCGGGCCTGGCGGGCCAGCCCGGCGGTGATCAGCTCCTGGGCGGTGTAGCCCTGCTGGCGCAGGTGACGGGTCAGCTCGTCCCAGGCGTCCGGGGCGAAGCCGCAGCCGTACCGTTGCGCGGCGGCCCGGTCGAAGCCGCGGTGGGCGAGAAACTCCCGGGCCGCTCGGGCCCCCGGGCCGGCCAACTGACCGGCGTAGAACTCGGCGGCGGCGGCGTGCGCCGCGATCAGCCGCTGCCGCTGGCCGGACTGCTGGCGGACCGGCGCGGGCCCGGCCTCGATGTAGCGCAGCTGGATGCCGGCGCGGGCCGCCAGGCGCTCCACCGATTCGACGAAGCTGAGGTGTTCGGCCTCCATCAGGAAGGTGATCGCGTCGCCGCCCTTGCCGCACCCGTGGCAGAAGTACACGTTACGGGCCGGTGCGACGGTGAACGACGGGGTCTTCTCGTCGTGGAAGGGGCAGAGCCCTTTGAGGTTGCCGCCGCCGGCCGACTTGAGCGTGACGCTTTCCGAGATGATGTCGGCGATCGACGTCCGCTCGCGTACGAGCGTGATGTCCTCGTCCCGGATCCGACCAGCCATGCCGCCGCGCCACCCCCTTCCCGGTACATCCTGCCCTGCCCCGCCGATCACGGGCCGTGCGGGTGCCCGAGGAGGCACGACGCCCATGCCCGGACCCGCCGTACGCCGACGAACCCCACCCTGACCAGGCAGGCTTCTGTCAATACGCATTTTCCACGCCTCGCCGCAGAACAGACCTTGTCCTTCCCTGTGACCACAGCAATACTGTCTGTGTCGTACCTAGTGGGCCGTTCGCTGGCTTGTTTCTCTTTCTTCACGGTTCACTGTGTCTTGTCTACATTGCCGGTTCCCAGCCCGAAGGAGGAGGCACCCCCATGCCCCAGCTGCTGCCCGAGACGAACGCGCTCGACCACCTGGACGTGATCGCCCTCGACGACGCGCCCCGCCTGTGCGCCCTCTACCGCAGCCGGGACGCCGATCTGGCCCCCGAGGAGGAGCTGCCGCACATCGCCGGGTGGGTGCTCGCCTGGCCGGACGGCTCCGCGCTGACCCTGCTGACCGAGGGCGAACAGCCACGGATCATCTCCGGATCGCTGTCCAACGTCGAGAACTGGTGGTCGGCACTGTTGGCCGCCGACCTCGTCGCGGTCCGGCCGCCGACCGGCAGCTGAGCAGGCCGGCCACGGACCGGCAGCCGGCCGGGCCGACGGGCCGACCGGCCCGGGTGCGTCGCAGCGCTACCCTCCTTGGCCGAGGAGGCGATCCGCATGGCCGACGAGCAGACCCGTCCACCGGAGACCGCGCTGACCATCGCCCTGGCCGAGTACACGCAGTTGCAGGAGGCCAGACGGGCGGTGCACACGGAATCCAACGCCCGCTTCACGTTCTTCCTCGGCGTCGCCTCGGCCGCCACCGCGGTCTCCGCAGGTCTGGTCTCCGCCGGCGGCGCGACGGTGACCACCGGGCGGGCCGCCGCCGCAGGCGCACTCGGCGGCCTCGTCCTGCTGCTCGGGCTGGCGGTCTTCGCCCGGCAGTTGGAGTTCAACGACCGGGCCCGGCGGTACGCGGTCGCCGCCACCGCGATCCGCACCTATCTCGTCCGGCAGGCTCCCGACCTGGCCCCGTACGTCATGATGCCCACCCTTGACGACTCGGGTCCGTTCGCCGCGCAACCGTACCGCCGGGGCTGGCCACGTGACCTGGTCAGCCTCGCGGGCACGGTCGGGCTGCTCAACAGCGCGCTGCTCGCGGCCACCGTCGGACTGCTGGTCGCCCGGGCGGTCCCGGCGTGGGCCGCCGCGACGCTCGGTGCGCTGGTCCTCGTCAGCTGCCTCGCCGCGCACGTGGCGGTGTTCCGCCGCCGGTTGGCGCGCTCGGCCCGCGAGGTGGGTCAGGTCATCGACCGGCGGCCGGCGCTGGCCGCCCGGCCCGCTCCGGTCGACCCGGTCGCCACGCCCGATCCGGTCGCCACGCCCGATCCGGTCAGTCCGGTCGTCACGCCCGCTCCGGTCAGTCCAGAGCCGGCCGGCCGGTGAGCCGCCGGTGCCAGGAGACCGCCGCCGGGTCGGTCAACGACGCCACCTGGTCGATGATCACCCGGGCCCGGGCCCGGTCGTCCGGCGCGGCGACCCACAGCGGCGCGAACACCGGGTCCAGCCCGGCCGGTGCCCGGTCGGTCAACGCCTCGACGAGTTCGGCCAGGATCTCCCGCTGCCGGCGGTACCCCGCCTCGGCGCCGGGCCGGCGCATCACGTACCGCAGCGCCAGTCCTTTGAGCAGGGCGCACCGGGCTCGCACCACCCGGGGCACCACCAGGTCCGCCGCGTACCGCCGCACCGGCAGGCCGCCGGCCTGCTGCCGGGTCGCCGACACCGCCGCCGCGACGAACGCTCCGGTGAGAATGCTGGTCATCCCCTTCAACGCCGCCTGCGCCGGATGGCTGCCGTCGTAGCCCGCGATCGGCCGCAGCGCCGGATGGGCCAGCAGCTCGGCGAGGATCCCGGCCAGGTCGTCGACGGATTCGGTGGAGTAGACCGCAGCCACGTCGGCGGCGAGAGCGTGCTGTTCGTCGCGGTCGGCGATGAGCAGGCCGAGGTCGATGTAGCCGCCGTGGATGCCGTCCTCCAGGTCGTGCACCGAGTAGGCGACGTCGTCGGCCCAGTCCATCACCTGGGCCTCCAGGCAGCGCCGCGTCGGCTCCGGGGCACCGGCGCGCAGCCAGGCGAAGACCGGCTCGTCGTCGGCGTACAGTCCGAACTTGCGCTGATCGGCCTGACGCGGCCAAGGGTACTTGCAGGTCGCGTCGAGCGAGGCGCGGGTGAGGTTCAGCCCGGCCGAGGAGCCGTCCGGCCCCAGCACCTTGGCCTCCAGGCGGGTCAGCACCCGCAACGTCTGCGCGTTGCCCTCGAATCCGCCGATGTCGACGGCCAGGTCGTGCAGTGCCCATTCCCCGTTGTGCCCGAACGGCGGGTGGCCGAGGTCGTGGGCGAGGCCGGCGACGTCGACCACGTCGGGCTCGCAACCGAGCCGCGCACCCATCTCGCGGGCGATCTGCGCGACCTCCAGGGAGTGGGTGAGCCGGGTCCGCGGGACGTCGTCGGCACCGCCGGTCTCGGCGGTGTGCACCTGGGTCCGGGCGGCCAGCCGACGAAATCCCGCGCTGTGCAGCACCCGGGCCCGGTCCCGTTCGTACGGGCTGCGCCCGTACCCGGTGTCCTTCACCGGCTCGGGCACCCAGCGGTCGGTGTCGTCGAGGCCGCCGGGTGCCGGACGGACGGGTGAGGGGGTCACCTTCCGGAGCCTATCGGCCCGGTACCGACCGGAACGGGCAGGTAAAGATTTCCGGATGATTACGTATTTGTGTCGCAATGTTGACGTCGGCCCCTCGGCACCTGCCCGGTCGGTTCACAATCGCAGAGTGGTCGACCAGGGGTGGACGGCCCGTACCAGCCGGCTCGTGCACATCACCGAGGTCCCGACGCCGATGCGGTACGCCGTCGAGGAGCACTGCGCCGGTCAGCTCATGGGCGAGCTGGCCGGCGCGAGTGCCTGCTGCCTGACCGCCATCACCGAGCCCGGCGGGTCCACCGGCACGGTACGGCACCGCCTCGACATCCTGCTCGGTCGGCATCTGCTCAGCGCCGGCGACGGCCCGCACCGGGGGTACGCCCGGTCGGCGCGCCTCACCGCGGTGACGCTCGCCGCGCCGACGCCGTACGGAGTGCTGATCACCGCCCGCTGGCAGGCCCATGGCCGTGCCGAGTCGTGCTGGCTCGGCTTCGGCGACGGCCCGGACGGCCGGACGTTCCTGCTGCTGCTGCGCACGGCGGTGGAGCGGGCCAGCGGGCAGGTTCCGGCGGGAGCCTGCGGGCGAAGCGCACACCGGACCGGCCGGTTCAGCCGCGTCCGTTGAGTACGCAGAACTCGTTGCCCTCCGGATCGGTCAGCACGATCCAGGAGACGTCACCCTGGTCGATGTCGACCCGTCGGGCCCCCATGTCCACCAGCCGCTCCACTTCGGCCGCCTGATCGGCCGCGCGCAGGTCGATGTGCAACCGGTTCTTCAGTTGCTTGCGCTCCGGCACCGGGACGAACACCACACCGGGCAACTGGTCGGGCGACTGTCGAATCTCCACCTCGTCCGCTGCCTCGTGCACGATCTGGTAGCCGAGTGCCTGCGCCCACCACCGGGCGAGCCGGGGCGGGTCGTCGGCATCGACCACCAGGTTCTCCCACTGACTGACCACCTCGGCCACCTCCTGATCTCGGGCGTCGCGCCGCAGCTCACGCCGTTACGGTACGGCGAGTGACGCGGCCGCACGCGGTGACGGCACAAACACCAGGAGCGAGCCGAAGATCGTTCGCAATGGCCGATCAGGTATCAGTTGCTGTCCGATTGCCGATGGTTACGGGCCTGCGCAGTCACATCGCGTGCGGTAGCGTGCCAGGAGCACAACGTCACCGCCACCTCGACCGGACGATGGGATCACGAACGAGTGTCGATGTTCGACCGACCGAGGTGCACCGGCATCCCGCTGACGAACGTGGCGCGACCCCGCGCCCGCCGTCGCGAGGCACGCGATCGACGCCGACTGCCGTGCCGACCGCGGTCGCTGTCCGCCCGACCCGCCGCGCATCCGCCGGCCCGGTCCCACTCCGGTCAGCGACCAGCCACCCGGACGATCGAGTGAAGGAGACGCCGGTGGATACCGACACCGCCATTCTCGCCGAGCTACGCGGACTGCGCCGCCGGTTGCCGCAGGTCACCGGCTCCGTACTGGCCGGCGCGGACGGCCTGCTGATCACCCGTGACCTCAACGGTGCCGACGCCGACAGCATCGCGGCGCTCGCCGCGGCGACTCTCGGGCTCGGCCGCCGGTTCGCCGACACCGCCGGACACGGCGACCTGCAGGAAACCCTCATCCAGGGTAGTCACGGCCAGGTCGGGCTGTACGCCGTCGGCACCCGGGCACTGCTCGCGGTGCTCGCCGCCGCCCAGGTCGAACGGGACCTGCTGCACCGGCACGCCCGCCAGGTCGCCGACCAGGTCGGCGAGCTGCTGCGCGCCCGCCCGGTGACCAACGTCCCGGACCCGGCCCCCCACTTCCTGGACAACCGGGCCCCCTTGGCGGTGCGCACCCCGATGGCGACCCTGCCGTACAACCCCGCGTTGCCGCGCCGCCGGTTCTGACCCGCCTCGCTCGCCCGACGACGACGGAGGCGCAGGCCGGCGCAGAGCGCCAACGCGACGGCCGGGTGCTCCCTGCGGATCGGCGACGACCACCCGGCCACCGTCGTCGGTCAGCGGCTGTCCGAACCGGTCGACTCCACTGTCGCCCGACCGGCCTCCAGCCGGGCGACCGGCACCCGGAACGGTGAGCAGGAGACGTAGTCCAGGCCGGCCGCGTGGAAGAAGTGCACCGAGTCGGGATCCCCGCCGTGCTCGCCGCACACCCCGATCTTCAGTCCGGGCCGGGCCGCCCGACCCTCCTCGACGGCGATCCGTACCAGCCGCCCCACCCCGTCGCGGTCGATCGACTCGAACGGGGAGATACCGAAGATGCCCAGCTCCAGGTAGCGCCAGAAGAAGGCACCCTCGACGTCGTCGCGGGAGAAGCCCCATGCCATCTGGGTCAGGTCGTTGGTGCCGAAGGAGAAGAACTGTGCGGCGCCAGCGAGCTGCCCGGCGGTCAACGCCGCCCGGGGCACCTCGATCATCGTCCCGATCAGGATCTCGACCGACCGCTCCCCCAGTACCTCGGCGATGATCCGGTCGGCCTCCGCCCGTACCGTCTCCAGCTCCTGCACCGCACCGACCAGCGGCACCATGATCTCCGGACGGGGATCGTGCCCGGCGGCGGCCAATTGGGCCGCGGCCTCGGCGATCGCGCGGACCTGCATCGCGAACAGGCCCGGGATGACCAGGCCGAGGCGTACGCCACGCAGACCGAGCATCGGGTTCTGCTCGTGCATCCGCCGGACCGCCGTCAGCAACGCCTCGTCGCGGCCGGCGTCCTGACCCCGCGCGTGCGCCACCGCCACCGATACCGCGAGGTCCTCCAGCGACGGCAGGAACTCGTGCAGCGGCGGATCGATCAGCCGGACGGTCACCGGCAGACCGTCCATCTGGCGGAAGATCTCCGCGAAGTCGGCCCGCTGCCGGGGCAGCAGCTCGGCCAGGGCCGCCGACCGGGCCGCCTCGTCCCGGGCCAGGATCAGCCGTTCCACGAGTTCGCGCCGGTCGCCGAGGAACATGTGTTCGGTGCGGCACAGCCCGATCCCCTCGGCGCCGAACCGCCGGGCGCGGGCCGCGTCGGCACCGGTGTCGGCGTTCGTGCGGACCGCCAGCCGCCGTCGGGTGTCGGCATGCGACAGGATCCGGTGTACGGCGAGCACCAACGGATCGTCGGTGGTCGCCGGGTCGACGGTCCCTTCGAAGTACTGCACCACTTCGGAGGGGCGTACCGGCACCGCACCGAGGTAGAGGCAGCCGCTGGTGCCGTCGATCGACACCAGGTCACCTTCGACCACGGTGTGGTCACCGACGGTGAACCGTCGGGCGGCCTGGTCCACGTCGAGGGTGTCGGCACCACACAGACAGGTCTTGCCCATCCCCCGGGCCACCACGGCGGCGTGGCTGGTCTTGCCGCCCCGGCTGGTCAGAATGCCCTGGGCGGCGATCATGCCGGGCAGGTCGTCCGGGTTGGTCTCCCGCCGCACCAGGATCACCTGCGCACCCTGCCCGGCCAGCTCGACCGCGCGGGCGGAGTCGAAGACGACGGTGCCGACGGCGGCGCCCGGGGAGGCGCCGACCCCGGTGGCGATCGGCTCCGGCGCGCCGGACAGGTCGAAGCAGGGGAACATCAGCTGCGCCAGCTGCGCGCCGTTGACCCGGTGCAGCGCCTCGTCCAGGTCGATGATCCCTTCGTCGACGAGCTGGCTGGCGATGACGAACGCGGCCGCCGCGGTCCGTTTGCCGACCCGGGTCTGCAGCATCCACAGGGTGCCGCGTTCGATGGTGAACTCGATGTCGCACAGGTCCCGGTAGTGGTTCTCCAGCTGGGCCATGATGGCGAGCAGTTCGTCGTACGACCGGGGATCGAGCCGGGCCAGCTCCTGCAGCGGCAGGGTGTTGCGGATGCCGGCGACCACGTCCTCGCCCTGGGCGTTGGCCAGGTAGTCGCCGTAGACGCCCTGGCTGCCGGTGGCCGGGTCCCGGGTGAAGGCCACGCCGGTGCCCGAGTCCGGGCCGAGGTTGCCGAAGACCATCGCCACCACGTTGACGGCGGTGCCCAGATCGGCGGGGATCCGCTCCTGCCGCCGGTAGACGACCGCCCGCTCGGCGTGCCAGGAGTCGAAGACCGCTTGGACCGCCAGGTCGAGCTGCTCGCGCGGGTCCTGCGGGAAGTCACGGCCGGTGTGCGCGAAGAAGATCTTCTGGTACTCGCGGACCAGCCCGCGTAGGTCCTCGGCGGTCAGGCCGAGGTCGTCGTCGGTGCCGACGGCCCGCTTCGCCGCCGACAGCGCCTGGTCGAACTCCTCGGCCGGCACGTGGCAGACCGTACGGCCGAACATCTGGATCAGCCGCCGGTAGGAGTCCCAGGCGAACCGCTCGTCGCCGGCCTGGGCGGCGAGCCCGGCCACGCACGCGTCGTTGAGCCCGACGTTGAGCACCGTCTCCATCATCCCCGGCATGGAGAACTTCGCGCCCGAACGCACCGACACCAGCAGCGGATCGGCCGGGTCACCGAGGCGCTTGCCACGGCGCTGCTCCAGCCGGAGCAGCGCGGCCGAGACCTGCCCCGGCAGGTCCGCCGGGACGGCACCGCGATCGAGGTAGGCCCGGCACGCCTCGGTGGTGATGGTGAACCCGGGCGGGACCGGTAGGCCGAGCCGGGTCATCTCGGCCAGGTTCGCCCCCTTTCCGCCGAGGAGGTCCCGCTGTTGCCGGTCGCCCTCGGTGAAGTCGTAGACGTACCTGGGCTGTGCGGGTGCGCCTGGGCGCGCGCCACCCGTTTCCTCTGCTGCCGCCATCCTGGCCTCCATGAGCCGTTCGACACTGAACGATGGTTCACCAATGGCCATTGGTGGGCGAAGGTTAAGCGACCAGATCGGTTGGCCGACAGTAGTCGGTGACCAGCCGCACAGCACCCGCCAACGGTGCTGCGCGCGGCCCTGCCTGGGAACGTTTCCATGCGCAACACTGCGCACGACGTGGTGTCCCGGGCCACCACGGGTGTGCTCCGGACCACACCTGGCAAGCCCCCCGAACTCAGCCGAAACGGGCGGCGCGGGAACGGCTGTGCGGGAAGGGCGGCTCAGCCGCCGGAGTCAGCCAGCTCCGCGCCGGCCGGCACGGTGTCGTCGTCGCGGCTGGCCAGCCAGCCCGCCGGCAGAAAGACCTTTCCCGGGGAGTTCGTCCGCCCCCTCGGTTGCCCGAGGGCATGGGTCGGAAACGGCTCCGCCGGGTCGAGTTCGCCGAGCAGGTCGTCCAACTCCGCCAGGCCCGACACCATCGCCAGGGCGCGACGCAGCTCACCGCCGACCGGGAAACCCTTCAGATACCAGGCGACGTGCTTGCGGAAATCGGTGCAGCCGTCGCGCTCGGCGACCGCACGGTCGGTCCGCCCGGTGGCGAACCAGTCGACCAGCAGCTCGGCATGCCGACGCATGGTGACGGCCACCGTACCGAGGGTCGGCAGCACCCGGTCGTTCCGGCCGTCGAACGCGGCCGACAGGTCAGCGAACAGCCAGGGCCGGCCCAGGCAGCCGCGACCGACCACGACCCCGTCGGCACCGGTGTGCGCCACCATCCGCAGGGCATCGTCGGCCTCCCAGATGTCGCCGTTGCCCAGCACCGGCACCTGCAGCTCCTGCTTGAGCCGGCCGATCGCGTCCCAGTCGGCGGTGCCCGAGTAGCGCTGTGCGGCGGTCCGCCCGTGCAGCGCCACCGCCGCCACCCCGGCCTCCTGAGCGGCCAGCCCCGCCTCGACGTACGTCAGGTGGTCGTCGTCGATGCCCTTGCGCATCTTGACCGTCACCGGCACCCCGGCCGGGGCCGCCGCCCGCACCGCGCCGGTGACGATCCGGCTGAACAGCCGGTGCCGCCAGGGCAGCGCCGCCCCGCCGCCGCGGCGGGTCACCTTCGGCACCGGGCAGCCGAAGTTCAGGTCGATGTGATCGGCCAGGTCACGCTCCACGACGATCCGTACGGCGGCCGCCGTCACCTGCGGGTCGACCCCGTACAGCTGGATGCTGCGGGGACGCTCCGACGGCGCGAACGCGATCATGCGCAGGGTCTTGGGGTTGCGCTCCACCAGCGCCTGCGTGGTGATCATCTCGCAGACGTACAGCCCGCCGCCCTGCTCGCGGCACAGCCGCCGGAACGCGACGTTGGTGATGCCGGCCATCGGGGCCAGCACCACCGGCGGCCACACCTGGTACGGGCCGAGCGGCAACGGCGCTCGGACGGGGGCGGCGGCCTGCGGCAGGGTGACGGACACGCCGTCCAGGATTCCACGCGGGCCGGGGCAGCACGCCGGCACCCGGCCGGTCGGCACGCCGGTGGACCGACCCGCCCACCGGTCAGCCGGTGGGCAGCCGCTCCAGCAGGTAGCGCTCGACCTGGTCCAACGCGACCCGTTGCTGGGCCATGGTGTCCCGGTCCCGGACGGTCACCGCGTCGTCGGCGAGCGTGCCGAAATCGACGGTGACGCAGTACGGCGTACCGATCTCGTCCTGCCGGCGGTACCGGCGGCCGATCGCCTGCGAGTCGTCGAACTCCACCACCCAACGGCGGCGCAGCGCGACGCTCAGATCACGGGCCTTCGGCGACAGGTCGGAGTTGCGTGACAACGGCAGCACCGCCACCTTCACCGGGGCGAGCCGGGGATCGAAGCGCAACACGGTCCGCTTGTCGACGCCACCCTTCGTGTTCGGTGCCTCGTCCTCGTCGTAGGCCGCCAGTAGGAACGCGAAGACGGCTACCGTCAGGTTGGCCGCCGGTTCGATCGCGTACGGCACCCACCGCTCACCACGGTCCTGATCGAAGTAGGACAGATCCGCCCCGGAGTGCTTGGCGTGGACGGTGAGGTCGTGATCGGCGCGGTTGGTCACGCCTTCCAGCGCGACGAACTCCGGTCCGGCACCGCCGAACCGGTACTCGATCTCCACGAGGCGCTTGGCATGCTGCGGCAGGGCACTCGTCGAGGGTTCGCGGCGGCGCAACCGGTCCGGCGCGAGACCCAGATCGACGTACCAGTCCCAGCGCTGCTGGACCCAGTACTCGAGCCATTCGTCGTCGGCACCCGGCTCGACGAAGTACTCCAGCTCCATCCGTTCCAGCTCGCGGCTGGCCAGCAGGAACTCCCCCGGCCCGGCGAAGTGGCGGAAGGAGCGGCCGGCCTGGGCGATGCCGAACGGCGGCTTCTTGCGCGCGGCGATCATCACGTTGGCGAAGTTGACGAAAGTCCCGGTGGCGGCCTCCGGCCGCAGGTAGTACGGGTACTCGGCGGCGGTCCGACGCGCGTTCGAGGCACCGAGCAGCCCGCTGACCTGATCCGGGTCGGTGAAGCTGCCCCGGCTGGCACAGTTCGGACAGGTGAGTTCGGTCAACGCCGCTGGCGGTCGGCCCGCCTGCCGGGTGTACGCCCCGACCATGCCGTCGAGCGGCTGCGCCGAGTCACAGGACCGGCACCGCGCACTGGTGCGGGTGTGGGCGTCGAGCATTCCGGACGCGGCGATCACCGCACGGGCCTGCAACACCGCCGAGTCGAGCCCGACGACGTCGTCGCGGTGCTGGACCATGGTCCGCCACCACTGCCGACGCAGATGCTCCTTGAGCTCGACGCCGAGTGGCCCGTAGTCCCAGGCGAACGGTTCACCACCGTAGATCTCGCCGGACGGGAAGACGAAGCCCCGCCGGTGGGCGAGACTCACCACGGCGTCGAAACGGTCGGCTGACATGCGCTGCTCCTACGCCGGCTGGCTGCCAGCGGGGACGTGCGGGTGGACGGTCACGGCAGATGTTCGGCAGGCTACTCCTCGATGCCGCAGACCTCTAGCTCACCGGTGCCGGTGTCCTGGTTCAACGACACCCGCAGGGTGTCCGCTCCGCCCTGGCGGTAGGTCACCTCCACCGGTACGACGATCCGGCTGGTGACCGAGACCTGGCCGACCTCGTAGGCGGCGATCTCGGGCTCGGCGGCGAGCCGGTCGGTGAACTCGTCGAGGCTCTCCCGGCGTTGCGCCTCGGCACAGAGCATCCCGTACGCGGCACCGAACTGCTGTTGGCTGACCGCGTCGAAGTAGTCGTCCACCGCGACCTGGGCCTGCTCGTTGATCGCCTCCCCGCCGGTAATGATCAGTCCGACCAGGGCGATCGTGCCACCACCGCAGCAGATCAGTACGGCGAGCGCCGCAACGCTGAGGCCGATCCAGAGTCGGGCGCTGCGGCCCTCCACCGGCGGTGCCGCGAACGGCGGGGCCGCTCCAGGACCGGCGGGCACCTGGTACGGGGCACCCGGGTCAGCCGGCGGGGTCGGGGCCGGCGGGTCGGTGGCGGCCGCCACCGGGGCCTGCACCGGGGCCGGATCGACGCTGACGGTCGGATCGGCGCTGGCGGCCGGGGCCGGGGACACCGGCGACTGGCGGTCCGGCGGCTCCCACGGTGAGGGTGCCGCCCACGGCGACCCAGCGGGTACGGCGGACGGCGGGAGGGGGCGCTCCGGTCCGGGATCGGTCATGCCGACAGGGTAGTTGCCCGGCCAATCACCGACCGGGCTCCATGGCCCGATCGCTGGCGTACGCCACGGGTTCCCCGCCCGGCGCCGCGTCGACCAGCACCTCGAACGCCGACGGCTCGTCGAGCGATTCGGCCAGCAACGGCGTGGCGTCGACCTTCACCGTGAAGCTGCCCAGGGCACGTCGGTAGGCGCCGACCGACTCCCATTCGGTCATCAGGCACCAGCTCTGTGGATCCTCCAGCGCGCAGGTCAACGCGCCGCGCTGGTAGCCGGTGCAGGCCGCCAACGCCCGCAGCGCCACCTGTGCGCGATCGACGAAACTCGTCGCGTCGGTCTGCGGCACGGTGAACCGGTTGACCACCAGCACGCGGGTCTCCTCACTGGCTCGAGTCTGTCGGGAACTGACTACAGTTTGTCGGATGCAGCCTACGCAGTCGTCGGGTTCGGCCCGGCTCGGGCGGATCAACCCGACCGGGGCGTTCCTGGTCGCGCTCGGACTCGTCCTGGTGGGTCTGTTCGCACCTGGGGTGATCGGCGGGGCGGCGCTGCTGGTGCTGGCCGGCGGGCTGGCCTGGCTGCTGCGGTCGACCTGGGCGGCGGTGCCACCGGCGGGGCGGCTGCTGCGGCTGCTGACCGTGACGCTGCTGGTCGCGGTCGCCCTGGCCAAGATCTTCTAGCCGATCGCTGGAGTACGTCGCTCAGGCCGCCGAGCAGGGGCAACCCATGCAACCATGCGTTTTTGACAATCATTGTCACCCTCGCGGAGAGTTGCCTGATGCACAACCACCCCTTGCGCCGTACCCTCGCGCTGTCCGCCGGTGCGTTGCTCGCTCTGGGCGGCACGGTGGCCTGCGCGCAGGACGATGCCGATACCTCTGCCACCACGACCGGCGACACGGTCGGCGTGGTCGCCGCCTTCTATCCGCTGCAGTTCCTGGCCGAACGCATCGGCGGGGACGCCGTGACGGTCACCGGCCTGGCCCCGCCCGGTGCCGAACCGCACGACCTGGAGCTCAACCCGCAGCAGGTCGGCCAGATCAGCGACGCCGACCTCGTCGTCTACCTGAGCGGTTTCCAACCGGCCGTCGACGCCGCCGTCGAGCAGGAGGCCGGCGACGCCGCGTTCGACGTGGTCACGGTCGAACCGCTGCTCGACGCCACCGACGGCGGGCACAGCCACGAGCACGGCGAGGAAGAGCACGCCGAGGACGAGCACGCTGAGGACGAGCACGGTCACGAAGAGGAGGAGCCGGGTCACGACGACGAGCCCACGCCGGGCGGCGAAGCCGTCGACGAGCACGCCGACGAGGACACGGCCAAGGACCCGCACCTGTGGCTGGACCCGACCCGGTTCGCCACGGTCGCCGACGAGCTCGCCGCCCGTCTCGGCAAGGCCGACCCGGACCGGGCGGACGACTTCACCGCCCGCGCCGCCGCCCTGCGCACCGAGCTGGAAGCCCTCGACACCGAGTACGCCGAAGGGCTGGCCACCTGTGAACGTCGGGAGATCATCACCAGCCACGCCGCCTTCGGCTACCTGGCAGTGCGCTACGAGCTGGAGCAGATCGGCATCACCGGGCTGAGCCCCGAGGACGAGCCGGCGCCGCAGCGCCTCGCCGAGGTGATCGAGGAGGCCCGGGAGCACCAGGCCACCACGATCTTCTTCGAGACCCTGGTCAGCCCGGCCGTCGCCGAGACCATCGCCAGCGAGGTCGGTGCCCAGACCGCGGTGCTGGATCCGATCGAGGGGCTGCAGCCGGACGCCGACGGCGACTATTTTTCGGTGATGCGCGACAACCTCGATTCCCTCACCACCGCCCTGGGTTGTTCGTGAGCACACCTGTCGTCCAGGTGGAGCACGGGGTGGCCGGCTACGACGGCCGCCCCGTGCTCCGCGCCATCGACCTCACCGTGAACAGCGGTGAGGTCGTCGCGTTGCTCGGCGCGAACGGCTCCGGCAAGTCCACCCTGATCCGCACCGCGCTCGGTCTGGTGCCGCTGCGCGGCGGTACCGTCCGGCTCTTCGACGTGCCGTTGGGGCGGTTCCGCCAATGGCACCGGGTCGGCTACGTACCGCAACGGCTCGGGGCCGGCAGCGGCGTACCGGCCACCGTCGGGGAGGTCGTCGCCTCCGGCCGGCTCGCCCGTCGCGGCGTACTGCGCCCGGCCGGGGCCGCCGACCGGGCCGCCGTCGCGGCGGCGCTGGCCGCCGTCGGCCTCGCCGACCGGGTACGCGACCCGGTCGCCGCCCTCTCCGGTGGCCAGCAGCAGCGGACGCTGATCGCCCGCGCGCTGGCCGGCGAACCGGAACTGCTGGTCCTCGACGAGCCCACCGCCGGGGTCGACGCCGCCAGCCAGGAGGCGTTCGCCACGGCGCTCGGCACGTTCGTCACCGGCGGCGGTACGGTGCTGCTGGTCGCCCACGAGCTCGGGCCGTTGCAGCCGCTGATCGACCGCGCGGTGGTGCTGCACCACGGCGAGGTGGTCCACGACGGCGCGGTGCCACCACCGGCCGGGCACCACGCCGACCCCGGTCACGACCACGTCCACCCGCACGCGCCGGTCGAACCGTCCCGGATATTGAACGCATGAGCATCTTCCAGTACGAATTCATGATCCGGGCGCTGATCGGCGCCCTGGTCATCGGGCTGGCCGCCCCGGCCCTGGGCATCTACCTGGTGCAGCGGCGGATGTCGTTGATCGGCGACGGGGTGGGCCACGTGGCCCTCACCGGGGTCGGCGTCGGCCTGCTGCTGGACCGCTCCCCCGTGCTCACCGCGGTGATCGTCGCCGCGATCGGCGCGATCGCCATCGAACTGTTGCGCGAACGCGGCCGCACCTCCGGCGACATGGCGCTCGCGCTGCTGTTCTACGGCGGTATCGCCGGCGGGGTGATGCTGGTCGGGCTGGCCGGCGACCGCAGCAACGCCAACCTGATGTCCTACCTGTTCGGGTCGCTGAGCACCACCCGCCCGGAGGACCTGCGGGTGATCGTGGTGCTCGCCGCGGTCGTGCTCGCCGCGATGCTGCTGCTGCGCCCGGCACTGTTCGCCATCTGCCACGACGAGGAGTACGCCAAGGTCTCCGGCCTGCCGGTGCGCACGCTCAACCTGCTGATCGCGGTCACCACCGCGGTGACCGTCACCATCGCCATGCGGGCGGTCGGCCTGCTGCTGGTCAGCGCACTGATGGTGGTGCCGGTGGCGACCGCGCAGCAGCTCACCCGGGGGTTCCGCACCACCATGGCGGCGGCGATGGCGATCGGCCTGGTCTCGGCCGGCGGCGGCGTGTGGCTGGCCGGCACCGTCAACACCGCGCTCGGCGCGACGATCGTCATCCTGGCGATCGGCGCGTTCGCCGCCACCGCGATCGGTGCCGGCCTCTGGCGCCTGCTGCGCCGACGGGGTGCCCGCCTGCGCGTACCGCAGCGGCCGGCCCGCGAGGTGGAGCCACCGGAGGTCGTCCTGGAGTCCTGATCCGGTCCCCCACCCTCCCGGTCCGGCGGTCCGGCGGCTTTCCAGATGCCGCCGGTTCCTCCGCCGGTGGCCGCCTGCCTGCCGGTCCGGCCCCGCTATTGGTTACCGTTGCGGGGTGACGATGGCCAACGGCTACGAGGGGTACGAGAGCGCGGGCGAACTGCTGCGCGCCCTGTCCGCTCCGATCCGGGTCGCCATCGTGACCGAGCTCGCCCAGGGCGAACGCTGTGTCCACGAGCTCGTGGAGAAGCTCGGCGCACCGCAGCCGCTGGTGTCGCAGCACCTTCGTGTGCTGCGTGGGGCCGGCGTGGTGCACGGCTCCCGGCGGGGCCGGGAGATCGCGTACGCGCTGGTCGACGAACACGTCGCGCACATCGTCGCCGACGCGGTCAGCCATGCCCGGGAGGTACGGTGACCCGCCACCGGCAGGATTCGGCAGCAGTACTTTGCCCCGGAGGCCCCAGATGAAGACTGGAGACACCACCACCGAGCAGGCGGCGGTCCGCAACACCCGGCAACGCAGCGCGGTGAGCGCCATCCTCGACGAGTTGGCGGGGTTCCACAGCGCCCAGGAACTGCACGCCATGTTGCGGGAACGCGGCGACCGGGTCGGCCTGACCACCGTCTACCGGACGTTGCAGGGGCTCGCCGACTCGGGCGAGGTCGACGTGATGCGTCCGCCCGGCGGCGAGCATCTGTACCGGCGGTGCAGCCAGGGCCACCACCACCATCTCGTCTGCCGATCCTGCGGCAGCACCGTCGAGGTCGAGGGGCCGGCGGTCGAGGCGTGGGCGGAACGGGTCGCGGCCCAGCACGGGTACGTCGGGGTGAGCCACACGATGGAGATCTTCGGCACCTGCCCGCAGTGCGCCAGCCGCAAGACCGGCAAGAAGTCCTAGCGGGATCACCCCAGACCATGCCGGTCGGTCGCGGCCGGCACCGGCCAGGACGGCGTGGTCGACACGGGTACGGCACGCTGTGCGCATGCAGATCTACGCCGACCGTTTCCCCGCCGCCGCCCGGCAGTTCGCCACCGATCTGATCGTCGTCGCCTGGGTCTACCTGTGGATCCGTGCCGCGCTCTGGCTGCACGAGCAGGTCGCTCGGCTCGCCGGCCCCGGCCGTACCCTGCAGGACGCCGGTGCCGGGCTGGCCGACAACCTCGCCGACGTCGGCGGCCGGGTCGGTCGGGTACCGCTCGTCGGTGACGAGTTGACCGCCCCGTTCACCCAGGCCGCCGGTGCCGCCAGATCGGTCGCGCAGGCCGGACGTGAGCAGCAGGACCTGGTCGCCGACCTGGCCGTGGCGCTCGCCGTCACCATGCTGATCTTCCCGGTGGGGCTGGTGCTGTTCGGTTGGCTGCCGCTACGCATCCGGTGGATCCGGCGGGCCAGCGCCGCCGTGGCCCTGCGTGACCTGCCGGCCGGTCAGGACCTGCTGGCGCTGCGGGCGCTGGCCGGTCGTCCGCTGGCCGCGATCACCGCGATCGACCCGGACGTGGCGGCCCGCTGGCGCGACGGTGATCCGCAGGTCACCGCCGCGCTCGCCGCGCTGGAGCTGCGATCCCTCGGGCTACGGGTGCCGCGCTGACGTCTGGTGACCGGCGGCATCGCCGCTGGCCGTCCCCTCGTCGTCGTCCTCGTCGTCGTCGCGCAGCCAGCCGCGGTGCACGAACGGCAGACCGGCCCAGAAGGTCAGGAACCAGAGCCCGGTGATGCCGCTGAGGACGAACCCGACCGTGCGCGGCAGGATGAAGTCGGTGACCAGCAGAACCGAGCTGACCATCGCCACCAGCATGAAGCCGAGGCCGCCGCTGGCCATCCGGTGGGCGAACCGGACCAGTTCGGGCTTACGGCCCTGGCGGAACAGCACCCGGTGGAACGCCACCGGCGAAATGATCATCGCGGCGGCGGCCGCCGCCGCGAGCAGCGCGACCACGTAGATGTCGCGCTGGAACGCGGTCGTGTCCGGGAAGCCGCTGCTGAACGGCAGCGTCAGCAGGAACGCGAAGAGAATCTGGACGCCGGTCTGGGCAACTCGAAGCTCCTGCAACAGGTCGGCGAAATTCCGTTGCCACCGTTCCCGCTCGGTCTCCCGGCTCATCCGTCTGGTCCCTCCCGCCACGTCCGTCACGTTGAAACGGCGGACGGGAAGATGCCCCGGACCGGCAGAAGTGAAACCTCTACTCGTACTGCTGCGCCGGCGGCTCGATCTCCTGCCAGGATTCGACCCCGAGGTACGGGATGCTCGCCCCGTTCACCGGGTCGGTGCCGATCCGGTCGCTGTACCGGCCGACCACCGCGATCCAGGTGTCCACCGGCAGCCCGGTGGGGGCGCTGCCGTCCATCCCGACCTTGATCGGTCGGCCGTCGGCGGCGCAGCAGGACAGCACGATACGGGCCAGCATCGGCTCGCCGTCCGGCCCTTCGGCGACGAAGCCGGTGAGCCGTACGGTCCGACCGTCCAGTGACCGACCCTCGTCGAAGATCGCCCGGGAGGCGTAGTCGAGGACGCTGATCTGGGCCGGGTCGCCGTCGGGCAGCGGTGGATAGTCCGAGGATGCCTGCTCGGCGCTGAGCGCGGTACCGGCCTGCGCGGCGGCGTACGAACCCAGCGCGGGCGGGGCGACCAGCAGCAGGCCGAGCACCGGCAGGATCAGCAGCCAGCCGACCCGCGGCTCGTGGTGGGCGTGGCCGTGACCGTCGTCGTGGTGGTCGTGGCCGTCGTCGGCCGGGGCGGGTGCGTTGCGCCGCCGCAGATCGTGCCAGAGCGTCATGATGCCGGCGGCGACCAGCAGCAGGCCCGCGACGATCAGGAACGGCTGCAGCACCTCCTTGACGTAGCGCAGGTACATCTCGGTGACGCTGGCCTTGACGACCGCGCCGCCGAGCAGCAGCAGCACCACACCTTGAGCCTGTTTGTTCACAACAGCACCGTCCCCACCGCGACCGCCACCACGATGGCGATCAGAAAGGTCGCCGGAGCGAACCGGTACGCGAACCGGCGCCCGAACGTACCGGCTTGCATCGAGATCAGCTTCAGGTCGACCATCGGGCCGACGACCAGGAACACCAGTCGCGAGGTGAGCGAGAACTGCGACAGCGACGCGGCGACGAACGCGTCGGCCTCGGAGCAGATCGACAGCAGTACGGCGAGCACCGCCAGGGCCAGGATGGACAGCACCGGGTTGTCGGCGAGGGTCTGCAGCCAGCGCTCCGGCACCAGCACGTTGATGCTGGCGGCGGCCATCGCACCGATCACCAGGAAGCCGCCGGCGTGCATGATGTCGTGCCGGACGGCCGCCCAGAATGCCCGCGCGCGGGACAGGTCGTCCAGATCCGGCCGGTGCGGCAACCGGATCCAGTCGGTGCGGCCCAGCCGCAGCCACAGCCAGCCCATCACCATCGCGACGATCAGGCTGGCGACACCTCGACCGAGCACCATCTCCGGGTTGTTCGGGAAGGCGACGGCCGTCGCGACCAGCACGATCGGGTTGATCGCCGGCGCGGCCAGCAGGAACGCCAGGGCGGCGGCCGGTGCCACGCCCCGACGGATCAACGACCCGGCGATCGGCACCGAGCCGCACTCGCAGCCGGGCAGCACCACGCCGGCCGCGCTGGCCACCGGCACCGCCAGCGCCGGATGCTTCGGCAACGCCTTCGCCCAGAACGACCGGGGCACGAAGACCGCGATGACCGCGGAGAGCACCACGCCGAAGACGAGGAACGGCATGGCCTGGACCATCACCGAGACGAAGACCGTGGTCCAGGTCTGCAGCCGGGGGTCGGAGATCAGGCCGGCCAACGGCTCGCGGAAGATCACCAACCCGATCAGCAGGAAGGCGAGCACCTCGACCGAGCCGACCCGGTCGCCGAACAGTCGCCGCCGGGGCGGCCGCGGGGCACCGGGCGACCCGCCGGAAGCGCCCGAGGCCGACAGGTCGTCGGCGTCCGACGTACCCCAGTCGACCTCGTCACCGGGGCGCGCCCGACGCGTCGCGGTGCGATCGGCAGCGGTCACGGAAGGTCGGTCCCCTCGCTGGACGGGTCGATGCGGGCACCCCACGATAACGCGTCCGGGGGTGCCCGCCGCCACACCCGGACGTCGCCTCTGTTCGCACCGGTCGCCCGGTGCTAGCGTCGACGGAACAACCTCATGTCCGACAGGGGAGCGCAGACAGCGCTGAGAGTGCGGGGAGCCCGCAGACCCTCGAACCTGATCTGGGTAATGCCAGCGCAGGGAGTTGGAGCGACGATGACGCTACGCAGTACCTCCGTCGACCGCCGTTGGCGGACCGTCGACATCGTGGTCGCCTCGGTGATCGCGGTCGCCTTCGGGGTGATCTTCTGGGCGTGGGGGCTGGTCTGGGCAGCCACCGAGGCCGCGTTCACCTTCTTCCCGCCCGCCCAGGCGGTGCTGTACGGGGTGTGGCTGGTGCCGGCTGTGCTCGGTGCCCTGGTGATCCGCAAGCCGGGGGCCGCGCTCTTCTGCGAACTGGTCGCCGCGTTGGTGTCGGCGGCGCTGGGCAGCCAGTGGGGCGCCGTGGTGGTGCTCCAGGGCCTGGCCCAGGGCGTCGGCGCCGAGCTGGTGTTCCTCGCGGTGGCGTACCGCTCGTTCCGGCTCCCGGTGGTGCTGGCCGCCGGGGCGGCCGCCGGGCTCGGCGCGGCGATCTTCGACCAGGTCCGGTACTACGCGCCGTACGATCTGGTCACCTTCCGGATCCCGATCTTCGTCGTGACCGTGGTCAGCGCGATCGTGCTGGCCGGTGCCGGCAGCGTCGCGCTGACCCGGGCACTGGCCCGGACCGGGGTGCTCGACCGGTTCCCGGCCGGCCGCGACCGCACCATGGTGTGAGCCGGGCCGAGCCGGGCCGTCGGCTGAGCCGGGCCGCGCGGTGAGCCGGCTGGAGCTGCGGGGCTTCGGCTGGCGGCACGCCGGCCGCCGGGCCTGGGCGGTGCGCGACGTCGACCTGCGGATCGGCGCCGGCGAACGGGTCCTGCTGCTCGGGCCGTCCGGCGCGGGCAAGAGCACCCTGCTGGCGGCGATGGCCGGGCTGCTGCCGGCCGACTCGGGCGAACAGGCCGGCACGGTGGGCGTCGACGGGCTCGACCCGCGCAAGGCCCGCGACCGGGTCGGCATCGTCTTCCAGGATCCGCAGACCCAGCTGGTGATGGCGCGCAGTGGTGACGACGTGGCGTTCGGGCTGGAGAACCGGGGCGTACCGGCTGCGGAGATCTGGCCACGGGTCGACGCCGCGCTGGCCCGGGTCGGTTTCCGGTACGGCCGGGACCGGCCGACCGCCGCGTTGTCCGGTGGCGAGCAGCAGCGACTCGCCCTGGCCGGGGCGCTCGCGCTGCGCCCGGACCTGCTGCTGCTCGACGAGCCGACCGCGAACCTGGATCCGGCCGGCGCCGACCTGGTCCGCGACGCGATCGCCGGCGCGCTGGCCGACGATGACGACACCACCCTGGTGATCGTCGAGCACCGGGTGGCGCAGGCGCTGCCGCTGGTCGACCGGGTGGTGGTGCTGGAACCCGGTGGCGGGGTGCGGGCCGACGGCCCGCCGACGGAGGTCTTCGACCGGTACGGCGGACAACTGGCCGCCGACGGTGTGTGGGTGCCCGACCAGCCACTTCCGGTACGGCGGTCCGGTCGACCCGCCGGTGCGCCGCTGCTGCACGCCGACCGGGTCGGGTTGCCGCCCCGGCTGGCCGTGCGCGCCGACGAGGTGCCGGTGCACGCCGGGGAGGCGCTGGCCGTACTCGGGCCCAACGGGGCCGGCAAGACCACCCTGGCGTTGCTGCTCGGCGGGCTGGTCGCCCCCGGTGCCGGCGCGGTACGGGCGACCGCAGCGCTGACCGGTGGGCAGGTCGGGGCGGTGCCGCACCGCTGGCGGGCGCCGGAGCTGGTCCGCCGGATCGGTTCGGTGTTCCAGAACCCGGAGCACCAGTTCGTCACCACGACCGTGGCCGACGAGTTGGCGCTCGGCCCGCGCCGCTGCGGTCTGCCGGAGCCGGCGGTCGGTCGGGTCGTCGACGAGCTGCTCACCCGGTTGCGGCTGGACCGGCTGGCGCGGGCGAACCCGTACACGTTGTCCGGTGGTGAGGCGCGGCGGCTGAGTGTGGCGACCGCTCTGGCCACCGCGCCGCAGCTGCTGGTGCTCGACGAACCGACCTTCGGCCAGGACCGCCGGACCTGGATCGAGCTGGTGGAGCTGCTGGCCGGGTTGCGCGACGAGGGACACGCCGTCGTCGCGGTCACCCATGACGCGGACTTCGTCGACGCGCTGGCCGACCGGCGGCTGGCCCTGTGACCGGCACCGTGGACGTGGCGGCGGGCGCGGTGACCGGCGCGGCGCGGCCGGCGGTGCTGGCCCGGCGCAACCCGATGGCGAAGCTCGTCGCGGCGTTGATCTTCTCGGTGGCGCTGCTGGCCACCCTGGACCCGCTCACCCCGGCGATCGCGCTCGCCGTCGAGGTCGCGGTGATCCCGCTGTTCGGCCTGCGCTACCGCACCGTGGCTCGGCGGATGCTGCCGGTGCTGATCAGCGCGGCCGGTCTGCTGGTGACCCTGCTGCTGTTCGCCGCCGAGCGGTCCGGGACCGTACTGCTGGCCGCCGGGCCGCTACTGCTGACCACCGGAGTCCTGATCACCGCGCTCGGCCTGGCATTGCGGCTGCTCGCCGTCGCGCTGCCCGGGGTGCTGGTCTTCGCCACCACCGACCCCACCGATCTGGCCGACGCGCTGATCCAGAATGCCAAGGCACCGCCCCGGTTCGCCATCGGTGCGCTCGCCGCCTTCCGGATGGTGCCGATGCTCAGCGCCGAGTGGCAGCTGCTGACGATGGCCCGGCGGGCACGTGGGGTGGACCCGGGCCGCAACCCGCTGCGCCGGTTGCGGCTGTTCGCCGCCACCGGCTTCGGCCTGCTGGTGCTGGCGATCCGCCGGGGAACGCGGCTGGCCACCGCGATGGACGCGCGGGGTTTCGACTCCGAGGTCGCGCGCACGAGCGCCCGTCGGCAGCGGTTCGGCGTGGCCGACGTCGGCCTGGTCGTCGGCGCGGCCGCTGTGGCCGCGTTGTCGTTGGCGACCGGGTTGGCCGCAGCGGCCGGCTGACCGGGCTGCCCGGCCGATGTCCGTGACGGCCGGACCGCACGGCCGGGTCCGTTCGGTGGATCCGCAGGTCACTACCGGTCGAACTGATGCACACATGGCAACGCTTTCACGCCCCGTGTGCCGCCGGGTCGACAACGTGTCGCCTGCTGTTTCCCCACCTGCATGAGATTGACCGCGACAACGTTGATCGACGAGGCGGAGCAGGAATGGGACACCACCACCACGATCACAGCCACGATCACGCCGCGACCGGTGCCGACGTACCGGCCGCTCTCGACCTGTCGGTGCCGGACGCCGAGCTCTCCGGACCCGAGGCGTCCCGGCGCAGTTTCCTGCGCAACGCCGGCCTGCTCGGCGCCGGTGCCGCCGCGTCGGTGCTCGCCGGTGGGCACGCCGCGCACGCCGCCCCGGCCGCCGACGACGAGACCTCGGCCGGCGGCGCGTCGACCGGCGACGGCGAGTTCGTCTGGCTGGCCGGCGACCACCACATCCACACCCAGTACAGCTCCGACGCCATGTACCGGGTGGTCGACCAGGCCAAGCACGCCCGCGCGTACGGTCTGGACTGGATCGTCATCACCGACCACGGCGGCGCGACCCACGCCCGCATCGGGGTGGAGAAGGTGAACCCGGACATCGTCGCCACCCGGCAGGAGATCAAGGACCTGCTGGTCTACCAGGGCCTGGAGTGGAACATCCCGTCCGCCGAGCACGGCACGGTGTTCGTCCAGCCCGGGCCGAACGAGGTCGCCGTACTCAAGCAGTTCGAGACCGACTACGACGGCTCGGTGACCGGCACCAGCGGCCCGAGCCCGGCCAACGAGGCGCTCGCCATCGCCGGCATCAAGTTCCTCGGCGACGAGGTCCGTAACCGCCGGATCGGTGGCGCCCTGTTCCTGGCCAACCACCCGTCGCGGCGCGGCGTGGACTCGCCGCACGAGATCCGCGCCTGGCGCGACGCCGACCCGACGGTGGCCGTCGGCATGGAGGGCGCGCCCGGACACCAGGCGTCCAGCCTGCCCGCGCCCGCCGGACCGGGTCGCGGTCGCGGCTACTACGAGGGCAGCCCGTCGGCGGCGTCGTTCCCCGGTTACCCGCTGGAGAGCTACCGCACCTGGGGCGGGTTCGACTGGATGACCGCCACCGTGGGCGGGCTCTGGGACAGCCTGCTCGCCGAGGGCAAGCCGTGGTGGATCAGCGCCAACTCCGACTCGCACGTCAACTACCTGGGTACGTCGATGCGCGGGCCGAACAGCGACTTCAACGCCAACGGCAGGTACGACGACCCGGTGTACGGACCGCTGATCACCACCGCCGGCGACTTCTGGCCGGGCCAGTACAGCCGTACCCACGTCGGCGCCAAGGCGTTCGGCTACCGGGCGGTGATGGACGCCATCCGGGCCGGCCGGGTCTGGGTCGACCACGGTGGTCTGATCCGGGGCCTGGACATGCGGGTCCGCCGCACCAACGACCAGCGGCCGGGCGCCGGTGCCACGCTGGGCGGAACGTTGAAGGTCAAGAGCGGTACCTCGGTCACGGTGACGCTCGACATCGACCTGGCCACCACACCGAACTGGGCGCAGTTCCTGCCGCAACTGGCCCGGGTGGACCTGATCGTCGGCGACGTGACCGGCCCGGTGACCGACGCGGACACCTTCACCGCGCCGACCGCCCGGGTGGCCGCCTCGTTCGAGGTGCAGCCCGGCCGTAAGCGGGTGTCGTTCAGCTACCCGCTGGGACGGGTGGACCGGCCGATGTACATCCGGGTACGGGGTACCGACGGCAACCGCGGCGCGCCCGGTCTGATGGGGGCGGCGGTCGACCCGCACGGCCCGGCGATGGACGTGATGGGAGACGCCGACCCGTGGCTGGACCTGTGGTTCTACGGCAACCCGATCTGGGTCCTGCCGTCCTGACCGCCACCGCCACCGCCATGATCGTCACTGGAGTGAGCCTCGGGCACGCCGACGACCGCGCCGCCGAACACTGGCTGCACGAGGTGGTCGGCCCGGCCGGCGTACCCGGGCTCGTCGCCTGCACCCATCTGGTCCGTACGCCGCGCCCGCACGTGGCGGTCAGCCTGGCCGCCCCGGACGGACTGCCGGACGGTCTGCCCGCTTCCGTCGCCGGGTTCGACTCGGCGGCGGAGGTGGCGGCGGCCGAGCACCGGGAGCGTCGTTCGGGCCGGGCGGTCCTCTACCCCGGCGTCGAGTCGCTGGTCGGCGAGCTGAGTGTCGCCGAGGTGCTGGAGCGCAGCGCGATCGAGCAGGTCACCCTGCTCGGCGGCGCGCAACCGGACGGCGACACCCGGCTGGTGACCCGGGACTTCGTCCGACCGGTGTGGATCAACGGCGTACTGACGTTGATCGCCGCGCCGGTCGGGGCCGGTCGGATCGCCCCGTTCGAGTTGCCCGATCCGACCCCGTGCTGCGCCGACAAGCACTGACCGCGCACCTGCCTGTCCAGCCTCCGGTGCTGGTCACATCCAGTGGCCGGCACCGGAGGCACCCGTTGGCGGGCAGTTCCCGGTCAGCGACGGCCGGTGACGATGTACTGCAGTTTGAGCTCGTGGTCGGGTGCCACGCCGAACTGTCGGTCCAGTTCGTAGACCGAGTTCAGCGGTGCGGCCGTGACATCGCGTAGGCCGGCCTGTTCCAGCACCGCCACGGTCTGGTCAATGGTTTTCGCGGTGGCCAGCGGCAGCGCGGCGCGCACCGCGTCGTCGTAGTGGTCGGCGAAGTTCTCCGAGGCGTTGTCGAGTCCGTCGGGGAACCAGGTGCTGTCGACCACGGCGACCGTGCCGCCGGGGCGCAGCAGGCGCACCCAGTTGGCCACGGCGACCTGCGGCTCGCGCAGGGTCCACATCAGGTAGCGGCTGGTCACCGCGTCGAAGCTGGCGGCCGGGAAGTCCGGGGCGACGGCGTCGCCGTACGCGATGACGGGTCCGTCGGTCATCGCGGCCGCGTGCCGGCGGGCCTGCTCCAACATCCCCTCGGACAGGTCGATGCCGGTGACCCGGTGGCCGAGCCCGGCCAGCACGATGGCCGCCTGCCCGGTGCCGGTGCCGACGTCGAGCACGTCCAGCGGGGCCGGCGGCAGCGCCGCCGCCCAGACCTGCGACCAGGCCTGCTGGTCGGCGGCGAACCGCTCCGGGCGCTGCACGTACGCGTCGTAGCCGGGTGCCCGGCCGGTCCAGTACTCATTGATGCGATCCTGTACGGCCGTCATGCCGCGATCCTCTCCTCGGTGGCGGTGGTCTGGTCGAACGGCTGGAACAGCAGGTGGATGGCACCGTCGATGTCCAGACGCTGGATGCCGATGCCGTAGACCGGTTCGAGCACGGCCGGGTCGAGCACCTCGTCGGTGGTGCCGGCGGCCGCCACCCCGCCCTGGCCGAGCAGCACCAGGTCGTCGCAGTAGCGGGCGGCCAGGTTGAGGTCGTGCAGCACGACGATCGAACAGGTGCCGAGATTGCGGACCAGTTGCAGGATCTCGTGCTGGTAGCGGATGTCCAGATGGTTGGTCGGCTCGTCGAGCAGCAGGTGGGTGGCCTGTTGGGCCAACGCGCGGGCGATCAGCACCCGCTGGCGTTCACCGCCGGACAGGCCGGCGACGGCGCGGGCCGCCAGGTGCGCGGCACCGACCCGGGCCAGACACGCCGCCGCGATCTCGTGGTCGGCGCGACTCGTGCGCTGGAACGTCGACAGGTGCGGCCCCCGGCCCAGCAGCACCAGTTCGGCGACGGTCAGGGCGATCTCGCTGCCACCGGCCTCCTGCACCACCACCGCCAGCCGACGGGCGACCTCCCGGGCCGGCAGGGCGGACAGTTCGTCGCCGTCGACCAGGACCTGCCCCGAGTCGCCGCTGGCGCCGCGCCCGCCACCGACGGTACGTAAGCCGCCACCGCTGCGCAGCGCACCGTAGAGCAACCGCAGCAGCGTGGTCTTGCCGCTGCCGTTCGGGCCGATCAGGCCCAGCACCCGGCCCGGCCCGGCGGTCACGCTCACCCCGTCGATGACCGGATGGGCTCCGTAACGCCAGGAGACCCCGGTCGCGGTGATCATGTGCCGTCCCCGAAGCGCTGCACGATGCGCTCCAACCCGTCGATCGACAGCGGGCTCGGCGGCTCGGTGAAGTTGAACAGCTGGGTCATCACCTCGCCGGTGCGGACCGCCGTCAGGTTCTCGGCGCCGGGCAGCCCGGTCAGGCCCTGCTCCACCGCCGCCGGGTCACCGTCGGAGTAGAGCAGGATCAGTACGTCGGGGTCGCGTCCGAGCAGCTCCTCCACGGTGACCTCGAAGACCCGCTCCGGTACGTCGTCGAAGACGTTACGGAAGCCGGCCGCCTCCAGCTGCGGGTGCGCCATGCTGGCCGTGCCGTAGGCGTAGGTCACCCCACCGCCGACGGTCGGATAGAGCACCGCCGCCGTCCGCCCGGACGCCACGCCGGCCTGCTGCTGGACCTGGGCCATCCGCTCCTGCAACGCGGTGACCGCCTCCTGCGCCTGCGGCTGGCGGTCGAACACCTCGCCGTACGTCCGCATCTGGGCGTAGATGTCGTCGAAGCTCGGCACCGCCGTGCTGTCGGGGCACATCGCCGGCTCCTCCAACAGTGGGATGTCCACCGCCGACAAGGTGTCGCGGGAGAGGTTGTCGACCTCACCGAGCACCAGGTCCGGCTGCTGGCTGATCACCACCTCCTTGGAGATCTGCAGGTGGCCGCTGGTGTCGGTCTTGTCGGTCAGCAACGGGATGGCGTCGAGCTCGGCCAGGGTCGCCGCGTCGTAGTACTCGGCCGGGTACTGGCCGGCGCGGGCGGTCACCCGGTCGAGCACCCCGAGCGCGTGCAGGTACGGCACGGCCGCGCTCTTGAGCAGCACGACCCGGGTCGGCGCGGCGTCGAAGGTGACGTCGACGCCGCAGTTGGTGACGGTCACCGGGTAGCCCTCGCCGGCGGCCGTGGTGGCGTTGTCGCCGGCTGCGCCAGCACCGCCGCAGCCGGCGACGAGCAGCGCTGTCGCGGACACCACCGCGAGGGCGGCGGTACGGGTCGTCTTCACGGGCTTCTCCTCGAACGTTCGTGCAGGTGGTCAGGCGGCGGTGGCGTGCAGACGGCGGATGAGTACGAGCAGGAACGGCGCACCGAGCAGGGCGGTGATGATCCCGATCGGGATCTCCTGCGGGGCGAGCAGGACCCGGGCGAGGACGTCGGCCCAGACCAGCAGGATCGCGCCGAGCAGCGCGGCGACCGGGACGACGCGGACATGCGGTGCGCCGACGATCCGGCGGGCCAGGTGCGGTACGACGAGCCCGACGAAGCCGATGCTGCCGGCGGCGGAGACCAGCACGCCGACACTGAGCGAGACGAGGACCAGCAGGCGCAGCCGGAACCGGTCCGGCGATACCCCGAGGGTCTGCGCGGTCTCGTCGCCGATGGCCAGTACGTCGAGCCGCCGCCCGACGATCGTCAGGTAGCCGGTCGTGCCGATCAGCACCACCGCGGCCACCGCCAGCAGGGCGTCCCAGCGGGCCAGGCCCAGCGAGCCGAGCAGCCAGAACATCACCGACCGGGCGCCTTCGGCCGAGCCGGAGGCGAAGATCAGGAAGCTGGTGGTGGCGTAGAGCGCGTAGCCGACGGCGACGCCGGACAGCAGCAGCCGCAGCGAGGTCACCCGGCCGCCGCTGCGGGCGATCAGGAACACCAGCAACGACGCGGCGAGCGCGCCCAGGAAAGCGCTGCCGGAGAGGGCGTACTGGCCGAAGCCGGCGCCCACGCCGAACAGGATCGCCGCGGCGGCGCCGCTGGAGGCGCCGGAGTTGATGCCGAGCAGGTACGGGTCGGCCAGTACGTTGCGGACCATCGCCTGCAACGCCACGCCGCACACCGCCAGTCCGGCACCGACGAGCATGCCGAGCAGCACCCGGGGCAGCCGTACCTGCCAGACGATGGACTGCTCCGGGAGGCTCCAGGTCACCTCGGCGGGCAGCCCGACGAGCTGGTGTCCGATGATCCTGGCGACGGTCGTCGGGGCGATCCCGATGGCACCGGAGCCGACCGCGACCAGCGCGGTGGCCACCAGCCCGACGGTCAGGACGGCCAGCCAGAGCCCGGTCCGGCGTCGCTGGGCGGCGACGCCGAGCAGATCCGCCCGGGTCGCCAGCAGGGTGGCTGCCACCGTCGGACCCCCAAGCGCCTCAAGCTTGCTGTTGCAAACATCTGGCAAAAAGCTAGCAGCAAGATCAAGCGATCGGAAGGCGGTGAGCCACTGTTCACCTCGACGTCGGCCGGTGCCGACACCCGTTCACCGGGGCTCCTCCCCGGCGGACTCCCCGGCGGGCGGCGTACCCGCCGGGGAAGCACCTCCGCCGCTGGTCGGCAGAAGGGTCCGATCCAGCTGGTCAGCTGCGCCGGAACTGGTAGTTGCGTCCCTTGCCGGAGCGCTGACCCCGACCGGAGAGCCGGTCCGGGCGGGCACCCCTGGCCTGCGGGCCGGAGCCCGGCGCGGCGGGCCGCCGAACATCGACGGGCAGGCCGACCTCAGGCAGCGGGACCTCAGGCAGGGCGACCTCGGGCAGGGCGAGTTCGCCCGCCGAGGCCTCGGGCACGGTGAACCCGGGCGTCGTCGTGTCTCGTTCTGGTCGTTGCGCCATATGAGAAGACCTCCTGGCTGCGAACCGCCACGCGAACCCGCGGCGGGGACGGGTGAGATGCGGTGGACGGGCGCCGCAGCCACCGACGAGGTCCACGACGGCGGGACCAGACAGCCGGAGAACACCGTGACGCCCGCAGTGCCGATCGGCGGCGGGAGCCCGCACGGCACGGATCGACGGCGACCGCCGAGCGGTCGCGGCACTGCGAAAAATGGGCGTCAGAAGCGCATGACCGTCACGCTAACGGGTGTGTTCCCCCGGCGCACCCGGTTTTCCCCGACGGCAGGGTCGCTCAGCCCTGGGGCGCGACCGGGTTGGGCAGCGCTCCGCCGAACCGGCGGTCCCGCTGTGCGTACAGCTCGCAGGCGTACCACAGGTGCCGGCGGTCGAAGTCCGGCCAGAGCGTGTCCAGGAAGACCAGCTCGGCGTAGGCCGACTGCCAGAGCATGAAGTTCGACGTCCGCTGCTCCCCCGACGGCCGCAGGAACAGATCCACCTCCGGCACCTCAGGGTGGTAGAGGTAGCGGGACAGCATCTTCTCGTTGACCCGGTCCGGGTCGACCTTGCCGGCCGCCACGTCCCGGGCGATCGCCGCCGCCGCGTCGGCGATCTCGGCCTGCCCGCCGTAGTTCACGCAGAACTGCAGCGTGAGCGTGCTGTTGTGGCGGGACATCTCCTCGGCGGTCTGCAGCTCGGAGATCACGCTCTTCCACAACCGGCCGGCCCGGCCCGACCACACCACCCGTACCCCCAGGTCGACCAACTGGTCGCGGCGACGGCGGATGACGTCACGGTTGAAGCCCATCAGGAAACGGACCTCGTCCGGCGAGCGCCGCCAGTTCTCCGTCGAGAAGGCGTACGCCGACAGGTACGGGATCCCCAGCTCGATCGCGCCCTCGACGGTGTCGAACAGCGAGAACTCGCCCTGCTCGTGACCCTTGGTCCGGGGCAGACCCCGGTCCTTGGCCCACCGGCCGTTGCCGTCCATGACGATCGCCACGTGGTCGGGCAGCGCCTGCTTCGGCAGCGTCGGCGGCCGGGCACCGGACGGGTGCGGAGTGGGTGCCACCGGCGGGCGCAGGCCCCTGCCCTTGGTCATGATCAGTCTCCTGGGGAACGGTCGACCAGCGGCAGCGAGCGTAACCCGCGCTCCAGATGCCACTGCAGGTGCGCCGCCACCAGCCCGCTGCACTCCCGGCGGGCGGCCGGCTCCGAGGCGTCGGCCACCTGCCAGTCGCCGGTGGCCAGGGCCGCCATCAGGTCGATGGTGGCCGGCGCCGGATGGGCCGCGCCGGGGGGCCGGCAGTCCGGACAGACACACCCCCCGGCCGGTACGGAGAACGCCCGGTGCCGCCCCCGGTTGCCGCACACGGCGCACTCGACCAGCGCCGGCGCCCAACCGGCGAACGCCATCCCGCGCAGCAGGTACGCGTCGAGCACCAGGGTGCCGGCGTGGCTGCCGTCGGCGAGGGCCCGCAGCGCGCCGAGGGTCAGCTGGAACAGTTGCAGGGACGGTTCGCGTTCCACCGGGGTGAGCCGCTCGGCGGTCTCGGCGATCGCGCTGGCCGCCGTGTAGCGCGGATAGTCGCCGAGGAACCGCTTGCCGTACAGGTGCAGTCCCTCGACCTGGCTGACCGTGTGCAGCGAACTGCCGCCGCCGTCCGGGTTGCCGGCGATCTGCAGGTCGACGTGACCGAACGGCTCCAGCCGGGCGCCGAACCGGGAGGTGGTCCGGCGTACCCCCCGGGCCACTGCCCGCAGTCGGCCGTGCCGGCGGGTCAGCAGGGTGATGATCCGGTCGGACTCGCCCAGTTTCTGCACTCGCAGCACCACCGCGTCGTCGCGGTAGAGCTGGCGGCGGTATCCGGGCACCGGACGATTCTCCCGGACCGGCGACCCTGACCCGATCTCAGGGTCGGGATCCGGGGCCGGTCGGTGACCATGCCGGATGTGTTCGGCGCGACGGCGGCCGTACCGTCTGGCGCATGGTTCGCCCTCGTAACGCCCGCAGTCGTACCGCCGCCGCCGTGTTCGCGGCGACGCTGATCGTCGCCGTGGCCGGCTGCGCCCCGGTCGGCGAGCGGCGGCTGGACTTCCGCCACACGGAAACCGCCGAGATCGCCGAGATCGCCATCGTCTCCGCCGGCGCCGGCGACGTGGTCGTGCGGACCCGGCCCGGGGACACCGTGGAGATTCGTCGGACGGTGCGCTACCAGCGCACCGAGCCGGAGACGACCTACCGGATCAACGGCACCGTGTTGGAGCTCGACACCGGCTGCGGCTGGCGGTGCGGGGTCTCGTACGACATCGACGCCCCACCCGGCGTGTCGGTGCGCGGCGAGAACGGCTCCGGCCAGGTGATGCTCTTCGACGTGGCGTCGGTGTCGGTGTCGGTGGGCTCCGGTGCGGTCACGGTCGACGGAGCCACCGGTGACGTGACCGCGCAGAGCGGCTCCGGTGGCATCACGGTGAGCCGGGCCGCCGGTCCGGTGACGGTGACCACGGGTTCCGGCTCCGTCGAGGGCCGTGACCTCGGCGGCGGCGGGGTGATGGCGACAGCCGGATCAGGCAGTGTGACCCTGTCGCTGACCGACCCGGGACCGGTCCGGGCCGAGGCCGCCAGTGGGTCGGTGCACGTCACCGTCCCGCCCGGCAGCTACCGGGTGCGCACCGAGACCGGCTCCGGCACCGCCAACGTGGAGATCCCGGACACCGCCGACGGCGAACATCTGATCGACGCCCGCACCGGCAGCGGAAGCATCACCATCGACCAACGGTGACCTGGTCAGAATCCCAGCTTGCGCAGCTGCCGGGGGTCGCGCTGCCAGTCTTTGGCGACCCGTACGTGCAGGTCGAGGTAGACCCGGCTGTCGAGCAGCTGCTCGATCTCCCGCCGTGACCGGGTGCCGACGTCACGTAGCCGGCTACCTCCGGCACCGATCACGATGGCCTTCTGACTCGGTCGTTCGACGTAGATGTCGGCGAAGATCCGGATCAGTGACTCCTCGGGGATCATCTCCTCGACGATGACGGCGATCGAGTGCGGCAGCTCGTCGCGGACCCCTTCCAGGGCCGCCTCCCGGATCAGCTCACCGATCAGCACCTGCTCGGGCTCGTCGGTGAGCATGTCGTCCGGGTAGAGCCGGGGCGACGGCGGCAGGTAGCGGGTCATCACGTCGACCAACGTCTGCACCTGGTGGCCGGTGGCGGCGCTGACCGGCACCACCTCGGCGAAGTCGCCCAGCTCGCTGACGGCCAGCAGTTGCTCGGCGAGCCGGCCCCGGTCGACCAGGTCGGTCTTGGTCACCACGGCCAGCACGGTCGCCTTGAGCTCGGCGATCTCGGCGGTGATGAACCGGTCGCCCCGACCGGGCACCTCGTCGGCGGGAATGCACAGGCCGATCACGTCGACCTCGCTCCAGGTCTGCCGGACCAGGTCGTTGAGCCGCTCGCCGAGCAGCGTGCGGGGCCGGTGCAGGCCGGGCGTGTCCACCAGGACCAGTTGGGACTGCGGCTGGTGCAGCACACCCCGGATCACGTGCCGGGTGGTCTGCGGCTTGTTGGACGTGATCGCGATCTTCTGGCCGACGATCGCGTTGGTCAGTGTCGATTTGCCGGCGTTGGGCCGGCCGACGAAACAGGCGAAGCCGGCCCGGAACGCCGCTGCCGGATCAGCGGACGCCGACCGACGGGAGGTCACTGCAGCACCGTACCGAGCAGCGACCCGTCCGGTGCGGCGACATGCACAGGGGCGTCGGTGGCCAGGTCACGCACGACCGCGTGCCCGGCACCGTCCAACGTCGACGCCTCGGTGACCACGGCGGCGGCCTCCAACCGGGTCGCGCCGGACGCCACCGCCGAGGCGACCGCCAGCTGCAACGCGGTGAGGGTCAACGACGGCAGCGCGACGTTCGCCCCGGCGTACGTCCGACCGTCCTGGTCGCGTACCGCCGCGCCTTCGGCGGCGCCGATCCGGGCCCGCGCACTGCGGGCCAGGACGACGAGCTTGGCGTCCTCGTCGCTGATCGGCGGCGCGGCCTGCGACCCGTTCGGGGCGCTCGGCGACTCAGGCATCGGCATGCTGCCTCTCCTCGGTACGGATCGATTCGTCGGTACGGTGGTCGTCGCGCCCGGCCGCCGGCTCGCCGCCGGCCCGCCGGCCGGCCGGCGGATCGTCGTCGGCGCTGGCGACCCGGGTCACCAGGACCGTGTCGACCCGGTTGCGGCGGCCGGTGGTGCCCTCGGCGATCAGCTGCAGTCCGGCGACGGTGATCTGCGCACCGGGGATCGGCACCCGGCCGAGCACGTGGGCCATCAACCCGCCGACCGTCTCCACCTCGTCGTCGGTGACGTCGGCGTCGAACAGCTCACCGAGATCCTCGACCGGCAGCCGGGCGGTCACCCGGACCCGGCCGTCGTCGAGCCGCTCGACCGGCGGCCGCTCGTCGTCGTACTCGTCGGTGATCTCACCGACGATCTCCTCCAGGATGTCCTCGATGGTCACCAGCCCGCCGGTGCCGCCGTACTCGTCGACCACCACGACCATGTGGGTCCGCGCGGCCTGCATCTCGGAGAGCAGGTCGTCGACGGGTTTCGACTCGGGGACGAAGGTCGCCGGTCGCATCAGCTCGACCACCGGCAGTTCGTCGCCGTCGGGGCCGCCGGACTGGGCCCGACGCACGACGTCCTTGAGATAGATGATGCCGAGTACGTCGTCGACGTTGTCACCGATGACCGGGATCCGGGAGAAGCCGGAGCGAAGGAACAGCGCCAGCGCCTGCCGCAGCGTCTTGTGCCGCTCGATCCACACCATCTCGGTCCGCGGCACCATCACCTCGCGGGCGATGGTGTCGCCGAGCGCGAAGACGGAGTGGATCATCTGCCGCTCGCCGTGCTCGACGACGCCGCGCTGCTCGGCCAGGTCGACCAGCTCCCGCAGCTCGATCTGGGTGGCGAACGGTCCCTCCCGGAAGCCCTTGCCCGGGGTCACCGCGTTGCCGATCAGGATCAGCAGCGACGCCAGCGGGTTCAACGCCCGCCCCAGCCCGCGCACCAGCGGGGCGGTGGCCCGGGCCACCGCGAACGCGTGCTGGCGGCCGATCGTACGCGGGCCGACCCCGACGACGACGAAACTGACCACGGTCATCGCGCCCGCGGTCACCAGTGCGGCCGTCCAGCCGGCGCCGAAGGTGTCGACGGCGACGAGGGCGACCAGGGTGGTGGCGGTCAGCTCACAGAGCAGCCGCAGCAGCAACAGCAGGTTGACGTGACGGACGGCGTCGGCCGCGACCAGTTGCAGGGCGCGGGCGCTGCGGCTGCCGTCCCGGGCCATCTCGGCCGCCCGGGCCGGCGAGACGACGACCAGCGCCGCCTCGGTCATCGCGATGATCCCGGCCAGTACCACCAGGCCGGCAGCGAAGATCAGCAGTTGCAGGTCCGGCAGCCCCGCGGCGCCGGCCGTGGCGGCCAGCGGGGTGCCGGACAGATGGCCTGGGTTCACTTGGCCCGGGCTTCCTTCCAGCTGTAGAGCAGGCGGGCCTGCAGGTCGAACATCTCGCGTTCCTCGTCCGGCTCGGCATGGTCGTAGCCGAGCAGGTGCAGTACGCCGTGCACGGTGAGCAGGTGCAGCTCGGCGGCGGCGGCGTGGCCGGCGGCGGCAGCCTGCTTGGCGGCCACCTCGGGGCAGAGCACGATGTCGCCGAGCAGGCCGGGCTCACCCGGGCTGGACTCGCCCGGCCCATGGTCGACGCTGCCCTCGTCCATCGGGAACGCCAACACGTCGGTCGGCCCGTCGCCACCCATCCAGCGGTGGTTGAGCTCGGCCATGTAGTCGTGGTCGACGAGCAGCAACGACAGCTCCGCGAGCGGGTTGACGCCCATTTCGTCCAGCGCGTGGCGGGCCACGGCGAGCACCGCGTCGGTGTCGACCTCGACCCCGGACTCGTTGGCGATCTCGATGGACATGTCTCTCCCGAAGCTCTATCGGCGCCGGTTCGCCCGGCCGCCGTGGGCGGTCCGGCCCTGGACCGCGTGGACGCCCTGATTCTGCTGTGCCTCGCGGTCGGCGTCCCAGCGGGCGTAGGCGTCCACGATGTCGCTGACCAGGCGGTGGCGTACCACGTCGGTGCTGGACAGCTGGGCAAAGTGCACGTCGTCGAGGCCGGTGAGGATCTCCCGTACCGTCCGCAGCCCGCTGGTCGTGCCGCCGGGCAGGTCGACCTGGGTGATGTCACCGGTGACCACGATCCGGGAGCCGAAGCCGAGCCGGGTCAGGAACATCTTCATCTGCTCGGCGGTGGTGTTCTGCGCCTCGTCGAGAATGATGAAGGCGTCGTTGAGCGTGCGCCCCCGCATGTACGCCAGCGGCGCGACCTCGATGGTGCCGGCCGCCATCAGCTTCGGGATGGAGTCGGGGTCGAGCATGTCGTGCAGCGCGTCGTAGAGCGGACGCAGGTACGGGTCGATTTTCTCGAACAGCGTGCCCGGCAGGAACCCGAGCCGCTCCCCCGCTTCGACCGCCGGCCGGGTCAGGATGATCCGGTTGACCTGCTTGGCCTGCAGTGCCTGCACCGCCTTGGCCATCGCCAGGTAGGTCTTGCCGGTGCCGGCGGGGCCGATGCCGAAGACGATGGTGTGCGCGTCGATCGCGTCGACGTACCGTTTCTGGCCGAGCGTCTTCGGCCGGATGGTCCGGCCGCGACGGGACAGGATGTTGAGGGTGAGGACGTCCGCCGGGCGCTCGGTGCCGCCCTGGGCGAGCATGCCGACGGTACGGCGGACCGCGTCGGTGCTCAACGTCTCGCCCTTGGCGATGAGCTCGAGCAGTTCGCTGAAGAGCCGCTCGGCCACGGCGTTGTCCGCCGGTACGCCCGTGATGGTGATCTCGTTGCCGCGCACGTGCACGTCGCTGGCGACGGACTGCTCGACCAACCGCAGGATCTCGTCGCCTGCACCGAGCAGGTTGACCATGATCTGCGGATCCGGGACGGTGATCCTGGTCTGCACCCGGGCCTGCCCGGGAGGTGGAGTGCCGGTCATGGGTCGGCCTGAGGGCCTTTCGCACCTGCTTCCATCTCAGCGCCCCGGCCCTGAGCGGCCGTGGCGAGCGGATTGTTCCCTATCGTATCCGCTCAACGTCGGACGCACCGTGTCCATTTCCACGCCGTCGTCCTCCACGCTGTCGTCGCCGGGTTCCACGCCGTCGTCGCCGGGTCGGTCACCGCGACACCATCGGGCCCAGCGGGGCACCGCCGAGCACGTGGGCGTGCACGTGGAAGACCTCCTGGCCGGCGTACCGCCCGGTGTTGAAGATCAGCCGGAAGCCGTCCGCGAGCAGCCCTTCGGCCTCGGCCACGGCGGCGGCGGTGGCCAGCACCTCGCCCGCCACCGCCGGGTCGGCGGCCGCCAACGCGGCGACATCCGGGTGGTGCTGCTTCGGGATGACCAGCAGGTGGCTGGGTGCCTGCGGGTGCAGGTCGCGGAACGCGACGGTGTTACGGCCGGCGTACACCAGCGGCGTCGGCAGTTCACCGGCGGCGATCCGACAGAAGACACAGTTGTCACTCACGTCACGGATGGTAGCGGCTCTACCAGCGGCCGAGCCGCGCGGACAGGACGGCCAACGCCGCGACGCCCGCCGTGGAGGTCCGCAGCACCTGCGGGCCCAACCGCACCGCCTCGGCACCGCACGCGGCGAAAGCGGCCAACTCGGCGTCGTCCACCCCGCCCTCGGGACCCACCACGAGCACGACGGTGCCGGTGGCCGGCAGGTCGACCCCGGTCAACGGGCGTCGCGCCGACTCGTGCAGCACGAACGCGGCGTCGGCCCCCGCCAGCCGGTCGACGACCGCGCCGGTGGACTCCGCCGGCCGGTCGTCCGTACCGCCGATGTCGGGCAGCCAGGGCCGACGGGCCTGTTTCGCCGCTTCCCGGGCGGTACTCACCCACCGCTGCCGGGACCGCGCCCCCCGCTCGTCGCGCCAACGGGTCACCGAACGGGCCGCCGCCCACGGGACGACCTCGTCCACCCCGACCTCGGTCATCGCCTGCACCGCCAACTCGCCACGGTCACCCTTGGCGATGCCCTGCACGACCACCAGCCGGGGATCGGCGGGGGGCGTCAGGTCGGTGTCGGTCACCCGCAGGTCCAGGCTGTGCCGGCCGACCGCCGTCACCTCGGCGGACGCGGTGCCGCCGCGCCCGTCGGTGAGCAGCAGCCGCTGCCCGACCTGCAGCCGGGTGACGGTCGCGGCGTGCCGGCCCTCGGCCCCGTCGAGGGTGTACGTCGGGCCGTCCGGCAGCCGGTCGACGAGGAACAGTGGTGCGCTCACCTCGCGCCCGGCCCCGGCCAGCCGTCAGCCGTGGCCGTTGAACGCGTCGCGCATCCGGGAGAAGAAGCCGCCCTGCTTGGTCAGCTCGGCGACCTCCTCGCCCCGCGCCTTGGCGAACTCGCGCAGCGTCCGCTCCTGCTCGGCGTCGAGCTTGGTCGGGGTCCGCACGTCGAGGTGGACGTACAGGTCACCGCGCCCGGTGCCGCGCAGGTGGGGCACCCCCCGACCGCGCAACCGCAGGGTCGCGCCGGGCTGGGTGCCGGGCTTGACGTCCACCGGTTCGTCGCTGTCCAGGGTCCGGATGGTCAGCCGGGTGCCCAGCGCGGCGGCGGTCATCGGTACGGTGACCCGGCAGTGCAGGTCGTCGCCCTTGCGCGAGTAGACGTCGTGCGGCCGCTCGTGGATCTCGACGTAGAGGTCGCCGGCGGTGCCGCCGCCCGGACCGACCTCGCCCTGCTGAGCGAGGCGGATCCGCATGCCGTCCTCCACCCCGGCCGGGATCTTGACGGTGAGCGACCGCCGGGTCCGGACCCGGCCGTCGCCGGCGCAGGTCGGGCAGGGGTGCGGGATCACCGTGCCGTAGCCCTGGCAGGCCACGCAGGGCTTGGAGGAGACCACCTGGCCGAGGAAGGTGCGCTGGACGGACTGGACCTCGCCGCGCCCACCGCAGGCCTCGCAGGTCGCCAGGTGGGTGCCGGCCGCCGTACCGGCCCCGGTGCAGGTGGTGCAGATCACCGCCGTGTCGACGGTGATCGGTGCCTCCACCCCGAAGGCGGTCTCGGTCAGGTCCAGCTCCAGACGCAGGATCGCGTCGGCACCGGGCCGGGTCCGCGAACGCGGCCCCCGGGAGCCGGCGGCGGCCCCGAAGAAGGCGTCCATGATGTCCTGGAAGCCGACGAACGGTCCGGCACCGCCCGGGCCGCCACCAGGGCCGCCGCCGGGCGCGAGCGGGTCACCGCCGAGGTCGACGATCTGCCGTTTCTGGTCGTCGGAGAGCACCTCGTACGCGGCGTTGATGTCCTTGAACTTGTCAGCCGCCGCCGGGTCCGGATTGACGTCCGGGTGGTACTGCCGGGCCAGCTTGCGGTAGGCCCGTTTGATGTCGTCAGCGGAGGCGTCCCGGCTCACGCCGAGAATCCCGTAATAGTCCTTGGCCACTGCGTTCGGTGTCCTCATGTGTCAGTCTCGCGTGTCCAGTTCGCCGGGTCAGTTGTGATCCTGCTCGCCGGTCAGTTCTGCGCCAGCAGATCGCCGACGTAGCGTGCCACGGCGCGGACCGTGGCGATCGTGCCGGGGTAGTCCATCCGGGTCGGGCCGAGTACGCCGAGGCCACCGACGATGGTGGCACCCGGGCCGTAGCCGGTGCTGACCACTGACGCGGCCCGCAGGTTGTCGATCTCGTTCTCGTCACCGATGCGTACCCGAAGCGTGCTCGGCTCGACCTCGCCGATCAGCTTGAGCAGCACGACCTCCTCCTCCAGTGCCTCTAGTATCGGGCGCAGGGAGCCCTGGAAGTCGAGCAGTCCCCCTCTGGTCAGGTTAGCCGTCCCGGCGAGCGCCAGCCGCTCCTCGTGCCGTTCGACCAGCGTCTCCAGCAGCACGGTCGACAGCGTCGTCATCGCCGGTCGCAGCGTCGGGGACGCCTCGTCGACGAGCGCCTGGACCAACGGCGGGGTGTCGGACAGCCGACACCCACCGAGTTTCTCGTTGACCAGCCGACGCAGGTCGGTCACGTCGTCGGCGCTGATCGGCGCCGGCAGCTCGACGAGGCGTTGCTCGACCCGGCCGGTGTCGACGATCAGGACGAGCATCAGCCGGGTCGTCGAGATCGGCACCAGCTCCAGGTGCCGCACGGCGGAGCGGGACAGGCTCGGGTACTGCACCACCGCCACCTGCCGGGTCAACTGGGCCAGCAACCGTACGGTCCGGTGCACGACGTCGTCGAGGTCGACCGCGCCGACCAGGAACCGCTCGATCGCCCGCCGCTCGGCGGGGCTCAGCGGCTTCACCCGGGACAACCGGTCAACGAACAGGCGGTAACCGCGATCGGTCGGCACCCGGCCCGCGCTGGTGTGCGGCTGGCGGATGTAGCCCTCCTCCTCCAGCACGGCCATGTCGTTGCGGACGGTGGCCGGCGACACACCCAGCTGGTGTCGCTCGACGAGGGCCTTGCTGCCGACCGGCTCCTGGGTGGCGACGTAGTCCTCCACGATCGCCCGGAGCACGTCGAGTTTGCGATCGTCCAGACCCATTCCCCACCTCCTGGCGACACGTCGGCGGTACGCCGACCGGGTGTGGTCCCGACCGGGTACCGCACGGGGCGGACCGAATCACCTGTGGTGCTGGCACTCGCCGATTGTGAGTGCCAGCATACGTCCCCGCGGCCGGGGTGGCGACGATCAGTTCGCCGGGCCATAGCGAACGGGGACAGTGTTTCCGATACCCGACATTTCATCGTTGTGGGCGGTCCCACTGCCCCGGGCGGGCAGTCAAGTCGAGCTGTCCGGTGGACAAATTCGTCGGCAGGGCTAGCTGGCATGACTTGATCCGCCCCCCTACCGTGACGGGCATGACTGAACCACCTCGCCCACCAGGAGAGAGCGGCTTCGGCGGCACGCCGCCGGACCCGACCTCTCCGCCACCACCCCCCGCGTCCTACTCGATGCCGGGCGAGGCCTCCTCTCCCGGATACGTCCCGCCGCCCGGCGGCGAGAACCCGCCGGGCGGCTACCCACCTCCGGGCGGCTACCCGCCCGGCGGTCCGGCGTATGGAGGTCCACCCCCGGCTGGCTACGCCAACAACGACGAGAAGACCTGGGCGCTGATCGCCCACTTCGGTGGCGCGCTCGGCGCGTTCATCAGCTTCGGTCCGCTCGGCTTCGTCGGCCCGCTGATCGCCTACCTGGCCAAGGGTCAGCAGTCCCCGGCCGTGCGGGCGCACGCGCTCGCCGCGCTGAACTTCCAGATCCTCTGGTCGGGCATCGCCTTCGTGCTGTTGTTCATCAGCTGGTGCCTGCTGTTCATCCCGAGCATCGTGGCCTTCGCGATCCAGATCATCTTCGGCGTCATCGCCGGGGTGAAGGCCAACGAAGGTGCGCTGTACAAGTACCCGATGTCGGCGAACTTCATCAAGTGACACCGGCGCCCCCGGGTTCCGACGGAATCCGGGGGCGGCCTCTTCCCGACAGGATCCGGGCGCGGCCATTTCCGGTCGGGATCCGGTGCGGGCCGGGGACGCGGTGGAGGCGACCGGGTCGGGGCACCGGAGCTGAACCGCCGGTCAGCCGAGCAGGTCCCGCACGACCCCGTCAGCCAGCAGCCGTCCACGCAGGGTGAGCACCGCCTGCCCGGCAGCGAAGACGACGGGGTCGACCAGCCCGGCGGCGGCGGCCCGCCCGGCCGCGACACGACCGGCCGCCGACAGCCGGGCCAGCGGCAGCCCGTCGGCCAGCCGCAGCCGCAGCATCACCTCTTCCATGTGCCGCTCGGCGTCGGTGAGCAGCTCCCGACCCTGCCCCGGCGACTGACCGTCGGCGAGCCGCCGCGCGTACGCCGTCGGATGCTTGACGTTCCACCAGCGGACCCCGCCCACGTGGCTGTGCGCCCCCGGGCCGAGCCCCCACCAGTCGCCGCCGGTCCAGTAGAGCAGATTGTGCCGGCACCGGGCGTCGGCCGAGTTCGCCCAGTTGGAGACCTCGTACCAGGCGAACCCGGCCGCGTCGAGGGTCTCGTCGGCGGCGAGGTAGCGGTCGGCGGCCACGTCGTCGTCGGGGTAGGGCAGCTCGCCGCGACGCATCCGGGCGGCGAGCCGGGTGCCGTCCTCCACGATCAGCGCGTACGCGCTGACGTGGTCGGCACCGGCGGCCAGCACGGCGGCCAGCGAGTCGGCGAAGTCCTCGGGGCGCTCCCCCGGCGTACCGTAGATCAGATCCAGATTGACCCGGTCGAACCCGGCCGCGCGGGCCTCCTGGGCGGCGGCCACCGCCCGCCCCGGCGCGTGCGTGCGGTCCAGGACGGCGAGGACGGCCGGTGCCGTCGACTGCATCCCGAGGGAGATCCGGGTGTAGCCGGCCCGGCGCAGCGCCCGCAGCGACGCCGGGGTGACCGACTCGGGGTTGGCCTCGGTGGTGACCTCGGCGTCGGCCGCCAGCCCCCAGGTGGTGTCGATCGCGTCGAGCAGCCGGGCCAGGTCGTCGGCGGGCAGCAGGCTGGGCGTACCGCCGCCGACGAAGACCGTGTCGACCTGCCGGGGCGGTCGGTCGGCCAGGACCCGGCCGGCCAGGTCGAGTTCGGCCAGTACGGCGTCGAGGTAGCTGTCGGCCGGTACGCCGCCACCGAGCTCCGTCGGGGTGTAGGTGTTGAAGTCGCAGTAGCCGCACCGGACAGCGCAGAACGGGACGTGCACGTACACCCCGAACCCGTGGTCGCCGGTTGTGGCGAGGGCGGACGCCGGCAGCACGCCGTCGGCGGGCACCGGCTCGCCGGCGGGGAGGGCTCCAGGCATACGGCTAGTCTGCCCGGCATGGACGAGCCCCGACCCACCAGGTCCGCGCAGCCGATGATCCGGACGGCCACCGCCGCCGGGATCGCCACCATCACCCTGGACAGCCCGGCCAACCGCAACGCGTTGTCCACCCCGTTGATGACCCAGCTCCTCGCCGCGCTGGCGGCGGCCGTCGACGATCCACAGGTCCGGGTCGTGGTGCTCAGCCACGAGGGCCCGGTCTTCTGCTCCGGGGCCGACCTGGCCGAGACCCAACGGGCGTACGAGTCCCGCCAGGTCCCGGTGGCGATGCTCGGCGACGTGCTGGCCGCCGTCTGGGAGTGCCCGAAGCCGGTGGTCGCCCGGGTCGGCGGCCCGGCCCGGGCCGGTGGGCTGGGCCTGCTGGCCGCCGCCGACATCGCCGTCTGCGACGCCGCCGCGACCTTCGCATTCACCGAGGTACGCCTCGGGGTGGTGCCTGCGGTGATCTCCGCGAGCGTGCTGCGCAGGCTGGACCGCCGGGCGGCGGCGCAGCTGTACCTGACCGGGGAGGTCTTCGACGGGCGACGGGCGCAGCAGGTCGGCCTGGTCAGCGCAGCGGTCCCCGCCGAGGCGCTGGACGCCACGGTGGCCGCCGTCTGCGCCGACCTGGTGCGGGGCGCGCCGACGGCGCTCGCCGGAACCAAACAGCTGCTACGCCGTACGGCACCGGACGACTTCCGCGACGACGTGGCCGCGTTGCGGGAGATCTCCACCGACTACTTCCTGTCCGACGAGGGCCGCGAGGGCGTCCGGGCCTTCCGGGAAAAGCGTGCCCCGTGGTGGGTACCGGGCGGCGCGACGTGGTAACCGCGTAGTGCCGCCGCCGGCACCGGCTCCGCCGTGGCTGGACGGCACATTGCTCACTGGTGTACCAAAGGTCCCAGCAGTTTCAACTGGGGGTGACGGTGCGGGCTCGGACGTTGCTGGTCGTGGTCGCGGTGCTGGCGGTGGTCGTTCTGCTCGGTGGCGTGGGTCTGGGCCGGTGGATCGGTGACCTGTCGCTTCCCGGGGCGGCGCGGGGTTGCGTCGTCGAACTGCCCGACTCCATGCCCGGGGCCGGCGCGGAGCAGTTGCGCCGGGTGACGCTGGACCCGGAGCAGATGGCGCACGCGGCGACGATCGCGGCGATCGGCGTACAGCGGGGGTTGCCGCCACGGGCGGTGGTCGTCGCACTGGCGACCGGGTTCCAGGAGTCGAAGCTGCGCAACCTGACCGGCGGCGACCGGGATTCGGTGGGGCTGTTCCAGCAGCGCCCCAGCCAGGGCTGGGGCACCGTGGAGCAGATCATGGACACCCGGTACGCCACGAACGCCTTCTACACGGGCCTGGAACGGGTCCGTGGCTGGCAGGACATGCGGGTGACCGATGCGGCGCAGGCGGTCCAGCGGTCGGCGTTTCCCGAGGCGTACGAGAAGTGGGCCGACGAGTCGCAGGTGCTGACCGCCGCGCTGCTGGGTGAGGCGACAGGGGCGGTGTCCTGCTCGGTCGACCGGGATCCGGTGTTGCGCGGCGTCGCGGCCACGGCGGCGCTCACCGACGGCCTGCGGCTGGACTGGGGTGATCTGGAGACCGTCCTGTCCGCGCTGGAGGCCCCCGGGCTGAGTGTCGCGGCGGACGACCAGCAGGCCGGTTGGCGGTACGCCCATTGGCTCGTTTCGCACGCCACAGATCACGGCGTCAAAAGGGTCACCTTCGCTGATCAGGAATGGACTGCCGAAGAGGGTGGTTGGTCGTCGATTTCCGACGGTGACGGGCAGACGGGACAGGTCGTAGCGGAGGTCTTCGCCTGACGGGCCGACCCCCGAACAGGTTGCATTCCTTAACAGACGGTTAGCGCAAAATCCGGCATAAAGCTTGTAAAGCAACAATCTTCAGCATCAAGATGGCGTTAAGTAATCGCCGAATCACAATTGGTGGATGTCCCGCCCGATGATGGGGCGCCTCGGAGATTTGCCAGCAAGCGACGTGCACAGCGCGGAGGTCTGCGGGCTACGATCACCGTTCGCCGGGCCCATTACGGGCTGAATCAACTCGACGGGACGGGACAGCTGTGTTCGATTACGGTGGGCGAACCGGTTACGAAGCAATCAGTGACATCGACCGGAAAGAATTCCGCGAGCAAGGTTTCCTGCTGCTGCGCAACGTGCTCACCGAGGACCACCGGGCGGCGCTCGAGGCGGCGGTGGACCGGGTGTACGCCGAGGAGAAGGCGGCCGGCAACACCACCGCCGACGGCACCCTGCACCTGCTCGGCTTCCTGGAGCGTGACGAGCTCTTCGGCGACCTGCTCACCCACCCGATCGCCTTCCCCTACATGTGGGGGCTGGCCGGCTGGAACATCTACACCCATCACAACCACCTGGACGTCACGCCGCCGGCGCTGGAGCCGGAGAAGCCCTACTGGGGGTGGCACCAGGACGGCTACCGGCAGAACTCGGACCCCGAGACGATGGACCCGAACCTGCCCCGGCCGATGTTCTCGCTGAAGGTGGCCTACGTCCTGTCCGACCTGTCGGAGAACGGCCGGGGCGCGACCAAGGTCATCCCCGGCAGCCACCTGTGGAACTCGCTGCCCCGGCCGGACGACCTGACGGTGCAGAACCCGGACCCGGAAGGGACCGTGGAGATCACCGCGAACCCGGGTGACGCGTTCATCTTCGACCGCCGCCAGTGGCACTCCCGGTCGACGAACCTGTCGACGGTCACCCGCAAGATGCTCTTTATCGGGTACACGTACCGCTGGATCCGGCCGCTGGACGACATGCCGCTGGACAAGGACGGACCCTGGTGGGCCAACCGCACCCCGGTGCAGCGCCAGCTGCTCGGCGAGGGCACGCACACCGCCAACTACTGGGGCATCAACTGGAACGGCTACATCGACGACGAGATCCCGCTGCGCAAGGAGCTCAAGGAGCGCGGCCTGCTCGACCGCAGCATCCCCTGGCTGCGCTGACCGGCACCGCTGACAGCTGACCGGCACCGCTGATCACACCGGACGACCCGGGGCGCTGGTCAGACCGAACGAAGCGGGCCTGTCGGCGGCGACCGTACCGGAAGATCCGGTTGGGTGCCGCCGACAGGCCCGCTGCCTGTCCGTCGGACGGTTCTTCGGCACGTCTCGGCCGGTACCGCCCGGGTCAGTACCGGCTCACGCTGCGCCGGCCGCTGACGCCGACCACCAGCGCGACACCCACCGCGGCGAGCAGGACCTGGAGGAAGAACTCCCGCCAGTCGAACCCGGCGGTGGTGGCGAAGCCAGCGGCCCGGGCGATCACGGTGCCCAGCAGCGCGGCGCCGACACCGATCAGCATGGTCAGCCAGATCGGGATGTTCTGCTTCCCGGGGACCACCAGGCGCCCGAGCGCGCCGATGATCAGGCCGATGATGAGCGCGGAGAGAATGCCGGCAACGGTCATTTTCCTGCCTCCTTGTCGGAGATGTCGTGTTGTCCTTGGTGACCGTCAAGTTCCCAGCCATCCCGACAACCAAACCGGTTCATCGTCCGCAGGTGTGCATCTTCGCGCCCATCCGTGCGCCACCGGCCTCATCGCCGCAGCGACGCCGCCACGTCCCGGACCGCCGCGTCCATGGTGGCGAAGGCCAACGGTGGCGGCGCGTCCAGCGGAAACCAGGCGGTGGCGCTCGCCTCGGCCGCGTCCGGCCGCAGCTGCCCGCCGACGAGCGTGGCGAGGTAGAAACACTCGAGTACGGTCAGCACCTCGTCCTGGAACTCGTACTCGCCGGGGTAGAGCCCGACCAGTTCGCCCAGCTCGACCTCGGCGCCGAGCTCCTCACGGCACTCCCGCACGGCCGCCGCCGCCGGATGCTCCGCGCCGTCGCAGAACCCGCCCGGGGTCTCCCACCAGCCCGCCCGTGGCGGCCGGGCCCGCCGGATGGCCAGGAACCGGGTGCCCGTCGCGTCCAGCACGATCACGTTGGTCGCCGGCCGCGCGTTGTGGAACAGCTGGTACGCGCAGCGCCCACAGCATGTCGGCGGCGGGCCGGCCAGCCGGTTGCCGCACCGCGGGCAGTACGCGGCGGCCGGACCGTACCCCCGGGCCTCGCCGGAGCCGGTCACCGCCGGCGAGGGCCCCGTCCGGCTCACCGCTTACCGCCGGACTTCCCGTCCGAGGTCGGGCCGTCGGAGGTCGACAGCGCGGCGATGAAGGCCTCCTGCGGCACCTCCACCCGACCGACCATCTTCATCCGCTTCTTGCCTTCCTTCTGCTTCTCCAGCAGCTTGCGCTTGCGGCTGATGTCACCGCCGTAGCACTTGGCGAGCACGTCCTTGCGGATCGCCCGGATCGTCTCGCGGGCGATCACCCGGCTGCCGATCGCCGCCTGGATCGGCACCTCGAACTGCTGGCGCGGGATCAGGCTCCGCAACTTGGCCGCGATGGTCGTGCCGTACCCGTAGGCCTTGTCCTTGTGCACGATGGCGCTGAAGGCGTCCACCGGCTCGCCGTGCAGCAGGATGTCCACCTTGACCAGGTCCGCCGGCTGCTCCCCGGACGGCTCGTAGTCCAGCGAGGCGTAGCCCTTGGTCCGGCTCTTGAGCTGGTCGAAGAAGTCGAAGATGATCTCGGCGAGCGGCAGTGTGTAGCGCAGCTCCACCCGGTCGGCGGAGAGGTAGTCCATGCCCTGCAGCGAGCCACGTCGCCCCTGGCACAGCTCCATCACCGCGCCGACGAAGTCGTTCGGGGTGAGTACGGTGGCCCGGACCACCGGCTCGTGCACCTCGGCGATCTTGCCGACCGGGTACTCGCTGGGGTTGGTGACGGTGATCGTCTCCCCGTCCTCCAGCACCACCCGGTAGACCACGTTCGGTGCGGTGGAGATGAGGTCGAGGTTGAACTCGCGCTCCAGCCGCTCCCGGATGATCTCCAGGTGCAGCAGCCCGAGAAAGCCGCAGCGGAAACCGAAGCCGAGCGCACCGGAGGTCTCCGGCTCGTAGGCCAGTGCCGCGTCGTTGAGCTTGAGCTTGTCCAGCGCCTCCCGCAACGCCGGATAGTCCGACCCGTCGATCGGGTACAGGCCGGAGTAGACCATCGGCTTGGGGTCCTTGTAACCGCCGAGCGCCTCGCTGGCCGGCCGGCTGTTGATGGTGACCGTGTCGCCCACCCGGGACTGCCGGACGTCCTTGACGCCGGTGATGAGGTACCCCACCTCGCCGACGCCGAGGGCCTGCGCCTTGATCATCTCAGGCGAGATGACGCCGATCTCCAGCAGCTCGTGCACCGCTGCGGTGGACATCATCTTGATCCGGTCCCGAGCCTCGATCCGCCCGTCGATCACCCGGACGTAGGTGACCACGCCCCGGTAGACGTCGTACACCGAGTCGAAGATCATCGCGCGGGCCGGCGCGTCCGCGTCGCCGACCGGCGGGGTGAACTGGCGGACGATCTCGTCGAGCAGGTGCGCGACGCCCTCCCCGGTCTTGCCGGAGACCCGGATGCAGTCGGCCGGATCTCCGCCGATCAGGTGGGCCAGCTCCTCGGCGTACTTGTCCGGCTGCGCCGCCGGCAGGTCGATCTTGTTGAGTACCGGGATGACGTGCAGGTCGTTCTCGAGCGCGAGGTAGAGGTTGGCCAGCGTCTGCGCCTCGATGCCCTGCGCCGCGTCAACCAGCAGCACCGCGCCTTCGCAGGCGGCCAACGACCGGGACACCTCGTAGGTGAAGTCCACGTGCCCCGGGGTGTCGATCATGTTCAACACCGCCGACTCGCCCTGGCGCTCACCCTCGCGGATGGTCCAGGGCATCCGTACCGCCTGGCTCTTGATCGTGATGCCGCGTTCCCGCTCGATGTCCATCCGGTCCAGATACTGCGCGCGCATCTGCCGGGGATCGACGACCTCGGTGAGCTGCAACATCCGGTCGGCCAGGGTCGACTTACCGTGGTCGATGTGCGCGATGATGCAGAAGTTGCGGATACGGCCGGGATCGGTGGCGCCAGGGGCGTTCACGCCGGAGTCGGGCGTCGGTGGCACGGTGGTCCGTTCTGCTCGGCTGGAGAGTACGTCGTCTGCACCGACGTCACCGCCGGTCGACTCCTATGTTCCCACGCCCCGATCGACCCGGTGGCGGCCATGCCCACCAGTGGCCCGTGCGCCGCTGCCGGGCAGGCGCCGGGCGAGGAGGCAGGATTGAGGGGTGGCTACAGTGCGGTTGCCCGCGATCAACTACGACGCGACAGCGGTCCGACCCACCTGGGCGGACCTACCCGCCGACCTCCGGGCGGCGATCTCCGGCCGGCTCGGCAGCCCGGTGGCCTGGGCCACCAGCGCCGGCGGCGGATTCACCCGCGGCTTCGCTGCGGTCTGCACCACGGCGGCCGGCGAGCGCGTGTTCGTCAAGGCGGCGTCGCTGGTGCAGCAGCGCCATCTGAGCGACTGGTACGCCCGCGAGGCGGCGCTGACCGCCGAACTGCCGCCGGCCGTACCCGCCGCCCGGCCCCGGTGGACGTTGACCACCGCCGGCCACTTCGTGCTCTGCCTCGACGCGGTCGACGGGCGGATGCCCGCGCTGCCGTGGGTGCCGGAGGAGCTCAACGCCGCGCTGAGCGCCTGGGCGGGTGCCGCTGCGGCGCTGCGGCGCCCGCCGGAGGGACTCGTCCGGGTCGGCCTGCCCCGGCTGGCCGATCTTGCCCGCGCCGACCTGGCCTGGTGGCAGGAGATCGCGGCGGGCCGGGAGGTGGTCCCGTTGCCGGCCGACGGCGGCGACACCCACCGACTGGTCCGGCGGTACCTGGCGGAGCTGGCCGCGATCGAGGCTCGCCTGCCCGATCTGGTCGTCGACGACGCAGTGATCCACGGCGACCTGCGGCTGGACAACATTCTCATCGACCGGGCCGGGACGGCCTGGATCTGTGACTGGACGTGGCTGTGTCACGGCCCGGCCTGGTTCGACACGGCGAGCCTGCTGGTCACCGCGTACGCCAGCGGCCTGGACGCGGACGCGGTCTTCGCCGCGCATCCCACCTCGGCCGACGCGCCACCGGGCGGCCTGGACGCCGCACTGGCCGCGTTGGCCGGCTACTGGCTGACCCGCTCCGCCGCCGGGCCGACCGGTGCGTCGCCGCACGCGCGCACCCATCAACGGTTCAGCGGCGAGACCGCGCTCAGCTGGTTGGCGCACCGGCAGGGCTGGTCGGCACCCTGACCCGTGGGCCGTTTTGGCCGCCGGCCAGGTCAACTGGTAGCCTGGCTTTTCGCGCGTGGCGACACGCGCCGCCAGTATGCATCGCCGTCGTCTGCGGCAGGGCCCAGTCGCCCTCCCCCACGCCAGCGGGTGCGTCGGCGGCGACGTACGCCACAGGCGGATTGTCATTTGGTCGTTTTCGATTTCGGATGAGCAGGGCGAGGCTGTCGCGTGGCGAACATCAAGTCCCAGATCAAGCGCAACCGGCAGAACGAGAAGCGTCGGCTGCGCAACAAGTCGGTCAAGTCGGCGCTGAAGACCGCCGTCCGCAAGTTCAACGAGGCCAGCACGAGCGGTGACTCCGAGCAGGCCGCAGCGCTGATGCGGGAAGCGAGCCGCAAGCTCGACAAGGCGGTCAGCAAGGGCGTGATCCACAAGAACCAGGCGGCGAACCGCAAGTCGGCGATCGCCAAGCGTCTGCAGTCGCTCGCCTCCTGACAGGCGCGGACGCTCCGACGTTTCCGCAGCGCGCGGTGCCGGTCAGCTGACCGGCACCGCGCGCTGTCGTCATGGACGGGCGTGCCGGTCGCCGCCGCCCACGTCGATCCCGGAGCGGCTGTCACGCCACGCGGCTGTGGTCGTGGCCTGACACCACTCGCGGTCAGTCGCCGCCCTGGGTGCCGGACCGTGGCGCACCTGCGGCGCCCGGCACCACGTCGAGCAGGACCGTCGGCCCAGCCAGCGCGGCGCACCCCGCCGGGTCGGTCGTCGGCACCGTCTCCAGGTAGGTCGGCACCGTCTCCAGGTAGACGGTGGGTGCCGCCAACGCGGCGCGGGTCGACGCCGACGTCGCCCCGGTGTGGGCTCCGGCGAGCCGGCGGATCCGGATACCCGGTCCGACGACCGGCCGCACTCCGTCGTCGTGGCCCGGCAGGACAGGCCGGTCGCCGATCACCGGTCGGGGCGTACGGCCGACCGCCGGTGTCATGTCCCAGCGGAACCGTTCCTGCTCCCGCTCGGGGACCAGTTCGGCACTGCGGTGAACGGCGGCGGCGACCACGTCGTTGACCTTGACCATGGCAGCCACCGCCACCGCCAGCACGAACATGCCCCACCACGGGATCAGTTCAGCCAGGGCCAGCAGGCCACCGACGACCAGACTGCCCTCGAAGAACAGCAGGCAGGTCAGGCCGTTGGGGCGAAGGTGGCGCAGCCGCAGCACCCGGGCGTAGAGCGGCGGGAAGTCGTCGACGTCGTCCAGGTCCGCATCGATCCCGGTGAGGTCCGCGTCGACGCCGACGAGATCCGCTTCCACGTCGACGTTGTTGGCCGGCGTCGGGGCGAACGCCGCCGGTCCGGGATGCGCCGACCGCTGCTGGATCCGGGCCGACCTCATCGGCGGTCACCGCCGCGCCGCGCCTGTGCGACCGCGACCACGGCCCGTTCCAGGGCGTACCCGCGGTCGTCGGAGCCGCCCTTGACGTCGGCGTTGCACCGGGCGGCCGCGTGCATCGCGTCGACCAACGCCTCCGGGCTCCACCCTCGACTCTGTCGCTGTGCCCGCTCGATCTTCCAGGCGGGCATGCCGAGGCTGCTCGCCAGTTGGTACGGACTCCCCCGGCCGGCCGAGGCGACCCGGGCGACGGTACGGACACCGTCGGCCAGCGCGTCGGCGATCGGCACCGGATCCACTCCGACGTGCAGCGCCCACCGCAGGGCCTCCAACGCGCCGGGCACATCGCCGATGATCGCCGCGTCCGCGACGGTGAAGCCGCTGACCTCGGCACGCCCCCGGTAGTACCGCCCCACTGTCGACGCGTCGATCCGCCCGGTGGTGTCCGCCATCAGCTGGGCACACGCCGCCGACAGCTCACGCAGGTCGTTGCCGACGGCGGCGAGCAGCGCCTCGGCGGCGTCGTCGGTGCACCGGCCGCCGGCACGCCGGAACTCGTCACGGACGAAGGCGACCCGTTCGCGATGGCCCTTGAGTTTGGCCGCCGGCACCACGGTGGCTCCGGCGGCGCGCAGCCCGTCGGCGAACGCCTTTCCCTTGGCCCCGCCAGCGTGGGTGACCACCAGGGTCACCTCAGGGTCGGGCTGTTTCGCGTATGCCAGCAGGGCGGTGACGAGGTCCTTGCGGGCGTCCTGCCCGCTGCGCAGCACGAGCAGCCGGCGTCCGCCGAACAGCGACGGGCTGAGCATCTCGGCGACTTCGCCGGCGGCGACCGTACCGGCCTCGTACTCGCGCACGTCGGCGTCGGGGTCAGCGGCCCGGGCGACCTGGACGGCGTCGGACACCGCCCGGGTGGACAGCAGTTCCTCGTCGCCCAGCACGAGCAGGACGGCGGGCGGTGCGGCAAGATTCACGCCCGCCATGTTCGCACGGCCCGTAGCGGCCACAACAACCCCCACTTTGGCTCTGCGTAGCGGTTCGATCACTCTTCGATAATAGGGACATTTATTGTCGAGTTACGACCAACCGCCACGGACCGATCGGCGAGTCGGCCATGCTGCCGTCCACGGACGTCGCGGCTAGCGGCCCGGACCGCCGTCGGTGGCGTCCAGGGGGCGGGTCGACACCGCCAGCCGGCCGTCGCGGCGCACCACCGCAAGGTCGCCGTCCAGATCGGTCCGCAGCACCCGCGCGCCGCCGGCCACCAGCCGGGTGAGCACCCCCGGATCCGGATGGCCGTACCGGTTGCCCGCCCCGACCGGCACCACCGCGACGGCCGGATCGACGGCGTCCAGGAATGCCACCTCCTGCAGCGCCGACCCATGATGGGCCACCTTGAGTACGTCGGCCCGCAGCCCCGCCGGACCGAACCGCTCCAGCAACGCGCGCTGCGACTCGTGTTCGGCGTCCCCGGTGAGCAGGATCCGCACCCCACGAACCGTCGCGAGGAGCATCAACGAATTGTTGTTCGGATCGGACCGGGTTCCGACGAACGGCTCGACCGGCCCGAGGACCACCAGCTCGACCGGCCCGTACCGGTAGGTCCAGCCGGCCGGCACCGCACCGACCGCGACCCCGGCACGTGCCGCGGCCAGTCGCACGGCGTCCCGCCCGGCCGCCGGCTCCAACCAGCCGGTCGTGGCCACCGCACCCACCTGCCGGTGCCGCAGCACACCCGCGACGCCGGCCACATGGTCGGCGTGAAAGTGGCTGACGACCAGCAACGACACCGACCGGACACGCAGTCGGCGCAGGCACCGGTCGGCCGCCGCCGGGTTCGGACCGGCGTCGACCACGACGGCGGTACGCGGACCCGCCGGCAGCACCACGACATCGCCCTGACCGACCGCGCAGACCGCCACCACCCAGCCGGCCGGTGGCCAACCCGGCGCGACGAGCCGCACCGGCAGCGCCCCGATCACCGACCCGACGGCGACGACCGCCAGCAACCGACGGGTGAGCCCATGCCGCGCGAGCAGCAGTACGGCGACCGACAACGCCGCCAGTGACAAGGCTCCGGCCACCCCGTCGGGCCACGGCAGTGCGCCCGCTGGTGTCGCCGCGCCGTGCCGTGCGACCAGCACCAACCACCACGCCGGCCAGTGACCGACCCACGCCACGAACTCGGCTCCGGCCGGCCAGACGACGGAGGCGACGGCGGCGGCGACGCCACAGACCGTCGCCGGCGCGATCGCCGGCACCGCCAGCAGATTCGCCGGTACGGCGACGAGGCTCACCGTGCCGGAGAGTCCCGCCACCACCGGCGTGCAGGCGAACTGGGCGGCGGCCGGGATCACCAGGGCATCGGCCACTCCCTGCGGCATGCCACGCGCCACCAGCGCGTCCCGCCACCGGGGGGCGAGCAGCAACAACCCTCCCGTCGCCAGGACGGACAGGGCGAAGCCCGCGTCGACCGCCAACTGTGGATCGATCATGACCAGCACCGCCACGGTGGTCGCCAGCGCGGGCAGTGCCGCCCGTTGCCGACCGGTCGCCAACGCGAGCAACGCTATGGCACCCATCAGACCGGCGCGCACGACGCTCGGCGACGGACGGGCCAGGATCACGAAGCCGACCAGCGCGACGGCGCAGGCCGCAGCCGCCAGCCCGGGACCGGCCCGACACCATCTCACCAGCAGCAGCACGAACCCCACGATGATCGCGACGTTGGAACCGCTCACCGCTACCAGATGGGTCAGCCCGGTGGCCCGGAAATCCTCCTCGACGCCGGCGTCGAGTCGGCTGGTGTCGCCCACCACGAGGCCCGGCAACAGGCCACCCGGCTCATCGGCCAGCTCGGCGCAGGCGTCCTGCAGGCCGGCTCGAAGCGCTCCGGCGGCCCGCTGCGCCAGGCTCGGCCGGCCGTGTGGCACCGGCTCGGCATCGGTCGAGAGCACCGCCGCCGTGAGGTCGCCGCCTCGGGGTGGCATCAACCGGCCGTCGACCCGGATCTGCTGACCGGGCAGCAGGCCGGCCCAGCCTCCGCTGGTGCCCAGCACCAGCAGCCGGACCCCGATGGCGAACCGGCCGCTGACGACGGACCCCTGCGCCGCGTCGATTCCCTGGTCCGCAGCGGTGGCCGGCTGCCGCGACCCGACGTCGGCCGGTCGCACCACGACCAGCCGGGTCGTGACGAGCCAGAGCGCCGGGCCGGCGACCGCAGACCGGATCTGCCGTGGGTCGTCGCGGACGACCAGGTCGACGGTGACCGCCGCGTGCGCGTCGACCAGGTCGGCGAGCGCGCGAGCATCCCGGACCGCGACCTGGGCGGTCGCCGCCGCGCTCCCGCAGACGACGCCGATCGCCAGGGCCACCCCGATCCAGCCGAACCTACGGGACCGGTGCCACCACGCCCGACCCGACCAGCGGCCATCTTCCCGACCGGGTGGGCGGCACCGCGCCCGGCGGATGATCGACATCCCGGCGACCAGCCCGACCGCGACCACCAGGCCTCCGACGATCAGTGCCACACCACGGCTGACGGATCCGTACACGACCACGAGTGCGGCCAGCCAGCAGGCCGTCGCGAACCCGGCCAACCGCAGGTCGGGCAGATCGGTGGGGCCACCCCGGCCGCTGCTCACACGATCACCAGGTCACGCAACTGCTCGAACCGGGCATCGCCGATCCCACTGACCTCGCGCAGATCGGCGACCGTCCCGAACCCGCCGACCCGCTCGCGGTGGTCGATGATGCGCTGGGCGAGCACCGGCCCGACCCCGGGCAGGGTCTCCAGCTGCTGCAGGGTGGCGCTGTTCAGGTTGACCTTGCCCCCACCGACGGCACTGCCCGCGCCGCTGTGCCCGCCGCCACTGTGCCCGCCGGGGTCGAGCACCACACCGGGCGGCGGGGTGACGCCGACCGCGACCAGCTCACCGTCGGTGACCTGTCGGGCCAGGTTGAGCCAGGCGAGGTCGGTGCCGGGCAGCGCGCCGCCCGCCGCAGCCAGCGCGTCGGCGACCCGCGCCCCGGCGGGCAGGGTCACCAGGCCGGGCCGGTGGACCCGACCGGTCACGGCGACGACCACCTCGGCTGACGCGGTGCCTGCGGCGGGGTCGGCTGTCGCCGCTCCGGTCGGCGGACCGCCGCTGACCGGGGCGGCGCTGCCCGGGGCGGCGCTGCCAGCCGTCGCCGCAGGCGGCGACACCGGGTCGACCGGTGGCCGGGACCGCCAGGCCAGGAACGCGGCGACGGCCACCACCACGACAGCGACGGCCGCGAGGGCCCTGACTCCCCGGTGACCGGGATCGAAGGCCGCCAGCCGACCCGGCCCGCCGGTCGCGCGCCCGTCGTCGAGAGGCTGCTCCCACTCGGCGGGATCGTCGTCGGACTCGCCGTCGACACCGTCGGTGGAGCCGAGGCGGTCCACCGGATCGGTCGGCCCGCCGGGGCCACCCAGGTCCACGAATGACGAGGGGGACGGCGAGCGGTCCACCGGCTGGCGGAGTCGGGCCAGCCGGCGCCGGACTGTGTCGTGGTCGGTCACGCCCCGAAGCTAGGCAACCCGCTCGGCGTACGCGCATCGCCCGGATGCCACCTGTGGACAACCGCTGCCCCTGTGGACGGGGCGACACGTCGAGCCGCAGTGTGCTAATGCGCAGGCCGCCGCCCCGGCCCGACCAGGCCGCCCCGGGCCTTGTCCGGGCCGCCTAACCGGCGCGCCGGTGCACCACGATCGACACCAGGCCGGGTCCGGCGTGCGCGGTCACCACCGCGCCGATCGGCGCCACGTAGCTGTCCCGCAACCGGTCGCCGAGGCGCTCGGCCAGTTGGGCGAGCAGCATCGTGGCGCGGTCCGGATCGCCCAGATGGTGTACGGCGACGTCGACCGCCACCGCGTCCCCGGCTTCCGCCCAGGCCAGATCCACCAGCTTCGCCAGCGCCCTGGTGGCGGTACGGACCTTGTCGCGCAGCACGATCCGCCCGTCCTGCATGTGCAGGATCGGCTTCACCGACAGCGCGGTACCCAGTAGCGCGGAGGCGGCGGTGATCCGCCCGCCCCGCCGCAGGTGCTCCAACGTGTCGACGTAGAACAAGGTCCGGGTCCGGGCCGCTGTCTCGACCGCCGCAGACCGTACCTCGTGCAGGTCACCACCGGCGGCCGCGACGGCGGCCGCGGCCAGGGCGGGAAAGCCGAGGCCCATCCCGGTCGAGCCGCTGTCCACCACGGCGACCCGGTCCGGCCCGACCTCGCGGGCCGCCAGTTCGGCGGCCTCCACGGTGCCGGAGAGTTCGGCGGACAGGTGCACCGACACGATCGCCGACGCCCGGCCCGCCGGACCGTCCGAACCTCCCTGGGTACGCGGGCCGTCCCGGTCGTCGGTGGCCTGCGGGCCGTCGGTGGCGAGCAGCCGCCGGTACGTCTCGACGAACTGCTCCGGTGCGGGTCGGGAGGTGCTGACCGCCGGTCGACGGACCGACAGCGCCCGGGCCACGTCGGCCGGGGTGAGGTCGAGGCCTTCCTGGTGAGCGACGCCGTCGACGACCACGGTCAACGGCACCACCGTGAGGCTGGGCCGGTCTGCCAGCGTACCGGGCAGGTAGGCGGTGGAGTCGGTGACGACCGCGACGGGCATTCCGGCACGGTAGCCGATGATCACCCTGACCGCCGGGACGGACCGACGCGCGGCCCGCGCCTGGTCACACCGGTGCCGGAATGTCCCGGGTGCTGGTGACCCCGACGTTGTGTGCCCGCAACTGCCAGCCACGCGCCGGATCGTGCCGCAACTCGGTCCAGTGGCAGTTCTGCAGCGGGGCGACCGTGCGCAGCACGTCGGTGCCCCAGCCGAGCAGGTGGCCGCAGCCCTGCCGGGCGGCGCCGCCGTGGGTGGCGACGACGACCGTGCCACCGGGGGCGGTGTCAGCGGCGTCCTGCAGCGCTTCGCCGACTCGTTTGCCGAGGTCGTCGAGGCTTTCCACCTCGCAGCCGGGTGCCTGGTCGCCGGAGCGCCAGCGGGCGTGCTCGGTGGGGAACCGTTCGGCGATGGTCGTCATGGTGAGCCCTTGCCAGAGGCCGTAGTAGCGCTCGCGTAGCCGGCGGTCGGTGCGCACCGGCAGGCCGGTGAGGGCCACCAGCGCCGCCGCGGTGTCGGCGGCGCGCTGCAGGTCGCTGGCGACGATCGCGTCCGGTCGCAGTGCCGCCAGCAGCGGCGCGGCGGCGACGGCCTGCGACCGACCGAGGTCGTTGAGGGCGGTGTCGGTCTGGCCCTGCACCCGGTCGCCGGCGTTCCAGTCGGTGTTGCCGTGCCGCCAGACGATCAGCCGGGTCATTCGGCAGCGCCGGCCTCGGCGTCGACCAGGTCCCGGTCGACGAACGGAATCACCGGGCAGTCCTTCCAGAGCCGGTCGAGCGCGTAGAACTCGCGCTCCTCGGTGTGCTGGACGTGCACGACGATGTCGTTGAAGTCGAGCAGCACCCACCGGCCGGCGCGGTCACCTTCGCGGCGGATCGGCTTGGCCTTCTCCGGCAGCCCGACCAGGCTCTCCTCGATGGCGTCGACGATCGCCAGCACCTGGCGCTCGTTGGGTGCCGAGGCGAGCACGAAGGCGTCGGTGATCGCCATCCGGTCGGCCACGTCGATGACGACGATGTCCTGCGCCTTCTTGTCGGCAGCGGCCTGGGCGGCCGTGAGGGCCAGCTCCCGCGCGCGCTCTGAGGCGCTCATCGGATCACCTCGACAACACTCCTTCAGCTAGGCGACTTTCGCTGCTCTAGCCTCTCACACTCGGCCGAGGCGGTAATCGGTATGAAGCGCCCAAACTACTAGAAAGGCGTATCATTCACTCGAAGATTCCGGCTCGTACAGCCGGCGTTTGGCGATGTACTGCACCACACCGTCCGGCACGAGGTACCACAGCGGCTTGCCGGCGGCGACCCGCGCCCGGCACTCGGTCGACGAGATCGCCATCGCCGGCACCTCGACCAGGGTCACCGTGTCGGCCGGCAGGTGCGCGTCGGACAACTCGAAGCCCGGCCGGGTCACCCCGATGAAGTGCGCCAGCTCGAACATCGCGTCGGTGTCTTTCCAGGACAGGATCTTCTCCAGGGCGTCCGCGCCGGTGATGAAGAACAGCTGCGCCTTCGGTCCGTACACCGCCTGCAGGTCGCGCAGCGTGTCGACGGTGTACGTCGGCCCCGGCCGGTCGATGTCCGCCCGGCTGACCTGGAAACGCGGGTTGGATGCCGTCGCGATCACCGTCATCAGATACCGGTCCTCGGCCGAGCTGACCGTCAACCCGGCCTTCTCCCACGGATCCCCGGTCGGGACGAAGACCACCTCGTCGAGCGCGAACCGCTCCGCCACCTCGCTGGCCGCCACCAGATGCCCCTGGTGGATCGGATCGAAAGTGCCGCCCATGATGCCGACCCGACGGGTGCCAACGTCCATCGAAGAATCGTATGCCGATGATCTCCATGAACAGGCCGTCGCGTGGCGTAGGCAACACTAACGGGTGCCTGCTCCCGCTTTGTACCGACGGCGGGCAGCCAGCGCCCGGTCCAGATCATCGGCGGCGTCGGTCACCACCCGCCGCAGCCCAGGGGTGAGGTCGTCGCGGGCGAGCAGCGCGGCGGCCGCCGTACGGGTCTGCTCGCTCACCGCGTACTGCGGGAAGGCCAACTGCGCCACCTGGTCGGCCAGCCACGCCGAACGCCGCCGGGTCGCGGCCGGCATGTCGGCGACATACCGATCGACGTACGGGGCGGTCAACTCGGCCTGCTCCGGCTGCCAGAACCCTTCGGCGTACGCCTCGACGATCCGGTTCGACAGGCTGACGTCGGCGACGATCGACTGCCAGACCCGCTCCTTGCCCGCGACGTCCGGCAGCGCCGCCCGGCACTTCGCCGCCCACTGCTCACCGGCCGCGCTGCGGTCGCGCCCCAGCTCGGCGTCGATGTCGGCCGCCTCGACCCCACCGAGCACCGCCAACCGGTACAGCAGCAGCCAGCGCAGTTCGGCGTCGACGGCGACCCCGTCCGGCACCGCCCGCCCCACCAGCCACCCCCGCAACAGGTCGACGTCCGCGCTCGCGGCGATCGCGCCCCGCGCGGCCGCCAACCGCACCGAACCGTCCTGCGGCGCGGCCGACCGCGCTGAACCGTCCTGCGGCGCGGCGGCCAGCAGTCGCGCACAGGCGGCGGCGAGCCGGGACCGCAGCGCCGGCCGGTCCACGGAGTGCGCGTACCTGTCGATGATCGACCGGCTCAGCCGGAGCACGTCCTCGACGACGACCACTGCGGTCTCGGCCGGCAGGGCCTGCTCGATCAGCTCGGCCAGCGCGGCCACCGGCTGCTGTGCGTCGCGGACCGCGTCCAGGGTGGCGGTCCACGACAGCGCCCGGGCCAGCGGGTCGGTGATACCGGGCAGCAGCGCCGGCAGCGCGGCCGCCGATCCCGGGTCGAGCCGCACCTTGGCGTACGCCAGATCGCCGTCGTTGAGCAGCAGCAGGTCGGCTGCCGGCTCGCCGACCAGCGCCGGCACCAGGGTACGGCCACCGTCGACGTCCGGGTCCAGGTCGACCGTCAGCGCGGCCCGCCGCGTCACCGGCCGGTCGGCGGTCGCAGCGGCGTCGAACAGACCGAGGCCGATCCGGTGCGGCCGCAGCACCGGGTGGCTGTCCGGGGCGGTCTGTACCAGGGCGACCTGCTGGTAGCGGCCAGCCTCGTCGACGGTCACCTCGGCACGGATCGTGTTCACCTGCGCCTGGCGTAGCCACCGCGCCGCCCAGTCGGACAGGTCCCGACCACTGGACCTGGTCAGCGCGTCGAGCAGGTCGGCCAGGGTGGCGTTGCCGAACCGGTGGGCGGCGAAATGGGCCCGCAGCCCGGCCAGGAACGGCTCGTCGCCCAGCCAGGCCACCAGCTGGCGCAGCACCGACGCCCCCTTGGCGTACGAGATGCCGTCGAAGTTCAGCAGCGCCTGAGCCGCGTCGGCGACCTCCTGCGGCGCGACCGGGTGGGTGGACGGACGCTGGTCCGCCGCGTACCCCGACGACTTGTAGAGAATGCCGAAGGTGGCCCAGGCGTCGGTGAACCGGGTCGCCTCGGCGGTCACCCGCACCCCGAGGTACTCGGCGAACGACTCGTTCAGCCACAGGTCGTCCCACCAGCGCATGGTGACCAGGTCACCGAACCACATGTGGGCCATCTCGTGGGCGATCGTGGTGGCCCGCCGTTCCCGTTCCCGGTCGGTGACCGCAGACCGGAAGACGTAGTCGTCGCGGAAGGTCACCAGGCCCGGGTTCTCCATCGCGCCGGCGTTGAACTCGGGCACGAACGCCTGCCCGTACCCGCCGAACGGATAGCGCACGCCGAACAGCTCGTGGAACCGGTCCAGGCACTGCCGGGTGACCGTGAAGATCTCCTCGACGTCGGCGTCCAGATGTTCGGCGAGGGACCGCCGGCAGTAGACCGCCAGCGGGACACCGTCGTGCTCAGCGTGGCGGGCGTGGTACGGCCCGGCGATCAGGGTCACGAAGTACGTCGCCAGCGGCGCCGTCGGCGCGAACTCCCAGCGCCCGTCGACCGGTTGCCCGGTCGGTTGGCCGTTGGCCGCGACCGTCCACTGCGGCGGCGCGGTGACCCGCAGCCGTACCGGCGCCTTCAGGTCGGGCTGGTCGAAGCAGGCGAAGATGCGCGGCGCGTCGTCCAGGAACGACATGGCGTACAGGTAGGTCTCGCCGTCTGCGGGGTCCACGAAGCGGTGCAGCCCCTGCCCTGAGTTCGAGTACGCCATCCGCGCCTGCACGGTCAGCGTGTTGTGCCCGGCCAGCCCGGTCAGCGGGATCCGGTTGTCGTCGAGCGTCGCAGGGTCGAGATCGACGTCGTTGAGCCGTACCCGGGTCAGCGTCACGGGAGCGACCTCGACGAACGTCGCCGCTCCCGGCGTGGCCTGGAACTCGATCACGCTGGTCGACCCGAACTCGGTGTCGCCGGTGGTCAGGTCGAGGTCGATGGTGTACGACTCGACGGTGATCGTCGCGGCGCGCTCGACGGCCTCGGCGCGGGTCAGGCTCGGCATCCGACCATCCTGCCGCACGCCCGGGCAGCGGCGGCGGCTAGCCTGTGCCGGTAACCGGGCGTGTACCGCCCGACATCACCCGCGTGTGTTCCCGTGCAGAAGGAGTCGACGATGGCGCAGCACCCCAAGGGCGATTTCGACCTGTCCCGTGCGGTGTGGCAGCGGGCCGAAGGTGACGACTCCGAGGGCGCGGTCGAGATCGCGTTCGTCGACGACCTGATCGGGATGCGTAACTCGGCCGAGCCGGACGGCCCGATCCTGGTCTTCACTCAGGCCGAGTGGGACGCGTTCGTCGCCGGCGCCCAGGACGGCGAGTTCGACCTGGAGTGACCCCGTGGTCGCGGCGGCCCCGGGACGCACGGTCTACCCCGGGTCGCCGCCACCCCAGCTCAGCCCGTTGATCCCGGCCGCGCGGTGGAAGCCGGGATGTTCGGGTACGTCGACACAGGTCTCGCCGTCCGGCCCGACCGCCCCGCAGAACAGCGGCTCGGCCAGGTGCCAGGCGTCCGCGTAGGACAGCCGGGCCACGCCGAGGGCCACCGCGGGCCGCAGGATCGCCAGCCCTTCCACGTACCGCACCGCCTGCTCGCGGGCGTCGGCCAGGGTCTGCGTGCCGAAGGCGACGTGCATGGTGAAGCCGAGCGGTAACGCCGCCGGCCGCCCCGGTCCAGCCGTCGATCTCGACGTCGGTGGCGGCCAGCTCGTCGGGCGTACGGTCGACGAGGTCCCCGCCGCGGTCTTCGCCCTGCCCAGCTCGGCACCGCACCTGTTCGGCGGTCGGCTGATTCGTCGTCGAGCTTGAAGATCAGTTGATGTAGAACCGGGATGCTGCCGGCGTGTCGTACGGTTCTACATCAACTGATCTTGACTGCCGACCGCACCGAGGCGAGCCAGGTCAGGCGGTGGGCATCTGGACGATCCGGAAGTTGTTGCCGAACGGGTCCCGGCCACCGAAGTCGGTGCCGTACGGCCGCTCGTTCGGCCCGTCGGTCAGCTCGACGCCCTTGGCCTTGAGCTCGTCGAAGGTCTTGCGGGCGTCGTCGGTGGTGAAGCCGACCGAGAATCCACTCGCCCCCTTGGCGATCAGCTCGCGGACCTGCGCGGCGGTGGCGGCGTCCATCGCCGGCGGGCCGGGCTTCTCCAGCAGGATGATCCGGTCCGGGTCGTCGCCGGGCACCCGCACGGTCAGCCAGCGCATGAAGCCCATGTCGATGTCGTCGGCCACCTCCAGGCCGAGCTTGCCGACGTAGAACTCGAGCGCTTCGTCCTGGTCGAAGACGAAAATATGCGAAATACGCGTCTTGTTCAGCATGGAATCACGCTAACCCGCGCCGGCACCCTCGGGCTTATCCAAAAGTGACGCGGGTCGGCAGTAGGCCATCGCGAAGCAGCCCGGCGCGCTCAGCGGGACGGCCCGGCGCCGGTACGCCGTCGGCGACTCGCCAACGATGTCGTGGAACGTACGGCTGAAGGTGCCGAGGCTGGTGAACCCGACCGCCATGCAGATCTCGGTCACGCTGCGCTCGCTGTCGCGCAACAGGAACATCGCCCGCTCCACCCGGCGCCGCTGCAGGTAGCGGTGCGGCGTCTCGCCGAACGTGGCCCGGAAGGTGCGGATGAAGTGTGCCGGGGACACGAACGCGATGCGGGCCAGCGTCGGGATGTCCAGCGGTTCGGCGTACGCCCGGTCCATGGCGTCGCGGGCGCGCAGCATCCGACGGTTGGACTCCTCGACCGCACGGCTCACAGCGCCATTACACCAGCCCACCCGGACAGGATTCGCGCTCGCCGGCTCCACCACTGGTGCACGTACGCGCACAGCCCGACGAATGAGCACGTACGCGCACAAATGAAATGCTGGGTACGTACGCGCACAACAGCTAACCTGGGTACGTACGCGCACACGATCGGAACAGGATGCGAATCAGCGACGCACGAGACCTCGGGCTCTTCGTCCGGCAGAGCCGACAGGACAAGGGCTGGACGCAGGCCCGTCTTGCCCAGCAAGCGGGGGTGAGTCGACGGTGGCTTTCCGACCTGGAGGCGGGAAAGACATCAGCCGAGGTCGGCCTGGCCCTGCGGACCCTGAGCGCGCTGGGTGCCACCGTGAACGTCTCGTTCCCTCCTCCCGGCGCAAACGGCATCGACCTGGACGAGCTGTTGAAGGACTTTGAGGGTGGCCGTGGCCGAGCAGACTGAGACGAGCGCCGCGACGACGTTGACCGCAATCATGGCCGGCTCCGTGGTCGGGGTGATCACCCAACAGCGTGATGGCCGGTTCATGTTCTCGTACGAGAACGACTGGCAGGCCAGACAGGATGCGACACCGATATCCCTGTCGATGCCGCTGGCACACCGTACCCACGATGATCCAGCGGTGCGGACGATGATGTGGGGCCTGTTACCGGACAACGAGCGGGTCCTGGAGCGTTGGGCACGTGACTACCAGGTCTCGGCCGGCAACCCGTTCGCCCTTCTTCGACACGTCGGCGAGGACTGCGCGGGCGCGGCCCAACTCGTCACCCAGGAACGCGTGCAGGCGGCCGTTGAGGTGCCCCGAGGATTCCGGACAGGGAGCCAATAAGGTTACCCTGTAAGGAAAGTCGAGGGAAGAAGCGCGATGGCACGCATAAGCTCATACACCCCAGAGTTCCGTGAAGAAGCAGTGCAACTCGTTCTACAGTCGAACAAGCCAGTGTCGCAGGTTGCCCGGGAGATCGACGTTCACCCGGAGACGCTCCGTTCCTGGGTCCGCCAGTACCGGCGGGAAAACAGCGGCGCCCAGGACAGCCCACCGATCGGCGTCGACGAGCGCGCTCGACTGAAGGAACTCGAACGTCGCAACCGGGAACTCGAAATGGAGAACAGCTTCCTGAAAAAAGCCGCGGCGTACTTCGCGAAGGACCCTCGGTAACGAGCTTGTACGAGTTCATCGAGACGATGCGACTCGACACCGCGAAGTACGCCTACCCCGTCGACTTCATGTGCGAACAACTCGGCGTGTCCAGGTCCGGATACTACGAATGGCGAACCCGCCCCGACTCCGCGACCGCCACCCGCCGCGCCCACCTTCGATCGGCCATCGAGGAGGTGTTCGCCGCGTCCGACGGCACCTACGGGCATCGACGTGTCCACGCGCAACTGCGGCGCCAGGGCGTGTCCGCCGGGCCGGAACTCGTCCGCCAGCTGATGCGCGAGCTCGGGCTCGTGCCGTGCCAGCCCCGCCCGAGGCGGTGGGGTCTCACCCAGTCGTCGTCCGGCACGGTGCCTGACCTCGTCGGCCGGGAGTTCACCGCCGACGCGCCTGGCGAGAAGCTCGTCGGCGACATCACGTACATCCCGACCGGCGAGGGGTGGCTGTATCTGGCGACCGTCATCGACTGCTGCACGAAGGAAGTCATCGGATACGCGATGGACGACCACTACCAGACGCCGTTGATATCCCGCGCCATCCGTAACGCCGCCCGGAATCGCGAACTCAGGAAGAACGCCATCTTTCATTCGGACCGGGGCAGCAACTACATGTCGGACGACTACGGCAGAACGCTGCGGGATCTGAGGTTGCGGCGATCTGCTGGCCGGACCGGAACTTGTTTCGACAATGCGATGGCGGAATCGTTCTTCGGTGCGCTGAAGAACGAACGCGTGTCGCGTGTGAAGTATCCCACTCGTGAGGCGGCACGCCGGGACGTTACTGCCTACATCGAATTCTGGTACAATCGTCAGCGTCTGCATTCAGCGGTGGGCTACCGACCTCCCCGGGAAGTCCACGCAGAGTTCGAGAACCTTCAAATCGCGGCGTGAAAGAACCGGCCGAACCACTGTCCGGAAAACGCGAGGCCCCTCAGTCGCGGGGCGTTGCACCGGATCCACCAGGAAGACACGTGCCAGGCACTCGCGATAGCGCCGATGCGGAAGTACCAGAACGAAGGCGGGCCGTCACCCGAGCAGATCATCGAGCTACTTCGGCGAGAAGTCAGACCGGCAGGGGTCGCCGCCGAACATATTTCCCGATTCGTCGATGCCCTGGCGTTCAACTGGATCATCGCTGGCACCGATGCGCACGCGAAGAACTACTCTCTCCTACTTGCCGGGTCGCAGGTGCGGCTGGCACCGCTCTACGACGTGGCCAGCGCGCTACCTTACGACGACATGTATCTGCCGAAACTGCGGATGGCGATGCGGATCGGTGGTGAATACCGGGTCGATGCTGTCCGGGGTCGTCACTGGCGTCGGTTCGCCGAACAGAACGGACTCGACGCACAGGAAATACTGACGCAGGTGGACGCTCTGGCAGCCCGTACCCCGGATTGTTTCGCGGCCGCTGCCGACGACGACGCGGTCCGCTCACTCGGCAGCACACTGCCGGTCCGCCTGGTCCAGCGGGTGACCAGTCGCGCGGCGCGGTGCCGTCAGGTGCTGACCGAGGTGTGACCGGTGGTCAGCCGGCGCAGCGCAGTACGGCCTGGCCGCGTACCTCGCCGGCGGTGACGTAGCGGATCGCCTCGGCCGCCTGCGCCAGCGGGAACGTGCGGTCCAGCACCGGTCGGACCGCCCCTGACTCGATCATCGCGGTGATGGTGACCAGGTCGTCGCGGCTGTCGGAGTGGATCACCGGTCGGGTGCGGAGCCGGCGCAGCGGTGCCAGCGCCATGCCCCGCAGCCACCGGTCGACGCCCATGAACCACCGGCCACCGGTGCCGCCGACGTAGACGATGGTGCCGCCGGGGACCAGCACCCGGGCGACCTCGGCCAGCGACGGATTGCCGTACAGGTCGATCAGCACGTCGAATCGGCGGCCGAGGTCGCGCAGCGGGGTGGTGGTGTAGTCGACCACCTCGTCGGCGCCAAGCCCGGCGACCAGGTCCATCTTGCTGGTCCGGCACATGCCGGTGACCTGGGCGCCGTACGCCTTGGCGAACTGAACGGCGTAGGTCCCGACACCGCCGGACGCCCCGGTGATCAGCACCCGGCGGCCCGGGCCGCCGGCAGACGGCGAGTCCCCGGTGCCGACGGGCCGCAGACCGGCGCCGTCGCGGACCGCCTGCAGCGCGGTGAAGGCCGCGATCGGGACCGCCGCCGCCTGCTCCAGGGTGAGGGCGGTCGGAATCGGCACCAACTGCTTCTCCGGCACCGCCGCGTACTCGGCGAAGGTGCCGGCCGCCCAGCCGTACACCTGGTCACCGGGGCGCAGGGTGGTCACCGCCGGGCCAGCTTCGACGACGGTGCCGGCCAGGTCGTAGCCGGGGATCCGGGACTTCGGTCGACGCCAGCCGGTGATCGGCCGGGCGACGTACGGCAGCCCCCGGGCCAGGTGCCAGTCGGTGCCGCTGACCGGCGTGGCGTGCACGCGGACCAGTACGTCACGCTCGCCCGGCACCGGGCGGGGAACGTCGCGCAGGACCATCACGTCCTGCGGCGGGCCGTACGCGTCCTGGGTGATCGCTTGCATGGCGGGCCCTCCCGGAAACAGGGTGGTGGACGGGGTGGCGGAGAAACCGGCGGTCAGGCCGGTTCGTCGTCGGCGTACTGGAAGACGGCGTCGAGCGGGACCGCGAAGACGCGGGCGATCTGGAACGCCATCTCCAGCGACGGCGAGTACCTGCCCTGCTCGATCGCGATCACCGTCTGCCGGGTGACGCCGAGTCGTTTGGCCAGCTCGGCCTGGGTCATCTCACCGTTGGCGAAGCGCAGTGCCCGGATCGAGTTGGTCACCCTGGTCGGTTTGCCCACGCGTCACCACCCCCGCCGGTACGCGACGATCTTGACGATCGCGCCGATGGAGGTGGAGACCACGAACACCGCGTAGATGGCGTTGGCGATCCAGAAGTGGTCCAGCTCGGCCAGGGTGAGCCCGAGCGGCAGCACCATCCCGACCGACAGGATCAGCCCGGAGACGTAGTCACCTTGCCGGTTGATGTCCTTGTCGCGCACGTCGATCTGGTAGGTCTCGCTGGGCGCGGCCATCTCGACCACGATCCGCACGACCATGGACGCGACGACGGCGATGCCGACCGCCCACAACATCGTCGACACGTACGGCGCCTCGGTCAGCGGCTGATCACCGGCCCGGCGGGCGACAGCGACGACGTAGCCCACGAACGTGCCCAGGGTGGTCACCAGGAACACCCAGGTGCCCTTCTCCTCGTACGACACCGCACGCCCCTCATGTAAAGGAAGTTTGACATCTCCAAGGTAAAGAAGACCTGACGAGATGTCAATAATCTTTTACACGACCGGGCCGATTCAGAGTGCGTCGTCGAGCAGGATCGGCCGCCGGTCCGTCGGCGTCACCAGGTGGACTCCGAGCAGCCGCACCCCGACTCTGCCGCAGGTGTCGTACGCGGCGTGGAACCAGACCCGGTCAGGATCACTGACCGCACTCGACCCGGGCCGGGTCAGCACCACCAACATCGATCCGCCCCTGGCGCGCTCGGCGAGCGCGGTCGCGAAGATCTCGACCGCCCGGCGACAGACAGCCGGGTCCGGGTTCGTCGGCAGATCGTCCACCGGGCAGTGAATCTGCACCCGGTCATCGCCATCGCAGAGCACGAACCGGACCCCTCGGCATTTGCGTTCCCACCGCTCGATGGCGACCGCCAGATGCGCGTCAATGGCCTCGATGCTGTTCAGAACCGGCGAATCGCTCATGGCCTGACATCGTCCACCATTGCCCCGACATCGGCCACCCCGTCGCCCGGACCCGGCGTCACGCGGCAGCAGCGGGAAGCCGCTTTTCGAAACAGACGCGGTACGGACCGGCGGGGTCGTCACCGGACGCCGGGATCTGCGCGTACCCCGCCGAGGCGTACAGGCGCAGCGCGACCGCGAGGTTGCTGCCCGTCTCCAGCCGGAACACCGTGTGGCCCAGCGCGTACGCCGACTCCTCCAACGCGGTCAGCAGATGCCGAGCGATCCCTCGGCCCCGGTACGCCGGCCGCACGTACATCCGGGTGATCTCGGCGGTCTGCCCGTCGACCGACCGGACGGCGCCGCAGGCCACCGCACGCCCGTCGACCACACAGACCAGGTACCGGGCATCGTCGTGGCCCGGTCGGCCGATCGCAACGACCGGCCGACCACCACGGGGCGCCTCGGTTGACTCGGCCAGCTCGCGCTGCTGGGTCGCGACCAGCGCGGCGACCTCCGGATCGATGGACGGGCGACGCTCAATTAACACTCTGTCACGGTAGGCGCGGCGCGTTTCCTGGAGGTTTCGTCCAGTTGGCCAGGATCAGGCCCAACTTCGACAACTCGCCGATCAGCCGACCACACCACTACCGTAACGTTCAGTTACTTTCGGGTACGTCCACTCGTGGGCCTGCCGGGTCGCCCGCAGCAGCCCCGGCGGTCTCGCCAACGCCACCGGTCGACGCACCCGCGACGTCCTCGAAGCGCTGCCGCCGCGCCTTGCGGTCGGCGAGCCGCTGGGCGGCACCCACCCGCGTCGACGGCTCCTCCAGCCGCACGTCGGTGCCCCGCGAACCCGGCACGTACTCCACCTCGGCGAAGTGCTCCGGCCGCCAGTCGAACTCCCACGAGCCGATCCGGACCAGCGCACCCGGCTGGGCCCCCGCCTTGGCCAGCGCCTCCTCCACCCCGAGGCGGGCCAACCGGTCGGCCAGGTAACCGACAGCCTCGTCGTTGTCGAAGTTGGTCTGCCGTACCCACCGCTCCGGCCGGGTGCCGCGGATCCGGAACTCGCCGTCGGCCAGCGGCTCCACGGTGAACCCGGCGTCGTCGACCGCGGCGGGGCGCAGCACGATCCTCGTCGGCTCCAGCTCCGGTGCGTCCGCCCGAGCTTGCGCGACCATGTCCGCCAGGGCGTACGTCAGCTCCCGCAGTCCTTCCCGGGTGGCCGTGGAGACCTCGAAGACCGGCAGCCCCCGGGCGGCCAGGTCGGCGCGGACCAGCTCGGCCATCGCACGACCGTCCGGCACGTCGATCTTGTTCAGGATCACCAACCGGGGACGGTCGGCCAGGCCGCCGTACGCCGCCAGCTCGGCCTCGATCGCGTCGATGTCGGCCATCGGGTCCCGCCCCGGCTCGAGCGTGGCGGTGTCCACCACGTGCGCCAGCACCGCGCACCGCTCGATGTGGCGCAGGAACTCCAGACCGAGTCCCTTGCCGGTCGCCGCGCCGGGGATCAGGCCGGGTACGTCGGCGACGGTGAAGGTGTGCTCGTCGGCGCGGACCACGCCGAGGTTCGGCACCAGGGTGGTGAACGGATAATCCGCGATCTTGGGTTTGGCCGCCGAGATCACCGAGATCAGCGACGACTTGCCGGCCGACGGAAACCCGACCAGTCCGACGTCGGCGACGCTCTTGAGCTCCAGTACGACGTCGAGCTGTTCGCCCGGCTCACCGAGCTCGGCGAAGCCGGGTGCCTTGCGTCGGGCGCTGGCCAGTGCGGCGTTGCCCCGACCGCCCCGGCCACCCCGGGCGATCTCCAGGCTGGTGCCCACCCCGACGAGGTCGGCCAGCACCTCACCGTCGAGGGTCAGCACGTTCGTCCCGTTCGGCACCTTGAGCACCAGGTCGGCGCCCTTGGCGCCGTCTCGGTTGCCGCCGGCACCGCCCTTGCCGTTCTCGGCCTTGGCGTGCTGCCGGAAATGGAAGTCCAGCAAGGTGTGCACCTGCGGGTCGACGACGAGGGTGACGCTTCCGCCGTGCCCGCCGTTACCGCCGTCCGGACCACCGAACGGCTTGAACTTCTCCCGGTGGATCGAGACGCAACCGTGCCCGCCGTTGCCGGCCAGTACGTGCAGCACAACCCGGTCGACGAAGGTCGTCACAGCCTTATCCTCTCCTCGATCGCGCGGTCTGCGGGTGCAGATCCGCCACCCACCCCACGCGTCAGCATGACCGGACGTCGTCGCCGACCGCCGACGTACACGACAAAGCGGGCCGGGACACCAGGTCCACAGCCCGCTCGTCGCGTTCTACTCGACACGTCGCCGTCGCGACGCCCAGCGGCCGCCGTGGCGGCGCTGTCGGCAGTCGCTACTGTGCCGCCGGCACGATGTTGACCGTCTTGCGGCCACGCTTCGTGCCGAACTGCACCGACCCGGCGGCCAGCGCGAACAGCGTGTCGTCGCCGCCCCGGCCGACCAGGTCGCCGGGGTGGAACTTGGTGCCACGCTGGCGGATCAGGATCTCACCGGCGCTGACGACCTGACCGCCGAAGCGCTTGACACCGAGGCGCTTGGCTTCCGAGTCGCGACCGTTACGCGAGCTGGATGCACCCTTTTTGTGTGCCATGTCTGGTGCCTACTTCCCGTTCGAGATGCCGGTCACCTTGACCTGGGTCAGCGGCTGGCGGTGACCCTGGCGCTTGTGGTAGCCGGTCTTGTTCTTGAACTTGTGGATCCGGATCTTCGGACCCTTGGTGTGCGCGGCGATCTCGCCGGTCACCGCGACCTGGGCAAGCGCGGTCGCGTCGGTCACCAGGTCGTCGCCATCGACGAGGAGCACTGCGGGAAGCGCCACCGCGTCGCCGGGGGCACCGGTGAGCTTCTCGACCTCGATCACGTCGCCCTCAGCGACCTTGTACTGCTTGCCGCCGGTCTTGACGATCGCGTACATCGGACGCGGACTCCTGTCGTTTGTCGCTGGCGGATGGTGTTCGTGACGGTTCGTCACCCTCGCGGCGATCCGTACGGACACGGCACCGGGGGTGGCGGACCTTGAGGGTCACGGGCACACGGGAACCTGGCGCACCGGGTACGCCACCGGCAAGACTACGCCATGCCGGTGGCGTCCCTCAAATCGGTGCCCCGGTCAGGGGCGGGTACGACGCCGGGTACCGGTCCGGCGCACCCGCCGCCGACCGCCGGAGGCATGCTCCCCGCCCGAGACGTCCGATTCCGGGTCGTCCTCGTCCGGATCGCCGGCCAGATCCGGGTCGCCGTCCCCGGCGAGGCGGGTCGACCCCGCCCCGTTGCTGACCGGCTCGACCTCGTCCACCTCGTACCGGGACAGGTCGTAGCCCATGGTCTCGTCCTCGTCCTCCGTCGCGGCCACGACCGGCTGCGGGCTGACGACGCCCGAACCACCGATGACCCCGGTGATCACCCCGGAGACGACCGGCCCGGTCGACGGGCCGGCCGGTGTTGCGGCAGCCGTCGGCTCCGGTGCCACGACCGGCACCGACGCCGCGTTGGCCGGCGGCGTCACAGCCGGCTCCGGCGCGGTGCCCGCTGCGTCGACGCCCGGCAACCCGGTCATGTCACCCGCCGCCTCGACCACGTCCGGCGCGACCTCGACCACGTCCTCGACGATGTCAGCTGCCACCTCGGCGACCTCGGGTGCGGTCTCGGCGGCCTTGCGGGCGCGCCGTCGACCAGCGGCCGTCGTCGGCGCGGCCGGGGCAGCTGGGGCGGCCGGGGCTGCGGCGGCGACCGCCTTGACCTTCTCCCCCGCGCCGCCGCCGGCCGAGCGGGCCTTCTCCGGCACCGGCTCGGTGTGGATGATCAGTCCGCGGCCCTTGCAGCAGTCACAGGTCTCACTGAACGCCTCCAGCAGCCCGGCACCGATGCGCTTGCGGGTCATCTGCACCAGCCCGAGTGAGGTGATCTCGGTCACCTGGTGCTTGGTCCGGTCCCGGCCCAGGCATTCGGTCAGCCGACGCAGCACCAACTCACGGTTGGACTCCAGCACCATGTCGATGAAGTCGATCACCACGATGCCACCGATGTCGCGCAGCCGCAGCTGACGGACGATCTCCTCGGCGGCCTCCAGGTTGTTGCGGGTGACCGTCTCCTCCAGGTTGCCGCCGGCACCGGTGTACTTGCCGGTGTTGACGTCGATCACGGTCATCGCCTCGGTCCGGTCGATCACCAGGTGGCCGCCGGAAGGCAGGAAGACCTTGCGGTCCAGACCCTTGAGAATCTGCTCGTCGATCCGCCGGTCGGCGAACACGTCCGCCACGCCGGCGTGCCGGCGCAACCGGGGCAGCAGGTCCGGCGACACGTGCGCGAGATACGACTCGACCAGCCCGTACGCGGTGTCGCCCTGCACGACCAGCTCGCGGAAATCCTCGTTGAACAGGTCCCGGACCACCCGGATGACCAGATCCGGCTCCTCGTACAGCAGCGTCGGCGCGCCGCCGGAACCGGCCTTGGCCTGGATGTCGTCCCACTGCGCCTGCAACCGCTTGACGTCGCGGGCCAGCTCGTCCTCACTGGCCCCCTCGGCGGCGGTCCGCACGATCACGCCGGCGCCGTCGGGCACCAGCTTCTTCAGGATGTCCCGCAGCCGCTTGCGCTCGGTGTCGGGCAGCTTACGGCTGATCCCCGAGGCGTTGCCGTTCGGTACGTACACCAGGTGCCGCCCGGACAGCGCGATGTGACTGGTGAGCCGGGCCCCCTTGTGGCCGATCGGGTCCTTGGTGACCTGCACGAGCACCGAGTCACCGGAGCGCAGCGCCTGCTCGATCGAGCGGGCCCGCCCTTCCAACCCGGTGGCGTCCCAGTTGACCTCGCCGGCGTACAGCACGGCGTTGCGGCCCCGCCCCACGTCGACGAAGGCGGCCTCCATGCTCGGCAGCACGTTCTGCACCCTGCCGAGATAGACGTTGCCGGCCATCGTGCCGGACGAGGCCCGGGTCACGTAGTGCTCGACGAGGATGCCGTCCTCCAGCACCGCGATCTGGGTACGGTCCCCACGCTGGCGGACCACCATGTCCCGGTCGACCGCCTCCCGACGGGCCAGGAACTCCGACTCACTCAGGATCGGGGGCCGGGTCCGGCGCTGCTCGCGGCCGTCCCGGCGGCGCTGCCGCTTGGCCTCCAGCCGGGTCGAGCCGGTGACACCCTGCACCTCGTCGACGTTCTTACGCGGCTCACGGATCTTCACCACCGTCGGTACGCCGTCCTCGGCACCCGACTCCGCGTCGCCGGATCCGCGTCGACGCCGACGGCGGCGCCGACGGGTCAGCGAGTCACCGTCGGCGGTGTCGCCGTCGTCGGCCGCCTCCGCTTCGGCATCCGCCGACGCCGACTCCTCGTCGACGTCGGTGTCGTCGTCCGTGCCGCCCTTGCCCCGGCCACGGCCGCGCCGGCCCCGGCGACGCCGCCGACGGCCCGCAGGGGTGTCGTCGTCGGAGTCGTCGGCCTCGTCGGCCTCATCGGTCGCGTCATCGGCCTCGTCGACCGGCACGGCGGCGGCCTCGTCGGGCACCGGCGACGCCGCCGGTTCCTCGCTGTCGGCGCCACGGCGGCCCCGCCGACGGCGCCGTACCGGCTCCTCGGTCTCGGTGTCACCCTCGGTTGGGACGGCGCTGGCCGTCGGCGCGGCGGCGGCAGGTGCGGCAGTGGTCGCGGCGGTCGCCACCGCTGCGGCCCGCCCGACCACGGGCGGTGCGGTCTGCGGGTCCGGTGCCATGAACAGCACGGCGGGCGGGGTGGCGGCGCTGCGCCGCCGGCCACGGGTGGTCGGTGCCGCGACCTGGTCGGCAGCCGGCTCCTCGACAGCCGCCTCGCCGTCGGTCGCCTCCGTCGCCGGGCCGGTCGTCAACGGCTCGCTGGCCGGGGTGGGCGGCCCGGCCGGCTCCACCGCCGACGGTGCCGTCATCCGGGGGGCCGCCGCGCCGGGGGCCGGCTCGCTGGCCTCGACCGGTACCACGACCGCCGGCTCGGCGGTCTTCTTGCGCCGGGTCCGGGTCGCCTTCTTCACCGGCTCCACCGGCTCGGCCGGCGCTGGTGTGACGGCCTCCCCGGTCGGTTCCACCGCGACGGCCTCGCCGACCGGCTCGGCCGCGACCGCGCGGCGTCGGCGGGTCCGTGGCGCGACAGCCGGTTCCGGCGGTGTCTGCCCGCCGGCCTCGGCGGCAGCGGCGGCCGGATCCGGGCTGGCGGCCGCAGCGGCCCCCGTCGCGGCGGCCGGCTCGGCCGCAGCGGCGGCCGCAGCCTTGCTGGTCCGCCGCCGGGTGGTCCGGGCAGGTGCGGATCGGGTCACATCGGCGGTGTCGTCGCCCGGTTCCCCACCGGTACGCTTCCCGCCCTCGGGCTCGTTGTCGAGCATTGGACGTTCTCCAGTTCTGGCTGCCCCGGGCGCGGGTGAGCGCTGCCACGCAGGGTTGCCGCAAAAGGTGTTCCGGCGGTCACACCGCTGGGCTCCCGACCCGGGTGGGCCAAAGACCTGGAGGCAGACCGCCGAAGTCTGGCTTACTGAGCGCCGGCCGGAACACGGCTGGCGTTCACCGATGGCTGTCCGACGCGATCCGCCTCCAACGGATCGACGATCTCCCCCTGCGCGGTCAGTGTTCCCTGTGCTAGCCGGGTCACGCGGGGCGGCACCGGCGGCTCCAGGTCGGCCATGACGCGCAGGCCGGAAAGGACGTCATCGGGTCGTACCGACGGGGTGACCTGCCGGACGACTAGGTCGAGTATCGCACACGGCACCGAGCTGACCTCGGAAGGTAGGCCGTCCGGGGGTCGGACACCTGGTCCGGCGGGGGTGGCGGCCCCGGCCGCGACCGTCATACGCAGTACCGCGGCGCGGGCGTCGAAGGTGCGCCGCCCCTGCTTGGTGAGGCGCTCGACGAGCACCTCACCGGCGGAGAGGAAGGCTGCGACCGCTGTTTCGGCCTGCGCCGACCCGACGCCGGCGAGTTCGATCCGCCAGTGCGAGGCGTCGATCCGGTCGGCAAGGCTGCCGCCGGCCGACTCCACCGCGGCCAACACGTCGAGCCCGGGTGACAGGGCGGCGTCGAGCGCCACCCTCAGTTCGTCCGGGTCGACGGCCCGCTGCAGGCCGATCTCCAGGTACTCGGCCTCGCTGGCGACGCCGGTCGGCGCGGCGCTGGCGTACGAGATCTTCGGGTGCGGGGTGAACCCCTGGGAGAAGGCGACCGGCGCGTTGGCCCGGCGCAACGCCCGCTCGAACGCGCGGGCGAAGTCACGGTGCGACGTGAACCGCAGCGGCCCGCGTTTGGCGTACCGGATCCGGATCCGCTGGACGACCGGTGCCTGACCGCCCTCCGGCTGTGGCTTCCTGCTGATTGTGACGCTCCTCGGAAAGGGACAAGGGATGTCCGTCATCCTCGCCCAGCCGGGCGAGGTCCGCCAGTCAGCCCGCCGCCGGAGCCCGCAGACCGGTGTTCACCGGCGTCAGGGGCAGCAGTTTCTGCCCGGTCGGGCCGATCTGGATCTCGGTGTCCATCGACGGGCACACCCCGCAGTCGAAACAGGGTGTCCACCGGCAGTCGTCCTGCTCGTACTCGCTCGTCGCGTCCTGCCAGTCCTGCCAGAGCCAGTCCTTGTCCAGCCCGGAGTCCAGGTGGTCCCAGGCCAGCACCTCGGTGGCGTCCCGCTCCCGGACCGTGTACCAGTCGAGGTCGACCCCGTACGCCGGCAGCGTCTCGGCGGCCGCGTCGACCCACCGCTGGTACGAGAAGTGCTCGCTCCAGCCGTCAAACCGGCCGCCGGACTCCCAGACCCGGCGGATCACCGCACCGACCCGCCGGTCGCCCCGCGACAGCAGGCCCTCGATCAGCGACGGTTCGCCGTCGTGGTAACGCAGACCGATCGCCCGGCCGAGCGAGCGGTCGGCGTTGATCGCCTGCTTGAGCAGACGAAGCCGGTTGTCGATGACCTCCGGTGGCTGCATCGACGCCCACTGGAACGGGGTGTGCGGTTTGGGCACGAACCCGCCGATCGACACGGTGCAGCGGATGTCCTTCGACCCGGTCGCCGCCCGTCCAGCCTTGATCACCTCGTGGGCGAGCCGGGCGATCTGCAGCACGTCCTCGTCGGTCTCGGTGGGCAGCCCGCACATGAAGTACAGCTTCACCTGACGCCAGCCGTTGGTGTACGCGGTCACCACCGTACGGATCAGGTCCTCCTCGGAGACCATCTTGTTGATGACCCGCCGGATCCGCTCCGAGCCGCCCTCCGGCGCGAAGGTGAGCCCGGTGCGGCGGCCGTTGCGGGACAGCTCCTGGGCCAGGTCGATGTTGAACGCGTCGACCCGGGTCGACGGCAGCGACAGCGACACGTTCGTGCCGGCGTACTGCTCGGCCAGACCGGAGCACATGTCGCCGATCTCCGAGTGGTCGGCCGAGGAGAGCGAGAGCAGGCCGACCTCGTGGAAACCGGAGTACGCCAGCCCGTCGGCGACCATCTGGCCGACCGTGGTGATCGAGCGTTCCCGCACCGGACGGGTGATCATGCCGGCCTGGCAGAACCGGCAGCCGCGCGTACAGCCGCGGAAGATCTCCACCGCGTAGCGTTCGTGGACCGTCTCGGCCAGCGGCACGATCGGCTTCTTCGGGTACGGCCACGCGTCAAGGTCCATCGTGGTGCGCTTGTGCACCCGGAACGGCACGTCCGCCCGGTTCGGCACGACCCGCTGGATCCGCCCGTCCGGCAGGTAGTCCACGTCGTAGAAGCGCGGCACGTAGACGCTCTCGGTCCGGGCCAGCCGCAGCAGCAGTTCGTCGCGCCCGCCGGGCGACCCGTCGGCCTTCCACTGCCGGACGATCGCGGTGATCTCCAGGACGGCTTCCTCGCCGTCGCCGAGCGCCGCCGCGTCGATGAAGTCGGCGATCGGCTCCGGGTTGAACGCCGCGTGTCCGCCGGCCAGCACCACCGGGTGCGCGTCGTCTCGGTCGGCGGCCAGCAGCGGGATGCCGGCCAGGTCGATCGCGGTCAGCAGGTTCGTGTAGCCCAACTCGGTGGCGAAGGAGACGCCGAACACGTCGAAGTCGACGACCGGCCGGTGCGCGTCGACGGTGAACTGCGGCACCCCGTGCTCACGCATCAGCCGTTCCAGGTCCGGCCAGACCGCGTACGTCCGCTCGGCCAACACGTCCGGCTGCTCGTTGAGCACCTCGTAGAGGATCTGCACACCCTGGTTGGGCAGGCCCACCTCGTAGGCGTCGGGGTACATCAGCGCCCAGCGCACCACCGCGGCGTCCCAGTCCTTGGTCACCGCGCCCAGTTCGCCGCCGACGTACTGGATCGGCTTGCTGACCTGAGGCAGCAACGGCTCCAACCGGGGCCAGACCGACCGGGCAGGCGTCGGGGCCGCACCCGTGGTCGCCGTCGGGGCGGGAACCGCCGTGACACCCATCAAACCTCCTCCAAACCGCACCGGACGCCGGATCAACCACCCAGGGTACGCGTACCCACGACGGCACCGGCGGGGCAACCGCAGGGCCGGGTCCGGCGGTACGCCGGTGACGCTGTTCGCCACGCGGTACTAACCTCGGACGGGTCCGAGAGGAGATGCAACTGCGATGCGGCCGCCGCAACCGGACGAGGATCCCCGTACGGACCAGACGCCCGAGGTCGGCAGTCCACCGACCGCGCCGTTGCCCGACAGCGTCCGCGCCGACGGCACCACCGGCGACGGCACCATCGATCGTCCGAACGACGATCGGACCACCTTCGACGACCGCACCGCCGTCGATCGGACCGCTGTCGACCGCGCCCCGGGCGACGAACCGCCGACGTCGCCCGCGCCGTGGCGCGGCGCGGCGCAGGTCCCGCCGCCCCGGCCGAAGCAGCGCTGGTGGCAGCGCGACCAGGGCCCGGCCGGCCCGCCACCGCCTCGGGATCCCACGCTGCTCCTGCCGGCGGGCGACCTGCCGTCCGACGACCCGGAGACCCGGACGCCGGTGGACCCGTGGGCCGGCGCCGACCCGTGGCCGGTCGCCCATCCCGGCGGTACGCACGACGACTGGGCCGCGACCGACCACCCCGGCTACCCGCCGCCGGCCCACCCGCAGCCGCCGAGCCAACCGCAGGCCGAGCAGCAGCAGCCCCGCCCGCCGCAGGCACCACCGCCGCAGGTCCACCAGGCACCACCGCCGCCACCGCAGGTGGCAGCCCCTGCGCCCTTCACCATGCCGCCGCACGGGCAACCGGCACGTCGCGCGCCGCGCCCGGCCCCGGCCGCCCGGCCGGCTCCACCAGCCCCGCCTCCGCCTCCGGCACCGAAGGGTCCGCCACCGGCCGCCCGTCGGCCCCGGCGCCGGCGCCGCTGGCCGACGACGATGTCACTGTTGACGCTGCTGACGGTGGCCTGCTGCTGCGGCTGCCCCGCCTACTACGGCAAACCGCTGTGGGACCAGTATCCGGCCAGTCCCGCTCTGCCCGGGCAGTTCGCCGACCTGCGGCTGAGCGACGACGGCAACAGCCAGGAGACGGTGGCCCGGCTGGAAGGCGAGATGCGCAGCACCCACCTGCTGGCCGAGGAGACCTTCGCCGGGGTCTACCGGGACGGCAACGGAAAACAGGTGGTGCTCTACGGCATCACCGGGTTCCGGATGACGCCGGGCAGTGACCTCGACGACGAGCTCGGCCGGATCGCCGACGAGTACCAGCTGGACACGGTCACCGCGTTCGACACCGACGACCGGGGCAGCCATCTCAACTGCGGCACCGGGCAGGCCGACGGCACCGACGTGGTGGTCTGTGTGTGGACGGACCACGGCAGCCTCGGCACGGCACTGTTCACCCGCCGCTCCGTCGAGGAGAGCGCCGAACTGACCTACCGGCTGCGCGGCGACGCGATCAGCCGGCAGTGATCAGCCGGCGGTGGTCATTCGGCCGCCGCCGCACCGCCGGGAGCGGCCCGTGGCGGTGCATAACGGGGTACGTACTCCTGGCCGGTGAGCCGCTGGATCTCGCTCATCACCTCGTCGGTGATCCGGCGCATCTCGGACCGGTCGTCGCCCCGGCCGGTGAAGTCCAGCGGCTTACCGAACCGGAAGGTGATCCGGCCCGGCTTGAGCTTCGGCCAGAGCCGCCCGATCGGCTGAATCTCGTCGGTGCCGGAAATCCCGACCGGCACCACCGGCACCCCGGCGGCCAGGGCCAGCCGGGCCACCCCGGTGCGGCCCCGGTAGAGCCGGCCGTCGGGTGAGCGGGTCCCCTCCGGGAAGACCGCCACCTGCCGGCCGGCCCGCAGCAACGGAATCGCACCGTCGAACGCGCTCAACGCCGCCCGGCCGCCGCCACGCTCCACCCGGATCGCCCCCAGGCCGGTCACCAGACCCTTGGTCAACAGCCCCCGCACCCCGGTGCCGTCGAAGTACTCGGCCTTCGCCCAGAACGCCACGTGCCGGGGCAGCACCGCCCCGAGGAAGTACTCGTCGGCGACGGACAGGTGGTTGGCGGCCAGGATCACCCCACCGGTCTTCGGGACGTTCTCCCAGCCTTCCACCTTGGGCCGCCAGCCCAGCAGCAGCGCGGGTCCGACAGTGAGCTTGCCGATCGAATACAGCGGCGGCACGGATCCTCCGGCGACGGGACAGGCGTGGGGTGGGTCGGACAGACACGGTAGCGGACGGGGTCACCCCCCGCCCGGTCAGACCCGCTCGACCCGCACCGACACCGGCTCGCCGTCGCCGACCTCGCCGGCGAACCCCACCGCCGACGCGGCACCCTCGGCAGCCACCGCAACGACCGTGACCTCGTCGGCGAGCACCTCACCGGTGACGAAGTCGCGGTACGCCCGGACCGCCTCGGCGACGCCGTCGCTGGCCGCGACCGTGACCCGGATCCGGTCGGTGATCCGCAGGTCGGCGTCGCGCCGGGCCTGCTGGATCACCCGGACCAGGTCCCGGGCCAGGCCTTCGGCCGCCAACTCCGGGGTGACCGTGGTGTCCAGCACCACCACCCCCTGCCCGGCGGGCAGCGGCGCCGAACTGTCCGGGTCGGCGGCGACCAGCTTCAGCTCGTACTCCCCCTCGGCCAGCCGGACCCCGGCGGCGAGCGGCGCACCGTCGTCGCCCAGCTCCCAGTCACCGGCCTTCACCGCCCTGATCACCGTCTGGACCTGGCCACCCACCCGGGGCCCGAGCACCCGGGGCACCACGGTCAACACCTGCTGGCAGTACGTCTGCACGTCGTCGGTGAACTCGACCGCCTTGACGTTGACCTCGTCGGCGACCAGGTCGGCGAACGGCCGCAGCCGGTCCGCCGCCGAGGTGGCCACGGTCAACGCCGGCAACGGCAGCCGCACCCGCAGGCCACGGGCCTTGCGCAGCGACAGGCCGGCCGAGCAGACCTCGCGGACCGCGTCCATCGCTGCCACCAGGTCGTGGTCGGCGGGGAACTCGGCCGCCGTCGGCCAGTCGGTCAGGTGCACCGACCGTTGCCCGGTCAGCCCACGCCAGATCTCCTCGCTGGTCAGCGGCGCCAGCGGCGCCACCACCCGGGCCAGGGTCTCCAGCACCGTGTAGAGCGTGTCGAAGGCGTCGGCGTCGCCGGACCAGAACCGGTCCCGGGACCGGCGTACGTACCAGTTGGTCAACGCGTCCAGGTAGGTCCGCACACTGGCGCAGGCGCCGGCGATGTCGTAGCCGTCCATCTGCCGGGTGACCTCGTCGACCAGTTCACCGGTCTTGGCCAGCACGTACCGGTCGAGCAGGTGGGTGCTGTCGGTCCGCCGGGTCGCGGTGTGGTCCTCCGCGTTGGCGTACAACGCGAAGAAGTACCAGACGTTCCACAGCGGCAGCAGCACCTGCCGGACCGCGTCGCGCACGCCGCTCTCCACCACCGCCATGTCACCGCCACGCAGCACCGGCGAGGACATCAGCATCCAGCGCATCGCGTCCGAGCCGTAGGTGTCGAACACCTCGTACACGTCCGGGTAGTTGCGCAGGCTCTTGCTCATCTTGCGCCCGTCGGCGCCGAGCAGGATGCCGTGGCTGACGCAGGTACGGAACGCCGGCCGGTCGAACAGCGCCGTCGCCAGCACGTGCATGGTGTAGAACCAGCCCCGGGTCTGCCCGATGTACTCGACGATGAAGTCCCCCGGGTAGTGGTGCTCGAACCAGTCCCGGTTCTCGAACGGGTAGTGCACCTGGGCGAACGGCATCGACCCGGACTCGAACCAGCAGTCCAGCACCTCCGGCACCCGGCGCATCGTCGACCGGCCGGTCGGGTCGTCCGGGTTGGGCCGGGTCAGCTCGTCGATGGTGGGCCGGTGCAGGTCGGCCGGGCGCACCCCGAAGTCACGCTCCAGCTCCTCCAGCGAGCCGTACACGTCGACCCTCGGGTAGGCCGGGTCATCGGACCGCCACACCGGGATCGGTGAGCCCCAGAACCGGTTACGGCTGATCGACCAGTCCCGGGCACCGGCCAGCCACTTGCCGAACGAGCCGTCCTTGACGTGCGCCGGCGACCACTCGATCTGCTGGTTCAGCTCCACCATCCGGTCCCGGAAGCTGGACACGGCCACGAACCACGACGACACCGCCTTGTAGACCAGCGGCGTGTCACAGCGCCAGCAGTGCGGGTACGAGTGGGTGTAGGTGTCGTGGCGCACCAGCACACCCCGCTCCCGCAGCTCGCGGATGATCGGCTTGTTGGTGTCGAACACCTGCTCGCCGGCGTACGGCGGGACCAGTGCGGTGAACCGGGTGTGGTCGTCGACGGTGACGATCGTCGGGATGCCGGCGGCGGTGCAGGCGTTCTGGTCGTCCTCGCCGAACGCCGGGGCCATGTGCACCACCCCGGTACCGTCCTCGGTGGTGACGAAGTCCGCGCCGAGCACCTGGTAGGCGTTCGGGCCGGCCCGGTCGACCAGGAAGTCGAACAGCGGGGTGTAACGGCGGCCGACCAGGTCGGCGCCGCGTACCGTGCCGACCCGCTCGAACCCCTCCAGCTCCTTGGCGTACGCCTCGACCCGCGCCGCCCCGAGCAGGTGACGCTGCCCGTCGCGCTGCAGCACCGCGTACTCGATGTCCGGGCCGACGGCGAGGGCCAGGTTCGACGGCAGCGTCCACGGCGTGGTGGTCCACACCCCGATCCGCTCCGTCGGCCCGCCGGGCTGCGCCGGGGCCAGCTCGAACCAGACGGTGACGCTCGGATCCTGGCGGTCGCGGTAGACGTCGTCCATCCGGGTCTCGGTGTTGCTCAGCGGCGTCTCGCACCGCCAGCAGTACGCCAGCACCCGGAAGCCCTCGTAGATCAGGCCCTTGTCGTGCAGGGCCTTGAAGGCCCACATGACGCTCTCCATGTAGTCCAGGTCGAGCGTCTTGTAGTCGTTGGCGAAGTCGACCCAGCGGGCCTGGCGGGTGACGTAACGCTCCCAGTCCTGGGTGTAGGTCAGCACCGAGCTGCGGCACACCTCGTTGAAGCGCTCCATGCCCAGCTCGACGATCTCCGCCTTGGTGGAGATACCGAGCTGGCGTTCGGCTTCGACCTCGGCGGGCAGCCCGTGACAGTCCCATCCGAACCGTCGTTCGACCCGCCGGCCCCGCATCGTCTGGTAGCGCGGCACCACGTCCTTGACGTAGCCGGTGAACAGGTGGCCGTAGTGCGGCAGCCCGTTGGCGAACGGCGGGCCGTCGTAGAAGACGTACTCGTTGGCGCCGTCCGGGCCGGGGTCGCGCTGGTCGACGCTGGCCTCGAAGGTCTTGTCCGCCGCCCAGTACTCCAGGACCCGGCGCTCCACCGCCGGCAGGTCCGGGCTGGCCGGCACGCCGGTCGCGGCCGGGCCGCCGCTGCCGTCGGACGCCCCGGTGACGGGGCCGGTCATCGGGTACGCCATGGTGGTCGTTCTCCTCGCGCAGCTCACTGTCGTCGTGGTCTGCGAGGACGAACCCGCCGGGAAGGCAACCGGCCGCCGGCCGGGTGCCGCCCACGATGGGCCGCGGTACCACCTCGCTTGACGGTCGAGTGATCGACCGCCCGCTCGTCGGCCGGCTGTGACGGGCCGGACCCGCCCGGTTCTACTGCGGCCGTCGGGTCGACGGCCGGTTCTTCCGGGGGCTCGCCGGTGATGGCCGGGTCGTCGCCTGGTGACACCAAGCGTAGCGGACCGCGCCAGCCGTTTCCGCCGCCCCCGCCCTCCGTGCCCCCGCCCCCCGTGGCGGGGGCACGGGTCAGCGCTCGGCCGCCGGCAGGGTGGTCGACCAGAGCGAGTCGCCGTCGCGGTCACGCAGGTGCACGGTCAGCGCCCGCGACGCCCCGTCGATGTGCACCTCACCGAAGTGTTGGAAGCCCTCCGCCGGGGAGGTGTTGGCGCGCGGCGGGGCGTGCACGAACACCGCCTGCGGGCCGAAGGTGCCGTCCAGCGCGTTGGGCCCGAACCCACCGGCGTGCGCCGGCCCGGAGACGAACTCCCAGAACGGGGTGAAGTCGCCGACCGCGGCCCGCGCCGGGTCGTAGTGGTGCGCGGCCGTGTAGTGCACGTCGGCGGTGAGGAACACGATGCCGGTGACCCCGGCCCGGTGTGCCGCGCCGAGGATCTCGGCGAACTCCAGTTCCCTTCCGGCCGGCGCGCCGTCGTCGCCCTGCGCGATCCCTTCCTGGGCGGCGCCGTCCGGCACGATCAGCCCCAGCGGCAGATCGTTGGCGATGACCTTCCAGGTCGCGGTGGACCGCTTCAGTTCCCGGACCAGCCAGGCCCGCTGCTGCGCGCCGAGCAGCCCACGGCGCGGGTCGGCGTACGTGTTGCCGTCGTTGGGGTCCTTGTAGGTACGCATGTCCAGCAGGAACACGTCCAGCAGCGGCCCGTGCGGCACCACCCGGTACAGCGGACCGTCGCCCGGGGTGGGCAGCCACTCGTGGAACGCCTGTGCGGCGCGGGCGGCGAGCACGTCGACCCGGGTCTCGGTGTACCGGTCGTCGGTGAGGACCTCCCCCGGGTACCAGTTGTTGGTGACCTCGTGGTCGTCCCACTGGTTGAGCTGCGGCACCTGCGCGGCGAACGCCCGCAGATGCCGGTCCAGCAGGTTGTACGCGAACTGGCCGCGGAACTCGGTGAGCGTCTCGGCGACCTTGGTCTTCTCCGGGGTGACCAGGTTGCGCCACACCCGCCCGTCGGGCAGGGTCACCGACTCGGCGAGCGGGTTGTCGGCGTACACGGTGTCGCCGCTGCACAGGAAGAAGTCCGGCGCGCGGCGGCGCATCGCCTCGAAGATCCGCATGCCGCCGAACTCGTCGCTGATCCCCCAGCCCTGGCCGGCGATGTCACCGGTCCACACGAACCGCACATCGGCGCAGTGACGCCGGCCCGGCCGGGCAGGTGGGCCGGTCACCAGCGAGCCGGTCAGTGGTTCGCTGGCCAGTCCGGGCCGGTCCAGACTCGTGACCCGCACCCGGTAGTGCAGTCGCTCGCCCGCCGGCAGCCCGCGCAGCCGCAGTTTGCCGGTGAAGTCCCGACCGGCGTCCAGCACCGGGCCGGGCACCAGCCGGGCGTCGCGCAGGTCGGGTCGGCGGCCGATCTCCACGACGAGCCGGCCCGGCCGGTCCGCCCGGGTCCAGACGACCGCCCGGCCGGGGCCGACGAGGCCGCTCTGCACGCCGTGGGTCAGCACCGGTCGGCCACTGGGCCGCCAGGCCGGGGCGCCCGGTCGGCCGGCACCGGCGGCCGCGCCGGGCCCGCCGAGCAGCGCGCCGCCGGCGAGTCCGGCGCCGGCGGCCAGGCCGGCCCGCAGCGCGGTACGGCGATCAACGAAATCCATCGAAGCTCCTCCTGGGCGAACTGATGTGGCCCCTGAGGTCTATCGATGGAACACAACGGCAGCCACCGGATGAGGTGACCGCCGGGCGACGCCGACACGAACGCCCGACCCGACCGGTCAGGCGTCGTCGGACCCGCCCGACCCGGCCGCGACCAGTCAGGCCAGGTCGGCGAACCAGAGTTTGATCTCCCGGGCCGCGCTCTCCGGAGAGTCCGAGGCGTGCACCAGGTTCTCCCGGTTGGACAGCGCCAGGTCACCACGGATCGTGCCGGCCGCCGCCTTCCGGCCGTCGGTCGACCCGATGAGCCCCCGGACGACGTCGATCGCCTGGTCCCCGGCGAGCACCAGCGCGACCAGCGGACCCCCGGTCATGAACTCCTTCAGCGGCGGGTAGAACGGCTTGTCCACATGGTCGGCGTAGTGGGCGTCCGCCAGCTCCGCGTCCATTTCCCGCAGCGTCAGGGTCACCACCCGCAGACCCTTGCGCTCGAACCGGCCGAGGATCTCACCGACCAGGCCACGGCGGACCGCGTCCGGCTTGATCAGGACAAGGGTACGTTGCACCTCGGTGGGGCTGGACACGCTGACTCCTCCTCAACGGACCGCGACGGCGGGCCACGGCGACGCCGCCCGGTACGGGACCTGGCGCTGTCAGCCTAGTGGGTGGCGGGTACGCCCCGACCGGCTTGCCCACAATGCCGCCGACCCGGGGCCCTGCGGCACGGCCGACACCGGCGGTACGCCGCTGACGGCGCGCCACGACGCAGGCGGATCGGGCGGGTCGACGGACGGCGCGGCATGATGGAGACTCTTCCATCCGCGCCGTGCCCGGCCTAGCCTGGCCATAACGCAGGGAGGTCTACTGTGGCGAACGGCCGTCGACCGGTTTCCACCGCCCGCAAACTCGTCGCGGCGGTGCTCGGCACCCTCGCCACGTTCATCATCCTGTTCGGCGCCGGCATGACGAGCTGGGCGATCGCCGCGCTCGGCGTGGCGCTGCTGGTGCTCGCCATCAGCCTGGTGCTGATCACCGCCTTCCCGGGCGCGGAACGGGCCTGGGTCGCCGGGATCGCCCACGTCCGCAGCGTCTCCGAACCACCGGCGTCGTCCACCTACGGCCGCTGCGAGCTGCAGATCCTGGTCGACGCCCCCGGGGTGCCGCCGCGTTCGGTCAAGATCCGCGATCCACGGGTACCGGTGGCCAAGTGGCCCGACCCCGGCGCCACCTTGCCGATCATGGTGGCGATCGACGACCAACGGCACGTACGGATCATGTGGGACGACGTCCTCACCCACGCGGAGGCCGCCGCCCAACCCACCGAGCTGCCGCCGGAGTTCGACGAGCCCGAGTTCGACCTCGCCGGCGACGACCTGGTGACCGACGACGACCTGCTCGACGGCGACGACCAGCCGCCCTGGGCCCGGCCAGGTCACGACGACGACGATGACCGTTTCGCCGACTCCGACGACCTACCCGTCGCCGAGGCACCGCGCGGGGACGCCGACGACCGCAGGCCGCCCGAGAGCAGGCGGGACCCGGCGGAGAACCCGCGCCCGGACTTCACCCGACCCGACTTCGACCCGGACATCGAGGCACCCACCCCCCGGTCCGCAGACGACCGCCCCGGTGACACCGTCGTGGTGAGCCAGACACCCGGCGGCCCGATCGTCCTGGAAGGCACCCTGGTCGACCCACCACCGGTGCCGCTGCCCCGACGCCCCCGGCCCACCCCGCACGGCACGGCCGGCCCGGAGCAGACACCGACGGCGGGCAGCGGCACCACCGCGGCCACCGACCCGGCACGCGCCGACACCCGGCCGGAAACCACCGTCGGCACGGCCGCCACCGGCACCGCCCTGGCCGATCCGCCGGCCGGCGCGGACCTGACCGGCGACCCGTCGCCCCCTGTCGACATCGACATCGACGTCGACGGGCCCGACACGCCGGCAGACCCCGACGACGACCCCGGTCCGATCCACGGCGTCGGACTCACCCTGCTCGTCGCCGACCTCGACCGCTCGGTCGCCTTCTACCGCGACATGCTCGGCTTCTTCGAGATCGACGGCGGCGACGGCAACGCGGTGCTCGCCTCCGGGCAGACCCGACTCGTGCTGCGGTCGATCCCCGAGGTCGCCCCGGTCAACCGCCGACTCATGCACCTCAACCTCGAAGTCGACGACCTGCAGCGGGTCCACGACGAGCTCAAGTCCAAAGGCGTGCGGTTCACCTACGCACCACGTGCGGTCAACCGTGGTGCCCGGCTGGAGCTGTGGGCCGCCGCGTTCCGTGACCCGGACGGCCACGGCATCGCCATCATCGAATGGCGGGAACGCCAGCGCGGGTCAGCTGAGGATGACCCGACGGACGTGCCAGACGTACGCCCAGACGGCGGCGAACACCAGGCCCACTCCCAGCAGTGACCAGTGCAGCAGGCCGGCCAGCAGCACCGCCGCCTGCAGCACGGTCCCGGCATGCCAGGCCCACCCGTACCGCAGCAGGCCGGCGACGACGACCGCCGCCACCGCCAGGGCCGCGCTGACCGACATCGCCGCCACGCCGACACCGTCGCCCAGCATCCGGATCGGTTGGATCGCGAGCACCAGGACCAGCGCCTCCAGCCCGAGGGTCGCCGCCCCCAGCCCCCGGGCGGCCGCCGCCGGGTTGCGCAGCCCGGACCGGCGCGTCATCGGGTCAGCAGCCGGCGGGCGTCGGCGACGGTCACCACCGAGCCGGTGATCAGTACGCCGACCCCGCTGAGCTCACCGTCGACATCCTCCTCGGCGAGCACCACCGCCGCCTCGATCGCGTCGGGCATGTCCGCCGCCACCCGCACCCGGTCCACCCCGAACGCCTCCACGGCGAGCCCGGCCAACTGCCCCACCGGCATCGCCCTCGGTGACGAGTTACCGGTCACCACCACCGCGTCGGCGACCGGCTCCAGCAGGTCGAGCAGGGCCTCGGCGTCCTTGTCGGCGAGCACGGCGAGCACCACGACAAGCCGCCGGAACGCGAACTCCTCCTGCAGGGCGGTGACCGTCGCCGCCATTCCGTGCGGGTTGTGCGCCCCGTCGAGCAGGATCGTCGGCGCACTGCGGACCCGTTCCAGCCGCCCCGGCGACGACACCGCCGCGAAACCCTGCCGGACCGGCTCCGTGTCGAGCATCCGGCCCGGACCGGCACCGAGGAACGCCTCGACGGCCGCCAACGCCAGCGCCGCGTTCTGGGCCTGGTGGGCACCGTGCAGCGGCAGGAAGATCTCGTCGTAGCGGCCACCGAGCCCCTGCAGTGACAGCATCTGCCCGCCGACGGCGACCGCCCGCTGCGCGACGCCGAACTCGCCACCTTCCCGGGCGATGGTGGCCCCCACCTCGGCGCACCGCTGCAGGATCGGCTCCGCCGCCTCCGCCGGCTGCACCGCCGTCACCACCGTCGCCCCGGCGTGCACGATGCCGGACTTCGCCAACGCGATGTCGGTCACGGTGTCGCCGAGCCACTCGGTGTGGTCCAGTCCGATCGGGGTGATCACGCAGACGCCGGCGGAGAGCACGTTGGTGGCGTCCTCGGCACCGCCGAGACCGACCTCGACGACGGCGACGTCGACCGGGGCGTCGGCGAACGTCGCGAACGCCACCGCGGTCGTCATGTCGAAGTAGGTCAACGGCTCCGCCGCCTGCTTGTCGACCAGCTCGGCCAGCGGGGCGACCTCCCGGTACACGGCGGCGAACCGCTCCTCGCTGACCGGCTCACCGTCCAGGCTGATCCGCTCCCGCACCGTCTCCAGGTGCGGGCTGGTGTACCGGCCGGTGTGCAGCCCGAACGCCCGCAGCAGCGAATCGATCATCCGGGCGGTCGAGGTCTTGCCGTTGGTCCCGGTCAGGTGGATCGACGGGTACGCCCGCTGCGGGCTGCCCAGCAGGTCCAGCAACTGCCCGATCCGGTCCAGGTCGAACACCATCCGGGTGAACCCCCGGCCGTCGAGGGCCTGCTCGACGGCCGCGAACTCGCTGCCCGTACGCCCCGGGCGGGCCGCACCGTCGCCGGAGCGCTCCGGTCGCCGCGCCGTCACGACTGCCCGCCGTCACCGGCCGGCAGCGCCGCGAGCGCGCCCGCGATCCGGGCCAGCTCCGCCTCGGCCACCGCCAACCGGGCCCGGATCTTCTCCACCACCGGGGCCGGTGCCTTGTCCACGAACGCGCTGTTGCCCAGCTTGCCCCGGCACTGCTGGGCCTCACGCTCGGCGGCGGCACGGTCCTTCTCCAGCCGGGCCCGTTCGGCGGCCACGTCGATCGCCCCCCGGGTGTCGAACTCGACGGTGATCTGTGCGGTGACAGCCAGCTTCGCGGTCGCCGAGAAGTCCGCCGCCGGGGTGTCCAACCGGGTCAACGACCGGATCAGCGGCTCGTGCCCACCGACGCCGGCGTCGGCCAGACCGGTCAGCCGGGCGCTGACCCGCTGGGTCGGCCGCAGCCCCTGGTCGGAGCGGAACCGGCGCACCTCGGTCACCACCCGTTGCACCGCAGCCAGCTCTGCCTCGGCCGCCGGGTCGTGCCAGGACCGGTCAGCGACCGGCCAGCTGGCGACCATCACGCTGCCGGCCTGGTCCGCGCCGGCCCGCGACAACGCCAGCCACAGTTCGTCGGTCACGAACGGAATGACCGGGTGGAGCAGCCGCAGCAGCTGGTCCAGCACGTGGCCCAGGACGCGGCGGGTCCGCTCGGCGGCCTCGCCACCCGCCGCCAGCACCGGCTTGCTCAACTCGAGGTACCAGTCGCAGACGTCGTCCCACGCGAAGTGGTACAGCGTGTCGCAGACCTTCGCCAACTCGTACGCCTCGAACTGCTCGTCGACCTGGGTGACCACCTGCTGCAACCGGGACAGGATCCACCGGTCGGTCATCCCCAGGTCGGCTGCGGCCGGCAGCTGCCCGGTCAGATGCGCGCCGTTGAGCAGCGCGAACCTGGTGGCGTTCCACAGCTTGTTGCAGAAGTTCCGGGAACCCTGGCACCACTCCTCGCTGACCGGCACGTCGGCGCCCGGGTTCGCGCCCCGGACCAGGGTGAACCGGGTGGCGTCGGCGCCGAAGCGCTCGATCCAGTCCAGCGGGTCGACCACGTTGCCGTACGACTTCGACATCTTCTTGCCGTACTGGTCCCGGACCATGCCGTGCAACGCGACCACGTCGAACGGCTGACGGCCGTCCATCGCGTACAGCCCGAACATCATCATCCGGGCCACCCAGAAGAAGAGGATGTCGTAGCCGGTCACCAGGACACTGGTCGGGTAGAAGGTCCGCAGGTCGTCGGTCTGCTCCGGCCAGCCCAGCGTGGAGAACGGCCACAGCGCGCTGGAGAACCAGGTGTCGAGCACGTCCTCGTCCTGCCGCCAGCCCTCGCCGGTGGGCGGCTGCTCGTCCGGGCCGACACAGACGACCTCGCCGGCCGGGCCGTACCAGACCGGGATCCGGTGGCCCCACCACAGCTGGCGGGAGATGCACCAGTCGTGCATGTTGTCGACCCAGGCGAAATAGCGCCGGGCAAGCTCCGGCGGCTCCACCCGGGTCCGGCCGTCACGCACCGCGTCGCCGGCCGCCTTGGCCAGCGGACCGGTGTCGACGAACCACTGCAGCGACAGCCTCGGCTCGACCGTGGTCCGGCACCGCGAGCAGTGCCCCACCGCGTGCACGTACGGCCGCTTCTCTGCCACGATGCGCCCGTCGGCGCGCAACGCCGCGACGATCGCCGGCCGCGCCTCGAAGCGGTCCAGACCCTGGAACGGCCCCGCCGCCGTGACCACACCCCGCTCGTCGAGGATCGTCAGGCTGGGCAGTTGGTGACGCTGGCCGATCTCGAAGTCGTTCGGGTCGTGCGCCGGGGTGACCTTCACCGCGCCGGTGCCGAACGCCGGGTCGACGTGCGCGTCGGCGACGATCGGAATCCGTCGGCCGGTCAACGGCAGCTCGACCTCGGTGCCGACCAGATGCCGGTAACGCTCGTCGTCCGGGTGCACCGCGACCGCGGTGTCGCCGAGCATCGTCTCGACCCGGGTGGTGGCCACCACGATCGACGCGTCGCCGTCGCCGTACCGGATGGAGACCAGCTCGCCCTCGTCGTCGCTGTGCTCGACCTCGATGTCGGACAACGCGGTGAGGCAGCGGGGGCACCAGTTGATGATGCGTTCCGCCCGATAGATCAGCCCGTCGTCGTAGAGCCGCTTGAAGATCGTCTGCACCGCACGGGACAGGCCCTCGTCCATGGTGAACCGCTCACGGCTCCAGTCGACCGAGTCACCGAGCCGACGCATCTGCCCGAGGATCGCCCCGCCGGACTCCGCCTTCCACTGCCAGACCCGCTCCACGAAGCGTTCCCGGCCCAGATCGTGCCGGGACAGCCCGTCGGCGGCCAGTTGACGCTCGACGACGTTCTGCGTGGCGATCCCGGCGTGGTCCATGCCGGGCAGCCAGAGCACCTCGAAACCCTGCATCCGCTTACGGCGGGTCAGGGTGTCCTGGATCGAATGGTCCAAGGCGTGGCCGACATGCAGCGAACCGGTGACGTTCGGCGGCGGAAGCACGATCGTGAACGGCGGTCTACCGCTGGTCGCGTCGGCCGTGAAATAGCCCTCGGCTACCCACCGCGCGTACCGTCGCTGTTCCACCTCACCGGGCTGGTACTGCGCCGGCAGGTCGGAGGCGTCGCTGGGGCGGGTCTGCGGATTCTCGGTCACCCATCGAGTTTACGGAGCCGCCACACCCGAATTGACCCAGGCCCGGACAGGCCGCCCCGGTGACGTACGGTGGCGCAATGGTCGACGACATCTTCGGCGGCCGGCGGGCCCACCAGGACCCCGAGCCAGTGGACGTCACCCCACCGGCCCGTGACGCCGCCGGCCAGGATCCCGGCGACGGCTCCGACCGCGAGCCTCGGACCCGCCGTACCCGGCGGATCGTGATCGGTGCGGTGGTCGCCACCGGTCTGCTCGGCGCGGGACTGTTCGGCTCCGCCACGCTGCGCATCCTGCAGCAGAAGGACGCCACCCTGCTGCCGACGCCGGAGGCCGCCGGACTGGTCCGCGACAACAGCGCGTCGGCCCGCGACACCGCCGAGTACCTGCACAGCGCGTTCGCTGCCGGCATCGATCTTGACCACAGCTCCGCCGTCGTCTACCGCGACCCGGCCGACCCGGACCGCAGTGTGCTGTTCTTTGGCGGCACCACGATGCTCTGGTCACCGGAACGGGACCTGGACACACTGATCGGCCTGGTCGGCGACGAGGAGGGCGCCGTCTCCGGGCTGCACAGTGTGCCGGCCGGCCGGTACGGCGGGGTGATGAAATGCGGCAGCACGCCGGCCGATGCCGAGGAGATGCCGGTCTGCGGTTGGGCCGACCACGGCAGCATCGCGGTGGCGCTGTTCCCTGGCCGGACCGTGGACGAGGCCGCTGACCTGCTGGCGCAGCTACGCGACGACATTCAGCAACGAGACTGAGGAACGGTGTCGTTGGGGCGCGCGGAGCGCCCTCCCCTGCCGGAAAACACTTCAGGCCAGAAACACTTCAGGGCCACCCGAAACGGGTGGCCCTGAAGTATAAAGATGTCCGGCGGTGACCTACTCTCCCACACCCTCACGAGTGCAGTACCATCGGCGCTGGAGAGCTTAGCTACCGGGTTCGGAATGTAACCGGGCGTTTCCCCTCCGCCATAACCGCCGTAACCCTAACAACAAACCAAACACACCCACAGGAATGTTCGTTTGCCCAGAATCACACAGTGGACGCGTACACCTTCGAAGTCAAGTCCTCGGCCTATTAGTACCGGTCAACTGAACCAGTTACCTGGCTTACATCTCCGGCCTATCAACCCAGTCATCTACTGGGAGCCTTACCCCATCAAGTGGGTGGGACACCTCATCTTGAAGCGAGCTTCCCGCTTAGATGCTTTCAGCGGTTATCCCTTCCGAACGTAGCCAACCAGCCGTGCCCCTGGCGGGACAACTGGCACACCAGAGGTTCGTCCGTCCCGGTCCTCTCGTACTAGGGACAGCCCTTCTCAAGTATCCTACGCGCGCGGCGGATAGGGACCGAACTGTCTCACGACGTTCTAAACCCAGCTCGCGTACCGCTTTAATGGGCGAACAGCCCAACCCTTGGGACCTGCTACAGCCCCAGGATGCGACGAGCCGACATCGAGGTGCCAAACCATCCCGTCGATATGGACTCTTGGGGAAGATCAGCCTGTTATCCCCGGGGTACCTTTTATCCGTTGAGCGACACCGCTTCCACACGCAAGTGCCGGATCACTAGTCCCGACTTTCGTCCCTGCTCGACCTGTCAGTCTCACAGTCAAGCTCCCTTGTGCACTTACACTCAACACCTGATTGCCAACCAGGATGAGGGAACCTTTGGGCGCCTCCGTTACTCTTTAGGAGGCAACCGCCCCAGTTAAACTACCCACCAGACACTGTCCCTGAACCGGATCACGGTCCGAAGTTAGAAACCCAAATCAACCAGAGTGGTATTTCAACAATGACTCCACCGATACTGGCGTACCAGCTTCACAGTCTCCCACCTATCCTACACAAGCTAATTCGAGTGCCAATGTCAAGCTATAGTAAAGGTCCCGGGGTCTTTCCGTCCTGCCGCGCGTAACGAGCATCTTTACTCGTACTGCAATTTCGCCGGGCCTGTGGTTGAGACAGTAGGAAAGTCGTTACGCCATTCGTGCAGGTCGGAACTTACCCGACAAGGAATTTCGCTACCTTAGGATGGTTATAGTTACCACCGCCGTTTACTGGCGCTTAAGTTCTCAGCTTCGCCCCGAAGAGCTAACCGGTCCCCTTAACGTTCCAGCACCGGGCAGGCGTCAGTCCATATACATCGAATTACTTCTTCGCATGGACCTGTGTTTTTAGTAAACAGTCGCTTTCCCCTGGTCTCTGCGGCCATACAACGCTCCACCCGCAAGGGGCTTCACGTCTCCGGCCCCCCTTCTCCCTAAGTTACGGGGGCAATTTGCCGAGTTCCTTAACCACAGTTCGCCCGATCGCCTCGGTATTCTCTACCTGACCACCTGTGTCGGTTTGGGGTACGGGCCGCTAGAAGCTCGCTAGAGGCTTTTCTCGGCAGCATAGGATCACTGACTTCACCTGAATCGGCTCGGCATCACGTCTCAGCCTCATGCACCACGGATTTACCTATGGTACGGCCTACACGCTTACCCCGGCACAACCACCGGCCGGGATCAGCTACCTTCCTGCGTCACCCCATCGCTTGACTACTACCCGCCAGGTTCCCGCGCTCCCTCAGATCAGTCCGAAAACCTCACCAAGTTCGGGCAGTTAGCACAACGAGGTTCATCATGGGCGCTCCTTCGCGGGTACGGGAATATCAACCCGTTGTCCATCGACTACGCCTCTCGGCCTCGCCTTAGGTCCCGACTCACCCAGGGCGGATTAGCCTGGCCCTGGAACCCTTGGTCATCCGGCGGAAGGGTTTCTCACCCTTCTTTCGCTACTCATGCCTGCATTCTCACTCGTGCCGCGTCCACAGCTGGGTCACCCCGCTGCTTCACCCCCGGCACGACGCTCCCCTACCCATCCACACACCTGCACCAACCCTCCGAAGAGAATCAGCGAAGTACACGCGTGAATGCCACAGCTTCGGCGGTGTGCTTGAGCCCCGCTACATTGTCGGCGCGGAACCACTTGACCAGTGAGCTATTACGCACTCTTTAAAGGGTGGCTGCTTCTAAGCCAACCTCCTGGTTGTCTAAGCGACCCCACATCCTTTTCCACTTAGCACACGCTTAGGGGCCTTAGCTGGCGATCTGGGCTGTTTCCCTCTCGACTACGAAGCTTATCCCCCGCAGTCTCACTGCCGCGCTCTCACTTACCGGCATTCGGAGTTTAGCTGATTTCGGTAAGCTTGTAGGCCCCCTAGACCATCCAGTGCTCTACCTCCGGCAAGAAACACGCGACGCTGCACCTAAATGCATTTCGGGGAGAACCAGCTATCACGGAGTTTGATTGGCCTTTCACCCCTAACCACAGGTCATCCCCCAACTTTTCAACGTTGGTGGGTTCGGCCCTCCACGCGGTCTTACCCGCGCTTCAGCCTGCCCATGGCTAGATCACTCCGCTTCGGGTCTAGAACATGCGACTCAACGCCCTATTAAGACTCGCTTTCGCTACGGCTACCCCACACGGGTTAACCTCGCCACATGCCACTAACTCGCAGGCTCATTCTTCAAAAGGCACGCCGTCACCCCTAAAGGCTCCGACGGATTGTAGGCGAACGGTTTCAGGTACTATTTCACTCCCCTCCCGGGGTACTTTTCACCATTCCCTCACGGTACTCGTCCGCTATCGGTCACTAGGAAGTATTTAGGCTTACCAGGTGGTCCTGGCAGATTCACGGCAGATTTCAGGGGTCCGCCGCTACTCGGGAACATCCACAGAAGACCAGCCACTTTCACCTACCGGACTATCACCGCCTACGGTTGGCTTTTCCACACCATTCGGCTAGCAACTGGCTTTGTAACTTCTCGACCGGATGTCAGTCCGATCAGCAGAGTCCCACAACCCCGACCACGCAACCCCTGACAGGTATCACACGCAGCCGGTTTAGCCTCATCCGCTTTCGCTCGCCACTACTCACGGAATCACTGTTGTTTTCTCTTCCTGCGGGTACTGAGATGTTTCACTTCCCCGCGTTCCCTCCACACACCCTATGAGTTCAGGTGCAGGTGACACCACATGACTGATGCCAGGTTTCCCCATTCGGACACCCTGGGATCACAGCTTGGTTGACAGCTCCCCCAGGCCTATCGCGGCCTCCCACGTCCTTCATCGGCTCCTAGTGCCAAGGCATCCACCGTTCGCCCTTGACAACTTGACCACAAAGATGCTCGCGTCCACTGTGTAATTCTCAACAAACGACCAACCCACAACCCCAAGCCCCACACCAGCACCACCAACCGGCAGCCGGTATGCGAGACCAGGCCATGCCTGGCACACCAAGACAACAACCCACACGTGGCTTGTTCCCTCAGGACCCAACAGGATGCTCTACATTCACACCAGCCGCACCAACACCACTCTCCACACCCCCACCCGAAAGCAGAAGCAGTACCAGCAGCATCAGCCGTTGCCGACACGAACTCACCAGTGTCTCCGCCAAATGAGCACCCCCACCCCACACTCGGAGGCGGCAGGCTCCCTACCCGACCTTCGCCGGGAGAGCGCTCCTTAGAAAGGAGGTGATCCAGCCGCACCTTCCGGTACGGCTACCTTGTTACGACTTCGTCCCAATCGCCAGCCCCACCTTCGACAGCTCCCTCCCACAAGGGGTTGGGCCACCGGCTTCGGGTGTTGCCGACTTTCGTGACGTGACGGGCGGTGTGTACAAGGCCCGGGAACGTATTCACCGCAGCGTTGCTGATCTGCGATTACTAGCGACTCCGACTTCACGGGGTCGAGTTGCAGACCCCGATCCGAACTGAGACCGGCTTTTTGGGATTCGCTCCACCTCACGGTATCGCAGCCCATTGTACCGGCCATTGTAGCATGCGTGAAGCCCTGGACATAAGGGGCATGATGACTTGACGTCATCCCCACCTTCCTCCGAGTTGACCCCGGCAGTCTTCGATGAGTCCCCGCCATAACGCGCTGGCAACATCGAACGAGGGTTGCGCTCGTTGCGGGACTTAACCCAACATCTCACGACACGAGCTGACGACAGCCATGCACCACCTGTGACCGCCCCCGAAGGACCCCACATCTCTGCAGGTTTTGCGGCCATGTCAAACCCAGGTAAGGTTCTTCGCGTTGCATCGAATTAATCCGCATGCTCCGCCGCTTGTGCGGGCCCCCGTCAATTCCTTTGAGTTTTAGCCTTGCGGCCGTACTCCCCAGGCGGGGCGCTTAATGCGTTAGCTGCGGCACAGAGAACCGGAGAGGCCCCCCACACCTAGCGCCCAACGTTTACAGCGTGGACTACCAGGGTATCTAATCCTGTTCGCTCCCCACGCTTTCGCTCCTCAGCGTCAGTATCGGCCCAGAGACCCGCCTTCGCCACCGGTGTTCCTCCTGATATCTGCGCATTTCACCGCTACACCAGGAATTCCAGTCTCCCCTACCGAACTCTAGCCTGCCCGTATCGACTGCAAGCCCACAGTTGAGCTGTGGGTTTTCACAGTCGACGCGACAAGCCGCCTACGAGCTCTTTACGCCCAATAAATCCGGACAACGCTCGCGCCCTACGTCTTACCGCGGCTGCTGGCACGTAGTTGGCCGGCGCTTCTTCTGCAGGTACCGTCACTTGCGCTTCGTCCCTGCTGAAAGAGGTTTACAACCCGAAGGCCGTCATCCCTCACGCGGCGTCGCTGCATCAGGCTTCCGCCCATTGTGCAATATTCCCCACTGCTGCCTCCCGTAGGAGTCTGGGCCGTGTCTCAGTCCCAGTGTGGCCGGTCGCCCTCTCAGGCCGGCTACCCGTCGTCGCCTTGGTAGGCCATTACCCCACCAACAAGCTGATAGGCCGCGAGCCCATCCCAAGCCGAAAAACTTTCCACACACCACCATGCGGCAGCATGTAATATTCGGTATTAGCCCCGGTTTCCCGGGGTTATCCCAAAGCCTGGGGCAGATTGCTCACGTGTTACTCACCCGTTCGCCGCTCGAGTACCCCGAAGGGCCTTTCCGCTCGACTTGCATGTGTTAAGCACGCCGCCAGCGTTCGTCCTGAGCCAGGATCAAACTCTCCAACAAAAATTTAGAGAATCAAACCCGGCATATAAAATGCCAAGGAATCACCAACCAGAAAACCACCACCAAAGCAGCAGTCAACCAGCCGGGAACCAAACAAACTTTGGCACTGGCTTATCAAGCACCCTGTTGAGTTCTCAAAGAACAAACACACACCAGCAGAACCACCCACACCAAGCAGGCAACCCCACCAGGGCCATCCGTCCCACCCGACTTCCGCCGGGCAACTTCTCTACCTTACCCGGTTGGCTTCGCGGTGTCAAGAACCAGTTTCGGCTCCTGCCGCACCACCCGGAAGTCCCCGCGCTTCGCTCAGCCGCTGAACGGCTGTTCGTGGTCGGGGTGTCCGGCAGACCGGCCCTCCTCGATCCCGAGGCTCGGCCCGGCTCCCTGCCGGCTTCCTACCTTACCCGGTTGGTTTCGCAATCTCAAGTCCGGTGTCCCGGCGAGTCGCACCACCCGGTGCAGTATGGTTCGGCGGTCTCCCGCCCCATCCTGCTGTCAGCGTTTCGGCCGTTTTGTCCGTGTCGCGCTGACAGAGAGAAAGTTACGCGGCTCGGCGCAGGAACGCAAATCGATCATGACGGATATCTTTGCTCGCCGAGTTTGCACAGGTCAGAGCCGGTCGGGCCGAGGTACTCGACGTACGGGGACGCGCCGCCGCCGACGCCGGGCACCATGTCGACGACCCCGTTCGGGTTGCCGCTGACGCACCAACATGACCGTGCCGGGGTCACCCGCCGAGGTCACCCACGTGTCAGAGTGAGTCCATGCCAGTCGAAGGACCACTCGCCATCGACGCCATCTCCGCTCTGCTGTTGCCCTTCTGGCAACTCGTGATCGGGACAGTGGTGGTGCTCGCGGTAGTCGTGTCGGTCCGTCGACTCGCCCGACGGGGACGATCCCGCATGACCAACGCCATGTTGATCATCGCCGGCGCGATCCTCGGGCTCGCGGTGCTCGGCGTACTGACCGCCGGCCGCTGACCCGCCGGCGAGCCGACTCCCCCCAAGCTCAGAGTCGACGGTTTGCCAGGCTGGGCAGCTCGGCACGGATGGTCGCCAGCCGGTCGGGGTCGACGTCGGCGAGGACGACTGTGACCATGTCCGGTGCCTGGGCCAGCACCGTCCCCCACGGGTCGACGACCATGCTGCGTCCGAAGCAGGTACGCCCGGGATCATGGCTGCCGATCTGCCCGGCGGCCAGGACGTAGCACTGGTTCTCGATGGCCCTGGCCCGCAGCAGGACCTCCCAGTGGTCCCGGCCGGTGTGCACCATGAAGGCCGCCGGCACCACCAGCACCTGGGCGCCCTCGACAGCGGCCAACCGTCGGTACAGCTCGGGAAACCGCAGGTCGTAACAGATGGACAGGCCCAGCCGTACGCCTTCGCAGTCGACCACGACGAGATCGCTTCCGGGAGCGACGTTGCGCGACTCGTGGTACGACACGCGGCCGGGGATCTCCACGTCGTACAGATGGATCTTGCGGTAGGTCGCGACCAGCCCGCCGCTGCGGTCGAATACCAGGCAGGTGTTGTACGTGTGAGTGGGGTCCGGCCCGCGCTCGTGAAACGAGCCGACAACCACCCAGATGCCGAGCGCACGAGCGGCGTCGGCGAAGAATCGGCCGACGGTGCCGTCGACCGGCTCCGGATCGGGCAGACCGGCGGCGGTGCCCAGGTAGTCGACGTACTCGGGGAGGACGGCGAGGTCTGCGCCGCCGGCGGCGGCCGACTCCAACGCGGCGCGCGCGGCGGCCAGGTTCGCCGCCTGGTCGGCACCGCTGTTGAGCTGACAGACGGCGACGCGCACCGCGATTCCCCCTGCCCGTCCCCGCAGGCCGCCGCTAGGCCGACTTCTCCTCGCGGTCGCGGCGACGCCGGCCGGTGAACTCCCGCGGCACGATGGTCGGGTTGACGTTCTCCAGGACGGCCTCGCGGGTGATGAGCACCCGGGCTGCGTCCGGGTTGCTGGGCACCTCGTACATCACGGAGAGCAGCACCTCCTCCATGATCGCGCGCAGCCCACGGGCGCCGGTGCCGCGCAGCATCGCCTGGTCGGCGATCGCCTCCAACGCACCGGGATCGAACTCCAACTCGACGTTGTCCAGCTCGAACAGCCGCTGGTACTGGCGCACAAGCGCGTTGCGCGGCTGAGTCAGGATGCTGACCAGTGCCTCGCGGTCGAGACTCCGCACGTTCGTGATCACCGGGAGTCGGCCGATGAACTCCGGGATCAGCCCGAACTTGAGCATGTCTTCGGGCATGACCTGGGTCAGGATGTCGTCAGTGGAGCGTTCGGACACCGCTCGCAGCCGGGCACCGAAGCCGGTCCCGCCCTGGCCGGTCCGTGACTCGATGATCCGGTCCAGCCCGGCGAAGGCGCCGCCGCAGATGAACAGCACGTTGGTGGTGTCGATCTGGATGAACTCCTGGTGGGGGTGCTTACGCCCGCCCTGCGGCGGAACGTTGGCGACGGTCCCCTCGAGGATCTTCAACAGCGCCTGCTGGACACCTTCACCGGAGACGTCCCGGGTGATCGACGGGTTCTCGGACTTGCGGGCGATCTTGTCGACCTCGTCGATGTAGATGATCCCCGTCTCGGCCCGTTTGATGTCGTAGTCGGCCGCCTGGATCAGCTTGAGCAGGATGTTCTCGACGTCCTCGCCGACGTAGCCGGCCTCGGTGAGGGCGGTCGCGTCAGCGATGGCGAACGGCACGTTGAGCATCCGGGCCAACGTCTGCGCCAGGTGCGTCTTGCCGCACCCGGTCGGGCCGATCAGCAGGATGTTGGACTTGGCGACCTCGACGGCGTCGTTGGCACCCGGCGCGCCGGCGGCGTCTGCCTGGATGCGCTTGTAGTGGTTGTAGACCGCAACCGCGAGGGCCTTCTTCGCGTGGTCCTGGCCGACCACGTACGAGTCGAGGAACTGGCAGATCTCCATCGGCTTGGGAAGCTCTTCCCACTTCACCTCGCCGGACTCGGCCAGCTCCTCCTCGATGATCTCGTTACAGAGGTCGATGCACTCGTCGCAGATGTAGACCCCTGGGCCCGCGATGAGTTTCTTGACCTGCTTCTGCGACTTGCCGCAGAAGGAGCACTTGAGTAGGTCGCCGCCGTCGCCGATCCGTGCCACCTACGTTCTCCCTGCGCTCTCGGCCGGTCACGCCGGCCCTGGCCTTGGACGGGTCTGCCTCGTCAGTGTCGAACACCTGCCGCCGGTCAACTCCGTCAGACGGTGCATCTCGACGTTACCCGCTGGCGGGGCAAACTCCGACCCCCAAAATCGGGTGTGTCAGAGGTCGGCCAGTCTACTCACCGACCGGCCGACCTCTGACCGTACGTCATCAGCTGGCCGCGCTGGCGGCCAGCAGACCCTTCTTGCGGCTGGTCAGGATGGTGTCGACCAGCCCGTACTCGCGGGACTCCTCCGCCGTCATGATCTTGTCACGGTCGATGTCCTTGCGGACCAGATCGACCGGCCGGTTGCAGTGCCGGGAGAGCATGTCCTCCAGCTGGGTCCGCATCCGCAGGATCTCCCGGGCCTGGATCTCGATGTCCGAGCCCTGCCCGTACCCACCCTCGGTGGCCGGCTGGTGGATGATGATCCGCGAGTTCGGCAACGCCATCCGCTTACCCGGCGTACCGGCGGCGAGCAGCACCGCGGCGGCGCTGGCCGCCTGCCCCAGGCAGACCGTCATGATGTCCGGCCGGACGTACTGCATCGTGTCGTAGATCGCCGTCATCGCGGTGAACGACCCGCCCGGCGAGTTGATGTACATGATGATGTCCCGGTCCGGGTCGGTGCCCTCCAGGGTCAGCAGCTGGGCCATCACGTCGTTGGCCGACGCGTCGTCCACCTGTACGCCGAGGAAGATGATCCGGTCCTCGAAGAGCTTGTTGTACGGGTTCGACTCCTTGATCCCGTACGAGGTGCGCTCCACGAACGACGGCAGGACGTACCGGTTGTGCACCGGCCCGAACCCGGGCGGCATGGTCAAGTCAGTCATCGTCGCCTTCCTCAGTTGCGGGTGCCGGCGCCGGTCGGGACCTGCGTGGCTCCTGTGATCACCCGGTCGATGAAACCGTAGTCGAGCGCCTCGGCGGCGGTGAACCACCGGTCACGGTCCGAGTCGGCCTCGATCTGCTCGGGGTCCTGGCCGGTGTGGAACGCCACCCGCTCCTGGAACATCCGCTTGGTGTAGAGCATCTGCTCCGCCTGGATGGCGATGTCCGACGCCGTCCCGCCCATCCCACCGGACGGCTGGTGCATCATGATCCGGGCGTGCGGCAGGGCGTACCGCTTGCCCGGCGCGCCCGCGCAGAGCAGCAGCTGGCCCATGGACGCGGCCATGCCCATCGCGATGGTCGCGACATCGTTGGTGATGTACTGCATGGTGTCGTAGATCGCCATGCCGGAGTAGACCGACCCGCCCGGCGAGTTGATGTAGAGGTTGATGTCCCGCTCCGGGTCCTCCGCCGCCAGCAGCAGCAGCTGGGCGCAGATGCGGTTCGCCACCTGGTCGGTCACCTCGCTGCCGAGGAAGATGATCCGCTCCTTGAGCAGCCGGTTGAAGACCGTGTCGTCGAGGTTGCCACTGAGTGAGTCACCGCCGCGGGCCTCGCTCACCCGGATGGGCATAGCTGGGATGTGCAGATCGGTCATGGCAGCCCTTCGCTCTCCGTGCGTCGTTAGGCCCGACATTAACCGTTCCGAACGGGCCGGGCGCCGTTCTCAGGGTGCTGTTCGCTTACAGCGCAGGGGGTACGGCGACACGCCGTCGCAGGGAATACCGGCGCTGGACGCCAGCCACCGGACGGACCACCAAACAGCTGTCACCCGGCACCGACGTACCGGGTGACAGCAAGATGGGTCACCGTCAGTGGTCGTGCCCGTGGTCGTGCTCGGCCTCGTTGGCCTCCCGGATGGCGTCCATGCTGATCGGGTTGCCGGCAGAGTCCTTCATCGTGATCCGCTCCATCACCAGACCGAGGGCCTTGCCCCGGCGGACATCGCCGTAGACCGCGCCTGCCGCACCGGAGCGGGCCAACTGGTCGTAGTACTGCTGCGGCGCCATCCCGGCCCGCTGGGCGCGGTGCACGATCTCGTGACCGAACTCGTCGTCGGAGACCTGCACGTCCTCGGCGTCGGCGAGGGTGTCCAGCAGCAGCTGGATCTTCACCGCCTTGCCGGCCGCCTCGGTCAGCTCGGCGTCGATGTCGGCCTCGGACTTCTCCTCGGAGGCCAGGTAATCGTCCCAGGAGGCGCCGATGCGCTCCAGCTGGTCGGTCATCGCCTGCTTGCGGTGCTCGACCTCCTCGCTGACCACGCCGTCCGGTGCCGGGACCTCGGCCGCCTCGACCAACTGGTCGAGCGCCTTGTCCCGGGCGGCGTAGATCTGCTCGACCCGCTTGACCCGCTCGACCCGCTGACGCAGGTCGCCGCGCAGCTCCTCGATGGTGTCGAACTCGCTGGCCATCTGGGCGAACGCGTCGTCAAGCTCCGGCAGCTGCTTCTCCTTGACCGTCCGCACGGTCACCGCGACGTCGGCGTCACGGCCGGCGAAGTCACCGCCCACGAGCTGGGTGACGAAGCTGGTGGCCGCACCGGCCGACATCCCGACGAGCACCTCGTCCAGACCCGGCAACAGCTGCTTGCTGCCGACCTCGTGCGACAGGTTGGTGGCCGAACCGCCCGGCACCTCCTCGCCGTCGACCGTCGCTGCCAGGTCGATCTGGACGTAGTCGCCCTCCTGGGCCGGACGCTCCACGGTCTTCAGCGTGGCGAACCGCTCCCGCAGGTTGCCGATCTGGTCCTCGATCTCACTGTCGTCGATCTGCAGCTCGTCGACGGTGACCTCGACGGCGCTCAGGTCCGGCAGGGTCAGCTGCGGACGCACGTCCACCTCGGCGGTGAACTTCAATGCCTCACCATCGGTGAAATCGGTGATCTCCACCGCCGGTCGGCCAAGGGTCTTGACCTCGTGCTCACGGATGGCGGCCAGGATGTTCTGCGGGATCGCCTCCTGCACGGCCTCGTTCAGCACGGTGCCCCGACCGACCCGCTGGTCGATGATCGCGGCGGGCACCTTCCCCTTGCGGAAGCCGGGGATGGTGACCTGCTGGGAGATCTCCCGGTACGCCTTCCGCAGGCTCGGTTCGAGCTCGACGAACGGCACCTCGATGGCGAGCCGGACCCGAGTCGGGCTCAAGGTCTCGACGGTGCTCTTCACAGGCGTACTCCTTGATGCATGTCAGTCTTGTCCGGTCATCGCTGTCGGCTCCGGGCGCTACCCGGGGCGGGCCGCCCCGGCGCGTGGCATGGCGCAGCCCATCGAGTGTAGGCATGCCGACATGCCGGACTACCCGCACCCGGCACCCGTGCCGGCGGCTGACAGTCGGGGTGGCGGGATTTGAACCCACGGCCCCTCGCTCCCAAAGCGAGTGCGCTACCAAGCTGCGCCACACCCCGTGGCGACGATCAGTCTATGCCGTCGGCAAACCACCACGCTGCCCGGTATCCGCCGGGCGGGACGTCGACGCCGGATCGGCCCCCGCCGCGCCTGCCGGCGACACCCCCTGTGCGGCGATCCGGGCAGAACTTGTACGCTGGACCTTGCACCTCGCCTGCCGAGGTGCGTGCGGGCGTAGCTCAATGGTAGAGCCTCAGTCTTCCAAACTGATTACGCGAGTTCGATTCTCGTCGCCCGCTCCACCAGCTCCACCGCAGGTCAGCGGCGGTTTCTACGAACGCTTGCCATCCCCGGTCGCGGGCGTGCCGCGGGCCTGGCTGGAATGATCCGCCGGGCCGGGTCGTTGTGCATGGTCCGCGACGCGCAGTAGACCGCTTCGGCCAGCCCCCCGGCATGCCTGCCCGTTCCACCTGCCCGTTCCGACCTGCCTGGGCGTCCTGGCGGACCGGTACTGCGGTAGAACAGTATTCCTCAGAGGAATAATCATTCCTCTGAGGTATATCGCCCGGACGGGTGTCCCTGTCCAGCGCCGTCACGGTCGGTGACGTGGCGGACCGCGAGGCCACTGCGGGGAATGGCCGGCCGGCCCGCATGGTTGTACATTGTCGCGACGCACGGAAGGCCAGCCCCGAGCGGGCGAGTAGCCGCCGCCGCGTCCCCGTACCACCCGGACGACCGTTTACCGCACACCCCGCACGACCGCCCGCCCCGGCACGCTTCCCGGGGCCCGGGTGGCGGGTGTGCCCCCTCGGAAAACGGAAGGTGGACCCCCCATGACCACGATCATCACCCGCACCCTGCGCACCACCGCCCTGGGCATCGCCGGTCTCACCCTGGCCGGCGGCGCGATCGCCGGCCCCGCCCTGGCCGCCGACCACGCCCCCACCGCCCTCGCCGCACCCGTGTCCGCCGCAGCCGCGAGCGACAGCGGCGTCGACACCGCCAAGCTCATCCCGCACGGCGTGCAGGGCGAACAGTCCCGCATCGACCTGAGCAGCGAGCAGACCGACAACGTCAAGGGCATCATCGCCGCCACGAAGAAGGCCGGCATGGACGAGCGGGCCGCCGTGGTCGCGATCGCCACCGCGCTGCAGGAGTCGAAGCTGGAGAACCTCGGCCACCTGGGTGACCGTAACGACCACGACTCGCAGGGCCTGTTCCAGCAGCGGCCGTCGTCCGGCTGGGGCACCGTCGAGCAGATCACCGACGTCGAATACTCCACCACCGCGTTCCTCAACGGGCTGAAGGCCGTCGACGGCTGGCAGGACATGCCGCTGACCCAGGCCGCGCAGACCGTGCAGGTGTCGGCGTACCCGGACCACTACGCCCAGTGGGAGACCCAGGCCGCCGAACTCGTCGCCCAGCACTGGAACAGCTGACCCGGAACCAGACACAGACACAGCAGACAGGTCGAAGGGCCGGACCCCGTACCCCGGGGTCCGGCCCTTCGACGTGTGCGACCGAGTCGGTCAACTGCGACCGAGGAGCTCCGCGTTGAGGATGGTGCCGCCCAGGCTCCAACCGCCGTCGGTGACCTCCTCGAGGATCACCAACGTGGTCGGCCGGGCGCGTTCGCCGTACACGTCCACGAAGGCGTCGGTGACGGCGTCCTGCAGCTTCTTCTTCGACTCCGGGGTGAGTGTGTCGGCGGGGACCTTGAGGTTGGCGTACGGCATGGGGGTTTCCTTTCTGACCGGCTGGTTCAGCGGGCGTGCGGGTCGGTGGCGTTGAGCGTCGTCACAACCTGGTCGTAGTCGCCGCAGACCTCGGCGTGCCGGAGGAACTTCACCCGGTCGACCAGGATCTCGTGGGCTTTCGGGTCGGCCTCGATCAAGGTCATCACCTCGTCGGCGAACTCGTCGAGTGCCATCGCGGCGTCCGAGGTCTCGTGGCCCCGCATCAGCGCGGTCCGCACGGCGGGTGGCACGAGCTCGATCACCTGTACGCCGACCGGCGCCAACTGCAGGCGCAGGGTCTCGCTGAGCTGGTGGATCGCCGCCTTCGTGGCGTTGTAGGTAGGGGTGACCCGCAGCGGGACGTGCGCAAGGCCGGACGAGACCGTGACGATCGTGGCGTCGGGCCGGGTCTGCAGGTGCCCGGTGAGGGCGGCGATCAGCCGGATCGGGCCGAGCAGATTGGTGGTGACGACCTCTTCGGCATCGGCGAGGAAGCCGGAGCCCGTCCAGTCCTCGGCCCGCATGATGCCGGCCATTGCGATCAGGACGTTCAGCTCCGGGTAGCGCTCGACGACGTCGGCGGTCGCCGCCGCGATCGACGCCGCGTCGGCGGTGTCGATGCGTACGGTCCCGAATCCGTGGTCGGCGGCGAGCTTGTCGAGCAGGTCGCCACGCCGCCCGCCGATGACGACGGTGTTGCCGGCGGCCTGCAGCCGTAGGGCAAGCGCCAGTCCGATACCGGAGGTGGCACCGGGTACGAAGATGGTGTTTCCGGACGTGTTCATGTCACCTACCTTCGCCGCCGGGCCGCCGGTTAGGCACCAACCCGGTGATCGGGGGATCCGCGATCCCTGGCTGCGACGGCGCGGCGCGGCGCACCATGGACGGCATGAACCGTGCTGCCCTGGCCGATTTCCTGCGCCGCCGCCGCGAGGCGTTGCGCCCGTCCGACGTCGGTCTGGTGTCCGGGCCGCGTCGTCGCACGCCGGGACTGCGCCGGGAGGAGGTCGCGGCGCTGACCGGCATGTCCGCCGACTACTACGTGCGGATCGAGCAGCAGCGCGGCCCGCAGCCGTCGACGCAGATGCTGGCCGCGCTCGCCAGGACGCTGCGGTTGACCGCCGACGAACGGGACCATCTGTTCCGGCTGGCCGGGCACAACGTCCCCCGCCGTACGCCCGAGGACACCCACGTCGCCCCGGCCCTGCTGCGGGTGCTGGACCGGATGGCGGACACCCCGGCGTTGATTCTGTCGTCGCTCGGCGAGGCGCTGGTGGCGAACCGGCTGGCGGTGTCGATCTTCGGCGATCCGGCTGCGCGTACCGGCCTGGCCCGCTGCGACGTCTACCGGTGGTTCACCGATCCGGCTTCCCGGGCGGTGTACCCGCCGGAGTACCACGACCGGCACGGCCGCGGCCTCGTCGCCTCGCTGCGGGTGGTGCACGGCGCGGCCGGGCCGCACTCACGCGCCGGTGAGCTGGTGCGGGCGCTGCTGGCCGAGTCGCCCGAGTTCCACGAACTCTGGGAGCGGCACGAGGTCGCCCGCCGGTTCTCGGACCACAAGATCGTGGTGCATCCGGAGGTCGGTGCGATCGAGGTGGACTGTCAGGCCCTGTTCACCGAGGACCAGTCGCAGGCGTTGCTGGTACTCACGCCACGGCCGGGCAGCGAGGCCGAGGACAAGATCCGGCTGCTCGCGGTGCTGGGACACCAGCACTTCGCGACGGCTGACCGCTGAAGCGACGAGCTGCCAGCTTCAGCGCAGGATGGTCCGGAGCGCGTCGATGACCCGGTCCTGGTCGGCGTCGGACAGCTCCGGGTGGATCGGCAGCGACAGCTCCTCGGCGTAGTACGCCTCCGCCGTCGGACACAGGCCGCGCCGATAGCCGAGATCGGCGAAGACCGGGTGCCGGTACACCGGCAGGTAGTTGACCTGCACGCCGATGCCGGCCGCCCGCATCCGGTCGTAGACCTCGCGACGGCGGCCGTCGCGGACCCGCACCGGGTAGAGGTGCCAGACCGGGTCGACCCAGGGCCGTTGTTCGGGCAGCCGCAGCCCCGGCAGGTCGGCGAGCAGCTGACCGTAGCGGGCCGCCAGCTGTGCCCGGCGGGCCGTGAACTGCGGCAGCCGGGCCAGCTGGTTGAGTCCGAGACCGCACAGTACGTCGGAGAGCCGGTAGTTGAGCCCGAAGCTGTGCACCTCCTGGTGCCAGCCGCCCTCGTCGGGTTCGCGCAGCCGCTGCGGGTCGCGCACCATGCCGTGGCTGGCGAACCGGCGTACCCGGTCCAGCAGGTCGGGGTCGGTGCCGGTCACCGCGCCGCCCTCCCCCGTGGTGAGGTTCTTGGTGGGGTAGAACGAAAAGGTCGTCAGGTCGGCCAGCGCGCCGACCGGCACCCCACGGTACGTCGACCCGATGGCGTGCGCGGCGTCGTCGACGAGGACCGCCCCCGCCTCGGCGGCCACCTTGCGCAGCTGTCCGTACTCGGCGGGGTGGCCGGCGTAGTCGACGGCGGTGACCACCCGGGTCCGGGTCGTCACCGCCGCCGCGACGGCGGCCGGGTCGAGGTTGCCGGTGGCCTCCTCGACATCGGCGAAGACCACCCGGGCGCAGTGCAGCGCGGCGGTGGCCGCCGTCGCCACGAACGTCAACGGCGTGGTGACCACCTCGTCGCCGGGGCGCAGGCCGACAGCGGCGTACGCGGTGTGCAGCGCGGCGGTGCCGGAGCTGACACTGACGCAGCCGACTCCGCCGAGGTGGGCGCCGAGTGCGGCTTCGAACCGGTGGACGGTCGGTCCGGCGGCCAGCCATCCGGTGCGGACGGCGTCGGCGACCGCGTCGGCGTCGGAGGCGTCGAGGCAGGGCTGTCCGTAGGCGAGCATCGAGTTGACTCCTGTCGTCGAGGGTGGCTTCACACCCGGGTCAACGGGGCGGGTCGTGGGCGCGCCTCGGCCGGTTCCCGGGCCGGGCGGCGGGTGAGTCGTCGGGTCAGCAGCCACCAGGACGAGACGGAGAGTCCGGCGTACAGCGTGACGCAGGCCAGGGCCGCACCGAGCGCGCCCCACAGCCCGACTGCGACGACGAACAGCAGCACCGCCACCGCGCTCCAGAGCAGGCCGAACGCGCCGACGGCGCCCATCCGGCCGGCGCCGAGCAGCGCCCGGCTGGCCACCGCGTACGGCACGAAGGCGATCTCGGCGACGACGAGGACCAGCAACAGCGGCCGGGCACCGGCGAACTGCGGGCCGAGCAGTGGCACGATCACCAGCCAGCCGAGTCCGACGGTCGCCGCGCCGGTGGCGACGACGGCGACGGCGGTGGTCGTCACCGTGCGTACCGGGCGCAACGGGCGGTCGGTGAGCGCGGCGTCGCGGTTGACGAGTTGGCCGATGGCGGTGGGCACCATCCGGGGCAGCTGGCCGAGGGTGGACGCCACCGAGTAGACGCCGACCGTCGCCGCGCCGGTGATCGCGCCGAGCACGTACCGGTCGAGCCGTAGCGTCAGCGCCAGGCCGAGGGTGAGGCCGAGCGCCCGGACCCCGTGGCGGAGCAGGGCCGACAGGTCACTGCGGGTCGGTCGCGCGAAGCTCAGCAGCCCGGCGGCGCGCAGCCGGGTCACCTGTACGGTGACCGCCGCGAGCATGCCGAGGCCCTGGCCGGCCAGCAGGGTCCAGACGGCCGGGGCGACGGCCACGGCGACGAGCAGCCCGACGGTCCCGCCGACGGTGGTGGTGATCGCCCACAGGCTGCCGCTGCGGAACCCGCCGGCGGCGTACCAGCTGTCGGGCAGTTGGGTGTGGGCGACGTACCCGCAGGTCAGCACGGACAGGGCGAGCAGGTAGCGGGGGTCGGTCAGGCCCGGGTCGATCAGCGGGGCGCAGGCCGCCGAGACGGCGACGGCGGCGACGGCGGCGACGGCGACCGCCGCGACCGACCACCAGGTGTAGCTGGCAACCAGGTCGCGCCGGCGGGTGCCGGTCAGGGTCGACGGGTACGCCGCCCGCAGTTGCGGACCGGTGCCCAGGCCGGCGAGCAGTGGCACGATTCCGGCGGTGGAGACGCCGAGCACCATCAGGCCACGCCCGTGCGGGCCGAGCACCGCGCTGGCCAGCAGCGCCGCCACCATGTTGCTGCCCAGCTGGACGGCGCTGGAGGCGGTCAGCAGGGCAAGGGTGGACCGCCGGCTGCGGATCACCGGGGGTCGGCCCGCCACAGTGTCCGCCACTGCGCGGCCGCGTGCCGGGTCTGGAACGGCGACGCCGTGAAACTCGCCCGGATCCGGGCCCGCCCGTCCCGGTCGGTCCGGACGGCGCTGGTCACCGCCTCGGCCCACCGGTGTGCTCCGGCGGCCAGGTCGACGAGGGTGAGCCCGTTGACGTACCGGGACGCCTCCCGCAGGCAGGGCAGGTCGGTGGCGACGACCGGCAGCCCGGCGGCGAGCGCTTCGAGGACCACCCCGGGCAGTCCCTCCCAGTGGGAGGTCAGGACGAACACGTCGGCGGCGGCGAGGACCGAGGCGATCTCGTCGACTTCGCCGGCGAGGGTGACCGTCGGGTCGTCGACCACGTCGGGGTGGGCCGACACGATGTCGTCGGTGCCGCACGGGCCGACGACCAGCAGCCGGGTCGTCGGTTGCCCCGGCGGTGTCTGGTCGCGGACCGCGCGGTGCACGTCGACCAGGAACGGCCGGTTCTTCTCCGGTGCGGCCCGGCCGATGTAGCCGATGACGACGTCGTCGGAGGGGATGCTCCACTGCCGGCGGGCGGCGAGCCGGTCGGGGCCGGCGACCCGGGCGGCGTCGACGCTGTTGTAGAGGATCCGGCAGCCGGGCAGGCCGACGCGGCGTCCGGCGTACGCCATCGCCGCGTCGCTGACGGCGACGATGTCGGTGGCGACCAGGTGCAGCAGGCGGCGCAGTACGGCGCGCAACATTCGGCGGGCGGCGGTGTCGCGGCGGCCGTCGCCCTCGCTCCACATCCGGGCGATCCGCACCGGTACGCCCCGCAGCATCGCCACCGCCAGCACGATCGCGCTGAACAGGCTGATGTGGGAGACCACCACGTCGACCGGCCGGGACCGCAGGCACCGCCACAGCCGCACCGGGTGGGTGACGGCCGGGTGCTGCGGGACCTGCACGACCTCGGCTCCGGCGGCCCGGAACTGCGGGGCGAGGCTGCCCTCGCGCCCGCCCATGGTGATGAAGGTCTGCCGGACCTCGTCGGCGGGGATCGCCCGGCACATGTCGAGCGAGAGTGTCTCCGCGCCGCCCCGGTCCAGGCTGGCGATGACGTGGACCACGTGCACCGGTTCCGCCGGCTCCCGGACCGCCGCCGACGCTGCCGCAGCCGGTGTCCTGGTGGTCGAAGCGGCGAATGGCCGGCTCACGTGTAGCTCCTCTGCCGGGTGGTGGCGTGTCGGCGGCACCGGGCGGCGGTCGCGTCGGCGACGGCCTGGTAGAAGCCGGCCCGGCGGGCGCGCAGTTCGGACGCGGCGTAGTCCCGGGCGCGGGCCAGGTTGCGGGCCGACGCGGCGGCCATCAGCTCCGGCCGGTCCAGCAGCGCGGCGATGGTCGCGGCCAGCCGGTGCGGGTCGTCGGGCGCGACGGTGAACTCCGCTGGCAGTAGTTCGGGGATGCCGCCGACGGTGGAGCCGACGGCGGGCAGCGCCCGCGCCATCGCTTCGAGCATCGCGCGGGGCAGACCTTCGGTGCGCGACGGCATGACGAACAGGTCGGCGGCGTCGAGTCGCCGGCGGACGGCGTCGCCCGGCGGCAGCGCGCCGGTGAATTCGACCCGGTCGGCGACGCGGTGATGGCGGGCGAGGTCGGTCAGCCATGGCCGGTACCGGCCGTCGCCGACGTGCACCAGCCGCAGGTCGCGGCCGGCGGCGACCAGTCCGGCGAGCGCCGCGATCAGGGTGTCGACGCCTTTGTAGCGCTGCTCCAGGGAGCCGACGCTGATCAGCGTGGTGGGTCCGGCGGGCCGGACGGCCGTACGGGGGGTGTCGACGTACGCGGCCGGGGCGAGGTCGACGTCGGAGACGGCGACGCTGATCGCGCCCGCGGCGGTCGGATATCTGGCCTGCAGGAACTGTTCGGTCACGTACCCGACGGCGATGGCGCGCCGGCACTGTCGGCGCAGCTGCCGGACCCAGGTGCGGCGCAGCACCGGCCGCAGCGGGTGGTCCACCACGCCGGGGGCGAACAGGTCGTACGGGTCACCGACGACTTCCACCGCGTACGGCAGTCGCTGCCGGTCCCGGGCGGCGGCGAGCAGGCCGCCGACCGGTGTCGGGGCCCGCAGGATCAGCGCGTCGGCGGGTCCGACGCAGTCGCGCAGCGCCCGGCCGATCGCGGCCCGGCGGGCGAGGTACTGGTACGGGCCGAGGTAGTGCGGCACCGGCCGCACCTGCACCTGCGGGCCGTCGACCCGTTTCGCCTCGGGCGGCGCGACGGCGACGTCGCGTACCCGGGCGACCACCCGGACCTCGTCGAACGCCGTCAGGTACCGGGTCCAGAACTGGTGGTCCTGCCCGATCTCGGTCCACAGTCTGTCGTCCGGGGTCCGTGCGATCCGTCCTTCGACGGCTACCACCGCTCGCATCGACGTCTCCTTGCGTTCGAGGTCACACCTTCTGGCCGGCGCCGTGCCGGGCAGGTTCGGCCCCGGACCCGGCCGGCGGGCCCGGCGGTACGGACTCGGCCGCAGCGCCCGGCGGTACGGACTCGACCGGCGGCGTCGGCCGGTGGTAGCCGTACGCGCGCAGCAACGGGGCGGTCAGGGTGCCGATCAGCCGTCGGTGCCCCGCCGGCAACGAGGCGCGCCAGGCGTCGTCGACGCGCAGCCGCAGCCGGCCGGTGTCGAACCGCATCCGGTTACCGGAGACGCTGTGCAGGGTGCTGAACCGTGCGTGGTCGTCGCCCAGGAAGGACAGGTCGGCCTCGGCAAGGGGCAGGCCGGCGAAGTCGGCCAGGGCGGTCAGGGCACCCGGCGGATCGGCCAGGACGTCCTCGTAGCGCATCCGGCGTATCCGCAGGTCGGTCCCGGGGACGTCGGTGCGGCGGCCGAGGCGGGCCAGCAGATCGTAGGCGGCGTTGTGCCCGCTCCAGCTCAGCGCGCACCGGACCGACGGGAACGTCGGCACCGGCACCAGGGTGCCGGCTTCGTGGTCGTGGACCGGTTTCATCCAGGAGTACGCGACCCCGCGCGGATCCCGTACCAGGTGCAGGATCCGCAGGTCGGCCGGGCCGGCCCAGCGCAGGCCGTACGCCAACGCGGTGTCCTTGGACGAGTCGACGACGACCTGTGCTCCGGTGATGGTCGCCGCCGCCGTGTAGATGCGCGCGTGGTAGCCGACGTAGGTGGCGACCCGCGATCGGCGGCGGCCGGTCAGTCGTGGCCCGGCGAGCCGCCGCAGGTGCCGGGTACGGCCGACCGTGTCGCGCAGTCGGCGTACCCGGTCGAGGTCGACGTTGTGCCAGCCGCCGAAGGCGTACTCGCCGATGCGCCGCCACAGCGGGCAGTCGTGGAACGCGGCGCCGCAGGCGCAGCGCCGGTTGTCGCGGACGCCGTTGTCCCAGACCTGCGCGACCTCGCCGAGGCCGCAGACGCCGGGCAGTTCGTTGAGGATCCGTTCGACCAGGGTGCTGCCGCTGCGGCCCATCCCGCCGATGTAGAGCAGTCGCATGCTCACCTGCCCCGGCTCGCGTACACGTAGTAGGGGATCCACGGCCGGGGGTCGCCGGGCCGGGTGGTGATCGTGTAGCCGGCGGCGCGCAGCAGTGCCTTGACCGGCGCGAAGGTGCGCATCCAGGCGTCGGCGGGGCCGTCGGCCTTGAAGTCGTGGCAGGAGACCACCAGGTTGTCGACGACGTCGAGCACGTCGACGGCGGACCGCAGCACCTCCAGTTCGGCGCCTTCGATGTTCATCTTGAGCAGGTCGACGCGGTCGACGCCGCAGCTGTGCAGGATCTCGTCCAGCCGTCGGCCGACGACCTCGACACCGCCGGCACCCGTGTCGCTGTCGGGCGCGTCGGCGCGGGTGATGCCGTTGCGGATGTGGCCGAGGGTGTCCTCGTCGAGGCGGACCGGGCCGGCCTCGCCGACGACGGCGCACTCCAGCAGGGTCACGTTCGACAACCGGTTCAGTTCGACGGTACGGCGCAGGCAGCGGAAGGTGCGCGGATGCGCCTCGATGCTGAGCACCCGGCCGGTGTCACCGACGGCCCGGGAGAAGATCCGGACCTCCGAGCCGACGCCGGCGCCGATGTCGACGACCGTGCCGCCGGGGCGCGGCTGGTGGGCGTACAGGAAGGTGTCCCGGGCGATCCGGTCCTCCTGCGCGGCGCACGCCCCGCCCAGCGTGGTGTTGACCACGACCCCGCTCGGGTACCGGTGGATCCAGTCCTGGTCCTCGTAGCGCACGACGCACCGCGACCGGGAGCGCAGCGACAGGGCGATCCCGCCCAGCCCGGCGATGATCCGCGGATCCACCCGGTCGTCGACCGCGTCGAGGATCCGTCGGCGCAGACTCACCGACATGGCGGCACCTGCTTTCCGGTGTGGTCCGGCCGGACCGGGCCGGTGGCGGCGCGGTGCCCGTGGTCGGGTCGCCAGTGGTCGCGGTACCAGGCGAAGGTGCGGGCGACGCCGTCGTCCAGCCCGACCTGCGGCTCGTAGCCGGTCAGCCGGCGCAGGGTACGCAGGTCGGGGCAGCGCCGGTGCACCGAGCCGGGCGGTGCCGGCTCGGGTTGCAGGCTGGCGTGGCTGCCGGCGGTCCGCAGCACCAGTTTCGCCAGGTCGGCGATGTTGGTCTGCTCGGCGTCGTTGCCGATGTGCACGATCTGCCCGGTCGCGGCCGGGGTGGCCATCAGCCGCAGGACCGCCTCGACCGCGTCGTCGACGTGGCAGAAGGCCCGGTACTGGTCGGCGCCGGGCACCCGGAACGGGTCCTCGCCCCGGATCGCCCGCAGCGCCATCTCCGGCACCACGTGGTCGGCGCCCATCCGGGGCCCGTACACGTTGTGGAACCGGCCGACGACGGCGCCGGCTCCGGCGGCGCGGGCGCCGTGCAGCACGGCGGCCTCGCCGAGCAGTTTGCTGGTGGCGTACGCGAACCGGGGCGCGGTGACGTCGGCCACCATGGCGGGCACGTCCTCACCGGTGGGTACGGCGGCGACGCCGGCGTCGACGGCACCGGCGTACACCTCGCTGGTGGAGCTGAAGAAGACCCGGTCGGCGGTGGTCAGCCAGTCCATCAGGTGCAGGGCGACCAGCGCGTTGACCCGGACCACCCGGGCCGGGTCGGCTTCGACGTTGCGGACCCCGACGACGGCCGCGAGCAGGTACACCTGGTCGAACCGGTGGGGCAGCGCCGCCCAGGTGCTCGCGCGGGTGAGGTCACCGGTGACCACCTCGACGGCCGGGTCGGCGCAGACCCGGGCCAGTTCGGCGTCGTCGCGGCCCCGGGAGAAGTCGTCGACGACGGTGACGGTGTGTCCGTCGGCGAGCAGCCGACGGGTCAGGTGCAGTCCGATGAAGCCGGCTCCGCCGAGCACGAGCGCGCGCATCACACCAGCTCCCCGGCCGGGCGGTAGCCGATGCCCTCGTAGTGGGCGCCGGCGGCCCGGACCAGCTCCTCGTCGAGGATGCGCCACGAGTCGTAGACCAGCCGGACGCCGGTGCCGGGCAGCAGCGTCGTCACCGGCAGCGCCCGGTAGTCGGGGTGGTCGTTGAGCACCAGCACGGCGTCGGCTTCGCTGAACGCCTTGTCCAGGCTGACCGGGTCGCCGCCGTGTGCCCGGACGACCTCGTCGGTGACGAGTGGGTCGTGGCCGAGTACCCGCAGCCCGGCCCGTTGGAAGACCGGCATCATCGGCACGATCGCCGCGCCCCGCATGTCGTCGGTGGGCGGCCAGCCCTTGTAGGCCCAGCCGAGGACGGCCAGGGTCGCACCGGCGGTGCCGCCGCGCAGTTGCCGCAGCCGCCCGACGACGGTCTCGGCGACCTGCACCGGCAGTTGTTCGTTGCGCTGGCGGGCGGCCGCGACGAGCAGCGGGGTGTGTGCCGGCGCGCTGGCACCGAACAGGTACGGGTCCTTGGTCAGGCAGCTGCCGCCGACGAACCCGGGGCGGGCCAGGTCGGGCCGGGGGTAGTCGTGGTTGGCGGCCCGGACGACCTCCAGCGGGTCGACGCCGTGCGCCCCGGCGAGCAGGGCGATCTCGTTGCCGTAGGCGTAGATCAGGTCGGTGTGGCAGTTGTTCGCGAGCTTCACCAGCTCGGCGGCCTCCAGACTGGAGACCGGGACGACCTGGCGGGCGAGCACCCCGAACAGGGCCACCCCGGCGTTGCGGCTGGCGTCGTCGAGGCCGCCGACGATCTGCGGTAGCTCGGCCAGCTCCCGCATGGCCTGGCCCTGGATGGTGCGTTCCGGGGCCATCACCAGGCGGGCCCGGCCCCAGGCCGCGGTCAGCGCCGGCAGCACGGTCCGCCGGCTGGTGCCGACCGGTACGGTGCTGCGCACCACGACGAGGGTGTCGGGCCCGCACTGGCGGGCGATCTGCGCCGCCGCTGCGGCGATGTTCGTCAGGTCCGGTTGCCGGGTGTCGGCGCGTACCGGCGTCGACACGCAGATGATCGCCGCGTCGAGGCCGGCCGGCAGGTCCGGGTGGATGAACAGCGAGGTGCCGAGGGTCTCGGTCAGCGCGTCGGCCAGGCCCGGTTCGTAGAGGTGCACGCGGCCCTGGGCGAGGGAGTCCCGCACGGTCGGCGAGCTGTCGACGCCGTACACCTCGAAGCCGTTGCGGGCCAGGCCGGCCGCCAGCGTCAGGCCGACGTAGCCCATCCCCACTACTGCGATCCGGTTGAACACGGTCTCTCCTTCGGGATACGGGTGGTCACCGGGGGTCGCGCAACGCCGCCGGCAGCAGGATCGGCGCGAGCGTCGCGAAGGTGCGGTTCGCCTCGTCGTAGTCCTCGGGTCGGCCGATGTCGAGCCAGTAGCCGTCGAAGTCGTAGGCGGCGGGTGGGTCGCCCCGGTCGATGAGGTCGGTCATCAGCCGGTCGAATCCGAGGGCGATACCGACCGGGTACGCCGCGATCGTGGCCTTGCTGAGCCCGTAGACGCCCATGCTGACCCGGTAGTCGAGGACGGGTTTCTCCTTGAACTCGACGACCTTGTCGCCTTCGACGGCCAGCACTCCGAAGTCGACCTCGACCTTGCGGCGGAAGGTCGCGACGGTCACCGGGGCGCCGGAGTCGACGTGGGCGCGCAGCAGGTCGGCGTAGTTCAGGTTGGTCAGGATGTCGCCGTTCATCACGAGGAACCGGTCCGGTAGCCGGTCGCGCAGCCCGAACAGTGGGCCGACGGTGGACAGCGGGGTCCGTTCCTCGGCGTAGTCGACGTGCAGGCCGAACCGGGTGCCGTCGCCGACGAAGGCCCGGATCAACGAACCGTGGTGGTTGATGGCCAGTGTCGCGGTGCGGAAGCCGTACGCGGCGAGTTGATGCAGGACGATTTCCAGGATCGCGAAGTCGTCCCCGATCGGCACCAGTGGTTTCGGCAGCGCGGTGGTGTACGGCCGCAGGCGGACGCCTTTGCCGCCCGCCATGATCACGGCATGCATGTCATCCATGGCGCACCCTCCGTCACGATTCGATTGTATTTGAGGCTAACACTCGCTTAGAGGCATAATGTCCAACTTTGGGATTGTCGACCCCTGTCGCCGGCCGCCGGGCCAGCGCGCAGAACACCACCACCGTCAACGGCAGCACCTCGCCGACGTAGAACGCGAGGATGTTGTCCAGGTCGGCCGTCACCAGGATGACCGTGACCGCACCCAGCGGTACGCAGAGCAGCTTCGGCGTGAGCTGCGACGACCGCCTCGCCCAGCGGTGGTAGCGGCGGGCGAACCGCAGGAACAGCCCGAGGACGGCGAACGACGCCAGCGCACCGGCCGGACCGAAGTTCAGGGTCGCCTCGCCGGTGATCCCGAAGACCCGCTCGGAGCGCAGCCCCGACTCGTACACCCCGGGCCCGTACAACGCGTTGGTGCCGACCTGGGACTTGTCCCGCAGGTCGGCGTCGCCCAGGGTGCCGGGCACCAGGGACAGCGGTGCGGCCAGATAGGTGCTGCCGAGACTCCAGCCGGCCGCGTCGGTGCGTTCCCGGTCCAGCAGCAACGCCTGGATGTCGGCCCGGCCGAAGTCCCCCAGCAGCACCATCGGCAGACCCCGCCCGGTCGTCTCGGAGACCTCCTCGACGGTCCGGATGCCCTTGGCGATGTCCATCACCTCGACGCCGGCACCCTTGTAGAGCCCGTAGCCGTAGACGAAGACCACGACCACGGCCGCCGAGGCGAAGAAGGCCTTGCGGGTGATCGGGACGACCACCAGGTGGATCAGGACCAGACCCAGCACCAGCGGCCACAGCACGCTCGACCGGCTGCCCCGCAGCCCACTCACCGCGAACTGGACGACGACCAGCCCCACCAGCAGCACCACCACGAGGCCGGTGCGCTGCCGCAGCACCCCACGCCAGCGCACCGCCACCAGACAGAACAGCAACAGCGGGAAGGACTCACTGAGCAGCAGCAGCCAGCCCAGTCCGGCCAGCGCCTGCCGGTCCTGGGTCATCGCCGTGAGGAAGCCCGCCGGCCCGCCGAGCAGGGTCACCAGGGCCGCGAACGCCAACAGACCCACCGCGACCGCCGTCACCGCGAACCGCTGGAACCGCCCCTCGTCGAAGCTCAGGAACCGCATCCCGCCATGCCGCTGGACCTTGACCTCGGCGCGGCGGCCGGCCGGGGCCGACACGATCGCCCGGTAACCGGCCAGGCCGACCGCGTTCAGCAGCGCCATCGCGCCCAGCGCGGCCCGCCAGTCCGGTGTGGATGGAAACAGCAGCGGTGGCCAGAAGTCGAGCGTGACGTGCAGAATCGGGGCGAGGTAGTAGAAATGAAGGCCGAAGAGGCCGAGAATCGCCTGCGGGTCGAACACGTCGCGTCGGCGCAGCAACCACTCGACCGCGTCCACCCCGATCAGCACCCCGCACACGGTGACCGGGATGAGAAACCAGTGCTGCAGCAGTGGATTCGTCGCGGCCAGCGCCACACTGGTCGCCGGGACCAGTACGGCGGCCAGCAGCCAGCTGACGCCCGGGGCGTCGGCGGGGCCACCAGCCGGCCGACCGGCGCACGACGCGGCAGGCGCCCCGGCAGGAGCGGGTCTCGCCTCGATCGCCGCCACTAGGCGCCCAGCCGGCCGATCCGCTCGTCCAGCACCCGCCAGAGCAGCCGCGAGTAGGTGGCCGAGATGTGGTTGCCGTCGCGCAGAGTGACGACGTTGCCGACCAGCGCCGGGCAGACCGTCGTGGTGCAGAACCAGGGCGTCGGGTCGACGACCAGCACGCCGTGCCCGGCTACGGCGTCGGCGGTCAACTGGCGACGACGCGGCTCCAGCACCACGTCGTCGACGGCACCGTGGCAGGTACGGGCGTCGTCGAGATGGACGGCGAGACAGTCGACGACGGTCGGGGGCAGCCACGGCACGTCGCCGATGAACACCACCTGGCTGCCGTGGGAGCGCAGTTCCGCCACCGTACCGGCCCAGCCGTCCGCCCAGACCTGGTCACGTTCGGTGAAGACGCCGACCGGGTCGCCGAAGGTGTAGTTGGTCGAGGAGGTGACCACCATTGCCGGCCGCAGCTCGCGGATCCGGTCCAGCGCCCGGTCCCGCCACTGGACACATTCGTCGTACGGGCGGTTCACCGAGTCGAGGCGAAAGCGGACCGAGGCGGCGCTGCAGAAGCCCTTGACCATGACGATCAACCGCCAGCCACGGGCGGTCACCAGCTCACGCAGGGCGGGGAACCAACTGCCGGCGTGCGAGTCGCCGAACAGCACGACGGTGTGGGCCGCCGTCGGGTCGCCGTACCCGCAGGGGTGGTCGGTGCCGGTGTCGGTGATCTTCAGGACCACGCAGCCGTCCTGGAACACCGTCGGGATGTCCGCGGTGACCTGCGGCAACGGCGGTGTCAGATTCGCCGGTACGGCCGGTGCGGCGACGCTGGCGGCGACCAGCCGGCGAAGGTCGCGCTCCACGTCGGTCGACGCGGACAGCACGGCCGCGGTGTCGACCGGGGCACCGGTGCCGGCCACGGTCGGGCGGACCAGCACCGCCGACACCGCCACGGCCACGGCGGCCGCCGACGCCACCGCGGCCAGCCCGATGGTCCGCCAGGGACGCACCGCCAGCACCCGGGCGCGGCGCAGCGGGTCCTCGACGAGCCGGTACGTCACCACGGCGGCGAGCAGCGCACCGGCCACCAGGGCCAGGTTCTGCCAGGGTATCGCGGTGCCGCCGAGCAGCGCCGCGCCGATCACCAGGAACGGCCAGTGCCACAGGTACCACGAGTAGGACAGCCGACCGGTCCACTGCAACGGTGTCCGGCCGAGCAGCCCCACGGCTCCCCCGGTGTGCGGGACACTCCCGGCCGCGATCACCAACGCGGTGCCGGCCACCGGCAGCAGTGCGGCGTACCCGGGGAACCGGGTGGCACCGTCGAACAGCAGCGCCGCCGCCACCACGGCGGCCAGGCCGACCCAGGTCAGGCCGGCGGCCAGCCGGGCCGGGATCCGCGCGACGGTCGGCAGGCCGAGCGCGAGCAGCGCGCCGGCGAGCAGTTCCCAGGCCCGGGCCGGCGAGCCGAAGTAGGCGTACCCGGGTGAGTGGGCGGTCAGCCACACGCCGAGCATGAAGGACGCCCCGGCCAGTGTGCCGACGACGCCGAGCACGACCGGCAGGCCGGCGTGACCGCCGGCCATCGGGCCGGCAGCACGCCGGCGCCGGGCCCACAGCAGCAGGACGATCAGCAGCAGCGGCCAGCACAGGTAGAACTGCTCCTCCACGGCGAGCGACCAGTAGTGCTCCAGCGGCGACTCGCGGCGCATCGAGTCGAGGTAGTCGACACTGTTGCGGGCGAGCAGGAAGTTCACGCAGTATGCGACGCTGGCGACCGCCTGGGTGGCGATCCACTGCAGTTGCAGCGGCAGCCACCACCAGGATGCGATCAGGGTGGCGACGAGGACGACCATGGCGGCGGGCAGCAGACGCCGGGCCCGCCGGGCGTAGAAGCCCAGGATCGACACCGAGCCGGTGTTGGCGAACTCGCGCAGCAGCACGGTGGTGACCACGAAACCGGAGATGACGTAGAAGACGTCGACGCCGACGTAGCCGCCGCCGAACAGCGGCACCTTGGCGTGGTAGGCGACGACGAGCGCGACGGCGACCGCGCGCATCCCTTCGATGTCCCGGCGGAATCCGCCGGTGGGTCCGCGGTGGTCGGTCGTCGGCCGGGCGGTGTCCACTGCGGAGTTTTCACGACCGGCCGCGGCCGGGCGGACCACGGTCGACGCTGGCGCGGCTACGGCCACTCGCGGCTCGCTCGTGGCCAGCTCGGCACTGGTCATTGCGCTGCGCACCCACTCTCCGAACCCCGACAGGTACGGACAGTTCTATCAGCGCCTTTCCGAACAAGAGCGATGTTTACCGAAAAAAGGGCACAATCGGACCAAAGCCGCCCAGGAGTCGACGGTACGGTCGGCCGGTCAGCCGTGCACGGGCTGGGCGGCGAACTGCCGTACGGTCGACATCGGTACGGCGGCCAGCAACGCCCAGTCGTGACTGATGTCGGCGGCGGTGCTGAGCAACTTCGGCAGATACTCGCCGAGCAGCTGCTCCATCGAGGTCTCGGCGGCGTACACGGTCACGTTCACCGCCGCGACCACCCGGCCGTCGCCGTCGCGTACCCCGGTGGCGACCGACCGGATCCCGGCGGCCAGGTCCTGGTCGGCGGCGGCCCAGCCCCGGGCGCGGACCTCGCGCAGCACCTGGTCGAGCTCGGCGCGCTCCGGCTGCCAGCGTGGGGAGATGCCGGAGCGACCCGGATGGGCCAGTACGGCGGTCAGCTCCTCGTCGTCGAGCGCGGCCAGCAGCACCTTGCCCATCGAGGTCGCCACAGCCGGGAACCGGGTGCCGATGGTCACCGCCAGGGTGACGATCTTCGGCACGGCGACCCGGGACACGTAGACGATGTCACTGCCGTCGAGCTGCGCCATCGACGTCGACTCGCCGGTCTGCCCGACCAGGCGCTGCATGTGCGGGCGGGCCACGTCCCAGATGCTCAACGCGTTGACGTACGCCATGCCCAGCTCCAGCACCCGGGGGGTGAGCGCGAAACCCCGGTCGGCGGCGCTGCGCACGTACCCCAGCTCCTCGAGGGTGAGCAGGATCCGCCGTACGGTCGGACGGGCCAGCCCGGTCGCGGCGGCGATCTCGCTCAACGTCATCGTTGGCCGGCCGGGCCGGAAGCAGCGCAGCACGTCGAGCCCCCGGGCCAGCGCCTCGATGAAGTCGGCACCGGCTTCACGTCCGGCTTTCCGCGCCATGGCGACCCTCCGCTGCCGGTGACCCGGCGGGTGACACCCCGGCCGGGGACGGCCCGGCGGACGGGTGTCCGCCGGGGGTTGTCCAGAGAGTCGGCCGGGTCCACCCGCAGGTCCTCGGCCGCACCCTGCCGCTCAACGGCGCCGGGGTGTGCGGTGCCGCGCTGGCCGACCTGGACCTGCCGGTCGACCTGCTGCGCGGCTTCGCCCTGCTGGCCCGCACCGCCGGGCTGCTCGGCCACCTCGCCGAGGAACGCCGCAACCCGCTCGGCATGGAGATCTACCGCACCGTCGACCGCAACGCCCGCTACGTCCCCCCTGCCACCGCCTGATCCCAACTCTTGGAAGGAGCGGCCATGGCCAGCATCGTCGCGGTCATCGCCTCCACACACCACCCGTTCTACTACCGGGCCACCACCGCCACCGGCGAGGACCGGCCACCCTTCGCCGACGAGTGGCAGCGCAAGATCCTCGCCTTCCGGGAGACCCTCACCAAGGCCAACCCGGACGCGCTGGTGATGGTCGGCTCCGACCACTTCTACCAGCTGTGGCTGGACAACATGCCGCAGTTCCTGGTCGGCAAGGCGCCGTTCTACGACGCCAACTGGTACAACGAGGAACGCGAGTTCGGCCTGCCCCGGATGCTGCTCAAAGGCCAGGAGGACCTGTCCGGGCACCTGCTGCGGGCCGGCCTGGACGCCGGCTTCGACCTGGCGTTCAGCAACGAACTGCGGATCGACCACAGCATCACCTGCCCGATCATCACCCTGCGGCCCGAGGCCGACCTGCCGATCGTGCCGATCTACACCAACATCTTCGCCCCGCCGCTGCCGCAGCCGAAACGCTTCGTGCAGCTCGGCGAGGCGATCCGGGACATCGTCGAATCCTGGCCGAGCCACCTGCGGGTGGCGGTCATCGGCACCGGCCACCTGTCGCTGGAGCTCGGCGGGCCGCGCCAGTTCGGCCCGCACGGCCCGGACCCGGATTTAGACCAGCGGGCGGTGGAGTGGATCGCCAACGGCGACCTGGACGGCTGCCTCGCCGAAGTGACGCTCGACAGCCTGCACTCCCCCGGCAACGCCACCCACGGCTTCATGGACTTCATGCTGATGATAGGCGTCGCCGGTGCCGGGGCGAAGGCACACCACGTCGACACCCTCGATCTGTTCCACACCATGGAGGCCTACTTCACCTGGTACCCGAACGGAGCGCCGGCATGAGCAAGTAACTTGTGGACAAGTTCCTCTACACCGTCGACCGGGACCCGGAGCTCGTCGAGCGCTACCGGTCCGAGCCAGCCGAATTCGTCACCTGGTGGGAGGCGGAGCGGGCGAACTCCGTACTGAACTGTCACACCGGTGAGGCCAGCACCTGGCTGCGCTTCACCGACGACGAACGCGACGCCCTCGCAGCCCACGACCACGTCCGGCTGTTCGAGCTGGGCGCCCACCCGTTCCTCACCTTGACCCTGTTCATCGCCATGTTCGAACGCGACCACGACGAGCCGTTGGCCTACCAGAAGCAGTACGGGCTGCGGCTGGCCCACTTCGCGTTGCCGTACCCGGACATCGCCACCTGATGAACACGTCGGAGTCGATGCCCACGACCGGCATGATGTCGGCGGCCGTGCTCACCGGGTACGGCGAACCACCGGTCGTGCAGCGCCGGCCCCGGCCGAGACCCGCCGCCGGGCAGGTCCTGGTCCGGGTCGACGCCGCGCCGATCACCCCGCTGGACCTGCTCTGCGCCTCCGGCAGCTCCTACCTGGGCGCGCCGGCCCTGCCGTACGTGCCCGGGGTGCAGGGCGTCGGCACCCTCGCCGACGGCTCCGGCGTGTGGTTCCCGACCCGCGCCGGGATGGCACCGGGCGACGGCGGCCTCGCCGGGTACGCCGCCGTGGCCGTCGCCGACCTGGTGCCGCTGCCCGACGGAGTGGACCACCGGCTGATCGCCGCGCTCGGCTACTCGGCGATCGCCGCCTGGTCGGCGTTGACCATGCGGGGTGGGCTGCGCCCCGGCGAGGACGTGCTGGTCCTCGGGGCCAGCGGCACCGTCGGGCAGGCCGGGGTGCAGCTCGCCCGGCTGGTCGGCGCCCGGCGGGTGATCGCCGCCGCCCGGTCGGCCGCGGCCGCCGAGCGGCTGCGCGACCTGGGTGCCGACGCGGTGGTGCCGCTGCGCGCCGACGACGACGTACCCGGTCTGGCCGACCGGCTGCGTGATGCCGCCGGCGGACCGGTCGACCTGGTCCTCGACCCGCTGTTCGGGGTGCCGGCGGCGGCCTCGCTACGGGTGCTGCGCCCCGGTGGCCGGCTGGTCAACCTGGGTGGTTCGGCCGGGGCGACCGCCCCGTTCGAATCGGCCACGCTACGCGGCGGCGCGCTGCGCGTACTCGGCTACAGCAACAACGAGCTGACGGCGCAGCAGCGGGCGGCGGCGCTGGCCGCGATCGCCGGGCACGCCCACGCCGGCCGGTTGACCGTCGACCACCAGGTACGGCCGCTCGACGAGGTGGCCGCCGCCTGGCAGGCCCAGGCCGACGGGTCGGCCGGCGCCCGGATCGTCATCACCCCGTAGGTACCACCTGTGCCACATCAGACCCTGGTCTGCTCGACCGGGCTGGTGAAGAAGGTGGCCAGGTGGGTCAGGGCGGTCCGCGGCGCGTCGGGCATGATGTCGAGCACGGCGGCCGAGCCGCGCCCGGCCAGCGCGTCGGTCACCTCGGCGGCGGACGGGCCGGCCGCCGGCGCCGAGGTGACGGTGAGCGTCACCGCGTCCCGGGCTTCCAGCTCGAAGATGCCGCCGCCGTCGCCGCCGAGCTCGAGGCGGTGGCTGACCTGGTCACCGAACTGTCGCGCGACCGCCGCCGCGATGAGCAGCCCGTACGCCGTCGCGTAGCCGGTCGCCCCGTTCTTGGTCGGGCGGTCGACGCCGAGGGCCAGGAAGATGTCCCGTTCGTGCAGCCACGAGTCCCACAGGACGTGCAGCACCAGCACCGTCCAGTCCATCGGCCCGAACGGCAGAACGACGTCGAACCGCTCGCCGCGGGCCAGCCGGCCCCGCGCCACGGCGAGGACCTCGTCGGTCGTCGCGGCGAGCCGGTCGACGGTGGCGGCGGGCGGCTCACCGGCAGACGCCGTGAGCCACCGGTTCGGGGTGACCCGAGGGTCGAACCCGGCCGTCATGTCGAGGGTGCGGTCGCCGGGGTCGGCGGCGATCGCGCGGGTGACGTCGCACATGTGCCGTACCGTGTCGTGCACGGACCAGCCGGGGCAGCGGGTCGGCGAGGACCACTCCGGCGACCCGAAGCCGCGCAGGTCGTCGAGGAGCTGCCGCCGCTGGTCGGCGACGGCGTCGAGCAGACGGGCCGGCTGGAGTTCACATTCGCCGGGAGTCTGCAGCAGCATGGTGGAGGTCGGGTTGGTCGCTGTCATCGCCCATCCTCGAATCGGTTACGGAAAAGCGTATTCCGGTCAGTCCATCAAGGAACAATCGTCGAGGTGGATGCCTAGTCGCTGGACGGCACGACAGCCATCATCGCGTCGACCTGACACAGCAGCGCGTCGTAGCCGGCCGGGCTGGGCTGCTCATCGCTGACCAGGGCGACGGTCAGCAGCGTCTGCACGGTGACGTTCTCGGCGGTGGCCGGCAGCGTGTCGTGCCCGCCGAGCGCGGCAAGCAGCAGATTCTCCGCAACCGTCGGGTCGACCAGGGTGCGCTCGGGGTCGAACCGCTCCCGGACACTGGCCACGAACCGGATCACCGCCCCGTGGTCGTCGTCACGGCGGAACCGCCGGTCGACGCAGAGCACGAACAGCCCGCTGAGCAGGTCAAGATAGTGCTGGCGGTCGGCGTCGGTGAACCGCTGGACCCGCCGGTCGTGGGCACCCACCTGCCCGGCCATCAGGAAGGTCAGCGCCGCCACCGGCTGGCTGGCCGTCACCGCCCCACCTCCCGCTTCACGTTGTTCCACAGTTCTTGGCGGAACACCTGCCAGCGGGTCCGGAACCGCAGGTGCCGCCGGTGCGCGGCGACCACCGTCGCCGCCATCCGGGTGCCGACGGCGACGGCGTCACCGTTCGGGCCGGCCATCGGCCGCACCGCCGCCAGCCGGGCGGTCCGCGCGGCCGGCGGATCGGCACCGGTGTCGAGGGCGTCAAGGTAGCGGTCGAGCGCCCCGCTACCGAGGTCGAGGCTGATCTCGACGTCACGCAGCCGCCCCAGTGCGGCGGTCAGCCGGTCGGCGGTCGCCTGCGCGGGCGCGTGGTCGCTGCGGCGCAACCGGTCGGCGGCGTACCCGAGTCGGTGCCGCAGCTGCGGCAGCTGGGCGGCAGCGTGCGCGGCGTGGTGGCGCGCGGTCCGCAGGCCGTACAGAATGGACGCGACCGCGACCGGCCGGCCACCCGGCAGCTGCGGGCGGCCGTCCGCGACGGCGTCGAGGACATCGCCGTACGCCTCCCACGCCTCGTGCAGCGCGGCCTGGTAGCGGTCGGTGGCCAGGCACGCGTCCGGGTGCCGGCCGCCGTCGAGCTGCTCCTCGGCGTGCGTGACTGCCGTCTCCATCGCCAGGGCGACGGCCCGCAGCACGTCGATCGTGTCAGCGGCCGCCTGCAACGCCTGTCCGTCAGCGTTCTCGTTCTGCTCAGCTGGCGCGTCGGTGTCGCTCATGCCGACCGCCGCCACCAGGTGAACCGCGCCTGGCCGGCGTGGGTGGTCCGGGTCGGGACGAGCGGGCGCGGGTCGAGCAGGGTCGCGCCGGGCCGGCGGAACGGCAGCCGGTGGTAGCGGGCCAGGGCCGCTTCGGCGGCGGCCAGGTCGGCGCAGGGGCCGGGCCGTCCGCAGCCCAGACAACACCCGTTGTACGCCGAGGTGGTGTGCACGTCGACGGCCTGCTGCGCGGCCATCACCACCTTCCGGGCGTACGCCGTGTAGACGGTGCCGCTGGCGGTGGTCGCCACCTGTGGGTCGAGCTGCTGTTCGGGCTGGGCGGTGATGGATAGGGGGTCGGATGTCACCGGTCGGTGCCTCCCGTTCAGGGCGTGGAGAGGGCGCACCTGGTCAGCCGGCTGGCGGGCCGGCTGACCAGGCTCCTTGCGGGAAAACCAGCTCCGGGTTTGCAGACCTGGGAACCGGTCAATGGGAGCTTTGCACACCCGGTTGCACCAAGCAAGACACCGGAGCCAACTTTGTGCATCCGGTCGCATACAGCTTTGCTGCAGTAGCTGTGTCTTGTCGTACATAGCTGGGCTGTGATCCAATGGCGGGGCAGACCTGGGAGTCCTCAATGCCCGTGAAGCCCAAGTGGGAACAGCTCGTTGATCACATCCGCTCGCAGATCGAGTCCGGCGAGCTGGGCCCTGGTGATCGAATCCCGTCAACCGCGCAGCTCCGCGAGCAGCACGACGTATCCACCACAGTGGTCCGCCGCGCCATCCTCATGTTGCAGATGCAGGGCATGGTGCAGGGCGTACATGGGCTTGGGGTGTTCGTCGCCGACCGCGACGAGGCCGCCGGCTCGTAGCGCCAACGCGCTGGAGGGCGAGTGACCACAGGGCCTCAGTGGGAGCAGGTAGCGGACGACATCCGCGCGCAGATCGAGTCCGGTGAACTCCGTCCCGGCGATCGGCTGCCGCCCACCGACCAGTTGCGCGAACGTCATCGGGTCGCCGCCTCGGTCGTCCGCCAAGCGATCCTCGCCCTGCAGGCAGAGGGTGTTGTCCGAGGCGTACCCGGGGTGGGAGTGTTCGTCGTCGACCGCGTTGCCGACCACGAGGGAACCGTCATTGTTCTTAAACCGCCGGTGTGACGACAATGGCGGTTCCCTCGATGCAGTCGACGCCCGGTTCGGCGGCCGGCGATAGGCTGCGCTGATGCAAGATCCAACGCAACCGTCGACGCAGCTGCCTGCGCATCCGCAGGTGCGACGCGCGACTTTCGCCGACGCACCCGCCCTGGTGCGACTCCGAGCGGTCATGCTGCAGGACATGGGCGCGCCGGTCGGCGACGAGTCGGCAGCTTGGCGCTCGGCGGCCCTCGACTGGTTCTCCCGGTCACTCGGCGACCCGGAGATGTTCGCGGCGTTCGTGGTCGACGACCCGCAGCACGGCATCATCAGCGGTGCCGTCGGCCTCTGCGACCGGCACGCCCCCTCCCCTGGCAACCCGGGCGGGCTGCGCGGGCACCTGTTCAACGTGTGCACCGAGCCGGACCATCGGGGCCGCGGCTACGCCCGCGACTGTCTCAAGGCGCTGCTGGACTGGTTCGCCACCGACACCACGGTCAGCGTCGTCGACCTGAACGCCACGGCGGGCAGCGGAACCCTGTACCAGTCGATGGGCTTCGCCCCGGCCCGTCACCCGGCGTTGCAGCTACGCCGCGACCAGATGAGAATCCCAGCACCACCGGCCGGCTGAACCCCGGTCCTCGCGGCCAACCCTATGGGAGAGGCTCGGCTGGCGCGTCGGTCGGTCGCCGCTGCTTGGGCGTCGCGGAGCTCGATCCGGCTGCGCCCAGCTTCATGACGCTCGGCAGCAACTGCTGGTGCACCCGGTTGAGATAGCTCAGCCCAGCATCCTCGTCGGAGTTGCTGGCGAGCGATTGCTGGATGTACCGATGTCTGTGCTCAGCATCAGCCAACACCTCGGCCCACGTCCGAACATGGACCCGGAACTTCGGTGCCACCAGTGCGCAGCCTCGAGGATTGCCGGGTGTGTCGAGCTTTCGCTTGACATATGAATCGTAGTCGTTGCCGATCAACCAAAAATCCCACGATATTCCTGGCTGACTGAACTGGTCATCATCGGTGATCGCTATAGCGTACGCTTCGATTTGGTCCAGCTCTTCTTTACCGAGAGTAACCGATGGACGCTTGAGTTCGACAACCAGGTACTCGCGACTCTTGGAGTAGGAGGAAGCGCTGCCCGACATCACAAGGTCCGGGATCAACAGCTGCCCGTCCTCCCGGGATTGAGGAATGACGTCATCGTAGGCAACATCCTCGCCGAGCAGATTCAGGTGCTTGACGAGGACGCGCCGGAGCGCCTCATCACTTGCCATCAGCGTCCATTCGTCGCCAAATATCCAAGCCTCGCGTTCGAGGATCTTGTGTAGTTGGCGCCGCTCAGTAGTGGCCTTCTTCGACTCGTGGTCGAACACCATGGACCGGAGACCAGAGATGAAGTCGAGACGATCCAAGACGCTGTGCGTGGTGGTGATGATACTTTCGAGCGTGGTCCGCTCAAACAGCGCGGCCATCTCCTCCGCACGCTCTTCGGGTAGCCGCAGCACTTCGAGCATGATCTTGTGTACGGCCGACGGATCGGTCTCGACCGCGACACGCAACATCCGCATGCTGAATCGTCGCTGCTCGACGTTCATTTTCGTGAGTAATGGGGTTGCGGCAGTCGCCATGATGTCGAATGCCTTCTGGATGACCTGCTCAGACGCGGTCGTCGGCTCCGATTTGTACGGGTATGACTGCTCCAGCTTCCAATCGTCGACGACCTGCATCTGACGCTCACGGGACCGCTGCTCTATCTGTTCGGCGATCGCCTGTCGGCCAGCCTCGAACACCCGCGCGCCCACGTCTTCGCCACCCAGAATCGCTAGGCTCGCGCTGGTGTCCGGACCCTTGAAGCCATCCCAGCAGATATGACCAGTAAAGAGAATGTCACGTGCCCTGAGATCTGCCGGAACATCAAGAAGAGCCGCCCCGTTAGAGTCACACAGGTAGACGCGCTGAATGCCCTTCATCTTGCGCTTCCACTCAATGAACGTTACCGTGACCGGCTCAGTCAGGCCCTCGACGTCGACGAGCACATCCACTGGGGGAAGATGACTTGACGAAGGGTCGATACTAACGCCCCGGATCTCAATTTCAACTTTCGGATACTGCCGGAGATAAAGAGCAAACTCAGCAGCAAGAAGGTCGGCAAGATCTGGCCGATTCAGCTCTTTGTCTGCTGCGGGAGTTACGTTCGCGATCCGCAGCATCGTCCCAGTAGGTCCGAGACAGGACACCGGTTCGCTGATCTCGTAGTTACGGGGATCAGTGCCCGTGAGCTCGACCTGAATAGCCGCGACGGCCCCATCAGCCTGCTGGGCAACCGACTCCCAACGGGCGGACAGCCCGAGACCAAGAAGGTCATACCGCCCCTGCCCGCGCTGACCATGGACGGTGCGACCGTTGTGGGTCCGCGCATCGATGCGCCGCTTCCAGGAGTCCCCGTACTCTCCGAACCCCTTGCTGGCACGTTCCCGGTTCATTCCCTCACCGTCGTCTGTGACGATGATCGTGTGGATTGCTTCGAGCGCGTCGAACTCAAAGTCGATCTTGACGTGATCGGCACCGACGTCGAGAGCGTTCCAGATCGCCTCCGCCAAGGCCTTGACTGGAGCCCGTCTGGAGTCCGTAAGGATGCGTTCGCTCATCTCAACCGGTCTGGTTGCCATGCGCTCAGTCAAACACCCTCGATCTACTGATTCAAGGCGGCACTCGGTCAGTCACAGCCGATTCCAATCCCTCCGGCGACTCCGGCTGCAAGGTCAGGCGACGTCGGTCTCCGGCTCGGCCGCTCTCGCCTTCACCGTACGCAGGATGCTGACCAGCTTGTCGACGTCCGCCGACGGGAAGACCGAATCCGGTCCGGCCGGCGCCAGCTCGGTGAACGGCGACTCGTAGAGCCGGCTCGGCTCCATCACCCCATTCTGGGTCAGGTGCTCGATCATGATGTTGACGAAGTCGAGCTGCCCGGCGTCCAGGTTGCGGCCGGCGGTGAACTCGTCGAACGCTTCGGTGGCGGCCTGCCGGTCCAGCCCGACGAGGGAGCGCAGGAACAGTCCGAGGCCGTTGGCCCGCCGCCGGGCCTGGGCGATCTCCTGTTCACTGCCGCCGCAGTCGACCAGCATCCGTTCCAGCTCGGCCAGGTCGGTCGGCGACAGCTGCCGGTTACGCCGCAACTTCTGCAACGCCACATGGTCCTCGTGGGTCCGCAGGTGCACCCGTACCTTCTCCCGGAACCGCTCGAAGTCGGTGCCGACGTCGAGACCGGTCAGGCGTACCTCGGTCACGTCGTTGATCTTGTCTTCGAAGTCGGTGTAGACGATCGCCCGCTTCGACTTTTCGACCAGCTTGACCAGCGACCGGACCCGTCGCCGCAGCCCTTCCAGCATCGGCAGGGTGACATCGCGCCACCACTCCTCGGCGGCGACCTGGTCGAGCAGCTCCACCTCGGCGCGGATCGCCGGGATGTTCGTCTGCTCCAGCAGCGCGGCGGCGATCGCCTGCACATCGGCCTTGATCCGGTCGAAGCGGCCGCCGGCACCGAGTCGGGCGAGTTGCAGCCGCAGGATCATCAGGTCGAACCGTTTGGCTTCCTCGTCACCGGTCGGGCGCACTTCGCTCGGCAACCGAGCCAGCTCGTGGCTGATCTCCTCCGACGACTCCGGCGTCAGCCGCTGCCAGCTCGCCGGGTCGGCGTACCGCTCGACGGCCTGCCGGTGTGGGCGGACCAGGAAGTTCTCCAGCCGCATACCGGCGACCAGGCCGCGCAGCTCGTTCGCGACGTCCCAGCGCAGCCCGACTTCGCTGCGGGTGCCGTCGCCGTCGATGACCGTGCCGGCGGGCAGCCGCTGGTCGAGCTGGCTGATCAGCTCGACCTTCGCCTTGAAGATCCGCTCACTGAGCGACGCGGCCGTGGACCCCTCGGTACGGGTGGGTGACTGGCCGAAGTACTCGAAGTTCTCGCAGAAGTCGAAGACCAGGAAGTCCTTCTTGTGCTGGCCGGGGCCGAACAGGTCGTTGCACAGCCGGGTGCCTCGGCCGATCATCTGCCAAGACTTCGTCTTCGACCGCACCTGCTTGAAGAAGACCAGGTTGACGACCTCCGGCACGTCGATGCCGGTGTCCATCATGTCGACCGAGATGGCGATGTGCGGTGCCTTGTCCGGAGTGCCGAACGAGTCGATGAGGCTCTGTGCGTACCGGTCCTTGTGCAGCACGACCCGGGCGAACTCGCCGCGCAGCTGCGGGTAGCTGGCGTTGAACCGGTCGGCGATGAACTCGGCGTGCCGGGTGTTCTTGGCGAAGATGATGGTCTTGCCGATCCGGTCGCCGCCGGCCACCCGGTGCCCCCGGGTCATCAGCAGTTCGAGGACCTTGTCGACGGTGTCGGCGTTGAACAGCCACTGGTTGATGGCCTGCGCGTCGACCCGGTCCGGTGCCTCCTCCTCACCCCACTCCAGCTCGTCCCACTTCTCCTTCTCGTGCTCGGGAAGGTCGTCGTAGCGGATGCCGTGGCGCGGATAGCGGATCGCGACGGAGACGGCGCGCGGCGGGACCAGGTAACCCTCGCGGATCGCGTCCTGCAGGCCGTACGCGTCGGTCGGCACGCCGTTCTCCAGGTTGAACAGGCGGTACGTGTTGCGGTCGACCTCGTCCTTCGGGGTGGCGGTCAGCCCGACCAGCAGCGAGTCGAAGTAGTCGAAGATGGCGCCGTACTTCTGGTAGACCGACCGGTGCGCCTCGTCGATGATCACCAGGTCGAAGTAGCCCGGCCCGAACCGTCGGCTGCCGCCCTCGTCCAGCTCGTTGATCAGACCCATCATCGTCGGGTACGTGGCGACGTAGACGCGGCCGTCGGTGCGGTTACGGTCCTGCGACAGGTTCACCGTCACCGTGTCCGGCAGGTGCGTCTTGAAGGCGTTCGTCGCCTGCTGCACCAGCGCCAACCGGTCGGCGAGGAACAGCACCCGCTTGATCCAGTTGGCCCGCTGCAGCAGGTCGACCAGGGCGATCGTGGTGCGGGTCTTGCCGGCCCCGGTGGCCATCACCACCAGCGCCTTACGCTGGCCGTCGACCTCGAACGTGTCGGCGATCCGGCGGATCGCCCGCTGCTGGTAGTGCCGGTTGACGATCCCCCAATCGATCGACGTGTCGGCCAGCCGCTGCCGGCTCGACCGGCGCTGGATCAGCAGGTCAAGCTGATCCTTGGTGTAGAAACCCTGGACCTTGCGGTACGGGTACCTGACGTCGTCCCAGAGCCAGATCTCATAGCCGTTGGTGTAGAAGATCACCGGCCGCCGGCCGTACATCCGCTCCAGCGCGTCGGCGTACAGCTGGGCCTGGTTCTGGCCGTCGATGGCGTGCCGCCGGGCGCTCTTGGCCTCGACGATCGCCAGCGGCCGGTCGTCGTCTCCCCACAGGACATAGTCGACGTAGCCGATGCCGGTCTGGTTCGGCATGCCGCTGACCTGGAACTCGATGTCCCGTGCCTGATCCAGCGCCCAACCTGCCTCGTGCAGCAGCAGGTCGATGAACAGGTCCCGGGTCTGCTGCTCGTTGTAGTCGTGGGTGTCCGGCACCCTGCTGTTGCGCGCCTTGGCGGCGGCGACCTGCCGGCGGAGTTCCTTGACCTGCTCGTCGAGGTCACCGTCGAGCTCGGCGGCGGCTTCGCGCTCCTCGCGCTCTTCCTGCGCGGCGAGCTGGTCGGCGAGGGCACGCAGCTCGGCACGGGTCTTGGCCTGACGCACCTGCGGCCTCGGCAGCAGCGCTTCGTCGAAGACGAGGCTGCTCGACGGCACGGCGGCCTGGTCGCGGGTGTAGGTGCGGGCCAGCCAGTACATCAGGTGGAACAGCTCCTGGCAGACCACGAGCGCGTCCCGGTCACTGACCCGGCGGCTCTCGTGGACCGCCGTGTTGCCCTGCCGCCGGATAATCTCCATCTTGGCGTGCAGGTGCTCACCGACCAGGTTCTTCAGCGCCGGCTCCGCGATCCGCGCCGCGAGCTGACCCCGGTACGGCCGGCCCAGCGCCTCATCGGCCCGGTACAGCCACTTCACCAGGTGTTCGAGGCAGCGCCGAGCATAGAAGCAGGCGTAGCGGGGGTCTGCGAACGTGTGCTGCTCGACCCGCTGCGCCTCGTCGAACAGGTCGGGCCACTCAGCCCGCAGGAAGGCGAAGTTGCTGGCCGCCGTCACAGCTCCCCCCGAAACGCCCGGTGCTGCAACGACGCAAACAACGCATCCAACTCCCCCAACGCCCTCCGCTGCACCACCTTGGCAGTCTCAATCGAAGAGATAGCGCTCGCGAATTCCCGCTGAAGATCCAAGGGAGGAACCTCGACAGCCACAGTGGCCAGGTTGCCCTTTGAGATGTTCGGCATAGATCCAGCCGAACCAGATGCAAGATCTTGGACGGTCCGCCTCTTCGGTGGATAACTGAGCAATGCATGAAGATACTCCGCTACGACAGGGGCTTCCTCCTTCAGCTCAAGCCGAAACATCAAGTCAGGCATCAGCCGCCGCACCGGGGTAGACCGCACAAGAACACAGGCAGCAACCAGATCTCTCGTATTCTTACGCGAAAATAGGATGTCACCAGCACGCACCTCGTCTTCAGCGCGTGGCGCGACGGTTACCGGAAGCGCCTTGTTCTCGGCAGGTCGGAACTCACCGCTTGTCACAGCCCCCAGTTTGAGCACAGCCCACTCACCCTCAGAAGCCGGCCGATCGAGACAGATCGGGCTACGCCCACTATGAATCCTTTCGACCAAGGCACCAAGCGCCACCCTCTTCCATGATCGGTCATTCAAGATCGGATCGCCGAACATGTGAACAAAGGCGGCAGTGCGCGCCGCACCCAACAGACCGAGAGCAGCGCGACGCTTAGCGCGCAGGGTATCGACGCGGTCCAGCACGTCCGCGATCCGCCACTGCTCAGCCAAACCAGGAACCGGCACCTCCATCTCGCCAATGTCCTGTCGATTCACCTGCTTAAATGTCGCGCCCTTACCCTTAGCTGAAAGCTCAGGGGCACACCACGTTAGCCAGTGCCAGAGATAGCGGGAGTCAACTTCTTCCGCAGGAGTCAGACCAGCGACTCCACGACCCAACGCATAGATTCGATCACTCCAAACCTTCGCGCCGATTGACGCCCGCACGCCGAGGATGATCTGCCCTCGCTGAGAAAGCTTGGCGGCATGCTTCGTGAACTTCTTGACTACTGGGCGGTCACCTTCGAAGTCGCCGGGACCTGCCACCAGCGGCCAACCCAACCCATCGAGGTTGTAACCCTCACCCGGTGGCGCCTGTCCCATCACGATCGAACAGACTTCGTCCAGCCTTTTCGTAGCCCACGTCACAGCAGCCCCTTGAGGTCGGCGAGGCCCTGCCGGATCTCGGATTCGAGGCGTTCGAGTTCGGCGATGATCTCGGCTGGCGGCCGGTGCTCGACCTCCTCGTGCACGATCTCCTTGTAGCGGTTGAGGCTCAGGTCGTAGTCCTGGGCGACGATATCGTCCTTCGGCACGCAGAAGGACTGCTCGGTGCGCGCCCGCTCCCGCTCTGCACCGTCGCGCTGCTTCCAGCGGGCCAGCACGTCCGGCAGGTTGTTCTTGGCGTGCTCCTCAGCGGTCAGCGCCTCGGCCGGCACCGGGCCGAGCTTCGCCTCCGGCAGCAGCGGGCCACGCTTGTCGTCGAGGCTCCAACCGTCGGCCTTCACCTCGTAGAACCAGACGTTGCCCGTACCGCCGCTGTTGGTCTTGGTGAAGAACAGGATCGCGGTCGACACCCCGGCGTACGGCTTGAAGACCCCGCCGGGAAGCTTGACCACCGCGTCGAGCTTCTGGTCCTCGACCAGCATGCGGCGCAGCTCCTTGTGTGCCTTGCTGGAGCCGAAGAGCACCCCGTCGGGCACGACTACCGCCGCCTGGCCGCCGTTGCGCAGCAGCCGCAGGAACAGCGCCAGGAACAGCAGCTCGGTCTTCTTCGTCTTGACGGTCTGCTGCAGGATCCGCGAGGTGCGCTCGTAGTCGAGGCTGCCGGCGAACGGCGGGTTGGCCAGGATCACCGAGTACGCGTCGGTCTCGTCGCTGACGTCGTCACCGAGCGAGTCCCGGTAGTCGATGGCCGGGTTCTCCACCCCGTGCAGCAGCATGTTCATGCTGCCGACCCGCAGCATGGTGTTGTCGAAGTCGAAGCCGTGGAACATGTCCTGGTGGAAGTGGCCACGTAGCACCGGGTCGTGCAGCGCGGCCGGATGCCGCCGGCGGATGTACTCGACCGCGCCGACCAGGAAGCCGGCGGTGCCGCAGGCCGGGTCGCAGATGCGATCCTTCGGGCCGGGCTCGACCATCTCGACCATCAGGTTGATGATGTGCCGGGGCGTCCGGAACTGGCCGTTGTGCCCAGCCGTCGCGATCTTGCTGAGCATGTATTCGTACAGGTCACCCTTGGTGTCCCGGTCATCCATCGGGATGTCGTCGATCATGTCGACGACCCGCCCGAGCAGCGCCGGGTTCGGGATGGTGAAGCGGGCGTCCTTCATGTGCCGCGAGTACGCCGACCCGTCGCCACCCAGGGTGCGCAGGAACGGGAAGACGTGCTCGCCGACGATCTCGTACATCTTTCGCGGGTCGCCAAGGCCCGTGAAGTACGACCAGCGCAGCTCGCTGTACGGGCGACCGAGCGGGTCGTCGCCGTCGGGGTAGATGTGCCGAACCCCGTCGGGGCCGAGACGCTGCGCCCGGTTGTCGGCGAGCTTCTGCAACTCGTCGAGACGGCGGATGAACAGCAGATACGTGATCTGCTCGATCACTTCGAGGGGGTTGGAGATACCGCCCGACCAGAAGGCGTCCCAGATGCGGTCGATCTTGCTCTTCAGTTCACCAGTGATCACGGAGTCATGTCCCAAGGGGCTGAGTGGTGGTGGACACGGAACCGTTTAGATTCAGCCATGTCCCCACTTGCCACAAGGGATTGTGGGCCAGGTTACTTGCGACTGTCGCAGCACGACACGAACGATCGTGCCGACCTTCGTGACCAGGCGGAGGAATCAACGCTGGTCAACGCATGATCAACCTAGAGGTTCGACAGGTACGCCTTCAGGCTCTTGACTGCCTGGTGAGTCAGGACGGCAGCTTCCTCGACGTTGGCGCGGGACAGCTCCGACCAGGTGTAGATCTCCTGCGTACGGTCCTGCCGCCCACCGGCGAGCAGTTGTGCCACGCCGAGCTGACTCGCCCGCATCGCGTTGGCGACGTTCGCCAGCTTCACCTGCTGCGTCTCAATCTCGTCCAGCAGCCGACGCAGCTGCTGAAGATAGGAGCCGGTGCTGCCGCCGCCCCCACCGCTGCCGCCCCGGCTGGCCGGGCCGCCGATGCTGATCGTACGGTCGCCACCGCCCCGGATCCGGTGGCCGGGATAGCGGCGACGGATGCCGCTCAACGGTCTCGCCCCACCGCCACCACCAGCGCCGGAGCCACCCGGGGTCGCCCCGTCGCCCGCCCGAGCCTCACGTCGCCGGTCCAACACCGTGTTGACGAACCCCTTACCGGCGACGCTGACCGCATGGCCGAGGATCGCCCCGACGATCGCGACGGACGACGGAAGTCCCCACTTCGTGGTCGCGAGTGCAGCCAGGGCGCCGAGGCCGGCCCCCAACTGTTGGACGAGGTTGCCGGTGCCTTCCTTCGTGGTTTCGTGCCGCCACTGCTGGACGAACGACTGAGCCGGTCGTTCACCAGCCCGATACTGACGCCGCCGCCAGCTCACTCGTCGACCACCGGATCGAGAAAGGCGCAGGTCGCCGAGATCAGTACCGGCAGGTTCTCGGCGACTTCCTGAGCTATCGACTCGGGCGTCAGCCCCAAGGGCTCCTCCCCCGGCTCCAACTCGTCCTCGTCGGCGGCCGCGTAGTAGGCGCACGCCTCCCACAGGTTCTTGCTGTGGAACGAGAACGACCAGAGCCCGTACACCGAATTTGGTAGGGCGACGAGGGGTTGGTCGGCGATGCCGATGCGGTGCTGGTGAGGGGCGTCCGGTGTGGAGCCGAGGCCCTGGGCCAGCGGCAGCAGCTTGTGCCGGCTGAACACCGGGCGCAGATCGCCGTCCGGGTCGAACTCCACCAGCAGACCCCGGGCGATCAGATCGTCGACGTACCGGGCGGCCTGTGGCTCCGGCTTCGGTGCGGTCTCCAGCATCCGCACCAGCGACTCCCGGTTGACCGACAGCTTGGCGTGCCGGTCCGGGTAGAGGAACGCCGCCGCCCACACCGCCGCCTCGGTCTCGGTCAACTCGACCAGGTCGTCGCCGAGGTGCACCTCGTAGCACTCCGGCGTCGGGTCCGGCGGTCGGACGTACCGGTAGCGCGGACCCATGCTCAACCCGGCGGGCACGATCACAGTCGACATACCGCCCAGTCTCCCAGCCTCAGCCAAGCCGACGCCGGCGGCCAGAGCCTGGCCCAGCCCGCCGACACCGGCAGGTCGGGCGACTCGTCAGGCCGCCATCTTCGCCACGTCGTACGCCTCGACGAAGTCCCGTGCCGCTGGCACCTGGTCGGCCACCTGCCCGAGGTCGGCCCGCAACCCAGCGAGCCGCTTACGGCCACGCCCGGACTTCAGGTCGGCGATCTCCGGCAGCGCGTCCAGCGCGACGGTGCCTGCTGCGGTGGAGTCGCCCTGCTGGTGCAGCGCGATCGCCAGGCTGACCTTGCCGAGGATCTGATTCCGCCGATAGACAGGGTCGTGGTGTGCCACCCGAGCCTGCAGACAGGAAATCGCCCGGTCGGGGCGGCCGAGCGCCAGGTGCGACAGCCCTTCCGCTCCGTTGACCTCGCGCTCGCCGACATGCCAGGTGTAGGGCGGGTCGTCATCGCTGGGGCCACGATCGAGCGCGGTCTTGGCTCTAGCGAGTGCGCGGTTGAACTCGACGGCGTCGCCCATCAACGCCGACGCGTGCGTGGTCCGCAGGTGCAGCAGGCTGGTAAGCCGAGGAGTGGCCCAGGGTGCCGAAATGCGGAGGGCTGCCTCGGCAATCTGCACCGACTCGACCGGCCGGGCGTCCCTGACCAGCATCGCCATGATCGCCAGCACTTGGACCTCAAGGTGCGGATCGTCGCGCAGTCGAGCGCGGACGATCGCCTCCTGCAGGTAGCGGCGCGACTCGGCACGCCGCTCCGCATCCAGTGCGAGCCAGCCGATCCAGGCTTCCAGATCGCCGAGATTGCTCTGCAGCGCGTCCCCGACCTGCCGGGGATAGGTGGCCTCCCGATCCCAGCGGGTCAGCCGCCGGTGCATGGCGATGGCGATGTCGCAAAGCCTGCCGCCACCGGCCGCCGCGTCGGCCCGCTCAAGGCTCGCGATGGTGGCCGACACCTGCTGCAGGTGCTCCATGCTCAGGTGCTGCGGCACATCGGGCGCGGTGACCCAGTCCCGCAGCGGGCTGGCGATGCCCAGGCCCGCCAGAGCAGCATTGATCGTGAACGCACGCCGGTCCGTAAGATCACCTCCATTGTCGTCCCCCGATGTAACGGTACCGCCCCAATCGTCGATGTCCAGAGATCGGTTTTCTGGCTCCCCGGCGAGCAGGGCATCGAGTTGATCGACCGAGGTCCCGAGCGCTTCCGCGAGTCGTGCTCGGGTGTACGGTTGCGGCTCGGCCTTACCCCGCTCCCACCGGGCAACGGTGGTGCGATCGACCTGCAGGCGCTCGGCCAGCCCTTCCTGGCTGAAGCCGGCCGCCCTGCGCCTCCTGATGAAACTGTCCCGCCGTCCGGTCAACTGGACGCCCTCCCGTCGCGGCCCGTGTCCACGGTGCACACAAGTAACGCAGATCGGAGAGATCAATTCAACGGCCTGTGGACAACTCGCACTCGCCACCTTTCGTGGAATTTCCACGACCCTCGGCCGTCGAATAGCATCCAGCGTTTCGGGAACTCCGTACCAGATGGCAAGCTGTCTGGGGCACCATGCCACGCATGGACGACACCAGCATCGACGGACTCGCGCCGGTCACGGTGGTACGCGACGGCGAGATACGCGCAGCGGGACGGCGGCTCGACGACGTCATCGTCTACGACTGGGGCTTCCGGCTCAACGGACGGCACCACGAGCAGCGCAGCTACGTACTGCTCGATGACGGGTTCCAGATCAACCAGCCGGTGATCTTTCCACCGGCGCAGCAAGGGTGGTGGTACTGCGACCTGGTCCGGGTGTCAGGCACCGACACCGAGATCGTCGTCGACGACCTATGGATCGATGTCATCGTCGGACCACCCGACCATCCTTACCGGGTGCTCGACCTCGACGAGTACGCCGCAGCGGCCAGAGATGGCGCGTTGACGCCGGCCGAGGCGGCCGACGGGCTCGTCCGCACCCAACGCTTCCTCGACCGCCGGCTGAACCGACGCCACGAAACCCTGCGCACCTGGCCCGACTTCCCGCCGGAGACCGTCACCAGGCTCGCCGCCCTGCGTTTCGACCGCAGCTGGACCCGGCTCACCTCGCCACGTCATGCTCCTCGACGAAGTCCCGCGCCCTGAGGCGACGTGCAGCGCGGCGTCGTAAGCTCTGAGTGTGACGCTCTGGACCGCAGCAGATGCCGCCCGCAATGCCGCCGCCGAGCTGGCAGGCGGCGGCGGTCCTCAGCACGCCTTCCGCTGTCTCCTTCAGCTCCTTGACGACTACCAGCGAGCACTGTCCACGGATGGTGTTGCCTCTGGAGCGACGCTGTTCGCAACGGTGCCACCCGAAACTGGCGACGTTCGGGTAGACGCCGCTCTCGCTGGATTGGCCGAACATCTCGCCCGCCGGGATGGCTGGCGGCCACCGGCCTGGGCCTTCGACCAGAAGCGGTACGCAAAGCCCTGGTGGTTCGTATCGGGACTCAAGTCCTGGCATGCCACCGCAATCGTCGAGTCACCACTGGCATTCCGCAAGCGCGGTGTGTTCATCACAGAATCGGCGTTAGTGCGAGTATGAGCCTTCTCGATCGCAGCCAGATTATTCATCTGTTCAACGAGCTCTCCGCAGAGCTGCGCAACCAGGGCATTCGCGCTGAAGTCTTCCTGGTCGGTGGTGCGGCGATGGCTCTCGCCTACGACGCTCGCCGGGCGACCCGGGACATCGATGCCATCTTCGCCCCGAAAACCGGAGTGCACCTGGCGGCCGCTGCCGTGGCAGCCAGAAACGATCTTCCCGACGACTGGCTCAACGATGCCGTCAAAGGGTTCCTCCCTGGATCGGATCCACAAGCACGCCAGGTGTTCGAGAACGACTCTCTTCGCGTCGACGTCGCCTCACCTGAGTATCTCCTCGCCATGAAACTCCTGGCGGCAAGAGAACAGGACATTGATGACATAGCCATCTTGTATCGGCTTTGCGGATTCACCACAGCGGCGCAAGGACTTGACCTGGTCGAGTCCGTGTATCCAGGACGACCGATCGCCCCCAAGGTTCAATTCATGCTTGAGGAGCTGTTCCCGGATCCAGCCGAGCAGTAGCGACGAGCGCTTCCGGCGCGCAGCTACGCCAAGCCGGACTGGCTCACACGCCGACGCTCGCCGGCACACGGCACCCGGGATCCGCCACGTTCCGGCCGGTCGGACCAGGTGGGGTGTCGACCGGCTCGGCTAGGGTCTGGCCGTGCTGATCACGGACGGGCCCAACGGCGAGAAACACCTGCTCGATGTGCTGATCGCAGCCGCCGACACCGCCCCCGATCAGACGGTCACGCACGTTCGCGGAGACGGGACCGAACGCGTCGTCACGCACCGGCAGCTGCGCGACGAGGCGCTGAAGGTCGCCGGTGGGCTGCACGATGCCGGGATTGCGGCCGGCACGCCGGTGATCCTGCTGGCCGATGCCGGCGACGACTTCCAGCCGATGTTCTGGGGCGCGCTGGCGGCCGGGCTGGTGCCCGTACCGCTGCCGGCGGAACCGACCCGGGTGGCCGGCGTGCGTGACCTGCTCGGCGGCGTACCGGTGATCGTCGACGATGCCTGCGCCCCGGTCGCGCAAGCGGCCGACGCACCGGCGCTGCACCTCGCCACGCTGCGGGCCGACGGGCGGACGCCACGTCGGCTGCCGGCACCCGACCCCGACAGTCCCGCCTTCCTGCAGTTCTCCTCCGGCAGCACCGGCACCCCACGCGGCGTCGAACTGCGGCACCGCAACGTGCTGGCCAACCTGCGGCAGATCGGCCAGGCCGCCGCGCTGACCGCCGACGACGTCTCGGTCAGCTGGATGCCGTACTTCCACGACATGGGGTTGATCGGCACCCACCTGGCGCCCCTGGCCGCCGGGCTGCGGCAGGTGCGGATCGGCCCGCTGACGTTCGCGAAACGGCCGCTGCTGTGGTTCAGCGTCGCGCACCGGCACCGCTCCACGCTGCTGTCGGCCGCCAACTTCGCCCTCGCCCTGGCCGTCCGGAGGGTGCCGGCCGAAGCCCTGGCCGGGCTGGACCTGAGCGCCGTACGGCTGATGATGGTCGGCGCGGAGCCGATCTCGCCGGTGGTGTGGCGGGCGTTCGTCGAACGGACCCGGCCCGCCGGGCTCGACCCGGCCGCACTGCAACCGGTGTACGGGTTGGCCGAGGCGACCCTTGCCGTCACCGTCCCGCCGCTGGGCGAGGTCGCCGTACCGGTGCGGGTGGACCGGGCGGCGCTCGCGGTCGGCACGGTGCAGCCGGCCGGCGAGGGTGACCCGGGCGCAGTGGAGTTCATGGACGTCGGGCTGCCGGTGCCCGGCTGCGAGGTACGGATCGTCGACGACGCCGGCTGCGTCGCCGGTGACGGTCAGGTCGGCCGGATCGAGGTACGCGGCCCGAACGTGGCCGCCGGCTACCACGGTGATCCGGCGGCCACCGCCGAGGTGTTCGTGGACGGTTGGCTGCGTACCGGTGATCTGGGGTTCTTGCGCGACGACGGCCGGCTATGCGTGACCGGCCGGAACAAGGACGTGGTCTTCGTCAACGGCCGTACCTTCCACGCCGCCGACCTGGAGGAGGTCGTCGCCGGCACGGCCGGGCTGCCATCAGGGCGGGTCGCGGTGATCGGCTGCACCGACCATGCCAGTGGTGCCGAGCGGATCGTGGTGTTCGTGCAGTGGGCCAACGCCGTGGCGCCCTCAGCCGACGCCGGTGCGGTGTTGGCGCAGGTGGCGGCCCGGATCGTGACGGCGACCGGGCACGACCAGGTACGGGTGCTGCCGGTGCCGCCCGGGGCGTTCCCGCGTACCACCAGCGGCAAGCTGCGCCGTCCCCTGCTGCGCCAGCGGTACGCCGCCGGTGACTTCGCCGCGGTCGAGCAGCGCTGGGCACCTTCTCCGCTGCCACCATCACCCGCTCAAGATCCCGACGATCTTGCACTTATCGTTGGACAATCCGGACAAAAGCTCGCGATAACTGCAAGATCGTCAGGGAGGTGGGGGGCGGAGAGGAGGGATGGGAGGCGGGACGAGGTGGAGCAGGTGGTGTTGGCGGTGTGGGCGAAGGTGCTGCGCCGGCCCGTCGACGAGATCGGGTTGCACGACCGGTTCACCACGCTGGGCGGTTCGTCGCTGCAGGCGATGGAGGTGCTGGCGGGGCTGGAGGACGCGTTCGGCCGCGAACTCGACCCGGCCGAGCTGCGGGAACGGGCGACAGTGGCGGCACTGGTCGACCATCTGCTCACCCCGGTGAAGGGTGCGAACGGCAGGACGAGGCGCCTGGCGGGCAGCGTGGCGCAGAAGGTGGCCGGCGGCGCAGCCGCCGAGGTCCCTACCCGGCCGGGAGATGAGGTGGCGGTCGTCGGATTGGCCTGCCGGTTCCCCGGTGCGGACAGCCCCGACGAGTTCTGGCGGCAACTGCTCGACGGGCACGACAGCGTCGGCGAGATCCCGCCGCAGCGCTGGCAGCACGACACCGACACCGGCACCGCCCGCTGGGGGGCGTTCTTGGACGACCCGGCCGGCTTCGACGCCGACTTCTTCGCCATGTCCGACACCGACGCCGACGTTACCGACCCGCACGCCCGGATCTTCCTGGAGTTGGCACACGAGGCGTTGGAACGCGCTGGGTACGCCGGGCCGCGTCGGCACGGCCGCCGGGTCGGGGTGTTCGCGGCGGTCGGCGAGAGCGGCTACGCCGAACTGCTGCGCGCCCAACCGGAGGGTGCCACCCACCCGGCCGCGCTGGCCGGCAACCTACGCAACCTGATCCCGGCCCGGGTCGCGCAGGCTCTCGACCTGACCGGGCCGGCACTCGCGGTCGACACCGCCTGCTCGTCGGCGCTGGTCGCGCTGCACCTGGCGGTCCGCAGCCTGCGCGAGCGCGAATGCGACCTGGCGGTGGTCGGCGGGGTCAACCTGAACCTGACGCCGACCGGGCACCGGCTGCTGGATGCCGCCGGGGCGCTGTCGGCCACCGGCCGGTGCCGGGTCTTCGCCGCCGCCGCCGACGGGTTCGTGCCTGGTGAAGGCGGGGCCGCGCTGGTCCTGGCCCGCGCCGACGACGCCCGCGCCGCCGGGGACGAGCTGCTTGCCCTGGTACGCGGGACCGCCGTCAACAACGACGGCCGCTCGCTGAGTCTGCTGGCACCGAACCCGTTGCGCCAACGGGAAGTGATCGCCCAGGCGTACCGGGACAGCGGCGTCGACCCGACCATTGTGTCCTACGTGGAGGCACACGGGACGGGTACGGAGCTCGGCGACCCGGTCGAGGTACGGTCGTTGGCGTACGCCTTCCCGCCGCGCCCGGACGGCCGGCCCCGGCTGCTCGGCTCAGTCAAGTCGAACCTCGGTCACCTGCTCAACGCCGCCGGGATGCCGGCTCTGGTCAAGGTGATACTGGCGCTGCGGCACCGGCAACTGCCGCCGTCGCTGCACGTCGACACCCCGTCGCCCCGGCTGGACCTGGCCGGCGCCGGATTCGAGGTGGTGACCGGCGCACGGGACTGGGTCGACGACGACGCTCCGCTGACCGCCGGGGTGAACGCGTTCGGGTTCGGCGGCACCAACGCGCACGCAATCCTGCAGCAGGCCGATCCGGCACCGGCACCGGCATCGCAGCAGGCTGCCGGGGCGACAGTTGAGCGGGCCGGGGCGAACAGCGCCGGGCCGCCGTACCTGCTGACCTGCTCGGCGGCGACCGAGGTCGCGTTGCGGCAGTCGCTGCGGGACCTCGCCGCCCACCTCGACGCCCACCCTGATCTGGATCCCGGCGACGTCTGCGCCACTGTGAACACCCTCCGGGACGACCGGGCGCACCGGGTCGCCGTCGTCGCCGACAGCACCGCCGGGCTGGCCGCCGCGTTGGCCGCCGCCGCGTCCGGCCCGGTCACCGAGGTGGTACGCCGGCCGCGTACCGCCGTGGTGGCGCTCGACGGCACGGCCGACGACGCGACCGGGCCGGCGGCGGTCTGCCGGCGGCTCGCCGACTGGGGGGTGGTGCCCGATGCCGTCGTCGGCGACGACGCCGACCAGCTGCGGGGCCTGCTCGACCAGGGATACGACCTGCTGCTCGGCGTCGACCCGCACCAGCTGACCCGGGCGGTACGCGAGGCGTCGCCGGAGTCGGCCGACCGGGTCGAGGTGCTGTCGGTGCCGCCGACCGACGACGACGGCCCGACCGGCCCGACCGGGCTGGTTCGGCTGGTCGGGGCGTTGTGGCAGCGCGGGGTCGCCGTGGACCGGGTCCGGATGGCCGGCGGTCGGCGGCGGGTCGCCGTACCGACGTACCCGTTCCAGCGGCGCCGGCACTGGCTGCCGGCGACCATGAAGGACGATCTGGTCCATCAGGTGCGCTGGTCGCCACTGCCGGTGCCGGCCGGGCTATCCCCCGCCTCGGTGCACCTGACCGGGCCGGGCACGGTGGCCGGCGGCCCGCTGGCGGACGGGCTGCGCGACCGGCTGGCCGCCGACGGCATCGAGCTTGTCACCGGGACCGGTGACGCCGAGCTCGTCGTGTACCTGGCCAGCGTCGACCCGTTCGACGTCGACGGCGGTGTGGCCGGGCTGGACGCGGCCGTCGACGCCACGCTGCACGGCGTGACCGGGCTGGTCGCCACGCTGCCCGAACGCGGGTTCCGGCTGCTGGTGGTCACCCACGACGCGGTCGGCACCGGGGCGGCCGGGGAACGGCCGGACCCGGTGCAGAGCCTGGTCACCGGGCTGTCGGCGGCGCTCGCCGACGAGCATCCCGACAGCGTTGTGTCCGCAGTGGACTTATCGCGGGCCGACGACGTACCGGCCCGGGTGGACGCGCTGGCCGCCGAGGTGGCGACCACGCACGCGGAGTCCGGTCTGGTGGCGTGGCGGGCCGGGCAGCGGCTGGGCCCCCGACTCGTCCCCGCCGCGCCGCTCACCGACGAGTCCGCCGCCGGCAAGCCGAGTGGCGAGGAGCCGACACCATCTGTCGACGCCGACGGCGTACAGCTGATTGTCGGCGGCACCGGTGGCGTCGGCGCCGCGCTCGCCGCGGACCTGGCCGCGCGCGGACACCGCCGGATCGTGCTCGCCGGTCGCGCCGCCGCCGCACCGGACGGGCTGGTCGACCGGCTGCGGACCCTCGGCGCGCGGGTCGACTACCGCCGGTGCGACATCACCGACGCCGCCGACGTCGACACGCTGATCGCCGGGCTGCCCGACCTCGCCGGGGTGTTCCACGCCGCCGGGGTGGTCCGGCCAGGTCCGCTGCGGTCGAGGTCCGTGGCGCAGCTGCAGGCCGTGCTGGCGCCGAAGGTACGCGGCGGCCACCTGCTCGTCCAGGCGCTGCGCCGGTACGGTCGACGCCCGGCGACCGTGGTGGCGTTCACCTCGGTCAGCGCGCTGCTGCCCGGACTCGCCGGAGGAGTCGGCGACTACGCCGCCGCCAACGCCTTCCTGGACACGTACGCCGCTGTCGAACAGGCTGCCGGCCAGCCGCTGCGTACCGTCGGGTTCTCGGCCCTGGCCGACGCGGGGATGGCCGCGCATCCGGCGCTCGCGGCGCGGCTGGCCGCCCGGGGTCTGCCGGCGTTGCCGTTCGACGACGCCCTGCCGGCGCTGCGGTCGGCGCTGCGCCGACCCGCCGCCCACCTGGTCGTCGCCCGGCTGACCGCCGCGAACGTGCCTCCAGCTGACGCCGTGCCGCAGCCGCAGGCAGTGTCGAGTGGTGACGCGGGTCGGCAGGTCCACAGTCCGGGTGAGATCAGGGACCTGCTGCGGCGGCTGCTCGCCGACGCGCTGGACTGCGACCCGGCGCGGATCGACGACGACACGCCGTTTCTCTCCCTCGGCCTGGACTCGCTTACCGCCATCGACCTGGTCAAGATCCTCGAAGGCGAGCTCGGCCGGCCGCTGCCGACCATGCTGCTGTTCGAGCACGGCACGATCGCCGCACTCGTCGACCGGCTGGCGGATCCGGCACCGCTGCCGTCTGCGGTTACGCCGTCTGCCGACGGTGACGCGGAGTCGTTCGCGTTGTCCGGGGTGCAGCGGGCGTTCCACACCTTGCACCGGTTCTACCCGCAGGTGGCCGCGTACGGCTTCGTCCGGCACGCCGTCACCGGGCCGCTCGACGCCGACCTGCTCGGCCAGGCCCTCGACCAGCTGACGCGCCGGCACCCGATGCTGCGGATGCGGTGGACCGACGGCGACGGCGACGCGGCGCCCCGCCAGCTGATCGGCCCGCCGACGCCGCTGACCGACTGGTACGCCGTCCACGACGCCGGCCAAGCTGGCGGCGACGGTGACGTCGAGGCGCTGACCGAACGGCTGTGCAACGAGCCGATCGACCTGACCTGCCGGCCGCCGCTGCGGGCCGACCTGATCCGTACCGGTCCCGCCGACGCTCAACTGCTGCTGGTGCTGCACCACGCCGCCGGCGACGGGGCCAGCCTGAGTGTGCTCAGCGAGGAGCTGTGGCAGGTGTACGGCGCGTTCGCCGCCGGCCGCGTACCGCAGTTGCCGGCGGTGCCGACGACGTTCCGCGACCAGCTGGCCGCCGCCGCCCCGGCACGCGAGGAGGACCTGGCCTTCTGGCGGGAGACCCTGGCGTCGTGGCCGGCCGGGCTGCGGCTGCCGTGGCGTGACCCGGCCGCACCGCCCGCGCCGCCGTACGCGGCCCATCAGGTCAGTGTGGACCCGCCGACGGTGGCCGCGCTGACCCGGGCGGCCGCCGCCGCGCAGGTGTCGCTGTTCCACCTGCTGCTCGCCGGGTACGCCCGGTGCCTGGCCCGCGCCAGCGGGCAGCGCATCGTCACCGTGTCGGTGGCGCGGGCCGGCCGCGACGCCCGGCTGCCCGGCGTCGACCGGGTCGTCGGGCCGTTCGCCGACACCCTGCCGGTGACGGTCGACGTCGACCCGGCCGAGCCGGCGGCCGACCTCGCGCACCGGATCCTGGCCGCCTGGCTGGTGGCGCAGCGGCACGGCACGGTCGACGCGGTCGACCTGGCGCGGGCGACGCCGCGACCCGACTACCCCACTGGCGGCGGCGGGCCGGTCACCGCCAGCCCGGCCAGTTTCAGCTTCGCCCGTTTCCCGGTCACGCCCGACGCGGACTGCCCGGTACGGGTGTCGCCGGTGGCCGCCGGCACCGCGTCGGCCAGCACCCGGCTGGGCCTGCTCTGCTGGCCCGACGGTGAGCGGCTGCGGTTCGCCTGGAACCATCCGGCGGCCTTGCTGGACCGGTCGACCGTCGCCGGGCTGGCCGCCGATTTCCTGGCCGAACTGGCTGACCTGGCCAAGCTGGCTGAATCGACGTCTGCGGAGTCCGTTGAGGGCACGGCACCCTCGGTGGTGGAGCGGATCGGGCAGGTGTGCCGCCGGCACGCCGACGCGGTCGCCGTCGCCGACGGCGCGGTACGGATGACGTACCGGCAGTTGGACGCCGCCGCCGACCGGGTCGCTGCCGCGCTGCGCCGCACCGGGGTCCGCGCCGGTGACCTGGTCGGGATGCTCACCGCGCGCGGCCCGGCCGCCGTCGCCGCCGTCGTCGGGGTGCTGCGCGCCGGGGCCGGCTGGGTGCCGCTGGACGTCGCCCACCCGGCGGCCCGCCTCAGTGACCAGCTGCGGCGAAGCGGCGCTCGGGTGCTGCTGCACGACGCGGCGTCCACCGTGCTGGTCGACGCACTGGCCGATGCGCAGGCCGGGCTGGTGACGGTCGACGTCGACGCGGCCGTCGCCGATGAGACCTCTGTGGACACGGTGGTGCGGGGGGCGGTGGCCCCTGACCCCGACGGTACGGCGTACATCATCTTCACCTCCGGGTCGACCGGCCAGCCCAAGGGTGTGCCGGTCAGCCACCGGTCGATGGGGAACTACCTGCGGTGGGCGGTCGACACGTTCGGCTACCACAGCGACGACCGGCTGGCGCAGACGTCGTCGTGGTGCTTCGACGCCTCGGTCCGGCAACTGCTGGCACCGCTGCTGGTCGGGGCGACGGTCGTCGTCCTGGATCAGCGGCTGCTGCGCGACCCCGACGAGGTGCTGCGCCGGGTCGAACACGACCGGATCACGGTCTGGAGCTCGGTGCCGACCCTGTGGAGCCAACTGCTGGCGGCGGCCCGGCGGCGTACCGCCTCGGGTGGGCGACCGGACCTGTCGGCGCTGCGCTGGATCCACGTCGGCGGCGAGGCGCTGCCGCCCGGGCAGGTACGCGGCTGGTTCGACCTGTTCGGCCCCGGGCACCGGATCACCAACCTGTACGGGCCGACCGAGGCGACCATCAACGCCGCCTGGTTCCTGATCGACCGGCGGCCCGCCGACGGCCTGCGGCGGGTGCCGATCGGCCGGCCGGCGGCCGGCGCGACCCTCGCCGTCGTCGACGCCGACGGGCGACCCTGCCCGCCGGGCGAAGCCGGCGAGCTGCAGATCTCCGGGCCCGGGTTGACCAGCGGCTACCTGGACGATCCGGAGCAGACTCAGGCGGCGTTCACTCACCGCGACGGCCGACGCTGGTACCGCAGCGGCGACCGGGTCCGCGTCGGCCCCACCGGTGACCTCGAGTTCCTCGGTCGGCTCGACGACCAGGTGAAGCTGCACGGCCACCGGATCGAGCCGGCGGAGATCGAAGCGGCGCTGGGCGAGCACCCGGCGGTCAGCGGCGCGGCCGTGCTGCACCAGGCGACGCCGTACCCCCGGCTGGTCGCGTTCGTCGAGCTGGCCGACAGCGTGACCGCGTTCGAGGCGGAAACGGCCGCCGCGCTGCGCCGGCATCTCGCGGACCGGCTGCCGCCGCAGTGGGTGCCGGCCCGGATCCGACCGGTACGGGCGCTGCCGCTGACCGCCACTGGAAAGGTGGACCGGCAGCTGCTGGCCGGGCTGCTCGACGACGAGCCGGCACCAGTTGACGGCGGAGCGCGTACCGGCACCGAACGGCAGGTGGCGCAGGTGTGGCAGGCGGTGCTCGGGGTGCCGGCCGTGCACCGCGACGACGACTTCTTCGCCCTCGGCGGTGACTCGATCGTGGCGATCGAGGTCTTCGCCCGGCTCCGGGAGCGGTTCCCTGCCGTGCCCGGCCCGGCCGTCATCTACGACCACCGGACCCTGGCCGGACTGGCCGCCGCGATCGACACCGCCGCACCGGAATCCGAGGCGGCGACGGCACCGAGATCGGAGGCAGCACCGGACGCGGTGCCGGCAGTGGTCGACGCGTACGACCCACGGCCGTTTCCGCTGTCCCCGGCGCAGCGGGGGTTCCTGCTCGCCGAGGCCGCCGCGCCGGGCAGCAGTTCGACCTGGCTGGCCCGGCTGCGGCTGGCCGGTCGGCTGGACCGGCGACGGTTCCAACGGGCCGTCGACACCGTCGTGGCCCGGCATCCGATGCTGCGGACGGTGTTTCCCGCCGGGGCACGGCCGCCGGTGCAGCAGGAGCTGCCGGCGACGCTGCGCCTGCCGGTGCGGTTCGAGCGCGTCGCCTCGGCCGGTCAGGTCACAGAGATCGTGGCCCGGGAACGGCAGCGGCCGGTGGAGCCGTGGGCCTGGCCGTTGCTGCGGCTGCTGGTGCTGACGCTCACCCCGGACGAGCATGTCCTGGTGGTGCACGCCCATCATCTGATCGGCGACGGCTACAGCGCCGCGCTGCTCGGTCAGGAACTGCTGGCGCTGCACGACGATCCGGCCACCGGCGAGGCGGCACCGCCGCCCCGGACCACGTTCCGCGACTACGTCGACTGGCTGCACCGCCAGGTGCCGGATCCGGTGGCGCTGCGCTGGTGGCGGGAGCGGTTCGCCTCGCCGTACCGGCCGCCGACGCTGCGCGAGCACACCGCCGATGGTGCAGCGCCGGCCCGCACCGGCGGGTTCACCTTGGACGGTACGGCCACCGCCGGGCTGCGTCGGCTGGCCGCAGCGGCGGGCACCACCGGGTACGCGCCGGTGCTCACCGCGTACCACCGGGGGTTGGCCCGGCTGACCGGCCAGGGTGACCTGGTGGTCGGGCTGACCGTGACCGGCCGCGACCATCCGCTGCCGGACCTGCACCGGCTGTTCGGCCCGTGCGCGGTGCTGCTGCCGCTGCGGCTCACCGACACTGCCCTGTCGGGTGACGGCGGGTTCGGTGCCGATCTGGCGCGGGTGGCCGCCGAGGTCGCCGCCGGCCGCCGGCACGGGCCCGACAGCGCCGGTACCGACGATGGACCGTTGGCGCTGCTCGGGGCGCAGTTCATTTTCAGCTCGTTGGACTTCACCGGGCTCGGACCGACGGCCACCGGCGGGCTGACCGTCGAGCCGGACGACACCGACAGTGAGCTGGAGCCGCCACCGGTCGGCACCGACGTCCTGCTGACCGTCCGGCCGGTCGGCGACGGGCTGCGCGTCGCCGTACGGGCCGCAGCTGCGGCGATGGACGCCGACCGATTCGCCGGCTTCGTCGCGGCGATCGAAGCCGACCTGGTCGGTGCGGCGACGACGGACACCGACCGGGTCACCGCCGCAGCCGGGACCGACCTGGTCGGCGCCGCTGTCGGCACCGCGTTGGACGCGGCGATCGTCGGCTACCTTCCGGCACCGACGCAGCTGGCGGCGCTGGCCGGGATGTCAGCGGTCGAGCTGCCCCGGGAACGCATCCGGGAACTGCTGTTCCCGACCGGGGCACCCCGGCTGCTGGAGGAGCTGGTCACCCCGTTCGGCCGGTCCGGGTTCGTCTGCCTGCCGGTCTTCGCCGACGAACTCGGGCCCGGTCTGGCGGCGGTGACCGCCGACGCGGTCCGGCTCGCCGCGCGGGCCGGTGCCCGCTGCGTGTCGATGGCCGGCATGCTGCCGTCGGTCACCGGCTACGGCTTCGACGTGGTCCGGCAGGTCGACTTCGACATGGTCCGGCAGGTCGACCCGGCGGTACGGGTGACGACCGGGCACGCGGCCACCGCCACCTCGGTGGTGCTGACCACGCTCGCCGCGCTGGCGGCTGCCGGCCGTGACCTGACCGCCGGCCCGTTGGCCGTCGTCGGGCTGGGGTCGATCGGCCGGTCGGCGGTGGAGCTGCTGCTGCGCCACGGTGGGCCGCACCCGCCCCGGATCGTGCTGGCGGACCTGCCGGGCAGCCGGCAGCGGCTGGTCGACTACCCGCAGCGGCTGCGCCGGCTGGGGTTCCGTGGCAAGCTGGTCTGGGCCGACTCGACCCCGGCCGTCGCGCCGGCGGTGTACGCGGCGGCGACGATCGTGGCGGCGGTGAGTGCCTCGTCGGCGATCGTCGACGTCGACCGGCTGCGGCCGGGTACGGTGCTGGTCGACGACTCGTTCCCGTACTGTGTCGACCCGGGCGCGGCGCTGGACCGGATGCGCCGCGACGGCGACGTGCTGGTGGTCGGTGGTGGCCTGCTCGACTGCGGTACGGTGCGCCGGCTGCTGCCCGCCGGGCTACCGCCGGTCGCGGTGGCCGGGTACGCCGCCCGTGGCGCGTTGCCGGACGCGGTGGCGTCCTGCCAGGTGGAGTCGTTGTTGCAGGCAGCGCGGCCGGATCTGCCGCTGGTGCACGGTCTGGTGGAGACGGAGTTGGCGGCGGCGTACTGGTCGGCGGCGCGGGCGGTGGGGATCACGGCGGCACCGTTGCATCTGGCGGGGACTGCGGTCGCCGAACTGGTCGCCGGGCGGCTGGCGCGTCGGCGGGCGTTGGGGCAAGGAGGACGGACATGATCACGGAGGAACCATGGTGACCCCGGAACCCGGCACCCCGGAACCCGGCATCGACCGGCTGCTGGACAAGGTCCGCGGCCGCCTCGACCGGGTCGACGCCCGGACCGCCTACCAGGCTCAGCAGGACGGCGAAGCGGTGCTGGTCGACATCCGTCCGGCCGCTCAACGCGCGGCGCACGGCGAGATCCCCGGGGCGTACGTGATCGAACGCAACGTGCTGGAGTGGCGGCTCGACCCGCACAGCGCGGCGCGGCTCGACGTCGCCGACAGCCCTCGACTGTGGCCGATCGTCGTCTGCCAGGAGGGATACGCGTCGTCGCTGGCCGCCGCGTCGCTTCAGGACACCGGTCTGCCGCTGGCCACCGACCTCGACGGCGGCTTCGCGGCCTGGCGGGCCGCCGGGCTGCCGGTGATCGAGCCACCCGGCACGGCTGTCGATGACGGCGATCATCCGGAGCGGGGCGACGCCCGTTGATCGTCGGGCCGGCGGCTGATCGAATGTAACCGCCGGCCCGGCGCATCCACCGGACATCGAGGAGCGGTCATGCTGAGGTCACATCGGACGAACGGCCTGCTCGGCGTACTCACCGCCGGTGCGGTGGCCGTCGCGCTCGCCGGCTGCTCGCCACAGGCGGACGACCCGCCGGTGGATCCGCCGACGGCGGACGCCTGCGAACCGCAGCGGCTGGAGACCGTCGTGCCTGGAACGTTGACCGTCGGCACCGACCAGCCGGCGTACCCACCGTGGTTCGTCGACGACGCCCCGGAGAACGGTTCCGGCTTCGAGGGGGCGGTGGCGTACGCGGTCGCCAACCAGCTCGGCTACGAGCCGGACAAGGTTGCCTGGGTACGGGTGCCGTTCGCCACCGCGATCGCTCCCGGACCCAAGGAGTTCGACGTCGACATCAACCAGTTCTCCATCACCGAGGAGCGCCGGGCTGCGGTCGACTTCTCCAGCCCGTACTACGACGTCACCCAGGCGGTGATCGCGCTGGAGGGTACGCCGGCGGCCGCCGCGACGACCCTGGCCGAGTTGCGCGAGGTCAAGCTCGGCGCACAGGTCGGCACGACCAGCTACCGGGCGATCACCGAAGTGATCGCGCCGACGGCCGAGCCGGCGGTGTTCAACAACAACGACGACGCCAAGGCGGCGCTGCGCAACGGCACCATCGACGCGCTGGTGCTGGACCTGCCGACCGCGTTCTACGTCACCGCCGCCGAGATCGACGACGCCACGATCGTCGGGCAGCTGGCGCAGCCGTCCGGCCAGCCGGAACAGTTCGGCCTGGTGCTCGACAAGGGATCGTCGTTGACGGCGTGCGTCAGCGCCGCCGTCGACGAGCTACGCGGCAACGGCACCCTGGACAGCCTGCAGGCCGAGTGGCTGGCCGACGTGGCCGGCGCGCCGGTCCTGTCCTGACCAGTGCGCGGTTCCACGGCACCGGCCGGCAGCGCTCTGCCGTCCGCCGGCTATCAGCCCAGTGAGCTGCAGCGAGGGCGGGACGCGTACCGCCGCCGGCAAAGCGTCCGGTCGGTGCTGATCGCCGCCGCCTCCACGGCGGTGCTCGGCACCCTGCTGGTGGTGGCGGTCCGCAACTCCCCTGGCTGGCCCCGGGTCCAGCAGTCCTTCTTCGACCCGGCGGTGGCGGCCGACGCGCTGCCGGCGGTGCTGCGCGGGCTCTGGCTCAACGTACGGCTGCTGGTGTTCTGCGCCGCCGGGGCGTTGGCGCTGGGGTTGGCGGTCGCGCTGGCCCGGACCCTGCGCCCGGCGGTGTTCTTTCCGCTGCGGGCCGCCGCGACGTCCTACACGTACGTGTTCCGGGGCGCCCCGCTGATCATCGTGCTGTACCTGTTCACCTTCGGGGTGCCGGGGCTGCGGCTGGCCGGCACGCCGTCGGTGCTGGTCCTCGGCGGCTGCGCGCTGGTCGTCACCTACGGCGCCTACCTGGCGGAGGTGTTCCGGGCCGGCATCGAGTCGGTGCATCCGGCGCAGCGGGCCGCCGCCCGGTCGCTGGGGCTCAGCCACGCGCAGACGATGCGGTACGTGGTGCTGCCGCAGGCGGTCCGGCGGGTCGCGCCACCGCTGCTCAACGACCTGGTGGCGCTGCAGAAGGACGTCGGCCTGATCTCGTTGGCCGGGCCGATCGATGCGATCCGCGCCGCCCAGATCGAGACCGCGACCAGCTACAACTTCACCCCGTACGTGGTGGCCGGGGTGCTGTTCATCCTGCTGGCGATCCCGCTGGTGGCGGTCACCGACCAGGTGACCATGCGGGCCGCCCGGCGGCAGACCTGGGCCGGTACGGCGTGACAGCGACGGCGGACCCGGGCGGGCGCGGTGGGCCGCCGGTGCTGGTCTGTGCCGGGGTCCGCAAGGTCTTCGGTGACCGGGTCGTGCTGCGCGATCTGTGTCTGGAGGTGGCCGAGCACGAGGTGGTGGCGCTGATCGGCGGCAGTGGCTCCGGCAAGTCGACCCTGCTGCGGTGCGTCAACCTGCTGGAGACCGTCGACGACGGCACGATCCACCTGGACGGTCGGGACATCACCGACCCACGGGTCGACCCCGATCAGGTACGCCAGCGCGTCGGGTTGGTGTTCCAGTCGTACAACCTGTTTCCGCACCTGACCGTGCTGGACAACGTCACGTTGGCGCCGCGCCGGGTGCACCGGGTCGGGCGGGCGCAGGCGCAGCGGCGGGCGATGGAGCTGCTGGACCGCGTCGGGCTGGCCGATCAGGCGAAGCAGTACCCGGACCGGCTCTCCGGCGGCCAGCAGCAGCGGGCGGCGATCGCCCGGACCTTGATCAACGCGCCCCGGCTGCTGCTGCTCGACGAGGTCACCTCGGCGCTGGATCCGGAACTGGTCGGTGAGGTGCTGGCGTTGATCCGGGAGCTGAAGACCGACGGGATGACCATGCTGATCGCCACCCACGAGATGGGGTTCGCCCGCGAGGTCGCCGACCGGGTCTGCTTCCTCGCGGACGGTGCCATCTACGAGCAGGGGCCGGCGCAGCGGGTGCTCGACAGCCCCGAGCACCCGCGCACCCGGCAGTTCCTGCGCCGGCTCACCCGCACCCAGGCGGACTGACTGTCAGCGGCAATGGGACAGGCTGATCGCGAAGCGGCCGGCCGGGTCGGTCCACCAGTGGGTCAGCTCGAACCCGGCAGCGGCCAGCTCGGCGGTCACGCCGGCCCGGCGGAACTTCGCCGACACCTCGGTCCGCAGCTCCTCCCCGGCGGCGAACGGCACCGTCAGGTCCAGGTCGGCGACCTCGACCGTCATGGCCCGCTCGGCCCGCAACCGCATCTCGATCCATTCGTGCCCGGCGTCCCAACGGGCAACGTGCCGGAACGCCGTCGGGTCGAAGTCGGCGCCGAGCTGGCGGTTGACCACGTGCAGCACGTTGCGGTTGAACTCGGCGGTCACCCCCTGGGCGTCGTCGTAGGCGGCGACCAGGGTCGACTCCGCCTTGACCAGGTCGGTGCCGAGCAGCAGCCATTCACCGGGCCGCAGCACCGCGCGCACCGCCGCCAGGAACTCGGCCCGTTCGGCCGGCACCAGGTTGCCGATGGTGCCGCCGAGGAAGGCGACCAGCCGGTGGTCGTCAGCCGGAATCCGGTCCAGGTGCCGGGTGAAGTCACCGACGATCGCGTGGACCGTCAGCTGCGGGTAGTCGTGGTGCAGCGCGGTGGCGGCGTCGCGCAGCGCCGATTCGGAGACGTCCAGTGCCACGAACCGGTCCAGACTGCCGGCCCGGCCCAGCGCGTCGAGCAGCAGCCGGGTCTTCTCCGACGATCCGCTGCCCAGCTCCACCAGGGTGACCGCCCGGGTGGCGGCGGCGATGTCGGCGGCGTGCGCGGTCAGCGCGGCGCGTTCGGCCCGGGTCGGGTAGTACTCGGCCAGGGTGGTGATGCGGTCGAACAGTTCGCTGCCGTACTTGTCGTAGAACCACTTCGGCGGCAGCCACTTCGCCTCGGCGGTCAGCCCCAGCCGGACGTCGGCGCGCAACGCCTGCAGCTGGTCGGCCTCGGTCAGTGCGATGTCGATCCGCACAGTTCCTCCACGGTGTAGGCGGTCGGGGTCACGACGACGAGTCGGTGGTCCGGTACGGCGGTCCACCCCGGATCGTCGTCGGTGGGTTCGGAGGCGACGACGATCCGGTCCGGGGCGGCCCGGACGGCCAGGCTGTGGCCGACGGTGCTGGCCCAGCCCTGTTCGCCGTCGGTGAGCAGCAGGTTGAGCCGGGACGCCGGGGCCACCGCGAGCACGCTGGTGACGGTGTCGGCGATCGCGGCGGCGGGTGGGACGCCGGCCCGCAGCCGGTGGCGCACCAGCGCCCACAGCAGCGCGGCGTCGGTCGGTGCGTCGAGGGTGAGCAGGTCGGTCACCGGCAGGGTGGCGGCGAGGTCGGCGACGCTGCCCGGCCAGCCGGCCACCACCCCGTTGTGGCTGAACAACCAGCGGCCCTCGGCGTGCGGGGCGCAGGCCGTCTCGACCACCGGCATCCCGGGGGTGGCCGAGCGGACGGCGGCGAGCAGCGCGCCGGTGACGGTGGCCCGGGCCAGTTCGGGCAGGCTCTGGTCGGCCCAGATCGGTACGGCCCGGCGGTACCGGACCGGACCTGCGCCGGTTGCGGACCCGGTGCCGGTGCCGGTGTACCAGCCGATGCCGAACCCGTCGGCGTTGACCGTGCCGCCGCCCCGCATCTGCCGGGGTGCCCAGGACTGGCGGTACAGGCTGTGCGCCGGATCGATCAGCAGCGTCGCCAGGCTCGTGGGTGGGCCCAGGTACAGCTGGTGGCGGCACACTAGGCGACCTCGCCGGGCAGCGGGTCGCGGGCGGTCCGGAAGCCGCTGAAGATCTGCCGCCGGATCGGATAGTCCCAGTTGCGGAAGGTGCCCCGGCAGGCGGACCGGTCGGTGCCGAACGAGCCGCCGCGCAGCACCCGGTGGTCGCGGCCGAAGAAGACCTGCGAATACTCCCGGTACGGGAAGGCGGTGAAGCCGGGGTAGCCGTCGAACCAGGTGTCGGTCCACTCCCACACGTCGCCGATCAGCTGGTGCACCCCGGCCGGTGAGGCACCGGCCGGGTAGGCGCCCACCGGGGCCGGGGACAGGTGCCGCTGGCCCAGGTTGGCGTGCTCGGGTCGCGGATCGTCGTCGCCCCACGGGTAGCGGCGGGACCGGCCGGTCGACGGGTCGTACCGGGCGGCCTTCTCCCATTCGGCCTCGGTGGGCAGCCGACGGCCGGCCCAGTTCGCGTACGCCTGCGCCTCGTACCAGCCGACGTGCACCACCGGCTCGTCGGGCACGATCGCCGACCGTCGGCCGAACCGGGTGGCGCTGCCGTCGCCGTGCCAGTGGGCCGGCCCGGCGAGCGCGGCCCGCAGCCGGTGGGCCCAGCCCTGCGGGCTCCACCATCGCTCGTCGTGGTAGCCGCCGTCGTCGATGAAACGCTGGTAGCGGGCGTTGGTCACCGGCGCGCGGTCGATGAGGAACGCCGGCACGTCGACCGGGTGCGCGGGGCGTTCGTTGTCCAGCGCCCACGGCTCGGTGGAGGTGCCCATGGTGAACGGCCCGGCGGGGATGAGCACCTCGCCGTCGACCGGCCCGGCCGACGGCGGGGTGGGCGCGGCGGTGAGCACCGGCGGCCCGGTCCGCAACTGGTGGGTGGCGAGCATCGTCTCGTCGTGCTGCTGCTCGTGCTGGACGATCATCCCGAAGGCGAAGCCCTGCTCGACCAGTGGTCGGCCGTCGAACGCCACCGTGTCGAGCAGGTCGAGGACCTTGTCCCGGACGGTACGGGTGTAGGCGCGCGCCTCGGTCGGGTCCAGCAGCGGCAGCGCGGGGCGGTCGGCGCGGGCGTGCTTGAACGCGTCGTACAGGTGGTCGATGTCGGCGCGGACCGGATCCCGGCCGCCGACGTCGCGGACCAGCCAGAGTTCCTCCTGGTTGCCGATGTGGGCCAGGTCCCAGACCAGCGGCGACATCAGCCGCGAATGCTGGCGGACCAGGTCGGCGTCGTCGACGGCGTCGGTGAGGGCGCTGCTGCGTCGTCGGGCGCGGTCGAGGTCGTCGGCGAGTACGGCGCGTAGGTCGGTCGGTCCGGTCACAGGTCCTCCTTCGGCAGCCGGCGACGCAGCGAGTGCCGGATCGTGGTGGCGGTCGTCGCCGGCAGGCCGGTGTCGGCGAGGTGGTCGCAGGCGAGGCCGACGACGGCCCGTGCGGCGGCGGCCAACGCCGGGTCGGCCAGACCGACGCGGGCGGCGTCGGCCCACCGGTCGGCGACCGGGGCGGCGTGGCGCCACGCGGTACGCAGCGTCTCGTCGCGGGCGAACAGGCTGGCCAGTACGGCGACCGGCGCCAGCCAGTCGTCGGCCGGTTGGGCGTCGAGGTAGCGGATCTCCAGGTGGCCCTGCGGGCGTACCGGGGGGAAGAGCGTGCTCAGGTGCAGCGACAGGTCGGCGTAGGTGGGTGGGCGGGGCAGCCCGCTGCGGATCCAGTCGCCGAACCCGACGGCGCCGGACCGGGACCAGCCGTGCCGCCCGTCGGCGATGAACAGCGGCGGGGTGTCCAGGACCCGGCGGGTCCAGGCCGCCACCGGGTCCGTCGGCGGTTGTCCCGCCGGCTCTCCCCGCGGCTGCCCCGGCGCGACGGCGGTCGGCGGGGCGGTGCGGGCCGGGTCGAGGGTGAGCCAGGTCCGCATCCGGTGCGACACCCAGCCGGTGTCCCGGTCGGCGTACCGTGCCGAGTTGGCGAAGGTCGCCAGCAGCACCGGCCCGAGTGCGTGCGCGGCCGCCCAGCGCAGCGGCAGTTGGGCGGGGGTCCCGGCGTCGAGGCACACCTGCAGGCCGGCGGTGGCGCACATCATGGTCGCTCCGGCCGCGCCGTACCGGCCGAAGGCGTCGGCCATCGCGGTGTACCGGCGGTTGTGCAGGATGCGCCGGGGCGGCCGGTGCGGGTCGCAGCCGTGGGAGCCGAGCCGCAGGCCGGCCCGGGCGAGCCGGGCGTCGAGGGCGGCGGTGTCGGCGACGGTGCGCCGGTGCAGGTCGACGACGGAGTCGACCGGCAGGCTGGAGATCTCCACCTGGCCGCCGGGCTCGACGGTGACCTGCCCGCCGTGCGGCAGGGGTCGGTGCGGGCTGTCGCGGCGCAGGGTGGGTGGGGCGTGGTCGCCGAGCGCCCGGCCGAGGATCTCCGGGTCGAGTGGACGGGCAGGGTCGTCCACGTGGTGCACGGTCCATTCGAGTTCGACACCGACCCGCCGTGGTGGTCCGGTCTTGAAGCAGATCCGCCCGATGTGGCCGACGGCGGCGGCGACGTCGGCGATGACCTCGTCGCCGTCGGCCGGCCGCACGGCGTCGGACAGGTGCAGGTGCTGCACTCCCACCCCTCCAATTGTCACCGTATGTGACGTTGTGACAACAGTTCATCCCACCCTAGCCGCAGGGTCCGACAATCAGCGCCCCGGCGATCGGGCAGCGCCGCTATCCGGCCCCGTGACCAGGGCACCTCGGCAATATGGAAGTTCCCTCAGACGTCCACCGGTCGGCATTCTGATGAACATGCGATCACCTTCAGTGATCGGACTGACACCGCATCATCCGTACGCCGCATCATCCGATCGCCGCATCATCCGATCGCCGCACCATGAGGGAGCCACGATGGTCATCCGACGGGTCGTCGCGTCGGTCGCCCAACGCCAGGTGCGACACGTCCGTCCGGTGTCCGAGCAGTCGGCGCTCGGCACGGTCGCGACCGTGTACGCCCAGTGCGCCGAGGAGATGCGGCTGGTCATCCCACCGGTCCTGCTCCACTCGCCGGCACCGGAGACACTCAGCGCCTTCTGGATGCTGATGCGCGAACCGCTGCTGGTGGTGGGCGCGGTGGACCGCGTCGCCAAGGAGGCGGTCGCCGCCGGAGTGTCGGTCGCCAACATCTGCCCGTACTGCGTGGACATGCACAGCACCGGGCTGTACCCGCAGGCCGGCGAGCACGACGCCGAGGCGGTCGTCGCCGACCGGCCACAGACGATGACGGACCCGCGGCTACGGGCGCTGGTCGAATGGGCCCGCAGCGCCCATCTGCCGGACGACCCGACACCGGTGCCGTTCACCGAAGCGCAACGGCCGGAGCTGGTCGGCGTCGTCGTCGCCTTCCACTACCTGAACCGGATGGTCAACGTCTTCCTGACCAGCTTCCTGCTGCCACCCGGACTCACCCCGGCGGCACGGCGACGGTTCAAGCACGTCGTCGGCCGGCAGCTCGACCCGACGCTGCGGGCGGCACCCGTACCGGGGCGGTCGCTGCCGCTGCTGCCGGCGGCGGCGCTGCCGGCCGACGCCGGCTGGGCGGCCGGTGACCCGACGGTCGCCCAGGCGACGGCCCGGTCGTACGCGGCACTGGCCGCCGCCGGCGAACGCTGCCTGTCCGCGCCGGTCCGGCAGTTGGTCGAGGAGCGGCTGGCGAGCTGGCGCGGCGAGGAGACAGGGCTGGCCCGGCAGTGGTGTGAGGACCTCGTCGCCCCGCTGGGCCCACCCGATCAGGCTGCCGCACGGTTGGCGCTGCTCACCGCCCTGGCGTCGTACCAGGTGGACAACGAGACGGTCGCGGAATTCCGCCGGCACCACCCGGGCGACCAGACGCTGATCGAGGCCGCGGCCTGGGCCAGCTTCGCAGCGGCTCGTCGGGTCGGCGCCTGGCACGTCCCGACCGACCCGGTCCTGCCCGAGGCGCCGCCGTCGGGCCGGCACGCCCGGACCGGATAGCCGACCCAAAGGGGCACCGGCTGCCCGCGCCGGCCGGTGCCGGCATCGGCAGGCACCCGTACCGGAATGGAGAAACGCATGGCAGGCGTCATCGGCGCCGTCCGGCGGTTGGCCCTGGCGCCACCGCTGGCCGAGGTCACCTTCGCGCGCCGGGGCTTTCCCGGCGCATCGGCACCGGCCGCCCGCCGGTTGGAGGCGGTCCCCCAGGCGGTGATCTGCGGCTTCGAGTGGGCCATCGACAGCACCGACCTGTGGGAGCTGGAACGCCGGCTGGAGCTGGTCGAGCAGGAGCTGCGGGGCTTCGCCTACGAAGGGGCGACGATGGCACTCACCGTACGGGACGTCACCGGCGCCCGGCGCGGCCGGCGCACCCGCGACCTGCTCACCGGCAGCGGCCGGCCGCACCTGCTGCTGGCGTACATCGGGATCGGGTTCGCGATGGCCCGGCTGCCCCGGCCGCTGTGGCGCAAGGTGCTGCCCGACCTGGCCGGGCTGCCCTACCACCCCACCATGTCGTGGCTGGCGGTCGACGGGCTCGGCTTCGACCGGGCGTACTTCCACACCCGACGCTGGGTCGTCGAGCAGCGGCAGCCGGCGCCCTACCCGTGGCTCGGCCGGCCCGACTACTTCGGCCGCGCCTTCGACCAGGGCATCGGCCGGGCGTTGTGGTTCATCCACGGCGGTCAGCCACGGGCGGTCGCCGCCGCCGTCGAAGAGTTCGCACCGGCCCGCCGGGCGGACCTGTTCAGTGGTGTCGGGCTGGCGGCGACCTTCGCCGGCGGTGAGCTCGACCTGCTACCGGAGCTGGCCGGCCCGTACCGCGCGGAGCTCGCCCAGGGCGCGGTGTTCGCCGCCAAGGCCCGCGCCGAGTCCGGCTTCGTGCCGGCCCACGTGGAGACCGCGACCCAGGTGCTGACCGGGACGTCGGCCGCCGCCGCCGCCGCGCTCGCCGACGAGGTCGCGGTGACCGACACCGACGGTACGGACGCCGACGACACCCGTTCTGGCGCAGGCCGGCCTGACGGCCCGCCGGCCTACGAGACATGGCGGCGACGCATACGGGAGAGATTCGCCCCTGGCCTGCATTCGACCCAGCACTGAACAACAGAAATCAGAGCAACGCGAAGAAACGGCTGTCACCGTCGACGGCCGGTTCACGCATGCCCGTTCCGCATTATCGAGCAATTTCGGAGAAATTCCCCAACGTGGCATTTCCAAAGAAGGAATTCCGTCGCCCTGCTGGCCATGATACGGGGCGACGACTGCCATTCATCGAGGACAAGTGAGGGAGAGAGTTGGCAACGTACTGGCGTAAGACGAGACGCGCGCTCCTGACGCCGAAGCTTTCCGAGACGACCTTGGAAGTCCGCGGCTTCCATGCCAAGAACTCCACCTCACGCGACGTTCTGGAGACCGTCGGGCGGTCCTTCATCGCCGGATACGCGGCGGCCATGGAGGCGGGCACACCAGCGGAGGTCGCCACGCCACTGGCCGACCTGCCGGTGCGCTACCAAGGTTTCGCCTACGAGGGCGCAGCCATGGGTTTCGCCATTCTCGACGCACTGCCGTTCGGCCGTTCCGACCACGTTTCACGTTTCCTGGCCGGTCCGGGAGACGCACACGTCTACATGGCCTACGTCGGCATCGGCTGGGCAATGGCCCGGTTGCCGAGATTCCGGTGGCGGACACTGACCGCGCCGGATCCGCTGCTGCGCTGGCTGGCCCTGGACGGGTACGGATTCCACCAGGCGTACTTCCACACCGACCGGTACGTCCACCAGCAGCACGAGGAAACCGACTTTCCGTGGCCGATCAGCGGACCACGCTGGTACGCCAGCCGCGCGATCGACCAGGGCGTCGGCCGGGCCAGCTGGTTCGTCGGGGGCAGCGACCCGCAGCGGGTGGCCGAGCTGATCGACGCCTTCGCTCCCCACCGGCGTGCCGACCTGTACAGCGGTGCCGCGTTGGCGGCGACCTACGCCGGCGGCGCCGACGCCGACGAGCTCCGGACGTTGTGGGACCGCGCCGGTGACGCCCGGCCGCAGGTCGCCCAGGCCAGCGCCTTCGCGGCCGAGGCACGGGTGCGGGCCGGCCTGGTGGTGTCGCACAACGAGCTCGCCACCGAGATCTTCTGCGGAATGTCCGTGTCCGACGCGGCGGCGGTCAGCCGGCAGACCCGGCCCGACCCCGCGACCACCGGCCCGGTGCCGGCCTACGAGGTGTGGCGGGAGCGGGCCGCCAGCCAGTTCGTCTCTCTTGGGAGGTGCTAGTCCGTGTCGTCGACAGTTGGCTTGCTTCGCCGGCAACTCGCCGGGGTCATCGCGGTCCTGCTGATGGTGAGCCTGTTCGTGCTCGCCCGTCAGCCCGGCTACGCCGCTGACACCCGTGCGGGCCTGGCCGCCGGCTACTCCTTCACGCCGATGTCGATCGCGATGCCGGGTGGCTTCACCCAGCAGTCGATCCGCAAGGTCAACCAGGAGTACGAACACATCGACGCCTGGATCTCCTCGGTCGGTGCCGCGATCGCCATGAACGACCTCGACGGCGACGGCCTGGCCAACGACCTGTGCGTCACCGATCCCCGGATCGACCAGGTCGTGGTGAGCCCGACGCCGGACAGTCCGGCCCGGTACGCACCGTTCGCGCTCGACCCGGACCCGCTGCCCATGCACTTCGCGATGGCGCCGATGGGCTGCGCACCCGGTGACTTCAACGCCGACGGCCGGATGGACCTGCTGGTCTACCTGTGGGGCCGCACCCCGATCATCTACCTGGCCAAAGCCGACGTCGACGAACTCGGCCCGGACAGCTACCAGCCGACCGAACTGATGCCGGGGCCGTCCGGATCGGGCTACACCGGCCCTGACTGGAACACCAACACGGTCACCGTCGCCGACTTCGACGGCGACGGCTACGAGGACATCCACGTCGGCAACTACTTCCCGCACAGCCCGGTGCTCGACCACACGGTGTACGGCGGGGTGGAGATGAACCACTCGATGTCCCACGGGCTCAACGGCGGCCCGGACTACATCTTCCGGTGGGCCGGGGCGACCAGCGGCGCCACGCCGACGGTGCGCTACGAACGCGTCGACGACGCCATCCCCGCCGACGCCTCGACCGGCTGGGCGCTGGCCTCGGGCGCGGTCGACCTCGACGGCGACCTGCTGCCGGAGCTGTACCTGGCGCACGACTTCGGCCCCGACCGGCTGCTGCACAACCGGTCCACCCCGGGCAACATCGACTTCGCCATGGTCGAGGCGGTCCGCAAGGGCACCGTGCCGAAGTCCAAGCAGCTCGGCGTGGACTCGTTCAAGGGCATGGGCGTCGACTTCGGTGACCTCGACGGGGACGGCAACTACGACCTGTTCGTCAGCAACATCACCACGTCGTTCGGCATCGTGGAGAGCAACTACGCCTTCATCAACGACGCCGCCGACACCGAGGAGATGCGTCGCCGGCTCGCCGCCGGTGAGGCGCCCTTCACCGACCGCAGCGCGCCGATGGGCCTGGCCTGGTCCGGCTGGGGCTGGGACACCAAACTGGCCGACTTCAACAACAGCGGCCAGACCGTGGTCACCCAGGCGCTCGGATTCGTCAAGGGCGAGGTCAACCGGTGGCCGCAGCTGCAGGAACTGGCGACCGCGAACGACCTGCTGCTGTCCGATCCGGCCTGGTGGCCGAACGTACGCGCCGGTGACGACGTCGCCGGTGGGCAGACCCTGCGGTTCTTCGTACCCGACGAGACCGGACGCTACGTCGACGTGGCTGCCGAACTCGGTCTGGCGGTGCCGGTGCCGACCCGGGGCATCGCCACCGGCGACGCCGACGGCGACGGGCTGCTCGACTGGGCGGTCGCCCGGCAGTGGGCCGAACCGGTCTACTACCACAACGACAGCCCGTCGGCCGGTGCCTTCCTCGGCCTGCACCTGACCCACCCGCACGACGCCGACCCCGGGCAGGCCGGTTCGCCGGCGACCGGTGCCCAGGTCGTCGCCACCACCGCCGACGGGCGGGTCTTCCTGTCCCGGGTCGACGGCGGCAGCGGCCACTCCGGCCACCGCAGCCACGAGGTGCACATCGGACTCGGCGAGGTGACCGGGCCGGTGCAGGTGCAGATCAGCTGGCGGGACCGCACTGGTCAGGCACACGAACAGACCCTTGAGATGACCCCCGGCTGGCACTCCGTACAGCTCGGGTCCCAGGCCACGGTGAGGTGAACCGATGACCACGACCACCCCGCAGACCGCCCGTTCCGCCCCCCGGCACGACCCCAAAGTCGTCACCGCGCTCCGCCGGTTCGCCATCTCGATCACGGTGTTCAACATCCTGGGATACACCGTGCTCGGCTTCGAGCAACCGTGGCTGTGGCCGTTCGTCGCGCTCGCCACGGCGTACACGATCGAGATCGGCCTGGAGATCATCGGCGCCCGGACCGAAGGTCGCCCGCCACGGTTCCTCGGCGGCGGGGTACGCGGACTCGCCGAGTTCCTGTACCCGGCGCACATCACCGCGCTGGCGGTGAACATGCTGACCTACGTCAACGACCAGATCCTCGCGATGATGTTCGGTGTCGCGGTGGCGATCGGCGCCAAGTGGGTGCTGCGGGCACCGGTACGGGGCCGGCTGCGGCACTACATGAACCCGTCGAACTTCGGGATCATGATGATCCTCGTCGTCTTCCCGTGGGCCAGCATCGCGCCGCCGTACCACTTCACCGAGAACGTGGACGGCTTCGTCGACTGGTTCCTGCCACTGGCCATTCTCGGCCTGGGGACGATGCTCAACGCCAAGCTGACCGGCCGGATGTGGCTGATCGGTGCCTGGCTCGGGGTCTTCGCGCTGCAGTCGGTCGTGCGCGGCGTCCTGCTCGACACCTCGATCCTGGGTGGGCTGGCCACCATGACCGGCGTGGCGTTCGTCCTGTTCACCAACTACATGATCACCGACCCGGGGACCAGCCCGTCCAAACCGGCCTCGCAGGTCGCCTTCGGCGGCAGCGTGGCGCTGGTCTACGGCATGCTCACCGGCGCCGGCATCGCGTACGGGCTGTTCTTCGCCACGGCGGCGGTGTGCGCCGTCCGGGGCATCTTCCTCTGGTCCGTGCACATCGTCAACAAGGTCCGCGAGGCCAACGAGGCCCAGGCCCGCGCCGCCGCTGCCGCAGCGGGCGACCCGACCGCGACACCGCTGACCACACCGACGAACACGAAGGAGGTGGTGGTGGCGTGACCAGGATCTCCATCGTCGGCATGGCCTGCCGCTACCCGGACGCCACATCGCCGCGGGAGCTGTGGGACAACGCCCTCGCCGGGCGGCGGGCGTTCCGCCGACTGCCGGACGTACGGATGCGGCTGGCCGACTACTGGGACGCCGACCCGGCCGCTCCGGACCGGTTCTACGCCCGCAACGCCGCCGTCATCGAGGGGTACGAGTTCGACCGGATCGCGTACAAGATCGCCGGAAGCACCTACCGGTCGACGGACCTGACCCACTGGCTGGCCCTGGACGTCGCCGCGACGGCCCTGGCCGACGCCGGGTTCCCGATGGCCGAAGGGCTGCCCCGCGAACGGACCAGCGTGGTCGTCGGAAACAGCCTCACCGGCGAGTTCTCCCGGGCCAACCTGATGCGGCTGCGCTGGCCGTACGTCCGCCGGATGGTCGCCGCCGCGCTCAAGGAACAGGACTGGGACGACGAGCAGCTCGGTGCGTTCCTGGCCGACCTGGAAACCAGCTACAAGGCTCCGTTCCCGGCCATCGACGAGGACACCCTCGCCGGCGGTCTGTCCAACACCATCGCCGGGCGGATCTGCAACCACTTCGATCTCAAGGGCGGCGGCTACACGGTGGACGGCGCCTGCTCGTCGTCGCTGCTGTCGGTGGCGACCGCCTGCAAGTCGCTGCTCGACGGCGAGGTCGACGTCGCCATCGCCGGCGGGGTCGACCTGTCGATCGACCCGTTCGAGATCATCGGATTCGCCAAGACCGGGGCGCTCGCCCGGGGCGAGATGCGGGTGTACGACAAGGGCTCCAACGGGTTCTGGCCCGGTGAGGGCTGCGGGATGATCGTGCTGATGCGCGAGCCGGACGCTACGGCGGCCGGACACCGCAGCTACGCCACCATCGCCGGCTGGGGCATCTCCTCCGACGGCAAGGGCGGCATCACCCGCCCCGAGGTCAGCGGCTACCAGCTGGCGCTGCACCGGGCGTACGAGCGGGCCGGCTTCGGCATCGACACGGTCGGCCTGTTCGAGGGACACGGCACCGGTACGGCGGTCGGCGACAGCACCGAGCTGAAGGCGCTCACCCTGGCCCGGCAGGCGGCCGATCCTGACGGGCGACCGGCGGTGATCGGCTCGATCAAAGGCATGATCGGGCACACCAAGGCGGCGGCCGGGGTGGCCGGCCTGATCAAGGCCGCGATGGCCGTGCATCACGAGGTGCTGCCCCCGGCGATCGGCTGCGTCGATCCGCACGACGAGCTGACCCGCCCGGATGCCGCGCTGCGGGTGCTGCGCCAGGCCGAACCGTGGTCCGCCGACGTGCCGGTGCGGGCCAGTGTGACCGCGATGGGCTTCGGCGGCATCAACACCCACGTGGTGCTGGAGAAACGCGACGCCCGGCGGCGCAGCCGGCTGGACAGCCGGACCTTCTCGCTGGCGACGTCGGTGCAGGACGCCGAACTGCTGGCCGTCGACGCGCTGTCCCGCGACGAGCTGCGCGAACGGCTGCACCAGCTGGTCTCGTTCGTGCCGACGGTGGCGTACGCGCAGTTGGCCGACCTCGCCGCCACGTTGCACCGGGAGTTGCGCGACCTGCCGTACCGGGCGGCGGTGGTGGTCACCTCGCCGGAGGACGCGGTACGGCAACTGCAGCGGGTCCTCGACGTGCTCGACACCGACCAGACCCGCCTGGTGACCGAGGACGGCCGGGCCTTCCTCGGCTACGCCAGCGGGCCCGGCCGGATCGGCTACCTGTTCCCCGGCCAGGGGTCCGGGCGGGGCACCAGCGGCGGTGCGCTGCGCCGCCGGTTCACCGAGGCGGACCAGGTGTACCGCCGGTCGGCCCTGCCGGAGTCGGCCGACGGCGTCGCCACCTCGGTGGCCCAGCCCCGGATCGTGACCGGTTCGCTGGCCGGCCTCACCGTGCTGGCGAACCTCGGGGTGGAGGCGACCGTCGCGGTCGGCCACAGTCTCGGCGAGATCTCGGCGCTGCACTGGGCCGGTGCCATCGACGAGGAGACGCTGCTGCGGGTCGCGCGGGTGCGGGGCCAGACCATGGCCGCGCACAGCGCGTCCGGCACGATGGCCGGTGTCGGTGCCGACCCGGACATCGTGCTGGAGCTGCTCACCGGCACCGACGTGGTGATCGCCGGATACAACGGGCCGCAGCAGACCGTCGTCGCCGGCCCGGTCGACCAGGTCGAGCGGGTCTGCCAAGCGGCCAGGGAGGCCGCGCTGGCGGCGACCCCGCTGGCGGTGTCCCACGCGTTCCACTCGCCGCTGGTCGCTCCCGCCGCCGGGGCCTTCGCCGACCAGCTGACCGGGGAACGGTTCCAGCAGCTGCACCGTACGGTCGTGTCGACGGTGACCGGCGAGGTCCTGCCGGCGGAGACCGACGTGCCGGCCCTGCTGCACCGGCAGATCGTCGACCCGGTGCTGTTCGCGCCGGCGGCGGCGGCCGCCGCCAAGGACGTCGACCTGCTCGTCGAGGTCGGACCGGGCCGGGTGCTCAGCGGCCTGGCCGCCGCCATCACCGACGTGCCCGCGCTGGCGTTGGACACCGACAGCCAGTCCCTGGTGGGGCTGCTACGGGTGGTGGCGGGCGCGTTCGTGGTCGGCGCCGCGGGCATCCACTCCGGGCTGTTCCACGGCCGGTTGACCCGCAGCCTGGCGGTCGGGGCCGAGTTCACGTTCTTCGCCAGCCCCTGTGAGGCGGCGCCGACCGTCACGATCGCCACGACGGCGACCATGGCGGCGGCACCGGCTGCCGAGGCGACCCCGGTCGACGACACCGAGTCGACCGTGGACCTGCTGCGGCGGATGGCCGCCGACCGGGCCGAACTTCCGATGGAGATGGTCCGCGACGACAGTCGACTCCTCGACGACCTGCACCTGAGCTCCATCACCGTCGGGCAGCTGGTCAACCAGGCGGCCGCCCGGCGCGGCATCGCGGCCAGCGCCACCCCGACGAACTTCGCCACCGCCACCGTCGGTCAGCTCGCCGACGCCCTCGACCAGCTCAGCGCGACGGCGACCGACGGCGACGCCCACGCGCCGGCCGTGGTCGACGGTGCCGCGCCCTGGTCGCGGGCCTTCCGGATCGACCTCGACCCGGCCGGTCCCCCGGTGCCGGTGGCCGCCGCCGGCGGCGCGTCGGCCGGTGGCGGCTGGCGGGTGTACGCCCGCGACGACCATCCACTGGCCGAGCCACTGCGGCTGGCCCTGGACCGGGCCGGGCTCGGCGGCGGGGTGCTGGTCTGCCTCTCCCCGCAGTGCCCCGCCGACGAGGTGGAGCTCGCGCTGCGGGCCGCCCGCGAGTTGCTCGCCGGCGGTGGCGGCGACCGCTTCGTCCTGGTCCAGTCCGACCGGGGCGCGGCCGGGCTGGCGAAGACGCTCCGGCTGGAGGCACCGCAGCTGAAGGTGACCGTGGTGCACGTGCCGCTGATCCGCGAGGCGCTGCCGTGGGTCTGCGCCGAGGTCGCCGCGACCGACGGGTTCGTCGAGTCCTACTACGAACCCGACGGCAGCCGGCGGGTCCCGGTGCTGCGGGCACTGCCGGTACGGGCCGAACGCACCGCGCAGGTCCTCGGCGGTGACGACGTCCTGCTGGTCACCGGCGGCGGCAAGGGCATCACCGCCGAGTGTGCTCTGGCGCTGGCCGCCGACAGCGGTGCCCGGCTCGCCGTACTGGGTCGCTCCGACCCGGCCGACGACCCGGATCTGGCCGCCAACCTGCGGCGGATGACCGACGCCGGGATCACCGTCCACTACGGCCGGGCCGACGTCACCGACGCCGACCAGGTCCAGCGGGCGGTGGCGCAGGTCACGGACGCTCTCGGGCCGGTCACCGCGGTCCTGCACGGTGCCGGGCGCAACGAGCCGACGGCGCTGACCAACCTCGACATGGCGCAGGTCCGGCAGACCTTCGCCCCGAAGGTCGACGGGCTGGACGCGGTGCTGGGCGCCGTCGACCCCGACCAACTGCGGCTGCTGGTCACCTTCGGCAGCATCATCGGCCGGGCCGGCCTGCGCGGCGAGGCGCACTACGCGACCGCCAACGAATGGCTCGCCGAACGGACCGTCCGGTTCCAGCGGGAACATCCGCAGTGCCGGGCCGTCTGCATGGAGTGGTCGGTCTGGTCCGGGGTGGGCATGGGCGAACGGCTGTCGGTCGTCGAGTCGCTGCAGCGTGAAGGGGTGATCCCGATCTCCCTCGACGACGGGGTGGCGCTGATGCGACGGCTCGTCGGCGATCCCGACGTCCCACCGGTGGTGGTGGTCAGCGGACGGACCACGGGCATCGACACGGTCGCGTACGACCTGCCCGACCTGCCGCTGCTGCGCTTCGTCGACAAGCCGTTGGTGCGCTACCACGGTGTCGAACTCGTCTGCGAGACCATCCTGCACCCGGGCAGCGACCTCTACCTCGACGATCACCGGTTGGACGGCAACCTGCTGTTCCCGGCGGTGTTCGGCATGGAGGCGATGGCCCAGGTGGCGACCGCGGTGACCGGGGCGTCGACGGTGCCCCGCATCGAGCAGGCCGAGTTCCTGCGGCCGATCGTGGTGCCGCCGGACGGCAGCACCACGGTCCGGATCGCCGCGACCGTCGTCGACGACGCGGCGGTGGACGTCACCATCCGCAGCGCGGAGACCGCCTTCGCCGCCGAGCACTTCCGGGCCAGGCTGCGCTTCGACACCGACCCGGCCCCGGACGGGCCACCGGACCAGGTCGCCGACGGACTGCCGCCGGTGGCCCTCGACCCGGCCCGGGACCTGTACGTGGACACCATGTTCCAGGGGGCCCGGTTCCAGCGGGTACGCCGCTACCACCGGGCCGCCGCGCGGCACATCGACACCGAGGTCGCGGCCGACCCGCAGATCGCGTGGTTCGCCCCGTACCTGCCGGGCGACCTGCTGCTCGGCGACCCCGGGCTGCGGGACGCGCTGATGCACGCCAACCAGGTGTGCGTACCGGACGCGACGCTGCTGCCGCAGGGCATCGACCGGGTCCACCCCGGCGGGGCCGACCTGGTCGGTCCGGGCGACTTCCGGTTCTGCGCCGTCGAACGCAGCCGCGACGGCGACACCTACCACTACGACATCGCGGTACGCGACGGCGACGGCAGAGTCGTCGAGCGGTGGGAAGGGCTGCGGCTGCGCGCGGTCCGCAAGAAGGGCGGTGCCGGACCGTGGGTCGCCCCGCTGCTCGGCCCGTACCTGGAGCGCACCGTGCAGGACCTGCTCGGCAGCGACACCGCGGTGGTCGTCGAACCGGCGCTGCCGGACGAGGACGAGGCCACGACCCGGCGGGGGCGCACCGGGCGCGCCGCCGGCCGGGCACTCGGCCGGCCGGTGTCGGTCACCCACCGCCCGGACGGTCGGCCCGAACTGCCCGGTACGGCGGTCTCGGCCGCGCACAGCGCCGGGGTGACCCTCTGTGTGACCGGTACGGGCGACCTGGGCTGCGACGTCGAAGCGGTGGCGGCCCGCTCCGACGACGAGTGGCGTGACCTGCTCGGCAACCACCTGCCGCTGGCCCAACTGCTGGCCCGCGAGCTCGCCGAGCCGCTCGACGTCGCCGCGACCCGGGTGTGGAGCGCGGTGGAGTGTCTGCAGAAGATCGGCCGGCCGCAGCCGACGCCGCTGTCCCAGCTCGCCGGCGGACCGGCGGGCTGGGTGGTGCTGGCCAGCGGGAGTCAACGGATCGCCACGATGGCGACCACGTTGCGTGACCACCCGGGCCCGGTCGTCGTCGCCGTCCTGGCGCAGGGGCGGTGAGCCGGATGTCGGACTACTACGAGTACCGCCACACGGTGGGCTTCGAGGAGACCAACGTGGTGGGCAACGTCTACTACGTCAACTACCTGCGCTGGCAGGGGCGGTGCCGGGAGATGTTCCTCAAGGAACGGGCGCCGAGTGTGCTCGCCGAGGTGCAGGCCGACCTCAAGTTGTTCACCCTCCGGGTGGACTGCGAGTTCTTCGCCGAGATCACCGCCTTCGACGACCTCGCCATCCGGATGCGGCTGGTGGATCTGGCGCAGACCCAGTTGGAGTTCAGTTTCGACTACATCCGGCTGGGTGCCGACGGCGAGTTGCCGGTGGCCCGGGGCCGGCAACGGGTGGCCTGCATGCGCGGGCCGAACACCAGGACCGTTCCGACCCGGGTCCCCGAGGCGCTGGTACGGGCGTTGGCGCCGTACTCCGCGCTGGCGCGTGCCTGAGCACGGCAGGAGGAGGACGAAATGAACGTCGACCATCCACCGCCCGGGGAGGTACTCGACCCGGGCGCCCTACGCCAGGTGTTCGGCACCTTCGCCACCGGCGTCACCGTGGTGACCGTCGGCGGCGGCCAACCGCACGGGATGACCGCCAACTCCTTCGCCTCGGTGTCCCTGGACCCACCGCTGGTGCTGATCTGCGTGGACCGGCAGGCGGTCATGCACGAGTGTCTGGTCAGCGCCGGCGCGTTCGCGGTGTCGGTGCTCGCCGCCGACCAGGAGGCGGTGGCCCGCCACTTCGCCGACCGGTGGCGGCCACTTGGCCAGGCCCAGTTCGACGCGGTCGCCTGGCGGCCGGGGCCGGCCAGCGGGGCGCCGCTGATCGACGGGGCGCTGGCCCACCTGGAATGCGGGCTGTGGCGCGCCTACGACGGCGGTGACCACACCATCTTCACCGGTCGCCTGCTGTCGGCGAGGCGTCACGGTGACGACGAGCCGGTGTTGTTCCTGCGGGGACGGTTCCGCCAGCTCGACCCGCGACGCGACGAGGTGCCGACGTGACGCCGGCCCGGACCGGCCAGGCCCCGCCGGGCCCGACCGGACCGGCGTCGCTGGGTACGTTGTGGAAGTTCGGCCGGGACCGGCTGGGTGTGATGAGCACCGCGGCGCGCCGCCACGGCGACGCCGTCCGGTTGGCCACCTGGCCGTGGCCGTTCTACTTCTTCAACCATCCGGACCACGCCAAGTACGTGCTCGCGGAGAACAGCCGCAACTATCACAAGGGCATCGGGCTGGTGCATGCCCGTCGGGCACTCGGCGACGGGCTGCTCACCAGTGAGGGTGAGCTGTGGCGGGAACAGCGCCGGGCGATGCAGCCGGTGTTCCAGGCCAAGCGGATCGCCGGACAGGCCGCCACGGTGGCACAGGAGGCGGCCGGCCTGGTCGAGCGGCTGCGCGGCCACCGGGGCGGGGCACCGGTGGACGTGCTGCAGGAGGCGACCGAGCTGACCCTCGGGGTGCTCGGCCGGACCCTGTTGGACACCGATCTGAGCCGGTACCAGTCGATCGGGCACTCGTTCGAGGTCATGCAGGACCAGGCGATGTTCGAGCTGGCGTCGATGAGCATGGTGCCGATGTGGGTGCCGTTACCGCAGCAGCTGCGGTTCCGGCGGGCCCGTCGGGACCTTCAGGTCATCGTCGACCGGATGGTGGCCGAGCGGACCGCCCGCGACGGCGACGACGCGACCGGCGACGACGCGCTGTCCCGGCTGATCGTCTCGACCCGGCGTGAGCCGGACCCCCGGCGCGGTCAGCAGCGGATGCGTGACGAGCTGGTCACCCTGCTGCTGGCCGGCCACGAGACCACCGCGAGCACGTTGGGGTGGAGTTTCTACCTGATCGACCAGCATCCACAGGTCCGCGAGCGGCTCCGGGACGAGGCCGTGGCGGTGCTCGGTGACCGGCTGCCGACCTACGAGGACCTGCGCCGGCTGACCTACACCTCGATGGTGGTCGAGGAGGTCATGCGGCTGTATCCGCCGGTCTGGATGCTCTCGCGGATCGCGCAGGGGCCGGACGAGATCGGTGGGTTCCCGGTGCCCGCCGGGGCCCATGTGCTGATCTGCCCGTACACCCTGCACCGGCATCCGGGCTTCTGGCCCGACCCGGACCGCTTCGACCCGGAACGGTTCGACCCGACCCGGACAGTGAGTCGACCCCGGTACGCGTACGTGCCGTTCGGGGCCGGGCCACGCTTCTGCGTGGGCAACCACCTCGGGATGATGGAGGCGGTGTTCGTGATCGCCATGGTCAGCCGGGAACTGCGGCTGGTGAAGCCGGAGTCGTACCGGGTGGTGCCCGAACCGATGCTGTCGCTGCGGATCCGGGGCGGGCTGCCGATGTCCGTCGAGTCCGCCGCCTGACCCGCACGCCCCCGGGCCGTTGGTCGACCAGTCGGTCGACCAACGGCCCGGTCGTCTGGGTAGGGACGTCCTGCTGTTGCGGGGATGCCGACCGGCGTCCCCACCGGACAGCGGTGCGGCCGGTCGGGAAGCTTCCCGACCGGCCGCACCGGCTGCCCTGCGGTCGTTACCTGACGACCTCGAACTGGGCCATCATGCCGAACGCGGAGTGTTCGAGCATGTGGCAGTGGTAGACGTACCGGCCGAGCTGGCCGCGGAAGTGGGCCATGATGCGTACCCGCTCGCCGGGACGCAGCAACACGGTGTCCTTCAGACCGGCCTCCGACGGTGCCGGCGGGGCCCCGTTGCGTTCCAGCACCCGGAACTGCACCAGGTGCATGTGGAAGGTGTGGTCGACCCCGCCGAAGTCGGTGTCGACGTTCTCGATGGTCCAGATCTCCGAGGTTCCGTGCTTGACCCGGAAGTCGATCCGCTCCGGGTCGTACTCCTTGCCGTTGATCAGGCTGCGGATGTTCTCGAAGTCGGTGCTGAACGTGACGGTACGGTGCCGGCTCGCCCGGGGCAGCGGCGCGAGCCAGTTGAGCCGGTCCGGGACCCGGCTGTCGTCGCGTGCCCGGCGGATCACGTCGAAGCGCAGGACCGGGCCGGCCGCGTTGGCCAGCATGGCCCGCTGGCCGGGACGCAGCCGGGAGAAGTCGATCACGATGTCGGCCCGCTCCGCGGGCCCGAGCACCAGCTCGGCGAGCTCGACCGGCTCGGTCAACAACCCGCCGTCCGACCCGATCTGGACCATCTTGGCCCCGTCGAGGGAGAGGGTGTAGCTGCCATGGGTGGAGGCGTTGAGCAGGCGGAACCGGTAGCGTCTGGCGGCGACCGGGAAGTACGGCTGTGGCCTGCCGTTGACCAGGACCGTCGGACGTTCGAAGTCGAACGGGTCGAAGTGCAGCTGCGCCTGCTCGTCGAAGCGCGCCTCGCGGAGCATGATCGGGACGTCGTACGCGCCGGACGGCAGCCGTAGCCGGCGTTCGGCCTCGTCCTCGATCAGGTAGAAGCCGTGCAGCCCACGGTAGACGTGCTCGGCCTCCATGTGGTGGCTGTGATCGTGGTACCACAGGGTGGTGGCGTGCTGCTGGTTCGGGTACTCGTACACCCGGCTGTGTCCCGGCCCGATCAGGTCCATCGGATGGCCGTCGTTGTCCGGCGAGACGTGACCACCGTGCAGGTGGACGTTGGCCGGCATACCGAGTTCGTTGACGAATCTGACCTTCGCGGCGCGGCCCCGGCGCACCCGGATCGTCGGCCCGACGAAACCGCCGCCGTAGGACAGGACCGAGGTGCGGCTCCCGGGGAAGATCTCGACGTTCGCTGGCCGGATGGGAATGTGGTAGTAGTGGGTCGCGCCGAGCGAGCGCACCGGAGCGAGCACGGGCGGGATCGGCATCCGTACGGTGAACGGGTCGACCATCGGGGCCGTGCCCGGCGCCGTTGCCGGGCCGGCGCCGGTGGAGCCGTGGACGTGCCCGGTCGCCGGCCGCACACCGGATTCGGCACCTCGGGCGGTGCCGGCGAGGACCGCGTTGCCGGCCGGGATCAGCAGGGAGCCGCCAGCGGCGGCGCCGGCGATGAACAGATTCCTTCTAGTCAGCATTGTTCTCCCAGACGAGGTGTGCTGGCCGGCTAACGAGGCAGCGAGCGGGCGAATGCCCGGATGTCGTCGACGAGCAGGCGCGGCTGCTCCAGCGCGGCGAAGTGGCCGCCCCGGTCGAACTCGGTCCACCGGTGCAGGGTCGGCAGGATCCGCTCGGCGAACCGCCGGACCGGTCGTACCGCGTCGGCCGGGAACAGCGCTACCGCGACCGGCATCGCCAGCGGCCAGGGGCCGGCCCAGGTACGCACGAAGTCGGCGTCCAGGCGGTTCGACTCGTAGTACAGCTGCGCGCTCGGCCCGGCGGTGGCCGTGAACCAGTAGATCGAGACGTTGGTCAGGATCGCGTCCCGGTCGACCGCGTCCTCCGGTGACTTACCGGAATCGGTCCACTCCTTGAACTTCTCCACCACCCAGGCGAGCTGACCTACCGGTGAGTCGGTCAGCGCGTACGCCAGGGTCTGCGGGCGGGTGGACTGGATCTTCCGCCAGCCGGCACCGTCCTGTTCGAACTGGGCGGCGAAGGACAACCGGGCGAGGTCGGCCTCCGGCAGGTCGACGAAGAGCGACGGGTCCTCGGGCGGGAAGGTGGCGAGCATGTTGACGTGCACACCGGCCACCTCGTCGGGTGCGGCCAACCCCAGCTCGAGCGAGATCGGCGACCCCCAGTCGCCGCCCTGGGCCAGGTAGTCGTGGTAGCCGAGCCGGCGCATGAGCTCCGCCCAGGCCCGCGCCACCCGCCGGGTGTCCCAGCCGGTGTCGTTCGTCGGCCCGGAGAAGGCGTACCCGGGGATCGACGGGACGACCACGTGGAACGCGTCCGCTGGCGTACCGCCGTGCGCGACCGGATCGGTGAGTGGCCCGATCAGGTCGACGAACTCGACGAACGAGCCGGGCCAACCGTGGGTGAGGATGATCGGCCGGGCGGACGCCTCCTTCGACCGCACGTGCACGAAGTGCACCTGGGTGCCGTCGATCTCGGTCAGGAACTGCGGGTACTGGTTGAGCCGCCGTTCGGCGGCCCGCCAGTTGAACCCGTCCTTCCAGTACTCGACAAGTTCGGTCAGGTAGTCCAGTGGCACGCCGCGGTGCCAGCCCACCCCGGGCAGTTCGGCCGGCCACCGGACAGCGGCGAGCCGCTGGCGCAGGTCTTCGAGGTCGGCGTCCGGTATCTCGATACGAAACGGTCGGATCATGGCATCTCCGATGAGAGTGGATTACCTGGCCGGTGACTCGGACCTACCGCCGAGCAGTTCGCCGCGCTGTGCAGTCGAGGGCGCGCCGGTGCCGCGCCGAAGCTGGCGCAGCACCCGGATCACGTTCGCCGGGCGCAGCAGCGCCGTCGGCTCGTCGACGAGTCCGGCCACCCGGATGAACGCGTCGGTGAGCCGCGCGTCGTGGACCGCCGCCGCCTGCAGCCTCGCCACGTACGCGTTGATGAAACGGATCTTCATCGTGCGGCGGCCCGCCACCCCGGCGTATCCGAGATCCGCCGTGGCCGAGAACGTCCACGGTGTCTCGATCTCGGCCGCCACGTCGCGGAAGAACGCCAGCGGGTCCGGCACCGTGCCGTCGTCGAGATGCCGGTCGAGCACGAGTGCCTGCAACGCGGCGGAGGTCATCCCCTGGGCGTAGATGGGGTTGAAGCTGCAGACCGCGTCGCCCATCACCAGGAAGTTGCCGGGGAACCGGTCGAGCCGCTCGTAGCGTCGCCAGACACTGGCCGGGTACCGGAACATCACCGGATCGTCGACGGGTTCGGCGTCGCGAACCGCCCGGTAGATGTCCGGCACCGGGAGGGACCGGACGTAGGCGAGGAAGCCCTCGGGATCGGTGGGCGCGTGGTCGCCCAGCATTCCGGTCAGGGAGAGCTCCACCCGGCCGTCGTCGCCGGGCACCCGGTAGAAGAAGGCACCCCGGGGTGCGTCGGGGGTGGCGGCGGGGATGATCGCCAGGTCCGAGCCGAACGGATCGGCGTCGAGACGGTAGTGCCGCGTGGTGTACGTGAGCCCGATCTTCACCCGGTCCTCGCCGGGCCGGGAGTAGCCGAGACCGTCGAGCCAGGCCGGGGTACGGGAGCCCCGGCCGGTGGTGTCCACGACCAGGTCGCCGTGCACCGTCTCCGGCTCGCCGCCGGCGCGCCGCTGGACCCGTACCCCGGTGACCCGCTGCCGGTCGTCGGTGGTGACCAGGTCGAGGATGTCGGTTCCGTCCCGGACCTCCACGTTCGGCAGGCCGAACACCCGCCGCCGGACGTGGTCCTCGAGGACCGGCCGGGTGGCCGGTACCGAGATCAGCCCGGACCGCGACGGTTGGATCCGCGCACCGTTGAAGTACCAGCGGATGTCACCGCTGAAGTCGCCGGGCCTGACGCCGGCGGAGACCAGTTCGTCGGTCAGCCCCGGAAAGAGCCTTTCCAGGATCTGGTGGCCACGTGCGACGAGCCCGTGCGCATGCCGTCCGTGCGGCACGCCCTGACGATATCCGGACACCCCCCGCAGCTCGTCACGGTCGATGACCACGACCGTGTCGAATCGCTGCGCGAGAATTCTCGTTGCCAGCAGTCCGGCCATACTTCCGCCCAGCACGACTGCACGATTCATAGGTCACTCCCGCGTTCGGCCGACGTCGTCGACGTACGAATGATCAGGCCAGGTTGGCTGGAGTGTTCTGGTACGCGGCAAGCAGCCATTCACCGTTGCGCCTGACCAGCAGCCAGCTGGCCCGGATCTCCCGTTCCTGGGCGACCTCGGACTCCCCCGGTGCCAGTACGCCGCCCTTGGTCAGCAGCAGCACGACACCGTCGGCGAGCCCGGTGATCCGAAACGGGGTGCCGGTGACCCGGGTCCCCTTGTAGGGCCCGGCGAAGCCGCGCGCCATGAAGGACTCGACCTCGGCCCGGCCGGCCAGCGAGACACCGGGCAGAATCAGGGTGCCGTCCTCGACGAACGCCGCCGCGAACGCCGCGGCGTCGTGCTCGGCCCACGCGGCGGTGATGCGCTGCGGAACAGCCGCAACCGCTGCCTGGTCTTCGGCGGAAATGGTTACGGTCGCCTCACTGGTCATGATGCTTCCTCTCCGTACGATGCGATTCCTTCGACGACGTGATCCGCCTGCACGAACACCAGAAAGCGGAGGCCACGCATCTCTGATTCTTTCCCGCGTCACGCACGGTGGGCATCTCTGATCGTGCGAGAAAGATCAGGTACGCCAGATGCGCGACGGACGAGGCGCCAGGAATGGCACCTCGTCCGTCGCGGGTTCTCCGGGTCCGACCCGGACTCCGATTCAGATGTAGAGCGTGTTCGGCTCCAAACCACAGATGATCCGGCCGTACAGCTCCAGGTTGGTGGAAGGGTTCATGATCGCGTGCAGGTTCAGTGTCTGCACATCGCGGAAGATCCGCTGGATCGGCACATCGTGGTAGATGGACGAGCCGCCGCTGGCGGCGTTGAGGATGTCCACCGCCTCCTTGGCTCGCTGGGTCGTGGCACCGAGAGCCAGCCGGATCCGGGCCCGTTCCTCGATCGTCCACGGCTCGTCGGCGACCGCCTTGGTGTCCAGCATCTCGGCGGCACCGAAGGCGTGGAACCGTGCCTCGTCGACCTTGACGGTCGCCTCGGCGACCTGCAGGTGGGTCACCGGCGCCTCACCCTGGTTGGCGTAGTCGGTGTAGGTGATCTTCCGCCCGGGGAGCCGGTCGAGGAACGCCTCCCGACCGGCGAGCGCCATCCCGAGCGACACCGCCCCCACGGTCGTACAGGCGGTGGACATGAACGGCGCCCGGTAGATCACCGAGGCCGCGTTGGCCACCGACTGGTGCTGCCCCTGCAGGACCGGACCCATGTGCAGCACCCGGGCCTGCGGGACGAACAGGTTCTCCGCGATCGTGGTGATGCTGCCCGAACCACGCAGCCCGGAGGTGTGCCAGTCGTCCACGACGGCCAGGTCCGAGATCGGGATGGCCACCATGATCGGGACGTGAGTGCCGTCCGGCTGGGCCAGCACCGCCGCGTTGGTGTTCCAGTGGCTCTGCTGGGCACCGGTGTTGAACGACCACTTGCCGTTGAGGACCACGCCGCCGTCGGCGGGCACGGCGAGAGCGCTCGGGCTGAGAATCCCACTGATCCGTACGTCCGGCGTCGCGAAGATCTCGTCCTGCACCTCGTCCGGGAACATTCCGGCCATCCAGGCGCTGATCATCCAGACCGCCACGGTCCACGAGGTCGCTCCGTCACCCCGGCCGAGCTGGGACACCACGTCGACGACGCTGCGCATGTCGGACTCGTAGCCACCGTACCGGTGGGGTACCCGCATCTTCAGGATGCCCGACGCGGTGAGCGCCTCGATCGTCTCGTCCGACAGCCGCCGGTTCTCCTCACCCCACAGGGCGTTCTTGCGCAGAGTCGGCAGCAGTTCCGTGACACGCTGCACGAGCTCCGCACGGGCTGGCGCTGCGGTGGTCTCCATCCATACCTCCTGGTCGATTTCGAACATCCAGCTGGACCGCCTGGGCCGACTGTGGTCGCGGCGTCGACAGCCAGGACTCATCCACGGGCGTCGCGCACCGGCAACGGCGCGTCCGGCACTGCCACCGCCTCGGCGAGGACCTCGCGGTACTCCCGCACCATCGCGGCGATGGTGTCCGCGTCGAAGAGATTGTTCTTGTAGGACACACTGCCGATCACATCACCAGCCGAGTCCAGGTTCAACGTCCATAGTGCTCCATCCGGCACGTCGGACCCGAGCTGCTGGGACGTCAGACGACGGCGGATCTCGGAATACTCCAGGTCACCGACCTTCTCCCCGTCCATCAGGAACGGAAACGGAAACAGTTGGAAGACGCACGGCGCCCGGTCGTCCGAGATCGCCGGCATCATCAGAGCCGGTGCCTCGGCGAGAATCTGCGGAAAGTCGTTCGAGTAGGCGTCCACGCAGTTGTCCCGCACCTGTCCGACGACGTCGCGGAACGTCCGGCACACGGTCAGATCGGTGCGCAGCGGAAGAAAGTTGAAGAACGAGCCGACCGCGTTTGCGAACAGGTCGCCGCCGCGACCGGGAGTGAACGTGGGCACCACCACGTCCGGGTCGCCGCTCATCCGATGGGCGAGCACCGCGAAGGCCGCGTAGAACACCATGAACGGCGAACTACGGGTCCGCTTGCCGACCCGCAGGGCGGCGTCGACGACGTCGGCCTCGATGAGGAACCGGTGCACGCCGGTGGACTGGGCCACGCCAGCGGACCGGGGCCGGTCCGTGCCGATCGTGAAGACCTCGGCGCCAGCCAGTTGACCGCGCCAGTACGCCCGCTGTGTCCGCGTCGCCCCGGCGTCGGCCACCAGGTCCCGTTGCCAGCGGGCGAACTCCGCGTACTGCCGGGGTGGGTCGAGGTCGTCGACCGGATGCCCGCCGCGCGCCGCGTACCGCGCGGCCACCTCGCGGATGATCAGACGCATCGACCAACCGTCCGTGGCGGAGTGGTGCGAGACGAGGACGAGGACGGCGTCATCGGCGTCGAACCGCCCGAGCACCGCCCGCAGCAGCGGGACGCGGACCGGAAAGTCGTCCTGTTCGATCTGGATCAGCAACTCCTCCGCGCGCTGATCGCGCTCCTGCGGCGCCCCGGCGCCGAGGTCGCGCACCTCCAGCTCCGGCGGCGCCGGCGGGTGGATCTCCTGATGGCCGTGCTCGCCCCGGACCACCAGGCTCCGCAGCGCCTCGTGCCGGGCCACGACGTCGGTCAACGCCGCCCGCAGCAGGTCGACGTCGATCCGGCCACGGACCCGCCAGCCGTGCACGATGTGGTACGCCGGGCCGAACGGACCTTCCTGGTCACCGCGGTCGTACATGCACAGGAATTCCTGGTTCAGCGACAGCGGCGCCTGCCGGACACGGCCATCGGGCACCGCCCCGAGTTCAGAGATGCTCATGAGCTGCACACCTTTCGGTCATCACGGGTTGGCTGAGCCGAGGCACCCGAGGGCGCCTCAGCCGGACGTGGTGGGCGCGGAGTCGGCGGCCCGGTCGAGCCGAACGGCGAGTCCCGCCGGCGTCGGCGCGTCGAAGAACAGCCGCAACGGCAGGTCCACCCCCAGCACGGCGTGCACCCGGCTGATCAGCCGCATCGCCAGCAACGACTGGCCGTTGAGCGCGAAGAAGTCGTCGTCGACGCCGACCCGGGTGATGCCCAGCACCTCCGCGAACAGCTCGCAGAGCAGTTCCTCGGTGACCGTGCGCGGTGCCCGGTACGGCACGACGCTGTCGAAGTCCGGTGCCGGCAGCGCGCGCCGGTCGAGCTTGCCGTTGGCCGTCAGCGGCAGCGCGACGAGCGGAACGAACGCGGCGGGCACCATGAAGTCCGGCAAGGTGGTGATGGCGGCGGCCCGCAGCGCGCCCAGATCGACCCCGTCCGGACCGGCGACGACGTAGGCGACCAGCGACTTGCTGCCCGCATCGAGCTCGCGGGCGACGACGGCGACATCGGACACCCCGGCGAACCCGGACAGCTTCGCCTCCACCTCGGCCAGCTCCACCCGGAAGCCCCGGATCTTCACCTGGTCGTCGGCCCGCCCCAGGAAGTCGATCAGGCCGTCCGGGGTCAGTCGCACGACGTCTCCGGTGCGGTACATCCGCTCGCCGTTCGGGACGAACGGGTCGGCGACGAACCGTTCGGCGGTCAGGTCGGGCCGCCCCACGTACTCGCGGGCGAGCCGGCTGCCGGCCACGTACAGCTCGCCCGGTGTCCCCGGCGCGACCGGCTGGAGCCGCTCGTCCAGCACGTACACCCGGATCCCGTCCATCGGCCGGCCCACCGGTACCGCAGGTGCCGTCTGGTCGAGTTCGGCCATCGGATGGTGCGTCGTGAACAGCGTCGACTCGGTCGAGCCGTACATGGCCCGGACCGTGATGCCCGGGCACTCGTCGAGCACCCGACGCACCGCCGTCGGCGCGATGACGTCGCCGCCGGTCATCACCTCCCGGACGCCCTTGAGGCTGTCCGGTGCCTCGTCCGCGACCACCCGGAACAGCCCCGCGGTCAGGTGCAGGCCGGTGATCCGCTCCTCGGCGATGAGCCGGCGCAGGGTGCTGATCTCCAGATCGCCGCCCGGGGCGACGACCACCTCTCCGCCGTGCAGCAGCGGAACCCACAGTTCGAAGGTGGACACGCCGAAGGCGTACGGGGCGAGCATCAGGACCTTCCGGTGCTGGTCGCCCTGCCACGCCCGGTCACCGATCAGGCCCATGACGCCGCCGTGGGTGAGGACCACTCCCTTGGGGAACCCGGTGGATCCCGAGGTGTACATGAGGTATGCCGCCTGCTGCGGATGCACCTCGACGGCCGGGTCGGTGACCGGCATCATCGACAGCTGCGCGTCGGTCTCGACCTGCACGACCGGGCCGCTACGCGGCAGCCCGCGCCGGCGCATCGTCTCGTCGACCAGCAGCACCGGGCCGCCGAGCCGATCGGTGATCCACTGCAACCGGTCCATCGGATAGGCGCTGTGCAGAGGCAGGTAGCAACCGCCGGTCTTGAGGACGGCGAGCATCGACACGGCCACCTCGATCGACCGCTCCATCAGGATGCCGACCGGGGTCTCCGGTCCCACACCGAGTGCGAGCAGGCGGTGCGCCAACCGGTTGGCGCGTTCGTCGAGCTGCCGGTAGGTCAGCCGAACCGTCCCGGCGGAGATCGCCGGAGCGTCCGGATCGATGGCGGCCCGGTGCGCGAAGGCCGCGTGGATGGAGGAGAAAGCCATGATCACTCCTGACCGGTACGGGCGGGGTCTTGTGCCAGGTCGTCTGGCGGGTGGCGGGCGCGGCCGGCAGCAGGTGCACCGGATACGCCCGGCAACGGGGTCAGCCGGTGCCGGAGCCGCTCGGGGTGAAAGCGACCGGCAGGCTGCTGAAGCCGCGCAGGAAGGTCGAGTAGACCGGTCGGGGCTCGCCCACGGCTGCGATCTCCACGACCTGCCGGCGCAGAGCGTCGACGACAGCGGTCACCTCGGCGCGCCCCAGAAAGGCACCGAGGCAGAAGTGCGGCCCATGGCCGAAGGTCAGATGCTTGTTCGGTGTCCGGGCCAGCTGGAAGGTGTCCGGATCGGCGAAGACCTCCTCGTCCCGGTTGGCGGACGCGTTCCACACCGTCACCAGCTCGCCCGCCCGGATGAGCTCACCGCGGATCGTGACGTCCCGGCGGGCGGTCCGCCCCAGGTGCATCGCCGGCGAGTTCCACCGCAGGATCTCCTCGACCGCCGTCTCCAGCGCCACCTCGCCGTCGCGCAGCGCCCGCCACTGGTCCGGGAACTGGATGAAGTTCCACACCGCTCCGATCATGGCCAGGCGACTGGTCTCGTCACCGGCGAGGATGAGGCCGTAGCAGTTCAGTACCGCTTCCTCCAGGCTCAGCGGGGCGCCGTCGACCTCGCCGAGGGCCAGCGCGCTGACCACGTCCTCGCGCGGATCGGCCCGACGCTTCTCGATCAGCCCTCGGAAGTAGAGCAGGATCTCGTTGCGGGCCAGCCAGGTCTCGTGCGCGGGTGCGTCCGGCTCGTCCGAACTGAGCGCCTGCTTGCTCAGCCGCAACAGCTCCGCGTGGTCGGTCGGGGGCACCCCGAGCAGGTCGCAGATCGTCCCGATCGGCAACTGGTCGGCGACCGCCGGGGCGAAGTCGCAACGACCAGCATCCACCGCCGCGCCGACCAGCCGGTCGGCCCGCTGCCGTACCGCCTGCAGCACCGGTTTCAGCACCCGCGGCGAGAACGAGCGGAGCAGCAGCATCCGGACCGCCGTGTGCCGGGGCGGGTCGGTGACCGCCAGCAGTTTGCCGCCGGCGTTGTCGCCACCGTCGAGCAGCGAGGTCAACATGTTGCCCCGGGCCGAGCTGAACGTCTCGGCGTCGCGGTACACCGACAGCACGTCGGTGTACCTGGTCAGCACCCAGAACGCCGGCCCGTGCCGGGTGGCCGGATGCCGGAAGACCGGTTGTTCCCGGCGCAGCCGCCGCCAGACGTCCTCGATGCCCGGATCGGCGAAGGTCGCTGGATCGGCCAGGTTGACATCGACCCGGCCGAGCTCGCCAGCGGCGGAGACCTGTGACATGTTCGCTGCTTCCCTACTCTGCCCGACCCGGCTCAGCCACCGGCCTGGTCCTGTTGCCGCTGGAGTTCGACGGCCTCGTAAAGGGCCTTGATGTTGCTGCTGCCGAAGGTCCGCGCCCCCATCCGTTCGATGACCTCGAAGAAGAACGTCCGCCGCGGATGCACCGATCGGGAGAAGATCTGGAACAGCTGGCCGTGATGGTCCTCGTCGACCAGCACGCTGAGGTCACGCAACTGCTCGACCGGGTGCCCGATCGGGTTGATCCGCTCGCCGAGCAGGCGGTAGTAGGCCGGCGGGGTACGCAGGAAGTCGACACCGTGGTCACGCATCGCGCCCACCGATCCGATGACGTCGGTCGCGGTGAACGCGATGTGCTGGACTCCGGCACCACCGTGGTTCTTGAGGAAATCGTCGATCTGTCCGGGGCTGAGCGAGACGTCGGGCTCGATCAGCGTCAGGGTGACCGCACCGGACCGGCTCTGCACGACATTGGAGTTCATCGCCTGGCTACCGACCACGATCCGCTCGGTGAAGATCATGTTGAAGTCGAGGACCTCGCAGTAGAAGTCGACCGTCGGCTCCAGCTGGCCGGCCTCGAGGCAGACCGCGAAGTGGTCGACGCCCAGCAGGCCGCTCGCCCAGGACGGCCGAACCTCGGTGACTGCGGTGAGCCCGGGCAGTTCCCGCCCGTCGACCCCGGCCGGTCGCTGCACGAAGGTGTGCGCGACGTCGCCGAAGCCCATTATCGTCGCGTGGGTCACGCCGTTGGCCCGCGCCGGTGGTGCCACCGGCCGGGCACCCCGCCGGACCGCCCGCTCGAACGCCGCCGGCACGTCCCGTACGCCGAGCGCGATGTCGGCGACCCCCCAGCCGTGCCGGTCCACGTACGCGGCGGCGGGATGGTCGCCCACCAGTGGCTCGGTGAGGACCAACCGAATCTGCTCCCGGCCGAGCCCGACGGAACGGGCCTCGGCCGTGGTGTCCGTGACGCTCTCGGCGTACACCTCGAAGCCGTAGCCCTCGACGAGCCAGCTGGCGCTGGCCGCCACGTCGTCGACGTAGAACCCGACGTGGTCGACCTGGATGTCCTCGAAGACCCAGTCCTGCGCGGTCACTGTCCCCTACTCCTCACTGTCGACCGGTCAGTTGCCCGAGCTCAGGTACTCGGCCAGTTCACGAGGGCGCTGATCGGTCCAGGTGGCGTCGACGTACGTCAGGCATTCGGCCCGGGACGTCGGCCCGTGCACGACCTCCCAGCCGCCCGGAACAGCGAGGTTCGCCGGCCACAGGCACTGCTGTCCCGCCGCGTTCGACAACACCGAAAAATCTGCCCCGTCATCATCGAATGGATTGGACATGGGCTCCTCCTAGACAATCGAGGGCTGACCAATTCCTGTTGTTGCGCCCTGTCCACCGTCGCATCGATCGCAATCGCCGGCATCTTTGTGGTTGCGGCTCGTTGTCCGTGGCCAGGATCGGCCACGGACAACGAGCCCACCGGAACCGTCGCTACGGCTGTCCGTGCACGCGACGCCTCATCAACCCCACATGCCGACCCGGAAGCACTCCGCGTCCCGCAGGCCAGGTCCGACACATTCCCGGTTGTAGGTGTTCAGCAGGCGCTGGGCGTTGGCGTCGGCCTGCTTGAACCGCCACCACGGATTCGCACCCCGCACCAGCACATCGTCCATGGCGACGACCATCTCGTTCTGAATCGCGTCGAAGGCACCGGTGACCACGCCGAGCCCGGCCGGCGAATTCCTACTGGCCGCGATCTGGTCCAGCGCCACACCCGGCGCAGGATGGTCGGCGAACCAACCTGCACGCTCCAGCAGGTCGACCGATTTCCGGTTCATCGGAAGATAACTGCTGCTCTGGTGCCACCCGGCCGAGTTCTCCGGGCTGTTGACGAACTGCATGAAGGCCAGTGCGCCGTCCTGGGTCCGGCGGTCGAGGCCGGCGCGCAGGAAGAGCGAGTCACCCGAGTTCACGTTGCCGTGACGGCGGGCCTGGCCGTTGTACGGCAGTTCCCCGGCGGCCACCTCGAACCCCGACTGCCGGCCGAACTCGACGAAGGTGTCGCCCTGGTTCGCCGAGTCGAACGTGAACGCTACCTGCTGCCCGACGAACGCCTCGAAGGAGCTCCCCCAGTCCTCCGGCACGCCGGAGTACTGGTAGTAGCCGACCTCGTGCATGCGCTGCCACCAGGTCACGTACTCCAACATCTCGCGGGAGAGCAGGTTGGTCCGAGTGGCCCGCGCGTACCTGCCGTTGCCGTTGTTGGTCAGGTGCCCGCCCTGCTGGGCCACCGCCTGCTGGAAGAACCAGTTGTGGTTCGGCCAGGTCACACAGTGCTGCGGCCCGTCCGGCAAGGCCGCGATCGCGGCGCACGCCCGCTCCAGCTCCTGCCAGGTACGCGGCACCTGCGACACGCCGGCCGCGTCCAGGATCGTGGTGTTGGCGTAGACCAGGCTGGTCATCGCGGTGACCGGCATCGACATCATGTCGCCGCGGTACTCGTAGTACGAGGCGAAATGCGGTACGAGATCCTTGAGTACGACCTTTTCGTCCAGGATCTTTTTCCGGTTACCGATGGCCTGCTCGACCGAGACGAACAGCGGTCTGCCGTTCTTCGCCCGCATGTCGCGAGCAATTTGAGTAGCGTTGTAGTAGTAGTTCGCTACGTCCGGCGGGTTTCCCTCCTGGACCGCACGGTAGACCTCGGCAGGAAGTTCCGTGTGGTAGACGGCCTCGATCTCCACCTGGTACCTGGGGTATTTCTGGTTGAACTCTTCCGCCAGCTGAAGCCGCTGATCGAGGTATCCAGGGAATGGGTAGTCGGCCAGCCACACCTTGATGACCGTAGTTCTTCCGTGTGCACTTGCCGACGCACTGGTGAGACTCTCTGCAGTAATCAGTGAAAGTGCGACCGCAAGGGTCATCAGCGATGCTGTCAGCGCACGGAAACGGCGCATGAATCCTCCAGACAAATCGTCGTCTTGCTGCACCAGGTGACCCAACTTCCCGCGTTCTCGACGTTCATGACAGACCCACTTCACCTCATTTCAGGTTGGCGGACGACAAGCACGCCAGGGCTGTTCCCAGGACGGCGTAAGTCCATGATCCAGGTCCCCCCGGATCAGATCATCTTTGGGATTGCGCTCACCATCTCTAACCAGCGGATGCGGATCCCGCCGGGCCGACGTCGGCGGACTCTGCCGGATCCTGAATCGCAGCAGCCGGAGTGTCCCCGTACGGTGGGACGTGGCGTAGCGCGACGGCGGCGAGAACCGCCAGCCCGATCGACAGAATCGCGCTGAGCAGGGACACGGTGACGAAGCCACTGGCGTAGGCGTCGCGGGCCGGGGCGAGCAGATCCGGGAAGGAACCGGACGTCACCAGGGCGGTGTTCACGCTGTCCAGCACCGTCGCATGCAGGTCGGACGGCACCGCTGCCGGCATGTCACGGGCCAACTCGGCGCGGTACGTGGCTGTGACGACGCTGCCCAGTAGGCCGATTCCGGTCGCCAGACCCAGTTCCGTCGCCGTCTCGGAGGTCCCGGAGGCGATCCCCGCCTGTCTCGGTGGCACCGACCCGACCACGAGGTCCACTCCGAGACCGGCCGGCAGGCCGTTGCCGAACATGGCCAGTGACCAGCCGATCACCAGAACCGGCAGCGCGCCCGTGCCGTCGAGTCGGGTGAGCAGGGCGTAGCCGGCCGCGGCGATCACCAACCCGCCCGCGATCACGAATCCCGGTCGGATCCGACGCGCGAGTACCGGCGCCGTCAGCGATCCGACGATCATGGCCGCCGTCGACGGGATCAACCACACGCCGGCCCACAGCGGCGACAGCCCTTGGACCAGTTGCAGGAACTGCGTCACCGCCAACGTCGTACCGCCGAGCACGACTCCGCCGACGACCAGGACGGCGAGCGCCGGCGGCACCGCCCGGTGCCGGAAGATGCCGAGGTCGAGCAGCGCGTCGTCGCGACGGCGTTGTCGTGCCACGAAGCCGACGGCGAGCCCGACCCCGGCCGCCACCGCCAGCCAGGCCACCAGCGACGACCCGGTCCGCGCGAGTTCCTTGCCGCCGTAGACCGCCAGCAGCACCGCGGCCAGGGCCAGCAGCACGCTCGGCGGGTCCGGCCGCGCGGCCTGCGGGTGACGCTGCTCCGGCAGCAGGACGGGGCCAGCGACCAGCAGGATCGCCATCACCGGTACGCCGATGAGGAACACCGACCCCCACCAGAAGAACTCCAGCAGCACGCCACCGACCAGCGGACCCAACGCGGTACCCGCGATGAAGCAGCTCATCCAGACGGCGACGGCCAACGCCCGCTGGCCCGGGTCGCGGAACATGGTGGTCAGCAACGCCAGCGTCGACGGCATCAGGGTCGCCCCGGCCACGCCCAGCAGTGCCCGGGCGACGATCAACCATTCCGCGCTCGGGGCGAACGCGGCGGCGACCGACGCGGCCGCGAAGACGGCCGCCCCCACCAGCAGCAGCCGGCGGCGTCCCACCCGGTCACCGATCGCGCCCATGGTCAGCAGGAACCCGGCGATCATGAAACCGTAGATGTCGACGATCCACAGCTGCTGCTCGGCGCTTGCCGAGAGGTCGACGCTGATCCTCGGCAGGGCGAGGAACAACACGCTCAGATCCAGCGCGAGCAGCAGTGTCGGCAACGCGAGCACCGCCAGCCCGAGCCACGCACGTCTGGACGCCGTACCGGTCGAGCCGGTGTCTGCCATCTCCGCCCCCTGGTCACGGTGCCGCCACGGTCTGCGGTCAGTGGTCGCATTCGGTGGTCGCGGTCAGCGGTCGCGTTCGGTGATCGCCACGGTCAAGAGCTCGCCGAGCACCGCAGCCGTCGCGCCCGGGTCGTCGGTGAGAAAGAAGTGGCCGCCGTCCATCGGGCGCAGCGTGAACGTGGACCGCGTGTACTCCCGCCAGCCGGCCGCCACCGGCTCCGTGGTCAGCGGATCGGACCTGCCGATCAGCACTGCCAGCGGGACGGACAGCGGGTGCCGTCCGGACGGCGCCCGGTAGCTCGCGGCCAGCGCCAGATCGGCGCGTAGGGCAGGCAGGAACTGCTGCCGCAGGAGCGTGCCACCGGCCCGCTCGGGTAGCCCGCCGAGCTGGCCGATGACGCCGAGCAACTGCTCGTCGTCGAGATCGGCCAGCGGCGGTCCGGCCGGCGGCGCGTGCGGCGGGTGCCGTGCGGCGGCCACCACGATCTCGGGCCGCCGCACGGTGCCGGCCGCGTCGAGGGCGATCGCCAGCTCGTACGCCAGCAACGCTCCCAGGCTGTGTCCGAGAACCGCGTACGGCTCTCCGTCCAGGTGCTGGCGGGCCTGCTCGAGCAGGTCCCGGCGCAGCCCCGGCCAGCGGGCGTGGGTCGGTTCCCGCCAGCGACGGCCACGGCCGGGCAGGTCGAGCGCGACGACACCGACCCGGCCCAGTTTCCGGGCCAGGGCGCGGGACAGCCGGCTGCCGGATCCGCCGGCATGCCCCAGACAGAGCAACTTCATCTACTTGTGCCCCATCTGATGGATCGACAGCGCACGGATCCGGTGCGGCCATTCGGCCCGGACCAGCTGACGGAGCAACGTGCGCCGCGCCTGCGCCACGGCGTCCGCTCCGGTGTCCCGCAGGTAGAGATCCAGATCGAAGCGGGTGCCCTGCTCGGTGCCGTACGAGCGGGTGACCGAGGTGACGACGTTGGGCAGGGAGTTCGCGATCCGCCGGACCGAGGCCAGCGACACTTTCATCCCACCGCTGATGACGAAGTCGCTCAGCCGGCCCCGGAAGAAGAGGTAGCCCTCGTCGTCGAGAGTGAACAGATCCCCGGTCGCGATCTGGTCCGGACCCACCAGGCACGCGCCCGCCCGGCCCTCCGCCACGCCGATCTTGCGCCGCAGGACGGTGTCGGAGGTGACCAGTAGCTCACCGACTCCGTCGGGGCCGACGTTGCGCAGCGACACCTGTACCCCGGACAACGCCCGACCGACCGAGGCGAGCCGGTGCGCCGGTTCCAGATGCGCGGCCAGGGTGCTCACCCGCGGCCCGGCCTCGGTCAGCCCGTAGGTCAGGTAGAGCTCGAGCCCTGCCCGCCGGCCGAGCAGGGTCTCGGCCGCCGCCGGCTCGATGGACTCGCCGCCGACGCTGAGCATGCGCAGCGTCGGCGGCGGTCGCCAGTCTCCCCGCAACAGGTGGCGCACCATGAACGGCGTCAGCGACGAGCTGGTGATCTGGTGTCGCGCCAGCGCCTCGGTGTAGCCGCGCGGGGAGAACGGCGGACCGGTGATCACCAGCCGCGCTCCGGTCTGCAGGCTCGCCATGGCCTGCGCCACCAGCGCGTACGAGAAATTCAGCGGCAGGTTGACCAGCACGCTGTCGCTGTCGCGCAGCCCGACCGAGGCGGCGTGCCGGGCTCCGTTGCGCAGCAACGACGACCACCGGTGCAGGCACCCGCTGGCCGCGCCCGAGGTGCCGGAGGTCAGGATCACCACGTCGCCGGGGTTGTGCCGGTGCGGCTCGATCCCGGACAGCCGCAGCAGACACAGTGGTCCGAGCCGGGTCACGTCGGTGTACTCGAGTTGCGGAATCCGGGCGAGGGTGAGCAGGGTGCGGGCGCCGAACCGCTCGGCGATCTCGCGGATCCGGGCAGCGGGCGTGCCCGGGGCGAGCAGCGCGGGCACGGCCCCGGCGAACAGCACTCCGTAGAAGCACCGCAGCAGGGCCGTCCCGTTCGTGCTCTCGATCAGCACGATCTCGCCGGGTTCGACGCCGGCCGGCTCGAGCCCGTCCACGATCAGCTCGTCGAGCCGCTCGGCACTGTACTCCGGCGTCAGGTCGACCGCGTGCGCCAGATGCGCCCGGACGTCGTCGATGGTCACTGGAAACGCTGACGAGACAGGCATCGTCCTCACCTGGACCGATCCCGGAAGACCCAGCTGTGGACGCTGTGTGTCCCGGCTGGATGGCGTTCGTGTTCGCTCAGGACCGCATATCGGCACGCACCGCTGGACAGCCAGCCGCAGAGCAACGCGGTCGCCACCGGCCGGGCCGCGCCAGGTGGCATGGACAGCATCAGGCTCGGACCACGCAGCCGGTGCTCGATGCAGGCCAGACCGGCGATCGAGCCCGGGTTGGCGGCCGCGAACCGCATCGGCGACACCCGTCCCCGTCCCGCCCCGGCGGCGACCAGCCCCATCGTCGGTCGGGTGGCGTACTCGCTGACCGCCAGCACGCCGATGTCCCGGCCGCTGCCGACGACCACCCGGCCGGCGTCGCGCAGTGCCTCGGCGACCGTGTCGGCGACCAGCCACGCCACCGGGTCGGCGTACCCGGACGCGGTCCGCCGTGGCCCGGTCGGCAGCGGTACCGCCCGGTGCGCGCCGTGGCCGACGACCTCGAGCGGGATGGTCTCAGTGCGCAGCACCGGTGGTCCCTTCGAACACGAGACTGGTGTTGAAGCCGCCGAACCCGAGAGTCAGGCTGACGCCGAGCCCGCTGGCGATCCCGCGCGGCACGCCGGCCGGCACCGGCAGGACCGAAAGCGGCGGTACGCCCTGACCGAGCCCGACGACCGGCGGCACCTGCCCGCTCTGCAACGCCTTGATCAACGCAACCGCCTCGATCGCGCCGGTCGCCCCGAGCGTGTGTCCGAAGGCGCCCTTGGTCGCGAAGACGACCGGCCGCCGGCCGCCCGTGGCGAAGACGCGGTCCAGGCTGGCCGCCTCGACCGTGTCGTTGACCGGGGTGCCGGAACCATGCGCGTTGATCACCGAAACGTCGTCAGGGTCCGCCCCGGCGGCCGCCAGCGACCGGGAAAGCGCCAGGACGACACCGTCGCCGGAGACGTCGGGGGCGGTCAGCCCGGCCGCGTCGTTGGCCGCACCGGCGCCACGGAACGTCGCGTGGACCTCGGCGCCACGGCGCCGGGCGGCGGCCGCCGTTTCCAGCACGACCGCCGCCGCGCCCTCGCCGAGCAGGGTCCCGTCGCAGGAGGGGTCGAAGGGACGCAGCGTACTGGGCGACATGGTGCCCAGCGCGGAGTGACCCAGCCGCTTGGCCTCGGTCAGGATGTCGACGCCGGCACACACGCAGGTGTCGGCCTCGCCGGCCTGGATGAGAGCGGCACCGGCGGCGATCACGTCCGCGCCCGACGAGCACGCGGTGGACAGCGAGACCGGTGACCGGCGTAGCCCGACCTGCGCCGCCGTCTCGGCGGCCCACTGGTGCAGGCCCGGCACGCCGTCGTCGTCGAGGTGGGCGCCGTAGCTGGTCCCGGCGACCAGCAACTGCTCGCCGGCGTCGAGCCGGGCGTCGGTCAACGCCCGGGTGACGGTGCGCACGGCGAGTCGTACCTGGCGTCGGTCCGGCGGCGAACCGTCCGGTGGTCCAGGTAGCGCCGCGGCCCGCAGGTTGCGCAACGGGTACGGCGACGACACCGGCCGCAGTCCGCTGTCGCCGGCGAGCAGACGCCGCCAGACGGCGTCGAGTTCGCTGCCCAACGCTGTCGACCACGCCATGCCGGTGACCACGACGGTGCGGTTCACCACAGTTGACGCCCCAGTTCGGCGACCTTCGTGCGCACCAGCGAGCCGCGGAACGCGGCTACCGGCCGTTGGTCGACCGACGCCCGGCAGGAGAAGTGGAACGAGGTGCCGTAGAGCCGGTCGCACCGCACGTCGAACACCACCTGGTCGCCGGGTACGACGACCCGCATGAACCGGCTCTGGGAGCTGCCGATCAGCGTCAGTTCGTCGTCGGCGAGCGGGCTGGTGCTCAGCTGGTAGAGGATGATGCCGGACTGGGCGAAGGCCTGCATGAGGTGGCTGCCGGGGAACACCGCCCGCTCCGGGAAGTGCCCGGCGATGCTGTCCATCGTGCCGGAGACCGACATCAGGCTGCGCAGATGCGAACCCGCCCGATAGTCGAGCACCCGGTCGATGTAGATCATCGGATGCCGGTGCCGCAGCCACTGCTTGAGTTCGGTGAAGCCCAACGAGGTGTCGGTCTGCTCATCAGCCATCTGGATCTCCGTTCAGGCAGTCCCGCAGCGCCGCGCGCAACGGGTCGGGTAGAGCGGTGGCAGCGCCGTCGCTCCGACGGGTGACACAGATCCGCAGGCTGCCGTCGGCGAGCAGGTCCCCGCCGCGAACGCCGCCCGACTCCCGGTGCACGGCACCGGCGATCTGGCAGTACGCGCCCCCGAGGCGCTGCACCCGGACGGCGATCCGCAACGGGTCGGGGAACTTCGCCGGCGCCCGGTAGCGCACCTGCAGCTCGGTCACCGTCAGATCCAGCCCCGCATCGACCAGCGCGCCCACGCCCACACCGAGTCGCTCCAGGTTGTCGAGCAACGCGGTTTCCAGCAGCGAGGCATAGCGGCTGAAGTGGACGACCCCGCCCGCGTCGGTGTCGACGTGCTCGACCCGGCGCCGGACGTCGTGCAACCCGGTCACGGCTGGCTCTTCAGGAAGGCACGGGACCCGTCGGCGATGCGGCCGATCATCTCGTCCACGTCGAGCGCGGTGGTGATCAGCGGCGGCGCTATGCGCATCGTGGGGAACACGTAGCGCAGACCGTTGGTCCGCCGGCCGGCGCCGGCCATGAACTCCACGTACACACCCGCCTGGATGACGTGTGCGCGCAGCTCACGCAGCCGGGCCGCGGCCCGCTCGGTCAGTTCGACGCCGTGCATGACGCCGGTCCCCCGCACGTCCTGGTACAACGCCGGGAACTGATCCAGCAGCTCACGGCGCAACAGCGCGGTGAGCTGCTGGCCCAGGGACTCGGCGTGCGTCACCAGCTTCTCGGCCGCCATCACCTCGAGACCGCCGCGTACCACCGCGCAGGCCAGTGGACGCAGATCGGAGGTCGCCACCGCTCCGGAGGACCGGACGGTCAGCGAGCGCCGGGCGATGACCATGGACAGGGAGAACGCCCCCATGCCGATGCTCTTGCCGATGACCGTGACATCGGTCGGCACCGGCCCGAGTTCGTCGGCCATGGCGAAGAACCTGCCGGTCTTGGCGAAGGTGAGCACTTCGTCGGCGATCAGCAGCGCACCGTGTCGCTGGCAGCGTTCGCTCAGGTCACGCAGGTAGCCCGGCGGCGGCACGAGGATGCCCGCGTCGCCCTGGACCGGCTCCACGACGACGCCCAGAATCCGGTGGCCGTTGGCGTCGAAGAACTCGGCGAGCGCCTCCGGCTCCCCGAACGGCAGGTGGACGACGCTGACTCCGTACGGACCGGTGGTGTCCAGTTGGGGCAGCCCGGTGCGGTAGTGGCGGCGGTTCAGCATCGGCACCAGACCGCTGGTCCAGCCGTGCCAGGCGCCTTGGAACCCCACGATCAGGTCCCGCTGCGCCCGGCCCTGCGCCGGCCGCAACGTGTGGCGGTCGAACCGGGACTCGAGCAGCAGGCGCAGCGCCAGTTCCATCCCTTCCGAGCCGGAGTTGCGGGCGCTGACGTGGTACTCGCCGTACGGGAAGTGGTCGGTCCACAGCCCGTCGGGGCCGAGCGTCTCCTGCAGCAGGCGGGCCCGCTCGAGCGAGCCGATCTCGTCCGTCGCCTGACCGGCCTGCCGGACGCCGTGGTCGAGCGCCGCCCGGATGGCCTCGTGTCCGGCGCCCAGGCAGGCACTGGCGTAGGAGCCGCTGGCATCCAGCACCGGGTGGACCCGTCCGGCGTCCGGTCCGTCGAGCAGCGCGAGCCGGGCCCGGTTGCCGGCACCGCTGAGCACCGCGTACGGCAGCCGACCGCCCTGGTAGTGGTCGAGATGAAGGTCCTGTCCCCGGCGCAGGAGCTCCAGCTCCGCGGCGGTGATCCGGTCACCGGTCACGACTGCCCCTGCGCAAGCCGCCGGACGAGTGCCGCGACCGACTGCACGCTGTGGAAGTTCTCCGGCGAGAAATCCTCATCGGATATCTTCACGCCGAACATGTCCTCGCACTGGACACGAAGTTCCACGAACGCCAGAGAATCCAAACCGTGAACGGCCCGCAGGCTGTCCCCCACGCCAATCTGGTCGGGCGACGACTCGACCATGATCTCGGAATTCAGGATCCGCCGGATGCCGTCTTCGATCTCCATAGAATCTCTCCATCTCCGACAAGCTCTCCCGTGCCGCATATTGCCATCACCATCGTGCGCGCCCTTCTGCCGACTGGCATCTCCCGTCGTGCGCCGCCACCATCCGGCCAATCAGGATGGGCAGGGAAAACCAGAAAGGCGACGGCCGTGCCACCAAGGACGCGAGCGTCCTTGGATGGCACGGCCGTCGCCTGGCCGGTGGTCGTCGGCGATCGGGCCGGACCGGCGCTGCCGCTACCGCACGACCGCGAACCGGAAGTGGGTCACCTCCGGTGTGTCGACGACAGCGAGCCGCTCCAGCTCGATCATCCCGGCGTCGCCGCCGAAGAGCGGGATGCCGCCGGTGAGCACCACCGGACGCACCGCGAGCCGGATCTCGTCGACCAGGTCTGCGGCAAGGCACTGCTGGGCGATGCTGGCGCCACCGCCGACCACGACGTTGCGCTCGCCTGCGGCGGCGCGGGCCAGCCGGACCGCGTCCGGCACCCCGGTCGAGACAAAGGTGAAGCTGGTGTCGCCCTTGGGCCGGCTGTCCGGCTCGCTGTGGGAGACGATGAAGTGATCGACCTGGAACGGGTTCTCGGCGAACCCGTCCTGACTTGCGCCCATGTCGTAGGTGCGCCGCCCCATCACGAGTGCGCCGGTGCTCTTGATCTGCTCCTCGATCACCGCCTGGTTCACCTCGGACGGGATGAAGAACCAGTCGTGCAGGCCGCCGGGCTCATCGTTGGCCCCGGCGACACACCCATTGATCGACACCGTCATGTCGAGGATGACTTTTCCCATGATACCTCCAGATAGTTGCTCTAACCGGTCAACCAGGACTCAACCTCGTGTATACGACCTAACGTACCACGCCAATGTGTTCGCCGCGCCGGCGTTCCACCGCGACCCACGATGACCCGGAGGCACCGGACAAGCGCATTCTCGGAGTCGCGACAGAAACATATGTCGCGCCACAATCGATCGGTGTCGGGAATCGGGCCCGCACCCTCGAAAGCCAGATCTGCAACCACGAAGGGGGACCGTCGGTGCGCTGGGACGATGTATTCGTCAACGCGGTTGCGGCGTCTCTGGGACGTAGGGAGAGCACCGCTGCGGCGGTCGCTGACGGCCGCTACGACGCAGACGAGATGAAGGCGAGCGGATTCCTCTCCGTCAGCGTCTCGGAAACCGTTCCTCCGGTCGATCTGGCGGTCGAAGCGGGACGGCTGGCAATGGACAGGGCGGACCTGCCGGCCGATCGATTCACCATCGTCACCCATTCCAGTGTCGCGTTTCAAGGCCTCGACGACTTCGCTCCGGCGGCCTACGTCCAACGCCGGACCACCGGCGGGCGCACCAACGCGGTGGAGATCCGGCAGGCGTCCAACGGGGGCCTCACCGCACTGGAACTGGCCGCCGGCCACCTGTCCGCCGGCCCACCGGCGGCGGCCGCGCTGCTGACGACCAGCGACGTGTTCGCGCCCCCCGGCTACGACCGGTACGGCACCAGCGGCACGCTCAACGGCGACGGCGGCACCGCCCTCGTGCTGGCCCGGGGCGGCGGTGTGGCACGTCTGCTCAGCACGGTGTCGGTCGCCGACACCACCCATGAGGGACTGCAGCGTGGTGCCGAGCCGTGGACGAACGTCAACGGGGGCAACGGCTGGCCGATCGACACTGACGCCCGCGTCGCGGGATACGTCGAACAGCACGGCCCGGAGATCTTCGTCGAACTCGTGCGATCGATCTTCACCGCCGAGCGCGAGTCGGTCGTCGGCGCGTTGGCGCAAGCCGGGCTCGGGGCCGACGACATCGACTGGTGGGTCTTTCCCAACATGGGGCTGTCGCTCACCGACTGGGACGCCCGCGCGACGATCGGGGTCGACCAGGCCCGCAGCACCTGGGAATGGGGGCGGCGCACCGGTCACCTCGGTGCCGGCGACCAGTTCGCCGGGCTGGCCCACCTGATCGAGTCCGGCGCCACCCGCCCCGGTCAGCGGATCCTGCTGCACGGCGCGGGCACCGGCTTCACCTTCACCTCGGCCGTGGTGGAGATCCTCACCCAGCCGCAGTGGCCGGCAAGCGCCGGCTGACCGGGCGCGGGAACCGCGCCGAGAAGGGAGACCGACGTGCTGACCCGTGACCGGTTCATCACCATCGTGCGTGACGAGCTCAAGCTGCCGCTGACCGATCCCGACCTTGAGCAGGCGTTCGACCAGCCGATCAGGTGGCGGAGCGTGCAGCGGGTGCGCCTCTACGCCGCCCTGGAGAAGGAGACCGGGCGGCGGATACCGGTGGGACGGCTGTTCGAGGAACAGACGGTCGCCGGCGTCTACCAACTGTTCGTCGCGACGGACACGACGGCAAAGGAGTCCGAGACGTGACATCAGGCCAGACCATGTACGAGTGGTTCGCCGCGTCGGCGCGTCGTCATCCGACGAACCTGGCACTGCGGGCGGACGGTGTGGATCTGACGTACGGCCAGCTCGCGACAGCCGTCGCCGCGCTGGCGGAGCGGCTCGTCCGACACGACGCCGCAGCGCCGCCCCGGGCGATCGGCCTGCTGGGCTCCCGTACGGCGGGGACGTACATCGGATACCTGGCCGCGATGCGACTCGGCGTACCGGTGGTGCCGCTGAACCCGGAGGCCCCGGCCGCCCGGCACGAACGCATCATCACGATGGCCGGCGTCGACCTGCTGCTGCACACGCCCGGCGACCACGACCAGGCCCGCCAGCTGGCGGGCCGCAGCCGGATCCGCAGCTGGCAGGTCGACGACGATCCCCGGGACCTGCCGATCCGTACCGCGGACGAACTCGCCACGGCCGGTCCCGGCCTCGACGATCTCGCCTACGTCGTGTTCACCTCGGGGTCGACCGGCACCCCGAAGGGCGTCCCAGTCCGGCATCGCAACGTCGCCCCCTGGCTGTCCTACGTAGTCGAATACTTCGACGCCGGCCCGGACTGCCGGATCTCGCAGACGTCGGACCTGTCCTGGGACCTGTCGGTCTTCAACGTCTTCGTCGCCTGGGGCTCCGGCGGCGCCGTCGTGGTGCCGGCACGGACCGACCTGCTGGCACCGGCCCGGCACATCAACGAGGACGGAATCACCCACTGGTTCTCCACACCGGCCTCGATCAACATGGCCCGCTGGCTCGGCGACCTCGTCCCGGGCCGCATGCCCTCGCTGCGCTGGAGTCTGTTCGGTGGCGAGCCGCTCACCGTCGACAACGCGCAGGCCTGGCGGGAGGCGGCGCCGAACAGCGCCATCGCCAACGTCTACGGCCCCACGGAGACCACCGTCACCTGCCTCACCTACCGGTTGCCGGACGACCCGGCGGACTGGCCGGTCGTGGCGTTCGGCGCCGTCCCGCTCGGTCCGTCGTACCCCACCGTGGAGTGCGCGGTCATGAACGACCTGGGCCGGCCCGACGCCGAGGGCGAACTGCTGGTCCGTGGCCCACAACGTTTCGACGGTTACCTCGACCCGGCGGACAACGACGGCCGCTTCGTCGTCTGGGACGGTCAGGCGTTCCGGCCGGACACCAGCGCGAACCTCACGCCAGCGCACTGGTACCGCACCGGTGACCGGGTCCGGCTCGAGCACGGTCGGTACGCCTACCTGGGCCGGCTCGACAACCAGGTCAAGGTCAACGGCTACCGGATCGAGCCCGGTGAGATCGAGGCGGTGATGCGGCGCTGCGCGAGCGTCGACGACGCCGTCGTGGTCGCCTGCACGGCGGATGACGGCACCGTCGAACTCGCCGGGTTCTACGTCAGCGAGCGACCCTGCCGGGACGCGCTCCAGACGCACCTGGAAACCCATCTGCCCCCCTACATGATCCCCCGGTGGCTGAGCTGGATGACCACGCTGCCGCTGAATCTCAACGGCAAGGTCGACCGCAAGCGGTTGGCGCAGGAAGCGCTCCACCTGGCCGAGGCCTGACCGGAGTCGGCCCGAGGGCTGGCCCGGAACTGCCCGAGGCCTGACCCGGGGGCGGCCTCGACGCGACGACCCGACCACCGGTCGCTGGACGAGGGTGGGGTGGCGGCACGGTCGTGCCGCCACCCCACCCTCGTCCGTGCCCGGGCCGGTCAGCCGCGCCCGGCGGGGCTGCCGTCGGTGGCGGGAACGGAGACGGCGACCGGGTCACCGCCGTCGGACCCGGGCCCGCCCGGCCCGCCCGGCGTCGCGGCGCCGTGTGCCGCGGCGTCGCCACCGGCCTTCGCGTGGCGCAGGGCCACCAGGGCGACGACCGCCAGTAGCAGGAACAGCGCGGAGCCGACGACCGCAGCGGCGTTGAGGCCGGCGGTGAAGGCGGTGTGGGCCGCGGTGAGCAGCTGGTCGGCCACACCGGTCGGCAGTTCGCTCGCCACACTGGCGGCACCGGTGACGCTCTCCCGGGCGGTGTCCGCCGCAGCGTCGGGTACGCCAGCGGGCACGGTGTCGCTGATCCGGTCGCGGTAGACGGCAGCACCGATGCTGCCCATCACCGCGATACCGATCGCGATACCCAGGTGGTTGGCGGTCTCGGACAACGACGCCGCCGACCCGGCCCGTTCCGGCGGCGCGGATCCGACGACCAGGTCGGTGCCGAGCGCGCCCATCGGGCCCGCACCGAAGAAGGCCAGGACGAAGCCGGCGACCAGCAGCGGCAGGCCGCCGCTCGCGCCAACCTGGGTGAGCAACAGGTAACCGATCGACGTCACGACCAGCCCGGCCGCGATCGGGTAGGCCGGGCGGACCTTCTGCGCCAGGGCCGGTGCCATCATCGAGCCGACGATGATCGCCAGCGTGGACGGCACCAGCCACAGGCCGGCACGCAACGGCGAGAGGCCCTCGACCGTCTGCAGGTAGAGGCTGACCAGGAGGTAGATGCCACCGGTGGTCACCGAGCCGAACATCAGAATGGTCAGCGCCGCGCTGAAGCTGCGGCTGCGGAACAGTCGCAGGTCGACGAGCGGATTGGCGACCCGACCCTGGCGGAGGATGAAGATCGTTCCGAAGACGACACCGATCACGACGGCGAGGACCGCCGCCAGGCCGGCGCCGTGCTGCGCGAACTCCTTGACGCCGTAGATCACCGGCAGGATGGCGGCCAACGACAGCAGTACGCTCGGCAGGTCGAGCCGGCCGGCGTCCGGGTCACGGTACTCCGGCAGCAGGATCGGCCCGAGGACGAGCAGCAACACCATCACCGGGGCTCCCATCAGGAACACCGAGCCCCACCAGAAGGCCTCCAGCAGCGCGCCGCCGACCACCGGGCCGAGCGCACCGCCGACCATCAGGCAGCTGAACCAGACGGCGATGGCGACACCGCGCTGCCTGGCGTCGTGAAACACGTTGCTGATCAACGCGAGAGTGGACGGCATGAGGGTGGCGCCGGCGATCCCCATCAGGGTCCGGGTGGCGATCAACATCTCCGTCGTCTGTGAGTAGGCCGCGACGACGGTCGCGACCCCGAAAGCCGCCGCGCCGATCATCAGGAGCCGGCGCCGCCCGATGCGGTCCCCCAGCGTACCCATGGTGATGAGGAAGCCCGCGAGCATGAACCCGTAGATGTCGAGAATCCACAGCGCCTGCGTGCTGTCCGCGCCGAGGTCGGCGCTCAGGTGCGGCAAGGCCAGGTACAGCACGCTCTGGTCCAGTGAGAGCAGCAGCGTCGGCAGCGCGAGCACGGCGAGCCCGAGCCACTCCCGTCCGGTCGCCCGCTGGCCAGGGCCGCTGGTAGCGGTGTCCTGCATGGCAGATCCTTCCACGTCGATCTTGGTCTCCACGTCGAATCTGGTCACCCGTACAGACCAGCCGGCCGGGGCAAACTCATCGGTGAACGGCCGGTCATCCTGGGTGAATCCGCGAAAGGCTGTCGGGATCGTGCGGTTGGGCGCGCCATCGGGAGCGCTGGTGGACCTTGGTCGCCTACACTCGACGTGGTCAGCAGGGAAGGGATGGCCATGGCGATGACGAAGGCCCTCGTCACCGAGGCCCCGGTGACCCAGACCCCCGGGACGAAGGTCGCCGTCCCGGCGGACTTTCCATCCCTGTCCGCTCCGTTCCGCCGTGAGTTGTTCGTCCACTGCTACCGGATGCTCGGCTCCGTGCAGGACGCCGAGGATCTCGTCCAGGAGACCTACCTGCGCGCCTGGCGGAGCTGGACCGGCTTCGAGGGCCGCGCGTCGCTGCGCACCTGGCTCTACCGCATCGCCACCACCGCCTGCCTGACCGCGTTGGAGAGCCGGGAACGGCGACCGTTGCCGGTCGGGCTGGGCTCGCCGGCGGCGGACCCGGCCGACTCCCTGGACCGCCGCCCCGGCCTCAGCTGGTTGGAACCGGTCCCGGACCATCTGCTCCAGGCCGACTGGAACGATCCGGCGACGATCGTGACGAGCCGGGAGAGCATCCGGCTCGCCTTCGTCGCGGCCTTGCAGCACCTGCCGCCGCGGCAACGCGCGGTTCTCATCCTGCGGGACGTCCTGCAGTGGCGGGCGGCGGAGGTCGCCGAATCGCTGGGCATCACCACCACCGCCGTCAACAGCATGCTCCAGCGTGCCCGGACCAGCATCAACCAGCTGGCACCCTCGCCGGACACCACCGTCGAGCCGAGCGCACCCGAACAGCGCCAGCTGGTCGAGCGCTACGTCCGCGCGTTCGAGTCCAAGGACATCTCGGCCCTGGTCGAGTTGTTCACCGCCGACGCGGTCTGGGAGATGCCGCCGTACGTCGGCTGGTACCGCGGCGGCGACCAGATCGTCCGGCATCTGGCGGCACGTTGCCTGTCCGGGCCGGGTCCGGTACGGCTGGTGCCCGCCTCGGCCAACGGACAGCGTGCCTTCGGCACCTACCTGCCCGACCCGGCACACGGTGGCTACCGGCTGGTGAACCTCCAGGTCCTGACACTGGCGCAGGCGAGCATCACGCACGTCACCGCCTTCGCAGACCCGCCGATGTTCGCCGCGTTCCACCTGCCCCAACGGCTACCCGCCTGAGGTCGCCCACCTCGGCTACGGCCGAGGCGGGCGGCCCGGCTCCGGCTGACGGGACGGTCAGTTCGCCTGGCCGGCACCGGCTGAAACCCGGCGCAGACCCACGGCGGTCAGCGCAGCCTGCCTGACGTCGAGCAACGCGAGCAGGACCGGTGGGTCGAGACTGGTCATCGGGGCGAGCGTCGCGTCGACGGGAACCGGCGCGTCCGGGTACACCACGACCGGCCCGCCACTGCCGACCCAGGTGGGGCCGTCGCCGCCGGTATCCTCGTCGGCCACCCAGTACGCGAGGAGATACCAGACCCCGGTGGGCACCGGCTCGAGCCGGTAGGGGCCGGGCCGGTCGAGCACCGCGCACTGCGCTGGCCGACCCTGCGGTATCCGGTCCGGAAACAGTCCCACGAAGACCTTGCCCTGTCGGCCGTGGTCCTCGGTGCGGATCTCGCCGTACACCGAACCGGTGGAACGGCGGGCCAGGATGTACCGATCAGCGGTGGGCACATCGGTGGTGAAGCCACCGAGACGGCGATAGGCGGTCGGAGACAGCCCGACGCTACGCGAGAACCTGGAGCTGAAAGTCCCGACGCTGGCATAGCCGACCTGAATGCTGATGTCGGCGACCTTGAGGGAGGTCGACAGGAGCAGATGCTTGGCGCGTTGCAGGCGAAGCGCGGACAGAAATCTCCCGGGCGAGACACCTGTCACCCGTTGAAATGCTCTGGAGAAGTGGAATTTGCTGAACAGCGCAGCCCGCGCCATGTCATCGACCGTCAGTTGCTCACCAAGATTCTCCTGCATGTACTCGATTACCCGCTCTGCCGCCTTCTCGATTGCTTCTCCCACCGCGACTCCCCATCTGCCCGCGACGACAAAATATCCTGAATGACGACCAAGAAGGACGCAGGAAAGATGGCTCCTGGCTCATCCTTCCACGAGAACTTCAGAAACATCACCGAAGAAACAAGGGTAACTGGTCCGATTTCGGCCGCCGGTCACCGCAGCCAAGATCGATGCTAGCCCATCAACAGCAACGGAGCAACGATTACCCGATCGACCGATCACAATGAGTAACCGAGGCACCTAAAGGCCGACGTCACCAGACGCATTCACAACGGGTCAGATCTAGCTGGTGGATATCCCCACTATCCATCAAAGATTGACGGAGCAAACAATCGTATTGCACGGTTCGCAACCAGTGTTTCATACCGGACCGATCGGACAAAGCGTCTTCATGTTTACGCAATGAACGACTTCGGTCGCCGCCCAAAGAGCATGACAGGCACCAATATCTCCAAACGAGGGCCAGTGAACGGAAGGAGTGATCGAGCGCGGCAGGGTCCGCCATCACCCGGAAGCAGCATCGATCACTCCCCGTCTTCACACTCCGCAGCGACCTTAAAATCAACCTTAGGTCACCTTTAGTAACTGCAAGTTACACTTAAGGCAATCCTGAAGAAGCCCTTCTCAGTACCATAGCCACCATAGCCGACATAAGCCGCTAGACACTGCTAACGGATATAGATATTAAGTCGGATTAGCGCAGTGCCTTTCTGGAACCAATCCAGGCATGCAACAAGTAGGCCCTTGGTCCGGACGTATGGAAGACTGACCAATATCACTGCCCCTCTACGCCACGGAGCGCGATGCGCATCTCAGAACTGAGCCAGCAGAGTGGGCTCCCGGTCGCCACCATCAAGTTCTACCTACGGGAGGGTCTGCTGCCGCCAGGCAAACGTACGGCCCGCAACCAGGCGGACTATGGCAACGAACATCTCAGCCGGCTGTACCTCATTTCTACGCTGACGGTTGTGGGCCGACTTCCCCTCTCCGCAGTCCGGCAGATCACCGCTGCCGTCGATGACCGGGGCACCAAACTCGATGGACTGTGTCGTGTCATCAACAACGCGCTCGTTCCACTGGACCAGGAGGAGAAGGCCGGCGCGATAGGAACGACAGCGCGCAAGCAAGTCGACGCCTTTGTCGACGGCCTGGACTGGAGCGTCGAGCCGGGCGCACCAGGTCGGTCCACCCTGACTCAGGTGCTGACCGCGCTACGCCTGCTCGGCTGGGAGGACGACGTCGACGTGTTCACCCCGTACCAACAGGCCGCCGCGCAGATCGCCAGTCGGGAACTCGACACCATCCCGGTCGACGCCGACGACGAGCAGGCCGCCGTGATGCTGGTCGCCCGGACCGTGCTCTTCGAGGTCGCCTGGTGCACTCTTCGCGGTATGGCACATGAGCACATCATCGCCACTCGACTCAACGAAGCCAGCAAAACGGACGACTGTCCCTGAATCTTCGGCCGCACGCGAGCGAGGAGCAGCCATGTTGGTGGTGATCACCGGCGGCACCGGGTATCTCGGCGCCCACTCGGTCGCGGCGGTCCGAAGGGCCGGTCACCAGGTACGCCTGCTGGTCCGCGACCCGGCCCGGCTGGCGACGGCGCTGCAGCCACTCGGCGTCGACCCGGCGGACGTGGAACACGTCAGCGGGGACATCTCGGATCCCGGCGCCGTACGCCGAGCGGTCACCGGCGCCGACGCGTTGCTGCACGCGGCCGGCTCCTACAGCTTCGACAGCCGACGTCACGCGACGATGCGGGCCGCCAATGTGACCGGCACCGCCGTCGTCCTCGGCGAGGCCCGCAAGGCCGGTCTGGAACGGATCGTCCACGTGTCGACGTTCGGGGCGCTGTTGCCCGCCGACTCGGCGACCATCTCCGCGGACGCCCCGGTTGGCCACCCACGGGAGACGTACCTGCGGAGCAAGGCCGAGGCGGACTCGATCGCCCGCAGCCACCAGGCGGACGGCGCTCCCGTGATCATCACCTATCCGTTGGCCACGCTCGGCCCGTACGATCCGCACGTCGGCGACCAGGTCGGCCGGCTACGTGCCACGCTGCTCGGCCTGATGCCGATGTGGCCCGACGGTGGGTTCCCGATCGGCGACGTCCGGGACGTCGCCCGGCTGCACGCCGCCGTACTCACCGCAGACAGCGCGCCCCGACGGTTGCTCGCCTGCGGGCGCTACGTGTCCACCCGGGAGTACCGGGCGGCACTTCGCGCGGTCACCGGCCGACGCCTACCGTCGATCACCCTGCCCGCCGCCGGCATGCTGCCGGTCGGACGGTTGGCCACGGCCGCGCAGCGGATGGTCCCCGTGCACATCCCGGCGGAGTACGGAGCGATCTACACCTGTCGGATCGCCAGCGGCGTCCAGGTCGACAACACGGCCGCCGAGAGCCTGCTCGGCGATCCCGGCATCCCCCTCGCCCGTACCCTGACCGACACGGTCCGCTGGCTGCACCGGACCGGCCGGTTGACCGCCCGGCAGGCCGGACGGGCCGCAGGTTGACCCGGCCCGCCCGGTGCCGGCACAGACCGCAGCCGGCACAGACCGCAGCCGGCACAGACCGCAGCCGGCACAGACCGCAGCCGGCTCAGACCGCAGCCGGCGGCGGCAGCGAGGTGGCGGCCCAGCCGCCGACCCGACGCGCGGCCTGCAGACTGGCCCACGACGTGAGCGCGATCAGAGCCGCGTCGTCGGCCCCCGAGCTGCGGTAGGCCGCGACGACCTCGTCGTCGACCTGGTACGACGCGAAAGCGGCGAGCGCCGCGAGCCGGCCCGCCGGGCGGTCACCGGCCGGCAGCCCCGCGACGAGGTCCTGGATCCACCGACGGCTCAGGCCGGGGTGCTGGCCGTGCCAGCCGGACACCCGGTCCACGATCAGGTCCCGTACGGTGACCGGCACCGCGCGGCGGCCGGCGTCCTCGATGGCGGCGACGGCACGGGCGAGCGCGTCCGCGATGTCGGCCCGACCCGCCGTCCAGGCAAGATCCGCCGGCGGCGCCGCCGCAGGCAGCAGCGCGTCGTCAGCACCGCCGGGCAGGCGCGCCGCGGCAAGGCGCATGACCTGGCCGAGCCCACGCCGGATGGCTCGACGCACCATCGGCGGCGCGCCGACGGGCATCGGTGACTCCCGTAGGAAGATGTTGACCATCCGGTTGAGCAGGTGAAAGGTCACCACCACCCCGACGTACTCGGCGGCGGCGTCGGCGGGCACCGGGAGCGGGGCCGACGCCGCGCCGGGCCCGGTGGTGTCCCGTGCCCAGCGGGCGAGCCGGCGCAACCGGCCCGGTGGCAGCTCGTCGAGCCGACCCTGGCTGATCAACATGGCGGCCCGGCCACCGCCCAGCCCGCCGAGCACCGAGCTGTGCACCTCGACGCAGTACGGGCACTGGTTGCCGAGCGAGACGGCGGCGGCCACCGCCTCCTTCTCCGCCCGGGGCGCCACCCCGGGCCGTACCAGGGTGGCCTGCAGCATCGCCCACGACGCCGCCAGTACGGTGGGGTTCGGCGAGTGCAGCACCAGTGGTGGCGCCAGGATGCCGAACTCCCGGTCGATCTGGCGGTACGTGTCGGCGACCAGTCCCTGGGCGGCGGTACGGGCCACGGGCGACACGTACCGCACCTCGGCCAGCGACCGTTCGACACCGCTGCGGATGAGCCAGCCGCGCATGTGCTACCTCCTCGTCTCAGCGAACTCCGCCGGGGGCGGCCCTCGTACGATCGGCAGATGCTCGGCCGCATGTACGACAACCAGACCTGTCCGGTAGCGAGAGCGCTGGAAGTCGTTGGTGAGCGTTGGACGATCCTGATCGTCCGGGACGCGCTGTTCGGCACGACGCGGTTCGACGACTTCCGGGCCAACCTCGGCGTGGCGCGCAACGTGCTGTCGAACCGGTTGCAGACGCTCGTCGAGGCGGACGTGCTCGACCGGGTCGTCTATCAGCAACGGCCACCGCGCTACGAGTACCAGTTGACCGAGCGGGGCCGCGCGCTGGCACCGGTGGTCATGTCGTTGATGGACTGGGGAACGCAGCAGCTCGGTGCCGACGGGCCGGGCCGGGCGCTGACGCACCACGGCTGCGGCGGCCGGGCCCAGGTACAGGTCGGCTGCAGCCGGTGCGCCGAACGGCTGGACAGTCGACAGATCGACACTCGCCCGACGGGCCGGCCGGCGCCGGACCGGTGACCCGACCGGTCACGCCGGCCGGTCACCGGTCACGCCGACGTCAGGCCCGTCGGGTGCCCGTCTGCTGCAGTACGCCGCGTCGACCGGCGGTCTCCCCGTTGGGGGCCGGTGCCCCGTACGTCACGGACAGGCCCCGTTCCGCGGCTGCGGCGACGATCGCCGGCACGGCCCGCTCGGCGAGCGCGGCGATCGTCATCGCCGGGTTCACGGTGAGCGCGCCGGGCACCGCCGATCCGTCGGTGACGAAGATCCCCGGGTGGCCACGCAGTTCGTGACGGTCGTCAAGGGCCGAGGTCGCCGGGTCGTCGCCGATGCGGCAGGACGCCAGCGGGTGGACGGTGTACGCGCCGACCAGGTCGTTGGTCCACGGCATCACCCGGGCCAGCCCGTCGCGCTCCAGGATGTCCCGGATGTCGGCGTCGGCAGCAGCCCAGCCCCGCAGGGTGTTCGCCGTCGGCCGATAGCGCAGCGGGCCACGAGCGAGCATCTGCTGGGACAGCCGGACCCCGTTGCCCGACGGCGGCAGCTCGCCGAAGACCCCCTCGTTGTCGTCCTCGCTCATGATGAAGATGGTCAACCAGGACTGCCACTTACGGATCAGCTCCTTCTTCTCCACCCCGAACCAGGTGGGGCCGGTGGCGTCCGGCACCTGGGCCAGGATGGTGCCGAAACCGGGCGGGAAGTAGAGCTGCTCCAGCGAGTACCGCTCGTACTCCGGCAGCGCCGCATCCAACCGGTCCCAGCTGGCCACCGCCGGTCCCTTGCCGATCTGGTACGCCTGGTACCCGACGCCGTCGGCCCGCTGCAGGCCGAGCACCTCGCGGACCCGGTCGTCGTCGACGACGGCGGTGTTCAGCCGCTCCCCGTTGCCGGAGAAGTAGCGCCCGACCGCGTCCGGCATCTGCCCGAGGTACGGCGCGGAGCGCTGCAGGATCACCGGGGTCGCGCCGGCCCCGGCCGCCACCACGACGATCTTGGCGTCGATCGTCCCGCTCGCCACCTCGATCCGGTAGTCGACCTCGTCCATCACGGTGTAGTGCACCCGGTAACTGCCGTCTGCGTTGCGGGTCAGATGCTGGACCTCGTGCAACGGGCGGATCTCGGCACCGTGGCTGATCGCGGCCGGCAGGTAGTTCAGCAGCAGCGAACGTTTGGCGTCGAAGCGGCAGCCGGACATCATCCAGTTGCAGTTGGTGCACTTCTCCTCGTCGATCGCCACCGGAACAGGGTTGGCGGTCCGGCCGGCGTGGTCACAGGCGGCGGCCCACAGGCCGCCCGCGTACGGCACGTTCCGCCACTCCTGCTGGGTGACCGGCAGGGCCTCGGCGACCCGGTCGTACCAGGGTTCGAGCGTGTCCCGGGAGACGGCGGCCGGCCACATCCGCCGGCCGATGCTGCCGTGCCGTTCGAAGACGAACCGTGGGGCGCGCGGCATGGCGGCGAAGTAGACGACGCTGCCCCCACCCACGCAGTTGCCACCCAGCACGCTCATACCGTCGCCGATGACGAAGTCGAACGCCCGGGTGGTCGACGATCCGAACTTGAAGTCCTGGTCGAAGTCCGTGCCGGACAGCCACGGGCCGCGTTCGAGGATGGTCACCCGGGCACCACCGGCAGCGAGGTGGTACGCGGTGATGGCGCCGCCGAAGCCGCTGCCGATCACCAGGACGTCGGTGCTCTCGATGCTGCTCATGCCGGGCTCCCTGAGGGGGTCGTGTCGGGATGCGGGCGGGCCAGCTGCCGCCCGTACGAGTAGGCGGGGAACCGCCAGAGCCCGTCGGCGTCCGGCGGGAAGTAGCCGAGTGTGGTCAGCCCGGGATGACCTGCGGCGAGGGCGTCGGTGGTGTGCAGGTGTGAGCCGGAGTCGAAGGCGATCGTGCTGAACATCGCCAGGCTGACCCAGAGCTCCCGCTCGACGTGGTCGGGCGCGGTGAGCTCCTGGATGAGCGAGACCCGCTCGGGGTAGGCCAGGGCCACGAACGGCGGCAGGGCCGCGGCGAGCGGGTGGCCGTGTTCCTCGGCGAACCGACGGGCGTGCTCGTTGAGCTGCTCGGCCAGCGTCTCCAGCACGGGTTCCATGCCGCCTTCGGGGCTGCGCAGGACCTCCAGCGCGCCGGCGGATGCCGCACCGCCGCCCGACGCGACGCCCGCGACCGCGTGGTCCTCGGCCGAACGTTTCTCGCCCGGCAGAATCGTGTCGGCGTAGGCCTCCAATGTCATGCTCATCTCATCGTCAGCCGGGGCTGGAATCACGGAAAGCCTCCTGCTACTACTAAATGACCGGGCAGAAGAACGCCATATCTCGACCTGACCGACAAGGTTCGCCGTCAATTATCAGGCCGCCCTTGACTCATAATGGACGCTGCGACCCCGACCATCATCTTCATGGTTGCTTGAAGCAACCCAACTGCTCAACTCTGTTGCTGTTCCCGTACGTGGAGACCAAAGAGCGGACCGACCGGCGATCGGCCGATTCACGAACAGGTCCGCAATATGCAAGACGTGGCCGTTACGGCTGCCGCCTAGGCTCGATGGAAGCCCGCGCCGTCACGGCTGCAGCAGAATGCGCCGACCACCACGGACGGTCGAGAACGAACAGATCCTGTGACAACCGGGAAGGAAGCGCCATGTCCCAGAACCTGGATGTGATCTCCGCTCTCTCCGCCGACGGCGCGGCCGTCGACCAGCTGGTGAGCGGACTCGACGCCGGCCAGTGGCAGCTGGAGACCCCCGCTGCGGGCTGGACGATCGCTCACCAGATCGCCCATCTGGCCGCGACGTTCCGGATGGCGGCGCTCGCGGCGGCGGACCCGGCGGGCTTCACCGCGATGGCCGCACGGCTGAGCCCCGACTTCAACGCCAACGTCGACCGGGCGCTGGCGGAGTACCTCGCCGACCCGCCTCAGGTCCTGCTCGCCCGGTGGCGGGCGGAGCGGACCGCCGCCGAGAAGGCTCTGGCCGCAGTGCCGGCCGACCAGGTCGTGCCCTGGCTGGTACGGCCGTTGCCGCCGGCGGTGCTCGCGTCGGCCGGCATGATGGAGCTGTTCGGCCACGGCCAGGACATCGCCGACGCGCTCGGTGTCCGACCGCAGCGCACCGACCGCATCGGGTTCCTCGTCGGCTTCGCCGTGCGCACCTGGGACTTCGGCTACCTGGCACGGGGCCTCGCCGTACCGGACGTGCAGTTCCGGTTCGAGCTCACCGCCCCGTCAGGCAAGCTGTGGGAGTTCGGCCCGGCCGACGGCACACAGCGGATCACCGGGTCGGCCGAGGACTTCTGCCTGCTGGTCACCCGGCGCCGGCACCGGGCCGACCTGGCGTTGACCGCCACCGGGGCCGAGGCCGACCAGTGGCTCGACATCGCCCAGGCGTACCGGGGGCCGGCCGGACCCGGACGACGGCCCGGACAGTTCGCCGATGGCCGCCGGTAGTCCGGCCGCGACGGACCTGCGCTCCGACCTGGCCACCGCGACGGAGGAGTCACCATGGTGATCGTCATGCGGGCAGACGCCGCGGCACCCGACATCGCCGCGATCATCGACCGCGTGGAGTCAGCCGGCGGCCAGGCTTTCGTCAGCCGGGGGATCGAACGGGTGATCATCGGGCTGGTGGGCGACGTCGACCGGTTCGCCACGCTGAACCTGGCCGGGATGCGCGGGGTCCATCAGGTCACCCGGATCTCGGCGAAGTACAAGCTGGTCAGCCGGGAGCACCATCCGCAGCGGTCGGTGGTATGGGTGGGTGGTGTACCGATCGGGCCGGGCACGGTCACCTTCATCGCGGGACCGTGCGCGGTGGAGTCCCCGGCGCAGACGCTGGCCGCCGCGCAGCTGGCCCGTCAGGCCGGCGCGAGCCTCCTGCGGGGCGGCGCGTTCAAACCCCGGACCTCGCCGTACGCCTTCCAGGGACTGGCCGAGGACGGACTCCGCATCCTGGCCGAGGTCCGGGAGCACACCGGGATGCCGGTCGTCACCGAAGTGCTCAGCGCCGAGGACGTGCCGCTGGTCGCGCGGTACGCCGACATGCTGCAGATCGGTACCCGCAACATGCAGAACTTCCCGCTGCTGCAGGCCGCCGGGTCGGCTGGCCGGCCGGTCATGCTCAAGCGCGGCATGTCCGCGACGATCGAGGAATGGCTGATGGCGGCCGAGTACATCGCCCAGCGGGGAAACCTCGACATCGTGCTCTGCGAGCGGGGCATCCGTACGTTCGAGACGGCGACCCGCAACACTCTGGACATCTCCGCCGTGCCGGTGGTCCAGCAGCTGTCCCACCTACCGGTCATCGTGGACCCGTCGCACTCCGGGGGACGCCGCGACCTGGTGCTTCCGCTGACCCGGGCAGCGGTGAGCGTCGGCGCGGACGGCGTCATCGTGGACGTGCACCCGGAGCCGGAGAAGGCGCTGTGCGACGGACCGCAGGCGCTGGTCGGTGCCGAACTCGTCGAGCTCGGGCACCGGATCACCGAGCTCACCCGGCTGATGGGCCGCCGGCCCGCGACCCCGGCGCGGTCGGCCCGGCCACGGGCCGCTGCCCAGTCGGGCCGCTGACGGGGACCGCCCGGCCGCGAACCGACGCATGCCTGCACCGGATGTGGGTAGGAGCCCTCACATCCGGTGCAGCGGCGCCGGCGGAGAGGACCAGCGACGTGACTGACCAGGCCATACCCGACGTCGACCGCGACGTCGGGACCGACGACCGGACGATGCCACGGGCCGTGCAGGCCGCCCGGGCGTACGCCGAGGCGACCGCCCGGACCGCCCGCTACCTCGACCGGACCGGTACGTTGCCCGACCCGGCCGACATCGCCGAGTACGCCAACCTGCTCGCCCGGGAGGAGGCGACCCGCGACGAACGCGCCGACGCGCTGCGCGCCGCCGGGCTGGAGGTACCGAGCCTCGACGCGGACGAAGGTTGACCCGTTACGTGTGGCCGACGACCGCCGGTCAGAAACGACCCCAGTCGTCGGCGGCCGGCCGCCACACGTCGATGTTGCGCGGGTCGACGGCCATCCGCCGGGCCCGGTGCGTGGCGTGCTCCTCCGGGGTGAAGACCCGGTGCCGGTCGCACAGCTCGTAGCGCGGCCCGTGCTTCGGGTCGTGCATGTAGAACGCGATCGACGTCGACGCCGAGTGGTTGACCAGGTCGGAGGCGATCGGCACCTTCTTGTACTGGGCCCGCGCGCGGTGATCCCTGCCCCTGCGACGTGGCCGCCACGCCGAGCACGGCGGTCGGGAGCACGAGCAGCACGCCGAGCCGGCGTACCGTCCGCCGCGAGACGGGACGGTCACGCACCCGCAGGTAGGCCCAACCAGCCACACCGAGCGCCGGCACCGTCAGCAGGTCCGTCCAGTCGGCCCGGATCACCGACGGGCCGACCACGGCGCTCCACGCCGCCGAGGCGACCTCCAGGTGATCGTTGATCAGCAGCAGGATCAGGGACGCCAGCGTGACCGGATGGATCAGCCAGGCCAGGGTCACCGGGAACGCCCGCCCCGGACGGTCGCCACTCATGCACGTCACTATCCGCGCGGATCGTAACGGTCCAGGCTCGACGCCGTTGCAGCCGCAACAATGTTGTCTCCGCGAGGTGACTCCACGACACGGTAATCAGCGGCGGTACGCGTCACGGCGGTGATCGACGTCGAGGACATGCACCTCGTGATGCTTGTCGTCGATGCGATACCGGACGCGGTACTCACCGCGTCTGGCGCGCCAGAGACCCTCGAACAGTGCGTGCAGCTGAGCGCCCACCCGATGTGGTTCTCGTCGCAGCGGGCCGTTGATGAACTCCCACGCGGCGAACGCGGCGCTGGCCGGGAGGCCGTGACTCAAAGCGCGTCTCGCGCCAGGTGCCAGGATCAGGGTATACGGTTCGGGTCCGTCGGCTTCACCGTCGGCGCCTGGCTCGTCATGCGGCCTGTTCACGAGCCCGCCGTTGCGCCATGAGGAGCGCCATTTCCTCCGCGCTGGTGCTCTCTCCCCTGGCGAGGGCGTCGTCGGCCTCCTGAATCCGCGCCATGGCCGTCGGATCGGAGAGGAGCTCGATGGTGGCCTCCATCGACTCGAGGTCCTCGGCGGAGATCAGCACGACGTATTCGCGGCCGTTGCGCGTGATGTGAACGCGGTCGTGGGTACGGTCGACTTCGTCGGCCACCTCGGAGAGCCTGGCCTTCGCTTCGGACAACGGAAGCACGGTCATAGACCAAGATTCTAGTCTACGGCGTCGCCTACGTCCACGAATGGTCAGACCAGGCGTTCCGACACGAGAGCAACGGCCCCAACCTGGAACGGCCCGTAGGTGACAGGGACGCGTGGGACGTATGGGACCCCTGGGACGCGTGATCGTGTCCAGACGATGACGGTTAAGGTCGTTCGATGGTGACCTTCCGGGTCGACGACGTGGTCCCGGCGACCACACGCCTGCCTACCCGACCGGTGGGCGATCTCTTCGATGACGCGTTGGTGGTCGGCGGTGATCCAGCGCTGCCGGTGCTGGTGCCGGACGGGGTGCACCCTTTGCTCGACGCGGTAGGGCGGGCGTTCGCCGACCACCGCCCGCTGGTGTTGACTCCCGACGCGGTGTGGTTGACCATCGCGCAGGGCGTCGCCCATCACATCCGGCTGCACGCCGAGGAGCTGCGTCCCCGGCTGGTTGACCACGCCGGCCGTAAGCGCCTCACCGTGGCCGTCGACGGGCCCATGCCGACGGACGCGGCGTCCTGGCAGGACGTGGTCGAGTCGTTCCACCACCTGCTGGCCGCCGAGAGCAGCGACGCCGACTTGTTCAAATGTGATTTCTCCACCAGCAGCGACGTCGACCGTCTCGCTGGCCGGGTCACGGCGCTCGACGCCTACTCCCCGTACTTTTCCCTGTGGTTGGTGTGCGTGTGCGGCATCCCGTCGATCACGGTGACCGGCACTGCGGCGGACTGGCGGAAGATCCGCACGCGGGTGGACACGATCGCAGGGTACGGCCTACAGAAATGGTGCCGGTCGCTCGCACCTGTCGCCGACCAGTTCGTCCGGGCCGCGCAAGGCCAGGTGGACGTGGCGTTCTGGCGGCGGATCTACAACCCGGTCGACGCGTACGGTGGTGAGGTGGTGACGGGCTGGATCGCCCGCCTGTACCCGTACCTGCGGGGAAAGGGGGCGCTGGACCGCCCGAATCCGCTGCTGGAGCTGCCCGTCGACGAGCCCCGCGACGCGACGGTCGACGGCCGGGGCTTCTACAACGGTCCGGGCATCCGCACCGATCGGCTTCCCGCGACGTTGTCGAGGGTGATCGTCAACGTCAACGACGCGACGGCGAACGACAACCGTACGGTCGCCCTGCACGCCGGCCTGGTCGGCGTCGCGCAGGACGACGACGGCGCGCTGCGGCCGGTGGCCGGCTGGTACCTCGCGCCTGCGGCGGTGGAGATCGACGACGTGATCGACCGGATCGTTCGGGACCACGACATCACGCCGCCGCAGCGGCTGGACGTGTTCAACCTGACCGACGAGCTCGTGGCGCTCTACCAGCGTGTCGGCTCCGCCACGCTGTTCGACATCTGGCGGCTGCTGCCGGTCACCGAGCACCGGCACATCTATCGCGACTACGACGAACCGTCACTCCTGGCGGTCATCGAGTCCCCCGACGGCCAGAGCATCTGCGCCGCCCTCGACGACAAGACGCAGTCGGCCCACTGGGTCCGCTGCCGGATCGAGGAGGTGGCGGCCGCACGGTCGGACGAGTTCCAGGCCCGCTTCCGCCTGATCGACGACCCCGCCGACGTCCCGGTGTACGGCACCTCGCTCGCCCACCTGCTCGACGCCGCGCTCGACTCCGGCGGCGACATTTCGCACCTGGAGACCGGTCGGCTGGATCAGCTCGACCGACCAGCAGATGGTCGATGACCCGCTGTCCGGCCGGCGGGCTCGGCCGGCCGGCGGCACGTCCCGTACGGGTGGGTCAGCGGTGGCCAAGCTGCCCCGCAGCGCGCTGACCGACAAGGGCCGGACCGGCATCGCGCAGGTCGAAGCGGCCTGGTGCACCCTCGCCACCGGAACCGACTGAGGTACGGTCAGCCGATCGACACCGCCATGCCGCACACGCGCGCCGCGCTCGCCGACGACCTGACCGCACTCGGGGTACGGCGCGGATCGGTGCTGATCGTGCACTCGTCACTCAAGGCGCTCGGCTGGGTCTGCGGCGGCCCGGTCGCGGTGGTCCAGGCGCTGCTCGACGCGCTGGGTCCCGACGGCACGCTGGTGGTGCCGACGCACACTCCGGACAACACCGATCCCGCTTGCTGGCGCAATCCGCCCGTACCGGAGTCATGGTGGCCGGTAATCCGCACCCACACGCCCGGATTCGATCCGGCGGTGACGCCGAGCCGCTGGATGGGCGCTATCGCGGAGACAACCCGTACCTGGCCGGGTGCGCGTCGCAGCGACCACCCGCAGGTATCGTTCGCGGCCGTCGGCCCACTCGCCGAAGCCGTGGTGGCCGGGCACCAACTCGACGACATGCTCGGTGAACACTCCCCCGTCGGTGCCGTCTATCGGCTGGACGGCGATGTCCTCCTGCTGGGCGTAGGACATCAGAGCAACACCTCGCTGCACCTGGCCGAATATCGGCTGCCGGACCCGCCGCGCAAGCAGGAAGGCTCGGCCGTACGCACCCCTACCGGTCGCGCCTGGACCCACTGGCAGGACGTCGCCATCGACGAAAGCGACTTCGACCAACTCGGTGCTGCTTTCGAGACCGTCAGCGGCGCGGCGATCGGGAAGGTCGGCGCGGCCGAAAGCCGGCTGACGCGCCAACGCCCGCTGGTCGACTTCGCCGTGAACTGGCTCGCCACCCACCGGACGACCCGCCAGTCATAACGGTGACCGCAGGTGTCGCCCGTGCCCCGGCTGGTCGACGAAGCGATGCCGTACGCCTGAGGCATCCCGCTGCGGGCAGGGCGGTACTCGGTAGTTCCGTACGCCAAGGCAGCGGCACTACATCGAGGTGACGCTGAGACACCTCATCTCGCGAACTTGACGTGCGTCAGCGTCACCTCGACGAGGCGCATGCCGGCTCACGCACAAATCTCGGCTGTCGGCTTCACGCCAGGGCTGTCTTACCACCACTTAGCAGTGCGCACAGCGGACAGGCGGAGAGGAAGACAGCGATGGCAACACACGACGTGATCGGCGTCGGGTTGATGGTTCTTGGGTCAGCCGTACCCCTGATGACACTATGGCTACGGCTGCACTTCCGGCTCCGCCAGGAGCGGGAGCGGCGCGACTACCTGCAGACGGCTACCGCACTGCCCGCCGGGAGCCGGGTGCGGGAGCAGCGCGAGGACGGTACCCGGCTGGTCCTCGACCTCGGGCCCGCGACCCGAAACGAGTGCTGATGAACCACGTTCTGGAACCTCCCGACGAACCGGGACGTACGTTACCCACGACCGCGACCGGCGTGCCGACTCACCACGACCCGGGCCCACCCCTGGTCGATGTCGCCGCCTACAGCGCCTTCTACCGGGCAGAAGTCAAAGCCCTGGTCAACTTCCTGCTCTGGATGGGTGCGGGACTCGCCGACGCCACCGACATCGCCCAGTAGACCATGATCGAGGCGTACCGAAGCTGGCCGTCGATCCGGCATCCGCGCGCGTGGACCCGGCGGGTCGCGTCCCGCCGGTACGGCCGTCGACAATTCGGCCAGGAGGTGGTCACTGAGCCGGAACTGCTCAGCCCGTTGCTGTCCGCATCCGCCGACATCTCCGCCTGGGAGCAGCGACATGATGTCATACGGCTGCTGGCCATACTGCCTTGGCGACAACGGCAGGTCATGGCGTGGACGTTCGACGGCTACCAGCCGCAGGAGATCGCCGTCGAACTGGAGATCACACCCGAGGCGGTACGGGCCAGCTTGAAGCTCGCCCGCCGCGCGCTCGCCGAACACCTCCGCCGGGCGGGGGAACCCAGATGAACGATGACGACCTGTTCACCGGCCTGCACGCCAGCACCGCAGCCGAACTCGACGGCCTGCTCGACGTCGAAGCGGGCCTGCGCGAAGCCCTCGTCGCCGCCCAACACACCCGTACCGGCCAGGACTTGGACCTTGACGAGGCAGGACTCCGCGCATTCGTCCCTCCGCCAGCGGCAGCCACACCCTCTGCGGCCTCGCCTTCCGAGCAGCCCAGCGCAACGCCCGACCGGGCAGAGTTGCAATGTGAGGTCGCAGCTCGGCTGATGTCGCTGGACGACGCCAGCCGACTAGGTCTCCGCAACCACCCGGCCATCATCGCCTTCGCTGTCGTCCTGGAGATCACCAAAGCGGTGATTACCAACCGATCCTCGGCCCACGACCGTGACCCAACTCGCGACCTCATCCCTGCCCGCACACTCGCCGGCGACCTCATCCGCAGCCTCGGCTTCGTCAGCGACCGCAACCTCGCCTACGCCCTTTATCTCGCCCACGCCCACGACCTCGCCCGCGCTCTCAACCTCGCCCGCGACCTCGCCCGCGCCCGCCGACTCGCCCACAACCTCGCCTACGACCTCGCCCACGCCCGCGCTCTCAACCTCGCCCGCGACCTCGCCCACGCCCTCGCCCGCGACCACAAACGCATCCGCGCTCTCGCCCACGACCACGACCGCGATCGCGTCCGGGCTCTCGCCCGCGATCTTGACCGCGTGCGGCACAACTTCACGGACGCCGATCTCAGGGATGCGGACCTGACCGAGGTGTCGCTTATTGGCGTTCGCTGGTCGATCGCCACCAAATGGCCGTCGGACGAGTGGCAGGCTCAGGCCCTACTGGACTCGCGCGGGACCTGGGCGGCGGGATATACGAGATCCGGGGCGGCAACACGAACGTCCCCGCCCAGAGCATCTGAGCGCCTCTCATACCGGATCACGCTTCTGGGACTGCACCGGAGCATCGAAGGAACCCCGGTCACCTGGTACGGGTGGCCGGGGTTCTGGGGAGCGTTGTGGGAAGCGGGTCAGGCGCTGGTGCTGGTGTCCTTGGTCGACTCGACGAACGCCGACCAGGCGGCCGGGCCGAAGGTCAACGTACCGCCGTCGCGGTCCTTGGTGTCGCGGACCAGGACCCGACCGGAAAGGTTGTCGGCGACCTCGACGCAGCTGTTTCCGCCGTTGGCCGATCGGCTGGACTTCCGCCAGCGCGGTTCACTTGCGCTCATCGATCATCCTCAGCATCAGATCCTGGGACTGCACCACCGGCAGGGCGAGTCCGTCCACGGATTCCCAGGCTAGTTCCAGCTCGGCCACTTCGCCATGGCTGGACACCACGGCGCCCTTCAACTGGTTGTCGAGGTAGCCGCAGCGCCGACCGTCCGGCAGGTTGGCGATCACGAACGCGCCACCGAGACCGAGGTGCAGCCCGGCGTCGTCCGGCAGCACCCGGACTTTGACCGACGGCCGGTGGCCGAGGTCCACCAGGTGGCCCAGTTGATTCTTCATCACCTCGCGAGGACCTCGGCTGAGCGCGAACTCATTGATGATGGCCGAGACCACCACCGGGTTGTCCCGGCCGAGCGTCGCGGCCTGTCGCTCCAGCCGGGTGCGCACCAGGTCGTCGATCCGCCCGTCGTTCATCGTGGAGGTCGCCAACACCGCCCGCATGTAACCCTCGGTCTGGAGCAGTCCGGGGACGAGCAGCGGCTCGTAGGTGCGTAACAGCAGCGCCCGGCGCTCGTGCTCGACCCACGGACGCATCCACGGGTACCGGTCCTGCCGCGCCTCCGTCGACAACTTCTGGATCTTGTCATCGGTGCCGAAGACCCGATCCAGGTTGGTGGCGGTGTCCGCCTGCGGGATGTGCCGCCCCGATTCGAATCCCGCGACGAGCGACTTGGACACCCGCAGCGCGGCGCCAAGCTGACTCTGATTCATCCCACCGGCGATTCGAAGTCGCCGAATCTCGACGCTGAGCTCACTCACGTTTGGATCACCCCAATGTCGTGGTGTGGTGGTTGTTGTCCGCTGGTGGCCATCCTTCCACTGATCCGGATGGATAGTCCAGGATGGAATAGACAAACGTCGGCACACCACGAGAAAACGACCCCCGGGGACGATTCCCCGAGGGTCGTTCATGTGTGTCGGACGACGATGATCAGAAACGACCCCAGTCGTCGGCGGCCGGCCGCCACACGTCGATGTTGCGCGGGTCGACGGCCATCCGCCGGGCCCGGTGCGTGGCGTGCTCCTCCGGGGTGAAGACCCGGTGCCGGTCGCACAGCTCGTAACGCGGCCCGTGCTTCGGGTCGTGCATGTAGAACGCGATCGACGTCGACGCCGAGTGGTTGACCAGGTCGGAGGCGATCGGCACCTTCTTGTACTGCGCCCGCGCCCGACCGCGCATCACGTGGTCGAAGCTCTTCATCTTGAAGCACAGGTGCGCGACGTAGAACTCCTTGTTGCGCTGCAACGCCAGGCTGTGGTGGTAGCGGTCCTCGCAGCGCAGGAAGACGGTGACGTCGCCGACGTAGTCGCTGGGCAGGAAGCCGAGCACGTTGGTGTAGAAGTCGAGCGACTCCTCGTACTTGTCGGTGGCGAGGAAGGGGTGCACCAGGTCCTGCGGGCGGAGCTCGATCAGCGGCGGTTCGGCGTACTCGACGAACTCGGTGAACAGCTCGACGATCAGCCCGTTGGGGTCACGTACGGCGAACCCGCGCTGGCACAGGCCCTTCATCCGCTCGTGCAGTTCGAGCACCTCGTGGCCGCCGGCGACGACCCGCTCCCGCAGGTCGTCGAGAACCTCGTCGGACTCGACGCTGAACCCGATCGCGGTGGTCCAGCTCTCGGTGCGCTGCGGGGCGGCGATCAACTCGATGCTGTGGTGCTCGATGTCGGCGCGCAGGTACGCGTGCTCGTCGGTGTGCTGCTCCAACTGCAGGCCGACGTGGTACTGCAGGAACTCGATGGAGGCGGCCAGATCCGGCACCTCGATCCGGGCGTACTCCATGCCGTAGGGCCCGCGACGGCGGGTGGCGGCCTCGGTGGACATCTGCGACCCCTTCTTGATGAGTTACGCGTCCCCGGTGGGGAGGCTGACGATGACCTGGCGTTCGACGACCGGACGCCAGCGTTCCCGGACGAACCGCTCGTGCGACTCGCTGTGCAGGTAGTCGAGCAGCTCCTGCTCGGTGGCGAACTCCACGACGAAGCCGTGCGTCATCGTCGTGTCGCGGGTGCTGACGTTGACCCCGCTGCGCCAGTTGCGCATCGCCGGGTACTTCTGCGGGAAGGTGTCCAGTTCGGCCAGGACCGACTCGGCGACGCCGGCCGGCAGGTCGTCGCGGAACTTGAACGCCAGCATGTGGGTGATCACGGCGGCCCGCCCTAGAGGATGAAGCTGAGTCGGGCGCCGGGGTCCATCGACTCCATCACCGGGATGGCGCGGCGGACCCGGAAACGCAGGCCGTCATCGTCGACCTTGAGGACGTGCTCGTAGCGGCCCACGTAGGTGTAGGCGCCGTTGTCGCGGTAGCGGTGGATCAGGAAGTTGGCGCTGATCCAGACCGTCTCCGCGCCAGCCTCCAGCAGGATCACGTTGGAGACCATCCGGTGGGTACGCGAGTGCGGGTTCTCGGCGTGCGCCTTACGGCTCTTCAGCCGCTTCACCCGGGCCCGGATCAGGTCGTAGTCGTCACAGACGAAGAACCCGGCGGTGGTGGCGTCCCAACCGGCCCAGTCGGTGGTCGGCACCTCCATCCGACCGTCGGCCTCGAACATGGTGAACCACTCGTCGAGGCGCCACTCGTCGAGCAGCTGCGCCTCCCGGTAGAGGAAGTCCTCCACCTGCGCCCGGGTCACCTCGCGGGCACCCACGTTGAGCACTGCTCCGCTGGTCGTCGGGGGCATCGGGTCACTCCTTCCCGGTGGCGAAGACGGTGGACGGGCCGGGGGCACCCGGGTCGGCCGGCGGGTCACCGGCGACGGCGGTGGCCGCCCCGACCCGGTCGGCCCACTGCCGCCAGAAGCTGCGCATCGCGCCTTCGTCGATGGAGCGGCCCTGGTTGCCCTGCTTCTCGTTGGCCATGCCCCGGGACATGTCGGACCAGTCGTGGGCCGGGTCGGCCGAGTCGGCGGTGGCGACGATGCCGCGCTGCACCGCCTCGTACGCCTCGATGTCGTCCGGGGTGGCCAGGCCGCCGGGGCCGACGAAGCTGACCATGGTCTTGATCCGCAGCGCGCGGACCGACTCCGGCTCGCCGGTCTCGACGAACTGCCAGGCCCGCACGTCGGTACGGTCGGCGGCGACCGGTTCGAGCTGGCGGATGGTCAGGGCTTCCAGGTCGAACAGCAGCAGGTTCGGGAAGACGAAGAGGATCCGGCTGGCGTCGGCGATCTCAGCGGCGAGGTCGGGCCCGAGCCGGGCGATCATCTCGTTGCGCTTGGCGACGGTACGGGCCTTCTCCTCGTCGCCGAAGCGCGGCTCCCAGACCATGCCGATCCGACCGTTGTGGCCGGTGAGCACGAGCAGCCCGTGGCCGCCGCCGAGGTCGTAGGCGTACTGGTCGTCGTCGGTGACGGCGAAGCCGGTCTCCCGCAGGTAGCCGACGAAGGTGTTGTGGGTCGGCGCGAAGTGGTAGCCGTCCATGGCGTTCTCGACGGCGAGCTTCCAGTTGCCCTTGACGCTGTAGAGCTGCACGCCGGGCAGGGTCTGCATGCCGTGCGGGCCGATCTTGGCGGTCAGCGACATGTAGTGGGCGGCCGGGCCGAGGTGGGTGAGCAGATCAGGCACGTCGGGGTCGAACGCGATGAAGACGAAACCCTCGTGGATCTGCAGTCGGGGCACCTGGCGCAGCCGCATCGACTCGCGGAAGCCGGGGTCGTCGGGGTAGCTCTCGTCGCCGGGCAACGCGGCGAGCTCACCGGAGTTGCTGAACGCCCAGGCGTGGTAGAAGCACTGGAAGAACTTGGTGTTGCCCTCGTTGTGCCGGCACAGGATGGTGCCGCGGTGGGTGCAGGAGTTGAGGAACACCTTCACCTCGCCGGCGGAGTCCCGGCAGAAGATCAGCGGTCGGCCCCCGAGGGTACGGGTCTTGAAGTCGCCGGCGTTGGGGATCTCGGTCTCGTGGCCGAGGTAGAGCCAGGTGTGGCCCCAGATCTTGGCGATCTCGTCGCGGAACAGACCCGGGTCGCGGTACGCCGACCGGTGCACCCGGAAGCGCATCGCCTCCCAGTCCTCGTCGATCAGCGCGCCATCGGCTCCGCCGAGCGGTCGCACCGGCGTCTGCTGCGTCATCACCCACCGCCCTCTTCCTCGTCCGGTCCGCCAACCCTCGGCGGCGCTACGAAATGCGAGACAGTATCTCGCCATCCGATGCTGCTATCAGTGCCGGTCACCTGTCAAGAGCAGGACATCCTCCGTAGCCGGGTTACCGACTGTTAACAGGACAGCAACACATCCGGGCGGGTCCGCCGGAAACGATCCGGTCATCCACCCGTCACCCGGCCCGCCAGCGGCGCCCACCGCCGCGCGTCCTGCGCCCGCCCGGCCGGGTACCCCTTCCGGAGGAACCGATGCTCCAGCCGCACCAGGGACCGATCGCCGGCACCCACTACCTGCCGACCACCCCTGACACCTGCCTGTGGGGTCGGCTACCCAACCGCAGCCACGCCGAGGTGCTGCGGGTCCGCTCCGGCGAGACCGTGACCATCGACACCCTCAGCCACGAGGGCATCCTCGAGGACCAGGGCCGCGACCCGGTCGGCTACCTCAAGCAGTACGACGTACCCGCCGACGGTGTCCTCGCCGACGCCCGGGACCTGGCCGCCTCCGACGTCGCCCACGACTACGACGACGACGGACCGCACGTGGTCACCGGCCCGATCGCCGTCGACGGCGCACAGCCCGGCGACCTGCTCCGGGTCGACGTGCTCGACCTGACGATCCGGGCCCCGTACGGCTTCGTCAGCAGCCGCCACGGCTACGGCGCGCTGCCCGGCGACTTCCCGCTCACCCCGATCGACACCGGGCCGGGCAGCGACCCTCGGGAGTACGGCAGCGTCTGCCACTTCACCGAGGTCGTGAGCAGCGGCGGCCGGCTGTACGGGGTCCTGCCGTTCGGCGACGGCCGGGCCGCCCGGTTCCCGCTCGCGCCGTTCCTCGGCCTGATGGGCGTCGCCGTCGACACCGACGAGATGGTGCACTCGGTGCCGCCCGGCGGGCACGGCGGCAACCTGGACATCAACGAGCTGCAGGTCGGCTCCAGCCTCTACCTGCCGGTGCAGCTGCCCGGAGCCGGCTTCTACGCCGGCGACCCGCACTACGCCCAGGGCGACGGCGAGGTTGCGTTGACCGCCCTGGAGGCACCGCTGCGGGCCACTCTGCGGTTGAGCGTCATCCCGGCGGCGCAGGCCGGCCAGCTGGTCGGCGCCGGTGAGGCGCCCCTGGCCGAGACCGCCACCCACTGGATTCCCGTCGGCCTGGACGCCGACCTCAACGAGGCGATGCGCCGAGCGGTCCGCGCCGCGGTCGACTTCCTGGCCCGCACCCAGGGCATGCCCCGCGACACCGCCCTGGCCTACCTGAGCGCCGCCGCCGACTTCGAGGTCAGCCAGGTCGTCGACGCGGTCAAGGGCGTGCACTGCCTGATCCGCAAGGCCGACTTCCCGGCCCACATCTGAGGTGCTCGCCCGCGTCGGACCGGGTCGACCGACGGGTCCGGCGGATACCTATCGCTGCAAGGCAGTATTCCTGTGAGGAATAATTATTCCTCACAGGAATACTGGACTGAACCGCACCTGTCCGCGACGCGCGGTGCGAGCGTTCACGCACGGGGCGGACGTCCACGCACGGGGCGGTCCGCCAGGCCCGAACCGCATAGGCTGGCACGATGGCCGGCTGGTACCGGGGAAACTGCCACCTGCACTCCGTACGCTCCACCGGGGGCGAACTGACCCCGGCGCAGCTCACCGCCGCCGCCCGCGCGGCCGGGCTCGACTTCGTCGCCGTCACCGAGCACAACACCACCGACGGGTACGCCGACTGGGTCGACCACGCCGGCGGGCTGTGCGTGGTGGCGCACCCGTACGCGCCCTACCCGTCGGGCACGTTCGAGTACCCGTACCAGGGCTTCGACGCCGTCGAGGTCTGGAACGGACAGTGGGCATCGGACCTGCCGTGGAACGCCGACAACGAGGCGGCGTTGGCCGACTGGACCGCGAGCCTGGCGGCCGACCTCCACAGGGGTGGCTGGCGGCCGGCGATCGGTAACAGCGACACCCATCTCGCCGGCCAGATCGGCATCCCGCACACCGTGGTGCGCGCCGGTGAACGCACGGTGGAGGCACTGCTGGCCGGCATCGCCGCCGGTCACAGCTGGATCGCCGGCTCGACACCGGCGGAGCCACGGCCACCGTCGAGGTCGAGGTCCGTGGCGTGCCGTCGGGCGTGGTCGAGATCCACACCGACCGGGGTACGGCGTACCGCGCCGCATTGTCCGCCGACGGCGCCGGCAGCATCCGATGGCGCACAGATGCCACGGCGTCGGTGTTCGTCCGGGTCGAGGTGCGCCACCTCGATGGGCGGCTGGCGGCCCTGACCAACCCGGTCACGCTGGCCTGATCCCGTCCGTGGCGTACGGTCGGGCGTGATCTGTTCCGACGCCGACCGGGGTACGCCATGCGCCGGGGGCTGACCTTCCTGTTCGCGGTGGCCGCCGGTGCCGCTGTCGCCAACCTCTACTGGGCGCAACCGCTGCTCGACCTCATCGCCGCCGACCTCGACGTCACCACCGCGACGGCCGGTCTGCTGGTCACCGCCACCCAGGTCGGCTACGCCGTCGGGATCCTGTTCCTGGTGCCGCTGGGCGACATTCTCGACCGACGCCGGCTGGTACCGGTGCTGATGCTCTGCGCGGCGGGCACGCTGGTGGCGTGCGCGCTCGCGCCGTCGTTCGGCGTGCTGCTCGTGGCGATCACCGTGCTCGGGGTGGCCACGGTCTCCGGGCAGTTGCTGACCCCGCTCGCCAGCGATCTCGCCGACGATGCCCGCCGAGGCAGGGCGGTCGGTACGGTCGTCGCCGGGATCCTGACCGGCATCCTCGCCTCGCGGACCATCAGCGGCCTGGTCGCCGACGTCGCCGGCTGGCGGGCGATCTTCCTGTTGGCGGCGGTGGTCGCGGTCGGCTTCGCCGTGGTGATGTACCGGGCGATCCCGTCGCTGGCACCGAAGACCCGGCTGGCGTACCCGGCGCTGATCGCGTCCGTCGCCGTGGTGGTCGCCCGCGAACGCGCGGTCCGGTGGACGTTGGTGCTGTCCGCTACCGGCTTCGCCGCGTTCACCATGTTCTGGACGGCGTTGACGTTCCTGCTCAGTGGCCCGCCGTTCGACTATCCGGTGTCGGTGATCGGGCTGTTCGGCCTCGCCGGGCTGGCTGGCGCGGTCGCCGCGCAGCGCAGCGGCCGGCTGCACGACCTGGGCTGGTCGTTGCCCGCCACCGGCGCGGCGTGGGTCCTGGTGCTCGCCTCGTTCGTGGTGGCGTTGTTCGCCGGCCGCAGCGTCCTGCTGGTGATCGTCGTGGTGGTCGTGCTCGACGCCGCGTTGCAGGCGGCCGGGATCCTCAACCAGTTGCGAGTGATGGCCGTCTCACACGAGGCACGCAGCCGGCTGAACACGGCGTACGTGACCGCGAACTTCCTCGGCGGCGCCGCTGGCTCGGCCGCCGCCGCGATGCTCTGGGTGGCCGGCGGCTGGACGGCGGTGTCGCTGGCCGGGGTGGGGCTGAGTTGCTTCGCCCTGGCCCTGTGGGTGGTGGGCCGTCGGCACGCGCTCGTTCCGGTCGACCCACTGGCCAGATAGTCAAATGGTTTGTATATTCAACCGCGTGACACGTCCAATGAGAGAACCGACGTTCTGGATCCTGACCGCGCTGGTCGACCAGCCACGACACGGATACGGGGTGATCCAGCAGGTCACCAGGCTGTCCGGGGGTGAGACGCGGCTGCTGGCGGCGACCCTCTACGCCGCGCTGGACCGGCTGGCCGCCGAGGGTCTGGTGGCCGTCGACCGGGAGGAGGCGGTCGACGGGCGGCTGCGCCGCTACTACCGGCTCACCGACTCCGGTGGCGCCGCGCTGGCCGCCGAGACGCAACGGCTGAGCCGCAAGGTGGCCACCGCGTCCCGGCTGCTGGACGCGCTGCGCCCACCGGCCGGGCCGGCCACGGTGGCGTTCGGATGAGCCGGACCGCGCCCGCCCGCTTCCGGCGTTACCGCCTGCTCGCCCATGCCTACCCGCCCGGGCCCCGTCGCGCCGAACTGCTCGACACCATGCTGATGGTCGCCGAGGACACCGGCCGCCGACGCCCGAGCGCCCGCGAGGTCGGCAACGTGCTCCGGCACGCCCCGCGCGCCCGGCTGGGGCGGCCGGGCAACCGCCTCGTGGTGCTGGTCGCCGTCATCGTCTCGATCCTCAGCGGCTTCGTCGCCGCGTCGCTGACCGCCCGCGCCTACGGCGAAACCGACCGGCCGCTGCCCAGCACGGCCGAAATGACCACCATCGCCGGGCTGGTCACCCCGGACGTCGAGGTACCGCCACTGGAGCGGCACGAGCAGGTCTTCGTCAACGGCAACGGCGAGGCACAGTTCGGCCAGGTCCGGTACCAGGCCGAACACGCTGCCCCGATATCCGACCTGCGCGCGTACGACGCCGAGGTCGCCGACCGGCTGACCGCGGACGGTTGGCGGCTCGGCCCGCTCTCCTACTCGGGCCACGCCGATCTGCGTACCGCCGAGATCCTGACCGCTACCAAGGACGGCTGGTTGCTGACCTTCGCCAACACCTACCAGACGCTGGAACCGGCCGACGGGGGCTGGTTCGAGGTCTCGGTACGCCGGGTCGAGCCGGCCGGGATGCCGGTCGGTTTCGCCGCCGGCGGCCTTGCCGGCATGGCCCTCGGCTGGCTCCTCGCCGGTTGGGCGAGCCGCCGGACCGAGCACAGCACGGCGGCCAGCGGCGTCCTCGCCCTGCTGGCCATCATCGCGGCCGGCAACTCGTTCTTCCTGATCAACTTCGTCGTTCGGGACTACCTGACGATCGTCGACCAGGGCTTCTCGTTGCATGAGGGACCGATCTGGTCGTGGACCGTGCCCGGTGACGAAGGCCTGCTGCTGCTCGCCCCGACGATCCTCGCCACCCTCGCAGCGGGGGTCATCCTGGCGGTGTCCCGCCGACCGCGCGGCAGCGCGCCGCGCCGGGTCGCCGCCAGGTCCACGCCCACCCGGGTCGGCTGGACGCTGACCCTCGTCACGTTCGGCCTGGGCGTGCTCAGCGCGTGCACCGGCTTCGGCCTGTTCGGCTTCGACCTGTTCGTGGTGGCTCTGCTGATGGCGACCGGGTTGACCGTGCACCGGATCATGCGGCGCCGGCAGACCGCCTAGCCGACGGCGAGCACCTCGGCCCGGCGCGGGGCGGCGGCCATCGCGCCGGGCCGGGTCACCGTCACCGCCGCCGCCCGGCTGGCCCACCGGGCCGCGTCGACGATCGCCGCCCCGTCGAGCAGCGCGTCGGCCAACGCCGCGCAGAAGGTGTCCCCGGCACCGGTGGCGTCCACCGCGTCGACCTGCTCGGCCGGCACCAGAAGCTCCCGGTCGGCGGTCACCACCAGGGCGCCGTCGACGCCGAGCGTCACCACCACCGGCCCCCGGGTGCGCAGCGATCGGGCCATCGCGGCCAGCGCGGCGGCATCGCCGGCCCCGCCACCGGACACCGACGAGCCGGCACCGGCCAGCGCCGCCAGTTCGCCCCGGTTGGGCACCAGCACGTCGACCCGGGCCAGGGTCGCCGCGTCGACCGGTCGGGCCGGCGCCGGGTTCACCACGACCAGGCCGCGGGCGGCGGCCACCGCCGCGGCCACCACCGCCGCGTCGACCTCCTGCTGCAGCAGTACGGCGGCGGCGTCACCGATCAGGTCGGCGTACGGCCGCAGGTGCTCGGCGGCGAGCCACATGTTGGCCCCGGAGCTGACCGCGATGGTGCTGTCGCCGTCGGCGGTGACCAGCACGATCGCCTGCCCGGTGGGGCGGGGGGCGCGCAGCACCGCCGAGGTGTCGACGCCTTCGGCGGCCAGCAGCCCGGTCAGCCACTGCCCTTCCGGGTCGTCGCCTACCGCGCCGACCATCGCCACCGAACGACCGAGCCGGGCGGCCGCCACCGCCTGGTTGGCACCCTTGCCGCCACCGGCCCGGGAATGGTCGGCGGCGCTGAGCACCGTCTGCCCGGGGTCGGGCAGCCGATCCAGGGGCACCACCACGTCGACGTTGAGGCTGCCGACCACCACGATGTCGGGCATCTCAGCTCAGTCCTGCGTGGCGGGACGCCAGGCGTGCGCCAGGAAGTCGGCACGCGGCGGGGCGAACACGTCCAGGTTGATGCAGGGCCCCTCGGTCGGCTCGACGTAGTGCTCGGCACCGCGCGGCACCAGCAGCATCGAGCCCGGACCCATGTCGTGCGGTACGCCGTCGACGTAGTAGTTGCACCGGCCGCCGAGGATCATCACCAGCTGGTCGAAGTCGTCGTGGGTGTGCGGGTTGAGGTCCATCCCGACGGCGAGTTCGTGCCAGGCGAGCACCACCTCGTCGGTGGCGTACACCTTGCGTCGCACGCCGGGGCGCACGTCGGTGGCGGGGATGTCGTCCCAGTTGACCGAGGTGCGGTAGAGCTGCGGGTTCAGCACGTCCGGACTCCCTTCGAGGGGTTCAGCTGTCGGTGGCGAGGTGGCGCAGTCCGGCGCCGAGCAGTTGCAGGTCGGAGCCGGCGACCAGGTAGGTGGCGCTGGTCAGGCCGTACCGCCGCAGGATGTCGTCGGCACGGCCCGGCGCCCACCCGCCCAGGGTGACACCGGCGGCGCGGGCGGCGTCGGTGATCTCACCGACCCGGCGGAGCAGCGGCGCCTGGTCGTCGGTGGTGGCCAGGCCGAGACTGACCGCCAGGTCGGTGGTGCCGGCGAAGGCGACGTCGACGCTCGGCGCGCCACGGGCGTCGGTGAGCAGGTCGGGCAGCGGGTCGTCGGTGTCGGCGGTCTCGATCTGGGCCACCAGCAGCGGCGGGTCGGCGGCCTCGGCGGCCAGGTAGGCGTCCAGGCCGGCGGCCCCGTAGCCGGCCGCCGGGTGGGCCAGGCTGATGCTGCGCCGGCCGACGGGGGCGTACCGGACGGCGGCCTGCAGCGCGGCGACCTGCGCGCGGGCCCGTACGGTGGACAGCTGCACCCCGGCCGCGCCGGCCTCCAGCAGCCGGTTGACCTGCGCCGGGTCGACCGCCGCCAGCCGGACCAGGGCCGGCAGACCGAGCAGGGCGGCGTGCCGCAGCTGCCCGGCGGCGGTCCGCTCGTCCAACCCGGAGTGCTCCAGGTCGACCACGACGAAGTCGAGGCCGGCCTGGGCGGCCAGCTCGACCGCGTCGGTGCCGGGCAGTTTGACAAACGTGCCGACCACCCGCCGGCCGCGCCGCAGCCGCTCACGCAGCGCGGCCCGGCCGGTGTGTACCCCCGTACGCATCACGGTCGGCCCTCAGCCGGCCCGGCCGGCAGCCCCGGCCTGGTCGGCGGGCAGGCCGCGCCACGGTACGGTCGGCACCCGCTCGCCGGCCAACAGCACCACTTCCGGCTCCAGCCGGGGGGCGGTGATCTGGTTGCCGGCCGCGTCGGGCAGCACCGCCTCGTCGGCATCGGCGAGCACGGTGACGTGCGCCGGGCCGCCCTCGACGAGGCTGCCGTAGCCTTCGGCGTCCAGGCCGGTCAGCCGGGCCGGGGCGCCGGTCACCCGGGGCACGATCTGCTCCATCGTCATGCCCAGCGCCCGCAGCTTGGCCATGCTGGTGACCAGGTCGAACACCGGGCCACGCCAGTTGCGGGCCGAGGTGTCGGAGGTGATCACGTCCGGGTAGAAGCCCTGCGCGATCGCCGGCTCGGCCACCTTGAAGCTGAGGTTGCTCTTGCCGTGCGCCGACTCGAACAGCACACCGCGCTCCCGGGCGGCGTACACCTCGGGCAGCACGGTGCCGTCGGCCATGATGCCGTACGGCTTGCCGGTGTAGCAGTGCGCGACGACGTCGCCGGGGCGCAGCATCTCCAGCACGGCCGGCAGCGGCTCCGGGGTCTCCCCGATGTGGATCATGAGCGGCAGGTCGGCGTCGGCGGACAGCTCCAGGGACCGCTTGAGCAGCGGGCGCCAGTCGTGGCCGACGACGTCCTCGGAGAGCCGGATCTTGAAGCCGCGGACCCGGTGCGGGTTGTCGGCGGCGACCGCCAGGGCGTCCTCGATCACCAGGGTGTCCGGGTTGATCAGCTCGCCGAACCGGAAGTCGATCAGCCCGAGGACGCTGACGTTGAGGAAGTTGACCAGCCGCATCCGCGCCGGCGCGGCCACGTACCGCTCGAAGGCGGCGAAGGTGGAGGCACCGACGGTGCCGGCGTCGCAGGCGGCGACGACACCCCGGTGCAGATGCGCCTCGTCCGGCGGGGCTCCCACCTTGGAGACCTCGGCGAAGATGTGGGTGTGCCCCTCGACCAGGCCGGGCAGCACGTACCGGCCGGCGCAGTCGATCACCTCGCGGGCGTCGCCGGACAGGCCGGGGGCGATCCGGGCGATCCGGTCGCCGGTCACCGCGACGTCAGCGACCTGGCTGGCGCCGGTGGCCGAGTCGAACACCTCGCCGCCGGCCAGCACCAGGTCGTACCGGGGAGCATTCTCAGTCATGGGTGTGCGGCTTTCTGTGCGAAGGAGAGTTTTCGGCCGGATCACCGGCGGGGGTCTCGGCGGGGGTCTCGGCGCAGAACCGGGTACGCAGCGGCAGCACCCCGCCGACCGAGACCTCGACCAGGTCACCGGGGCGCAGGAAGCAGCCCCGGTCCTGGCCGGTGCCGGCCGGGGTTCCGGTGAGCACCACGTCACCCGGTTCGAGGATCACGTACCGGGTGATCCAGGCGAGCAGCTGCGGCACCGGGAAGATCAGGTCCGCGCTGGTCGCTTCCTGGCGTACCTCGCCGTTGACCGTGGTCCGCACTTCGATGGCGTCGCGGTCGGCGACGGCGGCGATGTCGAGCACCGAGGTGCCGAGCGCGCCGAAGCCGGGGAAACTCTTGGCCAGGGTCGGGTTGGCCGAGGTAGCCATCACGTCCCGGGCGGTCAGGTCGTTGGCGGCGGTGATCGCCGCGACGTGCGACCAGGCCTGTTCCGCCGGCGTACGGTGCATCCGGGCCCCGATGACCAGGGCGATCTCGCCCTCGTAGTCGGGTTGGCTGCTGACCGAGGCGGGCAGTGCCACGGTGGCGTCCGGGCCGGAGCCGGCGCTTGCCGACTTGAGGTAGAGCACCGGTTCGGCGGGCAGCGCCCGGCCGGCGGCCCGGGCCTTGCAGTGGTAGTTGAGGCCGACGCCCCAGACCGCCCGGGTGCTGCCCAGCGGGGCGACCAGCTCGGCGGTGAGGGTGTCCAGCGGTAGCCGCTCGCGCGCCGACGCGGTCGCCGCCGGGGCGAGGCCGGCGCCGGCCCGCAGCAGGTCGGCCACGTCACGGTACGGCAGATCGAGCAGTTCGGCGGTGCCGTCACCGCAGATGCGGGCCAGCCCGCGCCGGGTGGCGAGCAGCGCGAGCCCGGTCGGTGCGTCGGTGCCCACGGTTTGGCCGGTGCCGGGGGTACGCCGCGCGTCGGCGGCCGGGGCGCTCACGCGGCGTCCGAGGAGTGGCCGGGGACGGTGCTCAGCGCCGGATTGACCAGCGGTGCCAGGTTGTTGACGGCGGCGGCGGCTTCACCGAAGCCGACCGAGATCAACCGCACCTTGCCGGGATAGTCGGTGACGTCGCCGGCGGCGAAGACCCGGGGCAGGTTGGTACGCATCGACCGGTCGACGGCGATGTGCCGGTTGGTCATCTCCAGTCCCCACTGCCGCATCGGTCCGAGGTCGGCGATGAAGCCGAGAGCGGCCACCACCGCCTGGGCGGGCAGCTCCTCGCGCCCGTCGCCGCGGACCTCGCTGATGGTCACCGAGGTCAGCTGCGGGTCGCCGGCGATGCCACTGACCTCGTACGGGGTGACCACCCGCACGGTGGAGGCGTGCAACTGCTCGACGCTGCGTTCGTGGGCCCGGAACTGGGGCCGACGGTGCACCAGGGTGACGCTGGTGGCGTACGGCTCCAGGGCCAACGCCCAGTCGACGGCGGAGTCCCCGCCACCGACGACCACCACGTCCTGGCCGGCGAGCTCCTCCAGCCGGGGCACGAAGTAGCGCAGTCCCCGGCCGAGGTGGTCGTTGCCGACGGGCAGTTCGCGTGGGGTGAAGGTGCCGATCCCGGCGGTCAGCAGAACCGCCTTGGCGCGGACCTGGCTGCCGGCGTCGGTGCCGATCCGTACGTGGTCGTCGGCGTTGGTCAGCTCCACGGCGCTCTCGCCCAGCAGGAAGGTGGGTTTGGCGGTGGCGGCCTGGGTGAGCAGGGCGTCGACGAGCTGCTGCCCCTTGATCGCCGGCAGGCCGGCGATGTCGAAGATCTCCTTCTCCGGGTAGAGGGCGGCGATCTGCCCACCCGGTTCGGGCAGCGAGTCGACGATCGCGACCGTCATCCCCCGGAATCCGGCATAGTAGGCGGCGTAGAGCCCGGCCGGGCCGGCACCGACGATGGCGAGGTCGACCTCGTGTTCGATGCTCATCAGCTGGCCCCGCCGCTGACCGCCGGATGGTCGTGGCCGATCCGGCCGATCTTGCGGGCGCCGCCCGGGGTGCCGATCTCGGTGAAGAACTCGGCGTTGATCGGGCCGAACCGGGCCTGATCGGCGGGCAGGTCGTCCAGGTGGAAGATCGAGGTGACCGGGCAGACCGGTTCGCACCGACCGCAGTCGACGCACTCGTCCGGGTTGATGTACATCATCCGGTCGCCCTCGTAGATGCAGTCCACGGGGCATTCCTCGACGCACGACCGGTCCTGCACGTCCACACATTCGTCGGTGACCACGTAGGTCATCGGTCCTCCTGCGCCAATGGGGGGCAGTCGCCGGTCCGGGCGTCCCGGCACCCTCCGCGACCTGCGCTCATCGGGTGGGGCGGCGACCTGGTTGATGTCACGTCACGCTAGAGACAGCGCCCCGGCTATGTCAACATGCGAGACGTCATCTTGGATAACTGTCACGGCGGTGATGGGATGAGGCGATGAGCGAGCAGCGGATCGTCGAGACGCTGGCGGCGCTGACCGCCGGACCGACCCCGTACGGTCACGAGCAGGCGACCGCGCGTCGACTCGCCGGCTGGGGCCGGGCCACCTGGCCGCAACTGGACTGGCGGGTCGACCCGCTGCCGGTCAGCGCCGAGGCACCACACAGCGCCAACCTGGTCGCCACCGCGCAACTCGGCAGCGGGGCACCCGAACTGCTCATCTACTCCCACCTCGACACCTCGCTGACCGGCGCGGCGGAATTCGACGAACCGGTCACCGGCACCTCCGGCGGCGCCGCAGGGCCGTGTCCGGTCGGCGGCTTCCGCCGGTCCACCGAACCGGACGGCGCCACGCTGGTCAGCGCCTTCGGCCTCGGCGTCGCCCGGGCCGCCGCAGCCAGCGCCCTGGTCGGGTTCACCACCGCCGCCGACGCGCTGCGGGCCGCCGGCCGGCCGCACCGGCTCACCCTGCTGCTGGCCGCCGCCGGCACCCACCGGTACCACCCGCACGGCGACCAGCCCAGCGGCGTACTGCATCACCTGGACCGCCACCCGCCGCCAGCGGCGGCGGTGGTCGCCAAGACCGGCCCGGCCGGGGTGCTCACCGCCGAACCCGGGGCGATGTTCCTACGGGTACGGCTGAGCACCGCGTTCCACCCGGTGCTCGCCCGCGAGAGCGCCGTACCGCCCGGGGGCATGCTCGCCCACCTCGGCACCGTGATCGCGGCGCTGGAGGAGTTCCGGTGCCGGCACCTGGCCGACCGCGCCGACCCGACAGCACCGGTCGGCGCCGAGCTCGGCATCGGCGCGGTCCGGGCCGGGCAGCCCGGCAAGCCCGATCTGCTGCCCGGACGGCTCGACCTGTACCTCTATCTGGTGACCGTGCCCGGCGACGACCCGGCGCGGATCCGCGCCGGACTGCACACCGCACTGACCGCCGCTCTCGCTGGCACCCCACTGGCCGGCTGCGGCGTCGCGGTGGACGGGCAGCTGGTGCATCCGGCCGCCGCCACCGGGGCGGACGCGCCCATCGCGCGGCACGCCGCCGACGCCTGGGCGGCGGCCCACGGCACGCCGCCGTCGCCGGTCACCGGATGGACCGGGTCCACCGACGGGGTCGTACTGCGGGGTCGCGGGGTGCCCACGGTCCGACTCGGGCCGCCGTCGCGCGGACCGGACCCGACCGATCCCCGGCTGGACCGGTACGCCATCGCCGACCTCGTCCGGTTCGCCGACATCTACACCGACATCGCGCTACGGCACGCGGGTGCATCGACAAGATAAGGTACCGTATGCCATGATGCTGTCTCACTTTCCGTGCATGTATCGGCGGTCGATGTATCGACGCCGTCGCGGCGCAGCCACCACCCCGCGCCTTCGCCGCACATGCCGCGCCTCTCGTTAGGAAGCCAGATGGCGGACGACAGCCCCCCGGCTGCCGGGCAGAGCGCCCCGGTGGCGGAGCCCGCAGTGGCCGAGCCTGCGGAGCCCGCGGTGGCCGAGCCTGCGGAGCCCGCAGTGGCCGGCCCGGCGGTGGCCGAGCAGAGCGCCCCGGCGATCCAGACCGTGCAGCGCGCCGCGGTGATCCTGAACGCGTTCACCGCCGCCCGCCCCCGGTTGAGCCTCAACGAGCTCACCGCCAGCCTCGGCACCAGCAAGGCCACCGCCCACCGCTACACCAAGGCGTTGCGGGAGAGCAACCTGCTGCGCTACGACGAACGCGAAGGCCTCTACTCCCTCGGCCCGCAGATCCTCACCCTGTCCGCCGCCGCCCGCGCCGCGATGCCGGTGATCAGCATCGCCGGCCCGCACATGCAGCAGCTCGTCCGCGAGGTCGACGAGACCGTGGTGCTCAGCGTCTGGGACGGCGACACCGCCGTGGTGGTCCGTGCCGACGACAACACCGACCGGGTGATCCGGGTCAGCGTGCGGACCGGCTCCCGGCTGTCGCGGACCGAATCCGCCCAGGGGCGGGTCTTCTGCGCCTTCCTGCCCGCCGAGGACGTCCCCGGCCTCGCCGACGACCTGGCCGCCTCGGCCGAGCTGCGGCACGAGGTCGACAAGATCCGCCGGACCGGGATCTCCGCCAACACCCCGTCGGTCAACGGGGTCCGCAGCATCGCCGCGCCGATCTTCCGGGGTCAGACGCTGATCGCCGCCATGGCGATCGTCGGGACCACCACCTCGGTGCCGGAGGGCACCGACAGCCCGCTCGCCGCCGCCCTGCAACGGGCCGCCGCGGTCGTCACCGCCGAGCTGGGCAGCGTCGCCGGCAACGGCCACCACCCGGGCAACGGCAACGGGCGTACCGCTGGTGGCGCAACCGGGCGCGGCGGCCGACGCTAACCGGCGATCGCCCCCAGCGCCTCGGACAACTCCCCCGCCACCTGCCGCAGCAGATCGGCCGCCGCCGCCTGCGCCGCGCCGGCCAACGCCACGCTGGTGCCGAGCACCGCCAACGCGGCCACCACCTGGGCACGCTCGAACACCGGGGCGGCGATCACCCGTACCCCGAAGTCCTCCGGCGAGTTGACCGCGACGCCGTCGCGGCGGACCTGCGCGACCACCTCACGCAGCGCGGCCGACAACCGCAACTGCCGGGCCACCACCGGGCTGTCCCGCTCCGGGAGGTAGGCACAGAACACCCGGCCCTGCGCCGAGCGGGTCAGGTCCAACGGCGACCCGGTACGCACACTGAGCCGCACGTCGCCGCTGGTGTTGTCCATGCAGCGGACCACGGTGGGGGCCTCGCCGTTCCAGACGCTGAGCACCGAGGTCTGATTCGTCGATCTGGTCAGCTGGTCCAGGAAGGGCTCGGCGACGGTGACGATCGGCAGCGCGGCGCGGGCCGCCGCCTCCATCGCCAGGATCTGCGGACCCAACGTGTAGGTGGCGGTGGCGACGTCGAAGCGCAGCAGGTTGGCGGCGCGCAGCGCCCGCGCGTACCGGTGGGCGGTGGCCCGGCTGATCGCCAGGTCGGCGGTCAGCTCCGCCAGGGTGAGCCGGGGCCGTTCGACGGTGAACGCCTGCAGGATCGTCGCGGCGCGCTGCACCGTCTGGATGGCCGGCCCGTCGCCGGTCACCTCGTCAGTCGGGTTCGCCGGCCGGCCTGTGACCACCACGGGCGCCACTCTACCTACCCGCACACCCCTGACCCTCGACGATCTTGCACTTATCGTCCGACAATCCGGACATTTCTTCGCGATGAGCGCAAGATCGTCGCGATCATGAGCGGTCAGTCGGAAGCGGTCCGGCCAGCGGCGAGTTGACGGTGCACCTCGGCGGAGTCCCAGTAGTCGATCCGGTGCGCAACAAGGCCGTCGGCGTCGACCTTGAAGCGGAACATGCCACGGATACGCACCGGCACCTTGCCCGCCGAGACCAACCGGAACGACATCCGGTACGCCACCGCCGCCCGGTCGCCGTCCACCAGCATCTCCTCGACCTCGTAGTGCAGGTCGGCGAACTCGGCCAGAAAGCCGTCCAGCCGGGCCCGGTACGCGGCCCGGCCGGTGACGGTACGTCCCAACGCGGCGGTGTGCTCGTTGACGAAACCGGCGCTGACGCAGTCGGCGACCGCGTCGGCGTCCCGGGCGTTGAGCGCGGCCAGGTAGCGCCGTACCGCCTCGCCGGTGCGCTCGCCGGTCAGGCCCACAGCCGCCGTACGGTGTCGAACACCTGCTGGTCGTGGGAGATCTCGATGACGTTGCCGTCGGGGTCCTTCAGCGCGCAGATGTAGCCGACCGGCGGCGGCATCTGCCGCGGCTCCCAGTGCAGGCAGCCCAGCTCACGGGCGCGATCGGCGATCTCGTCGACGTCGGACCGGTTCGGCACCTCGATGCCGATGTGCGCGAACGGGTGCAGCAGCCCGAGCTGGCCGCCCTTGTCCTTGTTGAACGAGACCAGTACGAGCACGAACGGCGTCTCGACCTGCTTGTCGTTGGAGAGCCAGACGCTCTCGCCGTCAGCGTCGGCGAACCGTTCGACCACCACCAGCGGGGTGAGCGAGGTATAGAACGAGATGGCCTTGTCGAGGTCGCCGGTGGGCAGTGCCACGTGCGTCCAGCGGGCGTGGGTCAGGCCGGTGGCCACAGGAACCTCCAGGTGCCGAAAAGCTGTTACTTCCGCGTCTACCAGGCTATTCAGCACGGTACCGAGCGACCATGTGCCGGGGACACAAACCAGGAGACAGTGCTTCGATCCGGTGGGACGGTGCCCACGGCCCCCGCCCGTGCCAGCGTGGTCGGTACACGTCTGGGAGGTCAACTGATGCGTTACCGCACGCTCGGCGGCACCGGGGTCGAGGTCAGCACGCTCTGCCTGGGCACCATGATGTTCGGTGCCTGGGGCAACCGCGACGAGGCCGAATGCCACCGGATCGTCGACGCCGCCATGGACGCCGGTGTCAACTTCGTCGACGTCGCCGACGTGTACGCGCACGGCGAGTCCGAGGAGATCCTGGGTCGGGCGCTGCGCGGCCGGCGCGACGACGTGGTGCTGGCGACCAAGTTCCACGAGCCGATGGGCGAGGACCGCAACCGACGCGGCAACTCGCGACGCTGGATCCGCCAGGCCGTCGAGGGCAGCCTACGGCGGCTCGGCACCGACCGGATCGACCTCTACCAGGTGCACCGGCCGGACCCGGACACCGACCTCGACGAGACCCTGGGAGCTTTGTCCGACCTGGTCCGCGAGGGCAAGGTGCTGATGATCGGCAGCTCGGCCTTCCCCGCCGAGGAGATCGTCGAGGCGCAGTGGGTGGCGCACCGGCGCCAGCGGGAGCGTTTCACCACCGAGCAGCTGCCGTACTCGATCATGGCTCGTGGGGTGGAGGCCGGTGTGCTGCCGACCTGCCGGCGGCACCGGCTCGGGGTGCTCGCGTTCAGCCCGCTCAACGGCGGCTGGCTGACCGGCAAGTACCGCTCGACGGACGTACCGGACGACTCCCGGGCCGGCCGCAACGGCGACCATTTCGACTTCCGTGACGCCGCTGCCCGGCAGCGCAAACTCGACATCGTCGGCGAGTTGGACACCCTCGCGGCGCAGGCCGGCCTCACCCTGATCGACCTGGCGTTGGGCTTCGTGCTCAGCCATCCGGCGGTCACCAGCGCCATCATCGGACCGCGTACGCTGCCGCAGCTGCACAGCCAGCTCGGCGCCGGTGACCTGGCGACGTTGCCGGCCGACGTGCTGGACCGCATCGACGAGCTGGTGCCGCCGGGCAGCAACGTCAACCCGGCCGACGCCGGCTACCAACCACCGGCGCTCACCGACCCGACGCTGCGGCGACGCTGACCAGCCGGTCACCCAGCACCGTAGCGCCGGCGGGCGACAAGCCGGGCGACCCGGCCGGCGAACCGGCGGTCATGCCGCGCGGATCAGCAGCAGCACCACCGCGCCGAGATAGATCGCCGGGATGGCGACGCCCTCGAACCCGATCCCGCGCCGCTCGCGCAGGATCAGCCCGGCGGCGAGGGTGGCCGTCAGCAGGGTCGTAGCCCCGGCCAACAGCAGCCCGGCCGAGGCCGCGTCACTGTAGATCGACCCTGGCCGGTACGTCGCGTCGGCAAGGAAGATCATCAGCGAGTCGAAGGCATTGCCGCCGAGGATGTTGCCGACGCCGAGGGTCAACGCGCCGATGCGTACCGCCGCGATCAGCGCGACCAGCTCCGGCAGTGACGTGATCGCGGTGGTGATGGTGAATCCGACGAAGCCGCTGGGCAGCCCGGTCGCGGCGATCACCCCGAGGCCGCCCTGCCCGATGAGGTAGCCGGTGCCGCCGACCAGGACGGCGAGTGCGGCCAGCCGCAGCCACAGGCGTCGGGTGCTCGGCCCACCGGCGGCCTCGCCGTTGGCGTCGTCCGGCACGTCCTGGCGGGTGTCCGAGGTCTGCTCGGCCCGCCACATCGGGTTGCGGCGCAGCCGGCGCACCAGGTGCAGCCCGTACAGGTAGAGGAGCGGAATGAACAGGCTCACCGGGTGCACCCAGCCGACGCTGAGGGTCGGGGTGGCGTAGGCGACGATCGGCAGACAGAGCAGTGCCACCAGCACCAGCGCCTGCATGATGTTCTCCAGCGAGGCGGCGGCGTGCTCGATGTTGGACCGCCGGTAGAGCAGGTCGGCGATGGCCAGCCAGACCGTCTGTACGGCGATCCCGCCGATCGGGTTGGCGATGGCGAACTGCGCGTCGCCCTGCCACGCGCCGATCGCGGTGGTGGCGATACCGGGCAGTGAGGTGACCGCGCCGAGCAGCAGCGCCCCGGCGACGGCCTCCCCCATGCCGGTCCGGTCAGCGAGGGTGTCGGCGGTCGTCGCCAGTGACTTACCGGCGGCGACGATGACCGCCAGGGCGACCACGAGCGCGGCGATACTCGGCGCCAGCGGCCAGGTCGACCCGGTCACCGTCTGCGGCCGGCAGGTCGTCGCGCACCAGGACGGCGGCGCTGGTCGGGGAGCTCTGGTGGACATCGGTACGGCATGCCGCTCCCCTACCCCGGTGCGGTGGCGGTGAATCACCGCCACCGCACCGGGGCCGGTGGGGGCCGGCGCGCTAGGTGGTGCCGCGTTGGAAGGGTTGGGCCAGGGCTCTGGGCTCCCGGTGCGCGGTGGCGAAGACCAGCATGGCGAGCAGCGCCAGCAGGTACGGCGCGGCGATCAGCAGCTGCGAGTTGACGGTGATGCCGAGCGCCGGCAGGGCCAACCGCATCGCGTCGGCCAGGCCGAAGACGGCACAACCGATCATGGTCCGGCCCAGCCGCCAGGCACCGAAGATCACCGCGGCGATCACCAGGTAGCCCCGACCAGCGGTCATGTTCTGGTTGAACGAACCGACCTCACCGACGGCGAGGTAGGCGCCGCCGAGCCCGGCGAGCAGGCCGCAGAAGAGCAGCGCCTGCCGCCGCCGGTGGTTGACCTTGATCCCGCTGACGTCGGCCGCCTGCGGATTCTCGCCGACCGCCCGCAGCTCCAGACCCCACCGGCTGCGTTCCACGAGCCACCAGGTCAACGGGATCGCGATCAGCAGCAGGTACGCCGGCCAGCGCTGCACGAACAGCATCGGCCCGATGACGGGGATGTCGCGCAACACCGGGATGTCCACCCGCCAGACCTGGTGGCCGGTGAAGGTGCTGATGGTGATCAGATAGCTGGTGAGCCCGAGGACGAGTGCGTTGAGCACCAGACCGACGACGAAGGTGTTGATCTGGGCCCGGTGCGACAGGTTCGCGTGCACCACCGCGATCAGCACTCCGATCAGCGCGCCGGCCGCCAACCCGACGGTCGCGCTGCCGGTCGCGCTGGCGACCGCGATCGAGCCGAACGCGGCACCGAGCATCATCGCCTCGACCGAGATGTTCAGGGTGCCGGCGCGCTGGGCGACGTACTCGCCGCAGGCGGCGAACGCCAGGGGGATGGTCAGCCGGGCCCCGCTGGACAGGATGGTGGCGATGTTGTCGGCGGCGCTCATGTCAGCTTGCCTTCCATAGCGTTCTCCTTGCTACCGCCGGTCCTGGGACGACCGTCGGGGTCGGACGCGTCGGGGTCGGACCCGTCGGCCTGCGCCACGTCGATCTCCGGCACGTCACGGCCGGGGGCCGCCGGGTCGTCCGACGGGGTGGTCGGGGTGGGCAGCCCACCGGCGGGCGGCGGGGTGCCGGCCGCCTGGCCACCGGCCCGGCGCCGGCGCAGCATGCCGATCACCACCGGCGGTGCGACGAAGGCCAGCACCAGCAGCGCCTTGACCACGTCGACCAGGAACGACGGCACGCCGGTCGCGGCGAGGAAGCTACCGCCGGCCCGCAGTACCCCGAACAGCACCGCGACCGGGATGGCCAGCAGTGGATTGTTCCGGGCGACCAGGGCCACCAGCAGCCCGTCCCAGCCGATGTTCAACGACATGCCGGGCTGCAACCGGTGGCTGCCGACCGGGCTGGTCAGCAGCAGCGCCCCGGCGAGACCGGCGAACGCCCCCGAGATGGCCAACGCCATTCCGCCGAGGGCACCGACGCGCACCCCGGCGTGTTGCGCGGTGACCGGGTTGAGGCCGAGCATCTTCAGTCGGAAACCCCAGCGGGTACGGGTCATCGCCAGGCTGAGCGCGACAGCGACCAGGATCGCCAGAATCAGACCGCCGTTGACCTGCAGGTTCGGGTACTCGCCGAAGGAACCGAGACGGCCGTTGTCCGGCAGCGGGTTGGACTGCGGCGAAACGACGCCGCTGCCCAGCCGGGACTCCTGCAGCAGCCAGGGGGTGTTCACCGCGAACGCCACCAACTGCTGGGCGAGGAAGGTCATCAGCAGGGTGCTGACCACGACGTTGACACCCCGGAAGCGGTACATCAGCGCGCTCAGGCCGGCCCAGGCACCGGAAGCCAGCAACGCGGCCAGCAGCACCACGACCAGCAGCGCCGGCCCGGGCAGCGCGAGTCGCAGCCCGACCCAGGCACCGGCCAGCGCGCCGATGAGCACCTGGCCCTCCTGGCCGATGTTGAAGAATCCGCTGCGGGCGCTGACGCAGGCGCCGACCGCCACCAGCAGCAACGGCGCGACGTAGAGCAGCGAGTTGCTCCATGCCCGTGGGCTGGACATGCTGCCCTGGTAGAGGGCCTGCACCGAGGCGCTCGGCGAGCCGCCGGTGACGGCGATCAGCAGGGCGGACAGGCCGAGGGCGGCGGCCACGGTGGCCACCGTCGCGGCGGTCACCTGCCAGCCGCCCACGCCGGGGTTCAGCCGGGCGAGCAGCCGCCGGGCGGTGCCGTCGAGTCCGGTCGTCGCGGTCATCAGTGGCTCACCCCGCCGACCAGCATGCCGAGCCGCTCCGCGGTGGCCTCCGCCGTGGTGAGCACCCCGACGATGCGTCCGGAGGAGATCACCGCGATCCGGTCGGCCAGGGCCATCACCTCCTCCAACTCTGTGGAGATCAGCAACACCGCCACCCCTTCCGCCGCGGCACGCCGCAGCCGCACGTACATGTCTTCGATGGCGCCGACGTCGAGCCCGTGGGTGGGTTGGGCGGCGACCAGCACGGTGGGGCCGGCGGACAACTCGCGGGCCAGGACCACCCGCTGCTGGTTGCCGCCGGACAGGCTGCGGACCGGGGTGTCCGGCGACGGAGCGATGATGTTGAACTCGGCCATCCGCTGCCGGGCGATCTGGTGCATCCTGCGCCGGCTGAGCACGCCGCCGGCACCGTAGACCGCCGCCAGCGACTTCATCGCCAGGTTCTCGGCGATCGTCATGTCGAGCACCACCCCGGAGCGGTGCCGGTCCTCGGGCACGATGCCGAGTCCGGCGTGGTGCAGCGCACCTGGCCGGGCCAGGTCCACCACCGCGCCGGCGATCTCGACCGTACCGGCGTCGGGGGTCAACAGCCCGGAGAGCAGGTCCCCGAGGGTGGCCTGGCCGTTGCCCTCCACGCCGTACAGGCCGACGATCTCGCCGGCGGCGACGTCCAGGCTGAGCGTGTCGAGGATCTTCAGGTCGCCGAGGAGCACCGTGACGTCGTGCAGCCGCAGCGCTGGCGCCTTCGCGGCCGGTGCGGTCGGCCGCTCCGGTGGCTCCACCGCCGACTGGTCGGCCGGGGCCGCCGGCTCCGCCGGTGCGCCGGCCTCTGCCGGGGCGGCGGCCTCCGCCGACGCGCCGGCCTCCGTGGTCGGCCGTTCGACGGGCAGCAGGCCCAACGCGGCGCTCTCCGCCCGTAGTGACACCTCCCGGCCGACCATCTGCCGGGCCAGCAACTGCGGGGTGGTGTCGGCGGTGGCGCCGTGGAAGACCACCGCGCCACGGCGCAGTACGGTCACCCGGTCGGTGGCCGCGATGATCTCGGCCAGTTTGTGGCTGATCAGGATGACCGCCCGGTTCTCCGCCTGCACCACCCGGCGCAGCACGGTGAACAGTTCGGCCGACTCCGCCTGGGTGAGCACCGACGTCGGCTCGTCCAGGATGAGCACCGACGGGTCCCGGCGCAGGCACTTGATCAGTTCGACCCGCTGACGTTCCCCGGCGGAGAGCCGGTCCACCCGGGCCAGCGGGTCGATCGGCAGGCCGTACCGCGTGGCGACCTGCTCGACCTGCGCGCAGGCCGCCGCCTTGTCGACCCGGCCGGTGTCGCCGAGGATCACGTTCTCCCAGACCGCGAGCGGCTCGATCAGGCTGAAGTGCTGGTGCACCATGCCCAGCCCGAGCTCGGCCGCCACCTGCGGAGTGTCGATCTCCACCGGTCGGCCGTCCCGCTCGATCGTGCCGGCGTCGCGGTGCACCAGCCCGAGCAGGATCTTCATCAGCGTCGACTTGCCGGCCCCGTTCTCGCCGAGGAGGCCGTGGATCTCACCGGGTCGTACGGTGAGATCCACGGCGTCGCAGGCGACGACCGGACCGTAGCGCTTGCTCACCGCGCTCAGGGTGAGCGCCGGCGCCTGCTGGTCGTCGGTGTCCACAGTCCGTTCCACCTCGTTGTCGGCTCAGGCAGCGGGGTCAGAGTGCGTTCGGTGGCGGGGTCAGTTACCCAGCCGCTCCACCTCGGCGGCGGTGTCGATGCTGCCGCTCGCGACGTCCGCCACGAACGCGTCCATCTTCTCCGTCTGCTCCGGCGTCGGGTTGCAGATCTTGATCGCCGGGTACGGGTCGACACCGATCTGCCACACCTTCGTGGTGCCCATCTCCAGCTCGCCGTCGGCGAACAGGGTCAGCGCGGCCGCGAAGTAGGCACCCGGGTCGAAGATGACCGAGATGTCGAACTCCGGCTCGGTCGACTCGCACCGGTCGGTACCCGGGGTCAGCGTCAACGCGTCGTTCTCGTTGGCCAGCGCGGCCGCCGCGTCGGTGGCACCGCCCAGGTACGGGTAGACCACGCCGACGCCCTGGTCGATCTGCGCCTGCACGGCCTCGCGGGCCTTCGCCGAGTCGTTGAAGTCACCGGTGTAGGTGATCACCAGGTCGGCCTCGGGGACGACCATCCGGATGCCGGCCTTGAAGGCGCGGGCGGCGTTGATGGCGAAGTCGACCTCCATGCCGGTGACGAACCCGGCCTTGGTGTCGCCGCTGTCGGCCATCAGCAGCCCGGTCGCGTAACCGGCGGCGAGCATGCTCTGGTTCGGGTCGTCGCTGGAGATGACGATCTCCGGCGTCTGCGGGATGTTCTCCGAAGACGGCACGTACCAGGCGACGTTCTCGCAGGCCGGTTCCGTGGAGGCCGGGATGGCGTCCTTGAGCTCGGAGGCGCCCAGGGCGACCATGTCCACGCCCTGCTGGCACAGCGCGCGGGCGGCGCTGAGTGCCTCGGTGGGCGGCACCGAGCCGCGCTTGATGACCTCCCAGCCCTGCTCGTTGGCGAACCGCTCGGCCTCGGCGACGAAGCTCTCGTAGTAGCCGTTGTCGTTGATGTCACCGGGGCTGAGCACCCCGATCAGCACCTTGCCGTCGGCGTTGACGTCCGGCTGACCGGCGATGACGGTGCCACCGCCCTCGCTGCCGGCCGGGGCCGGTGCGGTCGCGTCGTTGTCGGCACAGCCGACCAGGGCGAGGCTGACGGCGCCGGCGAGCAGCGCCGCCGCACCCTTACGAATCCGTATTGTCACTGCGGTTCCTCTCACTGTGGGGGCGTCACGCCGGCCGTGCCGGTCCGGTGTGCGCGGTACTCGGTCGCCGGCACGGCAGGCCAGCGATGCGGGATGTCGATGCCGGCCCGACGCAGCAGGTCCGCGCGGCGTCGCGTGGCCTCGGTACGCAGGGCGTCGACGTCGACGGTGGTGATCCGGCGGTCCCGGATCACCGGCCGGCCGTCGACCAGTACGTCCCGTACGGTGTGACTGGCCGCCCCCCAGACGAGCTGGGTGGCCAGGTCACCGGGCGGGGTCCACGCGATGGTGCGGGTGTCCAGCACGACCAGGTCGGCGGCCTTGCCGACCTCGATCGAGCCGGTCAGCTGCCCGAGCCCGACGGCGGCCGCGCCGTCGATGGTGGCCAGGGCGAAAACCTCGTCGGCGCGCAGCGGATCGGCCGCACCCCGGTCCCGCTCCAGCCCGGCGAAGAGCCGGGCGGCACGCCACACGTCCGGGGTGTCGCCGGCGTTGTGCGAGTCGCAGCCCAACGCCAACCGGCCACCGGCGCGCAGCAGTTCGGTGTGTCGGCCGGCCCGGGTGAAGCCCTGCCCGAGCCGCAGGTAGGCGCCGGGGCAGGAGGCGACGGCGGCGCCGCTGGCGGCGAGCACGTCGACTTCGTCGTCGTCGAGCCAGACGGCGTGGCCGAGCAACAGTCGGGGGCCGAGCACGCCGAGGTCGCGCAGGTGCAGCACCGGGCGGGGGCGACCGGCCACCGCGTACGCGGCCGGGTCGTCGGCGCTGGGCGACAGGTGCCAGGTCATCGGTACGTCGAGCCGATGGGCCAACTCGGCGGCGCCGGTGAACAGCTCGTCGCTGGCCAGGTCGTGGCCGACCAGGGTGACCCACCCGGTGACCAGACGGTCGCCGGCCAGGGCGGTGACCGTCTCGGCCTGGGCGGCGAGGGTGTCGGCGGCGGGCATCGCGTACGGGGCGTCGGCGACGTCCCAGCCCCAGCCGCCGACCCGGGCCCGGATGCCGGCGGTACGCAGGCCGGCGGCGACCCGCAGCGGATGGCCGACGGTGCCCGGCTCCAGCAGGGTGGTGACGCCGTAGCTGAGCGCCTCGACGGCGGTGAGGGTCGCCGACAGTTCGTCGTCGTCGCCGGTGACGGCGGCGTGCAGCGGCACGATCCAGTCGAAGATGGCCTGCTGCGCGGGGACGTGGTCGGGGATGCTGCTGCGGATCAGCGGGTCGGCGGTGGTGTGCTGGTGGGCGTCGATCAGGCCGGGGACGACCAGGCAGCCGGCGGCGTCGAGTTCCGGGGCGTGCGGGTACGCCACCCGCAGGGCACCGGTGGGGCCGATGTCGGCGATCCGGCCGTCGACGACGGCGATCGCTGCGCCGGTGACCACCTCCCGGCCGGGGGCCATGGTGACGATGTCGGCGTCGACGATCAGCAGGTCGGCGGTGCCGGTGGCACCGTCGACGGCCGGGGCGGGGTTCGGTGGCGTGGTCATGGCCGGATCAGGATCTTGCCGACGAGGTCACCGGACTCCTGCCGGGCGTACGCCTCGGCGAGGTCGGCGAGGGGGTATTCGGCGGCCCGGACCACCCGCATGCCACCGGCGAAGAAGGCGGCGAGCATGGCGGCGAAGTCGGCCGGGGTGTAGGCACCGGCGCCGAGCAGCCGCAGGCCCCGGTGGTAGACGTTGGCCAGTGACAGGCTGACCTGGTCGCCGCTGGTGTTGCCGAGTAGGACCAGCCGCCCCTCGGTACGCAGGCTGGCCAGCGAGAGTTCCCAGGTGGCCGCGCCGACGTGGTCGACGACCAGGTCGACGCCGTGGCCGTCGGTGTGCGCGGCGACGGCGGCGGCCGTCCGGTCGTCGAGGTCGAGCACGACGTCGGCCCCGAGGTCGGCGGCGGCGGCACGCTTGGCCTCGGTCCGGGCGATCGCGACGACCCGGGCACCGGCCTGGCGGGCGAGCTGGATGGCGGCCATGCTGACCGCGCTGGTGGCCGCCGGGATCAGCACCGTCTCGCCGGAGCGCAGCTGACCGACGCGGTGCAGGGCGTTGAAGGCGACCGCCCAGGCGGTGGGCAGCGCGGCGGCGTCGGCGAGGGCGACGTGGTCGGGCACCCGGTGGGCCAGCGCGGCCGGTACGGCGACGTACTCGGCGAAGCCGCCGGGGCGGTTGCCGCCGATGACCGCGACGGTGGCGCAGTAGCCCGGGTTGCCGCTGACGCAGTCGGTGCAGCGTCCGCAGCCGGTGGTGGGGTCGACGACGACCCGGTCGCCGACCCGCAGGCTGGTCACGGCCGCTCCGGTGGCGACCACCCGGCCGGCGAGGTCCATGCCGGCGATGTGCGGCAGCGCGAACCCGGGCAGCAGCCCGGGGCCACGCCGCTGCAGCAGGTCGAGCCGGTTGAGTGCGGCGGTGTCGACGGCGACGACGGCGTCGGTCGGGCCGGCGACGGGCTCGGCCAGGTCGTGCAGGCGCACGACCTCGGGCCCCCCGAAACCGGTCTGAACCATCGCTCGCACGGTGCCCCTCCGCTGTCTACCAAACGATATGCCGTCTTGCATTGTGATGCAGGTTGCTTAGCGACGTACTTTGCCTGCGGGCCGGCGGCCTGTCAACGCCTCGACCGAAACTGGCTCAGCGACGTAACGTGCCTGTGATCCGCGGGCCGCCAGCAGCCGCCAAGATCGCGATCGACCTGCGGTTATCCGGCATCGGCCGCGATGATCAGCAGCTCCCGCGCGACCAGCGCGGTACGCAGCACGGCAGCCGTCGACGGATCCAGCGGATCCACCCCCAGCAGCCGCTTGATCAACCCGACCCGGTAGCCCACCGAGTTACGGTGCAGATGCAGTTGCTCACTCACAGCTTGCCTGCTGCCCCCACTGGCCAACCAGTGGTCCAGGGTGCGCAGCAGATCGTCACGGCCGGCGATCGGCCCGAGGTGGCGGTCCACGTACCAGTGCAGCCGCTCGTCCGGGACCGCCAGCAGCAACTGGGCCAGCCCGGCCCGGTCGAACGGCAACTCACCGGCCGGCCCACCAGGCGACAGCCCCGGCGGACCGGCCGGATGACGCAGCAGCAGCCCCAGCAGCAGCCGCGCGTCGCGGAACGACTCCGGCGTCCGACCCGGATCGGCGACCGCGCGACCGCAGGCGACCAGAACCTGTCCGGCACCGACGATCTGCTCCAGCCGGCGGCGCAACCGGGCGACCTCCCGCTGCGGGTCGTCGTGCAACAGCGTCCAGCCGTACCCGTCCTCGATCAGCACCGGCCGGTCCAGCCAGGTCAACGCCGAGGCCCACCGCCGTCGCTGGGCACCCGTGTAGCCCAGGGCGACCGCCGCGTGCGGCTGGTCCAACCGCCAGCCGTACGCGGCGGCGGCCCGCAACAGCTCCTCGGGCCCGGCCACGGCCCCCGCGCCGGGGCCGTCACGCAACGCCCGCAGCACCGCATCGGCACCGACCGGTACGGGCGGTTGCGGCGGCTCACGGCGTACCGCCTCGATCAACAGCGCGGTGACCGCGGCCCGGCCGTAGTCGAGCTGGCGTCCGTCGACCGGCTCGGCCAGCAGCAGTACGCCGAGTCGCCGGCTGCCGGTCCCGACCGGTACCGCCCGGCCGAGCCAGCCGTCGGTGCACCGCACCCGCTCGGCACCGAGCAGGTCGGGGTCCGCCACCCGCGCCCCGGACCAACCGCCCCGGCGGCGGTCGACCCCGCCGCCCGCTCCCCCGGCACCGTCGTCCCGGCCGCTGTCGCCGCTGTCGGCCAGCAGGTCACCAGCCGGGCCGACCAGGCGTACGCCGGTGCCGGTGACCTCGGCCACCCGGGCCAGCAGCACCGGCCAGCCGGCACCGCCGAACGCCAGATCGGTCAGCCACTGGGCGAACTGCTCCGGGTCCGGCTCGGCCGCCACCGACAGCCGTGGCCGCGCCGGTACCGGGCGTTCGGCCGGGCCGGTCACGTCGGCGGTCGATCGAGCAGCCGGACCGCGACGGCCTTCTCCTGGGTGTACTCGCGCAGCGCCGCGTACCCGCCACCCCGGCTGAACCCGCTCTCCTTCTGCATGTTGAACGGGAAACCGATCACCCCGGCGTCGTGGAACTGGTTGACCGTCACCTGGCCGCTGCGGGCCTGCCCGGCGACCCGCAGGGCGCGGGACACGTCCGAGGTCCAGATGCAGCTCAGCAGGCCGAAGTCGGTGCCGTTCATGATCGACACCGCCTCCTCGGTGGTCCGGAAGCCCTGGACGGCCAGCACCGGGCCGAAGACCTCCTCACGGGCCAGCCGCATCGTCGAGTCGACGCCGTCGAAGACCGTCGGGGCGACGTACCAGCCGTCGCCGGACCCGGACGCCGCCGACGCCCCGCCGGTGACCAGGCGTGCCCCGGCCGCCGGGGCCTCGGCCAGAAAGTCCCGGACCCGCTCGTACTGAGCCTGGCTGACCAGCGGACCCATGTCCAGGTCCTGGTCCCAGGAGCCGACCCGGACCTGCGCCATCGCGGCGGCGATCCGCTCGACCACCTCGGCGCGGATCGACTCCTGTACCACCAGGCGGGAACCCGCGTAGCAGTTCTGCCCGGCGTTCTCGGTGATCGACGCGACGATCGCCGGCACCGCGGCGTCGAGGTCGGCGTCGGCGAAGACGACGTTCGGCGACTTGCCACCGAGTTCGAGCTTGACCGGCACCAGGTGCTCGGCGGCGGCCCGCATCACCGCGCGGCCGGTGACCGTGGAGCCGACGAAGCTGATGTGGTCGATGTCGGGGTGTCCGGTCAGGGCGACCCCCGCCTCGGGCCCGAGCCCGGTGACGACGTTGAGCACCCCGGGCGGCAGGCCGGCCCGGCGGGCCAGCTCGGCCAGCGCGAACGGGGCCAGCGGTGCGATCTCCGAAGGCTTGAGCACCACCGTGTTGCCGGCGGCCAGGGCCGGGGCGACGTTCGCGGCGGTCAGCACCGCCGGCACGTTCCACGGGATCACCACCGCACAGACCCCGTACGGCTCCGGCTGGGTGTAGCCGAAGTAGTCCGGGGTACGGGTGGGCAGGGTGACGCCGGTGAGCTTGTCGGCGGCACCGGCGAAGTAGTCGACGATGCCGTGCGCGATGTACATGTTGAGCCGGCCGCCGGAGCGGGGTTTGCCCACGTCACGGGCCTCATGGACGGCAAGGTCCTCGACATGGGCGGCGATCAGGTCGGCCCATCGGCGCAGCATCGCGCCCCGCTCGCTCGGCGACGTGGCCGCCCAGGCGGGGGCCGCCCGGCGGGCGGCGGCGACGGCGCGGTCCACGTCGGCGGCGCGGGCCCGGGCCACCGGCTGGATCGTCTCCCGGGTCGCCGGGTCGAGGACAGGGAGTTCGCCACCGTCGGCGGCCGCCTCCCAGGCACCGTCGATCAGCTGGCGGGCAGCGGGAATGTCCAGGTCAGCCATGGTGGAATCCTTGACCCTTCATGTTCCGCATGTCAAGATGCAGTCTCGCTTTGTGAGTCATCGGGGAGGTCGTGTGCGCATCACGGCGGCGGTTGTGAACAACGCGGGGGGTCCGTTCGCCCTCGAGGAGGTCGAACTGGCCGGGCCCCGTCCGGACGAGGTGCTGGTCCGGGTGCACAGCGTCGGCATCTGCGGCACCGACCTGGAGTTCGCCACCTTCTTCCCCACCCCCGCCGTACTCGGCCACGAGGGCGCGGGCGTGGTCGAACAGGTCGGCGAACGGGTCACCGGAATCTCGGTCGGCGACCACGTCGCGATGAGCTTCACCTCGTGCGGCACCTGCTCGCTCTGCCTGACCGGCAGCCCGGCCTACTGCCGCAGCTTCGACGCGGTCAACTTCACCGGCCGCCGACCCGACGGCAGCAGCGCGCTGTCGCGCGACGGCGAACCGGTCAACGGGCACTTCCTCGGTCAGTCGGCGTTCGCCAGTCACGTCGTCGCCCCCGCCCGCGCGGTGGTGCCGATCAGCAAGGAGATCGACCTGCGCCTGGTCGGACCGTTCGGCTGCGGGTTCGGCACCGGCGCGGGCGCGGTGCTCAACGTGCTCCGGCCACCGGTGGGGTCGACGATCGCCGTGTTCGGCGCGGGCGCGGTCGGTGTCGCGGCGATCCTGGCCGCCAAGGTCGCCGGCTGCTCGACGATCGCCGCCGTCGACGTCAACGCCGACAAGCTGGACACCGCCCGGCTGCTCGGCGCCACCCACGGCGTCGACTCGCGCTCCGGCGACACCAAGGAGCTGCTGGCCGCGATCGCACCGCACGGCTTCGACTTCGCCATCGACGCCACCGGCCGCGAAGAGGTGGCCCGCACCGCCGTGGAGGCCCTGGGTCCGCTGGGCCGGTGCGGGATCGTCGGGGTCGGCCCCAGCGAACAGATGAGTTTCGACTGGCGCAGCATCCTCAACGGACGCAGCGTCACCGGGATCATCGGTGGCGCCAGCCTGCCCCAGGTGTTCCTGCCGAAACTGCTGGACCTGCACACCGCTGGGCGGTTCCCGGTCGACAAGCTGCTCAGCTACTTCCCGTTCACGCAGATCAACGAGGCCGTGGCGGCGGTCCGCAGCGGTACGGTCGGCAAGGCCGTCCTCACCTTCTGACCCTCCATGATCGCGACGATCTTGCAGTTATCGAGAGCTTTTGTCCGATTTCCCGGTCGATAAGCGCAAGATCGTCGCGATCATGAGGCAACGCGGACACCCTGGCACGACAGGCAGGCGAGTTACAGTGTCTCAAGGTGAAACGTTGTCTCGTAATGTGAACACGATTACTCTCGGCGACAGACACCCAGTGGCGCGGCTGGGAAACACCGCGCGGTAGCCAGCATCCGTGGAGCTCGTGCGCCATGACTGACTTCGACCACCACTCCGCCACGTGCAACGCCGACCCGGTCGGGTACTACCGGACGTACCGGGAAAAATGTCCGGTCGGGCGGACCGCCGCGCACGGCGGCTTCGTCTACACCACCCGGTACGCCGACGTGGTCCGCGTCGCCCGCGACGACGACACCTTCTCTTCCGCCAGGGCCACCGCCGGCGGCGACGGCACCGCCATCGTCATCCCGCGCGGACCCGGCCTGGAGCAGTACCCGATCGAGCTGGACCCGCCGGCCGCCACCGGCTACCGGGACCTGATCAACCCGCTGCTCACCCAGGACGCGGTGGCGAAACTCGCCCCGATGATCGCCCGGCACACCACCCGCGTCGTCGACGCCTTCATCACCGAAGGCTCCGTCGACTTCGTCCGCGACCTGACCAACCCGCTGCCGGCCGCCGTCACCCTGGACTGGCTCGGCTTCCCGGAGTCGGACTGGGCCAAGCTGGCCAAGCCGATCCACGACATCTTCGCCGCCCTGCCCGGCAGCGACCGCGCCATCCGGGGCGCACAGGGGCTGGCGTACCTCGACGAACGGATCCGAGACCTGATCCGCGACCGGCGCGCCGAACCCGCCGACGACGCGGTCAGCTACCTCGCGGCCCAGCGCCGCGCCGACGGTGAACTGTTCAGCGTCGACGAACTCGTCTCGGTGATCGGGCTGCTGGTCGCCGGCGGCGTCGACACCACCACGTCGCTGACCGGATCCACCCTGGTGCACCTGAGCCGTCACCCCGAGCAGCGCCAGCGGCTCATCGACACCCCGGACCTGCTCGACAGCGCCACCGAGGAGTTCCTGCGGGTCTTCGCCCCGTCGCAGTCGATGGCCCGCACGGCCCGCGCCGATGCCGAAGTCGGCGGCTGCCCGGTCAGCGCCGGCGAGCGGATCCTGATTCCCTGGGTCGCCGCCAACCACGACCCGGCGGTCTTCCCCGAGCCCGAACAGGTCCGCCTCGACCGTGACGCCACCCGTCACCTCAGCTTCGGCATCGGCAGCCACCGCTGCGCCGGCGCGCACCTGGCCCGGCTGATGTTCCGCGAAATGATCACCCAGGTGCTGACCCGGCTGCCGGACTACCAGGTTGTCACCGACGGTCTCGTCGGCTACCCCACCAAGGGGAACCAGACCGGCTGGGACGCCATCCCGGCCGTGTTCACCCCCGGCCGCCGCGCCGCCGACGCGGCGACCGGGGGTATCCCGGTGGCGAGCCGCCCAGGTGGGGACCGGGAACTGGTCGTCCAGGCGGTCACCCGGGCCGCCGACGAGGTGCTGGAGGTACGGCTGGCCGCCGCCGACGGCGCACCGCTGCCGGCCTGGGCACCCGGCGCCCATCTGGAGGTACGGCTGCCCTCCGGTCGACTCCGGCAGTACTCGCTCTGCGGTGACCCGGCCGAAACCGGGCACTACCGCATCGGCGTGCTGCGCGAGACCGCCGGCCGGGGCGGCTCCGTCGAGCTGCACACCGTCGCGGCCACCGGCGCGACCCTGACCGTACGGGGACCACGTAACCACTTCCCGCTGGTCGACGCCCCCGCGTACCTTTTCCTGGCCGGCGGCATCGGGATCACCCCGATCCTGGCCATGGTCCGCGAGGCCGTCCGGCGCGGTACGCCGTACCAGGTCGTCTACGGCGGCCGCAGTCGCGCCTCGATGGCCTTCGCCGACGAACTGGCCGCCCTCGCCGGTGACCGGGCCGCCCTGCTCCCGCAGGACGAGGCCGGACTGCCCGACCTGGCCGCGCTGATCGGCGGCGTCAACGACGGCACCGCCATCTACTGCTGCGGACCCGGCGCGATGATCAACGCCGTGGAGCGGGTGTGCGCCGACGCCGGCCGGAGCGGGCAGCTGCACGTGGAACGCTTCGCCGCCGGCGACGACCTGGAGGTGCCGTTCGACCCGGCAGCCAACACCGAGTTCGACGTGCACCTGGCCCGCACCGGCGTCACCCTGCGGGTGCCGAAGGACAAACGGATGATCGAGGTGCTACGCGAGGCGGTACCCGGGCTGACCTACGACTGCGAGAAGGGGTACTGCGGCGCGTGTGAGACGCGGGTGCTGGCCGGTACGCCGGAACACCGCGACTCGCTGCTCACCGCCGACGAGCGGGCCGCCGGCCGCAGCATGATGATCTGCGTCGGGCGGTGCAGCTCGCAGCGGCTGGTGCTCGATCTCTGAGCCGGCTGTACGACGACAACGCTGAGCCAGCCGTACGACGGCGAAGGGCGGGACCGGATGAACCGGTCCCGCCCTTCGCGTGATGTCACCGATGCCCTGGCACCGATGCTGGTCGGCTTAATGCGGACGGCCCGGCACGCTACAACGTTGGAGCGTGTCGGGCCGTCCACGTACCGGAGTGGTCAGTTACCCCACTCGATGTTCACCTCGGCCGCCTCGGCGATCTGGAACCGGCCGCCCGGCACCACGTCCGCCGCGCCCCGGTCGCTGACCACGTTCTTGCCGAAGCCGTCGACCAGCGGGCGGCCGACGTCGCGCTTGAGCCACAACCGCAGCAGGTGGCGACGACGCTCCGGCTCCGGGTAGTCGACGTAGCCGGTCCGCGAGTGCAGGGCGGCGTAGTTCAGCAGCCACTGCACGTCCCCGGGCTGGAAGTTCATGTCCAGCGCCAGACCCGGCTCCTGGGAGATCTCGTCGTAGAGGTGCAGCAGCTCGATCTGCGCCTCGGTGAGGCGCGGCACCTCGGGGTAGTCCTGCGCCGAGAAGATCATCGAGCTGCCGGCGTACGTGCTGAAGATGCCGTCGACGTAGCTGCAGATCGGCGACTCGTAGGTCTTCGCCGGGGCGTCGTGGTCCTGCTTGTACCAGTCCCAGTGCCACGGCTCGAACAGCAGCGGCGCCAGGTCCGGCCGGCGGCGCAGGATCTCGTTGTAGATGGTGGTACCACTGACCAGGCTGCTCGCCCCGCCGTCCTTCGCCGCGCGCAGGCACATCAGCGCGACGACGTCGGAGCTGTCGGAGTGGAACGGCAGCCGGTCACGCACCCGCGACGGCAGCGCCGACGGGTCGTCGAGGGTCTTGTTGGAGGTGGCGATGACGTGGTCGAGCACGTCGCCCATCTGGTTCTGCGCCATCGGTACGCCGAGGTGCAGCCCCATCACGAAGAAGATCGCGCCGGCCAGGGTGTCGCCGTACTCCTCGGTGCGCAGGCCGCGGACGAGGATGAAGCCACGGCCGGAGTCCATCTGCTGGGCGCACTCGGCGTTGAGGCCGGCGCAGACCGGCAGCGGGTAGTCGGCGGCGGTCACCGTACGCAGGTCGGGGTCGTCGGCGACGAACTTGCGGCCGACGGTCTCCAGTTCGGTCCGCTCGGCGTCGCTGAGGTGGTAGATCCATTCGGTGGACGTGCTCAGCTCGTCACCGCGCCAGGCGGACGGGCCGGAGATCGGTGCGAGGTCGATTGCGGTCGTCATGATGATGCGCTCCGAGGTCGTCGATTCTGATGGGAGAGTGCCGGTGTCCCGGTGCGACGCAGGTGGCGTTTCTGCACCGGTGCTTCAGGACAGGGCTGGCTTCCCGCCGGACCGGCGGCGCACACGTGCGCGGCGGTCGACGGGACTCGAAATCAGAACGGGGTCTGCGGGTCCCCGGCAGCGGTCCCGGGGCGCATGCCCTCGCGCGGCGGGTGGACCCGCAGCGGCTCCTCGTAACCGCGCACCAACAATCCAGAGCCTTGCGGAACTCGGATCATGGCGTTCTCCTGCGGCTATGTGGTCGTGCGATCCAGCCTAAGCCAGCGCCCGTCGGCCGTCAACAGAGACGCCGTCTCGCAATACGATCAATCTTGGCGGCTCTCGGCGGGGGTGCCAGCCCGACTCTCGGCGGGGGGTGCCAGCTGACGGAGCGCCCGGTCGAGCAGGTCGACGAGCGTGTCGGCGGCCCCGGCCGCATCGAAGCCAGGGTCGGCGAGGCGCTGCGCCACGATCGCGTCGATCGCACCGTTGACGATGACGGCCGTACTGCGGGAATCGACCTCGGCGCGGTAGTCGCCGGCCGCCCCGGCCGCGTCGATCAACCCCGCGACCACCGCCTGGCGGCCCCGGTCGTCCGGGCTGTCGGTGACCCCGGCCTCGGCGGTGATCGCCTCGATGATCATGCGAGCGTGATCGGGACGGGCGTCGAGGTGGCCGACCAGCGCCCGGATGTACGCGTACAGGGCCTGCGCGCCCGACTGGTCGGCGACCGCCGCGCCGACCGCGCTGGTGAGCGCGTCGATCACCGACTGGTACGCGGCCCGGACCACGGCGCCCTTGGTCGGAAAGTGGTAGAGCACGGCCGCCTTGGAGACCTCGGCGGCCTCGGCGATCCGGGCCAGCGACGTGCCGGGATACCCGTGCTCGGCGATGAGGTCGATGGTCACCTGGACGAACTGCGCCCGCCGGGCTCGCTCGGTGATCGTCAGCGGTTTGCCCGCCAGGTCCGGACCGGTCGATGACATGGGGTGAGCTTACCGGTCAGGCAGAAATTCTACCGTGCGGTTAGACTTCTGACCGTACGGTAAGTCCGCCGACCCGGAGCCCGCAAGGAGGACGCAGGTGCGCCGTCCACTCCCCCGCCCGCGCCGCCGCTGGCTGATCATCGGTGGCGCCGCCCTGATCGCCGTCACACTCCTGATCGCTGCCCTCGCCATGCGCGCCCCAGCGCCGGTCGGCCATTTCACCTCGGCCGCCGCGCACGACCGCTTCCTGGCCGCTTACCGGCAGGCCATGGCTGAGCTCCCCAGGCCCGATCAGACCCACGACGTGCGGACCAGCTACGGCGTGGTGCGGCTCTACCACTTCGCCGGTGCCGAGCCGGACGCCGATCCGCTGCTGCTGTTGCCGGGCCGGACGGCGGCCTCGCCGGTCTGGGCCGACAACCTGCCCGCGCTGCTTCGACTGCGCAGCGTCTACACCATCGACCTGCTCGGCGAGCCGGGGATGAGCATCCAGCAGCGGCCGATCGAAACCCCCAGCGACCACGCGCAGTGGCTACACGAGGTGCTGGTGGAATTGCCGGAGCCGGCCATCCACCTGGTCGGGCTCTCGATCGGCGGCTGGACCGCGATGAACCTGGCGGTGCACCGGCCGGAGAAGATCGCCAGTGTCACCCTGCTCGATCCGGTCCTGGTCTTCGCTGACCTGTCCTGGCAGGCGATCCTCCGGTCGATCCCGGCCAGTGTCCGCTGGTTCCCCAGGTCATGGCGCGACGACTTCGCCAGCTGGACCGCCAACGACGCGCCCGTCGAGGACGTACCGGTCGCCCAGATGATCGAGGCCGGCATGCAGACGTACGCGCTGAAGCTCTCCGCCCCACACCGGATCACGCCTGAGGACCTGGCCGGGGTACGGACTCCGACGCTGGCGCTGCTCGCCGGCGAGTCCCGGATGCACGACACCGCCGAAGCGGCCGAGGTCGCCGACAGCACGCTGCCCGAGGCGACCGTGGTCGTCTACCCGGACGCCTCCCACGCCATCAACGGCGAGTACCCGGACCGGATCGCCGCCGACATCGCCGACTTCCTCGCCGCGTCCGGTCGATAGCCGCCCAGACCCGGCCCTGGGGCAGCGGCCTCGATAAGGCCGGAAACGTGGCCAGCAGTCGTCGGGGGCTGCGCGAGAGCCCGACTCACTCCACCGTGTAGCGGACCTCGCCGGCGACCACGGTGGCCAGGACGGTGCCGGCGAGCAGCGCGTCGGCGTCCGGGGTGAGCGGATCGACGTCGAGCACGGTCAGGTCCGCCGGCTCGCCGACCCGCAGCACGCCACCGCCCCAGCCGGCCTGCGGACTGCCCGCCACCTGCGCCGCGCCGGTAGTGAACAGTGCCAGCGCCTCGGCGGCGGTGACCGCCTGATCCGGCCCGAGCGGCTCGTCGCGGCCCCGGACCCGACGGGTGCGGGCCTGCCAGATGCCGTGCAGCACCGACATCGGCGGTCCCGGCCCGTCGGAGCCGCCACCGACCGTCACGCCAGCGTCCAGCCAGGTTCGCAGCGGGTTCGCGGCGGCCGCCGCCGGCTCGCCGAGCCGCTCGATCAGGTTGAGCCCGAACGCCCACTGCAGCGCCGGGTGCGCCGACACCGGCACGCCGAGTCGCCGGGCGGTCGCCATCGCCGCCGGCCCCGGCCCGAGGTAGGCGTGGATCAGGTGGAAGCCCAGGCCGGCGATCGGCGTACCGGCCGCGACCTCGGCGAAGACCGACAGGGTCAGGTCGATCGCGGCGTCGCCGACGGCGTGCACGCCGACGCCCCGACCGTGCGCCGCCGCAGCGGCGCAGTGCGCCCGCACCGTCTCGGTGCGCAGACTCTGGTTGCCGTGGTAGCCGTCGGTGCCCGGCCAGGGCGACGAGCGCAGTGCGGTGCCGAGCGAGCCGCCGCCGTCGAGGAAGAGCTTCGTCGGCCCGGCACGCAACAGCCCGGGTGCGACCCTGTCAAGATCAAGTTCATCGAGGGTACGCCGTACCTGCGCGTCGTCCACGTCGTCGCCGCCCAGCGGCATCGCGACGGTGCGCAGCCGCAACGCGCCGGACCGCCCGGCGGCGGCGTACGCGGCCAGTTCGGCGGCCGGCAGCGCCGGGTCGACGGCGGTGGTGATGCCGTGGGCGAGCAGTTGCGCCTGTCCGGCGGTGATCCAGTCGATCCTCGTCCGCTGATCCGGCTCCGGGATCACCGCACGGACCAGGGCGACCGCCGGATGCTCGACGAGCAGCCCGGTCGGGCTGCCGTCGGCATACCGGTCGATCCGCCCGCCCGGCGGGTCCGGGGTGGCGGCGGTGATCCCGGCCAGCCGCAACGCGGTCAGGTTGGCGATGCCGTCGTGGCCCTTGCGGTCCAGCAGCACCGGCCGACCCGGGGCGGCGGCTTCCAACTCGGCTGCCGACGGCAGGCGGTGTTCGGCCAGGTCACCGGGGTCGAAGCCGGCGTCGGCCTCGATCCACCGGCGGGTGGGGTACCGGCGGGCGTACCGGGTGATCCGGTCGCAGATGTCGCGGACGCTGGTCGCGTCGTCCAGGCCGACGCGGGCGGCGGCCCGGCCGGCCCAGATCAGGTGCACGTGACTGTCGACGAAGCCGGGCAGCACGACCCCGCCGGGCGGGGCGAGCTGCGGCGTACCAGTGGGGACGGCATCGCGGACGGCGCGCAGGTCACCGACGGCGACGATCCGGCCGGCGCGCACCGCCACGGCTTCGGCGCGCGGGCCGGCCGGGTCCATCGTGTGCACGTCGCCGACGACCAGCAGGTCACCGCCGGTCACGATGTCACCTGCCGGATGGTGAGCGCGTCGTGCAGGGTACGGGCGGTGTCCGCCCCGGCGTGCACCGCGTCGTGCAGCCGTGCCGGGCGCAGCGCGTCGCCGCAGCGCAGCACCGGTCGGCCGGCGGCGACCGCCGTAGCATCGTCGTACAGGTCGTTGCGGGGCTCGCGGCCGACCGCCGCGACGATCAGTCCAGCCGGCACCGTCTCGCCGTTCACCTGCACCTGCCGTTCCTCGATGATCCTGGCCTGGCCGCCGAGGACGAGCCGGACGCCGAGGTCGGCGAGCAGATCGGTCCAGGTCGGCGGGTCGTCGGGGGGTTCGGTGTCGAGCACCCGGGTGGTGTCGCCGATCAGGGTGACGTCGGCATCCCGGCGGGCCAACGCGGCGGCGGTGCTGGTGCCGGTCCGGCCGGCACCGATCACCACCACCGGGCCGTCGGACGGCGGCGGCACCGTGCCGCGCAGCACGTCGAGCGCGGGTACGGCACCGGGCAGCACCCGCTGGTCGCTGCCGGTGGCGACCACCAGTCCGGCCCACTCACCGGTCAGGTCGTCGCTGCGCAGCGGGGCGTCGACGACCTCGACGTCGCTGTCCGTCAGCCGGGCCGTCAACCAGCGCAGGTACGGGGCGAAACTGTCGTGCACGCCGGTGTCCACGGCGTCGCGCAGCGCACCGCCGAGTCGGCCGCCGGTGTACAGGCGGACCCGGTGGCCACGCTCGGCGAGGGCGTGGGCGGCTTCCAGGCCGGCCGGACCGGCGCCGGCGACGAGCACCGGCGGCACAACGGCACCGGCGACGGGCACTGGAAGATCCACCGTGGACCGGCGCGGCGCGGTGCGATCCGGTCGACTCAGCGCCGGGTTGACGGTGCAGGCGACCGGACGGCCGACCAGGGCGGCGCGGGCGTGGCAGCCGTCGTTGCCGCGTACGCACGGACGGATCCGGTCGGCGGTGCCGGCCAGGGCTTTCCCGGCCCAGTCGGGGTCGGCGAGGAAGGCCCGGCCGAGCGCGACCAGGTCGGCGGTGCCGTCGCGGATCAGGGTAGCGGCCTGCACCGGGTCGGTCACCCCACCGCAGGCGATGACGGGCAGTCCGTACCCGCGCAGGTCACCGGCCGACCGCCAGGCGGCACCGGGCGGTACGGCGGCCGGCGGCACCTGCCGTACCCGGGTCTCGTGGTTGCCGGACGAGACGTGCACGGCGTCGACCTGGCCGGCGGCGGCCAGGGTGCGCACCAGGGCGGCGGTCTCGGCGAGGTCCTGGCCGCCGGGCTCGTGGTCGCGGTCGGACAGCCGTACGGTGAGCGCCACCTCGGGGCGCAACGCGGCCCGGCAGCGGGCGACGACCTCCAGCAGGATGCGGCGTCGCCGGGCCGGGTCGCCGCCGTAGCCGTCGGTACGGCGGTTGGTGTGCGGCGACAGGAACCCGGCGAGCAGGTAGCCGTTGGCGGCCTGGATCTCCACGACCCGGAACCCGGCCCGGGCGGCGCGGTCGGCGGCCCGGGCGAACCCGGCGACGACCTCGGCGATCTCGTCGACGGTGATGGAGCGTGGGCGCAGCCCGAGGCGGCGTTCGATGGTCGGCCAGGGCACCTCCGAGGCGGCGACGGCTTCGCCGGGCAGGGTGCGTTGCCGGCCGGCGTGGGCGATCTGCAGACCGGGCACCGCTCCGGCGGCGGCGATCCGCTCGGCGACGGCGGCGAGCGCGGCGGCGTGGTCGTCGCTGGCGATGCTGAGATGGCCGGGGAAGCCGCGGGCGGTGTCGTCGTCGATCGCGGTGAACTCCACGATGGTCAACGCGGCACCCCGGCCGACCCGCCCGTAGTGGTCCCGGTGCCACGGCTGGGCGAACCCGGCGGCGTCGGCCGCGCCGGTCGAGGTGGGCGCCTTGACGATCCGGGACCGCAGCCCGACCGGCCCGAGTCGGTACGGGGCGGCGAGCACCGCCGCCGCGTCGGCGGAGTCCATCAGCCGCCTCGCAGCACCCGGGCGGCGCCGTCGGCGCGGGGGTCGCTGGCGGCGTCGAGGCCGGCCGGGGTGAGCCGGGCCAGTTGCACGTGCCCGGCGTCGTCGTGACGCTGCGGCAACTGGACCACCTGCAGGTCGAGGTCGGCGGCGGTGGCGCGCAGCGCGTCGGTGTCCGGGGTGTCCGGCTCCAGCAGCAGGCTGGGCCGGTCCTGGCCGACGTCGCGGGCACCGATCACCCACCGGGGGCGGGCCAGCAGCCCGGCCGGGTCGGTGGTGGTCAACGCGTCGGCGGCGACCTGGGCAAGGATCCACGGCTGAGCCCGGCCACCCTGGCAGCCCAGCGCGAGCACCCGGTCCGGGCCGGTGGCGATCGCCGGGCAGAGGGTGTGCGGTGGGCGGGCACCGGGGCGCAGCCGGCCGGGGTGGGCCGGGTCGAGGCTGAACACCGACCCCCGGTTGTGCAGCACCAGGCCGGTGCCGGGTTCGCAGATGCCGGCACCGAAGGTCTGGAACACGCTCTGGATCAGGGTGACGGCGGTGCCGTCGCTGCCGACGGCGGTGACGGCGACGGTGTCCCCGGCAGGTTTCGGACCGGTCGGCGGGGTCGGTCCGGTGGGGGTGCCGGTGCGCAGCAGCAGTCCGTCGAGGTCGATCGGGCCGGTCCGAGGGTCGCCGAGCAGGGCGTCGCGCCGCTGCTCGGCGGTCCGGGCGGTGGTCAGCGCGGCCGACAGGTGGTTGGCGGGGGCGGTGGTGGTCGCTGCGGTGGCAGTAGCAGTGTCGGCGGTTGCTCCGGAGAGCATGGCAAGCAGGGTGGCCCCCTGGCTGGGCGGCGGGGCGACAGACCAGGTCACCTCGGAGCCGGCGGCGGCGTACCGCAGTGGGTCGGTGATCTCGGCGGCGTGGCCGGCGAGGTCGGCGGCGGTCAACGGGCTTCCGAGGGCGGCCAGCCCGGCGGCCAGCGCCTCGGCGAGTTCGCCCTGGTAGTAGTCGCGCCAGTCGGCACCGACCGTGCCGAGGGTGCGGGCCAGCGCCGGCTGACGCAGCACCGACCCGGTCGGCAGCGGCGTACCGTCGCCGTCGAGCAGCAGCGCCGCGAGGCCGGGATCGGCGCGGACCACGTCGAGGCGGCGCAGGATCGCCGCAGCCAGGCCGGGGCTGACCGGTACGCCGCCGGCGGCCAGCTCCACCGCCGGTGCCAGCACCCGGGCCAGCGGCAGCTGGCCGCCGAGGTCGGCCAGCGCTGCCCAGCCGGCGACGACGCCGGGCACGGTGACGGTCAGCGGCCCGCCCGGCGGCATCCGGTCGGCGGTGGCACGCAGCGCCGCGACGTCGATGCCGACGGCGGCCGCACCGACCGACAGCACCGCCCGGACCTGGTCGTCGGGGGTACGGACCAGCGCGATCAGGTCACCGCCGGCCGAGCACTGGTGCGGGTAGGCGACGGTGAGCGCGGCAGCGGCGGCGAGGGCGGCGTCGACGACGCCGCCTCCGGCGGCCACCACGTCGGCGGCGGCGTCCAACGCGGACGGGTGTGGTGCGGCGATCGCGATCTCGGTCGGCATGCGGATCAGTCTCGCCGGTCAGTCGCGCTGGATCAGGATGGTACGGGCGAACGCCCCGTCGGCGCCGACCAGTTTGGTGGGCAGGCAGACCAGTTCGTACTCCCCCGGTGGCACGGCGTCGAGGTCGGCGTTCTCCAGGATGATCACGCCGGAGCCGAGCAGCGCGTGGTGGGCGTCCCAGGTGTCGGTGCGCCGGTGGCTCTCGATGGTCAGGTAGTCGATGCCGATCAGCGCGACCTGCTGGTCGATCAGCCAACGGGCGGCTTCCGGGGAGAGCCCGACCCAGGACTCGGCACGTTCGGTCTCGCGCAGCGGGCCGGCCGAGTTGCTGGTCTTGAGCAGCACCCGCGACGCCCCGGAGACGCCGGCGGCGACCAGGTCGTCGACGGTCACGTCACCGTCGACACCGGTCAGGTCGGCGACGACCGCCGGGCCGACCAGGGTCTCCAGGGCGACCTCGTCGATCGGGGTGGCACCGTCGACGAAGTGCGCGGGGGCGTCGACGTGGGTGCCGGTGTGTGCGCCGAGCCGCCACCGGGTGACGTTGGAGGCGTCGCCGTTGGCCAGCGACTCGACGATCTCCACCTCGGGTTTGCGGCCCCAGTGCAGCATCTTCGGGTGGATCGGCAGGGTGATGTCGTAGATCTTCACGCGGGTCCTCCGGGCAGAGCGTGGCGGGACGGTCAGGGCGCGGGCGGTCGGGGCCGTGCAGGACGGTCAGAACCGGGGCGTGACGGTCAGGGCCGGTGGGTGGGGTCGGGCCAGGGTTCCCGGACGGCGGCGGCGACGGCCCGGGCGGTGGTGGCCACGCAGCGGTCGAACTCGGCGCGGCCGTGCTCGGCGGTGGCGTCGGCGACGTCGCGGCCCCACACGCCGGTGTCGCTGACCTGGTCCATCCGGTAGTCCCAGAAGGAGTCGACGTCGCGGTGCGAGGTGGCCTTCGCCATCTGGACCAGGTCCGGGTGCAGGTGCAGCATCACCGAGGTCTCGAAGTAGTTGGCGTGCATCAGGCCGCGGCCGTAGTAGACGTGCCCGTCGACCTCCGGCCCGGGGTACATGGTCACGTAGGCCAGGGCCCGCACCCGGGCGTCGCGGTGGCGTACCCGCAGCTTCTCGGCCGAGACGTCGAGCGAGCCGGCGTTCCAGATGTGCCCGTTGAGCAGGATGAACTGCCGGACACCGCTGGCGTGCAGCGAGTCGATGACGTCTTCGACGACGGCGATGAGGGTTTCCGGGCGTAGCGCGATGGTGCCGGCGAAGTCGCCGTGTGAGGCGGAGACGCCGTAGCCGATCGGCGGCACCACGGGTACGCCGGTGAGCGCGGAGACCTCGCGGGCGACCGCGTCGCAGATCAGCGTGTCGACGGCGAGCGGCAGGTGCGGGCCGTGCTGTTCGGTGGCACCGACCGGGACGATCACCGCATCGACCGTGGTCGCCGTCTGGCCGGCCTCCGGCCAGGTCAGGTCGGCCCAGGCAACCGGGGTGCCGGGGCCGCCGAGTTCGGCGGCGAGCGCCGCCCGGTCGAGGTCGGTGTGGGACTGGTCGGACACGGTGTTCCTCTCGGTACGTGGACGTGGTCGGCGCGGGCCGCACGGTCGTGGTCGGCGCGGGTTTCGCGGTCGGGTCGCCTCACCAGGCGCGGCGGGACTTCTCCGGGAGCAGGTCGATGGCCGCCATGGCGGTGACGGCACCGTCGACGGTGGTGATCCAGACGCGGGTCTGCGGGCTGTAGTCACTGATCAGCTCCCGGCACACGCCGCACGGGGCGATGATCCGGAACCGTCCGGCGGGTTTGATCTGGACGGAGACGACGCTGTCGACGGTGAGCGGTGCGTCCGGTGCCAGCGCGCCACGGGCCGCCCCGAGGGCGACCCCCTCGGCGCAGATGGAGCTGCGCCGGCATGACCCTTCCAGGTGGACGCCGGTGTGGATGGCACCGTCGGGGGTACGCAGCGCGGTGGCGACCTCGTGTCGGCCGGCGACCCAGACCTTCGACAGCAGCCGCTGGGCGACGTCGAGCAGTTCGACGTCGCCCGGGGCCATGTCGGCCGGCGGCGGCACCGGGGCGACGTCGGCGGCGGTCACGCGGAGATCCCGAGGAGTTTCGCCATGTTGCCGCCCTCGACCAGGGCCCGGTCGGCCGCGTCCGGGATCGCCTTGGCGATCTTCATCCGTTCCAGGTCGAAGTCGGAGCCGGGCCACTCGCTGCCGAGCAGGATCTGCTCCGGGCCGAGCCGGGCGTACGCGCGCCGGACGTCGCTGATCAGCGTCGCCGAGGTCTCCAGGTAGATGTGCGGGTTGCGTTCGGCGACGATGATCGCCTCCGGGACGTTCCACACCGCGCCCATGTGGGCGATGATCGTCGGCACCTGCGGGTGGCCCTTGGCGATCTCCTCGATCGCCAGGGGTGCGCAGAACGCGTCGTCGAGCGCGTTGATCAGCACCATCAGACCGTGTTCGGCGCAGGCGGCGAAGACCGGGTCGAGCAGACCGTGGTCGGCGACGTGGTAGCCGTGCATGCTCGGATGCAGTTTGAGGCCCTTGAGGCCGGCGTCGGCGATCCGGGCGATCTCGTCGAGCGCGTCGTCGTCGGCCGGGCGGACCTGCCCGAACCCGAACAGCCGGTCGGGGTACGCCTTCGTCAGGCCGATGATGAAGTCGTTCTCGATCCGCTGGGCCAGCGAGCAGACCATCGCCATGTCCACCCCGGCGGCGTCCATCCGGTCCAGGATGCGGCGCGGGTCGAACGGTGTGTACGGCGGCGGGGCCTGGCCGGGACGGGCACCGGTGAGGTAGTCGGACCGGCCCCGTACGTCCTGGGTGGTGTTGTACGCGTCGATGATCATCGTGGTGCGCCTCCGGTGGTGACGGTCGATGGTGCCGGGATGTCGGCCGGCACCAGGGGCAGATGGCAGCGGACCGTGCGGTCCGCGGCGATGGGCCGCAACGCGGGGGGTTCGCTGCGGCAGCGGTCGACGGCGTACCGGCATCTGGTGTGGAACAGGCAGCCGGCCGGCGGATGCGCAGGATCGGGCAGCTCGCCGGCGAGCACGATCCGCTCCCGCCCGCCGGTGCGGTCCAGCGTCGGTACGGCCGACAGCAGTGCCTCGCTGTACGGGTGCGCCGGGCCGGCGAAGAACGCGTCGCGGTCGGCGACCTCGATGATCTGGCCGAGGTACATGACGGCGATCCGATCGGCGATGTGCCGCACCACGCCCAGGTCGTGCGAGATGAACAGCATGGTCAGGCCGCGCTCGCGGGTCAGGTCGGCGAGCAGGTTGACCACCTGGGCCTGGATGGAGACGTCGAGGGCGGAGACCGGCTCGTCGGCGACGATGAACCGGGGGGACGGGGCGAGCGCGCGGGCGATGCCGATCCGTTGCCGCTGCCCGCCGGAGAACTCGTGCGGCCGGCGCCGGCCGGCGTCGCGGCCCAGCCCGACGAGGTCGAGCAGGTCGTCAACGGTACGGCGGGCCTGGGCCCGGCTCATGCCCCGGCCGCGCAGCAGCGGCTCGGCGACGCTGTCGGCGATCCGCCGCCGGGGGTTCAACGAGCTGAACGGATCCTGGAACACCATCTGCAGGTCGGCGCGGGTCTGCCGGAACACCGTGCCGCGCAGGCCGGTGATCTCCTTGCCGAGCAGTCGGATGCTGCCGGCGGTGGGTTCGGTGATCCGCAGGATGGCCCGGCCGAGGGTGGACTTGCCGCAGCCGGACTCGCCGACCAGGCCGAGGGTCTCCCCCGACCGGATCTCCAGGTCGACGTCGCGCACGGCGCGGACCGGGTCCCCGCCGCGCCCGGGGTACTCCACCCGCAGGCCGGTCAGCTGGATCAGCGGCACACCGGTCACGGCTGACCTCCGACTCGTGCGGGGCTACGGGCGGCGTGGCGGGCTGCCGCGTCGAGCAGGCAGGCGTCGAGGTGGCCGGCGTCGCCGTACCGGCGGATCAGCTCGGGTGGCGCGGTGTCGCAGCCGTCGTGGTGCAGCGCGCAGCGCGGGGCGAAGCCGCAGCCCGGCGGGCGGGTGACGCCGGTGAGCGGGCTGCCGGGGATGGCTGGCAACGCGTCGGCGACCGGACCGTCGACCCGGGGCACCGAGTCCAGCAGGCCCATCGTGTACGGGTGTTGCGGCTGGTACAGCACCTGGTCGCGGGTGCCCTGTTCGACGATGCGGCCGCCGTACATGACGGCCACCCGGTCGGCCACCTCGGCGACCACCCCCAGGTCGTGGGTGATCAGCACGATCGAGGTGCCGTGCTCGGCCTGCAGCCGTTTGAGGGTGGCCAGGACCTGGGCCTGGATGGTCACGTCCAGGGCGGTGGTCGGCTCGTCGGCGATGAGCACGGTCGGGTCGTTGGCCAGCCCGATGGCGATCATGACGCGTTGCCGCATCCCGCCGGAGAGCTGGTGCGGGTAGGCGCGGGCGTTACGGGCCGGGTTGGCGATACCGACGTCGGCGAGCAGTTCCTCGGCCCGCCGCCAGGCCTGCGCCCGGCTGACCCGCTGGTGGGTACGGATCATCTCGGCGACCTGGGCACCGGCGCGTTGCAGCGGGTTGAGCGCGGCGAGGGCGTCCTGGAACACCACCGAGACGTCCCTGCCCCGGACCTGGCGCAGGGTGGCCTCGCTGGCGGTAGCGAGGTTGCACCCGTTGAAGTCGACCTCGCCGCTGATGTGGGTGCCCGGTGCGCGGTTGAGCCCGACCAGGCTCATCGCCAGGGCGGACTTGCCGGAACCGGACTCGCCGACCAGGGCGAGGATCTCCCCGGCGTACAGGTCGAGGTCGACGCCGGCGACGGCAGGCAGCCGTCCGGCGGGCACGTCGAACTCGACCCGCAGCCCGCGTACGGACAGTACGGGCGGTGCCGGGGCCGCCGGGGCGGAGGTCACCGGGGCGCTCCGGCGAGGCTGGCGGCGGCCCGCTCCACCAGGTCGGCCACCTCGCGGGGCCAGACCCGGGGGGTGAAGTGGCTGCCGGTGATCTCGGCGACGGTGGCGCCGGCGCGGGCCGCCATGTCCCGTTGGGTGTCCGGACGCAGCGTCTTGTCCTGCGCGGCGACCAGGTACCAGGCCGGCGTGGTGCGCCAGGCGGGCACCCCGGTGGGCTCGGCGAAGATCGCGTTGGAGCTGGGCCGCGAGTCGGCGTCGAAGCTGGCCCGTTCGTCCTCGGGCACGTCCCAGCCGATCTCGGCCCAGTACTCGGGGCTGTGGTCGGAGAACCATTCGCCGTCGGGTCCACGCCGCATGTGCCGGCTGACCTCGGCCGGCGGATACCGGCCGATGATGTCCTGGATGGATTCGCCTTCGTCGGGGGCGAACGCGCAGACGTAGACGAGCCCGGCCACCCGCTCGTCCCGGCCGACGTTGGTGATCACCGCGCCGCCGTAGGAGTGGCCGACCAGCAGCACCGGCCCGGCGGTGGCGTCGAGAAGGGCGGCGGTGTTGGCCACGTCCTCCCGCAGCGAGTTCATCGGATTGGTGACCAGCTGCACCCGGTGGCCGGCGGCGCGCAGCAGCGGTGCGACGCCGGACCAGGTGCTCGGGGTGCCGCCGGCACCGTGCACCAGCACAATATCCATGATGGACTCATCCTTTCCGCAGGCGGGGATCGAGGACCAGGTAGAACAGGTCGACGGCGGCGTTGACCAGTACGAAGAGCAACGCGATCGCCAACGCGGCTCCCTGGACGACCGGGTAGTCGCGTTGCAGCACCGAGCTGACCAGCAGATTGCCGACGCCGGGATAGGAGAAGACGGTCTCAGTGATCACCGAGCCGCCGAGCAGCGAGCCGAACTGAAGGCCGAGCACGGTCACGATGGGCAGCCCGGCGTTGCGCAGCACGTGCCGGCGCAGGATGGTCCGCTCCCGCAGGCCCTTCATCCGGGCGGTCCGCACGAAGTCGTCGCTGAGCACCTCCAGCACCGAGGCCCGCACGATCCGGGTGATGAACCCGGCCATCGCCAACGCCAGGGTCGTGGCCGGCAGGATCAGGTACTGCAGCCAGGGCCAGACGAGCTCCGGCCGGTCCTGCAGGATCGCGTCGAGCAGCACGAAGTTGGTGGTGGGCCGGTAGTCGAGCTGGCTGGGCAGCCGGCCGATGACCGGCAGCCAGCGCAGCCACACCCCGAAGATCACGATGCTGAGTACGCCGAGGGCGAACCAGGGCAGCGAGAAGCTGACCGTGGCGATGGACCGGGTGGTGGTGTCCACCCAGGTGTCCTTGCGCAACGCGGCGATCACCCCGGTGACCACGCCGAGCACCACGGCGATCAGCATCGCGGCGACGGTCAGCTCGATGGTCGCCGGCAGCGCCCCACCGAGCAGGCCCAGTACGTCGTTGCCGCCGTAGAACGACCGACCGAGGTCGAGCCGGGCCAGGTCACCGAGGTAGGTGAGGTACTGCTCCCAGACCGGCCGGTCCAGGCCGAGCGCCTCGTTGATCCGGGCCTCGTTGGCGGAGATCTGTTCGGCGGTGAGCCCCTGGGTGCCGCTGACGGCCAGCGTCGACGACGGCGAGCCGGGCAGCCGGCGGATGGCCAGGAACACCAGCGAGGCGAGGACGAACAGCACCAGCGGGACGCTGGCGAGCCGGCGTACCGTCAGCATCGGCAGCGACCTGCCGCGCAGCAGCCGGATCATCGGCGGCTCCTCGGGTCCAGCGCGTCGCGCAGGTCGTCGCCGACGAAGTTGCCGGCGACCACGAAGGTCAGCGTCAGCGCGGCGGGCAGCACCACCAGTCGGGGTGCCGAGTAGATGAACTCCTGCCCGGCCTGCACCATGTAGCCCCAGTCCGGGGTCGGCGGCTGGATGCCCAGCCCCAGGTAGGACAGGCCGGCGGCGAACCCGGCGGCGACGGAGAGGGTCATCACCACCTGGGCGAGCATCGGGCCGGCGATGTTTGGCAGGATCTCCTGCACGATGATCCGGGGCGACCGGGTGCCGCCGAGGCGGGCGGCGAGGACGTAGTCCCGCGCGGCCTCGCGGGCGGTCAGCGCCCGGGCCAGCCGGGCCAACCCGGGTGACAGGGCGATCCCGACGCCGATCACCAGGCTGGTGACGCCGGGACCGCTGGCCGCGACGACCAGGATGATCAGAAGCATCGACGGGAAGGCCAGCCCGATGTCGGTCAACCGCATCAGGATCTGCTCCCCCCAGCCGCCGAGGTAGCCGGCGAGCATCCCGACGGTGGTGCCGATGGCCGCGGCGAGGCCGGTGGCGAGGAAGGCGACCTGCAACAGCGGTCGGGCGCCGTACACCAGCCGGGCGAGGAAGTCGCGGCCGAGGTCGTCGGTGCCGAGCGGATGCCCGGCCGCGCCGACCCCGGCCAGCGTCACGTTGGTCTGGCGTTCCGGGTCGGCGCCGACGAGCAGCGGGCCGACCAGAGCGATCAGGATGAACCCGATCAGCACCAGCCACGAGACGGCGGCCAGCCAGGACCGGGCGATGGAGCGCCGGGCGTAGCCGGCTCTCCATCGCCCGACCGGCCGCGCCCCTGCGACCGTCACTGCTCCCCCGGACGGGCCGAGGGGGTGGACTCAGACACTGGCGTTCTCCATGAAGCAGCGGTGGCTGCCGAGCGCGGCGACGTTGGCACCTTCGACGTTGGCGCCGGTGACCACCGGGTTGGCCGAGTAGCAGAGCATCGACAGCACCATGTACTGCTCGGCGAAGCGACGCTGGATGTCGGTGTACGCGGCGGTGCGCTCGTCGCCGTTGGGCAGGTTCTTCGCCGCGGCCAGGTCGGCGGCGAACGCCTCCGACCCGGGCAGGGTCTTGAACCCGGAGGTGAAGTCGCCGTACACACCGGACGGCATCCCCATCGCGCCGATCATGTTGTCCGGGTCCGGGATGTAGGAGTTGCGTTCCCAGATCATCAGCTCGTGGAACGGGTCGTCCGGGTCGAGCAGCCGGCTGAAGTAGGTGGCCGGGTCGACCGAGTCGGTGACCACGGTCAGCCCGATGTCGGTGAGGTTCTGCGCGACGATCTGGGCGGCACGCGGGTGCCACGAGTCGCTGGCGGCCATCAGGGCGACCTCACGACCGGTGGCACCGGCGGCCTCGATCAGCCGGCGGGCCTCGTCGGGGTCGAACCGGCTCAGGTCGGCCAGGCTCGGGTCGTAGCCGTTCTGCGACGGCGGGATGGTGTATCCCTCGGGCAGGGCCGCGATGCCGAAGAACGCCTGGGCGATGATCGCTTCCCGGTCGATCGCCAGGTTGATGGCCTGGCGCACCTCCAGCTCCGGGATCCGCCGGGCGTCGATCATCATCATGGCGTCGAAGCTGTACGGCGTCTCGTGGAAGGTCACCGCGTCGTCGGCCTTCAGCTGTTCGATCGCCGAGTACGGGGTGAACTGGGTGGCGGACAGGTCGCCGCTGAGCAGCGAGCTCACGATCGTCGACGGGTCCTGCACCTGCTGCAGCACCAACCGGTCGACCTTGGGACGGCCGGTGCGGTAGTCGTCGAACGCGGTCAGCACCACCTGCTGGCCGGCGGTCGCCGAGGAGAACTTGAACGGCCCGGTGCCGACGAGGTTCTTGCCGATGTCGGCGCCGTACTCGTCGAGGGCGGCCTTGGAGATGATCCGCCCACCGATGTCGGACAGCCGGTTGAGCACCGTCGCGTCGGGGGTGTTGAGCACCATCACCACGGTGTACTCGTCGGGGGCGTCGAGCGAGGCGACGTTGGCGCCGAGGCTGTTCAACGGCCGGGAGGCACCGTCGGGCAGGGTCGGGTCGTCGGCGTTGAACTGCCGGCCGAGACTGGCCAGCACGTCGGCGGAGGTGAAGGTGTTGCCGTCGTGGAAGGTCACCCCCTGGCGCAGGGTGAACGTGTAGGTCAGTCCGTCGTCGGAGATTTCCCAGCTCTCGGCCAGGTCGGCCTGCGGCTCGGTGGTCTCGAACGAGATGAAGGTCAGGCCCCGGCAGATGCAGTCGACGGCCATCCAGTCACCGAGCGAGGTGTAGAACGCGGGGTCGTTGACGGCGCTGGTGGCGTCGATCCCGAGGGTCAGGGTGCCGCCGGTGGTGCCGCTGTCGTCGCCGTCGTCGTTGCCGTCAGACGCGACGCCACAGGCCGCGAGCAGGCTGCTGGCGCCGAAGCCGAGGCCGAGCAGGCCGGCGCCGCGCAGCATCGCGCGACGGGATATCAGGTTCTGTGGAAGATTGCGGAAATCGTCCGACATAGTGCGCTCCTCGGCAGGGTATGGGACGAAGATGGATTAAATTTCATCAGGATTGGATCCAAAACCATGATCTGCGGTACCCAATTCGGGACCGTATCGCGATTGTGAACGTCTGATTTCCGGACGCTCGGGCTAATGTGGATATTTCCCCGTGGCCGGTCGACTGGCGGCCGGCGTACCGGCCGTCAGTCGGCCGGCACCACGTCAGAGTCGGTCGCGCAGCAGGCGTCCGCGGTGCCCCGCGCCGCCGCCGGATCCGGCACGTCCATCGCCGGATTGCGGTCGAAGAAGCCGTCCGGCTCCAGGATCATGTGGATGGCGTCCACCGGCATCACCGGCCACTGCTCCGGGCGGGGGAAGTGGTGGGTGCCGAGCACCGGCCAGAGCACCAACTCGGTGCCGTCGATCGACCGGTCCTGACGCTGCCAGACCTGGACCCCGTCGGAGCCGGGCTCGGCGTGGTTGGGGTACTGGCCGCCGAGGAACTGCTCGCTCGGGTCGTACGGCGTGGCCCACAGATGCTGATGGATGAACGGTGCCCGGCGGGCCATCACCGAATCGGGCCGGGCGAACGACCGGGTAGTGTTCGGCAACAGCAGCCGGTAGGCGGTCGGTTCACCGTACCGGTTGGTCCGGGTGGCGCTCTCCACCCGCCAGCGCCGCGCGGTCGCCGGGTCGGTGCGCCGCGCGGCCTGCGACTCGCGCAGCAGCGGGGTCCGCACGTTGCGCACCGCGTTGCCGTACGGGTCGAGCGCCGGATCGGTCTCCCCCTCGGCGTGCTCCTCGACCAAGCGGTTGTGCGGGCCGTCCACCGCCATGTCCAGGCGCAGCCCGAAGTAGTGCTGGTGGGTGGGGGTCTGCACGTTCGGTGCGACGACCCGGCCGTAGCGCACCTCGTCGCCGTCGTGGATGCCGGAGGCGGAGAGCATGCCGGTGAGCTTGACCTCCAGCTCGATGCGGCCGTCCTGGTACAGCGACCAGTAGAAGCCGTAGTCGTAGTTGGCCACCGTCTGGAAGTTGGAGATCACCAGTCGCCGGGAGCGACGCACCTGGCTGACCCCACGGCGCAGGTCGTTGTGCTTCCAGAGGACGCTGTGGTCCTCCTCGTGCATGCAGATCGCGTTCGGGATGGTCACCGGGTCGCCGTCGCCGCCGAGGTAGGCGGTGTCGAAGTAGTAGATGACGCCGAGGCAGTCGCAGCCCAGGGCCAGCGAGTTGGTCAGTGGTCCGGCACCGTACTCGCCCCAGTCGAAGAAGTTCTTGCGGTACTGGGTGGAGTTGGGGTCCAGGTACGGCACGTACATCTCGTTGCAGGCGGCCCGTCTGACCACCGGTCGCCCCTGGAACTCCAGGTCGTGCAGGACCAGGCCCTCCCGGTGGGTGAACCCGACCCGCAGCCGCCAGCCCTGCCAGCTGACCTGCCAGCCGTCGACGGTGAAACTGGGCCCGTCGGGCTGCACCACGTCCAGCGGCTTGAGGCCGGGTCGGGTCGGCCAGGCCGCCGCCTCCAGCGGGCCGGCCTCGTCCGAGATCGGGACCACCCCGTGGTCCTCGACCTCCAGCACCTCCATGGTGGCCATGTCGATGATCGGCACCACGCCCTGCACCGGGCGGACGTAGCCGTTGTCGCCCTCGTCGACCCGGTGCCAGACGGTGCCCCAGGTCAGCCGACGGTCGGCGTAGCGCTTCGGCTCGAAGCCGCCCATCGACTCGGCGTCGACCATGACCAGGGAGACGTCGTGGATGCCCCGCTTGGCGAGCACCTCACGGAACAGCGGGCTCTGCCGGCAGGCCTGGGCGGCGGCGCGGGCCTCCTCGGAGGTGATGCCCGGCCGGCGTGGGTCGAGCGGACGCCAGTCGAGGCACCGGTCGGCGGCGCCGTCCGTTCCTGCGGTCAACGCGACGTCGATCTCCCAGGCGGTGCCGGCGGCGTGGTCCATGGCCACCAGCCCGATGCGGACCTCGCCGGCAGCGGCGGCCCCGGTGGCGACGGCACGGGCGTGGGCTTCGTCCAGCGTGGCGCCCCAGAAGCGGGTCCGCTCGCCGAGCCGGCCGTCGGCGCGGGCGGCCGCCACGGCACGGGCGATCTCCGCCGGGCTCGGCGGGTCGAGCGGGTGGCTGCGGTGGGTCCGTGCGTCCGGGGTGGGGTGGCAGGCACTCACGGTTGCTCCTGTCGCCGTCGCGGGAGTCGTCCCGGGGTGGTCCGGCTCGCCTGGGTCGGTCTGCGTCGGGGTCGGTGCGGCTGCGGCGGGCCGGTGCTTCCGGAAAACTCCCTGGCCAAGGTAGTCTCGGATACTACCGCAGGATGTTTGGATCCAAAACCGGGATCCAAAGGCAAATGTACGGGACCCGCAGCTCTCCGGGCGGGCTTGCTATCGTGACACCCACATCGCACCACTGTGGAGGCGATGGCAGCCGGCCGGACGTCCGGCCGGCTACGCCGTACACCGATCAGACAGGGGCACCGGGCATGCCAGTCAGCTCGACGGAAACGACCAGCAGTGCCCTCGTCGACGCCACCGCCGCCGCCATCCGCGCCAAGATCATGTCTGGCGAGATCCCGATCGGTGCCCAGCTGCGTCAGGCGGAACTGGCCAAGCTGCTCGGCGTCAGCCGGACCCCGGTCCGCGAGGCGCTGCGGCAGTTGCAGACCGGTGGGCTGATCGAGGTGGTGCCGCACCGGGGCGCGGTGGTGCGGGTGCCGGCGCCCTGGGAGGTCCGCGAGGCCTACGAGGTCCGCGCCGAGCTCGAGGCGCTGGCCTGCGAGCGGGCGGTCAGCCGGATCACCGACGACGTCCTCGACGAGCTGCGGGCGGCCAACTCGTTGCTGCGTCGCACCGAGCAGGCGGCCCGGGGCAACATCCCGCAACGACGTGTCGAGGACGACCCGGGGGTCGCCCGCGCCAGGCTGGCCCTGGCGACGTCGACCAACGCCGCGAACGACCGGTTCCACACCCTGATCCACCAGGTCGCCGGCAACGACTGGCTGGCCCGGGTGATCAAGGAGATCAACGAGGCGTTCCCGCGCAACGTCTCCGCGCTGGTGCTGCAGGACAACCCCCGGCACCGCGACGACAACTTCCACGAGCACGAGCGGATCATCGCGGCGCTGGCCGAAGAGGACGGTGACCGCGCCCGACGCGAGATGCAGGCCCATGTGATCAGCGCCGGTGAGCAGTTGGCTCGCTGGTACGAGCGGCGGTCGGCGACGGTGTTCCGGGGGTGACCGGATCGGGGCCGGGACCGTCCGGGTCGCCGGGCACGATCCCGGCCACGCCCATCGCCGCCGGGGCGAGGAAGTCCAGGTCCGGCCGGGGCACCCCGGTGGCCAGGTCGGCCAGCGCCGCGCCGATCGCCGGGCCGAACTTGAACCCGTGCCCGGAGCAGGCCGCCGCCAGCAGGACCTGCGGATGCGCCGGCAGCGCCCCGACCGCGAACCGGTTGCCCGGGGCCATCGTGTAGCGGCAGGCCACCTCGGCGGTGACCGGGCCGTCGGCGGCCGGCAGGAACCGACGCGCGACGGTGAGCAACGCGTCGCGCTCGGCGGCGGTGACCGGCCCGGGCGGCCGGGTGAGGTCGTCGACGGGCCCGTGGTCGAAGCCGACCTTGACCGTGTCCGGGCCGTACGCCGGGATGCCGTAGAGCAGCCCGACGCCGGGGACCTCCACCGAGAAGGGGCCGAGCGCCGGCGGGGCCAGCAGCGCCGGGGACGACGAGCCGATATGGATGTTGACGATCCGTACGACGGAGAGTTGGCCGGCGAGATCCGGCACCAGATCGGCGGTCCACGGGCCGGCGCAGATCACCAGCCGGTCGGCGAGCAGGTCACCGTCGTCGGTGCGCACCCGGACCCCGGCACCGTCGGGGTGCCAGCCGGTGACGGCGCAACCGTCCCGGCGGTCCACCCCGGCGGCGGCACCGAGCGCGGCCAGCGCCGACATCGCGGCTGCCGCGTCGATGACGCCCGCCGCCGGGTCGTGGACGGCGACCATGTCGGCGCCGAGGACCAGGCCGGGCAGGATTCCGGCGGCCTGGTTGGCGTCGACCAGCATGCACCCCGGGCCCCGCAGCGTGCCGCTGGACCGGGCCGGCCGGGCGTAGAGCCCACCGACGGTGGTGACCAACCGGCGATCGGCGGCCTGCTCCAGCTCGTGCCAGCCGGTGTACGCCCGCTGCACCAGGTCGTCCCAGACCGGCGACGGGTAGGCGCGCCGGATCATCCGGGTCCGCCCGTGCGACGAGCCGTCGGTGTGGTCGGCCGGGTGCCGGTCGAGCTGCACCACCCGGACCCCCCGGGCGGCCAGCGACCAGGCGGCGCTGCGGCCGTGGATGCCGGCGCCGACCACCACCACGTCGGCGTGCCGGTCGGTGCCGGTGACCAGGGCAGGGGCGGCACCGGTGGCAAGGGTGCCGGAGCTGGGGCCGGGGGGCGGGGCGACGACCGGCGACGGCGGCGCCGGTTCGGGCGTCGTCACCTGCCCGGCGGCGGGCGGGACCGGGCGGGCCAGCTGGGTGAGCAGCGCGTCGATGTCACTGTCGTCGTTGTAGACGTGCACCGAGGCGCGGACCACGGCCGGCAGGCCGCGTCGACCCAGGTCCCACTGCCCGTGGCTGGCCGGCACGGCGACCAGGTGCAGGCCGGCGGCCCGTAGGGTGCGTACCGTCTGTGCCGGTTCCTCGCCGTCGCGGACGAACGTGACGATGCCGCCGCCGGCCGCCGGCGGGTCGACCACCCGCACCCCGGCGAGCCCGGCCAGGCCGGCGCGCAACCGGGCGGCCAACCCGCTGACGTACGCCGAGATCACGTCGACGCCGATGGCGAGCGCCTCGGTGAGGGCGGCGCCCAGACCGAGCCGCAACGCGTGCGACGCTTCCCAGGTCTCGTAGCGTCGCGCGCCGGGCAGCAGGTCGTACTCCTCGTCGCTGGTCCACCGGGCACCCCGTACGTCCGGGGTCAGTGGGCGGGCCTGCTCGTGCAGCGCCGGGTCGAGGTAGAGCAGCCCGGTGCCGCGCGGACCCCGCAGGAACTTGCGGCCGGTGGCGACCACGATGCCGGCCCGCATCGCCCGTACGTCGACCGGCAGTTGACCCACCGACTGGGTCGCGTCGACCAGCAGCGGCACCCCGGCGGCGGCAGACAGGGCGCCGACCTGTGCGACGGGCTCGATCAACGCCGACGAGGTCGGTACGTGGGCCACCGTGACCAGCGCCGCCGGTCGGCGCAGGGCCTGCTCCAGCTGGTACAGGTCGACACCGCCGGAGTCGTCGGTGGGCAGCACCTCGACGACGATGCCCCGGGTGCGGCGCAGTTCGAGCAGGTGCAGCGCCGAGCTGACGTAGCTGGACGCCGAGGCGAGGATCCGGTCCCCGGCCTGCAGCCGCAGCGCGTCGATCGCCCGGTGCCAGGCGACGGTGGCGCTCTCCACCAGGGCGATGTCGGCGGCGGAGGCGCCGATGAGATCGGCGACGAGCTGGTACACCTGGGCGGTTCGCTCGCCGGCGGCCTCGGCGGCCTCGTAGCCGCCGAGGCGGGACTCCAGCCGCAGGTGGGCGATGACCGTGTCGAGCACGGTGAGGCTGGGCAGAGCGGCACCGGCGGAGTTGAGGTGGTGCGCCAGGGCCGCACCGGGGGTGGCGGCGCGCAGGGCGGCGACGTCCAGGGCGGAGCGAACGCCGATCTGGGATGCGGTGTCTGTCAAAGTGGATCCCATCAGTGTCCAGGGCGGTGCGCGTACCGGCCGCAGCGGTCGACCGGTGCCGGCACCGCCGGTCAGAGCGCGACCACGACGCCCTTGCGTTCGCAGTACGAGTACAGGGCGTCGTCGCCCAGGTCCCGGCCCAGACCGGAGTCACCGACCCCGCCGAAGGACAGCGCCGGGTCGAAGATGTTGTACGTGTTCACCCAGACCGTGCCGACCCGCAGCGCGGCGGCCATCCGGTGGGCGCGGGACAGGTCCCGGGTCCACACCCCGGCCGCCAGCCCGTACGCCGTGTCGTTGCCGATCGCGACGGCCTCGTCCTCGTCGTCGAAGGCGATCACCCCGGTCACCGGCCCGAAGATCTCCTCCCGGGCGATGACCATGTCGTTGCGGACCCCGGTGAACAGGGTCGGCTCGACGAAGTAGCCGGGCCGGTCCGGCACCCCGCCGCCGACGGCGACCGTGGCGCCCTCCCGGATGCCGGTCTCGATGTAGGACAGCACCTGCTGCCGCTGCTCCTCGGAGACCAGTGGGCCGACGGTCACCCCGCCGTCGAGACCGTTGCCGACCGGCACCCGGCGGGTCGCCTCGGCCAGCCGCTCGGTCATCTCGTCCAGGATGGAACGTTGCACCAGCAGCCGGCTGCCGGCGGTGCACATCTGGCCGGAGTGGCCGAACGACGCCCGCATCGCGGTCAGCACGGCGGCGTCCAGGTCGGCGTCGGCGAAGACGATGTTCGGGCTCTTGCCGCCCAGCTCCAGGGTGAGCCGCTTCATCGTCGGCGCCGCGCCGGCCATCACCACCCGGCCCACCTCGGTGGACCCGGTGAACGACACCTTCGCCACGCCGGGGTGGGCCACCAGGGCCGCGCCGACCTCACCGTCGCCGGTCAGCACGTTGAAGACCCCCGGCGGTACGCCGGCCTCGGCGGCCAGCGCCGCCAGCCGCAGCATGGTCAGCGGGGTCTGTTCGGCCGGTTTGACCACGATCGGGCAGCCGGCGGCCAGCGCCGGAGCGATCTTGAAGCTGCCGGTCATGATCGGGAAGTTCCACGGCAGGATCAGCGCCGCGACGCCGACCGGCTCCAGCACCGTGTAGACGTGGTGGGCACCGCCGTCGATCGGCACGACGGTGCCGGTCAGCCGGCTGGTGGCCCCGGCGAAGTGCCGGAAGGCGCGGGCCGCCGCGCCGGTGTCCGCCCGGGACCGCTCGATCGGTTTGCCGTTGTCCCGGGTCTCCAGCACCGCCAGCTCTTCGAGGTGCGCCTCGATCAGGTCGGCCAGCCGGTGCAGCACCCGGGTGCGCTCCAACGGGGCCAGCCCGCTCCAGCGCCGGTCGGCGTACGCCCGGGTGGCGGCGGCCACGGCGGCGGCCACGTCGTCGGCGGTGGCCTGGGCGACCCGGCTGATCACCGCGCCGTCCGACGGGTCCCGCACCTCGATCAGGGTGCGCTGCCCCGGCGCGATCCACTCGCCGTCGACGTGGAACGGCTCCAGCTCGGCCAGCGGGGCGACGGATGACGGCATCGACGGCTCCTTCTAGATCAGGTCGAAGTACTCGCGGTCAGATCAGATCGAAGTACTCGCGCTGCTCCCAGTCGGAGACGTACGCGAGGTAACGGGCGAACTCACGGCGCTTGAGCGTCAGGTACCAGGAGACCACCGGGTCGCCGAGGGCGGCGGCGAACGCCGGATCGGCCGCCAACGCGGTCAACGCCTCGGCCAACGAGGTCGGCAGCCGGGGCGCGTCGGCCGCGTACGGATCCTCCACCGCAGGGGGTGGGGCGAGTCGCCGCTCGATCCCGTCCAGGCCGCTGATCAGCTGCGAGGCGATGTAGAGGTACGGGTTGGCGGCCGGCTCGCCGCAGCGGTTCTCCAGCCGTACGCCGGTGTCGGAGCCGGCACCGACGGCCCGCACCATGGCCCCTTTGTTGTCGATCCCCCACACCACCCGGTCCGGGGCGAGCGAGAACGGCAGGTAGCGCTTGTAGCCGTTGACCGTCGGGGTGGCGAACGCGGCGGCCGCGCCGGCGTGCTCCAGCAGCCCGGCCAGGTAGTGCCCGGCGACCGGCGAGAGCGCCTCGCCCGGTGTGGTCGGGTCGAAGACCGCCGCGCCGGAGTCGACAGCGCGCAGCGACTGGTGCAGGTGCCAGCCGGTGGAGGCGGTCTCGGCACCGGCCGGCCGGGACATGAACGTGGCGTGGTAGCCGTGCCGGCGACACAGCTGGCGGATCGCCGAGCGGGCCAGCAGCACCTGGTCGGCGGCGTCGGCGGCGTCCCCGGCGGTCAGGGTGATCTCGAACTGGCTCGGCCCGAACTCCAGCTCCAGTGACCGCAGCGGCAGGTCGAGCCGGGTCAGCCCGTGGTGCAGCAGCTGGACGAGGTCGTCGGCGCGGTCCAGGCCGTCCTCGTGCAGCAGCTGCGCGCCCCGGCTGACCGGCCGCACCACGCTGGGCCGACCGGGCGCGGCGGGGCGGCCCACCTGGTCGGCGTCGAGTCCGCCGTCGGGGCGGGCGTCGGCGGCGAACACGTGGAACTCCAGCTCCACGCCGACGGTCATCGCGTAGCCGGCGGCGGCAAGCCGGTCGAGCTGACCGCGCAACAGGCTGCGGGTGCACAGCGGCACCGGCGAGCCGTCCGGCAGTCGCAGGTCGCAGAGCACCCAGCCGGTCCGCTGCGCCCACGGCAGCAACCGGAAGGTGGTCGGGTCCGGCACCAGCACCAGGTCACCGGCACCGGCGAAGCCGGGCACGCCGACCTGCGGGTCGGCGGCGAAGACCGGGAAGACCGACGCCCCGGACGGGTCCTTGAGCAGCAGCGACGACGGGACGGTCACCCCGGAGCGCAGGGCCGCGCCGGCCGCAGCCCGGGTCAGCGTCTTGCCGCGCAGTACGCCGTGCTGGTCGGCGAAGGAGAACCGGATCAGCTCGATGCCCAGCTCGTCGACGACCCGGCGCAGTTGGCCGGCGGCGGCGTACTGGGCGTCGGTCCACAGCTGGTGGCGGTCGATGAAGCCGCCCCGGTCGGCGGCGAGCATCGGCAGCGCGCGGTGGCCGTCGCCGCCGTCGGCGACCGCGCGTTCGTCGACGCTACGCATCGGCGGCCATCCCGGTGCCGCCGGTCGCACCGGTCGGTCCGACCTGACCGGCCAGCTCGGCCCGGCCGGCGGCCCATGGGGAGTCGGCCCGGCGCTGTGCCTCACGGTCGCGCCAGGTCTGTTCCCAACCGTCGGTTGGGGCGACGGTGTCGACGGCCAACGGGCCGGTGAGCGCGGCGGCGGCGGTCTCGTCGGCGGGGCGGGCCGGGACCGGGTTGCCGGCTTCGAAGGCGTCGATGGCGCGCAGCAGCAGCCGGCGGTTGGCGGTGACGGCCCGGTCGGAGACGCCGAGCCGCTCGACGGTGCGGTCCTGGATCGGCCCCATGCTCTCCACCGCCCACTGGTCGTGGACGTTGATGTCCAGGCCCATCCCGGTGTAGGTCAGGTCGCGCTGCTCGGCCGGGTCGAAGCCCCAGTTGTTGGCCCGGTTGCGCAGCGGCCGGTAGTCCGGCAGGGAGACCTCGGCGAGCCGCTGGGCCAGCAGGGTCTCCTTGTCGGTCGGCTCGGCGAAGTCGTAGAAGATCATGTACCAGTAGTGGTGGTGGTCGTCGATCGGCACGTGCCACTGGCAGAAGACCTTGCTGTTGCCGAACGGCACCACGAACGCGTTGGGGAAGACCAGGTTCGTGATGCGTACGTGCCGGATCTCGTCGGTGAGCTGGCGCAACGCGTACACCCGCAGGCCGTGCTCGGCCTGCTCGACCTCGATGTCCGGCCGGTAGGCGTCGCCGACCAGCTTGGACAGCTTCTGCCCGGTGCCGGCGACCTCCTCACTGAACTGCTGGCCGTAGACGTCACGCGGATCTTCGTTGATGAACCGGTGCAGGAACGAGACGTGGCTGGGGTCGATGCCGCCCTCGACGCCCTGCAGCCAGTTGCACTCCCACAGCCCTTTGAAGGCGAAGGTGTACTCGTCGGGGGCCTGGAAGCAGTCGTAGTGCGGCATCGGCGGCGGGTCGCCCTCGCCGAGGTAGGCGAAGACGATGCCGTTGCGCTCGACGCACGGGTAGCTGGGGATGCGGACCTTGCTGGCGAAGGTGCTGTGCGGTGGCTCGGCCGGCTGTTCCAGGCAGCGCCCGTCCGGTCCGTACAGCCAGCCGTGGTAGAGGCAGCGCAGCCCGCCGTCCTCGTGCCGGCCGTACGCCAGGTCGACGCCCCGGTGCGCGCAGAACCGGCCGACCAGCGCCCAGCCGCCGTCGGCACGTTTGAACAGCACCAGGTCCTCGCCGAGCAGCCGGACCGGGGTGACCGGTCGCTGCGGGTCCAGCTCCGAGACCAGCGCCGCCGGCTGCCAGTACGCGCGCATCAGCCGCCCGAGTGGGGTGCCCGGCCCGGAACGGGTGATCCGCTCGTTCTCCTCACGGCGCAGCATGGGCACCCCTTCCAGCTAGGCATCCGATCCGACGGGCATTGGATCCAATCCTGGCACAGATGTGGGCATCGCGGTAGGTGCGGCATCCCGCTATCTACGAATCGCGGACGGTAACTCCACCGTCACGCCGTACCGGCGCAGCTCCGCCACCAGCTCCGGCAGGCCGGTCAGCTGGTCGATGTGCAGCACCCCGGCCGGCAGCCCGGCCGGTACCCCGGTGCCGCCGGTCAGTACCTGCCGGGCGACCACCGCCGCGACCGCCCCGGTGACCTGGCTCGTGCCGCGCCCGACCACCGCCCGCGTCACCGCCGGTCCCCTCGATGCACTGGCGCTCGCCCGCACCACGAACCGGTCGGCACCGACCCTTGCCCCGACCAGGGCCGACACCAGTAGGTCGTTCAGCCGCAGCCGACGGGCCAGCCGAAACAGCCCGGACGACCGACCAACGAACAGCGTCCACGTCAGAACCCTGGAGTCCAGGCACATCCGGGTGGTGGCCCGGACGCCGTGCCGGGCCGCCAGGACATGCTGGTCCGAGAACGGGAAAGGAAAGACGGTACGGCGTCCGACCCCCGGCAGCTCGACCCGGGCCCGACGCGGCCGGTCGGCACCGGCACCGGCCGTACCTGCCGACGCGGTCGCGGCCTGCTCGACGATCCACCGGACCGAGTCACGGCCGTGCGGATCGCCGGTGCCGAGCATCAGCGTCAGCTCCACAGTGTCCGCTGCGGGCAGCTCCCGCAGGCACTCGTCGGCGAGCAGGTTCGTCAGGCCGGGAGCCACGCCGACGCTGAGCACGACGGTCGATCCGGTACGGACGGCGTGCCGGTCGAGGTCGGTGAGCGGCCGCAGCAGCTGCGGCGAGGCGGTGACGTCGACGCAGTGGACGCCTCGGCGTACCGCCTCCTGCGCTACCGCCACGTTCGCCCGCTCCACCGCCATCACCACCAGCGCCGCGTCCGCGAGCAGTCGGGCACGGTCGGCCGCCGACGTCACGTCGACCTGCCGCCAGGTGGTGCCGCCCCCGATGGCTTCGGCCGCCCGCGCCGCCCGCGCCGGATCCCGACCCGCCACCACCACCCGGCCGGGAAACCATCCCGCCAGCATGCTCGCGGTCGCGTGGCCGACCGCCCCGTACCCGCCGACCACGACGACCTTGCCGGCCTGGGAGGTCACCGGTCCCCCTCCGGCCGGGTCGCCGTGACCAGCCAGTACGCCCCAGGCAGTGCCACCCCGTCCGGCCCCAGGTAGGGACGCAGACCGGCGGTCAGCCGTTGCCGGGCCCGGGCAACGGTCAGACTCCCCTGCTCCAGCAACGCCCGCACTGGCCCGGTGCCGATGACGAACTCGACCGCCCCGGCCACGTCGACGCCGTACGTCATCGGTGCCGCGACCGGCTCCGGACGGATGTCGACGAAGCCAGCGGCCGTCAGCACCTCGGTCACCCGGCCCGGCTCGGCCAACGAGAACATCCCCGACTCCGGCAGCGGCCCGTTCTCGGTACCGTGCAGGGCCATCTGCGGCACCCGGTACCAGGCGTTGCGCCGCGCCGGCTGCGGGCAGACGAAGGCAAGTCGGCCACCCCGGCGCAGCGCCCGCCTGATGTTGCCGAAGGCGGCGACCGGGTCGGCGAAGAACATGATCCCGAATCGGCTGATCGCCACGTCGAACGACTCGGCGGTGAACGGATGGACCTGCGCGTCGCCGTACTCGAAGGTGATGTTCGTCAGGCCGTCGCTGGCGGCGAGGGTCCGCGCCTGGTCGAGCATCGGACCGGAGAGGTCGATGCCGACGACCGTACCGCCGTCTGATCCACCCAGTCCGTCGGTGACGGCGCGGGCCGCTCGACGAGTGGTGCCCCCGTTGCCGCAACCGATGTCGAGCACCCGGTCTCCGACGCGGATGCCGGCAGCGGTCAGCAACGGCTCGTCCAACACCGAATGCATCGCTTCGATGCGCTCGGGCTGGCGTGCCCAGTGGGCACCCTCCGGACCGCTCCACGACTCGGCCTGCGCGGAGTTGACGATCCTGGTCATAGGTCCTCCAGAGCGTGTAGTGCGCGCCCGCCGGCACCGCCGGTCGGCTGTCTCCTCCTACGCTGTCGCCACCAAGCCATAAGCACAAATGCCGATTGATCCTGCCTGCCATAAGCTGAAGGCATGCTTGACACCTGGTCTCTGCGAGTGCTCGTCGAGGTCGCCGAGCAGCAGTCGTTCTCCGCAGCGGCGCACGCGCTCACGATGACCCAGCCGGCGGTCTCCCGACAGATCGCCGGGCTGGAGCGCCGGCTCGGCGTACCGCTGTTCCGCCGACTGCCCCGTGGCGTACGGCCGACCTCGGCCGGCATCGCCGCCGTCGAACAGGCCCGCGAGGTGCTCGCCCGGCTGCGGGATCTGGAGTCACGGGTGGCGGCCTTCGGTGGACTGGCCGGCGGCGAACTACGCATGAGCGCCTTCGCCAGCGCCAACACGGCCCTCGTTCCGGCGGCGATCAGCCGGTTCCGCGCCCGACACCCCGACGTCGCGCTGCGGCTGATCACCATCGACCCTGCCGCCTCGCTGCACGCGGTCGCCGACGGCCTGGTCGACCTCGCGTTACTCACCGAGTGGCAGTTGTGGGCCGACCCGGCGGCGGCCCGCACAGCCGCCGACCCGGCCGGTGTCCCGCACACCGTGGTCGAGGGCGTCGACCTGGTCGCCCTGGTCGCAGAGGAGCTGCAGGTCGCGCTACCCGCGACGCACCCACTGGCCGGCAAGAAGCGGGTGCACCTGCCCGACCTGGCGGACGAGACATGGATCGATGGCGCCTACCCGGACTGTCTCGGCCCGCTCACCACACTGGCCACGGCCCTCGGTGGCCCGCCCCGGATCGCGTTCCACTGCGACGACTGGCACGGCAAGCAGGCCCTCGTCGCCGCCGGAGCGGGCGTCATGCTGGTGCCGACGCTGGCCAGCGGCACGACCCGTACGGGTGTGGTGCTGCGACCGACCAGCCCGGCCCTGCCCCGGCGGAAGCTCTTCGCCGCCATGACCGCCCCACCGTTCCGCCCACCGGCGGTCACCGCGATGCTTGCCATGGTCCGCGACCTGGTCGACGCCGGCCCGCTCTCGCCCGAGGACGAGGCGGTCCACCACGGTCACGAATAGGTGATGCCGATGCCGGCTCAGCCGAACCACGGACCGCCGACGAACGCCTCGGAGCGCTCCGGCAGCCGGACGTCCTGGCCATCCGCCAGTCGGCGGCACAGCTCCATCAGCTGGCGGTGGTCCGGGCCCCGACCCGCGCCGCCCGACTCACCGCCGTCCGGGTGCCACCGCGCGTACCAGCCCGCACCGCGCAGCAGCACCATCGGGCCGGCGACGACCTGACCCACCCAGCTGTCGATCGCGTCGAGCAGGTCCTGTGAGCCGTGGTCGCAGGCGTCGCAGCCGCAGTCCGGCAGCATGCCGACCGCCGTTCCGGGCCGCGCGACGTCGACGTGCAGCACCGGCAGTGTTCCCTCGGCCCGCTCGGGGGCCCGGTCGGGGGCCCGGTCGAGTGGGGCGTCGCGCTCCAGCAGCAGCAACGGCAGGGTGCCCGGCCTGGCCGGGGTGATCCGCACGCCACGGTCGAACGTACCGAGCGATCCCTCGACGTCGCGCGACCCCGACCCGAGCACGTCGACGACGACGCCCGTCCGGTCGCCGAGCACGTCGGCCCACACCCGGGCACGGGCGTGCACGATCGCGTACCGGCCCGGGTCGGTGACCCGCGAATACTCCTCCTCGGGTGGCGAGTCCATCCCGGCGTGCGGATTCGGCCAGGCCGGCAGACCCAGTCGGTCGTACGCGACCGCCACCCGCGCCCGCAGCTCGTCGACACTCGTCACGGCTACGACGATAGGTCGCCGGGGCGCGGCACCCACCAGTCCCCGAGGATCCCGTGCAGGACCATGGTGAGGAAGCTGATCAAAATCGCCGCGAGCAGACCGACCCCGAAGCCGAGAAGCCCGGAACGTCGGCGCGGCGTACCGCCGTCGAGGAGGCCGAGGGGCGCGGTCGCCGTACCCGTCCAGGGCCGGTCCACCGCCAGCCAGAACAACAACCCGAGCCCGTACGGGACGAGGTAGACCAGCCAGAACCAGTACCAGCGGGTTCCGGTGGCCGGGGCCGGACCGCCGACGATGACGGCGAGGCAGACGACGCCCAGGACGAAACCGGCCCCGAGGCCGATCGAACCGGCCGGCTGGACGCCGCCCACCCGTTGTTCCAGACCGGCGGCGCGCAGATCGCGGGCGAGGGCGGCAGCACCCGGGCCGCTGAAACCCTCGTCGTCGACGACGGTCCCCGCCAGGGCGACCTGACCGAAGACGTCCGCGTCGGTCCAGTGCACCCGACCGTCTGCGGTACGCCAGACGAACAGTGGGCCGAGGTCGCCGGAGGAGCGCAGCGGTGCCTGACCGAACCAGGTGCCGGGCCGGCGGTCCCAGTTGTCACCCCACTGGTACGCCACCACCCGGCCGGCCGCCACGTCGGCCCTCGCCTGCTCATAGCTCTGCTGTCGGGGTGCTGTCCACCAGGCGGCCCCCGCAGCGACCAGCCAGAGCAGGACCAGGGCGAGCCGCAGTACGTCCCACCACCGCCACCGGATCAGGGACAGTGTGCCGCGTAGACCGTCGCCCATGGACGCATTGTCCCAGCGCCGCTCCAGCAGCCGCTGGCCTCGTCGAGGAGCATTCCGACGCTCCGTACCATGGCGGCGCGGACCTGGACGAGTGGAGGAGGCGGGTCCTGTGAGCGAGCCGGACTTCGACCGGATGACCAAGGACGAGGTCATCACCTGGTTTCAGAACACCGACAGCCTGGCACCGGTCATCAGGTCGGTGATCCCTGCGCCGGCGGCCGGTCCCCCGCCGGAGGCACCGATGATGCTGGTGAGCATCCGGCTGCACGTGGCGCTCGTCGAGCAACTCGACCGTCTCGCCAAGGAGTCGGCGGCCCGCCGGTCCGATGTCATCCGCGAGGCTCTGACGGGATACATGGCCGGCCGCACCGCACCCGTCGGCCGGCACGAGGCTGAGCAGGCTCTCGACGTGCTCCGCCGCATCGTCACCGCACACACCAGCGAGGGCCACGCCGACGCGGCCTGACCGCACGCGACGCGAATAGCAGTAGACCGTCGGGCACGGACGCGTCGTCGCAGTGCCGCTTCACGCCGCCACGGCCGTCATCGGACCTCCGAGGTGAGAGCAGACAGTACAGACCCTATGTAAGATAGATACATGGAAAAGGACCCACCGAGGATCACGGTCGCGGTGGCGATCGTGCTGCGGATCTTCCTGGAGGACGTAGCTGCCCCCCGCTACGGCTACGACCTGATGCAACAGACCGGTTTCCCCAGCGGGAAGCTCTATCCGATCCTGGCCCGGCTACAGGCCGCCGGCTGGCTGACCAAGCACCGGGAGGACGCCGATCCGGTGACGAAGGGACGGCCGGTGCGCTGGTGGTATCAACTCAGCGAGGAGGGGGCGGCAACCGCCCGCCGCGAGCTGGCGGCGCTGCATCAACAACTCGCCCCCACACCACAGTCGGGCGTGGCGTCGCCAGCCTGGCGGCCGGCATGACAGGGGTCGTGGTCGCGGTCCTGCTCGGACTGGCAGGGCTGTTCGTCGCCGCGCTGGGCGACATGATCAGCGAGGAAGTCCGGACCCGCCTCGACCAACTCCCGCACGCCCTCGTACGGCTGGCCGCTCGACGGATGCCAGCGTCGATGCGGGACGAACTGCTGGAAGAGTGGCAGGGCGAGCTGTACGAGTTCCTCCACGGCGCGGAAGCGATGCCGGTCACCCGTCTGGTACGCGGCCTGCGCTACGCCACCGGCCTGCTGTGGACCACCCCTAAGGTCGCCCGCGCCCTCAACACACAGGTTGCGAAAAGGACAAACCACCGTAACATCGATTTGCTCATACTCTTCGGTGCCGGCGCCGGCAGCGGCATGATGGCGACGCTCGCTCTCGGCGCTGGAGTAGGCCTGACCGGCAGCATGGGCATCGCTTTCCTCGTCATAGGCACGGTCACCATCGCCGTAGCCATCCGGCGGCGACAGATCGCGAAGAAAGACGGCAGATAGCCATCAGAATTCAAAACCTCGAGGCGGCGATCGCCCAGGAGCAGGCGGGCAACGACAGCTGAGCCAGGCACCGATAAACCTGGGGCGGTCTAGCACCACCAACGGCCCCGTACCTCGCCAGGTCCGGGGCCGTCGCCAGATCGTTGTAAGCAGTTCGGGGCCCTCTGCAGTCCGGACGGTGTGTCATTGCACAGTGACCGCATGACTTCGGCGCCAACCGGGGACCGATCGCCAGCCTCAGCCGACGCGCGCTCGCTGGTACTGGGTCAGGACCACACACACCAGCACCCCCAGCGAGGTCATGATCGAGGCCCCGCTGACCGTCTCGCCGAGCAGCACGGCGGACCAGAGCAGGGTGAGCACCGGCTGGGCGAGCTGAACCTGACCGACCCGGGCGACACCACCCCGGGCCAGCCCGGCGTACCAGGCGAAGAAGCCCAGGAACATCGAGACCACGGTCAGGTAGCCGAACGCCGACCAGGTCACGGCGTCGGCGTGCGGCAGCCGGTTCACGGCGACGACCAGCGTCACGGCCACCGTGACCGGCAGTGACAGCAGCAGCGCCCAACAGATCGTCCGGGCACCACCGAGTTCACGGGCGAGCGCGCCGCCCTCGGCGTACCCGAGACCACACAGGACGACCGCGACGAGCAGAAACAGGTCGGCGGCGGTCAGCGCGCCGCGTACCGCGCCGCCGGCGGCCAGGAAACCGAGCACCGCGAGCAGCCCGCCGCCGGCGGCGGCCCAGAACAGCGGTGGTGGGCGCTCCCCCGCCCGTACCACCGCGAACACGGCGGTGACCGCCGGCAGTACGGCGATGACGACTGCGCCGTGCGCGGACGGCTGGGTGGTCAGCGCCAGCGAGGTGAACAGCGGGAACCCGACGACGACGCCGAGGGCGACGACCGACAGCCGCCGCCACTGGCTGCGGGTGGGTCGCGGGGCGCGGGTGAATCCGAGGTACGCCCAGGCGAGCAGCGCCGCGCCGACGGCTCGGCCGAAGGCGACGAACCACGGGTCGAGTTGGTGGACGGCGACCCTGGTGGCGGGTAGCGACATGCTGAACGCGAGCACCCCCAGCGCGCCGAGGGCGAGCCCGGTGAGCCGGTCCGCTGTTACCGGCCGGACCACAGTAACGCTACTCTTAGCTTTCATGAATGACGGTAACGCAGCCGACCGTGTTATCCAAGATCTGCTCCGGATGGTCGCCGCGGCGGCCCCTGGGACGCGGCTGCCCTCAGTGCGCGAGCTGACCGCCCGACACGGTGCCTCACCGGTGACCGTCGCCGAGGCGGTCCGGCGTCTGGTTGCCCGTGGGCTGGTCGAGGCGCGTCCCGGCAGAGGCACCTTCGTCGCCGCCGGCCCCGACGACCGGCACTCGCCTGAGGCAGCACCCGACCTGGCCTGGCAGACGGTGGCGCTCGGTGCCCGCCGGCCAGGTGAGGACGAGATGCAGGCGCTGCTGGCGTTGCCGAGGCCCGGCGCGATCGCGCTGACCGGCGGCTACCTGGACGCGGAGCTGCAGCCGGCGGCGGCGCTCGGCGCGGCACTGGCCCGGGCCGCCCGCCAGCCCGCTGCCTGGCAACGCGGCCCAGTCGAGGGGCGGGAGGATCTGCGTGCCTGGTTCGCGCGGGCGACCGGCGGCAGGCTACGCACCGACGACATGATCATCTGTTCGGGCGGGCAGGCCGCGCTCTCCACCGCGTTGCGGGCGCTCGTCGCGCCCGGTGACACGCTGCTCGTCGAATCCCCGACGTACCTCGGAGCGTTGGCCGCCGCCCGCGCGAACGGGCTGCAGGTGGTGCCGGTGCCGGCCGACCCCGACGGCGTACGCCCAGACCAGCTCGCCGCCGCGTTCGCCCGCACCGGCGCGCGGCTGTTCTACTGTCAGCCGCTGCACGCCAACCCGACCGGGGCGACACTGGCTGCGCACCGCCGGGCGGCGGTCATGACAGCGGTACGCGACGCCGGAGCGTTCCTGATCGAGGACGACTACGCCCGCGACCTCACCATCGACGGCGAAGCTCCGCCGCCGCTCGCCGCCGACGACGTCAACGGGCACGTGGTCTACCTGCGGTCGCTGACCAAGTCCGCCGCACCCGGCCTGCGGATAGCCGCGATCGGCGCGCGCGGACCGGCCGGTGCCCGGCTGCGGGCCGCCCGGCTGCTCGACGACCTCTTCGTCGCCGGCCCACTGCAGCAGGCCACTGTGGAGCTGGTGACCGCCCCGGCCTGGCCACGGCACCTGCGCGGGCTGCGTACCGCCCTCCGGGTCCGGCGGGACGCGTTGTTGGCCGCGCTGCGCCGGCACCTGCCCGACCTCGTCCCCGCCACGGTCCCGCGTGGCGGGCTGCACCTGTGGGTGACGCTGCCCGACAGCACCGACGATGTCGCACTGGCTGCCGCAGCCGCAGCCGAGGGCGTAGTCGTCTTCCCGGGCCGTCCCTGGTACGCGGCCGAACCACCGGCACCGCATCTGCGGCTGACGTATGCCGCCGCCCCACCCGACCAGATGGACGAGGCCGCCCGCCGCCTCGCCACGGCAGCCGGGTAAGCAGCCGGCGGCCCTGCACCACGTCCGGTATGGGCTGTCGCCGTGCTGGCCGGGTCAGCTGGCCTTCGTCAGTTCGACGAACGCCGACCACGCAGCCGAACCGAACGTCAACGTCCCACCGTCGCGGTCCTTCGTGTCCCGGACCAGGACCCGCCCCGGCAGGTTGTCCGCCACCTCGATGCAGTTGCCGCCCTGCCCGTTGGATCGGGAGGACTTGCGCCAGCTCGGCTCCCGGGCCATGGCCATGTCTCCACCACTTCCTTGATTATCCTCACCGCCGCCGAGTGCGGCAGCGCCTCGCTCCGCATAGCGTCCCATCGGACGTGAAGGCCGCAAAGTCGTTGGGATACATCAAGGAGTACGGCATCACGTCACTGGGAGCACCATGTGCGTACCTCGGGCCGAGGCCTGGGGCACGGGCAGTTCGCTCAGTGACGGCCCCGCACCACATCCGGTACGGGGCCGTCGCCGTGCCGGTCGCGTCAGCTGGCCTTCGTCAGTTCGACGAACGCCGACCACGCAGCCGAACCGAACGTCAACGTCCCACCGTCGCGGTCCTTCGTGTCCCGGACCAGGACCCGCCCCGGCAGGTTGTCCGCAACCTCGACGCAGGTAGACCCACCGTTGCCGGATCGACTTGACTTCCGCCAGCTCGGCTCCCGGGTCATGTCCATGTCTCCGCCACTTCCTTGATCATCCTCACCGCCGCCGAGTGCGGCAGCGCCTCGCTCCGCATAGCGTCCCATCGGGCGTGAAGGGCCGCAATGTCGTTCGGTCGGTCGGTGATCCCTGCCTCCAGGGCCGCATCAATGTGGGCGGCCTCGGTGCCCTCCGTACTCCGGGCCAGGATGAACGCCCCCGCCAGCCCGGCATGTGGTCCGGCTCCGGAGGGGATCACCTGTAGGTGTACATGGGGCATCTCTGACACCTTCAACAAGCGCTCGTACTGCTCGCCCATCACCGCGGCGTCCCCCACGGTTCGCCGGAGTGCCTGCTCGTCGACTACGAAGAACGCCATGGGAGGCGTCGGTTCACGGCACAACACCGCCTGCCTGTCCATCCGCGACGACAGCCGCTGCTCGATTTCCACCGCCGTCAGCAGTCCACCCCATGAGAGAACCGCACGCGCGTACGCCTCGGTCTGCAGCAACCCGGGGATGAGACTTGGCTCGAACCAGCGCAGCACCGCAGCCTCGCGCTCGATCTCGATCCACTCACGGAGCCAAACGGGGGCGGATTCACTGAGCACGAAGTTCTGATAGAAGTGCAGGAAGGTTGTCCCGTAACGTCCATCGACCCTAGCGAGGTAGTCCGGCAGTGCCGCACGGTTGCCACGCTCAATAGCACTGACATGCTGCGCCGAGTATCCGATGCTGGCACCCCACTGTTCCTGGGTCAGCCCTGCCGACTCCCGGAAGCACCGAAGACTCATGATCAAATACTCGCTCGGGCTCATCGGTTTCATGTTCTTCAGGCTCTCCTCAGGACCATGGGGCGATTCTTCAGACAGGACGCTCTTCTCTCCGTGACAGCTGCTGCACTGACTCGCCCTATCCGATCTGTCGCCTAATCTTCCGCCAGCACGGCTCGGCAGTCCAGGGTGGAGTTCGACGAACGCTCGACTGTTCTCCATTCGAGGAGGATCAATGCCAAGGAACGACGGAATCGGCGGGACACCCCGCCTTGCCCGCTACACTTCGATCGGCACACCGCGAAACGTCGATCCGACGCCGAACCGTCCGCCGCTGCCGCAGCGGACGCCCGGCGAGACGGACATCGACCGGGATCCGCGCTTCCGGCTGGCCAGCGCCCGGGGCGTCGCCCCGGCCCCCGCAGCCGCACAGCGGCCCATCGCCGACTCGGTGGCCGCTGCCCGCGCCACCGAGCAGGCCCGGGAGGACGCGAAGACCCACCTGCCGTCCCGGCACGGTGACTGTCCGAAGTGTGAGGAGACCGCGCCGTGTCGGCCGTTCCGGCGGGCGCTGACCATCCTGGACACCCACGATCCGGGCAGGGCCCGCCGGGTCCGCGCGGTGCTTGCGGTCCTCGCGCTGCCGGCGCCGCCCCTACCCGGCGCCGGAGCGGCGTGATGGCCACCGACGATCCGCCGCTGTGCGTCGGCGACGTGCTGCACCTGACCGAGGCCGACTGGGTGTACGGCGACCGGGACCTGACCGTACGGGTCTCCGACATCCGCTACGGGATCGACAAGCCGGACTGCCTGGTGATCGCGATCCTCGGCACGGTGATGGAGTTCGGCCGGGACGGGCGCATGTTGATGCTCAACGTCTACAAGTCTGCCCTGAGCCGCCCCGGCGTACGTGAGCACCGCCGCGCGGTCAACGGAGTCGACCCGCCGCTGGAGACCTCTTGAGCCCCCGGGGCGCGGACCTGCACCCGGCCCGGTCCGCGCCCCGGGCCGCAGCACCCGGAGCGGCCGTACTGGTCGGAGCTAGGACGCGGTCGCCGATCTGGTGAAACGGTCGGCGGCGGAACCCGTGAGCCGGCCCGGCGGGAGGCGCCGGCCGCAGACGACCAGCAGCAGATCCTGTGCCGCCCCGTGCACCGGTGTCCCGCTGCCGTGGCTCCAGTCGAGGTCGGTCGCCTGCAGTTGGACGCCGGTCAGGTCGGTGCCGAAGTAGGCGATGTTGCGGGGCCGCATCCCGGCCAGCACCAGTTTGAGCCGATCGATCGGCACCCGGTAGCCGAGCCCGAGACCGACGCTGATGTCCAGGCCGTGGATGACCTCGTGGGCGAGCGCCCCGGCCGGGCCGCCGCCGGGCGGCGTCCAGGGGTGGTCGATGTTGTCCCGCAGGGCGGTCGACAACTGCTCGTGCGACATGGCGGTGGCGTCGCGGCGGGCGCTGCGGTCGGCCATCCGGTCGAACCGGCCACCGGCGCGGACCAGGTCCAGCATCATCCGGCCCAATGAGGTACGGAACGGCATGGTGATGTGGGCGACGACCTCACGTACCCGCCAGCCGGCGCACAGCGTCGCGCCGTCCCACTGGCCCGGGTCGAGCTCGGCGAGCAGCGCCACCAGGTCGCGGCGATGCGCGGCGACCGCCTCCCGTACCCGATCGGTCTGATTCATGTCTTTTCCCTCCGTGGCCGGCGCGCCGGTCGCGCCTCCGCAGAGGTGTACGGCGTGGGCCGGCGAAACTCATCGGTCGTCGCCGGACCTGCCCGGCCGAGCGGCGGCCCGTATCGTCGGGCGGGTGGCACCGACCTCGACCAGCGACGCAGAACGGCTGGAGCCGTTCCGCGTCGAGTTGACCGGCTACTGCTACCGGATGCTCGGCTCCGGTTTCGAGGCCGAGGACGCGGTCCAGGAGACGATGCTCCGCGCCTGGCGTTCGTTCGACCGGTACGACGGGCGGCGCGCCTCGCTGCGCACCTGGCTCTACTCGATCGCGACCAACGTCTGCGTCGACATGCTGCGCAGCAAACAGCGGCGGGCGTTGACCATGGACCTCGACCCGGCGGCGCAGGCCGGCGGCGGCCTCGGCCCACCGGTGCCGGAGCACGCCTGGGTGCTGCCGGTCCCGGACGACCTGGTCGTGCCGGTCGACGCGTCCCCAGAGAGCGTGGTGCTGCAACGGGAGTCGCTGCGGCTGGCGTTCGTCGCCGCGCTGCAGCACCTGCCGCCCCGGCAGCGGGCGGTGCTGATCCTGCGCGACGTGCTCCGCTGGCGGGCCGACGAGGTCGCGCACCTGTTGGACAGCAGCGTCGCGTCGGTGACCAGCGCACTGCAACGGGCGCGGGCCACGCTGCGCACCGCCGCCCCCGACCCGGGGGAACCGCTACGACCGTCCGACAGCCGGCAACGCGACCTGCTCACCCGCTACTGCGCCGCGTTCGAGCAGCACGACGTCACGGCCCTCGTCGCGCTGCTGCACGAGGACGCCACGATGACCATGCCGCCGTTCCGGTGGTCGCTGCGGGGCCGCGAGCACATCCGGACCGCGTTGCTCGACCCACGGTCGGGCTGTGCCGGCGCGCGGCTGCTGCCGACCGCTGCGAACGGCTCACCGGCGTTCTGGCAGACCCGACCTGGCCCGGCCGGGCACGTACCGTTCGCCCTGGTCCTGCTCGACGTGGCGGACGGCCAGGTCGCCGGCATCACCACGTACCTCAACGTCGATCGTCTGTTGACGCTGTTCGCGCCGGACGATGACGATTGGCGCGAGACGGAGTACCTGTCCCGGGGCGCCAACGGCCGTGAGCTGCGCCGCCGGATCGCAGAGATGGAAGCGGGCGCGGGCGTCCCACGCGAGTTGACCGAACCCGACGATGCGACCGGTGCCGCTGCGCTGGGCGGCACCCGGTCCGCCTCCGATGGCGCTGATGTCAGTTGGTCGGCACCGGCGACAGGTGGGCGCGTTCGCCCTGGGCGCCGAAGAGGGTGAGCGTCTCCGCCGGTTGGGCGTCGGCGCTGCCGAGCCAGTGCGGCGTACGGGTGTCGAACTCGGCTGCCTCGCCGGGGCCGAGCTCGAACTCCTGGTCGCCGAGGACGAACCGGATCCGCCCGTTGAGCACGTAGAACCATTCGTACCCGTCGTGGGTCTGCAGTTTCATGGTGGGTGACCGGCCGGCCGGCGGATAGATCACCTTGTATGCCTGGACGCCGCCGGCGCGGCGGGTCAGCGGCACGATCGTCAGCCCGGAGCGGCGGATGGGCCGCAGGTGGATCCGCGGGTCACCGGTGGGTGGGGCCGCGACCAGGTCGTCGAGCGGTACGCCGTGTGCCCGCGCCAGCGGCAGCAGCTGCTCCAACGTCGGGCGGAGCTTGCCGTTCTCCAGGCGGGAGAGCGTGCTCGGGGTCAGACCGGTCTCTTCGGCCAGGCCGGCCAGGGTGACGCCACGTGCCCGGCGCAGGGCGCGCAGGCGTGGGCCGACCCCGGCAAGGACGTCCGCTGCGGTGACACTCATGGCACCTATGATGCGGATCGGCAACTTTTCTTGCAACCTCGTCCCGGCGATCCGGATGCTGGCGGCGGAGGTAACGACACATGATCACCACGACAGCACCATCGACGACCGCCGTACGGTGGTCACGCCGCCTGACCGCACTCGCGGCCGCGCTCATTCTGACGGCCGGATGCACGACGGCAGACGGATCGACACCGGACACCGCTGCGGGTACGCCTGCCACTGGATCGTCGACGGCGGCCGACGCGGCCACCCGCGACGACGCCGAGTTCAACCGGCTGTTCCGGCACGGCAGCGCCGACGTCGACGGCGTACGGATGCACTACGTCACCGGCGGGACCGGCGAGCCGCTGGTCCTGCTGCACGGCTGGCCGCAGTCCTGGTACCAGTGGCGGCCGATCATGCCTGCGCTCGCCGAGCGGTTCACGGTGTACGCGGTCGACCTGCCGGGGCTGGGCGACAGCGAGGGCGCGCCGCCGAGCTACGACAAGGCCACCCTGGCCCGGTACGTCCACACGCTGCTCGCCGACCAGCTCGGCCTGCGCCGGGTCAACCTGGTCGGGCACGACCTGGGGGCCGGGGTCGGGTTCCAGTACGCCGCGCAGTTCCCCGACGAGGTGGTCAGGTACGCCCACCTGGACTACCCGCTGCCCGGCCCGGCGCTCGACGCCGCGACGTACCGGACGTTGAGCTGGCATCTCGCCTTCCACGACCAGGACACGTTCCCGGAGACGATCGTCGCCGACGACGTCCGCGAGTACCTCGACCTGTTCTTCGGCTACGTCGCCTACGGCGGGACGAGCTTCGGCGGGCCCGGTGCGGAGGCTCCGTACAGCGACGCGCAGATCGACGAGTTCGCCCGCACCTACCGCCGCCCGCAGGTGCTGACCGGTGGATTCGAGCTGTACCGCACCCTGGATCAGGACGAACGGGACAACACGGCTGCGGCGCCAATCAGCATGCCGACGATGCTGATGACCGCCGAAGGCCTGTTGGAGTTCACCCGGTCGACCGTCGAGCCCCGGATGACCCGGATCACCCGCGCGGTGGAGGTGCCGGCCGCCGGCCACTGGCTGCCGCAGGAGAACACGACGTTTGTCACCACCGAACTGCTGGCGTTCTTCACCGAAGGAGAAGATCGATGAATGGATGGCAGGGCCCGAAGTTGGACGCCGGCCCCGAGACGTTCTGGGAGGAGCTGCACCGCAACCTGGCCGGCTCGGCCAAGCCGCCGAACCAGCGACTCGTCGAGATCGCCGAATCGCTGAGCCCTGGCGTGGCCCTGGATCTAGGGTGCGGCCCCGGCGGCGACGCCATCTGGCTCGCCCAGCGTGGTTGGCGGGTCACCGCCGTGGACATCTCCGGTACGGCGGTGGAGCGCGTCGAGGCGGCAGCCGGCGAGCTCGGCCTCGGCGACCAGGTGACCGGCGAACGGCACGATCTGGCGCACAGCTTCCCGACCGGCACGTTCGACCTGGTCAACGCGCAGTACTTCCACACGCCGTTCGCGCTGGACCGCAGCCGGGTGCTGCGTACCGCCGCGCAGGCGCTGCGGCCCGGCGGCCGGTTGCTGATCGTCGACCACGGCTCCGTCGCGCCCTGGTCGTGGAACCAGGACCCGGACGCCCACCTGCCGACGCCCGACGAGGTCGCCGCGAGCCTCGATCTGGATCCGCAGCAGTGGACGGTGCTGCGCGCCGAGATGCCGCAGCGGCGGGCCACCGGGCCGGGCGGCCAGACCGCCACCGTGATCGACAACGTGCTGCTCATCCGGCGCACCGAAGGGGACGGCTGATGCCGGCAACGGAGCGGCCGACGTCACCAAGGGCACGGCGCAGGCGCAAGGACACCGGGCCGGCGTGGACCGCGCCGGGCGAGCAGGCCACCCTGGTGGGCTTCCTCGACTACCTGCGGGACTCGATCGCGGGCAAGGTCGCGGGCACGCCGGAGCCGCAGGTCCGTACCGCCGGGGTGCCGTCCGGCACCAGCCTGCTGAGGCTGATCAAGCATCTGGCCCACGTCGAGCGGTTCTACTTCCTCGGCGAGCCGATCTCCGATCTGCGCGCCACCCTGCGACCGGACCCGCAGGAGACGGTCGACGGGCGGCTCGCCGACTACCGGGAGACGATCGCGCGGGCGAACGAAGTCGTCGACGGCTGGACCGACCTGGCAGGTCCCGCGGCCCGGCCGCCGGGCCGCGGCCTGCCGCCGACGAGACGGTGGGTGCTGGTGCACATGATCGAGGAGACCGCGCGGCACGCCGGTCACGCCGACATCCTGCGGGAGCAGATCGACGGCTCCACCGGCCGCTGACCCACCGGACATGCGCGGGATCGGTCTGGTTTGCCCGCTGTCGCGTCCGGCTGCTTACCGTCAGGAAACACCGTGGAAGCACGACGCCCCTACGGTCCGTTCATGGATCCGGCGTTGGATACAAGACTGGACACACCTCCGCGAGCACAGGCCGGTGAGCACGCCTACACCGAGCTGAAGCGGCGGCTGCTGGTCGGTGACTTCCCGCTGCGGATCCGGCTCGGCGAGGAGCGGCTGGCCACCCTGCTGTCGGTTTCGCGTACCCCGGTCCGCCAGGCCCTGGCCCGGTTGCACGCCGAGCGCCTCGTCGAACGCCTGCCGGACGGGGGTTACGTACCGGCGGCGTCCAACCTGGTCGAGGTCCGGCAACTGTACGAGGTACGCCGCGCCTTGGAGCTGGCGGCGCTGCACCGGCCGGCCGAGACCGGTGAGCCGCACGACCCGGCCGTCGTCGAGCCGCTGCGCGACGACTGGCTGGTGCTGCGCCGCGACACCCCGGAGCCGGATCCCGGCTTCGTGCTGCTCGACGAGAGCTTTCACGTCCGGCTGGCCGAGGCCACCGGCAACAACGCCCTCGCCGGGATGCTCGGCGTGGTCAACGAACGCATCCGGGTGGTCCGGATGCACGACTTCCTCTCCGCCGAGCGGATCGACCGGACGATCGCGCAGCACCTCGGCATCCTGGAGGCCGTCCTCGGTGGCGACCTCGACACCGCACACCGGAGGTTCACGATGCATCTGGGGGAATCCGTCGCCGTCGTCGAGCAACGGGCCGCGCAGGCCCTGACCCGGATGATGGCCGTCGAGACAAGGCCGCTGCAATGACCGCCGTGGCCGCGCCGGTGGACAGCGCCACCGCGCTGCTGTCGGTCCGCAACCTGACCTGCCGGTTCGGCGCGGTCGTCGCCAACGACGGCGTCGACTTCGACGTCGCACCCGGCGAGGTGCACGCCGTACTCGGCGAGAACGGCGCCGGCAAGAGCACACTGATGAAACTGATCTACGGCGTGTACCGGCCGGACGCCGGTGAGCTGCGGGTGGACGGCGTACCGGCGGCGATCGACTCGCCGGCGGCGGCCCGCGCGGCCGGGATCGGCATGGTCTTCCAGGATCTGCGGCTGATCCCGGCGTTCACCGTCACCGAGAACATCGCCCTGGCCCTGCCCGGTCGCGGGCTGCGGTTCCAGCGGCGGGCACTGTCCGCGCGGATCGCCGAGCAGGCCCGGCGGTACGGCCTGCCGGTGCACCCGGACGCGCTGGTGGCGCACCTGTCCATCGGGGAACGCCAGCGGGTGGAGATCCTCAAGGTGCTGATGGCCGGGGCACGGCTGCTGATCCTCGACGAGCCGACCAGCGTGCTGGCCCCGCAGGAGGTCGACGCGCTGTTCGCCGCGGTGCGGGCGTTGCGGGCCAACGGACTGTCGATCGTCATCATCACCCACAAGCTGGCCGAGGCGCGGGCGATCGCCGACCGGGTGACCGTGCTGCGCGGCGGTCGGGTGGTGCTGCGCAACGCCGATCCGGCCGGGCACACCGACGCGGAGCTGGTCGAGGCGATGGTCGGCCGCTCGGTGCCGGGGCTGGCCGGCCACCGCCAGCCGCCGGGCGCTGACGTCGAGCCGATCGTGCGGCTGCGTGGTGTCGACGTCACCGGGGACCGGGGTGCGCCGGCGCTGCGCGCGATCGACCTGGACCTGCGCCCGGGTGAGCTGGTCGGGGTGGCCGGGGTGGCCGGCAGCGGGCAACGTGAGCTGTGCGAGGTGATCCTCGGCGAGCGCCGGGTGGCCGCCGGTTCGGTGCACATCGGGGACGTCGTGGTGCACGGCCGGCCCCGGCAGGCCCTCGCCGCCGGGGCGGTCGGGGTGCCGGAGGATCCACTCACCGACGCGGTGGTGCCCGGGTTGACCGTCACCGAGCACATGGCGTTGGCCGATCTCGGCGCGGTCCGTCGGGGTCTGGGCATCGACTGGCGGACGGTGACGGCCGACGCCGCCCGGCGCGAGGAGCGGGCCGGGCTGCGGATGGCGGCCGGCGACCGGGTGGTGGCCGAGCTGTCCGGCGGCAACGTGCAACGGGTGCTGCTGACCCGGGCGCTGGGTGCGCCGGCGACGGTGGTGGTGGCCGCGTACCCGAGTCGGGGGCTGGACATCGCGACCACCCGGCGGACCCAGGAGCTGCTGCTGGAGCAGCGCGACGCCGGGGCGGCGGTGCTGGTGGTCTCGGAGGACCTGGACGAGCTGCTGGCGATCAGCGACCGAATCGCGGTGCTGCACAACGGGGAGCTGGCCGGGGTCGTGACACCGGCGAGCACCGACCGGTACGCGATCGGCCAGCTGATGCTGGGCGGCAACCACGCCGAAGCGGCTGGTAGGAGTGACCTGAAGTGACCGACACGTTGGTACGCCCTGCCCCCGAACAGGCAAAAACTGTCGACAATCGAGCAAAACTGTGGCTGCGGGTCATCGTCGCCGTACTCGCCGCTCCGGTGATCTTCGGCGCCTTCGCCGCCGCCAAGGGCGTGGACCCGCTGGCCATGTACGGCGACATGGTGACGTCGCTGGCCGACCCGGCCCAGGCGCAGACCGTACTGGTGCGGGCCTCGGTGCTGGTGCTCGCCGCGCTCGCCGTCGCCGTACCGGCGCGGGCCGGCCTGCTCAACGTCGGCGGCGAAGGCCAGATCGTGATCGGCGCGGTCTGCGCCGCCGGCGTCGGCCTCGTCACCGACCAGCGGCTGCCCGGCCCGGTCGTCCTTGCCCTGATGATCGTCGCGGCGATGGTCGGCGGCGCGGCGTGGGCCGGCATCGCCGCCGGCCTGCGGCTCGCCGTCAAGGTCAACGAGGCGATCACCACGCTGCTGATGAACTTCATCGCCATCGACATCATGCTGCTGCTGATCTACGACCCGTGGAAGGACGCCTCCGGCTTCGGCCAACCCGCCAGCCGACCCCTGGCCGACACCGCCCGGCTGCCACTGTTCGTGCCCGGCGGCACCCTCAACACCGGCATCGTCGTCGCCGGGATCGCGCTGGTCGCCATCTGGTGGCTGATGTCGCGCACCGGCTGGGGATTCCGGCTGCGGGTCGTCGGCGGCAACCCGGAAGCGGCCCGCCGCGCCGGCCTGCGGGTCGGCACGCTGCTGGTCACCTCGATGCTCGTCGGCGGCGCACTCGCCGGCCTGGCCGGGCTGGTCCACTTCGCCGGTACGGAGTTCAAGCTGCGCCCCGGCATGACCGCCAACTTCGGCTACGTCGGCTTCCTGGCCAGCTGGCTGGCGCTGCACCGGCCGCTGCGGGTCGCGTTGGCCGCGCTGCTGCTGGCCGCGATCGCGATGACCGGCGACAGCCTGCAGATCGACGCCAACCTGCCGGCCGCCTCGGTCAACGTGCTGATGGCCATCGTGCTGCTCGTCGTGCTCGGCTTCACCCGAAGGAGCAAGAAGTGATCGTCGACGTCCTCACCGGCGGGGTGCGCGGCGGCACCGCCATCCTCTACGCCGCCCTCGGCGAGACCATCGCCGAACGCGCCGGGGTGATCAACCTCGGCACCGAGGGGAGCATGCTCACCGGCGCGCTCGCCGCGTACGCCGTTACCGCCGAGACCGGTAGCCCGTGGGCCGGGGTGGTGGCCGGGGCCGCCGCCGGCGGCCTGCTCGCCCTGGTCCACGCGGTGATGGTGCTCGGCCGGGGCGCCAACCAGCTCGCCACCGGTCTCGTCGTGCTCTTCCTCGGCCTCGGGCTGACCTCGATGTTCGGGGCCGCGTACGTCGGCCGGGCGATCAGCCCGTTCCAGCCGTACCCGATCCCGCTGCTGGCCGACATCCCCTGGCTGGGGCCGATCTTCTTCCAGCACGACCCGCTCGTCTACGGCTCCTACCTGCTCGCCCCGGCGATCTGGTGGCTGCTGTACCGCAGCCGGGTCGGCCTGACCATCCGGGGGGCCGGCGAACGCGGCGAGGTGCTCACCGCGTACGGGCACTCGCCGCAGCTGGTGCGCTACCTGGCCGTGGTGACCGGTGGTCTGCTCGCCGGTATCGGCGGCGCGCACCTGTCCACCGCGTACGCCACCGCCTGGTTCGAGAACATGACCGCCGGTCGGGGCTTCATCGCCGTCGCCCTGGTCATCTTCGCCGCCTGGCATCCGCTGCGCGCCGTCGGCGGGGCGTACCTGTTCGGCGCCGCCCTCGCCCTCTCCCCCGCGCTGCAGGCCCGTGGCCTGGGCTTCAACCAGTTCGCCCTGGACGCACTGCCGTACCTGGTGACCATCGCCGCGCTGGTACTGCTCGGCCGCCGCCGCAGCAACGCCGCCCCGGAAGGACTTTCCCGGGTCTTCGAGTTGACCCCCGCCAAATAGATCACGGAGGAACCCCCAGATGAGCATCCGAAGACTGTCCCGTCGCGGCGCGCTTGCCGCCACGGCCGCCACCACGCTCGCCGCCGTACTGCTGGCCGGCTGCGCCACCAACACCACCACCGCCGCGTCGACCGGCGACGCCGCCGGGGCGCCCGGCACCGGCGGCACCGCGATCGGCTTCATCTTCGTCGGACCCAAGGACGACTACGGCTACAACCAGGCCGCGTACGCCGGCAGTCAGGCCGTCGCCGCCGCGTACCCGGATCTGGAGGTGCTGACCGCCGAGAACGTCCCGGAGGACGACAACGCCACCCGGGTGATGGAGAGCATGATCCGCAAGGGCGCGAAGATCATTTTCGCCACCTCGTACGGCCACAAGGACCCGGCGCTCAAGGTCGCCGCCGCCAACCCCGACGTGGTGGTGCTGCAACAGGGCAACATCGTCGACGGCGACCTGCCGCCGAACTTCGGCACCTACTTCGGCACCGTCTACGAGCCGGTCTACCTGGCCGGCATCGTCGCCGGAAAAACCACGAAGACCAACAAACTGGGGTACGTGTACGCGTTCCCGATCTCGCAGACGCTGGACAACATCAACGCGTTCCAGCTCGGTGCCGCCTCGGTCAACCCCGACGCGAAGACCTACGTGGTCAACACCTCCAGCTGGTGCGACCCGGCCAAGCAGGCCGAAGCCACCAACAGCCTGCTCTCCCAGGGCGTCGACGTGATCAGCCAGCACCAGGACTGCACCGCCACCATCATCCGCACCACCGAGGCGGCCGGCGCCTACACCGTCGGCTACCACGCCGACGCCAGCGAACTCGCCCCGACCGGCTGGCTCACCGGCTCCGAATGGGACTGGGGGCCGCTGTACACGAAGATGGTCGAGACCATCGTGGACGGTGAGTTCACCGGCAGCGAGTACAACGCCAACTTCCGGGTCGGGCTCAAGACCGGCGACAACCCGTTCGTGCAGTCGGCGTACGGGCCGGCGGTCGACGAGGAGACCAAGGACCTCGTCGAACAGGCCAAGGCCAAGATCAGCGCCGAGGACGGTTCGCCGTTCGCCGGGCCGGTCGTCGACCAGGCAGGCACCGTACGGGTACCCGCCGACACCATCCCCGACTACCAGACGATCGAGTCGATCGACTACTTCGTCGACGGCGTCGTCGGCCAGATCCCGTCGTCCTGACCGACCCGCCGGGGGTACGGCCGGTGTGCGCGCCCCACCGCGCGCCCGGTCCCGCACCGGCCGTACCCCCGGCGCCACCGGAGGTATCCCCCGTGACATCGACCGCACCGGACGACGTGACCGCAGCGACCCGCACCACGCGGGCGGCCGCCGCCACTCCCACCGCGCAGCTGGCCGCCGCGACCCGCGCCGCGCAGCTGGCCGCCGACCCCGAACAGCCGATCTGGATCACCCTGCTCGACCCGGCCGAGGTCGCCGACGCCGCCGCCCGCGTCGACCCGCAGGCCCCGCTGGCCGGCACCGCCGTCGCCGTGAAGGACAACCTCGACCTGGCCGGCCACCCCACCACCGCCGGCTGCCCGACCCTGGCCGGCCGACCGGCCACCGCCTCGGCCACCGCGCTACGCCGACTCACCGACGCCGGTGCCGTGGTCATCGGTAAGACCAACCTGGACCAGTTCGCCACCGGGCTGGTCGGCACCCGCAGCCCGTACGGCGCCTGCCACAGCGCGGCCAGCGCCGCCCATGTCAGCGGCGGCAGCAGCTCCGGCAGCGCCCTCGCCGTCGCCACCGGCCTGGTGCCGCTGGCGCTCGGCACCGACACCGCCGGGTCCGGCCGGGTGCCGGCGGCCTTCAACGGCATCGTCGGGGTGAAACCGACCCGGGGGCTGATCTCCACCGTCGGGGTACTGCCCGCCTGCGCCGGGCTGGACTGCGTCACCACCTTCACCCGGACCGTCGCCGGGGCCCGCCCGGCGCTCGCCGCCCTCACCTGGGCCGATCCCGACGATCCGTGGTCGCGGCCGATGCCGGCCCAACCGCCGGCCGGGGTCGCCACCCGGATGCGGGTGGTCGCCGTACCGGACCGGCCGCTGGACCTCGACCCGGTGCACGAGACCGCCTGGCGGGCGGCGCTGCGGCGGCTGCGGACCGTCGCCGCGCACGTGGTGGAGGTCGACGTCACCGCGTTCCTGGCTGCCGCCCGGCTGCTCTACGACGGACCGTGGCTGGCCGCCCGCTGGGCCGCGTTCGGGCACCTGTTGGAGCCGGACGGCCCGCACCTCGACCCGACGGTACGGACCATCGTCTCGCGGGGACGTGACATCGCCGGGCCCGACGTCTTCGCCGGACTGGACCGCCTGGCGGCGCTGCGCCGCCACACCGAGGGCGTCTGGTCCGACGTGGACGCACTCCTGCTGCCGGTCACCCCCGGCCACCCCAAGCTGGCCGAGGTCGCCGCCGACCCGGTCGGTGTCAACGCCCGGCTGGGCCGGTTCACCAACTTCGTCAACCTGCTCGACCTGTGCGCGGTCGCCGTACCGGCCGGGACCCGCGCCGACGGGCTGCCGTTCGGTGTCCAGTTCATCGCCCCGGCCTTCGCCGACGGCCCGCTGCTCGACCTGGCCGCGCAGTGGTGCGGCGAACCGGTGGCCGCCCCGGTCGACGCACCGACCGGGACGACCACCGTTGCGGTGGCCGGCGCGCACCTGACCGGGCTGCCGCTCAACCATCAGCTGGTCGAGCTGGGCGGGCGGCTGACCTACCGGGCCCGGACCGCCCCGGGTTACCGGCTCTACCGGCTGGCCGGGCCGGGCCTGCCCCGCCCCGGGCTGGTCCACACCGGCGACGGCCCGCCCGGCGGCATCGCTGTCGAGGTGTGGCGGCTGCCGCATCAGGCCGTCGGCGCGCTGCTGGGCACCGTACCGGCGCCGCTGGGGCTCGGCTCGGTCGAACTCGACGACGGTAGCCGGGTCACCGGGTTCCTCGCTGAAGAGCACGGCGTCCGCGACGCCGTCGACGTCACCGCCGCCGGTGGCTGGCGGGCCGCCCTCGCCGGCGGGCCGCCGGGGTCGCCGGCGGCCGACCCCCCCGCGGTCAGGCCAGCCGGCGCAGGAGCTCCCTGACCAGCGGGCCGAACCGGGCGGCGGCCCCGTGGCCCGGCTCCCAGGTGCAGGCGATCCCGACGGCGGCGACCCGGCCGGTGTCCAGCAGGGTCGTCACCGCGTCGGCCACCTCGGTCAGGTGCGGTCCGCCCGGCGCGGGGAACCGCAGCCCCGGCAGGTCCACCGGGTCCACGATGTCGGCGTCCAGGTGCAGGTAGATCGGCTGGTCCGGCAGGTGCGCGACGGTGTCCGCGAGGTCGGTGACCCCGCAGCGGCGGATCGCCGACCCCCGCAGGTGGTCGACCTCCGGCGGGTCGAGGTCCCGGCCGTCGACGAGGACGACCCGGTCCGGCGCCACCGGGATCAGGTCGAGCGCCGTCGCGATCAGCTCGGGGCGGTGGCCGGTCAGCAGCCGCAGTGGCATCCCGCCGAGATAGCCGCTGCTGGTCGTCTCCGGGGTCTGCAGGTCGCCGTGCGCGTCGCACCAGACGACCGCCGGGTCGACCCCGGCGCGCTGCAGACCGGCCAGCACCCCGAGGGAGGTGGTGCAGTCACCGGACAGCACCAGCGGACGGTGGCCGGCGGAGACCGCACCGGCGACGGTCACCGCGACCGCCCCGTACAGCCAGGCCAGCCGCGCCCACTCGGTGCCCTCGGGCAGCGACGGCAGGACGGTCGTCTCCGCCGTCCCCGGCACGTCCAGCTCGGGCAGGTACTCGTCGAGATGGTAGGGCACCAGGATGCTCGTCACCCGGCAGAGACTACCGTGGACACCGCCCCTCCACAGGGGACGGGGCTGGCTCAGGACGCCGGCGCCAGCCCGGTGCCGAGCATCGCCTCGGCGCGTTTCACCAGGTAGTACCAGGCGGTCTCGCTGTGCTCGGTCACCTCGCCGATCGGCATCTCGGGATTGTCGAACGGCTGGGTCTGCAACTTGAGCAGATAGCCGGTACGCGGGTCGAAGCCCCACCAGATGCTGCCGGCCGCCTGGTAGTCCGGGGTCTGCTCCACCGCGTTCCAGACCAGGGTGACCGCCGGGTAGTCCCGGGCGGTCACCACCGGGCCGTAGTCGGTGTAGTCGGCGGCGGTCCGCTCGGCACGGCACTGGACGGACCCCAGCTGCCGCAGATACTCCTCGACGGCGGCCCGCTGCCCGGCCGGTACGTGTGACACCTGCACCTGGGCGCTGATCAGGTCGCTGGCCCCACCCAGGTAGAGGTAGCCGGTGCCGTGCGGGGTCGAACTCCAGCCCAGTTGCCACTCCGGGTCACCCGGGCAGCCCCGGAACGGGCCGAACGGGGCGAACTGGCTCTCCTGCGTCACCACGAAATCAGTCGGGCCGGTGCCGGTGACGAAGTTGCCGTCCCCGGGGCGGGGCACCACCTCGGCCAGCCGGTCCAGCGGCGGATCGGTGACGGTCAGCCGCACCGACCGGCGGCCGCTGTCGCCGGTGAAGGTCTGTCGGGCCAGCTCCACCGTGCCGGAGAGCAGCTCGCGGATCGCCCCGGCGTTGCGCCAGATCGCGAGCACCGCGTCGAAGCGCCGTTTCAGCAGTCCGCTCAGGCTGTTGCTGATCCCGTTGAAGATCCCTTCGACGTAGGTCTCCGCCGGCTTCTCCATGAACTTGATCACGAAGTCGACGAGTGGCTCGGCGCACCGCACCACGCCCTCGTAGTAGGCGTTCGCGGCCGACAGCACCCAGCCGGTGAGGTCGGCGCCGTTCGGGTTGCCGACGATCCGACCCAGCTTGATGCTCTCGGTCAGGATGCACTCGGCGGTCTGCAGGTACTTCTCGGACTGCCGCCACAGCTGCAGCGCCCTGCTGTCCGGGCTCAGCGGCAGCAGCAGTTGCAGCAGCAGGCCGGAGGCGTCCAGCAGGACGTGCCCGTAGTCGAGCCGGGCGCTGAGGGTCACCGTACCGGACTCTGGCAGCTTGGCCGGGTCGAGTCGGAAGGTGACCCGGGTGCCGGAGCTGAGCACCACGGCGGTGTCGCCCATCAACGTCCGGACGTCCTCGACGAGCGCGGTGTAGATGTTGTCCCGGCCGGTCGGCCCGGTGCCGGAGTCGGGTGCCGATTCGACCGTCAGCGCGGGCGGGAACTCCAGCAGCAGCGGATAGCCGACCGTGTTGCCGATACTGAACTGGTAGGTGCCGTCCCGGTCGGGGTGGAACCGGGCGCAGGTGTCCATCCCCGGGATGAAGTCGCCCAGGTCGACCCGGACCGGCAGGGCCTGGTAGCGGCACTCCAGCGGCGGCGGCACGGACAGGATCCCGGCGACGCCCCGTGCGTACCGGTTGGCGTTGATCTCGCGTTGCAGCACCAGCGCCGCCTGCGCGGCGGTCTCCTCCTGGTCCCAGGCCGCGACGACCCAGTAGGAGAAGTGCCGGGTCTGGGTGCTGATGGTGCCGGCGGCGGTGTCGATGTCGCCGCCGAGCGGCAGCCACTGCTCCCAGTCGGCGACGTAGGTGGCGATGAACATGTCGTCGACCGGCGCGTCCGGCGGGTAGTCGAAGGTGATGGTGGCCGGCCCGGTGAGTTCGCCGCCGTCGAGTTCCACCCGCGCGACCTCACCGAGCGGGGTGATCATGCTCTGCTGCGGGAACGCCGGTGGATCGTCGGCCGCCTCGACCCGCAGGCTGGCACCCCGGCCGTCGACGGCCGAGCCGTCCACCCGTACGGAGATCCCGGCACCCGGGTCGCTCGCGGTCAACGGCGGACCATCGCGGCCGAGCACCACGAGGGTGACGGTGACGGCCAGGGCGAGGACGACGACCACGACGGCCGAGACGGTCACGAGGCTGCCGCGGGTCATGGGTTCGGAGTCTTCGTTGACCGACGGTGGGCGGACAACCGTCCGCAGGTCGGCAAGTCCGGCCGACCGGCGGCGTCGTCTGGCCGGGCGGTCAGCCCATGATCACGCCGATGGTCAACCCTTGATCACGCCGACGGTCAACCCTTGGTCGCGCCGACGGTCAGGCCACCGATCAACTGGCGCTCGGCGACCGCGTAGAAGGCCAGCGCCGGCACCATCGCCAGCACCACGTACGCCAGAACCTTGGCGCTGTCGTCGGCGTACTGGCCCTGGAACTCCTGCACACCGACCGGGATGGTCCACCAGCTCGGGTCGTTGAACACCACCAACGGGAGCATGAAGTTGTTCCAGCTGGCGACGATGGCCAGCACCGAGACGGTGGCGATCGCCGGCCGGGCCATCGGTAGCAGGACCCGCCAGAAGAAGCCGAACGGTGTGCAGCCGTCCAGGATCGCCGCCTCCTCCAGCTCGGCCGGGATGGCCCGGAAGAACGACCGCAGGATGATGATCGTCACCGGCAGCCCGAAGGCCGCCTGCGGCAGGATCACCCCGAGCGGGTTGTCCAGCAGCCCCAGCGTGCGCAGCAGGATGAACAGCGGCAGGATCGCCACCGCGAACGGGAACATCAGTCCGATGGTGAAGAACAGGAACACCAGTTCCCGGCCGCGGAAGGCGTAGCGGGCGAAGATGAACGACGCCAGCGCCGCGACCACGACGACGAGCAGGGCCGCGCTGGCCGCGATCAGGGTGCTGTTGAACAGCTGCCGCCAGAACGATCCGGAGCCGAGGATCTCCAGGTAGTTGGCCGGAATCCACGGCGCCGGCAGGCCGAACGGGTTGGTCGACAGCTGGGAGTTGTCCTTGAAGCCGCCGAGCACCGCGAAGACGATCGGTACGATGATCAGCAGTCCGACGAGGGCCGAGACGGCATGCAGCGACAGGTCCCGCAGGGTGCGGCGGTGGCGGGTGCCGGCCACGGCGGCGCTGGTGGACCCACCTGCCGTGGGGTGCGGAGAACGTGCCGGTCTGCTCATCTGCGGCCCCGCATGGTGGTGATGGCTCCTTCGAGGTCGCGGCGCAGCACGAACCGCTGGTAGAGCACCGCGAAGAGCAGGCTGATCAGGAACATGGCGATGCTGATCGCGCTGGCGTAGCCGACCTCGAAGCGACGGAAGCCGTACTGGAACATGGTCACCGCCATCGTCTCCGAGGCGTTCAACGGACCACCGCCGGTCAGCACCCAGACCAGGTCGAACAGCTGGATGGTGCCGATCACCGCCAGGAACAGCGAGATCCGGATCGTCGGGGCGAGCAGCGGCAACGTGATGTGCCGGAAGGTCTGCCATCCGCCGGCGCCGTCGGTCGCCGCGGCCTCGTGCAGCTCGGCCGGGATGTTCTGCCGACCGGCCAGCAGCAGGATCATGTGGAAGCCGAAGTACTTCCAGGTCATCACCAGGAAGACCGAGTACAGCACGGTGGACGGGTCGGAGAGCCAGGTCGAGCTCAGCGCCTCCAGGCCGACCAGGCCGAGCAGGTGGTTGGCCAGTCCCCGGTTCGGGGAGAAGACCATGGTGAACAGGACCGCCGTGATGACCTCGGACAACACGTACGGGGCGAAGAACAGTGTCCGGTAGACCGCCCGGCCGCGCAGCTTCTGGTTGAGCAGCAGCGCCAGGCCGAGGGCCAGTGGCAGCTGGACGGTGACCGACAGCACCAGCAGCAGCGCCCCCCGCCGCAGGTCGCCGAGGAAGACCGGGTCGGCCAGCAGCCGGACGAAGTTGTCCAGGCCGATGAAGTCGGTCGGTACGCCGCCGAATCCGTTCCACCGGAAGAAGCTGGTGTAGCCGGCGACCAGGATCGGCACGATCACCAGCAGGGCGAACAGCACCAGCGCGGGCAGCAGGAACGCCACGATGGTGATCCGGTCGCTGATCCGGCGGCGCCGCAGGGCGCGGTCGGCCCTCGGGGTCAGTGGCCGACCCGGGGCACGCGCCGGGTCGGCGACGGTGGGCGTGGCCGACATCGCTCAGCGCTGCGCCACGGTGGTGACCGCCTCGGCCACCTGTGTCGGGGACATCTGCCCGGCGATCAGCTCGGCGACCCGGTCGTTGACCTCCTGGCCGACCGCCGGGGCGTAGGCCTGGTCCAGGTAGAGCTGGAAGCCGGTCGCCGTGGCGAGGGTCTCGGCGACCAGCGCGAGGTTCGGGTCGGTGATGGCGTCCTCGGCGCCGATGGTCACCGGCAGGAACGCACCCGTGGCGACCGCCCGGCGCTGGTTGTCGACCTGGCTGATGAACTCCAGGAACCGCAGCGCGTCGTCGGGTGCCTCCCGGCCGACGGCGAAACCGCCGCCGCCGCCGAACGCGTCCGACGCCGAACCCGCGCCGCCGTCGACCGCCGGGAACGGGAAGAAGCCGAGATTCTCGCCGATGCCTCCTTCGACACCGGACGCCTCCTCCTGGACCACCGGCGCCCACTGCCCCATCAGCTCCATCGCCGCCTGGCCGTTGCCCATCGCGGCGGCCTGGCCGTCGGGATCACCGTACGACGCGCCGAGGAAGCCCTGCTGGAACGGTTCGAGGGCGACCAGCTCGGCCAACCGCTCGCCGGCGCCGATGAACGCCGGGGTGGTGAAGTCGTTGTCCTGCGCCGCCTGGTCGAGCGCCTCGAGGCCGCCGATGCGCATCGCGAGGTAGGCCCAGTAGTAGTGGCCCGGCCACTTCTCGCCCCCGGCAAGCGCCACGGGGGTGATCCCGGCGGACTTGAGCGCGCGGACCACGTCGAGGTACTCGGCCCAGGTCTGCGGCGGCGCGTCCACACCGGCGTCGGCGAACAGCGCCTTGTTGTACCAGAAGCCGACCATGCCGATGTCGAACGGAACGCCGTACAGCCGGCCGTCGACCTCGTACGGCAGGGTCGACGCCGGGGCGAGGATGTCCCGCCAGGGGGCGACGGCGTCGGTGATGTCCTTGCACAGTCCTGCTTCGACCTGCTGGCGCAGCACCCCACCGCCCCAGGTGTGGTACAGGTCCGGCGGGTTGCCGGCCTGGGTGACGGTGGTCAGTCGGGCCTTGAACGCCTCGTTCTCCAACGGCGTGACGGTGATCGTGACGCCGGTGTTCTGCGCCTGGAACTCCTCGGCCAGGGCAGCCCAGACCGGCAGCATCGGGTCGGTGTTCTGGATGTGCCACCAGTCGAAGCCGGGACCGCCGTCGCCGTCGTCACCGCCGCAGGCGCCGAGCGCGAGCGCTCCGGCGCCCAGGCCGGCCAGGCCCAGCAGCGACCGGCGGGACAGGTGGATCGGACTCGCCATGCGCCGTCCCCTCACATGGGCGGGCACGTCGCGGAGGACACGCACGCCGTCGGATACCAAATACGATCGATCCCGGTCACCGAAACTTTTCGCCGCTAGATCGACATCAGGCAATGGTTGCGGTCACGCTACGACGGCATCCCGCGACGGTCAAGACCGGAATCCCGATGCCATGCGCAGGAATCAATGGCTCCCGCAACATCGATCCTGGTGGCATACTTTCCGGAAAACTATCGAAATGGTGCCGCAGCCCGAGCCCGGAGGACCACTGATGCCGACCGAAACGACCGAAGTAGCCACCTCGGCCCGGGTCATCACCAATCCGGTGCTGCGCGGGTTCTACCCCGACCCGTCGGTGCTGCGCGTCGGCGACGACTACTACCTGGCCACCTCGACGTTCGAGTGGTACCCCGGGGTGACCCTGCACCACTCGCGGGACCTCGTGCACTGGCGCCCGATCGGCGGAGTGCTCACCGAACGCCGACTGCTGGACCTCACCGGCGCCGGCGACTCCTGCGGCGTCTGGGCACCCGACCTGACGTACGCGCACGGGCTGTTCCACCTCGTCTACAGTGATGTGTCCAGTTTCGCCAGCGGCTACTGGGACCCGCAGAACTACCTGATCACCGCGCCGTCGATCGACGGGCCCTGGTCCGACCCGGTGCGGCTGCACGCCCACGGCTTCGACGCCTCGTTGTTCCACGACGACGACGGCAGCACCTGGCTGCTGGCGATGACCGCCGACTGGCGGCCCGGCCGGGACCGCTTCGGTGGTATCGAGATCCAGCGCTACGACCGGGAGGCCCAGCGACTGGTCGGCGACGCGGTCACCATCTTCACCGGTACGTCGGCCGGGCTCACCGAGGGGCCGCACGTCTACCGGCGCGACGGCTGGTACTACCTGGTCACCGCCGAAGGCGGCACCAGTTGGGAGCATCAGGTCACCGTCGCCCGGTCCCAGTCGCTGCACGGGCCGTACGAGGCCGACCCGCAGGGCGCGATGCTCACCTCGGTCGGTCGCCCCGAGCTGACCCTGCAGAAGGCCGGACACGGCAGCCTGGTGCAGACACCACGCGGCGAGTGGTACCTCGCCCACCTGGTCGCCCGGCCGTACACCCCGCTCGGCCGCTGCGTCCTCGGCCGGGAGACCGCCATCGCGCGGGTCGACTGGTCCGCCGACGGCTGGCCCCGGGTCGCCGGGCAGCTCCCGGCCGAACAGGTCCCCGCCCCCGACCTGCCGGCGCACCCCTGGCCCGCCGAGCCGGAGACCGACCACTTCGACAGCCCGCAACTCGGTCCACGCTGGGCCACGTTGCGCCGCCCGGCCACGCCGGACTGGCTCGACCTGACCAGCCGCCCGTCGCACCTGCGCGTCGTCGGCGGTCAGTCACCGGTCGGTCGACAGCGCCCCAGCCTGGTGGCCCGCCGGGTGGGGGCGTCGCACTGCGTGTTCGACACCGTCGTCGAGTTCCGCGCGGACACCCCACGCCAGCTGGCCGGGGTCACCGGCTACTACAACACCGAGAACTGGCACTACGCGTACGTCACCCGCACCGACGACGGTCGCCAGGAGCTGCAGCTGCTCAGCTGCGACAGCGGGCGCCGCCGGGCGTACCCGCAGGTCAGTGTCGACGTCACCGAAGTCGACCAGCTCGGCCTGCGGGTGGTGTTCGACGGCCCGGTGCTGCGGTTCGGCTACCACCGGGGCGACCAGTGGCGGGAGTTGCCGGTGGAGCTCGACGCGACGATCCTGTCCGACGAGTACGCCGCCCGGATGACCGACGGCGAGCCGGAGGCGTGGGGGTTCACCGGCGCGTTCGTCGGCCTCTGGGTGCAGGACATCGGCAACGACGGCGGCTACGCCGACTTCGACCACGCCAGCTACCGGGAGCGGTGAGCCCGGTCGCGTCAGCGGGCACCGCCGTTGACGTACAGGGTCTGTCCGCTGACGTAGGACGCGTCGTCACTGGCGAGGAAGGCGATGACCGCGGCGATCTCCGCCGGCTGACCGACCCGGCGCAACGGCGTCTGCTCGGCCACCTGCCGGCGGTGCTCCTCGGGGTCCACGCCGATGCGGTCGGCGACCGCTGCGGTCATCGCCGTGGCCACGTAGCCGGGGGCGACCGCGTTCACGTTGATGTTGTACGGCCCCAGCTCGATCGCCAGGGTCGCGGTGAGCCCCTGCACCCCGGCCTTCGCCGCCGCGTAGTTGACCTGGCCACGGTTGCCCAGCGCGGACCGGCTGCTCAGGTTGACGATCTTGCCGTACCGGGCCGGGACCATGTGCCGCTGCACCGCCCGGCAGCAGTGGAACATGCTCGACAGGTTGGTCCGCAGCACCGCGTCCCAGTCGTCGACCGGCATCTTGAACAGCATGTTGTCCCGGGTGATCCCGGCGTTGTTGACCAGGATGTCGAGCCGACCGTGGTCGGCCGCCAACCGGTCGATCATGGCGTCGACAGCCACCGGGTCGGTCACGTCGCAGCCGACGGCGACCGCCGCGCCACCAGCGGCGACGATCTCGTCGACCACCGGCTGGGCCCGCTGTGCGCTCAGGTCGACCAGCACCACGGTGGCACCCTCGTCGGCCAACCGCCTGGCGGTGGCGGCCCCGATCCCCTGGGCGGCTCCGGTGACCACGGCGACCCGGCCGGTGAACCTGTCCATCGAGCGACTCCTTCGGCGCACGTCGGTACCGGCGGTCGGACGGGTCAGCGCAGACCGTCTCGTGGTCGGCGCCGACCGATGTGCCGGTGCCGACCATTGTGCCGGTGCCGGTCGGCCGCTCAGGGAGTGGGATCCCGGGCGTCGTACCGGGCGAACCCCGGCTGGTAGCGGGCCAGCGCCACCAGCACCAGCAGACAGGCCGCGCCGCCGGTCACGGCGGCCAGCGCCTCCCCGGTCAACTGCGCGGTCGTGCCCAGCACCAGCTGGCCCAGTTGCGGACCACCGGCGACCACCACGATGAAGACCCCCTGCAGTCGGCCCCGCAGCGCGTCCGGCGTCGCCGCCTGCAGGATCGTCATCCGGAACACCGAACTGACCGCGTCGGCCGCACCGGCCGCCACCAGCGCCGCCACCGCGAGCCAGAGTGCCGGACCCGCGCCGCCACCGGGTGCCGGGCCGGGCGACGCGGCGACGACCAGCCCGAACGCGATGATCGTCGCACCCCACGCCGCCACCGACAGCAGCACCGCCAGCCCCTGCCGACGGACCGTGCCCAGCGGGCCGGAGAACAGGTTGGCCGTGACCGTACCGGCGGCGATGGCGGCGCTGAGCAGACCGACGGTGGTCGCCCCGCCGCCGATCGCGGTCGCTCCGATCGCCGGGAACAGCACCCGTGGCATGGCGAACACCATCGCGGCCAGGTCGACCAGGAACGTCATCCGTACGTTGGGTCGGGTGCCGAGGAATCGCAGGCCCTCCCAGACCGACGCCAGCCCGGCCCGGCGGACCTCGCCCTCCGGCGGCACCGGCGGCAACGCCACCAGGGTCACCAGCGCCACCGCCACCAGCGCCACTTCGACGGCGTACGTCGCCGAGTAGCCCCACCAGCCGACCAGGGCCCCGGCGAGCAGCGGGCCGACCGTGTACGACAGGCCCATCGACAGACCGGTGAGGGCGTTCGCCGCCGGCAGCAGGCCGACCGGCAGCAGCCGCGGCACGATCGCCGTACGGGCCGGATTGTTGACCGCGAACAGCGCGTTCTGCACCGCCACCAGGGCGTAGAGCAGCCCGACGCTGCCGACGTCGAACCAGGCCTGGGCGGTGAAGCCCACTCCGACCAGCAGCAGGCCGGTCGAGGTCGTCACCACCACCCGACGCCGGTCGTAGGCGTCGACGATCGCCCCGCCGTAGAGGCCGAACGCCACCAGTGGTACCAGCGCGAACAGCCCCACCAGGCCGACGTTGAAGGTCGACCCGGTGATGTCGTAGATCTGCAGGCTGACCGCGACGGTGGTCAGGCCGGTGCCGATCGCCGACAGCGAGGTGCCGAGCCACATCCGGCGGTACGGGACACTGGACCGCAGCGGGCTGAGGTCGATCAGAAGGCGTGGCACGCCCGGCATCATGCCGGTCCAGCTGAGGGTGGTCGCGGCCGCCTCGACGGATCCCCCGGACGGGGGTTCAGCCGCCGGCGACCGATCCGATCACCTGCACCTGGGCACCGTCCGGGACCGGAGTGTCCAGACCGCCGCTGTGCCGGTGGTCGGCGCCGTCGACGTAGACGTTGACGTACCGGCGGATCTGGCCCTGCTCGTCGCGGATCCGGCGGGCCAGGCGCGGCCAGCGCTCGGTCACCTCGTCGAGGACCGCCCGCAGCGTGCCGCAGGTCGCGACGGACAACCGGGCCTGGCCGTCGCTGTCGGCCCGCAGCGGACCCGGCACCAGCAGGGTCACCACTCAGACCACCGCCGCGCGGACGCAGAGCACGTCGGGCAGGGCGGTGGCGACGGTCCGCCACGAGTCGCCCTCGTCCCGGCTGGCGAAGACGTCGCCGCTGCGGGAGCCGAAGTAGACCCCGGCGGTCGGCGCGTCGTCGGTGGTCAACGCGTCCCGCAGCACCACCGGGTAGTAGGGGTGCTCGGGCAGGCCCGCCGTCGACGGCTGCCAGCTGGCTCCGGCGTCGGCGGACCGGAACACCCGACAGCGGTGGTCGACCGGGAACCGTTGCGCGTCGGCGGTCAACGGGAAGGTGTAGATCACCCCGGACCGGTGCGGGTGTGCCGCGATCGGGAACCCGAAGTCGCTGGGCAGTCCGTCGGCGATCGACGACCAGGTGGCCCCGGCGTCGTCCGAGCGGTAGACCCCGTGATGGTTCTGCGCATACAGCCGGTCCGGCGCGACCGCGTCCCGGGCCACCTTGTGCACGCACTGGCCGAACTCCGGCCACTCGTCGGGCAGGAAGTAGGCCCGGATGCCGGTGTTGCCCGGTGCCCAGCTCGCCCCGGCGTCGCCGGTGCGGTAGACGCCGCCGGTAGACATGGCGACCAGCACGGTGGCCGGGTCGCGGGGGTCGGGCAGCACCGTGTGGATCGCCTGACCGCCGAACCCGGCACCCCACTGCGGCCGGTGCGGGTGGTCCCACAACGGTCGGACCAGCTCGAAGCTGACCCCGCCGTCGGTCGACCGGAACAGTGCCGACGGCTGGCTGCCGGCGTACACCACGTCGGGCTCGGCCGGTGACGCCGGCACCAGCTGCCAGACCCGGTCCAGGGCGGTTGCGGTGTCGGCCGGGAACGCCACCGGCGGCTGCGGCGGCTCCGACCAGGTGCGTCCGAGGTCGTCGCTGACGCTCACGCTCGGCCCGAAATGGGAGCTGGTGACCGAGGCGAGCAGCCGGGGCACCGCCCGACGGGTGTCGACCGCGACGGCGTACACGGCGGTCATCGGCAGGTGCGGGCCGGTCACCTGCCAACTACGCCGGTCGTCGTCGCTGGTGGCGACGAACAGGCCCTTCGCCGTTCCCACCGCGAGCAGCACTCGCGTACCTGGTGTCCCCATTGATCACCCTCCGGTTCGCACGACGCCGACGGCCGTCGTCGGCCCGACCGGAGTATGCAGCGGGGGACCGACATTTCAGGCCGGCCGATCCGGGCTGGTCAGGCCGGCTCAGCGGGGGTGGCGAAGCCGTACCGCTCGGCGTGGTCGGGATCGGCCGGGTCGATCTGGCGCAGCCCCTCGTCGGCCAACCGCTTGTTGATCTCGTCGAGGTGGTCGCGGACCAGCCGGGCCTCATCCTCGGTGGTCCGACCGCGGTGCGGCTTGCCCGCGTGCTCCAGGGTCGCGTAGTCGATCCGCTCGGTCGACCGGCGGGTGGTCCTGGCCGGCTTGACCCGCTCGGCGGTCCGCAGCAGCTGGGCCATGGGCACGTCGGTGGCGAGCGAGTCGAACTCGCTGGCGGTCAGCGTCACCCGGCGTGGCTCGCCGTCGCCCTGCCCGTCGTGGATCTCCACCACGGCGACGTCGAGCGCCGCGTCGTCGATGCTGTCCACCTCGTCGGGTCGCGCTTCCAGCCGCACCGGGCCGGCGACCAGGTCCGGGTGCTCCAGGACGACCACCCGCACCACCTCGTCGCCCGGATCCAGAACAGCACCGCTGAAATCGGAGACGTACACCGTCTTCCTGCCCATGTCGTTACATCTCCCGTCGGTCCGGTGGCCGCCCTGACGCGGTGGGCGGCCCAGCCGGTGAACGAAGCTACCCGACAGGTGTGCGAAGGGCACGGCAGCCGTGCTGCGGGTGTGTCCGGGCCCGCAGGGGTAGACTCGGCGCGAGGTCGAGAGGCGCTGCGACGGGCGTGGAGCGCCCGCCACGCTCGGCCGCGATCACGACCTGTCAGCGGGGGCGTGACCAGTGACAAGGGCGCCTCCGGACAGTACGGAGGTAGCCAGGTGGTCCAGTTGTCACACGTCAGCGACTTGTCACACGTCAGCGACAGTGAGCGGGCGCTCCGGGAGCTGCTCAGCCAGCGGATCGCGGTACTCGACGGGGCGTGGGGCACCATGCTGCAGGGTGCCCGGCTCACTCCGGAGGACTACCGCGGCGACCGGTTCACCGATCATCCGCGCGACGTCGCTGGTGACCCGGACCTGCTGAACCTGACCCGGCCGGACGTGATTCTCGACGTGCACCGGCAGTACCTGGCCGCCGGGGCGGACATCACCACCACCAACACGTTCACCGCGACCAGCATCGCCCAGGCCGACTACGGTCTGGAGGCGTACGTGCCGGAGATGAACCTGCGCGGCGCACAGCTGGCCCGCCAGGCCGCCGACGAGTTCGGCGGGCGGTTCGTGGCCGGCTCGGTCGGCCCGCTCAACGTCACCCTGTCGCTGTCGCCCCGGGTGGAGGACCCGGCCTACCGGGCGGTCACCTTCGACCAGGTGAAGGCGACGTACGCCGAACAGATGGTGGCGCTCGCCGAGGGCGGCGTCGACCTGCTGCTGATCGAGACGATCTTCGACACGCTCAACGCCAAGGCGGCGATCGCGGCGGCCCGCGAGGCCGTCCCGCAGCTGCCGCTGTGGATCTCCGTCACCATCGTCGACCTTTCCGGGCGGACCCTGTCCGGGCAGACCGTCGAGGCGTTCTGGCGCTCCGTCGAGCACGCCCGGCCGCTGGTCGTCGGGGTGAACTGCTCGCTCGGTGCGGAGGAGATGCGCCCGCACGTCGCAGAGCTGACCCGGCTGGCCGGCACCTTCACCGCCTGCCACCCCAACGCCGGGCTGCCGAACGCGTTCGGCGGCTACGACCAGACGCCGACCGAGACCGGCGCGCTGCTGGCGGACTTCGCCGGCGCCGGCATGGTCAACCTCGTCGGCGGCTGCTGCGGCACCACGCCGGAGCACATCGCGCAGATCGCCAAGGCCGTCGCCGGGGCGCCACCCCGGGTCGTGCCACAGCCGGAGCGGACCAGCCGGTTCAGTGGTCTGGAGCCGTTCGAGATCGGCCCGGACACCGGGTTCGTGATGATCGGTGAGCGGACCAACGTGACCGGGTCGGCGAAGTTCCGCCGGCTGATCGAGGCCGGCGACTTCCAGGCCGCCGTGGACGTGGCGCTCGACCAGGTCCGGGGCGGGGCGAACCTGCTCGACGTGAACATGGACGCCGACCTGCTCGACAGTGAGCAGGCGATGGTCACCTTCCTCAACCTGATCGCCACCGAGCCGGAGGTGGCCCGGATCCCGATCATGATCGACAGCTCGCGGTGGAGCGTGCTCGAGGCCGGGCTCAAGTGCGTACAGGGCAAGGCCGTGGTCAACTCGATCAGTCTGAAGGAGGGCGAGGAGGTCTTCCTCGACCAGGCCCGCAAGATCCGTGGGTACGGCGCCGGCGTGGTGGTGATGGCCTTCGACGAGCAGGGCCAGGCCGACACCACGCAGCGCAAGGTCGACATCTGCGCCCGCGCGTACGACCTGCTCACCGGGGAGGCCGGGTTCGACCCGACCGACATCATCTTCGACCCGAACGTGCTGGCCGTCGCCACCGGGATCAGCGAACACAACGGGTACGCCAAGGCATTCATCGACGCGCTGCCGCTGATCAAGCAGCGGTGCCCGGGCGCCCGCACCAGCGGCGGCATCTCCAACCTGTCGTTCTCGTTCCGGGGCAACGACGTGGTCCGCGAGGCGATGCACTCGGCGTTCCTGCTGCACGCGGTGCGGGCCGGACTGGACATGGGCATCGTCAACGCCGGGCAGCTCGCCGTCTACCAGGACATCCCGGCCGACCTGCTGGAACTGGTCGAGGACGTGCTGTTCGACCGGCGCCCGGACGCCACCGACCGGCTGGTCACCTTCGCCGGCACGGTCTCCGGCTCCGGCACGAAACGCGCCGTGGACCTGTCCTGGCGCGACGCGCCGGTCGCCGCCCGGCTGTCGCACGCCCTGGTTCACGGCATCGTCGACTTCATCGAGTCCGACACCGAGGAGGCCCGCCAGCAGGCGGCCCGGCCACTCGACGTGATCGAGGGTCCGTTGATGGACGGCATGAAGGTCGTCGGCGACCTGTTCGGCTCCGGCAAGATGTTCCTGCCACAGGTGGTCAAGAGCGCCCGGGTGATGAAGCGGTCGGTCGCCTACCTGGAGCCGTACCTGGAGGCCGAGAAGGAACAGGCCCGCCAGGACGCCACCGCCGCCGGCACCGAGTTCGACCCCGCTGGCGAACGCGGGCCGGGCACGGTGGTGCTGGCCACCGTCAAGGGCGACGTGCACGACATCGGCAAGAACATCGTCGGGGTGGTGCTGGGCTGCAACAACTACCGGGTGATCGACCTCGGGGTGATGGTGCCGGCCGCGAAGATCCTGGACACCGCGATCGCCGAGAACGCCGACGCCGTCGGGCTGTCCGGCCTGATCACCCCGTCGCTGGACGAGATGGTCACGGTCGCCGGAGAGATGCAGCGCCGCGGGCTGAAGCTGCCGCTGCTGATCGGCGGGGCGACCACGTCCCGCCAGCACACGGCGGTGCGGATCGCGCCGGCGTACGAGGGCGTCACCGTGCACGTCCTCGACGCCTCCCGGGTCGTCGGGGTGGTCTCCGACCTGCTCAGCGCCGACCGGGCGGAGCAGTTCGACACAGACAACCGGGCCGACCAGGAGCGGCTGCGCGAGCAGCACACCAACCGGCGGCAGCCGCTGCTCACCCTGGCCCAGGCCCGGGCCAACCGGGAGACGGTCTCCTTCGACGACCTGCCGGTGCCGGCGTTCACCGGGGTGCGCTACGTCGAACCCACCCTCGACGAGCTCCGGCCGATGATCGACTGGCAGTTCCTCTTCCTGGCCTGGGAGCTCAAGGGCAAGTACCCGGCAATCCTGGAGCAGCCGGTCGCCCGGGAGTTGTTCGACGACGCCAACACGATGCTCGACCAGATCATCGCCGACGGTTCGTTGCGGGCGCACGGCGCGTACGGGTTCTGGCCGGCCCACTCCGACGGTGACGACCTGGTGCTCGGCGCCGACTCCGGCCAGTCGGTACGGCTGCCGATGCTGCGTCAGCAGACCACCAAGCCGGCCGGCCGACCCAACCGCAGCCTCGCCGACTACGTGGCCCCGGCCGGTGACCACCTCGGCGGCTTCGCGGTCGCCGTACACGGCGCGGAGGAGCTGGCCGCCGGCTACGAGGCCGCTCAGGACGACTACCGGGCGATCATGGTGAAGGCGCTGGCCGACCGGTTGGCCGAGGCGTTCGCCGAACACCTGCACCTGCGGGCCCGGCGGGACTGGTACGAGCCGGACGCCGACCCGGACGTGGCGGATCTGCACGCCGAACGGTTCCGGGGAATCCGCCCGGCGCTCGGTTACCCGGCCAGCCCGGACCACAGCGAGAAGTGGCAGCTGTTCGACCTGTTGGACGCCGGTCGGGCCGGGATCGCGTTGACCGAGTCGGGGGCGATGACCCCGGCTGCGGCCGTCAGCGGACTGCTGTTCGCCCACCCTGCGTCGCGCTACTTCACGGTGGGACGCATCGGCCGCGACCAGGCCGAGGACTACGCCGCCCGACGGGGGGTGCCGCTGGCCGAGGTGGAGCGCTGGTTGCGGCCGAACCTCGGGTACGAGACCGACTGAGCCGCAGCTGGCTGCCGCACACCGACGAGGACGCAGCCGGTCGGGGTGTCCGCGACGAGTCGTCGCGGACACCCCGACCGGGATCGCCGGCGGCTGGGGAGGGTCAGCGCGACGCGGCGATGTCGGCGCAGTCCGACTCGTCGGGCAGCAGCGGCCGCAGGGTGACGGTCCACCGCTTACCGTCGGAGGTCCACGGGGTGGCGGTGGTGGCGTCCTCCGCCAGCGTCCGCAACTTCTCCAGCTCGGCACCGGTGACCGTCACGCAGCCGAGCTCCAGGTTCGGCGACAGCGCCGTACCGGGCAGTTGCGGGCCGGGCCAGGCCACCTCCGCCTGGCTGGCGTCGACTGTCTCGTCGACGGCCACCCACGGCTCGGCGACAGCGGCGATCGCCGTCGCCACGTACGGCGCGGAATCGTCCGCCGAGCCGCCGATCGTGCCCGGCAGGTCGGTCAGCGAGTCGGCGAACGCCCGCAGCTTCTCCCGGGCCGAGACCTGCTCGTCGGTCAGCCCTGACTGCCCGGCGTCGGCGGCCTCCGCCAACGCGTAGACCTCCAACTGCTCGACGCCGTCGTCGGTCTGCACGGTGAACCGGGTGGAGGTGGCGTCGGCCACCGGCGGGGTGCCGAGGTCCGACACGGTCCCGACCCCGGCGGCCAGCGCCTGCTTGACCAGGTCGTCGACCTGCTCGGCGCTGATCGTCTGGACCTGCAGGTTGGGCATCGCCGGACCGGGATAGACCAGGATCGTGGGGCCCTGGGTGATCACCCGGCCGTCCGCGTACACACTGATCAACGGCAGCCGGGTCGCCAGCATCGCCGGGGTGGTGAACCCACCGGTGTGGTCCACCCGCAGCACCAGTGCGTCGCCGGACAGCGCCGAGCCGCCAGCGACGGCGTCCTCGGCGGCGTCAGCCCCGCCGGTCTGGGCACATGCAGTGGTCAGCAGCAACAGGGAGGCGGCGGTCGCCGCCACCCGTACGCCTCGATAAGTCGTCATGTCCACTGAGACGTGGCTCAATCCCGGACGGTTCCCACCGTCGCGCGGTCCGGGGCCGCGGCCGGGGAGACGACCACGTACCGGGCGGTGGCCAGGACCGTCGCCAGGACCAACGCTGCCGTGCCGGCGATCCCCGCCGCGCTGCCGGCGTAGGCCACGAACAGCCGGCGGCGGCTCACCACCTCCAGCGCAGTCGCGGTCACCGGTTCGGTCGACACCAGCGCCAGCCCGGCCACGACCAGCAACGCCAGCCCGGCCGTGACCAGCAGGGTCGACGCGGCCGGGTGCCGGCCGCTGGGGCGCAACTCGGCGTCGGCCGGCCGGGCCAGCGCGAGCACCAGCATCCCGGCCGCCGCCCAGGCCCCCACCACCAGGATCGCCGCCACCGCGTCGCTGGGCCGGTGCCAACCGGCCAACAGCGTCGCCACCCCGGCGGCCGCCGCGTACGCCGCGCCGGCCAGCGCACCGATCCCCCGCAGCGCCGCCGGCAACACCAGCACCAACGCCACCGCCACCGACACGGCGACCGTGGTGTGCCCGCTGGGCAGGCTGTTGGCCGCGTACGCGTCGATCGGGTCGACGCCCAGATCCGGCCGGCCGACCCGGTACTTGAACAGCTGGGTGGTCAGGTTCGACCCGGCGATCACCGCCATCGCCACCACAGCGAGCAGCACCCGGCCGCGCAGCAGCGCGATGAACCCGATGACCCCGGTCGCCAGCGCCAACGACGCCACCGACACCACACCGAGAACCGTGCTCGCCGGCCCGTACGCCTCGTCCTGGCCGATCGAGTTGCCGGTCAGCGCGATCGTGTCGAGCATCTGCCCCCGCCAGGTCCGGACGAAGGCCCACCAGACCAGCGCGAACGCCAGAGTCTGCCCGACGGCCAGCAGTAGGCACCAGGCCGCCAGAAGGGTCGCGCCGCGACTGCGCATGTCGTCACGGTAGCGCCGGCCGGACGGCACCGCCCGGGTCAGAACCAACCGGCGATCCAGTTCCAGGCGCTGACCACCCATTCGGTCTGCCGCAGGTACGCGAACCCGACGACGATCAGGTACGCGCCGGTCACCATGTGCGAGGCGCGGGCGCCCCGGCGTACCCGGCCGAGCTGGCGCTCCAGCACCACCCGGCCGACCACCCGGCAGAGCGCGAACAGACCGACGCCGACCAGCAGGGTCAGCACGAAGGTGAGCACCGGGCTGCCCAGGTTGCCGCGCGCCGAGATCGCCCAGACGCCCCAGCAGACGAAGGCGAACAGCCCGCCGAGCACGCTCCACTCACCGCCCCGGCGCAACTGGGCCAGATGGTGGCTCATCGGCGGGCGGGGCTGGCGTACCGGGCCGTCCGCCCAGCCGGGTCCGCCGGCCTCCGGCGGCCAGCCGGTGCCGGTCGGTTCGTGCGGCGCGGTGAACTCGGCGGTCCGGGGCGTGGCCCGGCCGACCTGCGCGACCCCGCGTTGGAACACCCCGGCACCGTCGGCGCCGGGGCCGCCCGCCGCGTCGGCACCACCCGGCGCACCGCCCGGCAGGGTCGCGGTCTCGCCGCCGTCCGGTGTCCGCTGCGGCGGCACCTCGACGGTCCGCTCGGCCCATGGCGTGTGCTGATCCGGCATGTTTCCTCCCCACGGGTGCGGGCGGACCCCCGTACCGCTAGATGCTCACTTTCGAGAGTAGCGAGCCGACAAATAGGTCGCCGACCCCGCCACCGATCGGCTAGACAGGTGCAGTGACCGATATTTCGCCGCCGATGCGGGCCGCCGTACCAGCGGATTTCGATCCTGTCCTGGAGCTGCTGCTGGCGGCGTTCCACCAGAATCCGGACCCGGACTTCGTCGCCATGGAACGCGACGTCTTCGAACCCGACCGGTGCCTGGTCGTCACCGACGACGACCGGATAGTCGGCCACGCGGGCGCGTACACCCGGCAGTTGACCGTTCCCGGCAACGTGCTGGCGGCCGCGCACGTCACGATGGTGGTGGTGGCACCGACCCACCGGCGACGCGGGCTGCTCACCCGGCTGATGCACCGTCAGCTGCGCGAGGTCCGCGACGGCGGCGAGGCCGTGGCGGTGCTCTGGGCCAGCGAGGGTCGCATCTATCCCCGGTACGGCTACGGCATGGCGGCGCAGCGCCTCGAACTCGACATCGACCTACGGGAGACCCGGGTCGCCGGCTCGGGTCCGACCACCGGCCTGCGCACCGGTGACCCCGACGCGCTGGCACCGGCGCTGGCGGCGGTCTACGAGCGGGTCCGGGTCGGTCGGCCCGGCTGGTCGGGCCGCGACGATCGCTGGTGGCGGTACGTGCTGGCCGACACGCCCGCCCGGCAGTCCGGGCAGACGGCGCTGCGCGCGGTGGTCCACGACGGGCCGGGTGGGCCGGACGGCTACGCCCTGTGGCGCACGACGAGCGACTGGTCCGCCCGGGGCCCGCAGGCCCGGGTCCAGGTCGTCGAGGCGGTGGCCGACGATCCGGCCGCGTACGCGCAGCTGTGGCGGTTCCTCACCGGCATCGACCTGAGCCGCAGTGTCTCGTTGCGGTACTCGGCGACCGACGAACCGCTGCTGCACCTGGTCGACGAGCCCCGGCAGCTCGGCGCGACCCTCGCCGACAGCCTCTGGGTCCGGCTGGTCGACGTCGGCGCGGCACTGGCCGCCCGCCGGTACGCCGCCGGGGTGGACGTGGTCGTCGACGTCACCGACGGGCTGCTGCCGGACAACGCCGGCCGCTGGCGGCTCACCGGCGACCGGGAGCGGGCCCGCTGCGTACCGAGCACCGAACCGGCGGATCTGGCCTGCGACGTGCGTGATCTCGGCGCGGCGTACCTGGGTGGGGTGTCGCTGCGGGCGCTGGCCGCCGCCGGCCGGGTCCGCGAGCTGCGCCACGGCGCGGTGACCGAGGCGGCGACCGCGTTCGGCTGGGACCGCGCCCCGGCCGGCATCGAAGTGTTCTGAGCCGCCGCCGGGCGCGGTACGGTCGGCGCATGGCGGACATCGAACGGCGACGGCGACGGCAGCGGCACGGCACGCCGACCGAGCCGGGTGCACCGACATCGGACCGGCCGACGCCGGCATCGGACCGCCCGACGCCGGCGGCCGCAAACCGACCAGCGCAGTGGCCGGTCCCGCCGACGGGCCCTGATCCGGTCCCGGCCCGCCCGCCGGCACCGGGGCCCCGGCCGCCCTCCCCCGTACCGCGTGGGCCGGAGCCCGGCGGGCATCGGCAGCGCCGGCAGACCATCGGGCGCTCCGGCGGCGGTGGCGGCAGCGGCTACGGCTCCGACGACCGGGACACCGACCGGGGCCTGCGCGGTCTCGTCGGCTCCGGCACGTCGCAGGTCAACCCGGCCACCGCGCTACGGGCCCGGGACGCCTCCCGGCCCACCGGAGACGACCTCGCCGCCGCCGAGGAGACACTGACGATCGTCCGCCGGCACTGGGTGCCCCGGGAGGACCTGCCCCGCCGCTGACGACGCCGTCACGGCAGCGGCGGCAACTCCCGGTCGACCTCGTACGCGGCGACCTGGGCGATCCGCCGGGCATGCCGGTCGTTGCCGGAGAATCCGGTCGCCAGGAACGCCTCCACCAGGGTGGTCGCCTCGTCGAGGGTGTGCTGACGGGCACCGATCGCGACGATGTTGGCGTCGTTGTGGGTGCGCGCCAGCTGCGCGGTCTCCAGGTTCCAGGCCAGGGCCGCCCGGACCCCGGGGACCTTGTTGGCGGCGATCTGCTCGCCGTTGCCGGAACCGCCGATCACCACCCCGAGGCTGCCCGGGTCGGCGACCACCCGGGCGCCCGCGTGCAGGCAGAACGCCGGGTAGTCGTCGTCCGGGTCGAACTCGTGCGGTCCGACGTCGGTCACTTCGTACCCCTGCTTGGCCAGGTGGTTGGCCAGGTGCACCTTCAGCTCGTAGCCGGCGTGGTCGGCTGCCAGGTAGACGCGCATACCCGCAGTCTGTCAGCGCCGGCCGGGCACCGGCACACCCGGGTCAGCCGATTTCGGCCACCACCAGGCCGCCCCGGGCCTTCGGGGTGAACCAGGTGCTCTTGCGGGGCAGTTTCTGCCGGGCCAGGTTCACCGCGACGAAGTCGTCGACGGTGACCGGGGCGATCAGTACCGCCAGTTCGGCCCGGCCGGCGTCCACCTCACCGGTCAGCCAGCCGGCCGGATAGTCGCCGCCGACGTAGGTGATCCGCTTGTCACCGGGGTCGAGGCCGAGGACGCCGCGCAGCAGCACCCGCTCGACCAGGGCGTGGTCCAGGTTGTCGACCCGGTCACCGGAGCCGGTCGGCAGGGTCACCTCGTAGCCACGACCGGCCAGGTAGAGCTGCACGGTGCCGCCGACGGACGGCACCGTCGGCGCACCGTCGAGCGCCGTCACCGTGGCACCGGCGGCCCGCAGCCCGGCCAGCAGCTCGTCCGGGGTCGACGGCAACTCGCTGACCAGCCGGTTGTACGGCTGGATGGCGACCGAGGCCGGAGTGGTGACGACCGCCAGGAAGCGGGTCAGCCCGCCGGTCTGGGCGGCGAGACTGCGGTGGTTGCCGTCGGCCACGACGAGTTCGCCGCCGCCGGCCAGCGCGCAGAGCCGGTCCTGCAGCGGGCCCGGCCCGACCGGCCAGATCGCATGGGTGCGGCCGGCCTGGTCCAGGTCGGTCGCGGCCGGTGCGCCGGCGGCGTCGCAGGCCGCGGCCAGCGCGGCGTGCAGCTCGTCGCCGACGCCGGTCTGCAGCAGCAGCACCGGGGAGAGCAGGTGCCCGACGGCCTCGGCGAGCGCGACCCGTTCGCGGACCTTGGCGATGAACACGTCCTCGTTGCGGATCACCAGGCCCGGTTCGTCGGCGCTGGTCGAGATCTGGTCGGTGTCGACCATCACGAACAGGCCGTACGCGGCCGCGTCGCTGGCCGGCTCGGTGATCCGGTAGAGCACCGCCACCTGGTCGTCCGGGGTGTAGCTACCGTCGGCGCGGGCCTGGGCGAACCGCTGTGCGGCGACCGGCAGGCAGTCGAGGAAGGACCGGCCCAGGCTCTCCGGGGCCCGGTGCGGCATCTCCACCGCCAACGCGCTACGGGGATTCGCCTCGATGATCGCGGTGATCTCGGCGTCGGAGGCGAACTCGTCGTAATTCTGCGCGCCGGTGTCTCCGGTGGTGATCCAGGCGCGGGGAATCGGGTGTGCGACCGTCATGGCGCGGACGCTACCGGCGGCGTCTGCTGTGACGCCCGATACATCCGCCCTGTCCACCCGATGGACAGCGGCCCGGCTCCACCGGGCCGCTGCCCATCGCAGGCGCGGCGGGCGCGGCGGATCATCCCACCGGGGTGGCACGCCGGTGCCGGCCACCGGCGGACCGGGCGGCCGGCACCACCGCCGTCGGGTACGACGACCCGACCGCCAACGGGTACGACGGCGTCACGGCCGCCAACGGGTACGACGGCGCCGGCCCGTACGGGCCGTCCTCGGTCGCCGCGCCCCAGACCCGGGCCGCGATCGCCTCACGCAGCACGGGCAGATCCCAGTAGTCGGCGTCGATGTCGATGTCGACCAGCATGTTGACCTCCGATGCGTCGGGTGGACCCGGCTACCTGCCGGGCCGGCGGGGTGAACATCCTGGGAAACGACCCGCGTCGCCGACGCGTCACGTGGCGCGTGCAGCGACACGCCGGGGACTTTCCGCCCGTCAGTCGAACGTGGGATCCACGTCCCGGGACCGCTTCAGCTCGTAGAATCCCGGGGTCGAGGCGACCAGCAGGACCCCGTCCCAGAGTCGCCCGGCGGCCTCGCCACGCGGCGTCGGGGTGACCACCGGGCCGAAGAAGGCGACCTGGCCGGTGCCGTCCGGGCCGGGCGCGTGGATCACCGGAGTGCCGACGTCCATGCCGACCGGCGCCATCCCGGCGGCATGACTGGTCCGCAGCGGCCCGTCCCAGGTCGGGTCGGCGGCCGCGGCGGCGAACCCCGGATCCAGGCCGGCGTCGGCGAGCGCCCCCGCGTACAGCTGCTCGTCGATGCTCTCCCGCCGCAGGTGGATCCGCTCGCCCAGCGCGGTGTAGACCGCCCGTACCGCCGCCTGGTCGTGCTTTTCCTGCACCGCGACGGCGACCCGGACCGGTCCCCAGGCCTGGTCCAGCAGTTTGCGGTACTCCTCCGGCAGATCACGCCCCTCGTTGAGCACGGCCAGGCTCATCACCCGGAACCGCACGTCCACCGGCCGGACCTGCTCCACCTCCAGCAACCACCGCGAGGTGATCCAGGCCCACGGGCACATCGGGTCGAAGTACATGTCCACGGTCTGACGGTCGGACATCAGACTCCCTCTCTTTTCTGCGGCGGCGTTGGGCCGTCCCGGTCCGGTTTACCTCGCCGGACGTCGGTCAACCCACCCCACGTCCATGATGTGGGCCGGCCTCGCCACCGGCCCATGACGTGAAAGACTTGGCCGAACGGGGCCATTCCCAGCAGGTCCCCGTGCCGTCGACGAAGACGGCAGGACGATTTCGGACGGAGGCACCACGGTGGCTGGAGTGCGCAACCTGACCCAGGTCGAGGCGGCTGAACGTGCCCGCCTGCTCGATGTGACCGGGTATGACATCCACCTGGACCTGTCCGCCGCCGGCAACGCCACGGACAACCGGGTGTTCCGCTCGACGACGACGGTCACCTTCCGCTGCACCGAGCCGGGCGCGAGCACCTTCATCGAAGTGGCGGCCGACCGGCTGCACACCGCGACGCTCAACGGACGCCCGCTCGATCCGGCCGGCTGGTCGGCCGAGACCGGGCTGACCCTGCCGGACCTGGCCGCCGAGAACACCCTGGTCGTCGAGGCCGACTTCAGCTACTCGGCCAGCGGGCAGGGCCTGCACCGCAGCGTCGACCCGGTCGACGGCGAGACGTACCTCTACAGCCAGTTCGAGACCGCCGACGCCCAGCGGGTGTACGCCTGTTTCGACCAGCCCGACCTCAAGAGCGTCTACACCTGGCACGCGGTCGTGCCGGCGCACTGGCGGGCCATCTCGAACATGCCGGTCGCCAGCGAGGAGCCGGCCGGTACCGACGCCAAGACCGTCCACTTCGTCGAGTCGGCGCGGATGAGCACGTACATCACCGCGCTGTGCGCCGGCCCGTACCACGAGGTACGGCGCAGCCACGACGGCGTCGACCTGGGCTACTTCTGCCGGGCCAGCATGGCCGACCACCTCGACGTCGACGACCTGCACCTGATCACCGCACAGGGCTTCGACTTCTTCCAGACCCAGTTCGGGGTCCGGTACCCGCTGCCCAAGTACGACCAGATCTGGGTGCCGGACTTCAACGCCGGCGCGATGGAGAACTTCGGTGCGGTCACCCACGCCGAGGCGCACTACATCTTCCGCTCCCAGGTCACCGATTTCGAGTACGAACAGCGGGCCAACACCGTGCTGCACGAACTGGCGCACATGTGGTTCGGCAACCTGGTCACCATGCGCTGGTGGAACGACCTGTGGCTCAACGAGTCGTTCGCCGAGTGGGCCAGCCACTGGTGCAACTCGGAGGCGACCCGGTTCACCGACGCCTGGACCACGTTCCTGTCGGTCCGCAAGAACTGGGGCTACCGGCAGGACCAGCTCTCCTCCACCCACCCGGTCTACTGCGAGATGCCGGACCTGGAGGCGGTCGAGGTCAACTTCGACGGCATCACGTACGCCAAGGGCGCCAGCGTGCTCAAGCAGCTCGTCGCGTACGTGGGTCTGGAATCGTTCCTGGCCGGCCTGCGCAGCTACTTCCAGCGGCATGCCTGGGGCAACGCCACCTTCGACGACCTGCTCACCGAGCTGGAGACCGCCTCCGGTCGGGAGCTGCGCAAGTTCGCCGCCCAGTGGTTGGAGACCGCCCAGGTCAACACGTTGCGGCCGGAGCTGTCGGTCGGCGCAGACGGCACCTACCAGCAGGTGACGGTGCTGCAGGAGGCCCCGACCGGATACCCGACGCTGCGTACCCACCGGATCGGGGTCGGCCTCTACGACCTGGTCGACGGGCGACTGGTGCGCCGGCACCGGGCCGAGGTCGACATCAGCGGTGAGCGGACCGCGCTGCCCGAGCTGGTCGGGCAGCGCGCCGCCGACGTGCTGCTGCTCAACGACGACGACCTGAGCTACACGAAGCTGCGACTCGACCCGGACTCGATGTCCAACGTGGTACAGCACATCAGCGCGTTCGAGTCGTCGCTGGCGCGGGCGCTGTGCTGGGCGGCGGCCTGGGACATGGTGCGCGACGGCGAACTCGCCGCCCGCGACTACGTCGCGCTGGTCCTCGCCGGGCTGCCCGCCGAGACCGACATCAACCTGGTGACCGCGACCCTGCGGCAGGCGACCAGCACGCTGACGTTCTACGCCGAGCCGGGCTGGGCACCGCAGGGCTGGGCCGACCTGGCCCGTACCGCCCGGACGGCGTTGCGGGCAGCCGACCCGGGCAGCGGTTTCCAGCTGGCCTGGGCGCGCAGTTTCGCCACCGCCGCCCGCTCCGACGACGACCTGGCGGTGCTGCGGGGCTGGCTCGACGGCGCCGATGTGGTGCCGGGGCTGACCATCGACACGGAGCTGCGCTGGACGGTGCTGCAGTCGTTGGCCGCCAACGGTGCCGCCACCGGCGAACAGATCGACGCCGAGCTGGCCCGGGACCGTACCGCCAGTGGCGAACGGGAGGCCGCGCTGGCCCGCGCCCTGTTGCCGGACGTCGCCAACAAGGCGGCCGTCTGGGCCCAGCTGACCGGACCCGACAGCCTGCCGAACTGGCAGCACCGGGCATTGCTGCAGGGCTTCCAGCACCCGACGCAGATCGAGCTGACCGCGCCGTACCGGCAGAAGTACTTCGAGGTGGCCGGCCGGATCTGGGCGACCCGCGACAGCGAGCCGGCGCAGGAGTTCGTCATGCTCGCCTACCCGGCGTACCTGGTGTCGCAGGAGACGGTCGACGCGACCGACGAGTGGTTGGCCGGCGAGGGCCACCCGGCACCGCTGCGCCGGCTGGTCGCCGAGGGCCGCGACGGGGTGGTCCGGGCGTTGACCGCGCGGGCCACCGACACGGCTGCCGCCAGCTGAGCGAATCCCTAGCCGACCGGCCGGCTCGGCGCACCGGACGCCATCGATGTGAGGCTGAGATACCTGACAACTGAGTCGTAGGGTGCCTCAGCCTCACATCGGTGCCGCCCTTCCGGTCGTCGGGCTCAGCCGACGCGCAGGGCGGCGGCCAGATGTGGAACTCGCCGTCGACGTGAGGTCAGCAGCGTTGCCAGGTCGTCACGGCTTCCGGTCAACGGGCGGTGGCGGAGGCGCTGGCCGGTTCTGCGCGCGAAGCCGGTAGATTGCGGCCTCACCTTCGCCGGAGCCATCTCAGCAGGTGCCAACTGCTCCCGCCGGACTTTGATATAGCTTCCGCCGCCGCTGCCGCTGTCGATCCAGACTCTCACCAAACCGCTCCCCGGTAGCTGGCGCGGACCAACCACCAACGTCTCGGCCATAGGCCCTCCTCATTCCGCGTCGATGAAGGAACTCTACCGCTGGCGGTACATGGTCGTCCATGGTCTGCCATAACAGAATGTGGCCCGCCGCCAACGCATATCGTTCGGGCCGTGATCGATCCGGACGGGCCGGTGCCGCTCTACCGCCAACTCGCGGACCTGCTTCGCGCCCAGATCGAAGCCGGAGAACTACCGCCGGGCCGGCCGATCCCCAGCGTCGTCCAGCTTCAGCAGCGGTACGGACTCGCCCGAGGGACCGTGCTACACACCGTGCGTGTCCTCGTAGACGAGGGCCTCGTCCAGGTGGTCAAAGGGCGGGGCGTCTTCGTCAGGCCGAGGTGACCGACGATCATCCGACGACAGATCCGATCACGGCCGGCTGTCTGCGCACCAACTGTGGCACCCAGTCGGGTGTGCAGCGACCATTTGCGCAGCGCGACGCCTGACCCTCGGATCGACCGCCGAGCAGGCGCGAACGGACCGCGCCCGACCCCGCACCTGCTTTCCTCGTGCCGCTCAGCCGGCAGGACTGGCCGAGCGCCGCTGTCATCGACCTCTCCCGGGTGCGGTCGCTCGACCGGCGTCAGTCGCCGGACCGGCCGGCCAGCTCACCTACCCGACCCTCACGGCCCTGACGACCGCCGTCCGCTATTACCTTGGCGCGACGGACCGCGTCTCGTAGAAGACCCGACTTCGCCGATCAAGGTCGGTACGGCGGCATCCATTTCGGCGCGACGCGGGACGGGGCGACTCAGCCGCAGCGGGTGATCCGGGGCGGTTCGCCGGACGGGGCCGGCGGGCAGGGCCGACGCTGAAGGCATGCGTGCCATCCAACTCACCGCGCCGGGCACCCTCGAACTCGTCGAGGTGCCCACCCCGACCCCCGGTCCCGGCGAGGTGCTGCTGACCACGGCGGCCGTCGGCGCTTGCCACTCGGACCTGCACATCCTCGACGCGCCCGCCGGGGTCTTCCCCACCCCGATGACCCTTGGCCATGAGATCGCCGGCCGGGTCGCTCAGCTCGGCCCAGGGGTGAGCGGATGGTCCGACGGGGACGCCGTGGCGGTGTACGGAATCCTCGGCTGCGGGCGCTGCCGGGCCTGCCTGCGCGGGCGGGAGAACCAGTGCCGCACCGTACCGGTCGGCGGCGTCGGCCTCAGCCGCGACGGCGGCCTGGCCGACCACGTGGTGGTGCCGGCGGACCGGCTGCTGCCGCTGGGCGGGCTTGACCCGGTGCAGGCGGCGCCGTTGACCGACGCCGGGCTCACCCCGTACCACGCGATCTCACTGAGCCGCGACGCGCTCCGACCCGGCACCTGCTGCGTGGTCATCGGCATCGGTGGTCTCGGTCACATGGCCGTACAGATCCTCGCGGCGACCACCGCCGCGACGATCATCGCGGTGGACACCAGGGACACCGCGCTACGGCTGGCCAAACAGATGGGCGCGCACCACACCGTGCAGGCCGGGCCGGCGGCGGTCGAGCAGATCCGCGAACTGACCGGTCCGGCACCGGACGGTGCCGAGGTGGTCCTCGACTTCGTCTGCGGCGAGGCAACCCTCGACACGGCCCGTCAGGTCGTCGCCACCGGCGGGCAGCTCACTCTCGTCGGCCTCGGCGGCGGTACGCTGCCCGTCACACCGACCGCGGAAGGCCCGCCGCCAGTGCCGTTCGAGACCGACGTGATCGTCCCGTTCTGGGGCACCCGAGCCGAACTGGCCGAGGTGATCGCGCTCGCCCGGCAGGGTCTGCTCCGCGCCGAGGTGCAGACGTTCCCGCTGACCGAGACGGTCCAGGCGTACCAGCAGTTGCGTGAGGGCAAGATCCACGGTCGGGCCGTGCTGGTGCCCTGACCGGCACGAAGCGGACCGATCAGATCTTGCCGGCGCGCGAGGCCAACTGGTCGATGCCGCTGACCAGGCCGCCGGCCAGGTCGCCGCCGCCGAAGGAGGCCACCATGGACAGCGCGGCGAGCTTGGCGTCGCGGTCCGGGATCCGCCGGCGCGCCTGCGCGCCGGTCACGATCTCCAGCAGCCGCTGGTTCGGCGACACGGCGATGAGCACCGAGGCGTCCGGGTCGGTGAGCTGCCGGTGCAGGGTCACCGCGTACTCCCGGGACGGCTCCTCGATCTCGCCGACGTAGATGCTGAACGCCAGGCCGGTCGCCGAGTCCGCCAGCCGCAATGCCTCGTCGAGGCGGAGCAGCTGCCGGGTGTTGAACGGCCCCGGCATGGTCGCGGCCCGGCGGGTGGCGTCACTCGACTGCTCGTGCACCTGCTCACCAACGGTCACTTGCGCCTCCCGTCACACCCGGCCGGGACTGCCCGGAACCGGCCTCAGCGGACTCGATCGCCGCCGGTTCCGTACCGGCCGGCAGCTCCGCCGCCTGGACCCCTGCGGACCTGTCGCCGGCGGCGACGTACCAGACCGGGCTGAACTCGAACGGTCGGCCCGGACGGTAGCGGCGGTCCGCCCCACCGCGCCCGCCGACCAGCGCCAGAGCGGCCACCACGAGTACGACGACCGCTGGGATGACGACGAAGTACAGCACCGTGTGGGTTACAGACAATCTCAACGCCCCCCGGCATCGGTTCAAGGGACTCAGCGGATGTCAGAAGTCCTGGACGTGGCCGCGCCGCCAGCCCGTTGCGGCTCAGACGCCTTCACGGTAGCGGAGCCGTCGGCCCACCAGATCTCCGGGTGCCGCCCGGTCCGGCCGGCCCGCTGCTCAAGTTGGGCGGCGGCGGCCAGCACCGTGGCGTCCGCACCGGCCTGCCCGGTCAGCAGGACGCCGACCGGCGCACCGGCAGCACTGTCCGCCACCGGAACGGACACCGACGGTTGCCCGGTGACGTTGAACACCGCACAGTACGGCGAGAAGCGCCGCTGCCGGTCGAAATCCTCCGCCGGGTCACCCGTTTCGGTGAACCAGCCGACCGGTGCCTGTGGCCGACTCAGCGTCGGGCACAACAGCAGGTCCAGCCCGGCGACGGCGTGCATCGCCCGGCGTACCTGGACCTGCAGCTCACTCAGCGTGGTGACCAGCGTCGCCGCGCTGATCGCCTGACCGCGCTCGCGCAGCAGCCGGGTCAGTGGCAGCAGCTGGTTCTGCCGCTGTGGCGGCACCGGGGACAGCGCCAGGACGTACCAGATGGTCTCGAACAGCGGCCACAGTTGCGGCCCGAGCGGTGCCGGGACCTCGACCACGTCGTGGCCGGCGTCGGCGAGCAGCGCCGCCGCCGTGTCCACCGCCGCCACACAGTCGGGGTGCACCGGTTCGTCGGCGAGCATCGGGGTGGTGAACCGGCCGATCCGCAGCCGACCGGGATCGGCGGCCCGAGCGGCGGCCAGGTACCCGCCGGCCGGCGCGGCGGGTGGCAGGTACGGCTCGCCGGGCACCGGCACCGCCATGGCGTCGAGCAGCGCGGCGGCGTCGGTCACCGTCCGGGCGATCGGCCCGTGGCTGGGCAGCCCGAACCCGCCGGCGCCGAGGGGCCCACCGGAGACCAGCCCCCGGGTCGGTTTGTAGCCGACCAGGCCGCAGAGCGCGGCCGGGATCCGGTTGGAGCCGCCGCCGTCGGAGCCCTGCGCGAACGGGACCAACCCGGCGGCGACCGCAGCGGCGGCACCCCCGCTGGAGCCGCCGGCGGTGCAGGTCAGATCCCACGGGTTGCGCGCGGGCGGGGCGACCTCGCCCTCGGTGTAGAGGGAGCAGCCCAGCTCGGCGGCGCTGGTCTTGCCGAGGCTGACGGTGCCGGCGGCGCGCAGCAGCCGCACCACGTCGGCGTCGACGCTCGGTACGTGGTCGACGAACGCGGCCGAGCCGAAGGTGGTCCGCACCCCGGCGGTCAGCGTGAGGTCCTTGATCGCCACCGGTACGCCGTACAGCGGGCCGGGGTGCCGCCGCTCGCGGCCGGCCGGCGGGACCTCGTCGAGTGTCCTGGCCTGCGCGCGGGCGGCGTCCGGGGTGACCGTGACGAAGGCGCCGACGGTGTCGGAGTGCGCGGCGATCCGGGTCAGGTAGTGCTCGACGAGGTCGATGCTGCGCAGTTCGCCCCGGCGGACCGCGGCCGCCTGCTCCACCGCGCTCAACTCATGGATCTGCGGCATGGGTCGATCCTGGCAGGCCACCCGCGCACCGGACGCACCCGGGTGGTGCGGCGGGGTTCACCCGGTCGGTACGGCCCGATTCACCCGGTCGGTACGGCGTGCCGGTGGCCGTGGTGGGAAGTCCGACCGGTGAGCTCGGGAGGGGATCATGCGGGAATCGAGGCAACCGGTCCGGACGCTCGCCAGCCTGGCCATGGCCGTGCTGATCGGCATCGCGACGGTCCTGGCGACGGCGACACCGGCCTACGCCGGTAGCACGTACGTGGAGGCCGAGCCGAGCACGGTGCAGGCCGGTGAGAGGTTGACGATCCGGGCCAGCTGCGGCGACGACAACAACAGCCAGGCGACCGTCGAGTCGGACGCCTTCGGCCGGGTGATCGTCACGCCCGACCAGGGTCTGCTCACCGGCCAGGTGACGGTGCCCGGCAGCAAACGGCCGGGGCGCTACCCGGTCGACCTGCAGTGCCAGAACGGCAACACGGCGACCACCACGCTCACCGTGACCGGTACCGCCCATCCGACCCGGGGGCCGGACGCCGGCGGGGGCGGCACCGCCTCGGCCGGTACCGGAGCCGGCGGCTCGGCCCTGCTGACCGGTGGGATCGCCGCGGTCGGGCTGGGGGTGGGCATCGGGTTGCTCGCCATGCGCCGCCGCCGCGCCGACTCCGGCGCCTGACCCGCCGACGGCCAGATGGCCGCCCGTCGCGCACCGTCGCAGGACCGGCTGTACGGCGCTCTGGTGTCGGTGCTGGCTCAGATCGGCACAGCCGGGACCACCGCGCACACGGTCACGCCACGGGTGAGCACCTACGGCCGGCCCAGGCCGGCCTCGGATGCCGACGGTCCGGTGGTGCCACTGCCGGCGATCCCGGGTACCGCCCGGGGCATCGCCCGGGCACCGGTGCGCGGGGTGGCCGCCGTAGCGGCCTCGCAGCCCACCGGCCCGCCGGGCCGCTCCCGGGCGGCCGACCGGTCCGCACCGGCCCGGCGGCGCGGCTCCGGCGCCCACCGGGGCTGGCCGTGGGGTCGCCGGCGCGGTCGGGCCGGTGTCGGGCAGGTCGCGGGTGCCGCCGGGCGGGCCCGATCAGGTACGCCCCGGTTGCGCCCGGTGGCCCTGGTGCTGATCGTCGTCGGGGTGTTCGTCGCCGGGTTCGGCTTCGAACGGGTCACCGGCACGCCGCTGGCGCGGTGGCTGCCGGGCGGGGAGCGCCACGTCAGCCGGGAACACCCGCCGATGGCGGCCAGTGACCCGGTCAGCCTGACCATTCCGTCGCTGCGGCTGCAGGCGGCGGTGCACGACGTCGGGTTGGCCGACGACGGCACGATCGCCGTACCGGAGCTGAACCGGCACAACGAGGCCGGCTGGTACGTGGCGAGCCCGACGCCGGGCGAGAACGGCCCGGCGGTGATCGTCGGACACGTCGACACCACCACCGGGCCGTCGGTGTTCTACCAGGCGAGCACGCTGCAGCCGGGTGCGAAGATCCAGATCCGGCGGATGGACGGCTCGGTGGCGGTCTTCGAGGTCAACTCGGTGGAACGGTTCGACAAGTCGTCCCTGCCGGCCGAGCGGGTGTACGCCGACTACAGCCGCGCGGGCCTGCGCCTGATCACCTGCGGCGGCCAGTGGGTGGGTGGCTCCACCGGGTACGCGGACAACGTGGTCGTCTTCGCCTCCCTGGTCGACGCCGAGGGCGGCTGAGCCGGCCCGGTTCAGGCAGCGGCTTCGACCTCGGGCAGGTCCAGCCAGTCGGCCCACCGTGGATCGGGCGCCCGGTGTCCGAGCACCCGCCAGGCCGTACCCTTCGGCGCCGCCGGCGCGGTCTGCAGCCGCCAGCCCAGCTCCGCCGGTGTCCGGTCACCCTTGGTGTGGTTGCAGCGGGCACAGGCGGCGACCACGTTCTCCCAGACGTGCCGGCCGCCCCGGCTGCGGGGGAAGACGTGGTCGATGGTCTCCGCCGGGCCCCGGCAGTAGCCGCAGCGCCCGCCGTCGCGGGCGAAGATCGCCCGCCGGGACAGGCCGACATGGGTGCGGTACGGCACCCGGACGTACCGGGTTAGGCGCACCACCGACGGCACCGGCAGATGCTGCCGGGCGCTGTGCAGCATGCCCTCGCCGTCGGCGACGCAGACCGCCTTCGCGGAGAGCACGAGAATGGCGGCCCGACGCACCGACACGACACACAGCGGCTCGTACGTGGCATTGAGCACCAACGAACCGGAGCCCACCGTGGGTCGTATGTCAGGCATCCCGCTCACCCTCCCGGTTGTGTTCCCACCCGCTCCTGGCACCCGACGTGAATCGACACGATCCGACCATCGGACCGTGACCTGCGTCGGCGTGACGCCGACACCTGTGCGCCAATAGTCCCCGATAGATGACCCGAATGCACGTACTATTCGGCCGCTACCCCGTGTGCGGTCGGCGGATGGTGCGCCGATGACCTGTTGCGTCCGGTTCCACCGCCCGGGTGGGCCGCCCGCCGACCGGTGGGCGACGTACGGTACGAAATGACCGTGCAGCTGCTACCACCCGCTGACGCCGCCGGGCCACTGGCCTGGTCGGCGCAGGAGTCACCCGCGCCGACGGTGAGCCCGGAGTGCCCGCAGGACGATCCGGTCTGCAACCAGGTGTTCGACTGGACCGGCCTGCCCTGGCTGGCCGAGGGGAGTTTCTGGCTGCTGGTCAAGCCGATCCGGATCCTGTTGATCGTGATCGCGGCGGTGGTGCTGCGGTACCTGCTGCACCGGGCCATCCGGCGGTTGGTGACCAGCACCTCGACGGTGTCCGGCCCGGCGATCCTGCGCCCGCTGCGCGAACGGGTGCCACCGGTCGGACCGGTGGCGATGCCGGAGCGACGGCGGCAACGGGCCGAGGCGATCGGGTCGGTGCTGCGCAGCATGGTCAGCGCGGTGGTGTTCTCCCTCGCTGTCCTGCTGATCCTCGGCGAGCTGAGCTTCAACCTCGCCCCGCTGCTGGCCAGCGCCGGCATCGCCGGCATCGCGTTGGGCTTCGGGGCGCAGGCGCTGGTGAAGGATCTGCTCTCCGGCCTGTTCATGCTGCTGGAGGATCAGTACGGGGTGGGTGACACGGTCGACCTCGGCGAGGCGACCGGAGTGGTGGAGGCGGTCGGCCTACGGATCACCACGGTCCGCGACGCCCGTGGCGTGCTCTGGTACATCCGCAACGGGGAGATCATCCGGGTCGGCAACAAGAGCCAGGGCTGGGCGATGGTCGTGGTCGACATGCCGATCGGCTTCGCCGACCCGGAGCAGGCCACCGCGGTACTGCGTACCGCCGCTCTGGGGGTGGCCGCCGACGGTGAGTTCGCCGACCATTTCGTCGAGCCGCCCGACGTACTCGGCGTGGAACAGATCACGATCGACGGCGCGGTGATCCGTACGGTCGCCAAGACCACCGCGGAGGGCCAGTTCACTGTGGGTAGGCAGTTGCGCCGCCAGTTGGCCGCCGCGTTGCAGACCTCCGGGATCTCGGCGCAGATCGCCGCCGGGCGGATGTTCGTCGCCCGTGGGTCGGCCGGTGAGCAGGAGGGTAGCTGACTGTTGGCGCTTCGGGCATCTATGGCGCTCTTGAGGCTGCTATGATGCTCGCGTGAACCTCAAGGAGTGGGCAGCGTCGACCGGCATCGCGTACATCACCGCTCGGCGACAGTACGCAGCCGGGACGCTGCCTGTTCCCACCTACCGGATCGGTCGACTGATCATGGTCGGTGAGCCGGTCACCGGCACGTCGGCCGAGACGGGGCAGACCGTGGTGTACGCCCGGGTGTCCTCAGCCGATCAGAAACCCGACCTGGACCGGCAGGTCGCCCGGGTCACCGTGTGGGCCACCGGGCGGAAACTCGGCGTCGACCGGGTGGTGACCGAGGTTGGATCCGCGTTGAACGGGCACCGCGAGGAGTTCCTCGCGCTGCTGCGCGACCCGAAGGTGGCGACGATCGTGGTTGAGCATCGGGACCGGTTCGCCCGGTTCGGGGCCGAGTGCGTTGAGGCGGCGCTGGCCGCGCAGGGCCGCCGGCTGCTGGTGGTCGACCCGGCTGAGGTCGACGATGATCTGGTCCGCGACGTGACGGAGATCCTGACGTCGTTGTGCGCCCGCCTGTACGGGCGTCGCGCTGGCGCGAACCGTGTCCGCCGGGCGGTCGAAGTCGCCACCGGGAGTGGCCCGGCGTGAAGACGATCCAGGCGTACCGGTTCGCCCTCGACCTCACCTCGCGCCAGGAACGCGACGTCCTTGCGCACGCTGGGGCCGCCCGGCTCGCCCACAACTGGGCGCTCGCGAGGGTCAAGGCGGTCATGGGCCAGCGCATCGCCGAACGCTCCTATGGCGTGCCAGACGAGTTGCTGACGCCGTCACTGTCCTGGTCGCTGGCCGGTCTTCGGAAGGCATGGAACGCCGCGAAGCCCGAAGTCGCGCCGTGGTGGGGTGAGGTGTCGAAGGAGGCGTTCAACACCGGCCTCGACGCGCTCGCTCGCGGGTTGAGTAACTGGGCTGATTCCCGCAGCGGGAAACGCGCCGGTCGGCCGTCGGGTTTCCCCCGGTTCAAGTCCCGCCGCCGTACCACGCCCAGCGTGCGGTTCACCACCGGGGCGATCCGGGTCGAACCGGACCGCAAGCATGTGGTGCTGCCCCGGCTGGGCCGGTTGAAGTTGCACGAGTCCGCCCGCAAGCTCGCCCGCCGTATTGAAGCCGGCACCGCCCGGATCATGTCCGCGACAGTGCGTCGTGATGGCCGGCGGTGGCATGTGTCGTTCACCGTCGAGGTCGAACGCGCCGAACGCAGCCCGGCCCGACCCGGCTCGGTGGTTGGTGTGGACGTCGGTATCCGGCATCTCGCGGTGCTGTCCACCGGCGAGTTGGTCGACAACCCGCGCCACCTCGTGGCCGCGCGGCAACGGATGCATGCGCTCGGCCGGACGCTGTCGCGCAAGCAGGGCCCGGACCGGCGTACCGGACGACGTCCCTCGAAGCGGTGGGAACGGGCCGCGAGCCGGCTCGGTCGTGCTCACGCCCGGGTCGCTCATCTGCGCCGTGACGGGCTGCACAAGCTCACCACCCGACTCGCCACGACGTACGGCACCGTTGTGGTGGAAGACCTCAACGTCACCGGCATGCTGCGCAACCGGCGGTTGGCTCGGCACGTCGCCGACGCCGGATTCGCGGAGATCCGCCGCCAGTTGGCGTACAAGACCGGATGGAACGGCGGCCGGCTTGTGGTGGCCGACCGCTGGTACCCGTCCAGCAAGACCTGCTCGGGCTGTGGCACGGTGAAAACCAAGCTGGCCCTGCCCGAGCGTGAATACCGGTGTGAGGCGTGCGGTCTGGTCATCGACCGTGACCACAACGCCGCGGTGAACCTGGCCGCCCTTGCGGCGGCAACCGCCGGGAGTGGCCCGGTGGCAGCACGTCGAGCCGACCAGAAGACCCGCGCACGCGGGCAGGTGGCCGTGAAGCGTGAACCCGGCACCGCTCAAGCGGATCAGACCGGGACCGTCCTACCGCAAGGCAGGACTACCAACCGTGCGCTCACTAAAGCCCACTGAGAGGTAACGGCGGAATCGCGGGCACGGCGACCTGAGCCCGCCCGACGGCACGGCCGGCGGGGGTGGTCACCATCAGCCGATGAGCAGGGCGGCGACGCCGGATGGCGGTCTGGTTGTCATCCGTACGTTTAGTCAGAGTGACGACAAACCAGCCGTTCACACTAGCCAGATGTCACCCGATCGGGCATGATCCGGGACGAGTGTCATCGGAGTGTCACCGCCACTTCGCTCAGCCGTACGTCCGGGACGTTCCCCGGCGCACCTGCCACGAGCGGGCCGCCGAGAACGATGGAGGCGCCGTCCGTGTCCGACGAGACACACCACGCCGGGAAACCGGCCACCTTCCGCGATGTCTTCGCGGTCGGGGAGTTTCGTTTCCTGTTCGCCTCGGTGACGCTGTCCTGGGCCGGCGACTACATCGCGAAGGCCGCCGTCACGGTGCTGGTCTACCGGCAGACCCAGTCGGTCGCGCTGTCGGCGGCCGCCTTCGCGGTCAGTTTCCTGCCCTGGCTGATCGGTGGGCCGTTGCTGACCACGGTCGCTGAACGGTACCCGTACCACCGGGTCATGATCACCACCGACCTCATCCGGATGGTGCTCATCGCGCTGGTGGCGATCCCCGGACTGCCGGTGTGGGCGATGCTGGGGCTGCTCTTCTGCGCCACCCTGGCGAGCCCACCGAACCAGGCGGCCCGATCCGCGCTGATCCCGACCATCCTGACCGGCGACCGGCTGATCGTCGGGCTGTCGGTCAACGCCAGCACCAGCCAGCTCGTCCAGGTCGGCGGGTACGTCGCCGGTGCGGCCGTCGCCGCGGTCAACCCCCGTGCGGCGCTGCTGCTCAACGCCGCGACGTTCGCGCTGTCGGCGCTGGTGGTCCGGCTGGGGATCCGGGCCCGACCGGCGACGACCAGCGTCGACGGCCGTCAGCATCTGCTGCGCGAGACGGCGGAAGGGTTCCGGCTGGTGTGGGGCACCGACGTCCTGCGCGCCATCGCGGTACTGGTGTGGACGGTTCCGTTGTTCGCGATCGTCCCCGAAGGGCTGGCGGCCGCGTGGGCGGCCGAGTGGGCGGCCCAACCGGGCGTCGACGACGCCGACCGGGGTCTCGCCCAGGCCATGATCATGGCGGCCAGCCCGACCGGTTACATCCTCGGTGGCCTGCTCATCGGCCGGTTCGTCCGGCCGGACCGACGCAGCCGACTGATCCGACCGTTCGCGGTGCTCGCCCCACTCGTGCTGGCCCCGGTGATGTTCGACCCCAGTCCCGTCGTGGTGGCTGCGCTGGCCGCCGTCTGCGGCTTCGCGGTGGCCGGGCTGCTGCCGGTGACCAACGGGTTGTTCGTCCGGGCCCTGCCCCAGGGCTACCGTGCCCGCGCGTTCGGGGTGGTGGCGACCGGGATGCAGGTCAGCCAGGGCACGGCGGTGCTGCTCACCGGGGTGCTCGCCGACCGCTTCGACATCCCCACGGTGGTCGGGTTGTGGAGCCTGGCCGGGGCGATCGTGGTCTCGCTGGCGCTGCTGCGGTGGCCGGACGCGGAGCGCTTCGACGCCGCTGCCGCCGCGGTCGCGGTCGCCGAGACGACGACGCCGCCGACCGCCGGCGCGACGGGTTCGGCCGGCAGCGGGCCGACGGGATCGGCGGTCGGGCGGCTGGTGCCACGGAGTCGACCCGACCAACACGCCGGGAGCGCTGGCCAGAACCGGGCCGGCGGCGCCGGCGACCAGCCGCCGAGCCAGGTCGGCAGCGCCTGACGGACCCGGGCCGACCGCCCGCGCCCCGGCTGGCAGGATGGAAGCGTGACAGCGTCCGATCCCGCCACCGGTGCCTCCGGCACGCCGCCCGCCGCCGGCGACCCGGCGGCGACCTTCTTCACCGCCGTCGGCGGCGAGCCGACCTTCCGTCGTCTCGTGGACGAGTTCTACGCCGGCGTCGCCGACGATCCGTTGCTGCGGCCGATGTACCCGGAGGCGGATCTGGGACCGGCTGCGGAGCGGCTGACGCTGTTCCTGATGCAGTACTGGGGCGGTCCGGGTACCTACTCCCAGCAGCGGGGCCATCCGAGGCTACGGATGCGCCACGCGCCGTACCGGATCGGAGTCGCGGAGCGGGACGCGTGGCTGCGGCACATGCGCCGGGCGGTCGACCGGCTGCAGCTGCATCCTGAGCTCGCCAGCCTGCTCTGGGACTACCTCGAGCGGGCCGCGTACTTCATGGTGAACGAGATGGAGCCGACCCAGCCGCCCGGGCGCGACCTGTCCGCCGGCTGACCGGGCGGTCCCGCCGCCGGCTGACGGGCAGGGCGGGTCGCGCCGGACCCGCCACCGGTGCGACGGCCGCTAGAGCAGCGCCCCCTCGTCGTGCAACCAGTCCACGAAGGTGGTCGCCACCGCAGCACCGCAGTCGAGCACCTCGACCAGTAACGCGTCGTGCGCGCCAGCGGCCAACGGGACCTGCAACTCGGCGTAGATCGGCAGCTGACCCCGGTCGGTGGGGTCGCCGACGTAGGCCTTGCAGAAGCGTCGGGTGTGGTTCCACTCGTTGACCACCCGATAGGCGCGGTCGGCCCAGTCCGGTGGCACCGTCGAGTGCGGACGGGCCCGTACCACCAGGATCTCGTCGTCCGGTCCCTCGAGGGTGAACAGCACGGCGTGCCGTTCCCACATCGCCAGCAGGCTGCCGTCGCCGTCGGCGAGATACCGGATGTCGAGCAGGTCGAGCGCGTCCCCGACGCGGCGCAGGGTCACCGGCGCGACCTGCGACGACATCTCCTTACCTGATGCCGCTGCGGGCACCGGAACCGGGCAGGGCAGCCCGGCTGGTCTGGTCGGCCCGAGTTCAGCCGCAGGCCGGACGCTCTGTTCCGGCACACGTGGCGCGGGCGGCCCCAGCCGCACACCGCTGTCCGCTCCCGACCTGCTTCGGGTACTTGTCTCTTCGGCATTCGCGTGACCGGAGCGCCACGACCACCACGGCATTATGCGCACCTCACTCCCCAGCGGATCCGAGCGCCTACATTGCGTCGGATCCGAGGCACGACGGTACCCGGATAGCCGGGCCGAGACACCCCCCCACCGGCCCCCCCGAACCAGAGGGATGATGAGGCATCAGCCGTTCGACTGATTGGCTATCGGCGCTAGCGTCAAATTGTTAACTCTTTGTGTCCAGGCGACGCCGTACGGCGCATCAAGTCCTACCCAGTTGCCTACTGTCCGGACCCGTACCACTGACGTACCACCGTCGGTCGGCCCGCCGGACACCGGCCCCGATCCCGGCTCGCGACGCCCGGCCAGGTGCCAAGATCCAACTGGCTGGCGATGGCGGGCCGGGCCGACCTTGGCCCCTAGGAAACTCATCCGGACCACCGCCTGCACCAGCGACTGACGAACCTCGACCCGCAGGGTCGGCGCGTCGTCGCCGGTCACCACGATCGCGACGTGGTCGAGCAGGGCATCGCGCAGCGCCCGCGCGCCGACCGCCCGGCCGCCGACGCCGTCGCGCTGGGCGGCCCGCAGGGTGCCGGCAGCGGCGGCGGCCACCCGGCGGACCTCGTCGGCCGGGACGGTCTCCACGGTCCGGACCGTCCCGGACGGCACCGGCCACCGCCAGGCGTCGTCGCGACGCGACGGCAGGACGCCGTCGGCACCGGCGAGCCGGGCCAGCAGATCCCCGGCGGCGACGGTCACGTCGCCGGGCCCCGGTCCGGCGACCGTCCGTTGGACCAGCACCGACCAGGGCAGCCGGGCCCAGAGCTCGGTCCGACCCGGTCCGACCGACCGCAGCCGCACGACGGCGGCGGGGTCCAGCCGGGTCAGCCGGGCGAGGAAGGCGCCGGCGTCGGCGAGCCCGGTGATCCCGTGACCGCCGGACGCCCCCGGGTCCGCCGGGGAGGCGGCGGCCATCAGTCGGCGGGCCGCACGTACGGCAGCAGGAAGGCCCGCTCGGCGTCGGTCAGCCGACGCGGCCGCCCCTGGCCGAGGTCGAACGGCACCAGGACCGACCGGGCCCGGCTGACCACCTGGTCACCGTCGAACATCTCGTACGCCACGGTGAACCGCGACGGCCGGACCTGCTCGATCCAGAGCTCGATCCGTACGCTGGGTGCCTGCTCGGCGGTGGCCCGACCCAACCGGTAGTCGACCGGACGCAGATAGTCGACCTCGTGCCGGTGGATGAGCACCCCGTCGGCGAACGAGTCGACACCCCAGGCCCGGCCACCGGAGAACATCAGCGCGACCCGCGCCTCCTCGTAGAGGGTCAGGAACCGGGCGTTGTTCAGATGCCCGTACGCGTCAAGGTCCGACCAGCGCAGCGCGGCGTGGAAGGTGTAGCGCTGCCCGCCGGGTACGGCGGGCAGCGTACCGGTGGGTGCGCCACCCGCCGGTACGCTGCCCGCCGAGGCCAGGTCAGTCACGGGTGAGCTTGCGGTAGGTCACCCGGTGCGGCCGGGCCGCCTCGGCGCCCAGCCGGTCGATCTTGTTCTTCTCGTACGACTCGAAGTTGCCCTCGAACCAGAACCACTTCGCCGGGTCGGTGTCGTCACCCTCCCAGGCGAGGATGTGCGTGGCGACCCGGTCCAGGAACATCCGGTCGTGGGAGATGACCACGGCGCAGCCGGGGAACTCCAGCAGGGCGTTCTCGAGACTGGACAGGGTCTCCACGTCCAGGTCGTTGGTCGGCTCGTCGAGCAGGATGACGTTGCCGCCGATCTTCAGGGTGAGCGCGAGGTTGAGCCGGTTGCGCTCGCCACCGGAGAGCACCTTCGTCGGCTTCTGCTGGTCCGGGCCCTTGAACCCGAACGCGGCGACGTAGGCCCGCGACGGCATCTCGACCTTGCCGACCATGAGGTGGTCCAGTCCGTCGGAGACGACCTCCCAGACCGTCTTGCTGCCGTCCAGACCGGACCGGTTCTGATCGACATAGGACAGCTGTACGGTCTCGCCGACGCGCACCTGACCGCTGTCCGGCTGCTCCAGCCCGACGATGGTCTTGAACAAAGTGGTCTTGCCGACCCCGTTCGGCCCGATGATGCCGACGATGCCGTTGCGCGGCAGCGAGAAGCTCAGGTTGTCGATCAGGACCCGGTCGCCGAAGCCCTTCTTCAGGTTCACCGCCTCGATGACGGTGTTGCCCAGTCGCGGGCCCGGCGGGATCTGGATCTCCTCGAAGTCCAGCTTGCGGGTCTTCTCCGCCTCGCTGGCCATCTCCTCGTAGCGGTCGAGCCTGGCCTTGGACTTGGTCTGCCGGGCCTTGGCGTTGGAGCGGACCCACTCCAGCTCCTCGGTGAGCCGCTTCTTCATCTTGGCGTCGCGGCGGCCCTCGACCGCCAGCCGGGCGGCCTTCTTCTCCAGATAGGTGGAGTAGTTGCCCTCGTAGCCGACGGCCCGGCCCCGGTCGAGTTCGAGAATCCAGCCGGCCACGTTGTCCAGGAAGTAGCGGTCGTGGGTGATCGCCATCACGGTGCCCGCGTACTTGGCCAGGTGCTGCTCCAGCCAGCTGACGCTCTCGGCGTCCAGGTGGTTGGTGGGCTCGTCGAGCAGCAGCAGGTCCGGTGCCTCCAGCAGCAGTTTGCACAGCGCGACCCGGCGCCGCTCACCACCGGAGAGCTGGGTCACGTCGGCGTCCGGCGGCGGGCAGCGCAGCGCGTCCATGGCCAGTTCGAGCTTGGAGTCGACGTCCCAGGCGTCGGCGTGGTCCAACTCCTCCTGCAGCCGGCCCATCTCGTCCATCAGCTCGTCGGAGTAGTCGGTCGCCATCTGCTCGGCGATCTTGTTGAACCGCTCCAGCTTCGCCTTGGTCTCGGCGACGGCCTCCTCGATGTTGCCGAGCACCGTCTTCGCGTCGTTGAGCGGCGGTTCCTGGGACAGCAGGCCGACGGTGTAGCCGGGCATCAGCCGGGCATCACCGTTGCTGGGCCGGTCCAGGCCAGCCATGATCTTGAGCAGGCTGGACTTACCGGCACCGTTCGGGCCCACCACGCCGATCTTGGCGCCGGGTAGGAAGCTGAGCGTCACGTTGTCCAGCACGACCTTGTCGCCGTGCGCCTTGCGCGCCCTCTCGAGGACGTAGATGTACTGGGCCACGGTGCGGCCTACCTCCAGAACTCTCGTGGAACCCGCCGGACGCGGGCGTCTCGCGGCTCTCGCCGACCCACCCCCGCCGCGAGCGGGCGGACTGGTGCTCATGCAGGCCCGCCCGCGAGCGGGCGGACTGGTGCTACGTCTGTACGCCGTCGTCAATCCTGACAGGTCCGGCCCCCCGACCGCATGTCACCCCACGGTGCGACCGCTCGTGAACCGGCCGCACCGGGCGCGGTGTCGCAGACCACACCATCCCCACTGGTTTCGGCGGCCGGCCCGGCTGGGCACCAGGGGCGGGAACAACTGGGACGCCAGGAGGGGGACGGGGGTCCAACCGCCTGACCCGCACAGTACGCTCATGGCGGTCCCGTAATCACCGGAGGTGTACGGAACGTGACGGTTCGGAGCTCGTTCGTAGTGGTCGCCAACCGCCTACCGGTGGACGAGGTGACCACGTCCGAAGGACGCCAGTGGCGTCGCAGCCCCGGCGGGCTGGTGACCGCCCTGCATCCGGTGCTCGCCCAGCACCATGGCACCTGGGTGGGCTGGGCCGGCGGCGCAGGAGCCGCGCCCGACCCCTTCGACCTGGAGGGCATCCGGCTGCACCCGGTGCCACTGAGCGCCGAGGAGTTGGAACGCTACTACGAAGGCCAGTCCAACGCCACCATCTGGCCGCTGTACCACGACGCGGTGGAGACGCCCGCGTTCAAACGCCGCTGGCGGGAGGCGTACCGGGTGGTCAACGCCCGGTTCGCCGAGGCGGCCGCCGAGGTCGCCGACGAGGGTGCCACCGTCTGGGTGCAGGACTACCAGTTGCAGCTGGTGCCGGCGATGCTCCGGGAGATCCGGCCCGACCTGCGCATCGGATTCTTCCTGCACATCCCGTTCCCGCCGATCGAGCTGTTCATGCAGATGCCGCAGCGGGCCGAGATCCTGCGCGGCCTGCTCGGCGCCGACCTGGTCGGCTTCCAGCAGCGGCTGGCGGCCCAGAACTTCGTCCGGCTGGCCCGGCACCTGCTGGGGCTGCGCTACGAGGGCCAGATGATCCAGGTCGACGGACGCAAGGTGAAGGCCGGCGCGTTCCCCATCTCGATCGACGTACCCGAGATGGAGCGGATGGCCCACGACCCGTCGGTGCAGGCGCGGGCCAAGCAGATCCGGGCCGAGCTGGGGGATCCGAAGACCGTCATCCTCGGGGTGGACCGACTGGACTACACCAAGGGCATCGAACTGAGGCTGAAAGCCTTCCGCGAACTTCTTGCTGACGGAAAGCTGACAGTTCCGGACGCGGTTATGGTGCAGGTCGCCACGCCCAGCCGCGAACGGGTCGAGCACTACCAGGCACTTCGGGTCAAGGTGGAGCGCGAAGTTGGTCGGATTAATGGTGAATTCGGCCGGGTGGGTGTGCCCGCCGTGCACTACCTGCACCAGTCGTACAGTCGCAGTGAACTCGCCGCGCTCTACCGCGCGGCCGATGTGATGATGGTGACACCACTGCGAGACGGAATGAACCTGGTGGCCAAGGAGTACGTCGCGGCTCGCGCCGACACCGGCGGGGCACTCGTGCTCAGCGAGTTCGCCGGTGCCGCGACGGAGCTGCGGCAAGCGTTCCTGTGCAACCCGCACGACCCGGACGGCGTCAAGGACGCGTTGCTGCGGGCGGTGCACGTCGACAGTTCCGAGGCCCGGCGGCGGATGCGGATCATGCAACGCCACCTACGGACCCATGACGTCGGCCACTGGGCCCGCTCCTTCCTCACAGAACTCGGTGTGCCCGAGACGGAGGAATGAATGAAAACGTCCGTCCTTGACGGGGACGTACGCGCGGCCGCGGACCGGATCGATCCCGAGCTGCGCGCGGCGATCGGGCGGATCGCCCGGATGCCGATACTCCTGGTTGCCTGCGACTACGACGGCACCCTCGCGCCGATCGTCGAGGACCCGGCCAAGGCCGTGCCGCTGCCGGAGTCGGTCGCGGCGGTACGCGCGTTGGCCGCCCTGCCACAGACCACCGTCGCGGTGGTCTCCAGCCGGGCGCTGCGTGACCTGGCCGCACTGTCGCGGCTGCCCAGCGAGGTCCACCTGGTCGGCAGCCACGGTTCCGAGTTCGACATCGGCTTCGTCGAACGGCTCGCCCCCGAGCAGTTGCAGGTGCACTCCCAGCTCAAGCGGGAGCTACGGCAGCTGATCAAGGACCGGCCGGGAATCCGGCTGGAGGTCAAACCGGCCAGCGTGGCGGTGCACACCCGGGGTGCCGACCCGCAGGTCGCCGCCGAGGTGGTCGACGCGGTCCGGTCCGGCCCGGCCAGCTGGCCCGACGTCACCGTGACCCAGGGCAAGGAGGTGGTCGAGCTGTCGGTGGTCGCCACCGACAAGGGCACCGCCCTGGACCAGATCCGGACCCAGACCTCCGCCAGCGCAGTGCTGTTCATCGGCGACTCGATCACCGACGAGAGCGCCTTCGCCAACCTGCACGGCCCGGACGTCGGCGTCAAGATCGGCGACGGCGAGACCCGGGCGGACTTCCGGGTGGCCGAGCCGATCGACGCCGCCCGGCTGCTCGGCGTACTGCTGGAGACCCGACGCAACTGGCTCTACGGCGAGCACGCCGTACCGATCGAGCGGCACTCGATGCTCGCCAACGGACGCACCATCGCGCTGCTCACCCCGGACGCCAGGGTCACCTGGCTGTGCCACCCCCGGCCGGACTCGTCGGCGATCTTCGCCGACCTGCTCGGCGGGGCACCGGCCGGCCACTTCACCGTCGCCCCGGCCCGGGGCGGACTGCCGCTGGGGCAGCGCTACCGGCCCGGCACGATGACCGTGGAGACCCGCTGGTCCGGGTTGACCGTCACCGACTGGCTCGACCTGCCCACCGCCGAGCCGGCCGCCGACGACACCGTCGTCCCCGGCGCCGACTCCACCCTGGTGCGGGTGCTCACCGGCACCGGCCAGGCCCAGCTGGAGTTCGCGCCCCGGCCCGAGTTCGGTCAGGTCGCCGTCCAGCTGCAGCCGCTCGGCGACGGGCTGCTGGTGCTCGGCTCCAACGAACCGGTCGCGCTCTACTCCCCCGGCGTGGAGTGGAAGGTCGTCGACGACGGCGGCCGGGAGACCGCCCGGGCCCTGGTCGACCTGGCCGCGCTCGGCGGGATGCTCACCATGGAGCTGCGGTTCGGCTCGCACAGCCTGGAGCACCACACCGTACCGGTGCAGCAGCGGCAGTCCGCCGCCGAACAGCCCTGGCGGGACTGGGTCCGCGAGCTGAAGCTGCCCAGCACCGGCCGGGAACTGGTCACCCGCAGCGCGTTGACGCTGCGCGGGCTGTGCCACGAGGCGACCGGGTCGATCCTCGCCGCCGCGACCACCTCCCTACCGGAGGAGCTCGGCGGGGTCCGCAACTGGGACTACCGCTACTGCTGGCTGCGCGACGCCGCGATGAGCGCCCGCGCGCTGGTCGACCTCGGCTCGCTGACCGAGGCCGAGGCGTTCCTGCGCTGGGTGGACGGCTGTGTGGACCGCACCGGCGGGCACCCGGAGCGGCTGCACCCGCTCTACACAGTCGAGGGTTTCGAGCTGGGCGCCGAGGCGGTCATCGACACCCTGCCCGGTTACGCCGGTTCCCGCCCGGTCCGGGTCGGCAACCTGGCCAACCATCAGCTGCAGCTCGACGTGTTCGGTCCGATCGCCGACCTGCTCGCGGTGGTCGCCGACGCGCGCGGATCCGTCCGCGACGACGAGTGGCGGGTGCTGGAGGCGATGGTGCAGGCGGTGGAGCGCCGCTGGCACGAGCCCGACCACGGCCTGTGGGAGGCGCGACTCGCCCCCCGGCACCACGTCTTCTCCAAGGTGATGTGCTGGATGACGGTGGACCGGGCGCTGCACATGGTGCGCCGTCACGGCGGCGGCGAACGGCCGGAGTGGGTCGAGCTGCGCGACCGGATCGGGCACAACGTGCTGGAGTACGGCTGGCACGAGAAGGCCGGCGCGTACACGGTCGCCTACGGCGACGAGGAGATGGACGCCTCGTCGCTGTGGATCGGGTTGTCCGGGCTGCTGCCCGACGACGACCCCCGGTTCCTGGCCACCGTCCTGAAGGTCGAGGCCGACCTGCGCAGCGGCCCGGTCGTCTACCGCTACCGCTGGGACGACGGCCTGCCCGGCCGGGAGGGCGGATTCCACATCTGCACCGCCTGGCTGATCGAGGCGTACCTGCGGACCGGTCGGCGCAGCGACGCCGAGGAACTGTTCGAGCAGATGATCGACACCGCCGGTCCGACCGGTCTGCTGCCCGAGCAGTACGACCCGATGGCCGAGCGCGGACTGGGCAACCATCCGCAGGCGTACAGCCATCTGGGTCTGATCCGGTGCGCCCTGCTGCTGGACGACATGCTCACGCTCTGACCGGGTGAAGGTCCGGCGCGTCCGCCGTCGCGCGGCGCGCCGGACCGACCTCAGCGTCGGACCGACCTCAGCGTCGGACCGACCTCAGCGCCGGACCGACCTCAGCGCCGGACCAGGCCTTCAGGGCCCAGTTTGGCCGTCAGCGCGCAGGACCGGCTTCAGCCGGCGTCCGGGCGCAGCGCGTGCACCACGTCGCCGACGACCACCACCGCCGGCGGCCGCAGCCCGGCGGCCACGACGTCGCCGGCCACGGCGGCCAACGTGGACGTCAGCGCCCGCTCGGCGCCGGTGGTCGCCTCCTGCACCACCGCCACCGGAGTGTCCCCGCTGCGACCGTTGGTCAGCAACGTGTCGGTGATCGCCGACAGGTTCTTCAGCCCCATCAGGACCACCAGGGTGCCGCGCAGCCGGGCCAGTGCCGGCCAGTCCACCAGGGACAGCCGGTGTCCCGGCGGCAGATGCCCGGAGACCACGGTGAACTCGTGGGCTACGCCGCGATGGGTCACCGGCACGCCGGCGGCGGCGGGCGCGGCGATCGAGCTGGTCACCCCCGGCACCACGCAGACCGGTACGCCGGCCTCGACGCAGGCGAGCAGCTCCTCCCCGCCGCGACCGAAGACGTACGGGTCGCCGCCCTTGAGCCGCACCACGGTCGCCCCGGTGCGGGCCCGGTCGACCAGGATCCGGTTGATCTCCTCCTGGGCGGCGGCCGGACCGTACGGGATCTTCGCCGCGTCGATCAGCTCCACCCGGGCCGGCAGCTCGTCCAGCAGCAGGCCGGGGACCAGCCGGTCGGCGACGACGACGTCGGCCTCGGCGAGCAGCCGTCGGCCCTTCACGGTGATCAGCTCGGGGTCGCCGGGGCCGGCGCCGATCAGCACCACCCGGCCGGTGGTCGACCCGGCGGACGCCGGGGCCGGCGCCGGGTCGGCGACCGGGATGCTGCCGTCGGCGAGCCGCTGACCGATCGCGTCGCGGACCCGGACCGCCCGCTGCGGATCGCCGCCACCGAGCACCGCGACGGTCACCGGGCCGTGCCGGGTGACGGCCGGGGTCCAGGCGGTGGCCTCGGTGCGGTCGTCGGCGCGGACGCAGAAGACCCGGCGTGGCTCGGCGGCGGCGCTCACCTCGGCGGCGGCAGCCGCGTCGTCCACGGCGACCTGGGCCAGCCAGACCCCGTCGAGGTCGGCCGGCTCGAACCGGCGCGGCCGCCAGTCCACCCGGCCGGCGGTCACCAGGCCGTGCAGCGTCGGGGTCAGTTCCGGTGACACCACGAGTACGTCGGCCCCGGCGTCCAGCAGCGCCGGGACCCGTCGGGTGGCGACGGTGCCGCCGCCGACCACCAGCACCCGGCGGCCGGCCAGGCGCAGCCCCAGGGGGTACAGGTTCACTTCTCGGAGACTCCCGCCGCGTCGAAGGTGGCCACCTCGTGCAGGACCCGGACCGCGCTGGCCACGATCGGCCAGGCGAGCAGGGCGCCGGTGCCCTCCCCCAGGCGCAGCCCCAGATCGACCAGTGGCTGCAGGCCGAGGTGCCGCAGCCCTACCGTAGCGCCCGGCTCCACCGAGCGGTGCCCGGCGACCATCGCGCCGGTGGCCGCCGGGGCGAGCGACGCCGCCGCGAGCGACGCCGCGACCGCGCTGACCCCGTCGACGATCACCGGGATCCGGCGGGCGGCGGCACCGAGGATGAAGCCGCTGAGCGCGGCGTGCTCCAGCCCACCGATCGCGGCCAGCACACCGATCGGATCGACCGGGTCGGGCCGGTGCCGGCGCAGTGCCGCCGCGACGACGGCGACCTTGTGCCGGTACGTCTCGTCGTCGACCCCGGTGCCCCGGCCGGTGACCTCGGCGGCGTCGGCACCGGTGAAGCCGGCGACCAGCGCGGCGGCGGCGGTGGTGTTGGCGATGCCCATGTCGCCGGTGAGCAGCACCCGCGCACCGGCGGCGTGCAGGTCCGCCGCGACGCGCAGGCCGACGTCGATGGCGGCCCGGGCCTCGTCGACGGTCATCGCCGGGCCGCTGGCCAGGTCGGCCGTACCGGGCCGGACCCGGGCCTGGACCAGGCCGTCCGCCGGCTCCAGCGCGGTGGCGACCCCGACGTCGACCACGGTCACGCTCGCCCCGACCTGCCGGGCGAAGGCGTTGACGACCGCGCCGCCGGCCAGGAAGTTGGCCACCATCTGGGCGGTGACCTCCTGCGGCCAGCCGGTCACCCGCTGGCGGTGCACGCCGTGGTCGGCGGCGAAGATCGCCACCGCGCCCGGTTCGGGCAGCGGCGGCGGGCAGGCACCGGCGAGCCCGGCCAGGCGCACCGACAGTTCCTCCAGTACGCCGAGTGATCCGGCGGGTTTGGTCAGCCGGGCGTGCAGCGCCCGGGCCTGTGCCATCGCGTCGTCGTCGAGTGGTCGGATTGCGGCCAGGGCCGTGTCGAGCATCAGTCCTCCAGGGTCGCGCGCAGCACGTGGACGAACGCGTCGGTGGTGGCAGTGTCCCGTACCGCCACCCGCAGCCAGTCGGGGCCCAGTCCGGGGAAGGTGTCGCCTCGGCGTACCGCCCAGCCCTGCTGGCGCAACCGGCGGCGGACCTGATCGGCGCCGACGAGATGGAGCAGCACGAAGGCGCTGGCCGGGGTGCCGGCGACGGTGACGCCGGGCAGTTCCCGAAGCCGGCGGAGCAGGTGGCCGCGGTCGGCGGCGAGCGTGGCGGCGTACCGGCGTTCGGCCCCGACCGCCCGGCGGCTGGCGCAGATCTCGGCGGCGACCAGCGCCGGGGTGGCGACCGGCCACAGCGGCGCGACCGCCGCGAGGCGGGCCAGCAGTGCGGCCGGGCCGAGCAGGTAGCCGATGCGCAGCCCGGCCAGGGCCCAGGTCTTGGTGAGGCTGCGGACCACCACCAGGCCGGGCAGGTCGCGGCGGTCGGCCAGCGACTGTGGTTCGCCCGGTACGCCGGCGGCGCAGGTGGTGTCGGCGAAGGCCTCGTCGACGACGACGGTCCGGCCGGGCCGGGTGAGGGCGGCGATCGTGTCGGCCGGGTGCAGCACCGACGTCGGGTTGGTCGGGTTGCCGATGAAGACCAGGTCGGCGTCGGCGGGGATCCGCGCCGGGTCGAGGGTGAAGCCGGTGTCGGGGCGTAGCAGCACCCGGTCGACCCGGTGTCCGGCGGCGCGCAGGGCGGCCTCCGGCTCGGTGAACTGCGGGTGCACCACCACCGGGTGGCGGGCGTCGCGCAGTGCCTGGGCGAGCAGCACGAAGCCCTGGGCGGCACCGGCGGTGAGCAGGACCTCGTCGGGCGGGCGGGTGTGCCGGGCGGCGACGGCGGCGCGGGCGGGCCGTTGGTCGGGGTAGCGGGCCAGGTCGCCGAGGCTGGCCCGGACCGGCGCGAGCAGCCAGTGGGGTGGTTCGCCGACGCGGACGTTGACCGCGAGGTCGACCAGGCCGGGGGTGGCGTCGACGTCGCCGTGGTGCCCCAGGTCGTACTCGGGTGGCTGGCCGCGCTGGGCCGGCTGGCCGTCCTCCGGTGTCCGATCCGACTGCTGCATGACGGGGATCATGCCCGCCCGGAGGGGGTGAAATCGACGAAGGGTGACGCTTGTGACACGATTCGTCTTGTGGTTTTAATCCTTTTGGACATGTTTTGCGGCTGTCCGGCCTACGTTTGAAGCCGTGACCAAGCGCAGCCGAAACCCCGCCCGCCGTGGCCGCCTCGTCCAGTTGCTCCGCGCCGGTCTGATCGCCGGCGTCGTGGTCGCCGCCGCCGCCTACCCGCTGGCCGCAGTCGCCGGCCTCACCGTCATCGCCAGCACCCGGGCCATCGAACAGGTCCCGGAGAAGCTGCGCGACATCGACCCGGCCCAGACCACCTACGTGTACGCGGCGGACGGCCGGACCCTGGTGACGATGTTCTACGAGGAGCACCGCAAGTACGTCCCGTTGACCGAGATGTCGCCCTTCATCCAACAGGCGATCGTCGCCTCCGAGGACGTCCGGTTCTACCAGCACAACGGCGTCGACCCCAAGGGTGTGGCCCGCGCGTTCGTGGCCAACTCCCAGGCCGGCGGGGTGTCCCAGGGCGGCTCCACGCTGACCATGCAGTACGTCCGGCTCGCCCTGCAGGAGACCGCCGAGACACCACTGGAGCTGCAGGCGGCGACCGCACAGACCCCCGGCCGCAAGATCCGCGAGATCCGGATCGCGATGGAGCTGGAGAAGCAGCTGTCCAAGCCGGAGATCCTGGAGCGTTACCTCAACGCCGCCTACTTCGGCCACCGGGCGTACGGCATCTACGCGGCCGCGGAGATCTTCTTCTCCAAACACCCCCGGGAACTCAGCGCCAGCGAGGCCGCGCTCATCGCCGGCCTGGTCAAGGCGCCGTCCGAGTACGACCCGGCCACCTCGGACCAGGCCGCCGCCACCGAACGCCGCAACTACGTCATCGACCGGATGGCCGCGCTGGGCTACCTGGCCCCCGCCGCCGCCGCGCGGTCCAAGGCCGAACCGATCCAGCTCAACCTGAGTACGCCACCCAACGAGTGTGTCTCGGTGCCGGCTGAGCACAACGACTGGGGCTTCTTCTGCGACTACCTGAAGTCCTGGTGGATGGGGCAGAAGGCGTTCGGCGACAGCCCGTCGGAGCGGCTGGGCAACCTGCGCACCGGCGGGTACCGGATCGTCACCAGCCTCGACCCGGCCACCCAGAAGGCCGCCCAGGACCAGGTCACCTCCCGGGAGTCGATCGGCAGCCCGTTCGCCCACGGGCTGGTCGCCGTCGAGCCCGGCACCGGCCACGTCAGGGCGATGGCGATCAACCGGGTCTACTCGCTGGACCAGACCGACAACGGCGGGCACTCCAACCCCACCCTGCGCAGCAAGGGGGTCAAGGGCAACTACCCGAACACGGTGACCCCGCTGCTCGGCGGCGGCGACCTGCCCGGATACCAGGCCGGGTCGACGTTCAAGATGTTCACCATGCTGGCCGCGCTGGACGCCGGCATGCCGCTGCGCTCCGGCTTCAACGCCCCGCACCGGATCAACTCCATCTACGACGGCGGCGAAGGCACCAGCAGCTGCGGTGGCCGCTGGTGCCCGAGCAACGCCTCCGGCGCGATGGCCGGCTACCACTACATGTGGTCCGGCTTCGGCAAGTCGGTCAACACCTACTTCGTGTGGCTGTTGCAGCAGGTCGGCGCCGAGAAGGCGGTGCAGATGGCCGAACGGCTCGGGCTGCGCTGGCGCACCGACGTCGACAAGCGCAACGCCTCCCCCGAGCACGCCAGCAAATGGGGCGCGTTCACCCTCGGCGTGTCCGACGTGACGCCGCTGGAGATGGCGAACGCCTACGCCACCATCGCCGCAGACGGCAGCCACTGCGAGGACTCCCCGGTGCTGTCGGTGGAGAATCCGGACGGCAGCCCGGTCACCTACCGGACGTTGACCGGGGCCGAGGTCGAGGTGGCCACCCCGCGCTGCCACGCGGCGTTCTCGCCGGACGTGGCCCGCGCCGCCACCGACGCCGCCCGGTGCCCGGTCGGTGACCGGCCCGCCGCCGGCGGCTGCGGCGGCTGGTCCACCGCCGACGGCGTGGCCAAGGCGGTCGGCCGGCCGGTCGCCGGCAAGACGGGCACCACCGACAGCACCCGGTCGGCCTGGTTCACCGGCTACACCCCGGACCTCGCGGTGGCCAGCTTCATCGCCGACCCGGACAACCCGTTCAACGCCGTCGGCGACTGGCAGTCCCAGAAGCCGGTGGACACGGCGGCCGGCACGCTGAAGAACGCGCTCAAGGACCGACCGGTACGCCAGTTCGCGCCACCGTCAGCCGAGATCATCGGCTGAGTGCACCAGCAGCGGATCGGTGTCCTCCTCGGCCAGCGGCGTCGGACGCGCCATCGGCGGCTTGGGCGGCATCGGGCCCATCGGCGGCATCGGCGGCTCCTCCGGGACCGGACCGTCGCCACCGCGCAGGTCCGGGCCGGGGACGCGCCCGTCGCCACCGCGATGGTCCGGGCCGGGGACGCGCCCGTCGCCAGCCGGGCCCCGGGAGTCCGCGCCGGCCAACCGGCCATCGGCGGCGGCCAGGACCAGCCGCCGGGCGATGTCCGGCGCCCCGGCCCAGTGCAGCGTCAACTGGGAGGCGTGCACCCGACGCCAGACGAACCCCTCCGGCACCCCGTTGCCCCACGTCCACGCCGGGGTGTGCCCGGCGCGCGGGGAGACCACCACCTGATGCTGCTTGTAGCCGATCATCCGGCCACCCAGCGGGGCTACCGGGGTGGCCGCCCGCGACGTCGCCTCCCGGTAGCCGACGACCATCCGGTCCGAGGTCATCGCGGCCGCGTCGAACACCTCCCCCATCGGCCGGCCGTCGCACTCGCGGACCAGCCACAACAGGCCACTGCCCTCGGCCAGCACCGGCCGGCCGGCCCGGGCCAGATCCGCCACGGCGGCGGTCAACGCCCGGTTCGCCGACAACTCCGGCAGGTACGCCTCCGGCAACCCGCCGGGCAGGACCAGCGCCGCGGTCGCCTCCGGCAGCAGTTCGTCGCGCAGCGGGTCGAACGGCACCACCGCCCCACCGGCGGCGGTGATCAGCTCCACCGTCTCGGTGTAGCCGTAGACCAGCTCCGGCGTACCGGCGACGGCGATCACCGGTCGCCGTACCGGCGGCGTCACCGGCGGGGCGCCGGCCGCCTCCGCCTCGGCGGCCAGGGCGTCCGCGGCCGACCAGGCCGGCACCGGCAGCGGCGGCGCCGACCGGGCCAGGGCCAGCACCCGGTCGAGGTCCACGGCGGCGTCCACCGCCTCACCGAGGCGACGGATCAGCCGTACGGTGTCGATGCTGTGGTGCGCCACCGGCACCACCCCGGCGGCGCGGGGAATGCCGGCGGGCAGCTCGCCCCGGTGCAGCGCGCCCAGCACCGGCACCCCGATGTCGTCGAGCGCCTCGCGCAGCACCTGCTCGTGACGGGCCGAACTGACCCGGTTGAGGATCACCCCGGCGAGCCAGATCAGGTCGTCGTAGGCCCGGAAGCCGTGCACCAGCGCACCGATCGACTGGCCCATCGCCGCCGCGTCGACCACCATCACCACCGGAGCCCGCAACGCGGTGGCCACCGTCGCCGTCGACGCACTGTCCGCCCGGGTGCCCAGACTGTCGTACAGGCCCATCGCCCCACCGAGCACCGCGACGTCCGCCCCGGCCGCGCCGTGGGCCAGCAGCGGACCGATCCGGCCGGTGCCGACCAGCATCGGGTCCAGGTTGCGGCCGGGCCGGCCGGCGGCGGCACCGAGGTACGCCGCGTCGGTGTGGTCCGGTCCGATCTTCGCCCCGGCGGTGCTCAGGCCGAGCTCGCGCAACGCGGCGAGCAGCCCGATCGCCACCGAGGTCTTACCGTGTCCGGAGGCGGGGGCACTCACCACCAGGCGGGGCACGGACGGCATCTGCGACTCCTCTGTGCTGGTCTGCGGTTGCGGCGGTCGGGCTGAGCTGGCCGGTGCGGTGGTCGTGCCGGTCGCCGCGCGGGCCCCGTCACCCCCGGACGGAGTGGAGGGACAGCCGCAAGACGTTACCGGGTAGCCTCCGACATGTGTACCGGTTCCTGCTGACGCCCCGATGGTTGGGTCACCTCGCGCTGGCGGTGGTGGCCGCCACGGTGATGGTGCAGCTGGGCAACTGGCAGCTCGACCGCTACCACCAACGCAGCGAGGTCAACGACCGGATCGACGCCGCCGCCGACCAGATCCCGGTGGCGGTGACGCAGGTCGTCGGCCCGCCCGGGGCGGCCGCCGGCACCGCCGGTGCGCCGCCGCCGCAGTCGGCGACCTGGACGCGGGTCACCGCGACCGGGCGCTACGACGTCGACAACCAGGTCCTGGTCCGCAGCCGGACGGCGAACAGCCGGGTCGGTTTCGAGATCGTCACCCCGCTGGTGCTGGCCGACGGCTCCGCCGTCCTGGTCGACCGGGGCTGGATCCCGCCGGCCGACAGCGGCGCCGACGCGCAGCCGCAACTGCCGGCCACACCCACCGGTGAGGTGACCGTGATCGGGCTGGTCCGCCAGCCGGAGCCGATGTCCGGTGCGGTCACCCGCCGCGACGGCAAGTTGGAGACCCGCCGGATCGCCACCGGAGCCCTCGCCACCGAGCTGCCCTACCCGGTACGCGGCGGCTACCTGCTGCTGCAGGAGCAGACCCCGACGCCGGACCCGGCGTTCGTCGCGGTCGCCATCCGGCACGAGAACAGCTGGCAGAACGGCGGGTACGTGGCCCAGTGGTGGATCTTCGCCGCGATGACCCTGGTCGGGTACGGCTGGCTGGCGCGCCGGGAGGCCCACACCCGTCGCGCCGCCGCGGCCGGGCCGGCCGACCGGGCGGCTGCTGAGCAGGAGCCGGCCGACCGGACAGCCGCTGCGCCCGGATCCAGCGACCGGGCGGCCCTCCCGCCGGCATGACCGCCGCCGAGATCCCGCTGGCCCGCCGGCTCGGCACCCGCGAGGCCGTGGTCGTCGGGCTCGGGGCGATGATCGGCGCCGGGGTCTTCGCGGCGTTCGCCCCGGCGGCGGCCGCCGCCGGCGGATGGCTGCTGGCCGCCCTCGCGATCGCCGCCGTGGTGGCGTACTGCAACGCGATGTCGTCGGCCCGGCTGGCCGCCCGCTACCCGGAGTCCGGCGGCACCTACGTCTACGGCCGGCAGCGGCTCGGCGACCTCTGGGGCCACCTCGCCGGCTGGGGCTTCGTGGTCGGCAAGACGGCCTCCTGCGCGGCGATGGCGCTCACCGTCGGCAGCTACCTGGCACCGGCGTACGCCCGGCCGGTCGCGGTCGCGGCGGTGGTCGCGCTCACCGTACTGAACCTGTTCGGCGTGCACCGGTCGGCGTGGGCGACCCGGGTGATCGTCACCGTCGTGTTGACGGTGCTGGCCGCCGTGGTCGTCGTCGGGCTGCTCGGCGGTGCCCGACCGGTCCTCGGCACAGCGGGGGCCGGCGCGGCCGGCGGCGGACCGGTCGACGGGTGGGGGGTGCTGCAGGGTGCCGGCCTGCTCTTCTTCGCGTTCGCCGGCTACGCCCGGATCGCCACCCTCGGCGAGGAGGTCCGCGACCCGCAGCGCACCATCCCCCGGGCGATCCCGATCGCGCTGGGCATCACCCTGGCCGTGTACGCGCTGGTCGCGGTCGCCGTGCTGCGGGCGCTGGGCCCGGCCGGGCTGGCCGACACGCCGGCACCGCTGGCCGCCGCCGTGTCCCAGGTCGGTGCCGGCTGGTTGACCCCGGTGGTACGCATCGGCGCGGCCACGGCGGCGCTCGGCGCGCTGCTGGCGTTGATCCTCGGGGTGTCCCGGACCGTGTTCGCGATGTCCCGGGGCCGGCACCTGCCCGCCGGGCTGGACGCCGTGCATCCGCGTCGGCAGGTGCCGCACCGGGCGGAGATCGCGGTCGGCGTCGCGGTGGTGGCCCTGGTCTGCGTCGCCGACCTGCGCGAGGCGATCGGCTTCTCGTCGTTCGGCGTACTGGTCTACTACGCGGTGGCCAACGCCGCCGCGCTGACCCTGCACCGCGACGAGGGCGCGTTGCCGAGGGCCGTACCACTCGTCGGGATCGTCGGCTGCCTGCTGCTGGCCGCCACCCTGCCCGGTGCGGCGGTGCTCACCGGGCTGGCCGTGTTCGCCGTCGGCGTCGTCGTCTGGTGGGCCGGTCGCGGCGTGCGCGCCCGACGCTGACCGACAACCTACGCGTGGTCTGAGGCCATGATCATGGTTTCGGGACTACCGTGACGCTTGGCTCAGGACGGTCCACCGAGAGCAAGAAAACGCTCATCAGTAGCGAAATTGCCACGGTGAGCAGAGAGATAGCGAGAAAAACCTGATACGCGGTCCGGTGCTGCCGATCGGCACGCAGTCCCCAGATTGAAGCAACCGCCCCGGCAGCCCCTACCGCACCGGCCAGCAGGAAGTTCACGATCAACGTCGCCAGACCAAGGGCGGACAGGACCGCCACAAAAACAATTCTGAAGTTCGTCCGCTCCGAACTGAGGGACTCTTGCTGGGTTGACATGGTATTCCTCCTGCGCTGTTGACAGATCGTACAGGATCCCCCTCACGTCCACACGCCGACGAGGGGCCGGCGCGAGAACCCATCGCAATTGCGGCGGCCCTCGCACCGGCGTAGCTCGATCAGAATATCGAGCAGGTGAAATTGCCCGAGTGACCACCATTCGCCATACCGTTCAGGCGAAGGCACTCGTCGACCGTCTGCACGTCCCAGCCGCCGACCCCCAAAATAAACCGTTGCTTAGCCCACCGCGGCAGATCCGAGTCGGTGCGGCCGCCAGCGACAGCTGCGAGGCTGACCCGACACGAGAAGCCCGCCTTCCCGACCCTCCTTGTCACTTGCCCGGCTACCAGCCGCTGAGGTGGGCTGGTTAGTGACGATTGGATGCCAGGAAGCCAGGCGAAGTGTCGCTATGCCGCAACCCTCAGATCTCGAAATCCGGCTCGTCATCATCGTCGCCGTCGGGCAGTAGCCATCGGTCGCTGGGCTCGACGAACGTGCCCTTGCCCTGGTGACGGCGGACCAGCCGGCGGGCTTCCAGCCGTACGAGGACCATCTTGATGGTCGTGGCGCCGACCTTGTAGCGCTGGCTCATCTCGGCGATCGAGAGCAGCTTCTCCCCTGGCTTGAGCCGCCCGCTGACGATCGCGGCGGCGTAGGCGTCCGAAATGCGGACATAGTCGGGCTGCGTAGGCATTTCGAGTCTCCTTGCACGGCAACCCGATTCGATCACGAGACACGTGACCGCGACAAGGATTCGTTGACATAGGCGGCTTAGCCGCCTAAGTTTTGACGCGAGCACTCCTTGCACGGCAGCTTGGGGCGCTCACCTCCGGTCGGGGCGGTCAGCGAGTCATGCCGCTCGTTGGGCGTCCCGGCCCCGAAGGTTTGCCCTGGTCGCCGTACTGCCAAGGAGGGCTGCGGCGATTGGGGTGGGGTGGCCCCGTCGGGATCGGCAAGCGGCAGGGCCACCCCCGTCCAGACACACCCACGACACCGCCCGAACGGCACCAGCAGCGAAGACAATGGGGAGGAACACGTGATGCGAGAGCTCTGGCGACGCTGGCGACTGCGCTGGCAACGCCGCAAGATGGCCACCACCCCGCCACGTGACTGGCCGCAGGGCAGCGGCGTCTACCGCGTACCCGCTGGTCGCAGCCGCAACCAGCGACCCACCGCGTACCGGCCGATCCGCCCTTGGCAGATCCGCAGCCACCGCTTCCCGACGGCCCCCCGGCGCGGCGGCGGCCGGGGCCTCGACCCCGGCGAAGTCGCCGCCTTCCTCGAACGGATCGCCCACGACCTCGGCATCGTCTACGCCGAACTCGACCGCACCTACGAACAGAACGACCGCATCAAGGACGCGCTCCGCCGCTGGCAGACCAGCCAGGCCCTCGCCGCGCAGACCACCATGCACCTGCCCGCCTGGACCGGCACCAGCGCCACCACCCGGTACGCGGGGCAGTGACCGACCAGCCCCCGACCAGGCGTCACCTGGCGGCCTCCGACGATGCCGAGTAGACCGGGACTGCCCTGCCACGGCTCCCGGATCGGAACCGGTCACCAGGCGAAGGTCCCGAATGCCGAAGGCCGCTACGAGCAGTACCTAGTCGAGCGCACTGAAAAGGAAGGGCGGGCCACGATTCGCGCTGAGCACCTCGGCCACATCCTGCGTCTGTACGCCCGAAGGACTCGGTGCTGAAATCTCGGTGCTGAAATCTCTGATCCGGGCATCCACCCGCCCTGCTGCCCGGGGCGCCAGCACCCGGGCAGCAGGACGGCGGCTCAGAAGCCCCGGGCCAGCCGGTGGTACGCCTGACTCCAGCGCAACTCGGCGGCGAACCGCCGGGTCGTCGTATCGGCGTCGATGACCGCCAACTCGGTGCCGGTCATCTCGGCCAGATCGTGCAACTCGTCCACCCCGACGGCCTGGGAGAGGACGGTGTGATGCGGGCCGCCGGCGGTCAGCCACGCCTCCGCCGACGTCGGCAGGTCCGGCTCGGGGCGCCACACCGCCCGGGCCACCGGCAACTTCGGCAACGGCTGTGCCGGCGGCACGACCTCTATCTCGTTGGCCACCAGGCGGAACCGTTCGCCCAGGTCGACCATGCCGAGCACGACGGCCCGGCCGGGTGCGGCGTCGAAGACCAGCCGTACGGGGTCCTCGCGGCCGCCGATGCTCAGCGGATGGATCTCACACGACGGGGTGTCGGCGGCGATGCTCGGGCAGACCTCCAGCATGTGCGCGCCGAGGATCCGCTCCTGACCGGGGGTCAGGTCGTAGGTGTAGTCCTCCATGAACGACGTGCCGCCGTCGAGCCCGGTCGACATCGCCTTCAGGGTGCGGACAAGTACGGCCGTCTTCCAGTCGCCTTCGCCGCCGAAGCCGTAGCCGTCAACCATCAGCCGCTGCACCGCCAGGCCGGGCAGTTGCCGCAGCCCGCCGAGGTCCTCGAAGTTCGTGGTGAAGGCCCGGAAGCCGCCCTCGGTGAGGAAGCCGCGCAGGCCCAGCTCGATGCGGGCGGCGTAGCGCAGCGAGTCGTGCCGGTCGCCGCCGGCCCGCAGCGCCGGGTCGACCCGGTACCGCTGCTCGTACTCGTCGACCAGGACCTTGACGTCGGGCTCCGGCACCGCGTCGACCGCCTCGACGAGCTCGTTCACCCCGTACGTGTTGACCGAGACGCCGAACCGGACCTGCGCCTCGACCTTGTCACCTTCGGTCACCGCGACGTTGCGCATGTTGTCGCCGAACCGGGCGAGCTTCAGCGACCGCAGTTCGCTGTGGCCGATGGCGGCCCGCGCCCAGCCGGCGATCCGACCGACGACCCGGGGGTCGCTGACGTGGCCGGCGACGGTCTTGCGGGCCACCCCGAGCCGGGTCTGCACGTAGCCGAACTCGCGGTCGCCGTGCGCGGCCTGGTTCAGGTTCATGAAGTCCATGTCGATCTCGGCCCAGGGCAGTTCGACGTTGGCCTGGGTGTGCAGGTGCAGCAGCGGCTTGCGCAGCGCGTCCAGCCCGGCGATCCACATCTTGGCCGGCGAGAAGGTGTGCATCCAGGCGATCACGCCGACCACGTCGGGTTCGGTGTTGGCCGCCAGGCAGACCCGGAGGATCTCCTCCGGGCTGGTCAGCACCGGGCGCCAGACGATCTCGACCGGCAGCCCGTCGGCGGCGCCGAGCCGGCCGGCGATCTCCTGGGACTGCTCGGCCACCTGGCGCAGCGTGTCGTCGCCGTACAGCCCCTGGCTGCCGGTGAGGAACCACACCTGCGCGGACCGTTTCCCTGCCTCCATCACAGATCCCCCTTTAGTACAACAATCCGCCGGTCGCAGCTCACCGCTGGCCGTACACGTTCTGGTAGCGCTCGTACAGCGCGTCGATCGCGGCCTGCGGCAGCGGCTCGACCGGGCCGAGCTGACGGGCCAGGTGGATCGTGCGGGCGACGTCCTCGCACATCACCGCCGCCTTCACCGCCGCCTTGGCGGTGGCGCCGATGGTGAACGGACCGTGCTGACGCATCAGGACGGCCGGCGAGCGGTGACCGGTGAGCGTCTCGACGATGCCCCGGCCGATCGCGTCGGAACCGATCAACGCGAACGGCCCGACCGGGATCTCGCCGCCGAACTCGTCGGCCATCGCGGTCACCGCGCACGGGATCGGCTCGCACCGGGCGGCCCAGGCGGTGGCGTACGGGCTGTGCGTGTGCACCACCCCGCCGACGGCCGGCATGTGCCGGTAGACGTAGGCGTGCGCCTCGGTGTCGCTCGACGGCGCGTAGTCGCCTTCGACCAGGGTGCCGTCGAGGTCGGTGACGACCATGTGCGCCGGGGTGAGCTCGTCGTAGCTGACCCCGGAGGGCTTGATCACCAGCAGGTCGGCGCCGGGCACCCGGGCCGAGACGTTGCCGCTGGTCCAGGTGACCAGACCCCAGCGGGTCAGGTGCTCGTGCAGCCGGCACACCTCGGCGCGCAGCCGGACGATCTCGGCGGCCACGTCGGCGCTGGGCTGAGCGGTGGTGGTCATCAGACGGAAGCCTCCCGGTCGGAGCGGGCGAGAGCGGCGTTACGGATGTCCCGCAGCCGGTGCATCGCCTTGTCGGCACCGGTGCCGAAGTGGTCGTGCAGCAGCTGGTACTCGGCGTACAGCAGGTCGTAGCCGGCGGCGCGGTCGGCGTCGGGCCGGTAGACGGCGGTCTCCACCGCGCCCATCGCACCGGCGGCGGTGACCACGTCCGGGTACGCCCCGGCGGCGACCGCCGCGTGGATCGCCGAGCCGAGCGCCGGCGCCTGGTCGGAGCTGGCCACGCTGACCGGCCGGCGCAGCACGTCGGCGTAGATCTGCATGATCAGCTTGTTGCGCTTGAGGCCACCGGCGACGACGAACTCGGTCACCGGCAGCCCGGCCCGTTCGAACGTCTCCACGATGGTCCGGGTGCCGAAGGCGGTCGCCTCGATCAGTGCCCGGTAGATCTCGTCCGGCCGGGTGGCCAGGGTGAGCCCGACGATCAGCCCGGACAGGTGGTGGTCGACCAGGACCGACCGGTTGCCGCTGTGCCAGTCCAGGGCGACCAGCCCGTGCCCGCCGACCGGCTGCTCGGCGGCCTGCCGGGTGAGCAGCTCGTGCACGCTGAGCCCGAGGCGAGCCGCCTCGTCGTGCACCGCCGGCGGTACGGCGTGGTCGACGAACCAGGCGAAGATGTCGCCGACGCCGGACTGGCCGGCCTCGTAGCCGTACGCCCCGGCGGTGATGCCGCCGTCGACGACGCCGCAGATGCCGGGGACCTCGACCAGGTCGGTGCCGTTCATCACGTGGCAGGTGGAGGTGCCCATCACGGCGAGCAGCTGGCCGGGGGCGACCGCGCCGGCGGCCGGCGGGGTGACGTGGGCGTCGACGTTGCCGACGGCGACCGCGATACCGGCCGGCAGCCCGGTCCAGCCGGCGGCCTCGGCGCTCAGCCCGCCGGCCCGCGCACCCAGCGGCAGGATCGGATGCTCCAGCCGGGTCGCCGCGAAGTCGGCGAAGTCGGGGTGCAGCGCCGCCAGGTACGCCGGGTCCGGGTACCGGCCGTCCTGGTGGATGCCCTTGTAGCCGGCGGTGCAGGCGTTACGGGTCTCGGTGCCGCACAGCTGCCAGACGATCCAGTCGGCGGCCTCGATCCACCGCTGGGTACGGGCGTAGACCTGCGGATCCTCCTCCAGCACCTGCAGCGCCTTGGCGAACTGCCACTCGGCGGAGATCCGGCCGCCGTAGCGGCCGATCCACGGTTCGCCGCGCTCGTGCGCGAGGGCGTTGATCCGGTCGGCCTGCGGCTGCGCCGAGTGGTGCTTCCACAGTTTCGGCCAGGCGTGCGGCCGGTCGGCAAGCTCCGGCAGCTGGCACAGCGGGGTGCCGTCGGCGAGGGTCGGCAGCACGGTGCAGGCGGTGAAGTCGGTGGCGATGCCGATCACCTGCGCCGGGTCGACGCCGGCGTCGGCCACGGCCGCCGGTACGGCGTGCCGCAGCACCTCACGGTAGTCCTCGGGGTCCTGCAGCGCCCAGTCCGGCGGTAGCGGTTTGCCGCTGCTGGGCAGGGCCCGGTCGATGACGGCGTTGCGGTACTCGTGCACCGCCGAGCCGAGCTCCGCGCCGTCGGCGACCCGGACCACGACCGCCCGTCCGGACAGGGTGCCGAAGTCGATGCCGATGGTGTACTGGTCGGTGTTCACCCGTTCTCCCTGTGGTGGAGTCCTGTCTGACCACTATGGTGGATCTGACCGCTATGGCGAGTCATCTGCGCCGCCGGGTCACCAGGCGTTGCAGGATGATGAAGGCGAACAGCAGGGCGCCGATGACGATCTTCGTCCACCAGGAACTCAGGTTGCCCTGGAAGGCGATGATCGTCTGGATGAGACCGAGCACACCGACGCCGAGTACGGTGCCGAGCAGGTAGCCGGACCCGCCGGTGAGCAGCGTGCCGCCGATCACCACGGCGGCGATGGCGTCGAGTTCCATGCCCTGGGCGTGCAGGCTGTAGCCGGAGAGCATGTAGAAGCTGAGCAGCACCCCGCCGAGCGCGGCGCAGAAGCCGCTGATGGTGTAGACGGCGATCCGGGTCCGGGCGACCGGCAGGCCCATCAGCAACGCCGACTGGGGGTTGCCGCCGACCGCGTAGACGTTGCGGCCGAACGGGGTGTAGGACAGCACGTACGCCGCGATCAGGACGACGATGAGCGCGATGACCACGCTGATCGAGATGAACAGACCGTCACCGAACCGGATCCGGTGCTGCGCCATCGTGGTCCAGAACCCGTCGGTGATCGTGATCGAGTCCCGGGTGATCAGGTGGCACAGGCCGCGGGCGAAGAACATGCCGGCGAGGGTGGCTATGAATGGTTGGATGTCGAAGAAGTGGATGACCAGGCCCATCAGCAACCCGATCGTGGTGCCGATCAGCAGCACCACCGGGAGCACCACTCCGGCCGGCCAGCCCTCGCGCAGCAGTACGGCGGCGCAGACCGTGGTCAGCGCGACCACCGCGCCGACGGACAGGTCGATCCCGCCGGTGAGGATGACGAAGGTCATGCCGACCGCCACGACCAGCAGGAAGGCGTTGTCGACGAAGATGTTCAGCGCGACCTGTGGCCGGGAGAACCGGGGGTAGTTGAGCGCGCCGAGCCCGTACATGGTGGCCAGCAGGGTGAGCGTGGCCACCACCGGCAGGTGCCGCGACTGCGGCAGGTACCAGCGGTGCCGGGGGGCGCTCACCGTCGCAGCGGCGGCGGCCCGCTGCTGGGGGTCGCTGATGTCGATCATGCCTGTACCTCCGCCGCTGCCTGTCCGGCCGGGGTCGTTGCCGTCGGTGCGGCCGCTCGTGGTGCGTCGTCACCGGTGCCGCCGGACCGGGGAGCGGATGGGCCACCCGGACCGCCGGGACCACCCGGACCGCCGGGACCGCCCGGCCTGGTCTGGCCGCCACGGCGACCGAGGCCGGTGACCCGGGCCCGGAACGCCGGCGACTGCGCCAGGCAGAGCACGATCACCACGACCGCCTTGAACAGCAGGTTCGCTTCGCTGGGAATGCCGATGGTGTAGATGGTGATGTCGAGGGACTTGATGATCACCGCGCCGAGGACGCTGCCGGCCAGGGAGAACCGGCCACCGGTCAGGGCGGTGCCGCCGATCACGACCGCGAGGATCGCGTCGAGTTCGATCAGGTTGCCGGCGTTGTTGCCGTCGGCGCTGGAGACGTTGGAGCTGAAGATCAGCCCGGCGATGCCGGCGCAGAGCCCGGCGAAGACGTACGCCAGGACGATCAGCTGCCGGGAGCGGATGCCGGCCAGCCGGCTGGCGGTCGGGTTGCCGCCGACCGATTCGACGAGCATGCCGAGCGCGCTGCGGCGGATCAGCAGCGCGGCGGCGGTGACGACCCCGGCCACGATCAGCACCGACACCGGCAGGGTCAGCGCGTACCCGGCACCGATCACCTTGTACGGCGCGGAGTTGACGTTGATGATCTGCCCGTCGGTGATCAGCTGCGCCAGTCCTCGACCGGCGACCATCAGGATCAGGGTGGCGATGATGGGCTGGATGCCGATCAGCGACACCAGCGTGCCGTTCCAGAGGCCGAGCAGCAGCGACAGGCCCAGCGCCATGGCCACCGCGAGCAGCACCCCGGAGACGCTGTTCTGGTCGGTCAGGCCGCTGATGTGCAGGCAGGCGATCGCACCGGAGATGGCCATGACCGAGCCGACCGACAGGTCGATGCCGCCGGTGGCGATGACCACTGTCATCCCGACCGCGGCCAGGATCAGCGGGGTGCTGGCCCGCAGGATGTCGATCAACGAGCCGTACAGATGTCCGTCGCGCATCGTGATCGAGAAGAAGCTCGGAGTGAAGAACAGGTTGCTGACCAGCAGCACCACCAGAATCAGCACCGGCCAGAACAGCCGCTGCCGGCCGAGTCCGATCAGTCGTCGGCGTGCCTCGCTCATGCCGCCACCTCCCCGGCGATCGTGCGCATGATCCGCTCGGCGTCGACTCCCTCGCCGTTGGCCAGCTGGTCGATCATCTGCCGGTCCCGCAGGACGGCGATCTTGTGACTGAGCCGGAGGACCTCCTCCAGCTCGGCGCTGATGAACAGCACCGCCATGCCGCCGCTGGCCAGCTCGACCACCAGGCGTTGGATCTCCGCCTTGGCACCGACGTCGATACCCCGGGTCGGCTCGTCGACGATCAGCAGCCGCGGCTCGGTGATCAGCCACCGGGCCAGCAGGACCTTCTGCTGGTTACCGCCGGAGAGGTTGCGGATCGGCAGGTCCGGGTCGGCCGGCCGGATCTGCAGGGCGGCGATGTACTTGGCCACCAGCTCGTCCTGCCGGCGGCGGGAAATCGGCCGGGCCCAGCCGCGGGCCGCCTGCAGGGCGAGGATCAGATTCTCCCGTACGGAGAGTTCCTCGATGACGCCCTCGGCGCGCCGGTTCTCCGAGCAGAAGGCGATCCCGTTGGCCATCCCGACCCGGGGGCCGCGCACCGTCGTCGGCCGACCGTCGATGGCGATCCGGCCCCGGTCGGCGCGGTCGGCGCCGAACAGCAGCCGGGCCGCTTCGGTGCGGCCGGAGCCGAGCAGGCCGGCGAAGCCGACCACCTCTCCGGCGTGGATGGTGAGGTCGAACGGGGCGATCGCCCCGGACCGGCCGAGTCTGGTGGCCTCGAGTACGGGTTCGCCGCCCTCGAGACTGTCCAGGTCGGGTTTGGACTGACCGTCGAGCTGCTCCAGGACGCTGAGTTCCTTGCCGATCATCTTGCCGACCAGCTCCAGCTGGCTCAGCTCGGCGACCGGCCACTCGCCGATCAGCCGGCCGTTGCGCAGCACCGTCATCCGGTCGGCGATCTCGTAGACCTGGTCGAGGAAGTGCGACACGAACAGGATCGCCACCCCCTCGTCCTTGAGCTGGCGGATCACCGCGAACAGCTCGGCGACCTCCGAGGCGTCCAGACTGGAGGTCGGCTCGTCGAGGATGAGCACCTTGGCGGAGATGTCGACCGCGCGGGCGATGGCGACCATCTGCTGTACGGCGAGCGAGTAGCTGGCCAACGGTGCGCTGACGTCGATGTCGAGGTGCAGCCGGCGCAACAGCTCGGTCGAGTGCCGGCGCATCGCCGCCCACCGGATCGCGCCGAACCGACGGGGTTCCCGGCCGATGAAGATGTTCTCGGCCACCGAGAGGTTGGGGCAGAGGTTCACTTCCTGGTACACGGTGCTGACCCCGGCCTGCTGTGCCTGCAGCGGCCCGGTGAACCGCACCTGGTCGCCGGCGAGCCTGATCTCACCCCGGTCGATCCCGTAGACCCCGGTGAGCACCTTGATCAAGGTCGACTTGCCGGCACCGTTCTCGCCCATCAGGGCGTGCACCTCGCCGGGGAACATCCGGAAGTCGACGTCGTCGAGTGCGACGACGCCGGGGAAGGTCTTGCCGATTCCCGTCATCTCCAGGATCGGCACCACGTCGGTCATCCGTACCTCTCACTGCTGTCGCTGCCGCCGGCCGCCGCCGGGCTCGGGCGTCGGGGAGACCGCCACCGGCGGCCCTGCCGGGGTGTGTTCCGGTCAGGGCCGCCGGTCGTGGCTCAGTACTCCCGGGTGGGCAGGGCTTCCTTCGCCTGCTCCTGGGTGAAGGTGGTCTCCTCGGTGACCACCCGCTTCGGTACGGTCTCACCGGCGTGCACCTGCTTGACCAGCTCCATCAGCTGTGGCCCGAGCAGCGGGCTGCACTCCGCGATGAAGTTGATCTTGCCGTCGGCCAGGGCCTGCATGCCGTCGCGGACCGCGTCGATCGTGATGATCGTGATGTCCTGACCCGGCACCAGACCCGCGGCCTCGATCGCCTCGATGGCACCCAGGCCCATGTCGTCGTTGTGCGCGAACAGCACGTCGATGTCGTTGTGCGCCTGCAGGAAGGCCTCCATGACCTCCTTGCCCTTGGCGCGGGTGAACTCGCCGGTCTGCGACGCGATAATCTCGAACTTCGGGTCGGCGGCGATCGCCTCACCGAAGCCCTGCTTGCGGTCGTTGGCCGGCGCCGAGCCGGTGGTGCCCTGCAGCTCGACGATCTTGACCGGTCCCGGGTTGTCGGCGAACTCCTCGACCAGCCACTCCCCGGAGAGCCGACCCTCGAGGACGAAGTCGGAGCCGATGAAGCTCTCGTAGAGCGTCTCGTCCTGCGAGTCCACCGCCCGGTCGGTCAGGATCACCGGGATGTCGGCGTCCTTGGCCTCCTTGAGCACCGTGTCCCAGCCGGACTCCACGACCGGCGAGAAGGCGATCACGTCGACCTGCTGGGCGATGAAGTTGCGGATCGCCTTGATCTGGTTTTCCTGCTTCTGCTGCGCGTCGGCGAACTGCAGGGTGATCCCGGCCTCCTTGGCGGAGTCCTGGACCGACTTGGTGTTCGCCGTACGCCAGCCACTCTCGGCGCCGACCTGGGAGAAACCGAGGACGATCGCGTCGTCCCCGCCACCTGCGGCGCCGTCGCCGCCGGAGTCACCGCACGCGGCGGCGGTCGCCACCATCATCGCCGCGATCGCGACGGCGGAAAAACGTCTGAGCACTGCCTACCTCCCGCTGAGGCTGATGCCGCCCGCCAGGGGGACGGACGGCCGGCGGTCGAAACGGCCGGCGGGGCCGGTGGACCGATTGTTAGCGTTAACGTTGTCGCGGGTCGAAGCCCTCGTGGTACGTCGTGGCCTTCGACCCGTTTGCGCCCTCTCCAGGTGGCCAGACTGGAGCGGAGCCGTGCGGCAGCTGGGGGGCAACCGCCGCGTTTCAGGAGTGTTACCGTTCTCATCGAGCGCGTCAAGGGGGTGAATCGGGGCCGTTACCGGTCCGTTGCGAGGAACGCCCGTGAATCCCCCGGGCGAGCGCGGATCCCGCAGATGAGCGATAACATAGACAGCTGTCGTCCGCCAGAGTAGCCGCTCCGTTGCCCACCGCGTGCCGACCGCCCGGCGTACGACCGGCCGGGCGGTCGGTCACGGCGGTCACCTACACGCTGCCAGGCGTGATGGCGCGCCACGGTAGGTGACCGCTAACCTCGCTGGTGACGGAGCCGCCGCCGGTGGTGACCGGGCCGGCCGGCGTACCCGGCCCGGCACGTCGGACCGCCGCGCGGACCGGCACCGACGCCGGGCCGTCAGATCATCGGCACAGCGCCGGCTCGACCCGGCAGGACTTCGAGGGTGGGCAACGGTGAGCAGCAGAAGCGTCCGGGAACCGGCGATGACGGATGTGGCCCGGCTGGCCGGGGTCAGCCACCAGACGGTGTCCCGGGTGCTCAACGGCCACCCGAACGTACGGGAACAGACCCGGCTGCGGGTGCGGGCCGCGATCGCCGAGCTCGGCTACCGGCCGAACCGGGCCGCCCGGGCCCTGGTGACCGGGCGGTCCCAGGTGATCGGCGTGGTGGCCCAGAACTCCACTCTCTATGGTCCGGCGTCGCTGCTGGCCGCCTTCGAGCAGGCTGCCGGCGCGGCCGGGTTCGCGGTGAACGTCGGCAGCGTCCGCAGCCTGGACCGGCAGTCCATCGCCGGCGTGGTGGATCGCCACCTGGACCAGCGGGTCGCCGGGCTGGTGGTGATCGCCCCCGTGGTGAGCGCCGGGGAGGCCGTCGAGCAGGTGCCCGACGGCGTACCGCTGGTGACCATCGACGGCGATCCACGGCGCAACACCGCGCTGGTCACCGTCGACCAGGCCGCCGGCGCCCGGGCCGCCACCCGCTGTCTGCTGGAGGCCGGCCACTCCACCGTCTGGCACGTCTCCGGACCGGCGGACTGGTTCGACAGCGCCGGGCGGATCGCCGGCTGGGAGGAGACCCTGCGGGAGGCGGGCGCGGAGGTGCCGCCCCTGGTGCCCGCCGACTGGAGTGCCGCGTCCGGTTACCGGGCCGGGCAGATGCTGGCCCGGATGCGCGACGCCACCGCGGTCTTCGCCGCCAACGACCACCTCGCGCTCGGCATCCTGCGCGCCCTGAGCGAGCGGGGCCGCCGGGTCCCCGACGAGGTCAGCATCGTCGGCTTCGACGACGTGCCCGAGGCCGCCTACTTCACTCCCCCGCTGACCACCGTACGGCCGGACTTCGACGCGGTGGCCAAGGCGAGCCTGGCGTTGCTGCTGCGGCAGATCGAGTCCGGCGCCCGCAGCGACGAGCGACTCACCATCGAGCCGACCCTGGTCAGCCGCGACAGCGTGGCCCCGCCCCACTGACCCGCCGGCTCACTGACCGTCGACCCGCTGACCCGCCGACCGACTCGGGTCGACCGCTCACCGGCGCGGATCGACCGCTGGTCGCCACGGGTCGAAGATGTTTCGCACCGATTTCATCAACCTTGCACAGACTGCTTGACAGCGATCTTGTTAGCGATAACACTGCTGACTCACACGGCCAACGACCAGGCAACATATCCCTAATGTGGACGGCTGCGCCAGCCGCGCCGCCGCCCTGTCCCCGACCTCGGTCGGCGTACCTGCGGTCATGCCGTCCGGCCCGATCGCCGGTGCCGCACCCGGCACTCCCACCCGTGGCGACCGCCGCGGGCATCCCACCCGAGGGGAGACGTTCGTGTACCCACGCACCATCACCATGAGTCGACGCGCGGTCGCGGTCGGCGCGGCAGCCGTGCTGGCCGCCGCGCTGACCGCCTGCGGATCCAGTGAGAAGACCGTCGACCAGCAGGGCACCGGCGGCGACAACACCGGAGCCCTCGTCGGTGTCACCATGCCGACCCGGGTCTCCGAGCGCTGGATCAGCGACGGCGACAACGTCAAGGCCGCGCTGGAGGAGCTCGGCTACGAGGTCGACCTGCAGTACGCCGAGAACGACATCCCCACCCAGGCCAACCAGATCGAGAACCAGATCACCCGGGGTGCCCGGCTGCTGATCGTCGCCTCGATCGACGGCACCGCGCTCTCCACCCAGCTGGAGCAGGCCGCTGACCAGGGCATCCCGGTCATCGCCTACGACCGGCTGATCCGTAACAGCCCCAACGTGGACTACTACGCCACTTTCGACAACTTCAAGGTCGGCGTCCAGCAGGCCACCTCGCTGCTCGTCGGGCTCGGCATGCTCAACGCGGACGGCTCCGCCGGTGCGGCCACCGGACCGTTCAACATCGAACTGTTCGCCGGCTCCCCGGACGACAACAACGCCACCTTCTTCTTCAACGGCGCGATGTCGGTGCTGCAGCCGCACATCGACTCCGGCAAGCTGGTGGTCCGCAGCGGCCAGACCGACTTCGACACCGTCGCGATCCTGCGCTGGGACCCGGGCACCGCCCAGCAGCGGATGGAGAACATCCTCACCCGGACCTACCAGGGCGGCGTCACCGTCGACGGGGTGCTCTCGCCGTACGACGGACTCTCCATCGGCATCCTGTCCGCGCTCAAGAGCAACGGGTACGGCACCGCCGGCCAGCCCTACCCGGTGGTGACCGGGCAGGACGCCGAGGAGGCCTCGGTCAAGTCGATCCTGGCCGACGAGCAGTACTCGACGATCTTCAAGGACACCCGGGAGCTGGCCAAGAAAACGGTCGAGATGGCGCACGCCATCCTCAACGGGAACGAGCCGGAGGTCAACAACACCACCGACTACGACAACGGCGAGAAGGTCGTCCCGTCGTACCTGCTCGAACCGGTGATCATCGACAAGAGCAACTACGAGCTGTTGATCGAGAGCGGCTACTACACCGCGGACCAGCTGGGCTGAGCCGACGATGACCGCCGACGCCATCCTGCAGATGCGGGGAATCACCAAGACCTTCCCCGGCGTACGCGCTCTGCACGACGTGAACCTGAGCGTACGCCGGGGCGAGATCCATGCCATCTGCGGCGAGAACGGCGCCGGCAAGTCGACCCTGATGAAGGTCCTCTCCGGCGTCTACCCGCACGGGTCGTACGCCGGAGAGGTCACCTTCGACGGCCGGCCGTGCCACTTCGCCGGCATCCGCGACAGCGAGCACCGGGGCATCGTCATCATCCACCAGGAGCTGGCGCTGTGCCCGCAGCTGTCCATCGCGGAGAACATCTTCCTCGGCAACGAGCAGACCCGGCGCGGGCTGATCGACTGGAACCACACCAACCACCAGGCGGCCCGGCTGCTGGCCACGGTGGGTCTGGCCGAGAACCCGACCACGATCGTGTCCGAGATCGGCGTCGGCAAGCAGCAGCTCGTGGAGATCGCCAAGGCACTGTCCAAGCAGGTCAAGCTGTTGATCCTGGACGAGCCGACGGCCGCGCTCAACGACGAGGATTCCGCGCACCTGCTGGACCTGCTGCGTGGGCTGCGTGACACCGGCATCACCTGCGTGATCATCTCGCACAAGCTCGACGAGATCCTCGCCGTCGCGGACACGATCAGCATCCTGCGCGACGGTGAGCTGATCGAGACCCTCGACGTGGCCGACGACGGGGTCACCGAGGACCGGCTGATCTCCGGCATGGTCGGCCGGTCGATGGAGCACCGGTTCCCACCCCGGACCCCGTCGATCGGTGCCGAGGCGCTGCGGATCGAGGACTGGACGGTGCACTCCCCCGACGGTGACCGGCTGGTGATCGACCGGGCGAACCTGACCCTGCGCCGGGGCGAGATCGTCGGCCTCGCCGGACTGATGGGTGCCGGGCGGACCGAGCTGGCGATGAGTGTCTTCGGGCGGGCGTACGGCCGCGACATCAGCGGCCGGCTCGTCAAGGACGGCCGACCGGTGGAACTGCGCTCAGTTCGCGAGGCGATCGACCACGGACTGGCGTACGCCACCGAGGACCGCAAGCGGTACGGCCTGAACCTGATCGAGGACATCCAGCGCAACGTGTCGGCGGCCGGGCTGAGCCGGCTGGCCCGGCGCGGCTGGGTCGACGAGGGCGCGGAGCACCGGGTGGCCCAGGAGTTCCGGGCCAACATGAACATCAAGGCCCCGAGCGTGGCCAGCATCGTCGGCAAGCTCAGCGGCGGCAACCAGCAGAAGGTCGTGCTCTCCAAGTGGATCTTCACCGAGCCGGACGTGCTGATCCTCGACGAACCGACCCGGGGCATCGACATCGGCGCCAAGTACGAGATCTACTCGATCATCAACCAGATCGCCGACAACGGTACGGCGGTCCTGGTCATCTCCTCGGAGCTGCCTGAGCTGATCGGGCTCTGCGACCGGATCTACACGTTGTCGGCCGGCCGGATCACCGGCGAGGTCCAGCGTGCCGACGCCACCCAGGAACGACTCATGCAGCACATGGTGCAGGGACAGGAGGCCGGTCGGTGAACGCCGCCCGAATCAACATCCGCGAGAGCGGGATCTACATCGCGTTCGGGCTGATCGTCGCGCTGTTCGCGGTGTTGACCGACGGCGCGCTGCTGCAGCCGCAGAACATCTCGAACATCATCGTGCAGAACTCGTACGTGCTGATCCTGGCGATCGGGATGATCCTGATCATCATCGCCGGGCACATCGACCTGTCGGTCGGCTCGGTGGTCGGGGTGACCGGGGCGATCGCCGCCGTCCTGATGGTCGAGCACGACGTGCCCTGGCCGCTGGCGCTGCTGATCACCGTCATCGCCGGTGCCGCGATCGGCGCCTGGCAGGGCTTCTGGATCGCGTACTTCGGGATTCCGGCGTTCATCGTCACCCTCGCCGGCATGCTGCTGTTCCGGGCGCTGACCCTGACGGTGCTCGGCAACCAGGGCATCGGGCCGTTCCCGGACCCGGTCCGCACCCTCGCCAACGGCTTCACCGAAGGCTATCTGGGCAACATCGGACTCGGTCCGCTCGGCGGCGCGGACCTGACAAGTCTGTTGATCGGCCTGTTCGCCGTCGGCGGGATCGCGGTCAGCCAGTGGCGGGCCCGGGCCGCCAAGCTCGGCTACGACCAGGCGGTCGAGCCGCTGCCGCTGTTCCTGCTGAAGATCCTCGGCGCGTCGGCGGTGGTGCTGTTCGTCATCGTGCAACTGGCCCGGTTCAAGAACCTGCCCTGGGTGCTGGTGCTGCTGGCAGCGCTGGTGCTCGGCTACTCCCTGCTGACCAAGCGCGCCGTCTTCGGCCGGCAGATCTACGCCATCGGCGGCAACCTGCAGGCCGCAGTGCTGTCCGGGGTGAAGGCCCGCTCGGTGGTCTTCTGGATCTTCGTCAACATGGGTGTGCTGGCGTCGGTCGCCGGGATCGTCTTCGCCGGCCGGCTCAACCTGGCCGGACCGACCGCCGGTAACACCTTCGAGCTGGACGCGATCGCCGCCGCCTTCATCGGCGGTGCCGCCGTGCAGGGCGGGGTCGGCAAGGTGATCGGCGCGGTCACCGGCGGCCTGATCATGGGCGTGATCAACAACGGCATGTCACTGATCGGCGCGTCCAGCGAGAACGTCATGCTGGTCAAGGGCGCGGTGCTGCTCGCTGCGGTCGCCTTCGACGTGTGGACCAAGCGTCGGGCCGGAGCCAGCGCCCGCTGACTCCCGCCCGCTGACTCCGCCCGGTGACCGCCGTCGCGCCGATGGGTGTCGGAAATGGGTGGCGGTGCGGCGCAGCTCACCATCGCCCGGCGCCGCCGCACCGCCGCAGACCACCGCCGCTAGCCTGCTGGAGCTCAGTGGCTCCGCCAGCACCGGCCAACCCGGTGACGGTGGCCTGATCCGGCCACCTGCGGAGGTCACCTCGCGTTCCGTAGGCAACCACGCCTACCGCGACCTGCCCCGCCCCCACACGACGGGGGCGGAGCAGGACACTTTCAGGTGGAACAGTGACCGGGCCATCCCCCACAGTGCAACCTCTGGGCCCCGGTCGCCGGGTCAGCCGCCGGCGGCCCGCACCAGGCTCGCCTCGACGGTGACCAGCAGGTCCTCGACGTCGCCGGGCGGCAGGTACCCGGTGTCCGCCGTGACCACCAGCGCGGCCCCGCCCGGGTCGTCCATCACCTGCCAGCGGCACCGCCAGGCAAACCGGTCCGGTGCCGGCAGCCAGGTCAGCACACTGCGGTCGGTCGCGGCCCACAGTGCCGCCCGGTCGGCGACCGGTGCCGGCCCGCTCTCCCGGGGCAGCCGCAGGTCGTTGACGTAACAGTGTGGTGCCAACGCGGAGGCGAGGTGGTGTCCACGCGCGGCGAACGCCGCCGCCAGCGTCGCCGGGTCGTAGTAGGCGTGCCGGTACGCCGCCAGTGCCGCCTGCCAGGTCGGGCCGAGCAGGTCGGTGAGGCGACGCCGGCCGGTCAGGTCGAGGTGACACAGTCCGATCTGGTTGAGGCTGGCGACGGCGGTGCGGTGGTGCACCCGGAACCGGTTGCTGGACATGGTGACCAGCCCACAGCCGTCGGTGCCGGCCCGGTCGGCGACCGCCAGGGCGATCGCGGCCAGCAGCACCGTGGCGGTGCTCACCCCGTACCGGGCGGCGACCGCCCGGGCGGCCAGGTCCACCGCGCCGGAGACCAACCGGGCGACCCGGTGCCGTGGCCCGGCGCCGACCGGATCATGCGACCCGGCACCGACCCCGGCCGGGAACATCTCGGCGGGCAGGCGCTCGAACTGCGCGAGCCAGTGCCGCGCCGCCCGCTGCGACCGGGGGCCGCCGTGGCGCGCCTCGTCGGCGGCGACGTCCGCCGGTTGCCAGCCGGCCGGTCCGGGTACGGCACCGCGCAGCACCGCCAGCCGCAGGTCCCGCAGCAGGATCTCGGCGGCGTGGAAGTCGACCACGGCGTGGCTGAAGGCGAGCGCCACCTGACGTATCCGGTCACCGCAGCGGACCAGACCGACCCGCAGGGCGAACTCGTCACGGTGGTCCACCGGGTCGGCGGCCAGTTCCGCGGCGAGCTCCGTCGCGGCCCGCGCACCGTCGGGGTCGGCCCGCGACGGCGGTACGGCGAGCAGGCGCACCGGCAGCGTGCCGGTGGCCGCGACCACCTGGCACAGGTCGTCGCCGGCCGGCTGGAAGCCGGTTCGCAGCGCCGCGTGCCGCTCGACGAGCAGCCCGACCGCCCGGCTCAGCCGCCCGACGTCGGCGTCGACCCGGTCGGGCACCCGCAGGGTGCGGGGCAGGTAGGGCACCGCCGGGGCGGTGTCGAAGGCGGCCCGGTCCGGCCAGGTGGCGCGTTGGCTCCAGGTCAGCGGTGCCACGGCGGCCGACGACGCGGCGACCCGAATGTTGGGCACCGGACGGCTCAGCCGCGCCCGCCGGGCTGCCAGGGCCAGCCGACGTCACGGTGGGCGGCCTCGATCAGCAGCCGCTCCAGGTCCCGCAGGTAGGGCTCGACCGTCTCCGGTGGCAGGAACCGGCTGTCCGCGCTCAGGGTGAGCCCGACGGCGTCCGGGGCGTCCACGACGTGGATCAGCCGGTGCCAGGAGGCGACGTCGAGCCCGTCGGTCCAGCTGAAGGTGCTGCGCTCGGCGGCGGCCCGTAGCTGAGGCTCGGACCGCTCGACGACGTCGTCGAGCGCGTTGCCTGCCGGCAACCGTACGTCGTTGAAATAGTAGTGCGGGAGAAATGCCGTGGTGTAGTCGTACCCCATCGTCTCGAAATTCTTTCGCATCGCTGCGGTGTCGTAGTAGGCGTGCGAATAGCCGTCTAGCGCGACCCGGTAGATCCGTGGTAGCAGCTCGAAGAAACTCGGCCGGTCGGCAACATCAAGGAAACAGAAGCCGATCTGTCCAAGATTGGCCACGGCGTCGACGTACTCGGGTCGGAATCGGTTGTGCGCCATGTTGAACAAACCGCAGACCTGCCGGTCGGTCGCGCCGGCGGCGAGCGCCGTGGACGCGGCGAGCAGCACCGTGGAAACGCTGGTGCGATGCGTGGCGGCGATCATCCGGGCGGCGGTGGCGACGGCCGGCGAGACCAGGGTGCCCCGGCGCAGCCGGGGGGTGAGCTCGGGCGCCACCTGGTCGAACGGGGTGCCGGCCAGCCGCTCGTACCGTCGGGCCCAGTACGCCACCGCCCGGTCCGACCGGGCCTGGTCGGGGCCGTGCTGACGGCGTGCCACGTCCAGCGACTGCAGCCCTGCGGGGGTGCGCAGGTCGCCCCGGAGCAGAATCAACCGCAAGTCACGCAGGACCACGTCGACCGCATAGGCGTCCACCGTGGAGTGACTGAAGATCAGTACCAGTTGGCGTACCCGATCGTCGACCTGGACCACGGCGAACCGCACCGGCCACTCCCGCGCGTGGTCGAACGCGACGTCGCCGAGGCGGCGCATCAACCCGGCGGCGGCCTCGCTGCCGTCACCGGCACCGGCCACGACCAGAATCGGCACCTGCCCAGCGGCGGCGACCTCCTGGCGGTCGGTGCCCTCCGGAGTCGGGCAGACCCGGGTCCGCAGCCCGGCGTGCCGGCCGACCAGGGTGCCGATCGCCCGCGCCACGCTGGTCAGGTCGTCGGGTGCCCGGCGGGGCACCGCGAGCACCCGGCGCAGGTTGAGGAACAGGTGCTGGGTCTTCGACAAGGTGGCGGCGCGCCACATCACCTGCTGGGCCCAGGTCATCGGGCCGCGGTCGGTGCGGCCCGCGTGAAACTCGGCGTGGATCAGATCGTCCATGGCCCACTCGGTGGGCACGACAGCATCCGCGAATCGCATTCCTGACGGTACGACGGCACGACGTGCAGCGAATCGATCGTTCGTCTGCACCACCTTGCACCAAAAGTTGATTCCCATGTCTCGATGACGCAAGTCAGGCTGATGGTTCATGACGAGAGATTGAGGGCGGCCTGGGTGACGAATCTTGACCTACCAGCGCAGGACATCCCTATTCAATCACACGTGATTCAGCACCGAAAAGGGCAAAGTCCGACTTTGTCGTTCGGCCAGGAGCGAATCTGGTTCACCGAGCAGCTGACCCCGGGCACCGCCGGCTACGTGGTGCACAGCACCGTACGGGTGCGCGGGCCGCTCGACGCCGGGCTGCTACGCGCCGCGCTGGACACCGTCGCCGCCCGCCACGACAGCCTGCGCATGCGGTTCACCGAGAGCCCCGACGGCGAGCCGCAGGTCGAGGTGGTGCCGGAGGTCGCGGTGCCGTTCACGGTGACCGACGCGGTCGACGAGGCACACGCCCGGCGGCTGGTCGACGACGCCGTACGGTCGCCGTTCGACCTGGCGGCCGCCCCGCTGCTGCGGGCGCTGCTGGTCCGCCTCGGCGAGGGCGACCAGGTGCTGCACGTCGGGATGCACCACATCGTCAGCGACGGCTGGTCGCTGAACCTGCTGCTCACCGAGGTCGCCACCCTCTACGGCGCGCTCACCGACGGCCGGCCGGTGCCGCCACCGCCGGCCATCGACTACGTCGACTACGCCCGCTGGCAGCGCGACCGGGCCGACGGTCCGGCCGCCGAACGGGAGCTGGCGTACTGGACGACGACGCTGGCCGGGGTGCCGGCGCTGGACCTGCCGACCGACCGGCCCCGGCCGGCGGCGCAGTCGTACGCCGGTGACGTACACCGGTTCACCGTCGACGCCGAGCTGACCGCCGGGCTGCGCCGGCTCGGCCGCACGCACCGCAGCACCCTCTACATGATCCTGCTCGCCGGCTGGCAGTCCGTGCTGTCGCGCTACAGCGGTCAGCGGGACTTCGCCGTCGGCTCCCCGGTCGCCGGCCGGGTGGTGCCGGAGGTGGAGAACCTGGTCGGGCTCTTCGTCAACACGGTCGCGATCCGCGCCGACCTGTCGCGCACCGACGCCGCAGGCGAGCGCGGTGCCGTTGGGCAGCGCGGCGACGGCGACAGCGGGGAGCCCGGCGCCGACGACGGGGAGCCGAGCTTCGCCGAGGTGCTGCGGCGTACCCGCCGCCGGGTGCTCGGGGCGCTCAGCCACCAGCAGGTGCCGTTCGAACGGCTGGTCAAGGAGTTGAACGTCAGCCGCGACGTCAGCCGGGCACCGGTGTTCCAGGTGCTGTTCACGTTGCAGAACTACGGGCGGGCGCAGAGCCGGTGGCCGGCGGGGATCGAGACCGCGGCGTTCGGCAGCGACGCCGCCGCCGCCCGGTTCGACCTGTCGCTGTACGTCAGCGAAACCGACGACGGGCTGCTGCGGGCGATGCTGGTCTACGACACCGACCTGTTCGACGCCGCGACCGTGGCCCGGCTCGCCGGCCACTACCAGGCGCTGCTGCGGGCCGCCGTGGCCGCACCCGACCGGCCGGTGGTGGACCTGCCGCTGCTCGACGCCGCGCAGCGGCGGGAGCTGGACGGGTACGCGACCGGGCCGGTGCCGCCGGCAGACCGGCCCCGCCCGGTGACCGCCGGGGCGGCCACCCTGGCCGACCTGGTCACCCGGCACGCGGTGGCCGCCGGGCAGGCGACGGCGGTGGTCTGCGGCGACGACCGGATCAGCTACGCCGACCTGGACCGGCAGGCCAACCAGCTGGCCCACCACCTGCGCGAACACGGGGTACGCCCCGGCCGGGTGGTCGGCGTCTGCCTGGAGCAGTCGGTGCAGCTGGCCGTCGCCCTGCTCGGGGTGCTGCGCGCCGGTGGCGCGTACCTGCCGCTGGATCCGGAGCAGCCGACCGCCCGGCTGGCGCTGATGCTCGCCGACGCCGCGCCGGCCGCCGTACTGACCAGCACCACCGTGCGTACCGGGCTCGGTGGCGACGCGGCGCCACCGGCGGTGGCGGCCGCGATCTGCCTGGACCGGATCGGCCCGGAGCTGGCGCGTCGACCGACGCGCCCACCGGACGGCGGTGCCGGCGGCGACGACCTGGCGTACGTCATCTACACCTCCGGCTCCACCGGGGTGCCCAAGGGGGTCGCGGTCGCCCACCGGCCGGTGCTCAACTACCTCGACGGCGTCGCCGAACGGTTCGCCGTGGTGCCGGCCGCCCGGTACGCGCTGCTGCAGTCGCTGTCGTTCGACTTCAGCGTGACGGTCTTCTACCTGGCGCTGGCGACCGGCGGCTGCGTGCACCTGGTGCCCCGCCGGTGCACCGGCGACGAACTCGCCGAGGTGCTGCGGTCCGACGCCATCGACTACCTGAAGATGACCCCGTCGCATCTGCGGGCGTTGGCCGCCGAGGCGGGCACCGCCCGGCTGCTGCCCCGGCGGGCCCTGATCCTCGGCGGTGAGGCGGCCGACCTGGCCTGGGCCGCCGAGCTGGCCGGGCACGGGGTGCCGGTGTTCAACCACTACGGCCCCACCGAGGCGACGGTCGGCGTCACCACGTACCGGGTGTCACCCGACGAGCGGGGGCCGGGCAGCGTCCCCATCGGACGGCCGCTGCCGTACGCCCGGGTGTCCGTGCTCGACACCCGGATGCGGCCGGTGCCGGTCGGGGTGCCCGGCGAGATCTACCTCGGCGGCGACCGGCTCGCCGAGGGCTACCTGCACCAGCCGGAACTGACCGCGCAGCGGTTCGTCGACGACCCGTCCGGTGCCCCCGGCGACCGGCTGTACCGCACCGGCGACCTCGGCAGATGGCGCGCCGACGGCAACCTGGTCTTCCTCGGCCGCACCGACCACCAGGTCAAGATCCGTGGCTACCGGGTGGAGCTGGGTGAGGTCGAGACGGCCCTGCGGGAACTGCCCGGGGTCCGGCAGGCCGCAGCAGTGCTGCGCGACGACCGGCTCGTCGGCTACCTGGAACGGGCCGACCAGCCGGCAGCGCCCAGGGCCGACCCACCGGCCGCCCCGGAGCCCGCCGAGCTGCGTCGGCTGCTCGCCGACCGGCTCCCGGACCACATGATCCCCGCCCGGTTCTGCTGGCTGGACCGGCTCCCACTGCAGGACCACGGCAAGGTCGACCGGGCGGCACTGCCGGAGCCGTCCGACGGGCCACCCACCGGGGCGTACGTCGCGCCGCACGGCCCGGTGCAGACGATGATCGCGGAGATCTGGCAGGCCGTCCTGCAGGTGCCCCGGGTCGGTGCCACCGACGACTTCTTCGACCTGGGCGGACACTCCCTGCTGGCCACCCAGGTGATCGCCCGGCTGCGCCGGCAACTGCCGCAGGTCCGCCCCGACGTCGAACGGCCGTCGGTCACCGTGATGGACCTGTTCCGGCACCGGACCGTACGTGACCTCGCGGCGCTGCTTACCGACGGTGCCGCGCGGGCCGACGGCCTGCTGCACGAGCTGACCGCCCCGGTGACCACCGGACGGCCGGTCGCGACCCTGGTCTGTGTCCCGTACGGCGGTGGCAGCGCGGTCGTCTACCAGCCGCTGGCCGACGCCCTGCCGCCCGGATACCGGCTGTTGTCGGTGGCGATGCCCGGTCACGACATCGGCCTGGCCGACGAACCGGCACCGATCGAGGAGATCGCCGACGGGGTGGTCAGCGAGATCCTCGACCGGGTCGACGGGCCGGTGATCCTGTACGGACACTGTGGGCCGGGCGGCGCGGTCACCACCGAGGTGGCCCGCCGGTTGGAGGCGGCCGGTCGGGACCTGACGGCGGTCTACCTCGGCGCGGTCTTCCCGTTCGGCCGCCCGAGCGGCGGCCTCCTCGGACCGCTGCTACGGATGCGCCTGGTGGACCGGATCCGCAGTGACCGGATCTACCGGACCTGGTTGCAGGCGCAGGGCACCGCGGTCGGGTCCCTCGACCCGGACGAGATGGCGTTCCTGATCCGGGCGATGCGCCACGACGCGCAGGTCTCCGAGGAGTACTTCACCGCGCTGCTGCGTGACCGGGTCACCCCGCTGCGGGCCCCGGTGATCTCGGTCGTCGGCGAGCAGGACCGCAGCACCGACTTCCATCAGGAACGGTTCCAGGAGTGGCACTTCCTGACCGACCGGACCGCGCTGGCGGTGATCGACGAGGCGGGGCACTACTTCCTGAAGTACCGGGCGGCGGAGCTGGCGTCGATCGTCACCGGCAGCCACCTCGGCCTGTCCGACGCCACCGCCGACGGACCACGATCCTCCGGCCCGGTGCCGGCGGACAGCTCACCGGCCGACGACTCCCCGGATCCGGGGTGGCGGCTGGTGGCGGTCTCCGACCGGGGCCCGGCGGCCGCCGTCAGCACGGCAGCCGCTGCTCCCGCCACCGGCGATACCGCCGTCGGGTCCCGTACCGCCGCCGGGCCGCCCACCGACCAACCGGCCGGGCCGCCGCCCAGCCTGCGCCGGTTCGGCCTGGTCGCGGCCGGCCAGATCATCACCACCACCGGTACGGCACTGACCAACTTCGCCGTACCACTGTGGATCTATCTGGAGACCGGCTCGCTGGCCCGGTTCGCGCTCTTCTCGATCGTCAGCCTGCTGCCCGGCCTGCTGCTCGCGCCGCTGGCCGGGGCGGTGATCGACCGGACGAGCCGCCGGCGGGTGCTGCTGGCCGCGAGCGTCGCCGCCGGTGGGGCCAAGGCGGTGATGGCCGGGCTGCTGCTCACCGACCGGGCCGAGATCTGGCACTTCTACCTGCTGGTCGGCTGGCTGTCGGTGGTGCTGGCGTTCCAGCGGCTGGCGTTCGTGTCGGCGGTGCCGCAGCTGGTGCCCAAGCGGTTCCTCGGCCACGCCAACGGGGTGACCCAGACCGCGCTCGGGCTGACCCAGTTCATGGTGCCGCTGCTCGCGGTCGGCGCACTCGAGGCGGTCGGCCTGGCCGGCATCATGGTCATCGACGTGACCGCGTACCTGTTCGCCATCGCGGTGCTGATCGCCATCCGGTTCCCCCGCACGTTGGCGCTGCAGCGACGGGAGAGCCTCGGGCAGGAGATCCTCGGCGGGTTGCGCTACTCGCTGCGCCGCCGCGAGTTCCGCAGCATGCTCGCCTTCTTCGCCGCGCTGAACCTCTTCCTGTTCCCGGTGCTGTTCCTGCTCTCGCCGCTGGTGCTCGGCTTCGCCGACCTCGCCGAGGTGGCGCGGATCGCGCTCACCGGCGGCGTCGGCGCGGCCCTCGGCGGCCTGGTGATGCTGGTCTGGGGCGGGCCGCGCCGGTACCGGATGCGGGCCGTGCTGATCGGCACCCTCGGCATCGCAGTGGCCTGCGTGGTGACCGGGCTACGCCCGAGCCTGCTGGTCATCGGCGCCGGAGCCTTCGGCATGTACTGCGCGTTGGGCCTGGTCAACGGCATCTACAACACGATCATCCAGATCAAGGTGCCGGCCCGGTTCCACGGCCGGGTGTTCGCCCTCAACCAGATGGTCGCCTGGTCGACGATGCCGCTCGGCTGGGGGGTGATCGCGCCGCTGGCGACCGCCGTACTGGAGCCGCTGCTGATGCCCGACGGCGCGTTGGCGACGTCGGTGGGCGCGGTGATCGGCGTCGGGCCGGGCCGGGGCATCGCCCTGCTGTACGTCGTGTTCGGACTGTGCATCGGGCTGACCGCCGTCGTGTCGCTGCGGACCCGGGTGTTGTCCCGCTTCGACGACGAGGTCCCCGACGCGCCCCCGGACGACCTGGTCGGCATCGAGGTCCGACAGGCCCGACTGGTTGCCCGGAGCGCCCGGTGACCGCGCCCGTGCGGACCGTACCGGAGCTGCTCGACTGGCGCTGCTCCGTGCACCCCGACCGGGTCGCGGTCGAGGTGCCCGGCGTCGACCAGCTGACCTTCGCGCACTGGCGGCGCGACGCCGGACGGATCGCCCGGGCGCTGCGCGACGCCGGGGTCGGTGCCGGCGACCGGGTCGGACTGGTCTTCGGTGCCCGCGACTGGACCGGGTACGCGGTGGCGTACTGCGGCGTGCTGCGCGCCGGGGCGGTCGCGGTGCCACTGTCCGACCGGCTCGCACCGGGTCAACTGGCGTACGCGCTGGGACACTGCGACGCCCGCTGGGTGATCCACGGATCCCGCATGGGCGACGGATCCGGGTCCGGACCGGGGTCCGCGTCCCGATCCGGGCCCGTCGCCGCGCCGGTGGTGCCGGCCGGGGTGACCGTCCGGTCCGTCGCCGACCTGCTCACCACCGACGGTACGGAACCGTCCGGTGCCGCCGATGAGGGCGGCATCGGTCTGCCGCACCCCGGTGACCTGGCGCAGATCCTCTACACCTCCGGCACCACCGGCCGCCCCAAAGGAGTCGGTGCCAGCCACGCGAACCTGGTCGCCGGGGCACCGACCCACCCCCGCCGGCTGGCGTTGGCGCACTCGCAGCGGTTCCTGCACGCGTTCCCGATCGGCACCAACGCCGGGCAGACGATGCTGTTCAACGCGATGACCGCGAAGGCGGCGGCGCTGACCCTGCCCCGGTTCACCCCGCTGCGGTTCGCCCGGCTGATCCCCACCGCCGGCACCCTGTTCCTGGTGCCGTCGATGGCGATCGAACTCCTGGAGTCCGGCGTGCTGGACGACTGCGACACCTCCGGGGTGGCGCTGGTCGGCTCCACCGCGGCGGCGCTGGCCCCGGCGGTGGCCGCCCGGCTCGCCGCGGCGTTCCCGGCCGCGACGATCGTCAACTACTACTCGTCGACCGAGGCGGCACCCGCGCAGACCGTGATGATCTACGACCCGGCTCGGCACGCCGCAGTCGGCCGGCCGGTCGACGGCGCGCTGCGCATCGCCGACGACCAGGGCCGCCCGCTGCCGCCCGGCACCGTCGGCGAGGTCTGGCTGCGCTGCGCCCATCCGCGCGCCTACTTTCGCGACGACGAGGCCAACCGGGCCACCTTCCGGGCCGGCTGGGTACGGATGGGCGACCTCGGCCGGCTCGACGACGACGGCTACCTCTACCTGACCGACCGCCACCAGGACGTGATCAAGTCGGGTGCGTTCAAGATCTCCACCCTGGAGGTGGAGGCGGCGCTGCACGAGCATCCCGCCGTCGGGCAGGCGGCGGTCGTCGCCGTACCGCACCCGGTGCTCGGGTCGGCGGTCGCCGCCGTCCTGGTGGCCCGCCCCGGCAGCGACCCCGCCGCGCTGCGGCTACCGGCGGTACGGCAGTTCCTCACCGGCCGGCTCGCCGACCACCAGCTGCCGGCCCGGCTGGTGGTGACCGACGCGTTGCCCCGCAACGAGGCCGGCAAGGTCCTCAAACGACAACTGACCGCTCTGTTCGACCTGAAATGACCACCAGGAGGAGTTCCGTGGGCATCGCCGACGCCACGTACGCACAGCACGCTGTCTGGTTCACCGAACAGGCCGGGGTGGCCGGTACGGCGTACCACATGGCTCTGGGGGTGTGGTTCGGCGACGGCCTGGACCGGGCCGCGTTGGCCGCCGCCTGCGATGCCGTGGTCACCCGGCATCCGATGCTCGGCTGCCGCGTCGACGAGGTCGACGGCGTACCGCGACTCGTGCCGGCCGCCCGACGGCCGCAACTGACCGACGGCGACCCTGCGGTCGACGCCACCGACCCGGCCTGCGTCGCCGCCGAGATCGCCCGGGCCCACGACCTGCGAACCGGTCCGCTGGCCCGGTTCGGCCTGCTCGCCGGCACCGACGGGCGGCATCTGCTGCTGGTCACCGCCCACCACCTGGTGTTCGACGGGATGTCCAAGGACGTGCTGGTCCGCGACCTGGCGGTGGCCTACAACGCGGCGCGGGCCGGCCGACCTGTCCGGCTGCCGGCCCCGGACGATCCGGCCGGTCGGGCGGCCGACGGTCCGGCGGACGCGGTGCCGGCGGCCGGCCCGGCGAGTTGGGCGACGGCGGAGCGTGACCGGGTCGCGGCCGGGATCCCGGCTGCCCGGGCCCACTGGGCCGCTCACTGGTCCGGGCCCGGCGGTGTCGTCCTGCCCGGGCTCACCCGGGTGCCGGTCGCCGCCGAACCTGGTGCCAGCGTTCCGGTCACCCTCGACGCGGACCTGGTCCACGGGCTGGACCGGGCCCGCCGCACGCTCGGGGTGACCCGTTTCGAACTGTTGCTCGCCGTCGTGCTGGCCGTGTTCGACCGGTACGGCAACCGGCAGGTGCCGGTCGGCGTCGGACTGTCCACCCGCACGCCGGGCACCGCCGACGAGATCGGGCTGTTCGTCAACGAACTGCCGGTGTGCGTCGCCGTCACCGACGGCGGCTTCGGCGACCACGCGGCGGCCGTGCGGCGGCAGGTCCGCGCGTTGAACGCGATCCGGTCGGTGCCGTTGGCGCAGGTGGTCACCGGCCTGCGCCCGGCACCGTCGGTCACCCCGGTGTCGGTCGGCTACCGACGACGCGGCGCGGCGCCGGTGTTCGACGGCGTACCGAGCAGCGTCGAATGGTCACTGTTCTGCGGAGCGGCCCGCAACGCGCTGCACCTGCAGGTCGTCGACGGACCCGGATCCGGATCCGGATCCGACGGCGGGTCCGACGGTGGCGGCGATGGTGGCGGTGGCGGGTCCGACGGTGGCGGCGGAGGCGATGCCGCTGTCGGTCTGGTCGAGCTGAGCCTGCAGTACAGCCCGTCGGCGATCCCCGCCGACGCGGTCGCCCGGATCGGCACGCACCTGCGCATCATGCTCGCCGCCGTGGTCGCCGACCCGCACCAGCCGGTCCACGGCCTTCCGTTGCTGTCCGCCGACGAACTCGACCAGGTGACCCGGGTGTTCGCCGCCGGCGACCGGGGCCGCCCCGAACCCGCCACCGTGCCGGAGCTCTTCGCCGCGCAGGTGCGCCGGGATCCGGCGGCGGTCGCGGTGATCGACGGCGACCGGCAGCTCAGCTACGCCGAACTGGACGCCGCCAGCGCCCGCCTCGCCGCGATCTTCCGCCAGTTCGGCGTCGGGGCGGGGTCGCTGGTCGCGGTGGCGCTGGACCGGTCCTGGCAGGCGATCGCCGCGCAGCTCGCCGCCATGCGCTGCCGCGCCGGGTACGTGCCGGTCGACCCCGGACATCCACCCGTACGGCAGACGATGATCGTCGGCGACGCCGAACCGGCGCTGCTGGTCACCACGGCCGCCGTGGCCGCCCGACTGCCGACCGGCGTCCCGGTGCTCGCCCTCGACCGGACCGAGCCTGCCGACGGTAGCGAGCCTGCCGACGGTAGCGAGCCTGCCGACGGTGGCGACCCGGGCGCCGGTGGCGACCCGGGCGACCTCGCCGGACTGCCCGACCTCGCCGGACTGTGCGTCCTGCCCGGCCCGGTGGAGCCGACGCAACGGCCCGGGGCCGACGACGTGGCGTACGTGCTCTACACCTCCGGCTCGACCGGTCGTCCCAAGGGCGTGGTGGTGCCGCACGGTGCCCTGGCGCACCTCGTGCAGGCGATGCGCGACCGGTTCGGTGGCGGCCCCGGTCACCGGTGGCTGCAGTTGACGTCACTGTCGTTCGACATCAGCGCGGTGGAGATCTACCTGCCGTTGACCACCGGTGGGACGGTGGTGGTCGCGACCGGGGTGAGCGCCCTGGACGGTGCCGGCGTGCTGCGGCTGGTCCGCCAGACCGGCGTCACCCACCTGCAGGCGACACCGTCCGGGTGGCAGGTGCTGCTGGCGGCCGGCCTGGCCGACCCGCTGGTCGCGGTCACCGGCGGCGAGGAGCTGCCGGTGCCGGTGGCCCGCCAGTTGCGCGCGCGGGTGGACCGGCTGGTCAACGGGTACGGGCCGACCGAGGCGACGATCTACGCGACGATGGCGGAGATCCCGCCCGATCCGGCGGCGGTGACGATCGGGCGGCCGCTGCCGCACACCGCCGCGTACCTGCTCGACGAGCGTGGCCGGCCGGTGCCGGTCGGCGTACCGGGTGAACTGGTGCTCGGCGGGGCCGGCGTCGCCGCCGGCTACCTTCGCCGGCCGGAGCTGACCGCCGAACGGTTCGTGACCGACCCGTTCGCCGCCGGGGACGCCGCCGCCCGCTGCTACCGCACCGGGGACGTCTGCCGGTGGCTGCCGGACGGACAGATCGAGTTCCTCGGCCGAGCCGACGACCAGGTCAAGATCCGCGGCCACCGGATCGAACTCGGCGAGATCACCGCCCGGCTGCTGGAGCATCCGTCGATCGCCCAGGCGGCGGTGCTGCTGCACACCGGGACGGCACCGGACGACGGCAGCGCCGTGCCGGACGACACCCGCCAGCTGGTCGCGTACCTCGTCCCGGCCGGGACGGCACCGACCGTGACGCAGCTGCGCCAGCATCTCACCCGGACGCTGCCAGCGGTGATGGTGCCGGGTGCCTGGGTGCTGCTGGACCAGCTGCCCACGGGCCCGAACGGCAAACTCGACCGCGCCGCCCTGCCGGCCCCGACCCGCGACGTCGCCGGCCGGGCGCCGACAGACCCGGAGACGGTGGTACCGACGGACCCGGAGACGGTGGCGCCGGCGGCGGACCCCGCCGCGACAGACCCCGAATCGGCGGACCCGATCGTGGCCGAGATCCGGACGATCTGGCAGGACGTGCTGCAGATCCCCGAGATCGGTCTGCACGAGGACCTGTTCGACCTGGGCGGGCATTCGCTCACGGTCACCCGGATCAGCAGCCGGATCCACCGGCGGCTCGGCGTCGAGGTGCCGTTGGAGACCTTCTTCGACGCCCCGACGATCGCCGAGATCGCCGACGTCGTCCGCGACGCGGCCACCATCCGGGCCTGACACCTCCGGCGGCCCGAGACCTCCGGTGCCCGACACCTCCCGCGCCTGATCCGACGGTCGGGCACCGGGCGAGAACGAAAGGAACGACGATGGACGACGTACGGCTGCGTCGCCGGGTCGCGGACCTGGTCAGCGACGCCACCGGCGGCGACGTGGCGGCCGAGCAGGTCCTCGGCGGCGGATCGCTTGTCGCTCTGGGGCTCGACTCACTCGGACTGCTGCGGCTGGTCGACGCGATCGAGTCCGAATTCGGAGTCGAGGTCGAATTCGACGGCGCCGACCGACCGGTCGACACAGTGGACGATCTGGTGCAGGCGGTACGGGCCGCCGCGTGACACGCGTATCGCCGCTCTTCGTTGCGGCCCCGACCGACTGCTGGACTAGGCTGCGGACGTGCAGGCCGAGGGCGAAAACGCGGGTGAGCGCCTCAAACGTATCGAGGCGGTGACCGACCCTGCCCTGTCCGGACTCAGCTTCGACGCCCTCCTCGTCGAGTCACTGGCCAGGACCGGCCAGTTGCTCCACGTCGACACCGCAGCGGTCTGCCTGCTCGACGCCCACTCGCAGCAACTCGTCACCGCCGCCGCCTGGGGCATCGAGGCGTTCCACGGTCACCCGGTGCGGCTGCCGCTGCGTCGCGGGTACGCCGGGCAGGTCATGTCGTCCGGGTCGGCGGTGCGGCTGGCCGACCCCGACGACGACAGACTGGCCCACCCCGGGCTGCGCGCCCAGGGCATCCGGTCGCTGCTGGCGGTCCCGGTCACCATCGGCGGCAGCGTCACCGGCGTACTGCACGTGGCGAGCCGGGAGCAGCGGATCTACCGGGCCGACGACGAACAGATGTTGCGTCTCGTCGCCGACCGGATCGCCATGGCCAGTCAGGCCCGGGAACGTCAGGTCGACCGCACCACCACCGTCGCGCTGCAGCACGACCTGCTCCCCACCGACCTGCCGACGGTGCCGGGTCTGCAGTTCGCGGCCCGCTACGTCGCCGGGCACGACGTCGGGGTCGGCGGCGACTGGTACGACGTACTGCCGCTGCCGGACGGCTGGGTCGGGGTCGCGATCGGCGACGTCACCGGACGGGGCCTGCACGCCGCCACCGTGATGGGCCGGCTGCGCAGCGCACTGCGCGCGTACGCTCTGGAAACCACCGACCCGGCCGACGTCCTCGCCCGACTGGACCGCAAGGTGCAGCACTTCGAGCCGGGGATGATGGCCACCGTCTGCTACGCCACCATCGACCCCACCGCCACGGTGGTGTCGATGTCCACCGCAGGGCACCCGCCACCGGTGGCGGTCGACGGCGACGGGGCACGTTGCCTGCAGGTCCCCGCCGATCTGCCGTTGGGCACCCGGATCGACCGGCCGCGTCGGGTCAGCACCGTCGACCTCACCCCCGCCTCCCTGCTGTTCTTCTTCACCGACGGGCTGGTGGAGCGCTGCGGGCCGACGATCGACAGCGGGCTGCGGCAGGTATGCGAGGCGATCACCGCGTCGAGCGCCGAGACGGCCTGCGTATCGGTGATGAGCGCCCTGGTCGACGGCCGGCCGCTGGTCGACGACATCGCGATGCTCGCGCTACGCCGCGACTGACCACCACAGGCACGGCTGAGGGCCGGCTCAGGCAGGACCGGGAACAGCGCGCGTGGGCTTCGGCCGCGGGTTGGTCTGCTGATCGGTCCAGAGGGCGAGCAGACGCAGGTTGTCGTGTGACGGGCTGCCCGGGTCGGTGGTGTAGATGAACAAGGTCTGGTCCGCGTCACCGGGCAGCGCCAACGCTTCGTACCGGATGGTGATGGGGCCGACCACCGGGTGGACCATCTGTTTGGTGCCGTGGGTGCGTTCGTGCACCTGGTGGCCGTTCCACCAGGCGCGGAACTCCGGGCTCTTGATGGTCAGTTCGCCGACGAGTTCGGTGAGCTGCGGATCGTCGGGAAATCTGCCGGCGTAGAGGCGCAGCGTGCCGGCCACCTCGGCTGCCACGGTGGGCCAGTTGAGGAAGGCGGCGCGGGCGTCGGGGTCGAGGAAGACCCACCGGGTGTAGTTGCGGTGCTTCGGCGGCAGGCGGGTCCAGTCGGTGAGCAGGGCGCGGGCGAGGGCGTTCGAGGCCAGGACGTCGGTACGCCGACCGATGACGAAGGCCGGATGGTCGGTCATCGAGGCGATCAGCTGCGCCATGGCGGGCCGGACCCGCTGCGCCGGGATCCGGACCGCGGTGGCGCGGCGGCGGGCCGGGCGGGCCAGGTCGGTGAGGTGGGTACGGGCTGCGGCGTCGAGTTGAAAGACCCGGGCCAGGGCGTCGAGAACCGCCTCCGACGGGCTGGCGTGCCGGCCCTGTTCCAGGCGGGTGTAGTAGTCGACGCTCACTCCGGCGAGGTGGGCGACCTCCTCGCGGCGCAGCCCGCGTACCCGCCGGCCGCTCTGACCGGGCGGGACGGCGAGGCCGGCGGCTTCGGGCGTCATCGCGGCCCGACGTCTTCTCAGGAAGTCACCGAGGTCCGCGTGTCCCGCCATCTCCCCATGATTGCCGCGCCGCCGCCCCTGGTGCCAGCGCCAGGGTGGGCATGCTGTTCCCAGGCAGAGCTGGGCTCGGCAGACGGTGTCGAGGGTCTGGAACGCGGCGGCAGCATGGTGCCCGTCCCCCGACCGGAGGGACGCCGACACACCGACAAGGAGACACACCGTGCCGTACCCCACCACCGGACCCGCGACCTGGTTCGTCACCGGCGCATCGCTCGGGCTCGGCCTCGAGCTGGTCAAGCAGTTGCTGGCGCGCGGCGACAACGTCGCGGCGACCACCCGCTCGACCGCACGGCTGACCGCGGCCCTGGAGTCCATCGACACGTCGCGGCTGCTGGCTCTGCCGGTGAACCTCGCCGACGAGCAGGAGGTCGTCGACGCCGTGGCGGCGGCCACCGACCGCTTCGGCGCCATCGACGTCGTGGTCAACAACGCCGGCTACGGCCTGCTCGGCGCCGTCGAGGAGATCAGCGACACCGAGGTACGGGAGCTGTTCTACGTGCAGGTCTTCGGGGCGTGGAACCTGCTGCGCGCCGTCCTGCCCGGGATGCGCGTCCGCCGCAGCGGCCACGTCATCAACGTCTCGTCGATCCTCGGGCTGACCGCGTTCCCCGGCTGGGGCGCGTACTGCGCCGCCAAGTACGCGTTGGAAGGTCTCACCCAGTCCCTGGCCGGCGAGGTCGCCGATGCCGAAATCCGGGTCAACCTCATCGAACCCGGTTATCTGCGCACCGACTTCCTGCGCGCCAGCCTGCGCCTGCCCGGCCGGACCGCCGACGGATACGCCGCCATCCGCGAGATGACCGACGCCCACCTGGCCATGCCCGGCACCCAGCTCGGCGACCCGGCGAAGGCCGCCACCGCGATCATCACCGTCGCCGAGACCGGCACGGCGCCCCTGCACCAGATTCTCGGATCCGACTCGTACGGCCTGGCCACGGCCCGCGTCCAGAGCCTGACCAGGGACATCGAGACCGGCCGGCCGCTGGCCGTCAGCACCGACATCACCGAGACGGCCGGGTAGCCGACGGCAGGTCTTGTCCCCCGCGCGAGCTACCCGAAGTGTCCACCCGACGGTGACGACCCACCGGTCGGTTCCTTCATAGCCTTTCGACGATGACCGCGGCGCATCGACCACGGTCACGTCGAAGGAGCACTCATGCGTCTGGTGAAACAACTCGTGGCGGTCGCGGCGGTCGCATTCGTCGGCAGCCGGGTGGTCGCCGGCGTCGGCGGCAACCCCTGGCTGACGCTGGCAGCGGGTGTCGCGACAGCCATCGCCGCGATCCTCGTCTACGCCTGGGTGGTACGGCGTACCGAACGCCGGGCACCGACGGAGATCGCCCGGTCCGGCGCGGCGACGCGGACCGCGTGGGGCGGGCTGATCGGCGTCGCCATGTTCGTGGCCGTCATCGTCACCATCGCCTCCCTCGGCGGCTACCAGGTGCACGGGCTGGGTTCGGTGACCGGCGCGGTGGCGCTGATCGGATTCATGGCTGCCGCCGCCGTGACCGAGGAGCTGATCTTCCGGGGGGTGCTGTTCCGGATCGTCGAGGAACGCACCGGCACCTGGATCGCGCTGCTGCTGACCGGGGTGGTGTTCGGCCTGGCGCACCTGCCCAACCCGGACGCCGGGCTGTGGGGCGCGACCGCCATCGCCATCGAAGCCGGCTTCATGCTCGCCGCCTGTTACGTCGCCACCCGCAACCTGTGGCTGCCGATCGGGCTGCACTTCGGCTGGAACTTCGCCGCCGGCGGCATCTTCGGCACCGCCGTCTCCGGCACCGGCCAGCCGGACGGGCTGCTGGACGCCACGACCTCGGGCCCGGCTCTGCTCACCGGCGGCGCGTTCGGACCGGAGGGGAGCCTGTACGCCGTAGCCGCCGGGGCGATCCTGACCGTCGTGTTCCTGTGGCTGGCCCACCGGCGCGGGCACATCGTCGCCCGCCGTCGGCGGGCCGTCGGCGTCGGGCCGGTTGCTACGGTCACCCGGTGATCGACCTCCGGGGAGTCCGGGAGCGGTGGCAGCGCTGCGACGTCACGGTCCGGGACCTTCCGCTGGCGCTGCTGCTCGCCGTCGCGACCATGGTGCCGGCGCTGGACAACCGGGGTACGCGGCTCGGTGACCTGCCCGACCGTCCGTTCGACGCGCTGGCTGTCGCCGTGGTCGCCCTGCAGTGCCTGCCGCTGGCCGGCCGCCGGCGCTGGCCGGGCAGCTGCCTCGCCCTGGTGTCGGTCGGTTTCGCCGCCGATCAGCTGCTCGGCTACCACACGGTCGCGGGCACCGCGCTGCCGGTCGCGCTGCTGAGCGCCGGAGCCCACCTGGACCGGCACCGGCGGGCCACCCTGGTCGCGGTCTCCGCCGCGTACGTGCTGTTGGCTGTCGCTCTCGACCAGCGCGGGTCGGCCGAAGGCCTGGCCGGGTTCGTCACGTTCTACCTGGCTCTGGCCCTGGCCTGGGGCGCCGGGGCGTGGCTGCGGACGACCCGGGCGGCTGAGGCCCGGCACCGCCGGCACGTCGCCGAGAGCACCCGGATCGCCGAACGCACCCGGATCGCCCGCGAGCTGCACGACGTCGTGACCCACCATGTGACGGCGATGGTGGTGCAGGCCGAGGCGGCGCGCTACCTGACCGCCGCCCCGGACCGCCTCGACCAGACGCTGACCACGATCACCGGCACCGGCCGGCGGGCGATCTCGGACCTGCGGAACCTGCTCGACCTGCTCGACCCCGACCACAGCGGTACGCCAGCCACCTCGTCCACAGGCGACCTGCGCGCACTGGTCGAGCAGACCAGGCAGGCCGGCCAACCGGTGGAGTTCACGCAGGAGGGCGGGCCGCCGGAGTCGACCGGCAGCGCCGAGGCGACCACCTACCGGGTCGTCCAGGAAGCCCTGACGAACGCACTCAAGTACGACCACGGCGGGCCGACAGCGGTGCACGTCCGGTACGACGAGACGGAGATCAGTGTGACGGTCAGCAGCGCGGGATCGGGGTCGAGCGCCGGGTCTCCCGGCGGCGCGGGACGCGGCCTGGCCGGCCTGGCCGAACGGGTCGGCCTGCTCGGCGGCGACTTCGACGCCGGCCGGCAGCCGGGCGGCGGTTTCCTGGTCCGCGCCCGCATCCCCACCGGCGGCCCATCGTGACCGCCCCGGTCCGGGTGCTGATCTGCGACGACCAGGCGCTGATCCGTACCGGCTTCGCGACGATCATCGGCGCGCAGCCCGATCTGGAGGTCGTCGGCGAGTGCGGCGACGGACAGGCCGCCGTCGACCTCGCCGGTCGGCTACGCCCCGACGTGGTGGTGATGGACGTACGGATGCCGGTGCTCGACGGTATCGAGGCGACCCGCAGGATCGCCGGGGCCGGCGTCGCGGATCCCGTCAAGGTGCTCGTGGTGACGACCTTCAACCTCGACGAGTACGTCTATGAGGCGCTGCGCGCCGGAGCGAGCGGGTTCCTGCTCAAGGACGCGCCACCGGCCCAGTTGCTGCACGGCATCCGGACCGTCGCCACCGGTGCGGCGCTGCTGGCCCCGGAGGTGACCCGCCAACTCGTCGGCCGGTACGCCGCACGCATCCGCCCCGCCGACGACACCACGGCCGGCGTTCCGCTGACCCTACGCGAGCTGGAGGTGCTCCGGCTGATCGCCAACGGCCTGTCCAACAGCGAGATCGCCGCGACCCTGGTGATCAGCCAGGAGACCGTCAAGACGTACGTGTCACGCATCCTCACGAAGCTGGACCTGCGCGACCGGGTCCAGGCCGTGGTGTACGCGTACCGCCGGGGTCTGGTGACCTGACCCCGCCGCCCGGTCCGGGCCCCTCGACCGGTTCCCGCTGATGACAAAGTCATCCCAGACAGTTGACAGCGTCATCTCGGCTGCCTACGCTGACCGTGATGACGTTGTCATCTCACAACGCCGGAGCTCTCGGTCGCGGGAGTCAGAACCGCAGGAATGCCGTAGGCCCGGCGCAATCGTCGAGGAGTGTCGATGAAAATCTTTCTCACGGGTGGATCGGGCTTCGCCGGAGGAGCAATCCTGCGGCGGCTGGTCGATGACGGACACACTGTGCACGCACTCGCGCGGTCCGCAGCGGCCGCAGACGCGATCACATCGGCCGGCGGGCTCCCGGTCAGCGGTGACCTGTCGGACCTGACCAGGTCCGGCAGCGGGCAGGCATGGCTACCGATTCTCGACGAGGTCGACGCCGTGGTGCACGCGGCGGCCTTCATGGCGTTCTGGGGGCCCGACCAGGTCTTCGTCGACCGCAACCTGCTGCCGACCAGAGCCCTCTACCAGGCCGCCGTGAACGCGCAGGTCAAGCGATTCGTCCTGGTGTCCGCAGCCAGTGTCTCCACCGGCACCAATCACGACCACACCGTCGACGAGAACTCCGACCCGGGCAAGGCGAACATCGCGTACAGCCGGGTGAAGCTCCGTACCGAGCAGGAACTGCTTGCCCTGCCGCACGGGAACACCTCCCTGGTCGTCATCCGACCGCCGTTCCTGTGGGGCCAGGGCATGACCCATACCTTGCAGGGATTCATCGACTCCGTCGAAGCCGGCCGATTCTCCTGGATCGACGGAGGGCGGCACCTGGTCGACTTCTGCCACGTCGACAACCTCGCCCACATCCTCACGCTGGCACTCGACCGTGGGGAACACGGCTTGATCTGCTACGTCACCGACGGCAGCCCTCGCCCCGCCCGTGACTTCTTCACCCCGCTGCTGGCCACCCGCGGCATCGACGTCAGCAAGGCCAACAGCGTCCCCCTGGCAGTCGCCTCACCGCTGGCCACGGTCTTGCAGGCCGTCGCGAAAGCGCGTCGCAGCGCCACCGCGCCGCCGATCACCCCGTGGATCGTCTCGTTCATGGGCCGCGACCGCGTCTACGACATCTCCCGCGCACGGCTTCGACTGGGCTATCAGCCGGTGATCACCGTGGAAGAAGGACTCCGGCGAATGGCGCAATCCCCCACCATCGGCCGCTGAACCTCGCGCCTACGCCACACTCCGCCACTCGACCAGCGAAAGGAAACTTCATGAAGCAGTTCACAGTGGATGACCAGTCGTCGAAGGTACGTCGAGTCACCTTCGCCAATCCACCGTTCAACCTGATCGGCGCGGACACGATGGCTGAGCTGTTCGACATCGTCGACCGGCTGAGCGGCGAGGAAACGGTCAGCGTCGTCATCTTCGACAGCGCAACGCCGGGATTCTTCGTCAACCACGTCGACGGCGAGCAGATCCCGGCTGTCGCGGCGATGGCCGGCAGCGGACCTCTGCCCGGGTTCGTCGAACTCGGCGTACGCTTGGCTGCCGCACCGTTCGTCAGCATCGCGTCGATCCGGGGACGTACCCGTGGCGGCGGCGCGGAGTACACCGCCGCCTTCGACCTGCGCTACGCCAGCCGGGAACAGGCGATCTTCGGCCAGCCCGAGGTCGGCTTCGGTCTGATCCCCGGCGCCGGCGGCACCGAACGACTGGCCCACCTCCTCGGCCGTGACCGGGCTCTGGAGGTGCTCCTGACCGGTCAGGACTACGACGCGGACCGCGCCGCGCAGTACGGCTGGGTTACCCGGGCGATCCCCGACGCCGAACTCGACGACTTCGTCGACGCTGTGGCCCGGCGTATCGCCAGCTTCGACAAGCAAGCCATCACGGCGGTCAAGACCCAGGTGAACCGCTCCACCTTGCCGCCGGAGGAGCACCTGCTGGCGTCGTTCGTCGAATCCGCCCGATCCACCACGGGACCTGCCGCCCAGGCGCGAGGGCGGGCCCTCGGCAAACTCATCGCGCAGATCGGGATCGACGATCTCGAGCGAAACCTGGGGGACCACCTCGAGTCGCTGGCCGAACGGCCGTAGCATCCTCAGGGGCGGGTAGCCACAACCTTCGGCTACGGTCGGCAAAGACGTTCCAACCCGGCCATAGGATGAGCGAATGATCCGGGCTGAAACCGCCGCCGCGACACGCCAGGCCCTGCTCGAAGCGGCGGCCGAGCTGCTTGACCACGGCGGCCTCGAAGCCGTGACTCTCCGTGCCGTTGGAGCGCGGGCTGGGGTCACCCGTGGAGCACCCTACCGGCACTTCCCGGACAAAGAACACCTCATGATCGCCGTCGGCAGCCAGGCCTGGGACGAGCTCGGTAAACGCATCGGCACCATCCACCGAGACCCGGGCCTGACACCGGCCGGAAAGCTGCGGGCCCTCCTCGCCGCTTTCATCAACCTCGCCCGCCGCCAACCCCATCTCTACCGTCTGATGTTCAGCAGCCCCGCCAGCGATCCCACCGCGTTCGCCCGGGTTGCCCAACCCACGCAGGACGAATCCCTGCGAGTAGTAGCCGCCGTGACCGGCGAGCACGATGCCCGCCGATACGCCGCACTGCTCCTCGCCAGCGCCGACGGCATCGCCGGCATGGAACTCACCGGTCAGCTCGAAGGCGACAAATGGCACACCACCGCCGAAGAGCTGATCGACACCCTCGTCACCATGGTCGCCGCTCAAACCCACGGCAGCGCCACGGAGGCGGCGGTCAGTTCCTGACACATCCTCGACCAGGCCCAATCATTTTGGCGGGGCCGTCGCTTCGGACTTTCGCTGCATCCAGGTCCTGGCCTGGTCGACCAGTTGTTGCGGCGCGTCGGGGGCGAAGCTGGCGACGAGATTGTCCGCCGACGCCCGGCCGGCCGCCTCGGCACGGGAGAACATCGCGGCTTCGTACGCGGTAAGCGCGGATTCCACGTCGGAGTGTTCCGCCAACGCGGCACCGAGATCCGCGGCGTCGAGCAGCGCGAGGTTCGCTCCCTGCCCGGCGAACGGGGACATCACATGCGCCGCGTCGCCGAGCAGGGTCACGCCGGCGGTACGCGCCCACCTCAGCCCCACCGGAAGTGCGTTGATCGGGCGCGGAACCAGGGGCCCTTCACCCTCGCCGATCAGCGCGCGGAGGCCGGGCGCGAAGTCGTGGAAGATCTCCAGCAGTCGCTGGCGAGTGCCACCCGGGTCGGTGGGCTCCACGAACCTGCTGGCCCAGCTCTCATCGCCCTGAACCGCATAATAGATTCTGATCACGCCACCACCGTTACGCTGGGCGATTATCCCGCGGCCTTCCGCCAAGGCGTACATCGACCCCGGCCCGACCAGATTTGCCGCCTCACGATGCTTTGCATCGACATCAGTCAGAAGATCCTCGACGAAGGACACGCCGGAGTAGCCAGGGACCGCGTCCGTCAGCAGCGAGCGCACCTTCGACCAGCAGCCGTCTGCGCCGAGCGAGGTGTGCTCGTCAGCGGATGCCGGCCCGGGTGAACCGGCGCCGACGCGGGTCACCACAGCCCCGTCGTCTCACCCGGGTTTCACGTGCTCGAGCTGTGACCCTGGGCTGCGCGAACCCAGGTCCGGGTGACGTGGGTGAACGTGGGCGATCCCTGCCACCTGAGGTGAGCCCTCAGGTCGCTAGACTGGGCCCTCGCGCCCTCGTAGCTCAGGGGATAGAGCATCGGTTTCCTAAACCGTGTGTCGCAGGTTCGAATCCTGCCGGGGGCACGCAGAGCATCCGCGACAACTTCAACGGGGTCCGAGGCATCTGCCTCGGACCCCGTCTCCTGTGTTTGTGGGTGCTCGCTCATGATCGTCTCGATGGTGGCGGCGAGGGTGGGCGCCGTCTCGCCAGTGACGCTGACGCGGATGGTGACGTCGCGCCGGTGGGCGTTATAGCGCAGTTCGAGGTGGAAGGCATCGTAGATCCGACGTTGTTGATCTTCGGGTAGTACGGCAGCCGCCATTTGCTAGTTGACCAGGGCGTATTCGCGGTTGAGGCGGGTGCGTTGGTGGAACCAGCGGGCGCGGGCCTGGTGTCGTCGTCGCCAGGTCAGCCAGTTGAGGGCGTGGTCGGGTGGTTGTGGGTGGTGGAGGACGTCGGCGAGAAGCCGTGGGCTGTGTCAAGGATCTTGGACAGGTCTTCGTAGGTTTGCTGGTCAGGCGGCTATCAGGGCCTGGTAGCCGGTGAGGGCTTCGGCCGGGGTGCGGTAGTCAAGGCTGGAGTGCAGCCGTTGTCTGTTGTAGAACACCTCGATGTACTCGGCGACGGCGAACCGGGCGCGGGCACGGGTGTCGAAGCGTTCCCGGTGGTACATCTCGTTCTTCATGGTGGCGAAGAACGATTCGGCGGCGGCGTTGTCCCAGCAGACACCGGTACGTCCCACGCTCACCCGCACCTGGTTGTCGGCGCAGTGGCGGGCGAACCTGGCCGAGGTGTACTGCGCGCCCCGGTCGGAATGGAACACCGCATCCGGGCGGACGTGGCCGTGTCGGATGGCCATGGCCAGGGCGTCGACCACCAGGCTCGTGCGCATGTGCTCGGCGGTCTGCCAGCCCACGACCATCCGGGTGGCCAGGTCGATGACGGTGGCCAGGTACAGCCAGCCCTCACCCGTCCTCAGGTAGGTGATGTCGCCGACCAGGCGGGTGCCCGGGGTGTCGGCGGTGAAGTCCCTGTCGATCAGATCCTTCGCGGTGACCGGGTCCCGGCCGGGCACCGTGGTCCGCTTGTACGCCCTGGGTTGACAGGCCCGCAGGCCGAGCTCGCGCATCAGGTCGGCGACGAGCCCGACGCTGCACGCGACACCCTTGCGGTTGAGCGCGGCGGTCACCCGCCGGCAGCCGTAGGTGCCCCGGGAGGCGTCGAAGACCCGCCGCACGTGGTCGGCGAGGGTCCGACGTCGGGCGGCGGTGACCGTCTCGGCGCGTTCCCGCCAGGCGTAGTAGGTGGAGCGGGGCACGCCCAGCAGGCGGCACATCCAGGCGATCGGGTAGGTGGCCTTCTCCGCGTCGATCACCGCGCACCGCAGGGCTACGGGTGCGTCCGGGCGAAGAAGGCCGCGGCTTTTTTCAGGAACTCGTTCTCCATCCGCAGGCGGCGGATCTCGTCTTCCATCTCCTTCACACGGGTGTCCTCGGTCCGGTCGGTGTGCGGCGGTACGGGCGTGGCGTGTTCACGGCGCCAGGTGTTGACCCAGTTGCCCAGGGTGGCTTCGTGGACCTCCAGATCACGGGCCACCGCGGCGATCGGTCTACCGGTCTCGACGACCATCTGCACAGCCTCGGCCTTGAACTGCGGACTGTATCGACGACGTTGCTCGGACATGGATCCATCCTCTCAACTCGGAGGACATGTCCAAGATCCTTGGTACACCTCAAGTCGGCGTAGGCGTGGGTGCACAGGTCGATCGCGAGTTGGCCCTTCGTGCGGAACTGCGTGTCCGTCGGCAGCCCTGTCCGCGCGGCGGTGTCCGGGTCGGTGATCTGCTCGGCGGGGATCCACTGCCGGGCTGCGACCAGGGCGTGCCCGGTCCGTTCCCGCACATAGGCCAGGTGGACCGTGTTGATGCCGTTGGCGACCCGACCGGCGCAGCCCATGTACTGCCGTTTCACCCCGGCCGTCGCCGTGCCCTGCTTCGGGTGCCCGGTCTCGTCCAACGCCCCGACCGCCAGCCCACGCCGCCGCCGACGGCCGGCAGCGGTGTCCAACCCGGCCGCCGCGTACCGCCGTACCTGGCTCGCCATACCCTCGGTGTCCCACACCGCCCTGTTCAACAACCGCTGGGTCCGGTCCGGCGTGGCATCCCCGACATGCTCGGCGATGGTCCACCCGTTGCGTTTCGGCATCCTGCTGACCAGCGCCGACACGTACCGGCCCGCGTGCAGCCACGTCCGCACTTGGACGAAACAGGACCGCGTTCGCTCCAACAGCTCGGCCCGTGCGCGCTCAGCGCGGTCGGCCGCTACCCTGGCAGCAGCAGCCGCCTTCGATCTTGTAGTCCTCACAAACACATGATCAACAGGCGGCTGCGTCTACGTTGCACCACCCTGCCAACGCGTCCTACCTGGTCACAGCCCTAATGGCGGCTGCCGTACTAGGTTTGCTCGTGACGGCGACCGGGCACGCCGCCCCCGGCTGCTTCCCTGTCACGGGTCGACGACGATGCACGGCTGAGCGCGGGAAAGTCCGGGCCCCGTCGCCTTTGCAGCCCACGTGCCGCCGACGACGGCGTGCGCCACCCGGTTGATCCTTGCCCCAAGAGGATCACGGCGCGCGCCGTCGTCGGCCTTTCCTCCCGGCCTCCCATTTCGCGCCCCGGACCCCTTGTCCTTCGGCATCTGACCAGACGAACGCTGCGCGGCGCGGAGCACTGCCGGCTTCCGATGTCACCGGCTTCCCCTGCCTTCCCCGGGCTGCAGGCAGCTGGCGGCTGCGGGTCTGGCCTACCGGGGATGCAAGTGTCGACGACCCGCTGAGACTTCCAGTCCGCTGTCGACAGGAAGGCCCGCCTACGGTCGCGGGCGATCGGCGTGGACTTCGCCGCCGAGTCCCGCTGCAGGCTGTGCCACCGACGCAGCGGTCCGGCGCATCGCTGAAATTCGCGACCGCAGGTGGGACGTGAGGCCAGACGATGAACTCTCATGCCGCTGCGCAAGATCAGGGCCAGCTCCCGGGGTCGGGAGATCGTCGCTTCGGCGAAGGTGCCCCCAGATCGGGCTACACGGTGCCACATGACGACCAGTAGTCAGCCTTACACATGCCCCCTCCTCCATCCCACGAGAGCTCTTGTACATCTTTTCTTTCACAAGAGCAGTTGTTAAGATGCGACATGGACTCTTATTCGACGCGGCAGATCAAGGACGTCCAAGCCCTCGCGGCGCTGACCCATCCCGTGCGGCAGCGGCTGCTCGATCTGCTCAAACTGGACGGACCCGCCACCGCGAGCACGCTGTCCGAGGCGACCGGCCAGGCCGTCGGCAACGTGAGCCATCACCTGCGCGTGCTGGCAACAGCCGAGCTGATAGAGGAGGCACCGGAGCTGGCCAAGAACCGGCGGGAGCGGTGGTGGCGGCTTGCCACGGCGGACGTGCGATGGAGCCGCGGCGACTTCGCCGGCGACGCGTCCTCGGAAGCGGTTGCGCACGCTGCGGGCGCGTTGATGGTCGACCGGCAGATGGCGTTCCTGCGCCAATGGCTCATCGACCGCGACCGATACGACGCCGCATGGCACGAGGGGTGCGCGGTCTCTGCTGAGACGTGGCTGCGGCTGACCGCCAATGAAACCCGGCAGCTGGCCGAGGAGCTAACCGAGGTCCTCACCCGCTGGGCGGACCGGAAGGTGCCCGACGACGGGCGGAAGCGGGAGCCTGTGCTGGCCTTCGCCCACACCGTCCCTGTGACGCCATGAGGACCGGGGCCGAACGTTTACCCGCCCGCTGGGGGCTGCTCGCGCATCGCGACTTCCGGCTGCTGTGGCTGGGCGAGACCATCAGCAAATTCGGCAGCAGCGTCACCACGGTTGTGCTGCCGCTGGTCGCCATCGTCGAGCTGCACGCGGGCGCGTTCACCATCGGCCTGCTGACCGCGTCCGTGTGGCTGCCATGGCTGGTGATCGGGCTGCCGGTCGGGGTCTGGGTGGGACGGATGCCACGCCGGACGGTCATGCTGGTGTGCAACATCGTATCGGCCAGCGCGTTCGCCAGTGTGCCGCTCGCCGCGGCCCTGGGCGTGCTGACCGTGGCGCACCTACTCGCGGTCGGGCTGCTCGTCGGGATCGCATCCGTGTTCTTCACCACCGCCTATCAGGTCTTCCTGCCGGAACTGATCGAACCGGGCGACCTCATCGAGGGCAACGCCAAGCTCCAGGGCAGCGCCTCCGCTGCCCAGGTCGCCGGCCCTGGCGTCGGCGGCCTGCTCGCCCAGTGGGTCGGCGCGGTCGCCGGCCTGCTGGTCACCGCCCTCACCTTCGTGCTCGCCACGCTCGCACTCGCCCTGATCAGGACCTCGCCACAGCGCCCAGACTCACAAGTAACCGAACGCCCGTCGCTGCGGCGGGACGTAGCCGAGGGTCTCCGCTTCATTGTCCGAGACCCGTACCTGCGCACCCTCACCGCGTTCGGCTCCACGGCCAACCTGGCATTGCTGGGCTACCAATCGGTGCTCGTGATCTTTCTCGTCCGCGAGGTGGGCGTCGCGCCCGGTATCGCCGGGTTGCTCGTCAGCGCAGGCGCTCTCGGCGGCATCTTCGGTGCCGTCGTCGCCCGACCACTCTGCGCACGGTTGGGCACGGCCCGCGGCATCCTGCTCAGCCACCTGGCCGCCTCACCGTTCGGATTACTGCTGCCGATGGCCGCCAACGACTGGACGCTCGTGCTGTTCGTCGTCGGGTCGTTCCTGCTCGCCACCGGCGTGATGGTCTGTAGCGTGATCTCAGCGAGCTTCCGCCAGACTTACACCCCGCCGCATCTGCTCAGCCGGGTGGTATCGACCGCCATGTTCGTGAACTACGGCGCCATCCCCCTGGGCGCGCTGCTGGGCGGCTTCCTCGGTTCCGTGATCGGACTACGCCCCACCATGTGGATCATGATGATCTTGCTTGTACTGTGCTGGGCGATCCTCGGCATGAGCCCACTACGCCGCCGAGTAGACCTGCCCACCTCAGTCGCAGCTCCATGGACCGGGTACTGACACGTCGCCGCAGCGAGATGGCGCGCGCCTTCGCCCAGTGTCGAGCTGAGTGAAGCTCCCGTACCGGCAGAGGCGCCGAGTCCTCGAAGGGGTCAGGCGCGACAGCCGTGATCAAGTCGAGGACGGCGAAACCGTTTGAGCCACTTCTGCCAAGAAGAAGCCTGCGACCTACAGCCGACGGTGGAAGCCGCGCCCGTCCCGATCCCCTAGTAAACGGCCGACGTGGCAGCATCAAGTCGATGCCTCCCCCTTGCGCGAGCCGTCTACTGCATGTACGACAGGAAGACACAGCAGGCCGCGACTACGGAACGACGAACGCCACCGTGGTGGATCAGAATCGTCCAAGGCGAGCGCCGGGAAGCGGCGCAGCACTGTGCCGATGGCGATTTCCGCCTCCAACCGCGCTAGCGGCGCACCCAGACAATAGTGGATGCCGTGGCCGAAGCCGTAATGGCCGATGTTTGAACGAGTTACGTTCAAGATGTCGGGCTCGGGGAATTGTTCGGGATCACGATGAGCAGACGCAAGACACAGGAGCACACTGTCGCCGGCGGATATAGTTTGTCCGCCAACCACAAGGTCCTCAGTGGCGAAACGACGGATGGCATACGGATTCGGCGCGGTATAGCGCAGAAGCTCTTCCACGGCGTTTACCACTAGGGCTGGCTGGGTTCGCAAGAGAGCTATCTGGCCTGGCCGGCGTAATAGTTCGAGTAGTCCGTTGCCAATGAGGTCGACGGTAGCTTCGTATCCGGCCCAGAGGACGAGGAATGCCAGAGAGGTCAGTTCGTCCTCGCTTAGCCGATCGTCCTCGTCACGAGCTGCGATCATTGCAGTTAGCAGGTCGTCACCGGGGGTGATGCGTTTGGTAGCGATCAGATCGCTGAGGTACCGCTGTATGTCAACGACGGCCGCTGCAGCCCGGGCTGGGTCTTGCGAGCTAATCAAGGTCGTAGTCCAGGTACGGAATGCTTGCCGCTCGGCGACAGGTACGCCCAAGAGTTCGCCGATCACCGTGACCGGCAGTGGTGCGGCCAGGCCAGCGATCAGGTCGGCTCGACCTGCGCGCGCGATGGCGTTGAGGAGATCGTCTGTGATCTCCTGTACTCGGGGTCGCAGGTTCGCCATTCGCCGGGCGGTGAAGGCTTGGGACACCAGGCGACGTAGGCGGGTGTGATCAGGCGGATCGAGGTTAAGCAGGTTGGCATCCAGGGCCGGCGGGAGAGTGTATCCGCGGTAGCCGGTACGGGAGTTGGCCTTGTTCAAGGACAGTCGCCTGTCCGATAGCGCCGCCTTGACGTCCAAGTAGTGGGTAACCAACCAGACCGTGCTGCCATCAGGCGTTCGGGCGCGGTGGACGGGGGAACTCTGCGCCCATCGATCGAACGCGGGAAATGGATCTGCCATGAATGCCGAATCGTTTTCGAGGTTGATCGTGGCGGGTGGAACTGTTGCTGGATACATACTGCTCCCTAGCTAGTACGGCAGCCGCCATTTGCTAGTTGACCAGGGCGTATTCGCGGTTGAGGCGGGTGCGTTGGTGGAACCAGCGGGCGCGGGCCTGGTGTCGTCGTCGCCAGGTCAGCCAGTTGAGGGCGTGGTCGGGTGGTTGTGGGTGGTGGAGGACGTCGGCGAGAAGCCGTCCGATCTCGGGCACGGTCAGTGGGATCAGTCCGGGCTCGGCCGGTGGCGGCTGGTCGGGTGTGACCGGTGGGGGTGCCTGGCTGTCGGTGCGGTGGCGCAACCGCGCGGCGGTGACCGCGCAGACGGCGAGAGCGGCCATGACCAGTACGGTGTGCCGGGCGATCGCGTCGTGGAGGCGGGCCTGGCACTGGTCCAGGCCGAAGTGGTCCTTGCCGAACTCGAAGCATTCCTCGACCGGCCACCGCAGCCCGGCGGCGCGGACCAGCCGCGACACGACCACCGGTTGCCCCTCGGGCACGAAGCAGTAGTGGAACGCCAGTTCGCCGGTGGCCAGGTGACGGCGCACGAGGAGGTGGTGGCGGGGTGAGGCGGTGGCGATCCATGCCCACGCGTACCAGCGGTGTCCCTTCGACCCGGCACCGGCCGAGCGGACCTGCCAGCCACGACCGCGCCTGCCGGCGGGTTCCGTAACGGCTTGCGCGCAGGTCAGCCTGTCACCGGACGGCGTCTGGATCACGCACGTCGAGGCGACCCGCAGCACGTACGCCTGCCCACGGGCTTCGAGGAACTCCCTCAGTTCGGTGCAGCCGCCGTACACCTCGTCACCGCAGATCACGTCGAAGGTCAGCTCGTCGGCGTAGTACTCCAGCCGGGGATCGTGATCATGGCTCGGTGAGTGCTTGTCGGGCGTAGTGGCTGGTTCTGGCTCGCGCCTGGTGGCGGCGTCGGCGTATGGACCAGAGCAGCGGGTCGCGGTGGCGGCGGGTGGGTTCGATGATCAGGACGTTGAACAGGTGACGTAGTTCGTTGACGGTCAGTGCGATCAACCCGGCCGGGTCGGGGCGGCTGCGGCGTGTGGTCGCGGCGGCGAGGAAGGCGTGGGCGAGGATCGCCAGGGTCGTCCAGCGGTGCCAGGATGTCCAGCGGCGGTGTTGGTGCTGGTCCAGGCCGAGGCCGGTCTTCGCGGCCTGGAACGATTCTTCGATCTTCCAGCGGCGGCCGGCGACGGCGACGAGGCTGCGGAGCGGGACGGTGTGGGGTGCCCAGCAGCGGTAGAAGGCCAGCTCGCCGGTTCTGCGGTTGCGGCGGATCAGCAGCCAGTGGCGCCCGCTGTGGGTGTCGGCGGCGTGTGGCAGTGCGATGAATGCCCAGTCGTACCAGCGGTGGCCTTTCACGCCCCTGCCCGCAGAGATCCGATGCCAGGCGGTAGTGGGAAGGCCGGCGGCGAGGGCGTCGACGCGGTGGACGCCAACATTGGTGGTCACCTGGTGGGAGCAGGCCACGGCCAGGACGTAGCCCAGTCGCAGCTGACGGAGTTCGGCTGCCAGGCGCGGATCGCCGCCGTAGACCTCGTCGCCGGCCACCCACTGACACGGCAGTCCGGCGGTGACCGCCGCGGTGATCATCCGCGACGCCAGTTGCGGCTTCGTGGCGAACCGGACCTGCTCGGGGACGCCAGCCTCGGCGCGGCGGCCAGGGTCGTCGCACCAGGACGTCGGCAGGTAGAGCGCGGTGTCGAGCATCGCGTGAACGTCGTCGGTGGCGTAGACGAGGTGCACGGCGACCTGACAGTTCTCGATCTTCCCGGCCGTGCCGGAGTACTGCCGCTGCACGCCGACGGTGTGCCGGCCCTTCTTCAGGTCCCCCGTCTCGTCGATGACCAGCACCGCCTCGGTGTCACCGAGGTGGTGGCCCACGAACTCGCGGACATCGGCGCGGACGGCGGCGTCGTCCCAGCGCACCCGGGTCAGCAGATCCTGCATCCCGTCCGGGCTGGTGTCCCCGGCATGCTCCGCGATCGTCCAACAGTTCTTCGACGGTATCGGCGCCAGCAGGCCCCGGACGAAGTCACGCACCCGGCGGCGCGGCTCCGGCCTGCGGAAACGACGCCCGATCATCACCATCAGGTCGTCGAACAACACCTGCCACAGGCGGGCGTCTACCCTGTATCCCGCAGCCACCGCCGCGTCATGGTCAGTCCACACAACCGCCCATGATCGACGGTGGCTGCACCCGTTCCCGCACCGCACCAGACCGCAGCTCAGCCAAGGAGGCTTATTCAGCAGGGCCTCGATAGCCCACAGTGGACCCCCTGATAAATGAGACGGCCCGCCCTCCCATAGGATGGAGTTACCACACAACAACCAAAGAAAAGCGGACCGCCGAACATGTATCATACCACCGGCTTCACGACCGATCAGATCCGCGACCTCTGCGTGCTGGTCCGCGCCGAATGCCGGAACCTGGGCATGGAACCGTGGCCACCGATCCTCGGCCTCTACCGCGCCCTCGTGGTCACGTTGACCTACATGCGGCGCAACCGCGTCCAAGCGGAGATCGCCGAGGCGCACGGCGTCTCCCAGTCGACGATCTCACGGGCGGTCACCGCCATCACCCCGGTCCTCGACCGCGTGCTGGCGGGGTTCGTGCCGACCGCCGACGAGCTCGACCCGACCGTCCAGTACATCGTCGACGGCACCCTGTTCCCCTGCTGGTCATGGCGCACGGACCGCTGTCTGTACTCCGGCAAGCACAAGACCACGGGCATGAGCGTCCAGGTCGCCTGCACCCTCGACGGCGCGCTCGTCTGGGTCTCCGATCCCGTCACCGGCAACCACCACGACTCGTACGCGATCAACGACACCGGTGTTCTCGTCAGCCTGAATCCTGCAGGCTGGATCGGCGACAAGGGATACGTCGGCAACGACATGATCACCCCGTACAAGAAGCCCAAGGGCGGCGAGCTCACAGAGTGGCAGAAGGAATACAACAGGCAGGTCAACAAGATCCGCTGGGTCGTCGAACAGGTCATCGCGAATCTGAAGACCTGGAGAATCCTGCACACCGACTACCGCAGACCGCTCGCGACCTTCACAGAAACGATCTCCTGTGCCATCGGGCTGCACTTCTACAGGATCGCCTGTGAATAGACCTCAAGGTCAACATCCCCGGCTGGAGTAGTAGGCGTGGGTGCACAGGTCGATCGCGAGTTGGCCCTTCGTGCGGAACTGCGTGTCCGTCGGCAGCCCTGTCCGCGCGGCGGTGTCCGGGTCGGTGATCTGCTCGGCGGGGATCCACTGCCGGGCTGCGACCAGGGCGTGCCCGGTCCGTTCCCGCACATAGGCCAGGTGGACCGTGTTGATGCCGTTGGCGACCCGACCGGCGCAGCCCATGTACTGCCGTTTCACCCCGGCCGTCGCCGTGCCCTGCTTCGGGTGCCCGGTCTCGTCCAACGCCCCGACCGCCAGCCCACGCCGCCGCCGACGGCCGGCAGCGGTGTCCAACCCGGCCGCCGCGTACCGCCGTACCTGGCTCGCCATACCCTCGGTGTCCCACACCGCCCTGTTCAACAACCGCTGGGTCCGGTCCGGCGTGGCATCCCCGACATGCTCGGCGATGGTCCACCCGTTGCGTTTCGGCATCCTGCTGACCAGCGCCGACACGTACCGGCCCGCGTGCAGCCACGTCCGCACTTGGACGAAACAGGACCGCGTTCGCTCCAACAGCTCGGCCCGTGCGCGCTCAGCGCGGTCGGCCGCTACCCTGGCAGCAGCAGCCGCCTTCGATCTTGTAGTCCTCACAAACACATGATCAACAGGCGGCTGCGTCTACGTTGCACCACCCTGCCAACGCGTCCTACCTGGTCACAGCCCTAATGGCGGCTGCCGTACTAGCGTCGCGTCGACCCACCGTGCAACCATCGATGAATGGTCGCCTCTGGATCCTCGGCGGAGGAGAGGCCACTGGCCGACATTCTGCGGTTGACCGGCGGGCCGGTCGTCGGCGATCCACCCGAAACCGCCGCGTCGGTCCAGCTCGCGCGCGGGATCGCGCTCGTGCAGGTGCACCGGTACGCCGAGGCCGTCATGCTGGCCGAGGCGGCAATCGACTCGGCCAGGCGGGTGCCTGGCGACGACCCAGAGTTCGTCGCCGAGCTCGTTGATGGGCTGCACACGTTCAGTAGGTTGGCGGCCGCATCCGGTAGCCGCGAGGAAGCACTGCGGGTGATGAAGGAGGCTGTCGCGCTCGCCGAGCCGCTACCGGAGCCGGACGAGACGCTGCCCCGGGCGCTGAACCAGCTCGGGTTGCTCCTGCTGGAGTGCGGTCGGGCCGAAGAGGGGCGGGCGGCGACCGAGCGTTCGGTCGCCATCCGCCGGCAGGCAGCCGAAGCCGACCCGGCAGCCCTCCCCGGCCTGGCCACGTCGCTGTACAACCTCAATCACCACCTGACGACCGCAGGACTGCACGCCGAAGCGCTCGCCAGCATCGAAGAGGCGGTGGAGATCGCCCGGCTCCTTGCCGATCGAGAGCCCGACACCTACTTGGCCGACCTGGCATCGGCGCTGCACAACCTGAGCATGACGCTCCGCGAGACTGGACAGATCGATCGGGCCATCTGCACCGTCGAGGAGGCCATCGAGATATATCACCGTCTTGCTGACCGGGATCCGGCCCACTACCTGCCAGAACTGGCCGAGTCGCTGGAGGTCATGTGCCATCAGGTCGCCGGCACCGGACAGTATCGCGCCGCCGCTGCGCTCGCAGACCGTTGCGCGCAGGCCTACCGTGCCGGTGGAAATCCCGGCGCCGCACTGGGCATGCGGGTGCACAAGGTGCGCTACCGGCTCCGCGGGTTGACCCGTCGCGGCTCCGGCCCTGAGCACGACTCCGATCGGCATAGTTAATGATCATGGCCATTCTGGACTGGATCGTCGTCATCGCCTCGGCGGTCCTCCTGGTGGTTTTCGGCATCGCGTCGTTCTCGACCGACCTGCCACTGGGCATGTTCCTGTTCCCACTGGCTGCCGGCACCTGCGCTGGAATCGATCTCTACGCACGCTATCGCCGGTGAAAGTGGCAGGTACGGCGGGTTGCCGTTGCGGTCCGACAGCATGCGTTCGGTTTCGCCGTCACCGCCGTAGGCATCGGCGGGTCGATTAGGTCGCTACCGGCGTCCGATGCTTGGTGGACGAAAAGGCGAGGCGGACCCAGGGCGGCCGGTCTGCCGCCCTGGGGTGAAGTGGTGTGGCTCAGCCGGCGTACGGGGCGGCGACGTCGAGAATCCACGTGACGCCGAAGCGGTCGGTCAGCATCCCGAAGCCCGGCGCCCACTGCGAGGGCCCGTACTTTTCGATGATGTCGGCGCCGTCGGCGAGCTTGTCCCAGAGGGCGGCGACCTCCTCGGCGGTCTCACCCCGGACGGAGACGAAGAACCGGTCGCCGGTCAGGGTCATGCCGTGCTCGCGCGCGGTGGGGGCCGGCGCGGTCGGGGCGGGTGCCTGGCTGGGCACGTCGTAGGCCATGATGCTGAAGCCGTTGTCGGCCGTGACCTGGCCGAAGACGACCTTGTCCGCGTCCGGCAACTCCTTCGGCATGCCGAAGTCGCCGTACGCCACGACGTTGAGCTGGCCGCCGAACACGGACTGGTAGAACTTCAGCGCGGCACGGGCGTCGCCGCGGAAGTTCAGGTGGGTGGTCGTGGAGATGCTCATGCTGTGAACTCCTTGGCGGTTATGTGCGAGCCGGCGGCTGGCCGGTTCGGACCAAGATTCGCAGCGGTAGGTGCCAGGTTGTGGCACCTACCCGGGGCAGAATCGGTGACGTGCCGAAAACCTCAGCTCGACTGCTGGCAGTGCTGTCGCTCCTGCAGGCCCGCCGGGACTGGTCCGGCACGGCGTTGGCCGAACGCCTGGGCGTCAGCCTGCGCACCGTACGCCGCGACATCGACCGGCTCCGTGACCTCGGCTATCCCATCGCTGCGGTCAAGGGACCCGACGGCGGCTACCGGCTCAGCGCCGGCACAGACCTGCCCCCGCTGCTGTTCGACGATGACCAGGCCGTCGCTCTCACCGTCGCCCTGCAGATCGCCGCGACCACCAGGGGTAGCGGCGTCGCCGAGGACGCTGCCCGCGCGCTGAACACGATCCGTCAGGTCATGCCCGCCCGGCTGCGACACCGCATCGACGCGGTGCAGGTCACCGCCGTCGACCGGCCCAGTCGCCGGCCTGCCGCTCCGGTGGACGGGCAGGTGCTCACGGCGATCAGCGCGGCCGCCCAGGCGCACGAGATCCTGCGTTTCGACTACGGCGCGGACAGCACAGACAAGCCTCCCCGCCGGGCGGAACCGCACCACGTCATCACCTGGGACGGCCGCTGGTACCTCGTCGCCTTCGAACTCGACCGCGACGACTGGCGCACTTTCCGCATCGACCGGATCGCTCTGCGCACACCCAACGGGCCACGGTTCACGCCCCGCACGGTGCCAGGAGGAGACGTCGTCAGCTACGTCACAGCAGCTTCCGTGGCTCCGGCGACACCTTGGCCGGGTGGCCCTGTCAGGGAACGGTCATCCTCGATCTGCCCGCCGCCACCGTGGCGAACTACACCCGCGACGGGCACATCGAGGAGATCGGCCCCGACCGTTGCAAGCTCACCCTCGGTTCCTGGTCCTGGCCCAGCCTGGCCGCCGCCATCGCCCGATACGACGCTGACATCGAAGTCGTCGGCCCCGACGAACTCTCCGATGCCTTCACTCACCTCGTTCAACGATTCAACCGGATCACAGCCCGCCGGCACGCCCCACCGGCAGGTTAGGCCGGACCGGCAACCACGCGGCACCGGCGGTGTCGGGGTGGATGTCCACTAAAGACTACGTTGACTGCGCTGGGCCCGGCTGGGGCTTCAGCCCGTCGCGCAGGACGGCGAGGATTCGTTGCTGACCCGCCGTATCCGGGCCGACGTGTTCCAGGGTCCGCGCGGTGCCGATCATCAACCCGATCAGCTCGGGCGTTGCGACGTCCGGGCGTACCGCTGCGGCCCGCTGCGCCTTGACCAGCAGTTCACCGACGGCGTCGCGCAGGTCCACACCGGCGGAGGCGATCGCCGCCCACACTGCGGCCATCGCCTCGTCGCCGGAGTCGATGGCGTCGGTGAAGGCGTGCTTCACCGACGACTGCCGGACGGCCTCGGTGAAGAACGCGAAGAAGCCGGCGTCGACGTCCTCGGCGGCGGCCATCTCCCGCGCGTAGGCGGTGAGCTCCCGCAGCCGGGACACGAACACCGCCTCGATGAGGGCGGCCTTCGTCGGGAAGTGCCGGAAGACGGTGCCGATCGCCACTCCGGCGAGTTCGGCGAGGTCCTCGGTCGAGGCCGACGGGCCGGCCGCCGCGAACACCTGCTCGGCGGCGGCCAGGATCCGGGCCCGGTTGCGCTGGGCGTCGGCCCGCATCCGCCTGGGCTGCGGCGACGGCGACGGCGACGGCGGGGGCGAGGAGGACGTGGTGGCCACCGGAGCATTATCCACCAGGCGATCATGAGTCACACACTCCGTTTGACAACATGAGTGAGTTACTCATATTGTCCTGGGCCATGACGACCACCGTGATGACCGGCGGCACCTCGGGGTTCGGTGCGGACGCCCGGGCCCGGCTGGCGGCACGACCCGGAGCCCGGGTCCTGTCCGGCTCCCGCAGCACCGACTCGACCGACCCCGACGCGCTGTCCCTGGACCTCGCCCGGCTGGACAGCGTGCGCGCCTTCGCACAGGCCGTCATCGACCGGCTCGACGGCACCCGGATCGACGCCCTGGTCCTGAACGCCGGCCTCAGCTTCCGCACCGGCGACCGACGCACCGCCGACGGCTTCGAGACCACCTTCGCGGTCAACCACCTCGCGCACTACCTGCTGATCCGGCTGCTGATGCCCCACCTCGGTCCAAAGGCGACGGTCATCCTCACCACGAGCGGCACCCACGACCCCGACCTCAGGACGTTCCTGCCGACGCCGCCACGACACGCGGACGCCCGCCTGTTGGCCCACCCCGAGACCGACCCGCAGCGTGACACCGACCCACGGTCGGCCGGTGGTCGCGCGTACACGTCGTCGAAGTTGTGCAACATCCTGACCGCGCGGGCGCTGGCCGCCCGGCCTGAGGCCCGCGACGGACACTGGCGGGTCCTGGTGTTCGACCCCGGACCCACCCCTGGCACCGGGCTGCTCCGCGACACCCCGCCGGCCCTGCGGCTGACCTGGCGGTTGCTCGGCGGCACGACCCGACTGATGCCCCGGTTCAACAGCCGTACGGCGGTCGCCGCAGCCCTGACCGACCTCACCCTCGGCACCGTCGCGGCCCCGCCCGGGCACTACTACGCCCGCGTCGTCGGCAACCGACTCACCTGGACCACCCCGTCCCGGCTGGCCCGCAGCGACGACGCCCGGGACGCCCTGTGGGCCGACAGCGCCGACCTGCTGGCCCTACGCTGAACGGCGACGTTTCTCGCCGCCGCGCAGCTCACGACGACCGTCAGATCGTCCTCTCGCCGGCGAAGTAGGGCTCGGCCGCCTCCAGCCGGGGCACTGGGACGCCCAGCCGGCGCGCTTCGGCGAGGGTGTCGCGGCAGACCGCGCGCAGCTCCTCAGGGTTGGCGTGGGCCTGCATCACCGCGCGCGACGGCGGGAAGTGGCCGAACAGCCAGGCGAGTGCCGGTGCCGCCAGCCAGATGGGAGCCCGGAACGGCAGCAATTCTTTCCGATGCCGCCGCAGATCGATGCCACGGGCCTCGACGAGCGGCAGCAGCTCGCGGGTGGCGAGGATCGCTTCGCGTACGTGGCCCGTCGCCAGCCCGGAGAGGGAGCCCAGCTTCAGGCTCTGCGTGTGCAGTCCGGCGTTCTGGACGAAGTGGACGGCCAGCCAGCCTCGGAAGTCGGAGTTCTCCAGGATCCGCAACCCCGCCTGGCGAAACACCTGGCGCACGGCCCGCTCCCGCTCGGTCGGCGGCCGGTCTAGCGTGCCGAAGAAGACCATGGGCAGCAGCGCCGCGCGCAGCACCCCGTCGTCGCCGAAGCCGCCGCCGGCCCCGGGGAAGCCCCAGGCGACCTGGTCGGCGGGGAGGTGCTCGGTCGCGGTCAGCGGCTCGACCCACAGGTTGTTGAAGACGAGTACTGTGGCGCCGCCTGCGCGCGGCCCCAGGAATTCCGCAGCCTCCGCGAAGCCGTAGTGCTGCACGCTCAGCACGATCAGATCGAAGTCGTGGTCCGGCTCCAGCGACTCGCGGTAGCGGACCGGCCAGCTCTCGGTGACCCGCTTTCCCCACGGCCGCCGCCGCGCGTCGAGCAGATCAAGATCGACGACATCGCCGTACGCCGCTGCCCGACCCGGCCGGACGTAGAACTCGACGTGGTGCCCGGCCCGTTCCAGGGCCCAGCCGTACGCCACGGCGATCACGCCTCGGCCGAACATCAAGATCTTCACGCGGCACCCCATGCCCGATAACCGGAGACTGTCTCCACATCCAAAATATGGAGACAGCCTCCACTTGTCAACCGGGGGCCGGGGCGGGGCGCAGCCCTTCGCCACCGTCGGCACCCCACGTCGGGAGCGCATCGAACGGCGTACGCCCTGGCGGTCAGCGTCGTCTGAGGGGACTCACGGCGTCTCGCCACAGCATGCCCACCATCGCCTGCCGGCGGTTGATGTCACGCGGCATCAGCCCGCCCGCGTACAACATGATCATCCCGGTGAGTCCGAGCACCACCGTGGGGATCAGGACGGCCGCCAGGCAGATCGCAAGAATGTCCGTCAGGACCGCAACGTCGACACCAGTCGACGCCACCGCCAGCCCGCCCAGCATCAGAGCGACCGGCTGACAGCGAAGGGCCCACACGAGGAGCCGGTACCCCCGGGTCCGACGCAGCGGAACGGCCTTTCGCTGGGGTTCGGCCACGACCCACCTTCCTCGCCCGAGCGTCGGCGCAACGACCCGCGCCGCGTCGCGCAGCTTGGCAGCGGCGCACCCCGCAGCGCACCAGTAGGGTTCCATGGCTGCGCAAGCTCGGCCGGTTCCGGTCAGGACCACGACCTTCCTCGGCCCAGCGACACCGGCGCGGCCTTGTCGATGCCTTCTACGATGTGCGCCGGCAGAGGTACGCGAGCCGGACTCAGGAGGACGATGTGGAGCTGCACAAGCGTCGGGGCGCAATCGCGACAGGTGTGGCCCTGCTCATCGTTGCCGCTCTTGTCCTGCTGTGCCTGCCGATCGGCTGGACCACACGGATCCTGCTGTGGGTCGGCGGGGCGGCCGTCCTCGGCGTACTGATCGTCCGCGCGGTCCGGCCGTTCCGGTTCCGGATCGGACCCGACGGCCTGACCTTCGGAAGTGGCGGCGCCACCCGCTCGGTGCCGTGGGACGACGTGCAGGCCGTCGTGCTCGACCAGCCCGCGCCGGGCGCGGCCGGCGGCGACCGACCCTCGCCGCGACTGTTACTGGCACCCGCTGGCGGAGCGGACGTCGGTCTGCCGACGACCACCAGCAGTACGGCGTACGACGGCGGCTGCGCGGTGCTGCTCGACCTCGGCGACGTCGTGGAGTCGCCCGACCAGGTGGCCGAGGCCCTGACCCGGTACGCCGGGGACCGGTTCGTCGACGCGCGCCCGTCGCGCGGGACCGACGCAGTGGACCTGGACTTCACCGTGGTCCTGCGTGGGTACGACCCGGCTGCCGTCGACGAGGTGATACGCATGGGCCGTGAGGCCCTGTCGTCGCCTCCGGGCGACCAGCGTCGGGTCACCGCCGCAGGCAGGATCCGGGACTCGAGGTTCCCGACCGTTCTGCGTGGATACGACCGTTGGCAGGTGGACGAGTTCCTCGACGGGCTCGCCGCCGAGTTGGCGACGCCGGTCGACGCCCCGGACGGCACCGGCACCGGCACCGAATCCTGAGCTGTCGGCCAAGGCGCTTGCGCCACCGGCAGCCGGCTCATCCTGGTTTCGGGTCAATGTGCGCCATCTGACAATGAGCACGGCGCACCCAAGGTATTTCTGAACATCGATCCCGCTCGGTATGAGTGTCCACCTTGGCGACCGTCGGCACCACGCCGGTCGCCGCACTCCTACCTTCGGGAGGAAACCTTGTCCACGCGACTGACACCACGCGTACGTCGGTCCTCGCTCGCCCTGATCGGCGTGGCGGCCCTGGCGCTGCTGCTCCCGGTCACCTCGGCGAGCGCGGCGGCGCTCGACCGGTCGACCGACAGCGGCGCCGCCAGCACCGCCGCCGACGTCTGGATGATGGACAACTCGTCCGACATCGGGCTCCAGCCGCACAACATCGGTTCGATCTGGCAGAGCCCGGACATCAAGGTCTGCAACACCGCCGTGGAGTGTGCGGTCAGCCAGAACCCGATCATCGGTCAGACCAACTACATCTTCGTCAAGCTGCGCAACCCCGGGCCGTACGGCAACCCGGTGACCGAGCAGGGCGAACTGCACGTCTATCGGACCACTCCGGGTGGCGGCGCGTCCTGGCCCACCGACTGGACCGAGATCGGTTGGACCTCGGTGTCGGTCGCCCCGGGCGTCACCACGGTCACCATCCCGTGGAACGGGGTCCCCGGGCCGGGGCACTTCTGCCTGCTCACCCGGTGGATCTCCGCCAACGACCCGATGACCGTCGAGGGCCCGGACACCCCGCAGAACACCCGGAACAACAACAACATCGCCTGGCGCAACGTGGACTCGGTGGCGCTGGCACCCAACGGGCCGACCGAGGAACGGCCGTTCGCCATCGGCAACGTCCTGCGGGAGCCGACCCGCAACAGCGTGGTCTTCGCCCAGGAGGGCGCCCCGCTGCGTACCGCCGGTGGGCGCCTGGTGGTGGATCTCGGGCCGACGCTGTTCGCCCGCTGGGTCGAGGGCGGCATGGCCGGCAAGGGCATCCGCGAGGCGGGCCGCAACCAGATCGAGATCGTCGAGCCGGGCCAGGCCAGCCTGGACAACCTGGTGCTGCGCGGCAACGAGCGACTGACCATGCGGCTGCTGTTCACCGCGACCACAGCGACGGACAAGCCGATCGCCGTACTGGTCACGCAGGTCGGTCGGGACATCACCGGCAAGGAGCGGGCCGACCTGGGCGGGGTCCGCTACGACGTGACGGTCGGCAAGCGGCAACGGTAGCCACGGTGCCGGGCAGGAGCGTCAGGTCACGTCCGGGACCCGTGACCTGACGCTCCGACAGGGTCCGGATCTGCCGGGTCAGCGCAGGCTGACCCAGCAGGTCCGGACCCTGTACGTCGTGCTGGTGGCGCGCAGTTGCACCGGGCCGGCCGGTGGTACGCCCATCGAGAAGAACCCGAGCTCGTCGACCGGCACGTCGGCGTACTGCCCGGCGGCGGACCGGGCGCTGATCCGGCCCGGACCGGCCGGGGAGAGCTGGCCGACGACGCCGGTGGCGGTGACCTCGATCGCCAGGACCACCGGGCCGGAGCGGAAGGTCATCGTCCGGTCGGTGGCGGCGGAACGGGTCAGCCCGGCCGGTTCCCGGTCACAGGCCGAGTCGAAGATCAACTCGGCGACCGCCAGTTCCGCGTCGACGGTCCGCCAACTGAACGCGGCCAACGCCGCGTCGATGAACTGCTCCGACACCGGCCCGGAGTCACGCAGCGCGGCACCAAGCTCGATCAACAGCGCGTCGTCACTGTCTGGTGACCACTGCCGCATCGCGTTCACCTCCATTGCCCGGTGCCACCCCGCTCGGTGCGGGGCCGATGTAGGCGGCGAGCGCCGCACAGTTGCGCAGCTTGGCCAGGCATCGGGCCTGGGTGGGACCCACGCTGCCGGTCGGCATGCCGAGTCGTTCGCCGATCTCACGGTAGCTGGCCGGCGGGTCGGCGACGAGTAGTGCGAGCAGTTCTCGACAGCGCGACGGCAGTTCGGCGAACGCGTCGCGCAGCGCCTGACGCCGCTCGGCGCGCAGCAGGTCCTCGTCGGGAGTGGCGGGGTCGACCAGTAGCAGCGCTCCGACGTGTGCGTCGACCGACTCGTCGTACGGGTCGAAGGGCTGGGTCCGCCGGCCGAGCCGCAGCATCCGCAGGCACTCCCGGCGGGTCGTGGTCACCAGCCAGGCGGGCAGCGCGTACGACTCCCGCAGCCGGCCGAGATTCTCGACCAGCCGCAGCCAGACCGTCTGGTTGACGTCGGCGGCGTCAGCGGGATCGAGCCCGTGGCGGCGGATCACCGTCGCCACCAGCGGCGCGTAGCGGCGGACCAGCCCCGCCCAGGCGGTCTCGTCGCCTGCGGCGGCGGCGGAGACCAGGTCCGCGACGGCTTCACCGGGGTCCGCCTCGCTGGCGTCGCGGTGGCCCCCGGCGGCGGCGGGCCGGTTCATCCGACCAGCACGCCGTAATCGGGGTGCCAGGCCGGGCCGGCGGTCAGGGCCGCCGCGGCGGACACCGCGTCCAGCCCGGTGCCGGTCATCAGGGCGGCGAGCCGGCCCGAGACGTGTCCGGTGGCGAAGGAAGTGCCGGCCCAGGCGGCAAAGCCCTGGAACGGCAGGACCGGCTGGCCGGGCAGGACAAGCTGGCCGTCGACGTACGTGCTGGTCCGGTCGCCGTACGCGCTGGCGGCCACCCAGGGACCGTGGCTGCTGTAGCTGGCCGGTACCGGGCCTTTGCCGCCCGCCTCGACCGCCGCCACGGCGAGCACCCGGTCGAGCGCCGCCGGCCAGGACGGACGGCTGGTGCCGGCGTTGCCGGCGGCGGCGACCACCGCCGTCGTCGCGGGCAGCGCGGCGAGCGCGTTGGCCAGGGGCAGCGGCGGCTGGTCGTCCTGGGTGAAGTAGCCGAGGGAGAGGTTGACGATGGTGACCTCCGGGCTGAGCCGACCGATCGCGGCGACCAGGCCCTCCTCGTCGCCGATGCCGTTGGCGTCCAGGGCGGCCTCCGGGTCGACCCGTACCCCAGGTGCGGCCTGGCGCACGACACCGGCGACGAACGTGCCGTGCCCGCCCTGCATCGCCAGTTGGGTGCCGCTGAGGTAGAGCGGGTCCTCGTCGTCCGGCTCGGGCAGGTAGCTGCCGCCGAGCCACACCGGGTGCACGCTGCCGGCCTGCCGCCAGATGCCGGTGTCGCAGACGCCGACGGTGACACCGGCTCCTTCGCCGAGCCGGGCCGGGTCCGGCGGCGGCAGGGCCGGGGCGCTGCGGGGCGGCCCGCCCGGGTTGCCCATGATGTTGCCGAACCCGAGCAGTACGTGGTGTGGCTGCACCTGCGGCACCCGCCCGTCCGGCCACTGGCGCGGGTCGCGCAGCTTGTCGACCACGGCCGGGATGGCGGTCTCCTGCTGGAAACGCAGCCGGCTGACCCGGGCGAACCCGGCGTCCACGGTGAACCGGTGGCCGTCGGCGCGCAGCCGTGCCGCCACCCGGTCGACGTCGGCCGGGGCGACCAGCAACTGTCGGGGGCGGTAGAGGAACTCGGTGCCGGCGACGGTGTGCCGGCGTACGGCCGGGTGGGCGGCCACGATCTCCTGGAACGCGCGTTGGTAGCTCTCGTCGAGGCCCCGGTCGCCCTGACCACCGGCGCGGCCGTCGACCGGATCGAGCGACCCGGTGGGCCCGGTCGGATCGGTGGGCCCGGACGACCCGAACGCGCCGAGTGGCAGCGCTGCGGCGGCCAGCGCGGACCACCCCATCAGACGCCGGCGGGAAACCTGCCCGGGCGAACCCGGCACGACGGGGTGGTGGTCGGGCGACACCTGACCTCCAGGCGGTGGGAGACGGGGTCGACACCACGGAGGGCGACCACTGAAGGTTACGGGTCCGACACGATTATTTCAAAGCATAGTTAGAAGTCAATTAAGTGACCGACCCCAGGAGGCCGGGATTGACCCGGGGTGCACAGGTGGGGAATTCTCTCTGTCATGGCCGAACGCACCGATTCCGGTGTCGACTTGGCGCAGCGGGCCCTGGACACCGTCCAGCGCTACCCGCACGAGGCCATCTCGATCGCCCACCAGGTGCTCGCCGACACACCGGACGCCCGCGCCCGGTCCACCGCGGAACGCGCCATCGGCCTGGCCCTGCGCGAGCTGGGCGACCTGCCGGGCGCGGCACGCCACCTGCGCCGGGCGGTCCGCGCCGGAGACGACGCGCGGCTACGGGCACTCGCCCGGATGAGTCTCGGGTACGTCCTGGCCAGCGCCGGTCGGACCACCGCCGCGCTGCGGGCGGTCACCCTCGCCCTACCTCAGCTGACCGGAGCGGACGCCGGCCGGGCCCGGATGCAGCGCGGCGTGGTGCTGCACTACCGGGGCCGGTTCGACGAGGCGGTCCGCGACTACGACCTGGCCGTGGAGATCGCCCAACGGGAGGGCGACCCGCTGCTGGAGGCACGCGCCCGCAACAACCGGGGGCTGCTCAACGTCCACCTCGACGTGCCCGCCGACAGCCGTACCGGCAGCCCGCCGAACGGGCACTCCGGTGGACGGCCCGACCGGGACCGGCGGACCGATCAGGGCCACGACGACGACCTGCACCGCGCCGCCGCCATCTTCAGCCAGCTCGGGCTGGACCTGGCCGCCGCCGACGCCCGGTGGAACAGCGGCATCGCCGCCGGCCAACGCGGCGACGTGGCCGGCGCGCTGCACTGCTTCGCCACCGTGGACGCCGAGTACCGCCGGCTCGCCGTACCCCGCCCGGCGCTGCTGCTGGACCGCTTCGAGCTGCTGCTGTCCGTACCGCTGATCGACGAGGCGGTGGCGGTCGCCGGCACCGCCGTGACCGAGCTGCGCCGGCTCGGGATGGCCTCCGACCTGGCCGAGGCACTGCTCGCCCAGGCCCGGGCCGCGCTGCTCGCCGGTGACCCGGCCACCGCGGCCGACACCGCCGCCGCGGCCCGCAGCCGGTTCCGCCGGCAGGGCCGACGCGCCTGGGCGACGCTCGCCCGACACGTCGAGCTGCGGGCCGGGTACGCCCAGGGCAACCGGTCGGCGGCGCTGCTCGCCGCGATGGTGCGCACCGCCGACCAGCTCGACGCCACCGGCTGGCCCGGGCCGGCGCTGACCAGCCGGATCGAAGCCGCCCGGCTGGCCGTCGCGCTGGGCCGGCACAGTCGGGCCGGCGAGTTGCTCACCGTCGCCTCGGAGGCCCGCCGACGCGGCACCGCACCCCGGCGCGCCCAGGGCTGGTACGCCCTGGCGCTGCGCCACCGGCTGGCCGGTGACGAGTCCGGCGCGGCCCGGGCGTTGCGCAGCGGCCTCGCCGTGCTGGACGGGCACCGCACCTCGCTCGGCGCCACCGAGCTACGGGCGCACAGCGCCACCTTCGGCGAGGAGTTGGCCGCCGAAGGGCTGGACATCGCGATCCGGCGGGGCGCGCCGGCGCAGGTCCTGGTCTGGGCGGAGCGGTGGCGGGCCAACGCGCTGCGGATGCGGCGGGTCTCCCCGCCGCCCGACCCGGAACTGGCCACCGCACTGACCGAACTACGGATGGTCAGCACCGCGCTGGAGGACGCCCTGCTGGCCGGCAACCCGGTGCAGGCGCTGCGCGGCAGCCAGGCCCGCCTGGAGCAACGGATCCGGGAACTCGCCAGAGGGGTCAACGGCGGCGGTGAACTGTCCGCACCACCGGCGGTGGCCGAGATCGCCACCGCGCTCGGCGACGCCGTACTGCTCGAACTGGTCGCGCACGGCGAGCGGCTGCTCGCCGTAGCGGTCCGCGACGGCCAGCCGACGCTACACGACCTCGGGCCGCTGACCGAGGCGATCCGGGTGGCCCGGCTGCACCGGTTCGGGCTGCGCCGGCTGGTCACCCCCGGCGACGGTGGCGACCCACGGGCTGGGGTCGGGGCCGAGGCACGGGCCGGAGCCGACGCGCGGGCCGGGGTCGCGCACACCGCCGCCGCGTTGGACCGACAACTGTTCGATCCGGTACGCGACCGGATCACCGACCGGCCGCTGGTGATCGTGCCGATCGGCGAACTGCACGCCGTACCGTGGTCGGGCCTGTCCACCTGCGCGGGCCGCGCGGTGACCGTGGCACCGTCGGCGACGGCCTGGCTGCGGGCCGCCGGTCGGCAGACCGGCGCAGCGCACACCCCGGCAGCCGACGGGCCGGCGGTGCTGGTGGCCGGGCCGCGGTTGCCGGCCGCCGAGACCGAGGTGCGGCAACTCGCCGCGGCGCTGCCCGGCTCCCGTCTGCTGACCGGAGCCGCCGCCACCGCCGACACGGTGACCGGCGCGCTCAACGGCGCGGCCCTGGCGCACATCGCCGCGCACGGACGGTTCCGGGCGGACAACCCGCTCTTTTCGACGCTGGACCTGGCCGACGGGCCGTTGACCGCCTACGAACTGGAGCGGCTGACCAGCCCACCCGGCGTCGTCGTACTGTCGGCCTGCGACTCAGGACTGGCCGGGGTCCGCCCCGGCAACGAGGTGATGGGCTTCACCGCGGTGCTGCTGGCGCTGGGCACCCGCTGCCTGATCGCGACGGTGCTGCCGGTGCCGGCCGACCTGACCACCGAGTTGATGCTGGAACTGCACCGCCGGATGCGGGCCGGGGACGGGCCGGCGGTGGCGCTCGCCGGCGCGCAGCGGGCCTTCCAGGCCGGCCGGTACGCCGACGACGGTGCGGTGCACGCCACCGCCGCTGCCTTCGTCTGTTTCGGAGCGGGCTGACGTTGCGGAGCGAGCTGACGACCGGCGGCACCGGCGGCGTCAGCCGGTGCCGCCCGCAGACCCGTCAGCCGGTGCCGGTCAGGTCGAAGTCGATGACGATCGGGTTGCGGCCCACCGGCACCGGTGCCGCGTCGCTGAACGCCGTTCCCGTCGGGTGCCACTTGCCCGGTCCGTGGCCGCAGTGACAGCGCAGCTTGACCACCTGTCCGGGCACCACCAGCAGCTGGTACGTGTCACCGGGGTACTCGACGCCCACGAGGTCGCCGGTGACCACGTTGAAGGCGAGCAGCGGACTGTAGTTGCCGAGTTCGTCGATGATGACCTTGCCACTGATCGTCGTCGCTGCCCGCAGGGTCTGGTCGAAGGTGACGGTCTGGCCCGCCCGTACCTGCACGGTCTGCGCCCGTCGGACGTTGCCGACGCCTCCGGACCACTGGACCGCATAGAACGGCGACCCGAAGAACTGCAGGGGCCAGCGGTACGGGCCGAGTCCGGTGACCGTGTACCGGCCGGCGTTGTCGGTGGCCGGCTCGTCCGGGGTGTACTTGGGGTGCGGCACCAACGGGACCACCGTCACGTGCACGCGGGCGGCCGGCGCTGCGGTGACGGAGTCGGTGAGCGTGCCCGTGACGCTGCCCGGCGGGTCGAGCCGGATCTGCGGCGCGGTGGCGGTGGCCCCGGCGGCGACGCGGACCACGGCGGCGTGCTGGCGTTGCCCGGTGCCGCCGAACCGGCCCACCCACTGCAGGCCGTGCAGCTGCTGGTCGTACGGCCTGGCGAAGAGCTGGTAGCGACCCGGTTCCACCCCCTCGACGACGATGTCGCCCTGCTCACCGCTGCAGCCGGAGTGCCGGCCGAGCTGGGTGCCGCCGAGGGTCACCCCGGTGTAGCGGTCCCGGTCCAGCGGTACGAGGTTGACGCAGGCCCGCACCGGCGCGCCGGTGGCGGCGTCGCGGACGCTCGTGGTCAGTGACCCGGTGTCGGCGGCGGCGACCGTGCCGGCCGACGTGACGGGTACGGCGGATGTGGTAGGTACGGCCGACGCGGCGGGCGCCGGGGCGGCGACGAGCAGCAGTGCTGCCAGCAGACCTGCTGCCAGCCAGGGGCGGGCCGAAGCGACGAAACTGTGCATCGTGGACTCCCGGAGGCTGAGGGGAGGTCGACGCTACCGCTCGGCTGGCCGCCGTACTGTCGGATCGAGGACCGTGCGGCCGGTCCGGACCGCCGGGGTCAGGACCCGAAGGGCTTGGACTCCGGCAGCGGCAGGGCCGGATAGCCGTGGTCGGCGGCGTAGTGGTTGAGCCACTTCTCCACGGGGAAGCCCGAGTTCGCGACCCAGACGTCGCTGCCGTCCTTGTTCACCACGATCGGGCCGGAGGCGACCATCGAGCCGAACTCGCCGGAGTCCAGGAAGCGTTGTGAGTTGAACGGAAACAGCCAGCACCAGTCACGGTCGACGGGTGCGTCCGGGTCGACCAGCCGCAGCGGCACCTGGGGATCCTGCACCTCGCCCAGCTTGGCCTCCGCGCGCTCCCGGGCCTGTCGTACGTCCATGAACCTCGTCCTCGTCTGCGGGGGCGGCTTGCCCGGCTGTCCACGTGGCCGCCGGGTCAATGTGTCTGCATGAAATGCAACTCGTCCTTGGGGCCGAGCTGAGGAACGAGGCCGAGGCCGCCGCTCTGACCGTCGACGATCACGATCCTACCGGCGTTGTCCTTGACCACGTTCATCACGTGACCGCTGCCGTTGTGCACGATCCCGACGATGCCCCGGGAACCGGCCGGCAGGTTGTCGACGTGGGCGAGCATGTGCTCGACCGACTGGTGCTGCTGGAAGCCCGGCATGTGCGGATAGTTGGCTTCGATGTCGGACAGCGGTCGGGTGGTGGGAATCTTCGGCACCGGGGTGACCGCCGCACCGCCGGTGTCGAACGCCTTGTCCACGCTCTGTACGCAGAGCGTGCAGTTGACGTCGGCATGGGTGAAGTTCGGGTTGACCTGATCGACCCATCCGAAGTTCCGTTGGACGTAGGTGCCCAGGTCGGCAGCGTTGCCGCTGTTCGAGAAGATGAGATCGACGGTCTTGTTGGTGGGCAGGTTGACGGTCATCGAGGAGGCGTTGGCCAACTGGGTGTCCAGGGCCGCGACCTGCTGGTCGAAGCTGTTGTTCACCTGCTGGGTGACCTGCGCGATCTCCGCCGACTCGGCGGCCTGCACGCTCTGCTGCAAATTGGACAGGTCGGTGGCCTTGGCGGCGTCGAGCTGACTCGTGACGACGTTGATCTCGGCGAGCCGGTCCGCCTCCACCCGCGCCGGCAGGTCCTTCTCGGCCTTGGTGAACTCGTTGTTCAGCCGTAGTTCCTCGGCGTTCTGCTGTTGCACGAGGTTGGGCCGTTCGATGTTGTGGTAGTTGTCGATGAACTCCTGCCGCTGGGCGACCATCTGCTGGTGGCCGTTCTCCAGCTCGATCTTCTTGAGGTCGACCTCCTGGGTGTACCGGGCCGTCGCGGTCGCATCGTCCAGCCGGCCGGCGTTGAACTCCTGTTGGTAGAACGCGAACCGGTCGTTCCTGAAGCGGTCCAGCTCCCCGGGGGCCTCGGCGGCGTACTCGTCGATCTTGCGCTGCGCGTCGTCGGCGATTTTCAGCCCGTTCTGATCCGCCTGGGCGAGGGGCTGACGGGCGGCGGCCAGATCCTGGTTGAGCTTGTCGGTCAACGCCGTGCGCTCAGCAGTCAGCCGTTTGGCGGCGTCCGCGTCGATCCGGGCGGTCTCGACCTTGATCTTCTGGGCATGGTCCGCGTCGATCTTCGCGGTGCCGGTCTGCAGCTGGTTCGCGTACTTGGACCGCACCTGGGCGATGTCGGTGGTCAGTTGCTGGTGACGGGCGACGTCGAGGTCGGTGAACCGGTCCGCGAAGGTCTTCGGTGCGGCGGCGGTGCTGCCGCCGGGGGCCGGGGCGCCGTACCGGGGGACCGACCGGGGCGGCGGGATGATCGGCGGGGCGAGGATCGGGCCGTCGGCGGCCAGCCTCGGCCCGGGCGTCGGCATCAGCTCACCGAGGCGGGCCAGCCCTTGCCGGACCGCGTCGTCGACGGCGACCGCGCCGGACTTGATCGTGCCGATGACGGTGGCCGCCCCGTGGCCGATCTGCTTGGAGATGGTGACCGCGCCCATGCCGGCGGTCTTGACCAGGGTGACCATGCCGGTCAGCAGGTTCTTCATCCCGGTGAGCGTCGCCTTGGCGATCTCCTTGACCCCGCCGGCCTTGTAGAGGGCGGTGAGTTTGGAGATGCTGGTCAGGCCCTTCACCCCCGGGATGACCCCGAGGATGCCGAAGACCAGATCCAGCACGGATCCGTTCCCCTGGGTGAAGTCGATTATCGCCTTGACCAGCAGAATCGCGCCGGCCGCCAGGGCGACCCAGGCAAGCGGCCCACCAATGATCATCGCGATCACGCCGGCCACCAGCGCCACCCACTTGGCGATCTCGCAGATGATGTCCCAGAGTTTCTTGAACGCGTCGCGCAGCTTCTCCCAGAACGAGCGCGGCTGGATCCCCACATCGGACGCTTCGTGGATCTCCCGTTGGCACTGCCGGGCTGCGCCGTCGCGCAGCTGACGGGCCTGCTCGGCCAGCGACCTGGCCAGGTCGAGTTCCTGCGCGGCGGCGTTGGCCTGACCGCGTACGGCGGCGAGCCGCTGCTGCGCCGCCTCGGCGTCGCGCACCGCCTGCCGGACCTGGTCCGGGTCGGGTGCCTCCGGGGCCTCGCTCTCCCGCTGCAGCCGGTCCGCGACACCGGTGGCGGCGGTGAACCCGGACTCGGCGGTGACGAGCTGCCCGCTCAGTGAATCGACCCGGTCGCGGGCCTGCCGGCCGTCGGCCAGCGCCCGGTCCGCCATCGCCTGGGCCCGCTCCAACTGCGGCGCGTACGCGTCGAGCGCGTCGCCGACCATGAGATGCGACTGGTAGAGCTTGTGCACCTGGCCGGGGAACTCACCGAACTGCTCACGGAACGCGTCGCCCGACAGACCGACCCAGGTGAGCACTGCCCCGTCACCCTGCAGCGACTCGACGGCCCGCTTCGCCCGGTAGGCCGTCTCGGCGAAGTCGTGGAACCGCGTGGCGAGCATCCGCAACCGGGCGGGATCGCCGGGGGTGGGGTCACCGTCGAGGTCCAGCACCCACCAGTCCGTGGGTCTCGCCATGTCGCCTCCCCGGGGCACCGTCGACGTCCAGTGTCGCGTGTGTCGGCTCCAGACGACCACCAGTGACCGCACATTGACGACGATTGGGTCCGGACGGTACACGACGACAGGCCTTCGACCGGCAGACTACCGGGCAGGCGTTGCCGACCGGCGGCACCTGGGCCTTGGCCGACGGCGGTGAAACAGCGGTACCCTGGCCTCGTCAATCCTCCGGGCGTACCCGGAGGGCGTACCCGTGGAGATGCTCCCGGAGGGACGCACCCGACGGTCGGAACGGAGGCCCGTGTGAGCGCCGACCGGCTCACCGTCGACCTGCAGGGGTTGGACGAGTTCGCCACGAACCTGGAGACCATCCGGGCCGGCATGGACAGTGCCCGCTCCTGGATGCGCGAGTTCGAAGGCGAGCTGGGTGGACCGGACGTCGACGGCGCACTCGCCCACTTCGAGTCACACTGGCGCGACGGCCGGGGCCGGGTCGACAAGAACTGTGAGCGTCTGATCAAGGCGACCCGGCAGGCGGTCGAGAACCTGCGCGGGGTCGACGACGACCTGGCGCGCGAGCTACGGGAGAGCACGGGCTGATGACCGGAGTCCGCACCGACGAGGCCACCGCGCCGGCCACCCCGACCGGCTTCGCGATCACCGTGCCAGCCAACTGGTACGAGCTGGAGCTGCATCCCGACGTCCGCAACAACGCCATCAACGACCTGGTCACCGCCCGGCTGCGCGAGGTGCCGGAGCTATTCGCGCACCGCGCCGCGCTGTCCCGCGCGCTGCGCGAGGCGGCCCGTGCGGCGTACGACGGCGGGGCCCGGTTCTGCGCCACCATGGTGGAGGGCCTCGGCGGGGCGGTGCTGACAGCGACCGTCACCGTCTCGATCGTGACCGTGCCCGACGAGCAGGCCGGCGCCGACGCGGTAGCCGCCCACCTGACCGGCATCCCCCGCCGGGGCGGTGACGGCATCTGGCGTGACGTGGAGCAGGTGCAGCTGCCCGGCCTCGGTCGGGTCCCCCGGACCCGGGGGGTGGAGGACATCACCGCGCCCGAGGGCGCCGGCTGGGTCCGGTCGATCGTCATGCAGACCTTCGTGCCGTTGCCGGGCCCCTCCCCCGAACAGGTCGCCCTGATCACCGGCACCTCCCCGGTGCTGGCGCTGGAGGCCGAACTGTTCGACCTCTTCGACGCCGTCACCGGCACGTTCCAGTTCACCGGCCGACCGGCCGTCTCCTAGGTGCCACCGGTGGAGCCCGAGGTGGGCCACCGGCGACAGACAGAAGGGATCCGACATGGCGAACGTCAACGTCACGTATCAGGAGATGCGCGACGCGGCCAACCGGCTCACCCGCGGCAAGGAAGAGATCATGAGCAAGCTCGTCGAGCTGCGCAGCATGGTCAACAACCTGGTCAACGGCGGGTACGTGACCGACTCCTCCAGCAAGCAGTTCGACGAGTCGTACACCGAGTTCAACGAGGGCGCGACCAAGATGGCCGAAGGGTTGGAGGGGATGGGCAAGTACCTGACCGCCGCCGCCGACACCTTCCAGCAGGCCGACGAGGAGCTGGCCAAGGCGCTGCGCAAGTAGGACCGAGGATCGGCTGTCCTGCCTGCCCACCCGATGAGGGCGGGCAGGCAGGACCGCCGACCGGTCGGCGCGGCGTCGGCACGCGAGGAGTCACAGCGGCACCTGGACCAGGATCGGCTCGCCGTCGCCCAGGTGCAGCAGTGCCCGGCCGGGCCGCACCGGTTGCCCGACCGCGGTCCGGGGCAGCTTCAGTCCGACCAGATCACCATCGGTACGGTTCTGCGGCGACAGCAGAGCGCCCCGGCGGCTGCGCCGGGCGTCCACCAGCCAGCCGCTGAACCCGGCGCCGAGGTCCTCCGGGTCGCCCGCGTAGATCAGGCCCAGGTGGCGGCTCTCCCCGTTGCGGATCAGGTCCCGCAGTTCCCCGGAGGCACCGCAGTCACGCAACGTCGCCGCGTCGTCGACCACCACCAGACCCCGACCGCCGAGCCCGGCCAGCGCACCGGTGAACTCCTGCTCACTGACGTCGCTGCCAGTGAGCACGGCGACCACGCCCGGCGTGCCGGCGAGCTCACGCACCGGTGAGGTCCGGGGCGCCAGCACGATCACCTGCTGGCCGCCGTCGATCGCGGCGCGGGCCATCGTCATCAGCATGGTGCTACGCCCGGACCGGGCCGGTCCGCCGATCCCGAACGCGGGTACGCCGGTCGCCAGGTCCGGTCCGTACGCGGTCAACTGGTCCCCGCCGACGCCGGCGAGCAGCCAACCGGCGCCGGTGCCGGCCCTCGGCAGGGTCACCGCCCGGGCGTACTCGATCTGGCCCGGCAGCTCGCCGAGCCGGAACGGCCGCAGCGACGCCGGGACGTCGGCGTCCCGTTCGGAGCTGTTGCGGGCGATCTCGGCCAGCGCCGCCGCCTGCGCCGCACCGCTGGGGTCCGGGGCGAGCAGCGCCACCTGGGTCTCGATCCCGGTCTCCGCCCGGAACGCCCGGCCGGGCGGGATCTCCTCCGGCAGGTTGCGCGGATGCAGCCCGATCAGCCCCAGGTCGGCCCGGTCGGCCAGCCGGAACGACAGCTTCTCCTCGGTCAACGTGGCGATCCGTCCGGTCAGCACGGACCGGTCCCCGGTGATCACCAGGTGCACGCCGACGCTGGCCCCCTCGCGCAGGAACCCGAAGATCTCGTCGGTGAGGGTGCCGGCGTCCAGCTCCCCCAGGGAGGTCAGGAAACCTTCCCAGCGGTCGATCAGCAGCACCAGGTGGGCGAGCCGGTCGGCGGCCGGTACGGCGGCCCGCTGCTCGGAGATGTCGGCGTACCCGCCAGCGGACAGCACCGACTGCCGGCGGCGGATCTCCTCGGCGATCCGGCGGATCATCCGGACCGCCCGCTCCACCTCGGTACGGACCACCACGCCGCCGCAGTGCGGCAGCGCCGCCAGCGGCAGCAGCGCCCCGTTGCCGCAGTCCAGACCGTACAGGTGCAGGTCGGCGCAGCTGTGGGTGCTGGCCAGCGAGCCGGCGACAGTACGCAGCAGCTGGGATCGACCGGTCCGGGGGGCACCGGCGGCGAGCAGATGTCCGAAGTGGGCCAGCTCCACCACGGCGGTACGCCGGCGCTGCTGGGCCGGGTGGTCCTCCACCCCGTACGGGGCAGGTGCCGGTCGGCCGGCGGTGCCCGGCGGCGGGTTTAGCTCGGCCAGCTGGACCGAGGTGGGCAGCGCCGGCAGCCACGGACTGTGCTGCGGCGGCACGCCAGCCGTGACGGCCGCCTGCCGCAGCGCCTCGACCAGGACCTGCAGATCGGTGATCTCGTCCTGCCCCTCCGCCCGGGCGGTCGGTGCCGTCTCGATCGGCCGGTCCAGGTCGCCCCAGCGCAGGACGCGCAGCTCGGGCGGGGGTGGGCCGTCGCTCTCGGCCGCACCGGGTCGGCGGCCACCGACCCGGGCGGCCTGGAACGGCACCAGCGACGAGTGGCCCAGCCGGACGTACGCCCGGCCGGGGGTGCTCTTGGCGATCCGGGCGGCGTCGGGGGCGTTGAGCACGTCCTGGCTCTCCCCGGCGTCGGTGACCCGCAACGCGATCCGCAGGTTGGTGTTCGCCCGGATCTCCGGGGAGACCACCCCGCTGGGCCGTTGGGTGGCCAGCAGCAGGTGGATGCCGAGGGAACGGCCACGCTGCGCGATGTTGACCAGGCCGGTGACGAAGTCCGGCAACTCCCGGGCCATCGAGGCGAACTCGTCGATGACGATCAGCAGGCGCGGCAGCGGTGCGGCGTCCGGTTGCCGGTCGGCCGCCCGCGTGTAGTCCTCGATGTCCTTCGCGCCGGCGGCGGCCAGCAGGTGCTCGCGGCGGCGCAGCTCCGCCGAGAGTGACTCCAGGGCCCGACGGACCAGATGTTCGTCGAGGTCGGTGACCATGCCGACGGTGTGCGGCAACCGTACGCAGTCACCGAAGGCGCTTCCGCCCTTGTAGTCGACCAGGACGAAGGTCATCGCGTCCGGCCGGTTCGCCACGGCGAGGGCGGCGACGACGGTCTGCAACAGTTCCGACTTGCCGGCGCCGGTCGTCCCGGCGATCAGGCCGTGTGGCCCGTCGCGACGCAGGTCGATCTCGAACGGACCGTCGAACGACTCGCCGACCACGGCGGCGGTGCTACGTGGCCGCACACTCCACCGGGCGGCGACGGCACCCGCGTCCGGCGGGTCCAGACCGAGCACCTCCAGCAGCCGGCTGCTGGCGGGCAGCGCCGCGTCGTCCTCGTCGTCGCTGACGTCGCGGACCGGCGCCAGGTGACGGGCCAGCCAGCCGCACCAGGCAGCGGAGAGCAGTTCCGGGCGTACCCCGACCAGGTTGTCGGCGCCGGAGCGGGAGACCCGCAGGCCCTCTGCCTCGACGACGGCCACCGCCTGGCACTCCGCCGGCAGCAGCCGCTCGTCGGCGTCGAGGCAGAGGGCGTAGACGCCGACCTCGGGACCGGTGCGCAGCAGCTGCACCACGCCGGGCAGCGACCGTAGCCGGCGGGAACCGTCGAGCACCACCAGCATGTCGGGCTCCCGGAACCCGGCGGCACCGGTCTCGTTGCGCACGGTGCGCCGCTGCTCGATGAGTTCGAGCAGGCCGGCGACCCGTCGGCCCACCGAGTCGGCGTCGATGCCGACGGCGACGGCTGGTCCGCCCGACCCCGCCGGTCGGGCGTGCGGCAGCCAGCGGATCCAGTCCCAGCTCGGGCCGGCCTGCGGGTCGGTGAGGACGGTGATCTGCACGTCGAGCGGGCTGTGCAGGACGGCGGTCTGGATGACCGCCCAGCGGCCGAGCGCCCGCGCGGTGTCCCCCGGGCCGGCGTAGCCGACCACGCCGTGTTCGCGCAGCGCAAGCGCGACCGGTGCGTCGGCGACGGTCCAGTGCACCGTACGCCGGTGTTCGTCCTGTTCCGGATCGTCGAGCGCCACCTCGGCGGGCAGGTCGGCGATGCCGACCCGCAGCAGCAGGTGGTCCTCGTCGCGGCGGCGCCGTTCCCACAGCCGCCGCCGGGGGCCGGTGGCGGTGACCGCGATCAGCGCCGGGTCGGGGCAGCCGGTACGCCGTTCGATCCGCTCCAGGGCGAAGGCCTCCCGCGCGTCCCGTTCGATCCGCTCCTTCCGTTCGCGGTACTCCCGCAGCTGCTCGGCGTGCGACCGGCGGCCCTGCCGGCGGGACATGACATGGTTCGCGACGATGGACAGCGGGCTGAGCAGGGCGAGCAGCAGCAGGGTCCGGCTGCCGGTGAGCAGCATCAGAACCACGGCGGCGACCAGCGGCAGCAGGGCCAGCAGCCAGGGCAGCGGGGACCGGGGCGGCTCCTTGGGCAACGCCGGGAGCCGGAACCGGGTCTGCCGCCGGGGCGGCCGGATCCTCGGCGGACGGTTGTAGTCCAGCCCGATGCCGTCGGCGGACGGGACGAGCGCCGCGTCAGGGCGGGTGTACTCGGCCAGCTCCAGCAACGACTCGCCGACCGCGAGCTGCTGGCCGGGCCGCCACTCGGTCCGCTCGGCGACCGGCTCCCCGTCGAGGTGCAACGGGGTGTCACCGGCCGGGTCCAGCCAGCACCGGCCGCGAATGTCGACGCCGAGGTTCGCCGCGACCGGAGCCAGGTTCCGGTCCGGTACGGTGACCCAGCAGCCGGGGTCGCTGCCGAGTTCCCCACCGCCGACCCCGATGCGGAAGAAGCCGCCGACTCCCGGGCCGGCGACCATCCTGATCTCCAGCAGGCCGGCGCGCTCCGCCGGTGGGCTGCCGGCCGGCGTGTCCAGGCTGACCACGGCACCGTCGCGCAGGCCGGACTCGACCAACGTCGCATTCGGATCCAGCGACGTGCCGTCCACGTAGAGTGGTGGTGTTCCGGCCGGCCCGCCGCTGCGGTCCCGGGCGTCACGCAGCAGGGTCTGTGCCGCCTGCCCGATCTGGGCCACCCGGGTCTGGCCGTCGGCGGTCAGCACCGCGTCGACCGTGTCCCCGTACGGGTCGACGATGGTCAGGAACAAGCGCACGGGGGTCCTCCGGCCGCCGATGACCGACTCGGGCGGGGACCGGAGTCGGGGGTGTACCACAGCTGGTCCGCGCCGGCATCGATAATGGTTCGATCGCGGACCAACCGTAGCGCAGCGGCCCGTCCCCGCCGCGTCCCGCATCCGACGACCAGTCACAGGGAAGACCTCACGATGAATCTATTCCCCCCGCACCCCACGGCCATCGGCGGAGTACGCCGCGAGCGGCGACGCGAACCGGGCCACGGTGCGGGGCTGCCTGACTGCACTGCCGGCAGGCCGGGCAACGGTGCGCGACGGCCAGGTGACGCCGTGGTCCGGCTGATCGGCGTTGGTCTGCTGCTTGCCGCCCTGGGGATCGGTGTACCGACCGTGACCGGCGGGCCGGCGGTGGCGGCCGGGCCGGCATCGGTCACCGTCGCCGCGCCACCGCTCGCGCAGCAGACCCCGTCGGATGAACCGGGCCCGTCGGGTGAGCCGGCACCGCCGACCGGGCCGGTCAAGTACTACCGGGTCCAGCTCAGCTTCAACGGAGAGCCGGAGTTCCTGTTCGCGATCGCGGAGCGATTCCTCGGTGACGGCAACCGCGCCGTGGAGATCTTCGAACTGAACGAGGGTCGGCTCCAGCCCGACGGCAACCGGCTGACCGATCCGGCGGTGATCTCACCGAACTGGATCCTGCAAGTGCCCGAGGACGCCGAGGGCGAGGGGGTCGAGTTCGGTGCGCTGCCGACGGTGGCGGCACCGCCGGCCGGCGGGCCCCAGGTCGGGTCGCCGTCGGCCAGCACCGCGCCGACGACCGACGCCCGGCAGGAGGACAGCGGCGGCCTGCCGGTGCTGCCGGTCACACTCGCGGCCGTCGTACTGCTGCTGGCCGCTGGCGTCGGCTTCTGGTGGTGGCGACGTACCCGGGTCCCGGCCGCTGCCGGAAGGTCCGCAGGTGCGGCCGCGACCAGCTCCGGTGGATCGGCGGCGGGCGGGGACGACGCCCGACCGGCAGCCGGTGGGGTGCTGGGCCGGTTGCGCCAGCGCAGGCCGGCTGCCCCTGCCGACACCCGGTACCTGGACATCGCCGCAGGCTGGACGGTCGACCGCGCGCTGCGGGTGCTGGCGAGTGGCTGCGCGCACACCAACCGGGCGGTCCCCCACGTGTACGGGGTGTCGCTCGACGACGAACAGATCACGTTGCGGCTGTCGGTCGCCGACCCGCACCCGGTCGTGCCGTGGACGGCGGGAGAGTCCGGACGGGTGTGGACCGCGCCCCTGCGGGCGACGCAGGAGCTTCCACTCCTGCCGGGAATCCCCCCGCCCTGCCCCCGGCTGGTCACCCTCGGCACCTGTGACGGGCGACGGGAGCTGGTGAACCTCGGGGAGGCCGGCGGCCTGGTGAGCGTCGGCGGTGACCGGGCCGCCGCCCGGGCACTGGTGCTGGCCTGGGCCGCCGAGCTCTCGGCGAGTCCGTGGGCGGACGGGGTCCAGGTGGTGATCGGCGGGGTCCGTGAGGCGGCGACGAACGGCCGGATCCTGTCGGTGGGCACCCCCCGCGAAGCGCTGGTCGAGGTCGATGCCGCGCTGACGCAGGCGCCGAAGACCGTCGGGGTGCTCTTCCTCGCCTCGGCCCCGTCCGGCCAGGAGGCCACCTGGGTGCAGGACCTGGTCGCCCAACCACACGCCCCCTGGGTGGTGGTGGTCCTCGGGCAGAGCCGCCAGGACCGGTGGCGGTTCACCGTCAGCCGGGACGGCCAACTGGACACCGGGGTGCTCGGGATGACGGTGTACGCCGCCGCCGCGGCCACCACCCGTCCGGTCCAGACCTGACGGCTCGGGCGCGGGTCAGCAGCTCCGACAGCGTCCGACACGGTTGACCGGCACTGCGGCTGGGCATGACCTCCGGCAGGACGAAACCGGAGGTCATGGCGATGTCAGTTGCGCGTACGGCGGGATCACCCGAGCGCCCGGACGGCCCGCCGCGGCCGGAACCGACGGTGCCTGCCGAGGAGGAGACCGCGGTCCGGGCGGACCGTCCGCCGGTGGGGCCGGACGAGGGACCGGAGAGCCCCACCGATCTGTCCGGTTCGTCGTGGCGGGCGGTGGCGCGGCGGACGGTCCGTGAGTTCACCGCCGACGCGATCCCCGACCTGGCGGCCGGGCTGACCTACTACGGCGTGCTGTCGATCTTCCCCGGGCTGCTGGTCCTGGTCGCGGCCCTCGGGCTGCTGGGCGACGGTGCCACCGACGACGTCCAGGGGGTGATCGGCGACGTCACGCCGGGCGAGATCAGCGGGTTCCTCGACCAGGCGATCGACCAGGTCCGGGACAACGGCGGTACGGCCGGGGTCGTCGCGATCGTCGGTCTGCTCGCCGCCTTCTGGTCGGCCTCGGGTTACATCGGCGCGTTCATGCGGGCCGCCAACGCCGTCTACGACGTGCCGGAGGGCCGGCCGATCTGGAAGACCCTGCCGATCCGGCTCGGCGTCACCGCCGTCATCGGGCTGATGCTGATCGCCAGCGCGCTGATCGTGGTGTTCACCGGGGAACTCGCCGCGCAGGCGGGCGAGCTGCTCGGCGTCGGGCCGGCGGCGGTCACCGCCTGGGACATCGTCAAGTGGCCGGTCCTGGTGGTGCTGGTCAGTCTGATGTTCTCGATCCTGTACTGGGCGACGCCGAACGCCCGGCACGGCGGGTTCCGCTGGATCAGTCCGGGCAGCGTCCTGGCGGTGCTGCTCTGGCTGCTGGTCTCCGCCGCGTTCGCGTTCTACGTCGCCAACTTCGCGTCCTACAACGAGACGTACGGCACCATCGCCGGAGTCGTGGTCTTCCTGGTCTGGCTGTGGCTGACCAACATCGCGATCCTGCTCGGCGGTGAGGTCGACGCCGAACTGGAACGCGGTCGGGCGATCGCCGCCGGGCATCCCGGGGACCGCGAGCCCTACCTCGAGCTGCGCGACACCCGTACCCTCGCTCCTCGGCAGCGACCGCCCGATGGGCAGGAATGACCAGCCGGGCGCCGCCCGGCCCCACGGCTGGTCCGAGACCGCGCCGGCCCGGCTGGTCCGGCTGTGTCGCCCCGGCTGGTCAGGCCGTGTCGTCGCGCGACGGGACGTCGCGCAGGTACGTCTCGACGGCGGCCTTGGTGATGCCGAGATCGGCCAGTGGCCCGGTGCCGGCGGTGAACTCCAGCAGTGCCAGCAGCACGTGGGCGGTGCCGACGACCCGGTCGTCCAGCCGCAGCGCCTCCCGGAAGGTCAGCTCCAGCACCTTGCGGACGTGGGCATCGAAGGGGACCAGCTCGGGCACCTGATCGACGGGCGGCGGCAGGGCGGCGGTTGCCTGCCGACGTACCTGGTCGAGGTCGGTGACCTGCGCGGCGAGCGCCCGGGCGGCGAGCGTGCCGGGCGCGGCGAGCAGGGCGAGCGCCAGGTGCGGGGTGCAGATCTCGTCGTTGCCGGCCGCGCGGGCCTCGTTCTGGGCGGCGACGATCACGTCGCGCGCCTCGGGGGTGAACCGGTTGAAGCCCTGCTGCGGATCGAGGTCGTTCGGCTCGTTCGGCGACTTCGGCACGAACCGCTTCTGGGCGGCCTGCTTGGTGACGCCGATGGCCCGGCCGATCTCGGTCCAGGACGCGCCTGAGCGGCGGGCCTGGTCGACGAAGTGGCCGATCAGATGGTCGGCGAGTTCGCCGAGGTGGTCGCCGACGACGACCGCGTTGCTGAGCTGCGCGAGGCGGTCGTCGTCGGCCCGGCTGATGCCGGCGATCAGTTCGTCGAGTCGGACCGGCTGGTCGAACTGGAGTCGGGGCGTCGTGGAAGCATCGGATTCCGTCATGCGTCAACCATAGGTTGACGCATGATGACTCGTCAACCCTCGGTTGACGAACTGCCCTCAGAGGCGGAGCTGATTCGCCACGTGCACGTCCAGCATCGTCACCAGCCGCCCGGTCACCGCCCGCGCCTCGATGTGCAGCCGGGCCACGTTCAACCCGTCGGCGCCCAGAACCGCGAGCAACGCCTTGTCGTTGATCGCGTACACGGAGAAGTAGCCGCGGTGGCTACGCACCGTCGACTCACGGAACGGCCCCTGGCGCAGCGCGAGCCCGGTCTGGCGGCCGAGCCCGAAGGTCGCCGCCGCCAGCGCGGCCAGGTCGTGCGGCTGGGTGCCGTCGGTCAGGTCGTGCAGCAGCAACAGCCCGTCGACCCCCGCGACCACCGACCCGATCACCCCGGTGACCGCATGCTTGAGGGCGGCCAGTTCCGCGTACGCGGGATCCGGCGCCGCCGGTCCGCTGCCGTTGGTTGCCGACATCAGTGATCTCCGTTCACCCGCAACGCCCCGTCGCCCACCACGCCCCGACACAGCCGTGGCCCGACTCAGAGCTCCAGGCCGGCTTCGATCTGCCGCAGCTGGTGGCGGGCCAACGCCAGGTTCGACCGCGAGCGGCTCAGCGCCAGATAGATGAACAGCCCCTGACCGGAGCGGGAGGAGACCGGCCGGATCAGGTGGTACTGGGTGTCGAGGGTGATCAGGATGTCCTCGATCCCATCGTCGATCTTCAGCATCTCCAGCGTACGCAGCTTGGCCCGGACCACGTCGGTGTTGCCGGCCGCCGCGACCGAAAGATCCAGCTCAGCCGACCCACCGGCGGTACCCAGGGTCATCCCGCTGGAATAGTCCACCACCGCGGCACCGATCGCGCCCTCGATGGTCATCGCGTCCTTGAGCGCCGCGTCGAGCGAAGCCATGCCCTACCTCCGGATGATTCAGTTGGTCGGCGAGCATATGCCACCGGCGCTGCCGCACGGTCCCGGCGGGCCGCCTGCGACCGCGCACCGGGTGCCGCACCCCTCCGGTGTCACGTTGCCCACCGGAGGGTGACACGGTGCCGGGCCGTCCGCACGTCGCGAAGCGATTACTGGCTGAGCAGCCGACGGCCCGCCGCCGGAGCGCCGTCGAAGCTACCGGCATGACCGATACCGCAGCCCAGTGAGCCAGGGCAGGCGCCACGACCCGGGCAACGCGTCGGTCCGGTACGGGTAGCGGGATGCGACAGCCGTCGAGTGGGTACGGTGCTGATATGGCGAAAGCGGCAGACGGCACCTACGTCAACCCCGGCGGCGAGTTCACCCGCGACCAGCGCTACATCGCGACCCGGATCACCGCAGACGGGCGCGACGGCTACCCGGTGGCACCGGACCGGTACCGGCTCGTGGTCAGCCGGGCCTGTCCCTGGGCGAACCGGACCATCATCGTCCGCCGACTGCTGGGCCTGGAACAGGCGCTGTCCATGGGCGTCGCCGGACCCACCCACGACAAGCGGAGCTGGACCTTCGACCTCGACCCGGACGGCCGTGACCCGGTGCTCGGCATCGAGCGGCTACAGGAGGCGTTCTTCGCCCGGTTCCCCGACTACGACCGGGGAATCACCGTACCGGCGATCGTCGACGTGGCCACCGGCCAGGTGGTGACCAACGACTACGCCCAGATCACCCTGGACATGTCGACCGAGTGGACCGCGTACCACCGGCCCGGGGCGCCGCAGCTCTACCCCGAGCCGCTGCGGGCCGAGATCGACGAGGTCAACGCGGTCGTGTTCGCCGACGTCAACAACGGGGTGTACCGGTGCGGCTTCGCCGGCAGCCAGGAGGCGTACGCCAAGGCCTACCAGCGGCTGTTCGACCGCCTCGACTGGCTCTCCACCCGGCTGCAGACCCAGCGCTACCTGGTCGGGGACACCATCACCGAGGCCGACGTACGGCTGTTCACCACCCTGGTCCGGTTCGACCCGGTCTACCACGGACATTTCAAGTGCAACCGGCAGAAGTTGACCGAGATGCCGGTGCTGTGGGCGTACGCGCGGGACCTGTTCCAGACCCCCGGGTTCGGCGACACCATCGACTTCGACCACATCAAACGGCACTACTACGAGGTGCACCGGGACATCAACCCGACCGGAGTCGTCCCGCTCGGACCGGAGCTGGACAACTGGCTGAGCCCGCACGGGCGCGACCAGCTCGGCGGCCGGCCGTTCGGCGACGGCACCCCGCCACCCCCGCCACCGGCCACCGAGATCGTGCCGGCCGACCACAACCCGCTGGGCTGACGCATATGATCATCATTGCCGGCGCGCTGCACGTCGATCCCGCCGACCGCGACGCCTACCTGGCCGGCTGCCAGGAGGTGATCCGGGCCGCCCGGTCGGCACCCGGCTGCCTCGACTTCACCCTCGGCGCCGACCTCGTCGACCCCGGCCGGATCAACGTCCACGAACGCTGGGAGTCCGAGGCCGAACTGCTCGAATTCCGGGGCACCGGGTCGTCGTCGGAGCAGACCGCCCAGATCCGCGACGCGCAGGTCTGGCGGTACGAGGTGTCGTCGGTCGGCCCGCCGTAACGGCACCGACCGACGACACCGGGGCGCGCCGGCCGACGTCAGTAGGTGCGGCGGCCGGCGTGGATGGCACGAACCGTGTCGATGGTGTCCGCGTCGGCGGCCGACTTGTCGTCGCGGTAGCGCAGCACCCGGGCGAAGCGCAACGCCAACCCGCCCGGGTACCGCCGGCTCGCCTGCACCCCGTCGAAGGCGATCTCGACGACCTGCTCCGGGCGGACCCGCACGACCCAGTCGCCCTCCTCGACCGCCAGTTGGGTGAACCGCCGCGTCTGCCAGCGCAGCGTCTCGTCGGTCAACCCCTTGAACGTCTTGCCGAGCATCACGAACCCGCCGCCGGCCGGATCCCGGGCGCCCAGGTGCAGGTTGGACAGCCAGCCGGTACGCCGCCCGCTGCCCCGCTCCACCGCCAGCACCACCAGGTCGAGCACGTGCCGTGGCTTGACCTTGACCCAGGCGGCACCACGGCGGCCCGCGTCGTACGGCGCCTGCGGCGACTTGACCACCACGCCCTCGTGGCCGGCGTCCAGCGCGGCGGCGAACGCGGCGGCCGCCTGCCCGACGTCGTCGACACGCCACCTCGGTACCAACAGGCCGGCCGGGACCGCCGCTGCCAACGCCGGCCACCGCACGTCGCCAGGCTCGTCGAGCAGGTCCGCGCCGTCGAGGTGCAGCAGATCGAAGAAGTACGGTGTCAGCCGCCCGCTGCCGGCACTGGTCGTGCCGCTGCCGACGCTGGTCTTGCCGGCGGTGCTGGGGCTGGCGGCGCCGGGGCCTCCCACCGGACGGGTCGCGGCCAACTGGGACGTCTCCTGGAACGGCCGGGGTCGTCCGGCGGCGTCCAGTGCCAACGCCTCCCCGTCGAGCACGATCTCGCGGACCGGCAACGCCTGCGCAGCGGCGACCACCGCCGGCACCCGGGCGGTGATGTCGTCCAGGCTGCGGGTGAAGACCGCGACGTCACCGCCGCTGCGGTGCACCTGGATCCGGATCCCGTCGAGCTTGGTCTCCACGACCGCCGGCACACCGGTGGCCGCCACCGCGTCGTCGACCGACGCGGCGCTGCGGGCCAGCATCGGCGCCAGCGGACGCCCCACGGTCAGGGTGAGGGCGGCCAGTGCCGGCGCACCGCCGGTGAGCGCGGCGGCCGCCACCGTGGGCGGATCACCGGCGAGCAGCAGCGCGCGGCGTACCAACGGGAGCGGGACCTCGGCGGCGCGGGCCACCGCGTCGATCAGCAGCCCGGTCTGGGCACCCTGGCGTAGTTCGCCGGTGAACAGCCCGACGAGCATCCGCTGCTCGTCGGCGGTGGCGGCGGCGAACAACGCGCCCAGCAGATCGCGGCGGCGGGCCTGCGCGCCGGCACCGGTCACGGCGGCGATCGCCGTGACCGAGGCGTCGACGTCGGCGACCGACATCGACGCCTCGGACGCCGGCGGCGGCAGGTCACGCAGACCGGCGTACCCGACACCGGTCTGGCGCTGCCGCAGCTCGCCGGCGAGCCAGGCCGCACCCGCGGTCAACTCATCGGCGGTCAACGCCCGCAACGCGGCGGCGAGCAACTCCACCTTGGCACGCCGGCCGGAGGTGGCGCGCACCGCGGCCGAGGTGGCTGCCAGGTCGATGAACCGCACCGCCTCATCCTGGCAGCCACCTGCGACGAGTAGGGGCGTTGTCCGACGACTAGGCCGTGATCAGCTCCGGCTCGCCACGACGCGACGGCGTCGCCGCCGGCGGCTCCTCGACCCGCAGGCCACGGGCACGCACCTCGTCGGCCACCCGGGCCAACGCGGAATCGATGGCGCAGAGCGCGACCGAGAGCTCGCCGAGCTGGGCACGCAGCGACTCCTCGGGCCACGCGGAGACGTCGACGTCCCGCAGAGCACTGACCGCGGCGTCCAGCCGCGCGATCACCTCATTCGTACGCATGTTCGAAATTCTAGCGTACCGGCGCACCCGCAGGCAGCTGAATCGCCGGATCCGCCACCGCCGCGAGCAGGAACGCCTCCGCCAGACAGACCCGTTCGAACTCGCCCAGGTGCAGACTCTCGTCCGGCCCGTGCGCACCCGCGTGCGGGTCCTCCACCCCGGTCACCAGGATCGCCGCCGCCGGGAACATCTCCTGGAAGGTGGCGATGAAGGGGATCGACCCGCCGACGCCGATCTCCACCGGAGCCACACCGTCCCAGGCCGCCGCGAACGCCGCCCGCGCCGCGTCGAAGTACGGACCGGTCGCGTCGATGACGCAGGCGCCACCGTCACTTTCCAGGTTCACCTCGACCTGGGCCCCCCACGGGGCGTTGGCCTGCAGATGCGCGGCCAACGCCGCGTACGCGCTCGCCGGGTCGTCACCGGGTGCCAGCCGCAGACTCACCTTGGCCCGGGCGGTCGGCACCAGCGCGTTCGGCGCGCTGTCGGCGGCCGGGGCGTCGATGCCGAGCACCGACACCGCCGGCTTGGTCCAGAGCCGGTCGGTCAACGCCCCGGTGCCGGTGAACCGCACCCCGTCAACCATCCCGGCCTCGTCGCGCAGCCGCTGCTGCGGCAGGTCGACGGCGGCACCGGTCCGCCCCACCAGACCCGGTACGGCCACGTCACCCGCGTCGTCGTGCAGGGTGGCCAGCAACCGGCAGAGCACCGTCAGCGCGTCCGGCACCGGACCACCGAACATGCCGCTGTGTACCGCCTGGCGCAACGTACGCACCTCGACGAAACAGCTGACCAGTCCGCGCAACGACGTGGTCAACGCCGGTACGCCGATCTCCCAGTTCGCCGAGTCCGCGATCACGATGACATCGGCGGCCAACTCGTCCCGGTGGGCGTCGAGCAGCCGGGACAGCGATTCGCTGCCGTACTCCTCCTCGCCTTCGACGAAGAGCACCACGCCGACCGGCAGCGCGTCGCCGAACGCCCGCAGCGCCGCGATGTGCGCCATCACGCCGGCCTTGTCGTCGGCGGCACCCCGGCCGTACAGCCGGCCGTCGCGCTCCACCGGCTCGAACGGGTCGCTGGTCCACAGCGCCGGATCGCCGACCGGTTGCACGTCGTGGTGGGCGTAGAGCAGCACCGTCGGGGCACCGGGCGGCGCGGGTCGCCGGCCGATCACGGCAGGCTGGCCGCCGGCCCGGACCACCTGCACGTCCAGTCCGCAGCCCCGGGCCAACTCGGCGACGGCGGCGGCGGACCGCTCCACCTGGCTGTGGTCGAACCCGTCGAAGGCGATGCCGGGAATCCGGATCAGTTCTTCCAGGTCGGCACGGACCCCGGGCAGCTCACGGGCGATGGCGGACCGCAGGTCGGCGGCGGTAGGGATGGCAGTCGTCATCCGACGATCGTAGGTGTCGGATCTCCGCACCCGGACCGCCGACGGCCGAACCGTCACCGGATCAGCGGGGTCGCGGGCCGGACCGGCGGATCAGCGGGGTCGCGGCCCCGAGCGACCGGTGCTGCTCGCCGCGCCCATCCAGGACCGGGCCCGGCCGGCCGCGCCGGTGGCCCACTCCCCCATGTCGGCGGCACCGGCACCGAGCCGGCGCAGCAGCCCGACGAGCGGATCCTGGCTGCGGCTGAACTCCTCCCGGTACGCCTGCGCGGCGGCCTTGATCTCCTCGGTCACCGACGCCGTGGCGTCGTCGCCGCGACGCGGATAGTCACCCGCCAGCACCTGCCCGTACCCACCGGCGTCGATCCACTGCCGCAGCGCGGCCGCCCGCGCCACCGGCACCGGATGGGTGCTCCACGCCGTCATCCGCAGCTTGTGCACGCTGTCGCGCAGGTCGCCGCCGCCTTCGTACTCGGCGGCCTGCTCCAGGAAGGCGGCCGTGTCGATCTGGCTCAGGTCGCCACCGCCGGCCAGCTTCATCAGCAGCCGCAGCGACGCCGCCGGATCCTGGGCGGCGAGCAGACCGGCCCGGTCACCGGACAGCTCCGCCTTGCGCCACCATTCGAGCATCGCCGCGATGATCGCCCGCAGCGCGATCGCCCCGACCGGCAGCCAGCTCAGGTTCGCCGCCCAGCGGGTCAGAATGGTGAGAATCGTCTGATAGACGGCGTGCCCGCTGCGCACGTGGCCCAGCTCGTGGCCGAGCAGGGTGCGCAGCTCCTCGTCGTCGAGCTGCTGCACGCAGGCGCTGTTGACCACGATGAACGGCTTGTCCAACCCGATCGCGGCAGCGCCGAGCACCGGGGACTGGGTCACGAACAGCTCCGGCAGCTCCGGTACGTCGAGCGTGGTCGCCGCCTCGACGAAGATCCGGTGCACCCGGGGATACTGGCGGTGATCCACCCGGATCGACGACGCGAGATAGGTCAAGCGGAAGGCGCGCTCGTTCCACATCCCGAAGAACGTCTTCACGACGTCGTCGAAGCCGCGCAGCTCCCGCAACGCGGTCAGCGCGCCCCGGTCGGCCGGGTGCTCCCAGGCCCGGGAACTGATCCCGGTCAGCACGACCCGCCGCCGGGTCGGGGTGGTGGCGTCGGGCGAGCCGCCGCCGGTGGTGGCGTCCGGCGTACCGCCGCCGGTCGTCGGCGTGGCGCCGTCGTCGTCTGCGGTCATCTCGGGTGCCCCCCGGGGTCGGCTGGACTGGCCTACCTCGCCGATGGTGCCCCACCGGCACCACCGGCGTCTACGTCCGCCCGCCCGCCGACCCGCCGGTACGTCGACGGATCCGCAGGTCCCGCCGCCGACGTGTCGACGACCAGATCGACTCCGGCCGCCGTACCGTCGGTGGTGAAGAATCGTTCCTCGGCCCGCCGCCACCGGTCCAGGGCCGGCTGCATCGCCGCCCCGTCGCGGGCCAGCGACCGGGCCAGCCGCACCGGCGCGGCGGCGGTGACGAAGACCGACAGCGTCGCGGCCGGCCGGATCGCCGCGCGGGCCGCGCTCACCCCCTCGATCACCAGTACGTCGGGCGGGTCGACGACGGTCCACTCGTCGCGGAACCGCCCGGCGACCCAGTCGTACCGTCGGTAGCGGGCCGGCCGACCCGCGCCCAGCGGACCGAGCACCCACTCGTGAAGCCGTGGCCAGAAGGTGAACTGGTCGTGCCAGCCGTCGAGCAGATCATCGGTGTGCACGACCGCGACCGCAGGAGGCGTCGGTACGGCCGCCGCGCAGGCGGCGGCCAGGCGCTCGGCGAAGGTCGACTTGCCCGCGCCGCTCGGGCCGTCGACCACCACGAGCCGGACCCGACCGAGCCGGGCCGGGCCGGCGTACACCTGCCGGGCCAGCCCGGCGAAGGTCGCCAGGCTCCCCGGCCCGCTGATCGGCATCGCCCCCGTCTGCTGTGCGCCGCGCACCGCCAGTCGACCTCCCCGGTGTGTGTGGTCAGGGCGCCTTGGGCGCTCCCGGTGGGATGAACGGTAGTCCGGGCGGCGGCCCGCCTTCGATCAGTCGCCACAACGCGTCGGTGTCGAGATGCTCCTCGACCAGATCGCCGAGCAGATCCAACCCGCGTTGGCGCAACGCCGCGAAGTCGGTGTCCGGCGCGACGACGAACCCGTGCCGGCCGGCCTGCCGGGCCACTTCGTCGAGGTAGCGGCGGCGGAACTCGTCGGACTCGAACGCGCCGTGCCAATGGGTACCGCAGATCGACCCGACCCGCACGCCCTCCGTACCGTCTGACGTGCCGCTGCCGCTGCTGGTGTCACTGCTGGTGTCACTGCCGCTGCCGGTGCCGCCGCCGCTGCCAGTGTCGGTGATCAGCGGCGCGGTCGACCTGGCGATGCGGGAGACGTACCCATGGTGGATCTCGTACCCGCGTACCGGCACGTCGCCGTAGGCGCGGCCGGCGCTGCGGGTTACGGTCTTGCGAGCGGCGAAGGTGATCTCGACGGGCAGCAGTCCGAGCCCTTCGACGCTGCCCCGACGGCTCTCCACCTCGTCGTGGACGACCCGGCCGAGCATCTGGAAACCGCCGCAGATGCCCAGCAGCGGGCGGCCGGCGGCGGCGTGCGCGATCACCGCCTCGGCCAACCCGGTACGCCGCAGCCAGGCCAGGTCGTCCACCGTCGACTTGGTGCCGGGCAGCACGACCAGGTCGGCGGCGGCCACGTCGGCCGGGTCGACGGTGAGCCGGACCTGCACCCCCGGCTCGGCGGCGAACGCCTCCAGGTCGGTGGCGTTGGAGATGCGGGGCAACCGGACCGCCGCGATCCGCAGCGTGTCGCGGCCGCGCGGCGCCGTGGGTCGGCCGACGGTCCGGCCGTACGCGAGGGAGTCCTCACCGTCGAGCCAGAGGTCCGGCCGCCAGGGCAGCACCCCGTACGTCGGCCGCCCGGCGACCTGGTGCAGCATGTCGATACCGGGTCGCAGCAGTCCCAGGTCGCCCCGGAACTTGTTGATCACGAATCCGGCGATGTGGGCCTGGTCCTCGGCGCTGAGCAGCGCGACGGTGCCGAACATCGCGGCGAACACCCCGCCCCGGTCGATGTCGCCGACGACGATCGCCGGAAGGTTGGCGTGCCGGGCCAGTCCGAGGTTGACGAAGTCACCGGCCCGCAGGTTGATCTCGGTGGGGCTGCCGGCCCCTTCGCAGACCACCACGTCGTACTCGGCGCGCAACTCGGCCAACGTGGCGTGGACCGTGCCGGCGAGGCGGGACCGCATGGTGCGGTAGTTGGTCGCGGTGACGGTGTCGACGGCTTCGCCGAGCAGCACCACCTGAGAGGACCGGTCGCTACCCGGCTTGAGCAGCACCGGGTTGAACCGTACCTGCGGCTCCAGCCCACAGGCGGCGGCCTGCATCGCCTGCGCCCGACCGATCTCGCCGCCCCGACCGTCGGCCCCAACAACGACCGCCGAGTTGTTGGACATGTTCTGCGCCTTGAACGGGGCGACCCGCACCCCTCGGCGTTTCAGCCAGCGGCAGATTCCGGCGGTCAGGACACTCTTGCCGGCGTCAGAGGTGGTCCCGGCCACCAGCAGCCCACCACCGCCACCCGTCAGGTCTCGACGATCTTGCACTTATCGACGGACATTCCGGACAAAAGCTCTCGATAACTGCAAGATCGTCGGGAGAGCCGGGAGGGCGCGGAGAGCCGGGAGGGCGCGGAGGGCAGCGAGGGCGGGGAGGGTGGCGGCTGCGGTGTGGCTGATCAGCCGGGACAGGGTCGCGGCCCGCTTAATTCGACGCGGTGACGGCCTTGGACCGTCGCCAAGGTACGGACGGACTTCAGAGCGCCCGAAGTAGATGTTGCGTCCACCGAGCCGGACCCCGAGCGCACCGGCGAACGCCGCCTCGCACTGGCCCGCGTTCGGGCTCGGGTGGTCGGCCCGGTCCCGCCGCCACACCCGCAACGCCGCCGCCCGGTCGCCCTTGACCGCCGGCGCCCACCACACGGCGGCCAGGCCGGTCAGCCGTGCCGGCACGTAGTTCAGCAGGTCGTCGAGGCGTGCCGAGGCGGTGCCGAAGCGCGCGTAGCGCGGTGAACGGTGCCCGACCATCGCGTCGAGGGTGTTCGCCGCGCGGTAGCCGACCAGGCCGGGAAGACCGGCGACGGCACCCCAGAACAGTGGGGCGACCACCGCGTCCGAGGTGTTCTCGGCGACCGACTCGACCGTCGCCCGGGCCAGCTCCGGTGCGTCGAGCGTGGCCGGATCCCGCCCGCACAGGTGGTTGAGCCGGGCGCGGGCCGCCGGCACGTCGTCGTCGCGCAGCGCCCGTGCCATCACCCGCGCCTCGGTACGCAGTGTGCGCCCACCGAGCACCGCCCAGGTCGTGCCGGCGACGAGCGCCGCTCGGGCCAGCGGATGCCGCCGGGTCGCCGCCGCAGCGGCTGCGGCGACGAGCGCCGGCGCGCCGACCGCCACCACCGCGAAGGCGACACCGGCGCCACGGGTCGGTCGGTACATCCGCCGCTCCAGCGCGCCGGCGAACCGGCCGTACCCGGCGACCGGATGCCACCGGCGTGGATCGCCGAGGACCGCGTCGAGGGCGTACCCGGCGAGCAGCCCGCCAGCCGTGGCGGCTGCCGCCGCACTCCGGATCCTGCCTGCGTGGTGTGCCACCACGGCAGCTTACGTCGGCCCGGTCCGCCCGCCCGGTCGCGGTGGTACGGCCACCCGACGCCGTACCACCGCGACCCGACGGTCAGACCTCCGACGGTCAGACCGGCACAGGCGTGCGGGCGCGGGACCGCCGTTGCCGGCCGGCCGGCTCGGGCCGGTCGGTGACCGGCCGGTCCGTGACCGGGAGCGGATCACCTGCCGGCTGGTCGGCGGACGGGTGGTCAGCGGCAGGGCGGTCGTCGGACGCACCCGACGACGTCGCGTCCGACGGCACCGCATCGAATGCGCCGGACGTGGGACCTGACGCGCCGGATGTCGGCTCGTCGGCCTCGTCGGGCGGCTCCTCGTCGAGCGGGTCGTCCGACGGCGTCAGACCGCCGAGTACATCGGCTGACTGTGCGGCGAGTGCGTCGGCCGCCTGTGCGGCGAGCACGTCCACGGCCAGCGTGATCGGCCGCCCGGGGCGGTTCGGCTCGCCCTCCACCGGGGACGGGACGGACGGCTCCAGGAACATCGGGTCGTCGTCGCCGTCGAACAACTCGTTGTGCGTCGGCGGTGCCTCGCCCGGCCGTACCTGCGTGGTGGCCTCGCCCTGCACCCGCCGCTCCGGGTCGTCGCCGGCGACCTCGCTGGTCGCCAGGGTCGGCCGGTTACGGGTGAACCGGCCCCGGCCCCGGGCCAGGTCGTGGCCGACGGCGACGGCCTCCATCTCGTACTGCAGGCGGGGCTTGCCGTCGCCGTCGACCCAGTCGCGGGTGTAGAGCCGGCCGACGACCACGACCGGGTCGCCGAGCATCACCGAGGAGGCGACCCCTTCGGCGAGCTTGCGCCAGCAGTTCACCCGCACCCGCAGGCTGTTGCCGTCGACCCACCGGTTGTTCTCCCGGTCGAGGCGGCGGGCGGTCGAGGCGACCTTGAAGTTGGCGACCAGGGTGTTGGTCTGGGTGGTCCGCCGCCACTCCGGCGTGGTCAGCACGTTGCCGACAATCGTCACGTACGTATCGAACATCGCATCTCCGTAGGGGTTCGTGGGCCAGGTCCCGAGTCGACTCGACACCCAGCCTCGCCCCGCACCGGGAGTGCGGCCAGCGGCAGGCACCTCGGCTGTGGACAACGCAGATGGTTGTGGACAGCCAGCGCGCGGCACGGTGGATCTGCTATGGGCAGCGTCAGCCGTGCGTGTCGGGGCCGGCGTGGGTGACCGTCACCCGGACCGCGACCCGCTTGTCCCGCCGCATCGCGGCCCGGTAGTCGTCCCAGTCGGAGTGCTCGCCGGAGATCCGCCGGTAGTAGTGGATCAGCACGTCGAGGGCGTCCGGCAACGCGACCACCTCGGCGGTCCCGTCGATCTGCACCCAGTCGCCGAAGAACCGGTCGGTGGTCACACAGAAGGTCACCTGCGGATCGCGACGCAGGTTGCGTACCTTTGCCGCGCCCTCCCTGGTGCTGACCAGGACCCGGCCGTCGTCGTCGACGGCGACCAGCACCGGACTGGTCTGCCACCGACCGTCGGCGTGCCGGGTGATCATGACAGCCCGGTGGTTCGTCCGCAGGAACGCCGTCGCCCGATCCAGCTCCATGTCCGCCTCCTCCGCGTCGTGCGCTGTCCTCCGCCAAGGACGTGTCGCATCGGCGATCGCGCGCCCGAGGGGCGCCGCGCGGCGCGGGGCTCCACCACGCCGTCGTATCGGATACGCGATGGCAACGACACCATATGCTACCGGGACGGCACGATCCGGTACGGCCAATCCCGGTCTAGCCGCCGGACCGGAACGCCGTTACGCTCTGGTTTCCATCAGCCTCTGCACGCGGGCCGACCGCTTCCGCCAGGGGAAATCAGCGAGCCGGATTCATCAAATCCGGCTGAGCGAGGAGTTGTGTGTGTTGCCCCGACAAGCGCGGTCCGAGCCCGACTCCACCGGCCGGGACAAGGCCACCGAGGCGTCCAGTGCGACCATCGCCGCAGTGGAGCGGGCGGCGGACGTACTGCTGTTGTTCGGTCGGCTGCCCGGCGACGATCTTGGTGTCACCGAGATCGCCGAGGAACTGGGGCTGTCCAAGGCCGCGGTGCACCGGGTCCTGGCGTCACTACGGGGTCGCGGGTTGATCTCCCTGGACGAGAACACCCGCCGCTACTCGCTCGGGGTGGAGGCGCTACGGCTGGGTCTGCGGTACCTGGAGCGCATTGACGTACGCCATATGGGTCGGGCGTACCTGCAGGAACTGCGCGACCGGACCAATGAGACCGCGACGCTGTCGGTCCTGGCCGGTGCCCGGCACCGGGTGTACGTGGACCAGGTCACGCCCGCCCGCGAAGTGATCATGTCGGTGAACCTCGGCGAGCCGTACCCGTTGCACGCGGGCGCGTCGTCGCGGGCGTTCCTCGCCTACCTGCCGGCACCACGGATCGAGGAGTACCTGGCGGCGTCGGAACTGGAGGCGGTGACGCCGCTGACGGTCACCGACGTGCAGCGCCTACGGGAGGAGTTGGCCCAGGTCCGGGCGCAGGGCTGGGCGAGGTCGGCGGCTGAGCGCAAAGAGGGCGCGGCATCGGTGGCGGCACCGGTGTTCGGCCACGACGGGGTGCCGCTCGCGGTGATCAGCGTCTGCGGGCCGATGGAGCGGTTCTCCGACGAGTTCGACGTGTGCCGCGACGCCGTGCTGGAGGTGGCCGCGCGCTTCTCCGAGCGGTGCGGTGGGCGTGGGTCCACCGTCCGGGCTGGTCAAACCGAGCCCTCGACGGGATAATGGAACGGCGTTCCAGCGCTGGACCGCAGGTCGACCGAGAGCGAGGACGCCGCCATGCCCGTCACCCCCACCCGCTCGGCCGTCGACACCCCGGCGCAGATGCTCGACGCCCTCCGGGCGCGTGACCTCGACGGCGTACTCGACTGCTTCGACGGCGGACCGGACACGTACGTCTTCCTGGAGGGCCCCCGGTGGACCAACCGGGGTGGCGACCGGGTCCACGAGGGCTGGCGACGCTACTTCGACTCACCGATCCGGCTGCTCGACTGGCGCTGGGCTGACGGCCCGGACGTGCACGAGAGCGACACCGTCGCCTTCGTCTGCGGCGTCGTCGACTGCCGTTTCACCGGCGGGCCGCAGGACCGCGAGCTGCGAATGCGGATGACCTGGGGGCTACGGCGTGCCTCGGACGGCGTCTGGCGGATCATTCACGAGCACGGCTCGCAGCCGCTGGCCGACCCGTACGGCACCGGCGACTGGTTCAGCGAAGCCGGATCCGGGCAGCCGGCCTAGCCGACCGCCCGGCCCGCACCGGCCCGCGCCGGCCGACCGACCACCGCGCCGGCGGCCAGGACGTCCGCCGGCGCGCAGCCGGCCAGGACGTCGACCACCGCGACGTCGGCCGGCGCACCGGTCGGTCAGGACGTCGACCACCGCGACGTCGGCCGGCGCACCGGTCGGTCAGGACGTCGGCCGGGCCAGGTAACGCCCGGTCGGCTCGGTGGTCACCGTACCGTCGATCATGATCTGGCGGCCGCGCAGGAACGTGTCGGTGACCTTCGCCGTCAGCTCGAACCCCTCGAACGGGGTGTACTCCTGCGCCGAGGCGGAGTCGGCGGCCCGTACCGTCCAGGTGCGTCCGGTGTCGACCAGCGCGATGTCCGCGTCGAGCCCGACCCGGATGCTGCCCTTGGTCGCGCCGAGACCGTAGCGCCGGGCCGGATTACCGGCGGTCAGCTGGGCGACCCGGTTCATCGGCAGGCCCCGCCGGCCGCCCTCGCTGACCATCCCGGCCAGCAGGTACTCGGCGCCGCCGAACCCCGACTTGGCCAGGAACACGTCGTCGCGGTCGGCACCGAACTTCAGCTCGTCACGACAGCAGGCGTGGTCGCTGACCACCCAGTCGATCCGGCCGTCGAGCAGGTACCCCCAGAGCGCCTCGACGTCGTCGCGTGGCCGCAGCGGCGGGTTCACCTTCCCGCCGATGCCGTGCGCCGTGTCGCAGTCGGCCAGCAGGTGCCCGATCGTCACCTCACGCCGGAAGTCGATGTGCGGGAACGCGTCGGCCATCAGCAGGGCCGCCTCGACCGCCTTGCGGGAACTGAGGTGCAACAGGTTGATGGTGGGCAGACCGGTCTCGTGGGCCAGGTACGCGGCGATGGTGACCGCCAGCCCTTCCGAATGCGGCGGCCGGGACCGGTGGTACGCCGCCAGACCGCTCAGCTCCGGGTCCTGCTCCACCAGCTTGGTGTAGGCGCTCATGATCTCGGCGGTCTCGCAGTGCAGCGACAGGGAGATGCTGTCGGCCAGCTCGGGATACCGCTGCCGGGCCGCCTCGATCCCGCGCATCACGAATTCGAAGTGGGCGTAGTCGTAACGCTCCCCGGGCGGGGTCATCAGGAAGGCGCTCTGGTCCTGGCTGCGCCCGTGCAGGCCGTGGCTGCCGTAGAACATGAACACCTTGAACGAGGTCACCCCGTGCTCGCCGACCAGCATCGGGATCTCCTCGATGTGCTGCTGGCTCATCGGAGCCAGGTGGTAGGCGTAGTCGACCACCGCCCGCCCCTCGGTGGCCGTCAGCACCTCGGGGAAGAAGTCGGCGTACGGTCCGCCCTTGTTCAGGTAGTACTGCCCGGTCCGCATGTAGGTCAGCGCGGTGGTCACCCCACCCTGCGCGCAGGCCCGGCTCTCGCTGTAGGCGTCGTCGGGCAGCGGCCGGTAGATGCCCCAGTGCTGGTGGGCGTCGACGACGCCGGGAAACGCCAGCCGACCCCGACCATCGACGACGCGCGGGCCGGGCCGCGTGCCGTCCCTGGCCGGGCCCGCCGGTCCAGCCGGGCCGTCGCCAGCCGGGCCGTCGCCAGCCGGGCCGTCGCCAGCCGGGCCCGCCGGTCCAGCCGGGCCGTCGCCAGCTGCTGCGGCGGCGCGGGCCAGGCCGGGTGCCAGCTGCACGATCCGGCCGTCGCAGACTCCGATGTCCAGGTCCTGCGGCTGCTCCTGGTCGTCGAGGACGACCTTGACGTTGGTGATGATCAGGTCCAGCTGGCCCATCGTGCCTCTCCTAGCTGCTGGTGGTGAAGGTCGACAACGGCGCCAGAACCGCCCGTACGTTGCTGGCCGAGGCCAGCGCCGCGACCTCGCGGCGCACGGTCCCGGCCGCTGCCGCGTCGAGCCGGCCGGCCACGTTGTCACCGAACTTGCGGGCCAACTCGTCGTCGCTCAGCGGCCGCTGCGGGCCACCCCGGTTGGCCAGCACCTCCTCGACGAGCGTCTCGCCGCTGGTCGTACGCACGGTGACGATCGCCGGGAACTGGTGCGGGTAGATCGCGTCGCAGCGGGCGTCCGGCACCAGACTCACCCGGGCGGCCAGCGCCCGGCGGAGCGGATCCCGTGCCAGGTCGTCGGTGAAGTCGTCCAGTCCGACGCCGAGGCCGCCGCCGCCGAGCAGCCCGGCCACCACCGCGTACGGTCCGCTGAACTGCGCCTGGTAGCCGGTCTCCGGGCGGCGTTTGACCTCGATCGGTTCGCCGATGGTCCGGATCACGGCGGTCGGCACGGCCAGGGTGACCGTGTCGACGTCGGCCGGACGGACGCCGCGGGCGCGCAGTGCGAGGCCCGCGTCGATCGCGGCGTGGGTGAAGTGGTTCGCCGGGTACGGCTTGAAGAAGATGTCCGGCACCGACCACTGCTCGCCCAGCCCGACGGTCACCTCGTCGGGGAAGTACCGGCCGTGCAGCCAGGCCTGGAAGAACCCGAACCGACCTTCCAGCACGGTCGGCGGGCCGGTGAAGCCGTGGGCGACCAGCTGGGCGGCGGTGACCGCGGACTGGGCAGCCAGCCCGCAGTGCAGTCGCTTCACGGTGCCACCGGTGCGGTTGGCCTCGATGACCCCGGCCGCCATCGACGCGGTCAGTCCCAGCGCGTGCCGTACGCCGTCGGCGTCGGCGCCGTAGATGAGCGCGGCGGCGACCGCGCCGCCCATCGCCCCGGTGATGGAGGTGGCGTGCTGGCCGTGCTCGAAGTACACCGAGTTGCCGAGTTCGCGGTCGTAGCCGGCCATGCCGAGCCGGACGGCGACCTCCAGCCCGGCGGCGATCGCCCGCACGGTCCGGCCGCCGTCGGCGCCGGCGTGCTCGGCGGCGGCGAGGGCGGCCGGCACGACGGCGGCGCTGGGGTGCAGCACCGACGGCAGGTGGGTGTCGTCGTAGTCGAGGGAGTGCGCCAGTACGCCGTTGGCCAGCGCCGCGTGGGCCGCGCTGGCCCGCTCGCCGGCACCGACGATGGTGGCCTGCGGGTGGCTGCCCTGGTCACGGACGTAGGCGACGATCGCGGCGCTGGTCGGCAACCGGTGTGCGGCGACGCAGAGCCCCAGGATGTCCAGGATGCGGTGCCCGACGCTGGCCGCCACCGGCGGCGGTACGCCGTCGGTGGCGGCGGCGACGGCGAAGTCGGCGATCCGCTGGGCCAGGGGGGGTTCAGCCACCGGTCACCACCGCGAGTGGGCGCACCGGGGAGCCGGTGGCGCCGTACAGGGCCAGTGGCGCGCAGATGAACAGGAACTCGTACACCCGGTCGTGGGCGAGTCGTTCCAGGTCCATGGTCTCGATCAGGTAGATGCCGTGTTCGACGAGCAGCACCCGGTGCGCCGGCAGCAGTCCGTGCCCGGCGCCGGGGGCGAGCCGCTCGAAGGCGATGGTGTCGGCGCCGGCGGCGTGCACCCGGCGGCCGGCGAGCCAGTAGGCGCCGGCTTCTCCCACGCCGGGCACCCCGCAGTCGAGGCCCATGAACGACTGCCGGTCGCCGCTGTCGAAGTGCTGCCCCCAGCCGCTGCGCAGCAACACCACGTCACCGGCTCCGACGTCGATCTGCTGGCGCTCGGCGGTGGCGGTCAGGTCGGCTTCGGTGATCTCGTAGCCGGGGTCGAGGCGGTCGACGCCGTGCGTGGCCGGTACGTCGAGCAGCACGCCGCGACGGACCATCGGTTCGATGGTGTGCACGCCGAGCTGGTCGTAGCGGCCACCGGACAGGGCCGCGTCGACCGGCAGGCCGCCGTGGAGCCGGCCGTCCTGCGAGACGTGGGCGAGGGCGTCGATGTGGGTGCCGACGTGGGTGCCCATGACGATCATGTCGTTGGCGGCGGATCCGCCGTCGGCTCGCACGGTGTCGCCGTGCCGGCGGGGCAGGCTGTGCCAGTAGGCGGGGTGGTTGGGCGACTGCGGCATCCCGACGGTGAGGCGGCGACCGAGGTCGATCACCCGTAGGCCGGCGCGGGCCGCGTCGAGCAGGACGCTGGCCGGGGCGTTCAGGGGCATGGCCGGTGGACTGATGTCGGTGGTCATGTCTCCTCGTCGGGGTTGAGGACGGTACGTCGAGGTTGCGGGCGGTGCGTCGGGGTTGCGGGCGGTGCGTCGGTGGGGCGCCGGGTGCGGCCGGCGGCTGCCGGTGGGGTGCCGGGGTGCCGGTGGGGTGCCGGGGTGCCGGTGGCGGCACCGGGACGGGGTCGGCCGGGTCACCGCACGATGCGGCGTTCCCGCAGGTCGGCCAGGACTTCTGCGGGTACGGCGAGTTCGTCGCCGAGGACTTCGTCGGTGTCGGCACCGATGTCCCGCCCGGTGAACCGGACCGCCCCCGGGGTCCGCGACATCCGCCACAGCACGTTGTGTTGCAGCAGTGGGCCGAGGTCGTCGTCGGGAACGGTCACCAGCATCGCGGTGTCGCGTACGTGCGGGTCCTCGACGATGTCGCGGGCGGTGTAGATCGGGGCGATCGCGGCGCCGGCTTCGGTGAAGGCGGTGAGGACCTGTTCCCGGGTTCGGGCGGCGATCCAGTCGCCGACGTAGTTGTCGAGCAGGTCGGCGTGCCGGGCCCGGCTGTGTCCGGCGGCGAACCACGGCTCGTCGATGACCTCGGGGTGGCCGACCAGCCGCATCACCCGTTCGGCGATCGCCTGGGCGCTGGTGGAGATCGCCACCCAGTGCCCGTCGCCGGTGCGGTACGTGTTGCGGGGGGCGTTGTTGACCGATCGGTTGCCGTGCCGGCCGCCGACCGTACCGAGCTGCTGGTAGACCGTGGGGCCGGGGCCGACCGCGGTCATGATCGGTTCGAGCAGGTTCATGTCGATGACCTGGCCCTGGCCGCCGTTGCGGTCGCGGGCGAGCAGCGCCATGGACACCGCCGAGGAGGCGGCGATCCCGCAGATCGAGTCGGCCAGGCCGAACGCGGGCAGGGTGGGTGGCCCGTCGGGTTGGCCGGTGAGGTGCGCGAAGCCGCTCATCGCCTCGGCGAGCGTGCCGAAGCCGGCGCGGGCAGCGTACGGTCCGGTCTGTCCGAAGCCGGTGATCCGCAGCAGGATCAGTCCGGGGTTGTCGGCGGTGAGCTGGTCCGGGCCGATCCCCCACCGTTCCAGGGTGCCGGGGCGGAAGTTCTCCACCACGACGTCGGCGCTGGCGGCGAGGCGCCGGAACAACGCGGCGCCGTCGGGGGCGGAGAGGCTGAGCCCGACCGTGCGCTTGTTGCGGGAGATCTCCTTCCACCACAGCGGGGTGCCGGCCTTGGCCGGGCCGTGTCCCCGCATGCCGTCGCCCGCGACCGGGTGCTCGATCTTGATGACGTCGGCACCGAAGTCGCCGAGGATCTGGCAGGCCAGCGGCCCGGCGAGGATCGTCGAGACGTCGAGCACCCGGATGCCGGCGAGCGGTCCGTCGGGCACGGACACCACCCCCTCTCCTGTTCCGTTGTCCGAAACGGCTTTCCGATCAGACCCTAGATCTTCGCCGAGACAGCCGTCAAAGACCAGTCTTGACGGCAGCATGCCGCGTCCCTAGTCTCAGCGAAACAGCGTTCCAGAAAGCGGAATCAGGAGGTCAGCGTGGTTTCACGGTCGTACCTCTACGTGCCCGGAGACGATCCCGGCAAGCTCCGCAGGGCCGGCGGACGCGGTGCCGACGCACTGATCGTCGACCTCGAGGACGCCGTACCCGCCGGCGGCAAGGACCGGGCGCGCGAGACCGTCGCGGCCTGGCTCACCGCGCGGGACCGGACCCCAGGACCACAGATCTGGGTACGGATCAACCCCGGCACGGACGGCCACACCGACCTGACGGCGCTGCCCCTGCCCGGCATCACCGGAGTGGTGCTCGCCAAGACCGAATCGGCGGCCGAGGTGGCCGCCGTCGACCAACTGCTCACCACCCGGGAACGCGACCAGGGTCTGCGCCCCGGCGCCATCGCTGTCGTACCACTGCTGGAAAGCGCTGCCGCGATCCTCGACGCCCGGGAGATCGCCCGCGCCCCCCGGGTGGCCCGGCTGCAGATCGGCGAGGCGGACCTGGCCGCCGAGATCGGGCTGGACCCGAGCCCCGACGGCCGACAGTGGGCCCCGATCCGGACCCACCTGGTGCTGGTCAGCGCCGCCGCCGGAATCGACCCGCCGGTCGCCCCGGTCAGCACCGACTACCGGGACCCCGCCGCGCTGGCCGAGTCGACCCGGGAACTGGCCAGGATGGGTTACGTCGGCCGCGCCTGCATCCACCCGGCCCAGATCCCGGTGGTCAACGCGGTCTTCGACCCGGACCCCGACACCGTCGCGCGGGCCCGTGAACTCGTCGGCGCGTACCGGTCGGCCCTGGCCGAGGGCACCGGCGTCTTCGTCGGCGCCGACGGCCGGATGGTCGACCTCGCCGTGGTCCGGCAGGCCGAACGGACCCTCGACATCGCCCAGCGGCGCTGAGCACAGCGCTGCCGCACACGCCCGACCGACCCGCCGTCGACCGACCGCCACAAGGAGGCAGATGTGCGACCGCACGTCGAACTGATCCAGGAGGACGACTACGTCTGGCACGCCGCCGAGCTGCCCGGCGGCGAGGGCCGGGCCAGTGAGCGCCGACTCTCCGTCGACGAGGAGGACGGCTCGTCGTCGCTGCGCGTCGACTTCCACACCGACTGGGGCCGAGGCCCCGGCATCCACCACGCCAACACCGAGTTCTACGTCCTCGACGGCGCGCTGACCTACGGCGACCGCACCATCGGCAAGGGAGGCTACCTCTACCTGCCCAGAGGGGTGCCGGCCGACGCCGTCCGGTTCGCCGAGGGGACCCGGGTCCTGCACTACCGGGAGTACGGCGACGCCGGCTTCGACCCGGTCGACTCGCTCGCCGCACCCCGCTGGGCGGCCGCCCGTGAGGACGTCATCGTCATCGACTCCGAGGCGATGACCTTCGACGCGGTGCCGAACCCGGGTCCGATGCCCGGCCTGTTCATCAAGTACCTGCACGTCGACCCGGTCACCGGCTTCTACACCCGGCTGGTGTACGCCGAGGAGGGCTGGTCCGACCACCGCCTCGCCCACCACCCCTGCTACGAGGAGGCGTACACCACCCAGGGGCACATGGAGTACAACTTCGGCACCCTGGACCTGGGGACCTATTTCTTCCGGCCGGCGCGGGTCAAACACGGCCACTTCACCTCCATGGAGGGCGGCGCGACCTGGCTGCTGCGCTCCGACGGGGAGCTGTTCAACTGGTACACCCAGAACGAGTGGGTCCGCTGGGGCGGTGAAGGGATCAACTACGGCCCGGAAGGCACCGACCGGCCACTGCGCTGGTCGCAGTCGAGCCACGATCTGGCCCAGCCCTGGCGTACCGCTCCGGACCTGGACAGGTTGCAGCAGGCGTGGAAGTTCCAGAACGAGCAGGGTGCGCCGGACGACCCGTTCGTCCCGCACGGCCTCGGCCCCGACCCGTCGATGATCGCGATCGCGAAGGCGCTGGACGCGGCCAACCTGCAGGGCGGTCACGGGCCGACCGGCGGGCACAGCCACGACCACAGCCACGGGCACGACCACAGCCACGGGCACGACCACAGCCACGGGCACGACCACGGCCACGGGCACGACCACGACCACAGCCACGACCGTCCGGAGCCGCCGGCGGCGGACTGGGGCGCGCCGCACGACAGCCTGGCCCACCCCGACGAGCGGACCGGCGAGCACGCCCACAACTGGGGAGCCGGCCGCAAATGGACCGCTGGCGATCCGATCCCCGGACCGATCCTGTCGAGCCTGCCGGTGCGCAGCCGCTCCCGGGGCCGGTGGGACGGCGACGGGATGTGAACCGATGATCTACCTGGTCTACCGAATGAAGCTGTCCGCGCGGGCCCGGCAGCACATGGCCGAGTTCTGGTCCTGGCTGGAACAGCGGGAACGATTCTTCTACGACGACCTGCCAATGGTGGAATCCGTCCGCTGGTACTACAGCGTGATCGGCGACGTCTACGTCATCGAGAACTGGGCGGCTTTCCGGAACGAGGCTGCATGGGGCGAGTACCGCGCCGCGTTGGCCACCCTGAAAAGCGACACGTCCTGGGAGCACGAAAGGGTCAGCCAGGACGAGTGGTGGGAATTCCTGGACACCCGGATCGTCACCGACCCGCCCGTTACCGTCGGCTTTACCCGACAGCCCTGACCCGACCCACAGAGCAGGGTTCCTGACCGACCCGTACCGCACGGATCGACCGACCGTCTCCGCGCTACGGGATTTCTCAGCACTGTCGAACCCGTTCCTCACCGACGTTCCAACATTTGTCCGCCTTTTCTTGGCGAAGATAATCGACAGGAGTCTTGCGATGATTCAGGCTGGACGCGCCGGAAACCGGCGACGCCCCAGATGGCACGGCGGCGGCAGAGCCGCCGTACTCGCCACGCTGACCGCCGGCAGTCTCGTCCTCGCCGCCTGCGGCTCGGGCGACGACCAGGCCGAGACCACGGCCGAGATCACCACCCTGCGCATCGACGTTCTCTCCGAACCGAGCACGCTCGACCCGTTGTCGCTCAACGACACCCCGGCCCAGCGGGTCTACCGCATGGTCTACGACAGCCTCTACGACTGGAACGAGCAGACCACCGAGGTCGAACCGCAACTGGCCGCGCAGCTGCCCGAAGTCAGCGACGACGGCCTGACCTACACGGTCAGTCTGCGCGACGACGTCACCTGGCACGGCGGCGAGGCGTTCACCGCCGACGATGTGATCTTCACCTTCGAGCAGGTCCGCAACACCGACAACGCCTCGGTGTGGGCGTCGGCGGTCTCCGCCGTGGCCGAGGTCGCCAAGACCGACGACCAGACGGTCGCCTTCACCCTGAAGAACCCGTACACGTACTTCCCGGAGAAGCTCGCGATGGTGCCGATCGTCTCGGCCGCCGCCGGCTACCAGCCCAACGACAACCTCTCCCGGGAGATGGTGGGCACCGGACCGTTCTCGTTCGAGTCCTGGCAGGCCGGCGAGAAGATCCGCCTGGTACGCAACGAGACGTACTACGGCGACGCACCCGCTCTGGAGGCCGTCGAGTTCCACGTCGTACCGGAGGACACCACACGGGTGGCGAACCTGCGCAACGGCACCAGCCACATCGCCCCGGAACTCGCCCCGGCCCTGCTCGACCTGGTCCGTGACTCCGGTCAGCAGGCCGAGATCGCCACCGGCAACGTGACCCGGGTCTACCTGTACCCGAACATGCAGGCCGGACGGCCGACCGCGGACGCCGAGGTACGCCAGGCCATCGCCTGGGCGGTCGACCGCAAGGCGATCATCGACACCGTCTACGACGGCGCCGCCCGGTCCGCCTCCACCTACCTGTCGTACGGTTCCCGCTACCACGACGAGGAGCTCGGCAACTTCTACGGCGACGGCGCCGACACGGCCCAGGCGCAGGGCCACCTCGACGACGCCACCACAGCGCCCACCGAGCCGCTGAACTTCGTGGTCAACAATCTGCCCGCGCTGGTCGACGCGGCGGCGATCATCCAGTCCAGCCTGGCCAAGGTCGGCATCGAGGTGGAGATCGAGCCGATGGAGTTCGGTGCCATGGTGCCCCGGCTGCTCGACCAGGAGTACGACCTGCTGCTCACCACGGCACCGGTGAGTGTCACCGCCGGATTCGCCCCCGACTACCCGGCGATCGGCCTGCACTCGACGTCCGTACCGAACTGGAACCGGTTCAGCGACCCCACGATGGACGAACTGCTCACCACCGCCCAGCAGACGCCGGCCGGTGACGCGTCGGCCGCCGCATGGCGGGCCGTCCAGGAGTACGACCTGGTCACCCTCGGCCAGATCCAGCTGGTCAGCGCCCAGTACACCGAGGGTTTCTCGAAGGACCTGACCAACTACACGCCGTCGAACCTGGCCTGGCTGCACAACGTGCCGGAGATCGGGCTCGGCTGACCGCCGACCCTGGTGGGTCCGCCAGCGGCACCGGCGGACCCACCAGGTGACCCGTACGCATCGACAACCCCTCCACGGACGAGAGGCGACCATGACCGCAGACCTCGGGACGATCTTCTACTACCCCCGGCACCGGGGTCCCCGAGACCTGGTGCGGATCAGCGCCGAACTCGCCGGCGGCCCGTTCGACCATCTCTTCCTCACCGAGACCTACAGCGAGATCTTCTCCACCGCCGCCGCGCTGACCAGCGTCGTCGGGCCGGAGATCACCCTCGGCACCGCTGTGTCCAACGTCTACTTCCACCACCCGTACGAGATGGCGATGGCGGTGGCCAACGTCGCCGACCTCACCGGTGGACGGTTCGTGCTCGGCCTCGGCACCGGTCACCAGGAGGTCAACGTCGCCGGCCTCGGGCTGGACATGGACCGGCCGCTGACCTACCTGCGGCGCTACGTCGAGGTACTCCGCGCCTGCCTGACCTCCGGTGGCGCGCCGATCCAGGTCCGCAACCCCAGTTTCCAGGTGACCGGGCTACCGCTGCCATGGGGACATCGGGAGGCCGCCGACGTACCGCTGATCCTGGGTGCGCTCGGCGACCCGATGTGCAAGCTCGCCGGATCCGCCGCCGACGGGGTGGTGCTCAGCCACGCCTCGGCCTCGCGGGCGTCGGACGTCGCCGCGCTGCTCGCCGCGAACCGCCCGGCGGACGCGCCCCGGGCGAAGGTCTACGCGATCGTCAACGTCATCGTCGACGAGTCCCGGGACCGCGCCCGCGACATCATCCGGCCGTTCGTGTCGCGCTACACCCGCTTCCCGTTCTACCGGGCGCTGTACCAGGCCAGCGGAGTCGAGATCCTGCCCGACGGCAGCATCAGCGACGCCGGCATCGACCAGGTCGCGATCGCCGGCCCCCGGTCCTACGTACGGGAACGGGTCGCCGCGTTCCGCGAGGCCGGCGTCGACGTCCCGATCCTCTCCCCCGCCTCGGTGCTCGACCCCCAGGGCGACGGTGACCCGGCCCGCGCCTACGCCGAGTTCGCCGCCGACGTCGCCGGCTGACCCGGTGGCGGAGAAGGAAGGGTGGTGACGTCGTGCTCAGACTGATCGGCGCGCGGCTGGCCGTGTCCGTGCCGGTGCTGCTGATGGTGAGCGTGCTCTCCTTCGGACTGCTCCGGTTCGCCCCCGGCGACCCGGCCCGGCTACGGGTCGGCCTGGAAGCCACACCGGAGGCCGTCGAAGCGATGCGCCGCCAGCTCGGCCTGGACCGCAGCGTCGTCGTGCAGTACTTCTCCTGGCTCGGCGACCTGCTGCGTGGCGACCTCGGCACCAGCTACGCCTCCGGGGCACCGGTCACCGAACTGATCGCCAACCGGTTGCCGGTCACCGCCCAGATCGCCCTGGTGGCGCTGGTCCTGACCATCGCCATCGGCATCCCGCTCGGCGTCGCCGCCGCCGTCTGGCGCGACAGCGTCGTCGACCACGCCGTCCGGGCCGTCTCGCTGATCGGCATGTCGGTGCCGGGCTTCGTGATCGGCATCGGTTTCGTGCTGCTGTTCGGCTGGTACCTGACCAACGTCATGCCCTACAGCGGGTTCGTCCGGTTCACCGACGATCCGGTGGCCAGTCTGCAGCACAGTCTGTTGCCGGCGTTCGCCCTCGCCGCGCCGCCGATCGCGCTCGTCGCCCGGATGTGCCGGGCCAGCCTGATCGAGGTGCTGGCCCAGGACTACGTCTCCGCCGCCCGCGCGTACGGGGTCAGTGGCTGGGTGGTCACCTGGTACGACGCGCTGCGCAACGCGCTGCTGCCGGTCGTCACCGTCCTCGGGGTGATCGCGGGTTCGCTGCTCGGCGGCTCCGTGGTGGTGGAGACCGTGTTCGGCATCCCCGGGCTGGGCAGCCTGCTGATCGACTCGTTCGACAGCCGCGACTACCCGATCGTGATCGGCGTACTGCTGTTCGTCGCGACCGTGTTCGTGCTGATCAATCTGCTGATCGACCTGCTGTACGGGGTGCTCAACCCCCGTATCCGGGCCGGCTACGAAGGCGGTGGACGATGACCACCACACCTGTCCGGGCGACCCCGGTGCCGCCGCCACCGGCGCGCCGGACCGCGCGGACGAAACTGCTCGACTCCGTACGGTCCCGCGCCGGACTGCGGCTGCTGATCGCGATCGCCCGGCGTCCGCTCGGTGCCTTCTCGCTGGCCGTGGTGGTGATGCTGCTGCTGGTCGCGGCCTTCGGCGGGCTCCTGGCACCGCATCCGGCCGACGCGATGCCCGGTGGGTCGCTGCAGCCACCGTCGGGCGAGTACTGGATGGGCACCGACCAGTTCGGCCGCGACGTGTTCAGCCGGTTCCTCGCCGGTGCCCGGGTATCCCTGGTCATCGCGATCGTCTCGGTGACGATCGCCGCCCTCGCCGGAGCCACCCTCGGCCTGCTCGCCGCGTTGTGGGCCGGCAACCTCGGCGGCGGGCTGATCATGCGGGCGATGGACGTCATCCTGGCGTTCCCGCTGCTGGTGCTGGTGCCGGTGGTGACCACCATCGTCGGCGCCCGCCTGGCCAGCGCCGACAAGACCCTGCTCATCTCCAGCATGATCGGCCTGGTCTTCATTCCGTTGTTCGCCCGGGTCGCCCGGGCGAGCGTGCTGGCCGAACTGCGGGAGAGCTACATCGAGGCCGCGCGCGCCTACGGCACGCCGCGGCGGACCGTCCTGCTGCGCCACATCGTGCCGAACATCAGCGCCCCGCTGATCGTGCAGGCCGCGTTCGCGGTGGCGATCGCCGTGGAGATCGAAGCGGCGATCTCCTTCCTCGGTCTCGGGGTGCAGCCACCGGACGCCAGCTGGGGCACCATCCTGCACGACGCCCGCCGGTTCATCACCCTCGGCGCCTGGTGGCTGGCGGCGTTCCCGTGCCTGGGCATCGCGGTCACCGCGCTGTCCTTCAACGTGCTGGCCGATGTCGCCAGAGACGAGCTCGACCCCCGCAGCCGGCGGGCGGCATGACGCCCCGACCGACGACCCCGACGAGCCGAGGAGCAGGTGGAGATGAAGGCGTGGCGGTTGCACCGCAGCGGAGCTGGCAGGCTGGAGTTCGACGACGTACCGGTGCCGGAGCCGGCCGCCGGTGAGGTCCTCGTCGAGGTCCACGCGATCGGACTGAACAGCTCCGAGATGCAGCTGATCCGGGGCGACTGGGAAGGTCCCGACCAGCACCGGCCGTACCCGATGATCCCCGGGATCGAGGCGGCCGGGGTGATCGTCGCCGCCGGACCCGGCGCGCCCGCCGGGCGCGTCGGCGAACGGGTCACCGTGCACTACCGGTGGGCCTGCGGCGACTGCGACGAATGCGTCGGCGGCAACGAGAACACCTGTCAGGTCGCGGCGGCGCTGAACGCGCCGAAGTTCGGCCGCACCATCGACGGCGCCTACGCCGAGTACGCCCGGGTGCCGGCCGGCTACGCGGTCCGCATCCCCGACGAGGTGTCCTTCGTCGATGCCGCGGCGATGACCGTCTCCGGCGGCACGGCCTGGCACATGGCGATCGTCCGGGGCCAGCTCCGGCCCAACGAGACGGTGCTGGTCACCGGCGGCTCCAGCGGGGTCGGTTCGATGCTGGTGCAGATCGCCAAGCTCGCCGGCACCCGGGTGGCGGCCACCGCCGGCGGCCCGGACAAGGCGAAACGGCTCACCGGTCTCGGCGTCGAACTGGTCCTGGACCACCGCGCCGACGACGACTGGTCGGCCGGGTTCACCCAGCTCTCCGGCGGGTTCGGGATCGACTGTGTGCTGGACATCGCCGGTGCCGGCACCTGGCCCCGGTTCATGTCCTCGATGCGCCACCACGGCCGGATCATCGTCGGCGGCTACATGTCCGGCGACCGGGCCAGCTTCGATCTGAAGGAGTCGACGATCCGGGAGATCGCCATCGCCGGGGCGTCCAGCTGGACCCGCAAGAGCATCCGCGACGTGCTCGGTCTGGCCGCCCGCGGCGACCTGCGGCCGGTCATCGGCGCCACGATCCCGTTCACCGAGCTGCCGGACGGACTGACGATGCTGCGGGAACGCACCGCGTACGGCAACCTCGTCGTGCAGGTCAGGTGAGCGTGGTGTCGGCGGTGGGCGGCGTCTCCGAACTCAGGTACGTCACCCTGGGCGTCCGGGACCTGCCCGCGTCGATCGCCTTCTACCGCCGGGCCTTCGGCTACCAGGTGCTGCACCGGGCCGACGACGACGGTGACGACACCGCCGCGCTGTGGGGGCTGGCCGGGCCATGTCCCGCGCAGGTCGCCGTACTCGGCCCGGCCGGGGCCACGTCCGGGCTGCTGCGGCTGTACGGGTGGGCCGCACCCGGCCCACCGGCACGCACCGGCGCCGACCGGCGCGACCACGGCCACTACGCGGTCAACCTGCGGGTGGACCGGATCGACGAGGTACGCCAGCGGGTCCAGGCCGACAGCGAACTGGTGCTGTCGGCCCCGCGCAAGTGGAGCATCACACCGGAGATCACCGTCTGGGACTCGCTGTCGCACGACCCGGACGGCACCGTGCTGGACGTGTTCGAGATCGTCGAGGACCGTACGGGGTTCACCGGCGCGGCGACCGGACCGCACCGGGTGCAGACGATCGCCGTACACGTGCCGGACGCCGACGCCGCGACGACGTTCTACACCCGACTCGGCCTGCGGGTCTGGTTCGACCGGACCATCGACGGCATGGCCGACTTCTTCCACGTGCCCGGCGGTGTCCGGCTCCGCGACGTCAACCTGTACGCGCCTGGCAGCGGCGACGCCGGCCGCGTGGAGATCGTCCAGTACGTCGGCCTGACCGGCCGGTGCACCGACACCGCGCCACCGCGTACCGGGATCACCTCGATCTCGTTCGAGGTCGACGACCTGGCGGCGGCCGGGACGACGCTGTGCGGTGCCGGCGGGCGACCGGTCGCCGACGAGGTGTCGGTGAATCTGCCGGTGTACGGCCCGGCCCGCTCCCGGCTGTTCGTCGGCACCGGCGGCGAGGCGATCGAACTCTTCCAGCGGGCCGACGACGACGGCGGGGCCGGTATCGGGCTCGGGGTCGACGGCACCGCAACCGGGCAGGTCGGTGGCCGGCCGTGACCCGACGCGTCGACCCCACCCCGGACCGGCCGGCGGCGAGCGTCCCGCTCGCGGCGACGACCTGCGCGATCGGCCTCGGCCTGGTGATGCTCGACAACACCGCGTTGACGGTGAGTCTGCCGACGGTGGCCCGTGAGGTCGGCATCAGCGAAACCGCCGCCCGGTGGCTGTTCGTCACGTTCATGCTGGCCAACCTGGCGGTGCTGCCCAGCGCCGGGGCGTTGGCCGCCCGGATCGGCCGGCGGCGCGGCTACCAGCTCGGGCTGACGCTGTTCGCCGCCGGCAGTGGCCTGGCCCTGGTCGCCGGCTCCTACTGGCTGCTGGTCGTGGCCCGGGTGCTGCAGGGCGCCGGCGGCGCGATGATGATCCCGAACTCGGCGGCGCTGCTCGACGCGAACGTGCCCGGTCACCAGCGGGTCCGGGCCGTCGCGACCTGGGTGACGATCAGCTCGGTCGGCATCTTCGTCGGGCCGGTGATCGGCGGGCTGTTGACCGAGACGGTGAGCTGGCGGCTGATCTTCCTGGTGGAGCTGGTGGCCGCCGGAGCCGGGCTGGTCCTCGCCGCCCGACTGTCCGACATCACCGTCGACCGACGCCGGCTGGACCTCGTCGGCATGGTCACCGGCGGCGCGGCGGTCTGCCTGGCCTGCGCCGGAGTGCTGGAAGCCGGCCGGCCCGATCCGGACTGGATCCTGGTGACGACCAGTGTCGCGCTGGCGGTGCCGGTCGCGGTGACGTTCCTCATCGTCGAACGCCGGACCACGTGGCCCGCGTTCGACCTGCGGGTCTTCGCCCACGCCGGGTTCGGCGCGCTGATCGCCGCCGGGGTCGTCTACAACGCCGTCGTCGCCGGCGGCGGCTACGTGGTGAGCCTGTCGCTGCAGGTCGAACAGGGTGCCACCGCGACCGTCGCGGGCTGGGCGGTGTTCGCGACGATGGCGCTGATCCCGGTCGGCAGTCAGCTCGCCGGCCGGCTGAGCCAACGCTGGGGGCTGGGCACCCTGATGTCGGTGGCGGCGATCTGGCTGGTCGCGGCGTACCTGGCCGTCGGGGCGGCCGGCGCCGCGCCGCTGACGGTGTTCGCCCTGTCGCTGCCGCCGATCGGTCTGGCCGTCGGGGTGCTGTTCGCCGGGGACACGGCGGCGGCGATGAGCATCGTACGGCCGAGCGCGCTGCCGGCGGCGCTGACCAATCTGAGCCTGGCCCGGCAGGTCGGGTCGGTCGTCGGTGTCACCGTCCTCGGCAGCGTCTACCAGCAGGTCGGCGCGGTCGGCAGCCCCGGCCGGCTGACGCCGCTGCAGATCACGCTGCTGTTCGCCGGACTCGCCCTGCTCCCGGCGGCCTGGTTGATCCGCCGCCGGGTGGCCACCGTGCTGCCCGGCCCGCAGACCACCGACCGCCCGCCAGAAGCGGCGGATCGAATGCCCGCCCCGGAGAGAGGTGACCGTGAGCGACAGACTTGTGATTGAGAACCTGCAGGTCAGCTACCGCGGCCATGGACAGCACGTGCAGGCGGTCGCGCCGATGTCGCTCGCCGTACCGGCCGGGCAGAAGCTGGGCATCGTCGGCGAGTCCGGTTCCGGCAAGAGCACCCTGCTCAAGGCGGTCCTCGGCCTGATCCGGCCGCCGGGCGTGGTGCGGGCCGACGGGATCTGGCTGGACGGCACCGACCTGCGGTCGCTGAGCCGGCGCGAGTTCCGGTCCCGCTGCGGCTCCGAGATCGCGATGATCTTCCAGGATCCGGTCAACGCCCTCAACCCGGCATTCTCCATCCGCGACCAGTTCCGCCGCTCGTTCCGACTGCACCAACCGGAACTGCCCCGCTCCCGCTACACCGAGACCATGCTGCGGGCGTTGGCCAGCGTCGGCATCGACGGCCGGGACAAACTCGGCCGGTACCCGTTCGAGTTCAGCCAGGGTCAGCTGCAGCGGATCATGATCGCGCTGGCCTGTTCCAGCCCTCGGCTGAAGGTGCTGCTCGCCGACGAGCCGACCTCCAGCCTGGACGTCACCACCCAGGCCCAGGTGCTGGACCTGCTCCACGCGCTCCAGGCCGAGCTCGGTTTCTCGTTGGTGATCGTCACGCACAACCTGCCGGTGGTCGCCGAGCTGTGCGACCGCGCGCTGGTGATGTGCCGGGGCGAGGTCGTCGAGGACACCGACGTGATCGCCCTGTTCGAGCAGCCGGCCCACGACTACACCCGGCATCTGCTGGCGTCGATGGCGGCGCTGCCCCAGTCGGTCGACGGAGCGACGCCGTGACCGGACCGCAGGGTGGACCGTCCGCCCGTACCGCCTCGGAGGTGACCGTGTCCGCGCCGACCACCGCGCCGCCGCTCGTCATGGCCCGCGACATCCAGCACCGGTACGGCGGTGGCCGCCGATGGTGGTCGGCGACCCCGCCGCCGCTGGTGCTACGTGAGGTCAACCTGGACATCGCGGCCGGCGAGAGCCTCGGGCTGATCGGCGAGTCGGGATCCGGAAAGAGCACTCTCGGCCGAATCCTGTTGCAGCTCAACCGGCAGTCGTCCGGCCGGGTCGTCTTCGACGGCCAGGACACCGCAGCGCTCAGCGAGGCGCAGCTGCGGACCGTACGGCGTCGGATGCAGATGGTCTTCCAGAATCCGTACGCGTCGGTGAACCGCCGTTTCACCATCGCCACCGCGCTCACCGACCCGTTGCGGGTCAACGGCATCGGCGACCCTGCCGCGCGCGTCGACCGGGCCCGGGAGCTGCTCGACCTGGTCGGGCTGCCCGACACCATGCTCGACCGCTACCCGCACGAGCTCAGCGGCGGCCAGCTGCAGCGGGTGTGTGTCGCCCGGGCGTTGATCCTGTCACCGTCGTTCCTGGTCGCCGACGAGCCCACGGCGAGCCTCGATTCCAGTTCCGCCACCCAGGTGGTCGACCTGCTCGCCCGGGCCCGCGCCGAGTTCGGGCTGTCGCTGCTGTTCATCAGCCACGACCTGTCGGTGGTGGCCCGCGTCGCGGACCGGATCGCCGTGCTCTACCAGGGCAGCCTGGTAGAGGTCGGTACGGCCGAACGGATCCTGACCGCACCGGCGCACCCGTACACCCGGGCGCTGCGCGCGGCGATCCCCGACCCGGACCCGCGCAACCGGCCGGCGGTGCGGGCCCGCCCGGCGAGCGAACCCGATGCCGAATTCACCGGTGCCGGCTGCCGGTTCGTCACCCGCTGCCCGGTCCGGCTGCCGGTCTGCGCGGACGTGGCACCGCCGTTGCTGCCGGTCGCGCCGGACCTGTCGGTGGCCTGCCACCTGGTGCCGGCCCCCGGCGGCCACGGACCTGACACCGCCCCCGGCGGCCACGAATCTGACACCGCCCCCGGCGGCCACGAACCTGACACCGCACCCGGCATGTCGCCGGGCGACGACGCTGGAACTCAGTTGGAGGAGGGACCGAGATGACCGTGTCCATGCGGGACTATCTGGAACGGGCGTTGGGGATCTGGGACGGGACGTACACCCACCTGTCCCCGACAGGTGACGTGGTCGAGACCTTCCCCAGCCGGCAGGAGCTGCGGCTGGACGGCCCCGACTGGTACGAACGTCTGGTGTACCACCCGGGGACGGAGCAGGAGCGCACCGTCGACTTCCGCGGCCGGCTCGCCGGTGACGGCACGTTGGATCTCGGCATGGCCGGCTTCACCGGCACCGCCACCGTCCTGGACGACCGGGCGCTGTTCTTCACCGGCCACTGGCAGGAGACCGGGGTACGGGTCGACGAACTGGTCACCATGGTCACCTCGGACGAGAAGCTGCGGCTGTGGCAGCGCTTCGAGGGGGACACGCTGATCGGGGTGTCGGTGATCCGGGAGACCCGGCGCGCCGGCGGTGTGCCGGCCGAGTGGCGTTGAGGTGACGACGATGGGGTCCGGCTCCGATCCGGGTACGCCGCTGGGTGCACTGAACACACTGCTGACGGCGATCGTCGCCGGTGACGCCGACGCGATCGTGGACTGCTACGCGGGGATCGACGACCTGCACGTCTTCGTCGAAGGACCACGGTGGCAGACCGTCGGTCACCCGGCGGTGGCCCGGGGCTGGCGGGCCTTCTCCGCCGCACCGATGTCGGTGACCCGGGTGGACCTGACCGACGGTCCGTGGGTGCACGGCACCGCCGGTGACTCCGCCGGGGTGCCGGGTGCGTTGGCCAGCGTGAGCGCCACCGTGAAGATGACGGTGCAGGGCGTCGCCGGTGACGACCGGGGCGTGCCGATGCGGTTGACCTGGGTGCTGCGCCGCGACGACGACCGGTGGCGGATCGTGCACGAGCACGCCTCGCAGCCGCTCACTGATCCGTACGGGGTCGGCGACTGGCTGGTGACGCCGTCGACCTGAGTCCACGGTGCAGTGGTGCCGCCGGCGCGGATCGGGCGGCGCGCGGGTGGTCAGCCGGGCAGGTCAGCGGCGCGGTGGCGGTCAGCCGGGCAGCATGCCCGGCTTGACCACGCCGAGGACGGTGGCGACGACGACCATCGCCCAGACGAAGAAGACCCACGGGACGGCACGCGCGATCGAACCGCTGATCGCCCGCTCGGTCGACGGTGTCGAACCGTCGGACATCAGCCGGGCGAACGCCGGTCCGAAGGGCCGCAGGGTGACCCGGATCATCAGCCCGCCGACGATGCACAACGCGTACGCGGCGACCTTACCGGCGAGCCACCGTGGGTTGCTGTCCACTCCGAACGGTGCGTTGGCGACCAGCGTGTAGCCGGCGGCCGCGAGCAGCACGGCGGCGACGCCGATCCGCACGAGGACGTCCGCCCGTTGGGCAAGACCGCCGGAGGGTCCCCGGAACGCCGTGAGCATCACCGCGAGCCAGCCGAGGCCCATCAGCCAGGCGACGGCCAGCGGCCAACCGGCAAAGATGTCCGCGCCGAGGTCACTGGCGGCCATCAGGGTCACCCCGCTGGGCAGCATCAGCACCAGGCAGATCCGGGGCGACAGGTCGACCACGTGCATGATCTTCGCCGCCACGGCCCGACCGGCCGGCGACACGGTCGGGTCCACGATGAACCGGCTGGCGTAGAAGACACCAAGATCGGTGCCGAGCCAGAAGGTCAACAGCAACAGGTGCAGCAGGATCGCGACGCTGTGCAAATCGAATCCGGACACCGGCTCGATGGCCTGGGCCACGCTCATCACGGTTCCTCCCGTCACCGCGCCCCTGGTTTGTGGAACGCCGTTCCAAGTTATCGGAGGCGACGTGGCGGCACCATCGGCCGGACGGGGTCGTCCCGGCCACCGGGCGTGCCGTACCCGCAGGTAACCGATCGGCGGTACGGTCGAGCCCGTGCAGCCTGACATTCTCGGACCGCCGTACGAGCAGCAGGTCATCGAGCTGGACCCGGACGACGAAGGCCCGGTCGTCGCGACCCTGGTCCGCCGCCGCGCCGACCGCCCCGCCGGACGTGCGGTGCTCTACCTGCACGGCTTCATCGACTACTTCTTCCAGACCCACCTGGCCGACCACTTCGTCCGTGGCGGCTGGGACTTCTACGCCCTCGACCTGCGCAAGTACGGCCGCAGTCTGCTACCGCACCAGACCCCCAACTTCTGCCGCGACCTCAGCGACTACTTCCCGGAACTCGACGCCGCCGCCCGGATCATCCGGGAACAGGACGGCAACGAGACGCTGCTGGTCAACGGCCACTCCACCGGTGGCCTGATCGCCACCATCTGGGCCGACGCCCGTGCCAGCCAGGGCGTCGCCCCGGACGGACTGTTCCTCAACAGCCCGTTCTTCGACCTCAACGCCCCCTGGCTGGTCCGCCGACCGCTGGCGGCGGCCGTCCGCCGCCTCACCCACCGCACCCCCTACCGCGTCGTCCCGGTCGGGCTCTCCGGGGTGTACGGGCAGAGCGTGCACGCCTCCCAGCGGGGAGAGTGGGACTACGACCTGACGTGGAAGCCACTGGCCGGCTTCCCGGTACGGGCCGGCTGGCTGGCCGCGATCCAACGCGCCCAACGGCAGTTGCGCGCCGGACTGCAGATCACCGCGCCGATCCTGCTGGCCTGCTCGTCCCGCTCCTACCGCAGCCGGCGGTGGCACGACGCGGCCACCCTCGCCGACGCGGTCCTCGACGTCGAACACATGGCCCGCTGGGCACCACGGCTCGGCCGGCACGTCACCGTCGTACGCATCGACGGCGGCCTGCACGACCTGACCCTCTCCCGCCAACCGGCCCGTGACGAGTTGTTCAGCGAGCTGGACCGCTGGCTGCGGGCGTACTTCACCAGCGAACCGACCGGGCCGGACCCGGCCCAGCCGGTCGAGGCCCGACGGCCGGTCGACCGAGGCCTACCGGAGACCGACTGACCAGGGAACCGACCTCCCGACACCACCCATGCCGGCTTCGTGGCCACTCGTCACGACCACCAGCGGCCACTACTATGTGCACGCCAGCCGAAGATCGCCACGCGCCCGTAGCTCAGCGGATAGAGCAGGGGACTTCTAATCCCAAGGTCGTAGGTTCGAACCCTACCGGGCGCACTTGATCTCTCACACGGACTCACAACCGCAGGTCAAAGCCCATCCAGCTGGGGCACCTCCGGTCATCGGCAGCAGCCCTGTGCTGTCGTTGCTCAGATTTTGAGCACGGTCAAGCCGGGCATCACGTCGTAGTCGGTGTCCTGTGTGGCCAGCGGGAGGTTGTGCGCCAATGCTGTGGCGGCGATCCAGCTGTCGTTGATCGGAGCCTTGCGGCCTTCGGCGCGCAGTTTCGCCACCAGCAGCGCCCACGCGTCGCTGACCCGTTCGTCGATGGGCAGCGGCTGGAACTGTCTAGCCAGCTCATAGGTGGCCAGACGCCGGGAGGCGGCATCGGGATTGTGGCTGGCGCTGACGACTCCGAGGCGGAGTTCACCCAGGGTGATCACGGACACGCCCAAGTCCAGACCGACAAGTGCCTGATCATCGAAGCGGCGCGCCTCCAGACCGATGAACAGCGACGTGTCGGCGACGGCGCGGCGTGGCGCTACCACGGCAGGTCGTCGGTGGTGTCGGTCAGAGTGTCTCGCAGTTCGTCCCTCATGCCGGTGTGGTCAGGCCCAAGCGCGCTGATCCGCGCCAAGATTTCGGTTGCCGGTATCCATTGGCGGCGGGCGTGTAGCGGGACGAGCCTGGCCACTGGTCGATTGTTGTGCAGAATCTCTATCTCCTCACCCGCCTCGACGCGGCGTAGGACCTCCGCAGTGTGGTTGCGCAGGTCACGCGAGGGAATCACGCTCGTAGCCGGCATGCTACGAGCGTAGCCGAGTACCGGCAGCCTGTCCACCGGCATGGATTGGCACCCAGCCCGGCAAGATCCGCAGGGGGCGGTCATTTCAAGAGATGAGCCCGGCGGCCGCGACCCGCGTGTCCAGCGCCACCCGGACGAGGCCGGCGGCGGGGAATCGTCCCGGTCAGGTAGTGACACTTCGTACAGCCATCAGCCGAACAGGTGCCGCACGGCCTCGTCGACCGCCGCCCGCCCGATCTCCGGGGTCGGCCGCCGTGCGGTCCGAGCTTCCGACCGCCCCGCCTACCCTCACCGGATGAGCATCGACGGCGAGCTGAGCCCATCAGCCACCACCGACGGCTGGGTTCTCACGACGAACGTCCGCGCCCTGATCGAGTCGCTCGCCGAACTGGTTCACTACGAGGCCGACGACTGGGACTGGGACGCCATCGCATCCGGACTCGACGCCACCGACGCCGACGACCCGCACAGGTGGTACGACTATCCGCTCATCGGCACCAGCGCACTCCGCCTGGAGCTGGCCAACGACCTCGGCTCCACGATTACCTCGGCACGGATCCGTCACCCGTCCGGCGAGGCCCTGACCGCCCGCATCGAAACCATCGTGTCGATGCTGGCTCGCTATCAAGTCACCTCATGAGTACCCGGCCGAGCCGGGTTGTCGGCCCGCTCGACGATCCCGAATACCCGGCCAGGCAGCGCAGGGCGAGCTGAGGCGGCCCAACGCGAAAATCGGTGGACCCGCCCGCCAGAGAGGCCTACGGTTCGAGTCAGCAACACGCAACGGCCATCGGGACGAGCATGCCACAGGGGCAGCTATGAGGAAGCCGGAAATGCGGCGAGAGCGACGTGCGTCGCTCGGTCTGCCGCATCGCCCTCATGGCCAGCTTGCCATGTCGGCCGCCGTGGCCGACCGCCGCCGTTGACCGGCTGAGCGACGACGCGACGCATCGCCGACTCCACCGTTGCCAGCTGGCCGCATGCACCAGCACCCTCTATGACTTCCCGCCACTCGTCGCCGGACCCGTACCCGGCGACTCCTCTTCAGCAGCGACGCGCCACGTGCCCGTGGTGGAACCGGTAGACACGCCGCGCTCAGAACGCGGTGCCGCAAGGCATGGGAGTTCGACTCTCCCCGGGCACACGACACTGGTCAGTGCCGGCGGCACCGACCGGCACACCCTCGTAGCTCAGTGGACAGAGCACGTGACTACGAATCACGGGGTCGGACGTTCGATTCGTCCCGAGGGCACACCATCATCGTCCAGTTCAGGCACAAGCACCGTCTGCACCCTCCGATAGACTCCCGTACTCGCAGTCACATCAGCGGAGGTTCGGAACGGATGTCTTCAGCAGCACCGACGTCCGTACGGGATCGATGGATCTTACACTTCACGCACGTGGAGAACCTTCCAATCATCGCCGCGACGGGTCGGTTGGCCTGCGATGTGTCCGCCCGTGCCGGCCTTACCCGCACGGAGGTCGGTGATCCAGCGATCAAGGACTCCCGCCGCCGGCGGCAGATTCCAATCGGTCCGCGTGGATACGTTGGGGATTACGTTCCGTTCTACTTTGCCCCACGTTCGCCCATGATGTATCGGATCGCCTGCGACCACCGTGACAGCATCCCTGGACGGTACGCGGGCGGCGACCGTCATCTTGTCTACCTGGCCGCGACAGTCGGGGCCGTTGTCGACGCCGGCCTGGCATGGGTTGCGACCGATGGCAACGCCGCGAACGCAGCCACCACGTTCACGACTACCCTCGATGAGTTGGACAGCATGGTGGACTGGCCACTGATGTTCGCAGAGCGTTGGAACAGCACCGACGACGACCCGGACCGCCAGCGCCGCCGGATGGCGGAGTTCCTGGTGCACAGGGAAGTGCCCTTGGCTGTGTTCCAGCAGGTAGCAGCGTACGATTTGGCACACGCGGCCCAAGCGCGAGCAACGCTGGGTGACCATCACCTAGCTTCACGTGTGGCTGTCGTACCCGCGTGGTACTACGGATTCCAACGACCTGGGGGGTGACGGAGATGATCGAGGATGGCCATGGCAACCTCCTCACCGCCGACACCGATGCCCTCGTCAACACGGTCAACACGGTCGGAGTGATGGGCAAGGGCATCGCCCTGCAGTTCAAACGCGCCTACCCCGAGAATTTTCGCTCTTATCAAGCTGCCTGCAAGCGTGGCGAGGTTCGATTGGGTCGAATGTTCCTCGTCGATCGCGGCATCATCGGCCCTCGGCGATACATCATAAACTTCCCGACAAAGAAGCACTGGCGTAATCCCTCGAAAATGGAAGACATTCGCGCTGGCCTGGCAGACCTCGTCGATGTCGTCTCGCGGTACGAGATCCGCTCGATCGCGATCCCGGCGCTTGGCTGCGGGAACGGCGGCCTGGACTGGGCCGAGGTCCGACCACTGATAGAGGATGCATGTCGGAGGATGCCCCAGATCCGCGCCGTGGTATACGCTCCAGAAGGAGCACCCCCGCCCGAGAGCATGCCGGACGCCACACCACGCCCCAAACTGACCGAGCTACGTGCCTTGCTGATAGCTGCAGTCGGTGCGTATCTGGACCGCGCCAGGTTGCAGGAATTCCGTGATGGCATCAGCGAGCTAGAGGTGCAGAAGCTGGCTTACCTCTTGCAAATCGCTGGCGCACCGCTCAATCTTAAATTCGTCCGTGGACGCTACGGACCGTACTCCGAGGGCCTGACGCGCGTCTTGGCCACGCTGGAAGGCCACTTCCTCACCAGCCTCGGTGACAGGTCAGCGCGGGTAACTGAATTCGCGCCCATCAGACCCCTGACTGGCAGCTACGAAGCGGCCAAAGAGTCAGTAAAGACGAATCCCAAAAACCTCTCTCAGCTAAATTTGGTGCTCGATGTCGTCGACGGCTTCGAATCACCATACAGTCTCGAACTTCTTGCTACTGTGCATTTCGCGGCCGTGCAACCGCCACCCACCGGCGACGTCGCAGAGCTCACCAGCCGCGTTACGGCATGGAGCCTGCGAAAGGCCCGTCTATTCACCGACGCACATGTCCAGCTAGCCGCCGCACGACTGGCTGAGCATCGCCTTCTGCCCGATTGGTCCGGGATGGGACAGACGAGTCGACCTGCACGGTAGGACGGGGATCGCGCAACCGGACGGCTCGACTCGTTCTACCGCAAACGTCAGCGGCGCCCAGGGCCTGGTGGTAGGTCGGCATCCGGCGGACCGTCCAGCGGTACCGGCAACCGTTGACAACGATCGGCCGACGCCCCCCGCTTGACGACCGCCACCGAGGCACCTCCTCCGTCTCCACAACAGCGCCGCCAGCCATACAGCCGAGGCACGCTGCCAGCGCGGACGTCGGCCGGCAGTCACGGACGAAGGTGCCGACGCGGACCTGTCATTGCCTATTGACGTGGCCGTAACACGTGGCCTACGTTCTGTCGAACCGCTTCGTCGAAGCGATTCGACGAAGCGCACGGGGCCCACCCATCCGGCCACCGGCCGGGCGAACCGGGCCCGACGCGACACGCAGGGAGGTGTCCGATGGCCACCATGCAGGACGTCGCACGCCTCGCTCAGGTGTCGGCCAGCACGGTGTCGTACGTGCTCACCGGCACCCGGCCGATCTCCCCGGCGACCCGGGACAAGGTGCTGGCCGCCATGGCCCAGCTCGGCTACCAGCCCAACGCGATGGCCCGGGGGCTGGCCAGCCGGCGCAGCCGCATCCTCGGCCTGCTGATGCCGATGGACGAGCGGGGGCTCGGCGCCACCGAGACGGCGTTCGTCACCGGTGCGGCGGCCGCAGCCGGCGCGGCCGGCTACCACCTGGTGCTCTCGCCCATCGGCGCGGGCGACCTCGATGAGCTGCGCCGTCTCGCCAGCCAGCGGATGCTCGACGGCGCGCTGCTGATGGAGGTGCAGCTGCACGATCCCCGGGTGGAGGTGCTGCGGGAGATCGGCGTACCGCAGGTGTTGATCGGCCGCACCGCCGACACCACCGGCTTGTCGTACGTCGATATCGACTTCGACCGGACGGTCCGGGACGCGGTCGGCTACCTGGTCGGCCTGGGCCACCGCCGGATCGTCTACGTCAACCATTCCGCCGACGCGGTTGCCGCAGGCTACGGCCCGGCGCTGCGGACCCGCGACGCGTTCACCGCCGCGATGGCCGACCACGGCCTGACGCCGCTGACGACCTTCGCCGAGGACAGCGCGGCCGGGGGCCGAGCCGCGCTGGCCACCGCCCTGCGGCTGGCGCCCGACCTGACCGCGATTCTCGCCATGAACGAGAGTGCCGTCTTCGGCCTGCTCGGCGAGCTGACCGCCCGGGGCCGGACCGTGCCCGACGACGTCTCGGTCGTCTCCATGGTCACCTCGCCCCAGGTCGCCGACCTGGCGACGCCGGCGTTGACCGCCATGAACTCACCCGGCTCGGCACTGGGCCGGATCGCCATCGAGACGCTGCTGCGGCACGTCGACGGTGGCAGCGACGAAGTCCACCAGCAACTACTGCCGTGCACGTTGGAGATCCGAGGGTCCAGCGGGTCTCCGCGTACCCGAAGCGACACCGCGCGCGACGACGGGGCCGGCGGCGACCCGCCGACCCCCGACACCGAAGTAGCCCGCCGCCGCGCTGGCACGCGGCGACGGGCTTGAGGAGTACCGGCTAGATACTCATCAGGGAGATTAGCAATGCGACGATTTCACAGAGTAGCCACGGCGGTCGTGGTGGCCGCGCTCACGGCGACCGGGCTGACCGCCTGCGGCGACGACACGGCCGACGGCGAGGCGAACGTTCTCAAGCTCTGGCACTACGAGAGCGAGAACAGCGCGATGGGCATCGGCTGGGACCGGGCGATCGAGATCTTCGAGGAGGAGCACCCCGGGGTGGAGGTGCGCTTCGAACGCAAGGCGTTCGAGCAGATCCAGCAGAACGCGGGCATGATCATCAACTCCGATGAGGGCCCGGACATCATGGAGTACAACAAGGGCAACGCCACCGCCGGCCTGCTCTCCTCGCAGGGGCTGCTCGCCGACCTCACCGAGGAGGCGACCGCCCGCGGCTGGGACACCGCACTCAGCCCCAGCCTGCAGACCACCGCCCGGTACGACAACGGGGTGATGGGTTCGGGCGCCTGGTACGGCGTACCCAACTACGGCGAGTACGTGATGGTCTACTACAACACGGAGCTCTTCGCCGAGCACGGGGTGAGCGTCCCGACCACCCTGGCCGAGATGACCGCCGCGATGGACACCTTCGTCGACGCGGGCATCACCCCGCTGGGCATGTCCGGTGCCGAGTACCCGGCCGGGCAGCTCTTCTACCTGCTCGCCCTCTCCCGCGCCGACCGGGGCTTCGTCGACGACTACCAGCTCTACGAGAACCCGGTCGACTTCCAGGCCGACCCGCTGCGCTACGGCGCCCAGACCTTCGCCGAGTGGGTCGAGAAGGGCTACATCGCCAGCGACTCGGCCAGCCTCAAGGCCGAGGACATGGGCACCGCGTTCATCGCCGGCGACGTACCGATGATCGTCTCCGGTAGCTGGTGGTTCGGCCGGTTCAAGAGCGAGATCAGCTACGACTGGGACACCTTCCTCTTCCCCGGCACCACCCTGCACCCCGGCTCCTCGGGCAACATCTGGGTCGTCCCGGAGTCCAGCAAGGCCAAGACCCTGGCGTACGACTTCATCGACATCACCCTGCGGCCGGAGATCCAGGCGTTGATCGGCAACAACGGCGGGGTGCCGGTGGCCGGTGACCCGGCGACGATCAGCGACGAGAAGGACCGCAAGCTGGTCGAGAACTTCAACACCATCAGCGCTCAGGACGGCCTCGCCTTCTACCCGGACTGGCCGGTGCCGGGCTACTACGACGTGCTGGTCTCCGGCCTGCAGGGGCTGATCAACCAGTCCAGGTCGCCCGAGGAGGTCCTCGACGCGATCGCCAAGCCCTATCAGGACGGCGTCGCGGAGATCACGCGCGACTGAGCGGCGGTCGGGACGGGCGCGCGCCCGGCGTACTCCGGTCGATCCGGTCACCGTGCGCCCGTCCCGCCGTGGAGGAACCCCCATGGCAGTTCCCGAGACCGTCACCGCCGCCGGGCGGACGACGGCGTCACCCTCAGCCACGTCACCCCCGGCCCAGTCACCCCCGACCCCGACCAATCCGACCCGGGGCGGCCGGTCCGCGCGCCGGCCCGGCGGACGCGGGACCGTGTACTGGCTCTACCTGCTGCCCGGCGTGCTGCTGTTCCTGCTCGTCATCGGCGGTCCACTCGGCTACACCGGCTACCTCTCGCTGACCAGGTGGTCCGGCGTGGGTGAGCCCCGGTTCACCGGCCTGACCAACTACCGGAACCTGCTCACCGACGACGTCTTCTGGACCTCGTTCCAGAACACGGTAGCGATGATCATCGCGATGGTGGTGCTGCCCACCCTGATCGGGCTGGTACTCGCCGCGGTGCTCTTCGACACCATCGGACGCCGGTTCCGTCCCCGCACCGCCGCCGCGCTGCGCGCCGCCTTCTACCTGCCGCAGGTGCTCCCGGTCGTGGTGGCCGGCATCATCTGGGGCTGGATTCTGCGCCCCGACGGGGCACTCAACGGGCTGCTCGACGCGGTCGGGCTCGGCGCGTTGGGGCACGACTGGCTCGGCGACCCGGACAGCGCACTGCCGGTGGTGATGGCCGTGATGATCTGGGTGCAGCTCGGCTACCCGGTGGTCGTCTTCATGGCGGCGCTGGAGCGGGTCAACCCGGAACTGTACGAGGCGGCCGAGATCGACGGTGCCGGCTGGTGGCAGCGGTTCCGGTCGATCACCCTGGCGCAGATCCGCCCGGAGACCTTCGTGGTCGGCCTCACCTGCACCATCGCCGCGATGAAGGTGTTCGGCCCGATCTACGCGCTGACCCGTGGTGGCCCGGAGAACGCCACGAACGTGCCGTCCTACTTCGCCTACTACACGTTCTTCAAGCGGCTGGAGGTCGGCTACGGATCGGCGATCTCGATGGTGCTGACCCTGATCATCGTCCTGATAGCGGTGGGCTTCCTCGTGGCACAGCACCGCGCCGAACGCCGGGGAGGGCTCTGATGGCCGTCGTACCCGCCATGCCCGACACCGACCGCGTACGCCGGCCGGTACGCCGGCCCGGCCGGGCCCGGCGGCCCGCGGACCGGCACCACCGTGGGGTCAGCCGCTGGATCGTGCTCGCCCTCGTCGGCGCGGCCGCGCTCGTCATGCTGGTGCCGTTCGCGTTCATGCTGCTCAACGCCTTCAAGGCGCCGGGCGACTACTCCACCAACGGGCCGCTGTCCTGGCCGACCGAGTTCTACACCACCGGTCTGCGCACCTACTGGGAGCAGGTCGACTACCCGGTCAAGTTGTGGAACTCGATCCTCATCTCCGGCTCCGTCGCGGTCCTCGCCGTACTCGTCTCGCTGCTCAGCGCGTACGCGCTCGGCATCGGCCGGGTCCGTGGCCGGCTCTGGATCGTCGGCGTCTTCCTGCTGGCCAACATGCTTCCGCAGGAGGCGCTGGTCTACCCGCTCTACCACTTCGCCAAGGAGGCGGGGCTCTACAACACCCGGCTGGCCGTGATTATCATCTTCACCGTCATCCAGGCCGCGTTCGGCACCTACCTGCTCTCCTCGGTGCTCGGCACCTTCCCCCGCCAGCTGCTGGAGGCCGCCGCGCTCGACGGCGCCGGCACCTGGCGAATCCTCTGGCGGGTGGTGCTGCCCAACATCCGCTCCACCATCTCGGTGCTGCTGGTCTTCTTCTTCATCTGGACCTGGAACGAGTTCCTCATCCCGTTGGTCATGCTGATCGACAACCAGACCCAGACCGTCCCGGTCGCGCTCGCCTCGTTGCAGGGCGACCGGCTGATGGACGCGCCCACCACCAACGCCGGAGCGCTGCTGAGCATCCTTCCGGCGATCATCTTCTTCGTCATCTTCCAGCGCACCCTCGCGCGCGGCGTCACGGCAGGAGCCGACAAGTGAAGTTCACCGACGGGTACTGGCAGTTGCGTCCCGGGGTCAGCGTGCTGCGCCCCGGCACGGTGGAGTCGGTGGAGGTGGAACCGGACGGACGCGCGCTGACCGTCTTCGCGCCGATCGGGAAGATCACCGGACGCGGGGACACCCTCAACCGCCCGGTGATCACCGTACGGTTCTTCTCCCCCGCCCCCGGCGTGGCCGGGGTGACCATCGGACACCACTCCGGCGGCCTGCCCAAACAGCCCCGGTTCGCGGTCGCCGACCGCACCGACCATCCGGTGCAGGTGACCGTCACCGGGCTCAGCGCGCAGCTGACCACCGGCGAGTTGACCGTCCGGGTGGCGCTGACCGGGCCGTGGCGGGTCGACTTCCGGCGGGGCGACCGGCTGGTCACCTCCTCCTCCGAACGCAGCATCGGCGTGGTGACCGACGCGCAGGGGCACACCTACGTGCACGAACGGCTGGCGCTGGGCGTCGGCGAGACCATCTACGGGCTGGGCGAGCGGTTCGGGGCGTACGTCAAGAACGGCCAGACCGTCGACATCTGGAACGCCGACGGCGGCACCGCCAGCGAACAGGCGTACAAGAACGTGCCCTTCTATCTCAGCGGCGCCGGCTACGGGGTGTTCGTGGACCACCCCGAGCATGTGTCGTTCGAGGTCGGCTCCGAAGTGGTCTCGCAGACCCAGTTCAGCGTGCCGGGCCAGTCGCTCACCTACTACCTGTTCGACGGACCCACCCCCAAGGACGTGCTGCGCCGGTACACCGCGCTGACCGGCCGGCCGGCCCGGGTGCCGGCCTGGTCGTACGGGCTCTGGCTCTCCACCTCGTTCACCACCTCGTACGACGAGAAGACGGTCACCGAGTTCATCGACGGGATGGCCGAACGGGACCTGCCGCTGTCGGTGTTCCACTTCGACTGCTTCTGGATGCGGCAGTTCCACTGGGTCGACTTCATCTGGGACCCGGCGACCTTCCCCGACCCTGAGGGGATGCTGCGCCGGCTGCACGAGCGCGGCCTGAAGGTCTGCGTCTGGATCAACCCGTACATCGCCCAACGGTCGTACCTGTTCGAGGAGGGCCGCAAGGCCGGCTACCTGGTCCGCAACCCGGACGGTTCCATCTGGCAGTGGGACAAGTGGCAGGCCGGCATGGCGCTCGTCGACTTCACCAACCCGGCGGCGGCGCAGTGGTACGCGGGCAAGCTGAAGGTCCTGCTCGACATGGGCGTGGACTGCTTCAAGACCGACTTCGGCGAACGCATCCCGACCGAGGTCGTCTGGCACGACGGATCCGACCCGCAACGGATGCACAACTACTACTCGTACCTCTACAACAAGGCCGTCTTCGAACTGCTGGAGGCCGAGCGCGGACCGGGCGAGGCGGTGCTCTTCGCCCGGTCGGCGACCGCCGGCGGCCAGCAGTTCCCGGTGCACTGGGGCGGCGACTGCGAGTCCACCTTCGTGGCGATGGCCGAGTCGCTGCGCGGCGGCCTGTCCCTGGCCGCGTCCGGCTTCGGCTACTGGAGCCACGACATCGGCGGCTTCGAGGGCACGCCGGACCCGGCCGTCTTCAAGCGTTGGATCGCCTTCGGGATGCTCTCCTCGCACTCACGGCTGCACGGCTCCGGCTCGTACCGGGTGCCGTGGGCGTACGACGACGAGGCGGTCGACGTGCTGCGCCGCTTCACCCGGCTCAAGCTGAGCCTCATCCCGTACCTGGCGGCGGCGGCCGAGGAGGCCCACCGCGACGGCGTACCGGTGATGCGGCCGATGATCGTGGAGTTCCCGGACGACCCGGCCACCGCGTACCTCGACCGGCAGTACATGCTCGGCCCCGACCTGCTCGTCGCCCCGGTGATGAGCGCGGACGGACAGGTCACCTACTACCTGCCCGCCGGCACCTGGACCCACCTGATGACCGGCGCCCAGGTCACCGGCCCGGGGTGGATCACCGAGAAGCACGGGTTCGACAGCGTACCCGTGCTGGCCCGGCCCGGCGCGGTCATCCCGTTCGGGGCGGTCACCGACCGGCCCGACTACCCCTGGGCCGACGGGGTGACGCTGCGGCTGTACGCGCCGGCACCGGGCCAGCGGACCCGGGTACGGGTACCCGCCCCCGACGGTGGCCCCGGTGCGGAGTTCGAGGTGCGCTACCAGGATGGAACGGCCACCGTGGACCTGGTAGCGGGCCACTCGTCGGGTTACCACTGCGAGGTGGTGCGGGTGGCGACGTGACCGGGCTCAGTCCGGGGTGCCGATGGCGGCGACCGGGCTGACCCGGGCGGCCCGGCGGGCCGGCGACAGCCCGGCCAGCGCGGTGATGGCGCCCAGGGCTGCGACGATCACCAGCAGCTGGCCCGCCGGCAGCGCCAGCGGGGTGCCCAACTGCAGTGCCTCGATCGTCAGCCAGGCCAGCGGTACGCCCAGGGCAAGGCCGAGCACCGCACCGACGATCCCGTACATGCCGGATTCCAGCAGGATCATCGCCCGTAGCCGGGGGCGGCTGAGGCCGAGCGCCCGCAGCAGGCCGACCTCCTGGGTGCGTTCCAGCACCGACAACGCGGTGGTGGTGCCGACCCCGACGACCGCTATCGCCACGGTCAGGGCAAGCAGTCCGAGCGCGATCAGGAACAGCGACGACACCTCTGACTCGACGGTCTCCCGGTAATCCGCCATCACCCCCACGTCGGCACCGTTGGCGACCGCGAGCTGCCGTACGGCGGCCACTGTCGCGCCGTGGTCGCCGCCGGCGAAGTCGGCCAGCACCCCGGTCTCGGTGGGGTCGGTGCCACCGAGCAGAGCCAGGTCGCCCGAGGTCAGCACCACATCGGTGTCCAGCGGTGCACGGCCGCCGAGCACCGCCGTGACGGTGACGCTCACCTGCCCTGCGTCACCGGTCAGGGTGATCTGGTCGCCGACGTCGGCCGACAGGTCCTCGGCCAGGTTCTGCCCGAGCACCGCCTGCCCCGGCCCGACGTTGGTCAACGTGCCGTCGTCGACGGCCAGCGCCGCCATCCGGGGCAGCGCGTCGAGGTCGATGGTGACAGCCGTGTACGAGAACTGGTCGATGTTGAACGAGAGCAGCTCCATCGGGGTGACGTGGCGGAGTTCCGCCATCGCCCGCAACTGGTCGACGACCGCCGGGGTGAGCGGCTGGTCGCTGCCGACCACCATCAGATCGGCCGGGGCGCGGGCGGCCATCGTCTGGTCGGTGAAGGCTCGCAGGCTGGCGGCACCGACCGCCGCGCCGCCGACGAGGGCCACCCCCAGGGCGACCACCACCGAGACTGCGGCGGCCCGGCGCGGCACCCCGCCGATCGTGCTCACCGCGAGGGTGCCGACCGGCCTGAGCTTGCGCAGCGGCCAGCCGACGACTGCCAGCACCGGCCGGATCAGCAGTGGTCCGAGTGCGACGAGCGCACCGAACGCGAAGGCGCCGATCCCGACGATGCCCAGCAGCGTCCCGGCCGAATCCGGTGCCTCCGGCGCCGAGACGCGGGAGATGGTCGACGCGACCGTGGCGGCCGACGCGGCGGCCAGCAGCAGCCCGACGAGCAGGCGCCCGGCACTGATTCCCGACTCGGCGGTCACCGTGCCGGCGCTGCGCAACGCCTGCAGCGGCGGTACGTTCGCGGCGGCCAGCGCCGGCACCAGTCCCGCGCCGGCGGTCAGCACGACCGCCCCGACGACGACCGCCACCAGGGCTCCGACCGGCACCTCGGGCAGGGAGACCTGCTGGCCCGCGGCGGCGAGCGCCGGTGCGGCCAGCCCGAGGCCGACCGCGAGCAGCACCCCGACGGTGCCGGCGAGCAGACCGACCAGCGCACCTTCGATGGTCAGCGCCACGACCAGTTGCCGGCGGTGGGCGCCGATCAGGCGCAGCAACGCCAGCTGGCCCATCCGCTGGGCGAACACGATGCGGAACGTCGACGAGGCGACCAGCAGGGCGGCGACCACGGCGACGGCCAGGAACATCGCGGCGAGCGCGAAGACCTGGTCGAAGCGGGCCACGGCCTCCTGTGCCTCGGCCAGCCGTTTCGATTCGCCGGGTGCCGCGCTGGGGTACAGCTGCGGGTCGACCCGGTCGAGGTAGTTGAGGATCTCGTCCGAGAGCCCGCCGACGTCGGTCCCCGGCGCGGCGGCGACGTCGATCCGACCCCAGCCGACCGGGGTCGTCGTCACCGTCGCGAGCAGCGTGTCCGGCGTGTACGCCCGCTCCCAGTTGGCGTCCGGGCCGTCGACGACGCCGGTCACCGTCGCCGTTGTCGGCGCGGCGGTCGGGTCGCCGCCGTACAGCCGAAGGGTGCTGCCGGGGGCGATGCCGAGCCGGTCGACGGCGCGCTGGTTGACGGCGATCTCGCCGCCCGCTGTCGGGTACCGTCCGGTGAGCAGCGTGGTCCGCGCCAGCGGTCCGGCGCCGGGGTCGGTGACCAGCAGGATCGACGTGCCGGCAGACGGTTCACCCACCCCGAGCTGGACCTCGTCGCGGCCGACGGCCTGGCTGACGCCCGGGAACGCGGCGATCGCGGCCCGCTGCTCGTCGGCGATCAGGGTGCCGTTCACGGTGACCACCAGGCTGGCACCGGGTGGGGTGTCGCTGAAGGTGTCCAGCGTGGTGCGGGCGACGATCTCGTAGGCGAGCATGGCACCGGCCACCACGAACGCGGCGACCAGCACCGACAGGCCGGTGAGCAGCAGGCGGCCGGGTCGGGTCAGGATGCCGCGCAGCTGGGTACGTGGCACGGCGGTGTTGACGACACTCATCTCAGAAGGCCAGCTCAGGGAAGGTCAGCTTGACGCCGCTGCTTGCGCAGTGGCCCTCGGCGTTACTGCGCGCCTCGCTGATCTGCTCCTTGGTCGGACGCTCGCCCGCGCCGGTCGCCTTGACCCGGGACCAGTGGATGAACCGGCCGACCTCAGTGCTGATCCCCTGATCGACGAACTGGGCGTAGCGAATCTTGCGCAGGTCCTGTTCCCACTGCTCGGCCTCGGCCGGTTCGCTCGGTGGGTTCTTCGTCTGGTCGAGCAACTGCTGGGCGAGCCGGCAGTCGGCGGCTGACGCCTGGGTCGGCCCGAACTGCTGCTGCCACAGGTAGTTGACGCCGAACGCGACAGCGGCCAGCACCGCGACGGTCACCACGCCGAGGATGATCAGTCGCAGCGCGGCGGGGCGGCGGGTTCCGGTGTCAATCTGGGTGCTCATCAGGTGCCTTCCGATGGTCGGGGTTCGCAACGATGACCATCGTCGGCCGGCGGGGGTGTCCGACGCGTCGGCGCACGATCGGATCTGCGGACGGCGCCGGGTACGACCGTGGTCGTACATCCGATCCGATACCGGTCGCAACGCCCCAGGTCAGGGCAAGGGACGGACCGGTCACGGCCCGAAGTCCGGACAGGTCACGGCCTGAGTTCCGGACAGGTCACGGCCCGGGACGGACCAGACCGATCCGGTACGCGAAGACGACGGCCTGCACCCGGTCCCGCAGGTCCAGTTTGGTGAGGATCCGCCCGAGGTGGGTCTTGACGGTCGCCTCGGCGACGTAGAGCTGGTTGGCGATCTCGGTGTTGGACAGGCCGGCCGCGACCAGGGCGAGCACCTCACGTTCCCGGGCGGTCAGCGCGGCGAGCCGGTCGTCGGCGGCCGGCTCCGGGGTGAGGTGCCCGGCGAAGCGGTCCAGCAGCCGACGGGTCACCCGGGGTGCGACGACCGACTCGCCGCTGGCCACCACCCGGATCGCGGCCAACAGTTCGGCGGGACGCACGTTCTTGAGCAGGAAGCCGCTGGCCCCCGCCTGCAGCGCGGCGAACGCGTCCTCGTCGGTGTCGAACGTCGTCAACGCCAGGACCTTCGGCGCGTCGGCACGGTCCTGGGCCCGGAGCCGGCGGGTGGCTTCGACGCCGTCCATCAGCGGCATCCGGAGGTCCATCACCACCACGTCGGCCTCGATGGTGGCCAACGCGGCGAGTGCGGCGGCACCGTCGGCGGCCTCACCGACGACGGCCATGTCGGGCTGGGCGGCCAGCACCATCGCGAACCCGGCCCGGACCAGCTCCTGGTCGTCGACGAGGAAGACTCTGATCGTCACGACGTCACCTCCGTCGGCTCCGTCCCGGCCCGCGCCGGGGACCTGATCGGCAGTACGGCGTGGACCTGCCAGCCGCCGGCCGGGCGCGGTCCGGCAGTCACCTCGCCGCCGTGCACGGCCACCCGCTCCCGCATGCCGAGCAGGCCGTTGCCACCGGACGCCGGTCCGGCGGTCGATCGGGCAGTGGCCGGCGGGGCAGTGGCCGGCCGGGTGGCGACCGTCCCTCGACCATCGTCGATCACCGTCAGCTCGGCGGTGTCCGCATCGATCCGGACGGTCACCGTGACGGCCGTGCCGGGACCCGAGTATCGCAGGGTGTTGGTCAGCGACTCCTGCACCACCCAGAACATGGTCAGCTCCTCGGCGGGTGACAACCGGGTCGGATCGCCGTCGATGCTCAACTCGACGACGAGACCGGCTCCCCTGGTCCGCTCGATCAGGGCGCTGAGCTGGGCGATTCCGGCCCTACGCCGGTCGGTGTCGTCGGGCGTTCCGGCCGCCCCGGGCTGCGGGGCGGCCGGTGACGCGTCGACCCCGCGCAGCACGGCGACGATCCGGCGCATGTCCTCCAGCGCGTCGCGGCCGGTGTCACCGATGGTGATCATGGCCTTGCGGGCCTGCTCGGCGTCCAGGTCGATCATGTAGCTGGCGCCGTCCGCCTGCACCGTCATCACCGCCAGGCTGTGGGCGACGACGTCGTGCAGCTCCCGGGCGATCGCGGCCCGTTCGTCGGCGGCGGCCAGCCGGGCAAGCTGGTCGCGTTCCCGTTCGGCCGCCGCCGCCCGCTCGGCGGCGACCGCCGTCTGTTCCTTGCGGCTGCGCAACATGTACGCGGTCAGCCAGATCGCCACGCAGATCAGCATCAGGACGGCGTACTCGCTGAAGTCGGCGAGGCCGGTCACGTGGTGGTCGTCGGCGAGCAGTTTGGCGTCGACGGCGAGCACGGCGACGCCGACCAGGGTGATCCCGCCGGCCAGTACGGCGTGCCACTGCCGGTCGGCGTGGGTCACCACAGCGGCCATCGCGATCAGCACCGCGACGTCGTAGAACTCCGGCACGCTCAGGGCGACCAGCAGCTGTGCCGCGCCCAGGCCGGCGACGACCAGCATGACGGTCATCGGACGGCGGCGGCGCCACACCAGCGCCACCGCCATGCCGAGGCCGATCACCAGGTCGGCCAGCGAGGCCCGGTACTGCCAGGCGATGGTGGCCACCGCCGTCGCGACCGCCAGGTCGAGCAACGTCCACCGGTACGGCGACGTCGACCGATCCGGCCCGGTCGGCTGGCGCGGTGACGTCGACGGGTCCGGTGACGTCGACACGGGGGGCATGCGCCCAGCCTAGGTCGCCGGTCGGATCAGCTGGTCGGGAAGTCCTCCCCGAGCTCGGTACGCAGCCGCTGCAGCGCCCGCATGCTGGTCATCTTCACCGCCGACGTGGTCATCCCGAGGATCTCGGCGACGGATTCGACGCTGCGGTCCTCCCAGTGCCGCAGCACCAGCACCGCCCGGTCCCGTACCGGCAGCTCGGCCAGCGCACGCAGCAGCGTCACCTGCAGGTCAGGGGCACCGGCCGGTGCCGGAGCCGACGGTTCGGGTGGCTCGGCGAGCACCAGTTCGGTACGGCTGCGCCGCTTCATCGCGTCGGCGACCGCGTTGACCAGCACCCGCCGGCTGTACGCGTCGAGGTTCGCCGCCGGCCAGATCCGCGCCCACGAGGCGTACATCCGGGTGAAGGTGATCTGGGTCAGGTCCTGCGCCAGGTGCCAGTCCCGGCACATCAGGTACGCGATGCGCCGCAGCCGGGGTGCCGCGGCGACGACGAACGCCGTGAACGCCTCGTCGCGGACCGCCCGCTGCCCTCGGCGGGCCGCCGCCCAGCGGGCCACCGGCCCGCCCACCGGGGTCGCCGGGGTCGGCGGTCGCACCGGCAGCCCGTCGGCGGCCGGCTCCACGGTCCGTACGCCGGTCATTCGCCCTCCTGCTGCGCCGACGTACGGTGCGGACAGAACCGGCCGACGACTTCGTCGACCCCGGGCAGGGCCCGCAGGTCCGGCTCCAACTGCGGGTACGCCGCCGGATCCGTCAGGGTGAGCCGGAACGACTCGGGGAACTGGTCGGCGGTGACCTGTGCGATCTCCTCCGGGGTGTACAGCGAGAACACCTCGGGCGGGCCGTCCCGGTACATCTGCCGGAACCTCTCGTACGCATCCTGCCGGCTGTCGTAGCGGACCGTCGACAGCCGTGGGTCGGCGCGCAACGCCGTGTCGATGGCGGCCCGCTGCGCGTCGGTGACCTGCTCGGCCAGGTAGACCGACGCCTCGGTGGCGACATCCTCGGCGGACACGCCCTCGCACAGCACCGGGGTCGCCGACGGCAGCACCACCTGCGCCGGCACCGGGGCCGGTGCGTCCCGGACGGGCACCGCCAGGCCGGCCGCGACAGCGGCGAGGGCGGTCACCGCGACGGCGGCACCGCCGATGGTGAGCCGTCGGCGGCGGCGCAGCCGGGTGCCGCCGGCCATCGCGGCGCGGGCCAGTTCCTCGCCCGGCGTCGCCGGTGGCGGTTCGCCGTCGAATGCCTGCTCGAAGTGGGTACGCAACTGATCCATCTCCGCTCCCTGGGGTCGTGCGTCACCGTGTCGTAGGGATGACCGGTCGGACCGGTGTTCCGGTCACCGGCCTGGGATGATCGATCCGGCGCGGCGGTCCGTACGTGTTGTCGGGTATCCGGCGGTGTGGTTATCGTGCGGAGCCCGGCCCGGCAGGGCACGCCGCCCGGTCGACGATGAGGAAGGCCGTGATCTTGTCCTCCGCCACGCACTCCGACGCTCCCGCTGCTGACGCGCAGACACCGGCGGCCACCGAGACCACAGCCGAGGTAGCGGACGAGCCGACTCCGCCGGCCGAGCAGGCGCAGCAGGCCGCGCCGACGGAGGCCGAGCCGACTTCGCCGGCCGCAGCGGTCGGCTGGCGGCAGCGGGTACGGCGTACCGTCGGCTGGGCGCTCAGTGCGCTGGCGGTGGCCGGCCTGCTGGCGGCGATGACGCTGCCGTACCAGCGTGACCTCGTGGTGCCGGCGGCGTTCGTCCGGATCCCGCTGGAGGCGGTCGTGGCGGCCGCGCTGCTGCTGGTGCTGCCCGGCCGGCTGCGGACCCCGGTGGCGGCCGGGCTCGGTGCGCTGCTCGGGGTGCTGACCGTGCTCAAGGTCGCCGACATGGGTTTCTTCTCCGTGCTGGCCCGCCCGTTCGACCCGGTGATGGACTGGGGGCTGCTGGCCGACGGGTACCGCTTCCTCGACGCCTCGTACGGGCGGGCGGCGGCGGTCGGCGCGGCCGTCGGCGCCGTTCTGCTCACCGGCGCGGTGCTGGCGCTGGCGGTGCTCGCCACGGTGCGCACGGCCCGGCTGCTCGCCCGGCACCGGCGGGTCGGCGGCGGTGTGGTCGGCACGATGGCGGCCGGCTGGCTGGTGTTCGCCCTGCTCGGTACGACGGTGACCGTCTACGAGCAGGAGCAGGTCACGTTCGCACTGCCGGTGGCGGACCGGGCCACCGCCCGGCTGGCGTACGACCACACGCTGCAGGTCGGCGCGAGTCTGCGGGACCGGCAGGAGTTCGCCGAGCTGGCGGCGGTGGACGCGTTCCGCGACGTGCCCGGTGACGAACTGCTGACCGCGCTGCGCGGCAAGGACGTGCTGTTGGCGTTCGTGGAGAGCTACGGCCGGGACGCGGTGACCGCCCCGGAGTTCGCCCCGTACGTCGCCGACGTGCTCGACGACGGTTCGCAGCGGCTGGCCGCGCAGGGCTTCGGTTCGCGTAGCGCGTTCCTGACCTCGTCGACGGTCGGCGGCAGCAGCTGGCTGGCGCACGGCAGCACCCTGTCCGGGCTGTGGGTGGACAACCAGCAGCGGTACCACAGCCTGGTCACCAGCGACCGGTTGACGCTGACCCGGGCGTTCGGTAGCGCCGGCTGGCGGGTGTCGGGCTTCTTCCCGGGCAACTCGCGGGCCTGGCCGGAAGGGGCGTTCTTCGGCTACGACCAGGTGTACGACTCCCGCAACATGGGCTACGCCGGTGACCGGTTCGCCTTCGCCTCGATCCCGGACCAGTACGTCCTGTCGGCGTTCGACCGTCTCGAGCGCCAGGCCACCGACGGGCCGGTGATGGCCGAGGTGGCGTTGCTGTCCAGCCACGCTCCGTGGACGCCGGTGCCGCAGCTGGTCGACTGGGACACGGTGCGCGACGGCGCGGTCTTCGACCGCCAGGAGATGGCCGCCGACCAGGAGAACCGGTCCGTGGAGGAGAGCCTGCGCGACGACTACCCGAGGGCCGTCGGCTACTCGTTGAGCACGATCATCTCCTACATCGAGGCGCGGGGCGACGACGATCTGGTGGTGGTCTTCCTCGGCGACCATCAGCCGTCGCCGGTGGTGACCGGGCCGAGCGCCAGCCACGACGTGCCGGTGACCATCGTGTCCCGGGATCCGGCGGTGCTCGACGCGGTCGCCGACTGGGACTGGCAGGACGGGTTGCGGCCGGACGGGCAGGCTCCGGTGTGGCAAATGGACCAGTTCCGGGACCGGTTCCTGACCGCATTCCGCTGATCCGCCCGTCGACCGTCTGAGCCGTCTAGGCCTCCTGTCGAACGCCTGAGCCGCCTGCGCCGTCCGTCGAACGCCTGCGCCGCTAGCGGCGCGGCGTTTCCCGCAGGTTTCCCAGTGGAACCGTTCCAGCGTCGGATCCGTGGCCGGCGTACTGGCCGGACTAGGGGATCGGCGGTGATTGGCACTGTCTCATCCCTACGGACGATGCCGACCGCCGACGCCGCCCCCTAGCGTCGGTGCGACCCCCCAAGATCCATGGCTCGTCGGCCTCGGCACCCCTGGCAACGGGTCGTGGTTCGTGACGGACCCCCAAGGAGACATCTTGCGGACCCCCTCGACACCGATCCCCCCGACAGCGGGTGGCCAGTCGCCACCGCCCCCCGGGACCGGCCGGTCCCGTAACCGGCGGCTGGTCGTCCTGCTCGTCGCCGTCGTCGCGGCGGCGCTGCTGCCCGCCGTCGGCCCGACCGGTGCGGCCGTCGCCGCCCCGGAGCGCGGTACGCCGATCGCAGACTCGCCGTGGGCGACCCTCGACGAGGCTCCGACGGCGAGCCGGTCCGGGCGTACCCCGGACATCGAGGCCAGCCGACTGGCGGCGTACACACTGGACCGGGACGCGATCGCCGCGCAGCTGGACCGGGCACCGGACGAGTCGGCCCGGGCCGCCGCGACGGCGCCGCTGGTGCTGACGGTGCCCGACCCGGACGGTGACCTGCAACGGTTCGAGGTCGTCAACTCGCCGGTGATGCAGGACGGTCTCGCCGCCGCCCACCCGGAGATCCAGACGTACGCCGGCACCGGCGTCGACGACCCGACCGCGACGATCCGCGCCGACCTGACCCCCCTGGGCTTCCACGCCTCGGTCCGCTCGTCGAGCGGTTCCTGGTACGTCGACCCGTACCACCGCGATCAGAGCGTCTACGCCAGCTACTACGCACACGACCTGGTCAACCGGCACGGTGACCTGATCGAGCGGGCCGACGTCGGGGCCGCCGCCGAGCAGATCGGCGAGGGGATCGACCAGGCACAGGCCGACGAGCCGGCCGGGCCGCTGGTCCAGCTGCGGACGTACCGCCTGGCGTTTCTGACCGATCCGTCGTACGCCACCTACTTCGGCGCGGAGAACGTGACCGCCGCGAAGGTGACCCTGATCAACCGGGTGACCCAGATCTACGAGGACGAGACCGCGATCCGGCTCGTGCTGATCAACGACACCGACAAGACCAACCTGAACACGGCCGAGCTGGCCACCGGCCCGAACGGGCCGTGCGGTGCCGCGCCGTGCTTCACCGAGGCGAACCTGACCGGCTGCTCCGGTGCCACGCTCAACCGCAACCGGATCGTCCTCGGCCAGCTCGTCGGGGCCAGCAACTTCGACGTCGGGCACATCGGTTTCGGCCTGCCCGGTGGCGGCGTCGCCGGGCTCGGCGTGGTCGGCGGCGACGGCAAGGCCCGGGGCTGCACCGGCCTGCCGAACCCGGTCGGTGACTTCTACGCCGTCGACTACGTGGCGCACGAGATCGGCCACCAGTTCGCCGGCAACCACACCTTCAACGGCACCCAGTGGAACTGCTCCGGCAGCAACCGCAGCGCCGCCAACTCGTACGAGCCGGGCAGCGGTTCGTCGATCATGGCGTACGCGGGGATCTGCCAGCAGGACAACCTGCAGCCGCACTCCGACCCGTACTGGTCGCAGCGCAGCTACCACGAGATCACCACGTTCGTGAACTCGTCGCGGCCGGCGATCAACGAGGTGCAGACGGTGTCGCTGCGTGACTTCGACACCGACGGCGACGCCTTCACGATCAGCTACGGTGGACAGTCGTCGGCGCCGATCGTGCGCGGTGTCAACTACACCACCGCCGGTATCAAGGCGGCGATCGAGGCGATCAGCGGCTGGCCGGCCGGCGCGACGGTCACCGTGGCGGCGTTCGGTGGCCTCGGCGCGCTCAACGACACCGGTTTCCAGGTGACGTTCAACGGCGGTGCGGTGGCGCAGGCCAACGTACCGGCGCTGGGGTTGACCAGTTTCGTGGGCGCGGCCGGCTTCGTCGGCGAGACCGCCAAGGGCGGTCCGGTCGACAACGGCGGCTGGCAGGTCACCGAGACCACCAACCACGCGCCGGTGGTCACCGTGCCGGCCTCGTTCACCATCCCGGTACGGACCCCGTTCGCGTTGACCGGTAGCGCCACCGACGCCGACGGCGACCCGCTGACGTACATGTGGGAGCAGAACGACCGGGGCGGGATCCTCGGCGGCAGCACCGCCGGCACCGCGTTGACCGACAACGTCAAGACCAACGGCCCGCTGTTCCGGGTCTTCGGCACGTCGGCGCTGGTCAGCCCGCAGGACACCCAGCAGTACTACTCCCCTGGGCTCAACGCGGTCGACGACGACCCGACGCGGGTCTTCCCGGACATGGCGCAGATCCTGGCCGGCAACACCAACGCGAAGACCGGTGCCTGCCCGGCCGTGCCGGAGCCGCCGGCCAGCGGCAGCGCCTCCAACCTGACCCAGGCGCTGGTCGACTGCTACTCGGAGTTCCTGCCGACCGCCGACTGGGTGGGCTACGACAACGACCGGACGATGCACTTCAAGTTGACCGCCCGCGACGGTCGGGTCGGCGGCGGTGGGGTCGGCAACGCCGAGACCGAGGTCGTGCTGGCCCCGGACGCCGGTCCGTTCCTGGTCACCTCGCAGCCGACGCCGTCGTTCTACCTTGGTGGCTCCACGCAGGAGGTGACCTGGGACGTGGCCGGCACCGACGCGGCACCGGTGAACGCCGCGCAGGTGAAGATCTCGCTGTCCACCGACGGGGCGAAGACGTTCCCGTACGTGCTGGCCGAGGCGGTGCCGAACACTGGCAGCGCCACGGTCACGTTGCCGAACATCGACACCACCACCGGTCGGATCAAGATCGAAGCGGTCGGCAACGTCTTCTTCGACCTCAACGACGCCGACATCCGGGTCAGTCAGGTACGGTCGGCCGCGCTGACGTACACCGGGGACACCCTGGTGCACCCGGTGGCCGGCGCGGACACCGCGCAGGTCCTGCTGCGCGCGGCGGTCGGTGCCGAGGCCGGCGACGTACGCGGCACCCAGTTCGCCTTCACCACCGGTGACACCACGCTGTGCACCACCGAGGTGAAGCTCTGGGGCAGCGACGTCACCGGCGGCGTGGCCAGTTGCACGGCCACCCTGCCGGTCGGCAACCACCCGGTGACCGCCACCGTCGACGGCCGCTACACCGGAGCCGTCACGGCCACGGTGACGGTCGCCCCGTCGACCGGGCTGCGGATCAGCGGCGACGGCTACCTGCGCAGCGGGTCGACCGCCGGCGCGTACCCGCTGGACCCCGAGCACCGGGTCGAGGTGAGCCTCGACGGGCGGGTCACCAACGTCGGTGAGCTGGCCGGCAAGGTGCTGGTCGGCTACCGCTCCGGGGACCAGCGGTACAAGTTCCAGGGCGCCGTCCTGGAGTCGTACGGCGCGACCACGGTCGCCGGCGTGCCGGTGGCGCAGCTGCGCTACCAGGTGACGCTGTTCGACCTGTCCACCCCGCAGCAGCCGGTGCCGGTGGCGACCGGGCTGACGATGCGGGTGACCGCGACCGACGCGGGCGGACCGGGCCGGCGGGACACCATCGGCATCACCGTCTGGGACGGCGACACGCTGATGTTCTCGTCGAGCTGGACCGGCACCGCCACCGAGGAGGTCAACCTGACCGCCTCCGGTGGTGACCTCGTCATCGGCTGACGTCGGTCAGCCCTCCGGGGGCGTCGGGCGTCCTCGCCCGGCGCCCCCGGCTGGTTCACGGGCCGTCCCGGCCGCTCACCTACGGCGGACGGCGTGCAGCACCGCGTCGTGGATCGTGATCGGGTCGCCGTCCGGGCCGGTGACCGACCGGGCGATCGTCTCGACCCGTACGCTGGCCCACTCCGACGGGTCCAGCACGGCCGCTACCTGCTCGGCGGTGAACATCAGATCCGGCAGGCGCGGCCGGCGGATCCCGGGGATTTCCAGGTCGCTCGGGTGGTGGCCGACGATCAGCAGGGTGCCGCCGGGGCGGACCGCCGCCGCGAGCCGGCGGTGCAGCATCGCCCGGTCCGGGTCCGGCAGGTGCATGAACTGCGCGCTGACCAGGTCGAACCGGGCCGCACCCGGATCCCAGGTCCGCAGGTCGGCCTGCTGCCAGGTGAGCCGCTTCGCCACGTCGTCACCGACCGCCGCCGCCTGGTCGGCGGCCCGGCGCAGCGCCACCGGCGACACGTCGACCGCGGTCACCTCCCAGCCCTGGTCGGCGAGCCAGATCGCGTCGGCCCCCTCGCCGGCCCCGACGTCGCAGGCGGTGCCGGCGGGCAGGCCGGCCACGACGGTGACGAGCTGCGGATTGGGGTTGCCGCTCCACACCCGGTCGACGGCGCCGTACCGCTCGTCCCAGAACTCCTGGCTGACCATCGCGGCGACGTCCGCCGGCCCGTGGTGCACCGGCAGACCGTAGTCGTCCTCGCCGACGGCGACGGCCCGGTGCCGGCGGACCGCTTCGGTGGTGTCCGCCTGCGCCAGATCGGCGTTGAGCGCTGCCGCCGCCATCGCCCCGGCCGCCGCCGACGCCATCACCTGGGCGAACGGGTTGGTCAGGTTGCCGGCGGCCCAGATGCCCGGCACCGGGGTCTGCCCGGTCGGGTCGGCCTCGACCTGCTCGGCCATGCCCGTCGGGTGGGCCGTCACCGGCACCCCGAGCTGGGCCAGCAGCCCGTCGGCGCCGCCGATGCCGTCGCCGATGTGCAGCCGGGACGCCACCGTCACCGCTGTACGGGGCACCACGGTCCCGTCGGCGAGGCGCACCCCGGTGAGCCGGTCGTCGGTGGCCTCCACCCCGGTGACCTCACCGGGCACCACCCGTACGCCCCGGGCGGCCAGCGCTTCGGCCTGCTCGTCGGTGAGGGTGACCCCGGTGTGGGTGAACAGCACCAGGTCCGAGGTCCACTGCCGGAACAGCTGCACCTGGTGCAGCGCCATCTCGTTGGCGCCGATCACCCCGACCGGCTGGTCGCGGATCTCCCACCCGTGGCAGTACGGGCAGTGCAGCACGTCCCGGCCCCAGCGCTCGCGCAGCCCGGCGATCGGCGGCAACTCGTCGACCACGCCGGTGGCCAGCAGCAGCCGCCGGGCGGCGACGGTGGCCCCGTCGGCCAGCCGGACGGCGAATCCGTCGTCGACCCGTTCGGCCGCCACCGCCCGGCCGGGCAGCACGATGCCGCCGTACCGTTCGACCTCGCGCCGACCGGTGGCGACCAGGTCGGCCGGGCGCATGCCCTCGCCGGTGAGGAAACCGTGCACGCCGCCCGAGGGCGCGTTACGGGGCTCGCCGGCGTCGATCACGATGACCCCGCGCCGGGCGCGGGCCAGGGTCAGCGCCGCGCTCAGCCCGGCGGCACCGCCGCCGATCACCGCCACGGCGGTACGGTATGCGGGTCCCCCCGCCACGTTGTCAGTCAAGCTGACCACCTCCGGCACCCACGATCCGCGCAGGGTCAGCGTATCGGCAAACTTCCTTGCTGTTTCAGCAAATCGCGGGTTCGGGGGGCCGGTGGCTCACCAACGGTCGTGGTGCAGGGCCTCGGTCAACGGCCGACGCGCCCGCCAGCCGTGCCGCTCCAGGTCAGGCACGTCGGCCAGCCCGCTCACCGGCCCGACGCAGAGCCACGCCACCGGCCGGACGCCGGCCGGGACACCGAGCAGGTCCCGCAGGAACGGCTCCCGGTAGAACGAGACCCAGCCGACCCCGAGACCTTCGGCGGTGGCGGCCAGCCAGAGGTTCTGGATGGCCAGGCAGACCGAGTAGAGCCCGGCGTCGGCGATGGCATGCCGGCCGAGCACCGCCGGGCTGCCCCGCTGCGGGTCGTAGGTCACCACGATCGACAACGTGGCCTCCCGTACCCCGTCGATCTTGATGTGCGCGAACCGGGCCGCCGCCGCCGGGTCGAGGCTCCGCGCGAACGTCCGCCGTTCCTGCTGCACATGGGCGTGGAAGGCGTCGCGGACCGCCGGATCCCGGACCAGCACGAAATCCCACGGCTGGGTCAGCCCGACGCTCGGCGCGGCGTGCGCGGCGGCCAGGACGCGGTGCAGCACGTCGTCGGGCACCGGCGCGCCGGTGAACTCGGCCCGCACGTCGCGGCGGCGGTGAATGACGTCGTACAGATCGATGGGCATGGCCGACGATTGTCCCGCGCCGCGCCGCGAATCCGGTTGCCGGGTCGGTGCACCGCCTGATCGGATGGCGGCCATGCTGGTCAGACGGGAACGCGCCGACGATGTCGCGGCGGTCCGGGCGGTCGTGACGGCGGCTTTCCGCCGGCCTGCGGAGTCGGGGCCAGGGCAAGGGCCGGAGCCCGACGACCGGCCGCCGGTCGAGGTCGGGCTGCTGGACGAACTCCGCGCCGACCCCGGGTGGATCCCGGCGCTGTCGCTGGTCGCCGTCGACGGACCGGCCGACACGGACCCGGGCGCACCGGCCGCCGTCGCGGGCCAGGTCGACGCGGGCGGGATCGTCGGGCACGTGGTCTGCACCCGGGGGTACGTCGACGACCGGCCGGCGCTGGGCCTCGGCCCGTTGGCGGTCCGCCCGGACCGGCAGCGCGCCGGTGTCGGCTCGGCCCTGATACACGCGGTGCTCGCCGCCGCCGAAGCCCGTGACGAGACCCTCGTCGTGCTGCTCGGCGACCCGGCGTACTACCGGCGGTTCGGGCTGCGCCCGGCCAGCGACTTCGGCATCGCCGCGCCCGATCCGCAGTGGGGGCACTACTTTCAGGCCCGGCCGCTGGGCCCGACGCCGCCGACACCGGGCCGGTTCCGCTACGCCGCACCGTTCGATCGGCTCTGACCGCTCAGCTGTTCACCGGCCGGCGGGCCACCAGCAGCACGTGCGTCACCGGCCAGTCCATCGGCCGGCCGTCGAGGGTGGACAACGATGCGACCGGGGCGAGCCGATGGTCGACGATCCAGTCGTTGCGCAGCGGCCCGCTGGCCGGGTCGATCTCGAACCCGACGTCGGCCAGCAACGCCTTCCAGTCGGCGTACTCCAGCCCGCAGAACTGCTCCCGGGTCTCGGACAGCCAGTTGTCCGGGTAGTCCTTGCGGGTCAGGAAGTCCATCGCCGCCGCCAGGGTCGTCTCGACGACCTCCGGTGCCCCGTCGACCGGCCGGTGGTCGAACGGGAACGCGAAGTCGACCGCGAACTGGTCCAGCCGGGCCCGGGTGGACAATCCGCGCACGTAGGCGGCGACCTCGCTGGCCGGCCCGTCGGCGAGGTCGGTACGCGGCCCTGGCGGGTTCGCGCCGTCGGCCGTCGACAGCCGCAGCCGTACCGGCCGGTCACCGCCGTCCGGACCGCAGACGTCGCTGTTGATCCACACCCCGCCGGGCACCGTGTGGTCGTAGATGGCCTGCACGAACCGGCGTACGGAGGACAGCTGCTCGCCGTACGACCAGATCTCGTGGGTCAACGCGAACGTCAACGTGGTGTCCACCGACCGGGGCGCGAACACCGCCCCGCCGAGCACGTTGCGCTGGTAGAAGAAGACGTTCGGGTTACGGAAGTAGCCCTGTGCCCGTTTGTGCACGCACTCCTCGTACAGGTGCCGGGCCACCTCGACGCCGATCAGGTCGCTCTCGCGCAGCGCGGGCTCCCGGTCGGCCAACTCGAGCACGGCGCCGGCACCGCAGCCGATGTCGACGATCCGCCCGGGCCGCACATGTTCCCGGACGGCGTCCCATTTGCGCTGCGCCGCCTCGGCGAACGCCTCGGCGTAGCTGCGGTAGTCCCGGGTCGCGGTGAGCCCACCCTCGGCGCCGACGACCGGATCGTTGACCACCGACCGGACGTGCCCGGCCAGGCCGTACCGGTCGAAGACGTCGACGCTCGCCGGATGAGCCAGCTCCCGCCAGCCGTCGTCGTCGCCGGCCAGCCGCAGCAACACGTCCCACGGGCGGTCCGGGGTCGGGTCGACCTCGGCCTCGACGCCGGCCACCGGGAAACCCAGCCGCTCGTACATGGCCGCGACCTCCGGCGTCGAGCAGGCCAGGACCGTGTCCGCCGGGGTCAGTTCCAGCCCGGTCACCGCCGCCACCGTCTTCACGGTGACCTCGGCGAACCGGCCGGTGGCGACCGTGTCGAAGACCGGCACCACCACCGAGCGCAATCCGGTCAGCACGCTGAACCGCTCGATCGCGGCTTCCCGCCGGTGATAGGGCACCGGGTTGCGCCGGGTGTTGCTGTGGTTGGCCGACGTCACCGCCCACACCACCGTCGCCGGTCCGTCGGCGTCGCCCTCGGCGACGGCCAGCCGGGTCAGGTATTCGCCCTGGAATCGGGTGAGAAGGTGGTGGCGACCGGGAAAGAGCAGGTAGCGGGCCATGTGACGTTGATAGCCTACGGCCGCCACGGCCGGCCAGGCAGGGCCCGCGCAGAGGGGAGGCACGGTGCGCACGAGCGAACTGCTGGTGGAGACCTTCGACCGGCTGCCGGACCTGGTACGCGAGGCGGTCGACGGGCTGAGCCCGCAGCAGCTGCGCTGGACCCCGGCACCGGGTGCGAACCCGATCGGCTGGCTGGTCTGGCATCTGACCCGGATCCAGGACGACCACCTGGCCGAGGTACGCGGCGAGCCGCAGGTCTGGACCGGGGGCGGCTGGGCGAAGCGGTTCGGCCTGGACCGGGCCGAGCCGGCCGACACCGGGTACGGCCACACCGCCGCTCAGGTCGCGGCGATCGCCCCGGAGAGCGCGGCGGCGCTGGTCGACTACCACACGGCGGTCGCCGAGCGGACCCGTCGGTTCCTGCACGGCCTGACCGACACCGACCTGGACCGGGTCGTCGACGACAGCTGGGATCCGCCGGTCACCCTCGGGGTCCGGCTGGTCAGCGTCGCCAACGACGACCTACAGCACGTCGGTCAGGCCAGCTACCTGCGCGGGCTGCTCGGCGACGGCACCGGCTGAGCGGGGGTGTCGACCGGTGCCCCGTTGACACTGCGCGCCATGATCGCCGATCCTGTGGGCTGCCGGTCCACCGGCGCACCCCCCGCGCAGAGGAGCCCCGCCGCATGTCCGTACCCGTGTCCGAGACCGCCGCCACGTCGCAGCCCGGACCGGCGGCGCAGCCCGGGCAGGTGCCGGCCGCGCGCCGCAGCGGTGACGCCGGGACGTTCCTGCGCGAGTTCCTGCGCGCCCCGACCCGCATCGGCGCGGTCGCCCCGAGCTCCCGGCGGCTGGCCGAGGCGATCACCGCCCCGATCCCGGAACGCGGTGCCCCGGTCGTCGTCGAGCTCGGCCCCGGCACCGGCGCCTTCACCGGCGTCATCCAGGACCGCCTCGGCGGCCGCGGCCGCCACCTCGCCGTCGAGCTGAGCCCGACCCTGGCCGACCTGCTCGCCGACCGGCACCCGCAGGTCGAGGTGATCACCGGGGACGCGGCGCAGTGCCGGTCCCTGGTCACCGCCCGTGGAGTGGACGCCGCCGACGTGGTGGTCAGCGGGCTGCCGTGGGTGTCGTTCCCGCGTGACCTGCAGCTGGCCGCGCTCGACTCGGTGTGTGACGTGCTGACCCCGGACGGGGCGTTCACCACCTTCGCGTACGTGCTGACCGCGCAGACCCCGCCGGCCCGCCGGTTCCGCCAGCTGCTGCGGGACCGCTTCGAGGAGGTGGTGATGGGCCGTACGGTGCTGGCCAACCTGCCGCCGGCCTTCGTCTACCACGCCCGCCGCCCCCGCCGGTGACCCTACGGCCGGATTAGGTGGGTAGGTCCCCCGTCGCCCGGCGGGTCAGTCGCCGTCGCCCGGCCGGGCAGTCCGCCGTCGCCCGGCGGGTCAGTCCGCCTCGGCGAACCGCTCCACGTCGTTGATGGTCCCGATCACCAGGATGAGGTCGCCGTACATCAGCACGGTGTCCGGGGTGGCGTAGGTGAACTTCGCCCTGGCCCCGTGCGCCTCGCTCTTGACCGCCACCACCGTCACCCCGTACCGCGACCGCACCCGCGACTCGCGCAGCGGCACGCTGACCACCTCCTGCGGCGGGGTGGTCTTGACCATCGCGAAGTCGCGGTCGACCTCGACGTAGTCGAGCAGCCGGCCGGTCAGCAGGTGGGCGACCCGCTCCCCCATGTCGTGCTCGGGCAGGATCACGTGGTGGGCACCGATCCGTTCCAGGATCCGGCCGTGCTGGCGGCTGATCGCCTTCGCCCAGATGTCCGCCACTCCCAGCTCGGACAGCAGCGAGGTGGCCAGGATGCTGGCCTGGATGTCGGTGCCGATGCCGACCACCGCCCGGTGGAACTCGCCCACCCCCAGCTGCCGGAGCGCCTCCAGGTCGGTGGCGTCGGCGGTGGCCAGGTGCGGCAGCTGCCCGCTGAAGCCCTGGGTGGTCCTCGGGTCGCCGTCGATGCCGAGCACCTCGGTGCCCCGGGACGTCAGCTCCATCGCGAGCGCGCCGCCGAAGCGGCCCAACCCGATCACCACGACCGGTTCGTTGCGTTTCTCAGCCAACGATGATCCTCTCCTCCGGCAGTTCGTAGCGTCGGCTCCGCTCGCGCAACGCGAGCGCCGACGCGACGGTCAACGGGCCGATCCGGCCCATGAACATCAACCCGATCAGCAGCAGGTCCGCCGCCGGTGGCAGTCCGGCGGTGATGCCGGTGGAGAGCCCGACCGTGGCGAACGCCGACACCACCTCGAACAGCACCTGGTCCAGCGTGAAGCGGGTCATCGCGAGCAGGGCGAACGTCGCCACCGCCACCGCGCCGAGCGCCAGCAGCAACACCGCGAGGGCCTGCCGCTGGTTGCCCGCCGGCACCCGGCGGGCGCCGACGTTGACCTGGGTCTCGCCGCGCATCTCGGCCCAGAGCACGAACGCCAGCAGCCCGACGGTGGTCACCTTCACCCCGCCCGCGGTGCCGGCGCTGCCGCCGCCGATGAACATCAGGATGTCGCTGAGCAGCAGACTCTCCGGACGCATCCCGGCGATGTCGACGCTGTTGAACCCGGCCGTGCGGGTCATCACCGAGGCGAAGAAGCCGGCCAGCAGCTTCTCCGGGGCGGACAACGGGCCGAACGTCGCCGGGTTGCGCAACTCCACCAGGGTGAACAACACCGTGCCGAGCACCAGCAGACTCACCGTCAGCACCACGGTGATCCGGGTCAGCACCGACCAGCAGCGCGGTTCGCGCCAGGACCGCAGCAGCTCGAACACCACCGGAAAGCCGAGGCCGCCGACGATCACCGCGACCGCGACCGCAGTCATGATCCAGGGGTCGGCGACGAACCCGATCAGGCTGTCGGCGTACAGGGCGAAGCCGGCGTTGTTGAACGCCGAGACCGCATGGAAGATCCCGTGGTACGCGGCCCGGCCCCACGCGTAGTCGTAGCCGAGCGCGAACCGGGCGGTCAGCACGACCGCCACCGCCGCCTCGACCACCAGGCTGAACAGCACGATGTTGCGCACCACCCGACGGACGTCGCGCACGCTCAGTGCCTTGGTCTCGGCCTGGGCCAGGAACCGCGCCCGCAGACCGAGCCGCCGGGACAGCAGCACCGTCAACAGGGTGGCCAGGGTCATGATGCCCAGTCCGCCGACCTGGATCAGGCCCAGGATGACCAACTGACCGAAGGTGGACCAGTAGCCGGCCGTGTCGACCACGACAAGGCCCGTCACGCAGACCGCCGAGGTCGCGGTGAACACGGCGTCGACCAGCGACGGCGAGGTCCCGTCGCGGGTCGCCACCGGCAACATCAGCAGGGCCGTGCCGATCAGTACGGCAATGGCGAACCCGCCGGCGATCACCTTCGCCGGGTGGTGCAGCCGGTCGGCACCACGACGCCACATCGGCCGCCGCCACCGGCCGTGGCGGCCGGCCCGCCGCGCCCCGGCCGGCTGGTCGGGTCGTCGGCCGCTGATCAGCCGGTTGCCGCCATGAGGCAGCCTGTTCGGCATGTCTCTCCATGATCCGGGGACCGGCCTCCGTAGCGAGGACCGGGTCGCCAGCTGGGAACGCCGCAGCGCGGCCGGGTTGACCGTGCTCGCCGTGGCGTTCCTCGTCGTCTACGCCGCGCCCATTCTCTACCCGCAACTGCCGCCGCGCTGGCGTGCCGTGTGTGTCGCTGCCAACATCGCGATCTGGCTGCTGTTCTGGGTCGACTACGCCGTCCGGCTGTGGCTGGCCGACGACCGGTGGCGGTTCGTCCGCGGTCACGCGTTCGACCTGGTCGTGCTGCTGCTGCCGGTGCTGCGGCCGCTGCGGATGCTGCGACTGGTCACCGCCGTGCTCACCCTGACCCGGCGTACCGAGATCTGGGCGCGCGGCCGGTTGGCGCTCTACGTCGGCTCGACCACGGTCCTGCTGGTGATCGTCTCCGGGCTGGCGGTGCTCGACGCCGAGCGGGCCGATCCGGACGGGGCGATCAACAGCTATCCGGATGCGCTCTGGTGGGCGGTGGTGACCATCACGACCGTCGGCTACGGCGACTACTTCCCGGTCACCACCACCGGCCGGTTCGTCGCCCTGGCCCTCATGATCGGCGGAATCGGCCTGATCGGTTTCGTCACCGGTTCCCTGGCCAGCTGGATCGTGGAGCGGATCTCCACCGCCTCGGCGGAGGCGGAGGCGGCGGAGGACGAGGCGGGTGCGACGGAGGCCGCCGGTGCGGGCTCGGCGGCGGAACGCACGGCCGCCGAGGCGGGTACGGCGCCGGCCACCCGGGCGGACGTCGCCGCGCTCACCGCGCAGCTGGTCGAACTGCGGGCCGAGGTCGCCGCGCTGCGGGCCGACGTCGGCGGGCCCGCCTCGGTGCCGCAGCAGCACCGGACGGCGGACGCTACGCCGGCGACGCCACCCCCCTCGAATTGACCATCACGCCGTCTACCCAATTCGTGCCACAACACCGACGGTGATCGTCCGGACGCGTCCGGAAACTCCACTCTGGTCGACAACAGCCCACGGGCCCACCCTCCCCGGGTGACACCCCCGTCGGCCCGTCGATTCCGGAGTACCGCCATGCGACAGCACCACCGACCGACCCGACGCCCGTCCCGACACCGGCTGGCCACCCCGCTGGCCGCCGTCCTGCTCGCCGGACTCACCCCACTGCTCACCCCCGGCCCGGCCCAGGCCATCGTCGGCGGCCAACCGGTCGCCGCCGGCGACTTGCGCTTCGTCGCCGAAGTGCGCAACACCGCCGTCGGCGGACTCTGCACCGGCAGCCTCGTCCACCCCGGCTGGGTGCTCACCGCCGCCCACTGCGCGGCGCCGACCTCCGTCGGCGACGTGACCGTCCGGGTCGGCAACACCACCGCCGGCACCGGCGGCGAGCTCCGCCGAGTCCACCGGATCGTGGCCCACCCGCAGTACATCGGCGGTCACAACGACCTGGCACTGCTGGAACTCAGCTCGCCGATCACCAGCATCACGCCGGTGCGGCTGACCACTCCGGCCGAGGTGCACCTGTCCGACGGTGTACAAGGCGGCCCGTTCACCCCGTACGACCAGGGCATCGCCGTCGGCTGGGGACGCGACGGCGCCGGGAACCTGCCGTCGCGGTTGCCGTTCGTCGGCGTCTTCATCACCCCGTCACAGCCGGACAGCCTGGGCATCAAACGGCTGATGGTCGACCGGGGGCCCTGCCAGGGCGACAGCGGCGGCCCGCTGCTGGTCTCCGCCGGCGGCACCTACGTGCAGGCCGGTGTGTTGAAGGCGGCCAGCTGCACCGGGGCCGCCTCCTACAGCGAGGTCGGTGCCGGCGGCAACCGGACCTGGCTGCTCAGCCAGCTCACCGCCGTGCCGTACACGCCGTTCGGGACGGTCGACTGGGACGGTGACGGCCACGCCGACATCATCGCCCGGTACGACGCCACCGGAGACCTGTGGCTCTACCCCGGACAGAGCGTCCGGGGCCTGTCCACCGCGCCCCGGGTCCGCATCGGCAACGGCTGGCGCGGCTACACCGCATTCGGCACCGCCGACTGGGACCGCGACGGCCACGCCGACATCCTCACCCGCAACGACACCACCGGCGACCTCTGGCTCTACCCCGGACAGAGCAAGCGCGGCTACTCCACCGCCACCCCGGTGCGGCTGAGCACCGGCTGGGCCGGATTCACCCCGTACGGGGCAGCGGACTGGGACCGTGACGGCAACCCCGACATCGTGGCCCGCCAGGACGGCACCGGACAGCTGTGGCTCTACCCCGGCACGGGCACCCGTGGACCGGCCGGCACCCCCCGGGTGCTGATCGGTTCCGGCGCCAACGCCCACAGCCCGTTCGGGCTCGTCGACTGGGACCGCGACCGCCACGTGGACCTGATCAGCCGGGACAACGACACCGCCGATCTGTGGCTGTACCCCGGACAGAGCGTCCGCAGCGGGTCCACCGTCCCACGGGTCCGGATCGGCAACGGCTGGCGCGGCTACACCGCCTTCGGCACCGTCGACTGGGACCGCGACGGCCACGCCGACATCGTCACCCGCAACGACGCCACCGGCGACCTCTGGCTCTACCCCGGACAGAGCAACCGTGGCTACTCCACCGCGACGCCGGTGCGCATCAGCTGGGGCTGGTGACCAACTGAGCGACGATTGAGCGCCCCGGGCCGGGTCAACCGGTCCGGGGTCGTCCGCGCAGGGACGGCAGCACGTCGGTGGCGACCTCGACGAGGACCCGCTCGTCGCCGGCGTACCAGCTGCTGCGGCGCGGCCAGTGGGTGATCACGTCGGTGAAGCCGAGCCCGGCGGCCCGCTCGACGGCGTCGGCGAAGAACCCGGCGCTGCTGAGCGAGAAGACCGGCGCGGAGTCCAGCGACAGGTAACGGCGCAGATCCGCCGGATCCCGGTCGACCTGGTCGAGGGTCGCCGTACACCGCTCGGCCAGGCGGGCCACCGACGCCCACCACGATTCCAGGTCGTCGAAGTCGGTGCCGGTGGTCACCCAGCCGGCGCCGAACCGGGCCGCCAGGGCCAGCGACCGGGGGCCGTTGGCGGCCAGCACGAACGGCACCCGGGGCCGCTGCCGGCAGCCAGGGGTGCTGCGGGCGTCCACCGCCTGGTAGTACCGGCCCTGCCAGGTGACCCGGTCGGTCCGCAGCAGCAGATCGAGCAGTTCGACGAACTCGGCGTACCGGTCGACGCGGGCGCGCGGCGTCAACGGCGGCGTACCGAGCACCGCGGCGTCGAAGCCGAGCCCGCCGGCGCCCACCCCGAGCAGCACCCGGCCGGCGGAGATGTCGTCCAGGGCGGTGATCTCGCGGGCGAAGTGCACCGGGTGCCGGAAGTTCGGCGACGAGACCAGAGTGCCCAGCGCAATCCGATCCGTGACGGTCGCGGCGGCGGTCAGCGTCGGCACCGCGTCGAACCAGGGCCCGTCGACCAGGTCCCGCCAGCCCAGATGGTCGTACGTCCAGGCGTGGTCGAAACCCCACTGCTCGACCTGCCGCCACCGGTGCGCCATCACCGACCACGGCTCGTCCGGCAGAATGACGATCCCTACTCGCACAGCCACGACATCGACCCTAAGCCCGACCCGGTCCACGGGCCGGGCCGGGGCTGAGGTCGGGCCGGGCCGCAGGGTGGTCAGGCGCTCTGCCGGCGCGAGGTGCGGTTCAGGTCGATGCGGCCCCGGCCGAACGCGTCGATGTGCCCCCACCTGCCGGGAATGTCGAGCAGTTCGATGCGGCCCAGGCTGATCGGCAACGCCGGGTCGACGACCAGGTGCTCGCCCTGCGGCTCCAACCCGAGCAGGGTCCGCAGCAGCAGCAGCGTCGCGCCGGTCGACCAGGCCTGCGGACTACAGGAGGTCGGATACTCCACCGGGTACTTCGTCAACGCCCGGTCGTAGCCGCCGAACGCCTCCGGCAGCCGGCCGTTGAAGTACTGCGCGGCGTTGATGATCCCGTCGGCGATCCGGGCCGACTCCTCCAGGAACCCGTACCGGCGCAGCCCCCAGGCGATGAACGAGTTGTCGAACGGCCAGACCGTGCCGACGTGGTAGCCGATCGGGTTGAACCGGCCCTCCCCCTCAGCCAGGGTCCGCACCCCCCAGCCGGAGAACATCCGAGGGCTGACCAGGTGCTTGGCGAGCTTCTTCGCCTTGCCGACGTCGACGATCCCGCTCCACAGCAGGTGGCCGATGTTCGACGACAACGCGTCGACCTGACCGCCCTCCGGGTCCAGCGCGAGCGCGAAGTACTCGCCGTCGGCGACCCAGAAGTCCCGGTTGAACCGGCGCTTGAGGTCGGCGGCCTCCCGCTCCAACTGGTCGGCGTACGCCGGATCCTTCCAGACCTGCCGGGCCAGCCGGGCACCGCGCACCTTGGCGTCGTAGGCGTACCCCTGCAGCTCACAGGTGGCCCGGGGAAACCCGGGCAGCCGCCCGTCGCGGTAGCAGATGGAGTCCCAGGAGTCCTTCCAGCACTGGTTCTCCAGACCGGTGTCGGTGTTGCGCCGCTCGTACCAGACGTAGCCGTTGCCGAGCAGGTCGCCGTAGGTGTCGATCCAGTGCAACGCCCGCCGGGCCTCGGACTCCAGCGCCCGCACCAGTTTGACGTCGCCGGTCCACCGCTCGTACTCGTCGAGCAGCACCACGAACAGCGGCGTCGAGTCGGCCGCACCGAAGTACGGAGTGTGCGGCTGCTCCTCGAACGCCGACGACTCGCCGTACCGGATCTCGTGCAGGATCTTGCCCGGCTCCTCGTCCCGGAAGTCGTCGAGTTTGCTGCCCTGCAGCGCGGCGAGCAGTTTCAAGGTGGCCGAGGCCAGCTCCGGAGCGAACGGCAGGGTCTGCAGGCTGGTGAAGATGCTGTCCCGGCCGAACATGGTGGCGAACCAGGGCACACCGGCCGCCGGCACCGACTGCCCGCCGAGCGACAGCGGGGTGTAGCGCAGCGCGGCCAGGTCGACCAGGCTGCGCTTGTACGTCGAGGCCAGCGGTTCGCAGTCGCAGGCCAGCCGGGGTGCCCGGGCGATCCACTCGTCCAGGTCGCGGCGCATCTCCGGCTTCGGCCGGTCGAAGTGCTGACCGAGCAGCCCTTCCCGCAGGTCCCGCCCGTCCGGCCCGATCGCGGTCGTCTTCACCTTGATGTGGGTCACCCACTGGCCGTGCGGCTCGACGACGATCTGGAACGCCAGGCCGTGCTCGTCGATGCGGGCCGGCTCGCTGCTGGAGATGATCGTCTCCCGGTGGAAGCTCTCCCGCTGGTAGCCCAGCCGCAGGCAGTCCCGGTCGACGTGGGCGTAGTGCTTGCCGACCTTGTTGCGGACGTCCTTGATCTCGAACAGGTCGGCGAAGTCGGCACCCGCCTCCAGCCGTACGGTGAGCTCCATCGGCTCCTGGGCGTGGTTGAGGATGGTGATCTCCTCGTCGAAGCTGCCGCCGACCCACCGTTGCCGGATCACCGACAGTTCGGCGTCGACGTAGTGCGTGGGTTCGCCGGGCACCAGGAAGAACCGCGCCTCGAAGTACTGCAGGTCGTCGACCGACAGCGAGGAGAGCCGTTCGCCGTTGATGGTGAGCTGCCACTTCGACAGGAACCGGGTGTCGAAGGAGAACAGCCCGGTCGGTGCCGCCGGCGAGGCGTCGATGTCGCCCTGGCTGTCACTGACCACGAACGTGTTGCCGTCCAGGATGCTGACCATTCCCTCGGTCATGGCTCCGTCCTCTCCCGCCGGGCGTACGCGCGCGGATCATGGGCACCGGGTGGGCCGGGCATCATCCGTTCGATCAGGATCAGCAGCCGGAGATCGCCGAGGACCAGGATCTGCCCGCGCAGCATCGCCGCCATCGGGTTGATCTCGCCGCGCGCCATCGCCTCGAAGATCACCCCGTCGGTACGCAGCACGCATTCGGCGTCGCGCTGCTCCCGGGTCAGCCGGGCCTCCCCCTTGTCCAGGGTGACGAACCAGTAGTCCACCTGCTCGTCGCGCGCCAGGTCGAACCGGACGGTGCCGGTGATCTGGCGCAGCAGTCCCGCGTTCTCCTTGTGACTGAACCGGTCGAAGAACTCGGCTGTGGCCGGCATCGCACCCGCCGACCCCGACCGGTTCGTCTGCGCCTGCTGCGTTGACTGCGGCATGGTCCGCTCCCTCCACCCACGGGCAGAGTCGCCGACCAGCGGGTGGCCCGGCATCGCCCGTACCGGATGAACCGGTCGCGGATGAAAGGGGGGCCGGCGGCGGGGGCGTCAGTCGGCGGAGATGCCGTACGCCGACCAGCCCCGGTCGCGGAATCCCGCCGCCGAGGCGACCTTCGCTGACGCGGCGTTGGTCGCGTCGTGCAGGTAGGTGGGAACCGCCCCGTCGTCGAGCACCCGCCGCGCCGCCTGGGCGACCAGTCGGCGGGCCAGGCCCCGACCGCGCGCGGCCGGGGCGGTACCGACGGCGATCTCCTGACCGTGGGCGTCGTGACGCTTGATCCCGACGCCGGCCAGGAAGGTCCCGTCGGCGTCCCGGGCCACCAGGACCGCCTGGGGGAACAGCCGCAGCCACGGCGGCAGCGAGTCGTCGGTGGGGTCGATCCAGTCGCCGGCGTCGGGCAGCGGCGCCGGCGCCAGGCAGTACCGGAACACCGCCCGGTGGGCCTGCCAGCCCGCGTAGCCGACGGCCGCCGGCAGCTTCGCCAACAGGTCGTTGACCGGCAGGTCGGCCAGCGCCCGGACCGTCTCGACCTTGTCCGGCGGTACGGACAGCACCGCCCCACCGGGCGCGCCGACGCCGACCACCGGGCGGGGTCGCCCGTCCCAGGCCGGTTCGACCCGGCGTTGCGAACCGACCACCTGCAACGCCCGGCCGGCCGGCCACTGCCCCAGCCAGCTGACCAGGTGGTGGTAGAGGCGCTTGTCCAGCATCCTGCCTCCTGACCCGCGCGCAGCGGGGTGCCAGCGGTGCGCCGACGGCGCGCACCGGCACCGACCGCAATGCTTCTCCCTGCCCTGCGGAAAGTATGCAGTCTCTGCGGCTGTCGTGGTCAGCTCGCCGAAGATGTCCGGACCAACGTGCGGATCTGACGCAGCAGAACGGACAACGCGGCGAGATCAGCCGGTGAGTGGGCGAAATCCTCCATGGCCCGTCGGACCCGGGCCACCGCGCTGGCGTTGTCCTGCTCCCACTGCGCGGCCCGGTCCTCCACCGGCAACTGCGCCGACGTGGCGGTGAGCACTTCGACGGTGAGCGCGGCCAGCGCGGCGTACAGGTCGTAGCGCAGCGCGGTGCGGGCCAGTGTCTGCCACCGGTCCTCGCGCGGCAGCAGCGAGATCTTGCTCAGCAGCCAGTCCACCCGGAACCGTTCGGAGAGCATGAAGTACACCGAGGCCACCTCGGTGACGTCGGCTCCGGTGTCGGCGGCGGTCTCCACCACGTCGAGCAGGCCGAAGCTGTACATGATCCGGGTGGCCCGGTCGGCGAGGTCCGCCGGCAGCCCCCGGTCGACCATCGTGGCGACGTGTGCCCGCAGCGACTCCCGCTCGTCGCCGCGGAAGAAGCTGCCCAGCTGCGGCAGCAGCCGGGACACCCCGTCGCGCAGCCGGGCCGTCTCCTCCGGCACGTCCAGCGGCGACTTGCGGTTGGTGACCAGCCACCGCACCGCGCGGTCGAGCAGTCGGCGGCTCTCCAGGTAGACCGACACCTGCGACTCGGTGCTGACCACGGTGTCCAGCGCGTCGATGCCGGCCCACAGCTCGTCGAGGCCGAACACGTCACGGATCACGACGTAGGCGCGCAGCACGTCGGCGGCCGACGCCCCGGTCTCCTCCATCGTCCGGTAGACGAAGGACATGCCGCCCCGGTTGACGGCCTCGTTGACCAGGCTGGTCACCACGATCTCGCGGCGCAGCCGGTGGTCGGCCATCCGGGCGGCGTACCGCTCGCGCAGCGGGGTCGGGAAGTAGTCGACGAGCACCCGGTCGGTCCACGCCTCGTCGGGCAGCCCGTCGGCGAGCACCTGCCCCTCGACGGCGATCTTCGTGTAGGCGAGCAGCACCGCGAACTCGGGCAGGGTCAGCCCGTCCGCGTCGGCGCGGATCCGTTCGGCCAGGTCGTCGTCGCTGGGCAGCGCCTCCAACTCCCGGTCCAGCTGGCCGGACTGCTCCAGGTCGGTGATCATCCGCCGGTGCACCGGCAGCAGCGACCGGGCCTGGGCGCAGGCGTTGGCCAGCGCCCGCGCCTGGTCGTAGTTGTCCCGCAGCACCAGCGCGGCGACCTCGTCGGTCATCTCGACCAACAGTTCGTCGCGCTGCGCCACGGTCAGTTCGCCGTCGGCGACCGCGCCGCCGAGCAGGATCTTGATGTTGACCTCGTGGTCGGAGCAGTCCACCCCGGCCGAGTTGTCGATGAAGTCGGTGTAGCTACGCCCGCCGGCGCGGGCGTACTCGATCCGGCCCCGCTGGGTGAGCCCCAGGTTGCCGCCCTCGCCGACCACCCTGGCCCGCAGCGACCGGCCGTCCACCCGGATGGCGTCGTTGGCCTTGTCGCCGACCTCGGCGTGGGATTCGGTCGACGCCTTGACGTAGGTGCCGATGCCGCCGTTGAACAGCAGGTCGACCGGGGCGCGCAGGATCGCCCGGATCAGCTCCGGCGGGGAGAGCACGTCGACGGCGTCGTCGAGGCCGAGCGCCGCGCGGACCTGCCGGCTTACCGGCACCGACTTCGCGGTACGCGGATACACGCCCCCGCCGTCGGAGATCAGTGCCGGGTCGTAGTCGGCCCACGACGAGCGCGGCAGCTCGAACAGCCGCCGCCGCTCGGCGAAGGAGGTGGCCGCGTCCGGGTCCGGGTCGAGAAAGACGTGCCGGTGGTCGAAGGCGGCGACCAGCCGGATGTGCTCGGACAGCAGCATCCCGTTGCCGAACACGTCGCCGGACATGTCGCCGATGCCGACGGCAGTGAAATCCTGTCGCTGGATGTCCACCCCGAGGTCCCGGAAGTGCCGTTTCACCGACTCCCAGGCACCCCGGGCGGTGATGCCCATCTTCTTGTGGTCGTAGCCGGCCGAGCCGCCGGAGGCGAACGCGTCGCCCATCCAGAAGCCCCGGGCCTGGGAGATCGCGTTCGCCACGTCGGAGAAGGTGGCGGTGCCCTTGTCGGCGGCGACCACCAGGTACGGGTCGTCGCCGTCGTGGCGGACCACCGCCGGCGGCGGCTCGATGCGCCCACCGACGATGTTGTCGGTGACGTCCAGCAACGCGGAGATGAACTGCTGGTAGCAGGCCACCCCTTCGGCCTGCACCGCCTCCCGGTCCGGTGGGTGCGCCGTCGCCCGGCCCCGCGCCGTACCGCCGGGCTGCTTCACCACGAAGCCGCCCTTGGCGCCGACCGGAACGATCACCGCGTTCTTCACCATCTGCGCCTTGACCAGGCCGAGCACCTCGGTACGGAAGTCCTCCCGCCGGTCCGACCAGCGCAACCCACCCCGGGCGACCTCACCGAAGCGCAGGTGCACGCCCTCGAAGCGGGGCGAGTAGACGAAGATCTCGTACGCCGGCCGGGGCGCCGGCAGCTCCGGCACCGCCTGCGGGTCCAGCTTGATCGCCACGTACGGCACCGGCCGGCCGTCGGCGCCGCGCTGGTAGAAGTTGGTCCGCAGGGTGGCCAGGATCAACGTCAGGTAGCTGCGCAGAATCCGGTCCTGGTCGAGGCTGTCCACCTCGTCGAACTGCCGGCCGATGGCCGCGACCAGTTCCTGCCCGCGCAGCCGACGGCGGTCGTCGTCGACTTCCGGCGTCGGCGCGAACCGGCACTCGAACAGGTCGATCAGCAGCCGGGTGACCACCGGGTAGGCGACGAACGTGGCCTCCATGTACTCCTGGGAGAAGACGGTGCCGGCCTGGCGCAGATACTTCGCGTACGCCCGCAGCACCACCACCTGTCGCCAGGTCAGCCCGGCGCGCAGCACCAGTTCGTTGAACCCGTCGACCTCCGCCTCGCCGCGCCACGCCGCCGAGAACGCGTTCTCCACGTGTGGGCGTACCTCGGCCAGCGCCCAGGCACCGACCGGCAGGCGCAGCCCGAAGTCGTACAGGTAGATCAGCTGGTCGGCGCGGTCGATCTCGTACGGCCGCTCGTCGACGACCTGGACGCCGAGGGAGTGCAGCACCGGCAGCACGTCGGAGAGGACCATCGGTTCGCCGTACCGGTAGACCTTGAACCGCACGTCGCGTTCGTCGCCGCCACCGCCCGGCGGGCGGAACAGGTGCATCTCCAGCTGGCCCGGCTCGTCGAGCAGCTCCAACTTGGCCAGGTCCTGCACCGCCTCGTACGCGGAGTGCTCCTCCTTGTAGCCCTCCGGGTAGGCCTCGGCGTAACGCCGGTGCAGCGACTTGGCCGACTCGTCGCCGAGTTTGCGCTCCAGCACCAGCCGGAAGTCGTCCTCCCACAGCCGGGTGGCGTCGGCGAGCAACTCGGCCAGCCGGTCCGGGTCGAGCGCGGCCGGCGGCGCGGCCGGGTCGGTACGCACGATGAAGTGCACCCGGGCCAGCATCGACTCGGTGACCCGGGTGGTGTAGTCGACGCCGACGCCGTTGAGCTCGCGCAGCAGGATCTGCTGCATCCGCAGCCGGTTCTGCGTGGTGAACCGGTCCCGGGGCAGGTAGATCAGGCAGGACAGGAACCGCCCGTACCCGTCGGGGCGTAGGAACAGCCGCAGCTGGCGGCGGCCGGCCATCCGCAGTACGCCGAGCACGGCCTGGTAGAGGTCGTCGGTGCGGATCTGGAACAGCTCGTCGCGCGGGTAGGTCTCCAGGATCTGCAGCATGTCCTTGCCGGAGTGGCTGCGTGGGCTCAGCCCGGAGCGTTCCAGCACCTCGGCGACCTTGCGCCGGACCACCGGCAGCTCCTGCACGCTGGTGCGGTACGCGGCGGTGGAGAACAGGCCCAGGAACCGCCGCTCGCCGACCACCTGGCCGGCGGCGTCGAAGGTCTTGAACCCGATGTAGTCGAGGTAGGCGGCCCGGTGCACGGTGGCCCGCGAGTTCGCCTTGGTGATCACCAGCAGCCGCTGTTCCATCGCCTTCGCCGCCGCCTGCGGGGTCATCGACGCCAGCGGTCGGGGCCGGGTCTGATCCTGACGCAGGATGCCGAGCCCGCTGCCGAGCACCGCGACCAGTGCCTTGTCCCCGTCGCCGCTGTCGACCAGGCGGTACTCGCGGTAGCCGAGGAAGGTGAAATGGTCGTCGGCCAGCCAGCGCAGCAGCTCGACCGAGTCGGTCACGTCCTTGTCCGGTACGGGCAGCGCCTGCTGGTCACGCCCGGTCGCCTCGACGAGCTCGTCGGCCAGGGCCAGGGCCCGTCGGCGCATCTTCGGCCAGTCCTCCACCGCCTCGCGGACGTCGGTGAGGACCCGCTTGAGGTCACGGCGCAGCCGGTCCCGGTCGACGGCGTCGCGCACCGGGTCCAGCTCGATGCGGATCCAGCTCTCCACCAGGTCGCCGTCGATCGCGTCGTCGGGCTCGACGTCGGCGGCCACCTCGGTCAGCTGACCCAGCGGCTCCCGGCGGACCACCACCAGCGGGTGGACCAGCAGCTGCACATCCAGGTGCCGCTCGGTGAGCAGCGCGGTCACCGAGTCGACCAGGAACGGCATGTCGTCGGTGACGATCTCGATCACGGTGTGCGGCTGGCCGTCACCGGGTGGGGTCAGTCGCAGCTTCAACTCGCCGGGCAGGCGGCTGCCGGCGAGCTCGCGGTGCGACCGGGCGGCGGCGATCATTTCCTGCGGGGTGTAGCCGACCAGTTCCTCGTCGGCGGCGAACCGCCAGAAGCGGTCCACCAGGGAGGCGGTGTCGTGGTCGGTGTCGGCCAGCGACACGGCCTGCGCGATCAGCCGTTCCGCGCTCGGCATCGGGTCGTCGAGGCCGGTGTCGTCGCTGTCGTCGGCGACCGCGGCGAGGGTCGTCTCCGGCGGCGGGAACGTCCGTGGGGTGATCGTGCGCTTCGTCTTCGTCGCCGGACGCCGGTTCATTGGTGCAGACTCCCCTCGCCCCACCACGCTGTGGGGTCAACCTTCGCCAAGCCTATTCCCCAGGGATCGGTCATCTGACGGCAGATGGGCCCGACACCGTCGACCTGGTGACACCATTTCGGTACTTTGTGTGATAGGTCCTCGTCGCGGCGGGGCGTGGGTCACTGCCGCCCGGCCAGGGGCAGCGGACGCATGCGCCCGGGTACTACGGTGCGTGGAGTCCGCCATGCGTCCGGAAGGGGACCGCCCGCATGCGTCATCAGGCAGCGCACCAGCCCCGTCGTGCGTACCGCTGGGGTCGCCGGCCGGTCGCGGTCGCGGCGGCGGTGCTCACCCTGACCACCGGTCTGGCCGCCTGCTCGTCCGACGACGGACCGGAAGCCACGGTCGACGCCTTCATCGAGGGCTGGCAGCGCGGCGATCTGTCGGCGATCGGTTTCATCACCCCGGCCGGTCAGCGGGTGCCGGCCACCCAGGTCACCGAGGAGCTGACCGCGCTGGTCGGCGACCTGGACGACAGTCCGCCGCAGCTGCGCCGCGACGGCGACGCCCCGGTCACCGAGGACATCGCCACCGGCACGGTGACGGTCGAGTGGACGCTGCCGGGTGAGGTGCGGTGGAGCTACCCCACGTCGGTACGGCTACGCCGGGGCGCCGACGACGCCTGGCAGATCATCTGGAGCCCGGAGATCGTCCACCCGCAACTGGACAGCGGCGACCAACTGGCGGTGAACCGCATCGCGCCGGTCCGTGGATCGATCCTCGACGGGGCCGGGCAGCCGATCGTCACGCCCCGCGGCGTCGTCGTGGTCGGCGTCCAGCCGGACAAGGTCGACGACCCGGCTGCCCTGGTCACCGCCCTCGACACCGCCTTCCGGGCGATCCGCCCGGTGCTCGACCCGCCGATCGACGTCACCGGGCTGCCCGACCGGCTCGCCGCCGCCAAGCCCGACGCCTTCGTCGAGGTGGTCACCCTGCGTGAGGAGGCATATCAGCAGATCCGGGACCGGATCTACGAGCTGCCCGGCACCAAGTTCCGCCGCGAGGAACGCGACCTGGCACCGACCCGGGAGTTCGCCCGCGCGCTGCTCGGCACGGTCGACCCGGTGCAGCGGCAGGACATGGAGGCACACCCCGGCCGGTACGAGATCGGCGACCTCGTCGGGCACGGCGGGCTGCAGGGCACCTACGAGGAGCGGCTACGCGGCGTACCGGGCTACTCGGTGCAGATCGTCGGCACCGCCCCGGACGGCACCCAGTCCAGCGGCGACGTGCTGTTCCGCGCGGACGCCCAGCCGGGCGAGGCGCTGCGGACCACGCTCGATGTGCGCACTCAGACCGCCGCCGACGCCGCGCTGGCCGGGGTCTCCCGGCGCAGCGCCCTGGTCGCGATACGGATCAGCGACGGCGCGTTGCTCGCCGTCGCTGACGGCCCCGGCGGCGGTACGGAGAACCTGGCGTTCACCGCCCAGGTCCCGCCCGGATCGACGTTCAAGATGGTCAGCACCCTCGGCCTGCTCGAAGCCGGCGCGGTCGGCCCGAACGACCCGGTCGACTGTCCGAAGACGGCCACCGTCGACGGCCGGACGTTCACCAACGCCAACGGCTTCGAGCTGGGGCGGGTGCCGATGCGGACGGTCTTCGCCGAATCCTGCAACACCACCTTCGCCAACCTGGCACCGAAGTTGGGGGCCGACGGGCTCGCCGAGACCGGCCGGCTGCTCGGGCTCGAAGGTCAGTGGCGGCTGGGCGTGCCGGCGTTCACCGGTACGGTCTCCACCGGCGGCCCACCGGCCGAGCGGGCCGCCGCCGCGTTCGGGCAGGGCACCACGGTGGTCAGTCCATTGGCGATGGCCGGTGCGACGGCGGCGGTCGCACGGGGGCAGTGGCGTCAGCCGAAACTGATCTCGGAGCCGGCCCCGCCGACCCCGGAGCCGGACGGCCCGCAACTGGACACCGGTGCCGTCGAGGCGCTGCGCTCGATGATGCGCGACGCGGTCACCGTCGGCACCGCCGAGGCGCTGCGGGACGTGCCGGGCGATCCGGTGCACGGCAAGACCGGCACCGCCGAGTACGACGACGACCCGGCCAACACCCACGCCTGGTTCGTCGGCTGGCAGGGTGACGTGGCCTTCGCCGTCTTCGTGGAGCAGGGCGGGTCCGGCTCCGGCCAGGCGGTGCCGATCGCCGAGACCTTCCTGCGTGGCCTCGCCGGCTGACCCGCTCGGTGTCGTACTCCACCGTCGTTGCCTCGGACGGCACTGGCCAAAGTCCAGATTGCTCCTAATTGGTAGTCCACTTCGGTTAGATGCTCCACGACTACGATTCAACGAGTACTGTCAAGGTACGTCTTAGCTCCGGCAAAACCAATCGGCCAATCGTGACCTCATTTCCGAGGAGAGCGTGCCATGCCGCGACAGCTCGTTGTCGTCGATCCGGCCTTCGGGCCGCGCTTGAGGTCGCTACGCGAGGAGCGGGGCCTGTCGCTTCGCCGGCTCGGGCAGCTGGTCCACTGCTCCCACGGATACCTCTGGGATCTCGAGGCCGGCGGCAAGCGGCCCAGCGCGTCCGTGGTGGCGCTGCTCGATACGGCGCTCGGTGCCAACGGCGAGTTGTCCGCCCTGGTGAGCGAGGTGTCGGCTGACAGCGGCGAACTGGTCACGGGTCCCGCTGAGCCGGGCCCCGACGCGGCGGTGGGATTAGACTTCCCGCAGGACTGGCGACACAGCGCGGAGGTCGCGGCAGAGCTGTGGCGGGGAGATATGCAACGGCGAGATCTCCTGATGGGTGCGGGATTCAACGCGGCGGCGTTCCTGACGCCGGCGCTCCGCTGGCTGACCGCTCGACTCGAAGAGGAGCCTGTCGGCCACGGTGACAGGCTCGTTGGTGAACCTCACGTCGAGACGATCCGGCATATCTCCGGCGTCTACCGGTCGCTCGACAACCGTTATGGTGGCGGCCACGTCCGTGAGGGGTTGGTCCGGTTCCTTGATACCGAGGTGGCTCCGCTCCTGCGTGGTCGGTACGACGCCCGCACCGGTATCGCGCTGTACTCGGCGGCGGCCGAGGCCACCCAGCTCGCGGGCTGGGCGTCGTACGATGCTGGGCTGAACGGCTTGGCGCAGCGGTACATGGTCCAGGCGCTACGGCTCGCCACAGCCGCAGGCGATCGCCCGCTGGGCGCGGAGATCCTCGCGGCGATGAGTCACCAGGCGGCCTACTTGGGGGCGTCGGCAGAGGCGGTCGACTTGGCGCGTGCCGCAGGTCGCACGGCGGCCGAGTCCGGGATGGCTGCGATCCAGGCGGAATCCGCAGTGCTGGAGGCGCAGGGCCACGCCGTGGGCGGCGACGAGGCGGCCTGTACGGCAGCGCTCGACCGCGCTGAACGCGCCTTCGACCGCGCGGAGAACACGAGCAACCCACAGTGGATCGGCTACTTCGACGAAGCGTATCTCTCGGCCAAGTTCGGACACTGCTTCGCCGCGCTCGGCCGAGGCAAGCTCGCGGCCCGGTTCGCGGTGCGGTCGTTGGAGATGGACGGCAGCGCCTATGCCCGCGGCAAGCAGTTCAACCTGGCGTTGTTGGCGCTTGCCCACGTGCAGTCCGGTGAGCCGGAGCAAGCCGGCGCGGTGGGGGTGCAGGCAGCACAAGCCGCCGAGAGTCTGAGCTCCGAACGGGCGCGCGCATACCTCGCCACTCTCGCGGACCGCCTCACGCCGTACGCCGGGCTGCCGACGGTGCAGGAGTTCTCCGCGCGCGTACGGCCGCTACTCCAAGCCGCCTAAATTCGCCCTGTCGCTTTGGCCAGCAGCACGGCGAGCAGACCGGCGACAGACCCCGCACCGACGATCTCCCCGGCCTGGATCCGTTGCTCTACCTCGGCCAGCGGGATCCAACCGATTCGCGCAGTCTCGTTGACGTCAGGCACGGTGCCCGTGGGGTCTGCCCCTCGGGAAAGGTAGATGATGTTCTGCTGATCGATGGTGCCGACCATGGGCTGGAAGCCCAGCAGCGGCTCCATGGTCCTGGGCCGCCAGCCGGTCTCCTCCTCGACCTCCCGCGCCGCACAGACGACGGGGTCCTCGTCGTGGTCAAGGTAGCCGCCCGGCAACTCCCAGACCCACCGGTCGATGATGAACCGGTGCCGCCACATCATCAGCACGCGGTCGGCATCGTCCAGCACGATCACCATCGCGGCGGACGGCACCCTGAGTACGTACTGCTCGAACCGGACGCCGTCGGGTAGTTCGACATCGGCGACGCTCAGCACGGCACGCCTCGTGTCGTCGATGACCCGCTCGTCATGGATCGTCCACTCACTTGCCCGCCGAGCACCGGTACTCATATGCCGCACCCTATCGCCGCTTCGCTGGCCCCCGCGCGTCGTGGCTGCCCGGTGTCGGCTGACACCGGCTGACGGAGAACCACTTCAGCTGATCTATCGGCGTGACCAACCTGTTCATCGAGGGATGCGAACGGCGAGCCGTTGAGTCCCGGTGACGGCGACGGCAGGCGACGTCGATGGAAGCGACACGCACGACGTGCCCGCCACACCACCCATTGAACAAATGACCTTGGAGGAACCGTGGCGACGTATCTCGGCGGCGGGCAGCTGGAGGAGGCGCAGGCCGTCCTGACGCAGCACGTGGTGTCGTGCGCCGATGGGAGGTGCCTGGCTTGCGGAACGCTCGGACCGTGCGCGGCGCACGAACGGGCGGCGCGGGTGTTCAGCCTGTCTGCACACCTGCCTCGGCGTACGCCTGGAGCGTCTCGTCCTGAGCTGTCCGGTGCCCGCACGGCTGGCTCGACGCGCTCGTGGTGGACCAAATGAACGCCCCGTCCCTGGCCGCACCGTCTGACAGATGGTCGCCCGATCAGCTGTACGCGTTTCTTCGGGACGAATCACCATCGGCGAACATGCAATGGCGGCGGTGGTGCGTCGACCTGCTCCGCGCCGACCGCCTCGGCCCGGCGGAACTGTCCGAGTGGTGGACGGTGATCACACAGTTCGACCCGGTGCTCGCCAACTACGCCAGCCAGCCGGTCGACGTACCCGGGGGCACTGTCGTCGTCGCCGGCAGCGGAAAGGAGCAGTACAAGACCTTCAACGTCAGCACTGCGGCCGGGATCCTCGCCGCCGCCGCCGGGACCCGCGTCGTCAAGGGAATCTCGCGATCGGTATCCGCGGTCTCCGGAGCCGCCGACGTCCTGGATCTCCTCGGCATACGACCGGTCAGCCAGCCAACGGGCATTCCTGAAGTGCTGGAGCGTTAGGGCATTGCTTTCGTCGGCTACCCAGTCTTTTGCCCTCGCTACTAGGGCAGCCGTACTTCGTGACCTGACCGGTGCGGTGGGGTATGGACGGACAGGGTGTGCGGCGACGGAGACGGCCACCGCATGATCGTCCGGTGTTGTGTGGACAACGAAGGATCACGAGGTGGCCGCAGCGGCCATGGTAGAGGCCGGTCGTGTCGAGGAGAACCTCGCCACGCTGATGGGAGACCTCGGCGCGTGTTTCGCCCGGGTCGAACCACTACGGCAGGCCGGCAAGTACGTCCGTGGCCTGATCGCCGACCTGCCACGCAAGAACTGCTGGACCCTCGCCGAACACGCCGGGGACACCACCCCCGACCGGATGCAACGACTCCTCGAACGCGCGGTCTGGGACACCGACAAGGCGATGGGCGTGGTCCGTGACTTCGCCGTGGCACGCCTGGCCGACCCGGACGGCGACAACACGCTGATCTTCGACGAGAGCGGCGTGGAGAAGACCGGCACCGGCACGTGCGGCGTGACCCGCCAGTACGTGGGCTGCGCGGGAAAGGTCACCAACGCCGTCAACCTGGTCAACGCCACCTACGCCACCCGCGCCGGCCACGCCCTGGTCGGCTCCCGCCTGTGGATCCCCGCCGCCCACCTCGACGACGACGCCCGCCGCGCCGCCACCGGCGTCCCCGCCGACACCGAGTTCGCGACCAAACCCCGACTCGCCACCGACCTGCTCACCGAGACACTCGACGCCGGCGTACCCGTGCGGTGGTGCACCGCCGACGCCGTCTACGGCCGGGACCGGCGACTACGCGACACCTGCGAGACCCGGGGAATCGGCTACAGCCTCGGCGTGCCGTGCTCGTTCCGGATCACCCTGCCCGGCTGGAAGACGAAGATCCGCGCCGACACCGCTGCCACCACCCTGACCACCGACACCGCCTGGCAGACCATGTCCTGCGGGGCGGGTTCCAAAGGCGACCGCTGGTACGCGTGGGCGTGGATCGCCACCGCCAGCCCCCGCCACTACCTGCTCGTACGCCGGAGCCTGGCTGACCCCGACGACCTGGCCTACTTCTACTGCTGGATACCGGAGCGCCTTCCGGCGACCCTGACCGCGTTGGTGAGGGTGACCGGCCGGCGGTGGACGATCGAGGAGGACCACGGCTTCGGCAAGGACCACTTCGGGTTCGACCAGTTCCAGAACCGCCTCCACACCCCGATCATGCGGCACATAGTGCTGGTCATGGCCGCGCTCGCCGTCTGCGCGGTCACCGCCGCCGACGCCGCGGCCGGGACCACGCCACCACCCCGACCCACCCACCCCAGCGAACCACCACCGGCCGACCTCGGACTCGCCCGGCTGACCGTGGTCGAGATCAAACGGCTGTACAACCTCGCGACCAGAGCCTGGCACAGCCTCGAACACCATCTCCGCTGGTCCTGGTGGCGCCGCCGCCATCAAGCCCGCGCCCGCTGGTACCACTACCGATCCAGACTCACATGATCAAGTCACGAAGTACGGCTGCCCTACTACGCAGACCGGTACGACGACGTCTTCGACACCCTGAATCCGGCAAGTTTCTTCATGCCAGTCGCCGCTCTCTGCGTCCGCGCGAGCAGCTACCTGCTCGGCCTGGCGCACCGCGACGTCACGCTCGCGGCCGCAGCGCTACAGAGAATCAGGCCAGAACTCGCCCTCGGCGTCGTCACCTGCACGGAGCTCTCCCCCGGCGAGACCGTCGACGAGTACGCCGGCGTTGGTCAGGCGCGGCTGGCCCGTCTCACCGACGGGCTAATCACCTGCGGCATCCATCAGGGCACCGAGCCGACGTCCTCATGGCGTCAGGCCGTCGCGCACCAACCCACACATGCCGGGAACGCCGCGCTCGTCACCGCTGCGCTCGCCCCCGGAGACGACACGGCCGCAACCATGCTGGTCGAGCTGAACGCCGCGCTCGTCGTGGGAGCAAGCGGAGTCGACATCGACGAAGCGAGCGCCCGGGTTCGTCACGCTCGCCGCTCCGGTAACGCCATGCGGCTGCTGACCATGCTCACCGACCTCAGGTAGAGGAAGCCAGACATGCCACCAGCGTCAATAGATCTGCGATCGGCCGAGGTCTTGGCCGAAGAGCTCGGGCAAACCGCAGCCCGATTCGCCCACGCTGACAACGCGCTCACGGTCCTGGACCCATACAAGCGCCAGTCGATGTCTGTCGTGACCGGCTTCGGTCCGACGAACGCACCGACCGCAGGCACCCTGTCGGTCATGCTCGGCATCGTCGAGTTGCAACGCCGACTCGGCGCGCCGATGACCGTCGTCATCTCGGACCTCGGCGCGTGGAACTCCCGCAACGTGCCCTGGCAGACGCTGGTCCAGGTCAGGGACCAGATGTCCGCGTTCCTCGTCGCGATCGGCCTGGACCGGGACGCGGCCGAACTGCGGTCTCACCTTGACCACGCCAACCTAATCCGTGCCGGGAGGGTGGCCCGTTACCTGTCTCGGGCCGACTTCCAGGAGCACCGGGAAAGCCTGTTGGAGCTGTACGCCGACCACGGGCTGCTCGGCAGTGAGACTGGAGTGGTCGTCGACTCGCTGTACACGGTCGCCGACATTCTCGGCCCTTTCGAGGGCGGCGCAGGTGACGTCCTCATGGTCTCCGGCGTGGAAGAGTCCTACTTCACCGACCTGGCCCGGCTGGTGCTGCACCGGCAGGCCGGTGCCGGCGATTTGAGTCTCGGTTGGCAGGGCGGGATCGGCGCCCTGTATTTCCGGGTCCTTGAAGGACTGGCCGGCTACCCGAAGATGTCCAAGAGCATCCCGGCGTCGAGCATCCATCTGAACATGACTCCGGCCGAGATCACCGACCGGGTGATGCGCGACGACGAGGCCAGCCAGGCACCGCTGCTGTCGGCCATCGAGCTGAGCAGCGGCTGGGACGCCACGGACATCACCCGCGCCCGTGAGGCGTTCGCCGATCGGCTGCTCCGGCCAGGCCCCTGGCGCCAGGCACGCCGAGAGTACTGCCGCTCCTTCACCCAGTTCGCCGAGACCTGGCAGTGGTGCACTCGATGAGCCCACTCCTTGTCCTGCTCGGCGCGTCCGGACGCCTTGGTCGTGCCATTGCGCCGCTGGCCGTCGCAGCCGGTTTCACCGTCGTCGCCGTCGCGCGAAGCCGCCCAGCGGACCAGGCATCCGCCGACGCGCATTGGATTCTCGCGGATCTGACGGTTGCCGAGCACCGCGCCCGCGTTGCCGTCACGACGGCCATCCTTGCCGCCTCTCGCGGTCGGGTCTGCGTCGTAGACAGCGTTCTCGACCGCAGCGGGGTGCAGTCGATGCGACGCAGCGTGCACGGCGCGACCGAAACCGTGTTACACCTGCGCGATCAACTTCTCGCCAGCGGCCGGGAGATCACGCTGATCGCCGCGAGCACGACGGCGGTGCTGGCACCTGGTCTGTACCAGACGCCGTACGGGCTCGCGAAACGCCGACAGGTCGTCAGATACGCCCGATCCGGCATCCCCGGCATGGCGTTGCTGCTACCACAACTGACGCCACAGCCGGTCGACGAACCGACGCCTCGACCGGTCTGGCCCTTCGACCAGGCAGCCCAAAAGATCGTCGCAGCAGCGGCGACGACACCGGTCCGACCTGACCTCGCCATGCTGGTGCCGGTCGTCCCAGACCCAGCGATCAATGCCGAAGCCAGCTTCATCTCCGTCGCTGGCTCGACGATCCTGGCTCATCTGCGCAGCCTCCTGCTGGACCGCGACTCGATGCAGGCCCACCGGGCTGCGGCCCGCGGCCGGCTGCGCCTCTGGCCCCGACGCATCCGACTCCGCGTCGACCACCATCTCGCACCGCGTGAGCTGGTACGCCGATTCGCCGACCGCCATCGCATCGCCGTCATCGATGAACGGTCCGAGGCAACTGCATCAAAGGGGAACGAGGCGGCGCGTGTCAGATGACACCCTTGACGCTCTCATCGTCGGATCAGGACTCTGCGGTCTGGCCATCGCCGTGACGGCGGCACGTCGTGGTCTGCGGGTGCGGTGCGTCGGCGACGGGCAGGCTGGGGCGTCGCTCGCAAACTTCGGACAGTTGCATTCGGGTGCCGTCTACGCCCCGGTGCTGCCCTCGCTCAGCGAGGCCTGCTGGCGGGAGCGGAGCCGCTGGTACGACCTGACCCGGCCCGTACGGATCGGAGCCGCCACCGGACTGGCACTGTTCCACTCGGCCGACGCCGTCGACCGGTACCTGAAGGCCTGGAACCGGATCGGCATCACCGCCTCGGAAGCGGCTCCCGTGGCCAGCGGCTCTCTTCCCCCACCGGCCGCCGCCTTCCGCATCCCGGATTACAGCGTGAATCTACCCGCACTGCACACCAGCCTCGTCGCGTTGGCTCACACTGCAGGCGTACCGCCGGTACTGCGACGGGAGGTCACCCTACGTCGAGATCCGGCCAGTTGCCTCGTCTCCATCGCACAGAACGCACCGCGTGCCGCCCCACGGGCACGCATGCTGGTCCTGGCAGCCGGCGCCGGTACACCGCGACTGTTGGCCCGAGCCGGGATCCGGCACACGCTCCGCACCCGGCGCATCGCCTGGGGACGGCAGGCCGGCACCCGCGTACGGAGCTTGACCTACTGGCTGGACGGCGACCTCCTCGCCCTCAGTCCAGATCTCGGGGGCACCCGTGTTGGCCTGCCCGCAGTCGACGGCCAGTATGGACCGGCCGAGGAAGAACATGCCCGGCTACAGACCGCCCTCCACCTGCGCGGAGTTCAACGGCCCGGCCGTGACCTCAGCCTGCTGTGGGGCACCGTGTGCGAGCCGGCCAGCCCGCAGGCCGACCCATCGAGCCTGGTCGTCGATTTCAGGAAACCACCAACCGGCTGGACCCCAGCGGCCAACCTGCTGGTCGCGCTGCCCGGCAAATGGACGACCGCCTGGCACTGCGCCGATCAGGTAGTCGACGCACTCGTTTGACGGCAAGGCACGCTGTCAGCGCCTACCCGATGCCGACGGCGTCGCGCACCCGCTCCAGCAACGGTCGGGTCTGCTTACGGGCCTTGTCCGCGCCGTGCGCGAGGAGGTCGTCCAGTTCGCTGCCAGGTGCCATCAGCGCCTCGTAGCGCTCCCGCAGCGGCGCGAACTGGGCGATCAACGCATCGGTCAGCTGGGCCTTCACCTCGCCCCAGCCCATCCCACCGGCCGACAGCCGTGCCCGGGTCTCGGCAACGACGTCCGTCTCGCCGAACCGCTCCAGCAGCGTGAAAACAGCAGCCGAGTCAGGGTCCTTCGGCTCCTCGACCGGCACGCTGTCAGTCGGGATCCGCCGGATCATCTTCCGCAGGGCGGCGTCGGACTCGAACAACGGAATCGTGTTGCCGTAGGACTTGCTCATCTTCCGTCCGTCGACGCCGGGCAGGGTCTGCGCCGAGCCCTCATCCGGTATGACGGCAGCTGGGATCTTCAGCCTGAATCGATCGCCGTAGACGGCGTTGAAGGCACCGGCGATGTCAGCTGCGTACTCAACGTGCTGGACCTGGTCACGGCCAACCGGCACCACATCGGCGTCCATGATGAGAATGTCAACCGCCATCAGCACCGGGTAGTTGAACAGGCCCATGTTCACACCCGCGTCCAGATCCTCCTTGCCGGCCGCACGGTTACGGTCGCGCGCCGCCTTGTACGCGTGCGCCCGGTTCATCAACCCCTTGCCGGTCAGGCAAGACAGCACCCAGGACAGCTCAAAAATCTCCGGGATGTCCGACTGACGATAGAAAGTGGTGCGGTCCGGGTCGAGGCCGGCCGCGAGCCACGTCGCGGCCACCGAACGGGTGTAGTGCCGCAACAGATCGCGGTCACGGATCGTCGTCAATGCATGATAGTCCGCAATGAAGTACAGAGACTCATAGCTGTCGGCCAGCCTCAATGCGGGAAGGATCGCGCCGATGTAGTTGCCCAGGTGCGGCTCACCAGTCGGCTTGATACCAGTCAGCGAGACCTTACGCGCCGTCGACACCATGGACAGGAGACTACCGTGCGGCAACGTCGATCTTCGGCCCACACCCGATGTTCGGGACACCCGAGCGCACAGCGCAAATCTCCCCGGCGTCTTTGACCAGGATCTACTCCGTGGCGGGCGGGGCGGGCACTTCGTCGGGCGTCGGCTGCGGTGTCGGGTCGGCGGAATCCGCGACAGCGGGCCGTGGGGACGGCGCCGGTCGCCGTAGCCGTCCCGGCTTGGTCGCCCCACGCGGCGCGATCCGGTCGGCGATCGTCAACGTCACCGGCGGGACCGGTGGCACCGCAGGTCGCAGCGCCGCCACCGCCGGAGCGTCCGGCTCGGCCGACCCGGCGGCGGTCGAGGTGGTCGCGGTCGAGGCGGCGGCCGGAGCTGTCGCCGGGACCGCCGGGACCGCAGCCGGGGCCGCCGGCTGCGTGGCCGGCGACGGCGAGGTCTCCGGCGCCGGCGACGGCGAGGCCGTGGCCGCGTCGCCGGCGGGCCGGTCACCGTGCACCGGGCGCAGCCCGGCGACCAGGGTGGCGACGATGTCCGCCGCATAGCTGCCGTCCGGGTCGTAGTCCGGGTCGAAGACGGTCAGCTCGACACCGAGACAGTGCGGCGTGTCGACCAGCTCCGCCAGCAGCAGCTCCAGCTCGGCGAAGGCGATGCCACCCGGGTCGGGGGCGTCGACGGCCGGCATCACCGCCGGGTCCAACACGTCGACGTCGACGTGCACCCAGTAGCCGGCGCAGTCGACCAGCTGGTCCCGGGCCCACTGGGCGCTGCGCGCCGCGCCCTCGGCCCGCAGCGCCGGCACCGGCCGGGTGACGATCCCGGCCGCCTGCAGGTCGAGCCGGTACTCGTCCTGGGCCCGGATGCCGAGCACCACCACGTCGACGTCGCGGAAGTACGGCCGGCGGCCCTCGATGGCGGCCAGGTCCGGCTGGCCCCGGCCGGTGACCAGGGCCAGGTCCTCACCGGCCGCCGCGCCCACGTAGGAGGCGTTGCCGGGGTGGCGGAAGTCGGAGTGCCCGTCGACGAAGACCAGCCCGATCCGGCCGCCGACGGACTCACCGAGCCGGTGCATCGCCAGGGCCGCGCCCAGCAGGATCGAGCAGTCGCCACCGAGGACCACCGGAAACTCGCCGGCGTCGATGATCGCCCCGATCCGGCCGGCGAGCGCCGTCGAGTACGCCGAGATCGACCCGGCGTGGCACACCCCGTCACCGGGGCGCCAGTCCGCCGGGTCGAACCTCGGTGGAGTGAGGCAGCCGGCGTCGCGGGCGCCGAGCCGGGCCACCAGGGCGTGGTCACGCAGTGCGCCGGGCGCTTTCGCGCAGCCGGGCACCGACGTCTCGGTCGGCGGGCGCAGACCGAGATTCGACGGTGCGTCAAGAACGGCTATCCGGCGCATCGCGCGGCTCAGAACAGCGCGCTGGCCAGCGCGCGGCGAGCCTTGATCACTGCCGGATCGTCCGGGCCGGCCACGGTGAACAGCGAGACCAGGTGCTTGCGGATGGTCTCCCGGTCGTCGCCGGCGCTGCGCCGGATCAGGTCGATCAGCCGTTGGTAGGCCTGATCGGCCTGGCCGCTGAGCACCTCGACGTCGGCGGCGAGCAACTGCGCCGCGACGTCGTCCGGCGCGGTCCGCGCCGCGTCGAGCGCCGCCGCCGGCTGCACCCCCTGCACCCGCCGGGCCAACCCGACCTGCGCCAGCCCGGCCTCGGCGGCGGCGTCGGCCGGTGCCTCGTTGAGGATCTTCCGGTACGCCTGTTCGGCGGCGTCCAGGTCACCCATCATCAGGGCCTCGTCGGCCGCACCGAGCATCGGATCCTCGGGTGCCTCGACGGCGACGCCACCGGCCTTGAGCACCGCGCCGATCCACTGACGCAGCTGGGCCTCCGGGACCACACCGGCGAATGCGTCGACCGGCTGGCCACCGACCACCGCGTACACCATCGGGATCGACTGCACCCGGAACATCTGGGCCAGCCGCTGGTTGCTGTCCACGTCGACCTTGGCCAGCACCCAGGCGCCGCCACCTTCGGCGGCGAGCTTCTCCAGCACCGGGGAGAGCTGCTTGCACGGTTGGCACCACTCGGCCCAGAAGTCGATGACGACCGGTGTGGTCATCGAGCGTTCCAGGACCTCCGACTGAAACGTCGCCTCGGTGACGTCGATGACGGCGACACCGCCGCCGGCCGGCGCACCTGTCGGACCGCTCGGACCGGCGGCCGGACCGCCACCGGCGCTGGTCGGGGCCCCTGTGCCGGGACGCGGGGCGGCCGGCGCGGCGCTGCGCAGGGAGCTCAGGTCTACCGCGCCGCGGGTGAAGATCGACGGGGTGGTACGTGGGTCGCTCATGGTTACCTAGTCTCGCACGCGAACCGCACGTCCCAACGCCAGCGCCACCGCTGCGAACAGCAGCATGACGCCGATCACCGGAACCAGTACGGTGGCCGGCCGGGGCCAGTCGACCGGGGCGAGCGCGACGTCGCCGTCGGTGGCGACCGGCAGATTGTCGCCGGTGACCCACCAGGCCAACAGCGCGGCGCCGAGCCCGGCCACGGCGGCGAGCACCACCGCCGGAAGCGCACTCCAATGCAGCGACCGGACCGCGATCCGGGTCGGCAGCCCCTGGACGGTCAGCGCCGTCAGGTCCTCGCCCCGACGTCGCCGTTCGACCACCGCCAGCAGCACCATCCCGGCGCAGGCCAGCACGACCGCGAGACCGGCGGCGAGCAGATGGAACCAGATCGCCAGGGCTGGCGCCGTACTGTCGAGCCGCTGCCGGATCCGCTCGGGGGTGACCTCGCCGGTCACGGTGAGCCCGGCGGCGTCGAGCCGCTCGGCGACGTCGGCTGGGGCGTCCCCGCCGAGCCACACCTGGGCCGCGTCGAGCACGGTGTTCTCCGGCACCGCCCGGACCGCGTACTCCAGGTCGACCAGCAGGCCACGGGTGCCCAGGGCCGGCAGCATCCCGACCGGCTCGGCGGTCACCGACTCCACCGGCGCGCCGGTCTCCAACTGGATGGTGGTGCGTTTGAGCCCCTGCGGCCGGTCGTCGGCCGGGGTGACCAGAGCCGGCAGCGGGACCGGGACGTCGGCGGGCAGGGTCCACGGGTCGGCGGCGTCGCCGGGGCGTACCCGCAGCCCGGCCGGGTCGGCCTCGACGGCGGCGCCGGAGGGCCGGCGCCAGCGGGACCCGTCAGCCAGCGCGGCAGCGTCGAGCAGCGGCGTCCCGTCGACGGCCAGCCCGGTCACCGTCACGTTCGGGACCACCCGGAAGGTGCCGTCCGGCGAGGTCGCCCCGCCGGCCGGCTCGGGCCGGACGGAGAACCCGGCCAGCTGGCAGCCGTCGGCGCACTCGACGGGCAGCGGATGAAAGCGCTGCCCTTCGCCGGCGGTCACCGACGCTGTGACCAGGCGTCCCGACGGTGACCGCAGGTGCACGGTGAACCGCACGTCGCTGACCGGTGTGGCGTCGCCGTCCGGCGGTTCGTCTCCGCGACGCCCCGGGGCGGCGACGGTCAACTCGACGGTCAACTCGGTCCCGTCGACGGCGATCGGCGCGGCGGCGGGGGTCCGTAGCAGGTCGGCGACCTCGGCCGCACCGGCGGGGCCGAACTCCGGCCGCCAGCGGGCGGTGGCGGCCAGCGCGGCGGTGTCGGCCAGCAGCACCGGGACGTCGGTACCGGTTCCGGTGTCGGCGCTGGTCCGTCCGACGGCCATGGCGTACCTGCCGTCGGGGTCGACGCTGCGCACGGCGGTCAGCAGGGTCCCGGCGTCGACCGGCAGCACGGTCAGCGCCCGGTCGGCGCCGGCCTGCACCTCGGCCCGCGCCGACCGCGACTGCTCCGCCACGTCGAACGCGACGGCCGCGTAGCCGGTCACCGCGACAGTGACCGTGAGCAGGGTGAACAGGCGTTGACCGGCCGGCTGGCGGGCCAGGTGCAGCAGCCCCAGGGCGGCGGCGAGCTGGCCCCGGCGCAGGGCGGCGGCACCGAGTCGCCCGGTCAGTGGTGCCACCAGCCGGGCGGCGACCAGCGCCACGGTCACCCCGATCAGCGCCGGCACCAGCAGCGACAGGCCGACCAGTTCGCTGTCGAAGAGCCGCAGCTGGGCGACGGCGACCACGGTCAGGGCGAGCATGACCGCTTCGGCCAGCAGTGACGCCCAGAGCCGGGTCCGGGGCGGCACCCGCCGCAGCAGGTCGACCACCGGGCTGGCCAGTTCCCGACGTTGGGCGAGGACCGCGACGGCCAGCGCGCCGACGAGCGTGGCGCACCCGGCCAGCACGGCCGTACCGGAGGTGACCGGCGCGAACCGGCCCTCCTCCAACCGCAGGCCGGCGAGGACGCCGACGAACACCGACCCCAGCAGGTAGCCGACCGGTGCGCCGAGGGCGATCGCGACCGCCGGTTCGCCGGCGGCCAGCAGCCAGCGGGCCCGCCGAGGCGTGCCGCGCAGCGCGAGCAGGCCCAGTTCGGTACGGCGGGCGGCGGTCCCGGCAGCGACCGCCATGAAGACGACGAACAGGCAGAGGATCACCAGGGGTACGGCGGCGACCGGCACCACCTGGCGGGTTAGTGCCTGGGCCGCAGCGATCCGGTCCAGCAGCGGGCTGACTCCGTCGACCAGGAAGACGAACCCACCGGCCTCGACACTGAGCCGCTCGCCGACGTCGACGAGCTGCCGGTCGAGGGCCGCCAGCCGCTCCGGGCGCAACGCGTCGTCGCTGGCCAACGCCTCGACGCTGCGGAAGTCACTCGGCCGGTCGATGTCGTCGACGGTGAGCCGACCGGTGAAGACCGGTTCCCGGTAGGCGTCCAACGTGCCCGGGACGAAGTACGGCGTACGGCCCCAGTAGAGCGCCTGCGGATCCAGCGGCGCGTAGAGGCCGACCACGGTGACCTCGGCCGGCGCGCCCGCCGGCCGGTAGATGCGTTGCCCGGCGTCGTACTCGGCGACGGTGACGGTCAACCCCTGTCCGGGGACCATCCCCAGCCGGCGGGCCGTGTCGACGCCGAGGACGACCTCGTACGGCGAGACCAGGCAGCGGCCCTCGACCATCCGCAGGTTGGCGCAGACGTCCTCACGGAAGACCAGGTACGACACGTCGGTGGGGCCCGGTTCGACTCCGAGGATCGGCGACTGCACCGAGTAGACGGTGCGGAAGCCGGGCAGGTTACCGACGGCGGCCGTGACAGCCCGGAACGAGCCCTCCTGGTCGGGCAGCAGGGTGGGGACCGACAGGCTGACGCTGCGCTGCGACCGGGCGGCGGCCGACGTCTCCGCCGCCACCACGGCCCGGTCGGCGGCGGCGAGGTACGCCGGGCCGGTCACCGCCGCCGCCGTGGCGAAGACGCTGAGTACGAAGACCACGATCGCCTGACCTCGCCGGGCGGCCACCATCGACAACAGCAGTGGGATCATCGGTGGCTCCGGTCGGCGGGTCGGGGTTCGGCGCTGGCTCCGGCGGTGCCGGATTCACCGGCAGCCGATTCGACGGCGCGGACCAGCCGGTGGCCCGCGAAGACGGCGGCGCAGCCGAGCACGACCGTCGCGGTGACCAGGGTGATCAGCAGCGGCACCGGTCGCGGGCCGATCCGCAGCGGCAGCACCGCCCAGTTGTCGACGAACACCGGCATCGTCTGCAGCACCGGCAGCCGGGCGACGACGGTCACCAGCAGTCCGACCGCGACCGCGAGCGCCCCGGCGACGACGTACCCGCCGTAGGCGATCCGCGCCACGGCGGCGGCCGGCAGGCCCTGCGTCCGCAGGGCGGTCAGTTCGGCGGCCCGGTCGCCGCGTTCCACGGCCGCTACCACCATCAGCGCGCCGGCCGCCAGCAGCAGACCGATGAGCCCGGCCGCCAGTTGGAACCGCAGCGCCGACGGCGCCCCCTGACGGCCCAGCTGGCCGAGCATGTCGGCGTAGGACTCGACGCCGACCACCGTCAGGCCCTGCGCGGTGAGCCGGTCGACCAGGTCGGCGGGGGCGTCGGGGGCCAGCCACACCTGGGGTACTTCGCCCCGGCCGGAACCGCCGGCCAGCCGGTCGGCCAGCTCCAGGTCGACGAGGTAGCCCCGGAACCGGGCCTGCGGCAGCGCGTCGGCCACCGCCACGTACCGCACCGGCAGGGCGTCAGCACCGAAGACCTCCAGCCGAGGGTCACCGGGCAGCTCCGGAGCGAGCTTCGGCCCGGAGCGCACCACCGGCAACGGGACCGGTGTCTCGATCACGTGGACGTGGGTGGACCGGTCCCGAGCCGGCCCGGGCGCGGTGACGGTCAGGCTGCCGTCGGCGACGGTCAACGCGGGCCCGATCGCCCCGGGCGTCACCGGGCCCCGCCAGTTGCGCAGATCGGTGAAAAAGTCGCGGTCCACGGCGGGTGTGGTCCCGCCGGCCAGTTCCCACAGGGTGACCGCGACTCCGTCGGCGGCCGGCACCGGGCGACCGTTCCAGCCCGGTTGACGCAGTTCCAGTGAGGCGAGGCGGCAGCCGTCCGGTCCGCACCCGTCGACCGTCGCACGGTGTTCGGCGGGGGTGGACCCGAGCGGGCCGAAGACGACCGTCACCGGATCTCCCGTCTGGTCGACCAGGTGGGCCAGGACACTGACCGGTACGTCGGCCGGCCCGGCCGCGGTCAGTCGCAGCTCGCCGTCGGCCACGGCGACGCTGGTGAGCGGCGCGGCCAACGCGGCGGCCACCTCGGCCGCCGCCGGCCCGTACCAGGGGTGCCAGGCGGCGACGGCGGCGAGCCGTGTGCTGTCCACCGCCAGGATCTGCTGGGCCGAACCGGTGCTCACCACCGCCATCGCCTGCCGGCCGGACGGGTCGGCCGCCCGGACGGCGGTGAGCAGATGGGTGCGGCTGCGGGCCTGCACGGTCAGGACCTGGTCGGTGCCGACGGCGTGGGTCGCCCGGGTGGTGCGGGCGTCGACCGACTCGGTCCAGCCGGAGATGGCGGACCCGAACAGCGCCACCGCCACTGTGAGCAACGCGACCAGGCGGGCGGTGCCCGGGCGGCGGGCCAGATGCAGCGCGGCCAACGCGGCGGGTAGCCGGCCCTGGCGCAGCAGGGCGGCACCGGCGCGGGCCGCTCCCGGGGTGGCGAGCCGGCCGGCGATCAGCGCGATGGCGAGCGCCAGCAGGGCCGGGGCGAGCAGCACCAGGCCGCTGACCTCGCCGGGCTCGGTGGCGGCGGTGTACGCCTGGTACAGCCCGGCTGCCGCCACCGCGACGGCGACCAGGTCGACGGCGTCGGCCCGCCACCCCCGGTGCCGGGCGGGGACGTGCCGGAGCAGGTCCACCACGCCGGTGCGGGCGTTGCGCAGATCGGCGGCGATCGCGGCGACCAGTGCGCCGGCGACCGCCGTACCGGCCGCTGCGACGGCGAGTCGGGCGGCGTCGGCCAGCCGGGCCGGGTCCGGGCCGGCACCGGCGAGCAGCCGGGCACAGAGCAGACCGGCGGCGAGGCCGACCAGTGCGCCGACGAGCATCGGCAGCCCGCTCTGCCCGATGGTGAGCAGCCAGACCCGCCACCGGGCGCCGCCCCGGAGTTTGACCAGTCCCAGGTCCCGGCGGCGGTGCTCGGCGGTGTGCTGGACGGCGAAGAACAGGGCGAACCACGACAGCAGGAGCAACTGCCCGGCGGCCACGCCGACACCCAGGTTGACCAACTGGCGGTGCCGGGTGATCTGGTCGACCAGGACGGCGGATTCGGTACGGGTCAGCCAGCGTCCGCTGCCGCCGCCGGCCGATCGGCGCAGTTCGCTGGCGACGTCGACGCCGTCGACGAAGGCGGCACCGGGCAGGATCAGGTGATGGTCGACGGAGAGCGTCGCGGCCGGGGCGGCGGCGAGGGTGCCGGCGGTGGCGAAAACCGGATCCCCGCTCTCGGCTTCCGCGTCGTCGGTGCCGGCTCCGGTGCCGAGCAGGCCGAAGGCCCAGTACGGCGAGTGCGGGTCGGTGACCTGGTAGGTCCCGGTGACGGTGAGGGCGATCGCCGCCTGACGGCTCGCCTGGTGGGTCAACCGGTCCCCGACGTCGACGCCGAGCCGCTCGGCCGTCCGGGAGCTCACCAGGACGTCACCGGGGTCGCGGGGGCAGCTGCCGGTGATCGTCAGATTCGCGCAGACCTGCTCCCGGTGCACCAGGTCGGCGGTGAGGCCGAACTCTCCCGCGGCCAGGGTGCCGGTGTTCCACATCGAACTGCTGGCCTGCGCGCCCGGGAATCCGATGAGCGCCGAGCCGCCGTCGCGGGCCTGGGCGAGCAGGTCGTCGCCGGCCGCGTCGAGGGCGGCCCGGTCGCCGGTGGTGGGGTCGACCACCTGGTCGCGGTCCAGGTCCGGGGCGTCGAGTTCGATCCGGCCGGTCGCCCGGGCAGCCAGCTGGCCCGGCCCGGCGTCGGCGACGGCCGCCTGGGCGACGGTGCGGGTGGCCGCGGCGGCGTACCAGGGGGCGGCGGTGGTCGCGGTCACCGCGAGCGCGGTCAGCACCAGCAGGGCGACGGTCTGGCCGGCGCGGGACCGCAGCGCCCCGACGATCAGTGCGAACATCGCGGTCAGTCCACAGTGGCACTGTTGGTGGCACCGGGCGGCGGGCCGGGCGGGGCGGCACCGCCGGGCAGCAGGTGGGGCGGCGCGGCGTCACCGCCGACGACCAGCGTCACCGCGCCGTCGACCTGCGCCACCCGCAGCAGCGTGCCGGGTGGAAAGTCGCCGAGCACCTCCGGCGGCAGCTGCACCGTACCGTCGCCGGCGACCACCGCGAAGTCCTCACCGTCGCGACCCTCGGCACCGACCCGGCCGTCGCGGATGGTCACCGCCCGGCCGAGCCGGGCACCGACGGCGGCGTCGTGGGTGACCACCACGATCGTGGTGCCCCGCTCGGCGTTGACGGTCTCCAACGCGTCGAGCACCTCGTCGCGGCCCCGGGTGTCGAGCTGACTGGTCGGTTCGTCGACCAGCAACAGGCCGGGCGAGGCGGCGACGCCGACGGCGAGGGCGGCCCGCTGCCGGGCACCGGGCGTCAGCTCGGCGATCCGGTCACCGCCCTGACCGGGCAGCCCGACCAGGTCGAGGATGCGGTCGGGATCGTCCAGATCGACACCGGCGGTGGCGGCGGCCCGCCGCTGCGCCAGCCACACGTTGCGCCGCAACGTCGCGTACGGCAGCAGGTTGCGCACCGCGCCCTGCAGCACCACCCCGATCTGCGTACCCCGCATCCGGGAGATCTCCCGGTCGGAGAGCTTGCCCAGGTCGTACGTGCCGACGCTGACCCGACCGGCCGACGGGCGCATCAGCCCGGCGAGCAGCGCCACCAGGGTCGACTTGCCGGAGCCGGAGGGGCCCACCAGGGCCAGCATCTCGCCCGGATTGATCGTCAGATCGACGCCGGAGAGCGCCACCACGTCGCCGGCCTCGCCCCGGTAGATCTGCACCACCCGTCGACAGCTCACCGCAAGTCCCGTCACGGCGTACTGCCTACCACGATCATGCTGGGCCCGCTGACCCGGAAGAGGTCCACCCTAGGCCGGCGGCCCGGTTGGGCAGGGGGATCCTCGGCAGGGTCAGAAGCGCGCCGGCTCGTGGTAGACGCCCCACTCGCCGCGCAACGCGTCGCAGATCTCCCCGAGGGTCGCCTCGGCGCGGACCGCGTCGAGCATCACCGGCACCATGTTGTCGCCGCTGCGGGCGACCGCGACCAGCTCGTCGAGGCTGCGACGGACTGCCGCGTCGTCGCGGTCGGCCCGACGGGTGGCCAGCAGCCGGCGCTGCGCGGTCTCCACCTCGTGGGAGATGCGCAGGATCTCCAGCTCCTTCGCGACGGTGCCGGTGTGACAGTTCACCCCGACGATCTTCTTGTGCCCCGCTTCCACCGCCTGCTGGTAGGCGAACGCCGCTTCGGCGATCTGCCCGGTGAACCAGCCGTCCTCGATGCCGCGCAGGATGCCGGAGGTCATCGGACCGATCGGGTGCGGGCCGTCGCCGCCGAGCTGGCGGATCCGGGCGAAGATCTCCTCCGCCTCGGCCTCGATCCGGTCGGTGAGCGCCTCGACGTACCAGGAGCCGCCGAGCGGGTCGGCCACGTTGGCCACCCCGGTCTCATCCATCAGCACCTGCTGGGTCCGCAGGGCGATCTCCGCCGACTCGTCGGTGGGCAGTGCCAGGGTCTCGTCGAGGGCGTTGGTGTGCAACGAGTTGGTGCCGCCGAGCACGGCGGCGAGCGCTTCGACCGCCGTACGCACGACGTTGTTGACCGGTTGCTGCGCGGTCAGCGACACCCCGGCGGTCTGGGTGTGGAACCGCAGCCAGAGGGCGCGTTCGTCGGTGGCGCCGTACTCCTCGCGCAGCCAGCGGGCCCAGATCCGCCGGGCGGCCCGGAACTTGGCGATCTCCTCGAAGAAGTCGACGTGCGCGTCGAAGAAGAAGCTCAGCCCGGGGGCGAAGCGATTGACGTCCAGGCCCCGGGAGAGCCCGAGCTCGACGTAGCCGAAGCCGTCGGCCAGGGTGTACGCCAGCTCCTGCGCGGCGGTGGAGCCGGCCTCCCGGATGTGGTAGCCGGAGACCGACAGCGGCTTGTAGCGCGGGATCCGCTCGGCGCAGAACTCCATCAGGTCGCCGATCAGCCGCAGGTGCGGCTCGGGGGCGAACAGCCACTCCTTCTGCGCGATGTACTCCTTGAAGATGTCGGTCTGCAGCGTACCGTCCAGAGTGGCCAGGTCGGCGCCCTGGCGTTCGGCGGCGACCAGGTACATGCAGAACACCGGCACCGCCGGACCGGAGATGGTCATCGACGTGGTGACCGCCGCCAGGTCGATGCCGTCGAAAAGCACGTCCATGTCGGCGGCGGAGTCGATCGCCACGCCGCAGTGGCCGACCTCGCCGAGCGACTGCGGGTCGTCGGAGTCGCGGCCCATCAGCGTCGGCATGTCGAACGCCACCGACAGCCCACCGCCGCCGGCACCGAGGATCATCTTGTACCGCTCGTTGGTCTGCCGGGCGTTGCCGAACCCGGCGAACTGCCGGATCGTCCAGGTCCGCCCCCGGTAGCCGGTCGGATACAACCCCCGGGTGTACGGGTACTCGCCCGGCCAGCCGATCCGCTCGAAGCCGGGGTGGTCGGTGCCGTCGAGCGGACCGTAGACCGGGTCCACCGGCGTACCGGACAGCGTGGTGAAGTCCGCGTCCCGCTTCTTCGCGGCGTCGTAGCGGGCCTGCCAGCGGGCGCGGCCGGCGGCGATCTGTTCGGCGTCCATCGGGGCCTCCTCGTCGTACGGCGACTCCGAGTCTAGAGGCACACTGAACGATCGCTAAGCCCACTGGGTGGGAACCGGCGTCGGCTCCGGCCGGTCGACCGGCCGGAGCCGGGACCCGCGCATGATCGCCTCTCGATCGCTCGGCAACCTACCCAGGAACCACACAGCGTCGATGCAGTTTGAGCCCAGTTGGCGATGGCAACGTAGCCCGACATGTTTGCCGACCGCGACGACGTTTCCTCGACCCGACGATTCAGCCGGCGTGGTCTGCTGGGTGTCGGCGGCGGCCTGCTCGCCGCCGGAGCGACCGGGGCCGCCGGGGTCGGACTGGGGCGACGCTCGGCGGCACCTTCGGCCGCACCGGCACCACCCGAGGCCACGCCGGACCGGATCCGCAGCTACGTCACCCGGCCGGACCTCCGCATTCCGGTCGTCGAGACGACCGTCGACGGCCCGGTGACCGACGGGTTGATCTTCCTCACCCCGGCCGCCGGTGCCGGCGGCCGGGGCCCACTGATCGTCGACGGCGACGGTGAACCGGTCTGGTTCCGCCAGGTGGCCGGGCCGGCCGATGTCGCCGTCGACCTGCGGGTCCAGCAGCTCGCCGGTGAGCCGGTGCTGACCTGGTGGGAGGGTGCGATCACCAGCGGCATCGGCGGCGGCGAGTTCGTCATCGCCGACACCGCGTACCGGGAAATCACCCGAATCCGCGCGGACGGTGACCTGCCGACCGACCAGCACGACTTCATCCTGACCGACGACGGTACGGCGCTGTTCTTCGTCTACGAACTGGTCGCCGCCGACCTGTCCACGGTCGGCGGCATCACCGACGGCGCGCTGTACGACGGGGTGGTCCACGAGGTGGAGGTCGACACCGGCCGGACCGTCCGCCGCTGGCAGGCCCGCGACCACGTGCCGCTCACCGAGTCGTACGCCGATCCGCCCGCCGACGACCGGGCCCGCACGCCGTACGACTTCTTCCACCCGAACTCGGTCGACGTCGACCACGACGGTCATCTGCTGATCTCGGCCCGGCACACCTGGACCGTGTACAAGATCGACCGCGAAAGCGGAGCGGTGCTGTGGCGACTCGGCGGCAAGCGCAGCGACTTCGCCTTCGACGAGGGCGCCGACTTCTCCTGGCAGCACGACGCCCGACGGCGCTCCGACGGCACCATCGGGATCTTCGACAACCGGGCCGGCATCAGCGACGAGGCGGACCAGTCACGCGGGCTGATCCTCGCCGTCGACGAGACCGGCCAGACCGCGTCGGTGGTCCGGGAACTACCGCCGCCGGGCAACCTGCTCGCCCGGACGCAGGGCGGGGTGCAGGAACTGCCCGGCAACCGTTCGTTCGTCGGCTGGGGTGCCGAGCCGCACTTCTCCGAATACGCCGAGGACGGCACCCTGGTGTTCGCCGGTCACCTGCCCGAGGACAACGGCTCCTACCGGGCGTACCGGTTCGACTGGACCGGTCGACCGAGCGGCCGGCCCGCCGTCGTCGCCGAGGCCAGCAGCGGCGACGCGGTCACCGTGCGGGTCAGCTGGAACGGTGCCACCGAAGTGGCCAGCTGGCAGGTGCGCGGCGGTGCCCAACCGGACGGGTCGACCGTGCTCGGCGAGGCCGACCCGACCGGTTTCGAGACCACCGTGACCGTGCACGGTCCGGTCGCGTACGTGGTGGTCGACGCACTCGACGCCGATCGGCGGACCCTGGCGTCGTCGGTCACTGTCCCGGTGCCCCCGGCCGAGGGCACCTGACCAGGCATATGCTCGACGACGTGGACTTGCGGATCTTCACCGAACCCCAGCAGGGCGCCAGCTACCAGCAGCTACTGGCGGTGGCCCGATGCGCCGAGGACGCCGGCTACGACGCGTTCTTCCGCTCCGACCACTACCTGGTGATGGGCGACGCGGACGGGCTGCCCGGCCCCACCGACGCCTGGACCACCCTCGCCGGGCTGGCCCGCGACACCAGCCGGATCCGGCTCGGCACCCTGATGACCGCCGCCACGTTCCGCTACCCCGGCCCGCTGGCGATCACCGTCGCCCAGGTCGACGAGATGAGCGGCGGTCGGGTCGAGTTCGGCCTAGGCGCCGGCTGGTTCGAAGCCGAACACACGGCGTACGCCGTGCCGTTCCCACCGCTGGCCGAACGGTTCGACCGGCTGGCGGAGCAGCTGGCGGTCATCACCGGGCTGTGGGAGACGCCGGTCGGCGACACGTTCGACTACTCGGGCCGGTACTACCAGGTCACCGACTCCCCCGCACTGCCCAAGCCGGTCCAGCGGCCCCGACCGCCGGTGCTGATCGGCGGCAAGGGACGCAAGCGGACCCCGCAGCTGACCGCCCGCTACGCCGACGAGTTCAATGTCCCGTTCGAGGGCGTCGCCGAGTCGGCCCGGCTGTTCGCGCAGGTCCGCGCCGCGTGCGCGACCGGCGGCCGCGACCCGGACAGCCTCCGGCTGTCCAACGCACTGATCCTGTGCTGCGGACGCAACGACGCCGAGGTCGCGCGGCGGGCAGCGGCGATCGGCCGGGAGCCGGACGAGCTGCGCGAGAACGGTCTGGCCGGCACGCCGGCCGAGGTCGTGGAGAAGATCGGCCGGTACGCCGAGATCGGTGCCCAGCGCATCTACCTGCAGGTGCTGGACCTGGCCGACCTCGACCACCTCGAACTCGTCGCCGCCGAGGTCGCCCCGCAACTGTGACGGCGGCGCTCGACGGCGACCCGTCACCGGGCGCTGGTGCGTCCCGGTTGTCCCGGTCGGGTTGATTCTCGCGGCGAGAATCGATGGATGTGGCTGTCCCGGAGCTTGCCTGGCCCTTCCGCCGGGGATCTCGACTGGCTCGTGTTCGAGCAGTCCGGTGTGCTCAGCGCGAGGCAGGCCGTCGAGCATCTGGGCCGGTCGGGGCTGCGGCGCAGGCTGGACCGTGGCCAGTGGCGGCGGATCTGCTCCGGCGTGGTGCTGACCCACAACGGTCCGTTGACCGCTGGTCAGGCGCTCTGGGTGGCGGTGCTGCTGGCCGGTCCGACCGCACTGCTTGCCGGACTGACCGCCGCCCGTGAGGGTGGTCTGCGCTTCACCGGCCCCGGTCCGATCAGAGTCCTGACCGGCAGTACCCGGACCTGCGTCGGCGGCTGCCGCTGGACATGCCGGCGATGGTGGTGCACCGAACCGGCGTACTGCCTGACGATCACCGCCAGGTCGGGCGCCCGATGCGGACCAGCATGGCGCGGTCGCTGGTGGACGCGGCCGGCTGGGCCCGGTCCGACGATGAGGCACAGGCGATCGTCGCCGCCGGATGTCAGCAGCGTCGGGTCACCCCGGCGGAGATCCTCGCCGTGCTGCGGCGGATGCCCCGGGCCAGGCGACGCCAGCTGATCAGCGTCACCGCCGTGGACGCCGACGGTGGCGCGACGGCGCTGTCCGAGATCGACTTCATCCGACTTTGTCGACATCACCGGCTACCGCTACCGGACCTGCAGGAACGGCGACGTGACCGGTCCGGCCGGCTGCGCTACCTCGACGCGTACTGGCGTCAGTGGCGGCTGCAGGTGGAGGTGGACGGGGCACACCACATGGACGTACGCGAGTGGGCTGCCGACATGAAGCGGCAGAACGACGTGTGGATCGCCGGCGACCGAATCCTGCGCTTTCCTGCCTTTCTGATCCGCTCCCGACCGGCGGAGGTCGTCGACCAGGTACGTGGTGCGCTACGGGCTGCCGGCTGGGCTGGCTGAACCGATTACCTGCTGGCGATCTAGAAGGATTCTGGTCGATATACCGGCCAGATTCTTCTAGATCGCTGGCGACGGGACGACTTAACATCTAACATTTCAGTGTGCCATTGCAGCCTGTGCCCCGAACGCTGCTGCGCGACAGCGCGTACGCGGCCATCCGTGACGCCGTCGTGCGCGGTGACCTCGCGCCCGGGGTCGCCGTACGCGATCAGGACCTCGCCGAGCAGCTCGGGCTCTCCCGGGCACCGGTGCGCGACGCACTCGCCCGGCTCGCCGACGAAGGGCTCGTCGAACGCAAGCCGCAGAGCCACACCCGGGTCACCCCGCTGGTGCCGCACGAGGTCCGGGACGCCGCCGCCGTGGTGCGCGCCATGCACGAACTCGCCGCCCGCACCGGCGTACCGGCTCTCACCGACGCTCAGGTGGCCACGATGCGGGCCGCGAACCGCCGGTTCGCGGCGGCCTGCGCGACCGGCGACCTCGACGCCGCGTTGGCCGCCGACGACGACCTGCATCAGGTCCTGGTCGACGCGGCCGGCAACCGGGCCGCCGCCGCGACCATCGCCCGCTACACGCCGTTGATCCGCCGGTTGGAGCGGCACCAGTTCAGCCCGGCCGGCGCCACCCGGTCGGTCGCCCTGCACGAGCAGCTGATCGACGCGTGCGCCGACCGCGACGCCACCCGCGCCACCGAGATCACCGCGCTGATCTGGCAGTCGCTGGTGACCCTCGCCGCCGACCCGACGCTCACCTGACCTGCCCACCGCACCTGACTCACCCGCTGACCGCCCCCTTAGGGAGACCGACATGTCGATCACCGCGTTCGCGCGCCACCCGCTGCTGTTCGGCCCCTCGCCGGTGCACCGGCTGGACCGGCTCACCCGCCACCTCGGCGGGGCGGCGGTCTGGGCCAAACGCGAGGACTGCAACTCCGGCATCGCCTACGGCGGCAACAAGACCCGCAAGCTGGAGTACCTGGTCGCCGACGCCCTCGCCACCGGCTGCGACACGCTGGTGTCGATCGGCGGTGTGCAGTCCAACCACACCCGGCAGGTCGCCGCCGTCGCGGCACACGTCGGGCTGAAGTGCGTGCTGGTGCAGGAGAGCTGGGTCGACTGGCCGGACGCGGTCTACGACAAGGTCGGCAACATCCTGATCAGCCGGCTCGCCGGAGCGGACGTACGGCTGGTGCGGGCCGGGTTCGACATCGGCTTCCGCGAGAGCTGGGAGCAGGCGCTGCAGGAGATCACCGACGCGGGCGGACGGCCGTACCCGATCCCGGCCGGGGCCTCCGACCACCGCCTCGGCGGCCTCGGCTTCGCCAACTGGGCGTACGAGGTGGCGCAGCAGGAACAGCAGCTCGGTGTCTTCTTCGACACCATCGTCGTCTGCTCGGTCACCGGCAGCACCCAGGCCGGCATGGTCGCCGGGTTCGCCGCGCTCGCCGAGGCCGGCGCCGGTTCCGGGGCGCGGCCCCGGCGGGTGCTCGGCGTCGACGCTTCGGCGGCCCCGGACCGCACCCGTGAGCAGGTGACCCGGATCGCCCGGCAGACCGCAGAGCTGATCGGTGTACGCCGGCCGATCGGTGCCGACGACGTCGAGTTGGACGAGCGCTACCACGCCGGTACGTACGGCATCCCCGACGAGGCGACCCTGGACGCGATGCGGCTCGCCGCCCGTACCGAGGGCATGGTCACCGACCCGGTGTACGAGGGCAAGTCGATGGCGGCGCTGATCGACCTGGTCGGCCGGGGTGAGATCGACCGCGACGCGACCGTGCTCTACGCCCACCTCGGCGGCCAGCCGGCGCTCAACGGCTACAGCGCCCTGTTCTCCTGACCCGGGTGTCGGGGGCCGGTCAGGCGTCGGGAGACCTCTGGTCCGGGTCGGGCCAGGGCCGGACCAGCTCCGCGCGGCCGTCGAGCAGGTGCAGCTCGGCGTCGCAGGCGGCCGCCGCCTCCGGGTCGTGGGTGGCGAAGACGACGGTGGCACCCCGGTCGGCCTCGGCCCGCAGCAGTTCGAGGACCAGCTGGCGGTTGGCCGCGTCCAGTTCGCTGGTCACCTCGTCGGCGAGCAGCACGTCGCCGCGCAGCGCCAACGCCCGGGCCAGGGCGGTGCGCTGCTGCTGCCCACCGGAGAGCTCCTCAACCAGCTGCTCGGCCTGGCCGGCCAGGCCGAGCCGGTCCAGCGCCGTGTGGGCGGCCCGGCGGGCGTCGACCGGGCTCAGCCCGACCGCCATCAACGCGACCTGCAGGTTCTCGCTGGCGGTCAGGACGGCGGCCAGCCCGTTGTCCTGCGGGACGAGCACCACCTTGCGGGCGACGGCGTGGTCCCGGTCGCGCAGCGGCTCCCCGCCGACCGACACGGTCCCGGCGGTCGGGCGCAGTGCCCCGGCCAGCGCGGCCAGCAGCGTGGTCTTGCCGGCACCGGACGGGCCGGTCACGGCCAGCAGCCGACCCGGCCGCACGGTCAGGGAGACGTCGCGCAGCACCGGCTCGGCACCGCCGTGGCCGAGGGTCACCGCGTCGAGTTGGACGCTCGCGTGATCGACAGTGGTCTGCACCCGGTGACCCTAACGCTTCCGGTCGTCGTCAGCTGCCCCGTGTCAGGTCGTCGAGGAGGCGGTCGGCGGCGGCGTACGGGTCCAGTCGACCGGCCAGCACGTCGGCGGCGATGCCGGTCAGCAGCGTACCGTCGCGCAGCGCGCCGATGCGTTCCCGCAGCCGGCCCAGCGCGATCGCCTCGACCTCGGCGGCGGCCCGCCGGGCCCGACGGGCGGTGAGCTCGCCGCGCCCGGTCAGCCAGTCCCGGTGCCGGCGGATCGCCTCGGCCAGCTCGTCGACGCCCTCGCCGCGGGCGGCGGCGGCACGCACCACCGGCGGCCGCCAGCCGCCCGGGCCGGTCGCGGTGAGCGCCAGCATCCCCTTGAGATCCCGTACGGTGGCGTCCGCGCCGTCGCGGTCGGCCTTGTTGACCACGAAGACGTCGGCGATCTCCAGGATGCCGGCCTTGACGGCCTGGACGGCGTCACCCATGCCGGGGGCGAGCAGGACCACCGTGGTGTCGGCCAGCCCGGCGACCTCGACCTCCGCCTGACCGACGCCGACGGTTTCGATCAGTACGACGTCGCAGCCGACGCCGTCGAGGACCCGCACCGCCGCCGGGGTGGCCGACGCCAGCCCGCCGAGGTGGCCACGGCTGGACATCGACCGGATGTAGACCCCCGGGTCGGTGGCGTGTTCCTGCATCCGGACCCGGTCGCCGAGGATCGCCCCGCCGCTGAACGGGCTGGACGGGTCGACGGCGAGGACGCCGACCCGTTGGCCGCTGCTGCGCAACCGCCGGACCAGTTCACTGGTGGTGGTGGACTTGCCCACCCCCGGTGCCCCGGTCAGGCCGACCACCACGGCGTTGCCGGTGAACGGCGCGAGCGCGGCGGCGACCTGCGGTAGTTGCGGCGCGCCCGTTTCGACCAGGGTGATCAGCCGGGCGACCGACCGGGGGTCGCCGTCGCGGGCCCGCCGGACGAGCCCGGGTACGTCGGGGGAGCCGGCCCTGGTCGTCCGGTCGATGCTGGTCACGTGCCGGCGGGCACCCGCAGGATCAGGGCATCGCCCTGGCCGCCGCCGCCGCAGAGCGCCGCCGCGCCGGTGCCGCCGCCCCGGCGGCGCAGCTCCAGCGCGAGGGTCAACGCGAGCCGGGCGCCGGACATGCCGATCGGGTGGCCGAGGGCGATCGCGCCGCCGTTGACGTTGACGATGTCGGCGTCGACGCCGAGGTCGCGCATCGACTGGATGCCGACCGCGGCGAACGCCTCGTTGATCTCGATCAGGTCGAGGTCGGCGACGGTCAGCCCGGCCTTGTCGAGGGCCTGGCGGATGGCGTTGGAGGGTTGGGAGTGCAGCGAGTTGTCCGGGCCGGCGACGTTGCCGTGCGCCCCGATCTCGGCGATCCAGTCGAGCCCGAGCGCCTCGGCGCGGGCCCGGCTCATCACCACCACGGCGCAGGCACCGTCGGAGATCGGCGACGAGCTGCCGGCGGTGATGGTGCCGTCCGGGGTGAACGCCGGGCGCAGCCGCCCCAGCGTCTCGACCGTGGTGTCCGGGCGGATGCCCTCGTCGTCGAGCAGCCGCACCGGGTCACCCTTGCGTTGCGGCACCTCGACCGGGGTGATCTCCTCGGCGAAGACGCCGTTCTTCTGGGCGAGCGCGGCGCGCTGGTGGCTGGCGGCGGCGAAGGCGTCCTGCTCGGCCCGGCTGATGCCGTGCCGGACACCGTGCCGTTCGGTCGACTCGCCCATCGCGCAGCAGTCGAAGGCGTCGGTGAGCCCGTCCAGGGCCATGTGGTCGGCGACGACGACGTCGCCGTACTTGTAGCCGGCCCGCTGGCCGCGCAGCAGGTGCGGGGCGTTGGTCATCGACTCCATGCCGCCGGCGACCACGACGTCGAACTCGCCGGCGCGGATCAGCTGGTCGGCCAGGGCGATCGCGTCGAGGCCGGACAGGCACACCTTGTTGATGCTCAGCGCCGGTACGCTCATCGGGATGCCGGCGCCGATCGCCGCCTGGCGGGCGGGCATCTGCCCGGCGCCGGCCTGCAGCACCTGGCCCATGATCACGTACTGCACCTGGTCGGGGTCGACGCCGCCGCGGCCGAGCGCGGCGGAGATGGCGACCGCGCCGAGCGTGGTCGCCGGGAAGTCCTTGAGGTTGCCGAGCAACCGGCCCATCGGGGTCCGTGCGCCGCTGACGATCACCGAGGTCATGGGAACTTCGCCTCCGCGCGGTGTGGGGAAAGCCGGAGTGCCGGCGACAACTTAACGATAGTTCGGTCAGACTAGCGCCATGACCGAAGATGCTCCCGCCGAGACCGCTGCCGACTACGTCACAGACATCGGCCTGCTGCGGATCGACCACGTCGGCATCGCCGTGGCCGATCTGGACACCGCGATCGATTTCTACACCCGTACGTTCGGCATGCGTTGCGTGCACACCGAGGTCAACCACGCTCAGGGGGTACGCGAGGCGATGCTCGCCGTGGGTCCGGCGCCCGACGGCGGCCAGGTGCAGTTGCTCGCCCCACTGTCGGCCGACTCGACGATCGCCCGGTTCCTGGACCGCTGGGGCCCCGGGGTGCAGCAGGTCGCCTACACCGTGGTGGACATCGACGCGGCGTGCGCGGCGCTGCGTGAGCGCGGGCTGCGGCTGCTCTACGACGCGCCCCGGCCGGGGACCGCCGGATCCCGGATCAACTTCGTGCACCCCAAGGACGCCGGCGGGGTGCTGGTGGAGTTGGTGCAGCCGGCCGGGCCACCGATTCCGTAGTCGTGGTCGGGCGACGGACCGCCGGCCCGGGCTGTCGAATCACGTCCGGGGTGAATACCGAAAGAAAACCACCGGCGCGGCCGCGTCAATTTTGGCCGGCGGCGACGCCGCCGCCGGCACCCCTCGGGTACCTGACCCGTCCGCCCCCGTCGGCAGCCGGCGGCAGCCGCCGTGAGCTGCGTAAACACTCGTCGATGGCGACGACATCCCGCATCCCTCGACACCAACTAACTCCGCTGCGTACGCAACCGCCTACAATTTGTGCACCGATCGCCGGACGGCCAGGGAAAGATGACCATGTCGGCTATCGTGGTGACGAGCAGTCCGCTCTTGCGAAGCCCCCTGGTGTGTCTGCCACTATGTCTCAATGCCCCAGCAGCAGTCCTCCCTTGCGTTCTTCGATAACGCCAGCGCTCCGCACGACTTCACCGTCGTGCTTCGTGGCTATGACCGCAGCCAGGTGGATGACCACCTGCAACGGCTGGTAGCCGCCCTCACCCAGTCGGAGCAGGCTCGAGCTGAGGCCGAGCAGCGGATGAACGACGCGCAGCGCCGGCTCCGCCAGGCCGAGCAGCGCCTCAACTCCCTCGAGCAGAAGCTCACCGACACCAACAAGCAGCTCGAGGAGAACAACCGACCTACCCTCTCCGGACTGGGCACCCGGGTCGAGCAGATCCTGCGGCTCGCCGAGGAGCAGGCCAACGACCACCGTGGTGAGGCGAAGCGGGAGTCGGAGGGCATCCTGTCCGGCGCGCGGCTGGAGGCGCGGGAGATCACCGACAAGGCGCGGGCGGAGGCGGCGGCCATGAAGGCCGGCGCCGAGCGCGAGGCGGGCAGCGTACGGACCGCGGCCGAGCGGGAGGCGGCCGAGGTCAGGGTGCAGGCCCGCCGGGAGGCGGACACGCTACGGGCCGACGCGGAGCGGGAGACCAAGCAGCTGCGGGCGGTCACCGCCCACGAGGTGGCCGAGCTGAAGTCGACCGTGGAGCGCGAGGTCGCCACGCTGCGGGCCACCGCCGAGCGCGAGATCACCCAGCTGCGGGCGAAGGCCGCACGGGAGGCCGAGGAGAAGCGCGCCGAGGCCACCAAGCTGCTGACCGACGCCCGGGACAAGCGGGACAAGGACCTGCAGGCCCTGGAGCTGCAGCTGGCCGAGCGGCGGGAGAAGGCCGAGCGGGAGGAGTCCGAGCGGCACGCCGCCCAGGTGGCCCAGACCCAGCGGCTGGTCGCCGAGGCCGAGGGCCGGGCCCGGGCCGCCGAGGACCGGGCGAAGGAGATCGAGCAGCGGGCCGAGGCACGCCGCATCGAGTCCGAGCGGTCCGCCCAGGAGACCGTGGACAAGGCCAAGGCGTTGGCGGACAAGACCCTCAGCGAGGCACGGGCCGAGGCGAACCGCCAGCTGACCGAGGCCCGTACCGAGGCCGAGCTGACCACTCAGGCGGCCCGCCGCGAGGTGGAGGACCTGACCCGGCAGAAGGACGCGGTCACCTCGCAGCTCGGGCAGATGCTCTCCGGCCTGGCCGGCATAGTTCCGGGCGTGCCGGGCGGTGGCGACGCCAAGAAGGGCGACGCCGGCGAGAGCGCCGACCGGGTCGACGCCAAGTCGGCAGGCTGAGCAGACCGCAGCCGCACGAGGCACACCGCACCACGCGACACGACGGTCGGACGGGCCGCGCCGGGACACCGGCGCGGCCCGTCCGACGTCTGCGGCCCGTCCGCTGTTCGCCCGACGTTCCGGCGTACCCGCCGGACGAACCGTTCACACCTGACAATTCCTCCGAAGTGACGCGCGTCCTTCCAGGAGCGTGGGTATCGCCGCGCAACGGGGCGCTGCGTGTGAGGATGGAGCCATGGCGCAAGGCGAAGAAATCTTCACGCTCGACGGCGACACCCGGTCCGGGCCGGACTTCGAGCTGGCCCTGCGTGGGTACGACAGAAGCCAGGTCAACAGGTACATCGCCCGGACCGAGAACGAACTTGCCACCCTGGGTGCCGAGCGCGAACAGGCGTACGTGCAGCTGAACACCATGGCCGCGCAGATCGAGCAGCTCCAGGCCGAGCTGACCGAGTCACGCCGCGAGGCGAGCTTCATCGGCCAGGTGTCGTTCCGCCACCTCGGTCCCCGGGTCGAACACATCCTCACCCTCGCCGAGGAGCAGGCCGACGAGATCCGGTTCCACGCAGCCGAGGAGATCAGCGCCCGGCGGGCCGAAGCCGAGCAGGTGCTGGCCGACGCCCGGCAGCAGGCCGACACCGCCATCCGCGACTTCGAGCTGGCCCTCGCCGCCCGGCGGACCGAGGAGGAGAAGGCCAACGCCGCCCGCCGCGCCGAGGCCGAGGCGACCGTGGCCGCCGCCCGCGAGGAGGCCGAGAACCTGCGGGTCGCGGCCGAGGCCGGCCTGACCGCCGCCCGCGAGGAGGCCGACCGTGTCGTCGCCACCGCCGGGCAACAGGCCGCCGACACCGTCCACGCGGCGCAACGGGAGGCCGACGAGACGATCAAGGCCGCACAACGGCAGGCCCGGGACACCGTCACCGCCGCGCAGGAGCAGGCCGACACGACGGTCACCACCGCCCAGGAGAGCGCCGACCGGACGATGGCCGACGCCACCGCCGAGGCGGAACGCCTGGTCACCCAGGCGCGGATGGAAGCCAGCCGAATGGTCACCGCCGCCCAGGAAGAGGCCACCAACCTGCGGGACGCCGCCGAGGCAGCGGTCGCGGCGGCCCGGCAGGAGGCCGAACGCATCCGTACGGAGGCCGAGGCGGCCGCCGACGCGGCCCGGCGCGAGGCCGCCGAGGCGGTCGAATCGGCGACCGAGTACGTCACCCGTACCCATGCCGAGACCGATGCGTTGGTCGCGCAGACCCGCTCCGAGCTCGACCAGGAGGTGACGGCCCGCCGCGACACCGTCGAAGCGGAACTGGCCGCGCTGCGTGCCGAGGTGCAGCAGGAGGTCGACCAGCGGCGCGCCACGATGGAGCAGGAGATCGGTGAGCTGCGCGGCACCGCCGAGCAGGAGGTGGAGCAGTGGCGCACCGCCGCGCAGGAGATCATCGCCAACCAGCGCGGTGAGGCCGAGGAGTACGCCACGCATCTGCGCTCGCGCGCCGAGGAGCAGGCGGTGACCATCCGTCAGCAGGCCGAGGAGTACGCGTTGAGCACCCGGGGCAGCGCCGACGAGCACGCGGCCAGCGTCCGGCGACTCTCCGAGGAGCACGCGGCGATCGCCCAACGGCAGCTGGCCAGCAGCCAGCAGCAGGTGGCGTCGGCGCAGCGTGAGGTGGTCGCCGCTGGCCAGCAGTTGACCGAGGTGCTGCAGGAGGTCGCCGAGGCCCAGCAGGCGTTGGCCGACCTGCGGCACCAGATGGTGGTGACCCGGCAGGAGTCCGACGAGGCCCGCCGGACGCTCACCGCGGTCCAGGCCGAGCTGGCCGCCGAACAGCAACGGCTCGCCGGGATGCGTCAGGACGAGGAGGAGACCGTGCCGAAGGAGCCTGTGCAGGAGGAGACCGTGCTGGAGGACGCGCTGCCGGTCGACGCGGTGCCGGCCGAGGCCGTGTCGGTCGAGCAGACCGCCGAGAAGGTCGCGGCAGGTGCCAGCGAACCGGAACGCCGTACCCACGCCTGACCCGGCCGGCCACCGGACTTCCTGTGGTCCGGACTGCCTATGATCCTGCGGTGCCGCCCGTCGACGACCCGGAGCCGACCGCGACGCAGTGGGTCACGCTGGTGGCGACCGACCGGGTCGCCGCACTGCGCGACTTCGTCGCGGGCTGGTACGCCGACGTGCCGGCTCACCCGACCGCCACCGGTGACGCCGATCGGGGCGACGTCGCCGTACCGCCGCCGTTGCGCCAGTTCTACCGGGCCGCCGCCGGGCGGGCGGTCGTGTACGGGGTGCAGAACGCCATCCGGCCGGTCGACCGGCTGGTCCCGGACGCCGACGGCTGGGTGGGCTTCGCCGACGAGAACCAGGGCGCGTTCACCCTGCGATACCGGCCAGGGCCGGTCGACCCACCGGTGCGGTGCGACGACGGACGTACGGCAGTCGACGAGGCCGAGCCGCTGAGCGGCGTACTGCTGCAGTTCGTGCTCTCGGAGGCGGCGGTCGGCGCACCGGTCGGCGGGTTCGGCTGGCTCGGACCGACCGCGCTTCACCGGTTGACCTCGGCGCTGCGTACGGTGCCACTCGCCCCGGCCGGTTGGCGCGGCGGCCCGGTCAGCCTCCACGCCGGGCCCGGTCTGGTGGTCGCCGTGGCGGCCGCCGACTCCGACGGCGACCACCACGTGTTCGTCGGTGCCCGCCACCGGCCGGCGTTGGACCGGCTTCGCCCGCTCGACCTGCCGTGGGAGGAGTTCGACGCCCTCGGCACCCACGGAGCTTGACGACGCCGTCCGGGTGCGGCGGGCCGAGGTCACTCCTCGGTGAGCAGCCCGTCGTGCTCGACGTAGCGCTGCCCGGTCCGAGGGCAGACGAACCGGCCGGCACCGTCGGCGACCAGCGGTACGCCGGCCCGCCCGACCCAGCCGACCCGCCGCGCCGGCACCCCCACGACCAGCGCGAAGTCCGGTACGTCGCGGGTGACCACGGCACCGGCGGCGACGGTCGCCCAGCGGCCGATGCGCACCGGGGCGACGCAGACCGCCCGGGCACCGATCGCCGCACCGGTGCCGACGGTGACGCCGACCGCGGTCCAGTCGTCGCCGGTTTTCAGCCGTCCGTCCGGGGTGACGGCGCGGGGGTACTCGTCGTTGGTGAGCACCGCCGCCGGGCCGACGAACACCCCGTCGTCAAGCTGCGCCGGCTCGTACACCAGGGCGTAGTTCTGCAGTTTCACGTTGTCGCCCAGGCGGGCCCCCGGCCCGACGTACGCCCCTCGGCCGATGATGCAGTCACGGCCGACCGTGGCGTCCTCGCGGACCTGGGCCAGGTGCCAGACGCGGGTGCCGGCGCCGATGCGTGCCGCGTCGGCCACGTCGGCGGAACCGGCGACAGTGACGCCCGGGTGTGGCCCGGAGCCGGCGTCGGCGGCGGTGCCCCGGTCTGGTGTGGTGGCGGCCATCAGCAGTGATCCTCCCTGGTCACCGGGCAGTGTGTCAGAGCTGCCGGAGGTGCGGCGCACACGGTAGGCGCTCGCCGCCGGCACCGATGTCGGGAAGCTGACCCGGCACCCCGGCACGGCCCGAGGATCCGAGCACGAGGCGGCCGACTCTCCGGGCCGGCACTGGCCGACAGGCGGGCCCGGGTCACCGAAGGTACCTCGTGGCCTCGCGGTTGTGCCGGGTTTACGTCACAGCGCTAGCGTCGGGACGGCAACGCTCGGTAGCTTCGCCGACGGACCCTCTCCGCCGGGCCGGCCGGTGGGCTGCGCACACGCCCTTCGGTGGCCCGGGTCTCCCGGCCGTGTCCGGGTCACACGCCCCCCGACGAAATGGACATCCGTGACTCATCCGCCTGCCACGCCGGACGAGCCCATCGGCGTAGCCGTCATCGGCGCCGGCTACTGGGGCCCCAACCTGGTCCGCAACTTCATGTCCAGCCCGGCGTTCCGGCTGCGCTGGCTCTGTGACCTCGATCTCGGCCGGGCCCGTACGGTGCTCGGCGACTACTCCACGATCGGCGCGACCGACGACCTGGCGCAGGTGCTCGCCGACGACACGGTGCAGGCCGTGGCGATCGCCACCCCCGCCGGCACCCACCTCGACGTCGCGTCCGCCGCGCTGCGGGCCGGCAAGCACGTGCTGGTCGAGAAGCCGCTCGCCGCCAACCACGCCGACGGCGCCACCCTGGTCGCCGAGGCCGAGCGGCGTGGTCTGACGCTGATGTGCGACCACACCTACTGCTACACCCCGGCGGTGCTGCGGATCC